>NZ_CP128360.1:0-2400000 GCF_030345095.1 Solwaraspora sp. WMMA2056
GCGGTCGACGTCACCGAGGAGATCGACCGTACGGTCGGCACCATCGCGGCGGTCCGGGCCGCCTTCCCCGACCTGGTCATCTCGATCGACACCTGGCGGGCCGAGGTCGCCCGGGAGGCGGTCGCCGCCGGCGCGGACCTGCTCAACGACACCTGGGCCGGCGCGGATCCGCAGCTCGCCGAGGTCGCTGCGGCGACCGGGGCCGGGCTGCTCTGCTCACACACCGGTGGGACCACGCCTCGTACCCGGCCGCACCGCGCGGCGTTCGACGACGTCGTGGCCGACGTGGTCGCCACGGTGACCGGGCTCGCCGAGCGGGCGGTGGCGCTGGGGGTACGCCCGGACGGGATCCTGATCGATCCCGCGCACGACTTCGGCAAGAACACCCGGCACTCGCTGGAGGTGACCCGCCGTCTCGACGAGCTGGTCGCCACCGGCTGGCCGGTCCTGGTCGCCCTGTCGAACAAGGATTTCATCGGCGAGACCCTCGACGTACCGGTCGACCAGCGGCTGACCGGCACCCTGGCCACGACGGCGGTCTCCGCCTGGCTGGGCGCCCGGGTGTTCCGCGCGCACCAGGTGGCCGCGACCCGACAGGTCCTGGACATGGTCGCGTCGATCCGTGGCGACCGGCCACCGGCGGTGTCCCGCCGCGCGCTGGCCTGAGCCCGCCGGTCCGGCGCGTCCGTCAGCCCCGGCACGGCGCGTCCGTCAGCCCCGGCACGGCGCGTCCGTCAGGTCCAGCGGAGCACGTTGCGGCGCCAGGCGTAGAGGATGCCCAGCGCCAGCACCGCGACGAAGATCCCCATCTCGGCGACGGTGACCAGGCCGAACCCGGGCCGGTCGAAGATCACCGCCCAGGGGAAGAGGAACACTGCCTCCACCGCGAACAGCACGTAGAGGAAGGCGTACACGTAGTAGCGGATCTGGGCCTGCGCCCAGTCGCCGCCCACGGGGTCGAGGCCGCACTCGTAGCTGGCGCGTTTACCGACCGGATCGGCCGGCCGGGCCGGGCGCAGCAGCCGGTTGGCACCGTACGCCACGACGAAGAACGCCACGCTCACCAGCAACAGCAACCCCAACGTCGCGTACGAGCCGAGGTAGCCCTGCATGTCCGGCAGTCTACCGGCCGACGGGCCAAGGGTGCCCGCCCGTCCGGGTGTCGCCGGGCCCGCCACCCGGACCGCGCCCGGGTGAACACGAGGTGATTCCAGTCCCACCCGGCGGACCCGAGCCGGGTATCCGACTGGATCCGACGTAGGCTTTCCCGAAGGTGCGAGGATGGTTAGGACGCCCTTACCCTGGCACCGACAGTCGCCGCGTCGCGGCACCGGCGGGCTCGCGCCGCACATTCGGGCAGCAGCTGGCGAGGCGGACCGTGGTCCGCGCCGCCGGCCGGAAACGAGGAGGTCAGCGCACGTGGCCAAGCAGGTCCGTCAACTGGATCGGGTGGTCATCCGGTTTGCTGGCGACTCCGGCGACGGGATGCAGCTGACCGGTGACCGGTTCACCTCGGAGACCGCGCAGTTGGGCAACGACATCTCCACGTTGCCGAACTTCCCCGCGGAGATCCGGGCACCCGCCGGCACCCTGCCCGGAGTGTCCAGCTTCCAGGTGCACTTCGCCGACTACGACATCCTCACCCCCGGCGACTCGCCGAACGTACTGGTCGCGATGAACCCGGCGGCGTTGAAGGCCAACCTGGCCGACCTGCCGCGCGGGGCGGACATCATCGTCAACACCGACGAGTTCACCCGGCGCAACCTGGCCAAGGTCGGATACGCGGCGAACCCGCTGGAGGACGGCTCGCTCGACGGCTACGCCCTGCACCCGGTCGCGCTCACCTCGATGACCATCGGCGCGCTCGCCGAACTGTCGGTCTCGAAGAAGGACGCCGAGCGGGCGAAGAACATGTTCGCGCTGGGCCTGCTCTCGTGGATGTACTCCCGGCCGTACGAGTCCACGATCCGGTTCCTGCAGCGCAAGTTCGCCAAACGCCCGGACCTGGTCGAGGCGAACATCGCCGCGTTCAGGGCCGGCTGGAACTTCGGCGAGACGACCGAGGACTTCGCGGTGCGCTACGAGGTCAACCCGGCCCGGATGCGCCCCGGCACGTACCGCAACATCACCGGCAACGCCGCCCTGTCGCTCGGCCTGGTCGCCGCCGGGGTGCGTGCCAAGCTGCCGGTCTTCCTCGGTGCCTACCCGATCACTCCGGCCTCGGACATCCTGCACGAGCTGAGCAAGCACAAGCGGCTCGGGGTGATCACGATGCAGGCCGAGGACGAGATCGCCGCAGTCGGTGCGGCGCTCGGTGCCTCGTACGGCGGGGCGCTCGGCATCACCACCACGTCCGGCCCCGGGGTGGCCCTCAAGAGCGAGACGATCTCCCTGGCGGTGGCCCTGGAGCTGCCACTGCTCATCGTCGACGTGCAACGGGCCGGCCCGTCGACCGGGATGCCGACCAAGACCGAGCAGGCCGACCTGAACATGGCGTTGTTCGGCCGACACGGTGAGGCACCGGTCGCGGTGATCGCGCCCCGCTCACCGTCGGACTGCTTCCACGCGGCGATC
This sequence comes from Solwaraspora sp. WMMA2056, assembly GCF_030345095.1. Taxonomy (NCBI): domain Bacteria; kingdom Bacillati; phylum Actinomycetota; class Actinomycetes; order Micromonosporales; family Micromonosporaceae; genus Solwaraspora; species Solwaraspora sp. WMMA2056. Next base: position 2,575 of record NZ_CP128360.1, read on the forward strand.
GAGGCCGCCCGGATCGCCCTGACCTACCGCACGCCGGTGCTTCTGCTGTCGGACAACTACGTGGCCAACGGCTCCGAGCCGTGGCTGCTGCCGGAGGTCGACTCGCTGCCGGACCTGCAGGTCGAGTTCGCCACCGCGCCCAACGACGCCGACGGCAAGACCTTCCTGCCGTACCTGCGGGACCCGCAGACGCTGGCCCGGCCGTGGGCGATTCCCGGCACGCCCGGCCTGGAGCACCGCATCGGCGGACTGGAGAAGGCCGACAAGACCGGCGACATCTCCTACGACCCGGCCAACCACGACTTCATGGTGCGCACCCGTCAGGCCCGGATCGACACGATCCCGGTGCCCGACGTCGAGGTCGAGGACCCGGACGGCGACGCCCGCACGCTGGTGCTGGGCTGGGGATCGACGTACGGCCCGATCGGTGCCGCCTGCCGCACCCTGCGCCAGCGCGGGCTGCCGGTGGCCCAGGCACACCTGCGGCATCTGGCACCGCTGCCGGCCAACCTGGGCGACGTGCTGCGCTCCTACGACCGGGTGGTGATCCCGGAGATGAACCTGGGCCAGTTGGCGCACGTGATCCGGGCCCGGTACCTGGTCGACGCGATCGGCTACAACCAGGTCCGTGGCCTGCCGTTCACCGCCACCGAGCTGGAGACCATGCTGGAAGAGGTCGTGAAGAATGTCTGAGCCCGCTCCCAACGGCCGCGCTGGCACCGGCACGCCGGTGGCACTCAAGCTCACCGCCAAGGACTTCAAGTCCGACCAGGAGGTGCGCTGGTGCCCGGGCTGCGGCGACTACGCGATCCTCGCCGCCGTGCAGTCGTTCATGCCCGAGCTGAACATCCCGCGCGAGCGGACCGTCTTCGTCTCCGGCATCGGCTGCTCGTCGCGCTTCCCGTACTACATGAACACGTACGGGATGCACTCGATCCACGGTCGCGCCCCAGCGATCGCCACCGGCCTGTCGGTCTCCCGTCCGGACCTGTCGGTGTGGGTGGTGACCGGCGACGGTGACGCGCTCTCGATCGGCGGCAACCATCTGATCCACGCGCTGCGGCGCAACGTCAACCTGAAGATCCTGCTGTTCAACAACCGGATCTACGGGTTGACCAAGGGCCAGTACTCACCGACGTCGGAGCTTGGCAAGGTCACCAAGTCGACGCCGGTCGGGTCGGCCGACTCGCCGTTCAACCCGCTGTCGCTGGCGCTGGGGGCCGAGGCGACCTTCGTCGCCCGGACGATCGACTCCGACCGCAAGCACCTGCAGTCGGTGCTGCGGGCCGCCGCCGAGCACAACGGGTCGGCGTTCGTCGAGATCTACCAGAACTGCAACATCTTCAACGACGGCGCCTTCGACCAGCTCAAGGAGCCGGCCACCCGGGACGACTACCTGATCCGGCTGGAGCACGGGCAGCCGATCACCTTCGGCGCCGAAGGCCGGTTCTGCGTGGTCCACCCGCCGGGCGGCTTCGGCCTCGAAGTGCGCGAGACGGCCACCGTACCGGCCGAGGAGATCGTGGTGCACGACGCGACGATCGACGAGCCGGCGTACGCGTTCGCCCTGTCCCGGCTGCCCGGTGCCGACCTGCGCAACACGCCGATCGGGGTGTTCCGCAGCGTGCCGCGGCCCAGCTACGACAGCCTGATCCAGGCACAGGTCGGCGCGGCGATGGCCCAGGCCGAGGGGACCCCGGAGGAGCAACTGGCCGGGCTGCTGCGCAGCGGCGACACCTGGTCCATCGACTGACCCCCTGACCCCGCGCGAGGTCGGCCCTGGTCGACCGGCTGGCCGCACGCGGTCAGCTGGTCGACGGGGTGCTCGCTGAGGTCCGGTCGTCGCGGACGTAGACGAGCAGGTCCCCGGTCTCCACCTCGACGCTGTCCGGCTCGGCCAGGGACACCACCCGGCCGCGCCGGATCAGCGCGATCACCAGGTTGTTCAGCTGTCGGGGCGGCAGTCCGACCTCGTCACGGTTGGCCGAACGCATCGCCAGTGCCATGCCCTGACCAGGGGTGAGCAGATCCTCGACGACGTCGATCAGCGGCGGCGCCGAGGTGGACAGGCCCAGCAGCCGGCCGGCGGTGGCGGACGACACGATCACGTGGTGCGCCCCGCTCTGGCGCAGCAGGGCGGCGTTCTCGGCCTCGCGGGCGGCGGCGATGATCCGTACCTTGCCGGCGGTCAGTTGGCGGGCCGTCAGGGTGACCAGGACGGAGGCGTCGTCGCTGTCGGTGGCGATGATCACCGCCTTGGCGTGCTTGACGTGTGCCTCGTTGAGGACCGACGAGCGGGTCGCCGATCCCTCGACGGCGACCAGGCCGGCGGCGGTGGCCTGGCGCAGCGCGATGCCGCTGCTCTCGACGACGACGATGTGCTGCTTGTCGAAGCCGTTCTCCAGCAGGGCCGACACGGCGCTGCGGCCCTTGGTGCCGTAGCCGCAGATGATGACGTGGTCCTTCACTTTCCTTCTCCACCGGGTCAGTCGAAGGTTCGTCCGGTACTGCTCGGTGAGCACCTCGAGGGTGGTACCGACCAGGATGATCAGGAACACCACCCGGGCCGGCGTGATGATCAGGACGTTGACCAGCCGGGCACCGTCGCTGATCGGCGCGATGTCGCCGTACCCGGTCGTGGAGAGGCTGACGACCGCATAGTAGAAGCAGTCGAGCAGCGAGATCCCGTCGCCGTTGGCGTCCCGGTAGCCGTCGCGGTCGGCGTAGACCACCGCCACGACCGCGAAGACGAGGGCGACCGCGGCGAACAGGCGCAGGCTCAACGCCTTCAACGGGCCCTGGCGGACGGCGGGAAAGTGAATCACCGCCGGTCCACCTTCACTTTCGGGTCCCCGTTCACGTCCACAACATAGTCGTTGCGGACCAGCGGATCGCGATCACCTGGACATCACCTCGGCCCGAATGCGTCCGTCCGGCGTCGGGTCGTATCCCGTCGCCTCAAATCTTGCTTAGAGACATTGCTTTGGGACTGTGTGTTGTCGATGCTCTCTCGGCGAGCCGTCAACCGCCAGTTTCGGAGCAGCCTGTGAAACCGCCGTCACGACCCACCATTCCCGCGATCACCCCGGGGACGGTCCTGCAACTGAACAAGGAGGACTGGCGGTACGGCGGATACCAACTGATCCTGAAGGTTGAACAGGTACGGCCCGATCTGTCAGCGTATTACGACAACCGGTGGGTGTGGATCATCGGACGTTCCATCGGGATGGACGGCACCGGCGACGACCGCGTCGTCGCACTGGTCCGGGTGGCGGCACTGCCCGGCGCCGAGGCCGCCGCCAGCTGAGTGCCCGTTCGGCGGCGGATGGTCTGTTTACGCGCCGGTCGACAAAGAAACAGGCGCCCTAAAGATCGATGTCAGCGGATACGGCAAGACTGTGGACACGCTTGTGACCCACCGGTAACAAGCACCGACGCCACACACCACGAGCCGTCCACCGGAGGTATCGCGATGTACCGTCGCACGTCCGCACTGCTCAGCGCCGTACTGCTCGGCCTCACCGCCGCCCTCGGGTTCGCCACCCCGGCCAGTGCCGTTCCCGCCGACAAGCCCGCGGTGCTGTCCAACTGGACGCAGACCAGCGCCAGCAGCTACAGCGCCTGGAACTCGGCCCGGGCGAACCCGGGCCCCTGGGCCGCCTACCAGTTCGACTGGTCCACCGACTACTGCTCGTCCAGCCCGGACAACCCACTCGGCTTCGACTTCCGGCTCTCCTGCCACCGACACGACTTCGGCTACCGCAACTACAAGGCGATCGGCCAGTTCTCCGCCACCAACAAGGCCCGGGTGGACAGCGCCTTCTACGAGGACCTCAAGCGGGTCTGCGCCCGGTACAGCAGCGTCGTGCGGCCGGCCTGCCTCAGCCTCGCCTGGACCTACTACCAGGCGGTCCGGATCTTCGGCGCGCCGATCGTCGACGCCGCCGACCTGCAACGCGCCGAGCGGCTCGTCCCGGCCGGGCACCTGACGGCCGTCGGATAACCACCAACGCCACCGTACGGACGCGCCGCCGGCCGCTCAGCCGGCGGCGCTCCCGTCGCCGGTCGACCGGTCGGTCACCAGCCCGGACCGGTCGACGACCAGCCCGGAGCGGCCGGCCGCGAGCCCGGTCGGGTCGTCGCCGAACCAGCGGGCACCCGAGGTCAGGTCCGGATGCTCCACCGCCAGTGCCAGCGCCGCCGCCTCGACCAGGCTCATCCGACTGCCCTGCGCGTAGCCGGCGTCGAAGGCGGCATCGCCGATCACCGCCCGCACCCGGTCCTGCTCCTGCGCCCAGTAGCCGCCGAACATCCCGGCGCTGCTGCGCAATGCGGTACGGGTCGCCTGCGCGGCACCGAACAACCGGGCCGCCGTCGCCGGGTCCCCACCCTGCGCGCAGCGCACCGCCATCGCGTTCAACGTGTCGCAGGCCCGCCGGTGGAAGCCGTACCGCATCCGGGACCGCAGCGCGACCACCAGGTGGTCGTGGGCGGCGACCAGGTCCACCCGGGCCAGCGCCACGAGGCCCAGCAGCATGTCGACGGTCCGCCGGCCACGCTCGGCCGGCCGGGCGGCCTCGGCCGGCCGGGCGCCCGCCAGCACCTCGGCCGCCTCGTCCAGCGCCCCCCGCCGGCACAGCAGTTCCGCCAGACTGTAGACGGCGAACAACGCGTCACCGGCCACCCCGTTGGCCGCCGCCCAGTCGATGACGTCACGGCACACCCGCTCCGCCTCGTCGAACTGACCGAGGTCGATCAACGAGGCGCCCCGGCCGGCCAGCACCCGGGCCAGCAGGCCCGCGTCGCCGGCCTGCCGGGCCACGGCCTCGGCCCGGTGCGAGAACCGCAGCTCCTCGCCGAACTCACCGTCCGCGCCGGCATGCTGCGAATGCATGTGGTACGCGGCCGCCAGCTCCGCCTCGGGGATCACCTCGCCGGTCTCGGCGATCCGCCCGTACAGCCGGAACAGCCACAGCCGCCCCTCCCGGGCCAGGCCGCGCTCCCGCCACCACTGGTCCAGCCCGCTGGCGAGCTGCAGACCACGCCGGGCGCTACCGCCGGTCGCGCTCCACCGCAGCGCCGCCCGCAACTCGTCGGCGAGCGGATCCAACGCGTACAGCGACAACGTGACCGGCTGCCCGTCCGGGCCCAGATAGGCACGTTGCAGCGCGTGCAAGGCCCAGTCGACGTGCCGGTCCCGGGCCGACTGCTCCTCACCTGCCTCGACCAGCCGCCGGGCGGCGTACGCCCGGATCGGGTCGAGCATCCGGTAGCTGGTGTCGCCGGCCGCCGGCTCGGCCTGGATCATCGACTTGTCGACCAGCACCGCCAGCGGGCCGAGCGGGTCGTCGTCGAGCAGCCACTCCACCGTGGCCAGGTCGACCGGGCCGGCGAAGACGGACATCCAGCGCAGCAGCCGGGCGGCCCGGGGTGCCAACGTACGGTAGGACCAGGTGACCGTCGCCTGCAGGGTGCCGTGCCGCCGCCCGGCGGAGCGGTCCACCCCGGCCGGCTCCTCCCGGCCCGCGTCCAGCACCCCCAGTACGTCGTCGAGCCGATCCACCAGTTGCCCGACGGAGAGCACCCGCAGCCGGGCCGCCGCCAGCTCGATCGCCAACGGCAGCCCGTCCAGCCGGGACGCGACCCGGTGCAGCTGGCCCGACTCGGCCGGCGCCAACGGCCGGCCGCCCCGGGCGGCCACCGTGCGGTCGAGCAACAGCGCTACGGCGTCGCTGGGCCCGCCGGCCGGGCCGGGCTCCGCCGACAGCGGCGGAATCCGCCACACCACCTCACCCGGTACGCCCATCGGCTCCCGGCTGGTGGCCAGCACCCGGACCTGCCGACCGCCGGTGAGCAGCCGGGTGATCACCTCGGCGCAGGCCGCCGGTTGGGCGTCGCAGGTGTCGAGCACCAGCAACAACCGTCGGGCGGCGGCGTACTCGACGACCGTGTCCAGGATCGGCCGTCCCGGCTCTGGGCGCAGCCCGAACACGGCGGCGATGGCGAACGCGACCAGCCCGGGGTCGGTCACGGTGGCCACGTCGACGAACCAGACCCCGTCGGGGTAGCCGGCGGTGCCGGACGCGGTGTCGACGTCGCCGGATGCGGTGTCGGACGAGGTGTCGACGGTGCCGGACGCGGCGGCGACCTCGACCGCGAGCCGCGTCTTGCCGGAACCGCCGGCACCGACCACGGTGACCAGCCGGTGCGCGGCGACGAGTCGTCGCAGCTCCCGGCGTTCGATCCGCCGGCCGACGAAGGAGCTGATCTGGTTCGGCAGGTTGTGACTGGCCGCGTCGGCGGTACGTGGCCGGGGGAACTGCCGCTCCAGACCAGGGGCGATCAGCTGGAACAGGCGTTCCCGGTCGTCGAAGCCACGAAGCCGGTGCAGGCCGAGGTCGAGCAACGAGACGTCGGCCGGCAACGGATCGGCGGCCCGGGCGGTCGCCGCCGAGCAGAGCACCTGCCCGCCGTGTGCCGCCGCCGCGATCCGGGCGGCCCGGTGCACCTCGGGACTGGTGTACTCGCCACCGACCGGTTCGGCGTACCCGGTGTGCAACCCCATCCGGACCCGTGGCACGGCATCCGGCGCGGACCAGTCGTGCGCGGCGAGCGCCCGCTGGGCCCGGCGGCAGGCGTCGAGAGCGGCGGCCGCATCAGCGAACGCCGCGAAGAACGAGTCGCCCTCGGTGAACAGCTCGGTGCCGTCACTGGCGGACAGCGTCCGCCGGACCAGCCGTCGGTGCTCGCGCAGCATCGGACGGTAGTCGCCGCCGAGCAGGCGGGCCAGCCTGGTAGAGCCTTCGATGTCGGTGAACATGAAGGTGACCAGGCCGCTCGGCAGTGCGGTCGATGCCGACACCGGTGGAACCTCCGCCCCGCTGGAAGTCGCAGTTCATCCTGCCGCAGGTCGGCAACCTGGCCAGTCACGAAGGAGGCGGGTAGCTGACCTGCGGCGTCGTCGGTGACGGTCAGCGGGGCGCGGTGGCGGTCAGCATCCGCACCCGCCGCCGCAGCACCCGCCACCACCGGACGGTGGTGCGGTCGGCAGCGCTCCCACTGAGCCGCCGCCCCGGCCGGTGAGCGCGACGGTGGAGAGCAGTTTGACTGTGTCGGCGTGGCCCTGAGGGCAGGACGCCGGCTCGCCGGCCTCGGTCATCGGACGGTTGACCTCGAATGTGTCGCCGCAGGCGCGACAGCGGAACTCGTACCGGGGCATGTGGATAAGGGTACGGCGGGAACTGACGTCGTCGGCCGGATGGGTGATACTCGACGGCATGGTCGAGGACGGGGCAGGTACGCCGACGGCACGGCTACGTCCGGCGGTGCCGGCACCGGCACCTGAGTCCACGTCGGCCGCACCGACGCCGACCCCGCCGGCGGAGCCGACGGCGGAGCCGCCCACGTCGGCGACGTCGCAGAGCCCGACGCCGGACCTGCCGACGCCGGACCTGCCGGAGCAGCGAACGCCGGCTGAGGCCGGGACGGATCAGCCTGAAACCGGGGCGGAGCCGGCCGGCCAGGCGGGGACCGGGGCGGAACCGACCAGCCAAGCGGGGACCGGGGCGGAACCGACCAGCCAAGCGGGGACCGAGCCGACTCCGGCCGGTCGACACCGACGCGACGATCCGCCGTTCACCCGCCGGGTCGGTCGGCTGCACCCGGCACGGTTGCGGCCCATCGCCCGACCGGTCGCCCGCTCCGGCCGTCGCGCGGCCCGCGCGGTCGGTGCCTGGTGCCGCCGTCCGAGCGGGCGTCTGGCGCTACCCGGCGTGCTGCTGCTGGCACTGATCGCCGGCAGCGGTACGGCAGGCGCGGTGCTGGTGCCGGCCGCCGCTGGACTGCGGGAACCCGTCAGCACCCCTGGGCCGGTCGAGACGACCGCCGTCCCGGACGTACCCGCGCTCACCGACCCGGACCTGCTCGATCCGACGACGCCGCCACTCGACGACCCGGGCGGGCCGGTGCCGCCGCTCGGGCCGACCCGCCCGGCGGCGGTCCTGACCGGTTGGGCGACTCAGACCACCAGCCGGCTGGCCATCCCGGTGGTCGCGTTGGAGGCGTACGGCTACGCCGAACTGGTCCTGGCGACCACCACTCCCGGCTGCCGGCTGAGCTGGACCACCCTGGCCGCGATCGGGATGATCGAGTCGACCCACGGCACGGCCAACGGATCGAGGTTGGACACCGAAGGGCGGGCCGTACCACCGATCGTCGGGCTGCCGCTCGACGGGGCCGGCGGCCGGCAACGAATCGCCGACACCGACGACGGACGCCTCGACAATGACGTGGTCTACGACCGGGCGGTCGGTCCGATGCAGTTCATCCCGACGACGTGGGCGGAATTCGGGGTGGACGCCGACAACGACGGGGTGGTCGATCCGCAGGATATCGACGACGCGAGCCTGGCCGCCGCTAACTACTTGTGCCGGAACGGACGCGATCTGTCCACACCTTCGGACTGGTGGAGTGCCATCCTGTCGTACAACAACGTCCAACCCTACGCCCAGTCGGTCTTCGACACGGCCAACGAGTACGGGGTACGGAGTCGCACTTAGCGCAATCGGTCGGGCACAATTCTGCGCCTGCCACTTTCGCATCAGCCGCGTTGCCGGCAAGCTAGACGCGTGATGGTGCGCGAGTGGGACCCCCGAACCGCGTCGTCCGCCGAGATCTCGTCTCTGCTGGACTGTCTCAACCAGGTTTTCCGGACCGATCTTCCGGGCGACCCGCTGTGGCGACCGCATTTCCTGCGGGAGTACCTGACCGAGACGATGCCGGGGGTCCGGCGGATCTGCTGGCTGGCGGAGCAGCCCGACGCTCGCGGCGGCACCGAGGTCGTCGGACACGTGAACGTACTGCTGCTCGGCGACATCGGTGTCCTGGAGATCCTGGTGCGTCCGGACGTGCGGCGGACCGGCCTGGGCCGGCAGTTGCTGTCGCTCGCGGTGCGTCGGGCGTACCACGAGGGTTTCAGCTCGGTCGGGGTCGAGGTGATCGGCGGCACCTGCGCGGTGGAGTTCTACGAGTCGTTCGGTTTCGCCCGGCAGTTCCGGGAGATCCGCAGTGTCCTGCGGCTGGCCTCGGTGGACTGGGCGGCGATCGAGAAGATGGCCCAGGACACGGTCAGCGGCTACGAGGTGGAGTTCCACCCCGGTGGACCGCCGGACGATCTCGTCGAGGCGTACGCCCGGACCAAGGCCGAGCAGAGCGACCCCGCCGACGGTGACCTGGACCTGCGGCCCAGTTCGTACGAACCGGAACGGCTGCGGGAGAGTCTCGGCTGCCTGCACCGACGGGGCATGACGCCGTACATCGTGCTGGCCCGGCACCCGGCCAGCGGCGAGGTCGCCGGTCTGACCGAGGTGGTGGTGCCGGCGCAGCACCCGACCCGGGCCGACCAGTACGACACCATCGTCGCCCAGGCACACCAGGGACGCGGCATCGACCGGGCGATCAAGGCACGGATGCTGCTGGAGCTGCGTGCCGTCGAACCGGCGCTGGCCGAGGTGCAGACCTGGAACGCCGAGGGCGACGAGGAGATCGTCTCGATCAACACCGAGATCGGCTACCGGTCGGACCGGGACTGGTGGGACTACGGCGCGGACATCCCGATGTTGATGCACCGCCTGGGCGTACGCAGCTGAGCCCAGGTCGGATCAGCCGGCCAGGGCCTCGGCCGCCTCGACCGCCCAGTAGGTGAGGACGACCTGGGCGCCGGCCCGCCTGATCGACGTCAACGTCTCCATGATCACCCGGTCCCGGTCGACCCAGCCGTTGGCGGCAGCCGCCTCGACCATCGCGTACTCGCCGGAGACCTGGTAGGCGGCGACCGGGACGTGCACCCGCTGGCGGACCGCCGCGATCACGTCCAGGTAGGGCAGCGCCGGCTTGACCATCACCAGGTCCGCGCCTTCGGCGACGTCCAGCTCGACCTCCCGCAGCGACTCCCGCAGGTTCGCCGGATCCTGCTGGTAGGTACGTCGGTCGCCGACCAGGGCCGACTCCACCGCGTCACGGAACGGACCGTAGAACGCCGAGGCGTACTTCGCCGCGTACGCCAGCAGGGCGGTGTCGGTGTGCCCGGCGGCGTCCAACGCTCGGCGGACCACGCCGACCTGCCCGTCCATCATTCCGGACGGGCCGAGCATGTCGGCGCCGGCTTCGGCCTGGGCGATCGCCAGCTGCCCGTACGCGGCGAGGGTGGCGTCGTTGTCGACGGTGCCGTCCGGGGCGAGCAGCCCACAGTGCCCGTGGTCGGTGAACTCGTCGAGGCACAGGTCGCTCATCACGACCGTGGCGTCGCCGACCTCGGCGACCACGTCACGGATCGCCACGTTGAGCACGCCCGCCGGATCGGTGCCGGCGGAGCCGACGGCGTCGCGGCGGGCCGGCACCCCGAACAGCATGATCCCGCCGACGCCGGCGGCGACCGCCTCGGCGGCGGCCTTGCGCAGCGAGTCCCGGGAATGCTGCAGCACGCCGGGCAGCGAGGGAACCGGTCGCGGCTCGGCCAGCCCTTCCTTGACGAACATCGGCAGCACCAGCTCGGCCGGGGCCAGCCGGGTCTCCTCGACCAGCCGGCGTACCGCCGCGGTCCGGCGCAGCCGTCGGGGCCTGCTCTGCGGGTACGTCATCGACGCGCTCCCCTGGCTCGGCGGCGTCCGGTGCTCAGCGGAACCGCAGCGCGGTCGGACCCTGCACCTTGGAACCGCGCCGCTGCTTCGCCGGCATCGCCACCAGCTTCTCCCGCAGCTCCACCGCGTAACCGGCGAGCGCCTCGACCAGGTCCGGTACGGAGGCGTGCGGCGGCTGCACGTCGACCCGCAGGCCGAACTCGGTGGCGGTCTCGGCGGTCTTCGGGCCGATCACCGCGACCACCGTGCGGGCGTGCGGCTTGCCGGCGATACCGACCAGGTTGCGCACGGTCGACGACGAGGTGAACAGGACCGCGTCGAAGCCACCGGACTTGATCGCGTCGCGGATCTCGGCCGGCGGCGGCGCCGCCCGCACCGTCCGGTACGCGGTAACGTCGTCGACCTCCCACCCGCGCTCGGTCAACCCGGCGGCGAGGGTCTCGGTGGCGATGTCGGCGCGCGGCAGCAGCACCCGGCCGACCGGGTCGAGGATCTCGTCGTGCGGCGAGAACTCCGCCAGCAGCCCTTCGGAGGACTGCTCACCGGCCGGCACCAGCTCAGGCTGGATGCCGAAGTCACGGACCGCGTCGGCGGTCGCCTCACCGATGCAGGCGATCTTGACGCCGCCGAAGTGGCGGGCGTCCAGCCCGTGCTCGGCGAACTTCTCCCACACCGCCCGTACGGCGTTGACCGAGGTGAACACCACCCAGGCGTACCGGCCGTCGACCAGGCCCTTGACCGCGCGTTCCATCTGCGCCGGGGTACGGGGCGGCTCGACGGCGATCGTCGGCACCTCACACGGGATGGCACCGTACGCCCGCAGTTGGGCGCTCATCACCCCGGCCTGCTCCTTGGTCCGGGGAACGAGCACCTTCCAGCCGTACAGCGGCCGGTTCTCCCACCAGCTGAGCTTGTCCCGCTCGGTGACCCCGGCACCGAGGGTGAGCACCACCCGGCCGGTGAAGCCGAGCGCCGCCGCGACGAAGTTGTCCACGGTCGACGTGGTCGTGTACTGGGTCTCGCCGGTGCCGTCGCCGGTCACCGCGACCGACGTCGCGCCGTCGACGCCGGCGGCGAGCAGTCCGTCCCGTACGGCGGCCAGCTCACCGGCGTCCACGGCGACGGCCAACGAGCCCCGGCCGATCGCGGCGGCGAGCGCGTCGAAGTCCAGACCGGCCGTGTCGTCGACGTCGGCCACTGTCCGTACCCCCGGCAGCGGGACCCCGGCGTAGCTGGCCACCCCTTCGGCCTGGCTGACCCCGGGCACCACCTCGAACGGCACCGCCGTGCGGGCGACCGCCTGCACCTCGGTCACCACGCCGTGGTGACCGAACGGGTCGCCGGCGACGAGCCGGACCGCCGCCTGCCCGGAGCGGGCGGCGGAGATCAGCACCTTGGCCACGTCGCCGGGGGCGCCCTCGGCCGGGCTGAGCTGGGCGTCGGCCTTGGCGTTGGCGCGGACCGCCGCGAGCAGGCTCTCCGGCACGGCACGGTCGAACACCACCTGGTCGGCCTCGACCAGGGCGTCGTGCGCCCGGCGGGTCAACAGGCCCGGGTCGCCGGGGCCGGCCCCCACGAACGCGATGTGGCCTGCGAGCTTACGGGTGCGGGTCATTTATGCTCCCCATGTTCTGGGTCGTCGCGCCGGACCGATCGGGCGCTGAAGGTCGCTGGGTGACCACCCCGACCTGCGCGGCCCCGGTCGGGCCGCCGGGCGTGGTCCCCGGAAGGATCGTGTCGGCACCGGCGTCGAGCAGATCGGCGGCGAGTGCCTTACCGATCTCGGCGGCGGTGTCCGGGGGACCGGTACGCGACAGGCGGATCTCCCGGAGTCCGTCCGGGCTGATCACCGCCCCACGCAGATAGATCTCGTCGCCGTCATCCCCCTCGGCGACTTCGGCGTACGCCGCGACGGGTGCACTGCACCCGGCCTCCAGCGTCGCCAGCAACGACCGCTCCGCGTCGACCGCGGCCCGGGTCGGTGCATGGTCGAGCACACTGAGCAGCTCGACCAGGTCGGTGTCATCGGCCCGGCATTCCACGGCCAGCGCTCCCTGGGCGGGAGCGGGCAGCATCAGCATCGGGTCGAGGGTCTCGGTGATCTCGTCGAGGCGCCCCAGCCGGGCCAGCCCGGCCCGGGCCAGCACGACCGCGTCGAGATCTGCCTGCGGGCCACGGACCCGGCCGATCCGGGTGTCGACGTTGCCCCGGATCGGGGTGACCGCCAGTTGGCGGCCGAGCGCGTTCAGCTGGGCGATGCGACGCAGCGCCCCGGTGCCGATGGTCGCGCCGGGTGACAGCTCGGCGAGCATCCGGCCGTCCCGGCTGAGCAGCGCGTCGCGGGGATCCTCGCGGGGCGGCACCGCCGCGATCAGCAGCCCGGCCGGGCCGGCGGTGGGCAGGTCCTTGTACGAGTGGACCGCGAAGTCGATCTCCCGCATGGCGAGGGCGTCGCGCAGCGCGGAGACGAAGACCCCGACACCGAGCGCGGCCACGGGTGCCGAGGACCGGTCGCCGGCCGTGACGATCTCCACCAGTTCGACGTCGCGGCCGGTGGCGGCGCGCAGCGCGGCGGCGACCCGGCCGGACTGGGCCATGGCCAGCGCGCTGCCCCGGGTGCCCAGCCGCAGCGCGTTCACCGGTCACCTCCATGCTCCGGGGCGCCGTCGCCGGTCACGCCAGGTGCGCCCGCCGTCAGGTCCGGGACGCCAGCCGCCGTCAGGTCCGGGACGTCGCCGGCGGTGGAGGTGCCCGGCACCTCCAGGTCGAACAGTTGCCGCAGCAGCGCGGCGTACTGGTCACCGCCGGGTTCGGCGGCGAGTTGACGGACCCGCACGGTCGGCGAGTGCAGCAGGCGTTGCACGACCCGGTGCACGGTGTGGGCCACCTCGGCCCGCTGCTCGTCGGTCAGGTCCGGCCGGCGCTGGGCCAGCCGGCGCAGTTCGGCGCCGACCACGTCGTCGGCGCGCCCGCGCAACGCCGCCACGGTCGGGGCCACGTCCGCGCCGCGCAGCCAGCTGAGGAACGCCTCCACCTCGGCGGTGACGATCCGGCCGACGGCAGCGGTGTCGGCGGCGGCCGGCGCCTCGGTGAGCGCGTCGGCCAGTCCGTCGATGTCGATCACCGCGACGCCGGGCAGCTCACCGGCGGCCGGCTCGACGTCGCGCGGAACGGCGAGGTCGAGCAGGACCAGCGGCCCGGTCCGGTCGCCCGACCGCCCGGCGAGGACGGCGGCGACGGTCTGCCGGGTGAGCACCGGTTCGGTCGAGGCGGTCGCGGTGATCACCAGGTCGACGTCGACCAACGCCGTGGTCAGGTCGGCGTACGGCACGGCGGTGGCGCCGTAGCTGCCGGCGAGGCGGACCGCACGGTCGTCACGCCGGTTGACCACCTGGATCGACGCCACGCCGAGCCGGGCGAGGGTGGCGACCGCCAGGGCGCCCATCGCCCCGGCCCCGAGGACCAGCACCCGCCGGCCGAGCAGCCCGCCGGGCAGCAGATCGGCACCGACCCGCAGGGCGGCACTGACGACGCTCTGCCCGGCCCGGTCGATGCCGGTCTCGGCGTGGGCCCGCTTGCCGACCCGCAGCGCCTGCTGCATCAGCTCGTGCAGCAGGCGGCCGGTGGCGTCGGCGTCGTTGGCGACGTGGTAGGCGTCACGCAGTTGGCCGAGGATCTGCGCCTCGCCGACGACCATGGAGTCGAGTCCGGCGGCCACCCGGAAGGTGTGCTCGACGGCGGCCTGCCCGTAGTGCACGTACAGGTGCTCGGCGAGGTCGTTGGGCTGGCTGCCGGAACGTTCGGCGAGCACCGCGCAGATGTCGGCCAGACCGCCGTGGAAGCCGGTGACCGCCGCGTAGATCTCGACCCGGTTGCAGGTGGAGAGCACGACGGCCGCGTCGACGTACGGCTGGGCGAGCAGCCGACGCAGGGTGGCGGGCACCTCGGCCGGGGCGACCGCGAGCCGTTCCAGGGTGGCGACCGGCGTGGTCCGGTAGGACGCGCCGACGACGAGAAGATTCATGAGCCAACCGCCTCCGCTGGGGCGTCGTCGTAGCTGGCCGGGCCGGTGGAGCCGGTCACGGTGGCGTCCAGCCCGCCGGGGATGGCGGTCAACGCCGAGCTGCGGCGCTCCCGGAACGACGCCGACTTGCGGTGCTCGTGGAACGACAGGATCTGCAGCTCGATCGCGAGGTCGACCTTGCGGACGTCGACCCCGGCGGGAACCGCCAGTACGCAGGGAGCGAAGTTGAGGATGCTGGTGACACCGGCGGCGACGAGCTGATCGGCGACCTGCTGCGCGGCGGTCGCCGGGGTGGCGATCACGCCGATCGCGATGGACTCCTCGGCCGCGACGGTCGGCAGGTCGTCGATGTGCCGGACCACCAGTCCGTTGATCTGCTCACCGACCTGGGCGGTGTCGGCGTCGAACAGGGCCGCGATCCGGAAGCCCCGGCTGGCGAAGCCGGCGTAACCGGCGAGGGCGTGACCGAGGTTGCCGACGCCGACCAGCGCGACCGCCCGTCGGTGGGTGAGCCCCAGGACGTACTCGATCTGCTCGATCAGCAGGGTGATGTCGTAGCCGACGCCCCGGGTGCCGTACGAGCCGAGCTGGGAGAGGTCCTTGCGCAACTTGGCGGAGTTGACCCCGGCGGCGCTGGCCAGCCCTTCGCTGGAGACCGTCTCGTGACCGGCCTCGGCGAGGGCGTGCAGGGCGCGGAGGTACTCCGGGAGTCGGGCGACCGTCGCCTCCGGGAGGTCTGGCAGCGCCGGAACGGCGTCGACCCGGCCGGACGCGCCTGGCTCGCGGTGCTGACTCAATGTGTCTCCGTGCGATGCGATAATTGACCCGCCGGCCCGGCCGGTCAGTCCGGTGCCCCCTGTGGCGACCGCCGTCACCTGTTGTGCTATCGGGGCTCGTCAGGGTTACAGCGTAGGCGCTTGTGAAGGCGTGCACAAATCGCGATCTTGCTCAATGGCGGTGGACGGACCGCTCTCTGCCTGCTGCTCGTCACCACTGTCACCCACTACGACAGCAGCCCCATTATTCCCAATTTCCGACTTTTTGTCGGCAGACGCTCCGGACCGGGTAGGGGCAACCCCACCCCGATCGGCCAGCCAACGCCAGTGACCGGCCGCCCCGGGGGCACATAGCGTGACCAACATGACCACCGCAACCCCTCCCCTGGAACCCCTGCCACGACCGGCGGCCGCACCCACCGGGGTGATGCTGCGCCGGCTGGTCACCGACTCGGGGTACGTACTCGTCGGCCTGCCCCTGGCGCTGGTGAGTTTCGTCGTCGGTGTGGTCGGCCTCTCCGTCGGGCTCGGTCTGGTCGTCACCGTGGTCGGGCTGCCGATCCTCACCGGCACGCTGTACGCCGTCCGGGGCCTCGCGCAGCTGGAACGGCACCGGATCGCCGCCATACTGCCGGCCCCGCCGGCCCGGGCCCGGTACGCCGCCGCCGGCCCGCACACCGGCACCTGGCGGCGGGTGCTGCTGCCGCTGACCGACCCGCAGTCCTGGCTCGACCTGGCGTTCGCCGTACTGCGGTTCCCGGTCGCTCTGACCAGCGCGACGGTCACCCTCACCTGGTGGGCCGCCGCGGTCGCGGGTTCGTCGTACTGGGCGTACGCCTGGCTGCTGCCGACCGAGGACAGCGACGGCCTGGCTGAGCTGCTCGGGCTCGGCGACGCGGCCGCCACCGACGTCGTCCTGCACACCCTGATCGGCCTGTTCTTCGTCGTCACCCTGCCGATCGTGGTCCGTGGCTGCGCGCTGCTGTCGGCCGTGCTCGCTCGGGCCATGCTCACCGGGATGGCCGCCATGCAGGACCGGATCAGTGTCCTGGAGGATCAACGGCAGGCCGCGGTCAGCGCCGAGGCGATCGCCCTGCGCCGCCTGGAGCGCGACATCCACGACGGGCCGCAGCAGCGGCTGGTCCGCCTGGCGATGGATCTCAGCCGGGCCCGGGAACAGCTGGCCGTCGACCCGGACGCCGCCGGGGCGGCCCTGGACGAGGCGGTCGCCCAGACCCGGGAGACGCTGGCCGAGCTACGGGCGCTGTCCCGGGGGATCGCCCCACCCGTACTGGTCGACCGAGGGCTGCCGAGCGCGCTCGCCGCACTGGCCGGGCGTGGCCTGCTGCCTATCGACCTGTCGATCGACCCGCAGCTGGGCACGCCCACCGACCGCCCCGGGCCGGCGGTGGAGAGCACCGCGTACTTCGTCGTGGCCGAGGCGCTGACCAACGTCGCCAAGCACAGCGGCGCCAGCCGGTGCACCGTCACCGTGCAGCGTTTCGCCGACCGGTTGACGATCGCGGTCACCGACGACGGGGGCGGCGGCGCGCACGTCGCCAAGGGCCACGGGCTCGCCGGTCTGGCAGACCGGGTCCGGGCGCACGGCGGGACGTTGACCGTGACCAGCCCACCGGGCGGGCCGACCGAGATCCGCGCCGAGCTTCCGGACTGACCGGCCGGTGATAGACATGTCAACCATGCGCGTGGCGATAGCGGACGACTCGGTACTGCTGCGGGAGGGTCTGGTCCGGCTGCTCACCGAGCACGGCCACCAGGTGGTGGCGGCGGTCGGCGACGGCCCGGCCCTGGTGGCGGCGGTGGGCACGCTACGTCCGGACGTGTCGATCATCGACGTACGGATGCCGCCGTCGCACACCGACGAGGGTCTGCGGGCCGCGGTGGCGATCCGGCGGGAGCTGCCCGGCGCGCCGGTGCTGATGCTGTCCCAGTACGTCGAGGTCTCCTACGCCGACGACCTGCTCGCCGACCGGGCCGGCGCGGTCGGGTACCTGCTCAAGGACCGGGTCGCCGCGATCGCCGAGTTCCTCGACGCGCTGGCCCGGGTGGCGGCCGGGGGCACCGTGCTGGATCCGGAGGTGGTCGGCCAGTTGCTGGCGCGACGGCGGCGCGACGATCCGCTGCGCACGTTGACCCCGCGCGAGCACGAAGTGCTCGGGTTGATGGCGCAGGGGCGCTCCAACGGGGCGATCGCCCGTCAACTGGTGGTCACCGACGGTGCGGTCGAGAAGCACGTCAACAACATCTTCGGCAAGCTGCGGCTGCCGCCGGACACCGAGCAGCACCGCCGGGTCTTGGCGGTACTGGCCTACCTGCGTGGCTGACCGGCCAGTGCGACGGCCTCGGTCAGCGTCCGGGCCACCGGCACCCCCCGGGCCAGCAGCCGGTCCGGATCGGTGAAGCCACCGGCGTACAGGATGCATGTTGCACCGACGTCCTCGGCGGCGTCCGCGTCGTCGATCGAATCGCCGATCAGGACCGTGTCGGCCGGTGCCACGTCCAGCTCCGCCAGGTGCCGGGCGAGGTGTGCGGCCTTGCGGTCGCCGCCGACCGCGCCGCGCAGTCCGTCGATCCGGCGGAAGGTCGGGGTCAGTCCGTATGTCTCGACCAACGGCACCAGTTCGTCGTGGAACCACATGGAGAGCAGGGACTGGCTGCCCGGCCAGGTACGTAGCGCCCGCTCGGCGTCCTCGGCGAGCGCACAGCTGGTCAGCCCGGCCCGGTACGCGTCGTGGAAGATCCGGTCGAGGCGACCGAACTCCTCGGCGTCGACTGCCCGGCCGAGCACGTCGGCGTAGTAGTCGGCGACCGGTCGGCGGAAGGCGACGCGGTGCTGCTGGGGGGTGAGCACCGGACCGTCGACGGTGGCGATCGCCTGGTTGGTGCAGGTGACCACCAACGACAGGTCGTCGAGCAGGGTCCCGTTCCAGTCCCACACCAGGTGCCGGTTGTCAGCGGTCACGGCCGCACGGTACCGGGGCGACGCAGGTCGGCCAGGAGCCGGTCCTCCTCGACCCGCCAGTAGCCGTGCTCGCGCTCGTCGAGCAGCACCACCGGCAGTCGCTCCCCGAAGTCGCGCTCCAACTCGATGTCGCTGTCGACGTCGAGCTCCACCCACTCCTCACCGGTCTGCGCGGCGACCCGGGCGATCGCTTCCCGCGCGACCTCGCACAGGTGGCAGCCGGATCGGGTGATCAGGGTCAGACGTGGGGTGGGGCGCGACACGCCGGGAAGCGTACCGCTTCCCGACAACCATTGCGTCGGGTAACTGACAGCGCACAGCATGTGCGACATGCGCACGCCGTCCAGCGGAAATACTTCGTCGTTGTGTAACGGACTCCACACGCTTGGGTGACGTTGGCCCTATCATCGCCTTGGGTCGACTCACCCGTTTTGCCGTGAGTCGCCACCCCTGCGCCCGAGGAGGCCGCTGTGCCCGTTATCGCACCGCACCACCACCTCAGGGAGGTGTGTCGGTCGACGGAGCGTTCCGCCGCCGCACCGGCGCGCGCCGGTGCCGGCACCCATCACACCGAGCCAGGTGCCCAGGCCCATCAGCTGGCCCGGTCGCCACGGGCAGGAACGGAGGACGCCCGATGAGTGTCTGCTCCCCCACACTGGCCCGCCCGGCGGTCAGCCGCGAGGTGCGCGCCGCCCAGGTGGCTCTCGTCGAAGGGCTCGCCCTGCTGCGCGAGTCGATGTACGACATGCTCAGCATCACGATGCGCGGCGACGGGGGCACCCGACGCGCCAGGCAACGGACCCCGGCCCCCAACGAGGTGCCCGGCCGGCACCAGCCGGGCGGCAACGCCATGCCGATCGGCGGCACGGTGACCACCCCGGCCCGGCCGACGATGCCGACCCAGCCGGACGGCAACGACGCGGAGACCACGGTCCTGCCGGTCATCCCGGACCAGGGCGGTCGGTCCGGGGGTACGCCGCCCGGTGACCATCCGGCCCGGCCCGACCCGTCCGACCCCGCCCGCGAGGTCTGGGGGCTGGTGGAGCGCGCTCAGGCGGGCGAGACCGAGGCGTTCGGGCTGATCTACGACCGGTACGTCGACACCGTGTTCCGGTTCATCTACTTCCGGGTCGGCAACCGGCAGCTCGCCGAGGACCTGACCTCGGACACCTTCCTGCGCGCCCTCAAGCGGATCGGCAGCTTCACCTGGCAGGGCCGGGACCTCGGCGCCTGGCTGGTGACGATCGCCCGCAACCTCGTGGCGGACCACTTCAAGTCGGGTCGGTACCGACTGGAAGTTACTACGGGTGACGTAATGGATGCGGAGCGCGAGGATCGGGGGCCGGAGGGAAGCCCCGAGGCCGCAGTCGTCGACCACATCACCAACGTCGCCCTGCTGACCGCCGTCAAGCAGCTCAACCCCGAGCAGCAGGAGTGCATCGTCCTGCGCTTCCTACAAGGCTTTTCGGTCGCCGAGACCGCGCGGGCGATGGGCAAGAACGAAGGCGCGATCAAGGCCCTGCAGTACCGCGCGGTACGGGCGCTGGCCCGACTTCTACCCGACGGTTTCCACGCGTGACGAACCCAACACGGGAAGCAATATCGGTTACCGGTAGTGATGATTCTCGCCACCGACCCGTAACCCAAGTGGCGAGTCAGCCGTTTCTTGGGATGCGACCGGTGGCGCCATCGCGGCACCAGCCACCAGGCACCGCGCCAGGCGCACGGGGTGACCTCCCCAACCCGCCCGGCCGTGGTCGCACCGGACGGCGGTGACACCGTCGCCGCAGCCGTGACCTGCGAAGGGAGGTGCCCGCGATGAGTAAGCTCACGCTCTTTCGCCGACGTGCCGAGCGGTTCGCACAACTTCTCGACCGTACCGACAGCAGCGGCCGGCACCACGTCCGCGATCCGCGCGACGACGAACTGGCCGGGCTCGCCGCCATCAGCCAGCGCATGGCCGAGCTACCCGCGTCACCGGTCGACGGTGTCGATCCGGACTTCCGGGCCCACCTGCGCTCGTTGCTGATCGAGACCGCCGAACGCGACGGCATCGGCGTCACCGCCCGTGCCGCCCCGGAGCACCCGCTCCCCCGCCGGTCCCGCCCCGCCCGGACCGCGGTCCGTACCGCCAAGGGTGCGGCCGGCCGGGCCGCCGGACGGGCCCGGACCCGTGCGGTGATCATCGCCACCGTGGCCGCCGGTGCCATCACCGTCTCCGGCATGTCCGCGGCCACCGAGCAGGCCCTGCCGGGCGACACCCTGTACGGGATGAAACGATCCACCGAACGCGCCCAGTTGGCGCTGGCCCACTCCGACACCACCCGTGGCCAGCTCTTCCTCGGGTTCGCCGAGGTACGGATGGCCGAAGCCCGGATCGTGCACGACCAGCCGACGGCATTCGCCGCCGTACTCGACGACATGGACGAGCAGATCCGCCACGGGGTACGTCTGCTCACCACCGCCGCCACCGAACACCGCGACCGGGCACCGCTGGACGCGATCGACGCCTTCGTCACCGCCCAGCGGGCGACACTGCGCCAACTTGCCTCCGGTGCCAGCGCGACCGCCACCCGCGCCGCCGGCACCGTCACGTTGCTGGATTCGGTACGCGCCCGGACCCAGGCCCTGCGCAACGGGCTGACCTGTGCCCCGTCCGCGACAGTCACCAGCTACGACGTCCTCGGCCCGCTGCCGGTCACCTGCCAGCCCAACCAGCGGTCCACCACCCCCGGCAACCGGGCAGAAACTCAGCAACCGGTCCCGCCGGCGACCGAGGTGCCGACCGACGTCACCGCCACCAGCATCGCGCCCGCCGCCGGAGCCGACCAGCCGCCGCTGACCGGTCAGCCGTCGTCCGCGCCACAGCAGCCGACCCTGGCCGAGCCGCAGGTCGGCGACGCCGAGCCGGCCCTGCCCCACACCCCCCGCCCGGCGGTCAAGGACAACCCCGGCGACCGGTGAACGGCAGCTGACCCGGCCAGCCATGGCGGCGGTCGCCCAGACCAGATCGGGGCCTGACGACAGCGCGGTCGCAGGCCCCGATCGGCATGCCGGCGACGGGAACCCGCCGGCCCGGCGGGCCGACCTCGTCGCCCCGGCCCTACGGGCTAACCTCGCTGGGAGGGCGACCGGAGCCGGTGATGGACGGAGTGATGTTGGCGTGGGCCGTACCCGCAGGCTGACCATCAGCACCGACGCCGCCGGCCGGACCACGGGGTGGGCGACCGCCGCACCTGACGGCACCCCGCCGACGACACCGCACCCCCGCGCGGCGGCCTTCTTCGACATCGACAACACCATGCTGCGAGGTGCCTCCATCTACTGGCTGGCCCGTGGCCTGGCCGCCCGCAACTACTTCACCACGGCCGACCTCGCCCAGTTCGCCTGGCGACAGGCCCGGTTCCGGCTGCTCGCCGCGGAACACGCCGGCGATCTGTCCCGGGCCCGGGAAGCGGCCCTGGCGTTCGTCACCGGCTGGCGGGTGACCGACGTCGAACGGCTGGCCGAGGAGATCTTCGACGAGCTGATGGCCCCGCGCATCTGGGCCGGCAGCCGGGAGCTGGCCCAACGGCACCTCGACGCCGGCCAACGGGTGTGGCTGGTCAGCGCGACCCCGGTGGAGATCGGTCGGGTGATCGCCCAGCGGCTCGGGCTCACCGGCGCGCTCGGCACCGTCGCCGAGGTCGTCGACGGTGCGTACACCGGTCGGCTGGTGGGCGAGCTGATGCACGGGCCGGCCAAGGCCGAGGCGCTCGTACAGCTCGCCGCCGTCGAAGGGCTCGACCTGCACCGGTGCAGCGCCTACAGCGACTCCGTCAACGACCTGCCGATGCTGTCGGCCGTCGGGCACGCCGTCGCCGTCAACCCGGACACGGCGCTGCGCCACCAGGCCCGGGAACGCGACTGGCAGGTCCACGACTTCCGGACCGGTCGCAGGGCGGCGCGGATCGCGGTACCGTCGACGGTCGCCGCCGGTTTCCTGGCCGGCGCGGTGACGGCCGGCCTGGCCCTTCGCCGCCGCCGGGCGTCCGGTTGACCGGGCCGGCACCGACAACGACGACGTCAGGAAGGTCATCGGGGTGACGGTCACCGCACGCCCGGTCGAGTCGACCGGGGCGCCCAGCCAGCCGGCCGGGCGGCACCGCCGACCCCGCCCCTGGCACCTCGCCGGCCTGGCCGCCGCGGTGGCGGCCGCCGTACTGCTGGTCGCGCTGCCGCAGGCCGGACCGACGTCACCGGACGCACCGGACCGGCTCCGTACGTTGACCGAGGTCTGGCCGGACGCCGAGGTCGTCGAGTTGTCGGCGAACCTGCCGGACGGGCCGGCGTACAGCCCGGTGCTGTTCCTCGACGGCGGCGCCTCGGTCGGCACCTCACCCAGCCCGGACGGCACCGCGCTGCGGCTGGTGGTCCGCACCGGCGAGAACGTCCGTGAGCTGCGCCAACTGCCGCTGAGCAGCACCCCGCAGTACGGCGGTTTCACCGTCGACGGGCCCACCCTGGCCTGGTCCGAATCCGTCGCCGACGCCGCCGGGCAGGGCCGCACCGAGATGTGGGCCGCCGAATGGGCCGGCGACGCCGCGCCACGGCGGCTCACCACCGACACCGGCGACGTCGTCTTCTTCAACTCCCAGTACGACATGGTGATCAACGACGGCCGGCTGCACTGGGTGGCCGTGGCACCCGACCCGGAGCCGGCGACCGAGCTGCGGTCGGTGCCGCTGGCCGGCGGCGCGGTCGACGTACGGACCGATCCGGGGGCCTGGGCGTTGTCGGCCTGGCCGATGATGGTCAGCGCCGGCAGCGGCGAGACCGGCCCGATCCGGGTCCGTGACCTGGAGCAGCGCCGGATCACCGACGTCCCGGCCGGCCCGACCGAGCTGGTCACCTGCGGGCCGAGCTGGTGTCGGGTGCTGGTGCTGGCAGCGGACGGACCGGGCCGCATCGACCTGATGCGCCCCGACGGTACGGACCGCCGGCGGATCGGCGACGGCACGGTCACCGCCAGCACCATCGACGTCGCCGTACTGGACCGGTTCGAGGTGCTGTCGCTGTCGGCGGCGCCGAACGCGCTCACCAACGCCCAACAGTTGATCGTCTACGACCTGCAGCGGGACGAGGCGGTCGTGGTCGCCGACGAGGTCGGCATCGTGCTCTGCCGCGGCGGTGTGCTCTGGTGGTCGGTCGGCGACAACGAGACCACCAGCTGGCAGGTGCTGGACCTGCGTACCCTGCTCGACTGAGCCGACCGGCGACCAGGCCGGCGGGCGCCGGCGGCGGTCAGCGGCCGAACGGATCCGGGCGGCGTTCCAGCAGCCGGTGCACCGCCTGCTGAATCGTCTCCCGGACCTGGTCGGCGAGGTTGAACACCACCAACGGATCGTCGACGTAGTCGGCGAACTGGGCGGTCGGGATCGGCGGGCAGAACTCGATCAGCCACTTGCTGGGCAACGGCACCAGCCCCAACGGCCCGAGCCACGGAAACGTCGGTGTCACCGGGAAGTACGGCAGCCGCAGCAGCCGGGCCAGCGGTGCGATGTCGGCGAGCAGCGGGTAGGTCTCCTCGGCACCGACGATCGCCACCGGAATGATCGGCGCACCGGTGCGGATCGCCGCCGCGACGAAGCCGCCCCGGCCGAACCGTTGCAGCTTGTAACGCTCCGAGAAGGGCTTACCGACGCCTTTGAAGCCCTCCGGAAAGACGCCGACGAGTTCGCCACCGACCAGCAGCCGCTCGGCGTCCGGGTTGCAGGCCATGGTGCCGCCGAGTTTGCGCGCCAACTCCGAGACGAACGGCAGGCGGAACACCAGGTCGGCGCTGAGCAGTCGCAGATGTCGGCGTTCGGGATGGGAATCGTACAGGACCGCCGACAGCACCATCGCGTCCAACGCGACGGTGCCCGAGTGGTTGCCGACGACCAGCCCGGCACCCTTGGTCGGCAGGTGCTCGACGCCGAAGACCTCGGTGCGGAACCACTCCCGGTACAGCGCCCGCAGCACCGGCTGGAAGACGCTCTCGGTCAGCTGCGGGTCGAAGCCGAACTCGTCCACCTCGTAGTCACCGGCCAGTCGGCGACGCAGGAACGCCAACCCGGCGGCGACCCGTTGGTCCCAGACGTCCCCCGGCTGGTCGGGCACGGCCGGCTGGCCGGCGGGGCTGCCGCCGTGGTCGGGCTCCGTCACGTCGGCATCCGTCACATCAGCTCCTGCGCCGTGCCGGCGCCGCGCCCGCGACGGATCCGCCGGATCCCGTCGAGGACCGCCTGCTCGGCGACGGCGAGCCGGTCGGCGTCGAGCATCGCGCCGGCCGGGTGGGCCCGGCGGAAGTCGTCGAACGCCTCGGCGGTGGATCGCGGGGTGAAGCCGAACTCACGGATCAGCCGGCTGGTGTCGACGACCCGTCCGTGCACGAATAGATCGATCTGGTCGAACCCGTACCGCCCCACCCCGACGCTACGGGTGAAGCCGACCGCCGTGGCCAGGCCCGGCTCCAGCACCGGTACGGCGACCCGCCCGGCCCGCCGGATCGCCTGGGACAGGGTGAGCACCCCCGGCCCGGCGACGTTGAACGTGCCGGGATGGTCCTCGACGACCGCGCGGTGCAGCACTTCGAGGGCGTCGTCGACGTGCACGAACTGCAGCCGGGGATCCCGGCCGAAGATAGTCGGCACCACAGGCTGCGCGAAGTAGCGGGTCAGGCTCGTCTCGGCGGTCGCGCCGATGAACGGTGCGAAGCGCAGTACGGTGGCGGTGACGTCCGGGCGGCGTCGCCGGAAGCCACGCACGTACGACTCGATGTCGAGGATGTCCCGGGCGAAGCCGCCGCGCGGCACCTCGCGTGGCTCGGTCTCCTCGGTGAAGACCGCCGGGTCGCGGAACGAGGCACCGTACGCCGCCGTCGACGAGCGCACCACCAGCTTGCGCAGCCCCGACGCCTGCTGGCAGGCGGCGAGCAGCTGCATCGTGCCGATGACGTTCTGCTCCTTCATCGCCGCGCGCCCGCCGTGCTGCTGGTCCGGGCCACTGACCACGGCCAGGTGCACCACGGCGTGTGCGTCGAGGTCGGCGATGATGCCGCCGGCCGCGCCGACGTCGGCGCGCACCTGGTCGACGTCGCGCAGCAGGTCCGCGAAGTCCCGCACCGGTGGGGCGGGGTCCAGACCGATGACCCGGCCGACGCCGGGGTCGGCGGCGAGCCGACCGGCGACCCGGGCGCCGATGAACCGGCTGGTCCCGGTGACCACGACGGTCGGGGACCTCACCATCCGGTCCTCACCATGCGGTCCTCCCAATGCCGGTGGGTGACCGCGGCGCGAACAAGCCGGGCCGAGGCCCGGCGGCGGTCACTTGCCGAGACGTCGACGCTGGACGCGGGTCTTGCGCAGCAGCTTGCGGTGCTTCTTCTTGGCCATACGCTTGCGGCGCTTCTTGACCACGGAGCCCATACGAAAGCCTTCCCAACACAGGTACGGGTCGATCCGTGCGCCGCGTCACCGCAGCAAGCACGTGGACCGAACTGGACAACCGACCGGGTCGGCGGGCGCACCTCCACCCGTGCGACGGTACGGTCGGCGTCAAGCCTAGCCCGCACGTGTCAACAGCACCAACGCGACCCCGGCAACACCGGGTGTCGCGCTGGCGCCGCAGTGTCCGGGCGAGTCGCTAGGCGGTCTCCCGGAAAGCTCCCCGCAGGTACTCGTGCACCGCGTGCTCGGGCACCCGGAACGACCTACCGACCCGGACGGCGGACAGCTCCCCGGAGTGCACGAGTCGATAGACAGTCATCTTGGACACCCGCATCACCTTCGCCACCTCGGCGACGGTGAGAAACGTGACCTCCGACAGCCTGCCCTCGGACTGTGGTGATCCTGCCATGGTTCACCAACCCATCCCATTCCCCGGCGCGTGCCGCCCGACGGGACCCTTCCCCGCCGCGACGGGCAACGCACGTGTTACCAGTACGGTAGCGGGGTCGCTGTGACCGGCGCGATCCGTTCCGTCATTTGACATCGGGCGGGCGGGCGGCGACACCCGTACGGGCGACCACCATGCGCGGTCAGCGAACCACCGGGCACTGCCCGCCGGAACACCGTGTGTGATCAGGCAGCCGCCTGCCGTACGTAGTCGACGCAGCCCTGGTGCAGATTCTCCCAGGATTCGCCGAACTGCAGCCGGGCCGCCTCGTCGAGGTCCAGCCCGTCGTGCACCACCGAGGTGAAGAACGCCAACGTACGTTCCTCCCCGAACCGGTCGACCAGGTGGCGTACCGCCAGGTAGCCGACCCCGTAGCCTGCGCTGACCTGCCAGTTCTCCGCGTCGGCCGTCGGTTCCACCGCGCTGAGCGGGCCCTGCCAGTCCTGCTCCAGCACCAGCCGGCGGACGTTGGCCAGCCCTTCGTAGCGGACCACCGGCCGGCCGCCGGCCGCCGCGTGCTCAGCCAACCCTTCGATCAGCCACCAGGCGGCGCGTTCGCGGTGCCCGCCGTCGGGCAGCGACGCCGCGTGCGTCATCTCGTGGCGCAGCAGGTCGGGGCGGACCACGTCGCGCAGGTTGGTGCCGTTGAGCACGATCTCGTAGTGCCCGCCGCCGATCGCGACGGCATACCCGGCCGTCCACTCTGGCCGGTCGCCGCCGTACCAGCGGCGCCACTCGTCGGCACCGGCGTAGAAGATCCGGTAGCGGTCGGGGGCGGTGCCGGTGACCGCGTACCGGTCGGCGACCAGCGCCGCCTCCTCGGCGTCACGCAGCAGTCCGGGCAGCAGGTCACGGTTCGCCGGGGTGGTCGCCACCAGCGTACGGTTGCCGGTCGCCACCACCAGCTCGCTGACCTCCCAGGGCCGCGGCCCGTCCTGCAGGGTCAGCGACGGCTCGACCGCGACCAGTTGCAGCCGGTCACCGTCGGTGCTCCACCGCTGGCCCACCACGACCGGGCTGGTCTGGCAGGACGGCACCACGAAGCAGTGCTGGTAGCTGACGAGGAGCCGCCACTGGGTGGCCGGGCTGCCCGCTGTCGACCCGGGCCCGCCGGGCACGGTCGCGGACGGCGTCGGCGTCGGCGTCGGCGTCACCGACGGTGACGGTGACGGTGTCGCGGACGAAGTTGGCGTCGGCGTCGACCCCGGTGACCCGGACGGCGTCGGCGAACCGGCCGGCGTCGACGGTGACGGGGTGGGTCCGCCGCTGGCCACGTCCGGGTCGAACGCGGTCGGCAGCATGCTGATCGTGGGACGCCAGGCAGTCACCTTCATCGCCCGCAGCGTGCGGAACTGTCGGGCCAGGTCGTCGCGGGCCGGCGAGCCCGCAGCGGCGACCGCGAGGAAACCACGTTCGTCCCCGGCGAGCAGCGCGGCGGCCTGCTGGTCGAGCAACACACCGATCTGGGTACGCAGCCACGCCTGGGTCGCCTCCGGTGGGTCACCGGGCTGCGGGCTGGGCGGAGGTCCCGTCGGTACGGCGACCGGCGGCTGTGTACGCGGCGGGTCCGGTGCCGGCAACCGGTCGACCAGCGCCACCGCCCCGACCACCGGCGTGGCGCAGAACAACACTGTCGCGACCACCCCGAGAACAGGCCACACCGACCACCGCCGCTCGCGAGGCACGCCCGGCCCGCTCGCCGCCGCCTTTACCGGCTCGGCTCCAGCGGGCTCAGCTGGATTGGCCGGCTCGGCTCCAGCGGGCTTTGCCGGCGCGGGCTCAGCGCTGACGGGTCCGCCCTCGGCCGGAGCGCTCCCAGCCGGATCGGCGGTCGGTTGATCGGTCGGCGCGGGATCCTGCCGGTCGGTCACCCGCCGAATGATACGGCCACGGCGGTGATCGAAATCCGGCCCGGGGCCGCCGGTCGGCGCCGCCGACGCCGCGCCCCGGTCAGCCGCGCCCCGGTCAGCCGCGGGACCGCAGTGCGCGGCCGAGGAACGCCACGTTCGCCGGGCGCTCGGCGAGTCGACGCATCAGGTATCCGTACCAGTCGGTGCCGTAGGGCAGGTAGACCCGCACGGTGTAGCCCTCCGCCGCGAGCCGGGTCTGCTCGGCGGGGCGCACCCCGTACAGCATCTGGAACTCGAACTCCTCCGGGGCCCGGTCGAACCAGCGCGCCCGGTCCTCGGCGATCGCGATCAGCCGGGGATCGTGGGTGGCGACCATCGGGTGGCCGGGGCCGGAGAACAGGATGTTGAGGCAGCGGACGAACGACTTGTCGACGTCGATCGCGGCCTGGTAGGCCACCGACTCCGGCTCGGCGTACGCCCCCTTGCACAGCCGGACCCGCGACCCGGCGGTGGCCAGGTCGCGGCAGTCCGCCTCGGTCCGCCGCAGGTACGCCTGCACGGCCACCCCGGTACGCGGATGCTCCGCCCGCAGCGTGTGCAGCACGTCCAGCGTCGAGTCGGTGGTGGTGTGGTCCTCCATGTCGAGGGTGACGGTGCAGTCGACGCCGGTCGCTGCGGCGCAGATGGCCCGGACGTGCTCGGTCGCCGCCGGCTCGTCGAAACGCTGCCCGAGGGCGGAGAGCTTGACGCTGACGTCGGCGCCGACGGCCAGACCGGCCCGGTCCAGCGCGTCGAGCAGCGCCAGGTACTCCGCGCGTACCGCGCTGGCCTGTTCCGCGGTGGTGGTGTCCTCGCCGAGGTGGTCGATGCTGATCGTCAGGCCGGTGCCGGTGAGCTGCGCACCGGCGGTCAAAGCCTCGTCGATCGAGGTGCCGCCGACGAACCGGCGGACCACGTCACGACTCAGCGGTGTGGTGGCGACCAGCCGTTCGATCGTGGTCGACCGGGACGCGGCGAGGATGACCGAGCGAAGCATGGGGCGAGCGTAACGCCCATGGTCACGACAGGCTCGGGCAGCGCGCAAGGTGGCGCGTGTGCCGGGCGTGCACCGGTGAGCTACAACAGGACCGTGGACAAGATCTCCCCGCGCCGGCTCCGCTCGACCAGCGTCCAGCTCGGCGCCCTCACCGCGCTGGCGCTCAGCCTCTCCGGCTGCAACATGGTCTCCGACGACGACTGCGACGACGACCGGTCGATGGGCGTCGGAGGTGGCGGCACCGCGGTGGTCGCGCTGGCCGCCGGCACGCTGACGACCGGATCGGCGGCGGACCTGGTGGACCGGGCCGGATCGGCGGCGCCGACGGCGGCCGTGCCCGACCGGGGCGGGTTCGGCACCCACCTCGCCTCCTGCGGCGGCTGAGGGTGCGCCGGGAGGTCTGCCGGCCCCGCGCGGGCTGGGACGCGACGGTACGCGAACAGGGCCTCGTGTACGTCGACACCGAGCTGCCCGACGGCGCGGTGATGTCCTACTGGGACGAATCCGCCTGCTACGCGCTCGAACTGCCGGAGGTGCTGCGGCTGGAGGAGGCGACCGAGGAGCTGCACCGGATGGCGGTGGCCGCCGCCGAACACGTGGTGGCCCACCGGCGGTACGCCGACTTCGGCATCCCCGCGTGGGCGGCCGACGCGGTCGCCCGGTCGCTGCGCGAACAGCCACCGACCCTGTACGGCCGGTTCGACCTCTGGTACGACGGCTCCTGGCCGCCGAAGCTGCTGGAGTACAACGCCGACACCCCGACCGCCCTGGTCGAGGCGGCGATCGTGCAGTGGTACTGGCTGGAGGACACCCACCCGGAACTGGACCAGTGGAACAGCCTGCACGAGCGGCTGGTCACGGCGTGGGCGCAGATCAAGGCCGGGCTGCACCGGCCGACGCTGCACGTGGCCTGGTCCAGCGAGGAGACCACCGGCGAGGATCTGATGACCGCCGGCTAC
Organism: Solwaraspora sp. WMMA2056; assembly: GCF_030345095.1. Classification (NCBI taxonomy): domain Bacteria; kingdom Bacillati; phylum Actinomycetota; class Actinomycetes; order Micromonosporales; family Micromonosporaceae; genus Solwaraspora; species Solwaraspora sp. WMMA2056. The sequence continues at coordinate 32,757 of NZ_CP128360.1, forward strand.
CTGGCGGAGACCGCCCGGCAGGCCGGGCTGGCACCGCATCTGCTGCCGATGCTGGAGATCGGCTGGGACGGCCGGCGCTTCGTCGACGACACCGACCAGCCGGTGACGACCTGCTTCAAGCTCTACCCGTGGGAGTGGATGCTCGCGGAGCCGTACGGCCGGTTGGCGCTCGAACCCGGCACCCCGACGACCTGGATCGAACCGGCGTGGAAGCTGCTGCTGTCCAACAAGGCGCTGCTGGCGGTGCTCTGGGAGCTGTACCCGGACCATCCGTACCTGCTGCCGGCGTACCTGGACGGCCCCCGGGACATGCCGGAGTACGTCGCCAAGCCGCTACTCGGCCGCGAAGGCGCGGCGGTACGCATCGTGACCCGCTCCGGCGAGGTGCACAGCCCGGGCGACTACGGCGCGGAAGGCTGGTGCTACCAGCAGTTCCAGGCGCTGCCGGCGTTCGACGGCAACCATCTGGTGCTGGGCAGCTGGGTGGTCGCGGGCGAGTCGGCCGGCGCCGGGCTGCGGGAGAGCAGCGGCCTGATCACCGACGGCTACGCCCGCTTCCTGCCGCACTACGTGGCGGCCCACCGGGCCGGCTGAATCGTCTACGGTTGTCTGGTGGACTTCGACGCGTACGCGCGGACCGCGGTTGATCTGGTCAACTCCCCGCTCGCTGACCTCGACGACCTGAAGGCGCTGTTCCACGGCGAGCACGTCTGGATGCTCGACGAGGTCGCCGAGCGGGACCTGCCGGTGTTCCGGCGGGCGGCCAAACGCCTGCGGGACGTCTTCGAGTACGGCACCACCGGTCGCGACGGTGACGCGGTCACCGAGCTGAACACCCTGCTGGAGGCGTACCCGGTCCAGCCACGCATCTCCGGGCACGACGCCAACGACTGGCACATGCACGTGACCAGTCGCGGCGCGTCGGTCAGTTCCGAGTATCTGGCCGGCGCCGTCTGGGGACTCTCGGTGTGGCTGTGCGAGTACGGCAGTTCCCGCTTCGGCGTCTGCGCGGACGCCCGGTGCGGCAACGTCTACCTGGACACCTCGTCGAACTGTTGCCGCCGGTTCTGCTCCGAGCGGTGCGCGACCCGGTCGCACGTCGCGGCGCACCGGGCCCGTAAACGGGCCGCCGAGGAGACCTCCCTGCAACCGGTCTCCTGACCGACGCTCGCCGCTGCCCTGACCGGCGCTCGCCGCCGCCCTGACCGGCGTTACCGGTTTCCTGACCGCCGGTCGCCGGTGACGGCGGCGTCCTGGCCACCGCCGGGCACGGTCAGGTGCCGGCGGGCGAAGTCGAGCGCCTCCCGCAGGTCGGCTTCGCGCAGCGTACGGCTGCGGGCACCCCGGGTGGCGACCTCGACGGCGACCGCGCCCCGGAACCCGCGCCCGGCGAGCGAGCCGAGCAGCTCGGCGCAGGGCTGGTTGCCCCGTCCGGGGACCAGGTGTTCGTCGCGGCCGAGGCCGCTGCCGTCGCCGAGGTGCACGTGCCCGAGCGCGCCGCCCATCGTGTCGGCCAGGGCCAGCGCGTCGGCCCGGGAGGCCGCGCAGTGCGACAGATCGAGGGTGTACGAGTCGTAGCCGACCGTGGTCGGATCCCAACCGGGCTGGTAAGGGACGAACTCGCGGCCGGCCATCCGTACCGGGAACATGTTCTCCACCGCGAACCGCAGGTCCGGGTGGGCGGCCTGCAGGGTCCGCAGCCCGTCGGCGAAGGTACGCGCGTAGTCACGCTGCCAGCTGAACGGCGGGTGCACCACCACGGTCGGCGCGCCGAGGGTCTCGGCGAGCACCGCGGAGCGGCGCAGCCGCTCCCACGGGTCGGCGCTCCACACCCGCTGGGTGACCAGCAGGCAGGGGGCGTGCACGGCGAGCACCGGCACCCCGTAGTGCGCGGCGAGGCCCTTGAGCGCACCGGCGTCCTGACTGACCGCGTCGGTCCAGACCATCACCTCGATGCCGTCGTAGCCGAGGGCGGCGGCCAGCTCGAAAGCGGCCGCCGTCGGCTCGGGGAAGACCGAGGAGCTGGAGAGCAGTACGGGTACCGCGGAGGTCACGTCGCCAGCCTAGCCCGGTGTGGTGCGCTCCGCCGATCGGTGATCCGGACCCCAGCCCGGAGCGGGTTCCAGCTGCGCCATCCGACGCAGGATCACCCCTTCCCGCAACGCCCACGGGCAGATGTCCAGGCTCTCGATTCCCAGCTGGCGCATCACCGACTCGGCCACCACCGCCCCCGCCAGCAACTGGTGCCCCCGGCTCGCGCTGACCCCTTCCAGCTCGTGCAGCTCGGCCGGCGGGATGTGCCGGATGAAGCCGGTCACCTGCCGCAGGCCGGTACGGGTGAGCCGACGCGGCGCCCACAGCCCGGCGCTCGACGGTGCCGCCCCGGTGAGCCGTGCCAACGTCCGGAACGTCTTGGAGGTGCCGACCGCCCGGTCCCAGCCCTGCGCCTGCAGTTGCGGGATGAGCGGTTGCACCTGGTCGTCGACGTACTCGCGCAGTTCGGTGACGAACGCGGCCGGCGGCGGGCTGGTGGTGAACGGGGTGACGCCGAGCCGTTCCCGGGTCAGCCGGCCGGCGCCCAGCGGCAGCGACTGGGCCAGGTGCGGTTCCTCGTCGATGCCGGCGGCCAGCTCCAGCGACCCGCCACCGATGTCGAGCACCAGCAGACGTCCCGCCGACCAGCCGAACCAGCGGCGGACCGCCAGGAACGTCATCCGGGCCTCGTCGGCGCCGGAGAGCACCTGCAGGTGCACACCGGTCTCGGCCCGGACCCGGGCGAGCACCGCCGCCGAGTTGGTGGCGTCGCGTACGGCCGAGGTGGCGAACGCCATCAGTTCGCTGGTCTGCCACTGGTCGGCCGCCGTCCGGGCCGTGACGACCGCGGCGACCAGGGCGTCCGCGCCGGCCGGGGTGAGCGCGCCGTCGGGGCCGATCTGCTCGGCCAGCCGCAGCAACGACTTCTCCGAGTGCGCCGGCCACGGGTGGGCGCCGGGGTGCGCGTCCACCACCAACAGGTGCACGGTGTTGGAACCGACGTCGAGCACACCCAGTCGCATGTGATCACCCTAGGCCAACCCGGCGAACCGACCACCGGCCCGGCGAACCGACCGCCGTACCGCCGGTTCGGCATGCCGGCGGTCTCCCGCACCGTGCCGGCCGCCTGCCCAGCCCACCTGCGGTGGCAGGCGTACGCTGGCCAGGTGGCACGCCGTGACGAGCTCCGCGTACTGGTCGAGGACCCGGCCGACCCCCGCAGCCGGGAGGTCGGTCTCGACTTCGCCCGGGAGTGGATCGAGTTCACCGATCCGGCCGACGCCACCCATCTGGTCCGCGCCGACCTGACCTGGTTGCTGTCGCGCTGGACGTGTGTGTTCGGGCAGTCCTGCCACGGCATCATCGCCGGTCGGGCCGCCGACGGCTGCTGCTCGCACGGCGCGTTCTTCACCGACGCCGACGACGAGAACCGGGTCAAGGCGGCGGCGAAGCGGCTCACCCCGCAGACCTGGCAGCACCACCGGCGCGGGTTCAAGAACTACACCGAGTTGGACACCGTCGACGGCGAGAACCCGGCCCGGCGTACCGCGACGCGCTCCGCCGACGGGCCGTGCGTGTTCCTCAACGACGCCGACTTCCCCGGCGGCGGCGGTTGTGCCCTGCACGCGCAGGCGCTGCGCGACGGGGTGCACCCGCTGGAGTACAAGCCCGACGTCTGCTGGCAACTGCCGGTGCGCCGGGACCAGGAGTGGACCAAGCGACCGGACGGCAGCAAGGTGCTGGTCTCCACGCTCACCGAGTTCGACCGGCGGGGCTGGGGTGCCGGCGGCCACGACCTGGACTGGTGGTGCACCTCGTCGCCGGAGGCACACGTGGGCGCCGAACCGATGTACCGCTCGTACGAACCGGAGCTGACCGCGCTGATCGGCAAGGCCGCGTACGCCCGGCTGGCCGAACTGTGTGCCGCGCGGGCGCGGCGCGGCCTGGTCGCGGCCCATCCGGCCACCCCCACGCGCCGGCCACCGGCCGCGCGACAGGTGGACTGACCAGCGTGCCGGGCAGGCGGGCCACCACTGACCGGCGGTACGCCGCCGGTCAGGGCTCGAACTTGTAGCCCAGGCCACGGACCGTGACGATGTAGCGCGGCGCCGACGGTTCCGGTTCGATCTTCGACCGCAGCCGCTTGACGTGGACGTCGAGCGTCTTGGTGTCACCGACGTAGTCGGCACCCCACACCCGGTCGATCAGCTGGCCCCGGGTCAGCACCCGGCCGGCGTTGCGCAGCAGCAGTTCGAGCAGCTCGAACTCCTTGAGCGGCAACTGCACGGAGGCGCCGGCGACCGTGACGACGTGCCGTTCGACGTCCATCCGGACGGGGCCGGCGCTCAGCGTCGGGGTGGCCGGCTCGGCGGCCTCGGTGCTCTGCCGGCGCAGCACGGCGCGGATCCGGGCGACGAGTTCCCGGGGCGAGTACGGCTTGGTGACGTAGTCGTCGGCGCCGATCTCCAGCCCGACCACCTTGTCGATCTCACTGTCCCGGGCGGTGACCATGATGATCGGCACCCGGGAACGCTGCCGCAGCTCCCGGCAGACCTCGGTGCCGGACATCTCCGGCAGCATCAGGTCGAGCAGGACGATGTCCGCGCCGGTGCGGTCGAACTCGGTGAGCGCCACCGTGCCGGTGGGCGCGACCGAGACCTCGAACCCCTCTTTGCGCAGCATGTAGGAGAGCGCGTCGGAGAACGATTCCTCATCCTCGACCACGAGTACGCGGGCCAACTGATCTTTCCTTCCGTGTGTCCGGCCTGATCGCTCAGACCTGGTCAGACGCGGCCGGACCAAGCTCGATCTCAACCGATTCGGGCAACGGCAGGGCGGCGTCCGGCGGGCTGGCGGGCAACCGCAGGGTGAACGTCGACCCCCCACCCAATGTGCTGGACACCTCGACCCGACCGCCATGGTTGGTGACGATGTGTTTCACGATGGCCAGCCCCAGTCCGGTGCCTCCGGTGGTGCGCGACCGGGCCTGGTCGGCCCGGTAGAACCGCTCGAAGATCCGGTCGACGTCGTCCGGGGCGATCCCGATGCCCTGGTCGGCGACGGCGATGTCGACGTGGTCGTCGCCACGGGAGATGGTCACCGTGACCCGGGTGCCCTCCCCGGAGTAGGCGACGGCGTTCTCCACCAGGTTGGCCACGGCGGTGGCGATCTGGCTGTCGCTGCCGTAGACGGTCAGCCCGCGTTCGCCGGCCACCACCACCTCGATGTGCCGGGCGGCGGCGGTGGTCCGGGTCCGGTCCACCACCTCGGCGAGCACCCAGTCGACGGCGATCGGGTCCGGCGCGGGCAGTGGCTCGGCGCCCTGCAGCCGGGTCAGTTCGAGCAGTTCGTTGACGAGCCGGCCGAGCCGGGTCGACTCGTGCTGGATCCGTTCGGCGAAGCGGCGGGCGGCGGCGACGTCCTCGGACGGGTCGGCGACCTCGCTGTCCGGGTCGGTGGCGTCCAGCAGCGCCTCGGCGAGCAGTTGCAGCGCACCGATCGGGGTCTTCAGTTCATGGCTGACGTTGGCCACGAAGTCCCGTCGGACCCGGGCCACCCGGTGCGACTCGGTGACGTCGGCGGCCTCGATCGCGACGTGGTTGCCGCTGAGGCCGACGGCGCGCAGGTGCACGCCGAGCGGGTCCTGGGCGCCGCCCTCCCGGCCCCGGGGCAGGTCGAGCTCGACTTCCCGGCGTACCCCGGTGCGGCGTACCTGCCCGGCGAGGGTGCGGATGATCGGATGCGCGGTGATGCTGCCCGGGGTTGGCCCGGCCCGGAGCATCCCCATCGCGCGGGCCGCCGGGTTGATCAGGACCGGTACGTCGGTGGCGTCGAGCACCACCACGCCGACCCGCAGCGAGTCGAGGCTCTTGCGGGCCAACGAGTCGAGAACCCCGCGCTGCGGTGCCGGCGCGGCGGTGTCGTTGGCGACGATCGACGGCCTCCCGGAGGTCGGCGTGAGCTGCCCGCCACGGCGGGATGCCGTGGCGGATGCCAGTTGTCGTGCCCGGGCTCGCGCCAGGAGCAGTCCGGCGGCGAGCCCGCCGCCGGTACCGACGGCCGCGCCGCCGGCCAGAACCGCCCAATCCACGGGGCGATCGTAGAGTCATTGTTAACCTGGCCGGCCACCCGAACAGGACATATCACACCGCGAACAGCAGATGTTCATACGGCAGCCCCGCTCTGTTCACCCGTGTTCATCTGAGGGCCCCGCAGCAGCAATACGGTGTGGGCGACCCCGGAAGGCACCGCTCACCGGGCCGGCCCCGACGACGGAAGGCGATCATGCGCGAGGAGTTCCAGGCCGAACTGCAGGAAATCAGCGACCTGCTGGTGTCGATGGCGGAGGCGGCGCGGGTCGCGCTGCGCCGGGCCACCGGTGCGCTGTTGACGGCCGACCGGGAGGCCGGCGAACTGGTGCTGGTCAGCGACGCGGAGATCGACGCGCTGTACCGCACCGTCGAGGAGCGGGTCACCGACCTGCTGGTCCGGCAGGCACCGGTCGCCTCCGACCTGCGGATGGCGATCACCGCGCTGCACGTGGCCTCCGGGCTGGAGCGGATGGGCGACCTGGCCGACCACGTGGCGAAGACCGCGTTGCGTCGGCACCCGTCACCGGCGGTACCGGCCGAGCTGCGCGAGGTGTTCTCGGAGATGGCGAGGGTCGCCGACCGGATGATCGCCAAGGTGATCGAGGTGCTGCGGACCCCGGACGCGCAGACCGCCGCCGAGCTCGACGGCGACGACGACGCCATGGACGAGCTGCACCGCCAGTTGTTCAAGACCCTGCTGGGCAAGGACTGGCCGTACGGCGCGGAGACCGCGATCGACGGAGCGCTGCTCGGGCGCTTCTACGAGCGGTACGCCGACCACGCCGTCAACGCCGGCCGCCGGGTCGTCTACCACGTCACCGGCGTCACCCCGACCGACTGAGGTGCGTCGCGGGTCGGGCCGGGCGCGCCCGGCCCGACCCGCGACCGCTGGCTCAGCGGCCCTGGTTGGCCACGGCGGCGGCGGCCGCCGCCGCGGCGTCCGGATCGAGGTAGTCGCCGCCCGGGTTGACCGGGCGCAGCGCACCGTCCAGGTCGTAGCGCAGCGGGATCCCGGTCGGGATGTTCAGCTTGGCGATCGCCTCGTCGGAGATCCCGTCGAGGTGCTTGACCAGCGCCCGCAGCGAGTTGCCGTGCGCGGCCACCAGCACCTGCTTGCCGGCGAGCAGGTCCGGCACGATCGCGTCGTACCAGTACGGCAGCATCCGGGCCACCACGTCGGCCAGGCACTCGGTGCGCGGCATCAGTTCGGGCGGCAGCTCCCGGTAGCGGGCCTCCCCCACCTGCGACCAGTCGTCGTCGTCGGCGATCGGCGGCGGCGGGGTGTCGTACGAGCGGCGCCAGAGCATGAACTGCTCCTCGCCGTACTCTTCGAGGGTCTGCTTCTTGTTCTTGCCCTGCAGCGCACCGTAGTGCCGCTCGTTGAGCCGCCAGGACCGGCGAACCGGGATCCAGCCCCGGTCGGCGGTGTGCAGCGCCAGCTCGCTGGTGCGGATGGCCCGCCGCAGCACGCTGGTGTGCACGATGTCGGGCAGCAGGTTGTGCTGGGCCAGCAGCTCACCGCCGCGCCGCGCCTCGGCTTCGCCCTTGGCGGTCAGGTCCACGTCGACCCAACCGGTGAAGAGGTTCTTCGCGTTCCACTCGCTCTCTCCGTGCCGGAGCAGCACCAGTGTCCCCACAGTCATGCGCTCCATCCTGCCGGACCCGCCGCTCGCCGGTGCACCGGGTGCGGGCCCGGGCCGGTAGGGGTGATGACCACCACGTGGTAATTCGGCTGCCACGGCGACCCGCCGACCATTAGCGTGTAAGGGATGCATCAGTTGAGGGTCATTACATGCACGGGGGTACGGTGGTGCGGGGCGCGCAGGGGTGGCTACAGCGGACCGCCGGTGGACTGCCCCGGAGCTTCTGGTACCTGTGGACCGGCAGCCTGATCAACCGACTCGGCTCGTTCGTGGTCATCTTCCTGGCGATCTACCTGACCGCCGGACGCGGCCTGTCCGAAGCGCAGGCCGGGCTGGTGCTCGGTGCCTGGGGCGCCGGTGGCGCGGTCGGCACGCTGCTCGGCGGCACGTTCGCCGACCGTTGGGGCCGCCGCCCGACACTGCTCACCGCCCACCTCGGCACCGCCACCATGCTGCTCGCGCTCGGCCTGGCGCAGCGGTGGTGGCTGCTGCTGCTCGGCGCGGCCCTGCTCGGCATGTGCAACGAGGGCGCCCGACCGGCGTACGGGGCGATGATGATCGACGTGGTGCCGGCCGCCGACCGGCTGCGCGCCTACTCGCTCAACTACTGGGCGGTCAACCTCGGGTACGCCTTCGCCGCCGTCCTGGCCGGGCTGGCCGCACAGGTCGACTACTTCCTGCTGTTCGCGGTGAACGCGGCGACCACGCTGGCCACCGCCGCGATCGTGTTCGTCGCCGTCGGTGAGACCCGACCGGCGGCAGCCGGGCCGGCCGCCGCCGCGAGCGGACTCACGACCCGGCCAGCCGGACTGCGTACGGTCTTCGCCGACCGGGTCTTCCTCGGCTTCGTGGGGCTCAACGTGCTGCTGGCGGTGGTGTTCATGCAGCACAGTTCGATGTTGCCGATCTCGATGGCGGCCGACGGGCTCTCCCCGGCCACCTTCGGCGCGGTGATCGCCCTCAACGGGGTGCTCATCGTCGCCGGGCAGCTGTTCGTGCCCCGGCTGATCGCCGGACGCAGCCGGTCGCACGTGCTGGCGCTGGCAGCGGTGATCGTCGGGGTCGGGTTCGGGCTGACCGCCGCCGCCGACGTCGCCTGGTTCTACGCGGTCACCGTGCTGATCTGGACCGTCGGCGAGATGCTCAACTCGCCGTCGAACGCCACCCTGATCGCCGAGCTGACCCCACCACAGGTCCGGGGCCGCTACCAGGGCGTCTTCTCGTTGTCCTGGTCGGCCGCCGCGTTCATCGCGCCGATCGCCGGCGGGGCCGTCTGGCAGTACGCCGGGGACACCGTGCTCTGGCTGGGCTGCGCGATGATCGGCGTGGTGGTGGCAGTCGGTCAACTGCTGGCCGGTCCGGCCCGCGAACGGCGCGCCGCCGAACTGCGTACCGCCGAACTCCGCGCCGCCGAGCCACCAGCCGTCGAGCTGCGTGCCGCGACACCACGTACCGCCGTTGTCGCGCGCAGCGACTGAGCGCCTGCCGTCGATACGCGAACAGGGAAGCCCGGCGGTGGGGAGCGACGCTCACCCCCGTAAGCGTCGCTCCCACTCACCGCCGGTTCCGGGTGGCGCCGTCCCCCAACGGCCCAATGCCACCGATCCCCCACGCACTGCCCGGTCAACCGGACCGAACCGGTCCGGTGGCCCCCAGCCAATTGCCGGGCGCGGCGCGTACCACAACCGTAGTTCCTGGCAGTTCCCACCGACAAGCGGATCGGGTTGTACCGCCAATCACACAGGCAGGTACATCGTCGAGGTTTAGTCCACCACCGCCCACCGAACCGTGACGGCGACGATACGCTCAGGCATCTTCACGGTGTGGTGATTCCAGCCGGAAGAAATTGCTCGGCGTACCGTCCGTGCGCTGCTCCTGATAGATGAAATTGAGACGCCGTTCATCAAAAGTCGCAAACCACTCATCCCAGGAGATCGACCGAAGGTTCGCGCCGCCGTACCCGGGGAAGTCGATCCGCAGCACGCTGGGCCGACCGTCCCGGGGCGCGCCGACGGTGGCCGGACTGCCACCCCGCGCCTGGGCCCACTTCTTGATCACTGCCCGGTTGGTGGTCACCAGGCTCCGGCCGGCCCGTTCGGCGTGCTGCTGCGGGCTGTCGATACGCTGCGCGTAGGCCAACGACCGCGACGACGCCGGACCGGTCCGGATCGACCCACCGGCAGCGCCGGACCTGGCACCACTGGTCGAGGCGCTCGTTCGGGAACTCGACGACGCACTCTTGCGACCACCCGACGACGTGCTCCTACGGGCACTCGACGACGCGCTCCGCCGCGCCCCCGACGTGCTCTTGCGCGCGCCCGACGTGCTCTTGCGGGCACTCGCGGTGCTCTTGCGGGCACTCTGCGACGTACTCTTACGGGCGCTCTGCGACGTACTCTTGCGGGCGGCCGGCGAACCGGCCTTCGGCCGCGACGCCTGCTGCGCCCGCGCCGGAGTGCCCCGGCGCATGGCCCGGGCCAACGACTTGATCAGATCCGGCTTCCGCAGGTTCGAGGTTCCGGTGACGCCCCGCTTGCGCAGTTGGTCACGCAGTTCGTCGACCCGCAGGTGGGCCAGGTCGTTCTCCCGGATGCTGCTGCCCGCCCGCAGGATCGTCGCGGTCGCCGGCCGGGAACCACCCGAACTGCTCCGGGCCGCACGCGCGCCCGAACCGGTACTGCGGGCGGTACCGCGCGATCCGCTCGACGTGGCACTGCGGCGCCGGTTGCTGGTCTGCTGAGGCATGTCTGCTCACTCCCTTGACAGTGTCCCTGCGGGGGGCAGTGGGCGACGATTGCGCCACCATGCGAGCAGTACCCTGCTGGTTGTCGACTAACCCGGATCCTCGGTCGACTTCCCATCGAAAAGGTGTGCGAACGCCTGCAGATTGGCCAACGATTCACCCCGGGCAACCCGCCATTGCCACTCACGACGTATCGCGGAACCGAATCCGATCTCCAGCATCGTGTCGAATGATTCGTCGGCGTAGGTGAGAACGGATCCGAGAATCCGGTCCAGTTCGTCCTCGGTGACTCCGGCCAGACCGATCCGACCGGTCAGATAGACGTCGCCGGCGGCGTCGATCGAGAACGCCACGCCGTACATCCGGGCGTTGCGGCGCAGCAGCCAGGTCCACAACTCGGTACGGCGTTCGTCGGGCTGGCGCATCACGAACGCCTCGACCCGCAGGGCGTGCTCACCGACGATCAGGTTGCAGACCGTCTTCAGCTTGTGGGTGCCCGGCAACGTCACGGCGTACGAGAACTCACCGGTCGGTTCGCAGGCCAGCTCCCGCTCGGCGCAGACCGCCCCGATCAGCGCGGCCACCTCGTTCCGCCTGCTCATGCTCCTCCTGGTCAGCGGATGCTCGCCGACAACGCGTCGGCGTCGCGGCACATCGCGGCGGCCGCCGTCCGGCGGTACCCGCACACCGCTTCACCGTAGACGCGCAGGAGCCCGGCCGCAGTGCGTGACCACGAGAACTGCCGGGCGTGGGTGACCGCGCCCCGGCCGAGCCGCTGCCTCAGTCCGGGCGCGGCGAGCAGACCGCCGAGGGCGCGGCCCCACTCGGTCGGGTCGTGGGAGTCGACGAGCAGCCCACTGTGCCCGTCGCGGACGGCGGTGACCAGGCCGCCGACCGCAGCCGCCAGCACCGGCGTACCGCAGGCCTGCGCCTCCAGCGCGACCAGGCCGAAGGACTCGTTGTGCGACGGCACCGCCACCAGGTCGGCGGCCTGGAACAGAGCCGGCAGGTCGGCACCGCGCAGCGGTGGCCAGAACCGCACCAGATCGTCGATGCGCAGCGACGTCGCCAGGTCGATCAGGGCGCTCGGCTGGTCCAACCCGGTGCCGCTGGGGCCGCCGGCGATGACCACGGTCAGGTCGGCCACCGCGTCCGGATCCCGCCGGCGCAGATCCGCCACCGCCCGCAGCAGCACGTCCGGCGCCTTCAGCGGTTGGATCCGGCCGACGAACGCCACCAGCTGGCCGCAGGTCGGCAACCCCAGCCGGTGGCGGGCGGCGGCCCGGGTCGCGTCCTCCCGGCCGGGCGGCCCGGGTCGGAACCGGTCGAGGTCGACACCGGGCTCCACGACGCTCACCCGGTCGACGTCCGCACCGTACCGGTCGGTCAGCTCCCGCGCCTCGGTGCCGGTGTTGGCCACCAGGTGGTCGGCCTCGGCGACGACCTGTTCCTCGCCGACGATCCGCGACGCCGGCTCCGGGCGGTCACCGGCCGCCAGCCCGGCGTTCTTGACCTTGGCCAGGGTGTGCGCGGTGTGCACGAGCGGCACCCCCCAGCGCTCCTTGGCGAGCCAGCCGACCTGGCCGGAGAGCCAGTAGTGCGAGTGGATCAGGTCGTAGTAGCCGGGTGCCCGCGCGGCCTCGGCCCGCAGCACCCCGGCGGTGAAGGCGCACAGCTGGGCCGGCAGGTCCTCCTTCGGCAGCGGCTCCAGCGGACCGGAGATCACCTGCCGGACCCGCACCCCGGGGGCCATCTCCACCACCGGTGGCACGCCGCCGGCGGTCGCCCGGGTGAAGATCTCCACCTCGACGCCGGCCTCGGCCAACCGGCGGGACACCTCGACGATGTACACGTTCATGCCGCCGGCGTCCCCGGTGCCCGGTTGGTCCAGCGGCGAGGTGTGTACCGACAGCGTCGCGACCCGGCGGGGAACCGGCGGTGGGTTGTCACCCTGCCCGGCGTCGTCCACCTGCACCACGTCCGCTCCCTCCGTCTGCCTCTGGAGACAACCACCGGCAGAAACCAGAACGACCCGGCTCATCTTCCCGGTCCCGACGTCGACATGCCGCATCCCGGCGGCCGGAGGTGATTCACCTCTCCCCGCCGCCGGCCACGGCCCGACCGTCGACGCACCGGGGACGGCCGCAGCGGGGACAATGGCCCGATGACTCCGATCGCCATCGTCACCGGCGCGTCCAGCGGGATCGGGGCGGCCACCGCCAGGCGGCTGGCCGCCGAGGGCTTCCATGTGGTCGCCGCCGCCCGCCGCGCCGACCGACTCACCGACCTGGTCACCGCGATCCACGCCGACGGCGGCCAGGCCACCGCCGTGGCCTGCGACGTCACCGACGACGCGGCGGTCGCCGCGCTGGCCGGGGCGGCCGCCGCCCTGCCGGGCCCGGTCACCCTGCTGGTGAACAACGCCGGTGGGGCGCGCGGGCTGGATCCGGTCGAGTCCGGCTCGGTGGCCGACTGGCGGTGGATGTACGAGGTCAACGTACTCGGCACGCTGCGGGTCACCCAGGCGCTGCTGCCGGCGCTGCAGGCCAGCGGGGCCGGCACCGTGGTGGTGATCGGTTCCACCGCGAGCCAGATCGTCTACGAGGGCGGCGGTGGCTACACCGCCGCCAAGCACGGGCAGACCGCGCTCGCCGAGACGCTGCGGCTGGAGCTGTGCGGCCGGCCGGTACGGGTGGTGGAGATCGACCCGGGGATGGTCCGCACCGACGAGTTCAGCCTGGTCCGCTTCGACGGCGACGCCGCCCGGGCCGACGCGGTGTACGCCGGGGTGGCCGAACCGTTGGTCGCCGACGACATCGCCGACTGCGTCGCCTGGTGCGCCACCCGTCCACAGCACGTCAACGTGGACCGGCTCGTGGTCCGTCCACTCGCTCAGGCGGCACAGCACAAGGTGCACCGGGTGCCGTCGGGGTGAGTCCGGGGCGAGCGGCGACGCCGGTGGGCCGCCGGGCGGTCGGGATGGTCACCCGGGGCACCACCGCCCCGAACCGGCTGCGCCGGGTGGACCGCTGGCTGACGTACCGATGTGGACCGACACTGGCCGACGCCGCCGATCCACTCGTCGTCGATCTCGGCTTCGGCGCGGCAGCGGTGACCACTGTGGAGCTGGCGCAGCGGCTGCGGGCGACGGTCCGGCCGGACGTCCGGGTCGTCGGATTGGAGATCGACCCGGACCGGGTCACCGAGGCCGCGGCCGCCGCCGCGCCACCGACGTTGACCTTCGCCCGGGGCGGTTTCGAGCTGGCCGGGCTCCGGCCGGTGCTGGTCCGCGCGTTCAACGTGCTGCGCCAGTACGCCGAGGACGACGTGGCGTCGGCGTGGGCGACGATGCGTGCCGCGCTGGCCCCGGGCGGGCTGCTGGTGGAGGGGACCTGCGACGAGCGGGGCCGGATCGCCGCCTGGGTGCTGCTGGACCGCGCCGGGCCGGTCTCGCTGACGCTGGCGGTACGGCTGGCCACGTTGACCGAGCCGGACTGCGTCGGGCCGGCGGTGCTCGCCGAACGGCTGCCGAAGGCGTTGATCCACCGAAACGTGCCGGGTGAGCCGGTGCACGCGCTGCTGCAGGCGCTGGACGCGGGCTGGCGGGCGGCGGCCGGTTGGGCCCCGTACGGACCGCGTCAGCGGTGGCTGCACGCGGTGTCGGCGGTCCGCGACGGCGGCTGGCCCGTCGCCGACCGGCCGGCCCGGTGGCGCCTCGGTGAACTGACGCTGCCCTGGTCGGCGGTGGCGCCGACCTGACCGTGACAATCACCGACCCGCCGCCGACCCGACCTCGCGGCGGCGGTCGAGTCGAGTCGAGTCAGTCCATGGCGCAGTTGACCAGGACCGGCTCCGGGTGCAGGGTGACGCCGAACCGGTCCCGCACCCCGTCGCGGACGGTACGGGCCAGCTCCAGCAGCGCGGCGGTGCTGCCGCCGCCGCGATGGGTCAGCGCCAGGGTGTGTTTGCCGGAGATCGCCACCGGCGCGTCCGGGCCCGGGTAGCCCTTGCCGAAGCCGGCCTTGTCGATCAGCCAGGCGGCGCTGACCTTCACCGTGCCGTCCGGCTTTCCGGTCGGGTCGACGCCGGGCCAGGCAGCCGGCGCGTCGAGACCGGCGGCGGCGACCCGGGCCTGGAACGCGGCGGCGGCGGCCGGGTCGAGCACCGGATTGGTGAAGAACGAGCCGACCGACCGGGTGTCCGGGTCGGTCGGGTCGAGCACCATGCCCTTGCCGGCCCGCAGCCGCAGCACCGCCGCGCGTACGTCGGCGGACGGTGCCCGGTCGCCGACCGTGGCGCCGAGGGCGCGAGCGAGCTCGGCATACCGGACCGGGGTGGCCAGGTCGTCGCGGACCAACTGGAAGTCGACGGCGAGCACCAGGTAGCGGTCGTTGCGTTTGAACAGGCTGTCCCGGTACGCGAAGCGGCACTCGGCAGCGGACAGCGGGTACCGGGTGTCGGTCAGCCGGTCGTGGACGTGGACGGTACGGATGGTCTCGGCGACCTCCTGGCCGTACGCGCCGACGTTCTGGATCGGGGTCGCGCCGGCCGCGCCGGGGATGCCGGAGAGGCATTCCACCCCGGACCAGCCGGCGGCGACCGTGGCCGCCACCAGCTCGTCCCAGGGTTCGCCGGCCTCGACCCGGACGGTGACGGTGCCCGGTGCGCCAGCGGTCGGCGGCTGCTCGGCGATCACCTGGAATCCACGGGAGCGGACCAGGACCGCGGTACCGGGGAAGCCGTCGTCGCCGATGATCACGTTGCTGCCGCCGCCGAGCAGCAGGACCTGCTCGTGGCGGCGACCGGCGGCACGTACCGCCTCGACCAGGTCGTCGGCGGTGGCCGCCTCGACGATCGCGGCGGGGGGGCCGCCCAGGCCGAGGGTGGTATAGCGTGCCAACGGCGCAATGGTCGTTGGGTCTTCGGCAGATGGCGCGTGGGCACTAACGTCGGGCACGCCCTTCACCCTAGGCTGGATTCCACCCGCGGCACGCCACTGGCTGTCGGCTCGACCCGGAGGATCACGATGAGCAGGCTGCACGGCTCCAAGGACTTCTGGCTCGGCGCACTACGTGCGGACGGTTCGGCGTTTCGCGCCGCCGTCGCCGAGGCGCCGTTGGACACCCCGGTGCCGTCCTGCCCCGACTGGACGGTCGTCGACCTGGTGCACCACCTCGGCATCGTGTATATGTGGGTGCGGGAGACCGTGTCGCGCGGTGTCGCCGATCCGAGGGAGGAGCGGCCGCCGGTGGCTGCCAAACCCCACGGGCCCGAAGCGGTCGGCTGGTGGCAGCAGGAGTTCGACGCCCTGGTCACCCTGCTGGACGGGCTTGATCCGGAGATGCCGGCGTGGAACTGGGCCCCGCAGGCGAAGAAGGTCGGCTTCTGGGTACGCCGGATGGCGCACGAGACCGCAGTGCACCGCTGGGACGCGCAGACGGCGGTCGTCGGGGTGGAGCCGGTCGAAGCGAAGCTGGCGGTGGACGGGATCAGCGAGGTGCTGGACACCTGGCTGCCGGCGGGCCGCCGACGCAGCCACCAGCCGACGTACGGAGTGGTGCATCTGGTGGCGACCGACGCCGAGCAGGAGTGGTACGTGCGGTTGCGGGGTGAGGGCATGGCACTGCTGGACACCGACACGATCCTCGACTCCGACGACCACCACACCCGGACCCTGGCCACCGGGACCGCGAGCGACCTGCTCCTCGGGCTCTGGGGCAGGGTGCAGTTCGACGTGCTGGACGTCTCCGGGGACGCGGCGCTGCTGGACTCGCTGCGGGTCGGCTGACGGAACGCCTCCCCAAGATCGCGACGATCTTGCAGATATCGAGAGCCTTTGTCGGCATTGTCCATCGATAAGTGCAAGATCGTCGTGATCTTGGCTGGCAGGTAACACGCCGGCAACTTTCCGAGAGCGCTCCCTTGACACGATGGTGACTTACGTCTCACTCTCGTGAGAGCGCTCTCCCGGCCGCGTCGACGCGGCTCCCCGGAGCGCCCCCACCACCAGCGCAGTTTCTGCACCCCACCATGCCTGGACCTGGACCTGAGAGGGGTCATTCCATGGGCGTCAACCCACGCCGCCGGCTGGTCACCGCGACCGCCGCCGCGGTCGCCGTACTCGCCGCCGAAGACGGCACCATCACCCTCACCGTCGACGTGTTCGGCCAGTTCGGCTACGAGGAGCTCTACCGGCAGTACGAGGCCGACAACCCCGGCATCAAGATCGTCGAACGGGGCACCGGCACCAACCTCGACGAGTACTCCCCCAAGCTGACCCAGTGGCTGGCCGCCGGCAAGGGTGCCGGTGACGTCGTCGCCATCGAGGAAGGCCTGCTCATCGAGTACAAGGCCAACCCGCAGAACTTCGTTAACCTGCTCGACCACGGCGCCGCCGAACTCGAGGGCAACTTCCTGCCGTGGAAGTGGGACCAGGCGCTGACCGCCGACGGCAGCCAGCTGATCGGGCTCGGCACCGACGTCGGCGGCATGGCGATGTGCTACCGCACCGACCTGTTCGAAGCCGCCGGGCTGCCCACCGACCGCGACGAGGTCTCCGCGCTCTGGCCGACCTGGCAGGACTACATCGCCGTCGGCGAGCAGTTCGTCGCCAAGAACACCGGTGCGTCGTTCCTCGACGCGGCGACCCAGACGTTCAACACGATCGTGCTGCAGACCGCCGGTGCCGCCGAGGGCTACCACTACTACGACCTGGAGAACAACCTCGTCGTGGACTCCAACCCGGCCGTCCAGCAGGCCTGGGACATCACCATGGACATCATCGACTCGAACCTGTCCGGCAAGTACGGCGCCTGGTCCGACGAGTGGGTGGCCGCGTTCAAGCAGGCCAAGTTCGCCACCATCGCCTGCCCTGCCTGGATGACCGGGGTCATCGAGGGCAACGCCGGCCCGGAGGCGGCCGGCAAGTGGGACATCGCCAAGGTGCCCGGCGACGGCGGCAACTGGGGCGGCTCGCACCTGGCGGTGCCGGCGCAGAGCGAGCACCAGGAGGAAGCGATCAAGCTGGTGAAGTTCCTGACCAGCCCGGAGGGGCACATCGGGGCGTTCAAGGCCAAGGGCCCGCTGCCGTCGTCGCCGCAGGCGCTCGACGACCCGGCGATCCTGGAGGCCAGCAGCGAGTACTTCAGCGGCGCCCCGATCGGGCAGATCTTCGGTGAGGGCGCCAAGAGCCTCAAGCCGGTCTACATGGGACCGAAGAACCAGGCGGTCCGCACCGAGGTGGAGAACGCCGTCCGTACGGTCGAGCTGGGTCAGCGTACGCCGGCCGAGGGCTGGACCGACGCGGTGAACAACGCCAAGACGGCGGCCGAGAAGTGACCGGGGGCCGGGTGGCGCAGGTCGAGCCGGAGCAGCCGGCCGCCGACGCCACCCGGCCGGCCCGGCGACAGCCGAAGCCGCCACCGGCGCGGCCCCGGCTGTGGCTGGCCCGGCTGGACACCAAAGCCTCGCCGTACCTGTACATCGCGCCGTTCTTCGTGCTCTTCGCGATCTTCGGCGCCTACCCGCTGGGCTACACGTTCTGGGTGTCGCTGCACGACTGGGACCTGCTCGCCGCGGAGCATCCGTTCGTCGGCTTCGACAACTACAGCCGGCTGCTCGGCGATGGCGACTTCTGGAACTCGGTGCTCAACACCCTGGGCATCTTCGTCATCTCGACGGTGCCGCAACTGCTGCTTGCGCTGTGGCTGGCGCACCTGCTGAACCGGCAACTACGGGCCCGTACGTCGTTCCGGATGAGCATCCTGATCCCGAACATCACCTCGACGGCGGCCGTCGCGATCGTCTTCGGCCAGCTGTTCAGCCGCGAGTTCGGGATGATCAACTGGGCGCTGGACCTGGTCGGCATCGACGCCATCGACTGGCGCAACAACCGGCTCGGTGCCTGGGTGGCGATCTCGACGATGGTCGACTGGCGGTGGACCGGCTACAACGCGCTGATCTTCCTGGCCGCGATGCAGTCCATCCCGAAGGACCTGTACGAGTCGGCCGCGATCGACGGTGCCCGCCCCGCCCGCCAGTTCTGGTCGATCACCGTACCGATGCTGCGGCCCACCATCGTCTTCTGCGTCATCATCTCCACCATCGGCGGGCTGCAGCTGTTCACCGAGCCGCTGCTGTTCAACTCCGGCCCCAACCCGATCCGGGGCGGGCCGCTGCGCGAGTCGCAGACCATGACCATGTACATGTTCGAGAACGCGTTCGCGCCGCACTTCAACTTCGGCTACGGCTCGGCGATCGCCTGGATGCTGTTCGCCCTGATCGTCGTCATCTCGTTGGTCAACGTGCTGGTGATCCGCCGGCTCGGCAACAGCACCCGGAAGCAGGGGTGAGCACCGTGAAAGCCAGCCAGCACCTGTGGAGCGCCAGCAAACTGACGTACGCCACGCTGATCGTCGCCGGGCTGATGTCGATCTTCCCGATCTACTGGATGTTCGTGGTCGCCACCCGGTCCAGCGACGCCATGGGGCAGATCCCGCCGCCGCTGACCCCGGGCGGCAACCTGCCGGGCAACATCGAGAACCTGTTCAACAACCCGGACGCGTACTTCCTCACCCGGCATGATCAACTCGGCGATCGTCGCCGGCACCGTCACCTTCTCGGTGGTGCTGTTCTCGTCGCTGGCCGGGTTCGCCTTCGCCAAACTGCGGTTCAAGGGCTCCAACGCCCTGCTGCTGGTGATCATCGCGACAATGATGGTGCCGACCCAGCTCGGCGTCATCCCGCTGTACATGCTGATGAGCCAGCTGGACTGGAACGACCGGCTCGCCGCGGTCATCGTACCGGCGCTGGTCACCGGCTTCGGGGTGTTCCTGATGCGCCAGTACGCCAGCCAGGCGGTCAGCACCGAGCTGATCGAGGCGGCCCGGGTCGACGGCTGCTCCACGCTGCGGATCTACTGGAGCGTGGTGCTGCCGGCGCTGCGCCCGGCCGCCGCCGTGCTCGGCCTGCTCACCTTCATGACCATGTGGAACGACTTCCTCTGGCCGTACGCGGTGCTCAACGACCCGGAGAACCCGACCGTCCAGCTGTCGCTGCGGGCCCTGTCGAACGGCTACTACAACGACATGTCCCAGGTGTTCACCGGTACGGCACTCGCTACGCTGCCACTACTGATCGTGTTCATCATTTTCGGCCGTCAGATCATCGGCGGCATCATGGAAGGTGCTGTCAAAGCGTGACGAACTCAAGCGAGCCGACCGCGAACGGACCCATCCAGTTCCCCGACTCGTTCATCTGGGGCGCGGCGACCGCGTCGTACCAGATCGAAGGCGCCGCCCGCTCCGACGGTCGCGGCCCGTCGATCTGGGACACCTTCAGCCGTACGCCCGGCAAGGTGCACGCCGGGCACACCGGTGACGTGGCCTGCGACCACTACCACCGCTACCGCGACGACGTGGCGCTGATGTCCGAGCTGGGGCTGCACACCTACCGGTTCTCCATCGCCTGGCCCCGCGTCCAACCCGACGGCTCCGGCCCGGTCAACCCGCACGGGCTGGACTTCTACGACCGCCTCGTCGACGAACTGCGTGGGCGCGGCATCGAGCCGATCATCACGCTGTACCACTGGGACCTGCCGCAGACCCTGGAGGACCGGGGCGGCTGGACCAACCGGGAGACCGCCGAGGCCTTCGCCGAGTACGCCCGGGCCGTGTACGCCCGCCTCGGCGACCGGGTCAACACCTGGACCACCCTCAACGAGCCATGGTGCTCGGCGTACCTCGGCTACGGGGCCGGGGTGCACGCCCCGGGCATCACCGACCCGGCCGCCACCTTCCAGACCGTGCACCACCTGCTGCTCGGCCACGGCCTGGCCAACCAGGCGCTGCGCGCCGCCGGCGCGTCGACCGTCGGCATCACGGTCAACCCGGCGTCGGCGTTTCCCGCCGACCCGACCAGCGAGGCCGACGCCAAAGCGGCCGAACTGGTCGAAGACCTGCAGAACCGGATCTTCCTGGACCCGATCCTGCGCGGCGGCTACCCGCAGCGCATCCTCGACCACGTCAACCGGTTCACCAGCCTGGACCACATCCGGGACGGGGACGAGAAGATCATCGGCGAGCCGATCGACCTGCTCGGCATCAACTACTACTCGCCCACGTACCTGGCCGCGAAGGAGGGCGCACCCGGTGGCGGCGGGGCGTTCCCCGGCACCGAGGGCATCGAGTTCGTCGCCCCGGCCGAGCCACTGACCGACATGGGCTGGCAGATCCAGCCGTCCGGGTTGACCGCGCTGTTGACCAAGCTGGGGCGCGACTATCCGGGCGTACCCATGATCATCACCGAGAACGGCGCCGCCTTCCCCGACCGGCTCGCCCCCGACGGCGACCGGGTCCACGACGACGACCGGGTCGCCTACCTCGACGGGCATCTGCGGGCCGCGCACGCCGCGATCGCCGCCGGGGTCGACCTGCGTGGATACCTCGTCTGGTCACTGCTCGACAACTTCGAGTGGGCGTACGGCTACGACAAGCGATTCGGCATCGTTTACGTGGATTACCTGACCCAGCGGCGGGTGCCGAAGGACAGCGCACGGTGGTACCAAGAGGTGATCCGCCGCAACGGCATCGGCTGAGCCGTACTCGTTCACCGAGGTGGCGGGGACCTTCGACTGACGGGGAGCAGGCGTGCGCGTGGCCAGGGAACGTCCGACGCTGGAGGCGGTGGCCCGCCGGGCGGGCGTGTCCCGGGCCACCGTCTCCCGGGTGGTGAACGGCTCCACCACCGTCGCCGAACCGATCCAGGACGCGGTGCGCCGGGCGGTCCAGGAGCTGGGGTACGTCCCCAACCTGGCCGCCCGCAGCCTGGTCACCCAGCGGACCGACTCGATGGGGCTGATCCTGCCGGAGACCGCCACCCGGGTCTTCTCCGACGACCAGGTCTTCCCCGGCATCATCCACGGCGTCAGCCAGGAGCTTGAGGCCGCCGACAAGCAGCTGGTGCTGATGATGGCCGGCTCGGCGAGCAGCCACGACCGGGTCGAGCGGTACGCGATGGGCCGCCACGTCGACGGGGTCATGTTCGCCTCGATCCACGGCGTCGACCCGATGCCCGGCACCCTGGCCCGCAGCGGCCTGCCGGTGGTGTGCAGCGGCCGGCCGATGGGTCAGATCAGCGCCGGGGTGCCGTACGTCGACGTGGAGAACGAGGCCGGTGCCGAACGGGCGGTGCGCTACCTGCTCGAGTCCGGCCGTCAGCGGGTGGCGACGATCGCCGGCCCGCAGGACATGATCGCCGGCGTGGACCGGCTCGCCGGTTACCGTACGGTGATCCGGGCGACCGGTGGCCGGTCGCTGGTCGCCACCGGCGACTTCACCCGCGACTCCGGGGCGGTCGCGATGCGCCAGCTCCTCGACGACGACCCGGCGTTGGACGCGGTCTTCGTCGCCTCCGACCTGATGGCCCACGGCGCGATCCGTACGCTGCGTGACGCCGGCCGACGGGTGCCCGACGACGTCGCCGTCATCGGATTCGACGACATCGAGATGGCCAGCTACATGGACCCGGCGCTGACCACCGTCCGTCAGCCGATCCAGGAGATCGGCCGGACGATGGCCCGGCTGCTGCTGCGGCTGGCCGACGGCGAGTCCGTCGAGCCGACCGTGGTGCTGCCCACCGAGCTCGTCCGCCGCGACTCGGCCTGACCTCCCTTTCTGACCCTTTCCGACCTTCCTGACCTTGGCTGACGGGGTACGCGCGGTTCGCGTGATCATGCAGATGAGCGCATTCGACGAAGCCGCTGGTCAGCCGCAATTCAATCTATACTTTTCATTGTCATCGCAGGTCGGCGCAGCTCCAGCCAGTCGGTGCAACCGAATAACATGGCATTGCCGCAAGCAAATATGATAGCTACGGTGTCCCCACATCCACAGCAGGGAAGGGGACATTCATGCGTACTCTCGCGAGAGCCGCCGTCACCGCTGCCATGGTCGTGGGCGCGATGGCCGCCACCGGCACCGCAGCGGTCGCCGCCGAGTCGTCGACCAGCACCCGGGTCGACGCGACGACGAGCGCCGCTGCCGTCGACTGGTACTACGGCTACGGCAGCGGAACCACTGCGAGCAGCGCGGCCTGGAACGCCAAGTACCAGGCTGAAATCTGGGCACAGATCGACGGCTACATCCCCATCATCGACTGTTTCGTCGTCAGTTCGTACACCAACAAGATCACCGACACCTACTACACCGCGAACGTCACGCTGATCTGCTACTGAGCGGGGCCGCCGGGCCGATACCCGCCACGAACAGTATTCCCGTAGGGAATAACTATTCCTCACCGGAATACCAGCGTGGCGGGTATCAGTCTCCCGGACCCGCACCGGACACCCGGCCGCGCGTCCGCGCACTGGTCCCGATCGCCGGGCCGAACCAGCGGATGAGAGCGTCGCGCAGCTCGTCCGGGTCCGGGTCGTCGGCGCTCGACGCCCACGCGACGTAGCAGTCCGGGCGCAGCAGCAGCGCGGTCGGCGGCGTACTCCCGTCCAGCGCGGTGACCAGGTCGATCTTTCCCGCGATCACGTCGACCCGGTCGTGCCACGGTCCGGCGACGGCGGCGAGGCTGCCGGTGGCGTCGAGCAGCAACGGCCGAGCGGTCCGGGTCGCCTCCGCCAGCCGTACCGCCCCGGTGTCGGCGTGCAGCATCAGGTCCGGTGCCCACCGGCCGACCAACGGCCCGCCGGGCACCCCCATGTCGTACCGCAGATCCGCGCCGACCAGCAGGTCGGCGACCCGCGCGGCGTTCTCCGGTACGGCGAGCAGCTCGCCGACGAACGTCCGCAGCGCAGTGACGTCGCTGCCCGGCGCGATCAGCGCCGACTGCGCCTGGGTCGACATCGTGACCCGCTGCGCCGCCGGGCGGCGTTCGGTCTCGTACGTGTCGAGCAGCCCGTCGGGTGCCCAACCGCGCAGCCGCGCCGCGAGCTTCCAGCCCAGGTTGATCGCGTCCTGCAGGCCGAGGTTCAGCCCGGGGCCGCCGATCGGCGGGTGCACGTGCGCGGCGTCGCCGAGCAGCAGGACACGTCCGGACCGGTAGCGATCGGCGATCCGGGTGTTGCCGCCGATCAGGCGGCGCAGCAGGTGTGGTCCATCGCCGGCCGGCGGGCCGAACGGCACGTCGGCGCCGAGCACCCGGGCGACGCTGGCCTGCATCTCGGCCAGGCTCATCCGCGTGTCGCCGTAGTCGGTCGATTGGGGCCACTCGACCGTGGTGACGGCCGGCTGGCGGCCGGGGAACGGTGCCCAGACGATCAGCCCGTGTTCGGTGCGGGTGTGTCGAAACGGCGGGACGACGCCGTACCCGGGCACCGCCAGACCGCCGGTCGCCGGGTCGACCAGGTCGGCGGTCACGCCGACATGGGCGCTACGGCTGACCGAGCTGTCGACGGTCACGCCGGGGAAGCCGATGCCGGCAGCCTTGCGGACGGCGCTCTGCCCGCCGTCCGCGCCGACCAGGTACCGGCCGGTCAGTTCGGTGCCGTCGGCGAGCGTCGCCGTCACCGAGTCCGGGTGCTGGGTCAGCCCGGTGACCGCGCAGCCGCGCCTGACCTCCACGCCCAGCTCAGCGGCCTGTTCGGCGAGCAGCTGCTCGAGGCGGGGCTGTGGAACGGGCAGCGTGTAGAGCGGGTTGTCAGGCACCTGGCTGAGGTCAAGTGGCAGTGCCCCGAAGACGTACCGTGGTTGCGGTTGTGGTTGCGTCGGGGCCGGCTGGCCGGGGACGTGCTGGTCGTCGACGATCCGTTGGTAGAGCCCGCGTCGGTCGAGCATCCGGACGACCTGGCCGACCAACCCGTTGGCCCGCTGCTCGGTGGTCGGCCCGGTCCGCCGTTCGCAGACGACCGGCCGGACGCCGGCGAGGGCCAGCTCGCAGGCGAGCATCAGGCCGTTCGGTCCGGCGCCAGCGATGATCACATCGATCATTACAAGATCCTTTCTGGGGTACGGAGAACCCGCCGGTCGCCGCGTCGCGGCGACCGGCCCTGGTGTTCCGGGCTGGACCGGGGCCGGTGACCGGCCCCTGGTGTTCCGAGGTGGACTGGAGCTGGCGGTCAGCGTGTGACAGGCACCGGCAGCCCAGCGGCCAGTTGGGTCAACGCGTCGGAGAGCAGTCGTTCCATCGACACCGGCGGGTCGGCGTACACGAAGTGCCGCATCGCGGTGTTGACCGCGGCGCTGACCGCCGCCGCGACCAGGTTCGGGTACAGGTCCTGCTTGACGTCGGTGCCGGTCCGTTCGGCGACGGCCACGGCCAGCTCGGCCTCGGCGGCCGCGACGGCGCGCAGCATCTCGCCCTGCAGCGCCGGCTCGGCGAGCATCACCTTGAGCCCGCTCACCCAGTCGGCGTGGTCGCCCGGCGGTGCCTGCTCGACCTCCGGACCCGGCTCGAACTGCACCATTGCCGCCGCCCGGATCGCCGCCCACAGTGGCTCGTCGGCCGGGCGGGCCCGGAGCTCGTCGGCCAGCCGCAGACTGCGGTCGAGGTGCCGGGCGGCGATCGCCTCGGCCTTGCTGGAGAAGTAGTTGTTGAACGTACGGGCAGACACCCCGACGGCCTGCGCGATGTCGTCGACCAGCACGTCGTCGAAGCCGCGCTCGACGGTCAGCCGGATCGCCGCCCAGCTCAGCGCCGCCCTGGTCGCCGCCTTCTTCCGCTCCCGCAGCCCGCTCACACCACGACGCTAGCACAACTTGCGTGACACGCAAATATTCGCGGCACGCACTTTTCTAGTCGTGGGTAGGCGATGAGGTCAGACGTTTCATCGCCGTCAGGGTCTGGTCGATGGTGGCTGGGAGGTCAGGGTCGCCGTGCTGGTCGAGCCAGCGGGTCACCGCGATCCGGAACGTGGTCACAGCGATCTCGGCCGCCAGCCGGGCGGTCAGGTCGTCGCTGCCGCGATCGCGGAAGCCCTGCTCCATGGCCTGCGACAGCAGCGAGAACTTGCGCAGCTCGCGCTCCTGCAGGGCGGGTTCGGCGCCGATCACGGCACGTCGGCGGAGCAGGTAGTCGAGGCTGCGGCCCTCGAAGATCGCGGACGCGGCGGGGGGCAGGCCCGTGGCGATCAGCTCCATCGGGCCGAGCGACCGCGGGGCCCCGGTCATGAGGCGGGCCACCTGCTCGGGCATCGACTCCTCGCCAGCGAACAGCACCTCCCGCTTGTCGGCGAAGTGCCGGAAGAACGTACGGGTGGTGAGCCCGGCCCGTGCCGTGATCTGCGGCACGGTGGTCTCGGTGAAGCCCTGCTCGAGGAAGAGATCGAGCGCGGCCCGCTCGAGCCGTTCCCGCGCCCCCGGCTGCCATCGACCCATGCCGCACATCCTAGTGATGACACGACGTGTCGTGCCGTGCAATAGTGATGACATGACGTGCCATGACTGATGGAGGCGAACATGGCGGGTGAGATCTGGGTGCTCGGCGCGACCGGCCGGGTCGGCCGGCAGGCGGTGCAGCGCCTGCGGCAGGCCGGCACCGAGGTGGTGGTGGTCGGCCGCGACCGGGAGCGGCTGACCCGAACGGTTCCGGACACCCGGGCGGTGACCGGCTCACTCGACGAGGTCTGCGCGCGGCTCGCCGCCGAGTCGCCGGCCGTCGTGATCAACACGGTGGGCCCGTTCGCGGTCACCGCGCCGCAGGTCGCGCGGGCCTGCCCGGCCGGCACCCACTACGTCGACGTCGGCAACGAGCTGAGCGCGTTCGAGTCGCTGCACGCCATGCACCGGGAGGCGGCGGCGACCGGTCGCACCCTGGTCTGCGGGGCGGGCTTCGGTGTGCTCGCGACCGAGAGCATCCTGCTGCACCTGCTGGCGGGCGAGGAAAAACCTTCCCGGGTACGCATCGACGCGCTCGCGTCGGTCGAGGTCGAACCAGGTGCCCTCGGCGAAGCCCTGACCGCCCACCATCGTGCAGGCGCTGCGCGACGGCGGTCGCGAAGTGCGACAGGGCCGGTTGGTACGCGTCCGGGCCGGCGGTGCCGCCGAGCGGTTGACCACCCCCGACGGCGACCTGGTCACCACCGCCGCCATGGGCAGCGGCGAACTCTTCGCGGCCTGGCAGGCCAGCGGCGCCCCGTCGGTGATCGGCGCCTCGGCTCTCGCCCCCGGCACCCCGGCCGCCCGCGCGGCGACGTCGGCGGCCGGTGGTCTGCTGCGGCTGCCCGGCCTTGCCGCCTTCGCCACCCGGCGACTCGCCCGCGTCACCACGACCACGGCCCGGGAGCGCCCACGCCGGTCGTCCTGGGGCCGCGCCCGGGTCGAATGGCCGTCCGGCCGCGTACGGGAGGGCTGGCTGCG
Organism: Solwaraspora sp. WMMA2056; assembly: GCF_030345095.1. Classification (NCBI taxonomy): domain Bacteria; kingdom Bacillati; phylum Actinomycetota; class Actinomycetes; order Micromonosporales; family Micromonosporaceae; genus Solwaraspora; species Solwaraspora sp. WMMA2056. The sequence continues at coordinate 59,569 of NZ_CP128360.1, forward strand.
CACCGGCGAGGCCATGACGTTCACGGCCGACGCCGTCGTCGAGGTGGCCCAGCGCCTGACCAAGGGCGAGGGCCGTCCCGGCGCGTACACCCCGGCCAGGCTCTTCGGCCCTGAGGTGGCGCTGGCCGCCGGCGCCGAGTTCGTCGTCCCGGACTAAGTTCGCGTCGCCGGAACCAGTGCTAGCATTGCTGTCAGACCACGGACGACGCAGCGATCTGGAGCACGATGATGGCGGCTCTGAGCATCCGGGACCTGGATGATTCGGTGAAGGAGAAGCTCCGTATCCGCGCAGCGCGGCACGGTCGGTCGATGGAGGCGGAGGTCCGCGCGATCCTGACCGCAGTAGTCACTGAGGAGCCGACCCACCCGGATCTCTTCAGCGCGCTCACCGAACGGTTCGCGCAACTCGGCGGCGCCGATCTGGACATCCCAGCTCGAGCCACCCGACCCCGCGCGGCCGACTTCACCGCACAATGATCGTCCTCGACACCAACGTCGTCTCCGAGCTCATGCGCGCCGAGCCGGCACCCGCCGTTCTTCGGTGGCTACGGCGGGACCCGGCCGGCGGCCTGTACACCACGACCGTCACCGTTGCCGAGATCCGTTACGGCATCGCGCGGCTGCCGGAGGGCCGCCGCCGCGAGTCACTCCACCAGGCCGCCAACGAGATCTTCGCGGCGTTCCCCCGCCAGGTCCTCCCTTTCGACCTGGCCGCCGCCAACGCGTACGCCGACATTGTCTCCGGCCGGGAAAGGCTCGGTAACCCGATCGACGGCTTCGACGCCCAGATCGCCGCTATCTGCCGATCCCAGGCAGCGACCCTCGCCACCCGCAACGCCAAAGACTTCCTCGACACCGGCATCACAGTCGTCGACCCGTGGCAGGAAACCGCAAGCTGAGATGGTCCTGGCGAGCCTCAGGCTCAGTACTGCCGGGACGCGGCGACGATGATCTCCCCACCGGGCGAGGAGCCGTCGGAAGTCGGTTGATCCGCCGAGTCATCACCTCCTGCAACCCAGGTCGTCCCCGAACGCGCACGACGAACCCTACGTTGGAAGGCTTGGCCGGCCGGATCCATAGCAGCAGTCGCGCTCAGGTGCAGTCGTCGGCAGGCTGCCACGGGTTGATGATCTCGGCATCGGTGGGCGCGAAGTCGGCTACGTTGCGGGTGACGACCGGGATCCCGTGCACGAGGGCGGTGGCGGCGATGAGTAAGTCGCGCACGGGCTGCGGGTCGGGAACGTTGAGCATCGCGCTGCGCCGGGCGACCGCCGTGTCGACCGGGAGAACGCGCTCGGCGAACGCGGGCAACACCTGCGTTTCCAGCCAGCGACGCAGGACCGCGCCCTGCGCCGGATCCCGGCGCTCGGCCAGCAGAACCCCGATCTCCAGCTCCTGCACGGTGATCGCCGACACGAACAGGCTGCCGGTCGAGGCGCTGGCGGCCCACGCAACAACGTTCTTGTCCGCTCTACCGGCCTTGGCCTTCCGCAGTTCGGACACCACGTTCGTATCGAGCAGGAACATCAGCTCAGGTCCGCCGGCCGGGCGAGATCACGCTGCGGCGAAACCTCGAACTCGATGTCCGCTTCGTCCGGAGACAGCCCGATCAGGTCGATAATGTTCTCTTGGCCCCCGGTCAACCGCTGGTAGTCCTCGAATGTCAGGAGCACGTGCGCCGGACGGCCCCGATCGGTGATGAAGACTGGCCCACTGCGAGCAGCGATCTTCGCCCGACCCGTGTCCTGGTTGAACTCACGACTCGACACCGTAGTAACGGTCAGTGCCACCACCTCCCGACGACCAGCAAGTAGCAATGTTACTACATTCGGCCCTGAGTGTGGTACCGCCGACATGATCGTCGAACACATCCACCAACTTGCACTGACCGTACGGCCGACCGGACCAGCGGGTGAGGCACCCGCACCCCGACCGGATTGCCCCTACCGGTTGCCGATCCACCCCACCTCGCCCACCCGACCCCAGGAGAGATGTGACCGACGACACACGGCACTCAAAGTGCTCAAATCGATTTATTTCAGCCATTTAAAAAAAACCGTTCTCAACAATCTATTTGTGGAACCAATGGGGGGGCACCGCCCCTCGATCGCCACCCTCGCTACGTTTGCCTGAGGGCGCCGCCCCCCTAGGTACGACCGCCAGCAGGGGCCACGCCTGTGGTAGGTTTTCCACCGTGACCAACCACCGGGGGGGATCACGCAGAAAACCTTTAGGAGACGGGAGGCGAAGCCATGTTTAACAAAATCAAGAATATTTTGTTAACTGCACCCAAAAAGGCAGTCACCCCAGCGAGAGCGTTGAATTCGTGCCCAACGTCGGAGGCGGATTCAACAAGCTGGTTGAGCCGAAAACTAGAACAGGCAGCGAAGGCGATCTTTGCGGCAATTGCGGCAACCGCATTCCGCTATGCACTTGAGGTAGTTGCAGAATAGTCAAAGTAGATAGGGTTACGACAGATTTGCTCACCGTAACCCTATCTACTTGACCTACTTCAAGGCGGACAGGAGACGCGGTCAGCCCAGCCAGGAAGCCCACCCACCCCTGACCGGCTACGTAGCCGGTCAGGGGTGGGTGGGGAGGTGGGCGACGAAGGTGGACCAGGCAGCGGGGGCGAAGGTGAGCACCGGGCCGGTCTGGTCCTTGCTGTCGCGTACCAGCACCGCGCCGGGCAGGTTGTCGGCGACCTCGACACACGCGCCGCCGGCACCGTTGGACCTGGTCGACTTGCGGAAGCGCGGGGTGCCGGTCAGCTCCATGTCAGCGCCGCTTTCTCGATCATCTCGCGGGACTCCGCGATGGGCAGGGCGTGGCTGCGGACATCTTCCCACACCTGTTCGAGCCGACGCACCCGTTGCGGATCGTCGATGGGCTCGCCGCCGAAGTGGGTGTCCAGGTAGCCCACTCTCCGGTCGTGCACCGTGCCCAGCACGAACGGACCGTTGAGCCCGGCGTACGCCCCGGCGGTCGCCGGCACGACGTGCACCCGCACGTTGGGCCGGTCGCAGGCGGCGGCGAGCGCGGTCAACTGCTCCACCATCACGTCCGGCGAGCCGATCTGCCGGTGCAGCACCGACCGGTCGAGCACCGCGACGAAGTGCGCCGGACTCTCCGCCCGGATGATGATCTCCTGCCGGGCCAGTCGGTTGGCCAGCGCCGTCTCGACATCGTCGACCGGGCCGACGTCGGTGAGCAACTGTCGGGCGTACGCCTCGGTCTGCAACAGCCCCGGCACGACGGAGAGTTCGAAGTAGCGCAGGATGCTCGCCTGCGCCTCGTTCTCGGCCCACGAGCGCAGGAACGGGGCGATCGACTGCCCGCGCGCCTGGGCCGCCAGCCGCTGGATCCGGTCGCCGGTCTCGAAGACGCCGTCGAGTGCCTTGGCGATCGCCGGCACCGGGATCAGCCGCCCCGCCTCGTAGCTGCCGATCGACGACCCGCTCACCCCGACCAGCGCGCCGAGCTGCTCCTGCGACAGCCCTCGCGCGGTCCGCTCCTTGCGGATGGCTTCCTGCAAGTCGATCATTATCGGCCCCCTTATCAGATTCGTAGGAACTCTCCGAGAACCCTCCGACTCCCACATCTTCCATCGCGTGGGGTGGATAGTCCAGGGTGGAGGGGTAGGAAGTTGAGAGAGCAAGATCCACGGAGGACCGAGCTCCCGGGGCGCATGCGAGAAACCATTTCACGGCCACGTCCGTCAACACCGGAACAGCCAGGAACCCCCGTGCCATGGCCGCTCCGATGCTGGTCCGTGGCCACGACGCGGCCGACACCGCGTTCCCGCAAGTAACACCGAAATGGAGTACGCACGCGCCCCGGGCCCACTCACCTGATTGGTGCTCCGTGAATCGAAGACTGCCCTGGTTGCCGTACTGCCGAGGAAGGCTGCGGTGATTGGGGCGGGGTGGCCCTGCCGGATCGGCAAGCGGCAGGGCCACCCCTTCCACAAACCCGACATGCAAGGGGAGGAAACGTGATGCGAGAACTGTGGCGACGGTGGCGGATGCGACGGCAACGGCGTCGGATGGTGTCCCTGCCACCGCGCGACTGGCCGAGCGGCAGCGGCGTGTACCGCGTACCCGAACACGGGCGCAACCAGCGACCGACCGCGTACCGACCGATCCGGCCGCGGCAGGTCCGCAGCCAGCACTTCCCCGCCGCCAGCCGGCGCGCCCACGGGCGCGGCCTCGACCCGGGCGAAGTCGCCGCGTTCCTCGAACGCGTCGCCCACGACCTCGGCATCCTCTACGCCGAGCTCGACCGCACGTACGAACAGAACGACCGGATCAAGGACGCCCTGCGCCGCTGGCAGAGCAACCACACCGCGACCGCCACCCCGTCCGGCTACCGCTGACCGACAAAGACGTCGTCGGCGCGAATAACCATCTTCGTCTGTGGACACCACTACCATCGGTCCGATGACCGACGACTTCTACTGCGAACAGGCACTCAGCGGCAAGACCCCGATCCAGGTCGTGGCCGAGACCGCCCACGTGCTCGCCTTCCATCACACCCGGCCCTTCTGGCCCGTCCATATCGTCGTCGTTCCGAAACGCCATGTTCCGTCGCTGGTGGACCTGGGCGACGCCGATGTCGCCGAGGTTCATCAAGTCCTGGCCGTCGTCCGCGATATCGCGGCACAGGTCACCGCCGAACACGGCGCAGCCCGCGTCCTGACCAACCTCGGTGAGTACCAGGACTCCAAACATCTGCACTTCCACGTCAACAGCGGCGAGCCGTTGCGTCACGACTGATGAACACCACCGCCAGCGCAATCATTGCTGACCCGCGTTGCAAACCTGCCTGATCGCCGAGCAGCCGGCGGGGCGACTCGCAGCCTGTCGGCGTCCTCGGTGTCCGCGCTGGCGGCTGCGGAGACGACCGGGTCCCGCCTTCGACCGAGTTCGCCGGCTCGATCAACATCGACTTCCGGCGCCGCACCTGCATGCTGGAAGCGCCGGCCGACGACGAACGGGGGATGGTCGTGGGGATCAGCACCGAGGCCGGTAGAGGTGTATATACTCGGGAGCATCTAGTATTCACAAGGAGGTAGACGTTGAAGACGGTGATCGACCTGGACGAGGAGTTGCTCGACCGCGCCCGTCGTGAACTCGGGACCAGCACCAAGAAGGAGACGATCCACGAGGCGCTGCGTCTGGTCGCCGAACGCGGGGCCCGACTGGCTGCGATCCAGGAGCTCATGTCCATCGACCGGGACTGGGACGGCATCGTCGATGACGACAAGACGCCCGCCAGCGGCCGAGACGCGGCGTGAACATCCCCCGAGGGCTGTACCTGATCGATACCTCGGCCTGGGCCCGGATGTCCGCACCGGCAGTGAACAAGCGGCTCGTCATGATCCTGCAGGAAGGGGCAGCAGCGACCTGTCTCCCGCTGGACCTCGAAGACGGTCGCAGCGCTCGCAACTTCCGGGACGCGATGGCAATCCGCGCCCGCCGGGCCGAAATCATGACTGATCTGCCGATCAACTCGGCAGTCGCCACTCGGGCCCGGGACATCCAGGTAGCGCTGACCAGACGCGGGTACCACCGGGCGGCCAGCCCGGTCGATCTGATCGCCGCCGCAGCAGCGGCTGAGCACGGCGCGACAGTCCTGCACTACGACCGTGACTTCGACCTGATCACCGAGGCTGGCGGACCGCGCAGTGAGTGGATCGCGCCCGCCGGGACACTTCGGTAGTTACACCGGCTCGCGCCGCGTCAGCGGGTCGCGGGGTTGGCGGCGAGCATGGCGCAGAACAGGGCTCCCTGCTCGATCGCGTCGTCCAGGGCGACATGCTCATGCTCGTGCTCGCCGAACCACTCGCGGGGCATGGTCCGCTTCGACGTCGTCCGGTAGCCGGTGCCCATCAGCGCCATGGCGTACGTCTTGATGTCCAGCGCCGAGTGGGAGAACGGGCTCGATCCGGTGAAGCGGATCAGGTACCAGTAGACGAACATGAAGTCGTACGCCGCCGGGAAACCGATGAACACCGGCCGCCCCGGCAGCTGGGCGAGCCACTCGGTGTAGCGGGCCATCGCTACCGCCGGCTCCTCCTGGTCGGCCCGGCACGCCGCCCACGCTTCCGGCTGCGTCTCCCACCACGCCATGGTCTGCGGGGCGCCGGTCGCCCCGGGCAGCGTGACCAGGTTGGCGCTGAATGTGCCGACCAGCTCCTTGCCTGCCGTGTACGCCGCCGAGGCGAAGCTCAACATCGAGTGTGGGCCGGGGATTGGCCCGTCCGCCTCGACGTCCGTGCTGACGTAGATCTCCGCTTGTGCCACCCCCGCACCGTACGGCACCTCCCATGCCGGGAAGCCCTCCGCCCATGATCGCGACGATCTTGCGCTTATCGCTGAATAAAACGGACAAATTCTCGCGATAAGCGCAAGATCGTCGCGATCATGGAGGTGGGGTTGGTCGGGTCAGCTGACGGTGAAGGTGGCCGAGGCTCGGCCGGCGGCGTCCGGTACGGCTTCCAGGTAGAGCAGGCCGTCGCGGTGCCGCACGTACTGGCCGGGGAAGTTGACCGACTCCAGCGACAGTTTGCCGGCGTCGGCCAGCCCGCTGCGGGCCATGAACGTGGCGTCCTGCCGGAACAGGTTGGACCCGTCGTTGGCCTCCACCCAGATCTGGTGGTTGCGGTGCCGCAGGTAGTAGCCGGGGAAGTTGGTCGATTCCAGCGAGACGCCGGCCGAGTTGGCCAGGCCCGGGACGACCCGGAACTGCGAGTCGGCCAGGTTGGCGACATTCGCCTCCAGGCGGACCCGGTACTCCCAGTGCCGCAGGTAGCGGTCCGGCTGGTCGTGGGCGGCAAGCCGGACCGGGGTGCGGCCGTCCGGCACCGGTACGCCGAAGTTCGGTGTGCCGTCGGCGTTCCAGTAGATCTTCTGCACCCGGGTACGCCGGTTGGGGTCGCTCAGCGGGTCGTAGCCGTTGCCGAGGTAGCGCTCGTAGTTGCGGGAGTGGTAGACGATCACGTCACTGCCGTCCTCGGCGACGGTGAACGAGTTGTGCCCCGGCCCCCACTGGCCGGTACGGCTGTTGCTGGCCAGCACCGGGTTGGGACTCTTGGTCCACGATGACGCGTTCAGCAGGTTGCTGCCGGCCGGGGCGGTGAGCAGCCCGACGGCGTAGTTGGCGTCGGTGGCGCTGGCCGAGTAGGTCATGAAGACCCGGCTGTTGCGGATGATCACCGCTGGGCCTTCGTTGACCCGGTAGCCGCGGGTCTCCCAGGCGTACGTCGGGGTGCTGATCATGACCGGGGTGCCGGTGTACGTCCAGGGGTTGACCATGCGGGCCAGGTAGATGTTGGAGTTGCTGCCGGCGTACTCGGCCCAGGCGAGGTAACGCACTCCGTTGTGGACGAAGGTGGTGGCGTCGAGGGAGAAGCTGCTGCGTGGCGGCTGGATCTGGCCGCGTTCGATCCACGGCCCGTCGAGCGGGTTGGCGGCGGAGGATTCCAGCACGTACGGGCGGATGGCCCAGATGTCCTCGGCCCGGCCGGCGGCGAAGTGGATGTACCACTTGCCGTCGATGAAGTGCAGCTCGGGTGCCCAGATGTGTGCGCCCATCTCGCCGGTGGCGTGCTTGCGCCAGATGACCCGTTCGGTGGCGGTGGCCAGGCCCTGCAGGGTGGTGGCGCGGCGCATGACGATGCGGTCGTACTCGGGGACGGTGGCGATGAAGTAGTAGTAGCCGTCGGCGTGCCGGTGGACGTGCGGGTCGGCGCGCTGTTCGGCGATCGGGTTGGTGAACTGCGCCGTGGCGGAGAGGTTCGACGCCGTGACCGCGTCCGCCGACGCCGTCACAGTGTCCGCCGACGCCGTCACGGTGTCCGCTGGTGTGGCGGGTGTGGCGGATTCCGCGCCGGCCGGGGTCGTCGCGAGGGTCGTCGCCACGGTGGCCAGGATGACGGCTGTCGCCAGCCGCCTCGTCACCGGTCTCGTTCGCTGCATCGAGGGTGCCTTTCGACGGACGGGCCGGGTCGCGCCGCCCACACGCGACGCCGCACCGGGTTCCACCGCATGTTTGCGTTAACATCGACCAGGGTCAAGGGTTGTCCGACATCTTTTCGACACCTGCGTGAAACGAGGCGGGCCGGCCGGGGCGCTCCGCCCCGGCCGGCCCGCCGCCCGCCGTCGAACTACTTCGTGCCGTCGGTCAGGCTCACCAACGCCTGCGCGGTCCGGAAGTACGGGTTACGGCCGAGGTCGCCCACGGTGACCACGCCGAACGCGTCCTTGAGCAGCTTGGCATCGCTGTCGCTGACGCCCTTCAGGGCGGCGACCGGAGCGTCGACGATCTCGGCCAGGGACTTGTCCTGGTAGGCCTTGTCGACCAGGGTCGTGAGGTCAGCGGTGACCGGCATCGGGTGTCTTCTCCTTCTGTTCGGGGTCGTGGCACGGCCCGGTCGGGCCGGCCAGGTCGTGGGCTGTCGGGCGATCGCCCGGCAGCACGCGCGGCGGCTACTCCTCGTCGAGCTCTTCCTCGTCGCCCTCGGCCACCGCGCTGTCGTCGTCGCCGAACGCGTCGAACGCCTGCTCGGCGAGCATCCCGGCGCCGAAGCCCAGCGCGGCGCCGCCGACCGCACCGGCGATCACGCCGCCCATCCCCGGGCCGCGACCCTCGTGCTCCTGGTGATGGCCGTGCCCGTACGGACCCGGAGCGCCGTAGCCCGGCGCGGGGTAGCCGCCGCCGAGCAGCGCCTGCCGCTGGTCGAGTGCCTGGCGGATCCAACCGTCGACGTGGCTGGTCCAGTCGAGTCGGTCGGCGTCGTCGTGCGCGACGCGGTAGTGGCCGTACGAGTCGTGGCCGGGGGTGAACAACCCGGCCTGCTTGTCGAACTCGAGCACCACGGTGACGCCGTACGGATCGGCCAGGAAGGTCAGCTCGGCCTGCCGCACGCCGGGGTACTGCGGCGGGGCGACGTACTCGATCTCCTGGTAGAACGGCAGCGTCTGGGCAAGCCCGGCCAGCTGCCCGTACTCCAGGTCGGCACCGACGAACTGGAAGCCGAGGGTGCCGAACGCCTCCAGGATCCGCTCCTGCACCGGCAGTGGGTGCACCGCGACCGGGTCGAGGTCGCCCGGGTCGGCCGCGCCGCGTGCGGAGACCGAGGTACGCAGGCCCAGGGTCATCCCGGCCAGCGGCTGGCCGTAGAAGTGGGTGATCGGGGTCTCCCAGGGCAGTTCGACCTGGAACGGCAGGCTCAGCTGCTGGTCGGCGGCCAACCGAAGCGCTCCGGCGACGTACACCTGATGGAACTCGACGCCGGCGGTCTCCTCCTGCTCGCCGCCCTCGATCTCGACCCGGGTGACCAGGCCGACCGTGACCTGCTCGATCTCGGTGTCGAAGTTGCCGCCAGCGAGGTCGACCTGGCCGGCCAGCGTCAGGCCGGGCCGGGTGTTCGGGTTGGACAGTACGGCGTCGACGCTCGGCCCGCCGACTCCGAAGGCTCCGAGCATCCGTTTGAAGACCACCTGACGTTCTCCCTGAGGTCGCAGCTGCGATGAAGTCGGAGGGTAGAGAATTCCCTTGTCCCACAAGACGAACACGATCGTCTATTAAGGAATTGGGACGCCGACATCGTAACCACCCAGGCTGGGAGGAACCTGAACGGCAGGTATCAACTACGAAAAGTTATATTGCGAATACTCTTCGGAGTAATTCCCAGTCAACTCCCAGGTTGGCCCTCGTTCGTACCGTCTAGGCTGAGCGACATGTCCGACGACAGTGACCCACACAGTCCCCGCCGCCCCGTCGACCCGGAAGGCTCGGCGAGGCGGTGATGGAATGGATACTGCTGGGTGTCGCGGTGCTGCTGATCGCCGCCAACGCCCTCTTCGTGGCCGCTGAGTTCGCGTTCGTCACGGTCGACCGGGCAACCGTGGAGCGGCAGGCCGCCGCCGGTGACCGGCGCTCCGCCAGCCTGCTACGCGGCCTGCGAACCCTGTCGACCCAGCTCTCCGGGGCGCAGCTCGGCATCACCGTGACCAGCCTGGTCGTCGGCTTCCTGGCCGAGCCGTCACTGGCCACCGTGCTGCGCGGCCCGCTCGGGCTGACCGGCCTGCCCGACGCCGCCACCACCGCGATCTCGCTGACCCTGGCGCTGATCCTGGCCACCTGCTTCCAGATGATCTTCGGCGAGCTGGTGCCGAAGAACTGGGCCATCGCCGAACCGCTGCGGGTCGGCCGGGTCGTCGCCGGAGCCCAGCGCGGCTTCACCACCGCCGCCGGCCCGCTGATCCGCTTCCTCAACGGTACGGCGAACCGGATCCTGCGCGCGTTCGGCATCGAACCCACCGAGGAGCTGGCTTCCGCCCGTACCCCTCAGGAGCTGGCGTCACTGGTCAGCCGCTCCGGCGCGGAAGGCACCCTGGACGCGGAGACCGCCGAGCTGGTCTCCCGGTCGATCGATTTCGGCGAGCGGACCGCCGCCGACGTGATGACCCCGCGACCGCGGGTACGGTTCGTCGCCGCCGACGCGCCCGTCGCCGAGGTGCTGCGGCTGGCCGCCGCGACCGGCCACGCCCGGTTCCCGGTCACCGGGGACGGGGTCGACGAGGTGCTCGGCGCGGTGCACTTCAAACATGCGCTCGCCGTACCGGCCGGCGAACGCGACGGCCGACCGGTCCGCTCGGTCATGGTCGAGCTGCCCGAGGTGCCGGAGACCGCCGAGCTCGATCCGCTGCTCGCCACGCTGCGCGGCCGCGGGCTGCAGATGGCGGTGGTGGTCGACGAGTACGGTGGCACCGCCGGCATCGTCACCCTGGAGGACCTCGTCGAGGAGATCGTCGGCGAGATCGCCGACGAACAGGACCGCCCGACCGGCCGGCATCTGCAGGCCGCCGACGGCTCGTGGCAGCTCTCCGGGCTGCTGCGGCCCGACGAGGCGGCCCGGCTGACCGGGCTCGACCTGCCGGAGGGCCGGATCTCCGACACCCTCGGTGGTGTGATCATCGAAGAACTCGGCCGGCTCCCCCGGGTCGGTGACACCGTCATGGTGGTCGCCGACGACCGGGAGCACCCGGACAGCGACGGACTGCCGACGGCCGTACCGGTGGATCTGACCGTGACCAGGGTCGACGGCCGCCGGGTCGACCGGCTGCTGCTGCTACGCCGCGCGAACGGACACTCCGCCGGCCACTCGAACGGAAACGGATCATGAGCGACGGCGTAGCGATCCTCGTCGGCGTACTGCTGCTCGCCGGCAACGCCTTCTTCGTCGGCGCCGAGTTCGCGTTGATCTCCGCCCGCCGGACGCAGATCGAACCACGGGCCGCGGCCGGCTCCCGGCTGGCCCGGGTCACCCTGCGGGCGATGGAGAACGTGTCGTTGATGATGGCTGGCGCCCAGCTCGGCATCACCGTCTGTTCCCTCGGGCTCGGTGCCATCGGCGAGCCGGCGGTGGCGCACCTGATGGAGCCGGGGTTCGCCGCGCTCGGGGTGCCGGAGGCGCTGGTGCATCCGATCGCGTTCGCCATCGCGTTGGCGATCGTGGTCTTCCTGCACATGGTGATCGGCGAGATGGTGCCGAAGAACATCGCCCTCGCCGGCCCGGAGCGCTCCGCCCTGGTCCTGGGCCCGGTGCTGTACGGCGTCGTCACCGTGTTGCGGCCGCTGATCTGGCTGCTCAACCAGGTCGCGAACATCGTGCTGCGGCTGCTGCGGGTGCAGCCCAAGGACGAGGTGACCTCCGCGTTCACCCGGGAGGAGGTCTCCGGGTTCATCGCCCAGTCCCGCCGTGAGGGCCTGATCGACGAGCACGAGCACCGACTGCTGACCGGGGCACTGGCGTTCAGCGACCAGCCGACGGCGCGAGTGGCGATCCCGCTGGAGTCTCTGGTCACGGTGGCGGCCGCCAGCACCCCGGTCGAGCTGGAGCAGCGGTGTGCCGACACGGGCTACTCCCGGTTCCCCGTCCTGGACGGCAACGCGGAGGTGACCGGGTACCTGCACGTCAAGGACGTCCTCGGGGCGCCGGCAGCCGACCGGGACCAACCGGTCGACGCCCACCTGATCCGGCCGCTGGTCACTGTCCGGGGCACCCAGCCGATGCGGGACACCCTCACCGTCATGCAGCAGCAGGGCGCACACCTGGCCCGGGTGGTGGACACCGACGGCCGGTTGACCGGGCTGGCCGCGCTGGAGGACGTCATCGAGGAGCTGGTCGGCGAGGTCCGCGACGCCGCGCAGGCCGCCAGCCGCTGACGGCTGGCTGGCTCTGGACGCACTGTCGCCAACCACCGGTATTCCTGTGAGGAATAATTATTCCTCACAGGAATACCGTCGAACGCGGATACCTTTCAGGCCGGCCGGGCGGCGCGTCACTCAGGGTCGGTGGTCGGCCCGCCCGCAGGCAACGGCCCGCTGGTCGGCTGGCCGAGCGACTGGCGGGCGAGCAGGGTCGCGCCGGCCACCGCCGCCGGCATGATCAGCACCGCGCCGAACGGGATCAGGCAGCAGCAGAAGACCGCCGCCCCGAACCCGATCGCCCTGGGCCGGTTGCCCCGCAGCGCGGCCCGCCGGTCCGGCAGCCGCAGGCCACGGCGGTAGAAGGCGGAGCCGACCAGCTCCAGGGCGAGCCGCCAGCCGCCGAAGAGGGCAGCCAACACCGGCACCACGGTCTGCCCGACGATCGGGATGAACCCGAGGACGAACAGTGGGACACCGATGATGATGCCGAACGCGATCAGCCGGGACGAGTCGAGCAGGCTGTGCCACAGCGACCGCCACCACGGCACGTCGACCGCGTTCGGCACGCCGCCGTGGTGCTCCTCCACCCACTCGGAGATCTTCTCGTAGAACGGATCCCCGATCAGCAGGGTGACGGCGGTGAAGGTGAGCACCCCGACCAGGCCACCGAGGGCCAGCAGGGCGATGGCGACGGTGCCGCGTACGGCGTCCTGCAGGCCCGTCGACCAGCTGTCGGCGAACGGGGTGAGCCAGTCGGCGAGGTCGACGACGATGCTGACCCAGCCGATGAAGGCGGCCACGAAGAGCACCCCGGAGATGACCGCCGGGATCAGCCCGAGCAGCACCATCTTCGGGTTGCGGGCGTAGGTGCCGAATCCGCGCAGGAACAGCCGCACGCCGTCGATGAACGAGCGGACCATGCCGCCTTGTCCTGCCACGAGGCGAGAGCCTAGTACCTGAGGACCAGTCCGGCGTGATTCGATAAGTGTCGAACTTGACTGTCGTCGAATCAGCCGGCATCGTAGGACTGGTTCGACAACCATCAAGACAACACGTCAGCCCGCCACGGAGGGGTCCATGAACAACGAGGAGTTGCCGGTCGTCGTCATCGGCGCCGGGCCGGTCGGCCTGGCCGCCGCCGCCCACCTGCACGAACGCCAACTGCCGTTGCTGGTGCTCGAAGCCGGCAGCCGGGCCGGCGCGGCGGTCGACCAGTGGGGCCACGTCCGACTCTTCTCCCCGTGGCGCTACGACATCGACGCCGCCGCCCGCCGGCTGCTCGACGCCGCCGGCTGGGCCGCCCCGGACCCCGACCACCTGCCGACCGGCACCGAACTCGTCGGCGACTACCTCGAACCGCTGGCCAAGCTGCCCGCACTGGCCGAGCGCATCCGGTACGACGCGCGGGTGGTCGCGCTGGGCCGCGCCGGCGTCGACCGGGTCCGCACCGCCGGCCGGCAGCAGGCACCGTTCGTGGTCCGGCTCGCCGACGGTACGGAGATCCGCGCCAGCGCCGTCATCGACGCCAGCGGCACCTGGGGTACGCCCAACGTGCTCGGCGCCAACGGGCTGCCCGCCCACGGCGAGCAGCAGGCCGCCCACCTGATCAGCGGCGCACTGCCGGACGTGCTCGGTGCCGACCGGGCCACGTACGCCGGCCGCCGCACCGTCGTCGTCGGATCCGGCCACTCCGCCGCCAACACCCTGCTGGCCCTCGCCGAACTCGCCGACCAGGAGCCCGGCACCCGGATCACCTGGGCCACCCGGGGTGCCAGCATCGACCGGGCCCTCGGCGGCGGGGACGCCGACGCGCTGCCCGGCCGTGGTGAGCTCGGCACCGGGCTGCGACTGCTGGTCGACTCCGGTCGGGTCGAGCTGGTCACCGGCTTCGCCGTACACAGTGTCCGGACCTTGCCGGACGACGGCGGCGTCGAGCTGGTCGCCACCGACGGACGGACGTCGACCGCCGACCGGGTCGTCAGCGCCACCGGCTTCCGCCCCGATCACCGGATCGCCGACGAGCTGCGCCTCGACCTGGACCCGGCACTCGGCTGCACCCGGATGCTGGCCCCGCTGATCGACCCGAACGAGCACTCCTGCGGCACCGTCCGCCCGCACGGGGTGGACGAGCTCAGCCAGCCGGAGCCGGGCTACTACCTGGTCGGGATGAAGAGCTACGGGCGCGCGCCGACGTTCCTGCTGGCCACCGGCTACGAACAGGTCCGGTCGATCGCGGCGGCGCTGGCCGGCGACTGGACCGCCGCCCGCGACGTCCAGCTCGACCTGCCGGAGACCGGGGTCTGCTCGGTGACGCAGGCCTACCCGGTGTCGCCGGCTGACGCCGAAGCCGACGCTGGGCAGGGCGCGGCCGGTTCCGGTGGTTGCTGCGGTTGACCACCGTCGGGCCTGGTGGATCGTGGCGGCGCTGGCGGTCACCCAGACCGTCGGCTACGGCGCGCTGTACTACTCGTTCCCGGTCTTCCTGCCGGCGGTCGCCGCCGACCTGGCGGTGAGCCCGACCCAGGCGACCGGCGCCTTCACCGCGTCGGTGCTGGCCGGCGCGGCGCTCGCGGTGCCGGTCGGGCGCTGGCTCGACCGGTACGGTGGCCGCGCCTCGATGACCGTCGGCTCGATCGCCGGCACCCTGGCACTGGTCGGCTTCTCCCGGATCGACACGCTGGCCGAACTCTATCTGATGTGGACGGCGATCGGGGCGGTCGGCGCGCTGGTGCTCTACGAGTCGGCGTTCGCCGTGGTGGTCAGCTGGTTCGACGCCGCCCGCCGACCCACCGCGCTCCTGGCGGTGACCCTGGTCGCCGGTTTCGCCAGCACGATCTTCCTGCCGCTGACCGGGCTGCTCGTCGACCGGTACGGCTGGCGGGTCACCGCTCTGGTCCTGGCCGCCGTACACGGCTGTCTCACCGTACCGCTGCATGCGGTGGTGATCCGCCGACCACCGGGACGGGCGGTCGCACCTCGCGGGTCCGGACGTGGCCGGCGTGGCCCGCGCGCCGACCGCCGGTCGGATCCCGGCCGGGCCGCGCTCGGGCGCGCTGTGCGTGACCACCGGTTCTGGCTGCTGGCCACCGCCTTCGTGGCGCACGCCGCCGGGCTGGTCACCGTCACCATCCACCTGGTGAGCTTCCTGCAGTACGCCGGACACGACGCCACGTTCGCGGCGACGGTCGTCGGCGGGCTCGGCGTGCTGTCGGTCGCCGGGCGGATCATCATGACGGTGCTGCAGCGGTGGCAGACCCCGACGCTGGTCATCGCCGGAGTGTTCGGGGTGCAGGCGGTGGCCGCCGGGGCGCTGCCGGCGGTGGCCGGCGGGACCGTCGGTGCGGTCGCCGGGATCGTCTGCTTCGGCCTCGGATTCGGGGTGGCCACGCTCGCCCGACCGACGCTGCTCAGCCAACTCTTCGGCGCCTCCGGTTTCGCGACCATCTCGGCGGTGCTGGTCGTGCCGGTGACACTGGTGACCGCGCTCGCCCCGCTCGGCGCGGCGGTACTGCAGCAGGTCACCGGCAGTTGGACGGTGGTGTGGGCCGCCGTCGCGGGGTGCTGCGTGGTCGCCGCGACGGCGGTGGCCGCCGTCGGCCGGAAGTCACCGGACCCGGCTACGGGGCGTTCAGGAAGTCGCTGACCCGCTGCCTCAGGTCGGTCCGGTGGTTCCAGAGCACACCGGGGCGGTCGTAGACGTGCAGGGTCGCCTCCGGCAGCGCAGCGACGTACCGCTCGGCGATCTCGACCGGGTGCAGGTCGTCGCCGACGCAGCCGATCACCAGGACCCGGGCGGTGACCGCTGCCAGCGCGGCCGGGTCGGGCACCGGCACCGCCGTGGCCAGATCCACCAGCTCGGTGGCGAGGCCGTCGCGCAGCAACTGGTCGATCCGGGTACGCAGGTACGCCCAGGCGCCCGGGGTGTTACGCACCTGCACCGGCGTCTCGGCGGCGATCACCTCGGCGACTCCGGACACGTCACCGTCGTTGACGGCGGTGACCAGTTCGGCGAACCGGTGCCGGGCCGCGACCGGCCGGGCGGTGTCCAGCACGGCCGGCAGGAACAGCACGACCCGGTCGAACCGTTGCGGGCTGTCGACGAGCAGCCGGGCCAGCGCACCTGCGCCGAGGCTCATCCCGACGGCCCGGCTGGCGCCAGACAGGTCCGCCACCGCCCGCAGGTCGCGGGCCAGGTCCGGGTAGTCCCACGGGCCGGTCGGCGCGGCCGACCGGCCGTGCCCCCGGAACTGGAAGAAGACCTTGCGGCCGGCCACCCCGCTGCCCAGCGGTCGGGTGGTGGCGATGCCGTGCGCGAGGCCGTGCGCGAACACGGTCGTCGGCTCGCCGGCCCCGGTGATCAGCTGTTCCAGCGCCACGCCGTGCGCGGTGGCGACGATGTCGGTCTCCGGCTCCGGCAGCGCCGGTCGGCCGGTGCGGGGGCCGGACGGTCCAGGTCCGTACGTGCGCGGGCCGCCGTCAGGTGGCGGCGGCCAACGGAAATCTCTCACCAGGACCCTCTGCCGTCGGAGATGTCCCGCAGCCCGACCCGTACGTCGAGCAGGTAGACCAGTCCGGCGGCGATCCCGATCAGCCCGAAGAGGCTGACCTGGAACAGCAGGGTGAGCAGCAGGCAGATGCCGAGAATGGCCAGCCACGCACCCTTGGGCAGGGTGCCGATCGCCGGGAACGCCTCGCCCTTCTGCGTGACGCAGTGCACCAGGGCGACACCCTGGACCACCAGTGCGAACACGAACAGCGCCAGGTCGAGGATGTACCGAACGTCGGCATAGAACAGCGGCGCGGCAGAGTTCATGAGCAAAGCTTATGCCGCGCGCCCCGGACGCGTGCCACCTGCGTCCGGGGCGCGGACGAACTCGAACTACTTGGTCGAGGGCCGGGTCCGCTTGGTCGGCTTCGACCCGTTGATCTTCGCCGGGGCCTCGGCCGCCGCCGGCGTGGTCTCGGTGGCGGTCGGCGCGGTGGCCTGCGGGGCCTCGGTGGCCGCTGGAGCCTCGGTGGCTGTCGCGACCGTCGCCGGGGTCGGCTCCGGTTGGGTCTGCGTGGTCGCGGTCACCTGGGCCGGGGCCTCGGTGGCTTCCATGTCGGCGGTGACGGTGTCGGCGGCCCGCACGACACCGGTGCCGACGACCCGCTCGCCGTGGGCGACCAGGGTGCCGTAGATCGCCATCGCCCGCTGGCTCGCGGCCTGCGCACCGGCGAGAACGGCGTCCCGGTTGCGCAGCGCCAGCGCCCGCAGCCGGTCCAGGTCGGCGCCGTTGTTGGCCCGCTCACGCAGCTCGGCGGTGCTCTGCACAGCCTTGGTCCGCAGGTCGGCGGTGCTCTGCGCGGCCTTGGTCCGCAGGTCGGCGGTGGTGACGGTGGCCTTGCCGGTCAGCTCGGTGACGGCCGTCGGCAACTTACGCAGCTGCTGGTACGCCAGGTCACCGGCGCCGGCGACGGCGTACAGCGGGGCGGGGATCCGTTTGGTCTTCGGCTGGCTCATGACTGCTCCTCCTTGGCTGCGGCGGCGGCCTGGTCGGTGGTCCCGGCGCGGGGCGTACGGCGCCGGGCGGTGGTCTTCTTCGGCGGATCCGCTGGCGGGGCCGCGGTGGGCGGGGCGGGCGCGGCACCGGCTTCGGTGACGGCCACGGACCGCAGCGCCTGGTCCTCGGCCTCGTCGGCGGCGGCGCTCGGCGCCGTGGTGTCGGTGTGCGTCTCGGCGTGCCGGGCGTTCTCCCGGCGGAAGGTCTCGTAGATCTGGCTCAGCGACTGCTTCTGCGCCATCGACAGGTCCGGGTCGGCCGCGATCGCGGCGAGCACTCCCTGGCCGTGGTTGTCGTCGAGCAGCCCGGCCCGCAGGTACATCACCGGGGTGGAGACCCGCAGCGCGCTGGCGAGCTGCTGCAGCACCTCGGCGCTGGGTTTACGCAGGCCACGCTCGACCTGGCTGAGGTACGGGTTGCTCACGCCGGCCTGCTCGGCGAGTTGGCGCAGCGAGATGCGGGCGTTGTGCCGCAGGTCGCGGATGAAGCCCCCGATGTCGCGAGGCAGGTCCTTGGGTGTGGCCATGACTCGACGGTAGCCCGAGGTGCTTGCTTCTGCTAGCGAATGCTTGCGAAAGTTAGCGGAGTCACCCGGCAGAGCACCCGCGACCCGGCTGAGCACCCGCAACGCGGTCACCCGAAACCCGGTCGCCCGCCCCCGACCGCCGGCGCTAGGCTCCCCGGACGATGGCATCGACCCGAGTAGGCGACGCGACGATCCACTACGACGAGATCGGCGACGGGCCACCCGTACTGCTGATCCATGCTGGCATCGCCGACCGCCGCATGTGGCAGGCGCAGCTCGCCGCGCTGTCCGGCCAGGCCCGGCTGATCGCCATGGACCTGCGCGGGTACGGCGAATCCGACCTGCCGTCGGCGGTGTTCGCCCACCACGACGACGTGATCGGGCTGCTCGACGCGCTCGGCGTCGCCCGCGCCACCCTGGTCGGTTGCTCGTTCGGCGGCGCGGTGGCCCTCGACGCCACGCTCGCCCACCCGGACCGGGTGACCGGGCTCGCCCTGTTCGGCTCCGCGCTGGGCGGCCACGACTGGTCCGACGCCACCGAGACGCTCTGGGACGACCTCGTCGGGCAGGTCGACCCCGAGGACCTGGACGCGATGGCCGACGCCGAGGTGCGGTTCTGGGTCGTCGGCCCGCACCGCCAACCGGCCGACGTCGACCCGACGCTGCTCAGCCTCGCCCGCGAAATGGACCGACGTGCCCTCGCCGCCGAAGCCGCACTCGGCGACGTCACCCAGCACGAACTCGACCCACCGGCGGCCCGGCGGCTCGGCGAGATCGGCGTACCGGTGCTCGTCGCCGCCGGCGCCCTCGACGTGCCGGACATCCGCACCCTGGCCGACCTGCTCGCCGCCGGCATCCCGCAGGCCCGGCGGCTGCCCGACGTGCCCGGCGCGGCGCACCTGCTGCCGCTGGAACGCCCGGCCGAGGTCAACGCCGCGCTGCACGACTTCCTCGCCGCCCTACCGCACTGAACCGCCCTGGGCGGTCAGACCGCGCTGAACCGCCCAGGGCGGTCAGACCGCGCTGACCCCCCCTGGGCGGTCAGGGCAGTGCCCGTACGGTGCCGACCGGCTGGCCGCCGCCGACCACCACCGCCCCGGCGAGCTGCACCAACGCCGGCTCGGCCGCGTCGTCGTCGCTGACCCCGAGCCGACGCAGCGCCGCCACCACCGGCGGTACCGCCGCCCGCATCGCCCCGTCGTCGACCTTCACCGCGACCGCGCCCACGTCCGGTACGGCGACCGCCAGCACACCCTCCGCGCCGACCTTGGCCAGCAGACCGGGCACCGCCCGCATCAACCGGGTGTCCGCCCGGCCGGTGCCGCCGACCAGTTCCGGGTACGCGCGCATCGCATCGGCCACGGTCCGCTCCACCGAGCCGGGCTGGCCGGACACCAACCGCAGGAACGCCCGCGCCACCGCCGTCAACGACACCGCGAGCACCGGCGCGCCGCAGCCGTCCACGCCGACGGCGGCCGCCGGCTCACCGGCCAGCTCCTGCACCGCGTCCCGGATCCGCTCCTGCAGCGGATGCTCCGGATGCCAGTACTCGTCCACCGGCCAGCCGGCCGCCCGGCAGGTCAACAGCATCCCGGCGTGCTTGCCGGAACAGTTCATCTGCAGCCGGCTCGGCCCGCCGCCGGCCCGCAGTACGGCGGCCGCCGCCGCCTCGCCCATCGGCAGGTCCGGCGGGCACCGCAACGCCGCCTCGGTCAACCCGACGCAGCGCAGCAGCGCCGCCACCCGGGCCAGGTGGAAGTCCTCGCCGCTGTGGCTGGCGCAGACCAGGGCCAGATCGGCCGGATCGGTCAGGCGCAGCCCGGCCCGCAACATGCCGACCGCCTGCAGCGGCTTGTTCGCCGACCGGGGAAAGACCGGCGACGTCACGTCACCGAACTGCTCCCGGCAGGCGCCGTCGGCTCCGAGGACGACCAGCGACCCCCGGTGCGTACTCTCCACGAAACCGGACCGGACCACCTCGACCAGTGGGACCCCACCGGCGTACCGGGCCGGGGCCGCCACCGCGCCGGGCCCGCTCACCGGGCGGCCAGGCCGAGCAGTTCCCGGGCCTGCGCCGGGGTGGCCGGCGGACGCTGCGCCACCTGGGCCAGGCTGACCGCGCGGGCCACCAGCTGCATGTTCGACTCGACCGGGCGGCCCTTGGCGTAGCTGAGGGTGTCCTCCATGCCGACCCGCAGATGCCCGCCGGCGGACAGCGCGGCGAACATCACCGGCAGGCTGGACCGGCCGATCCCGGTGGCCGAGAAGGTGGTGCCCGCCGGCAGGTCCCGGATCGCCCGGGTGCAGGCGACGAGCGCGGCCGTCGTGCCGGGCATGCCGCCGGGCACCCCCATCACCAGGTCGACGTGGACGTGACCGCCGGCCGGCAGCCCGTACCGGTCGAGTAGTCGCTGCAGCGCGGCCAGCTGCCCCAGGTCGAAGATCTCGTACTCCGGCACGATGCCCCGGTCCTGCATCCGGGTGTGCAGCTCGACGATGAACTCCCACCGGTTGCTGAACACGTCGTCGCCGAAGTTGACCGTGCCCATCGTGCAGGACGCCATCTCGGGGCCGGCGTCGAGCACGGCCAGCCGGTCGGCTTCCGGGTCGGTGACGGCCCCGCCGGTGGAGAGCTGGACGATCAGGTCGGTCCGCTCCCGCAGCGCCTCTACCGTGGCTCGCAACCGGCCCGGGTCCAATGTCGGGGCGGCGTCGTCGTCACGGACGTGGACGTGGATCACCGACGCGCCGATCGCGGCGCATTCGACCGCCGTACGCAGCAGTTCGTCGAGGGTGACCGGCAGCGCGGGCGCCTCGTGCCGGGCCGTTTCGGCACCGGTCGGCGCGACCGTGATCAACGTCGTTGTCGTCATGGCGCGATCTTCGCATGCCGGCTGCGTGGCCGGTCAGGGCTCGACTGTCGGGGCTTTCCCGTCAGTCTTCCTCGACGGCCGCCGCGAACTCGCCGACGCGCAGCGGGGCGTCGGCGGGCACGTTGCGTTTGAGTACCGCCAGCGCGATCATCCCGAGCTCGTGGTGGCGCACGGCGGTGCCGACGAACCCGACCGTACGGCCGTCCACGGTCAGCGGGGTGCCGGCGTCCGGCGGGATGTCACTGGCCACCCCGTCCAGGTGCAGCAGCGCCAGCCGGCGCGGCGGCCGGCCCAGGTTGTGCACCCGGGCCACCGTCTCCTGCCCCCGGTAGCAGCCTTTGTCCAGGTGGACCGCCGGCCCGAGCAGCCCGACCTCCGCCGGGATCGTGCGGTGGTCGGTCTCCAGGCCCACCCGAGGGGTACGCGCGGCGACCCGGACCGCCTCGTACGCCCACAACCCGGCCGGGGCGATCCCGGCCTCGGTCGCTGCGGCCACCAGCTGCGCCATCGCGGCCCGGGGCACCAGCAGGTCGACACCGAGCGGCACCCGACGCGCCCACCCGCCGGCGTACGGGCCGTCGCCCGGCAGCTCGGTCACCGCGTACAGCGCGGTGGGCCGGCCGGGCAGCGACCCGGCGGCGAACTTCGGCCCCGGCACCGCCAGCAGGTCCGGCGCGGCCAGCCCGGTCACGCCCAGCGCGGCGGCAGCGTCGGCCGCCGCCGGCCCGACCAGCGACAGCAGCGCCCAGTCGGCGGTCACCACGGCCGGGTCGACCTGGGTGAAGAACCGCATCTTCAGCAGGTACGCCAACAGGTCGTCGGCCATCGCCGGCTCGGTGTCCAGCCAGGTGGTGGTGCCGTCCTCGGCGACCATGGCGTGCTGCTCGACGTGGCCGTGCGGGGAGAGCACCAGCAGTTCGGTGCCCTGCCCGGCCCGCAGCGTCGCCAGGTGCTGGGTGGTGAGGGTGTGCAGCCAGCCGATCCGTTCCGCGCCCGGCACCGCCAGCACGCCCCGGTTGCTCCGGTCGACCAGCCCGACCTCGGTGTCCAGCCGGCGCTGCTCGCGCATCGGGTCGCCGTAGTGGGCGGCGACCCCGCCGTCACGGGCTCCGGGGGTGATCGCGGCGACGTCCACCGCGCCCGGCAGATCGATCATCGTTTGCCTCCGCACTGATCGATCATCGGTTGCCTCCGCACTGCTGGCAGATGCCGAACAGGGCCATGTGCCCGATGTCGACCTGGAAACCCCGCTCGGTGGCCAGCGCGGTGATCAGCGGCTCGGCCAGCGCCGGATCCATCTCCGCCACCGACTTGCAGGACCGGCAGACCAGGTGCACGTGCTGGTCGTCGGTGACCGGGTGGAAGGTGGGTGACCCGTGCGACAGGTGGGTGTGGGTGACCAGGCCGAGCTCTTCGAGCAGCTCCAGCGTCCGGTAGATGGTGGTGATGTTCACGCCGGCGGCGACCTCGCGGACCGCCGTGTGCACCTGCTCCGGGGTGGCGTGGCCCAGCTCGTGCACCGCTTCCAGGATCAGCTGGCGCTGCGCGGTGAGCCGTAGCCCGCGCGAACGCAGCATCTCAGCAAGCGATGAGTCGACCACCGTTCCCATCCTAGCGCCGCTCCGCCCATCCGCTGGCGAGCCGGATCAGCCGCCGACCCGGATCAGCCGGGCCGACAGGTGCGGCGACAGCGGCTGGCCCACCGCGGCCATCTCCTGCGCGTACAGCAGGGCGCCCTCGACGATGCCGAACAGCCGGTGCCCGCCGGTGACCTCCTTGGCGGTGCCGGTCCGGACCACCGCGTCGGTGGCTAACTCGACCTGCACCCCGGTGATCCGGCCCAGGTAGAGCTCCATCACCCCGGTCGGCGTCATCATCGTCGCCTCCAGTTCGCCGGTCGCCCGACCCTCGGCGTCGGTGACCGCCCGCCACCAGCCGAGCTCACGGCCGACCGGGCGCACCGGGTGGGACTGCTCGTCGAGCAGCCAGGCCCGGGACTCGTACCGCAGGAACGGCCGGCCGTCGTGGCTGATCCGGATCTCCTGCGCGTAGTCGAAGTCCTCGATCGTGGGGTACCCGCCCCGGCCGCGGCCGCGCCACAGGCCGATGTACGGCAGCAGGGCGTTCAGCGCCGGATGCAGCTTCGGGCCGACCCGCAGGTCGTGGCTCTCCTCGAAGGGGTATGGCTCCACCGGCGGGGCGTCCAGCCACGGCGGCCGGACCGGATCCGGGTCCGCCCCGGCCGGTCGTTGCGTCCCGGGCGCGCTGCCCGGCTGTCCCGTCCCGGGCGCGCTGCTCGCGCTCATCGGTCCTCCGCTTCGTCACCGTCGTCCATGGCACCGTCGCCCATGGCGCTGTCGTCCACGGCATCATCGTCCACGGCAGATGCGGACCGCGAGGTAGACCAGGCCACCGGTGAGCGCGCCGAAGCCCGCCACCAGCAGGCTGACGAACCCGATCTCGGTCACCATGACACGGTCATCCTATGCTGGCCGCATGGCTCGCACTCTCGTCGTGAAGGCGACCGCCGGCTCCGACGAGCCGGAGCGGTGCGCCCAGGCGTTCACCGTAGCGGGCACCGCCGCCGCGGCCGGCGTCGAGGTGTCGCTCTGGCTGACCGGCGAATCGGCCTGGTTCGGGCTGCCGGACCGGGCGGCCGCGTTCGATCTGCCGCACTCGGCTCCGCTGCCCGACCTGCTCGACGCGGTGCTGACCAGCGGCGGAACTGTCACCGTCTGTACGCAGTGCGCGGCGCGGCGCGGGATCGGCCCGGACGACGTACTGCCCGGCGTGCGCATCGCCGGGGCCGCTGTCTTCGTCGAGGAGATCATGGCCGACGAGGTGCAGGCCCTCGTCTACTGATCCCCACCCACGCCTCATGATCGCGACGATCTTGCACTTATCGTTGGACAAATCGGATAAATCTTCTCGATAACTGCAAGATCGTCGGGATCATGGGGGTGGGGTCAGCGGCGGCTGGTGGCTCGGCGTACCGCAGCCGCGCTGTAGGCCACGGCCGCGACGCCGGCGAACGCGCCGACGGCGATCAACGACGCGCCGATCGGCCAGAGACTCGCGTCACCCTCGGACGGGACGGTCACCGCGTCGGCGACCCAGATCGCGGTGAGCGTGACCGGCACCGCGATCGTCACGGCCGACGGACGGCGCAGCCAGCCGCCAGCGGCGGCGAGCACTGCCAGCACCCCGACCAGGGCGACGACCCGCCACGGCTGGTATGGACCGGTCTCCTCCAGGGAACCGGCGGCCAGTTCCCTCTCCCCGTGCCAACCGAGCAGCAGCAGATAGCCGGCCACGGTGACGACAGCGGATCCGATCGCGACGACCGCGCCGGGGATCCGGAGCCCCGGCGCACGAGCGGAGAGGTCGGTACGGGGTGCGGCGGAGAGACGAGCTTCGGTCATGTCTCTCAGTCTCGCCGCCCGCCGCCGGCCCGGCATGAGTGTGGATACTCAGCAACCGAAGACGGTCGAGGCGATCCGGAGCCTGTCGCCGTCGGCCTGCACCACGACGCCGGCATCGCCGTCGCGGTAGGCGTACCGCGCCGGTGCGGTGTCGGCGACCACCACCGCCGGGTCACCGACCTCGGTTGCCAGCGCCTCGGCGATCCGTTCGGCCTGGCCGGTGCCGGCCGCGACGGCGCTGCGCAGCCAGCCGCCCGCCGGGCAGGGCACCATGACCGTCCGCTCGGTCCGCACATCGGTCGCCCCGAGCAGCGCCAGCAGCCGGGCGGGTTCGTCATCGGAGTCGCCGGCCGACGCGGTGACGTCCACCGCGCCGGACTCCACCGGCCGACAGCCCGAACTGATCCGGAACTCCAGCACGCCGGGCGCGGTCAGCAACCCCCGTACGGCGACGAACTCCCCCGCGTCGGCGGTCAGCCGGGAGGACCCGCCGGTGGTGTCGCCGTGGCGGGTCCGCGCCACGTAGTGCGCCGGCAGCCGCTGCGCGACCCGGTCCAGCAGCGCCGGGCCCGACTCGGCACCGGTGTGCGCGGTCAACACCCGGGTCAGCTCCGCGCCGGGGCGCACCGGGGTGATCCGGCAGCCGGACCGGACCACCTCGGCGCCGACGACCATCACGCCGGCGTCGCCGACGGCCGCCGTGAGGTCGACCGCCACCCGGTCCACGACCGGACGGGCGTCGGCGATGCTGCGTTGCTCTCTGACCGTCGGGGCGTCCTGTCGGACCGAGACGACGGCCAGGCCGAGCAGCAGCACCGCCCACGCACCGGAGACGGCGGCCAGCACCCAGCGGCGGCGTGACCGCCCCGGCGGAGTTGACGGCGGATCGAGACTCACCGGCCCATCGTGCCAGGTGCCGGCGACTGCCCACGCCAGGCCGGCGACCGGACCCGCCGACAGGTCCGCGTCAGGCCGGCGTCCGGACCCGGTTGTCGGCCGGCGATGTGACGGTCTGGTCCTCCGGTGCCGGCGCCAGGGGCGTCGGGACCAGGGGATCCAGGTGTGCGCCGGGATAGCCGGCGTACCCGTGGTCGTCGGGGTCGGCGTAACCGTCGTCGACCGGGTAGCCGTCGTCCACCCCGTCGGCTGTCGCAGGGGTGGCCAGCCGGTAACCGACTCCGCGTACGGTCTGGATCTCCAGGCCGCCGCCGGCGCTGCGCAACTTGCGGCGCAGGCGTTTGACCGCGGAGTGCAGGATCGCGGTGTCGCCGAGGTAGGCCCCACCCCAGACGGTGCCGAAGAGACGTTCGTAGGTCCAGACGACGACGGGCGGCGTGGCGAGCCGGGCGAGCAGTTCCCGCTCCAGGCGGGTCAGGGCCAGTGGCTCGCCGCGCCAGGTGACGAGATGTCCCGGCACGTCGACGACGAGGTCACCGAGGACGACCGGCGCCGTCGGCGGCGGGGTCTCGGTGGGTACGGGCGGAAAGAGCATCGCCCGCAGCTCGGAAAGATCCGCACATATCACTACTGTGCCGCAGTCGTCGAGCCGTCTCACCACGCGCTCGCGGACCGCAACGTCAGCGGTGACACAGACAACCAGTGGCACTTCACCGTTGACCACCGCATTCCTCCCCAGGTAGCTGCGTGTCATCAGACAACGCCGTTTAGTCGCCGTAGTCAACAGCGACAGTCACCGATACCAGTCCCGCCCGACGCTCGACCACAAACTGTCCGGTTACTGCCTGAAAACTGCCCAACATTCCCCATTGATCACCCACGCCACCCGCTAAAGCATGACTCGTAGCCGTCGTGCGAGGACTTTCCGTAGATCATCTCCGCGCACGCGCCGAGCGGACTCCGGGCTTTCCGGGTCGCTGGTCTGCGGCCCGCCGGGTGCGGGCCGCCACGAGCTTGGGGGACCACGTGGTCGACCTGCCTCGCCGTCGTGCCGGACACCTGCACCGGACCCGTCGCGGTCCGGGCCGGCGGAAACGTTCCACCGCCGGCGGCTGGGCCGCCCGGACCCGGGCCACGGTCACCGCCGCGCTGGTCGCCCTGCTCGTCGTCACCGTCCCGCCCGTCGGCGCGGGCGCCGCCCCGTCGACCGGATCGGCGGGCGCGCAACTCAGCGCCGAACTCGCCGCCACCCTGGACCGGCAGGGCACCGCCGACTTCATGGTGTACCTGCGCGAACGCGCCGACCTGCCGCGCGCCGCCACCGCCGCCACCGCCGGGCTGCCGGCCGGGTCACGACAGGCCGACGCCCGTGCCGCCGCCGTGTTCCGCGAACTGACCAGCACCGCCGAACGCAGCCAGCAGAGCCTGCGCGAGCTGCTCGACGAGCGCAAGGCCAGCTACACCCCGTACTGGATCGCCAACGCGGTCCGGGTCACCGGCGACCGCGCCCTCGCCGACCGGATCGCCACGCTGCCCGAGGTGGAACGCATCGACCCGGCCCGCAGCTACCCGCTGCTCACCCCGGAACCGGCCACACCGGTGACCGGCACCGACGGGGCCGGCACCGCCGCCGTCGAGTGGAACCTCACCAACGTCCGCGCCCCGCAGACCTGGGCCGAGTTCGGCACCCGGGGCGAGGGCATCGTGGTCGCCACGATCGACAGCGGTGTGCAGTACGACCATCCGGCGCTGGCGGCCAGCTACCGGGGCGCCGACGGTGCCGGCGGCTACGACCACGACTACAACTGGTTCGACCCGACCGGCATCTGCCCGGCCGGCACCCCGTGCGACAACAACGACCACGGCACCCACGTGACCGGCACCATCACCGGCGACGACGGCGGCACCAACCAGACCGGTGTGGCACCGGGCGCCCGCTGGATCGCGGCCAAGGGCTGCGAGGTCGACACCTGCTCGGACGCCTCGCTGCTGGCCGCCGGCCAGTGGGTGCTCGCCCCCACCGACAGCTCCGGCGCGAACCCGCGACCGGACCTGCGCGCCGACGTGGTCAACAACTCCTGGGGCGGCGGGCAGAACGACCCGTGGTACCGGCAGACCGTCGACGCCTGGGTCGCCGCCGGCATGTTCCCCGCCTTCGCCATCGGCAACGAGGGACCGGCCTGCGGCACCGCCAGCTCCCCCGGCGACTACCCGCAGGCGTACGCCGTCGGCAACTACGACGTCAACAACGTGATCGCCGCCCGATCCAGCCGGGGCGCCTCCCTGGTGGACGGTGCGGTGAAGCCGAACATCGCCGCGCCCGGCACCGCGATCCGCTCCAGCGTCCCCGGCGGCGGGTACGCGGCGTTCAGCGGCACCTCGATGGCCTCCCCGCACGTCGCCGGCACCGTCGCGCTGGCCTGGTCGGCGGCACCGACCCTGTACGGCGACATCGCCGCGACCCGGGCCCTGCTCGACGGCACCGCGATCGACACCGACGACACCAGCTGCGGTGGTACCGCGGCGAACAACAACAACTTCGGCGAGGGTCGGCTCGATGCGTACGCCGTCGTCGAGGCCGCCCCGCGCGGACCCGCCGGCCGGGTCGGCGGCGTCGTCACCGGCGACGGCGAGCCGCTGGCCGGCGCGACCGTCGCCACCGGCGAGCGCAGCGTCACCAGCGGAGCCGACGGCAGCTACGCGCTGACCCTGCCGACCGGCGAGCACACCCTCACCGCCAGCGCGTTCGGCTACCGGCCGGTGACCGCGACCGTCACCGTCACCGAGGACGGCACCGTCACGCAGGACTTCGACCTGGCGGCCACCACCGTGGTCACCCTGACCGGCCGGGTCACCGACGGCTCCGGGCACGGCTGGCCGCTGTACGCCCGGGTCGAGGTCGACGGACAGCCCGACACGCTCACCTACACCGACCCGGCGTCCGGGCGTTACACCCTCACCGTCCCCGGCGACACCGCCGTCGCCCTGCTGGTCACCCCGGTGCTGACCGGCTACCAGCCGGCCCGGGTCGACGTCCCGGCCGGCGCCAGCGACCGGACCGTCAACGTCAGGGTCGGCGTCACCGCCGCCTGCGTCACCCCCGGCTACGCGGCCAGTTTCGGTGCGCCGCTGCTCGCCGAGGACTTCTCCGCCGACACCGCCCCGGACGGCTGGTCCGTGGTGGAGCGCACCGCCGGCGGCGGTTGGGACTTCACGGACATCGGCTCCCGGGGCAACCTCACCGGCGGTGACGGCGGCTTCGCCAACATCGACTCCGACGCACTCGGCGTCGGGCAGACCCAGGACACCGACCTGGTCACCCCGACCCTGGACATGTCCGGTACGGACGCGCCGTACCTGCGGTTCGCCAGCGACTGGCGGGCCGTCGGCCTCAGCGACAGCGCCGAGGTGGGGGTCTCCGTCGACGGCGGCGACACCTGGACCACCGTGTGGCGCCAGACCAGCAGCCGACGCGGCCCCCGGGTCGAGGAGATCCCGCTGACCGAGGTGGCCGGTGCCGCGCAGGTCCTCGTCCGGTTCCGCTTCCAGGGCACCTACGCCTGGTGGTGGCAGGTCGACGACGTCGAGGTGGTCGACCGCAGCTGCACCCCGCTGCCCGGCGGTCTGCTGGTCGGCACCACCACCGACCACAACACCGGGGCCGCGTTGAACGGCGTCACCGTGGCCGCCGTCGCCGACCCGACGGTCGCCGCCGTCTCCGCCGCCACGCCGGCCGACCCGACCCAGCCGGACGGCTTCTACCAGCTGTTCTCGCCGTTGACCGGGGAGCAGGAGTTCACCGCCACCCGGGCGCCGTACCAGGTGCGCAGCCGGACGGTGACGGTGGTGCCCGACGGTGCCCGACGGGCCGACTTCTCCGTCAAGGCCGGCCGGGTGACGCTCAGCCCGACCACCCCGGTCGTCTCCCACCAGCCGTACGGCAGCACCCGCAAGGCCAGCGTGACGGTGACCAACACCGGTAGCGCCCCGGCGACCGTGGAGATGCTGCCCAGCGGCGGCGACTTCGACCTGCTCGGCACGGCCGCCGGTGCGGCCCTGACCGAGCACCGGGTCAAGGGGATCAGCAAGGCCTGGCAGGGTCAGGCGTACGGGGCTCCGGCCGGCGCGGCGCCGACCCGGATCAGCCCGGCCCCGGCGGCCGGCTCAGCGGCCGGCTCGGCGGCGGACGAGGCGTGGACCCGGGCACCGGACCACCCGACGGCGGTCTTCGACAACGCCGCCGCCACGCTCGACGGCAAGATCTACTCGGTGGCCGGCGGCAGCACCACCGGCACCGAACGCGACGCCTGGGTGTACGACCCGGTCACCGATGCCTGGAGTGCCCTGCCGGACCTGCCGGTGGCCCGCAGCAAGCCGGTGCTCGCCGCGGTCGGCGGCAAGCTGTACCTGTTCGGTGGGTGGGGTGCCGGCGGCACCCCGGTGGCCAGCGTCGACATGTTCGACCCGGCGACCGGGGCATGGTCGACCCTGCCCGGCGTGACCAGCCCGGCACCACGGGCGGCGGCCGGCTCGGCCGTGGTCGGCAGCACGGTCTACCTGATCGGCGGCTGCGTCGACGGCACCTGCACCGACTCCCGTACCGTGCTGGCCTTCGACACCGGCACCGGCACCTTCCGGTCCCGGGCCGACTACCCGCTCGCGGCGTCCTGGTTGGCCTGCGGCGGCATCGGCGACCGGGCGTACTGCGCCGGTGGGGCCGGGGCGGTCGAGTACCGGTCGGCGTACGCCTACGACCCGGCGGCCGACGCCTGGAGCCCGCTGCCGGACCTGCCACTGGACCTGTGGGGTGGCCAGTACGCCGCCGCCGGTGGCCTGCTGGTGATCGCCGGCGGGGTGACCGGGTCGTCGACCACGGTGACCAACCGGACGGTCGGCTTCGACCCGACCGCCGGGGTGTGGCGGGACCTGCCGAACACCCAGTTCGCCCGCTACCGGGGCGCCGGCGCCTGCGGGGCGTACAAGATCGGCGGCTCGCCGACGTCGTTCGTCGGATCGCCGCAGGTGGAGCTGCTTAACGGGTTGGCCTCGTGTGACGCGGCGGCCGACATCCCGTGGCTGGATCCCGCTCCGGGCAGCTTCACGCTGGCTCCCGGCGCGTCCCGGACGGTGACGGTCACCTTGTCGGCGACCGCCGAGGCCGGGGTCGACCAGCCGGGTCGCTACACCGCCACCCTCGGGCTGCGGTCGAACACCCCGTACCCGGTCGGTGCGGTGGACGTGCAGATGAACGTCTCGCCGCCGGCGTCCTGGGCGAAGGTGCAGGGCACCGTCTCCGGGCTCAGCTGCGCCGGGGTCGAGGTCGGAATCGCCGGGGCGACCGTACGGTTGAACTCGCTGACCGAGCCGGGCACCGGGTTCACGCTGCGCACCGACGCGACCGGTGGGTTCGCCTACTGGTTGCCCCGGGGGCAGTACCAGATCATCACCGCGAAGGACGGCTGGGTGCCGCAGGCCCACGAGCACCGGCTCCCGGCCGGGATCGTGACGACGGTCGACACCCTGCTGGAGCAGGTCGACCCGTGTCCGCCCCGGCTCGGCGGGGTCTGACAGCCACGGTGTGGCGGCTCCGGCCGCCACGGCGTGACGGCACGAACGGGTGCCGGGCCAGCCCAGCTCTGGCCCGGCACCCGCCGGCGGTCAACCCTCGACGATCACGGGTTGACCGGGCACCGCACCCAGTCCCGGCCCTTCACGTAGGACCAGGAGCAGGTGTGCAGAGACTGGCCTTTCCGGTTCCGCAGGAATGCCTTGTCGCCGTTGACGTTCCACACGAATCCGCCATTGTTCCAGTAGACGGTCCGTGCGGTGTCGTCGCCGGAACCCGACCGCAGCCACACCCGGCCGCCGTTTGCCGGAATGACGACATCGCCGAATCGGTAGGTCCGGCCGTTGTTGTTGTGCACCGTGTAGCCGCGCAGATTGATGGCCTGCTTGCTCCGGTTGATCAGCTGCAACCATTCCCGGTTGAGCAGTGCTCCGCTGCCGTCGTCAAGCCCGTTCGGGTGGTACTGGACGCTGTGGACTCGCAGTTCAGAAGCTTCGGCACGGGCCGTCGCCGGCGCCGCAGTGGTCAGTGAGGCGACGACTCCGATCGCCACGGCCGTCAGGATACCGACAGTTCTCCGCATGATTTCCCCCCATGGGATGAACGATTTTCACGGGCGCCGGAATGTCGAATGCCGATTCTTCGTCCGCTCGCCCCGGCAGGAAAATTGTGCGCGACCGACCCAGGAACAATCCAGGTAGTGACGTCATCAAGTCAGTTCGTCATCGTTCGCCGGAGTGCCGATGAGGGGCGGGCTTGTCGGCGATGCGGAGCGGCGAGTGACCGGGGTGACGCCACCGGTCAGCCGTTTCTGTTGTCGACAGCGCGACACCGGGGGTGCCGCTGTCGGCGACGCGACAGCCCTGATGGCTGCCGGTCCCGGCGGACCCGTACTGCGGTAGAGCGGTATTCCTCTGAGGAATATTTATACCTCTGAGGAATACCGTCCGGGCGCATGTCCCGGTGGGGCGGCGTCACGCGCAGTGACCCTGATCATGAGCTGCGGCCCTCGGAACGTGACGTTCCGAGGGCCGCAGCTTGTCGCAGGGGTGTCGGGGCCTCAGCCGCCGACGGTCACCCCGACCTCGTTGACGCCCTGGGCGGCGGTCACCGGCGTGTCGCCGTTGCCGTGCCGGGACAGGGCCCGCAGCGTCCAGCTGCCCGGGGCGGCGAAGAACCGGAACTGGCCGGCCGGGGAGGTCACCACCTCGGCGGTGAACTCACCGGTGGCGTCCAGCAGCCGCACGTACGCGCCGGCGACGACCTCGCCGTCAGCGGTCCGTACGGTGCCGGTGATCACGGTCTCCTTGGCCAGGTCGACGCTGGCGGGCAGCGGCGCGGACTGGTCCGGCGCGGCGCAGCCCGCAGCGGTCGCGGCGCTCGGCGTTGTCGCAGCTGTCATGGTCACGCCTTTCCGGGTTCGTCGCCGAGCACCACGGGCACGCCGATCAGCGAGCCGTACTCGGTCCAGGATCCGTCGTAGTTCTTGACGTTGGAGTGTCCGAGCAGCTCCTTGAGCACGAACCAGGTATGCGAGGACCGCTCGCCGATGCGGCAGTACGCGATGGTGTCCTTGCCGTCGTCGAGACCGGCGTCGGCGTAGAGCGCACGCAGCTCGTCGTCGGACTTGAAGGTGCCGTCCTCGTTGGCCGCCTTGGACCACGGAACGCTGACCGCGGTCGGGATGTGCCCGGCCCGCTGCGCCTGCTCCTGCGGCAGGTGGGCGGGGGCGAGCAGCCGGCCGGCGTACTCGTCGGGCGAGCGGACGTCGACCAGGTTCTGGGTGCCGATGGCGGCGACGACCTCGTCGCGGAACGCCCGGATCGAGCTGTCCGGCTCCTGGGCGACGTACTGGGTGGCCGGGCGGGTGACGACCTCGGTGGTCAGCGGGCGGGCGTCGAGCTCCCACTTCTTGCGGCCGCCGTCGAGCAGCTTGACGTCGCCGTGGCCGTACAGCTTGAAGTACCAGTAGGCGTACGCGGCGAACCAGTTGTTGTTGCCGCCGTAGAGCACCACGACGTCGTCGTTGCTGATACCGCGCTCGGAGAGCAGCGCCTCGAACTGCGACTTGTTGATGAAGTCGCGGCGCACCGGGTCCTGCAGGTCGGTCTTCCAGTCGATCTTGATCGCGCCGGCGATGTGGCCACCGTCGTAGGCGCTGGTGTCCTCGTCGACCTCGACGAAGACGACGCCCGGGGCGTCGAGGTTCTTCTCGGCCCAGTCGGCCGAAACGAGTGCGGTGTCGCGACTCATCAGATCACTCCCTGGTTGGTTCTCCCCGACGGCGCCGGTGGCCGGACGGGGAACGCGGGTCGGTGGTGAGTCCACGCCGCAGGTGTCGCACCTGTGCGTGAACCCGTGGAGGACGGATCACGGACGTGCGACGGCGCCGCTGCCGGGCGTTGGTGGAGGATTCTTCGGGCACTGCCACCCGACCGTTGGAGAGGTCGGTGGACAGCCCGCCGGGTCAGCCCGCCGTCAGAGGACCGGGCGACACAGGCAGGTGGCCACACGGCACAGGTCGACCGCGCGCCGCTTGGTGAGGAACTTCCCCATGGGGCCGAAGCTTACCAGCCTGTTTCCGGCCGGTCACCGATCCGACCACGCACTGAGACGGCCGCCACGTCACCGGGTGACCAGGTGACCGGATCCGGGCGCCGGCCTCAGCCGAGGGCGCTCAGCGGCACGTCCTGGGCCGTCGCGGTGACCACCAGACCGGCCGGGGTCACGTGCACCTGCTGCAGGTCGAGCTGGAACGGCAGCTCCGGCAACGGTACGGCGATCGACAGCTGCTGCGCGTAGGCGTCGACGAAGCCACGGGCGGCGTCGTCGCCGGGCAGTCCCTCGGCGTCGAGGTTGGCGAAGCGCAGCAGGACCTGACCGTCGGCGACCTCCAGGTCGGCCGTGCCGGTCAGCACCACCTGCTGGCCGAGGATCTCCACGGGCGCGGTGACGGCGAGCTGGCCGTCGCGTTCGGACAGCTCGACGCCGGGCTGGTCAATCAGCGTGACCACGCTGCCGTACGCGACGGTGGCCTCGCCCTGCACGGTCTCCGCGACGACCTCGCCCTGGCCGGTCCGCAGGGTGTCCAGTGACGCCTGTACGCCGCGGGCGTCCACGTCCAGGGTCGGCAGCCGAACGCTGTTGCCGTTGACCGGGGCGGAGACGTCACGCAGCACGATCGAGATGGACCGGTAGTCGCCGGCGAGCACCTGGGTCAGGAACGGGAAGCCGCCGATCGAGACGTCCGGCTCGGAGGACTCGATGTTCTGCGCGGCGATCTGCTGCCGGATCTGGTCGGTGACCGCACGTTCGGCGTAGGCGACCGCCACCCGGTCGGCGACGACCAGGGCGATGCCGAGGATCACCAGCAGGACGGCGGCGACGACGAGCAGGCGACGCCCGGTACGTCGGCGGGGCCGGCTCCGAGGAGCTGGCTCCGGAAATGCCGGATACGTCGACACTGTCCCTCCTCGGCTGGGGTTCGTCGCGCCGTACCGTATCTACCCAACCTGAGTGCCCCTCACGCGGTCGGCGACCCGGACCGTCAGTTGAAGATCAGGACACCGAGGGCGTACGACAGCGGTGCGGCGAGCGCGAACCCACCGAGTGGACCCTGCATGTGCCGGGCCACCCACATCGTCGGCGGGTCACCGGCCATCTGCCGACTGGCCTCGGCGTACCCGGTGGCCAGGTCGACCAGCACGGCCGCGCTGGCCGCGACGAGGCCGACCACGGCGGCGGTCATCGGGGTGTAGCCGACCACGTAGATGCCGAGTACGGCACTGGTGAGCGTGCCGCCCATCGCGCCGAACACCACTCCGGCGGCGCCCCGGGGCACCTGTGGGGCGAGCCGGGGCCGGGACAGCACCGCGTCGGTGAGCCGGGCGAGCATCAGGGCGCTGCCGGTGCCGGCGAGCGCCACCACGATCGTCTGGGTGCCGCCGAGTTGCAGCCGGCTGAGCACGATGAGGGTGGCGAAGGCGACCGCGCCGACGACGATCTGCAGGTTGGCACCGAGCGACTCGGTGACCCGGGTCCGGTCGGCGGGGCGGACCAGCTGGGCGAGCACCGCGGCGACGAACCCGCCGGCGGCGGCGTACCCGACCGGGGCCAGGGTGGCGACCGTCGGCAGCAGCGCGCCGAGGGTGGCGCCGGCCGCGGCGGCCAGGCCGACACCACCGACCACCCACATCGCCGGTGGCCGAATCGCCAGCGTCCAGGAGATGACGAAGAGCAGCTGTACGCCGAAGACGACCACGGCGAACGGCAGCCGGGCGAGCCCGGGGCCGGCGGTCTGCGCCCCGAAGATCAGCCCCAACGCGAGCAGCACCGAGAACCCGGCGACGGTCAGCGACAGGGTCCGGCTGACCGGCACCGGAGCCGCCCGCGACGGCCCGTCGTCGTCCGTGGCGTCCCCGTCGGCCGGGCCGGCCGAGTCCCGACGTGGCGGGGCGGCGGCGTCCGGACGCGGCGGCGTCGCTCGGCCCGGCCCCGCTGCGGCTGGCGGCCGTACGGCGGCCACCGCCGCTGCCGCCGTACCGGGTGCCGGGGCCCGACCGGGGCCCGGCGGTGGGCCCGGCGGTGGACCGGGGACCGCCGCCCGGCCCGGTGACCCGCCAGGGCCAGGGCCGGGACCAGGGCCAGGGGCAGGGGCCCGCCCCGGCGTCGGGCCGGGAGCGCGGCCCGGCATCGGACCCGGTGCCGGGGCACGCCCGCCGGGCGTCGGCCCGGACGGCCGTCCGGCCGGGCCCGGCCGGCCGCCGTCGGGCCACTGGTCGCGGCCGGTCTCGGATGGCGTGGAGGGATACACGCCCCGATCGTGCCAGACCGGCCGGGCCGCCCGCTGGCGACGGCACGGTTGGTCGCGGTAGTGCAACCTTCAACCGTTATGGCCAACCGCACAGATGAACGGCTGGCCGCCCGGGTGTTTCCGGCACCTGATCGGTTAAGCTCTTGGCTTAACCACCCGTCAGCGAAGCCGGGGTCTCGACGCCACTGTCTGCGGTGACGGCCGGTTCGGTCGTCAGCCCGCGGTCACCACGCGCGGCCAGGACAGGCCGCGAGGACGGAGGTGATGTGTGGAAATCCTGCTGCTGGTGACGGCCCGTGCAGGCGAGCCGTCGGCCGTACTGCCCGCACTCGACCTGCTCCCCCATTCGGTGCGGACCGCACCCCGTGACGTACGTACCCTGGTGTCCGGGCCCAGCCCCGACGCGGTCCTGGTGGATGCCCGGTCAGAGCTGTCCGAGGCCCGCGCGACCTGCCGGATGCTGCATGCCACCGGTCTGGGCGTCCCGCTGGTCGCGGTGGTCACCGAGGCCGGCCTGATCGCGCTCAACGCCGACTGGGGCGTCGACGACGTGATCCTGGCCAGCGCCGGCCCCGCCGAGGTGGAGGCCCGGCTGCGGTTGGCGGTCGGTCGGCTGACCAACGCCACGTCCGGTGCCGGCGGGCTGATCCGGGCCGGTGAGTTGAGCATCGATCCGGACACCTACGCCGCCAAGCTCAAGGGCCGGCCGCTCGACCTGACGTACAAGGAGTTCGAGCTGCTGAAGTTCCTCGCCCAGCACCCGGGCCGGGTCTTCACCCGCGACCAGCTGCTGCGTGAGGTCTGGGGTTACGACTACTTCGGCGGTACGCGCACGGTCGACGTGCACGTGCGGCGGCTGCGCGCCAAGCTCGGCTCGGAGTACGAGTCGATGATCGGCACGGTCCGCCAGGTGGGCTACAAGTTCGTGGTGCCACCGAGCCGCTCGCCGCTGCCCGACAACGAGCCCGCTCCGCTGCCCGTCTGACGTGGTCGCGCCGCCTTGCACAGGTGGTGACCGGCGCGCAGGCGAACACCGCGACATCAGCCGAGGCGTCATCCGGTTCCGTCCGGATGGCGCCTCGACTTTTATCGGAATGGACCCGTTTTAGGGCGCTATTGACCCATTCACCTCTCGTGACCCGCTGAACCGACCTAACGTCGCCCCCGACGGTGCGGATCCGGGAGGGCGATGGTGGCGGTGCTGGTGGGTTCCCGTGTGCTGGCCCTGGCGGCGGTGGCCGCGACGGCGGTGCTGACCAGCGCGTACGTGATCGGGTTCGGGACCGCACCGACCCAGGTGGCCGGCCCTGGCCCCAGCCCCACGCCGGCTCCGGCACCGGTGGTCACCCCCTCCGGCCACGACCCGGACCTCGGCCCGCCGCCGACCGTCGGACCAGCGACCGCCAACCCACCGACCGCCAACCCGGCGACCACCGGCCCGGCGGTGCCGCTGCCCGAGTACGCACCGCTGGCCGTCGACCGCAGCGGGCCGCACGGCACCCGACTGACCAGCGGCAGCGCCGCCGTGGCACTCACCTTCGACGACGGCCCCCACCCGGTGCACACCCGACAGACCCTCGACGTGCTGCGCCAGTACGGCGTCAAGGCCACGTTCTGCCTGGTCGGGCGGAACGCGGCGGCGTACCCGGAACTGGTCGCGGCGATCGCCGCCGAGGGCCACACCCTGTGCAACCACTCGTGGAGTCACGACTTCGCCCTCGGCAGCTACCCGCCGGCCGCGGTCCGGGCCGACCTGACCCGGACCTCCGAGGCGATCCGGGCGGCGGCCCCCGGCCACCCGGTCTCCTACTTCCGTCAGCCGGGCGGCTTCTGGACCCCGACCGTGGTCGAGGTCGCCCAGGAGCTGGGGATGGCCTCGGTGCACTGGACCATCGACCCGGCCGACTACCACCAGCCCGGGGCCGGCAGCATCACCGCCACTGTCACCGCCCAGGCCGTACCGGGCTCGGTCGTCCTACTGCACGACGCCGGCGGCAACCGCACCGGCACCGTCCAGGCACTGCGGACGATCCTGCCCAACCTGCGGCAACGCTTCCTCGTCGACGCGCTTCCACCGTTCGCCGAACGGGCCGATCAGCGCAGCCGCCGACTGCACCTGAAGACCGGCCAGATCTGACCCGTCGACACCGCG
The DNA here is from genome assembly GCF_030345095.1 of Solwaraspora sp. WMMA2056. Classification (NCBI taxonomy): domain Bacteria; kingdom Bacillati; phylum Actinomycetota; class Actinomycetes; order Micromonosporales; family Micromonosporaceae; genus Solwaraspora; species Solwaraspora sp. WMMA2056. The sequence goes on from NZ_CP128360.1 coordinate 97,580, forward strand.
CCGGACCGGCACCGACGCGGGCGCTACGGTGGGAATCATGGCGGAGCCGGCGACCCGAACGAGTGTGACCGTCGACCGGTCCGACCGGCTCGACCCGGCCCAGGTCGACCGGGTGCTGACGCTGGCCCGGGCCGCCGCCGACACCGACGGTGCCGACCCGCTGCCCGAACAGGTCGTTCTCACGCTGCGCGAGGCGAGCGCCGCCCGGCACGTCACGCTGACCGGCCCGGCCGGCGACCTGACCGGGTACGCGCACCTCGACCCGACCGATCCGGCCGGCCCGGTCGGCGAGCTGGTGGTGCACCCGGCGCACCGGCGACGCGGGTACGGCCGACGGCTGCTCGCCGAGCTGCTCGACATCGTCGACCCGGCCGCCGGGCTGCGGATCTGGGCGCACGGCGACCATCCGTCGGCTGCCGCCCTCGCCCTCGACCACGGCTTCACCCGCGACCGGGTGCTGCTGCAGCTGCGCCGCCGGCTGACCGATCCGCTGCCCGAGCCGACGCTGCCGGCCCGGGTACGGCTGCGGGCGTTCGTCCCGGGCCGTGACGACGACGCCTGGGTGGCGCTCAACGCCGTGGCGTTCGCCGACCATCCGGAGCAGGGCCGCTGGGGGCTGCCGCAGCTGCGGGCCAGGATGGCGCAACCGTGGTTCGACCCGGCCGGTTTCCTGCTCGCCGAGGACGCGGCCGGCCGGTTGCTCGGCTTCCACTGGACCAAGGTGCACGCCGACGCGGCGGTCGGCGAGGTCTACGTACTCGGGGTCGATCCGACCGCCCACGGCGGCGGTCTCGGCCGCGCGCTCACCCTGGCCGGGCTGCGGCATCTGGCCGGGGCCGGCCTGCCCCGGGCGATGCTCTACGTCGACGAGTCGAACACCGCGGCGGTACGGCTCTACACCCGGCTCGGTTTCCTGCGCTGGTCGGCCGACGTCGCCTACCGCCGGCCCTGACTCCGCGCCGGTCCCGCGCCGCGCCTCCGCCGGGCCTGCCCGCCGGCCCTGACCCGCATCGGGTCAGGGCCGTTGCCGACCGGTCAGCCGAACCGGCCGGTGATGTAGTCCTCGGTCGCCTTGATCTTCGGGTTACTGAAGATCTTCTGCGTGTCGTCCATCTCGATCAGCTTGCCGGGCTGACCGGTGCCGGCGATGTTGAAGAAGCCGGTCCGGTCGCTGACCCGCGCCGCCTGCTGCATGTTGTGCGTGACGATCACGATGGTGAACTCGGTCTTCAGCTGGTGCATCAGGTCCTCGATGGCGAGGGTGGAGATCGGGTCCAGCGCCGAGCACGGCTCGTCCATCAGCAGCACCGCCGGCTTGACCGCGATCGCCCGCGCGATGCACAGCCGCTGCTGCTGCCCGCCGGAGAGGCTGGAACCGGGCCGGCCCAGCCGGTCCTTGACCTCCTCCCACAGGTTCGCGCCGCGCAGCGTCTGCTCGACGAGTTCGTCGAGCTCCGCCTTGCGCATCCGGCCACCGTTGAGCTTCACCCCGGCCGCCACGTTGTCGTAGATCGACATGGTCGGGAACGGGTTGGGACGCTGGAAGACCATGCCGACCTGGCGCCGGACGGCGACCGGGTCGACGCCGACGCCGTACAGGTCATCGCCGTCCATCGCCACCTTGCCGGTGACCCGGCCGCCGGGCACGACCTCGTGCATCCGGTTCAGCGAGCGCAGGAAGGTCGACTTGCCGCAGCCGGACGGGCCGATCAGCGCCGTCACCGACCGCGGCTCGATGGTCATGTCGACCTGCTCGACGGCTTTGAACGCGCCGTAGTAGATGTCCAGGTCGGAGACTTCGATTCGCTTGGCCACTTGAGGGGTCCTTTCCGCGTTCAGCGGCTGTTCGGCAGGGAGAAGAACCGGGAGATCAGACGGGCCACCAGGTTCAGTGCCATGACGAGGATGAACAGGGTGAGCGCGGCGGCCCAGGCGCGGTCCACCCCGAACTCCGGCCGGGACCCGGGGATGCTGTACGAGTAGTAGGTGAAGACCGGCAGCGAGGCCATCCGACCGTCGAACAGGTTGGAGTTGAGCGCCGTGGTGGCACCCGAGATGATCAGCAGCGGGGCGGTCTCGCCGATCACCCGGGCGATCGACAGGGTGACGCCGGTGGCGATGCCGGGGGCGGCGGTCCGCAGCACCACCCGCAGCACGGTGCGCCACTTCGGTACGCCGAGCGCGTACGAGGCTTCCCGCAGCTCGTTCGGCACCAGCTTGAGCATCTCCTCGACCGAGCGGACCACCACCGGCACCATCAGCACGGACAGGGCGACCGAGCCGCCGAGGCCGAAGCGGATGCTCGGGCCGAAGAAGAGCGCGAAGAAGGCGAACGCGAACAGGCCCGCCACGATGGACGGGATACCGGTCATCACGTCGACCAGCAGGGTCACCCAGCGGGCCAGCCGGCCCCGGCCGTACTCGACCAGGTAGACGGCGCACATCACGCCGATCGGGACCGAGATGAGCGCCGCCGCGCCGGTCATCAGCAGGGTGCCGACGGTGGCGTGCAGCGCACCGCCGCCCTCGCCGAGCACCCCGCGCATGTCGCTGGTGAGGAAGGTCAGGTCGAACCGGTTGATGCCGTTGCTGGTGACGGTGATCACCAGCGAGAGCAGCGGGAGCATGGCCAGCGCGAAGGCGAGGGCGACCAGCACGGTGACGAAGCGGTCCTTGGCCCGCCGACCGCCCTCGACCCGCCAGGAGACCGCCGGCAGCGCCACCAGGGTCAGCAGTACGCCGAACACGACCGACAGCGCGATGGACAGGCCGAGGCTGAGCCCGCCGAGCAGGCCCACGGACAGGCTGACGCCGACCACCGCCCACGGCGCCCAGGTGGGGAGCACGCCGCTGGTGAGCGAGTTGGTGGCCACCGCCCGGGGCGGGGTGATGGTGGTCATGCGTTCGCTCCCGAGAAGTCACGCCGGCGGGCGACGACGGCCCGGGCGGCGAAGTTGACGGCGAAGGTCAGCGCGAACAGCACCAGGCCGGAGGCGATCAGCGCGTTGACCGCCAGGCCGCTGGACTCGGGGAAGTCGAGGGCGATGTTGGCGGCGATGGTGTTGCTGTTGACCGAGTCGATCAGGTTGATGGTGACCACGTCGTACGCGGAGAGGATCATCGCGACGGCGAGGGTCTCGCCGAGGGCCCGGCCGAGGCCGAGCATGCTGCCGCTGATGATGCCGGAGCGGCCGAACGGCAGCACGGTCATCCGGATCATCTCCCAGCGGGTGGCGCCCAGCGCCAGGGAGGCTTCCTCCTGCAGACGCGGGGTCTGCAGGAAGACCTCCCGGTTCACCGCCGTCATGATCGGCAGGATCATCACCGCCAGCACCAGCCCGGCGGTCAGCATCGTCCGCCCGGTCGTCGAGGTGGGGCCGGCGAAGAACGGGATGAAGCCGAGGTACTCCTCCAGCCAGCGGTAGACCGGCACCACCTGCGGGGCGAGGAAGGCGATGCCCCAGAGTCCGTAGACGACACTGGGTACGGCGGCGAGCAGGTCGACCAGGTAGCCGAGCCCGGCGGCGATCCGGCGGGGCGCGTAGTGCGAGATGAACAGCGCGATGCCGATGGCCAGCGGGGTGGCGACCACCAGGGCGATCACGGCGGCCAGCACCGTGCCGAACAGCAACGGACCGACGTACGCGAGGAAGCCCTCGCCGCCGGGCAGATCCTCGGCGTCGGCGGTGAGCGCGGGGAAGCCTTCGTAGAGCAGGAAGGCGGCGACCGCCGCGAGGGTGACGAGGATCAGTACGCCGGCACCGACGGCGGTGCCGGAGAAGATCTGGTCGCCGATCCGTTTGCCGGACCGGCCCCGACGACGGTCCGTGACGATCGGCGACTCGTCCGGTGACGTGCCGCGCGGCGAGCCGCCCGGCGGCGGATCGCTCGATGGGGTACCGCTGGTGGCGGTGGCGGGCTTTGTCACGGGTTACGCCTCCTCAGGCCGTGTCGTGACGGTGGGGGTTCGGATACGCCGCAGGTCCGGACGGCCACCGGGTGACCGTCCGGACCTCGAGTCGACGGGACTGGACGTGGTGCTGGACTCAGCCGGCGACGGTGATCGCGTCGATGGCCTGCTGCGCCTGGGTCCGCAGCTCGGCGGAGATCGGCGCGGAGCCGGCGTTGTCGGCGGCGGCCTGCTGGCCCTCCTCACTGATCAGGTAGTTGAAGAACGCCTTGACCAGGTCGACGGTCTCCTGGCTGTCGTAGTTGACGCAGGCCAGCTGGTAGGAGACCAGCACGATCGGGTAGACGCCGGCCTCGGTGGTGTCCCGGGGCAGGTCGATCGCGAAGCTGAACTCCGGGCGGCCGGAGACGGTCTCGGCGGCGTCGACGACGGCCGCGGCGGCCTCGGCCGAGTACTCGACGAAGTCCTCGCCGACCTGGACCGCGGCGACACCGAGGTCGGTGGCCTGGGAGGCGTCGATGTAGCCGATGGTGCCCTCGCCGGAGCGCAGCGCGGCGGCCACACCCTGGGTCTGGGCGGCGGCCTCACCGGTCTGGGTCGGCCAGTCGCCGGAGACCTCGTACGGCCAGTCGGCCGGGGCGGCCTTGGCCAGGTAGTCGACGAAGTTCTCGGTGGTGCCGGACTCGTCGGAGCGGTGCACGGCGGTGATCGCCAGGTCCGGCAGGGTGGCTTCCGGGTTGAGCTCGGCGATCGCCGGGTCGTTCCACTTGGTGATCTTGGTGTCGAAGATCTTCGCGATCACCGAGGGCGACAGGTTCAGCGTCTCGACGCTCGGCAGGTTGTAGGCCACGGCGATCGGGCTGATGTAGCCGGGGAACTCGATGAAGCCCTGGTCGCCACAGGTGGCCAGGGCCGCGGCGATCTCCTCCTCGTCGAGGTAGGCGTCCGAACCGGCGAACTGGGTGCCGCCGGAGGTGAACTGCTCGCGGCCGCCGCCCGAGCCGATCGGGTCGTAGGTGACGGTCGCGTCGGGGGCCACGGAGGTGAATCCGGCGATCCACGCCTCCATCGCGGCGCCCTGCGAGGAGGCGCCGGCGCCAGCGAGGGTGCCGCTGACCGAGGTCTCGGAGCCGTTACCAGACTCCGAGCCGTTGTCGCCGTCGTTGCCGCACGCGGCCACGCCGAGGGTAAGCATGACGGCGGCCGGCAGGGCGGCCAGCCGGAGGGACTTACGATTCACGGTGCGTTGCCTCTCTGAGGTCGGGTGGCGAGTCACCGCCCGGGTAGCGGGGGCGAGTTCACCGTCTCGAACGCCGAGGACGGTACGAGCCGTGGCTAAACTGACGACCGGAGCATGGTGAACAGAAGGTGAACGGGACTTGTCTGGTCACCGGCAGCGCTGATTCGACGCTCGACTGTGACATAGCTCGCGCCGCGCGGCGACGTTCGGCCGATGCCCGGCCCGACCGCAGGTCGAGGCTCACTCAGCCGATTGCCGACTCCGCACCTGACGCCAGCGGCGTGCCTGCTCGGCGGTGACCCGGTAGGCGACCGCGCCGGAACGGCCCGGCTCACTGCGCGGCACCCGCTGCAGCGGCAGCCCCCACTTCGGATAGTCGTGGTACGCCTTGACGATCCGGGTCAGCCCACCCAGCGCGCCGATGACCTTGTCGACCGGGCTGTCCAGGGCGGCAGCGAGGTCACCGACCGCCAACGTCTCGCCCGGCCGGCTGGCGAGCAGGTCGAGGATCGCGAAGACGGTCTGGTGGGTGCGGGAGCGGCCCTGGGCGAACCGGCGCAGCTCCTCGACGGGCCATTCGCGGACCGCCCGGGTGGTTACCCGGGGCCGGCGGGCGGGCTTCGGGATCGGGCGCGGGCGCTGGTCGAGCTCCTCGATCAGCCGGGCGATGTGGCCGACGTACTCGGCGGGCACGGCGAGGTGCACCAGGTCGCCATCCTGCGACGACGCACCACCCGCGGCTGAGGTTCCTGGTCGTGGAGCCATCTGTCCCGTCCGGTCACGGCGACGGGCGGTGACCGCCCGACTCCCTGGATCGCGATTTGTGCGCGCCAAAGTATCACCGCTCGGTAACGCAAGATCATCTATTCGCGACCGGGGGTTGACACCGACCGCCGGGCCAGTCGGCCGCGTCGGTCGGCCGCCGGTCGGCCGGGCCAGTCGGCCGGGTCAGCTCGCCGCGACGACGAAGCTGACCGTCCCGTCCGGATCGACGTGCAGGTCCGGGGTGATCGGCCGGGCCGCGTCCCGGTCCGCCGAGGCGGCGAAGACCGCCGCCGGGTCGGCGTACGCACCGACCTCGGCGAGATTGACCCAGGTGGGCGGCAGCAGCTGCCACCGACCGGCCGCAGCCCGGTCCAACGCCTGCCGAGGCGTGACCCAGAGCCCGTGGTCGGCCTCGCCGGAGACCTCCCGGGTCGCCTGGCCGGCCGGCAGCCGGGCGACGAAGAAGTGCGCGTCGAACCGACGCCGCTCGAACGCCGGGGTGACCCACCGGCTCCACGGGGCCAGCAGGTCCGACCGCAGGGCCAGCCGGTGCCGGCGCAGCAGCTGTGCGAAGCTCACCGTACGGGCCAGCAACGCCTGCCGCTCTTCCTCCCACATCGGACTGTCCACAGCATCAACCATTGTGGCCGAGTCTGAGCCGGCGAACAGGACGCCGGTCTCCTCGAACACCTCGCGGGCCGCCGCGCAGACCACCGCGCGGGCCTGCTCCGGGGTGCTCCCCCACCGGTGCGCCCAGGTCTGCGGATCCGGCCCGACCCAGTCGAGGTCCTCGTCCGCGTCAGCCGGATCCACCCCGCCACCGGGGAAGGCGTACACCCCGCCGAACGCGACGGCCGGCACCCGGCGGATCAGGTAGACCTCGACCCCGTCGCCGCCCGGGTCGGCCGCCGGCCGCAGCAACAGCACCGTCGCCGCCAGCCGGGTCGGTGCCGGGGTGCGGCCGGCCGCGTAGAAGCCGCTGGCCTGCTCGACCATCGCCTCCGGTACGGCGAACCGCAACGGTCGCGGTGGCCCGACGGCCCCCGTGTCAGGTTCGTCGGCGGTGGCGATGGTGTCGTCGTCGGCGGGCACGCGCCCGAGCGTAGGCGTCCACCGGCCGGCCGGCCAGCACGCCCCGCCGACGCAGGGCCGGACGGTCGGCCCCGCCGGCACCGGGTCTGCTGGTCAGCTAGCGTGCCGGCATGACTCGTTGGGGAATTCTCGCCACCGGCGCCATCGCCGCCAGCTTCGTCGAAGACCTCCGTCTGCTGCCCGACGCCGAGGTGGTCGCGGTCGGCTCCCGCTCGGCCGACAGCGCCCGGACCTTCGCCGACCGGTTCGACATCCCCCGGGCGTACGGCTCGTGGGCCGAACTCGCCGCCGACGACGAGGTCGACGTCGTCTACGTGGCCACCCCGCACTCGGCGCACCACGCCGCCACCATGACCTGCCTTGACGCCGGGCGGGCGGTGCTGTGCGAGAAGCCGTTCACCCTCGACCTGGCCAGCAGCACCGAGCTGGTGCAGACCGCGCGGGCCCGGGACGTGTTCCTGATGGAGGCCATGTGGATGCGGTGCAACCCGACCGTACGGCGGGTGACGGAGCTGATCGCCGACGGCGCGATCGGTGAGGTCGTCTCGGTACACGCCGATTTCGGGCTGGCCGGACCGTTCGCGGCGGAGAGCCGGATGCGCAACCCCGCGCTCGGCGGCGGCGCTCTGCTCGACCTGGGTATCTACCCGGTGAGCCTGGCGCATCTGATCCTCGGCCGGCCGGACGCGGTGCACGCCTGGGCGAGTCTGACCCCGGAGGGCGTGGACCAGAACACCGGCGTGCTGCTGGGCTACGACTCCGGTGCGGTGGCCGCGTTGACCTGCGGCATTGTCGGTGCCACGCCGGTGACGGCGACGATCACCGGCAGCACCGGCCGGATCGCGCTGCCGGATCCGTTCATCTGCCCGGACGAGTTCACCATCCGCCGGGGCACCGGCGACCCCGAGGTGGTCCGGGTGGTCGAGCCGGCCGGCAACGGCTACCAGTACGAGGCGGCCGAGGTGCACCGGTGCCTGGCGGCAGGGCTGCGGGAGAGCCCGCTGGTGCCGCACGCGGTGACCCTGGAGGTGATGGAGCTGCTGGACACGATCCGGGGCCAGATCGGCGTCAGCTACACCTGACCGCCGGGGCGGACGAGCCCGCCGCCGACCGGCGATTGGACGTCCCGCCGCCGGCCTGCTTCGAGTCGGCGGCGCGCGGTACCGGCTTGACGCCGACAGTTACCTCAGCAATCATTGAGTCAATGAACGCTGAGGCAGTTTCCGACGAGCCGGCGCCGACCGACCGGCTGCAGCACCGGGCCCGGGTGCACGCCGCACTCGGCGACCCGGCCCGGCTGGCCATGGTCGACCTGCTGCGCCTCGGCGACGCCGCTCCCGGCGAGCTCGGCCGGCGGCTCGGCCTGGCCAGCAACCTGGTCGCCCACCACGTCAAGGTGCTGCAGGAGGTCGGCCTGCTGCGCCGGGTCCGTTCCGAGGGCGACCGCCGCCGCAGCTACCTGCAACTGGTGCCGGGTGTGCTGGACCAGCTGGCGGCGGCCCCGGTGCGCGGCGCGCAGCGGGTGGTCTTCGTCTGCACCCGCAACTCCGCCCGCTCGCAGCTGGCCGCCGCACTGTGGCACCACCGTGGCCCCACCCCGGCCGCGTCCGCCGGCACCCGGCCGGCCGGCCGCGTCCACCCCCGGGCCGTGGCGCTCGCCCGCCGGCACGGCCTCGACCTCGACCCCACCCGTACGGCGCACGTCACCGACGTCGTCGCCGCCGGCGACCTGGTCATCGCGGTCTGCGACAACGCCCACGAGGAGCTGACCGGGGCGGACGCGCCGGACCTGCACTGGTCGGTGCCGGATCCGGTCCGCGTGGACACCGACGCCGCCTTCGAGTCGGCGTACACCGATCTTGCCGGCCGGATCGACCGGCTGGCCCCCGCCATCGCCCGCACCAGGGCCGCCATTCCCGCACCACCCGGAGCCCACCATGTCTGATGTCACCGTCCCCGTCCGCCCTGACCTCTCCATCGACCAGCAGTTGGCGCTGCGGACCGCCGCCACCCGGCTGGCCCGCGAGTTCGACGGCACCTACAACAGCGAGACGATCGAGCGGTTCCTGCTGTCCAGCTACGACCAGTTCGCCACCGGCAGCACGATCCCCAACTACCTGCCGCTGCTCGCCGAACGGTTCGCCCGGCAGCGGCTGCAGGCCCTGGCCCGGGTCGAGGGGTTGCACTCCGACGGCCGGCCGGTGGTGCTCTTCCTGTGCACCCACAACGCCGGGCGCAGCCAGATGGCCCTCGGTTTCCTCACCCACCTCGCCGGCGAGACGGTGGTCGCCTGGTCCGGCGGCAGCGAGCCGGGGCACGAGGTCAACCAGGCGGCGATCGCGGCGATGGCCGAACGCGGCATCGACATCTCCGGCGAGTACCCGAAGCCGTGGACCGACGAGGTGGTCCGCGCCGCCGACGTGGTCGTCACGATGGGCTGCGGCGACGCCTGCCCGGTCTTCCCCGGCACCCGGTACGAGAACTGGGAGCTGGACGACCCGGCCGGGCGCGACGTCGACGCTGTCCGCCCGATCCGTGACGAGATCGAGCGCCGGGTCCGCCGGCTGCTGACCGAGCTGCAGAAAGTGGAGAACGCGTGAACCCGGTCGCACTCTGGCGACGGCTGCTGGCCGAGTTCGCCGGCACCGCCCTGCTGGTCACCTCGGTGGTCGGGTCGGGGGTGATGGCCCAGACCCTGTCGCCGGACGACGTCGGGCTGCAACTGCTGGAGAACTCGATCGCCACCGCGTTCGCACTGGGCGCGCTGATCCTGATCTTCGGCCCGGTCTCCGGCGGGCACTTCAACCCGGTCGTGTCGGCCGCCGACTGGTTCCTCGGCCGGCGCAGTCGCACCGGCCTGACCCTGTCGGACCTCGGCGGGTACGTCGCCGCGCAGGTCAGCGGCGGCATCGCCGGTGCGGTCCTGGCCAACCTGATGTTCGCCCTGCCGGCGGTGACCTGGTCGACGAAGGACCGGTCGGCCAGCCACCTGTGGCTCGGCGAGGTGGTCGCCACCGCCGGTCTGGTCCTGCTGGTCTTCGCATTGGCCCGCTCCGGTCGGGCCGCCGTCGCCCCGGCGGCGGTCGGTGCGTACATCGGTGCCGCCTACTGGTTCACCTCGTCGACGTCGTTCGCCAACCCGGCGGTCACCATCGGCCGGGGCTTCACCGACACCTTCGCCGGGATCGCCCCCGGCTCGATCCCGGCGTTCCTGGTCGCCCAGTGCGTCGGCCTCACCGTCGGCGCGGCGCTGCTGCTGGCGCTCTACCCCGGTGTCGGCCGCGCCGCCGACCAGGTCGTGGTCCCGGCCGGTGCCGTCGACGACGAGCTGGCCGACGCCCGACGCTGACCCCTGGCACACCCCTTCGAAGGAGACACCCCCGTGAGCAAGCCCAGCGTGCTGTTCGTCTGCGTACACAATGCCGGCCGGTCCCAGATGGCCGCCGGGTGGCTGCGTCACCTCGGCGGCGACGCGGTCGAGGTCCGCTCGGCCGGTTCGGCGCCGGCCGACACGGTCAACCCGGCGGCGGTCGAGGCGATGCGTGAGGTCGGCATCGACATCACCGACCAGACCCCGAAGAAGCTGGAATGGGAGACGGCCGAGTCCTCCGACGTCATCGTCACGATGGGCTGCGGTGACGCCTGCCCGACGTTCCCCGGCAAGCGGTACGAGGACTGGGCGCTGACCGATCCGGCCGGCAAGGGGGTCGAGGCGGTCCGCCCGATCCGCGACGAGATCCGCCGCCGGGTCGAGGCGCTGCTGGCCGACCTGGTTCCCCACGACCAGCTGACCCGCTGACCCGTCGGCGGAGTCAGCTGAACAGCGGCCGGACGGCGAAGTACATCAGCGCGCCGATGGTGCCCGCCGCCGGGAAGGTCAGGATCCAGGCGCCGACGATGTTGCCGGCGACGTTCCACCGGACGGCCGACAGCCGCTTGGTCACCCCGACGCCCATGATCGCCGAGGTGATGGTGTGCGTGGTGGAGATCGGCGCGCCGAGGACCAGGGCGTTGAAGTAGAGCACCGAGCTGGCGACGGTCTCGGCGGCGAAACCCTCCGGCGGCCGCAGGTCGATGATCTTGCGACCGAGGGTACGGATGATCCGCCAGCCACCGGCGTAGGTGCCCAGCGCCAGCACGGTCGCCGAGGTCCAGAAGACCCATTCGGGGATGGTCTCGGCGTCGGACTGGAAGCCGCCGACGAACAGGGCCAGCACCACGATGCCGATCGTCTTCGCCGCGTCCTGCATGCCGTGGCCGACCGACATCGCCGCCGCCGAGATCGACTGGGCGATCCGGAAGCCCCGGTTGAGCTTGCCCGGCTGGCCGTTACGGAAGATCCACTGCACGGCGAGCATGACGAGGAACCCGAGGACGAAGCCGACCATCGGGGAGAGCACCATCGGGATCACCACGTCGCCGGCGATGCCGCTCCACAGCACCGTGCCGGAGGCGGCGATGGTGGCGCCGACCAGGCCGCCGATCAGCGCGTGCGACGACGACGAGGGCAGGCCGAAGTACCAGGTGATCAGGTTCCAGGTGATCGCGCCGACCACGCCGGCGAAGACGATGCCGAGGCTGGAGACCCCGGCCGGCAGTTCGACCAGGCCGCTGCCGACGGTCTTGGCGACCTCGGCGCCGAAGTGGGCGCCGACGAAGTTGCCGACGGCGGCCATGAGCAGGGCGACCCGTGGGGTGAGCGCCCGGGTGGAGATGCTGGTGGCGATGGCGTTCGCCGCGTCGTGGAACCCGTTGGTGTAGTCGAAGACCATCGCAACGGTGATCACCGCGAGGACGGCGATGAGTTCGGCGCTCACGCGGCTCAGGACTCCTTGACCGCGATGGTCTCGACTGTGTTGGCGACGTGCTCGAAGGCGTCACAGGCGGCCTCCAGCTCGTCGGCGACCTCCTTCATCTTGAGCACGGTCAGCGCGTCGTACTCGCCGGAGAAGAGCCGGACCAGCAGCATCCGGTACGCCCGGTCACCCTCGTTCTCCAGTCGGTTGCACTCGATCCAGTAGTCCTCGAGGTCCTTCATCGACCGCAGCCGGGGCATCCCCTCGGCGGTGACCCGGGCCTGCTGGTCGAGGACGGCGATCAGCTCGTGCATCTCCCGGGGCAGCGACGGCAGCTGGGTGAGCCCGTACAGGTAGAGCAGGCTGCCGACCGCCTCCAGGTGGTCCATCACGTCGTCGAGCTGGCTGCCCAGCCGGTAGATGTCCTCCCGGTCGAAGGGGGTGATGAACGCGGAGTTGATCTTCTTGTAGAGGTCGTGGGTGATCTGGTCGCTGTCGTGCTCGACCTCGGTCAGCCGCTCGCTGACCGACTGCACGTCGACACCGGGCAGCGCCAGTTCGTTGAGCAGTTCCGTTCCCCGCACGAGGTTCTGCGCGGCTTTGGTGAAGAGTTCGTAGAAGGCGCCCTCGATGGGGCGGAAGGAGAACTTCACTGCAGCAGACCTCGTCACGGATGGCGGAAACAGGGGCTGGCCACGGCGAACGATCCGCCGGCGCTGAGGGAATGCTAGGGAACCGTGAATCCCGTCTGCTACCGGCCCACCCCCAGTCACCATATGGTCAGCTGTCGTTCATCTGCTGTTCACCTCACTTGAATCAGCGGACACAGCACCATCACCGGCCAGTAACCGGGCCTGTTCGTGCCGCAGGTCGACGGCGGCCGGCGGGTAGCTCAGCCCCAGCGCGGCGAAGTGCTCCCGGACCAGATGCGTCAGCGCCCAGTCCCGGTACCACTTGCGGTCGGCGGGCACCACGTACCAGGGCGCGGCGTCGGTGGCGCAGCGACGCATCGCCTCGGTGTACGCGGCCTGGTACTCGGGCCACTTCGCGCGGGCCGCCACGTCACCGGGGTGGTACTTCCAGTGCTTGGTCGGATCGGTCAGCCGCGACATCAGCCGGGTCCGCTGCTCGTCGAAGGAGATGTGCAGAAACACCTTGATCAAGGTGTAGCCCTCATCGACCAGCTCGGCCTCGAAGGCGTTGATCTCGTCGTACCGGGGTCGCCAGACCTCCTCCGGGACCAGCTCGTCGACCCGGACCACCAGCACGTCCTCGTAGTGTGACCGATCGAACATTCCGACGTAGCCGGCGGCCGGCAGGGCCCGACGCACCCGCCACAGGAAGTGGTGGTCGAGCTCCTCCGGCGTCGGCGGCCCGAACGCCCGGATGTGCAGGCCGAGCGGGTTCATCGCGCCGGCCACCCGCTTGACCGCGCCGCCCTTGCCGCCGCAGTCCATGGCCTGCAGCACCAGCAGCACCCGCCGGTCGCCGAGGCCTGCCACCGCCTGGGCGTACAGCATCTCCTGCTGGCGGGCCAGGTCGTCGCCGAGCCGGCGGACCTCGTCGCGGGCCCACGCCTTGCGGTCCGGGCCGGTCACCGGCAACGGCGGCAGACCCGGCGTCGACCTCGGGTCGATCGCGGCCAGGTCGACCGGGCGGCCGGCACCGACCCGCAGCAGGTCCCGGATCGGTACGTCAGGATGCTCCTCAGCAGCAGTCATCCGACGATGATCGCGCAGTCACCGCCCGGTCGCCCACCTCCGAGTGGACCGGTGCGTCGCCGGCCGGGTCAGCAGACCAGCGCGGGCGGGTCAGGAGACCAGCGCCAGCCACTTGCGGTAGGTCGAGGCGAACGGCTCCGTACCGTCGTCGAGCGCGTCGAGCAGCCACCGGGTGGCGGCCCAGGCCGACTCGACCACGTCGTCCGGGTAGCCGTACCGGACCCGGTGCTCGGCGAACTCGTCCTCGTCGCGCAGCTCCACCAGGCCGGTCGCCCGGCGGCGCACCACATCAAGATCAAGATCAATCAGATGTACGGTGTCGGAGTCCTCCCACCGCGCCGGGCTCGCGATGTCGCAGTAGACCTCACTGGTGCGCGGCGGCGGGTTGAACATGCAGGTCCACCACTGCTGATGCGGCACCAGCAGCACGAACGGGATCTGCTCCACCGAGGGCCGACCATGGTAGATCGACCGGGTGCCCCGGTCCACACCCAGCCAGACGCCGAGATCGTCCTCGGCCAACCGGCGCGCCGGGTAGTCGCGGTGCGCCGAGCCGTCGTACTTGCGATAGACCACCCGCACGACATCGCTCGACATGTGACGCACCTTAACCGATGGGATCACGCCGGCAGGCAACGTGCAGGTGACACCCGAGTACACCGTGTGCCACGTTCCGCGTACCGTCGGCGACCCGCTGTGGACAACCCGCCGCACGTCGGCGGCGGTCGGTACTGTCACCCGGTGACTCCCGCTCTGCCCACCACCGCCACGCCCGGACAGTCGACGCCGTCCCGCCCCGCCGGCCAGAGTCAGGGCCGGGTCGGCGGCCGCAGCAGCGGCAGTGCCAGCGGCCGGGGCAGCGGCCGGCCGAGCGCCGACGAGCTGCTCGCCGCCGCCGTCGGCGCGGTCCCCGGCGGCGCGGCCCGGCCCGGCCAGCAGGAGATGACCGCGGCGATCGCCGACGCGGTCCGCAGCCGTACGCACCTGCTGGTCCAGGCCGGCACCGGCACCGGCAAGTCGCTGGCCTACCTGGCACCGGCGTTGACCGTCGACGGCCCGGTGGTGGTCTCCACCGCCACCCTGGCGCTGCAGTCCCAACTGGTCGAACACGACCTGCCCCGGATCGCCGACGCCGCCGAGCCGATCCTGCGCCGCCGACCGACGTTCGCCGTGCTCAAGGGGCGGCACCACTACCTGTGCCTGGCCCGGCTGGAGGCCTCCGACGAGGAGGAGCCGGCCGACCTGTTCGACACCTCCGGCGGCGGCGGCGAGCGCAACGGCGGCACCGGCGGAGGTGGCGGCATCCAGTGGCTCGGGGCCGCCGGCCGGCTCGGCAAACAGGTCCAGCGGCTGCGCGACTGGGCGATGGAGACCGAGACCGGCGACCGCGACGAGCTCGACCCCGGCGTCGACGACACCGTGTGGCGGCAGGTGTCGATGCCGGCCCGCGAATGCGTCGGCGCCAGCCGCTGCCCGTACGGCGACGAATGCTTCGCCGAGGCGTCCCGGGCGCGGGCCCGGGAGGCCGACGTGGTCGTCACCAACCACAGCCTGCTCGCCGTCGACATGCTCGCCGGCCGGCAGATCGTGCCGCCGCACAAGCTGCTGATCGTCGACGAGGCCCACGAGCTGGTCGACCGGGTGTCGTCGGCCGCCCAGGCGGAGCTGACCCCGGACGCCGTGGACCGGGCCGCCCGTCGGGCCCGGCCGCTGCTGCCGCCGGATACCGCCGAGGCGTTGACCGAGGCCGGCGACGCCCTCGCCGTCGGCCTCGCCGAAACCCCCGCCGGGCGGTTGACCACCGGGCTGCCGCAGCCGCTGCAGGAGGCGTGCACCCTGCTGGAGGCGGCCACCCGGGCAGCGCTGGACAAGATCGGCGACGTCAAGGCCGACGACCCGGACCCGGTGCGCAAGCAGCAGTCCAAGGCGGTGCTGGACGAGTTGTCGACGACCGCGCAACGGCTGCTCGACGAGGCCGAGCACGACGTGGCCTGGGTGGAGAAACCCGAAGGCCCGGCCGCCGGCCGCCGGGCCCTGGTGGTCGCGCCGCTGTCCGTCGCCGGCACCCTGGCCACCCATCTGTACGCGGAGCGGACCGTCGTCGCCACCTCGGCGACGCTGACCCTCGGCGGCCGGTTCGACACCGTCGCCCGGTCGCTGGGTCTGGAGACCGTCGGCCCGGCACCGGCCGCCGACCCCGCCCGGCCCGGCATCCCGGGGCGCGCCGGGGCGGCGGCGTCCGAGGCCAAGGCCACGCTGCCCGTGCAGGTCACCGCCGAGGACCTGTCCTGGCGGTCGCTCGATGTCGGTTCCCCGTTCGACTACCCCAAGCAGGGCATCCTGTACGTCGCCGCGCACCTGCCCCGGCCGACGGTCTCCGGGTTGCCGGCCCAGGCCGGGGAGGAGCTGCTGTCGCTGATCGGCACCCTTGGTGGCCGTACCCTCGGGTTGTTCTCGTCGCGACGGGCCGCGCAGCAGGCCGCGGAGCTGGTCCGGGCGCGGACCGGGCTGACCGTGCTGGTGCAGGGCGAGCAGGCGCTGCCGCTGCTGGTCCGCCAGTTCCGGCAGGACCGGGCCAGCTGCCTGTTCGGGGTGATGTCGCTGTGGCAGGGCGTCGACGTGCCGGGTGACGCCTGCCAGCTGGTGGTGATCGACCGGCTGCCGTTCCCCCGGCCCGACGAGCCGTTGGCTGCCGCCCGCGCCGCCGCCGTCGACGCCACCGGCGGCTCCGGCTTCGCCGCCGTCAGTGTGCCGATCGCCGCCGTCCGCCTCGCCCAGGGCGCCGGCCGGCTGATCCGCGCGAACGGCGACCGTGGCGTGGTCGCGGTGCTGGACTCCCGGTTGGAGACCGCCCGAGGCTACGGCGCGTTCCTGCGCCGGTCGCTGCCACCGTTCTGGTACACCACCCGCCCGGAGGTCGTCCAGGGCGCGCTCCGCCGGCTGGCCGCCAGCTGACCGGTGCCCCGCGTAGGGCGTGGTCGCCCGGGCGGCACCGTCACGGCGGGGTCGAGCGGATCACCACCGCTTCCGGCACCGGGGGCGGCACCGCGACGTGCCGCCGCCGGGCCAGCCGGCGGACAGCCGTGTTGAGCACCGCGATCAGCGGTACGGCGACCAGCGCGCCGACGATGCCGGCCAGCACCATGCCGGCGGTCACCGCCAGCACCACCGCCAACGGATGGATCGCCACCGCCCGGCCCATGATCAGCGGCTGCAGGACGTTGCCCTCCAGCTGCTGCACCCCGATGACCACCCCGAGGATGATCAGCGCGGTGACCCAGCCGCTGTCGACGAGCGCCACCAGGATCGCCACCGCACCGGACAGGGTCGCCCCGACGATCGGGATGAACGCGCCGAGGAACACCAGCGCGGCCAGCGCGAACGCGAACGGGATGTCGAACAGCACCAGGAAGATGCCGATGCCGACGGCGTCGATGAACGCCACCAGCACCGTCGCCCGGACGTAGGCGACCAGGGTCAACCAGGAGGCCCGGCCGGCGTCGTCGACCCGCCACCGGGCACCGGTCGGGAACAGCCCCACCATGAACCGCCAGATCTTCTGGCCGTCGCGCAGGAAGAAGAAGGTCGCGAAGAGCACCAGCAGGGCACCGGTGAACAGCTCCACGACGGTGCCGGCGGTGGAGACCGCGCCGCTGGTCAACGTCTGGGTGTTCTCGTTGATCCAGTTCTGGCCGGCCTCGATGTACTGGTCGAGCTGCCCGTCGGACATGTTCAGCGGGCCGGTGCGCATCCAGTCCTGGATCTGGCTGATCCCGGCGGATGCCTTCACGCTCAGGTCCGGCAGGCCGGTGATGAACTCGTTGACCACCATCGTCAACGTGCCGACGACACCGGCCAGCCCGGCGATCAGCACCACGGCGGTGGCCAGGGTGCGCGGCACCCGGGCCCGCAGCAGCCAGCCGACCGCCGGGGCGAGCAGCGCAGCGAGCAGCAACGCCACCAGCAGCGGAATGACGACGATCCGGACCCTGCCGATGACCGCCAGCAGCGCCCAGCCGACGATGCCGATGACGATCAGTCGCCACGACCAGGCGGCAGCCAGCCGCAGCGCGTGCGGTACGTCCGCGTCGTCGCGGCTGCTGGTCGACAGGTGACCGTCACCCGGCGGGGGGACCTCGGCCACCTCGTCGGCGACCGGATCGAGCCCGTCGACGTCGCTCGTGCTGCCCCGCCGCGACCGCTCCCGCTCCCGCGCCGTGCGCACCGACTGACGTCCGGCCTCGTACGCCTGGCGCAGCCGCCGTCTCATCTGCTGAAGCCGGCTCAAGCGCACCCCCTCTGATCTGTCCCAGCCTGGTACACGGTAGTCCTCAGCAGCCACGAATCGGCCCCGGCGCAGCCCTGATTCCTCCCGGATGTGCCCGGGAACATGTCCGGCTCAAACCCTGAGACCGACTACCGCAACCACCCGGGGCCGACCGACGATGGCCACGCGGTACGGTTCGGAACGTGACCGCCGACCCGCCGCACGACAACGGCCTGCCGATCCGCCTGCTGCACGACCGGGTGCTGGTCAAACTCGAAGGCGCCGAGGGCGAACGCCGCTCCACCGCCGGCATCGTCATCCCGGCGACCGCCTCGATGGGTCGCCGACTGTCCTGGGCGACCGCCGTCGGCGTCGGCCCCAACGTACGGTCGATCGTCAACGGCGACCGGGTGCTGTTCGACCCGGAGGACCGTTCCGAGGTCGAGTTGCAGGGCCGCGACTACGTCCTGCTGCGCGAACGCGACGTGCACGCCGTCGCCGCCCGCCGCGTCGAACCCGACTCCACCGGCCTCTACCTCTGACTCTGCGCTGACTCCTCGGCCCTGCCGCTCACCGGGGCCGCTTGCGTTTGGCGTCGCCTTGATCCACTGCGCCCCATCGACTCGACACGCCGACGCCACGTCAGATCACCCGCATCCGATGCCGCGCCAAAGGGTGCCGACCCTATTTCGGTGGTTCGAGCCAGGCGAGTGGTTGTCCGGCCAGGGCGGCGTCCGCGAGGCGGTGGGCCGAGGCGGTCTTGAGGGCGGCGCGGGAACTGTCGATCCAGCGTTGGACGTTGTCGATGCCCTGGTGGCGGTACTCGACGGCTTGGACGAGCAGTTCGAGTTTGTCGGCGTCACGGGCGACGACCGCTTCGAGGGTTTCGCCGGCTTCGTACTCGGCGACGGCGGCGGTGATGACCTCGGCGACGTCCGGTGGGCAGTCGGCGACCTGGTCGGCGGTGACGGCAGTGCTGGGTGCTGCTGTGAGGTACCGCTTCGCGATGTGCGGCAGGTCGGTGGTGCGGGTCTCCTGGGTGTCGTGCAGGACGCAGAGCATGGTGACCTTGGCCGGGTCGGCGCCTTCCATCGCGGCGAGCATCATGCCGACGATCGCCGTACGAAACGAGTGGTCGGCGATGGACTCGGGCTGGGCGACGCCAGCGAACCACCAGCCGGTGCGGGCGGCGCGTTTGAGTACGCCGGTCTCGAAGATGAACTTCATCGCGCCGGCGGTGTCGTCGTGGTTGTCGCTCATCTGCTCGTTCCTGTGCCGGGAAACCCGTTGGTACGCAGGCTGTAAAGCACTGAGGTTAGCTCCTGCCGGGACTGGCCGGAGATCGTGTCGCTGTCCAGGAGTGCGGGGCTGCGGTCGACGAGGGTGCGGGCGCTGTCGGGGTCAGCGTGGATGAGTGTGCGCCGGGCAGTGAGCAGAGACCAGAGGTTGTGGATGTTGAGGTCGATGAACGGGTGACCGGGTTCCAGGCGGTGTACCAGGTGTCGTAGAAGTCGGGACCCGTACCAACTGGAGGTGGAAGCGGGCATGAAGGCGTCGTCACGCTGGCGGTAGGGGATCTCGCCGACCCAGTAGGCGGAGTAGTTGATGGCTGCGCGTTCGCATGCGTCGTCCGGGTGGGCTCTGGCGATGAAGTCCCGGAGCGGTTCAGGGTTGCCCTGCTTCGCTAGCGAGGTGGCTACAGACCTGGCGTCGGGCCATTTCGGCGACCACGTATGAAAGGTAAGCCTACGGCGGGCGTTGGTGGCGGTGTCCTGGGCGAGCCAGGCTTCGGAGGTGCCGCTGGGGTCCATGCCGGCTAGGAAGCATGCTTGCCGGTGCAGGAGCAGATGCGGTTGACGTTGACCTGCGGCACGCTCGGCGAGTACCTGCAGGTGAGTGAAAAATGCTCGGCGTTCGTCGGCGGACAGCAGCGGGCTGGCAGCCACCGGTCCACGACGGCGCTGCGGAGCCTGGCGGCTCTGGATGAAAGCGGGTGTCTGACCGATCACCGTCCAGAGTAGTAGATCGGTGAGGCGGTGGGTAAGGACTGACCAGCCGAGCGGTTGCTCGGCGATGTCGGTGCGTTCGATCCTGTCGTTCAGCACTGACGTGAGGATGAAGTCAGCCTCGACGGCGTCCTCGATCGCGGAGAGCAGGGTGGGGTCTGCACCGAGCCTGCCGTGTTGCTACTGCCTGCCCTAACGGCACGGCCGCGAACGGTCGACGTCCAGATTCCCAGCTCTGCACGGTCGTGCGCTCAACGGAGAGTTCTGTAGCGAGCTGTTCCTGAGTCAACGGGACGGATTCCCGGATGAGCTTCAACAGGTATCCGGTTGTGTCACCGCGCTGGCGGCTTGATCGTGCGAGATCTGCCATGCATATCCCTACGTCGACCGGCGGTTTACGTTTGTACCGGGGAGGGCTCTGAAGCGGTTCTGGCCGCCTACCTACTCGTACTGCCGGTGAGTCCTACGAACCTCGCCCCGATCGTAGCGTTGTGGCTACCGAACGTGCCAAGTGTGGACACGTACCGGTTAGCCGGCGGCGGCCTCGGGGTTGTCGTGGAGAGCCACCTCGGGGTCGCCGCCCTTCCAACTCGCTTCGAGGGGGCATCGTGTTCGGGAAGTGGTTTCAGCGTGCGGACGTACCGGTGGATGTGGTGTATCCGGTGCCGGGCCGGCGGCGGTTCGCCGAGGTGAGCGCGTCGCCGCCGGATCGGCGGCCGGCGACCCGTACTGATCGGGCGTCGCGGCGGGGTGGTAACGCCGGCCGGCACTTCCTGCCGTGAGGACACCCGCAGCCGGTAGGGGGCCGGTGCATGAGCCGGTGCGGCCGTCGTGGTGGTGTGCGGTGTGTCCGGACGGGACGCCGTGGCCGTGTCCGCCGGGTCGGGTGCAGTTGGCGCAGGCCTACGTGGGTGAGCCGGTCGCGTTGTCGGTGGACGTCGGTGAACTGTTGCCGGTGGCGGCGCGGGAGGCCGGCATCACCGATCCGCGCGAGTTGTATGAACGGTTCGTGGCGTGGACGTGGATCGACGCGGGAGGCCGCCGGTGACCGTGGGCGTGGGTCGTCGGGTCGCGCTGTGGCGGGTACGGCGGCAGATGACGCAGCAGGTGTTCGCCGATCGGATCGGCCGGTCGAAGAGCTGGGTCGACAAGGTCGAACGCGGCGTCCGCAGACTGGACAGGTTTTCGGTGATCCGGCAGGTCGCCGAGGTGCTGCGGGTCGACCCGGCGGAGTTGCTCGACGGCGGCGAGGGTCGGCCGCAGACCGGTGAGGCGACGGCCGGTGTCGACGCGGTCCGGGCAGCGCTGGCCAGCTACGCCGTATTCGGCACCGCACCTGGCGGTGTGTCGCCGACGTTGTCGGGGGAGACGGTGCGGCGGGTGGAGCATGCGTGGGCGACGTACCGGCACGGCGACTATCCCCGACTGCTGCGGGCGGCACCCGAGTTGCTGGACACCGCCCGCCGGTTGCGTTCCGCCCGGCCGGAGCACGGCGCGGAGTTGGTGGTGCGGGCGTACCGGGTCACCGCGCTGGTGCTGATCAAGGTCGGCGAGCCGGACCTGGCGTGGCTGGCCGCCGACCGGGCGCTCGCCGCAGCCGACGGCGACGTGGTGTCGGCCGGGTCGGCGGTGGTGCCACTCGCCCAGGCCCTACGGGCCCTCGACCAGCCCCGACTCGCGATGGCGGCGACGATCACCGCCGCCGACCGGGTAGCCGCGTCAACCGGAGGAGCCGCGTCGACAGAACGGCAGTCGGTGTACGGGACGCTGCTGCTGCAGGCGGCCCTTGCCGCCGCCGGGAGCGGCGACACCCACAGCGCCAGCGAACTCCTCACCCAAGCCGCCACCGTCGCCGGGCAGGTCGGTGACGGGCAGGACTACCGCACCTCCACGTTCGGCCCAGCCGCCGTCGAACTGGCGCACGTCGTGGCGGCCGTCGAGTCAGGCGACGCCCACCAGGCCGTACGCCGACACGACACCGCCACCAGCCGACAACTCTGGCAGGGACTACCCGCCGAACACCGGGCCGCGTACCTGCTCGACGCCGCCCGCGCCCACCTCGACACCGGCGACACCGCCGGAGCGGGACGGTGGCTCGTCGACGCCGACCGCGTCGCACCGGCTGAAATCCGCGCCCGACCCTCCGCCCGTACCCTCGTCGCTGAGATCGCCCGCACCGGAGGGCACGCCGCCGGCGTCGCCCGACTGGCCACGGCGCTCGGGCTCACCCGTTAGGCATCCGGTTCAGGAACCCGGGCGTTCAGTCGGCTGCCAGTGGGTCTCGGCGAGGAGTTGTGTCATGCGTTCCACACAGCGTTTCCGGGCAGGTGACCAGTCGTAGGGCATCTTCGTGACTGCTTCGAAGGCGCTCATCCGAGGGCCCTTCTCCTCCGTCGGCTCGGCGTCGTCGATCTCGAAGAGCTGCTCCTCAGCCGCATCCAACCCGGCTGACTCGACTGCCCGATCCAGGGCTATCTGGTGGGCGCATCGCTGAACGGCGAGTTCCTCCACCCGGGGGTCCTCGGGGTCCACGCTGTCATCCAGAGCCGCCTCGGCCGCGTCCAGACGCTCCTGCTCCGCCCGCAGATCAGGGTCGGTGGCAAGCACGATGAACACGCTGGCCTGGACAGCGGCGCCCAGCGGGCCGAAGATGCGTTCCGTGACCAGCAGCGCGTCCAGGTCGGCGGGGCGCAGTGCACCCGGCGGCAGGTGGGCGAGCCGGTCCGTGACCAGTTCGGAGAGCAGCCCCAGCGGGCTGCCCACGGCCTGAAGGCGTTGGACGGCCGCGCGTTGGCGACTGATGTCGGCCTCCTGGGCAGCCAGGGTCTGCGCCAACCGGCCCAGCATCTCCCCGATGTCCCGGGTCCCCTCGAAGGCGGCCCGCATGTCGTCGAGGCTGATGCCGGCATCCGCCATCTTGCGGACCCACAGCAGGCGGATCATGTCGTCGTAGCCGTAGCGGCGACGACCGTCCACGCCTCGCTCGGGCTCCGGCAACAGACCGATCTGGTGGTAGTGGCGGATGGCGCGGCGTGGTCCCAGCGAAGACGGCCGCATCACCGATCTTGACCTGCCGGGGAGGCATGACGGAGGAGTACGTCACAGGCTGAGCCTTTCGTGCTGAGGTGTCTCGAGGAGACCACATGCCACTACGGCATGTGCAGCAACAGCAGCCAGGCGAGCCGACACCGTCAGTTGGTCGGCGGGTCGTAGTGGCCGGGCCGGACCTGGTAGTCCGACGGCGGACGGTACTCCGGCGGCGGCTGGCCGTAGCCGGGCGGCTGGCCGTGACCCGGCGGCGTGCCGTAGCCAGTGGGTGGGCCGTAGCCTGGCGGGGGCCCGTAGCCGGGCGGCGGCGCGCCGTAGTAGCCAGGAGGCGGTGGGCCGTAGCCGGGCGGCGGGCCGTAACCGGGCGGCGGCGGGGGCGGCGGGGATCCGCCGTACGGCCAGCCCGGCTGACCGCCGTAGGCGTACACCGGCGGGGGCGGCGGCGGTGGCGCGGTCAGCACCACCGGGATCGGCACCACCGGCTCGTCCGGGGCGTCCACCGGCCGCGTCACGCCGTCCGGGAAGGCCATCTGGTAGCGCTCGCCGTCCCAGGTCGCCGCCGGGGCCTGCGGATCGCGGCCGACGAACACCTGCCGGTAGCCGGCCAACGCGGTCAGCAGCCGGTGCTCCTCCTTGGCGTGCCGGGCCAACTGCTTCGGGGTGGACTCCAGACCACGGATCAGCGAGTCCCGCTGCAGTGCGAGCTTCGTCGCACCGGCCTGGAAGTCCCGCATCGCCCGCAGGCCGGGGTCACCGGCGACCCGTCGCGCCCAGCGCCGCGCGGAGTGCCGCCGGCCGAGGCTGCCCAGCGCGGCCACCTCCGGCGGGGTGAACCAGCCGGCGCGGACGTAGTCGGGCAGCACCCGTTCGGTGAGTCGGCCTTCCCAGCTGCGCAGCCACACCGCCAGGCCGACCATGCCGAAGAAGATCGGCACCATCAGCCCGATGTAGCCGTACAGCAGGATGAGGGTCTGCCCGGTCGCCTCGACCAGGGTCGGGATCAGGTTCCAGGCACCGTGCAGCATCATCGCCAGCAGCAGGCCGGCGGTCGGGGCGAGGACCCGGATGCGGCGGTCGGCGGTACGGGCGGCGATGCCCAGCCCCACGCCGG
This sequence comes from Solwaraspora sp. WMMA2056, assembly GCF_030345095.1. Classification (NCBI taxonomy): domain Bacteria; kingdom Bacillati; phylum Actinomycetota; class Actinomycetes; order Micromonosporales; family Micromonosporaceae; genus Solwaraspora; species Solwaraspora sp. WMMA2056. The sequence continues at coordinate 121,536 of NZ_CP128360.1, forward strand.
CCATCGAGGTGAACAGTGGGTGGGCGAACCCGGTGAACAGGATCCGCACGATGAAGATGGCGAAGACGTTCTGCGCGCCGGTCGCCGGGCCGTACTGTTCGGCGCCGGCGGCGTAGCCGTACCCGCCGAGGTAGAGGATGTTCTCCACCATCGCGAAGCCGATCGCCGACATGCCACAGTAGACGAGTCCGTCGGTGATGCCGGACCACTCCCGGCGGCGGGTCAGCAGCAGCAGGATCGGGCCGAGGGTCTTCGTCAGCTCCTCGATGAACGGGGCGACCAGCACCGCCACCAGCGCTTCCGAGTAGCCCAGGTTGTAGAGCAGATCCGCCGAGAAGTTGTTCACGTTCAGCGAGGCGTACGTGGAGACGAACGCGCCCCAGGCGAAGCAGAAGGCCAGGTAGCGCACCGGCTCCGGTTCGTACCGGTCCAGCCACAGGAAACAGGCGACCAGCACCGGTACGGGCAGCACCGCCGCGATGACGCCGACGGTCAACGCGACCGGGCCGATCGCCGTACCCAGGTAGACCAGGATGGCGACGCCGCAACCGGCGATCAGCACGACGATGCCGGCCAACGCCAGCCAGCGCAGCCAGACGCTGCGCCGCAGCCGACCGGCCGGCACGGCCTCGTCGGCCGGCGGGGCCGGCTCGACCTCGACCGACGCCGCAGCCGAGGCCGGCGGGGCCGGCTCGACCGCCGCGACCGGCTCGACTTCAGCCGAGGCGGGCGGGGCCGGCTCGACCGCCTCCGTCGGCCCGGTCGCCTCGGTCTCGGTCGGGTCCGTGCGGGGACGCTCCGGCGCGGAACCGCCGGACTGAGAGTCGACCATTGTGTCAGCCTAACCAGCCCGGTCCCACCGCGTGGATCACGTCTGCTCGTTGGCCGTCACGTCGCGGCCGAACGCCTCGCCGACCAGCCGTTCGACCTCGTCCGGCGCGGTGCCGCTGGCTCGGACCAGATCGCTCGCGGTGGCCCGGATCTGGGCGATCACCACGGAGCCGTTGAAGCCGACCCCCGACTCGTACGCCTCGGCGGCGCAGCGGGCCGCGTCCAGGGCCCGCCGCCGGGTGCGGGCCGGGTCGGCGCCGGCGTCGAGTTCGTACCGCAGGGTGCGGACCGCCTCGCCGAGGTGGCAGATCGCCGGCGGCAGACTGGGCGGCACCGGTTCCTGGTCGGTCAGGATCGACACCACCCGTCGGGACAGCACTCGGGAGTTGCGCAACCCACGGGTCAGGTACTCGGCGCTCTCGGCGTACTGGGCCAGTGGGGCGCGGGCCCGCCAGCGGGCCGGTGCCAGCACCGCGGTCTCGTGCCCGGCGTGGACGGCGTCGCGGAACGCGGACAACTCCTTCTCGGCGTCGTGCAGCCGTTGGGAGGCGGCCTGGGCGCGGCGGCGGTCCCCGGCGGCCAGCGCGTCGCCGGAGCGGATCAGCATGTCGCCGAGGATGTCGAGCGCCGGGTCGGCGGCGCGGCGCACGATGGTCAGTGGGTTCAGCGGCAGCAGCAGGATCAGCACCACCAGGCCGACCAGACCGCCGACCAGGGCGTCGATGAACCGGTCCGGATAGAAACTCTGGGTCGTCGGCAGCAGGGTGGCGACCAGGACCCCGGAGGACGCCGACTGGGTGACCAGGGCCGATCCGCCGCCGAGGAAGACGGCGGCGATCACCGCGAGCGGCACGATCAACGCCAGCTGCCAGGTGCCGGTGCCGATGGAGAGGATGATGGCGTCGCCGACCGCGATCCCGATCGCGACGCCGACGACCAGTTCGGCGGTACGTTTCAGCCGCTGGCCGATGGACGCGCTGAGGATGACGACCGCCGAGATCGGGGCGAAGATCGGCAGTTCGTGGCCGATCACCCGGTGGGAGATGAACCAGGCGATGGCGGCTGCCAGACCGGCCTGCAGGGCGAGGACGATGTTGGCGCGGACCCGTTCCGAGCGTTCCCGGAACTCCATCGACGCCCGGCTGCGGGTGACGGTCAGGATCGCGGCGAGGCGCGGGCCCGCCGCCGGGCGGGACGACTTTCCGGCGACGGCCATGCGCGCAGCGTACCGAGCGGAATTGCACCAAACCGGCGCATGCCTACATATCCCCCAGCCTGGTGGTGTCCCGCGCTGGTCGAGGCACCGCCCGGCTGGCTAGCCTGCGACCATGTCCGACCTCATCGACGCCCTCCGCGCGGTGCTGCCCGACGGTGCGGTGCTCACCGACCCCGACCTGCTGCGCTGCCACCAACGCGACGAGGCGGACCTCTGCGCCGCCGGCACCCCCGCCGTCGTGGTCCGGCCCCGCACGACCGCCGAGGTGGTCGCCACCGTCGGCGTCGCCGCCCGGTACGGCGTACCGGTGGTGCCGCAGGGGGCGCGGACCGGGCTGGCCGGCGCGGCGAACGCCGTCGACGGCGCGGTGGTCGTCTCCACCGTCGCGATGGACACGATCGTCGACGTCGACCCGGTCAACCGCACCGCCGTCGTCCAGCCCGGCGTGGTCAACGCCACGCTCGCCGCCGAGGTCGGCCGGCACGGGCTGCGCTACCCGCCGGACCCCGGCTCCTGGGAGTCGTCGACCATCGGCGGCAACGTCGCCACCAACGCCGGCGGCATGTGCTGCGTCAAGTACGGCGTGACCAGCGAGTACGTCATCGGCCTCGAAGTGGTCCTGGCCAGCGGCGAGGTGCTGCGGACCGGCCGGCGTACTGCCAAGGGGGTCGCCGGCTACGACCTGACCCGGCTGTTCGTCGGCTCCGAAGGCACCCTCGGGGTGATCACCGAGGTGACCGTCGCGCTGCGGCCCGCCGCCGACACCGCCCTCACCCTGGTCGCCGTCTTCGACTCCACCACCGCCGCCGGGGCCGCCGTCGCCGACATCGCCGCCGGTGGGCTCAGCCCCAGCCTGCTGGAACTGCTGGACCGCACCCACCTGCAGGCGATCGAGGCGTACCGGCCGATGGGGCTGCGCACGGACGCCGCCGCGCTGCTGCTCGCCTCGGTCGACACCGGCACCGCCGCCAGCGCCGACCTGGACCGGATCGCCCAGGTCTGCACCACGGCCGGCGCCACCGAGGTGTACGCCGCCAGCGACGCGGTCGAGGCCGCCGCCCTGCTGCAGGCCCGCCGGCTGGCCCACCCGGCGATGGAGCACTTCGCCGCCCGTACCTTCCCCGACGGCAGCGGCGGGCTGATCATCGACGACGTGGCGGTGCCCCGCTCGGCGCTGGCCCGGATGCTCGACGGGGTCGCCGCGATCGCCACCGCGCACGAGGTGCCGATCGGGGTGGTCGGGCACGCCGGCGACGGCAACCTGCACCCCAACATCGTGGTCGACCGCGCCGACCCGCAGAGCCTGGCCCGGGGCCGGGCCGCGTTCGACGTGATCATGCGGCTCGGCCTGGACCTCGGTGGCACCTGCACCGGCGAACACGGCGTCGGGCTGCTCAAACGGGACTGGCTGGCCGAAGAGATCGGCCCGGTCGGGATGCGGGTGCACCGGGCGATCAAGCAGGCGCTCGACCCGACCGGCCTGCTCAACCCCGGCAAGCTGCTCTGACCCGGCCCAGCGCAGACGCCGGCTGTGAGCTCCTGAGCCGGCCCAGCTCTGGTGCCGGCCGTCAGCCGGTGGCGATGCCGGTGTCCGTCGGCCAGTCCACGCCCCGGTCGGCGGCGAAGCCCCGCACGTCGGCGGCACCGAGCCGGGCCGCGTCCGCCGTCGCGTCGTCCGGCATCCGCTGCGACTGCAACTCTGCCGCCACCCGCGCCTGGTAGTGCTCCACCTCCCGGGCCCGGACCGCGTCGTCCCAGCCGAGCGCCCGGCCCATCACCTCGGCGGTGTGCTCGGCCGAGTCGTTGCCCCGGTGCGGCGTCTCGATCGAGATCCGGGTCCGCCGGGTCAGCACGTCGTCCAGGTGCAGCGCGCCTTCGGCGCGGGCGGCGTACGCGATCTCGGCGGCCAGATACTCCGGGGCCCCGGAGACCGGGCTGGCCAGCAGCGGATCGTCCCGGATCAGCGCCAGCAGCTCCACCGCGAGGTTGCCGTACCGCTCCAGCAGGTGCTCCAGCACCCCGACCGGTACGCCGTTGCGGCGGGCCACGTCCGCCCGGTCCCGCCACATCGCGGTGTAGCCGTCCGCGCCGAGCAGCGGCAACTGCGCGGTCCGCGACGGCCGGGCCACCCCGAGCCGGGCCGCCGCCCGGTCCACCACGTCGGCGGCCATCACCCGGTACGTCGTGTACTTGCCGCCGGCCACCAGCAGCAACCCGAGCATCGGCTCGACCACCGCGTGCTCCCGGGACAGCCGCGACGTGGAGTCCGCCTCGCCGGCCAGCAGCGGCCGCAGCCCGGCGTACACGCCCTCGATGTCGCGCGGCGTCAACGGCCGGTCCAGCACCGTGTTGACCTGGTCCAGCAGGTAGCCGATGTCCCGGTCCGAGGCCGCCGGGTGGGAACGGTCGAGCCGCCAGTCGGTGTCCGTGGTGCCGATGATCCAGTGCCCGCCCCAGGGGAGCACGAACAGCACCGACGTGGCGGTACGCAGGATCAGCCCCGCCTCACCGGTGATCGCCGACCGGGGCACCACCAGGTGCACGCCCTTCGACGCCCGTACCCGCAGACCGGGCCGGACCCCGACGTCGCCGAGCATCCGCGACACGTCGTCGCTCCACACCCCGGTGGCCGCGATCACGGTGCGGGCCCGTACCTCGAACTCGGCGTCCGGGTCCCCGGGCCGGGCCTCCATGTCCCGCACCCGGACCCCCGTCACCTCGCGGGCCTGCCGCAGCAGGCCGACGACGCGGGCGCTGGTCACCGTGGCCGCGCCCAGACTCGCGGCGGTCCGGGCCAGCGTCACGACCAGCCGGGCGTCGTCGACCTGGCCGTCGTAGTAGCGGATCGCGCCGGCCACCACGTCCGGCCGCAGGCTCGGGAACACCCGCCGGGCGCCTTCGCGGGACAGGTGCTGGTGCAGCGGCATGCCCCGGCCGCCGCCGAAGACACCGGCGAACACGTCGTACGCGGCGACACCGGCCCCGTAGTAGGCCCGTCGCCAGGCCCGGCCCGGCAGCGCCCGCACCCCGGGGGCGTCGCCGTGCGGCAACGGCACCAGGATCGGCACCGGCCGGACCAGATGCGGCGCGATCCGGGTGGCCAGCAGGCCACGCTCAGTGAGCGCCTCGTGGACCAGGCCCAGCTCCAACTGTTCCAGGTAGCGCAGGCCGCCGTGGATCAGTTTGCTGGACCGGCTGGACGTGCCGGCGGCGTAGTCGCGCGCCTCGATCAGCGCGACCTTCAGGCCACGGGAGGCGGCGTCGAGGGCGGCACCGGCGCCGGTCACGCCACCGCCGATCACCAGGACGTCGAACCGCTCGCTGCGCAGCCGACGCAGGTCGGCGGCACGACGGGTCACGGACAGCTGGCCGGCGGCATACCGGGAAACGGCTGGGTCACGCACCCGTCCACCGTAACCGCCCGCCTATCGTGGCGGACATGTCGCAGGTCCCCGGATTTCCCGGACACCCCTTCCCCGGTCATCCCTACCCCGTCGCGCCCTACCCGGCACCGGCCCCCGCCCCGAGCCCGTGGCCGGTGATCGCTGCCGTCGCCGTCGGGCTCTGGTCACTGGGCGTCACCGTGCTGGCGCAGGCCGGTGGCTGGCTCACCGACCAGGTCCTGCTCGCCAGCGGCCTGCCCCGGCCGGCGGTGGTGTGGCCGCTGATCGGACTCGGCAACGCGCTGCTGGTCGGGGTGCCGGCGATGCTGCTGGCCCTGGTCCCCCGGTCGACCGCGGTCCGGGCCACCGGCCGCGCCTGGCTGGTCGGCGCGTTCGCGCTCGCCGGGTTCGGGCTGATCCGGGCGCTTCCCGGCGCGCAGCACGAGCTGTACCTGCTGCTGCTCGCCGCGCTGGCCGCCGGTGGCGCACTGCTGCTGCGGACGCTACGCCGCCGCACCGCCACCCCTGCCGCTGAAGCCGCCCCCGCTGCTGAAGCGACCCCCGCCGCTGATGCCACCGCCGAAGCGGCCACCGCCGAAGCCGCGCCGGAACCGGCGGCCGGGCGGGACCGGCTGACGCCGACGCTGATCGCCGTCGCGGCCGGGCTGGTCATGCTGGTGCCATGGCTCTGGCTCGGTGCCCTCGGCGGGGTCGCGGAGACCCTGCTGGCGCTCGTCGCGGCCGCCGCCGTCGGCTGGTACGCCGTCGAGCTGCTGCCGCCCGGCTACTGGTCGGCGATCGGCGACACCGCGCGCGGCCCGTCGGCGGTGCGGACCGTGCTGGCCGGCGGCACGGTCGCCGGGGTCGGCCTGGCGCTGCTCGCCGCCGGGGTCGGCCAGCCCGGGGTGCAACTGGTCGCCCTGCTGGCGGTGCCGCCGATCGGCTACGCCGCCGCCGCGATCGTCTGGGCCACCCGCCGGACCGGCAGCGCCCCGGCAGGCGGCGCCGCAGCAGGCACCGATCGGGCCGGCACCTCTCGGGCCGGGCGCGGTATGGCCGGCAGCGCCCCGGTCGGCGTACTGGTCGGGTCGACCGTCGTCGGACCGCTCGCCTTCCTCGACGGCGAGGAGATCTCGCTGCTGCTGATCGGCCGGGACCTGCCCTTCTGGGCGGCGGTCGGAGCCGGCGTGGCGTGGGCGCTCGGCGTCGTACTCAGTGTGATCCTCGGCGTCGGACTCGGCCGGGCCGGTGCCGGCCGGCTCGGCACCGCGCCGGCCGGTAGCGTGCGGCCGCGCCGGATCGTCGCGGCCGTCGTGGTCGCGGTCCTCGCGGCGACCGGTACGGCGGTGTACCTCACCGCCGGGCAACCCGGCCTGTACGGCGAACGCCTCTTCGTGGTGCTGCGCGAACAGGCCGACCTGTCCGACGTCACCCGGGCCACCGGGCCGGCCGGCCGCGACGCCCGGATCGGCGAGGTCTACCGCCGGCTGGTCGACACCGCCGAGTCCAGCCAGGCCGGCCTACGGGCCGACCTCGACCGCTGGGGCCTGTCGTACACCCCGTACTACCTGGTCAACGCGATCGAGGTGGACGGCGGCGCGGCGGTACGGGCGTGGCTGTCGCGCCGCGCCGACGTCGACCGGGTGCTGCTCAGCCCGCAGCTGCGGCCGCTGCCCGCCCCGGTCACCGGCGACGGCGGCGACGAGCCGGCCCCGTCCTCACCACAGTGGAACATCACGATGCTCGGTGCCGACGAAGTCTGGTCCGAGCTCGACGTCGACGGGTCCGGGATCGTCGTCGGCTCCTCCGACTCCGGAGTGGACGGTAGGCATCCGGCGCTGGCCGAAGGGTTCCGGGGCGGCGACGACTCCTGGTACGACCCGTGGAACGACACCCGTACGCCGACCGACAACAACGGACACGGCACCCACACACTCGGCTCGGCGGTCGGTGACACCTCCATCGGGGTCGCCCCCGGCGCCTCCTGGGTGGGCTGCGTCAACCTCGACCGCAACCTCGGCAACCCGGCCCGCTACCTGGACTGCCTGCAGTTCATGCTGGCACCGTTCCCGGCCGGCGGCGATCCGCTGCGCGACGGGCGACCGGAGCGGGCACCGCACGTGCTGACGAACTCGTGGGGCTGCCCGGAGCTGGAAGGCTGCGATCTCGACTCGCTGGCGCCGGCGACGCAGGCGCTCGCCGCCGCCGGGCTGATGATGGTGGCCGCCGCCGGCAACACCGGCCCGTTCTGCGGCTCGGTCGACGACCCGCCGGCCCCGTACGCCGACGTGCTGACCGTCGGCGCGGTCGACAGCGACCGTACGGTGACCGATTTTTCCAGCCGGGGTCCGGCGCCGCAGGGCGACGTCAAGCCGGACCTGGTCGCCCCCGGCGCGGCGGTGCTGTCGGCGATGCCCGGCGGCGGGTACGCGGCCCTCGACGGCACGTCGATGGCGGCACCCCACGTCGCCGGCGTGGTGGCGCTGATGTGGTCGGCCAACCCCGCACTGATCGGCGACCTGGAACGCACCGACGAGATCCTGCGGCAGACCGCCGGCGACGCGTCGACCGGGTTCGCCGACCCCTGCGGCGACCGGGCGAACCTGACCGGAGCCGGCCTGGTCGACGCGTACGCCGCGGTCGAGGCCGCGCAGGCAGCCGGTTAAGGTCGACGGTCGTGGAACGCGACGCATCCTCAGGTCAGGACGCCCCGGCAGCCGGGTTCACCATCGAGGAACTGACCGACCGGCACCGGTCGGCGGTCGTCGAGCTGTGCCGCGACGCCCTCGACCTGCCCGCCGACGCCGCCGAGGCCGCGCAGATCGTCGACCGGCTGCACCCGGCACCGCCCGCGCTGGCGGCCGATGACGCCGCCGGGCTCAGCCGCCGCCGGACCGTCGCCCTGGTCGCCCTGGTCGACCAGACGGTACGGGGCGTGGTGCTGGGTTCGCTGGCACACCGGGACCCGGCGGTGGGGCACGTCGACCTGATCGCCGTACATCCGGATTTTCGCCGCCACGGCCTGGGTCGGACGCTGCTGGGCCGGGCGGAGAGCGCGTTGGCCGTGCGGGGTGCCGCTGAGGTGCTGCTCGCCGGCAACCCGCCGTACTACGCCTGGCCGGGCGTGGACGTGCGGTACACCCCGGCGGTCTGCCTGGCGATGGCGTGCGGCTACCAGCAGGACCGGACCGCCTGGAACATGACAGCCGACCTGTCCGCCACGGACTCCCCGGCGCTGCGGGACACCGCCCCGGCGCAGCAGCGGCTGGCGGCTGCCGGCATCACGGTACGTCGGGCCACCGCCGCCGACGTACCGGCGTTGGTGGCGTTCACCCGGACCACGTTCGGCGACGCGTGGGCCGCCGAGGTCGCCCAGTCGGTGGGGCGGGCCGGGGCCGGCTGCCACCTGGCGGTACGTGAGCCCGCCGCCACCGCTTCTGGTGCCGCTTCCGCCGACGGCCCGGTCGAGGTGCTCGGCTTCGCCGCGTACGGCTCCTCACGGCCCAGCTGGTTCGGCCCGATGGGGACGGCACCGACAGCGCAGGGCCTCGGCATCGGCGCGTTGCTGCTGCGGCGGTGTCTGCAGGAGCAGCGGGCAGCGGGGCACCACCAGGTCGAGATCGGCTGGGTGGGCCCGGTGCCGTTCTACGCCTCGGCCGCCGGCGCCCGCATCGAACGGGTCTTCTTCCTGTACCGCAAACAGCTCTGACCCGACTCCGACCCCCGCCCCCACCCCCGCCCCCACTCTCCCGACCACCCACCCTCCCACCCATGATCGCGACGATCTTGCGCTTATCGTGGAACAAAGTGGACATTTCTTCGCGATAACTGCAAGATCGCGGCGATCATCGGGGGGCAGGCAGGCGGACAGGCCGCAGGGGCGGTCACCGGTGGAGGGTTGTGCACCTCTGCCGGTGACCGCCCCTGCGGTCGATGTCGAGCTGTCGAGCTGGACTCAGAAGTCCATCTCGCCGCCGCCCGGCGCACCCGCCGGGGCCGGGTTCTTCTCCGGCTTGTCCGCCACCACAGCCTCGGTGGTGAGGAACAGCGCGGCGATCGACGAGGCGTTCTGCAGCGCCGACCGGGTCACCTTGGCCGGGTCGATGATGCCGGCCTTGAGCAGGTCCACGTACTCGCCGTTGGCGGCGTTGAGGCCGTGGCCCGGCTCCAGGTTGCGGACCTTCTCCACCACGACGCCGCCCTCGAGGCCGGCGTTGACGGCGATCTGCCGCAGCGGGGCGTCCAGCGCGATCTTGACGATCTGCGCGCCGGTCGCCTCGTCGCCGACCAGGTCGAGCTTGTCGAACGCGGTCTTGCCGGCCTGCACCAGGGCGACACCACCACCGGGGACGATGCCCTCCTCGACGGCGGCCTTGGCGTTGCGCACCGCGTCCTCGATGCGGTGCTTGCGCTCCTTGAGCTCCACCTCGGTGGCGGCGCCGACCTTGATCACCGCAACGCCACCGGCCAGCTTGGCCAGCCGCTCCTGCAGCTTCTCGCGGTCGTAGTCGGAGTCGCTCTTCTCGATCTCGGCCCGGATCTGGTTCACCCGGCCCTGAATCTGCTCGGCGTCACCGGCACCGTCGACGACCGTGGTCTCGTCCTTGGTGACCTGGACCTTGCGGGCCCGGCCCAGCATGTCGATGGTCACCGCGTCGAGCTTGAGGCCCAGTTCCTCGCTGACGACCTGGCCGCCGGTGAGGATCGAGATGTCGGTCAGCATCGCCTTGCGGCGGTCGCCGAAGCCGGGGGCCTTGACGGCAACCGACTTGAAGGTGCCGCGCACCTTGTTGACGATCAGGGTGGCCAGGGCCTCACCCTCGACGTCCTCGGCGATGATCAGCAGCGGCTTGCCCGACTGCATGATCTTCTCCAGGATCGGGAGCAGGTCCTTGACCGAGGAGATCTTGCTGTTGACGATCAGGATGTAGGGGTCGTCGAGGACGGCCTCCATCCGCTCCGGGTCGGTCCAGAAGTAGGGCGAGATGTAGCCCTTGTCGAAGCGCATACCCTCGGTGAGCTCCAGCTCCAGGCCGAAGGTGTTGCTCTCCTCGACGGTGATGACACCTTCCTTGCCGACCTTGTCCATCGCCTCGGCGATGATCTCGCCGACGCTGGAGTCCCCGGCCGAGATCGACGCGGTGGAGGCGATCTGCTCCTTGGTCTCCACGTCCTTGGCGAGCTTGCTCAGCTCCTCCGAGACGTTGGCCACGGCAGCCTCGATGCCCCGCTTCAGGGCCATCGGGTTCGCGCCGGCCGCGACGTTGCGCAGGCCTTCGCGGACCAGCGCCTGGGCCAGGACGGTCGCCGTCGTCGTGCCGTCACCGGCCACGTCGTCGGTCTTCTTGGCGACCTCCTTGACCAGCTCAGCGCCGATCTTCTCGTACGGGTCCTCGAGCTCGATCTCCTTGGCGATGCTCACACCATCGTTGGTGATGGTGGGGGCTCCCCACTTCTTTTCGAGCACGACGTTGCGGCCCTTGGGGCCGAGCGTCACCTTGACGGCGTCGGCGAGGGTGTTCATGCCCCGCTCGAGGCCGCGGCGCGCCTCTTCGTCGAACGCGATCATCTTGGCCATACGGCGTTGTCCTCCTGGACGCTCGCGGCATCGGAGCCGGTCGGCTCCGGTATGCCGCCTGCTTTACGCACCTTCGGACGTCACTACCTGGCGACAGTGACGTCCGCCGGCCGGGCCGGATAGCCCGCGACGACCGGCCAGCCCCCACGGCTCCGCTCCAGGGAACCGCGGTGGTGGCCCCACCGCCCCGACCATTGGCACTCCCGGTTCGCGAGTGCCAATCCTTGTTTAGCACTCTCCCCTGTCGAGTGCAAGCGAACGGCGGGTTGCCGGCACCCCCGAGGAGAGGCCTCGGCCGGCCGACGGCCGCACCCACGGCCGCACCCACGCACGAAACCGCGCACGAAACCGCGCACGAAACCGCGCACGAAACCGCGCACGGAACCGCGCACGGAACCGCGCACGAAAAAAGGCGCCGGCTCCGCGAGGAGACCGACGCCCTGACAGGTACGGACGTGTGGTGCGACCGGGCGGCGCCGGGTCGGCGCCCCCGGCGATCAGCCGACGAGTCGGACCCGTTCGGCCTGCGGACCCTTCTGACCCTGGCCGACCTCGAACTCGACCCGCTGGCCGTCTTCGAGCGCCTTGTAGCCGTCCATCTCGATCGCGGAGAAGTGGACGAAGACGTCCTGACCTCCGTCGACCGCGATGAAGCCGTAGCCCTTTTCGCTGTTGAACCACTTCACGGTGCCCTGTGCCACGGTGCACTTCCTCACTTCTGTCGCGCCGGGCCTCCTGCCGGCCATGGGCAGGCGTGACTCGCCCACCCGGTCGCCCGTCCGAACGCTGAGTAGCGACGCGCGAACGGAGCGACCGAAATCGCACGCTACACGAGACGCGACGGCGCTGCACTACCCCAAATGGGGACATTAGGTCACGCTCACGTCCCACTGACTCCGCCTGTCGTTGACCATGTGTGTTCCGTACACCGCAGAACGTGAGGTCCGGGCGGCACCGCGCCGCCGGTGCCCGCGCGGCCCGCCGACCGGATCGCGCGGCCCCACGACACGACCACCGACGCGGTGGCCAACGACACCCGGTGGCCGCCGGCATCGGCCTGCTCGTCGTGCTCTCCGCGTTCACCGGGGCCCTGCCCGGCGACGCCGGTACGCCGCCACCCCGCCAGCCCGGCTGGACCGTCCCCGGCGACGACCACCGGACCGTCCTGCTCCGCGAGGGAGAGATCACGCTGCCCGACGACGGGTTCTACTCCTGGGCCGCGCTGAACCGGCGCACCGGGCTGCTCACCGGGTCGGCCAACTACACCGCGCAGAGCGACACCATGTCCCTGATCAAGGCCTGGCTGGCCGCCGACGACCTGCGCCGCGCCGACGAACAGGGACTGCTGCCCCGCGCCCCACGACTGGCCGAACTGTCCGCGATCATCCGCGACAGCGACAACCCGGGCGCGGACGCCACCTACGCCCGGGTAGGCGGCGAGGACTCGATCCACCGGATGGTGCGCGTCTGCGGCCTGACCGACACCGCCCCGGTCCTCGACCGGTGGAGCAACACCGTCGTCTCCGCCCGCGACCTCGCCCGGCTCGGCCGGTGCATCGCCGACGGCCGGGCCGCCGGGCCGCAGTGGACCCCCTGGCTGCTCGGCGAGATGCGCGCGGTACGCGGCGAGGGCGACTTCGGGCCCCGCGACGCCCTCACCCCCGAGTACGCCGCCACCGTCGCCATCAAGAACGGCTGGCTGCTGCGCGACGAGGACGACCTGTGGCACATCAGCTGCCTGGCGATCGGCGAACACTGGGTGATCGGGGCGCTGGCCCGTTACCCCGGCGAGCAGGGGTTCGACCACGGCGTCGGCTTCTGCCGGCAACTCGGTGCGGCGCTACTGCTGGTGGCCTGATAAGCAGATACCCGTGAACGAGGTTGCGACAGGCAGGGCGACGGTACGCCGGATCGGTCCCGACGACGCCGGGCGGATGCGGGCGCTGCGGCTGGAGATGCTGGCCGACTCGCCGCTGGCGTACCTCGAGACCCTCGCCGACGCGGCCGCCCGCCCGCACGACGAGTACGCGGCGAGGGTCGCCCGCGCCGCCACCGGCACCGCGCTGGCCCAGTTCGTCGCGGAGGCCACCGCCGGACCGGCGCAGCAGCGTCCCGCCGGACCGGCCCAGCGGCGCACCGCCGGCCGGTTCGTGGCCCACGCCGGGGCGCACGCCGCCAGCGACGATCCGGCGGTCACCGTGCTGTACGCCGTCTACGTCAGCCCGCCCTGGCGCGGGCAGGGGCTGCTCGGCGCCCTGGTCAACGCGGTCGCCGACTGGTCTCGTGCGGCGGGCCGCCCGCAGCTGCTGCTGGAGGTGGTGGTCGGCAACGACCGGGCGCTGCGGGCGTACCAGCGGCTCGGGTTCACCGACACCGGGGTCCGCCTGCCGCACCCGACGCTGCCGGACCTGACCGAGCTGCAGATGCGCCGCCCGGCCTGACCCGCACCTGCGGCGGCCCCGACGGCACCAGCGCCGACGGCGGACCGGGCAGCCACCCGAGGCGTGGATCCCGGTTGGTACACAGGATCAGGTGACGATCATCAGCGCTGCGGCGCTGCGTACCCACATCTCGGAGCTGACCCGGCGCGGGCCGCGACATCACACCAACCCGGCCGCGACCGGCCCGGTCCTCGACTACCTGACCGGGCGTCTGTCGGATTCCGGTCACCGGGTGGTCGTCGAGCGGTACGGCGACGCCCCGCACCAGGTCAACCTGATCGCCGACGCGGGCCGGCCGGCCGACGGGCCGATCGTCGAGGTCTGTGCCCACTGGGACACGGTGGCCGGCAGCCCGGGAGCCGACGACAACGCCAGCGGGGTGGCCGGGCTGCTGGAGGTCGCCCGGGTGCTGGCCGCCGACCCGCCGGCCCGGCGACCCCGGTTCTGCCTGTTCGGCGGCGAGGAGGACGACGTGCCGTTCACCGGCAGCCGGGCGCACGTCGCCCGGCTGGGCAGCGACGGCGTACCGGTCGCCGGGGCGGTCGTGCTGGAGATGATCGGCTACCGCGACGCCACTGTGGGCAGTCAGCGGATCCCGGCCGGGCTGGGCGACATGCTGGGCGACGTCGACGGGCTCGACCGGGGCGACTTCGTCGCCGTGGTCGGCAGCATCGAGTCCAGCCAGTGGTTGGCCGCCTTCCAGGCGGCCGGCTGGGTCCAGGAGCCGTCGCTGCCGGTGGTGCCGCTGCCGGTGCCCCGGCGGCAGGGCGGCGACGTCGCCCGCAGCGACCACGTGCCGTACTGGGACGCCGGGCTGCTCGCCGTGATGGTCAGCGACACCGCCGACTTCCGCAACCCGCACTACCACCGGCCGACCGACACCCTGGACACCCTCGACCTGGGTTTCGCGGCGGCGGTGGCGACGGCGGTCGCCGACGCGGTACGCACGCTGTCGCGCTGACCGACGCGGTACGCACGCGCCTCGCGCTGACCGGCCGGCGGGGCGATCCGCCGGCCGATCGGGCCTGCACGGGACGTCGATGCCACGCAGTCGGCTCAGCGGTGCCGGCGGGACTGGACGATGCGGAACCGGCCGGCGACGTACGCCCCGTCGGTCAACGCCGCATTGCCGGCGGCGTTGGCGCCGGTGGCGTGGAAGTCGGAGAAGGCCGCCGACTGGTTGACGAACACGCCGCCAGTCAGGTTCGTCGACAGGTGCACGCCGACGTCGACCGCCGCCGCCTCGACCTCGTCGAGCACCCGCTCGTCGGTCGAGTGGACGCCGGCGGTCAGCCCGCCACGGGTGCCGACGGTCCGCCGGAAGATCTCGATGCTCTGCGCGGTGGAGGCGGTGGCCACGACGAAGGCCACCGGCCCGAACCACTCCCGGCCGTAGGTCTCCTCGGCCGCCGCGTCCAGCTTGACCAGCAGCGGGGTACGGACCACCGCGTCCGGGTGGGCCGGGTGGGCGAGCTCGCGCGACTCCAGGACCGGTTCGCCCAGCTTCGCGGCGTCGGCGAGCCGCTGCAGTACGCCGTCGTCGCCGATCGCCCCGATGATCTCGACCGCGCGGCCCGGGTCGCCGGTCAGTTTGCCGATCGCGGTGGCGATGCCGGCGGCCACCTCGTCCAGGCTCTTGTGACCCTGGTCGGTGTCGATGCCGTCGGCGGGCACCAGGATGTTCTGCGGGGTGGTGCACATCTGTCCGCTGTAGAGCGACAGGGAGAAGGCAAGGTTGCGGCACATGCCGGCGAAGTCCGCCGTGGAGTCGACGACGACCGTGTTGACGCCGGCCTTCTCGGTGTAGACGCTGGCCTGCCGGGCGTTGGCCTCCAGCCAGTCGCCGTACTCGGTGGAGCCGGTGAAGTCGACGATGCGCACCTGCGGGTGGGTGGCGAGGACGGTCGCCAGCCGCTCGTCCGGCGCCTCGGCCGCCAGCTGCACCAGGTCCGGGTCGAAGCCGGCCTCGGCGAGCACCTGTCGGGCGTACCGGACGGTGATCGCCAGCGGCAGCACCGCGCCCGGGTGCGGCTTGACCACCACCGGATTGCCGGTGACCAGGGAGGCGAACAGTCCCGGGTAGGAGTTCCAGGTCGGGAAGGTGCGGCAGCCGATCACCAGGGCGACGCCGCGCGGCACCACGTGGTACGTCTTGGTCATCCGCAGCGGTTCGCCCCGACCGGCCGGCTTGGACCAGTCGGCGGTGTCCGGGTGGCGGGTCATTTCGGCGTACGCGTACGCCACCGCCTCCAGCGCCCGGTCGAAGGCGTGCGTCGCGCCCGCCTGGAAGGCCATCACGAACGCCTGGCCGGTGGTGAACTGCACCGCGTTGGCCAGCTCGAAGGAGTGCGCGTGCAGCCGGGCCAGGATCTCCAGGCAGACCCCGGCCCGGGTACGGGGGCCGGCGTCGCGCCAGTCGGGCAGCGCCGCGCGGGCGGCGGCGATCAGCTGGTCGACGTCGGGGCGCGGATACCGTACGCCGAGTTCGACGCCGAACGGGCTGCGCTCGGTGGCGACCGGGCCGCCGGTGGCGCTGGCCTGGTCCAGTGGGAAGTCCTGGCCGAGGTAGCCACGGAACGCGGTGGCGCCCTCGTCCGCAGCGTGTTCGCCGTAGATCCGTGGGCTCGGCGACTCGGGGTACGCCGACCAGTAGTCCCGTTCGGTGATCGCGGTCAACGCACGGGCCAGGGTGTCGGCGTGCGTGACGTACAGGGGGTGCGGGGTCTCCGTCATGCACGCCATCATGCCGCAACCGGCCGGCCGGGTGGCGGCACCGACGGCCGGACCGGATGCCTCAGATGGTCTGCTGCCAGTTCTGCCAGATGTCGACGGCCCGGTAGCCGATCGCCTCGTTGATGGCGATCATGTGGCGGTTGCTGTCGGCGTTCCAGGTGTCGATGACCCGCAGCGCCGGCTCGTGCCGCGTCACCAGCCGCAGGTTCTCGATCTTGACGATCAGCCCGAGCCGGTGGCCGCGATGGTCCGGGTCGACGATGGTGATCTGCTGGATGGCGTGCCAGTCGGGCGTGGCCGGACAGGTGATGTGGGTCCAGGCGACGATCCGCCCGCTGTCGACGTGCCGGGCGACGACGTGGTAGCCCCGGACGCCCTGGGCGCGGCG
This sequence comes from Solwaraspora sp. WMMA2056, assembly GCF_030345095.1. NCBI lineage: Bacteria > Bacillati > Actinomycetota > Actinomycetes > Micromonosporales > Micromonosporaceae > Solwaraspora > Solwaraspora sp. WMMA2056. Next base: position 138,106 of record NZ_CP128360.1, read on the forward strand.
GAACGCCTCGAACTCGCGGATCCGGGCGGCGTCGACCTGCTCGGCCTCCCATTGCAGGTCGCCCATTGGCGCGTCGGTGACCAGCCGGCCGTCGAGGTAGGCGATGTCGTCGAGGTGGGCGTCGGGGACCTCGCCGGCCCAGGTGAGCAGTTCGTAGCCGGCGGCCCGTGGCAGGCTGTCGGCGAGCAGCGCGTCGAGCGCGGCGGCGTCGACCGTGTCGATGTCGAGTCGGCGACGGACATCGACCAGTGCGGACTTGGCACCCAGCGACTGCGCGAAGGCGGTCGGCGCCGGGTCCCGGACCACACCGCCCGGCATGGTGTCCGGCGAGTGCCCCATGATCCGGGTCCGGCCGGCGGCGCGGACCTGCGCCACCCCGTACGCGTACAGTGCCCGCCCCACGCCGCGCCGTCGGTATTCGGGCAGCACCTGGATGTCCAGGCCGGCATTGTCCAGGTTGTCCAGCAGCGGGTACTCGATCTTGATCAGCCCGACCGGGACGCCGTCGAGGTACGCGAGGGCATGGTCGATCCGTTCGTCCTTGCGCTGGAAGCCGATGGTGGCCTCGAACCACTGGCGGGGTGATGGCGGCATGTCCGGTACGTGAACCGAGGCGGCCTTGATCCCGTACGCCTGATCGACGGTGGTCGGATCGGCGGGATCCAGCGGGGTGATGGTGATGTCCATGCCGTCGAGGGTGACGGGGTGGAGCCGCCCGCGCGACCGATTTACCGACACCTGGCGTGATCGGCAACCGCGCCAACTCGGGGCGGACGTTGGTCGGGAGGGCGCTCGCACAGCACCGCCGGCGCTGTTGGTCGTTGGACCTCAGGGTTGAGATTGTTGCCAAGCTCTGTCGAGGCCCTTACGGCGAGTCGCCCTCCCGCACGGAGCATCCTGCGCGGTGCAAGTGCAGTCGTCAAGACCCCGCTGGCGTGTTTTCTCAACCTATGGCAAAACTCTGACTACGGACCGCACACAGCACATCGGCCGATCGGCGCACGCCGACCGGCCGATCAAGGGATTGACCGCTGTTCAGCCGGTCAGCCGAGGAGTCCCGCCTCGCGGACTGAGCGCAACGACGGCTTGACCCGGTGCGTCGGCCCGACCAGTCCGGCCACCGCGTCGATCGTCTTCAGACCCTCACCGGTGTTGTAGACGACCGTCTCCGCTGCCGGGTCGAGCCGACCGGAGTCAACCAGCTTCTTCAGCACCGCCGTGGTCACCCCGCCGGCGGTCTCGGCGAAGACCCCGGTGGTCCGGGCCAGCAGCCGGATCCCGGCGCGGATCTCGTCGTCGTCGGCGTAGTCCATCCAGCCGCCGGTCCGCCGGACCGCCTCGAGCGCGTACAGCCCGGCCGCCGGGTCGCCGATGTTGAGCGACTTGGCGATCCCGGTCGGCTTCACCGGCACGATCGCGTCGGTGTCCCGGTGCAGCGCGGTGGCGATCGGGTTGCAGCCGGCCGACTGGGCGCCGAACACCCGCCAGCCGTTGGCCGGCGCCTCGACCAGGCCGATCTCGACCAGCTCGGCGAACGCCTTGTCGACCTTGGTGAGCAGCTCACCGCTGGCCATCGGGATCACCACCTGCTCGGGGATCCGCCAGCCGAGCTGCTCGGCCACCTCGTAACCGAGAGTCTTCGACCCCTCGGCGTAGTACGGCCGCACGTTGACGTTGACGAACGCGGTGTCGGCGAACTCGTCGGTCTCCACCAGCTCACTGCAGAGCCGGTTCACGTCGTCGTAGGAGCCGTCGATCGCGACCAGCTCCCCGCCGTACACGGCGGTGGTGACGATCTTGCCGGGCTCCAGGTCACCGGGGATGAAGACGATCGACGGCACGCCGGCGCGGGCCGCGTGGGCGGCCACCGAGTTGGCCAGGTTGCCGGTCGAGGCGCAGGCGAACCGGGAGAAACCGAGCGTACGGGCGGCGGTGAGGGCGACCGAGACGACCCGGTCCTTGAACGAGTGGGTCGGGTTGGCGCTGTCGTCCTTGACCCACAGCGGCCCGGTGATGCCCAGCTCGGCGGCGAGCGCGGCGGCCGGGACCAGCGGGGTGAACCCGGGGTCCAGGCTGACCCGGGTGGCCGGGTCCTGCCCGGCGGGCAGCAGCGGGGCGTACCGCCAGATGTTGGCCGGGCCCGCCTCGATGTCGGCCCGGGTGACGCGGGCGATGGCCGCCGGGTCGTAAGCGACCTCCAGCGGCCCGAAACACTCGTAACACGCGTGCTGCGCGGCGAGCGGATACTCGGTGCCGCAGCCACGGCAGACCAACGCCCGCGCCGGGCTGGCGGAGCTGACGGTAGCCGAGTCGGAACTGGTGGTTGCGTCGATCAGCGACGTCATGCGAGGCCGTCCTCTCATCTTCCCCTGCGCCGCACGTTGCGACGGGGACGGAATTGGCACCTGCCGCGCCTGGCCTCGGGCGATCCGGTCGCCGAGCGGGTCGTGCGGGGTGGTTGCCGGGGCTTCGTCGGGCCGTGTCCCTCTGCCCCTCTGGATGAGGTATGAAGTTGTGTTTCCAGCGAGTGTACGGGCGTGGACAGCTCAGGGCACCTGGTCGTCCCGAGGTGTGAGCAAGCCCGCACCCGGTGCCACCGCGCCGGACTCCGGCACCGCACCACCCGCCTGCGCCGCCGCGCCGGCCTCCGCGACCGCGGCCGCCACCATCGTCAGCACCTCGTCGAGCAGTGGCGGCGGCGCGGCGATCGTGGCCGACGAGTCGAGGGTGTGCGGCGTACCGTCGACGTCGACGACCGCCGCCCCGGCCTCGCGGGCGATGAGGGTGCCGGCGGCCATGTCCCACGGCTTGTTCGACAGGGTGATCGACACGTCGGTGCGGCCGTCGGCGACCCAGACCAGGTCGATCGCGGCCGACCCGAGCATCCGCACCCGCAGGGCACGGTGGGCGACCTGCCGGGTGAGCGCGAACCGGACGGCGTTGCGCTCCCCCGACCCTGCCCCGACCCCGTAGTCACCGAGGTTGGCCAGCGCGTCGGACAGCCGCGCCGCACCCCGGATCCGGATCGGCTCGCCGTCGCGCCACGCGCCGCCACCGGCGGTCGCGGTGTACCGGGCGGCCAGCAACGGCAACTCGACCACGCCAACCACCGGGCGGCGGTCGCGGACCAGGGCCAGGGACACCCCGCACAGCGGTACGCCGTGCGCGAAGTTGACCGTGCCGTCGATCGGGTCCAGCACCCACTGCTCGCCGTCGGTCGCGGCACCGCTGGTGCCCTCCTCTTCGCCGAGGAACCCGATGTGCGGGGTCCGTTCGGCGAGGAAGGTCCGCAGGTCCCGCTCCACCGCGAGGTCCACTTCGGAGGCGTAGTCCCGGTCGCCCTTGCCGGCCAGCCGCCCCGGCTCGCGGGTCCGCATCAGTTCCGCCCCACGGGCGGCCGCCTGCACGGCGACCGCAAGCAGGTCGTCCAGTGACGCCATCGGGTCAGAAACTCGCGGCGTAGCCGCGGCTGGACTCGATCGCGCTCTGCGCCAGCGCCGCCGCCTCGGCCAGCTTCTGCTTGGCCTGCTCCACCTTGGCGATCGTCTCGGCCACCTGCGAGTGGCTCGACCCGCTGGTGATCGCCCGCAACGCGGCCCCGCTGCTGCTCAGCGCCTCCGCGCTCGCCCGGATCGCACCGACCTGCTGGCCGAGCTCGTCACCGAACCGGGCGACCCCTGCCTTGACCTCTTCGACCGAACCCACGCGCACACCCTCCCCATCGGACGACGTCCCGTCCGGTACGACGCTACCGGACCGGCGCCGCCACCCGGCACGACAGTAACTCACAGTGATAACAGACGGTCGTGACGTGACCTGACACGACCCGACCGCCACGCTCGTGACGCAGCGTCGACCGCGCGGTCCGCCTGTGTTCCACCGTCCGTAGTGGAGCACGCGAAAACACAGGCCAGCACCGGATTTCTCGCCACCGGGTGACGGGTGCCGCAGCACCACCGGCGACGTGGCGGCAGCCGCGCGCCCAGCTGCGGCGGGCATGTTTCGACGATCACCGTCGGCAACGATAGAGTGGGGCCGGACCGTGTGGGACAGACCACGCTCGAGGGTACGGAGTTTGCCGTGGGACAGGGTCGCAGTCATCGAGGCACGCTGGTCGAGTCGGATCGCCGACGGCCGGCCCGGGTACGGCGGACACCGCACACCGCCGCACCCGTCGGCTCGACGGTCGAGCATGCGCTCCGGCGCTTCATGCAGCTCGGTTCGGTCGGCGGCGTCGACGACCGCGACCCCGAGCCGGGCCCGCTGCGGGTCGGCTGAGGCCGACCCGGCTCACAGTTCCCGCACCCGGCGGGTCAGCACGACCGAGATCGCCGCGAACAGGACGACGGCGACGGCCAGCATGCCGAGCGCGGTCGGCCACATCGCCTGCCAGCCGAACAGCGCACCACTACGCAGGCAGGAGATTCCGTAGGTCACCGGGTTCACCACCGACAGCCACCGGAGCACCTCCGGCATCTGCTCCACCGGGTAGAACGACGGGCTGGAGAAGAGCAGGAACGGACCGAGCACGTTGATCAGCACCATGAACCGCTGAAAGTCGCGAACGAGTGACGCGAACAGCAGATAGAGGCCGTTGAACGTCAGCGACACCACGACCGTACCCGCCCCGAGGGCGGCCCAGTTGGCCAACGGCCAGCCCAGGTCGAACAACAGCACCCCGACGAGCAGGGCGGCCACGCTCTGCGCGATCACCAGACCGGTGGTGGCGAGGATCTTCCCCGCGATGTAGCCCGCCCGGCTCATCGGATAGGACCACAGCTCGACCGCCATCCCGCCCATCTCCTCCTGGAACAGGGAGGTCCCGGTGGTCGTGGTCGCGGCGAGCATCGACGACAGCATGATCGCGGGGATGGCGAACTCGGCGTACCCGACGCTGATCCCCTGGTACGTGACGCTGCCGACCAGTTTCGTCAGCGACGTGGCGAACAGCAGCAGGTAGATGGCGGTCGGCAGCACCGCCAGCAACAGGTTGGTGCGGTTGCGGGTCAACAGCAGGAACTCGCGGTAGACGATCGCCCGCAGACCGCTGCGGCCCCGCAGCCGCACCCGGTCGGCCCGGCGGGCGGACGGCGCGACCTGGGGCGTCCCGCCTCGGGTGGGCGCGACCAGCACCGATCCGGTCGACGGTGTCGTGGCGTTCACGCGGTCACACCTTCCCGGCCCTGATCCACCAGGGCGACGTAGGCATCTTCGAGTGACGGGGTACGGAACTCGATCGTGGCGCCCCGTACCGCAGCGCCTCGAACGAGGTCGATCACGCTGGGCAGATGGTCGTCGGCCCCAGCGGCATCGAGGGTGAAGGCGGCCTCGTCGGCGGCGGTGACGCGGGCCGCCGGGAGCAGTGCCTGCAGCCGGTCACGATCCTCCACGTCCGGTAGCCGCACCAGAACCGACTGTTCGCCGTACCTGGCGACCAGCGTGGCGGGCGCGTCGTCAGCGGACAGTCTCCCCCGGTCGATGATCAGCACCCGGGAGCAGTTCCGTTCGATCTCCTCGATGTAGTGACTGGTCCAGATGATCGTGGTGCCGTGTTCGACGTTCAGCTTCGCGATCAGTTCCCACATCTGCCGCCGCCCCTGGACGTCGAGCCCGGCGGAGGGCTCGTCGAGGATCAGCAGGCTCGGCACGGTGAGCAACGCCCGGACCAGTTGCAGGCGACGCCGCTGCCCGCCGGAGAGGGTGAACGCCAGTTGCCCGGCGACCTCCTGCAGGTCGAACAGGGACAGCATCTCGTCGACCCGGCGCCGCACGTCACGCCAGCGCAGCCCGCGGAACGCCGCCGCGATCCTTACCTGGTCGATCGCGGGCAGCATGTTGTCCATCGGTCCCGACTGGTGCACGGCGGCGATCGCCTGCTTCACCGTGGCCGCGTCGGCGATCGGGTCCCCACCGCACACCGTCAGCGCACCCGCCGACCGGGACGTGATGCCGCACATGAGTTTCACCAGGGTCGTCTTACCGGCCCCGTTCGGGCCGAGCAGGCCGATCACCTCTCCCTGGTCGAGGGTGAACGAGACGTCGGACAGCGCCGGACGGGACATGGCCTGGTACTTCTTCGTCAGTCCGGCGGCAACGACGATCGCGGTCATCAGCTGCCTCCACCAGTGGTTTGGACCGGGACCGGGACCACCGCCCGGAGCACGGCCGAAAGCGCGGCCAGTGGGGAAACGCGGACCCGGGGCGGTCCGCAGCGCACCCGTACCTCGGCCAGTTCCGGCGGGATGAGGTACCCGGGAAGATCGTCGTCGAGCTGGCCGAAGGAACCACCGACGACGATCTGTGTACCGGGGGGCAGCGGCCCGTCGACGACCTCGCCGACGGCGTGTACCGCGTGCTCGGTGACCCCGACGCAGGGCCGGTCCGCCAACTCCGCCCGCAGCTCGGCCAGGACCACGGCGTCCACTCCGATGCCGTACGCCGGTCTGACACGCACCCGCCAGCCGGCCGGCAGGCCCGACGGCGGCCCGGTCGACGGATCGTCGGTGATGATCCAGACGGTCACCGGCAGGTCGACGGCGGCGGCCGGCGGCACGGCCCGGCCGGCGGGCGGCCACCGGCGGGGCGCGGGGCGGGCGACGATCCCGGGGACGACACCGACGACATCCGCCATCGGCATCGGCGGGTCGAACAGGTCGCGGCTGTCGCCCGCCGTCGTCACCCAGTCGTCGACGAGCGCATGTACGCGGTGCAGCACCAGTTGGTCGCGGTAGCGCACCGCCACGACGTCACCGGGGCGTAGCCCGCTGTCGGGGACAGGGTGGACCTGGACCCGCTCGCCCGGCTGGAGCGTGGGATGCATGCTCCGGCCGTCGACCGGCACGGTGACGCGGCCGAACTTCCGTAGCCCCTGTGCGATCAGGTCGATCGGGACGATGCTGGCCGGCTCAGGAGCCGGCGGCGGAGGGGTCCGGGCCGGATGGCTCGACGCGGATGAGGCCCTGCGCTGCGAGCTGCTCGATGAACCGACCAGTGTCGTCGGCGATGAGGCCGCGTTGGTTGTCATCCTCTGCTCCGAATTCCTCGGCGAGACCGGCCACGATGGCATCCTCGTCGCCGGTCTGGACCAGCTGTCGCCAGATGGCCGCCGCAGTGGCGTTGAGGGTCTGGAACTCTCCAGCTGTGGTGTCGTAGATCTGGATCTCGTCCGGCGAATCGACCCAGACGACGCTGGGACTGACCACCCACCCCATCACGACCTCCGGACAGCGGTGACCGGCAGTTGTCGCCGGTGTGCGGGTTGCGGCTGGGACGTGGCGCCGGCTGACGGGGCGAGCAGCGCGGCTTCCTTCTTCCAGTCCTCGTAGACCGGGTGCACGCTGCCGGTAGCGATCATCAGTGGCAGGAACGCCTCGTCCTCGTTGCTCAGTACGGTCTCGCGGCCGGCGCCGGCCGCGACCCACATCGAAGTGATCATCTGATGTCGCAACACCCGGCACAGCGCTCGCGAGTTGCGCTTCAGGTCACCGGTCGCTGCCATGTGGTACGCCCGGCAGCCGCCCGCGCAGGCCCCACGGATGTAGCAGCGACGACAGTCGGCGAGATTGTCGCCGGCAAAGACGGCGCTCGTGCGCAGATCAGCGAGCATCGGCGACCCGAACAGTTCCCGTAGCCCGGTGCTGCGGATGTTGCCTACCTTGTGGTGGCGTTCGGTGACGAGCTTGCACGGGTACACGTCGCCGAGCGAGTTGACGTAGATCTCGTTGCCGCCGATACCGCAGTTGATTTTCGTGTCGCACGATCGCTGTCCGAGCGGACCGTCGGGCAAGAGGTTCTGTGCCCGCGGATCGGTCCAGACGAACCGGTGTGCGGTCTGGTAGCCGGACCAACCGAACGACGAGTCGTCGGTCGCTCCCCTACCGAGACCGCTGTGATGCATCAGGCGTACGTGCGCGACGTCGATGTCCGCGAAAAGGACGGACAGGTCAGCGAGTTCGCCGACGTTGTCCTCAGAGACCACATGATTGATCATTGGGCGCACACCGAAGGTGTTGAGCATCCGCAGGGCGTCGACGGTCTTGGCGAAGGTCCCCACGCCCCGGGTCCGCTCGTGGGTCTTCGCCGTTCCCCCGTCGATGCTGACGGTCACTCCGGCGAACGTTTCCGCGACCCGCCGGGCCGTCTCAGGTTTGCGGATGAGCGTCGCGTTGGTAATGATGTTCGCCTGCATTCCGAGTTCCCGGACCCGGCCGGCGACCTCGAAGAGGTCCCGACGCAACATCGGCTCGCCACCGGTGAAGATGATCGTCCTGGCACCCATGTCCGCAGACTGTTCGACCAGTTCAAGCGACTCCCGGGTGTCCAGTTCGCCCGGCAGCCGCTTCTCGGAGGAGGCATAGCAGTACGGGCAGCGCAGATTGCACCCATCGGTGATCGCGTAGTAGACAAGTTTCAGCGGAGCGTCGACTTGCCGCAGCTCAGGCCGCTGGCCGGGCAGATAGACCAGCCGCGCCATCACCAACCTGGCGAGGAGACGCTCGGTTCGATCCGGCTCATCCCCGCCAACTGGGAGGTCGTTCGCCAACCGCCGCAGTACCTCGATCTCGAATTCGTCCAGGATCTGCCAGGCACCTATCTCAGGGTTGACGACGAGATTGCGACCACCGTCCCGAAAATAGACAAGATCCGCCGGAACCGAGTCGGACGACAGGAACCCGACAAGCATGATCACCACCTTTTGAGAGCGGAAGCGGTCGGGCGGTTCCGACACTTGCGACTACCGCCCGACCGCACCCTTTTACCAGCACTCTTCTGCCAGCACTCGTCGTCTCGCGGAGAAACTGATTCTCCGCGAATCGGTGCCAGCCGGTCTTAGCGTCCGGATCCCGCGCCGGCCCCAGCACCACCGCTGCAACCACAGGCGCACACGCCTGGCAGCGCCATCGCGGCCGCGAAGTCCGTCGGACGGATTTCAGGCTTGACCCACTTTGCCATTACACACCCCCTTGGGCGTCAGCAACTGCATTGACATGACGCGGGCCGTGATCACAAGTCTCGCGATTGACCAATGTTAACATTGGGGCAACCACTACACCACGATAAGTTTTTGTTGATTATTTGCATTCACATCAATAACTTTTATGCCACTCGCCAGACGTAGACGACCATCGTGGTAATCTCGGCCTCCATCCCAATTCGCCATCTATCCCCAGGGGACGGCCGGGCAGCCCTGCGACAACCTGCGGCTCACCACCGGAAGGTTGGCGTCGCCGGGGCAGGTGCCGGATCATGACGGACATGACGGCGGCGGTGTCGACCGGAGCGGGCCTTCGGCGAGGCACCGTACTGCTGCTGCGCTTCGCCTGGATCGAGGCGAAATCGTGCGGTTTCGCGGTCGCCGTCTTCACCTGCCTGGCGGTGACGTCGGTGGTTCCACTGCCGATCCCCCGGTACGACGCCCTGCTGATCTGCATGATCGTGGTGACGGCCGTACTGTGGCGCATCGGCTGGGAAACCGGCCGGGAGGTCGCCGTCATCGCCGGATTCCACCTGGTCGGGCTGGCCCTGGAACTGTTCAAGGTGCGGGTCGGCTCCTGGTCGTACCCCGAGGAGGCATTGACCAGGGTCGCCGGAGTGCCGCTCTACTCCGGGTTCATGTACGCGGCGGTCGGCTCGTACATCTGTCAGGCATGGCGTCGCCTGGACCTGCGGGTGACCGGCTACCGGCCGGTTGCGCTGGCCGTGCTCGCCGTCGCCGTGTACGCCAATTTCTTCACCCACCACTTTCTGCCCGACGTGCGCTGGATCCTCGCCGCGCTGCTGCTGGTCGTGCTGCGGCGTACCTGGGTGCACTTCACCGTCGACGACGCCCGGCTACGGATGCCGCTGGCGCTGGCGTTCGTGCTGACCGGCTTCTTCCTCTGGGTGGCGGAGAACGTCGCCACGTTTCTCGGGGCCTGGACCTACCCGGACCAGGAGCACGTCTGGACGTTCGTGCACGCCAGCAAGTTCGGCTCCTGGTCGCTGCTGGTCACCCTGTCGTTCGTCCTGGTCGCGACGGTGAAGGCGACCGAGGGGCGGCTGTACGGCGACCGCCCCCGGCCCAGCGTCGTCACGTCATCGGGCTGACCGGCGTCCGGGCGTCCGGGCGGGTTTCAGCGGCACAGCGGCAGCCCCAGGCCGCCCCGGTCGGCGCTGCGGATCCAGACCTCCGACAGGAAGCCGGTACGCCCGTCCGGCCAGCGGATCTTGTACCAGAGGTTCGACGTGTCGAGGTACGGGTTGGCGTCGTCGGCCGGGTCACCGAGGTTTCCGTTGGTGAGCTGCTGGCCGGTCGTCTGACAGATCGCGTTGAGTTTCGCGCCGCTGTGCAGCTGCGTCTGCTCCAGGGCGCACGGCTGCCCGCAGTTGGCCGGCTCCGAGGTGAGGTACGCCGACACGTCCTCGCGCATCAGGTTGCCGGCGGTGACCCGGTTGTCGACGACCACCGGCGCGCCTTCCGAGATCCCCTGGGTGACATCCGAGGTCGCCACGGCGACCAGGAACTCCACGTCGTACGCCGCCGTCGGTGGCGTCGACGTCCGCACCAGCGCGGCGTAGGCGTTGCCGGCGGTACGGACGCAGAGCCGGGTGCCCTCCGCAGCGACCTGCGGCTCGGGCTGCCACACTCCAGCGGTCCAGCAGGCACGTGGGTCGAGCGGGCCGGCCGGCTTCGGGACAGCCGTACTGAGCGACGCCTCGTTGTAGGGTGCGAGCTGATCTGCGGTGACCAGCCGGACATCCTTGCGGTTGCCGTCGTCGAACCGCCACGCATCTAGGTCGAACCCCTGCCCGACCGCCAGACGCAGATTGCGGCAGGTCACGCCAGTGATCTGTACGCAGGATCCGTGCGGCGGCGCCGGCGTGGCATTCTCGTCCGACGGCTCCGCTTCGGCCTTGTCACCACTACTGCCGACGAGGAACGACATGGTCAGCACCGTCACCGCGAGGACCGCGCCGACGAGCGTCGTCCACCACCGGCGGCGCCGCCAGCGCAGACCCCGCTGGTACCAGCGGAACAGGGCGGCACCAGCGAAGAGCAGCGCTATCGTCGCGACGGTTCGCAACAACGCCTTGTCGAGCAACGTCGCCGTCCCCGCCAGGATCATCAGGCCGGGAACAGCGCCGACGACCGGCCAGATCTGACCGAGGTCGCTCGTCACCCGTTGCCTGGCCGGCTCCGACCCGGGCTGCTTCGGTCGGGGCTCGGTCGGGGTGCTTCGAATGGCCCAGTAGGTCGGCAGGTCGTGGGCCTCGCGGAACCTGCGTACCGCGCGGGCCGGAGCCTCGATCAGCCAGCCGCTGGCCGTAGCATCCGTCGGCACCGTGCGCCAACCCATCGGTTCGACGAGCAGCAGTGCGTACAGGGCGGGAAGGAGATCCTTGACGTTCTTGCGTTTGAAACCCAGTTTGGTGCCGACATCCGCGCTGCTGATCCGGACCGGCACTCCGGGTTCGCCCGACGGTTCCCGGCTGACCGCCAGCCGTACCGACCGGAAGAAAAGATCGAGAAGATCGTCCGCCCGCCCGGTGGCCCGCGCCCCGGCCACGGTCAGCATGATCAATTGGTCGTCCGGGATGGGCGCGTCAGGAGTGACGCCGCACACCAGTTCCGGAGAGATGTCGTGGAGCAGCCCTTCTGCGGACAGGCCGTGAACGGTGTCCATCACCTTGTCCAGCTCGCAGAATCTCGGCCACCGATTGTTTGACTCGAGGAATTTCAGAACCTCGACCAGAACCATGTGTTGATCAGTGTCAGCCGGCCCAGGCATCGTCACGCCGTCATTGTGCAACGAGAAATCGATCTTCGACGGCGGGGGTGTCACCCGTCTCACATTCTCGACGACGAATCCGGCTATCCCGAAATGTCGGGCGAGCAGGCCACCGATATGCAGTTTCCAGGATGCGAATTGCACTCCCGTACCACCGGATTGAAGATCAATTGCCGGCGGAGCGCACGGTACGGCGGCTGCGTCCGCGACAAGGGTCGTCGCAGGCACAGCCGCCGTCGTCGCAACGCGCGGGAGACTACTCCCAGCGGATCTTCACGCAGTTGCCGGTGGTGTAGCTGCCGTTGTCGTGCTTCGCCAGAGCGTGCGACGAGTTCGCGATCCGGGCACACACCTTCGGGTAGTCGCCGATGGCGTTGACGAAGGCCGGGTCGTCGGTCCAGATCACCGACGGCTGCTTGTCCTCGACGTACCAGAAGCCCTGCTCGGCGCTGGAGACGTGGGTGCCCATCACCCGGTCCGCCGGGGTGGTGCCGTCGCTGCCGTAGATGTGCAGGTGCCAGCCGCCGTTGGCAGCCGGCTCGTTGTCGCCGAACTCGGCGTCGTACTCGACGGTGAACTTGCCCTCGGCGACCCGGGCCGAGGTCAGGCAGACCCAGGTCCAGTTGCTCTTGATCTCGTCCGTGCACTGCTCGTCGGCCGGAACCTCCGGCGCGGACGGCTCCGACTCGACGACCTGCTCCGGCTCCGGCTGCTCCTGGCCCTGGCCGGGGGCCGCGCCGTCACCGGGTGCCGCCACCTGACCGTCGTCGTTCTGCCCGCTGGTCAGGGCGTAGGTCACCCCACCGCCGGCGAGCAGCACGACGACCACCGCCGCGGCCACCAGCAGCGGGCCACGGCCACGCTTCGCCGCAGTGTCGCCGGCACTTCGCGACGACCCCGGCGGGGTGTCGTCGGCGCCGACGGAGCCGGCCGAGGAGTAGGTCTCGGTCCGCGCGGGGTACGTCGTACCGACGCTCGCCCGGGCCACCGCCCCACCGGCGGCGCTCGGCGCGACCGGCGCCGACGCGGCAGGGGTCGACGCGGCAGGGGTCGACGCGGCCGGGTACGCGGCGGCCGGCGGCGCGGCCGGGTACGCCGACGTGACCGGAGCGGTCGGTGCGACCGGGGCGGTCGGTGCGGCCGGGGCGGCCGGAGCCGGCGGAGTCACCGCAGCGTGGCCCGCACCCGCACCGTGTCGGCCCATCGCGTCAGCGGCGGCCAACCAGGCGGCGCCGAGGGAGACCGAGTACTTCGGGTGTGCGTCGACCGCCACCGGCCGGCCCAGCTCCGAGCCGACCAGTTGGGCGACGACCGGCATCCGCGACGAACCGCCGACCAGCAGCACCGAGTGCAGCTGCTCCGGCGAGCAGCCGGCGGACCGTACCGCCCGGTGCAGCGCCTCGATGGAGCCGTGCAGCACCGGACGGACCATCGCCTCGAGCTCGGCCCGGGTGAGCCGGATCTCGGTGGAGATGTTGGGCAGCAGCACCGGAATCGAGGTGTCGGTGTCCGACGACAGCGCCTCCTTGGCCTGGATGCACTCGTCACGCAGCCGGGCCACGGCGGCGATCGCCGCCGGGTCCTCCTCGTCGAGCTCCTCCAGTTTGCCGCCGAGCGCGGTACGGACGTGGTTGAACACCGCCGCGTCGAAGTCGATCCCGCCGAGTCGCTCGATGCCCTCCGGCTGACCCATGATCTCGAAGCCGGTGGGGGTCTTGCGCAGCATCGCCGCGTCGAACGTGCCGCCGCCCAGGTCGTAGACGGCGACGATGGAACCCGGCTCGATCCGCTGCTGCTCGGCGTAGTTGATCGCGGCGGCGGCCGGCTCGGTGGTGTACGTCACCGGCACCTCGAGGTTCGCCATCCGGACCGCCTGCCGGAGCAGATCCAGCTTGTACGGACCCCAGTTGGCCGGGTGTGAGACGCAGATCGACGCCGGCAGGGCGCCCTCCCGACGGGCGACCTCCTCCACCACCGCGTGGAGCAGGCGCGACATCAGCGCCTCGGCCGACTGCGGTACGCCGCCGAGCAGGATCGGGGTGGTGTCGCCCAGCCGCCGCTTGAACTCCCGGGCCACCCGGTTCGGCTCGGACAGTCCGCGTCGGTGGGCCGCCTCACCGGTGAGGAACGTCTCGTCCTGCCGCAGCAGCACCACCGAGGGGATCGCCGCGCTACGGCCGCCGAGCGAGACGGTCTCCACCCGGCCTTCCCGCCAGATCGCCGCCGCTGTGAACGTTGTTCCGAGGTCTATGCCAAGTGCGTACATCGTGGTCGCTCCGAGGGAGTGTGTGGAGACAGGAATGGCCGGGTCTGGGGGGTCGACCGTGCGGCGACGGTCCGGCGGATGGTCATGCGGACCGCCGCTGGTCGGCGATGATGCCCTCGCAGGACCGGACCGCCACTCGGGCGGCCATCGCCATCTCGTACGAGGTCATCGGGCTCTCGGCGCGCCGCTGCCAGCGGCCCAGGGCCTCGATGGCGCCCTCGGTCACCTCGGCGGCACTCGCGTCGGCCGGTAGCCGCAGCCGCTGGTGCGCCGCCGCGCCGCCACCGCCGATCACCTGCTCCAGCTCGGCGACGACCGCCGCCTTGCCGGTGACCCAGCCGGCGCGCAGGCTGGAGAGCACCCGCAGCTCGTTGAACGGGTGCGCCGAGGCGATGATCTCCTCCACCGCGCCGGCGACCTGGTCGCTGCCGGGCCGGACGCAGACCCGGGTGACGTCGGAGAGTGCCAGCAGTGCCGACCGGGCCTTGAGGACGTCACGACGCTCGAAGAACAGCGAGGTGAGGACCTCGCGCAGCTGGGTGAGACCGCTGCGCTCGGTCAACTCCTGAGCAAGTTCCGTCGCGGTGGTGCCGGGGTTGTGGCGCAGCATCGCCGCCGACAGCCGCAGCCCGAACATGCCGAACCGGCCGAGCAGCGCTTCCCGTTCGATCGTGGTCAGGCCGAGCTCGGGCAGGTGCTGCACGAACCGGTCGGCGGAGAGCAGCAGCTGCTCCGCCTGGGCCACCGGCAGTTCGGCGACCCGGCGCAGCTGGGCGACCTCCACCTCGGTGAGGGTGGCGGCGGTCTCGGCGAGCAGACCGGCGACGGGGACCACCGACTGCACCAGCCGGCGGACGTTCGCGTCGGTGCTCAGCCGGTCGGCGATCCGCCGGGCCGAGGCCATCGCGTCGAGCCGGCCGACGCCGATCTCGTCGGCCCGGGAGAGGATGCCGATGGCGTTGACCGGGTTGGGTCGGGACACCTCCACGTCGTGGAAGGCCCGGAGGAAGTCGACGTCGTTGGCGTGCAGGTGACGCATCAGGTAGACGACGGCGTCGGCCGGGGTCTCCTCCTCGTCGGGGACGAGCAGGTCCCAGGCGCGCCGGGAGGTCTGTTCGGACAGTGAGCCGATGCCCGGCGTGTCGATCAGAGTGACGGTACGTAGCGCCTGCGACGGCCAGGTGATCTCCAGTTGCGCGACGTCGTCGACGGTCAGATCGCCCAGGTCGACGTCGATCGCGCCGTCCTCGCGGCTGAACCGCAGCTGACGCGGCTCACCTCCGGTCGGCGTGGCCAGCACCCGGTAGGTGTGCCCGTCCTGGTACCAGGTGACGATCCGGGTGCACTCGCCGGCATCGGTCGGTGCCAGCCGGTCACCGACCAACGCGTTGAGCAGGGTGGACTTGCCGGCCTTGACCCGGCCGGCGATCGCGACCCGCAGTGGTTCGTCCAGGCGGTCGCGCACCGCGGTGAGCCGCTGTTCGTACGCGGTGCCCCGGTAGACGTCGACGGCGTGGCCGAGCACGCTGCGGGTGCGGTCGATCAGGCTCATCACGTCACCGCCGGTAGGCGCTGCCGATGCGGGCGGGTACCGGCCAGCTCGGATTCCACATTCTTCACGCCGCTGCTTTCTGATCTGCCGGGAGGTGTCCTACGTCTCAGCGAGTCGGCCGTCACCCCGGGCCGACCACGGACCGTCCCGGCTGACCTGTCGATCAACGGGTTGCTGACCGGCTGGACAGCCTCGCCGGGAGGGGCACCACACGGCTCACCCGGTGCCTGCTCGGCATCCGGCGGACCAGGCCCCCAGGTCGGGCCGAGAGTACACGGTACATGCGAACGACGTCATGCCCTGCAGCGGAGTCGGGAGCCGTCCGTACACTGCCTCACTGACGCGGGCAAGGAGGGGCTGCACCGGTGACTGTCGTGGTGGGTGTGGACGGCTCCGGCCGGACCCGACGGCTCGACGAGATCGCCGCGTCCGCCGGCCGTACGACCGTACGCGTGACTCCCGCGACCGGCGCGGACCTGGCCGTTCTCCTCGAACAGGCACGTGTCGACGGCGCCCTGGTCCTGGTCGACGACGCGCATCAACTCTCCATTGAGACGGTCCGATCACTGACGGTGGCGGCCCGCGCCGGGGTGACGATGGCGCTCGCCCGTCGGCCCACGATCGACTCCGCGGAGCTCGCCGACCTCGACGGGGTGGTCGCCGGTCAGGGCCCGGTCGAGCAGCTGGGTCCGCTCCCCCCGACGGCCCTGGCCGCGCTGGTCGAGGCAGCCGTCGGCCGGCCGGCCACGCCGGAGCAGGTGACGGCGCTCCAGACGGCCTCGGCCGGGCTGGCCGCCATCGCCGTCGAGATCGCCGCCGACCCCGACGGTACGCCGCCCACCCTCGTCGCCCGGCTGCAGCGACGGTTCGCCGGCCCCGGACGGGATCTCGCCGGGCTGGCCGCGATCCTCGCCCTCGGACTCGACCTGGCCGACGAGGCCGTCTGTACGGCGGCCGGCCTGAAACCGGCCGAGGCGGCCACCGGGATGCGGTCACTACGCGACGCGGGACTGCTGACCCCGGACGGTGAACGGTTGATCCCGGCGGTGGCCCGCGCCGTGCTGGTCGAGCTGCCACCGACGGAACGCCGCCGGCTGCACGAGACCGTGGCCCGGGCGTTGCTGGCCACCGATGCCGACCCGGTCCGTGCCGCCGAGCAGCTGCGCGCCGCCCGGGCCCGTAACCCGACCGCCGCCGACGTCTACCGACGGGCCGCCGACCGGCTGCGCTTCACCGACCCTGGCAGCGCCCTCACCTGGTACGACGACGCGCTGGACGCCGGAGCCGAGCCGTCCACTGTGGCAGCTGGTCGGGCCGAGGCGGCGACCCTGCTGGGGATGCCGGTGGACCTGGACGGCCCGGTCGAGGCACCGGCCGACGCCGGCCGGGTCGCCCTGGTCGCCGGGGCGGCGGCCGCCTACGACGGCCGGGCCGGCCGGGCGGCAGAGGCGCTGCTCGGTGCCGACCCGCCCGGCCCGGTCCTCGCGGTGCCGGCGCTGATGGTGACCGGGCAACCGGCCGCCGCCCGGTCGGCGGCGACCGGGTCGGCCCCGCTGCCGGTACGCCGACTGGCCGAGGCGGCGCTGGCGATGGCGGACCCGCAGGCGGCGCTGCCGTTGCTGATCGAGGCCGCCGAGGGCTTCGAGCGGACGCCGCCGCAGGTCGCCGTACCGGACCCGCCGCACGCGATCGGCGCGCTGATCGCGGTGGCCGCCGGTGACTGCGCGACGGCCGAACACCTGTTGGAACGGGCGGTGGCCAGCGGATGCGGCGGGCCCGTCGCGCTCGACCGGCATCGCACGTTGCTGGCCTGGGTCCGGATGCGGACCGGTCGGTACGATTCGGCCCTCGCGGAGCTGCGCCGGTTGGCCGGTGTCGCGCTGCCGGGGCGCGAGCGGCTGGTCTACGCCGGCCTCACCGCGGGAATCGCCCGGCGCAGTGGGGACATCGCCCAGCTACGGGCGGCCTGGTCCGTCGCCGAGCCGGTGCTGGCCCGCCGGGCGGTCGACCTGTCCCAGTTGGAAGTGGTCGAGGAGCTGCTGGTCGCCGCCGCCCGACTACGCCAGCACCAACGGATCGCTCCGGTCCTGGCTGACCTGGACGCAATCCTGGACCGGCTGGGCCGGCCGGCCGCGTGGACGGTGTCGGTGGAGTGGATCCGGCTGCAGATCGCCGTCGTCGACGAGGATCCGCTCACGGCCGAGGCGACGGCCGCGCGGTTGGGCTCCCTCGACCCGGCCGGTTTCCGGCAGCAGGCGCAGTGTCGGGCGGCCGCTCGATGGTCCGCCGCCCTGCGCGGCGACGTGGATCCGGATGCGGTGCTGACGGACGCCGCCGCGCTGGTCGCCGCCGAGCTGCCCTGGGAGTCGTCCCGACTGATCGGTCAGGCAGCCGTGCGGACCACCGACGCGGCGGCCGCCCGCCGGCTGCTGGAGCGGGCCCGGGAGCTGTCCCGGCCGGATCCCGTCCCGGACGAGACCGCGCCGGGGTCCTCGCACGGCGGCCTGTCCGACCGGGAGGTCGAGGTCGCCCGGCTGGTGCTGGCCGGCCGGACCCACCGGGAGATCGGCACGCAGCTGTTCCTGTCCCCCAAGACGGTCGAGCACCACGTGGCCAGGATCCGGGGCAAGTTGGGGGCCACGACCCGGGCTGAGATGATCGCTACGCTGCGAAGTCTGCTGCCCGAGGAGCCCTGAGCTGTCGGTTGGCCGACGCGGGCTTGGTGCCACCCCCTAGACCCCCGAAGCTGGCAGGGGGGAAGCCCCGATGCGACGGGTGAGCACCGACCCGCACTCTTGTACCTGTCCGGCCGGTCAGGACGGACCACGAACCCGACGAACCCCTAACCCCCCAGGAGACACATCATGGCCGCGGTAGAAGTCACCCCGCTGATCATCGAGCAGATCAAGAACCTCTTCGACAAGGTGTTCAGCAGCGAGGCGGAGACCGCCAAGTTCCTCGCCGACCCGGAGGGCGCGTTCGCCGCCAACGGGATCGACGCGGAGACGCTGAACGAGGTCGACATCAACCAGATCGTCAACGAGGCGGCCTTCGGTAGCAGTGAGGGTCCGTCCAGCGGGGGCGGTTTCTCCGGCGGGGGCGGCGGCGGGGGCGGCTTCGCTGGTGGGGGGACCGGCGGGGGCGGCGGGGGCGGCTTCGCCGGTGGGGGGACCGGTGGCGGCGGCGGGGGCGGCTTCGCCGGCGGTGGGGGTGGCGGCGGCGCCGGTGGGGGCTTCGGTGCCGGCGCCGCCGCCAACGTGCCGACCCCGGAGGTCGTCCAGCAGGTGACCCAGGTGACCCAGAACTTCACCAACCAGAACTTCATCGACAACTCGCAGAGCTTCACCGACAACTCCATCGACAACTCGGTGGACCTGGACGTGGACGGACCGGTGCTCGGCGACATCGACGTCGAGACCGAAAACCTCAACCAGACCGGGGACGGCAACGTCGCCAACACCGGGTCCGGGGACGTCAACGCGGCGACCGGCGACGGCGCCGTGGCTCAGCAGGGCGACGGCGACCAGGTCGCCGCCACCGGTGGGTCGGTGGCGGCCGGCGACGACGCCTTCGGCGTCACCGGGGACAACTCCTCGCTGGAGTTCGTCGACGGCGACAAGGTGACCGCCGGCGACGGGGCCGTGATCGGCACCGGCGACGGCGACGTGCTCGGCGCGACCGGCGACGGCGCGTTCCTCGGCAACTCGGAGTCCGGCGACGTGGTCGGCAACACCGGCGACAACGCCGTCACCGCCGGCGACGACATCGACGGCGTGGTCAACACCGGACTCAACACCGGGGTGATCGCCGACGGCGACGTCGACCGGACCGTGCTGGGCGACAACACCGGCATCGTCGCCGACGACGTCGACAAGGCCGTGGTCGGCGACAACAACCAGGCCGCCCAGTTCGACATCGACACCAGCGGCGCGGCCGGCGGCGACGCCAGCGGCACCGGCGGGGCCGGCGGTGACGGCGGAAACGCCAACGCCGCCGGTGGCAGCGGCGGCGACGGCGCGACCGGCGTCGGGGCCGGCGTGGGGACCGGCGTCGGCGTGGGCCGGGGCAAGGGCGAAGGCAGTGGCGAGGGCGAGGGCGAAGGCGGGGCCGGCGGGGCCGGCGGGGCAGGCGGCACCGCGACCGGTGGCAGCGCTGCCGGTGGCGCCGGCACCGGCGGTGACGCCAGCGGCGGTGCCGGTGGCGCGCTGGGGCCGATCAACATCAACTTCGGTGGCGGCAGCCAGCAGAACACCACCGACTCCCGGATCGAGGACTCCTCGCTGGCCTCCGGCGGGAACTCGACCAGCAACCAGGACTCGTTCAACGACCAGTCCACCAACGACTCGTTCAACGACCAGTCGACCGACAACTCGGTCAACACGGACGACTCGTTCAACCAGGAGGACTCGTTCAACCAGGAGGACTCGTTCAACCAGGAGGACTCCTTCAACACGGAGGACTCGTTCACGACCGACGACTCGTTCAACAACAACAACACCGCCGAGGCGACCGCTCCGGACCCGACCCTCGGGGCGTGACCGGACGACAACTGAGCGGGCCGGACGTCGTACGGCGTCCGGCCCGGTGAGCGCCAACGTGGCGTGGCAGGTCCGGCCGGGGCCTGCCACGCCACGTTGGCGCTCACCCTGCTTTGCCTGCCGACCACCTACCGGCCGACCACCCGCCTGCCGATACCCACCTCACTACCGCAGGAGCGACGTTGACCGCGAAAACGACACCCCCGGACGCTGACGGCACACTGCAACGGGCGACTCAGATCGTCGACCTCGCGGCGCGCGCCTGCGAGGCGTACGACCGCCCCGATCTCGGTCGCCGGCTGGCCACCATCCGCACCACCCTGTCCGACCCGGTGGTGCACGTCGTGGTCGTCGGCGAGTTCAAACAGGGCAAGAGTTCACTGGTGAACGCGCTGGTCGGGACGAAGATCTGCCCGGTCGACGACGATGTGGCCACGGTCCTGCCCACGTACCTGCGGCACGGCCCGCAGCCGTCGGCGCAGCTGCTGTTCAGCGACGACCCGGCCCGGCGGGAGCCGCTGGCGATCGACCAGGTCTCCGACGTGGTCCTGGAGCGCACCACCGGCGACGACGTCCCGACGGGGATCGCCGGGGTGGAGATCCGGCTCCCCCGCAACATCCTGTCCAACGGCCTGGTCCTGGTCGACACCCCCGGGGTCGGCGGGCTGGGCTCGGTGCACGCGGCGTCCAGCCTGGCCGCCGCGTCGATGGCCGACGCGCTGCTGTTCGTCACCGACGCCGCGCAGGAGCTGACCCGCAGCGAACTGGACTTCCTGCGGCAGGCCCGCGAGGTCTGTCCGACCGTGATGTGCGTGATGACCAAGACGGACTTCTATCCGCACTGGCGCAAGATCCGTGACCTGAACACCGGCCACCTCAGCCGTGAGGTGCAGATGCCGATCGTCCCGGTGTCGTCCGCGCTGCGCCTGCGCGCGGTCGCCGGCAACGACAAGGAACTGAACGTCGAATCCGGGTTCCCCGAGCTGGTCAAGTTCGTCACGCAACGGGTCGCCGGTGGCGCGGCGACCCGGGTCGCCGCGCAGGCCGCCGCGTCGGTGGTGGGGATCTGCGAACAGATGGAGAACCAGTTCACGGCGGAACACGCCGCGCTCGCCGACCCGGAGGCGGCGGCGAAGGTGGTGCACGAACTCAACGCGGTGAAGCAGCGGGTCGAGTCGCTCAAGGCCGCGGCGGCGAAGTGGCAGCAGACGCTGAGCGACGGCATCTCCGACCTGAACGCCGACGTCGACCACGACCTGCGTGGTCGGCTCCGCCGAATCCTCGAGGAGGCGGACGCCGCGATCGAGGAGATCGACCCCGCCGACGCCTGGGACGAGACCGAACGGTGGTTGCAGGCCAGGGTCTCCAACGAGCTGCTGGCCAACTACATGATGCTGCGCGACCGGGCGATGAGCCTCAGCGACGACGTGGCCCTGCACTTCCAGGAGGCCGCCGGCGAGGTGCTGCGGCACGTCGCGATCCCCGACCCGGTTCCGCTGGTCGGCAGCGCCCAGGTGGAACACAAGATCGAGCTGGCCAAGATGAAGCTCGGCAAGCAGGCGATGGTGGCGCTCAAGAGCGCGTACGGCGGCGCACTGATGTTCGTCATGCTCGGTTCGTTGACCGGCATCGCGCTCGGTCCGATCGGGATCGGCATCGGGCTGGTGATGGGCCGCAAGGGTCTGCGGGAGGAGAAGAAGCGGCAGCGCGCCAACCGGCAGGGCCAGGCGAGGAACGCGGTCCGCCGGTACTGCGACGAGGTCAGCTTCGTGATGACCAAGGACTCCCGGGACACCCTGCGCCGAATCCAGCGGCAACTGCGCGACCACTACAGCGCGCTGGCCGAGGAGCTGTCCCGGTCCAACTCCGCCGCGCTGGCCGCCGCCGCGGAGGCGGCGCAACGGACCAAGGCCGACCGGGAGAGCCGGCTGCGCGACCTGAAGGCCGAGCTGGACCGGCTGCGGCAGTTGAAGGAGCACGCTGCCGCCATCGTCGGCTGAGCGCCGACCTGACCCGACCTGACCGACCGGTCCGACCCTGACCTGACCCTGACCAACATGGCGGGTCGGGTCAGGCGCTCAGCCTTCGTCGATGTCGTCGATCTCCGGGGTGCCGGCGGCGACCGGCGGCACCGCCCACGGATCATCGGACAGCAGCGCGTCGGTCGGCAGATCCGACCCGTCCAGCTGGCTGTCGTAGCCGGCCGGGCCAGCGGCACCCGACTCGGGCTCGATCGCATCGAGCATGTCCTGAGCAGGGTCGAGGCGGTCGACCGGGGCACCCTCGCCGTGTCCGAACGCCCCGTCGACCGTCAGCCCACCGGCAGACCCGTCGGCGGGCCCGGCGACGATCTCCCCCGGGCCGGTGACGCTGTCACCGCCGTCGACGCTGTCGGGGGCGTCAAGGTCCGCGCCCGGCTCGGCCAGCGCGTCGATCTCCGGCAGGTCGTCGAGCTCGGCTGCGTCGACCGGGGCCGCCGGGGCCGAGGCGAGCAGGTCGAGCGGCGCGGCGAGATCATCCGGTACGGCGCCCTCGCCGACGACCTGGCTGTGTGCCATGACGAACGGGGCCAGGTGCTCGGCCACCTCGACCGGGGCCGTCTCGGCGTAACTGACCACGGCCTGGGCCAGCAGCTCCGCCGGCAGATCCGCGTACCCGTTGGCGTCCAGCACGGCAGCCGCCTCGTCGAGGGCTGCGGCGTCGCCGGACAGCCCAGCGAAGATCTCGTGCAGCGAGCGCGCCGGTGCCATGACACCACTGTAGGAAGCATGGCACCGGTTGCGCCAAGGGGGACATCCCCAGGCGGTCCCCTAACTTGGCGCCCGCCGCCGACCGCCGTGCAACCTCCGCTGGCGGAGATCCGTCAAGGAGGCGTGACGGGATGAGCGATGACAAACCCGCTCGTACCAGATCAATTGTCCCGGCTCGTCCGCAGCACAAAGAGGAGAAACACCATGAACGAACCGCGCAGTCGTCGCCGTACCGGACCGATCGTCGCCGGCTCGGCCTTCGCCGCCCTGGCGATCGCCGGCGCGCTCGCCCTCGGCATGTACGGATACGGCGACTCGACCGCCGGGTCGTCCGACACCGGCAGCGTGACCAGCTCCACCACCGGCGGCTCCGGCACGGCCGTGCAGCTGGTGGCGTACACCGGCAGCCAGCCGGAGGGCTACAAGCTGGCGACGGTGCCGCAGGGCTGGGTCGTGCAGGGCTCGGACGCCTGGTCGCTGGTCCTGGCCCCGGCCGACACCGCCGACACCGACCCGAACAGCCTCGCCGGCAAGATCGCCGTGTCGACGCAGGCCCAGATGCCCAGCGGGCTGCCGTCCGAGTCGGTCACGGTCAACGGCCTGGCCGGCCACCTGGTCACGATGGAGGACAACACCGACGGCCGGACCCTCTTCGTCGAGCAGCCCGGCGGCGGTTACCTGACCATCCAGGTCTGGGACGGCCTCGGCTGGACCGGCGAGCAGATCGTCGAGTTCGCCGCCGGCATCGAGGTCACCGGCGACGCCCAGCAGACCGTCGGCTGACCACCGCCGGCGGTGAGGGGCGGTGCCGCGGGTACCCGCGGCACCGCCCCTCACCGGTCAGGACGTGACGTCCTTACGGGTGAACCGCCAGTAGGCCACCGACAGGAAGACCGTGGCGTACGCCAACGCCGACACGCAGCCCTTGACGATGTCGTCGGTCTGCGTCGGCGTCGACAGCAACCCCAGCCAGGCGGTGCTGAAATGGGTCGGCAGGAAGTCCCGCAGCACCCCGAGCGCGGTGATCTGGTCCAGGATGCTGGACAGGATCCACAGCAGCACCGCGCCGCCGACCGCGCCGAGCGCCGCGTCGGTCGACACCGACAGCAGGAACGCCAACGACGCCACGATCAGCAGCACCACCGCCAGGTAGCCGACGATGCCCAGCAGCCGCAGCAGCCCTTCCCCGGCGGGGATCTCGGCGGCCACCGTCGAGCGCAGCGGCGACCAGCCGTACCGGACGGTGCCGACCAGCAACGCGGTCGCGGCCAGGACCAGCAGTGACAACCCCGAGTACGCCAGCGCGACGACCAGCTTCACCGTCAACAGCCGGGCCCGGGGCACCGGTACGGCCAGCAGGTACCGCAGGCTCCCCCAGCTCGCCTCGCTGGCCACGGTGTCCCCGCAGAACAACGCAACCGCCACCACCAGCAGGAACGACGACGACACGAAAATGGTGAACAGGGTGAAGTTCAGCCCGCCGGAGGTGGCCAACTCGACCAGGCTGGCGAACTCACCGCCGCCGTTGTCGTCGTCGCCGTCGTCGAACTCGAAGGCGACCAGCACGATCAACGGCAGCAGTGCCATGAAGCCCAGCGTCAACTGGGTACGTCGGCGCGACGCCTGTCGACGTACCTCGGCCCACAACGGCAAGGTGACGCGGGCCCGGTAGCCGGCGGCGGCGCCGGAGCGCTGCGCCGCCCGGTCCGGCTGGCGCACGTCCGGCGATTCCACAGTGTTCATCAGCGGTCCCCGCTCCCCCGTGAGTTCTCGCCGACCAGGGCGAGGAAGGCGTCTTCCAGCCGGCGACGCGGCACCACCCGGTCCACCGCGACGCCGGCCCGGACCAGTTCGGCCACGACCTCGCTGCGGGCGGTGCCGTCGACGTCGACGATGAGCCCGCCGTTGTCGGCGGCGACGGCCCGTACGCCCGGCAGCCGGTCGAGCACCGCTTCGGCGGCGGCCACGTCGGAGACGTCGAACTGCACGCTCGGCGAGTCACCGACGATCTCGTCGACCGGCCCGGCGGCCACGATCCGGCCCTTGTTGACCACCACCGCGTGGGTGCAGGTCTGCTCGACCTCGGCCAGCAGGTGGCTGGAGACCAGCACCGCACGCCCGCCGGTGGCGTAACGCTTGAGCACCCGGCGCATCTCGGCGATCTGCGGCGGATCGAGCCCGTCGGTGGGTTCGTCGAGCACCAGCAGCTCCGGCAGGCCCAGCATCGCCTGGGCGATGGCGAGCCGCTGCCGCATGCCGTGGCTGTAGTTGCGGATCCTGCGGTGCACCGAATCCCCGAGGCCGGCGATCTCCAGGGCCTCGTCGAAATGCGCGTCCGCCGCCGGGCGTCCGGTGGCCCGCCAGTACGCCCGCAGGTTCTCGATGCCGGACAGGTGCGGCAGGAACCCGGGCCCTTCGACCAGCGACCCGATCCTCGACAGCACCGGCGCGCCCGGCACCAGCCGGTGACCGAAGACCAGGATCTCGCCGGTGGTCGGCTGGGTCAGCCCCATCAGCACCCGCAGGGTGGTGGTCTTGCCGGCGCCGTTGGGCCCGAGCAGGCCGACGACCTGACCACGTTCGACGGTGAAGTCGACCCGTTCGACGGCGACGAACCCGTCGGCGTACTCCTTGCGCAGGTCACGTACCACCAGCGGGGTCTGGGCGTGCGCGGCGACCACCGTGTGGTCGGCCCGGCGCTGGCGTAGCCGCACGACGGTGACGACCACGACCAGCCCGATCACGATCGCCGCGACCAGCCCGGCGAGCACCCAGCGCCACAGCGCCGCCGAGGTGGCGATCGGCTCACCGGCCACCTGCGGCAGGGTCACCGGCGCGGCGTCGGCGGACCCGATCCCGACGGTGTAGACGGTCGGTTCGACCGGCGTGGCGTACGCCTGGTCGGAGGTGGCGACCACGATCCGCAGCCGGTTGCCGGCCTCGAACCGGTGCACGATCGCCGGCAGGGTCACCTCGACCGGTTGCGCCTGCGCGACGTCCGCCGGCAGGCCGGTCAGCCGTACCGGGGCGACCAGCCCGCTGGGCAGGCTCATCGTGCCGTCCGGGTCGACGTCGTACAGCTTGACGAACAGCACCGCCTCGCCGGTCGGCGACGCGGCCCGGATGGTCACGGTCGGCGCACCGACCACCTCGACCGGGTCGGCCAGCGGTGCCGAGTCGAAGTGGGTGTGCTGGCCGGGCAGTTCGCTGACCACCCCGCCGAGCAGGCCGGCCAGGCCGCCGGCCAACGGCAGCGACGAGATCGCCGCCGGGTTGCCGGCCGGCGGGTTCGCGACCGGCCGTGCCGGCCCGGTGACCTCGACGCTCGTCCGGTCGGTGCCGGCGGTGCCCGGGTAGTCGGCGATCCGGTAGCCGGTGGCCACCAGGCCCCGGTCCATCGCGTCGAAGCCGGCAACCCGCGACCAGGTGAAACTGTCGTCGGGGGCGGCCCCTGCACCGGCCACGTAGTGGTCGAGCCAGCCGGCGGTGAGGAACTTGACCCGGTCCTGGTCGTTGAGCGGGCCGGCCCCGCCGTCGTGCCCGCCGGTGTACCAGGCGACCCGCACCGGAGTGCCGTTCGCGGCGATTCCCCGGGCGTTGGCGTCGGCCTCGGCGAGCGGGAACAGGGTGTCGGCACCGCCCTGGATCAGCAGGGTCGGCGCGGTGACCCGGTCCAGTACGCGGTCCGGGCTGGCCTGGTCGAGCAGCGCCACCGCCTCCGGGGTGCCCCGGCCGGTGGTGGCGATCTGCAGGTAGGCGGCGCAGACCTCGGCGGCGAACCGCCCGCAGGCCACCCCGCCGGCCACCGGGTCCACCGTCGGGTCCACCGTCGGGTCGCCCGGACCGGTGCCCGGGGCGGTGCCTTGGTCGGCACCTGGATCGGTGCCTGGATCGGTGCCTGGATCGGGGGCTGGTTGTCCCGCGCCGATCGGCATCCCCGGACCGCCCGCGCTGACCCCGCCGCTGCCGAAGAACAGCCCGGCCCAGCCCTTCTTGAACACCCCGTCCACCGGGTCCGCGCCGGTGGCTTCCGGCAGGAACGACCCGGCCAGGTCGTTCCAGGTGATCATCGGCACGATCGCGTCGACCCGGTCGTCCGCAGCGGCCAGCAGCAACGCCAGCGCGCCGCCGTACGAGCCACCGACGACGCCGACCTGCGGATCCCCGTCGGCGTCGGTGCGCACCTCGGGGCGCGACGCCAACCAGTCGAGCAGCCGGGACGCGTCCCGGACCTCGTAGTCGGGGTTGTTCAGGTGGATCTGGCCACCGCTGGCGCCGAACCCCCGGGCGGTGTACGCCAGCACCGCGTACCCGAGGGCGGCCAGCTCCTCGGCGTCGGCGGCGACCGTCTGCTTGGAGCCGCCGAAGCCGTGCGCGAGCAGCACCGCCGGCACCGGCTGCGCCGCCGACGCCGACTTCGGCAGGTAGAACGTGGTGTCGAGGTCGACCGGCTGGTCACCGTCCGGGCCGGAGAGCACCGTGATCCGTTGCTCGGCGGTGGTGTACGGCACCGACTCCGGCCAGACCGCCCAGGTCACCACGGCGGCGACGACGGCGACCGCGAGCAGCCCGCCGGCCAGCCGCCGCTGGTAGGGCCGGGGCAGGGCACGGCGCAGCCGCGCGGACATCGGAGTCGGCATGAGCAAACCGTACGGTGCCCGCCCGCCGCCAACCTGTGAACCCTCTCAGCTCAGGTGCGCCGGCCGTCGCCGGGCGGCGCACGGCGGCTAGTCTCGGGCGGTGGCCGACCGTGAACTGACCCTGACCGCGAGCCTGCGACCTGCGGCGCTGGACGCCCGCCGGGGCATCGTCCGACTGCACCCGGAGGTACTGGCCGCGCTGGGCATCACCGCTGGCACGCCGGTCCGGCTGACCGGGCGACGCAGCACCGCCGGGGTCGCCGCCCGCGCCGAGGCCGGCGCGAGCCGGGCCCTGCTGTACGCCGACGACCTGACCCTGGGCAACCTGGGGTTGCGCGACGGCGGCCAGGTGACGGTCACCCCCGTACCGCAGGTGGCCGCCCAGCGGGTGACGCTGGACGGGCCGGCGGAGATCGTCGCCGTCGTCAGCCCGGAGATGCTGCGCCTGGCGTTGCTCGGCAAGGTCGTCACCGCCGGCGACAACGTGTCGCTGCTGCCGCAGGACGTCTTCTCCGACGTCGCGCACCGGGGCCTGCTCGAGGCGGCCCGGCGCAGCCTGGCCAACGTCGTCGGGTACGCCTGGACCAGCACCCTGCTCACGGTGGCCTCGGCCGAACCAGCCGGGACGGCACCGGTTGCCGGAGACGCGGTGCTGGTCACCATGGACACCGTGGTCGGCTGGCGGCACGGACCGGTCACCCACGGCTCGACCGGCGAGGAGGTACGCCCGGTCGGTGCGGTGGCGCAGCCACCGGCGGCGGACTTCGTCGACGAGCCGCTGCCGCAGCTGGACGACCTGCCCGGCCTGCGCGCCCAGGCCGACGAGCTGACCGAACTGCTCGACCTGGGCTTCCACCACCGCGAGGTGCTGACCCGGTTGGGCACCACCGTGTCGCTCGGCGTACTGCTCAGCGGGCCGGCCGGATCCGGCAAGTCGGCGCTGGTCCGCGCGGTCGCCGCCACCCTGGACGCCCGGGTCGAGGCGCTCTGGGCGCCGGAGGTCGCGGCACTGACCAACGACGCGGCGGCGCAGCGGCTGCGTCGCGCGGCCGAGTCGGTCCGCCGGGGTGACCCGGCGGTCCTGCTCATCTCGGACGTGGACGCGTTGGCCCCGCGCGACGAACCCGGACCGGTGTCCACGGTGTTCCGCCAGTTGCTGGCCGAGACGGTGGCCGCCGGCGCGGCCGTGGTCTGCACCACCAGTCACCCGGAGGCGCTGGATCCGGGCCTACGCGGGCCGGACCTGTTGGCGGTGCAGATCGCGGTGCCGTTGCCGGACACCGCGATGCGCCGGGAGCAGTTGACCGTGCTGACCCGGGGCATGCCGTTGGCCGAGGACGTCCGGCTGGACGACGTCGCCGCGCGTACCCCTGGTTTCGTCGCCGCCGACCTCGCCGCGCTGGTCCGCGAGGCCGGGGTACGGGCGGCGTTGCGGCAGAAGACGGCGGACGCGCCGCTGGTCGCGGCCGACGACGTCGAGGCGGCCCTGGAGGTGGTCCGGCCGACGTCGATGGCCACCTCCACGCTGGAGCTGGCCCAGGTCACGTTGGACGACGTCGGTGACATGGTCGAGGTCAAGCAGATGCTGACCGAGTCGGTGCTGTGGCCGCTGACCTACCCGGACACGTTCGCCCGGCTGGGGGTGCAGCCGCCGCGCGGGGTGCTGTTGTACGGCCCGCCGGGTTGCGGCAAGACGTTCCTGGTGACCGCGCTGGCCGGCACCGGCAAGGCGAACGTGTTGTCGGTCAAGGGTGCCGAACTGTTGTCCAAATGGGTCGGCGAGAGCGAACGGGCGGTCCGGGAGCTGTTCCGTCGGGCCCGGCAGGCGGCGCCGACGCTGGTCTTCCTCGACGAGGTGGACGCCCTCGCCCCGGTCCGGGGGCAGGCGTCCGACGGCGGCACCACCGACCGGGTGGTGGCGGCCCTGCTGACCGAGTTGGACGGGGTCGAGGCGCTGCGCAACGTGGTGGTGGTCGGCGCGACGAACCGCCCCGACCTGGTCGATCCGGCGCTGCTGCGGCCGGGCCGGCTGGAGCGGTTGGTGTACGTGCCGCCGCCGGACGGCGAGGCCCGGGTGGAGATCCTCAAGGCGTCGGCGAAGTCGGTACCGCTGGCCGAGGACGTCGACCTGGCCGAGTTGGCCGCGTCGCTGGACGGATTCTCGGCGGCGGACTGCGCCGCGCTGATCCGCGAGGCGGCGCTGGCCGCGATGCGGGAGTCGTTGGAGGCGTCGTCGGTGACGGCCGCGCACGTCGCGACGGCCCGGGAACGAATCCGGCCGTCGCTGGATCCGGCGCAGGTCGCCTGGCTGGCCGCGTACGCCGACCAGCAGTCCCAGCGGTGAGCGGGTTTCGTCCACGACCCCGCAGTGGGTCGAACGTCAGCCGGCTAAGTCCGTGCTGAACGCTTCGTCCAGCCAGAACCGGGCCCGCACCTGACCCTGCTCGACCTGGATGATCGCGCCGCAGCGGCGCAGCAGGTTGATCGCGGCCCGGTTGGCCGGAGTGGTCCGGGCGACGACCAGTTGGGCACCGAGACGCACCGCCTCGTCGAGCACCGCCCGCAGCGCGGCGGCACCGATGCCCCGGCCACGCGCGGAGCGACCGAGCCAGATTCCGGTCTCCACGACACCGGACGGGGCGTCGAGCCGGGTGAGCCGGACGCCGCCGACCACGTCGCCGCCGAGGGTGACGGCGTACATGATGGTGCCGGCGGGCCCGAAGTGGCCACCGCCGAAGTGGGCACGGTGGAACTCGCGGAACGCGTCGCGGCGGGCGGCGGTCCAACCCGCCGGCCCCGGCACCGGGGGCATCACCTCGCCCGGCTCGGCCTCGGCCACGGCGGCGGAGAGCAACGGTTCCACCAGGTCGTCGCTCATCGGGGTCAACC
The DNA here is from genome assembly GCF_030345095.1 of Solwaraspora sp. WMMA2056. Lineage (NCBI taxonomy): Bacteria > Bacillati > Actinomycetota > Actinomycetes > Micromonosporales > Micromonosporaceae > Solwaraspora > Solwaraspora sp. WMMA2056. The sequence continues at coordinate 168,509 of NZ_CP128360.1, forward strand.
GCACGTCATGCCGCACGGCGGTAGTCTTCCAGGCCGGTGCCGGCTCCGCCTTACTCATTCCGCACCTCCCACCTACCCAGCTTCTGGCCCCTGTACGGGTTATTTGCTCAGCGCCGGTGGTGGTGAAACGCCCGTTCCGGGCCCGGCGTCCGTCCAGCATCACCGCGTCGGCCAGTTGTTCCAGCTCAGCAGGGATCGACGATCGGCATCACCCGCCATCGAAAAGGCAAAATACGGCGGTGGCGTCGTCGTGCCGCTTGTGGCCGGGCACTGTCGCCGGGCTCACAGTGCTGTCGGACCCGCCGTGGCCGTCACCGCCGGCACTGCCGTCACCGCCGGCACTGCTGTCACCGCCGGCCTCGGCGGCGCGCACCCGGCGGATCAGTTCGGCCGGCCCGGCGGTCGCCAGCAGGTCCAGCAGTCCGGGCCAGTCGACGAGTCCGAACAGGTCGACCGCCCGGGTTGCGCCGTCGGTGAGCAGGGCCGCCCGCCGGACCCGGCCCGGCCCGGTCAGCGGAAGAGTGCCGGACAGCGCCCGGTCGGCGGCGGCCGGATCGGCGGCCGCCACCCAGTAGCCGTCCGGGGTGTTGGTGTGCTGCCGCTGCCACTGGACGGCCCGGCGGTAGTCGGCCTCCTGTCGGGTGTCGGTGGCGGGTGGCTCACGCTGCCAGAGCCGGTCCATGGTGGCGGCGAGCCGGTCGTCGGCCACCACCCCGACCTGGCCGGCGACGTCGACGATCAGTGGGCTGTCGCAGAGCACCAGGTAGTCGAGGTGTCCGGAGGTGCGGCGCAGCAGGCACACGGTCGACGACGGAGTGCCGGGGTGGCCCAGGTCGCAGTCGCCGTCGTGGTCGCCGCGTACCGCCCGGACGGCCTCGGCGAGCAGGGCGGCCAGCGGGTCGGCCGGTGCGGTCGCGGCGGCGAGGGTGAGCCGGGCGGTGAGTCTGCGCACGTACCAGGCGGGTCCGTGCCGACAGCCGGTGTCGAAGCCGGCCGGTGCGGTGGCACCGTCCAGGACCGCCACCAGGTCGCCGTACTGCAGTGTCTGGTCCTCGTTGTCCGGTTGACCGGGAGCGGCGACCGAGCAGGCGTCCACCCGCATGGTCGGCACGGCGGGAATCACCCTGAGCATCTCCCACTAACTCTAGGCATCCGTTCGACTACCGAAGGTAGCTTGACCGGTAGGCGGGTGTCGAGGATCGCGGGCCGCGCGGCGGTCGGCCTCGACCCCGGGGGACACAGGGGGGCAGCGAAATGTTGCAGCAACTGCACGAGAAGGGCCTGCGGGCCGAACACATGTACGCCGCCGGCATCGCCAGCATCGCGCTGTCGTTCACCAGCTGGGTGCTGTCCAAGAAGTTCGAGGCGGCCGGGATCGAGCGGGCCGACCGGTGGGGCATCTTCGTCGGCGAGTGGGCACCCACCTTCATCGCCCTCGGCAACGGGCTGAAGATGTACGAGAAGTAAGGTCCGGAGAGGAACCGGAAGTAGGCTCCGCTTCAGCGGCGGCGGGCCCGCGACCGCGCGGCCCGCAGCCGCCGGAGCCGGGCCACCAGCACCGGCTCCGCCGCCAACGCCGCCGGGTTGTCCAGCAGTTGGTGCAGCAGCTGGTAGTAGCGGGTCGCGGAGAGCCCGAAGGTGTCCCGGATCGACTGTTCCTTGGCACCGGCGTGCTTCCACCACTGGCGTTCGAAGTCGAGAATCCGCTGTTCGCGCTCGGTCAACGAGGCGGACGCGGCCGGCACCGGCTCGGCCGGTGCCGCGTCGAGGTCGGACTCGACGTCCGGACCGGTGCCCGGACCAGTGTCCGGGTCGGCGTCCGGGTCGACCCGCTGCCGGGGAACGTTCGTCGATGTCTGGGGCACCGCACCCGGCCCGGGTCCGGTCCGGGACTCGTCAGCAGCCGGCACCTCACCAGGGTAATCGCCGACCTGCCGGCCCGCATCAAACGCACCGGCCGATGTGTCGGCCGGCACCGCACAGGCATGATGGCCGGCACCGCGCCGGCGGCTCGGGTGATGTCAGGTGATGTCGCGCCGGCGCATCGTCCAGGCCGCCACCGTCAGCACCAGCGCCACCACGACCGCCATCAGCGCACCGGTGTGCACCCAGGTGAGTTCCGTCGTCGGCGGTACGCAGGCCGGAGCACCCGCGCATGCCCCGTAGTCGATCAGCTTGACGGACGAATCCATCCAGGCGATCCAGTAGACCGGCAGCAACCACGCCTCCGGATAGCGGGCGTCCACGACCTCGGCGAGGAAGCTCAACGCCGACTGCCCCAGCACCAGTACGCCGAGCACCCCGCCGAGGGCCAACGCGGTGTGCCGGCCGATCGCGGCCAGTCCGAAGCCGACCGCCGCCGCCGCGACGACCAGGACCACCACCCGCAGGTCGGCCAGGGCGAACGACTGCCAGTGTCCGGCGGTCACCCCGTCGGTCGACCCGCGCAGCGCGCCGATCATCCAGTGCGCGACCGTCCACAGCAGCACCGCCGGCACGGTAACCGCCACGACGCCGGTCAGCAGCGCGGCCAGCTTGGTGAACAGCACCCGCAGCCGCTGCGGTCGCCAGAGCAGCAGGTTCATCATCGCGCCGCTGCTCCACTCGGCGCCGACGAACGAGGCACCGGCGGCGAAGAACACCAGAAACAGCAGGCTGGTAACGGTGTAGAGGGTCGCCGGGAACTCGTCGGCGAAGATGAAGGTGATCGGGAGGTAGTTCACGGCCGGGAACGAGTCCCGGGTGGGCAGGCCGATGTCGGCGCAGTCCGGCGGGAACTGGTTGAGATCGGGTGAGCCGGAGGCGTGGCTGCGTTCACACTCGGCCTGCCACTGCTCGGTCCACTCGACGGCGGCCCGGAACTCCTGCTCAGCGGTGCGCTCGGCCTGCGCCAGCGCGGTCGGTCCGACCCTCTGGTTCTGCAGGAACGTCGCGACGACGACCGTGGCGAGGACCAGCAGGGCGGCGAGGGTGAGGTAGCGGACGAAGCGCCGCTTGACGAGGCGACGTAGTTCCGCCCGGTACAGCCCCATCACACTGCTCCCGCTTCGCCGTCGCCGGTCAACTCCAGGAAGACACTTTCCAGGTCCGCGGTGACCGGGGCCAGTTCGCTGACGTACAGGTCGGCGGCGGCCAACGTACGGGTCACCCACTCGGGTGCGCTCACTCCGTACACCAGCAGGTGGTCTGGGTGGCGGGCGACGGTGACCGGTGCCGCGCCGCCCACGCCCGACGAGGCCGCGCCGCCCACGCCCGGCGGCGCTGCGGCCGTGCGGGCCACCTCAGCCGTGAGGGCCGCCTCGGCCGCCGGCAGGTCGGTGGCGGCCGGCAGGCGTACCCGCAGGCCGCCGCCGGAGTGCGCGGCCAGCACCTCGGCGACCGGCCCGGCGGTGACCCGCCGGCCCCGGGCGATGATGGTGACCGAGTCGCAGATGAGTTGGATCTCGCCGAGGATGTGGCTGGACAGCACCACCGTGGTGCCGCTGGCCACCAGGTCGCGCATCAGGGTGCGCATCTCGCGGATGCCGGCCGGGTCGAGCCCGTTGGCCGGCTCGTCGAGGATCAGCAGCTCCGGCTCCTTGAGCAGCGCCGAGGCCACGGCGAGGCGCTGACGCATGCCGAGGGAGTAGGTCCGGACCCGGTCACCGGCCCGGTCGGCGAGACCGACCAGCTCCAGGACGGCGGGCACCCGCTGCGGCGCCACCTCACCGGCCTGGGCCAGCAGCGACAGCGTGTCGCGGGCGGTGAAGTGCGGGAAGAACTGCGGGCTCTCCACGATGGCGCCGACCCGGCGGGTCACCTCGGGCAGGTGTTCGGGCACCGACCGACCGAGGACCTGCATCCGGCCGTCGTTGGCGGCGACCAGGCCGAGCAGCGTCCGCAGGGTGGTGGTCTTGCCGGAGCCGTTCGGGCCGAGGAAGCCGTGCACCTGGCCGGCCTCGACCCGCATGTCGAAGCCGTCGAGGGCGTGGCGGACCCCGCCGCGACGGCTGCGGTACGTCTTGCGCAGCCCGGATATCTCCAGTACGGCAGCCATCGGCCGTCCTCCTCCGTGTGCCCGCCGTCCGGACAGCGCACACCATACGCCGATCCGGGCTCAGGCGGTGACCACCGTCAGGCCGGATTCAGGCAGTGACCACCGTCAGGCCGAGTTCACGGAACGCGGCGACGGTACGCGGGTCCGCGCCGGAGTCGGTGACCAGCGTCGACACCCGCTCGATCGGGCAGATCCGGGCGAATGCGTGCCCGCCGAGTTTGGTCGCGTCGGCGATGATCACGACACGTTTGGCCCGCGCCACCATCAGGGCGTTCATCGACGCCTCGCCCTCGTGGTGGGCGGCGGCGCCGAGCTGCGGGTCGATGGCGTCGACGCCGAGCAGGGCGACGTCCAGGGTGACCTCCCGCAGCAGTGCCCCGCCCAGCGGTCCGACCAGTTCGAACGACTGCGGGCGGACCACTCCGCCGGCGACGACGATCTTCATCCGGGAACGGACCAGCAGCTCGTTGGCGATGTTCAGCGCGTTGGTGACCACGGTCAGTTGGGCGCCGTCCGCGCTGGTGTTCAGATCGGGCCGTACGGCGAGGGCACGGGCGACCTCGGTGGTGGTGGTGCCGCCGTTGAGGCCGACCACCATGCCGGGGGCGACGAGGGCGGCCGCCGCCGCGCCGATGCGCTGCTTCTCGGCGGAGTTCTTGGCGGTCTTGTAGCGCAGCGGCAGGTCGTAGGAGACGCCGTTGGCGACCGCGCCACCGCGCGTACGGGTGATCATCTGCTGCTGGGCGAGCTGGTCGAAGTCGCGCCGGATGGTCGCCTGGGAGACGTCGAGGCGCTCGGCGGCGTCCTCGACGGTGATTCGCCCACTGTCGGTGAGCAGTTCCAGCAGGGCGTTCCACCGCGCGTACCGGTCCATCCCGTCCCTTTCCGCCGCGATCGCGCAGACGGTGAGTAGTTTGCTGCACACTAATGCGCGAAACGCCCGGAGGGCAAAACTCCCGGCTGCGCGATCTTGGAAGTTTGTTGCCAGCCGGTCACCGCCGTGCGCACAATGACGCGCGAAAAGCTGTCTGTTCGAGCGGGAACGCGCAGCGTTCCCTGGCCAACAGGGAGGACGGCGATGACGTACGTCGACGCCGAGATCGCCAGCCAACCCGACTGCTGGCGACAGGCCGCCGCACTGGCCGCCACGTCCACCACTGCGCTGCCGGCGGCCGGCGAGCGGGTCGCGGTGGTCGGCTGCGGCACCTCCTGGTTCATCGCGATGGCCTACGCCGGGCTGCGGGAACGCGCCGGACACGGCGAGACCGACGCCTTCCAGGCCTCCGAGTTCCCGACCGGCCGACACTACGACCGCATCCTGGCGATCAGCCGCTCCGGCACCACCACCGAGATCACCGACCTGCTCGCCGCCGTCGCCGACCCGACCCGCAGCACGGTCCTCGTCGGCGACCCGGCCTCCCCCGCCGCCCACCTCGCCGGCCACGTCGTCGCGCTGCCCTTCGCCGACGAACGGTCGGTGGTGCAGACCCGCTTCGCCACCAGCGTGCTGGCCCTGCTCCGCGCCCACCTCGGTGCCGACGTCGCGGCGATCGCCGCCGACGCAGAGGTCACCGTCCGCGCCCCGCTGCCGATCAACCCGGCCCTGGTCGACCAGGTCACATTCCTCGGCCGGGGCTGGACCGTCGGGCTGGCCCACGAGGCGGCGCTGAAGTGCCGGGAGGCCGCCGGCTTCTGGTCGGAGGCGTACCCGGCGATGGACTACCGGCACGGCCCGATCGCGGTCGCCGGCCCGCACCGGATGGTCTGGGCGTTCGGCGAGATCCCCGACCACCTGGCCGACGACGTGGCCGCGACCGGCGCGGCCTTCGTGCACAGCCGCACCAACGGGGTGTACGCCATCCTCGACCGGTGGGCTGCCGGCCGGCAACCACTGGACCCGATGGCCGACCTGATCCTCGCCCAGCGGTTCGCCGTCGCCCTCGCCGACAGCCGTGGCCTGGACCCGGACAACCCCCGACACCTGACCCGCTCGGTCGTCCTGGCGTGAACGCACCGCCCGCCGACGGCCCAGCCGGCACCGCGCCGGTCGGCCCCGGGATCGTCGTCGCGCCCACCGGGGCCGAGGTGGTCGTCGCGCTCGACGTGGGCGGCACCGGCATCAAGGCCGCCCTGGTCAGCGCCGCCGACCGGACCGTACGGCACACCGAGCGGCGGCCCACCGGTGCGACCCGGGGACCCGCCGCCGTGATCGACACCATCGGCGAGTTCGCCGACGCGCTGGCCGACACCGCCCGCGCCGACGGACTCGTCCCGATCGGCGTCGGCGTCGTCGTACCCGGCGTCGTCGACGAGACCACCGGAGTGGCGGTCTGGTCGGCCAACGTCGGCTTCCGCGACGTACCGCTGCGGGACCTGGTGGCCGCGCGCACCGGCCTGCCGACGGCGCTCGGCCACGACGTACGCGCCGGTGGGATCGCCGAGGCCCGCATCGGCGCCGGTCAGGGCTGCCGGCACGTGCTGTTCGTCGCGGTCGGTACGGGGATCGCCGCCGCCGCGATCGTCGACGGCACCGGCTACCCGGGGGCGCACGGCGCCGCCGGTGAACTCGGCCACGTGGTGGTCCGCCCGGCCGGGCCGGTCTGCGGCTGCGGCCAGACCGGCTGCCTGGAAGCCGTCGCCTCCGCCGCCGCCGTGGCCCGCCGGTACGCCGAGCGGACCGGCACCCCCGGCGGCGACACGGCCGGTGCCGCCGCCGTGGCCCGCCGGGCGACCAGCGGCGACCCGGTCGCCGCGCAGGTGTGGGCCGAGGCGGTCGACGCGCTCGCCGACGGCCTGCTGATCGGCCAGGCGATGTACGACCCGGCGGTGGTGGTGCTCGGCGGCGGACTGGCCGAAGCCGGCGACCAGCTCCTCACCCCGCTGGCTGCGGCGATGCGCCAGCGGGCCACCTTCCACCGGGTGCCGCGTCTGGTCCGGGCGGCGCTCGGCGACGAGGCCGGCTGCCTCGGTGCCGCCCTGCTGGCGCTGGACTCCGTACGGCGGGTGCCGGACACCGTACGGCCGGCACTGGGCGCAGGGCCGGCACGGTGAGGCTGCGGGGCCGGGTGGTCACCCCCGATCAGGTGATCGAGCAGGGCTTCCTGACCATCGACGGGCCGACGATCAGCGACATCGGCAGCACCTCCGAGACTGCATCCGACAGCGCAGCCGATGCCGGCTGGCTCGTGCCGGGCTTCGTCGACATCCACAACCACGGCGGCGGCGGGCACACCTTCACCACCGGCGACCCCGACTCGGCCCGGCAGGCCGCCGCCTTCCACCTGGCCCACGGCACCACCACCCTGCTGGCCAGCCTGGTCAGCTCGCCGGTCGAACTGATGCACCGGGCGGTCCGCGCGTACGCCCCGCTGGTCGTCGACGGCACCCTCGCCGGGCTGCACTTCGAAGGCCCGTACCTGTCGGTCGCACGGTGCGGCGCGCAGAACCCGGCGTACCTGCGGGACCCGGAGCCGGCGGAGCTGGCCGGGCTGCTCGATCTGGCCGCCGGCACCCTCCGGATGGTCACCGTGGCACCGGAGCGGGCCGGCGCGCTCGCCGCGATCACCCGCCTGGTCGACGCCGGAGTGGTCGCCGCGATCGGCCACACCGACGCCAGCTACGACCAGACCCGGGCGGCGATCGACGCCGGTGCCACCGCCGGTACGCACGTGTTCAACGGGATGCGCCCGCCGCACCACCGCGAGCCCGGTCCGGTGTTCGCCCTGCTCGGCGACGACCGGGTCACCTGTGAACTGATCGCGGACGGGGTGCACCTGCACGACGGCACGCTCACCTTCGCGGCGTCGGTCGCCGGGCCCGACCGGGTCGCGCTGGTCACCGACGCGATGGCCGCCGCCGGGATGCCCGACGGCGGGTACGAGCTGGGCGGGCAGTCGGTGACGGTGACCGACGCGGTCGCCCGGCTGACCCGGGACTCCTCGATCGCCGGCAGCACGTTGACCATGGACGCGGCGCTGCGCCGGGCGGTCGCCGGCGGGATCGGCATCGTTGACGCCGTACGGATGACGGCGACCACCCCGGCGCGGCTGCTCGGGTTGGCCGGTAGCGTCGGGGCGCTCGCGCCAGGGTTGCGCGCCGACCTGGTCGAGCTCGACGACGACCTTCGGGTACGCCGGGTGATGCGGGCCGGCGTCTGGCAGTGAGCCACGGTCACCGGTTGGTCAGGATGCTGGTGGACGGCAGCCGATAGCCGAGTTGCTGGCCGTAGGTCATCAGGGGGCGCAGGGTCGGCAGCAGGGTGGTGGTCTCCGATCGCCAGTGGTGCCCCCGGTTGCCGTCGAGGCGGCGACGCTGGGCGGATGTCGTCTGCCGCAGCCGCAGGGCGCGCAGTCGCCGGGATGCCGTGGACCGGCCGGAGCGCCAGTCGAGCCAGCGCAGCCACCAGTCCCGCAGTACGTCGATGATCACTTCGTCTCCTTGGTCAATAGTCAGGTCGCGGTACGTTTGGGCAGTCGGTGGAGTCCGCGTCGTTGGACGAAGATCTCGCGCCGTTCCGTGGCGTTGCCGTGGCGGTCCATCACGTAGCCGGTGAGCCAGATCCAGCCGTCGTACGTCCACTTCCGGTCCACTGCGATCACCCGGAATCGGATGCTGCGGTCGTCCGCGAACTGGACGCTCGCCTCCCGCCCGATCAGCAGCACATCTCCTGGGCTCGGTTCCGGTGTCCGGAGCAGCCGGTTGTTCACCGGGTCATCCGTCGCCACATGGCCTTTCCACGCCGTCGGCGCCTCGTTCCATCGGCCAGGTGGCGCATCCGCAGTTGGGGCACCATCTGGATTTCACTCGGAACGACCACAGCCCCGCGCAGAAGCCGAGCAGCGCCGCCCCAACGACCGCGCCGATCTCCACCATCAGACCTCCGAATTGGTCGGGTTCACAACGGACCTCCTGTTCAGAGCGCCCCCTGGGGGCGACAGCTCGAAACGCCAACCACTCAAATACATGTGTACACGAGTCTACGTAGCCGGTCAACAATGTCTCGAACGTCGTCCAATTTGCGGCCTTAAGCCGGAAGGGAGTAAAAGAGCACGAATGCGGCACCATCCATCACGGTGTCGCAGACCTCGACAGGCCTACCGGACGCCACCGCCGTCCGCACGAGGTGCAGAACTGGTGACCCGGCAGGCAACGCGAGGATCCTTGCCTCTTCCTCAGTGGGCATCCGTGCGGTTGTCTCCTCGTCGTACCGCTCGAAGACGAAGCCCTGGTCCTCCATGCGGGCGTAGATGCCGCCAGGACCAGGGTTCGGCTCCGCGATCGGTGTACCGGAACCGATATCCATCGGGATGTAGGACGTGGCGTACTCGATGGGTTGGCCCTCGGCCAGGTACCGGCGGCGCCGGACCACTACCTCACTGCCGCGTGGGAGCCCTAGCCGATCCAGCACCTCAACCGGGGCTTGACCGGTCCCCACGTGCAGCACTTCGACAGTGAACCTGCGCTCGTTCGCCTCCATATCGACGGTGAAGGCCGCTTTGCCTTCCTTCCGCCGGGCAAACCGGTCCGACGAAAGCCGCTTGACCGGTGGCCGACGTCGGACGAACCAGCCCTTGCCGTGCTCGGCAACCACCAGACCGTCCGTAACGAGGACCGACAACGCCCTGCGCGCGGTCACCCTGCTGACCCCGTAGTCGTTGACCAGGGAGCTCTCCGAGGGAAGCTGTGCGCCCGGCGCGAGATCATGCCGCTCGATCGCCTCGCGGAGGTGGTCCGCGATCTGCCGGTAGACCGCTCGGTCACTGGCAGGGTCGATCTTGCGGATGCTCATCGTCAGACTCCAGGAGGTATACATGTGTTGACAACATGTTAACCTGCGTCCATGACCGATGCCACCGGCAGCCCGAGACACTCCGTCAGCGTCGCTGCCGTGATCGTCGATTCAGCCGGGCGAGTGCTGGTGACGCAACGTCGCGACAACGCCCACTGGGAACCGCCCGGTGGGGTGCTTGAACTTGAGGAATCCGTGCTGGACGGCGTACGCCGCGAGGTCTGGGAGGAGACAGGCCTTGTTGTCGAGCCGACTCGGCTCACCGGCGTCTACAAGAACATGCCCCGTGGCATCGTCGCGCTGATGTTCCGCGCCGAGGTCACCGGGGGAACTCTCTCGACGTCCGACGAGACGAGCCAGATCGAGTGGTGGACACCCGACACGGTGACGGAGCGGATGGACCCTGCCTACGCAGTCCGGATCCTCGATGCGCTCCGCGAGGACGGCCCGGCCGTCCGCGCCCACGATGGTGTCGCGTTGCTTACCGGTGTTGCCGCCCTGCCCCGCTGACCCCCCTGAACAGCCTGCTGCACCCAGCGCTGCGAGAGATCTCCCTGCATGTCGTTGGCCCCCGAGCAGGGCGGTCGTCGAGGCAGCGGACGGGGCCGTGGCGAAGTCGGCCCGCGCTCCGCGCGGTGTGGCCGAGCGCACGCCGCACCGGGCGCGCGGGAGCCATCCCGCCCGCCGTCAACCCGGGTGAGCCGAGCAGACCGCTGACGGACCCGCCCGCGTCCATACGCACGTCAAGCCGTCTTGACGTGGCGGGCGGCGGCCCGATCCACAGTGTGCGGGTCGACGGCAGACGGGATGGGGGTGGATGCCTCCCTATCGCTTCTCGCGGTGCAGAGAGGGAGGCCCTGAGACGGTGATCTTGGCTCGTCCTCAGCAGTTGACTACCCGGAAACCGGCGTGGAAGTGCCAAGTGGCCTGCTGCCGCGATCCAAAAGAAAACCCGGCCCCTCTAGGGGAACCGGGTGATGTATGCAGTGAACTCTAGCGCAGCCCGAGCAGTTCCCCGCGCCGGAATCCCATCGTGGCGGCGACCACGTACAGCGCGTACAGCAGGTGACCCTCGGCAGCCTTGAGCAGACCTCGTACCTGTTCAACCGACAGCCCCTTGCCGACCTTCAACGGGGCGATGGAATCCGGACCAGCTCGGCGACGTTGCGGGAGACGAGTTCTTCCCGCTTCGTATGCTGGAGCGCGTTGCGCAGAACAGCGTGCACGAACTGCACCTGAAGCGGGCTTTGGCTGCTTGCCGCAGCAACCGGGGTTGACATCAAAGTGACCCACATCGTCGGCTTCTACACCAACCCCAACCACGTCGTCGACCGTCCATGCGGCTGCGCATCGATCACGGCTATGAGGGGCGTTCGAAGCCGTACATCGGTTAGGACACCGCGAGCCGATCCGTGATCCGCTCGACGGCTTCCAGCAGTGTCGGTCTGGCCCGTACCCAGAACCTGGTGACCGGGTGATCCGGGCCATAGCGCTGCTCGATCTCCGCCAGCCGGTCCGCAACGGCGACATCGTGTCCGTCCGGGCCCGTCGTCATGTCCGCGTACCAGAGGGCATCAGCGGTCAGCGACTGTTCCTGCGGGAACTCAGCGGCCAACTCGTCCCGAAGGCCACGTTCCTCCGCCTCGAACAGCGCGCACGAATGGTGAGCCACCAGAGCCGCCACTCGATCGGACACCCCGACACGGCGCAGCCACCGCCCGCCATCGAGAGCATGCAGGCCGGTATCGGCCACCCCGGGGGCGTACCCGACATCGTGCAGCCACGCGGCAGCGACGAGAACCTCAGCGTCCGCCGGGTCCAGGACATGACTGACCTCGCCGGCCTTCCCGGCAACGGCCTGCACATGACGCCAACGCCGAGGCAGAGCCGCCGCCAACCGTTCCTCGGCAAGCTCAGCCGCTCGCGCCACCAGCCCCGACATGAAGCGTCAGCGGTCAGGACAGGCCGGCGGGGCGGTCCAGGCCGCCGCGCACCCATGGCAGCCGTACGGTGTCCCACGGCACCCGCTGCAGCAGGCGCAGCAGCAGCCAGCCGAGCAGCAGCCCGGCGACCGAGTCGGTCAGCCAGTGGTAGCCCAGGTAGACCGTGGTGCAGAAGATGACGACGGCGGGCAGCAGCCGCAGCGCCCAGTAGCCGGGGAACGGCCGTCCGGCCGGCACCGGCCGCCCGTACGAGCGGCGCAGCGCGGTGATCAGCAGGGCGATCACGGCGTACCAGATGACGGCGTTGGCGACGTGCCCCGACGGGTACGCCATCGCCGGCGTCGCCTCGGTGAACAGCCGCTCCGGGAACGGGTCCTCGAAGTTGCGCGGGTAGGCCCGGGGCAGCAGTACCTTCATCGCGCCGACACTGAGGTAGGTCGACGCCACGGCGGCGAGCACCGGCAGCGCCGGCCGGACCGACCGGACCCGCCGGCCCAGCCAGAGCGCGAGCAGGCTGGAGACCGGGATCAGCACCGAGCCGCCCTGGCCGAAGTAGTTGAGGACTCGGGCCGCCCAGTACGCCACCGGTGGCCGGTTCGCCTCGACCCAGTCGCGTACCGCCACGTCGGTGTCGAGGAACACACCGGCGATCAGCGCCCCGGTCAGCCCGGCCAGGGCCGCCAGCAGCAGTACGTCGAACCACCAGCCGGCCGGCGTCGGTGTCGGCCGCCGTCGCGCGTCGGCCAGCTGCGCGGACGGGCGGGAGGCGGTGGCGTCGGGCACGCCGGCCAGGTTACCGAACGCCGGGCGTGACATTGTCGTGTCGCGGTGGCGACAGGATGGCGGCGGGACCCTACAAATGCCATCAATAACGGACGAATCACGAGTGTTAGCCGAGCCACGGCAGGCGGCATCGCGGCGGCGTACCCGTCATGCTTGATCCCGTGCGGATCACCTCGGCCCTTGTGGACCCGGCGCTGCTCGACCTGCCCTGGTCGACACCGCTGGAGCAGTGGCCTGCCGACCACCTGGTGGCACTGCCGCAGGGCATCTCGCGGCACGTCGTCCGGTTCGTCAAACTCGCCGGCACCGTCTACGCGGTCAAGGAGACCGGTGAACGGGTCGCCGAACGCGAGTACGACCTGCTGCGCGCCCTGGAACGGATCGACTTCCCGTCCGTCGAGGCGGTGGCGATCGTCGCCGACCGCACCGACGCCGACGGCGAGCCCCTCGACCCGGTACTGATCACCCGGCACCTGCAGTTCTCCCTGCCGTACCGGGCGCTGTTCTCCAACCAGCTGCGCCCGGAGACGCTGGCCCGGCTGCTCGACGCGCTCGCCGCGCTGATCGTCCGGATGCACCTGACCGGCTTCTTCTGGGGCGACTGCTCACTGTCGAACACCCTGTTCCGCCGGGACGCGGGCGCGTTCGCCGCGTACCTGGTCGACGCCGAGACCGGGGCGCTGCGGCCCAGCCTGTCCAACGGGCAACGCGGCGAGGATCTGGAGATCGCCCGGGTCAACATCTTCGGCGAGGCGCTCGACCTGCAGGCCGCCGGCCTGCTGCACGAGTCGATCGACCCGGAGACGGTCGCCGAGGAGGTCGTCGCCCGCTACGAACGCCTCTGGCACGAGATCACCTACGAGCAGCACGTCGAACGCGAGTCGCGGCACGACATCGAACGCCGGATCCGCCGGCTCAACGAGCTCGGCTTCGACGTCGCCGAAGTGGCCATGTCGGTCGTCGACCGCGGCTCCTACCTCGTCCGCCCCAAGGTCGTCGACGCCGGCTACCACAGCCGCCGGCTGCTGCGCCTGACCGGGCTCGACGCCGAGGAGAACCAGGCCCGCCGGCTGCTCAACGACCTCGACGCGTACCGGGCGGAGAGCGACCTGACCGACGAGCAGCAGGCGTCGCACCGCTGGCTGACCGAGGTGTTCGAGCCGGTGGTCCGCGCGGTCCCCGCCCACCTGCGCCGCAAGGTCGAGCCGTCGGAGCTGTTCGCGCAGGTCATCGAACACCGCTGGCGGCTGTCCGAGCAGGCCGGCCGGGACGTGGGGCTGGCCCCGGCGGTCCAGTCGTTCCTCGCCGACGTGCTGGTGCACTACCCGGACGAGCAGGCGGTGCTCGGCGCAGAGGTGCCGGTCGGCTGAGACCGGGCGCGGTCAGGCGACGACGGGTCGGTGCGGCGCGGTCAGGGCTGTTCGTCGGCCTCGTCCGTCGGGTCCGCCGCCTGCTTGAGCAGCCAGCTCAACCCGGAGCGGCGGGCCACCACGGTGATCCGGTCCCGGGCGTGCAGCCGGTAGCCGGCCGCCGGCAACCAGATCGGGCCCGGCTCGCCGAACTGGGCGAACGCGATGACCCGTACCCCCGGGTTGGTGCCGACCGCGGCCAGGGTCTGCCCGTCGAGCACCGACCCCGGCGCGACGATCACCTCGGCGACCAGCAGCACGTGCCGGCTCACCGGGATCGTCGCGATCACCTCCCGGTCCATCAGCGCCGCCGCGAACGCCGGCGCCGCCAGGTACGACACGCTGCGGGAGACCCCGATGTTGAAGGCCCGCTGGATCCGTCCGGCGAAGTCGCCGTCGAACAGCCGCAGGACGACGGTGACGTCCGGGTTCAGCTCCCGCGCGTAGAGCGCCGCCTGCAGGTTCGTCACGTCGTCGGTGGAGACCACCACCAGCGCCCGGCAGGTCTGCACCGAGGCACTGCGTAGCGTCTCGACCTGGGAACCGTCACCGATGACCACCGCCACGTCGATGTCCCGGGCGACCGCCGCTCCCCGCGCCTGCGGATCGGTGTCGACGCCGACCACCTCGACGCCGAGGTCGTGCAGTTGCCACATCACCCGGGTGCCGACGTTTCCCAACCCGACCACCACGACGTGGCCGATCCGCTCCGGGCGGGCCCGCCCGTCGGTCAGCGCCAGCCGGGCGTTCACCACCCCGTCGACCACGGCGGCGGTGAGCAGCGGAATCAACGCCAGCCCGGCCAGGCTGAGCACCACCTGCATCACCTGGACCGCCGCCGACTTGCCCAGATCCGGATCGGCGCCGCTGAGGGTCATCACCACGGTCAGGTAGACCGCCTGGGCGACGCTGACCCCCTCCGCCCGCGACAGCAGCACACCGAAGACCACCACCACGGCCAGTACGCCGAGAGTCGCCATGCCGATCTTCCGGGTGGCGAACGAACGCAGCGCTCGTACCGGGTTGCGCCAGATCCGCGCCCGCTGCCGGGCGCGGGCGATCCGCCCGGGCCGCCGGCACCGGCCCCACCTGCGCCCCGGCCGCCTCGGCCAGCACCAGGTCGGCGCTGTCGGCGTCGGCCGGCAGCACCCGTGGGTGGCCAGGGTCGCGCAGGTCGGCCAGCCCGCACACGACATGCTCCGGGCGGACCTCGTCACGGCGGGCCACGTGCAGGGTCCGGCCGCCGTGGCGGAAGTGGGTCGGCGACACCACACCGAGCGCCGCCGCGACGAACGCCGGTGCCGCCATCGACGCGTCGGAGAGCACCTCACAGTCGGCGAACAGGCGTTTCACCCGGCTACCGAGCCGGGTGTTGAACATCCGCATCACCACCCGCAGGTTCGGCTCGACCTCCTGGGCGCAGAGCGCGGCGTCGATGTTGCCGACGTCGTCCTGGTCGAGCAGGGCCAGCCCCCGGGCACCGGCCAGCCCGGCGCTGCGGAACGTCCGCTCGGTGAGCCGGTCGGCCCGCAACAGCCGGATCCCCTTGATCGACCGCATGTCCGGGCCGTCCGGCCGAGGCCGGGTCGGCACGATCACCGTGACCAGTGCCGACGCCGCGACCAGCTCACCGACCACGCGGTACGCCAGCGGGTCCTGCCCACAGACGATGTAGTGCGGACGGTTGTCGGCGGTGCCACGCCACCGGCCGCCCACGCGGCGGGCCCGGTCACGCCAGGGGTCGGCAACCATGCCCGGGATGGTAGTAACCCGCGGCACGCGCGGGGTGACCGTAAAGCCGCTCGCCGCGCCACAGTGACCGGCACACTGGACGCACCGGCGTCGTCAGGAGGAGCGGTGGGACTGTCCCGAGCGGTCGGCCGGATGTTCGGCGTACGGGCCGAGGTGTCGCCGGCCGACGCGACCGGCACCGATCAGGTCGCCGCCGGCACCGACGCCCTGGTGGTCGGTGGCGGCATCGCCGGCATGTCGGCGGCGATCGTGCTCGCCGAACGCGGCGTACGGGTGACCGTGCTGGAACGCGCCGCGCAGCTCGGCGGACGGCTCGCCGCCTGGCCGGAGACGCTCCACGACGGCACCGTCCAACCCGTCGACCACGGCTTCCACGCCTTCTTCCGGCAGTACTACAACTGGCGGTCGATTCTGCGCCGCGCCGATCCGGCGCTGGGCATGCTGCACCCGGTCGACGGGTATCCGGTGTGGTCGGCGCAGTGGCCGCCGGAGGAGTTCGGCCGGTTGCCGACCACCCCGCCGGTCAACCTGCTGGCGCTGCTGCTGCGCAGCCCGAGCCTGCGGCTGCGGCAGCTGCGCGAGATGGACCGGGCGGCGGCGCTGCCGCTGCTGGCCTTCCATCCGGAGCGGACCTACCAGGACCTCGACGGGCGCAGCGCGGCCGACCTGCTGGACTCGCTGCGGCTGCCGGACCGGGCGCGGGCGATGCTGTTCGAGGTCTTCTCGCATTCGTTCTTCAACCACGAACGCGACATGTCCGCCGCCGAACTGGTCGCCAGCTTTCACTTCTACTTCCTGGGCAACCCGGAAGGGCTCGGCTTCGACGCCCCGGACCGTGACTACGACACCGCGATCTGGCAGCCGCTGCAGGAGCATCTGCGCCGGCACGGTGGTCGGGTGGTCACCGGTGACGAGGTACGCGGCGTCACCCCGCGTCGGGCCAACGGTTGGCAGGTGCGGTGCGCCTCCGGTGCCGCGCACACCGCCCGGTACGTGGTTCTGGCCGTCGACCCGCCGGCGTTGCGGGCGCTGCTGGCCGAGTCGCCCCGGTTGGCGCAGGACGCGCCGACGCTGGCCGATCAGGTCGGCGGGCTGGGCGTCGGGCCGCCGTACGCGGTCGCCCGGTTCTGGCTCGACGGTGACGTCGCCGCCGACCGACCGGTCTTCTGTGGAGTATCGCGGCAGCCGACGCTGGACTCGGTCACCCTCTATCACCGGCTGGAGCACCAGGCCCGGCAGTGGGCGCAGCGGCACCGGGGGGCGGTGCTGGAGCTGCACGCGTACGCCTGCCCGGAGCAGGTGCCCGCCGAGGTGCTGGCCGAACGGATGCGGACCGAGTTGGTGACCCTCTGGCCGGAGGTGGCGGCGCTGCCGGTGCGGCAGGTCCGGGCCCGGGTCGAGGCCCAGGCGCCGGCGTTCGCGCCGGGGGCGGCCCACCGGCGGCCCGGGGTGGTCACCGACGCCGACGGGCTCTTCCTCGCCGGCGACGGGATCGGCACCGACGTGCCGAGTGCGTTGATGGAACGGGCGGCGGTGACCGGAATCCTCGCCGCGAACCACATCCTGCGCCGGGAGGGTGCGGCCACCGAGCCACTGCGGGCGATCCGCCGGTACGGGCTGCTGGCCCGTACCCGGTCGACGGCCCACCGATGACGATGGTGGGCCGCCGGCCGGGGTGGTGATCAGCTGGTCTGCTCGACCGCGTCCCGGATGGTGACCAGCTCGGCGGCGGCCTCCTCGCCGGTGCTGAAGTAGAACACGTACATCACCAGGGCACCGCGGCTGGTCCAGACGCAGACCCCGCCGGGGATGCCTTCGAGGTCGGCGTCACCGCACCGCGCCGAGCCGCCCTTGGGGCCGGCGTCCACGTCGGTCACGTTGGTCATGCCGAAGCCCATGGCGTCGCCGTTGGTCGCGTCCGCCAACTCCTGGTCGGGATCGGCGATGATGCCGGACGCCCCGGCGATCATGATCAGGTCTTCCTGCTCGATGTCGCCGTAGAACGCGCCGATCGTGCTGGACGACTCGGGCACGTCGGTCTTCAGCCCGGTGGCCACCTCCTCGGCCAGGGACTGGAACTCCGGATCGGTGCTCAGCGCCCGGCCGGCCAGGGTCTCCGGGGTGACGAGCCGGGTCTGGCTGGCCTGGACGACCTCGTCGACGGTGTCACGGACCAGGAAGTAGATCGCCGTCGCACCGCCGAGGCAGAGCACCAGCACGACGGCGAGAACGATCAGGATGATCTTCCCGGCCTTGGACTTCTTCGGCGGCGCGGCCATCGGCGCGACGGGCTGACCGCCGTACGCCGGATCCATCGGAACGCCAGCCGGCGGCATCGGCTGCCCGGTCGGGCCAGCGGGTTGCTGCGGCTGCGAGGGGTCGGACATGTTCCACCTGCTCCTAGATAAGAGATTCCCCGTGCCCGCGGACCGCCGACGGTGAGAACCACCTGAGCGCCGGCTGTGCGGGACGGCTGATCCTAGCGACGCCGAGCGACAAACGATCGCCCCGCGACCGCCGCCGGGCCGCGATCGCGGCCAACTCGTGATCAGGAGTGGGAAGGCCTGCACACCGACGGGCTGTCGCCGGCCGGCCCGGCCGGTCGGACGGACCGGTACTGCGGCAGACCGGTATACCTGTGAGGAATAATCATTCCCCAGAGGAATACCGGCCGAACCGGTACACCGAGAGAGCGTCGTAACGGAGGGTGACATCACCCTCGTGGTGCTGGAGCCCCCGGCCGGGCTCGAACCGGCGACATCTCGCTTACAAGGCGAGTGCTCTGGCCAACTGAGCTACAGGGGCAGGTGTTCCGGGGTCAGCATAGCCACTGACGTGGCGTTACCGCCGCATCGGCCGGTCTGTCCGATCGATCTTTCCCGTTGTACGGGGCGGTGCGGGCGTCCGGATGGGCCGGCCGGGGTGGCATACACCACCATGGTTTCCGTTAAGTCCGGAATCAGCGGTAACGGTAGCCCGTCCCGGCCTTGGCAGCCGGGCAAAACCCGTTTACCGTGGCGTGACACGTGCGACACGACGCCAGGCGGCTGCGTGCCCACGCGTGGGCCGGCGTACGGCGCCGGCCGCTCCTTCACTCGGATCGTCCGGCACGTTCCTGCCGGTGAAAGGAAGCATCGACCATGGCTACGGTCACGTACGAACAGGCGTCGCGCATCTACGCGGGCACCGAACGCCCCGCCGTCAACAAGCTGAACCTCGAGATCGGCGACGGCGAGTTCCTGGTGCTGGTCGGCCCCTCCGGTTGTGGTAAGTCCACCAGCCTGCGGATGCTCGCCGGCCTGGAGGACGTCGACGAGGGCCGCATCCTCATCGACGACCGCGACGTCACGCACCTGCCGCCGAAGGCCCGCGACATCGCGATGGTCTTCCAGAACTACGCGCTCTACCCGCACATGACGGTGTACGAGAACATGGCCTTCGCGCTGAAGCTGCGCCGGACCTCGAAGGCGGAGATCGACCAGCGGGTCAAGAAGGCCGCGGCCCTGCTGCAGCTGGAGGAGTACCTCAACCGCAAGCCGAAGGCGCTCTCCGGTGGTCAGCGTCAGCGGGTCGCGATGGGCCGCGCGATCGTCCGGGAGCCGCAGGTCTTCCTGATGGACGAGCCGCTGTCGAACCTCGACGCGAAGCTGCGGGTGCAGACCCGTACCCAGATCGCCTCGCTGCAGGCCAGCCTCGGTGTCACGACCGTCTACGTCACCCACGACCAGGTCGAGGCGATGACGATGGGTCACCGGGTGGCGGTGCTGCTCGACGGCGAACTTCAGCAGGTCGACACCCCCCGGAACCTGTACGACGCACCGGCGAACGTGTTCGTCGCCGGCTTCATGGGTTCGCCGGCGATGAACATCAAGACCGTTCCGCTGACCGACAACGGCGCGGTCTTCGCCGAGATGGTCGTGCAGCTGAGCCGGGAGCAGATCGAGGCGGCGAAGGCCGGTGGCAACAACCGGGTCACCGTCGGTTTCCGGCCGGAGGACTGCGACCTGGTCGGCGCGACCGAGGGTGGCATGCCGATGGTCGTCGAACTGGTCGAGGACCTCGGTTCGGACGCCAACGTCTACGGCCACGCGACCCTGGACGGCAGCTCCGAGCGGTTCGTGGTGCGGACCGACCGGCGGCACATGCCGGCGATGAACGACACCGTGTTCGTCCGGCCCCGGCCGGGTCAGCACCACGCGTTCCACGCCACCAACGGCCACCGCCTCTGAGGTCTCCGGAACACCGGGCTTTACGCGGCACGGACGGCCGGCCTCCCCGCTTCGGGGAGGCCGGCCGTCCGGTTGTGGGACCCGCGGACAGCGGGGCCGCCACTGCCCGCGGGGGTCTCTGCAGGGAGCCGGGTCAGACCGGCAGCTTGCCGGCTCCGGCGGTGAGCGCGGTGTAGAGCGGGACGACGGCGGCCGGCAGCACCGGCCCGTGCCGCAGGGTCGGCGTCCAGCCGGCGTCCGCGCCGAGGTCCGGGTCGTTGACCTCGTTGTACGCGGCGAGCAGGCTGGCCGGCCGCAGTGGCCGGTGGCCCTGGGCGACCCAGCTGCCCTGCTCGCTGACCACCGTGCCGCCCCAGTCGTAGAGCAGGTCGGCGGTGGTGATCCCGGCGCCGAGTTCGAACGCGTTGTTCTCCAGGTACGGCGCGCCCTGCACGCCGACGCCGACGGCGTACTCGAATCCGTCGCCGCGCAGTTGGTAGTGGTTGTTGTAGATGTCGACCTGACCGAACCGGATTCGGGGCAGGCGTTGCAGGCTGCCGTCGAAGACGTTGTGGTGCAGGGTCACGTTGAGCCGGCCGACGTCCGGGCCGACGGTGTTCGACGAGCCGATCAGCATGACCTTGTCGCGGCCGTCGAACCGGTTGTACGAGACGGTGACCAGGCTGGCGGTGTGGGTGATGTCGAGTGCCCCGTCGTGCACCTGCAGCGGTCGACCGAAGTGGACCGGCTGGGCGCTGTCCGGGTTGTCGCCGTCGGTGAACGTGTTGTGGTCGACCCAGACGTTCTCGGAGCGGCGGACCGACATCAGGTCGTACTGCGAGTTCCAGTTGCCGGCCTCGCCGTCGTTCGGCGACCAGGCCGGGAAACAGTCGTACGCGTCGTCGAAGACGACGTTGCGGACGATGACGTTGTTGGCGCTGTCGACCATCAGGGTGAGATTGTGCAGCCGCGCGCCGCGCAGGCCGATGATGGTGGTGTTCGGGCCCACGTTGATCTGGGTGTGCCGGGTCTGATTGGTGACCGACCGTCGGCGGGCGTCCTCCAGCGGGCCGCTCGGGTTGACCCGCCCCCACACCGCCGGGTCGTAGGTGGCCAGGAACTCGTCGAAATCGTATTCGGGGTCGGCCAGGTCGGCGCAGTTCAGCAGTGCACCATCCGGCCCCTCGAAACCGTTGATCGCGCCTTTCAGATAGATGATCTTCGGAGTATCGTTGGTCCGGTTGGTGGCGTTGTCCCCGCCGAGCGCGGCGATCAGTTCGGCCCGGCTGTCGACGACGTGGACGTCGTCGGCGGCAGCCGACGAACCGCCGGTGGTGCCGGGACCTGCGGCGGCCCAGCCGTCGTTGGCCGGCAGCACCTGCCGGCCCAGGTGCCGGGCCGCCCAGGACAGCCGGTCGGAGTCCCTGCCGGCACCCGCCACGGCCGCCGTCGCCGGCAGCACGGCCACGAGCGCCACTCCGACGACAACGGCGGTCATTCTCCTAAGTCGCATTGCCACACGATAAAATCTCACGAAGAAGCAAGTCAATGGACTTCGTTTGCAGATTGTTTGCAGATTAATCGGGCACAATTTGTTTACCCGGCGAATATTCGCCGAGGTCGGTGACATTTCGTCCGATTTTCTCACTACCGATGTGGCTGCCGATTTGCAAGGACTCAGCCGCCGGCGGGCACCTCCCGTCCCAGTCGGATCCGCTGTGGCCGTACCGCCCAGGGCACCTCGTGCTCGGCGAACAGCGACATCTCGACGGCGCTGCGCCGGACGATCCCGTTGATCCCACTGATCGTCACCACCCGGTCGGCCCCGGCGGTGCCGGTGGCGACCACGTGCGCGGCGTCGACCAGCCGGGGTGCCGGCGCGGCCTGCACGGCCGCCAGCACCTCGGTGAACGGCGCGGTCCGCGCCAGCGGGGCGATCAGCGGTACGCCGCCCGGGTCCCGCCGGTGCGCCAGCAGATTCTGCAACAGCCCGGTCCGCCCCGGCACCAGCCGCATCGCCGCCTCGCCGGGCAGCCGCAGCCGGTCGGTCGGATACTCCAGCACGGCGGTGCCGGCCGTGCCGTGCACCAGCACCTCACCGGCGATGAAGTCCTCCCCGGCCAGGGTCACCGCGACCACGATCGACAGCCCGGAGTCCAGCGTGATCCGCATCGACGCGGTGTCGTCGACCTCGATCGGGCGCACCCGGTAGCGCTCCAGCTCGACCAGCACCGGCCGGCCGCCGCCCACCGCAGCGGCCACCGCCAGGCACTGCATGGTGGCGTGCGCCAACGGGTTGGCCAACGCCCCGTCCAGCGACGGCCGGCCGTCGACGCTGCGCCGCCCGGCCCACGGCGACCGCTGGTAGTAGGCGTCGTCGCGCTGCCAGGCGGCGACCGTGGCGATGCCGGTGACCGTACCGAGCCGGCCGTCGGTCGCCGCCCGGGTCAGCTCGGCCAGGGCCGCCGACCCGAGGGCCTGGAAGCCGACCTGGCAGACCCGGCCGTGCCGGTCCAGGGCCTCGGCGAGCCGCCGGTGCTCGTCGAGGTTCACCACCGGCGGCTTCTCCAGCAGCAGGTCGGCGCCGGCGGCGAGCGCGTCGAGGGCGATCGGCAGATGCGTGTACGGCGGCGTGCAGATCACCACCACGTCCGGGCTGGTCCGCTCCAGCAACTGCCGATGGTCGGTCGACACCTCGACGTCGTCGGGAATCGGCGCGTCCGGTGCCGGCGTCACCGGCCGTACGTCGACCAGGCCGACCAGACGCAGCGCACCGGCGGCGTGCAGCGGGGCGATCTGCCGCCGGTGCCACAGGCCGTGGCCGTTGGCACCGATCAGGGCCACCCGGGGCGGGGTGTTCGTCACGTTCGGGAACCTCCGGTGGGTCAGGTCGCCGCGCCGGTCACCGTACCGGCCGCCCCGTGGGTGTCCAGCGCGGTCAGCCAGGTCACGATGTCGCGCCGGACCTGCTCGTCGACGGCCAGCTCGGGCGGGAAGATCTCGGTCAGGCCGAGCAGCGCCGGCACCACCGAGGCGGGCGTACCGGTGCTTGTGGCCAGCGCGGCACGGATCCGCCCGGCCAGCGGGTCGTCCAGCGGCAGCGCCGCGCCGTCGTCGGCCCGGCCCTGGACGAACCGCATCCAGGCCGCGACGACCAGCGCCGACCAGTACGCCGAGTGCCCGCCCGCCCGCCGGTCGGCGATGGTGTGCAGCACCCGCTGCGGCAGCTTCTGCGACCCGTCCATCGCCACCTGGATGGTGCGGTGGCGGATCGCCGGGTTGGCGAAGCGGTCCAGCACCGATTCGCCGTACCCGATCACCGACACCCCGTCGGGTGGGGTGAAGCTGGCCGCGACGTCCTCGGCGATCATCCGCCGCAGCACGTCGGCCAGGCCGGGCAGCCGCAGCGTCTCGGCGATGGTCTCCTGCCCGGCCAGCGCCCCGAGGTAGGCGATGGCCGAGTGGACGCCGTTGAGGGCGCGCAGCTTGAGCCGTTCCCACGGGCCGGCGTCGCCGGTCAGCACCGCACCGGCCCGGTCCCAGGCGGGCCGGCCGCCGGGAAAGTCATCCTCGACCACCCACTGCGAGTACGGTTCCCCGGCGATCGCCGCCAGATCCCGCACCCCGAGCGCCGAAGCGGCGGTGTCCAGGGTCTGCGCGGTGGCGGCCGGCACGATCCGGTCGACCATGGTGCCGGGGAAGGTGACGTGGGCGTGCACCCAGTCGGTGGTCGCGTCGGGCACTTTCGCGTACGCCAGGGCCTCGTGGACCAGGCCGCGCAGCCGGTGGCCGTTGGACGGCAGGTTGTCGCAGCTGACCAGGGCGATCGGGCCGGCGTCGGCGGCGGCCCGGGCGGCGAGCCCGCGCAGCAGCAGGCCGGGCACGGTCGTCGGCGGCCGGTCGGTGCTCAGGTCGGCGGCGACGGCCTCGTCCGGGCGCAGCTCGCCGGTGACCGGGTCCAGCTGGTACGCCTTCTCCGTCACCGTCAACGTGACCACCCGGATCGCCGGGTCGGCCAGCAGCGCCACGATCGCCGTCGGGTCGCTGGCGGCGTGCCGGACCCCGGCGAACGCGCCGACTACCTTGGTCTGCGCGCCGGCGGCGGACAAGGTGGTGACGCTGAACAGGCCGTCCTGGTCGGTGAGCCGGCGGACCACGTCGACGTTGCGCGGGGCGACGCCGACGATGCCCCAGTCGCCGCCGGCGGCGGCGATCGCCCGCTCGGTGTAGACGGCCTGATGGGCCCGGTGGAACGCACCGAGTCCGAGGTGGACGATGCCGGCGCCGACGTCGCCGGGGCGGATCAGTGGCCGGCTGGCCGTCGGTACCCGGTCGAGGGTGCCCAGGCCGAGCAGCGGGATGTCGCCGTTCACCGCCACACCGGCCCGTCCGGGAAGGAGAACTCGGCGATCGACGCGGGCTTCATGGTGGCGCTGTAGCCGGGCTGGTCGGGCACCAGGTAGCGCCCGCCCCGGGTGCGGACCGGGTCGACGAAGTGTTCGTGCAGGTGGTCGACGTACTCGACCATCCGCCCGTCGAGCGAGGTGCCGACCCGCAGGTAGTCGAAGATCGCCAGGTGCTGCACGTACTCGCAGAGGCCGACGCCACCGGCGTGCGGGCAGATCGGTACGCCGAACTTGGCGGCCAGCAGGATCACCGACAGCACCTCGTTGACCCCGGCGATGCGGCACGCGTCGATCTGGCAGACCCGGATCGCCTCGGCCTGCATCAGCTGTTTGAAGATGACCCGGTTGGCGGCGACCTCGCCGGTGGCGACCCGGCAGCGCCCGTCGGACAGTTCGGTGACGGCGGCGGCGATCCGGGCGTGGCCGAGCACGTCGTCGGCGTGCGTCGGCTCCTCGATCCAGTACGGGTCGACCTCGACCAGCCGGGCCATGTTGGCGATCGCCTCGTCGACGTCCCACACCTGGTTGGCGTCCATCATCAGCAGCGCGTCCGGGCCGATCTCGGCGCGGATGATCCGCGCCCGGCGGACGTCGTCGTCGATCGGGCCGCCGACCTTCATTTTCATCGCCCGCCACCCGTCGGCGTACGCCGCCCGGGTCAACGCGCGGACCTTGTCGTCGGGGTAGCCGAGCCAGCCGACCGAGGTGGTGTACGACGGGAACCCGTCGCGCTGCAGCTCGGCGAGCCGGTCGGCCTGGCCGACCAGCCCCTTGTCCAGGATCGCGGCGGCCTCGTCGGGGGTGATCGCGTCGCTGATGTGGTGGAAGTCGATGCTGGCGACCAGCTCGTCGGTCGGCATTTCGGCCAGCAGCCGCCACAGCGGCTTGCCCTCCAGCTTGGCCCGCAGGTCCCAGACGGCGTTGACCAGCGCGCCGGACGCCATGTGGATGACGCCCTTCTCCGGCCCGAGCCAGCGCAGCTGCACGTCGGCGGTGAGTGAGCGCCAGAAGGCGACCGGTTCGGCGACGATCTCGGCGACGGTCCGGCCGGTGACGTGGTGGGCCAACGCGCGTACCGCCGCGCAGGTGATCTCGTTGCCGCGGCCGTTGGTGAAGGTGAAGCCGGCACCGAAGACCCCGCCGGGCGCGTCGGTGCGCAGTTCGACGTAGGTGGCCGAGTAGTCGCCCCGGTTGATCGCGTCCGAGCCGTCGCCGGCGGCGGCGGTCGGGAACCGTACGTCGTGCACGTCGACGCCGGTGATGGTGACGCTCATGACAACTTTTCCCCGATCTTGAAGACCCGCTTGGGCAGGCGGTACGCCAGGTCGACGATGGTCTCGGCGGCCTCGTCGAGGCTGAGCCGGTGCTCGGCGACGAGCCGGGCCAGGTAGCCGGCGTCGATGCGGCGGGCCACGTCGTGGCGGGCCGGGATCGAGCAGAACGCCCGGGTGTCGTCGACGAAGCCGGCGGTGTTGTAGAAGCCGGCGGTCTCGGTGACCGCCTCCCGGAACCGGCGCAGCACCTCCGGGGAGTCCAGGAACCACCAGGGGGCGCCGAGGTAGAGGGCGGCGTACCCACCGGCGAGTGGGGCGAGCTCCCGGGTGAAGGTGTACTCGTCGAGGGTGTAGACGACGATCCGCAGCCTCGGGTCGTTGCCGTAGGCGTCGAGCAGCGCGGTCAGCGCGTGCAGGTACTCGGTGGCCTGCGGGATGTCGCCGCCGACGTCGCGGCCGTGGGTGGCGTACAGCCACTTGTTGTGGTTGCGCACCGAGCCGGGGTGCAGCTGCATCACCATGCCGTCCTCGATGGACATCCGGGCGAACTCGACGAGCATGTGCGCCCGGAACGCCTCGGCGTCGGCGGCGGTGGCGACGCCGCGCAGCCCCCGGTCGTACAGTTCGGCGGCTTCGCGCTGGTCCAGCCGCAGGGTGAGGGCGGTCAGGTGGCCGTGGTCGGAGCTGGTCGCGCCGGCGGCGACGAAGGCCTGCCGGCGGGAGCGCAGGGCGTCGAGGAAACCGGCGTACGTGCCGGTGTCCGTTCCGGTGATCACGCCGAGGGCGGCGACGTTGTCGACCCAGCCGTCGAACTCGAAGTCGACGACGTTGTCCGGCCGGAACGTGGTGATCACCCGCCCGCCGGGGCCGCCCCAGCCGTCGGCGGCGAGCTTGGCGTGCCGGCCGAGGTCGTCCAGGGGCGACTCGGTGGTGGCCAGCACCTCGATGTTGAAGCGGTCGAACAGGGCCCGGGGCCGGTACGCCGGCTCGGCCAGCCGCGCCGCGATGGTGTCGTAGACCTCGTCGGCGGTCTGCGCGCTCAGCCCGACGGTCACCCCGAACACCTCGGCGAAGGTCTTCTCCAGCCACAGCCGTGACGGGGTGCCCCGGAACAGGTGCCAGTTGGCGGCGAGCCGACGCCAGATGGCCCGCCCGTCGGTCTCGGCGGCGTAGTCGCCGTCCCCGGCCGGCGGCCGGGCCCGAATCCCGGCCCGCAGCGGTACGCCGAGGTCGCCCGGCGGGATGCCCTGGCTGAGCAGCATCCGGGTGACGTAGTGGTCCGGTACGACGAGCAGCCGGGCCGGGTCCGGGAACGGCTCGTCGTCGGCGAGGATCGCCGGGTCGACGTGGCCGTGCGGGGAGATGATCGGCAGGTGCCGGGCGTAGCCGTAGAGCTCGCGGGCGATCGCCCGTTGGGTGGGTTCGGCCGGAAACAGCTGGTCGGCCAGCGGGCCGGCGCTCGCGGATGCCGGGTCGGGTTGCAGGGACACGGAAGCAGGCTCCTCGCGGTCAGGCAGGGTCGGGAAGGTCGCCGGTCAGTCGACGGTGAGCAGGTCGGCGACCCGCACCGGTTGGCCGGTCTCGAAGGACCGGTTCGCGGCCAGGCCGGTGAGCAGGGCGAGCGCGCCGTCGCGGGCGGTGGCACCCCGGCCCATCGGGTCGGTCGCGCCGCCGAAGAGCACGGCGGTCATCTTGGCGTCGGCCCCGCCGTGGCCGGTCCGGGTGTAGCCGGCGACCGGCACCTGCCGGGGCTGCTCCCAGAACGGCCGGACAGTGATCTTGGCCCAGCCCTCCTCGACCGCCGCCTGGACGCCGTGCAACGCGGCACCCTTGAGTTCACCGGCGGCGTACGGGCTGACGAAGTCGCTCTCCACCACCTCCAGCTCGAGCCGACCCCGGCTGCCATTGAACATCACCCGGTAGCCCTCCCAGGGGGCGTACGCGGTGAGGTGGTACGTCATCGTGGCCCCGGTGGAGTAGGTGGCCAGCACCGACATGTCGTCCTCGATGGTCACTCCGGGGGCGAAGACATTCTGGTCACGGTGGTAGCCGTCCTCGGCCTCGGCTTCCAGGTAGAGCGCCCGCAGCCGGGGGTGGGCGGCCAGTTGCAGGGCGAACGGGTCACCGGCGGCGGCGACCTCGCCGTGCGCCCGGTCGTAGTCGCGGGCGTAGCCGTGGCGGCGGCCGGACTCGCCGTAGAAGAACAGCCGGCCGGCCGCGTAGACCTGCACCGGGGCCGCGTCCAGCCACCAGTTGACCAGGTCGAAGTGGTGGCTTGCCTTGTGCACCATCAGCCCGCCGGAGTTGGCCTTGTCGCGGTGCCAGCGGCGGAAGTAGTCGGCACCGTGGCGCACGTCGAGCAGCCATTCGAAGTGCACCGAGCCGACCTCGCCGATCTCGCCGTCGGCGAGGACCTGGCGGACCCGTTCGTGCAACGGGTTGTAGCGGTAGTTGAAGGCGACCTGCACGCTGCGCCCGGTCTGTGCGACCGCGTCGAGGATCCGCTGGCAGCGGGGCACGTCGACGGTCATCGGCTTCTCGGTGATCACGTCGCAGCCGGCGTGCAGGGCGGCGACGATGTACTCGTCGTGCACCCGGTCGACGGTGGTGACCAGTGCGACGTCGACCCGTTCCTTGCCGAGCATGGTGACGAATTCGCTGGCCGGGTACGTCGCGACGGCGTCGCGGCCGAGCTCCTCCAGCCAGGCGTTGTGCGCGTCCATCCGGGCCTGGTTGCTGTCGGCGAAGGCGACGAGCTCGGCGGTGTCGCGGTGGTCGAGCACCAGGGCGCGGACGAACATCTCGGCGCGGGCGCCGGTGCCGACGAGCGCGTAGCGCAGCCGCCGATCGGGTTCTGGGGACATCGCTGCTCCGCCTCCGGTTGGCTGCAAAGGTTTGCAGCCGAAGTTGCCACGAGACCAACACTCTCGTCAATGCCCGCTCGGCAACCGGTCCGATTCATCCGCTAACGCGAGGTTATGAACACTCCGCAGGACCGTCGCCGCAACAAATACGCAATCGAAGACCGTTGACACCTGAGCAACCGTTTGCATTAATTGGCGGACCACGTGACCCCAGCCACACACCGGTCACCGTCCGCGCCCGCCGGGCCGGTGCACCGCTTCGACCCCAAGGACCGCGCGTGCCAGCCACCATTCGAGACGTCGCCCGGGCCTGCGGAGTGCACATCTCCACCGTGTCCCGCACGTTCTCGGCCCCGCACCTGGTCAACCCGGAGACCCGCAGCCGGGTGCTGGCCTGTGCGGAACACCTCGGCTACCGCCCCAACCGGGCGGCCCGCGCGCTGATCACCGGCCGTACGCACAACATCGGGCTGATCGTCGCCGACATCGCCAACCCGTTCTTCCCACCGCTGATCAAGGCGGCGGAGAGCCAGGCCCGGCACCGCGACTACCACATCTTCGTCACCGACACCAACGAGGACCCGGCGGTCGAGGAGGAGCTGGTCCACGCCCTCGCCAAGCAGGTCGACGGGGTGCTGCTGTGCAGCCCCCGGATGAGCAACAGCCTGATCGAGCAGCTCAGCCGGGACGTACCGCTGGTGGTGATCAACCGGCAGGTGACCGGCCTGCCGAACGTGGTGATCGACGTCGGCCAGGGCGCCCGGCTCGCCGTGGAGCACCTGATCGGCCTCGGCCACCGCCGGATCGCCCTGCTCGGCGGCCCGCGCGGCTCATGGACCAACCGGGAGATCCGCCGCTCCGCGACCGCCGCGGTCCGCTCGACCGATGTCACGTTGACCGTGCTCGGCCCCAACCCGCCCACCGAGGGCGGCGGCATCGCCGCGGCGGACCAGGTCCGCCGCGCCGACGTCACCGCCGTCCTGGCCTACAACGACCTGATGGCGATCGGCCTGATCGAAGGGCTCGACGCACACGGGATCGCGGTGCCCCGCGACATCAGCGTGGTCGGCATCGACGACATCGCGCTGAGCCGGCTCACCCGGCCCAAACTGACGACGGTGGCCACACCCAACGCGGCCGCCGGCCGGGCGGCCGTCGACATGCTGCTCCAGCATGGCGACGACCGTCGCACCACCGCCCAGGTAACGCTCCAGACCGAGTTGGTCATCCGCGACTCGACGGGCCCGGAACCGCACCGCCATGCGGACCCGGGCGACGCGGCTGCCGCCGCGCCGGCCGATGTCGCCTCCTAACCCCAAGGAGTGAGCGCAATGCACCCCGCTACATCACCGACGGCAAACACGCCTGCCACGCGTGCTCACCGTACCCCCTTTGGTCGACGCCGCCTGCTGCGCGGCATCGCCGCCACGGCCGTCGTGCCGCTGGTCCTCGGCGTCGCCGCCTGCGGCGACGACGAGGCATCGACCGACCCCGACGCCCCGGTCACCATCGAGTTCTTCTGGTGGGGCGGCGAGGCCCGCGCGGAACTCACCGAACAGGCCCTCGACCTGTACGAGGAGAAGAACCCGAACGTCACCATCAACCCGACCTGGCAGGCGTTCACCGGCTACTACGACAAGCTGGCCACCATCTCCGCCGGCGGCAACGCCCCGGACATCTTCCAGATCGACGACAACGGCCTGGCCGAGTACGCCGGCCGCAACGTCACCCTGGACCTGACGCCGTTCGTGGAATCGGGCGACATCGACCTGAGCAACCACCCGGAGAGCCTGACCCAGTACGGGCAGATCGACGGCAAGCAGGTCGCGGTCGCCGCCGGCGAGAACACCCCGGCCCTGGTCTACGACAAGACCAAGATCGCCGAGTACGGGATGGAAGAGCCGCAGACCGGTTGGACGTACGACGAGTTCATCGCCTGGGCGGCCGAGCTGAGCACGAAGGCCGGCGGCGACTACTGGGGCGCGATGGACCCCAGCGCCGACTACAAGGCGCTCTGGCTCTGGCTGCGCTCGCAGGGCAAGGAGTTCTACGACGGGCCGAAGCTGGCCTTCACCGAGGCCGACCTGGTCGCCTGGTTCGAGATGTGGGTCGACGCGCGGGCCAAGGGCGCCACCCCGCCGGCCGACATCGTGCACGAGGCCGTCGGCGGCGGGGTCGCCGACCAGCTGGTGGTGACCGGCAAGGGAGCCACCTCGTTCATGTGGTCCAACCAGCTCGCCGAGCTGGGCAAGTCGACCACCAACGAGCTGGGCATCGTCGCGTACCCCGGCGACCCGAAGGGCCAGTGGGCGCGGGCGTCGCTGTACTGGGCGGGCTCCCGGGCGACCGACCACCCGGAGGTCGTCGCGGACGTCATCGACTTCCTGGCCAACGACCCGGAGGCGGCCGCCATCCTCGGCGTCGACCGGGGCCTGCCATCCAACCTGGACAACCGGGAGACCGTGCAGGCCGGCCTGGACGACCCGTACATGACCGCCACCGTCGCGTTCGAGAACGAGCTGATCCCGCAGATGGGCCCGGCACCCGCGCCGCCACCGCAGGGCCACGGCCCGCTGCGCTCCACCCTGGTCACCGTCGCCGAGAGCGTCACCTACGGCCAGGCCAGCCCGGCTGACGCCGCCGCCGAGTTCTTCCGACAGGCGCAAGCCACCCTGAAGTAGTCCGGGCCGGACCGGCGCACGGTCGTGGTGCCCACGGTGGACTCGCCGTGGGCACCACGACCCTTGACACCCAGAAAGGACCCCGATCGTGGCCATGACCACGAAACCCGCCCCGGCCACGAGCACTACTCCCCCGGCCCGCACCGTCAAGCGGCGCGGCAGCGCCCCGGGCGCCAGCCGCCGGCACGGCGAAGGGCTGGCCGGGTACGTCTTCCTCTCCCCGTGGCTGCTGGGGCTGATGGCGATCACCGCCTTCCCCATGCTGTTCTCGCTCTACCTGAGCTTCACCAACTACGACATCCTGTCGTCCTGGGAGTTCGTCGAATGGGTGGGCTTCGAGAACTACTGGGACCTGTTCGTCAACGACCAGACGTTCCGCCACTCGGTGTGGGTCACGCTGCTCTTCGCGTTCGTCGCCGTACCGCTGAAGTTGGCCGCCGCCCTCGGCGTCGCGCTGCTGCTCAACCGTGAGGTCCGCGGCGTCGGGCTGTTCCGCAGCCTGTTCTACCTGCCGTCGCTGCTCGGCGGCAGCGTCGCGCTGGCGCTGATCTGGCGGGCCATGTTCAGCGGCGACGGCGCGTTCAACGACTTCCTCGCCCTGTTCGGCATCACCGGCCGGCCCTGGGTCAACGACCCGGCGTGGGCGCTGGAGACCCTGATGGTGCTGGCCATCTGGCAGTTCGGCGCCCCGATGGTGATCTTCCTGGCCGGGCTCAAGCAGGTGCCGACCGAGCTGTACGAGGCGGCCTCGGTCGACGGTGCCGGCAAGGTCCGGCAGTTCTTCAACGTGACCCTGCCGATGCTCTCCCCGGTGATCTTCTTCAACCTGGTGCTGGAGACCATCAACGGGTTCCAGGGATTCACCGCCGCCTTCGTGATCAGCAACGGCACCGGTGGCCCGGTCGACTCGACCATGCTCTACACGCTGTACCTCTACGAGAAGGGCTTCACCGAGTTCCAGATGGGGTACGCGTCCGCGCTGGCCTGGGTCTTCCTGATCGCGATCGGCCTGATCACGGTGCTGTTCTTCAGCACCGGGCGGTTCTGGGTGCACTACTCGGACGGAGACAACGACTGATGACATCCCAGGCTGCTCCGTACACCCGACGCCGGGCCGGCACCGGCGTGCGCACCGTCGCCCGGGTGGCGATCCTGGTCGCCATCCTCGTCGTGGTCCTCTACCCGCTGATCTGGGTGGTCGGCTCGTCGCTGAAGTCGCCGACCGAGGTGGCCAGCAACCTGTCGGTCATCCCGCAGGACCCGACCTGGGCCAACTACCCGGACGGCTGGAACTACCTGCGCAACATCTCGTTCGGCCGGTTCTTCTGGAACAGCACGGTGATCGCCAGCGCCACGGTGGTCGCCAACGCGGTCTCCTGCCTGCTGGCGGCGTACGCCTTCGCGCGGCTGCGGTTCCGGGCCCGCAAGGTCTGGTTCGCAATCATGATCGGTACGTTGCTGCTGCCCAGCCACGTGCTGATCGTGCCGCAGTACATCATGTTCAACACGTTCGGCTGGATCGACACCCCACTGCCGTTGATCGTGCCGAAGCTGCTGGCCACCGAGGCGTTCTTCGTCTTCCTGATGGTCCAGTTCATGCGGGGCATCCCCCGTGACCTCGACGACGCCGCCAAGATCGACGGCTGCTCGCCGTTCGGGGTGTTCCGGTACGTCATCGTGCCGCTGGCCCGTCCGGCGCTGGTCACCACGGCGATCTTCTCGTTCATCTGGACCTGGAACGACTTCCTCACCCAGCTGATCTACCTGCCGAGTGTGGAAAGCTACACGGTGCCGATCGGGCTGCGACTGTTCATCGACTCCACCGGGCAGACCTCGCTCGGCCCGATGTTCGCCATGTCCGTGCTCTCCCTGCTGCCGGTCTTCCTTTTCTTCCTGGCGTTCCAGAAAATGCTGGTGCAGGGCATCAACACCAGCGGACTCAAGGGGTGACCACCGTGTCGCGACCCGACTGGCCGGACACCCCGGCCCCGGCTCGGGCCGACTGGCGCGACACCCTGCGGGCCGCCACCGACCTGGCGCTGCTGGGCATCGTCGCCGCGCTCGCCGCGGCCGCCGTGCTGACGGCGGGCGCGGCGGTCGCCACCGCCAGCACCGCCATCCACCGGTGGACGGTCGACGGCCACTGGCCGAGCCTGCGGGAGCTGGCCGGCGGCTTCTGGCGGGCACTGCTGCCCGGAGCCGCCGCCACCGCCGTGGCGGCCGTCGCGATCGGCGTACTCGGCGGCAACGCGGTGCTGATCTCCGCCGGGGTGGTGCCCGGCGGCACCGTCATGCTGGTCGGCACCCTGGTGCTGGCCGCGCTCGTCGCCGGCTTCGCCGGCCTCGTCGTGGTCGAGGTCGGGATCGGGGTCGGCCGGGCCGGTGCCGGCTGGCGAGCGGCGGTACGCCGTACCTGGCGGCTCGCCGAACGACGGCCGCTGGCGGTCCTGGCCGCCGCCGGGGTGGTCAGCCTGGCCGCCCTGCTCAGCGCCCTGACCATCCCGGTATTGGCACCGATCCTGCTCGGCTACACCCTGCACGGCCTGCACGCCGTGCGCCGCCGCCTCGACCCGCAGCAGTAGAACGTCACGCCGGGATCAGTCGGCGGCTCAGGCAGCGGCTCAGGCGGCGACGAAGCGGTGCGTCACGAACCCGTCGTCGGTCGGGCAGACGATCACCGACCGGTCCCAGGAACAGGCTGCGGCCACCACGTCGCCGAGCACCCCGAGTTCGAGCAGATCGGCCGGGGCCGACACCGGCACGCCGGCCACGCTCACATCGTCGGCGTAACTGCTCGGGTTCTCCCGGAACCACAGCAGGTTCGCCGCGTCGACGCGGACCGCGACACCGTCGCGGCGCAGCACCTCCGTGCCTGACGCGTCGAGCAGCAACGACAGGTGATCGGTGGCGCTGCGGCGCAGCAGTACGTGCTCGCCGACCGGCACGACGACGTCGAACTCGGCCGCGTCGACCCGCCACCGTTGCGCCCGCTCGTCCAGGTCGATCACCACCAGCTCGTTGGTGTCGGCGCTGAACCCGGTCGACTCCAGCAGACAGACCAGCACCCCACCGCAGGGCACCATGGACTGCAGCCGCCGCTGATCGTCCGCCGGGGTGTAGAGGTTGACCGCCTCACCGGTGGTCGACAGGTCGTACGCGGCCAGCCGGTAGCCGCTGCCGGACGCGGCGATCAGCAGCCAGCCGGCGTACACCATGGCCGTGTCGGCCGGCGCGGCCACGTTGGGCCGCTCACCGAGCAGTTCGCCGCTGGCCGCGTCGAACACCCGTACCTGCCGGGTCGCGGTGATCTGCGCCAACCGCCGGTCGTCGCCGTGGTCCGGTGCGGTGGACAGCCCGTCGAACCCGGCCGGCCCGGTCAGGTCGACAGCGCTGACCGCCGGATACACCGCCGTGTCGGTGTCGCCGTACTGGTCGGCCGGGTTGGCGTGCGACCAGCGTTCGGTTCCGTCGGCCAGGTCCAGCCCGACCAGCTGGGCACCGGCCACGTCCGACCAGACGAGGACGTCGTCGAAGACGAAAAGCTGGTCGTCGCCGGTGATCGCGAAGTCCCACCGTTGCCGGCCGTCGTCGGAATCGAGCACCGCGACCGGCCGGGGCTCGCTGCTCAACCCGTCGGCGACGGCGATCAGCGCGTCCGGGGTGGCCCGCAGGCCCGCCCACCGGTCGGACCGCACCGTCGTGGCGACGTCCCACCGTTTCTCGCCGGTGGCCGGATCGATGGCGACGACCCCGAGGCGGCCGTCGTCGCGGAGGTAGCCGCCGTACGCCCGCCCGGCGACGAGCTGGGTGAAGTCGGCGTCGGCGTCCTCGCCGACGAGGATCGCTTCACCGACCGGGGTGAAGGCCCGGAACTCGATCGGCCGGGCCGGATCCCGCAGCAGGTAGACCACGGTGGCGGCGACCACGGCGACCAGGGCCAGCGAGGCCGCGCCGACCAGCCACGGCAGCCGCTTCGACCGCGCAGCCCGCCCCGTGGCCACGCCGACCGGCGGCACCGCGGCCGCGCCGGGTGCGGCCGGCGGCACGAAACCGGGTGCGGCTGGCGGCACGAGACCGGGCGCGGCCGGGGACACCGGGCCAGGCGCGGCCGGCGTCGCAGCCGGGGCCGGGCCGGGTGGAGCCGGCGACGCGACCGCAGCCAGCTCCGCGAGGGCACCTTCGGCGACCGGCAACTCCGGCTGCTCCAGTACGGTCGGCGCGACGCCCAGCTCACTGTGCAGCAGCCGGGCCACCAGCGGCACCCGGGACGAACCGCCGACCAGGAACAGTCCGGCGAGCTGGTCACGGCCGAGCCCACAGCCGTCGATCACCCGCGCCGCCTCCAGCACACCCCGGCGGATCAGCGGGGTGGCGACCCGCTCCAACTCGTCGCGGGTCAGGTGCACCGCCCGGTCCACCCCCGGTACGGCGACCGGCGCCGACGACGACCGGGACAGCATCTCCTTGGCACCCCGTACGTCGTCCCAGAACTGCCGCCGGTTGCGCCACTGCGCCGGCGTCGCCGGTGCCGCCAACTGGCGACCCACCTGCGGATCCAGTACGCCGCCGAGGTGTTCGACAAGCGCCGCGTCCAGATCGAGGCCGCCGAGTTCGGCCAGGCCGCCCGAGCCGATCACGACGAACCGGGCCCGGCCGGCCGGGTCCACCCCCTCGTTGCGGACCACGGCGACGTCCAGGGTTCCGCCGCCGAAGTCGAACACGGCCAGCGCCTGCCCGACGGGCACCGGTCGGCGCAGCACGTCGGCGAAGTAGCGGGCCGCCGCGACCGGCTCCGGCACCAGCCGGGTCCCGGCCGACGGCCAGCCGGCGCGGGCCACCGCGTGGGCCAGAACGTCGCGACGGCGGGCACCCCAGGTGGCCGGGTACGTCAACGCCGCCGGCGGCAGGAACCCGACGGCCTCCACCGCCGCCCGGGCGACCGCGCCGAGGACGGCGGCGAGCAGGTCGACGGTGGGCACCTCCCGGTCGCCGAGCAGCACCGTCGGCTCGTCGACCCGGCGTTTCGGGTTCGGCTCGTACCGGGCCGGGTCCGCCTGGGCGAGGCGCTGCGCGTCCCGGCCGACGTACAGCCGGTCGCCGAGGAACACCCCGGACGGCAGCAGCGGCGCGCCGTCGAACAGCAGCGGGCGGGTCCGACCGTCCGGCCAGCGCAGCACCGCCACGGTGTGCGAGGTGCCCAGGTCGACGCCGAGGGCGAAGCCCCCGTCCTGCCCTGTCATCCGCTGACCTCCGCTGCCGGCGGGACCGTCCCGCCCCCGGCATGCTACGGGTGGCTGACCCGGTGATCAGCGATCGGCCGGTCAGCCGACAGCACGGCGGCGAGGTCAGCCGACAGCGCGGCGGCGGGCCACTTCGGCGAGGGTGACGGCGGCGGCGACACTGGCGTTGAGCGATTCGACGTCGGAGTGCATCGGGATGCGTACCCGCAGATCGCAGGTCTCGCCGACGAGCCGCGACAGGCCGCGACCCTCCGAGCCGACCACCACGACCAGCGGGCCGACGGCGGCCTCCAGGTCGTACAGGTCGGTCTCGCCGTCGGCGTCCAGGCCGACCACGACGAACCCCTCCGCCTGGCACTTCTTCACCGCGCGGGTCAGGTTGACGACCTGGCTGACCGGCATCCGGGCGGCCGCGCCGGCGCTGGTCCGCCACGCCGTCGCGGTGATCCCGGCGGCCCGCCGCTCCGGCACGAACACGCCGTGCGCGCCGAACGCCGCCGCCGAGCGGACCACCGCGCCGAGGTTACGCGGATCGGTCACCCCGTCCAGCGCCACCAGCAACGGCTCCGGCTGCTCGGCCGCCGCCGCGACCAGATCCTCGAACGGCTCGTACGCGTACGCCGGCACCTGCAGCCCGACGCCCTGGTGCAGCACGCCGCCGGTCATCCGGTCCAGCTCGGCCCGGCTGATCTCCAGGATCGCGATGCCCCGGTCACCGGCGGCCCGCACCAGCTCGGTCACCCGCTCGTCGACGTCGATGCCCTGGGCGATGTAGAGCGCCGTGCCCGGTACGTTGGCCCGCAGCGCCTCGACCACCGGGTTCCGCCCGACCAGCAGCTCCGGGGCGTCCTTCGGCGGGTGCGACTTGCGCCCCGGGGAGACCCTCGGCCCGGACCGGCCACCGCCACGGGTCAGCTTGCCGCTGACCGGGCCGCCCCGGCTGCGGCCGCCGCCGCCCCAGGTGGTGTCCTTCGTGCCCGGTACGCCGACCTTCGGTGCCCGGCCCTCGGCGGCCGCCGCCCGGCGCTCCTTCTCCTGCTTCCAGGCGGTCTTGTTCGGCAGCTTCTCGGTGCCGGAGTAGCCCTTGTGCCAGGGACGTTCGTCGGCGGGCAGGGTGCGGCCCTTGCCGGACAGGCTGGAGCGGTTCTTGCCGCCGGAGCCCTGGGTGGTGCCCTTCTTGGAGGTGACCCGCCGGCCACGTCGTTGCGAGTTGCCGGGCATCAGGTCTGCTCTCCAATGGTCCATCGGGGTCCGTGCGGGGTGTCCTCGACCGCGATCCCGGCCTGCTTGAGCTGGTCACGCACCGCGTCGGCGGCGGCCCAGTCGCGCCGGGCGCGGGCCTGCGCCCGCTGGTCGAGGGCGAGGGCGATCAGCGCGTCGACGGCGCCGCGCAGTTCGTCGCGGGGGGCGGTGTCGCCCCACGCCGGGTCGAGCGGGTCCAGGCCGAGCACGCCCACCATGGCGCGGACCCGGCCGAGGCTGGCCCGGACCGCGTCGTCAGCACCGCCGTCGGCATCGGAGCTCGCGCTCGCGCCGGCCAGCAGGTTGTTGCCGTCGCGGATCTCGTCGTGCAGCACCGCGAACGCCGCCGACGTGTTCAGGTCGTCGTCCATCGCGGCGGCGAACGCCGCCGGCACGTCGGTCGCGGCGACCGCGCCGACCCGTTCCACCGCCCGCTGCACGAACCCTTCGACCCGCCGGTACGCCGTCGCGCTCTCCCGCAGCGCGTCGTCGGAGTAGTCGATGCGGGACCGGTAGTGCGCGGCGGTCAGGTAGTAGCGCAACTCGGCCGGGCGTACCCCGAGCTCGGCGACGTGGCCGAGGTCGATGACGTTGCCCAGCGACTTGCTCATCTTCGACGCACCCAGGTTGAGCAGCCCGTGGTGCACCCAGTAGCGGGCGAACGGCAGCCCGGCCGCCTTCGACTGGGCGATCTCGTTCTCGTGGTGCGGGAAGGTCAGATCCAGCCCGCCGCCGTGGATGTCGAACTCGGCACCCAGGTAGCGCCAGCACATCGCCGAGCACTCGATGTGCCAGCCGGGCCGGCCCGGACCCCACGGCGACGGCCAGGCCGCGTCGGCGGGCTCGTCCGGCTTGACGCCCTTCCACAGGGCGAAGTCACGCGGGTCGCGTTTGGCCCGCCCGACGCAGTCCTCGGCCGGCTGCATCGCGTCGAGGCGCTGCCCGGACAGGGCGCCGTAGTCGGCGTACGAGGCGACGTCGAAGTAGACGTCGCCGCTGCCGTCGCCGGCCGGGTAGGCGTGGCCGCGCTCGATCAGCAGCTCGATCAGCTGGTGCATCTCCGGCACGTGCCCGGTGGCGCGCGGCTCGTACGTCGGCGGCAGCACGTTCAGCGACCGGTACGCGGCGGCCAGCACCAGTTCGTTGGCGTACGCGATCGACCAGAACGGCTGACCGGCGGCGGCCGCCTTCTCCAGCACCTTGTCGTCGATGTCGGTGATGTTGCGGATGAAGGTGACCCGCAGCCCACGGTGGGTCAGCCAGCGGCGCAGCACGTCGTAGTTGACGCCGGAGCGAAGGTGACCGATGTGCGGGGCGGACTGGACGGTGAGCCCACACAGGTAGATCGAGACCTCGCCGGGCTGGCGGGGCACGAAGTCCCGCACGGACCGGGTCGCGGTGTCGTACAAGCGGAGCGTCACGCTACGAGGGTACCGACTGGCCCACGTCCGTACGCTGTCGGAGTGGACGCGCGAGGGGCGGAGACGGCGCAGACCCTGGACCGGGGGCTGCGGCTGCTGCGGCTGGTCGCCGAAGCGCCCGGCGGGGTCAGCGTCACCGAGGCCGCCGGGCAGCTCGGGGTCGGCCGGGCCGCCGTCTACCGGCTGGCCACCACGCTGGCCGCGCACGGCATGCTGCGCCGGGACACCGCCGGCCGGCTGCGGCTGGGTGCCGGGCTGCTGCAGCTGGCCCGCCGGGCGCAGCCGCTGCTGGCCGACGCCGCGCTGCCGGCGCTGCGCAGGCTCGCCGAGTCCGCCGGGGCCACCGCCCATCTGACCGTCGCCGAGGGCGTCGAGGCGGTGGCGCTCGCCGTCGTCGAACCCAGCTGGACGGCGTTCCACGTGGCGTACCGGACCGGGTCGCGGCATCCGGTGGATCGCGGGGCCGCCGGGCGGGCGATCCTGGCCGGCCGCGACGGTACGCCCGGACCGGTGACCAGCAGCGGCGAGCTGCAACCCGGCGCGTACGGGGTGGCCGCCCCGGTGCTCGGGGTGCCCGGCCTGGAGGCCAGCGTCGGCGTGGTGGCGATGGGCACCATGGACGTGTCGGCGATCGGCGCACAGGTGCAGGCGACCGCCGAGGCCGTCGCCCGGCTGCTGGCCGGCGACGCGTGAGCCGCACGCCGACGCGCAGCGGGTCGGCGCGCGAATGGCGGCTCAGAACAGGTCGGCTCAGAACAGGTCGGCGAGGGCGTCGGGCAGCTGTGCCAGGGTGGTGACCTGGGCGTCCGGGCACACCTGCGGCGGGCAGGACTCGCCGCGCCGGTTCAGCCAGATCGCCCGCAGCCCGGCCGCCTGCGGGCCGACCACGTCGTGCGCGATCGAGTCGCCGACGTAGACCACCCGGTCGGCACGGGTGGCCCCGGCGGCGGCCAGTACGGCACCGTAGAACCGCTGGTCGGGCTTTTTCGGCAGGCCATCGACGTGCGCGTACACCTCGAAGGCGAACTGGCCGCGCAGGCCGCACCGGTCGGCGCGGCTGTTGCCGTTGGTGGCCAGGCCGACGGCGTACCGGCGGCGCAGCTGGCTCAGGGCGGGCAGCGTGTCGGCGTACGGTCGGCTGAGCTCGAACCGGCGGGCGAAGAAGATGTCGGTGATCCGGTCCAGTTCGTGCGGCAGACCGACCCGGGCGACGGAACGGGCCAGGGCGGCCCGGCGGATCGACATCACCGGCGCGGACGGATCGGCGGCGAACGCGAGATCCCAGTCCTCGGCCATGTCGTCGAGGGTCAGGTCGGCGGCGCGGGGGGTCAGCTGGCGCAGCTCGGCGAGGACGGTCCGCAGCGCGCCGGTGACCGCGGGCCGCAGGTCGACGAGGGTCTCGTCGACGTCGAACACCACGGTGGTAATCACCCCACCAGGGTATGCCTGCTCAACTGGGGCGGGTCATCCGCAGAACGTCCAGCGCCTCGTCCAGCTCGGCGGCGGTCAGCGTGCCGGCGTCGACGTGGCCGCGTTCCAGGACGACCGCGCGGATCGACTTGTTCTCGGCGAGGGCCTGCTTGGCGATCGAGGCGGCCTCGTCGTAGCCGAGGTGCCGGTTGAGCGGGGTGACGATCGACGGCGACCCTTCGGCGTACGCCAGGCAGGTCTCCGGGTTGGCGGCCAGCTCGACCACGCAGCGCTGGGCGAGCAGCCGGCTGGCGGCGGCGAGCAGCCGGACCGCTTCGAGCAGGTTGCTGCCCATCACCGGCAGCATCACGTTCAGCTCGAAGTCGCCCTGGCTGCCGGCGAACGCGATCGTCGCGTCGTTGCCGATCACCTGGGCGCAGACCTGGCGTACCGACTCGCAGACCACCGGGTTGACCTTGCCCGGCATGATCGACGACCCTGGCTGCAGGTCGGGGATGCGCAGTTCGCCGAGGCCGGCGCGGGGGCCGGAACCCATCCACCGGATGTCGTTGGCGATCTTGTAGAGGCCGACGGCGATGGTCCGCAGCTGCCCGGACGTCTCCACCAGAGCGTCGCGGGCACCCTGTGCCTCGAAGTGGTTACGGGCCTCGGTCAGCGGCAGCCCGGTCGTTTCGGCCAGCTTGGCGATGACGGCGGCGGCGAACCCGGGTGGGGTGTTCACCCCGGTGCCGACGGCGGTGCCGCCGAGCGGCAGTTCGGCCAGCCGGGGCAGGATCGACCGGAGGCGTTCCTGGCCGTAGCGGACCTGCGCGGCGTAGCCGGAGAACTCCTGGCCGAGGGTGACCGGGGTGGCGTCCATCAGGTGGGTACGGCCGGCCTTGACCACGGTGGCGAACTCGTCGACCTTGCCTTCCAGCGCGGTCGCCAGCTCGTCCAGGGCCGGGATCAGCTCGTGCACCACCTGGTGCGAGGCGGCCAGGTGGATCGAGGTCGGGAAGACGTCGTTGCTCGACTGCGAGGCGTTGACATGATCGTTGGGGTGCACCGGCCGGTCGAGTTCACGGGCGGCGAGGGTGGCCAGGACCTCGTTGGTGTTCATGTTCGACGAGGTGCCCGAACCGGTCTGGAACACGTCGACCGGGAACTGGTCGTCGTAGCCGCCGGAGGCGACGTGCGCGGCGGCGGTGACGATCGCCTCGGCGATGCCGGCCGGGATCACCCCCAGGTCGGCGTTGACCTGCGCGGCGGCACCCTTGATCTGGGCGAGCGCGCGGATCTGGGCGGATTCGAGCGTACGGCCGGAGACCGGGAAGTTGTGCACCGCGCGCTGGGTCTGCGCCCGCCACAGCGCGTCGGCCGGCACCCGCACCTCGCCCATGGTGTCGCGTTCGATCCGGTAGCCCTCGTCGCTGATGCCCTCGTCCGTCACCCTTCCCATCCTGCCCGCAGTGGCGGCACTGCGCAGACGATGTGGCCGAGGCCACCTGGGTGTCGCGCTCCCTGCCCGAGACCACTGTCGCGCACCAACAGTATTCCTCTGAGGAATAATTATTCCTCAGAGGAATACTGCTGAACGCGAATACATCCTTCAGGCCCGGCCGGGCCAGCCGTCACTCCCGGCCAGGCCAGCCGTCACTCCCGGGTGGTGGCGTCGCTGGTCGAGCCGCCGACCGGCGTACCCATGCCACCGCTGGTCGCGTCGCCGGTCGTCGTCGGCGTCACCTTGCCCCGCCCCCGGCCCTTCTTCCCCCGGCCCTTCTTCCCTCCGCCGGGGTCCTTGTCGCGGCCGGGGCCGGCGGCGCGGCGGGTGCTGGCCGGTCCGGCGGTGCCGCCGGTGGTGGTCAGGCC
The DNA here is from genome assembly GCF_030345095.1 of Solwaraspora sp. WMMA2056. Classification (NCBI taxonomy): domain Bacteria; kingdom Bacillati; phylum Actinomycetota; class Actinomycetes; order Micromonosporales; family Micromonosporaceae; genus Solwaraspora; species Solwaraspora sp. WMMA2056. Next base: position 210,835 of record NZ_CP128360.1, read on the forward strand.
GCCGCCGGAGCGGGTCGGGCCGCCGTCGCGCAGCACCTCGGCCGGGATCGGCAAGTCGGCCGGGTCGTCGAGGTCACGCTGCTTCACCTCGCGGACCGGGTCCGTCGGCGGCGCGACCACGTCGTCCAGGATCTCCTGGCGGTACGCCGACCGCTGCTCCAGCTCGTCGACGAACGCCTGCCCGTGATCACGCTCGGAGTCCCGGTCCTGCCCCGCGTTGTCGCTACGTCGCCCCATGTCGTCGCCCTCCCGTCCTGGAGGCGGGGGTGCCCCGATCGGCAGCCACGAAACCTACGCGGGCCGCGGCATCGCTCTGTGGGAGCGTCAGAGCGCCGGCCTGGAACGGCTGACGCGCGCGACCTTAGGCAGATACGAACCGGGTGCGCTGGCGGAGCACAGCCAGGGCGGCGGCCGGATCGGCCAGTCGGGCGGCGAGGGTGGCCATCGCGAGCCGGGCCGGCAGGGCGGTGCTGAACTTGAGCCCTTCCAGGGCCTTCTCGTCGACGTCGGGCAGACAGATTCGTTCGGTGGCGTCTGCGGTGAGTGACCGCCAGTCGGCGGGGGTCAGGTCGGCGCGCAACCGGATCTGGCAGTCGTCGAAGCGCTGCACCGGGTCGACCACCTCGCTGAGGGTGGCGGCGAGGGTGGCGTTGGCCCGGTATCCGGCCCAGGTCCACCAGCGCAGGTCGCCGGAGCGGTCGCGCAGAATGACGTTGCCGCCGGGGTGCACGAGCGAGGAGCGCTCGTCGCGTACGCGGTGCAGGCGGTCGACCGCGCGGCCGACCGCCTACGCCTACGCCTACGCCTACGCCTACGCCTACGATGACCGGCCGACCGGGCAGACCGTCGACGGCGTCGCCACCGCCATCTCCTACGACGCGAACGGCTCCCTGGCCAGCCAGACCGGACCGGCCGGCACCCGCGAATTCGACTACGGCCTCGACGCCAACCTGCGCGCCGTCGAGCTGGAGGACAGCCAGACGATCGGGTACGGCTACGACGAGGCCGGCAACCGCGTCAACCGCACGGTCGACGCGGTCCTGGACGCCAGTTGGAGTTGGGACACCCTCGGCCTGCCGACCCGTCTCGACGAACGCGACGGCACCGACACCCTGACCCATCAGTGGTGGACAGACCCACTGACCGACCTGGGCGGTGCCCTCGCCGACACCGCCGCCGGCACCCCGGCCTGGCTACTCGGCGACCATCAGGGCAGCATCACCGGCGTCGCTGACGCGACTACCCTGACCGGCAGCGGCGACCTCGACCCGTACGGAAGCCCGACCGGTGCCGACACCGGCGACTACGCCGACAACCCGCTGCGCTTCCACGGCCAGTACCTCGACCACACCACCGGCCTGTACGACGTCCGGGCCCGCGACTACGACGCCGCCACCGGTCGTTTCACGTCCCCGGACCCAGTTGCCGCCGCAGCGGGAACCGCCTTCATCCAGACCTACCACTACGGCTACAACCGACCGACGGTCCTGACCGATCCGACCGGACTGTGCCCGATCATTTGCACCGCCATCATTGGCGGGGTAGCCGGGGCTGCCGTCGGCGGCATCGACTGCTGGCTCAGCCGCGACGACCGCAATACCTGTCTCACGAAAATTGCCGTCGGCGCGGCGGCCGGCGCGCTCACCGGTGCCACTCTCGGCGCCGGGGGCAGCGCAGCCGCCGGCCTGTACGGCGGGGTCAGCACCGGGACCCAGATCGCCGGGGGCATCGTGGCCGGCGGTGCCGGCAGCGTCCTTTACGGATCCGGGGTAGCCGCCGCCACCGGGCAGCCCTACAGCTACGGCAATGCCGCCAACGACTTCCTCTGGGGCGCCGCCGGCTCCGCTGGTGGCGTCGCAGCCGGTACAGTAGCCCAACGAGCCGCCGCCCGCACCGCAGGGTTCCAAGCCGCCAACTGCCCGGCACCGAACAGCGTGGGTGCGGTTGGTCGGCCATACATAGGCAGGACCGCCAACGAGCTAATCGACGTAAATATTAAAGATCCCGCAGCTCAAGCTCTGGCGGTTCGCATCCACGGTCGAGCCTCCGTGAGGTTTTCGGGCGACCCTAAGGGGCGGGAGTTTGACGCGGTGAGCCACCTCTACGTAGCACAGTCCAAGCCAGCAAATTACCAAATCGGCAGCAGCTTCCGCCGCCAGGCACAGGCAACGTTCGAGATGGCGATTCAGACCGGACGACGTCCGTACTTTCATTTTGAGGGACCACCGATGCCAGAGGTGACCCGCAAGCTCCAGGAGTATGGTGTGCGATACGGGATACAGCCCGTGATCGACACTAGGCGACTCGGAGGATGACATGTACGAACTTCACGGATGGATCACCCTCTTAGACAACACGTATGAATCAAATTTCGACACCCTCGACCCGATGATTCAGCAGCTAAACAGCCTGATCAACAAGGCCCACTGGACGACGATGTCCGTCGAACTTCGACCCCTCAACGGCACCTATCACCTTTCTGTGGACATAAATGCCAACCGGAAACGCGATGAAGCCAGGCTTGCGGACGAGATCTTGCAATTCGTGGCGGACCATCTATCCGGATCCTACGGAATCCTGCACGACCGTGATGACGAGCGATCAGACCCACCTGGACCAAATGCCTTTCGGGTCAGAGTAATTCGACGCGGACAGATAGTCCAAGAATCAGACAACTTCCTATCCCCATGTCGGCCACTAATTGAAGACTGACCCAGAACCGCAGCAGAAACCCCAGGAACCTGCGGTCATCATTCATCGTGAATAAGAAACGGCGAAAAGAATCAATCGGATGTCGACAGATGGACAACATAGACAGGGATCATAGCAAAAACCGATATTTCTTAGACGAGACACATAAATGCTGGGTCGCTCTTCGGAATCGCGACACCGCCCGCGCCGACTATCATGAAGAATGGTACGATGAGCAATGCGGCTCATGTAAATTTTGGTTGCCGCTCGCAGGTGAGCTGGGTGCAGATTATGGCGCGTGTGCCAACGCCCGATCACCCTTCGACGGCAGGGTACAATTTGAACATGATGGCTGCGATGAATTCGAGGATGCAGGCGAGTGGGTGGCCAGAAGCTCTCCATAGGCGAACACCTTCCGAACAACCCGGCACTAAGGCCTGCGCAAGCACCATCACCGCACATCCAGTCCCATGTAGAAAGCATCTTGGGTCCGACCTAGCCGCCGTCGACGATTGCCTCGGAATAGAAGAACGGAAATGGCAGGAGTTGCCCCGATAGCACCTGGAGTCAACAGCCAACTGCTGTGGCTTGACTACTGAGTGGCCCGACGAACGGCCACGACGCCGATAACTTTAAAGACCGGAGGCGCTGGCCGCGTTCCATACGGACACCGGCCAGCAGGTCGGTTGCGTCGGGGGTGCCCGGGGCCGCGCCGCAGCCATCGATCTCGTCTTGAAGCGGCGAGAAGCTGTCGATCGGCTGGAACAGCCAGCCAGCGCGAGTCACCGAACAGTTGGTCCCTAGTGGAGACGAATCCCGTTGGCAGAAGATAAATTGCTCGTGCAAGTCATGGCTGACTACGATTGTTTTCCACTCTGGCTCCTCAACAGAGGCGGCACGGACAATGTCGACCCAAGAGAGCTGAGGCTCTCGCCGCAGCTTCGCTCAGCACTGTTGGCGTGGGCAGATGCCTACGATGCGACGCTGGACCGCCAGGATCCCGTTGCATCCGGCTTCCCGGACGCCGCAGCAGAGGAGAGCTTCCATGCGCACGGTGTCGAACTGGCCCATCAGGTAGCTGCCGAACTTGGCGCAAGGTACCAAGTAACATACATTGATGGCCGCACCGGCAATGCGCCCAGATCGGGTGACGGCACTTCCGGCCATACGCGCAACTGACCGGCCTACCAGCAAGGGCTGGTCGCAACCTAAGTGGTCGGCGCCGTAAGTCCTTCGGGGGTTACGCGGCCAGGGCGTGTGCGGCGGGTTGGCGTTCGCGGCTGGAGGGCTGTTGGGGGTTCTGCTCTTTCGGTTCGTGTCGCTCGATCCGGGCGAGTAGATCGGCGAGGTCGGTTGGGGTGAACTTCCATCTGAAGGGCCGGGCGGTCGCGTTGTAGCGCTGCTCGAAGGCGGTGAGGCGGTCCTGCACCTGGTCGAGGTTGGTGAAGTCGTTGGGGGTGACGACTTTGCGTTGCACGATGGAGAAGTAGATCTCCACTTGGTTGAGCCGGGAGGCGTGGACCGGGGTGTGGATCATGACGGCGTTGGGGTAGCGCCTGGCCAGCCGGTTGATCGCGGCTTGGCCTCGGTGGGAGGAGCCGTTGTCGACGATCCAGAACACCCGCCGGGCGGAGGCGTACGGCTCGCGGGTCATGACTTCGTCGACCAGTTCGGTGAACGGGTCGATGCCGGTGGTGTCCTGGCAGAGTCCGATGACGTGGGCGCGGTGCACGTCGTAGGCGGCGAGGTAGGCGAGTGCGCCGCCGCGGTCGTATTCGTGGTTGACCCGCATGGCGCGGGCCGCGCCCGGTGGCAGGGTGGGGTGGCAGCGGCAGCGGGCCTGGATGCTGGTCTTCTCGTCGGCGCAGATGACGTACTCGTCGTCGCCGAGCGGGACGCCTTGGTAGGAGCGGGCGTAGAGGTCGAGCACGCGGGTGGCTTTGACCGCGAAGTCGGGGTCGCGGATGAAGATCCAGGACTGGTGTTGCCAGGGTTTGAGGGTGTCGGTGGCCAGGATTCGGCGGATCGTGGAGGGCGAGATCTCCGCGACGATGCCCCGGGCGACGACCTCGCGGGCCAGGTCGGGGCAGCTCCACCGCGACAGTGGCGCCTCGGCCTCGGCCGGTAGCTGGCAGGCCAGGGCTTTGACCTCGGCGACCTGCACGGGCGTGAACCGGACTGGCCGCCCGGTTCGCTTGCGGTCGGCCAGACCGGGCAGTCCCTGCTCGGCGTAGCGTCCACGCCAGCGGCGCACGGTGTCGATGTGCACGCGCTGCCGGGCGGCGATCTTCTGGTTGGAGTAGCCGTGGGCGGCGTCGCGGACGATCCGGGCGCGGATGACCTGCTGGTAGGCGGCGGTGTGGGAGTGGGCCAGGGCCTTGAGCCGGTGCCGGTCGGCGGCGGGCAAGGTGATCTGGCGTGCTCGGGGGACGGGCACGGGCGAGCCTTCACGACAATGATCCGGGGTGGGGGCTCGCAGGTTGCCCTGCCGATGCCGCCGTCGGGCGTCGACACGCCGGGGGCAGGATGTGACCCATGCCGGCGATTCCCGAGTCCACCAAGAACTCCCTGGCGCAGCGGCTGCGTGAACACGCCAAGGCGAGATGGCCCCAGCTGGCTGCGGTGGATGTGCGCTGTCGCGGGCGGTTCGCGTACGTCACCGGCGAACTGGCCAACGGCGAGCGGCTGCCGCTGATGCGGTACCGCTACGGCGGGTCCGCGCACCGCTGGGGCACCGCGATCTACGTGGCCGGCAGCAACAGCTACGAGGACCAGATCTGGTTCAGCGGCAGTGTCGAGGACGCCTTCGACTTCGTCTGCGACATCCACATCAGCCCCATCACACCCGAACCCTGACCCCAGTCACCCGTCAACCCCCGAAGGACTTACGGCGCCGACCACTAAGAACGACGAAACGGCGAGAAGGAGTGGGACTGATTCAATCAGTCAGCTTGGAAGGCAGGAGACTCGGCGTCGGGCTGGCCGCCTTCTGCACGAGCACGGGCCAGCAGGTCGGCAGCGTTAAGGGTGTCCGGGGGCCGCGACGCCGCCGTCGCTGATTTCAGCGAGGGTCTGTCGGTTCTGGCTCGGGTCAGCCTGGTGGACGCGAGCTGCGGAGCAGTTGATCAAGATCGTGGTGGTCGAGCAGGTTCCGCATGGGGAGGAAGAGTGGATCAGGCATCGTGGGCGGGGCGGTCCAGCTCAGGTCGACGAACTTGTCCGGCTCGCGGACCTGGGGGCTGCCGCGCAGGTGGTCGCTGATCATCCAGATGGTCACGTAGTGCCGGGCGGCGTCGAAGACGTCGTTGGTGACCGCGCCGAAGCGTACGTTGGTGATCTCGACGCCGGTCTCCTCGGCGACCTCCCGCCGCGCGGTCTGCTCGAAGCTCTCCCCGTGTTCGAGGTGGCCGCCGGGCAGTGACCAGGTGCCGGCCCCGTGGGCACCTTTGCGGAAGCCCATAAGGAAGCGACCTTCGCGAAGCACGAAGACCGCCACCCCTACCTGAGGTCGCTGCACGCCGGTCAGCTAACCCCGAGCCGATCCGGGCCGTCAACCGCCCCGTACGGCGATCTTCGGTGTATTGACAGCGTTGGATGCAGTCGCTGACACTTGTCGGCAACACGCATGTAACAACAGTGTTGTTAACGCTCACATCGAGGCTCGCCCGGGAGGCGCCATGAGTCACCGCTGGTTGCGTCGGTTGCTGATCGTGCCGGTGATCGCGATGGCCGCGACACTCGGCGGTGTCGTCGTCACGTCCTCCCCGGCCGCTGCCGCCACCAGCAACTTCCGAGGCATGAACTGGGCCGTGCTGGGCGACAACTTCAGCACCGGTCCGCTCGTCGTGCACGGGCTGAGCATGTCCGACAGCAACGCGACGGTACGGGCCAAGGCCAACGCCATCTACGACGACATGGCGGCCACCATGGGGGTCAACACCGTACGGCTGCCGATCAACACCCACACGGTCGGTACGGCCTGGTGGGAGGCGTACCGGGGTGCGATCGACGCCGCGACCGCCCGCGGCTTCAAGGTCATCCTGGCGTACTGGGAGGACGGCGCGGCCTCCGGCGGCCGGGTCACGAACCTCGCGGCGTGGAACGCCATGTGGTCCACGGTCACCCACACGTACGGGTCGAACCCGAACGTCTACTTCGAGCCGATGAACGAGCCGCACGGCTACAGCTCGGCGGAGTGGCGCAACGTGGCGGCCAACTGGCTCAGCTACCACTACTCGGCGGTGCCCGGCCGGGTGCTGATCGGCGGCACCGGCCTCAGCCAGGACCTGCGGGACGTCTGCAACGACAGCCGCTTCAACGCGACGCTGTTCTCCTTCCACCACTACGCCTTCTTCTACGGCGAGATGAGCTACGACGCCTTCCGCAGCCACATCCAGACCCGGCTCGGCAACTGCGCCTCCCGGGCGGTCGCCACCGAGTTCGGTGCGCCGATGAACGACGGCCGTAACTACGCCGAGCCGAACAGCACCGACAACTTCGTCCGCCACATCCGCGCGATGGCCCAGGTGATGCGCGACAACCAGATGGGCGGCACCTACTGGCCGGCAATCGGCGGCAAGACCGGCAACATCGGGTACGACTGGTACTCGATGTTCGCGCTCAGCGGCAGTGGCACCGGCCTGGACCTGACGGTCCGCAACCCCTCCGGTGCCGACCGGATCCGCTACGGCTGGGGCGACGCCGTCAGCGACGACCCCTCGACTCCGCCGACGGGGACGTTCTACCGGGTCACCGCGCGGCACAGCGGCAAGGCCATGGACGTGCAGCAGCCGAACACCGACAACGGTGCGCGGGTCGGCCAGTACACCTACAGCGGCAACGCCTGGCAGCAGTGGCAGTTCCAGGACGCCGGCGGCGGCTACTGGCGGATCGTCAGCCGGCACAGCGGGAAGTGCCTCGACGTGGTGAGCGCCTCCACCGCCGACGGTGCCGAGCTGATCCAGTACACCTGTGGCAGCGGCACGAACCAGCAGTTCCAGATGGTCGCCAACGGCAGCTACTTCCAGCTCCGGGCCCGGCACAGCGGCAAGTGCGTGGACGTGCCGGCCGCCTCGACCGCCGACGGCGTGGTCCTGCACCAGTGGTCGTGCCACACCGGCACCAACCAGCAGTGGTCCCGTACGGCTGTCTGACCGCTCTCCCCCGGTTGGGGCGTGACCGAGTCCAGCACCACGCTGCGTCACCGGTCCCGGCACCAGTTGGTCGATCCAACGGTATTCCTGTGAGGAATGATTATTCCTCACAGGTATATCGCTGAGCACGAATACATCCTTCAGCCCTTCAGCCCCGAGGCTGGGCCGTGGTGGTGGTGGTGGTGTGGGTGCCGTCGGGGTGGAGCCGGACGGTGACGGGCTGGCCGGGCCGGGTGGCGGCGAGGCGGCGTACCTCGGTGATGCAGGCTGCGGTGTCGGGGAGCGTGCCGGCCGCCGCGGCCTGTTGTGGGACGGGCATCGGCTTCTCCTGGTCGGCGGGGATGGTGGCGCGCAGTGCCCCGTGCAGGTAGCGGTAGCAGAGCGCGACGGCTTCGGGCAGGCTCGCGCTGGTGGGGACCGGGTCGACCGCGAACGGGGTGGCGGGGTCGACGACCCGGACGGACCAGCTGTGGCCCTGCGACAGTTCGGGGCGGCCGACGGTGTTGCGGTGGTCGACGACGGTGACGTCCAGGGCGAGGCCGAGGCCGCGCACGACGGCGGCGAGTGCGTCGAGGGTGGGGCCGGGCCAGTCGGTGGCCAGGACCATGACGCGGGCGCCGTCGTGGGTCGCGCCGACTTCCCCGAGGTACGCGGCGACCGGGTCGCCGCCGGTGTGGGCGACCTGGCTGACGCCGTTGCGCAGGTGCTGGTCGATGACGTGTTCGCCGTCGATGTCGGTCAGGTCGGTCGGCCCGACGCCGAACTGTGCGGCGAGCGCGGCGATCTGGTAGTGCTCGGGCAGCTGCCACACGGTGGTGCCGGACGGCCGGTCGGTGAGCGTGCGGGTCGCCGGCTCGGGGGCGCTGTCGGGTCGCCAGTTGCGATGCACGGTCCGGCCGCGCAGGTCGGTGACGGTCAGCACCGCGCCGCGCCGCACCTGCCGGGTGCCGTAGCAGTCGAGGCAGAACGGCGGGTCGACCCGGTCGGCGCAGCGTCCACACGGGTGGGTGGGGATCGCCTCGCCCCAGTGTTTCGGGGTCGGCGGCTCCCAGCCGCGCACGTACTTGCCGGCGGTGTCGGCGGGGCGCAGACTGGCGTGCCACCAGTGCCGGTTGCGCCAGATGGCCTGCGCGCCGCCGTGCTGCTCGGCGTCGGCGACCATGCGGCGTTCGAGCTGGTCGAGGTCGTGGCCGCCGGGGTGGCCGTCGAGCCCGACCGGCACCGGGCGGGCGGTCAGCGCATCCTCGGTGAGGTAGTGGGCGGGCAGTTGCGGGTTGGCGACGGTCAGGCCGGTGACGGCGCGTTCGGCGGGGATGGTGGCGAGCGCGGTCGGCAGGTCGGCGATCCAGCGGTGCTGGTAGTCGGGGACCGTACCGCCGGGGTGTTCGAACCGGACGTCCCAGCTGAGCCCGCCCCGGCTGGAGCTGGGCCGCACTTCGAGGACCAGGTCGACGTGCAGCTGGTCGGCGAGGGCGCAGAGCCGGCCGAGCAGCCGGGCCGGGTCGCCGGGTGGCGGCGGTTCGCTGCTGCGGCCGATCAGGACCAGCCACGGCGTGACCTGCCGGTTGGTGAGCGCCACCGCTTCCCACCGGTGGCGGTCGCGCTGCGGGATGCCGGGCTGCCACTGGATCGGCAGCATCAGCCCGGAGGACGGGAGCCGGCCCGGCTCGTCGGGGAAGTCCGGGTCGCGCAGCGTCGATGCGGCCACGCCCGCGCGGGCGGCGAGGTCGGTGACGATCGGGGCGTACGGCAGCCACCAGGTGCCGCCCGGGGTCGGGATCGGGGTGAACGAGCCAGGGATCAGGCTGGTGGAGGCGACCGCCCCGGTGTCGAGGTTGGCGACGGTGAAGACGCGTTGCGCCCGTCGTCGGTCCGCGCCGACTCCGACGATGTGCAGTGAGCTGGGCGGTACCGCGTCGACGCCGTTCACGCCGCCACCCCCGCCCCGAACCGGTGGGACTGGCGGAACTGCTCGGACTGCCAGTCCCGCAGCGCCTGCTTGATCCGCGTGTTCTCGTCCTGGGTGGTGCGCAGTTCGGCGCGTAGGGCGGTCAGCTCGTCGGCGACCAGGTGCAGGAACGTGCGTACCTCGGTGGGGTCGCAGCCGCGCCGGACGCGGTCGCCGAACGCGCGGTCGCGGACCATGCCGGGGCTGATCGACGGCCGCACCGGCCGGCCGTAGTAGTGGCCGGCGGTGTTCGGCGCGGGCCGTACGGGCGGACGCCGGTCGGCGGCGTGCGTCGTGGTGCGGCGGGCGTGTTCGGCGATTTCGGCGAGGAGCCGCCGGTGCCGGCGGCTGCGGGGCAGCGGCGGCCGGCGGAACAGGTCGAGGAGTCTGCGCACGGCAGGACCACCTTTCAATCGGGGTACGGGTGAAGAAGGCGCGGTGCATGTCGTGGTGTCGCTGCACGGGTCAGCGGTGCCGGCGGGGTGCGAAGCGCAGGCCGGCGCGTTGGACGAAGATGTCGCGGCGTTCGCGGGCTTCCCCGTCGGGTCCGAGCACGTATCCGGCGAGCCAGACCCAACCGTCGTACGTCCAGCCCTTGTCCACTGTCGTCACCCGGAAGCGGAAGCCTCGGCCGGCCGCGAACTGCACACTCACCCGCCCGTCGATGATCAGCTCGTCGCCGGGGCGGGGGTCGGCAGGTGAGCGGTCGGCCGACCGGCTACCGATGGGCCGCCGGCACGGTCCATCGACCGCAGACCGGGCACCACCGGGATTTGACCTTGAAACAGAACAGCCCGACGAAGAACCCGAGCAGGACTCCGGAAGCCAGGGCACTGAACACGATCATGATCAACCCTTCCGATTGGGCCGGGGAGGCAGCCGGGCGGGCCGTTGCCGCGACCCGCCCGACCACCTGGGAATACAGCGAAACGCAACGGGAAAACGATCATGAACTCGCCGCTCCCCGCTACCCAGCAGCCGGCCAGTTGATCAACCGTCCACGAAGGTCGTTTCGGTACGGAGTCAACCATCGATCACGCAAAACCGCAACATTCAATTTTTGACTTCATAGTTTTGCCAGGCGGGCCGGAGAGGTAGCCACAGCGGGCAGCTACGCTCGGACAAGATCGTTCGGATGCAGTGTTAAATTTTTGCCGGACGCGATCGGCAGGGACGCGACGCACACCCGAGGGGAGGCTCCACAGTGGCAGTCGACGGAGACGATGCCGGCGCGGCCGTGGCTCGTCAGCGCCTGGCGCTGATGCTGCAGAACCTGCGCAAACAGGCGCGGAACAAGGACGGCACCCCGATAACGATCGAGCAGGCCGCGCAGCACATGGAGCGCGCCCGTCCCACCGCTCACCGGATCATCAACGGCCTGCCCGGCGTACGGGTCAAGGACCACGACGTGAAGTCCCTGGCCGAGCTGTTCGGCGCGGACGACGAGACCACGGCAACGATGCTGGCGCTGGCAGCAGCAACCAGGGTCAAGGGCTGGTTCTCACGGTTCCGCGACGTGCTCCCGCCCGGCTTCGACATGTACATCGGCCTGGAGGCCGCAGCTCAATCGGTCTGGGCCTACGAGGGCGAGCGCGTCCACGGACTCCTGCAGACCGAGGAGTACGCGCGGGAGATCCTTCGGATCTCAGCTACCGACGGCCCGAAAGCCGCAGATGCCGAGTTCGAACGCCGCGTCGCCGTCAGGATGCGCCGACAGGAGATCCTGACAAGATCAGACAATCCCGTCGACTTCACCGTCGTGCTCGGCGAGGCCGTGCTGCACCGCGCCATCGGTGGACCAGCCGTGATGGCCCGCCAACTACAGCAGATCAACGAGCGGGGCACCCTGCCGAACGTCTCCGTCCGGGTCGTGCCGTACAGCGTCGGCGCGCACTACGGCATCGACACGGGGCCGTTCGCGGTCATAACGTTCCCGGAGCAAGGCGGGCCGGCAACGGCCTACATGGACAACTTCACCGGCCACCTCCTGACCCACAAACCGTCCGATATCAGTCGATTCGAGGCCGCAGCGGCAGCCATCAACCGCAGCGCCCTGAACGAAACCGCATCCAGGAACCTGATCCACCAGAGAGCGAAGGAGCTATCCCATGCCAAGTAGTCGTGACGCGCTCTCCCCAGAGGTCCTGGCCACAGCGCAGTACCGCAAGTCAACGCGATCGGACAGCACAGGTTCATGCGTCGAGGTGGCCACCAACGTCCCCGCCACAGTCCTCGTACGCGACAGCAAAGACCCCGCCGGCCCGGCACTCACCTTCGCCCCCGCCGGCTGGACGTCCTTCCTCTCCACCCTCACCGACACCCCCTGACCGACCTGCACGTGGATTCGAGCGCCACCGCCGAGCAGCTTGCCGAGGCACTACCCGCCAAGCTGCTCCGCGCACACCGGGTCCAGATCCTCGATCGGCAAGGCGAACACCCAGCTCGCAAGCGGCGTACTCATGGTCGCCCATGGCTACTCGCCGATGTCGTAGGTGCTGACGCCCTGGAAGCGCTCGCAGCCGCGCTTCGCCTGCGGCCCGAGTCTGGGCTCATGGACTGGCTGTCCTGGCCCGATTGCTGGCTCAAGATCACCGACAGCGACGGCTCCGACCTGATCACGCTAGGTGTGCTCACGCCGGACTGGCTGCGCTGGGAGCCTACGGCGACCTCCGACTTCACCAGCCCGAGTTGCTGACCAACTGGCTACAACGTTGGCGCCCTGATTCCCGCCTCCAATGATTAGTCGCGAAACCGCAGGTCAGAGCTATCGAATTGACGTGATCGGAAAACTTGACCACGATGAAGCATCGCCTGCTAGCACCAGGGCGGACCACCCAGAGAAGGGGAGCGTTGTACCCAAGGGTCACAAGTGTCCAAAATGCGGCAAGTACACGCTTCAGCCGTACACTACCAATCAATTGAGATGCTCAAACTGCCACACGATCACGAAGAAGTAGCAAATCAGGAAGCCGTCACGAATCCCCCGGTTGGGTCAAGCTCATGGATGAAGAAACCCAGTTTCTCAGCACGATCCTCAGGCGAGACTGGAATGAATACGACTCCTTCGTCCGACGACTGGAAGCCGAAGGTAAGGGCACGCCGGTAGCGATCATCGGGTATGCCTTCTTCGTCGCAGTTCAGCGACGGTTCGGCCAGTACCTCGACCCAGCCGAGGTTATAAGGTTCGTCGCCGATGCGCGAGCGAACCTCATCGAGGGACACGAACTACCAGAGAAAGAATCCAAATCTCTCATCTTTGCCATGCTCGGCATGGACATCACGGGTGCCGAAGAAACCGTCGACAAGATTAACATCGGCGAGATGGCAGAAATCCAGGCCAAGCTCCTGTTCAGGCTCGTCGAGGACGCGCAATTGAGCGACGATCAGATTGACGCTTTCCTCCTAGAAGCCGAAGGGCTGCTCCACGAGGCCCACCCCGAGCACCGCACATAAAATGTTGGCCTGCGCAATGAAACTGGGACGGCCTCAACCTGGTCAGCGGCCGACGCCACCGTCAGAGTCGACTAGCCGTTTCGACAGCGCTGGCGAGAATGGCATCAATCTCGTCCCCGCTCGCCCGACCCTCGCCGAGCACATGCATGATGGTAAGGCTCTGGATCTTACCGGCCATCTCAGGATCGAAGTCGGACTCGACATCGGGGTCGAGTGCCGCCTTCACCAGGCGTTCCGCAGCATTGGCATCGATCTCACGTGGATCCACCGGAGCAGCTGAGCGCAGCTCCGCAACGAATTGCACGATGTCGGCTTCGCTAGCAAGTTCCGATAGGCGATGGTTGACTGCATAGTAGAAGACGATCCCCAGCAGAGTCGAGAAGTCACCCCAACCCTTGGCGTTCAACTGGGCCTCCAGGCGATCATTCTCGACGTAATCGCCTTTGAGCATGGTGCGAAAATACTCGACCAGGTCTGGCTCGATCTTCATTATCTACTTCCCTTCACGGCGCTTCTTGTATTTCTTCCACATCTCACGACCCACCAACGCGGTGGCACCCGCAGCCATGATTACTGCAGTCACAGGGTTGTCCACAGCCGGGCGATCAGCGGGAAGCGGCTCCGGCGCTACCGTCGTCGCACTCTCCGAACCCGGCTTGATCTTGAACAGATCCAGGATTTCCTTCCCGGTCTGCATCGTCTTTTCGGCGTTCTGCAGGTGTTCCTCAGCAGAGTCACCCTTCTGCACGAAGCGACGCGCAAACCGGTCGGCCCTGCTGCCGCCACTCTCAGCCTCTGCCACAAGGCGTTCACCAGAGACGTCGATTTTAGGTTCAGACGGAGGTGCCACCCCTGGGGCAATATGGTTCACATAGTTGACGAGATGCTCACAGATGTCGTTCAGGATTCCGGCGACCCGGTCGGCTTTCGCCCCAGCGATCTGCACTTCAGAGATCGCTGTCTTGATCAACTGGTCATTGCTTCCCTGAGCAGCTTCTGTGTAGTGCCCGGCTGCCTGCTCGGCATCCGCCTGTGCACGGTTGGCTGTCACGGCTGCGGCAAGCAGCCGCTCCCGCGCAGCGTAGAGCCGCGCTACCACGTCGCCGAGGGTCCCGGACATCAGAGCTTGTCCACGTATTCGTTCGCGTACTGCACAGCAGCTTCGAACCGCCGGATCGCCAGTTCGACCTCACGCTCCAACGAGTCCAGCTTCGCCTTTGCCTTCTCGACCTCGTCATGGCTGCTGTCATGCATCGTCGCCCGAGCCAGAGCACCCGCTTCGGTTGCCTCGGCCAGCGCCTGTTCAAGGATCTGGCACCCGCGCCGGACTGCCTCGTTGCCCAGCTCGACGGTCCGCTTCACATCGTCAACGCTCATCGGCCACCGCCCGTCGCCCTCCCGCCACCAGCCGAACCTACCGAACCCCACCACCGTCCAACAGGGTCGGACGATGTCGGGTCAGACTCAGGGAGGCGGGCGGCGCTGACAACCCAGCGGTCGGTCATGATTGGCGTTCATGAGCACCGACGATCCGTTCACCACCATCACCGAGTCAACTTTCGTGGCACGGTTCATGCTCGATCCAGGGACGGACACCGTAGATGGGGTGGCCTCTGTCGACGTGTTCGTCGACCTTCCCGACGGCTCCACCTGGTCGTTGACGATCTTCACCGTCGATGAGGTCGGCCGCCTGTTGGCGCGGTGGAAGAAGACCGGGGAGCTTGCGAACGGCAGCTACTTCTGGGCCGTCGACCAGCTCATCGTGCCGGAGCCGGGCATGCCAGCGATGACCGCGGCAATCCGGGAGTTGGTGCGCAAGGGAGACATCACCAGCGCTGGCGCGCGATGCGAGGACTAGCGCGGACGGGTCAACGAACGCACCGGTGATGGATACGACGCGGTTCCGTGCCGACGCGGACGCCGCATGAACAGTGGACCACTTCAGGCGTGCAGTCGCTCAGGAGAATAGGCAGGCGTCGTCGGGCAGGCGACCAACGATCAGCGGCGGCGCGGCGGTCTCCGGCCGAACGTAGCCGAGCAGGCAGGCGCGCCCGGCCCGTACGGCGTACAGGATCGCCCCCGCCGGGGCCGGATCGGTGAACCGGGCCGACCGTACCGCCGGATCGGTGAAGCCGGCAGCGACCAGCGCCTGCCGGACCGCGTCCGGTGTCGTGGCCGGGAGCCGGCAGGGCTCCGGCGGCCCGGGACAGTCCGCGCCGAGCTCGCGGACGAAGCCGTCCAGCAGCGCCTGCCGGCGGGGCTGCGCCGCCACCCGCTCCTCGTCCGTCAGCGGCGTACGCCGGCCGAGATCCTCCGCGATGCGATCGCAGTAGTCATCGACGCTGGACGCCACCTGCGCGCAAACGAACTGCTTCACCGTTACAGCCGGCCGCTCGTCCGGCCCGCTGGCCGACACGCTGGCCCGCACCAGCGGCACGGCGACCGCCGTGGCGCTGGCGACCACGAACAGTACGGCGATGGGTAGCCCAATCCGGACAGCCCGCATTGAGTCACGGTACCGCTGCCCGGCGACACTATTGGAGCGATGGGAGACGTCATGGGCAGACACAGATCGCTGGTTGCCGCCGTACTGATCATGGGAGCCCTGTCGGGTTGCGCCGGCACCTCCACCGCAGAGGCGTGTCGACTCGTCGGTGTCCAGAACGGGATCGGGATCCGGATCGCCGGGCCGGTGGCGGAGCAGGTCGGCACCGCCGAGCTGGTGGTCTGCTGGGACACCGCCTGTCAGCGGCGGCAGGTCATGCTCCTGCCCAGCTCGACCGTCACCGACAACGGCTGCGCTGACGGCGGACCCGACGCTGCCTGCGCGGCGGACGCGGTGGCCACCGGGGACAAGGTCGGATTCGCCGCCGTCGCCGACCTGCCGCCGAGCCCGGTCGAGGTGACCCTGAGCTTGGCTGACGCCACCGGCGCGGAGTTCGTCGCCGAGACTGTGACGCTCACCGCGAAGCAGGTCAACGTCCCGGGTGTCGGCTGCGGCAGCGGGTTGCAGGGGCACATCGACGTCGATGCCGAGGCAGACGTACGCCCGAACGCCTGATCAACAGCTTCCGGCTCACCTTGCGTCTAGCATCGTCGGGGTGGCGACGCGGCTGGTGCAGATCAACATGAAGGCTCGCAGCGACTCCGCGTTGGGTGGTTTCTGGGCGGCGGTCCTCGGCTGGGAGGTCTCCAGCGAGGGACCGGGCGTGACCAACCTCGAACCCGCAGGCTTCGTCTACCCCGATCCGGTCGCCGTCTGCATCGACCTGGTCATGTCCGCCGAACCCAAGACGGTGAAGAACCGCGTACACCTCGACCTGGCCACCACCTCGGCGGCCCATCAGGCGGAGTCGGTCGCACGACTGACGGAGCTCGGCGCGACCCCCGTCGACATCGGCCAGGGCGACGCGCCGTGGACCGTGCTGGCCGACCCGGAAGGCAACGAGTTCTGCGTGCTGGAGCCCCGGCCGATCTACCTGGACACCGGGCCGATCGCCACGGTCGTGGTCGACTGCGCCGACCCGCGAGCAATGGCCCGCTTCTGGAGCGAGGCCACGGACTGGACCCTGTACGAGGTGACCAACGAGACCGCGAGGCTGCGCTCCGCTGCCGGCGTCGGCCCGTACCTGGAGTTCGTCCGTACGCCCGACGCGAAGGTCGGGTGGAACCGCGTCCACCTCGACGTCCGCTCGTACCCGGATGACGACCTGGACGCCGAAGCAGCCAGGCTGCGGGCGCTTGGCGCCACTCCCGTCGACCTCGGCCGAAGCGACATCCCGTGGAAGGCCTTCGCCGATCCGGAAGGCAACGAGTTCTGCCTCCTCACCCCAGCCTGATCCCGCCGTGGCGCACCGGCCCACACGATCGTGCGGTCTTGCTGAGGCGAGTAGAGGATGCGACGGGCCGAACCTGTGGAGAGCAGCCGGAAGCGCGACGAGTTCGCCGACACCATCCGCCAGCGGCGGCGCGCGCTCGGGTTGCGCCAGGACGAGCTGGCCGACCTCGCCGGAGTCTCCGAACGGTTCGTCTACGGGTTGGAGAACGGCAAACGGACCGTACAACTCGACAAGGTCCTCGCTGTGATCTCGACCCTCGGCCTGCATCTGGAGCTACGCCGTGGCGCAGGCCGCGAGATCACCACGGGTCGAGGTGAGGCTGACGCACCTCAAAATCGCGTTTGAGGTGCGTCAGCCTCACCTCGATGCACAGCTGCATGCTCACTCGGCGGGCTGCGGCCACCACATCGTCGTTGGGTGCGGGCTGGGCCCGGTGTAGCGGGCTGAGCCGAGCGTGCCGGACAGGGTGCAGGATGTGGAGCCGGCCGGCGCGAGGTACATCATCGTGTAGAAGAACTGCGTCTGCGGGTCGGCGTGCGTCGAGATGACCAGCACGCTTCCGTCGGGGAACAGCTCCGGCTGCATCACGTATCCGTCGGTGGAGACCGGTTCGCCCTCAGGCCCGAGCTTGTTGAGCGCCTCACTGGTGTAGTCCCGGCCTGCCCCGGGGCAGAAGCGTTCCGGCAGCCCGGTGCGCAACTCGGTCGGCACCCCGGCCTGACGCAGGTCGGCGGCGAGGCCAGCCGGATCGTCGAGCCGGTCCCACTCCACGATCAGCTCCACCGAGCCGTCCGGGTTGGCGGTCACCGCGTATGCGGGGGTGGCGCCGCCGGGGCCGTCGAGCCAGATCGTCGACGCCGCGAGGGCCACCGCCACCGCTGCGGCGGCGACCCCGCCGAACGCCAGCCGCCGGTGCCGCACCCGACGAACAGCGGTACGCGGACGCCGTACCGCCGCCAAGCCGGAAGGTTGCGCGGTGTCGGACCGGGGCTGCGCGAGGATTCCGGCCAGCATCGCCGTGGCCTGGGACGATTCGGCGTCCACCCGCCAGCCGGCGACCGGATCCGCGTCGCGCATCAGTCTGTCGGTCTCCATCATCGTCCTCCTTCGTTCGCCAGCGGGGAGAGCGCGGCGTCCGCCGGCCTCCTGGTCGGGGTCGGCGCCAACGCGGCCGCCAGCCGCCGCCGGGCCCGAAACAACCGCACCTTGTACGCGGTACGACTGCACCCCATGACGGTGGCGGCGGCAGTGGCGTCGAGCCCTTCCCAGGCGGCCAGCCGCAGCGCCTCCTGGTCCGCTTCGGACAGTTGCGCCAGCGCGTGGCGGACCCGTACCTGGTCGATCACGACATCGGCGTGGTCGGCCGTGACCGTCTCGACGACCGCGCCCAGCCGGGTCGTCAGCCTCGCCTGCCGGGCCCGGCCCCGGATCTCGTTGCCGATCAGGTGCCGGGTGGTGGCGTACAGCCAGGGCAGCGGGTCGGTGGTCGGCACGTCCGGCAGGCGTCGCCAGGCCACCAGGAACGCCTCGCTGACGAGGTCCGGCGCGCGTTCCCGGCCGACCCGGCGGGCCGCGTACCGCATCACCGCGCCGTAGTGCCGCCGGAACAGCTCCGCGAATCGTCTCCGATCGTCGTCCATGCCTGGTCTGTTTCCGCCTCCGCCGTCGGGGTTACCGCCCGCGCGGGGGCGTCGTTGACAGCTTTGCAGCCAACTTTGTACGCTAGTACGACATTCCGGAACAACGATCAGGGGTGACCGGGTGGCATCGGATTCAACGGAGCTGCGGATCGCCGCGCTGGAGCGGCGCGTCGAGCAGTTGGAAACGGCGGCAGGCCGGGGCGGCGGTGGGTCGGGCACCGGTCGAGCAGCCGGAAGCGAAGCGTTGGGGCTGCTCGACCGGCTACGTGAGCAGCGTGCCGAGGCCTCCGGAGAGCCGACGGAGACCGGCTCGATCACCTATGCGGGGGCAGCCGGGTTCGGCCGCCGCGAATACCAGTGGGTCATGGAGCATCGCGTCCAGGATCTCGCCGCCGCCGACTGGGCAGCCGCCGCCGGCACGCTCGAATCCCTCGGCAGCCCGGCACGCCTGGCCCTGCTCGCCGCACTGCTCGGCGCGCCACGCACCCGTATGCAGCTGCAGGAGGTGCTCGGCGAAAGTTCGACCGGACATCTCTACCACCATCTGCGCGTCCTACAGACGGCCGGCCTGCTCGCCCAGCCCCGCCGTGGCGAGTACGAGCTGACCCCGCGAGCAGTCATCCCTCTGCTGACCATCATCGCCGCAACTTCCGACCTCGACACCGGCGGCCAACCGCCGCCAGCGGAGGAGGAGCGGTGAGCCGGCACCAGGGGCTGCTGCCGAGTGGGTCCGCACGCGCCGCGTGGCGGGCGTGGACCCGGGGAGACGTCAGCGAGGTCGAACGGCTGGCGGCGCAGGTGAGCCCTCGGCAACGCGCGCACCTGCTGTTCCTCACCGACTACGTGTGCGGACGCTACGAACAGGCGCTGGCACACCACGCGACGCTGCGACCAGGGCCGCTGGGCTTCAGGCGGTTGGACGGGCTCGTCGCGCAGGCACTGCTGCATCTGGACAGACCAGCCGAAGCGGCGGCGTACCTGCGCCGGCGACGGCCGCGACGACCGACACCGCCGGACCTTCAGCTGCGAGTGGACCACCCGCTGACAAGCAGCCTCGGCCGCACCACGACACTGCCGTTCGCCGACCACGCGTTGGCGCCGTACCTGCCGGCGGTGGCCGCGACCATCGACGGCCACCAGGTGAACGCCGTCATCGACACCGGCGGGCCTTTCATCGTCATGGGCACCCCGCGCGCCGACGCGCTCGGCATCCGGCTCGTCGCCACCGGCCGGCAGCACCACGGCACCACCCGCACCGACAGCTACACCGGCCTCGCCCACGAGCTGACCCTCGGCGACGCCACGCTGACCAACGTGCCCGTCGAGGCGATGCCCACGTTGAAAGGCGGCCAGGATGTAGTGGTCATCGGCACCAACGTCCTGCAACGGTTCCTCACCACCGTCGACTACCCCGGCGAACGGCTGCTCCTGTCGCCCCGTCGCGACCCCGACGGGTCAGCCACGCATCAGGCGTTGCTCGGCACTTGGCCCGAGGCCGCACGCATTCCGTTCCACCTGTGGAGTGACCATTACATGTTCGCCCGTGGCGGTTTCGGCGACCGCCAGGATCTCAACTACTTCATCGACTCCGGGCTCGCGTACGTCGTCCGGGGCGACGACGGATCGCCGCCCCGGCAGGCCTGCCTGTACGCGACAGCCCGGCGGTACCGCTCCTGGGGAGTCCCCCGTGCCCGCGCCGCCGGCCCGCACTTCGACACCGACGCACCGATCTCACTCGGCCCGCTGCGGCAGCAGCGGCAGTTCGTAGCCACCGCACCGGGTAGACGTGCACCGTGGGCGTCGTTCGGCGGCGTACGGATCGACGGTCTGCTGTCGCACGCCTTCCTGAGCAGGTACGCCTGGACCATCGACTTCGACCGGCACGAGTACGCCTTCCGCCAGCCGGCCCAGCTCTCGTGAGGCAGGGCGGCAAAGCAAGCCCGGCTAGATCTCGGCTAAATCGCCTGCGTCTGGCAACGCCACCATGCGGCGGCGAAAGCGGGCCAGGCAAAGTCGGCACACCCTGGGTAACGGTGGTGGCGGTACCTCGTCTTTGTGGGTCAGTTCTGGCCAGGGCTTGCTACGGGTAGTCCTGCTTCCTTGGCATGGTCGAGCAGCCGCCGGTCGTAGGTCACGAAGGCAGTGAGTGCCGTGCCGGACTCGTTGGTCAGCACCTGGGCGGTGGCCAGGTGGATGGCGTCGAGGCTGCGGAGCGTCGGCTCGGCGAACGCGGCTGCGGTCGCCCGAATCGTGCTGTCGATCTCGAGTCGGAACAGCCGTCCGACGGCAGCCGGCACGCCGATCAACGCTTGCGGAGCTGCTCGGCGCAGCGCTCTGGGCACTTCCACCTCGACGAGAGCGGAGGAGACCAGCGGCACATCGTCGTGCTTGTTGAGCCAGGAGACAAGGTCGGCGCTGCACACCTCCTGCCGAACCAGCTTGACGACGGCAGCTGAATCGAGATAGATCACCAGCGCTCCTCGTCACGCATCGCGACAAGCGAGGCGGCCACGTCCACATCCTCGTCACCGAGCTTCGGGGGAAGCGGCACAGAGCCGCCGCCGGTGGGGGCGACGGCTCGCCCCGCCGCTACCAGCTTCGCCAATACTGACCGGTCGTCGCCTACCGGAACAAGTCGGGCAATCGGGTGTCCGCGGTCGGTGATCTCGACAGTCTCGCCACCACTCACCCGAGCCAACACCTGACTCGTGTTCTGATTCAGCTCTCGGACACCGATACGCTCCATGGACACGAGTGTAGAACTAGATGTTCTACGTTTCCAGCTCCTGGTGATCCGGCGACAGCAGACAGCCGGTCGGCCGTCACCCGCCTCGTTTCCGCCTCGGCCGTCGCGGTTACCGAGCCGGGTGCAGAGCAGGCGTGGTCAGCTCGGGAAGCGACCGCGGCGCCACTGCCAGTGGCGGCCGGCGGACAGGTGGTCGACGACGGCGCGTTGCAGAACGGTACGGCGTGGTAGCGCGTCGAGCGGCGTGCTCAGGGTGCGGAACACGAACCGCAGCACCTCGACGTCGGCGTCCGGCCCGTCCTGCTCCTGGTACGGCTCCAGCTCGAACCGGCGCTGGAACCGGACGATGTTCGAGTCCGCCGGCAGGTACTCCCGCAGTTGCGGGTCGAGCAGCCACGACCCGCAGGCGAACGCCGCGTACCGCCCGTCGGGGAAGTGCCGGGGGAAGAACGCGCGGGCCGCGTCGAGTGACGCGCTGACCGCCTCCGGGGTCAGCGGCCCCGCGTCGGGGATGTGCAGTTCGATGGCGGTGTCGCTGCGGTGGTGCTGCAGCCGGCCCAGCTCGTAGAGGCCGCCGCGCACGTGCAGGGTCAGCCAGGCCTGCATCACCGGCCAGCCCTCGCCACGCATCCGCCGGTCGATGGCGAGGTTGCGGCCCAGGTCCGCGAGGGTCGCCCAGGACACGGCGTCGGCGATGCCGTGGGCGCGGTGGTACGCCCGGACGACGTCGACCAGGGCCAGGTACGCGTACACGTAGAGGTGCCGCCAGGCGGGTCCCCGGTCGCGGGGCAGCTCCGGGCCGGGTGCCAGCCAGCCGTAGCCGCCGAGGTCGGCCCGGACCAGGGCGATCGTCCGGTCGAGCAGCCAGCGCAGCTCCGGAGTCCACAGCGGCGAGTCGGGATCCGGCCAGCCGGCCATGATTTCGGCGGCGTCGTCCGGCCGCACCGCGAGCCGGTCCAGGATCGCGGGCGCGTCGGCCCTGGCCGGCAGCGGAGCCGACGGCCGGTCACCGGCGAGCCGGTGCACCCGCTCGACGTCGGCGACGGGCACCCCGAGCCGGGCGGCGGTCTCGTCCAGGTTCACCCGGACGACGCTACCGCCCAGGCCGCAGTTACCGGCGTGCTGCGGGCGACTCGCCTCCGGCAACGGCGCTGCCTGGTGCGGCGGTCAGGGAATTCGGGCGACCGCACCGTACACCGACACGTCGGCTGCCGCCGGACGTGGCTGGTCCTGCTCGTCGGCGCGCCAGTCGCTCACCACCCCGATCCCGGGTGGTACGAGGTCCAGGCCCTCCACCAGCGCGGCGAACTCGGCGCGTTCCCGGGGCCAGATGTCGGTCTGCCCGGCAGCCAGCATCCGGTCGTAGACCGCTGCGATCGGTGCCGGGAGGAAGTCCTTGGTCGCGTTGCTGACGACCAGGTAGCTGCCCGGCGGCAGCGCGTCGACAAGCTCGGCGACGACCGGCGCGGCCGCCCCTCGACCCGGCAGGAAGTGCAGTACCGCGACGAGCATCAGCCCGACCGGCTTGGACAGGTCCAGGGTGGCGAGCAGGTCGGGATGGTTGAGGATCTTGCCGGGCTCGCGCAGATCGGCCTCGATGTAGGACGTTCTGCCCTGGGTGGTGCTGGTCAGCAGGGCCCTGGCGTGCACCATCACCATCGGATCGTTGTCGACGTACACCACCCGCGACTCCGGCGCGATCGCCTGGGCGATCTCGTGCGTGTTGTCCGCGGTGGGCAGGCCGGTGCCGATGTCGAGGAACTGCCTGATCCCGGCCTCGGCGGCCAGGAACCGGGTCGCCCGGCCGAGGAAGCGGCGGTTTTCTCGCGCCGCGATCGGCGCGCTCGGCCAGGCCGCCGCGATCTGGTCCGCCGAGGCCCGATCGACGGCGAAGTTGTCCTTCCCACCGAGCCAGTAGTTGTATCGGCGGGCCGGATGCGGCACCGAGGTGTCGAGCCGGTCGAACAGCGTTGCGTCGTGGTCGGCCATGAGAACCTCCGGAACCCAGTTGAGTACGCCGGGCCGTCGGCTGTCGCGCCGACGGCCAACGGGCGACCGATCATACTGGACGGTTTACTGTGTGCTGGCCCGGCGGGCGCACCGTCGTCCAGCGACAGCCGTCATGCCGGCAACGTACCGCACGGCAACTACCGTCGAGCAGGCGAGGTGATCGCCTGTAGTTCGCTGGCGACCTCGGCGATCAGGTCGGTGAGCGAGTCGCGGTTGCCGGGCTCGACCCAGCGGGTGTACGCGACCCGGAACACGGTGACACCCGACTCGGTGGCCAGGGTCGCCGTGGTCTGGCCGAAGCCCTTGGCGCACAGCGCGGCAACGACCGCGGCCACCAGCGAGCCCATTTTGCGCAGCTCACGTTCCTGCAGCTCGGAGCTGCTCTCGATGATGGTCTGGCGGACCCGGACCAGCTCGAGGCGGTCGGCGAAGATCTCCTCCGCCACCCGGCGGAAGGCGGCGACGACCGCCTCGAAGGGGGCGGCATCCGTCTCGGTCACCGCCTTGACGAGGAGGTCTTCCAACTGCCCGCTGCCGCCGAACAGCGCCTCGCGTTTGTCGCCGAAGAGCCGATAGAAGGTGCGTTTGTCGAGGCCGGCGCGGGTGGCGATGTCGGTGACCGTGGTCTGTTCGAAGCCGCGTTCACGGAACAGCTCGAAGGCGGCCGCCTCCAGGCGGCCGCGTGCGTCCGGTTGCCAGCGGGCCATGCCGCGATGGTATCCGATGTCACACTACGACATCTTCTTGATCCAGCCATGTCGCCTAGTGACATCACAAGGTAGGGTGATGTCACAAGGCGACATCGGCACTCACGAAGGAACACCAACATGCGCGTATTCGTCACAGGCGCCTCCGGCCACCTCGGCTCGGCGGTCGTGCCGGCCCTGATCTCCGCCGGACACGACGTCGTCGGCCTGGCCCGCTCCGAAGCGTCCACTGCCGCGATCGAGAAACTGGGTGCCCGGACGCGCCGCGGCGACCTGTCCGACCTCGACGTTCTCCGTACGGAGGCGAACGCCGCCGACGGCGTCATCCACCTGGCGTTCCGTCACGACCTACTGCTCACCGGCGACCTGACCGGCGCCGCCGGTGCCGACCTGGCCGCCCTCCACGCACTCGCCGACGGTCTGAGCGGTTCCGGCAAACCGCTGGTCGGTACGGGCGGCACGGCCATGCTCGCGATGGGCGGACTCGTCGGCCGCCCCGGCACCGAACACGACGCCCTCCCGAGCGGCTACCGGGTCGACGCGGAGAACTTCGTGATCGGCCTCGCCTCCCACGACGTGCGCTCCTGCGTCGTCCGGCTCGCTCCGACGGTGCACAGCCCGCTCGACCGCAACGGTTTCGTCACCGTCCTCGTCGCCGCCGCCCGGCAGCACGGGTACGCGGCGTACGTCGGCGAAGGCACCAACCGGTGGCCGGCCGTGCACACGCTCGACGCGGCCGACCTCTACCGGCTCGCCCTCGAAAAGGCCCCGGCCGGCTCCCGCCTGCACGCCGCCGCCGACGAAGGAGTCCCCTTCCGACAGATCGCCGCCGCCATCGCCCGCAACCTCGACGTGCCGGTCCGCAGCATCAGCCCCGAGGAAGCCGACGACTACTTCGGCTTCCTCGGGCCGTTCGCCCAACTGGACAATCCGACGTCGGCCGCGATCACCCGGGAACTCCTGGGCTGGTCCCCCAGCCGCCCCGGCCTGATCGCCGACCTGCACGACGGGCACTACTTCCAGGCGTGACGTCCCCGACGCGACCAACGCTCAGCCGAGGTCCTCGGGATCCGGGGTGAGCCGGTCGCGGGCTGCCGCGTTGAACCTGGTCGTACCGAGGCCGTGCTCGACGGCGAGCTCGGTGAGGTCGCCGAGCAGTTCATCGTCCGGGCCGACCTGGTCCAGGTAGTCCATGGTTTCGCGGGCCAGGTCGGACTCCAGGTTCCAGAGCTGGTCGCTGATCGCGGTGAGCGCGGCGGACCAGGCCGCAACAGACTGACTCGGCGCCAGTTCCCACGACTCGAGTTCGGCGGCGAGAATCCGGTGCCGGTCGGCCAAATCGGACACCCACAGCGGCTGCTCGGTCAGTTGCCCGGGTCGCGCCACCGGGACGGCGGCGGTTCGCAGCGCGAACGCCCGCCGCAGGTCTTCCCCGTCGGTGGTGGTCGGCGTGATGTCGCTGAGATAGCTGCGGGCGGCCGCCCGCTCGGGGTCGGCGTAGGCGCGGTCGAACGCCTCGTCGATCTCGGCGATCCGGGCCGCCAGCACCTCGACAGCGGCGGCGGGCAGGCCCTGCTGCTCGGCCGCCCACCCGGCCCAGGCGGTGACGGCGGCACTGAGCCCGGCCCGCTGGGCAAGGGTCAGTTCGAAGGTACGTGGGACGTGTTCGCCGAGGACGTGTCCGAGCCAGACCGGCCCGATCCGGGTCGGCGCCGAACCGTCCGTCCCGGTGGAACCGGCCAGGACCTGCGCCCAGAACCGCAGGACGTCGCCGTCGACGCCCGGCAGGGGTGCGGTGGCGGCCAGGAACCCGTCGACCGCCGCAGCCCGGTCCGCCCGGGTGTGGCGGGCCGGCTCGACCGGTTCGGGCTGTGGGAGCAGGTCGACCCGCTGCGCCACGATCGGCAGCCAGGCCCGGCTCTCGGCCGGCAGGTCAGAACTGACTCGCCGGAGCACGCCGGCCAACGCCCCGGACGCCCACGCCAGGGTGGTCTCTTCCAGGATCACCGGGCCGGCGGCGGTGGCGGCGGACTTTTCCAGCACCTCCCGCAGCGCGTCGACGCTTCGAGACAGGTGGACCACGCTGACCGTGGGGGTGGGGCAGGTGGCGATCTCGACGAGGATGCCGTGTTCGGCGGCGTCGCCGAGGTAGCCGAAGGTCACCAGCACGGCCTCCTGATCACCGAAGGCGTCCCGGTAGCGCCACGCCCGCCGTGGGTCCACCTTGCCGAGCCGCTCGGCCCATGCCGGAAACGGCACTCCATGCCGGGCCAGGTCGGTCAGCGCCTTCCCCGTGACCAGGCCGGGCATCAGGTGGTTCACGGCGGCGACGAACGCCGCCACGTGCGGTCTCGGCCGCCGGTTCGCGATGGAGAGCGCCCCCATCGCCAGCCCGATCGACCCCGACGGTTGGGTCTGGTCGAACCTGGCCAGCAGCTGCGCGGTGTGGATTTCCACGTCCATGGGGTCGGCCCGGTCGCCGAACTCACGGAACGACTCAGCCTCGGCGGCGACCACGTCGGCGCTGGACTCGGCAAGTTCCATCAGCCCATCGATCGCCTGCCTGACCTGGTCGGCGACCGGCTCGGCCGGCCAGCTGCCGTCACCCGCCAGCACGGTGAACGTGTTGCCGGGTCCGCCGGGCCGGATCTCGTCGAGAGTGGCCGTGTGGCGCCACCTCCGGCCGTGGCCGTGAAAGTAGTGGAACTGGTCGCCGAGTTCGGTGGCGATCGACACCAGCCGTTCCCCGTCCGCCGGGACACCACGCTGGCCAGACCCGGGCGCGACGATCGTGTACTCGTCGGTGCGGAAGGCGTACGACCCCTCACCGGGCAGCTCGAAGGCCTCCTGAAGCATCCGGTGGGCCCGATCCAGCGGGGTGTTCGACGGGATGGCAACCCGCCGCCACACCCGCTGCGCCACCCCGTCGAGCTCGACGGTGAGCACCAGCGACGCCGGGTCGGCCGGTTCGACCGCCAGGAACGACGGTGCCGCGCAGCACCTCTTGTACTTGCGGCCGGAGCCGCACCAGCACCCGGCGTTGCGCTCCGGCGGCCAGGCGACGGTGTCGGCGCCCTGCTCACCGAGCCAGCCCACGAAACCCAGCCGGGTCTGCCGGCTGGTCGGGTCCTGGCCGGTCTGTTCCGCGTACGCCAGCAGGCCGGGCACGTCCAGCGCGACGATCCGGATCGGGCCTCGGCCGTCGGTGGACAGGGCCTGCAGCTGCTGTTGAATCTCGCGGCGGTAGTCCGCGTGGTCCCGGTAGTTGGTGGCGTCCAGCAGGCCGCGCTCCCACGCCTGCTCGTAGGCCGAGGGTGGAAAGTACGCCATCTGTCGGACGGCCGTGATCGGCATGCTCGGGTCCTCGTAGCTGTTCGGAGTGGTCGGGGTCGGACCGGCCGGCTCGGTCAGTGGGTGAGCCAGGCCAGGTCTTCCTGGGCGCGGCGGCGGGCCTCGCGTTCGCGATCGAAGAGCGCGTCGGTCTTGCGCAGCACCAGAGTGTACGGTCGCCCGCTGCGCCGGGTCTGATGGTCGACCGGCAGGTCGGCCTGGTCGATGCGGGAGTGGACGTGGCGGCGGCGCTGCTCGGCCAGCGGCCACTCGAAGGTGCGGCGCGCCGGATCGCCGAGGAACGCCACCAAGGTGGTGCACAGCTCGCAGTCGCATCCCTTGGGCAGTTCCACCGACCAGTCGTCGGCGGCCCGAACTGGCCTGGCGAGCCGCTGCTCGAGCCGCCGGGCGGCGTGCGCGGTGAGGGTGTCGAGGCCGGTCACCTGCTGCCCCGCCTGGTCCGCTGCGGTCGCGCGGGTGGCCCGCAGCGTCGACATCGCGCAGCCAAGCACGTCGTCCTCGTCTTGACAGAGGAACTCGACCGGCCCGTCAGCCAGGTCAGCCGTACCGAGGCTGGCGGCACCAGCCAGGACGACGGCGATCTGCGGCCCCAGGTCCGCGAGGTACCTGCGCCGGTCGCGGGCCGCCGGGTAGCTGAGCATTCCTCGGGCCCGGCCGTGCAGTTCGGACCAGACGCCGGCCACCAGCAGCCGGCCGACCAGCACACCCCCGGTGTCGGAGGTGGCCCGCAGCGCCGCGCACATCGCGGGCAGCGATGCCAGCCAGTCCGGGGTCTGCTTGTCGAACAGCGACGAACGGGACAGCCAGTTCCGGCCGAACCAGCCGTTGACCCGCTCCCGGGTCCAGGACTCGCCGTAGCGGGTGGCGAGGCGGGCGAGCACCGGGGCGTCGGCCGGCGCCAGCGCCTCCACCCGCAGCGGCGCGAGCAGCATGGCAGCCAGGTCCGGCTCGTCGAGCTCCCAGGCGACCGCCAGTGCCCGCCCGGCAACAAGCTCACCGGCCGCCGGGGTGACCCGCCAGAACGAGGCGAGCGTGGCGGCGCTGCTCCGGGCACCGGCGACGTCCCCGGCCCGCAGCAGACCGGCGAGCCGGTCGAGGGCCCAGCCTGGCGACGCCTGCGCACGGATCGCGAAGGTCCACCGACGTGGCCACACGACGATCGCCGCCCGGCGGTACCACCGGTCCAACGTGTTGCCGTAGTTGCCCATGTACCCCTCGTACTCCGACGATTGGGGCGACAGGTTCGCGGTGGGCGTCGTGGCACACACCTCGTCGTCGGAAACCCGCAGCGACGTCGGCACCACCTCGCCGGACTCGTCCAGCCAGCAGTCGAGGGTCATCGACGAGTCGATGAGCTCTTCGAGCTCGTACTTGCCCGACCCGCTCCCGCCGCTGGGTTCCTCGTCGTTCCGATACCGGCCGTACCGACTCCGGCCCCGACCCCAGCGGCCCCATGATTCCTCGGGGTCGAGGGCGCTCCAGGTCTCCTGCAGCTCCGCCAACGCCAGGGTGACCTCACAACCGGCGGCCTGCGCGGCCGCCCGCACCGCTGCGGCACGTCCGACGTCGTCGCCCTTGAGCCGGTCCCAGCCCAACGCCCGCTGGGTGTACTCGTGGTCCAGCAGGTAGACCAGCCGGGCGGGCCCGTCGGCCGATTCCGCGAAGTGATCGTCCAGGCAGCCGGTCAACTCGGTGACCAGGTCCTGGCCCAGCGAGCCGGCGGCCAGGGTGACCGGGTCACCGGCGAGCAACAGGTTGTAGGTCAACACGATCCGGTGGCCCGTCGTCACCGGCGACACCTGGTGCCGACAGTCGGCGTAGAACGCGACGAAGGTCAGCTCGTCCGGTGACGATTCGTAGCTCCCGGTCCGGCCGGCGTGCTCGATCGACAGCACGCCGCCGGCCGACTCCGACGGCAACGTCACCACCAGGGTGCCGATCATCGCATCAGCCTTCTCCGAATCCTGATGTGGCGCGAAGAACTGGCCGGGCGCGTACACCAGCATCGAGTGCAGCTCGGCGACCAGCTCGCACCCCTGCGGCAGGCCGAGGTCGGCCCGGAGCTGGTCCAGCATCGGGTGGAGCGTCTCGTGCCACCGCTGTTCGTCGATGTCGACGAGGCTCGTCGGGACTTCCCACGTGTCGCGCACCCCGGCGTCCGTCAGCGTCTGCTCACCCTTGCCGAACCTGGCCGGCCGGCCAACTGAGCACAGCTGCTTCGCCTGCTCGGCGGCCGCCGGCAAGGCGATCGGCCCGACACCGCGCACCGCGAGCCTCAGACCATGGGGTGACGCGGTACGACGTGCGCTGAACGCGCCAGCCGGGCCAACGGTGCCCAGTAGCGCGGCCAGTCGGTCAGGCGGGGTCACGGGGGATGCTGGCACGCGCAGACTCTAGGCCAGACAATCCGGTAGGGCCACTCGCACGTCCGTTCAGCGGACAACCGGTGCGACAGTCGACTATGGGCAGGATGATCACGCGCTACTGGGCACCGGACAGGTCGGCGAGGAGGGTGTCGAGGACCAGCTCCTCCTCGACCCGCGTACCGTGCCGGCTCATCGCAGCGGTCAGCTCCGCGTCCCAGCCGGCGTCGACCGGCCGGCCGGTCAGCGTCCCCGACACGGCGCCCACCACGGCCGCGCCCGCCACCGCCGCCCGGTACGCGGCGGCGTCGTAGCGCCACGGCTGCCACGGCACCCGGGAGCGCAACAGGTTGGCGATCCGTACCCCGCCCCAGTCGAAGTCGCCGTGGTAGCGCAACCGCGCGCCACCGGCCGTCAGGCCGGTCAGCAGCCGCAGCGCCGCCGTGCTCGGCTGGCCGTTGACGCAGACCAGCGGCGGACACTCCGGACCGAGCAGATCGGCCGCCGCGGCCAGCACCGTCGGGTTCTCGCAGACGTGGACGGTGCCGGCCGGGAAAGTCGACCGCTCCCGGCCGAGTTGGCGCAGGGTCAGCACTAGCGGCTCACCGGCCGTCGCGGCGGGCGCCGTCAGGGCGGACAGCCGGCTGCCCGGACTCGCCACGACGTTGAGCGTCAGTACGGTCGACGATAGTTCGTCGACAAGGACACCGGCGCTGTCCCACAGCGCCCGCCGCCGCTGCGCCGGGGACGTCGGTTCGTCGTCCCCGGGCCACCAGACGGCCCGCACCGCCGACAGTACGAGGGTGGCCAGTGGACGGTCGGCGTCGAGGGCGTGCGCGTCGCCGGTGGTCTGCGCGGCGAGCCGGGCCAACGGAGCACCGTCGGCAGGCAACGCCGCCAGCACCGCGACCAGGTGTTCGACGAGCCGGGCCGCCGCGTCCGGCGTACCGGACAGTCGGCGGGCCAGCGCGACCGTGGTGCGGTCGCCGCACCAGTCGGCCAGGTGCGGCGCGCGGCGGCCGAGCCGGTCCAACGGCTCCAGCACGGTACGCCATGCGGCGTCGGCGGCGGCGCGGACCTCGGCGGTCACCGGCACCGGCCCGAGGAGGGTCTCGACGGCGGCGGCCAGCCCGTCCGGGTGCAGGCCGCTGCGGCGGACCACCTGGTCGAGGTCGTCGAGGTTGACCGTCAGCGAGGTGCCCCGGGCGGGTGGCCGCCCAAGCAGCCGTTGCACCGCCAGCCGCTCGGCCGGTGTCGGCTGGCTCAGCGAGATCGTGCCGGTCAGCGGCCGGCCGTGGGCCATCCGCTGGCGGACCCGCTGCACGACCCGTTCGGTGTCGGCCCCGCCGAGCTGCCGGCGCAGCCGATCGAGATCCGGCCCAACCACATCGAGATCCGGCCCGACCACATCGCCGTCCGGTGCGGTCACTCGGCGGACCACAGAGCGGGCTGCTCCGAGCCGTCAGGTCCGGTCGGGTCCGGTCGGGTCGGGTCGGGTTCGCCGTCCGGGCGGGTCGGTCGCTGCTGCGGTACCGCCAGCTCGGCCCGAGGCATCCGGTGCCGTTCCCGCCCGTCCCACCGCCACGGGGTGACCAGGACGGCGTCGATGCCGTCGTGCCGGGCCAGCTGCGCGATGCCCAGTCCGGGCACCTGCGGATAGCAGCCCCACTCCCGTTCGCTGGTCATCACCACGTCCAGGTCGAAGGTGGCGAGCAGCCCGAGGCACTTGGCCCGGGAGTCGTCGTCGACCCCGGCGAACGCCTCGTCGAGGGCGATCAGCCGCGGCGCGTGCGCATTGCCCGCCGACCCGTAGTACGAGGACGCGGCGGCGAACAGTGGGATGCTGGCGGCCAGCACCCGTTCACCACCGGAGGCCGGGCCGGTGGCCGGCCGCCACTGCCCGTCCTGGTGGCGTTGGATTGCGAACTCGTGCCAGGCCCGGTAGTCCAACGCCCGGGTGAGCTGCTCGTGCCAGGTCGCCGCCTCGTCGCGCAGCCGTTCCCGGCTGATCTGTTCCTGCAGGAACGCGCCGATCGCTCGACGGTCGGCGTCGTTCCAGACGTCGGTGCTCTGCCGCAGCTGCCGGGCGCGCAGCTCGGCCAGGCCGGGCGGGGCGTCGCGGGTGGGCCGCCACAGCAGCCGCAGCCGCATGCCGGTGGAGGTGGGCCGCTCCTCCAGCTCGCCGTTCATCGTCGCAACCTGCTGCTCGGCGCCGGCGACCAGCTCCTGCAACGCTCCGGCGACCTCGTTGACCAGGTGGGTCTCCAGCACCTCCCGCTCGTGGGCGGAGAGCACCCGCTGCCGTTCGTCGATCTCGGTGACCAGGGCGGCGGACAGGTCCGCGACGGAGCGGCCGTGCCCCTGGAACACCACCTCCACGATCATGGTGTCCTCGCGGACGGCGGGCAGCACCTGGTGTCCGTGCCGGGACAGGCTGTCGGTGAGCACCTTCATGTCCAGGCTGACCTGGTGCTGGATCCGTTCCCAGGGGCGGTCACCGTCGTCGACGTCGGCGAGCAGCCGGTCGACGCCGCGCGCCACGGCCACCGCCGGGGTCGTCGCCCACGGCTGTCGGGTGTCCGGTAGTTCCTGCTCGGGGCAGGCCAGGGCGATCAGGCCGGTGTCGGCGAAGGCCCGCAGCACTTCGACGGCGGCGTCCCGGGTGGCGGTGGCCCCGTCGAGTTCCTCGGTCAGCCGGTCCCGTCGCCCGTCGGCGTCGCCCCGGGCACCCCAGGCGTCGCGTTCGCGCTGCCGGGTCTCCCGGCTTTCCCGCTGGCACTCCTGCTCGGCGTCGGCCACCTCGCGGAGCTGGCGTTCCAGGTCGGCGACGGTCGCGCCGGCGGTCGCGTCCAACGTCTCGAACTCCACCCGGGCCAGCCGGGCCGCCTCGGCCGCCTCGGCCGCCTCGATCGCGGCCGGTTCGAGCTTCTCCTGCTTCTCCTCGTAGGTGCGGGACGCCTCAGCGCGGCGGCGCGTCGCATCGCGTACCCCGGTCAGGGTGGGCCACCAGGCGGCCAACGTCACCTGGTAGTCCTGCAGCCCGTCGCGAACCTCCGCCAGCCCGTCGGCGTCGTGTGGCAGACCCACGTCGTCGGCGAACTCGGTCGCCTCGGCCAGCGCCGTCTGCGCCGCCGAGACCGCCGTACGGTGCCTCGCCGCCGCCTCGTCACGTCGGCAGGCGGTGTCCCGGCGCAACTGGTGGGCGCCACGGACCAGGGTGTGCGCCTCGCGTAGTGGCTGGTCGGAGGGGAGACTCTCGGTCTCGTGGCCGACCGCCCGCCGACGTTCGTCCAGTCTGGTGCGTTGCTCGGCGAGGTCGGCCGACACGGCAGCGAGTTCGTCGGACTCGGCGCGCAGCGCAGCGATCCGGGCCCGGCGGGCCGCTTCCCGGGCGCCGTCGCCGATGTGCTCCGCGTCCGGTTTGGTCCACCGCCCGGTGACGACGCCGATGCCGAAGCCGCCGTCGGTGTCGGCCCAGGTCGCCGCACCGGACTCCGCGCCGAGGCCGATCGCGGCGAGGACGGCGGCGACGGTCGGCCCGGTCAGCGCGGCGGCGTGCGGGTCGGCGTCGTCGATGGCCGGACGCAGCAGCGTCCCGAGGTTCGTCGCCACCTCGTCGGTTGGTCGCAGCAGCGCGTCGCCGCTGTCCGGGTCGCGGACCGTGCCGTCCGGGTCGATCCACGCGTCGAGCACCCCGGCGGCTTCCAGCGCCGCCTCGATGCCGGCACGCACCTGCGGCGGCACGCCTTCAACGAAGTCGACGACCCGCCACAGTGGTGCGCCGGGCCGGTCGAGGCGCAGCTGCGGGGACCGGGTGTGCGGTGCCGGTGGCGGCTGGTGCGCCCCGTCGGTCAGCCGACGCAGCTCGGCGTCGATCTCCCCGACCCGGTCGGCGACCCGCCGTTGCTCGGCCTCCACCGCCGCGTCGGCGCGGGCGATCGCCTCGGCGGCTGCCCGGCTGGCGGCGGTCACCTCCCGGGCGGCCGGGTTGTCCCCGTCGAGGGTGCTCACCCAGGAGTCGAGCCGGCCGAGCACCGCCTCCGGGTCGGCGATAGACAGCTCGACCAGCCCGGTCAGGTACTCGCCGGTGCGCCGTACCAGGGTTTCGCCCTGTTCGGCGGCGGCGGTCTCGGCGTCGGTGACCGCCTCGTCGGCCGCCGCCACCTCGGCGTCCAGCCGGTCGACCTCCTCCCGGGCGCGGTCTGCGAGGGTTCGGGCCGACTCGGCGGCCGCGCGGAGCCGATCGAGGGTACGCAGCGCGGCCCGCCGATCCTGGACCAGCTGGCCGGCGGCCCGGCGCGCCTCGTCGAGCCCATGGGCGGAGTCGTCCGGCAGGGCGGCGAGGACCCGGTCACGGTGCCGGTCGGCGATCCGCGCCGCCGCCGCACCGCCGGCCACCCGGGTACGGGCCGCAGCCTCGTCCCGCTGGGCCGACTGAAGCTCCTGCGCCGTCTGCTCGGCGGTTCGCCGGGTCCGGGCCGCCTCCGCCTCGACGTCACGCAGGCGTTTGGCCTGCTGGTCGGCGAACGTCGCCCGCTGATCGGCCGCCTCCCGCAGCCGACGCAGATGCTCGGCGGTACGCGCCTCGGGGCTTTCCGCCAGCGCCCGTCGGCGCGCCTGCAGCTCGGTGGCGCGCGCGTCCAGCTCGGCCAGTCTGACCTCGGCCTGACGTACCGCCCGGTCGGCCTGCTCGTGCGCCCGCTGCGCGTCGCCCAGCTCGCGGCCCAGTTGCTCGTACCGGCTGTGCTGCTGCCGCAGCACCGCGGCCTTGCGTTTCGTCGCGATCCGCGCGTACTGCCGATAGCGGGTGAGGAAGTCGTCGGCGGCCTTCTTCGTCTCGCGCAGCTCGGTCAGCGTCTCCCGCTCGTCGTCGAGACCCCGGAACGCCTCGGCGACCTGAGCGATCAGGTTCTCGTCCAGCGGCGGTAGCGCGTCGCCGAGCGCCCGGGACAGGGTCTTCTCGTCCGGACGCTTGGACAGCTGCGGCTGCCGCAGCTTGATCAGCAGGGACACCAGCGCGTCGTACCGGTCGCCCAGGCCGAACAGTGCCTCGTCGACCGCCCGCCGGTAGTCGACGGCCCGGTCGTAGAGCATCCCCACCGGGCCGATCGCGTCCCGCAGCCGGTCCCGGGTCGCCGCCGTACCGGTGGGGGTGAGCAGCTGCAGATCGGCGCCGACCCGTTGGCTGGTGACGAAGTACCAGTGCCGGGCGATTCCGCGCCCGGCCACCGCCTTCAGTCCGCAGCCGATGGTCAGGTACCGGGCGGTGCCGTCGGCGTCGCGGCGGCCGAACTCCAGCCAGGTGTAGCCGGTCCGCTCCGGGTGCGGGTGCCGTCCACCGAGCAACAGGTTCCACTCCATCCGCTTGTGCGGATCCCCGTCGGGCTCCACTCGGTACGGTGTCAGCTCACCGTCCAGCAGGAACGGTACGGTCAACGCGAGGACCTTCGACTTGCCGGTGCCGTTGTTGCCCCGCAGCAGCAGACTGCCGCCGTGGAAGTGGAACTCCTCCTGGTCGTAGTAGAAGATGTCCACCAGCCCGGCCCGCAGTGGCTGCCACCGTTCCCGGTCCGGCACCGGCAGCTCCCGGTCCAGCATGGACGTCGGTGCGGCGGTGGTGGCTGCGGCGGTCACGGTGACGGTTACCTCCTCAGGGCGGCGGGACGGCTCTGGCGGATCGTCGGCTCCGCCAGGGCGTAACGGGCGATCGCCGGGCGGGCGACGACCAGCGGGTCCTCGGCCGGCTCGACCGTTATCAGTTTCAGGGCACGCAGCGCGTCCAACGCGGTGGCGACCAGCTCGACCTCGGCGCCCGGGTCGGTGGCGTGTTTTCGCCAGTACGACCGGTGTGCCCGGGCCAGCTCGC
Source organism: Solwaraspora sp. WMMA2056 (assembly GCF_030345095.1). Lineage (NCBI taxonomy): Bacteria > Bacillati > Actinomycetota > Actinomycetes > Micromonosporales > Micromonosporaceae > Solwaraspora > Solwaraspora sp. WMMA2056. Next base: position 246,602 of record NZ_CP128360.1, read on the forward strand.
GGGTGTGCCGGTGCAGTTCGCTGGCCCGTAGCCCAGCTGAGCCGGCCGCCGCGATCCGCTCCGCCAGCAGCAGCGTCAGGTGGCTCTGCATCCCCTCGGCCGGCATCCGGACGTCGGTCAGCTCGTCGGCCGGGTCCACCATCGCGACCCCTTCGGCCCGTACCTCGCCAACCAATCCGGTCAGTTGGGTGATCCGGTTCAGGATGGCGTACCGCTGGCTGGTCAGATAGGCCAGCTCGGCCTCGGTCAGCTCGTCGTAGTAGACGACCGGCTGTTCGAGCAGCAGCCGGGTGAGCCGGTGCCGCAGCGCCCGGTTGCGGGCATCCTCGACATCGGGCACCACCTCGACGGTCAGCGCCGCCAGCCGGCCGTCCGGTGCCACGTCACCGATCATCGACGGGCCGCGGCTGCTGGCCAGCAGGCCGGCGATCACCCGCCGGTCAACGTCGTAGAGCACGTCACCACTGGTGCCGAGGTACGCGTCCTCGTGGCCGGCCACCCGGCGCAGCACCCCCCAGTGCAGCAGCAGCCGGACCACCGCCACCATGTCGGCCCGCCGCTCCCGCCGGTCCAGGGCGAACGTGAACCCCGTGGCGGCCAGCGCCGGATCGGCGGCGGCAAGCACCACGTCCTCGGCCAGCCGGCCCAGGGTGATCTGCCCGTCGGCGCGTTCCAGCGCGGCCAGGGCGAGGCAGGTCAACACGTACCGTTGCCGGGAGAACGGGGTCCTGGCCTTCGGATCCCGGGCCGGGTGGGTCTGGTCCTGTGGGTCGGCGGTCAGCTTCATCAGCCGGATCGTCTGGGCGTCGGCGACCAGCCGCCACCCGGTCTCCCGGTCGAACCACTCGCGCAGCTCTACGGCGTACGTGCGGACCAGCCGGAACTCGGCGTCCGGGGTCAGCCCGGCGACCAGCAGCGGGCGGGCGAGCAGCAGCCGGGCGGCCCGCTGCAGCCGGCCCGAGGAGTCGCCCTCGGCCGGGCCGCGCGCCCTCACCCGGCCGCCCCGACCGCCGCGAGGTCGGCTCCGGCAGAGAGCGGGCCGGCAGAGACCAGGTCGGCTCCGGTCGGAGCCAGGTCGGTTATGTCGACCAGATGCTCCGGCCCGGTGAGCACCCCGTCGGCGGTGACGATCCGCACCGGCGGCGCCCCGTCGACGCGGACCAGACGTACCCGTAGCGTGCCGTCGGAGGTGGTGGTGGTCACCTCCGTGGCGTCCGGCCGCCGGGCCGCCAGCGCGTCGCCCAGCAGATGGAGAAAGAGCCGGAACTCGGCGGTGTCCAGTTCACCGAGGCGCGACAGTGGGACGGGCCCGTCAGTGGCCAACGCCGCTCGGGCGCGGGCCGTCTGGGTCGTCTCCCGCTCGGCACGTTCGGCCAACTGCCGCCGCTGCGCGGATCGGTCCAGCACCCGGCTCGGCGAGCCACGCCGCTCGTACGATCCGGTTTTGCGCAGTCGAGGGCTGATCTCCAGCCGGGGTGCCTGGGCCCACGACGTCGATGCCGGCACCGGTCGCTGCTCGACCGCGGCCAGGGTCTCGGTCGTCACGGTCAGGTGCCGCACCGGCGACAGGCCGAACGCGGTGTGCCACAGCCGGTGCGCGGCCTCGTCGTCGGAGGCCTGCGCGAACCACAATGCGAGCGACCGGAAGTCGGCCGACCGGTCCGACCGGCCGGCCCGACGTTCGTTGATCGACGCCACCGCGCCGAGCAGCTGCCGGATCGCGCCGATGGCGGCGGTACGCAGCAGCCGTGCCTGGGACTGCCGGCTGGCGTCGCCGCTGACGAACCAGTCCCGCAGCCCGTCCCAGCGTTGCTGCCAGACCACCCGCGCCTGGTGCAGTGCCCGGTCGTCGGCGTCCTCGCCGGGTGCGGCGTCGACGGCCTCCCGGCGGGCCACTATCTCCAGCAGCGGGCGTACCCCGGTCGCCTCGATCCGGTGGGCCAGGTTGGCGATCTCCGCGCCCCGGTTGGCGAGATCGGCGATGAACCGTTCGAGGTACGCGATCAGCTGTTCCTTGTACGCGAGGAAGGCCGCCACGTCGGCGTCGGCGAAGTCGACGGCCCGCCGCAGCGACGCCATGAACGCCTGCGCGTTGTCGGCCAGCCCGGTGAACCGGTCGACCAGGCTCAGCATCAGCAGGTGGGTCTTCGCCGGGTCGGGCGCGGACCCGGCGGCGGCCTCGGTGGCGATGCCCAGCAGGGCGCGCAGCTGGTCGGCGATGTCGGACAGCGCCACCGACTGCAGGGCGCCGCGTCGGCCGATCGCCTCCTCGTACGTGGCGATGGCCTGCTCGGCGGCGTGGCCGTGCGCGCTCAACTGGTAGAGGTAGCGGGCGCGGTGGAAGTCTTCCACGGTGGTGACCCGTCCGGTGTCCGGGTCGGCCCGCAGGTTGCCCCACTCGGCGAGCTGGGCCAGCGCCGCCGCGACGGCCTCCAGCGACACCCCGGGGCCGATCTCGGCCAGGACGTCCTCCGGCCGCAGATGCACGGTGAACCGACGTTTCGCGCGGATGAAGGCGTCCAGCACGTCCCGGTACAGGGTGACATTCTGCGCCTGCAGGTGCGCGAACGGCTGAGCGGCCGGTGCGGTACCGGTGGACATCCCGCCATCATCGCAGACCCGGATCGGACCACGACGCACACAGCGGGCTCGTGGTTGCCGCGCCGGATGCTGCAGCGCGGGACGCGCTCGCCGGCCCGGTGGTGGAGGTGAACCAGGTGACCAGCCCTTGACGAGGGCTGCCGGAGCATCCTGGCGCTGCCCGATCGCGGCCTTCGGCTACCGAGACACCTGCGGCACCAGGTCAAGCAGCACGAACCGAACTGCCTCACCCCACGGCAGCGGGCCGACGGCTACCTGCTCACCTGCGTGGACCGGCCGATGTCGAAGGTCACCCTGAACATCGCGGGCCTGTGACCGGGCGACCCGACCGACCGGTCTGATGTCGCTGGTCGACTGTGCGGTCAGCTACGACGCCCTCCATGCCGGGCACAGCACGGACGGTCGGACGCAGGCCAACCCGATGGTCGAGTGCCCGACCGTACGGGACCGGCTGCCGGCCGTACCGGCGCAGGCAGCGGCCGAGGTCGACCAGAATCTGAGCCTCCGGCAGATCGCCGAGGCCAACGAACGGTTGTTGACCACAGCCGGCGAGGGCGGCCCGAACTTCGCCCAGAACGCGATCGTGGGGCCGCTGCGGGACAAGCGGCGGGCCGCCCTCGAACGGATCGAGATCGCGATCGGCCGGCACGCGGCGCGGCCGACCGGGCTGACCCGGCTGGCGTCCTGCACCTTGCTCGGGCCGGGCAGCGGCGACAACAGCGGATCCGGTGACAACGGCACTGATGGGGGCGACCAACGGTGGGCCGGCGACGGAGCCGACGGCCCGGACGCTGAACTGTCGGCGCTGCCCGTCCCCGCCGCCCGCCGCGCCGGTCCCCCTCTGGTGACCGGGCTGGTCCAGCCCGGTCACCAGCAAGGCGGAGTCACCGACAGGGCCGGGAGATCACCAGGGGATGCTGCCGTCGTCGTTGACGAACGTGCCGGTCGGGCCGCCGTCGGGCAGGGTGGCCAGCCGGATCGGGGTGGCAGCGGCCTCCTGGACCGGACGCCCGACACCGCCGGTGAAGTCGGTGGCGACCAGCCCCGGACAGGCCGTGTTGATCAGGATGTCGGTGCCGGCGAGTTGCCGCACGTAGTGCACGGTGACCGCGTTGAGGTACGTCTTCGTCGGCGAGTAGGCCGCCATGATCGGGCCGACGTTGACCTCCGGGTCCGACTGCCAGGTCAGTGAGCCGACGCTGCTGGAGATGTTGACGATGCGCGGCGACGGCGACCGGCGCAGCAGCGGCAGCATCGCGTTGGTCACGCGGATCACGCCGTACACGTTGGTGTCGACGACCTGGCGGACCGCGTCGAGGTCGAGCGTGGTCGGGTCCTGCTCCCACCCCGGCCCGGTCTCGCCGGCGATGCCGGCGTTGTTGACCAGGACGTCAAGTCCTCCAGCGGTGCGTTCGATCAGCTGCGCGGCCTCGGTGACGCTGCGGTCGTCGGTGACGTCCAGCGGTACGGCGAACGCGTCGACGCCGGCGGCGTACAGCGTCTTGACGGCCGCTTCGCCGCGGGCGGCGTCGCGCGCTCCCACCGCCACCCGGTAGCCCTTCGCGCCGAGCCCGGCGGCGATCTCGTAGCCGAGTCCCTTGTTCGCGCCGGTGACCAGCGCGGTCTTCGTTCCGGTCGTGGCCTTCGTTCCGGTCGTGGCCTTCGTTTCGGTCGTGGCCTTCGTTTCGGTCATGACGCCGATGGTGGCGCGGCGGTAGCCGCCGTCGTTACACCAGTTGAGTTCCGCTGTCATACCCGGCGGGTATCACCGACGTATCGTTGTCGGCGTGGAGACGCTGGAGACCCGTGAGCTGCGGTACTTCGTCACGGTCGCCGAGGAGCTGCACTTCAGCCGGGCGGCCGAACGGCTCGGCATCGCCCAGCCGCCGCTGTCCCGGGCGATCGCCCGGCTCGAACGCCGCCTCGGCGTCACCCTGCTCGACCGCGACCGCCGAAGAGTGGCACTCACCGACGCAGGTCAGGTGCTGCTCGACGAGGCCCGCGTCATCCTGGCCGCCACCGCGGCGGCGGCCCGGCGTACCCGCCGCGCCGCCGCCGGCGCGAACCGGCTGACCCTGGTCACCAAGGCCGGCGCGGGCCACGAACTGCTGCAGAAGCTGCTCGACGCGCACGCCGTCGAGCCGGACGCGGCCGAGATCGACGTGCTGCTGTGCGGCATGGGCGACCAGGCGCGGATGCTGCGCGACGGCCGCGCCGACGCCGCCCTGATGCAGCGGCCGTTCGACTCGCTCACCGGCTTCGACACTGAGGATCTGCTGACCGAGCAGCAGGTCGCGATCCTCCCGGCCGGGCATCCGCTCGCCACCCGTACGTCGCTGACCATGGCCGACGTCAGCGATGTGCCGGGTCTGCCGCTTGCCCGCTGGCCGCGCCCCGACGGCACGTACGAACCGGGGCCGGGGCCGGAGATCCACGACCAGTCGCAGCTGGCTCAGCTGATCGCCCTCGGGCACACGATGGCGGTGCTGTGTGCCTCGTCCCGGTCGTGGTTGTGGAGCGCGCACACCGCCGTACCACTGACCGACGCACCGCATGTCACCACCGTGCTGGCCTGGTTGCCGGACAACCGTTCCCGGGCCGTCGCCGGCCTCGTCCGGACCGCCACCCGGCGCTGACCGGTGGCGGGTCGGCCTCGCTGCCGGCACCGCCGGCCGGCGGTGCTCAGCCGTAGCTGACGAGGACCGTGCAGAGCGCGGCGGCGTTCCACAGCGCGTGGGCCGCCATGGGTGCCGTCAGCCGGCGGGTGGCCAGGAACAGCCCGGTGTAGACCAGGCCGGCGACGGTGATGGACAGCGCGTCCAGCGCGCTCGCCGGCAGGTGCAGCACGCCGAACAGGACCACCGAGACGACCGCCGCCACCCACAGCGTCACCTGAGGGCGGGCGGACCGTTGCGGAATCGCCCCGAGCAGGAACCCACGAAAGTACAGCTCCTCGGCGACGCCGCCGCCGACGATCCCGAGGAAGAGGGTGGCGGCCAACGCGGCCGGTCCGGCGGCGGACATTCGCAGGATCTCCTGGATCTCCGGGTTGGCTTCGCCGCCGGCCGCCGGCATCAACACCCCGAACTCCAACAGCAGGCGGGGTGGGACGGTGGCGACCGCGATCAGCATGTCCCGCCGCCAGTGCCGCGATGTCAGGCCGAGACTCCGGCGGGTCAGCCCGTGACGGCGTACCCACCAGGCGACGAGAGCGGCGGCCGACACCAGTTCGGCGGCGGCGACCGCGACGAGCACCGCTGGCACCCCGTCCGCCGCGAGCACACCCATGGCCAGCGGTGGTCCGACGAAGCAGATGATCGCGCCGACGAGGAACACCCCGGCGGTACGGACGGGAACGGGGATGGTCACGGGCTGGTCCAGCCTTCCGGTCTGCGGCTCGGGTCGTTTCGACACACCGGCGGCGGGTGTGCCACCGGTGTGCATATCGAATTTCGATATACTAGACGGGCACCATATCGAATGTCGATAGGGAGGTCGGCCGTGCGGCACGACATCGAACAGGGGACCCGTCCCCGAACCGGTCCAGCGGGGCAGCGGGCCTTCGAGGCGGTCACGGCAGGGGCCGTGGCGCTCGGCACCCTGCTGGCCGTCGGCTCGGCGATCGGCGTACTGGTCGCCGACAACCTGGTCGTACCCGTGACGGTGGACCCGACCACGGATCTCGGGCCGCTGGCCACCGCCGGCCGCTTCGCGCTCGCGCCCCAGGGCGCCGCCGTCCTGACCGTGACCGAGCCGACCGCTGCCGACCGACTCTGGATCTTCGGGCCGGCTTTGCTGCTCGCGGCGGTCATCGCGACGTCCGGCGGACTGCTGTGGCGGGTGGTGCGGTCGCTGCGGAGCGCCGACCCGTTCCACCCGCGCAACGCCCGTCGGGTGGGCGCGGCGGCCGCCGTGCTCCTGCTCGGCGGATCACTGGCCGCCGCGCTGCAGGCCGCCGGTCACCTCGCACTCGTCAGCGCCGCCCGGCACGCCTGGCAGCCGGACCAGGCCTTCACACTGCAGGCCGTCATCGACCCACCGGCGGCCGTCCTGCTGTTCGGGCTCGGCCTCGGCGCGGCGGCCGAGTTCCTGCGCCGGGGCGCGGCGATGCGCGCCGACCTCGACGGACTGGTCTGATGGCCCCGACCGACAGCGAGCAGCCCGCCGGACACCGGGTGGTCTGCCACCTCGACCGGCTGCTCGCCGACCGCCGGATGACCCTCGCCGAACTCGCCGAACGGGCCGGAGTCACCGTCGTGAACCTGTCGGTGTTGAAGAACGACCGGGCCAGAGCGGTCCGGTTCTCCACCCTCACTGCCATCTGCGACGTGCTCCGCTGCCAGCCAGGTGACCTGTTCAGCGTGGCCCCCGCCGGGCCGACGGAAGCGCCCGACCCACCCGCTCACCCTTAGGTCCCCTCGACAAGGTCAGGTCCGACACCCACCTGACCCGTTCGGCGTTCATGTTTACACAAAATTGTGATACATTTCGGTCATGACGACTCCCGGTGAGCACTCGGTCGGCCTTCGGGAGCTGCGCCACAACACCAGCGAGGTGCTGGCGCGGGTGCGACACGGCGAAACGATCGATGTGACAGAGTACGGAAAACTGGTGGCGCGGATCGTGCCAGTTGGCGAGCGCGAGCCGACGCCGGTGCTGGACCGCTTGGTCGAGGCAGGCCGGGCACGTCTGGCGGTACGGCCGGGATTCCGCCCCCGGATGCGGGCCGGGGACGGCACCGACCGACTCGCGGACACCCTCGGGGCGCTACGCGACGAGGAACCTTGGTGAGTCTCTACTACATCGACACATCCGCCGCGCTCAAGCTGCTGGCAGAGGAGAGCCACTCTCGCGCGTTTGCCGCTTTCTACGACGACAACCCGGGCGCGGCGTGGGTCAGTTCGACGTTGCTGCGGATCGAGGTGATCCGCGCCGTCGGCCGGGTCATGCCGGCAGCCCTGCCGGATGCGAGGGCACTCCTACTGGCCTTCGACTACGTGAACATCGACGACGAGGTCGTGGACGCGGCGATGGACGAACCAGACCGGATGCTGCGGTCACTGGACGCGATTCACCTGGCCACCGCGCGCGTGCTCGGGACGGATCTGGACGGCCTTGCCACCTATGACGACCGACTGGCGGCTGCGGCGAAGGACGCGGGAATCCCGGTCGTCGACCCGCGAGACTGACCAATCACGATCACCTGTCCCGGTCGCCGCGTAGGTACCGGGTCACCATGTCGACCAGTTCGTTCTCCAGCGTCTCGACCGGGATGCCCCGTGGATCGGCCATCAGCTTGTGCGTGTTCACCTCCACGGTGAAGAGGATCAGCTCGGCCGCGGTGCCGACGTCGCGGACGTCGACGTCCGGATGCCGGGTGAGCAGGTCCCGCAGCTGACCGACCCGGATCTCGCCGTGCCGGTTGACCGTGTCGAGCAGTTCCGGCGAGAACGGCGCCTCCTCGATCATTATGCGGAGCAGCTGCGGGTCGTCGCGGTGGTTGTCGATGGCGTCACGGACGATCGCCCGGACCATCGCCTTGAGGCTGCCGGCGGACATGTCGAGCTGATCGGCCTGCTGCCAGGCGCCCCGATCGATGTGACGGACCAGCAGCTCGGCGAGGATGGCGTCCTTGTTCGGGAAGTACTGGTACAGCGAGCCGATGGAGATGCGGGCGCGCTCGGCGATGCGGTTGGTGGTCCCGGCGGCGTAGCCGTACTCGGTGAAAACGTGAGCAGCGGCGGTGAGGACGCGCTCCCGGGTCAGCTCGGCCCGCACCTGACGGGGCCTGCGACGTGGCGCAAGACGATCGTCGCCCGACGGCATCCGGGCCCTCCTCGACGGCAGCAAAAGCGAGTAGCCAAAAAGCTGAGCTATTACTCAGAATATAACGGTGAGCTGCGAAAACAAGGGCGACCTTCGGCCTGGTGGTGGATCGTGATTCCCAGGGTGCAACTGCCCGGGTCACGGACGATGATCACGCTGGAGGTGCGCCGCCGCGAGTTCCCCACCCCGGGCTTCGCGAGCGTCACCCTGGGTGGCCCCGCCATCAGGGACCTCGTCGTCGCCGGCAACGACCAGGCAGTCCGGCTGTTCTTCCCCCGCGACGGACAGACCCGGCTACGGATGCCCACCGTCTCGAACGACGCCTGGATCGCCCAGCTGCTGATGTGGCCGAAGTCGACCCGGCCATGGGTCCGCAACCTGACGGTCCGGCGGGCCCGAACCGGCGACGACGAGATCGACATCGAGTTCGCACTGCACGGCGACTCACCCATGTCGTCCTGGGCACGCACCGCCGAGCCGGGCACCCCCGCCGGGATCTTCGACATCGGCACCATGTACCGGCTGCCGGAGCAGGTGGACCGGCAACTGCTGGTCGGCGACGAGAGCGCACTGCCCGCCGTACTGTCGATTCTCGACGGCACGCCGCCGACGCTGGCCACGGAGGTCTACCTGGAGGTCCCGACCGGGGCTGACATCCGGCCGGTCGAGACACCCGCCGGCGTACGCGTCCACTGGTTCAGCCGCGACGGCGCGGATCTACGACCCGGCGCTCTGCTGGTGGCGGCGCTACGCGAGGCGGCCCTGCCGACGGCCCGCTTCTACACCTGGGTCGCGGGCGAGTCCTGGTTGGCCACCACGGTACGACGACACCTGGTCAACGACAGAGGAGTCGCCAAGCGGGACATCTCGTTCTTCGGCTACTGGCGTCTCGGCCGGGCCGCACCCGGCTGAATTCGCCGCAGAGAGGAATCCCTTGTGCGACAGGTAGACCAGGTAGACCAGGTAGCCACCCCGCGCCGACTCACGACGGCGGAGCAGCTAGCGGCCATCATCGGCCGGCCAGCACCGATGGTCATGCTCAAGCAGATCAGCGCCCTCGACGAGGGCTGCCGCCGCATCCTGAACCGAAGTCCGATCGCCGCCTTCGGCTACCGGGACACCGACGGCACCAGCACGACGACCTTCATCGGCGGTACGCCCGGATTCACCCACGTCCACTCCCCCCACCCGGATCTCGTTCGCCGTAGCGGAGCCGGGCGACCCGTACGGCCCGGTCTCGTCAGCCGGACCGAGCAGGACGTCATCTTCGCCGACGAGCTGCGCCGACTGGAACGCGACCACCCCGACCGGCTGTCGGTCACCCGCGTCCTGACCAGCCGGGACCGGCGACTCGACGCCGACGGCGTACGCCGGTGGATCGTCGACCTGGCAGTGGACCCGGACACCCGCCGTCGACCATTGACTCCGCTTGTCACTGTCGAGCGGAACGGTTCGGCTCCCGTGTCCCACGTCGAGGAGTGAGTCATGCGCGGTTCGGCGGCGGCAGCCGGGATGGTCGTCGGGTTCGGTGTCGGCGTCGTCACCGGTCCGTTCCTCGGCGACGCCGCGCTCTGGGCCGGGGCGGTGATCGCCGCGCTCGGTGTCGCACTCTGCCTGGCGGGCACGACCGACGGCCCCTCGCTGACCGGTACGGGCCTGTCCCCCCTCGGCGATGGCGGGCAGCAGTCGTCTCTCGGCGGCCTCGGCACCCGGGTGGAACAGATCCTGCGACTCGCCGAGGAGCAGGCCGACGATCATCGGCGCGAGGCGAAGCGCGAATCCGAGGCGATCCTGTCCGCCGCCCGGCAGGAGGCTGCCGCGATCCTGCACCGGGCGCACGAGGAGGCGACCGGGATCACCGGTCAGCGGGAAGAATCCGGTCATGGCGAGTCGTAGAGCGATCATTTTCCACGGGACCGGTGGGAATCCGGACGTCTGCTGGTACCGCTGGCTGGCGGGGCGGCTGACCGCCCGGGGGTACGCCGTCGAGGTGCCGCACCACCCGGGCATCAACGTCGAGCCGATCGCGACCTTTCTGCCGAAGATGCTGCAGGAGCACGACTTCGACGAACAGACCGTCCTCGTCGGTCACTCCGGCGGTGCGGCCCTGCTGCTCGCGATCCTGCAGCATCTCGACGTCACCGTCGCCCAGGCGATCCTGGTAGCCGGCTACTGCACCCCGCCCAACACCGAGAACGAACCGGTCCTGCAGCAGGAGTACGACTGGGCCGCGATCCGGGCCCATGTCCGGGACATCTGTTTCATCAACTCCCGCACCGACCCGTACGGGTGCGACGAACATCAGGGGCGGGCGATGTTCGAACGGCTCGGCGGCACGCAGATCGTGCGCGACGACGGCCACTTCGGCGACTACGACCAGCCGTACGAGCACTTCGAACTGCTCGACCGGCTCATCGCCTGACCCGACCGAACCCGCCCGCCGGGGCCGCACCGGCGGTCACCGTGGCGACCTCGGTCGCTCCGCCGAGATCACCGGAGTCCGCCAGGCTGCCGACGCCGGTCCCGGTCGCGGTGCCGCCGGTGAAGATGCGGTACGCTGAGCCGCTGGTGACCTCCGCCGCCGAGTAGACGACGTTCTGCAGCGTCTTGCGCGCGACGAAGCTCGCCAGCACCGCGCCGTCGGCGTCGACGACGTGCACCGTGCTGCCCGGCTCGATCTGGCTGTCCAGGGTCACCGAGAGCCAGCCCTGCGGGGAGTCCTGATCCGGGGCGACGGCCATCCCTGCGCTGCCGGTGGCCAGCAGTACGCCGCCGCTGACCTGGAACGTGCCGTTGACGTCGAGGGCACCGTTCATGCTCTGGGTCGGGCCGTCGACGACGACGGTGCCGCCGCTGATCGTCGCCGTACCGTTGGAGTCGAAGCCGTCCCCGTCGGCGTCGATGGCCAGGGTGCCACCGCTGACCGTCACTGAGTAGTCGCCCACCGCCTCGCCGCCACCGCCGCCCGGGCCGCCGCCCGTGCCGGGGCCGCCGCCGGTGCCTGGGTCGCCACCGGCACCGGGGCCACCACCGGTGCCGGGGTCGCCGCCGGACGTGTCGTCGCCGCCGGCCGCGTTCACCCCGTCGTCGCTGGCGACGATGCTCGTCGTCCCACCGGCCACCGTGATCTCGACCGCTTCGATCCCTTCGACCGAGGCGGTGACGTCCACTGTGCCGTCGTCGATGCGCAGTGCCGCGTCGGCGTGCACCGCGTCGTCACCGCTGGCCAGTGTCAACGATGCCCCACCGAGATGGACCGACCCGTTGCTGTGCACCGCGTCGTCGGCGGAGTCGACCGTGACGTCGCCGCCTTCGAGCACGGTGACGACGGCAGACTTGAGCCCTTTGGTCGAGGTGTCGTCGGTCGGGGCGACCCCGCTGCCGCCGCCGGTGGTGACGGCCAGGGTGCCGCCGTCGACCAGCAGGTCGGTGGCCGCGTCGACGCCGTCACCGCCGGCGGTCACGGTGACCGCGCCACCGGTCTGCAGGACGTATCCGGCGTCGGCGGACTCGTCGTTGTCGGCCTTGAGCCCGTCGCCGCCAGCATCGACGGTGACCGTGCCACCGTCGACCACCAGGTAGTCCTTGCCCCGGATTCCGTCGTCGACAGCGTCCACGACGATCGTGCCGGACGCGATGACCAGGCCGTCCTTGCTGGCGATCCCGTCGTTGCCGTTGCCGTGCACGGTCAGCGTGCCGCCGCCGGCGAGAGTGAGGTCACCGGCGCTGAACAGGGCGGCGTTGACGTCGGCGTCCTCGGCGTACGTGTCGGTGTCGCTCAGCGTGTTCGTACTGCCGTCGGCCGCGACCACCACGACGGCGTCGGCGTCGGTCGCCGCGATCGCCGCCCCCGACGTACTGGTGATCGACACCCCGTCGAGGATCAGCTGTACGGTCGCCTCCGGCGCGGCGATCAGCACCTGGCCGTCGGTCAGCTCACCGGTCAGCCGGTAGCTGCCCGCGGCGCTGATCGTCACCGTCGACTCGTCGACCGAGGCGCCGTCACCGTCGACAGTGGCCGAGGTGCCGGTCAGCGTCACGTCGACCACTGCGGCCTCGTCCCAGGTGGTGTCGGTGTCGTCGGTGTGGTCGGCCGTGTTGTCGGCGAGCACGTCGGCGACGGTCGAGGTCACGTCGACCGGGTCGCCGGTGGTGGCGGTGGCGACCGCCGCGACGTCGCCGCTGGCGCCGGGGTCGGCCGTGGCGTCGTCGGAACAGCCGGTCAGCACGGTCGCGGCGAACAGCGCGGCGGCGGCGCAGGCAGCCCGTACGGTGGCACGCCGGTAGCGGACGTTCATCGGAACTCCCTCGGGTCGGGGCCGTCGGTGAGCAGCCGACGCAGCGTCGGCCGCCACCGGTTGGCGGGCAGGTCGGGCCGCAGCGCGGCGAGCCCGGTGGCGTACTTGGAGATGGCGCGGGGCCGGTGTCCGGCGGACCAGAGCAGCCGGTCGACGGCGCAGGCGGCACGGGGTGACTTGGTCTCGACGACGGCCCGGTGCGGCAGACGCAGCTCGCGCCACAGCGCCGGACCCGCGCCGGCCGGCAACGACCAGGTCAGCCCGGTGTCGACCGTCATCCGGCTACCGACCAGCGGCAGGAAGAGGGTGATCCGCTGGTAGGTGGTGGTCAGCACCGGGTCGAACCGCAGGCCGGCACTGTGGAATCCGGCGGCGGCGAGCTGGGCGTCGACCCAGGCGCGGACCGCGCCGTCGGACAGCGTCGGCGTCGCGGCCAGGCCAGTCGACGGGTACGGGATCCGCTGCTTGACGGTGACGCCCCGCCGTCCTCGGGTCTTGACCTCGACGACGTGCAGGTCGGTGTCGAGGTAGCTGCGTACCCGCACCTTGTACCGGTGGCGTCGGGTCCGGGCGGCGGCGTGGAAGCTGGCCAGGTCCGGGGTGTCGAAGTAGACCGACCGGTAGCGGAACGTCCGGCAGCCGTCGATCTGCAGCACCCGGGCGGTGCCGCTGTCCGCCAGGTCACGCAGCACGTCCGGCAGGTCGGTCACCGGCAGCAGATACTTGGCGTCGACCCGGGTCAGCAGCTCGGCCCGGGTGACCAGGTCGTCGAGACCGATCGGCGGCAGCCGGTCGATCACCGACCGGACGGCGTGCCCGGTGTCGTCGGGGCGCAGGTCGAGGAGGGTCACACCGTCACCCGTTCCCGTTGCACCACATGCCGGACCTCGACCAGCGTGGTGTCGTTGACCAGGTCGACGTGCTTGACGCTCAGGTGGGTGACCGGCCCGCCGAGCAGCTCCGTGAGCTGTCGGCGCAGCGCGGCCTCGTCGGTCTGCACCGTGTCCAGGTGCACGGTCTGCTGGCGGTGCCGGTGGAACAGCCGTGGGTGGTCGCCGATCACCAGGGCGGCGATGATCAGGGCCATCAGACCGACCACGAGGACGCTCGGTGCGGAGCTGAGTCCGGCGAGCAGGCCGAGAGCGAGCGCGGCGAAGTAGTACGCCACCTCGTGCTGGGCGATCTCGTCCGACCGCAGCCGGATGATCGACAGGACGCCGAACAGCCCGAGGCCGAGCCCGACACCGACCGCCGAGGTGCCGAGCACCATCGCGACCGCCAGCACCCCGACGTTGACGCCGAGGAAGGCGACGACCAGGTCGCGCCGGTGATGCCGGGGGAAGTAGAGGACGAAGGTGAGTACGGTGATCGCGACAAGGTCGATCGCGATGATCGGTAACTGCTCCACAGGCCGTCCTTCATCTTTCGTTCACTGTTCGTTCATTCAGCCTCGGCTTCCTGTGCGCCAGCCATGGCAGGCCTGTGAGCGAAAGCTGAGTTCACGGTCGGCCTGTCACCCGACTCTTTACATCGATGTCGCCCGTTCGCCACCACGCCGATAGACGGCCGTCGGTCCACCGGAGTTGCGTCACGTCATCACCCTCGATGTGAACTGGAGTCGATCGACGTGCCTTCCTCCCGTCGTACCTTCCTCGCCGGTGGCGCCGCGAGCGCGGCCGGCGTCGGCCTCGCCGTCGCCGGCGGCCTGCCGTCGCTCGCCCAGGCCCACCCGGGCCGGGAGCACCCGCCGAAGGGCCGCGGCCACGTACCGTTCCCGCCGCTGGTGGACGACCCCGCCGGCATCCTCGCCCTGCCCGAGGGCTTCCGGTACACCGTGGTCACCCGCACCGGCGTCACCCGGCTCGACCGGGGCCAGGGCCTCACCCCGGCCGAGCACGACGGGATGGCCGTCTTCGACGCCGGACCCGGCCGGTACACCCTGATCCAGAACCACGAGCTCGGCCCGGGGGCCGAGTACGGCGTACCGCACGTCCCGGGCACCGTCTACGACCCGGGCGCGGTCGACGCCGGCGGCTGCACGGTGATCAGGACCGACCGGGCCGGCCGCAACCTCGGTGAGTTCGTCGCCATCTCCGGCACCGTCGACAACTGTGCGGGCGGGCCGACCCCGTGGGGGACCTGGCTGACCTGCGAGGAGACCGAGGACCGGGCCAGCGACGAGTGGGACGAGGACGGCCGCACCGGCACGTACCAGAAGGACCACGGCTACGTCTTCGAGGTCTGGGCCGACGGCCGCGCCGACCCGACACCGATCAAATGCCTGGGCCGGTACGCCCACGAGGCGCTGGCGGTCGACGCCGACCGTACGAAGATCTACCTGTCCGAGGACGCCGACGAGCCGAACGGCCTGTTCTACCGGTGGACCGCGCCGCGCCGCGTCAAGCTCGGCCCCGGCGTGCTGACCCGGCTCGCCCCGGACGCCGGTGTGCTCGCCGCGATGCAGATCATCATGGACGACGGCTCGGTGCTGCCGGACGTCGCCTACCTGACCTCCGCGCAGCTGGGCCGGCCGTTCCCCGTACGGTGGATCGAGGTGCCGGAACGCGACGCCCGGACCACTCCCCTGCGCGAGCAGTTCACCGACGGTCAGGTCACCCGGGGCCGCAAGTTCGAAGGCGTGTGGGGCACCGACCAGGGCGTGTACGTGGTCAACTCGTACGCCTGGGAGGACGGGGACCTGCCGGCGGACGCCGCCCCGCACGACGGCATGGTCTGGTTCTACGACTACCGGGCCGAGACCATCCAGCTGGTCACGTACTTTCCGCACCAGACCTCGTCGGAGGAGGGTACGCCGCCGAAGTACAGCGATCTGACCTTCGACGGGCCGGACAACGTGACCGTCACCCCGTGGGGCAGCCTGGTGCTGGCCGAGGACGGCTCGGGCGCGTCCCACGTGCTCAGCTCGGTCCCGGGCGGGCCGACCTACGCGATCGCCCGCAACCAGCTCAACGACTCGGAGTTCTGCGGGCCGGTCTTCACCGACGACGGCAAGGTGCTCTTCGTCAACATGCAGGACCCCGGTCTCACCCTGGCCATCACCGGCCCCTGGGAGAAGTACCTGGGCTGACCCGGTCGACAGTGCGGGTGGACCGGACCGGCCGGTCCCACCCGCACACGACCGCTGTCCAACATCCGGCCACCGACGTCTGATGTCAGCTCCGCTCGGCTCGACGCCCGGCGGAGCTGATGTCTTGCGTCGAGACGTCAGGTTTCGCCGTCGCGGATGATCTGCCGGACCCGCTCCCGGCTGTAGCCGGTGGCCGCCACGATGTCCACTTGGCGCACGCCGTCCCGGTCGGCGGCCCTGATCGCTTCGGCCAGGTCGGCACGTGCCCGGTCCACCTTCACCCGGGCCTCGGCCACGAGGCGGGCGGCCCGTTCTTCGGCACGAGGCACCGCAGCTTGCGCCGTGCGCAACTTTCGTACCGCCGCCTCCAGGTCCGCCACTTGGCCATTTCAGCAGGTCAGACACTAGGCCAACTCACGCATCCGTGTAGTGGGCCAACTAGAACACTTGACGTTTGGCCAAACTAAGGTTGTGATAGTTGGCATCCGGAGACGGTGGGTCCGGATCGGCACTCCCGGTACCGACCCGCCCCAACCAGGGAGGTCCGATGTCTGAGATCCAAACGAGCGGCGTACTGGTGGTCGGTCCGCGTCCACTGCCCGAGCACAGCCGGGTCAGGGTGTGGATAGATGCAGGATCGGGCGGGGGCCATGAGGTCACCGTACGGACCGAGCACCTGACGTTGTCCGACCGCGACAACGGCCAGGGTTCCCGCGCCATCTACGAGCTTCGTACCTTCGACCGACGGGGCTGACCCGAACACCCCGGCACGGACGACGCCCTCGACCGCAGCTGAGTGCTTCGGATTTGCTCCGGGTTGGTGTTTCTCGGGTTGGGGCGGGAACCCAAGATGCCTCCGCAGGCTTGATGCCACAGGCGCATCTTGATGCACCTGTGGCATCAAGCCCAACCGGCACCCCCACCCAGAAGGATCACCGTGCACTCAAGAACAATGACGTAAAGTAATCGGCAGGTTCGAGAAGCGATGCCAGTTCCGTCGTTGTGCGGAGCCCATGGGGTCAGCGGCGGCCGACGGTGAGGACAGGCTTGGTGACCTCGGCGTAGAAGTCATTGCCCTTGTCGTCGACGACGATGAACGCCGGGAAGTCCTCCACCTCGATCTTCCAGATGGCCTCCATGCCCAGCTCCGGGTATTCGAGGACCTCGACGTGCCGGATGCAGTCCTGGGCCAGCCGGGCCGCCGGGCCGCCGATCGAGCCGAGGTAGAAGCCGCCGTGCGTACCGCAGGAGCGGGTGACCTGCGCGGACCGGTTGCCCTTGGCGAGCATGATGTGCGAGCCGCCGGCGGCCTGGAACTTCTCCACGTAGGCGTCCATCCGCCCGGCGGTGGTCGGGCCGAACGAGCCGGACGCGTACCCCTCGGGGGTCTTCGCCGGACCGGCGTAGTAGACGGCGTGGTCGCGCAGGTACTGCGGCATCGGCTCACCGGCGTCCAGCCGCTCGGCGATCTTCGCGTGCGCGATGTCCCGGGCGACGACCAGCGGGCCGGTCAGCGACAGCCGGGTCTTCACCGGGTACTTCGACAACTCGGCGCGGATCTCGGCCATCGGCCGGTTCAGGTCGACGCGGACCACGTCGGCGTCGGCGGACTGATCGGCGGCGAGGGTCTCGTCGGTGACGTCGGGCAGGAAGCGGGCCGGGTCGGTCTCCAGCTTCTCCAGCCACACCCCGGACGGGGTGATCTTGGCGACGGCCTGCCGGTCGGCGGAGCAGGAGACGGCGATCGCCACCGGGCAGGAGGCACCGTGCCGGGGCAGCCGCACCACCCGTACGTCGTGGCAGAAGTACCGCCCGCCGAACTGCGCGCCGATGCCGAACTGGCGGGTCAGTTCGAGCACCTGCGCCTCCAGCTCGACGTCGCGGAAGCCGTGGGCGCCGATGCTGCCGCTGGTCGGCAGGTTGTCCAGGTACTTGGCGCTGG
Source organism: Solwaraspora sp. WMMA2056 (assembly GCF_030345095.1). Classification (NCBI taxonomy): domain Bacteria; kingdom Bacillati; phylum Actinomycetota; class Actinomycetes; order Micromonosporales; family Micromonosporaceae; genus Solwaraspora; species Solwaraspora sp. WMMA2056. The sequence continues at coordinate 264,357 of NZ_CP128360.1, forward strand.
CGTACTTGGCGGTCTTGAGCGCGAACTCAGCCGACGTGCCACCGACGACGATCGCCAGGTGGTACGGCGGGCAGGCTGACGTGCCGATCAGCCGCAGCTTCTCCTCCAGGAACTGCATCATCCGGGTCGGGTTCAGCAGCGCCTTGGTTTCCTGGTAGAGGTACGACTTGTTGGCCGAGCCGCCGCCCTTGGCCATGAACAGGAACTTGTACGCGTCCGGCTGACCGCCCGGGTCCTCGGCGTACAGCTCGATCTGGGCCGGCAGGTTGGTCCCGGTGTTGCGCTCCTCCCACATGGTGATCGGCGCGAGCTGCGAGTAGCGCAGGTTGAGTTTGGTGTACGCCTCGTACACGCCCTGGGCGATGGCCCGTTCGTCGGTGCCGTCGGTGAGCACGTGCCGGCCGCGTTTGCCCATCACGATCGCGGTGCCGGTGTCCTGACACATCGGCAGCACCCCGCCAGCGGCGATGTTGGCGTTGCGCAGCAGATCGAGGGCGACGAACCGGTCGTTGGGGGACGCCTGGGGGTCGTCAAGGATCGCCCTCAGCTGAGCCAGGTGCGCCGGGCGCAGATAGTGAGCAATGTCATGCATCGCCTCGGCCGTCAGTGCCGTGAGCACCGCCGGATCGATGGTGAGGAACCGGCGATTTCCCGGCCCGTGCACCACGTCGACGCCTTCGTCGCTGATCAGGCGGTATTCCGTGAGGTCGTCCCCGGTGGGCAGCAGCGGGACGTGGGAGAACGGGGCGGCACTGCTCATGACCGGCAAGCCTAGGCCAGAGAGGGCCGCACCAACCAACCCCCCGGTCACCCCCCACGCCACCCGCCCAAGATCCCGACGATCTTGCACTTATCGTTGAACATTTCGGACAAATCTTCGCGATAACTGCAAGATCGTCGGGAAGGGCGGGGCGGGGGGCAAGATCGTCGGGGAGGGGGTGGACTCAGCCGTCCTTGCTGCCGTCGCCGGGGCAGGACTCCTGCTTCACGCCGCCGCAGGTGGGTCCGGGGTCGACGCCACCTGGGCCGGTGACGGCGGGCGCCGGCAGGTCAGCTCCGGCGAACCTGACGTAGCCGATCTCCCGGCCCTCGCCGATGACCATGCCGGCCGGCCCCACGGCCTTGACCTCGGCCGAGGTACGCAGATTGGCCAGCTCGGTGCCGGTGGCCGGATCAAGGGCCACCACCCGGTCGGGTTTACGGGTGGTCACCAGGGCGGCGTACCGGGTGAGGGCGATCTGCGCGTCGTCGTCGATGTCCCGGGTCCACGCCGGGGTGGTGGTCGGCAGGGCGTACGCCTGGAGGGTGGCGCCGTCGGCGGAGCGGGCCAACGCGTACCGGTCGTCGACGGCCCGCAGCTCCTGCCCGGCGGCACCGGTCCACAGCACCCGCCCGTCGTGGGCGTCGATGACGGTCTCCCGCATGTCGGGGGCGACACCCGCCAGGACGTTGGGGCCGCCGGTGGGGTTGTGCCGCTGGGCGCAACCGGTACGGTCGGCGGTCCGCAGGTTGATCCCGGCCCGTTGCCACACCGGCAGCGCGGTCACCGGGTCGTTGGCGGTGGCGGTGTAGTAGCAGGCGCCGTCGCGCGGGGTGGCGACCAGGGTGAAGACCCGACCGCCGAGCACCACGATCCGTTCGTGCTGCTCCTCCTTCAGCTCCTGCAGCACCTTGCCGGTCCGGGTCTCCACGACATGGATCTTGCCGTCGATCGGGAAGCCGAGCGCGGCCGGCAGGTTCTGCGGGCCGCCAGCGTCGTCGGCGACGCCGCGGGCGGTCAACGGTCGACTGGTGAGCAGCTGCGGATTGTCGGCGAAGAGCACGAGACCCATGCCGGGCAGTTGGGCGGTCCATCGTGGCTGCTGCCCGCGCGGATCCCAGGCCCGCAGGGTGCAGTCACGCGGGCCGGCGCATTCGACGTCGAGCAGCGCGTTGCGGTAGGTCCAGACGGCGACGGCGGCCTCGTCGCGGCGCAGCAGGGCACCGGTCGCCGGGTTCAGCACCTGGTAGCCGTCGACCAGCAGGGTACCGGCGACGACGACCTGGTCGGTGCCGGTGCCGGCGACGGCGGCCCAGTCGGCCTTGTGCTCCCAGACCTGGTTGCCGGAGGTGATGCTGCGCCCTTCGACGGTCAGCCGGTGTTCGACGATGACGGCCCGGTCGGTGACGGTGATGCTCTGCGGTGCGCCGTCGACCCGCTGCTGCCAGGTGACGTCGGGGTCAGCGAGGGGTCGGCTGCGGTTGACCCAGTCCCACAGGCCGGGGAACGGGTTCCAGACGCCGGTGGCGGCGAGCACGATGACCACGACGAGCGCGAAGGCCAGATAGCACTTCACGCACGGCGCGCTCCCCTTCGCCATCGGGCCACGGTATCGGTCGGGTCCGGCCCCGACCGCCCATCGACCTAAATGCCCCTTTTAGGCGTGTCGGGGTACATTCATGCGCGGCACCCGGAGTTGTCGCCACAGCAGCATGGTCGCGACCAGCGACAACGCCCCGAAACCAGCCATCACCAGCCCCGGCGCCAGCCACTGCGCCACCAGCCCGGCGCCACCGGCCGCCAGCCCCTGCCCGGTCATCATCCCCATGTGCGACAGCCCGAACGCCTGGCCGCGCCGATCCGCCGGCACCGCGTCCAGGAACCGTCGGGCCAACCCCAGATGGTACGAGAACCCGAACGTCGCCACCCCGAACAGCACCGCCGCCACCAGCAGCCCGATGTCGGCGACAAAGGCCAGCATCGGCACCCCGAGCAGCAGCGCCAACCACGGCGTCAACGCCTCCCGGCGGGCCGGCGCCGTCCACCGCCCGATCACCAGATCCCCCAGCAGCATCCCGGCGGCACCGGCCATGAACAGCACCCCGGCCCCCTCGCCACCGGTGTACGGCACCACCACCCCCTCCGCCCCGACCAGCAGCGAACCGGGCAGCCACTGCGCCAGCAGCAGCCCGCGTACCGGGCGGTCGGCCAGCAACTGCCGGTTGACCCGCCAGGTCTCGCGGACCGCGCCCGGCCGCGCCACCCCGGCCACCGCGACCGTCCGAGGTGGCCGGTCGGTCAGCCCGAACCGGATCAACGCCGCCGAGGTCAGGCAGGTCGCGGCCGTGATCCAGAGGGCACCGTACGGGCCCAGCAGGCCGATCAGCGCCCCGCCGACGGCGAACCCGAGGACCTGGGTGGCACCGGCGGTGACGGTGAACAACGCCCGCCCCAGCACGTACCGGTCTCCGGCCAGCAGATCCGGCAGCAGGGCGGCCCGCATCGCCGACGACACCGGGGTGAACAGCCCGACGACGAACACCAGCGCCAACGCGCCACCGGGCGACAGCACACCGAGCGCCAGCACCGCCACCATGGCCACCCGGACCAGGTCGTAGCCGACCATCACGGCCCGTGGTCGCCACCGGTCGGCGTACGCCAGCAGGAACATGCCGCCGAGCACGCTGGGCAGGAAACCGGCGACGTACGCCAACGCGGCCAGCAACGGCGAACCCGTACGGTCGTAGATCAGCACCGACAGGGCCAGCATCTTCACCGTCTCGCCGACCATGAAGATGCCGTAGCTGGCGAAGAGCACCCGGAACTCGCGGACCGTGAACAGGTCCCGGAAGGTCGCCTGCGGGGCCGGCGGCGCACTCGTGGTCATGCGTCGAGCATCCCGGTGCGGCCCCGACCAGCGGTAACCTTTCGGCGTCAGGCGAAAGAGCCAGGTGGGAGCGGGGGCGGCGGTGCGGATCGAGGTGAGCTCCGGCGACCTGGCGGCCAGTCGGTTCGGGATCTCCCCGCTGGGCGAGACGATGGCCGCGCTGCGGCTGTTCGCCGGCACCCATCCGGCCGGGCCGCTGCTGCCCTGGGTGGGCCGCCACCGGGACCGCTACGCCGCGCTGCGCCGCGCCCAGCCGGGCATCACGGCGATCCGGGCGCTGTACCGGCGCAACGGCTACAATGCCGACTTCGTCCAGCCACCACCGGACGGGGTCGGGTTGAGCTTCGCCGACCAGCTCGCGGTGGTCCGCCGTACCCCGCTGGACCAGGCCCGCGACGAGATCGCCCGCAGCCTGGCCGGCCGGCCGTTCCCGACCGGGCCCACCGGGCGGCTGCTGGCCGCCGACGATGTCGTCGACCGGCTCGCCGAGGCCATCGACGCCGCCTGGCAGGCCCTGATCGCTCCGGACTGGCCCCGGCTGCGGGCGATCCTGGAACGTGACGTCGTCTACCGGGCCGGCCGGCTGACCACGTACGGCTGGAGCGCCGCGTTGGCCGACCTCGACGCCCGACTGCACTGGGAACCCGACCCGGGCACGATCGTCGTCGACCGGTCCCTGCCGGAGCGGCACCGGCTCGGCGGGCAGGGGCTGTTGTTCGTCCCGTCGGTCTTCAGCGCCCTGAGCCTGCACCTGGAGCCGCCCTGGCCGTACGCGATCAGCTACCCGGCGCGCGGCGTCGCCGGACTGTTCGGCCCGCCGCAGGCCGACCGGGCGGCCGACGGGCTGGACCGGCTGATCGGGCCGACCCGGGCGGCCGTGCTGCGCGCGCTGGCGGTGCCGGCGACCACCAGCCAACTGGTCGCCCAGCTCGGCATGACGTTGGGCACCGTCGGCGGGCACCTGGCCGTACTGCGCGATGCCGGGCTGGTCCGGCGGGCCCGCACCGGCCGCGCGGTCCGCTACGAACGGACCGCGCTCGGCGACGCGCTCGACGACACCGGCGGGGGCGCGGCCGACGACGCCAGTGGTGCGGTGCCGCGCCGGGTCCCGTCAGGCACGGCACCGCACCCGGCGGTCAGTGGACCGGGTACTTCCTCGCGCAGCTGATCGTCCGGCTGTTCCAGACGTGGCGCGAACGGTGTCGGCACCCCGTGGCCCAGCACCGCGACCACGGCCGACATGCAATGGGCACCGTACGATCGAGGGCCGTCACTGTCGCCTCGTGCCGGCAGCGGCGCGGCGCGATCAACCGCTGGACAACCCCGCCGACCTGCGTGATCAATCCGGACGAGGCGCCGGCGGCACCGCAGCCGGCGGCGGGCCGTCCGCCGCCGCCGACACCAACGGCAGGACGCGGTACGGGATCTGCTGCGCCAGGGCGATGATCGTCGACGCCCGGCGGATCCCTTCGTAGGCGAGGATCTCGTCCAGCACCCGCTGCAGATCGCTGTTGGACCGGGCCACGATCCGGCACAGCAGGTCACCGGAGCCGGTGATGGTGTGCGCCTCCAGCACCTCCGGGATGGCGCGCAGGTGCGCCGCGACCGGGCCGTGCCCGTGCCGCTGACCGATCTCCAGGGTGACGAACGACGTCACCGTGAACCCGATCGCCGCCGGTGACACCTGCGGGCCGAAGCCTTCGATCACGCCCCGGGCGAGCAGCTTGTCCAGCCGGGCCTGGACGGTGCCGCGCGCCACCCGCAGCCGCCGGGAACACTCCAGTACGCCGATCCTCGGCTCGGCCGCGAGCAGGGCGATCAGGTCAGCGTCCAACCGGTCCAGCTGGACATTCTGCACAGCATCCATGGCTTGAGACCCTATCTAATGGGCAGCCTGACCAGCATTTCTCCGGACTATTGCCCAGTCCTGCAGAACCGCCCATCCTGCCCTTACCGGCCACCCGCCGGTACTGAAGGGAGACGACGACGATGACTGATCTGGCCGAATCCCCGACCGTCCACCGCGCCGAGGTCCGCGACCCGTTCCCGGTGCAGGGCATCGACCACCTGACCTTCCTGGTCGGCAACGCCAAACAGGCGGCGCACTACTACTCGACCGCGTTCGGCATGACCTGTGTCGCGTACCGAGGGCCGGAGCAGGGCTTCCGTGACCACGCCGAGTACGTGCTGACCAGCGGCGCCGCCCGGTTCGTGCTGCGCGGGGCGGTGCACACCGATGCCCCCGCCGCCGCGCACGTCGCCCGGCACAGCGACGGCGTCGCCGACATCGCGCTCGGCGTACCGGACGTCGACGCCGCGTACGCACACGCGCTGGCCAACGGCGCGACCGGGCTGGCCGCCCCGACCGACGTCACCGACGACCACGGCACCGTACGGATGGCCAGCATCGCCGCGTACGGCGAGACCCGGCACACGCTGGTCGACCGGTCCGGTTACGACGGGCCGTTCCTGCCCGGGTTCGTGCCCCGCGCGCCGATCGTCGACCGGACCCCGCTGATCGACGCCGGACTGGCGCCGAAACGGTTCTTCCAGGCCGTCGACCACGTCGTCGGCAACGTCGAGCTGGGTCGGATGGACGAGTGGGTGGAGTTCTACCGCCGGGTGATGGGCTTCACCAACATGGCCGAGTTCATCGGCGACGACATCGCCACCGACTACTCGGCGCTGATGAGCAAGGTCGTCGCCAACGGCAGCCGCAAGGTGAAGTTTCCGCTCAACGAGCCGGCCGTCGCCCGCCGCCGCTCGCAGATCGACGAATACCTGCAGTTCTACGGCGGACCGGGCGTGCAGCACATCGCCCTGGCCACCAACGACATCCTGGCGACCGTGGACGCGATGCGCGCCGCCGGTGTGGAGTTCCTGGACACCCCGGACTCGTACTACGACGACCCGCAGCTGCGGGCCCGCATCGGGAAGGTCCGCGCCCCGATCGAGCAGCTGAAGGCCCGCCGGATCCTGGTCGACCGGGACGAGGACGGCTACCTGCTGCAGATCTTCACCAAGCCGGTGCAGGACCGGCCGACGGTCTTCTTCGAGCTGATCGAACGGCATGGTTCACTCGGCTTCGGCAAGGGCAACTTCAAGGCGTTGTTCGAGGCGATCGAGCGCGAACAGGCCAATCGGGGCAACCTCTGAGGCGGATGGGCGGTCGGTGAACCGTCGACAGGCTGCGGTGCCGGCGGGGTCGGTCGTTAAGGTGCCAGGGTGAGCTTGCCCAACGCGCCCCGCCCGGCCGCCCGCTACCCGGGATCCGTCCGGTGACGTCGATCTCGCCCGGCTGGTACAAGGATCCCGCCGATCCGAGCACCCAGCGGTACTGGGACGGCGGTGGCTGGATCGGTGCGCCGCTGCCGGCGGACGCCAGCCCACCGGACGGGCCACCGCCGGCCGAGGAGCCGCCGAGCCCACCAGCGCAACCTGTGCCGGCCGCCCCGGCTCCGCCGACTCCGGTGGCGGCCCCGCCGGCTCCGGGCTACCCGGCCCCACCGCCGGGCTACCCACCGCCTGGATACCCGGCCCCGCCGCCGGGCTACCCACCGCCGGGGTATCCGGCCTACTATCCGCCGGCCGAACCACGGCCGCACGGGCTGGCCCTGGCCCCGCTCGGTGCCCGGCTGGCCGCCCGACTGATCGACATCAGCGTGGTACTGCTGCTCAACATCGTCATCAACGGCTGGTTCGTCTGGCAGTTCGTGGTCGAGTCCTGGCCGGTCTGGGCCGAAATCTGGCAGCGGTCGCTGGCCGGCGACCGGTCCACCGACGGACTGCCGCAGGTCACCGAGCGGGCCTCCGGGCTGCAGATGGTGATCATCCTGCTGGCGGCGGCGATCTGGTGGGCGTACGAAGTGCCGGCCGTCGCCAACACCGGCCAGACCCTCGGCAAGCGGCTGACCCGGCTGAAGGTCGTGCCGGTCGAGCCGGGCGGACAGCTCGGCTTCGCCCGCTCGTTCCGCCGCTGGAACACCCTCGGCCTGCCCACTCTGTTGTGGATCTGCTGCGTCGGGTTCGTCCTGCAGTTCATCGACTGCGTCTACCTGCTGTTCGACCGCCCGCTGCGGCAGGCGCTGCACGACAAGTCGGCGCGCACCGTCGTGGTGCAACTGCCGGCCGGCGTACCGGCGAGCGCGGTCGGCACCGGCGGCGCTGGCGGCACCGGGGTGGACAAGCCGGCCGCTGACCGCGACACTCCCGGAAGTTCAGCATGACAGGAGGCCCCCCGATGCCCCCCTCGCTCGGTCTGACCCGCGCCGACCTCGACGCGCTGCCCAGTTACGTACCGGGTCGCAGCCCGGTGGACCTGGCCCGGGAGCTCGGCCTGCCCGAGGCGATCAAGCTGGCCAGCAACGAGGTGCCGTTCGGGCCGCTGCCCGGCGTCGTCGAGGCGGTGGCGCAGGCGGCGGCGTCGACGCACCGCTACCCCGACATGGGGGTGCTGGCGTTGCGGGGTGCCCTCGCCGAGCGGCTCGGGGTGGCGGCGGAGCGGGTCGTCACCGGCTGCGGCTCGGTGGCACTCTGTGAGCACCTGATGCGGGCCAGTTGCCTGCCCGGTGACGAGGTCGTCTACTCGTGGCGGTCGTTCGAGGCGTACCCGATCATCGCCGCGACCACGGCGGCGAACAGCCGCCGGGTGCCGAACACCGCGACCCACGGCCACGACCTGCCGGCGATGGCGGCGGCGATCACCGAGCAGACCCGGATGGTGCTGGTCTGCAACCCGAACAACCCGACCGGCAGCAGCGTGCGCCGGGCCGAACTGGACCGGTTCGTCGACGCGGTGCCGGACGACGTGCTGGTGGTGCTGGACGAGGCGTACCGCGAGTTCGTCACCGACCCGGACGTGCCCGACGGCCTCGACGCCTACGGCGACCGGCCCAACGTGGTCGTGCTGCGGACGCTGTCCAAGGCGTGGGGGCTGGCCGGGCTGCGGGTCGGCTACCTGGTCGCGCACCCTGAGGTGGCGTCGGCGGTACGCAAGGTGGCCACCCCGTTCGGCACCAGCTCGCTGGCGCAGGCAGCGGCGCTGGCCGCGCTCGACCAGGCCGACGAGGTCCGCCGCCGCTGCGACCTGGTGATCGCCGAACGGGAGCGGGTCACCGAGGCGCTGCGCAAGCTGGTGCCGGACGTGCCGACGAGCCAGGCGAACTTCGTCTGGTTGCCGCTGGGTGAGCGGGCGGCGGCGTTCGGCGCGGCCTGCGAGGCACGCGGCGTGATCGTGCGCCCGTTCGCTGGCGACGGGGTGCGGGTCACCATCGGTACGCCGGCCGAGAACGACGCGTTCCTCGCCGCCGCCGAAGTAGCACTCCAGGGCTGACGGGGCACGGAGCGGAACTCGCACCCCATAAACGCCGAAAACGGTCACCGCGTCAGTTACCGTTTGTAACATGCGCAGACTGTCGGTGTGGATCGGGCTCGCGGTGCTGGCCGGATCGATGCTGCCGCTGCCGATGCCGATGACCGTCGGCACGGCGGCAGCGGGACCGATGGTGGCCGCCGCCGCGCCGAAGTGGCTGCCCGCCCTGGCCGCCCGGCAGCAGACCCTCAGCATCACGGTCCCCGCGACCCGCAGCTACGGTGCCGGTTTCCGGGGCTCGACGATCGGCGGCCAGCTGGGCACCGTGACGGTCCGGGACTTCCGGTCGATCAGCCCGAACGTCTGGGTGGCCACCGTCTCGTCCAGCTTGTACACCACCGGTGGGGCGACGCCGCCGGAGACGATCGGCAACGGTCAGGTCTCCTACTGGTCGGGCCCGGCCACCAGCACCAGCGGTGGCGGCACGCGGGTGCCCGGCCAGCCGACCAGCGCTGCGGCCGTGGTGCTCAGCGTGCCCCGGACCGCCTTCAGCAAGACGTCGGGCAACGCGAACAACACAGTGGCCTGGAACCCGACGGTGTCGATCGCGGTACCCACCGGCGCGATCGCCGGCGCCTACACCGGGACGATCACCCACTCGGTCGCGTGAGCGGCTCGACGACCGCCGACAGCGCCAATCAGATGCTTTGGCCGATTTGCCGACTAAGCGGCGGCAAAAGGGCAATTAGCGTGTGTCGCATGAGAAGAATGTTGCTGCTGGTCACCGCAGTGGTGACGACCATCGCCGTGGTATCGCCCGCTGCCGCCCAGCCGTCCGGAAACACCATCGTGACGTTCACCGTCTCGACGTCCGACCTGATCATCCAGGTGCCGCCGTCGGTCAACCTCGGTGCCGCGTTCCCCGCGCAGACCATCACCGGCCGCTCGGCAACGTCACGGTCAGCGACCAGCGGGCCGCGCTGACGGCGACCTGGACCGCCTCTGTCGTCTCCACCGCCTTCACCACCGGCGCCGCCAGCGCCGAGGAGACGATCCTGCCGAACCTGGTCGACTACTGGTCCGGCCCGGCGGTGTCGACCACCGGCGATGGCACCTTCGTCCCCGGCCAGCCCACCTCGGCCGACGCGGTCTCGCTCAACCTGCCCCGCACCGCGTTCTCCAAGACCTCCGGCTCCGGCGTGAACACGGCGACCTGGAACCCGACACTGTCCATCGCCATTCCACCCGCAGCGGTCGCAGGTCTCTACTCGGGCACGGTGACCCACTCCGTTGCGTAGTCGAATCGCCGCGCTAGCCCTGGTGCCGCTGCTGGTCGGCACCGGGGTGCCCGCGTCCGCCGCACCGGCTCCGGACGCCGGTGCGACCAGCCTCGGCATCCGGCTGCTCGACGCACCGCTGGAACGCCGCGACGACTACCGGGCCCACATCTACATCGTGGACCATCTCAACCCCGGTGACGTCATCGAACGGCGTTTCGAGGTCACCAACTTCTCGGCGGGCACCCGGGAGATCGCCCTGTATCCGGGGGCAGCGGTCGTCGACAAGGGCGGCTTCCTCTTCGGTGACGGCCGTGCGGACAACGAACTGACCGAGTGGATCACGCTCGACGAGACCGAGGTACGCCTCGACCCGGAGCACCGCACCCGGGTGCTGGCCCGGATCACCGTTCCCGATGACGCCACCAGCGGCGAGCACTACGGGGTGATCTGGGCCGAAGCCGGTGACCGGCCCGACCCGAACGCCAACGTCCACAACGTCGCCCGCAGCGGCATCCGGGTCTACCTGTCGATCGGGGACGGCGGCGAACCGCCGTCGGACTTCACGCTCGGCGACCTGACCGCGCAGCGCACGAAGGACGGACACCCGGTGATCGGCGTACGGGTCCGCAACACCGGGCAGCGGGCGCTCGATCTGCGCGGTGAGCTGACGCTGACCGGTGGGCCCGGCGGCCTGTCCGCCGGCCCGTTCCCAGTGGAGATCACCACCCTCGCCGTCGGCGACGACCGGATGATCGAACTGCCGCTGGAGGCGGTCGTGCCGGACGGCCGCTGGACCGCCAAGCTCGCGCTGACCAGTGGAAAGGTCGAGCGGGAGACGACCGCGACGGTCGTCTTCGGCCCGGCGCTGGTCGAGTCGTTCGCGATCGTGAGCCCGACGACGGCGGTGGGGATCAGCGTGCTGGTCGCGCTGCTCGCCTTCGGCGCGCTCGGCGTTTGTCGCCTACCGCCGCCGGGACCGGACGGCCTGACGGCACCGGCAGGTGGTTGTCCGGCTGTCGTCCGGCCGGGGTGTCGTCCCGCCGGGCGGCAGACCGCGCCGGTCAGGTGCCGGCGACGATGACCGTCTCCTGGATCCAGTAGTAACGGCCGTCGTCGGCGTCCGGGTCGACCGGCAGCCGGAGTCGTTCGACGGCCACGAAACCGTCCTGGGTGTACACGTAGCCCGGCGCCCAGTCGGTCATCCGCTCACTCGGCATGATGAGCACGAAGCGGGACAGCTCGGCACCGGTGGTCGCGTCGAGGGTTACCAGCTCGCGGGCGGCGGTCAACAGGTGTACGCGGCCCGGCTGCACGGCGAGCAGCCGGTCCCCGGTGGTGTCCGGGCCGGGCGCGACCGCCGTCGGCAGCGGCCACCGCCACGCCTGCTCACCGGTGCGGACCGCCTGCGCGACCACCGCCGGATCGCTGGCGTCGGCGGCCAACTGGACCGCCATGCCGTCGACCAGCATCGCGTCCACCGGATCGAGCGCCGCTGCCGGCTCCGGCTCCGGGCCGTCGACCAGCCAGCCCCGGGACTCGCCGGCACCGGTGGTCCGCAGCGCCGCGCACCGCGAGCGGGCGACCGTGCAGCCCAGCGGTTCCACCGCCAGGCCCGGCCCGGCACCCTCCGGCTGCCAGGTCGACGTCAACTTCCCGTCGGCCACCTCGTAGAACTCCACCACCGGTGGCGCGGCGCAGCTGTTGACCAGGGCGAACTGGCCGCCCGTGGTGCTGAAGCCGGCGTCCCGGCAGGCGTCACCCTGGCCGGGCAGCGTGGTCTGCCACAGGCGGCGGCCGGTCGCAGCGTCGAGACCGACCAGCTGGGAGCCGCCCTGCACCAGCACGATCACTCGACCGTCCGCCCCGCTGACCACGGTGTGCAGGCCCGCCGGGGCGTAGACGGTCTGCGCCCCGGTACGCCGGCCGGCGTACCCGGTGTCGTTGGGTTGCGGTCCGGCCGCCCGCCAGGCGACCTCGCCGCTGACCGCGTCGATCGCCACCAGTTCGCCGTCGGACCAGCGGCTGACCACCGTCGTGCCGGTGGCGACGACCCCGGTCACCTGCTCCGGCCAACGCCGGAACGACCAGGCCGGGGTGACCTGGGTCCGCATGTCGATCGGGCCGTCGGCGCGCACCTGGCGGGTGGTGGCGTAGACCCGGAACCGACCGTCGACCAGCAACGGTGCGGCGGAGAGCCGGGCCACCGGGCCGGGCTCGGCGGTCGGCGGCGACGGCTGGTAGCCCGACGGGGTGACGACCTCGGCTGGGGCGAGCACCCGCCAGGCGACGACCGTGGCGGCACCGAGCACCACCAGACCGGCCAGCACCCCTGCGGTGATCAACTGCCACCTGGGGCGGGATCGCCACCCGGGGCGGGGCCCCTCACCGGCCGACTCCGTCGAAGGGTCCGCTGCGCCCGCCGAGGGGTCCGCTGCGCCCGCTGGGTGTTGGGTGTTGCTCGCCGGCTCGGCCATCCAGGCACCTCCCTCCGCACCCTACCGAACCGGACAGCCCGGTCGGGGCCACGGAGCCGGACGACGGCTCAGCGGGTCAACGAGTCAGCGGGTCGACATCCACTTCTCCCAGGCCGGCCCGTACGCGGCGACGGCGTCGGCGGCGTGCTCGCCGTACCAGAAGATGTCGACGACCATGCCCCGGCTGGTGCCGAAGTCGGCGGCGGTGACGCTGGCGACGCCGTCGGCCGGTTCGTCCAGCAGCAGGGTCATTCCGGTGCCGGCGAGCGCGGCCACCTGCCCGGCCAGCGGTGGTGCGTCGCCGCCGACCCGGACCCGCTCGCCGACGGCCGCGCCGGTCAGCCCGAGGTCGCCGGTCAGGGCCTGCCAGACTTCGACGATCGGTCGGGTCGAGTGTCCCCAGGCGCGCAGCGACGCGCTCGGCCGGCCGGGGAAGTGTGCCCGGTAGAGGGTGAGCACCCGCAGCGCCTGGGTCCAGCCGGCGGCGGTCGACTCGGCCTGACGTTGCGCGTCGGGGCCGGCGGTGCCGAAGCCGGCGGAGACGATCCGGACCAGGCTGGTGCCGCCGGAGACCGCCTCGATCAGGAACTCGGTGGTCGAGGCGACCGGCGCGGCGCCCTCGCTGGGCACCCACTCCTCCACGTAGGCGAAGCGGTGCGGTGCCTCGTGCGCGACGATCGCCCCGTCGGAGACCTCGTCGTCGCCGGGGCCGAACCGGTGCCGGACGGTCCCGGCGACGGCGTCGACCTCGGCCGGCATGAACCAGGTGGAGATGCCGGGGCCGGTGGTCAGCAGCGGCCACAGCTCCTCCGGGGTGCCGACGACCTCGGCGGACACCTCGACAGGGTCAGTCATTGACGCTCTCCCTCGGATGGGTGGTGACGATCAGGCGGTAGTCGTCGCCGGGGGCGTCGGCCGGCAGGTGGTGCCGGCGGATCACGGCGGCGACGGCGGCGGTCAGGTCGTCGGCGAACGCGGCGCGGGCCTGCGCGGACGCCGCCAGCCGCACCTCGCTGTCCAGCGAGAAGGTGACGACCGGCGCGCCGGTGGCGTCCGCGCGGCGCAGCAGCCGGGTCAGCTCGCGGACCGTACGGGCGGCGAGCGCGATCAGGTAGCGGGCCGACCCCCGGTCGGCGGTGCGTGCCGGGTCACCGGCGGCGTCGCCGAGCGCCGCCGGTGACACCAGGTACGCGGCGGCGCTGGCGACCAGCAGCCGCTCGGTGAGGCCGCCGTGCCGCCGCTCCCCGGCCGGCTGGACCAGGCCGTGCTGCTCCAGTGCCTTCAGGTGGTAGTTGGCCCGCTGGCGGGTGAGCCCGGTGCGCCCGGCCAGCTCGGTTGCGCTGGCCGGGGCGGCGAGCGCGGCCAACAGCCGCGACCGGGTCGGCTCCAGCGCGGCGACCGCCACCTGCGGATCCTCGATGACTTCGATGTCCTGCACGGTCACCAACCTGCCATTGACAGGAGATTCTGTCAAGACAGGATCTCCTGTCAATGTTGCCGAGCGGTCGGCGCGCTGCACGACGTCTTCTCGGTGCCGGTCTTCGTCGCGCAGACGGCCGCCTGGCTCACCGTCCTCGCCGTCCACCGCCAGCGTCCCACGACGTCACCCACTGTCACCTCGACACCGGCAGGTAAGGCTTCAGCCGGTATTCCTCTGAGGAATAATTATTCCTCAGAGGAATACCGGCCCGGCGCATTACCTGTCCTCCGCCCGGCGCTCCTCATGCCAGCCAAGACAGACCGCCAGCCAAGGCAGACCGCCGGTCAGGGTGCGCTCAGCGCCCGGGTCGGCGGCAGCCGGGCCGCCTGGAACGCCGGATAGCCGCCCGCGACGACACCGACCAGCAGCGCCCCGCCCAGCCCGGCGAGGGTCGCCCCCGGCGGCACCACCACCGGCCAGTCGTTGACCAGGGCGTAGCCGGCGGTGGCGAGCAGGCCGAGCACCGTACCGGCGAGGCCGCCGAGCAGCGACATGGCCACCGACTCGGTGAGGAACTGCGCCCGGATCTGCCCCCGGCTCGCGCCGAGCGCCCGGCGCAGCCCGATCTCCGCGCGACGTTCCAACACCGAGATCACCATCGTGTTCGCCACCCCGATCCCACCGACCAGCAGCGCCACCCCGGCCAGGGCCAGGAACAGCGACGCGAAGCTGCTCTCGGTGGCGCGTTTGGCGGCCAGCGCGTCCGACGGCCGGGTCACCTGCACCGTGCTGGGCCGCTGCGGGTCGATGGTCGCCGGCAGCACCGCCCGGACCGCCTCGATCGACGGCTCGTGCGCCCGCAGGTAGATCACCGTCGGATGCCCGCCGAAGCCCAACTTCGCCTCGGCGGCCGGCCAGCCGACCAACGCCGCGCGGTCGATCTCGGGTGCCAGCGGCAGCGGCTCCAGGATGCCGATCACGGTGAACCACTCGTCGTCGATGCGTACCTGCGTCGGCGAGTCCGGCCGCCCCAGGTCGACGATGCCCAGCCGGGTCGCGGCCACCGAGCCGAGCACCACCGTCGGCAGGCGTTCGGTGGCGGCGTCGAGGTAGCGGCCGGTCCGCAGCCGCGCGTCGAGCGTCTCCGGCAGGCTCGGTGCACTGGCCAGCACGGTCAGCCCGGAGCCGTCGCGCGGGTCGACCCAGTCGGACCGGCGGATCACCGTGTTGGTGTTGGCGACCGCACTGGTCGCGGTCACCGGGCCGATCCGGGCCACCATCGCGGGCGACTCGACTGGCAGCCGGGTGATCCCGTCGTCGCCGGCACGGGCCGTCGCCTGCAGCAGGTTCACCCCGAGGGCCGACAGCTCGGCCAGCAGGGCCCGTTCGCTGGCCGCCGGAATTCCGGTGACCACGATCATCGTGGCGATGCCGATCGAGATGCCCAGTGCCGACAGCGTCGCCCGCAACCGGCGGGTGCGGATGCCGACCAGGCCGAGCCGCAGCAGGTCCAGCGGAGCGAGCCGCACCGGCCGGGGCAGTTCCAGCGGCGCCCGCCGAGGAGCATCCATCGGGCTCATGCCGCCCCCACCGGCTGCTGGCGGACGTCGCTGACCAGGCGGCCGTCGCGGATCTCCACCCGGCGCGGCAGCCGCGCCGCGATGTCCCGGTCATGGGTGATCACCGCGATCGTGGTGCCGTCGGCGTTGAGCGCGGTGAGCAGGTCGAGTACGGCACCACCGGTGACGGTGTCCAGCGCGCCGGTCGGCTCGTCGGCCAGCACCAGCGCCGGGTCGTTCACCAGCGCGCGGGCGATCGCCACCCGCTGCCGTTCCCCGCCGGACAACTGTCGGGGCAGGTGACCGACCCGGTGGGCGAGCCCGACCCGGGCGAGCGCCTCGGTGGCCAGGTGCCGGCGTCGGCGGCGCGGCACACCGGCGTACAGCAGCCCGGTGGCGACGTTCTCGGCGGCGGTGAGCCCGTCGCTGAGGTGGAACTGCTGGAAGACGAAGCCGAGCCAGCGCCCGCGCAACGCCGACAGTTGCCGGTCGGACAGGCTGGTCACGTCGTGGCCGCCGAGCCGGACCGTGCCGGTGGTCGGGCGGTCCAACGTACCCATGATGTTGAGCAGAGTGGACTTGCCGGAACCGGACGGGCCGACGATGGCGACCAGCTCACCGGCGTGGATGTCGAGGTCGACGTCGGTCAGCGCGGCCACCCCGCCGGGGTAGCTCATCCCGGCCCCGACGACCGACAGCACCGGGACGCTCACGAGGTCGTCACCACCGTCATGCCCTCGTCGAGGCCGGTCCCGGTCACCTCGACCATGCCCCGGGTGAACAGCCCGGTCTCCACGGCGGTCAGGGTGCCGTCGGTGAACTGGACCGCGTACCCGCCCTCGGCGAGGGCCAGCAGCGCGCCGACCGGTACGGCGAGGACCTGCTCGCGTACCTCGGTGCTGAACTGCACCCGGACCGGCGCGGATTCCAGCGCGGCGACCGCCGCCGGGTCGTCGGGCACGACACTGAGGTTCAGTTGCGGCTCCTGCCCCGGCTGGCCTTCGGGGTCGGTGACGACGGTGCCGACTGCGGTGATCCGGCCGGGGACGGTCGCGCCGTCGGGCAGGGTGATCGTCACCGGCGCGTCGGGCAGCATCCCGTTCGCCTCGCCGGCTCCCACCCGTACCGTAATGATCTTGTCTGTCGGGGTGACCGACATGATGTCCGACGCGGCGCTGTCGCCGGCCAGCGCGGCGACCGCGTCGACCCGGACCTTCCCCGGTAGTACGGCGATCTCGCCGGGCCGCAGCGTGCCGGTGTCCGGCGCGTCGCGGTCACGCTGCCAGCGCCGGATCGCCGCGATCAGGTCCGCGGTGAGGACGGCGTCGCCGGTACGGACGGTGACCGCGCCGCCGGCCGCGGTCGGCTGCCGAGCGGATTGCGCCGACTGTTCCGGGTCCGGTGACTGTTCCGGGTCCGGTGACCGTGCCGGATTCGCGTCCTGACTGGTGTCCGCGGTCTGCTCCGGCATCGCGACGGTCGTGCCGACCGGCGGCTGCCAACCGATGTCGTAGCCCAGCGCCACCAGATTGTCGGCGACCACCCGGACGTCCCGGCCGACCAGGTTCGGCGTGTCGAGGGTACGGAACAACGGCGTACCGCCATAGAACAGCAGGACCGGTTGATCGTCCACCCGGTACAGTTGTTGGCCACGCTCGACAATAGAGCCCTGCTCGGGCAGCCAGGTCAGCACCCCGTCGGCGCCCCGCACCGGCCGGGCCGCCCCGTAGCCGAGAGTGCCGTCCAGCTCCCGACTGTCCGAGATGTCCATCCGGACGACCTCGGTGGTCGCCACCCAGACCGGGTCCGTGGCCGCGTCGGCGGTCGCACCCCGGCCCGGCCAGCCCCAGCCGACCATGGTCGATGCCGCCACCAACCCGGCCACCAGCATCACGACGAGCAGTCCGTACGTCAGGGCCCGCCGCCAACGACGGCCCGCGACCCGCAGGGAGAGCACCATGCCGGCCAGCGTCAGCGGCGATTGTGAGGATCCTGTCAGGCCGCCACGGTGCGATTTCCCACCCCTGTCCCGGCCTCACGACACAGTATGGTTCGGCGGTGGTTGCCCACGTGCTGATCGCCGAAGACGACCGGCGGCAGGCCGAGGTGCTGCGCCGCTACCTCGAGTCCGAGGGCCACCGCACCACCGTGGTCCACGACGGCCGCGCCGCTCTCGACCAGGCCCGTCGGCTACGCCCGCACCTGCTGGTGCTCGACGTGATGATGCCCGGCCTGGACGGGCTGAACGTCTGCCGGATCCTGCGCCGCGAATCCGACGTGCTGGTACTGATGCTCACCGCCCGCGCCGACGAGGACGACATGCTGCGCGGGCTGGACCTGGGCGCCGACGACTACCTGACCAAGCCGTACTCGCCGCGTGAGCTGGTGGCCCGGGTCCGGACGCTGCTGCGCCGGGTCGACCGGCTGCCGACCACGATCGACGGGGTACGGCGGGTCGGTGCGCTCGCCGTCGACCCGGCCCGCCGCGAGGTCACCCTCGACGGGCGGCCGGTGGTCTGCACCCCGGGAGAGTTCGCCCTCCTGGCCGCCATGGCGCAACAGCCGGAGCGTGCCTTCACCCGGGCGCAACTGCTGGAGCACACCCGGGGCGTGGACCGGGACTCGACCGAGCGGGCCATCGACACCCACATGGTCAACCTGCGCCGCAAGATCGAACCGGACGTACGCCGGCCGACGTACCTGGTGACGGTGTACGGCATCGGCTACAAACTCCGCGACCCCACCAATGGCTGAGCCGACCGGCACCGGGTCGGCGGCCACCGGGGGTGCCCGGGTGCCGCTGCGGCACAGTCTGGTGCTGCGGCTGCTCACCGCGTCGGTGCTCGTGACGGTCTGCGCGGTCGTCGCCACCGCCTGGCTGACCGTGGAGTCGACGACCCGGGCGATCGAACAGGAGCAGGGCCGGTCCCTCGCCGACGACGTCAGCATCTACGACACGTTGATCACGTACGCGGTCGAGCACCGCGACTGGTCGGCCGTCGCGCCGACCGTCGACGAGTTGGCGGCCCGCACCGACCGGCGGATCGTGCTGCTCGACCCGGTGACCCGCGACCCGGTCGTCGAGTCGGCACCCGGGCCGGCGCTGCGCGACGCCCGCCCGTCAGCGATCGTCGACCCGCTCGACCTCGACCCGGCGCTCGCCGCCAGCCGCCAGGAGTCCAGCATCGACACCCGGGTCGTCGGGCCGTACCGGCTGAGCGACGACGAACGCGCCGGCATCCGCAGGGCGGCCGAGGACCACCGGAGCTGCCTGGTCGACGGGGCGGGGCTCGCCGCCGAAGTCGTCGAGCTGCCGGGCGGCCGGGCGACGGTGACGATCCTCGACGCCGGCATCGACCGTGGCCGGCCGCTGGCCTGCCCGGAGCCGGCGCTGCTGCGCGAGCCGGCACGCAGCGAGGTCGCACCCCTGGCCGAGCTGCTCGAACTCACCGAGGCCTGTCTCGGGCCCGACTCGGCGAACATCGATCTGGCTGTCACTCCGACACTGGACCTCCGGGTCCTGCGGGCCTCCCCGGGTGCGCCGTCCGAGGCCGACGCCCGCGCCTGCGCCGAGACGAGCCTACGCAACCAGCTCCGGGCGTACGCGGCACCGCCGGTGCTGCTGTACGTCACCGACGCGACGGCCACCGACGCCGGGTCGCCGACCGTCAACCTGTCCACCGGGAATCTGCTGCGGATCGCCGGCGTCGCCGGCCTGGTCCTGCTGCTCACCGTCGCGGTCACCGTCGGAGTCGGGATGCGCCTGGTCCGGCCGTTGCGGGCGCTCACCGAGGCGGCCCGTGCGCCGGTCGACCGGCAGCGCCGGGTGCCGGTCACCACCCGCGACGAGATCGGCTACCTCGCCACCGCCCTCAACGATCTGGCGCAGCGGCGGGACCAGCTGGAACAGCAGCGTCGGGCAATGGTCAGCGACGTCGCGCACGAGCTGCGTACCCCGTTGACGAACATCCGGGCCTGGTTGGAGGCCGCCCAGGACGGGCTGGCACCGGTGGATCCACGCACCCTCACCCTGCTGACCGAGGAAGCCACCCTGTTGCAGCACGTCATCGACGACCTGCGGGATCTGGCCGCCGCTGATGCCGGCACCTTCACCCTGCATCCGGAGCCGACCTTCGTCGGCGACGTCCTCACCCAGGTCGTCGAGGCCAATCAGGGGGCCGCTGCCACCGCCGGGGTCACCCTGACCGGGACGGTGCACGGCGATCCGCAGGTCGTCCTCGACGCGGTACGGCTGCGGCAACTCGTCGGCAACCTGGTGGGCAACGCTGTCCGGCACACCCCGGCCGGGGGTTCGGTCACCGTCGACTGCGCGGTACGCGACGACTGGCTGACCATCGAGGTGGTCGACACCGGAATCGGGATCGCTGCCGACGATCTGCCGAAGTTGTTCGACCGGTTCTGGCGGGCCGACGCCTCGCGCAGCCGGCGCACCGGCGGCAGCGGGCTGGGTCTGCCGATCGCCCGGCAGTTGGCCCGCGCACACGGCGGCGACATCACCGTGGCCAGCGAGCCGGGCCGGGGCACGCACGTCACCGTACGCCTCCCGGCCCGGCACTGCGATCCGGTCAGCTACCGCTGAACACCTCTGCTTCGCAGTCCTCGATCTCGGTGCCGGCTGGTAGTCCATCAGCTAGTGACAGGAAGTCTCCATCGACGAAGGCGTCGATCCCCCGGTCCTGCAGACATTCCGCCCACGCTAGAAGCTTGTCCGGGTACTCGGGGTCGAGGCGCAGGGAACGCTGCCACAGCCGTTCGGGTTCCAGCGGAGCGCAGTCCTCGGCGACCTGCCGCACCTGCGGGGTGTCCGCTCTCGTCTTCCGCTCCATTTCCGACACCCCGTTGTCCTCGAAGCACTGCAGCCAGAGGTTCATCAGCCGCTCCTGTTCCTCAGCGGACGTGTCGGGGCGGATCAACGGACGCTCGGCCTGCGGCGATGGCGAGGCGTCCGGCCCAGCGCTGCCCACGATCGAGGCGACACCACTGTCGCCGGTGTCACCAGCCGACCCTCGGGCACCGGTAGCGCTCGTGTTCCCGTCACCGCCGCCGCACCCGGCCGACAGCCCGATCGCCGTCACGGCGAGCGCGGCCAGCAACGGTTCGGCCAGCCGGCTCGCCGGACGCATCTGTCGATATCTGCTCATGCGAGCCAGAATTCCGGCCAACCGTCAGGAACCTGTCAGCATTGTCAGCCGGCGACGGCCAGGCGGGCGAGGTGCTCGTCGGTGAGGGCAAGAGTGACGCCGTCGAGCGCCGCTTCCAACTGGTACAGCTTGCTGCCGCACGGGGTCGGGCTGACGGCTGTCTGCCTGACCACCGTGCTCGCCGAGCGCGGCCTCGCCGTTGCCGACCGGCCAGCCGCGACCCGCACGCGTCAGCGTTGTTCTGCCAGTGGGTTTCCGTCGCTGAACTTCCAAGCCGGGTACTTCTCGATCATGTACGGGCGGTGACTATCCCAGTCAGCCGGCCCGAGCAACCGCAGTTGCAATAGACGTAACCGGTCCTGCGGATCCTGTTCGTAACCCCAGGCGAACCCTACGAGCGGGACGACAAGACGCCGGTCGAGGTCCCACGGACCAATGGTGAGGAAGCTGTGTGCCCGCCACTGCACAGCGCCAGCGCGCCAGCGGGAGGGTGCGTCGAAGAGCACCGGCCGAAACCCGTACCAGGCGAATGGTGCGGTGGAGTCGGCGAACAGGTCGAACGGGTCGATCTCGAACCGGTCTGCCGTACTTGGCTCACTGACCAGCTGCACCCAACCCAGCATCGACCGGTAGCCACGGGCACTGAATTCGACAGACGCCGTGCAGACCGGCATCCCCAACTCTCGTTCACTCTTGCCGACAGCTACCGGATCGTCGTTCGGCACGACCTCCACCGATACCCGGCCTTGATCACCATCAAAATCAAAGTAGATCTGCACTAGGACATCATGGCTGCCGGGTCAGGCCGGTGTCGTGGCGAGCGGGAAGGCCACGCCGGTCAGTTCCTCGGAAGCTGTCCAGAGTCGGCGGGCCAGCGCTTCGTCGCGGGCGGCCGACGATCGGCCGACGAGTTTGGGCGCGCCACGGATCTCCCCAAGGCCACCCGGTCCGGCGTAGCTGCCGCCGGGGACGTCCGCCACCGCCGCGTAGAGCGTGGGCAGCGCGCCGCCGTCGTCGCTCTGCCCGAGCGCCTTGAACAACACCGTACGCAACCGCTGCAGTGGGCGGCGTTGGTGCCCGAGAAGGTTGGTGGCCGCCATGCCGGGGTGCGCGGCGGTGGCCAGCACCGGCGAGCCCACCTCGGTCAGGCGACGGTGCAGCTCCGCGGTGAACAGCAGGTTCGCCAGCTTCGACTGGGCGTACGCCGGGAAGGCCCGGTAGCGGCGGCGGTGCCAGTTGAGGTCGTCGAAGTCGATTTTGCCAGCGTGGTGGCCGCCCGACGAGATGGTGACCACCCGCTGGCGGATCCGGGGCAGCAGCAGGTTGGTGAGCGCGAAGTGCCCCAGGTGGTTGATGCCGAGCTGCAGCTCGAATCCGTCGGCCGTGCGGCCCAGCGGCGGGATCATCACCCCGGCGTTGTTGATCAGCACGTCGACCGGCTCGGTGAACTTCTCGGCGAAGGTGCGGACCGAGGCGAGGTCGGCGAGGTCGAGCCGGCGCACGACCACGTCGCCGGTCATTGTCGCGGCGGCGTCACGACCTCTGGCGGGGTCGCGGACGGCGAGCACGACCCGGGCATCCCGGGCGGCGAGTGCGCGGGCGGCGGCGCGACCGATGCCGCTGTTGCCCCCGGTGACGACGATGGTCCGGCCGGCCTGGTCGGGGATCCGGGCAGCGGTGAATGTTGTCATGGAAAACAATGTAGTCAGCGACAACAATGTCGTCAACGACAACATTGGGTTAGGGTGGGCTGTGCCCGCGTACCACCACGGAAACCTGCGGACGACGCTGCTCGCCGCCGCCGAACGCAGCCTGCGCCAGCACGGCGCGGGCCAGCTCTCGCTGCGCGAGCTGGCCCGCGAGGCCGGCGTCAGCCACGCCGCCCCGCGGCGGCACTTCGCCGACCGGCAGGCGTTGCTGGACGCACTGGCCGAGGCCGGATTCGCCCGGCTGGGCACCGAACTCCGCGCGGCGATCGACGCCGCCGGGAAGCAGTTCAGGCCGCGACTGCAGGCCATGGCGGCCGCCTACCTCCGGTTCGCCACCGAGGACGCCGCACTGCTGGAGCTGATGTTCGCCGCCAAGCACCAGACCGGCGCCGATCAGCTCGTCGAAGCCGCCGCCGCGCCGATCGGGCTGATGCAGGACCTCATCGAGGAAGGGCAGACGCAGGGCCACCTGGCCCCGGGCGACCCGCAACGGGTGGGCGTCGTGCTGCTCGCGACGTTGCAGGGCATCGCCGCTCTGATCAACGGCAACCTGGTCCCCACCGAACTGCTCGACGGGATCCTGGAGACGGCCGTCGACCAGTTCATCCGAGGAGCACGGCCCGGCTGACCGTTAGTCGGCGACCGTCAGCCGGCCACATTCAGCCGGGCGAGATGCTCGTCGGTGAGGTCCAGTGAGACGCCGTCGAGCGCCGCGTCCAACTGGTACGGCTTGCTGCCGCCCAGGATCGGGCGGATGCCCTGCGCCACCAGCCAGGCCAGCACCACCTGGCCACGGGACGCGCCGGTGGTCCGGGCGACGTCGTCGAGTGCCGCGAGCCGCCGTGCGCTGCCCGGGTGGTCGTACACCGGCGGGATCGGCTTGGCCGGGTCGTCGTAGGCACCGGACAGCAGCGGGGTGTACGCCCACACCTCCATCCGGTACGCCTCGGCGATGTCCCGCTGCTCGTCGCTGAGCAGGCCGAACGGATGGACCACTCCCTCGGGCAGCGTGCCGGGGCGGGCCCGCAGATAGGTGGCGTTCAGCTGCAGGGCGTCGATCGGCCGGGTACCGGTGGCGGCGGCGTGGGCACGGGCCCGTTCGACCCGCCACGCCGGGTGGTTGGACGCGCCGACCCGGCGTACGGCACCGGAGGCGACCAGTGCGGCGACCGCGTCGACGGTCTCCTCGATCGGGGCGGCCCGGTCCTCCTGGTGCAGCCAGAGCAGGTCGACGCTGTCGACGCCCAGCCGGTCCAGGCTGCCGGCGAAGGCGTCGGCGACGGCGTGGCGACTGAGCCCGGCCCGCACGCGCGGCCACGAGCCGGCCCACAGCGGCTCGGCACCGACCTTGGTCGCGATGCGCACCCGCTGCCGTACGCCGGGCCGGGCGGCGAGCCACCGCCCGACGACCCGTTCGCTGTCGCCACCCCGGCCGTCCTGACTGGCCCAGAAGGCGTAGCAGTCAGCGGTGTCGATCCACTCGCCGCCCCGCTCGACGAACCGGTCGAGCAGGGCGAACGAGGTCTCCTCGTCGATCCGGGTGCCGAACATCATCGCGCCCAGGACCAGCGGCGAGGCCGGTGCCGGCGTGCTCGGGACAGTGGTGGTGGTAGTCGGGGAGTTCTCGTACGTCATGCGTCCACCTTGCGACCTGGAGCGCGCTCTAGGTCAAGCGGTACTGTCAGCGGTATGACGGCCTACTCACCCGCCGAGGCGGCGGCCCGGTCCGGCTTCTCGATCCACACTCTGCGCTACTACGAGCGGGAAGGGATCCTGTCGCCGGTCGCCCGCAACTCCGGCGGACGCCGCGTCTACAGCGACGACGACCTGGGCATGCTCGACTTCCTGCGCTGTCTGCGGGACACCGGGATGCCGATCGAACGGCTCCGCCGCTACGGCGAGCTCTGCCGCGACCCACAGACCGTCCCGGAGCGGATCGCGCTGCTCCGGGAGCATGCGGATGCGGTCGAGCAGCAGATCGACCAGTTGCACCGCTGGCGGGCCCGCCTCGACGAGAAGCTCGCCTGGTACCAGGGCCAGACGGCGGACACGACCGCGACCGACGGCTAGTCTGCCGGCTTTTCCACCGACCACCCCGCACCATGTAAAACAGCAGGTCAAACGGGGTGAGGAGTTCGACGATGGCGGCAGCACCGGTAGATGGCGTCGACAGGGACCTGCGGGCGATGCGGGCGGGCATCGAACAGGCCCGGACGGCCGCCGCGTCGGCCCAGCACGAGGCCGAGCGGGTCGCCGGCCAGGCCGCCGCCGGCGGCTTCAGCGGCATCGTGGCCGGCATGATCCAGGTACGCAACGCGCTGAAGGAACTGCAGGCGGGTCTGGCCGGGGTCACCGGCACCCTCGACGAGGCGGCGGCCACGGTGGTGCCGGTGCCGAGGAAGGCTTCACCGGCGGAGGTGCTGGCCACGCTGGGCCGGGCCGGCGACAAGCTGCGCGCCGTCCAGGACGGCATCGGCGCAGCCGCCGCCAAGGCCGACGAGGTGGCGACGTTGGTGGCCCGGGTGTTGGCCGGCGGCGACCCGGGCCGGCTGCTCGGCACGCTCGGCACCGTCAAGGAGACCTTGGCGGCGGTACGGCAACAGGCCGGCGTCGTCGACGAGTCGCTGACCGCTGCCGCCGCCACCGCCCGCCAGGTCGGTAACCCCGGCACCTGAACGCCGTCCGCAGGAACGGCGACCTCTCCGGGGCGTTGTGCACTCAGGCAGGCAAGATCCAGTTGCGACAGTCTCCTACCCTGAGTGTCACGCACCGCCCCGCTTGAGATGCTGGAGGCGTCATGAACTTCACCGCCGCAGTTCGTTCTGTGCTCACCCAGTACGTCGGGTTCAGCGGGCGGGCCCGCCGCTCCGAGTACTGGTGGTTCGCCCTCTTCTCGCTCCTGGTCAGCATCGTGACCTCGGTCCTGGACACCGCCCTGGGCACCAACTTCGAGGACTCCACCAACGGCGTCATCGGCGTGATCGTCAGCCTGGCGCTGTTGCTGCCGTCGTTGGCGGTCGCCGTACGCCGGCTGCACGACACCGACCGGTCCGGCTGGTGGATCCTGATCGGGCTGATCCCGATCATCGGCTGGATCGTCCTGCTGGTGTTCTACGTGCAGAACGGCACGGCCGGCCCGAACCGCTTCGGCCCCGACCCCAAGGACGTCGCCGGGTTCGGCTCAGCCGTCTGACGCCCGCGACAGCAACACCTGTGTGAGGCTGGGATACCCAACGGCAAGCTCGTTGGGTATCCCAGCCTCACATCGTGCGGGCCGTCGCCGGGGGCGAGCGGTCAGGCTGTGAGGGTGCCGCCCTTGGTAGCGGTGATGAAGGCGGACCAGCTGGCCGGGGCGACCACCAGCACCGGGCCGCTCGGGTCCTTCGAGTCCCGTACGCCGACCACGCCGCCGAGCCCGTCGGCCACCTCGACGCAGTGGCCCTGGTCGTTGGATCGGCTGCTCTTGCGCCAGGTGGCGTCGGCCACCTCGACGCACTGGCCCTGGTCGTTGGAGCGGCTGCTCTTGCGCCAGGTGGCGGTGGACAGGTCGATCATGACTCGTACTCCTTTGCGGTCCGGGCGAGGAGGTCACGTGTCGCGGCCTGGCCCAGCGCGGCGGCGGTCAGGTCATCGAAGGCAATCGTATAGCGCTCGGCCTCGTCCGGGCGGTCCAGGAAGAGGGCACCAGTGAGGCCCTCGACGTAGACGGTGGTCGGCTCCAGCTCGGCCGGGAAGTCGAGCATGGTGAAGCCGCCGGTGAACGATCCACCATGGATGCCGGCGCTGAACGGGATCAGCCGGATCGAGACGTTCGGCAGCTCGCTCGCCTCGGCCAGCCGGCGCAGCTGAGCCGCCATGACCGCTCCGGAGCCGACCGGGCAACGAATCACCGCCTCGTTGAGCACGATGTCGA
This sequence comes from Solwaraspora sp. WMMA2056, assembly GCF_030345095.1. Taxonomy (NCBI): domain Bacteria; kingdom Bacillati; phylum Actinomycetota; class Actinomycetes; order Micromonosporales; family Micromonosporaceae; genus Solwaraspora; species Solwaraspora sp. WMMA2056. The sequence continues at coordinate 290,832 of NZ_CP128360.1, forward strand.
ACCGGGGCAGGATCGGCTCCATCCGGGTGAGCAGCTTGGCGCGCTGCAGCCGCACCGCCACCCGCTGCTCGATGATCTCCGGCGACAGGCGCAGCGGGCTGCGGGCGAAGATCGCCGTCGCGTACTCCCGGGTCTGCAGCACGCCGGAGACGAGGCCGGTGTGGTACTCGCGGAGGTGGGCGGCGGCCTCCTCCAGGCCGATGAACAGCTCGAACCAGGACGGGATGCTGGCGTAGTCGTGCCACCAGCCCTTCTCCTTCGTCTTCGGAGCCAACGCGGCCAGCGCCTCGATGGTCGGCAGGTCCGCGCCATACAGCTCGCAGAGCAGCACCACGTCCTCGGCGCGGATCGGCACCTCGCCCCGCTCCATCCGCAGCAGCTTGGTCGCCGACCAGTCCAGCTCGCGGGCCGCCGTGGTCTGCGGGACCCGGGCCAGCCGCTCCCGCAGCCGACGCAGCTCCCGACCGAGCTGGCGTCGCGGGACCGACGAGTTCAACAGGGCCGAGGACATTGGTGCCACCTCCTGGAATTGATCACACCCGGGCTGATCATGCACGTCTGGCAGGTCAACTTCTGGTCGACCGAGGTCTATACAACTGGCTGGCCATATCTCTATCACAGGGCCCCGACAGTGTTGCGGTGGCGCGGATTGGCCGACAGACTCGTCTTCGTTCGGGAACGAGACCGAAGCGCCGCAAATCGGCGCGGACCTTTCGTCGACGAATACGACCTGACCGATCGGTGGGCGGCAAACCATCCGAACGGCCAGGGACGTTTCTCCCCAATCAGGCGTGGCGGCCGGCACGGCACCCCCGAGCCGTCCGGCCGCCACGCCGCCCGAACTTTTCCCAGCTCACCACCGTTATGGGAGGTGGAAGATGTCCGACGTCGGTTTCGCGATCGCGATGGCCAGCGCCGCACTGGTCGGCTTCCTCGCCGGCCTGCTCAGTTTCAAGGTCAAGAGCCGGTGGTGCCCCGAGTGCGGGGCGATGACCTACCCACGGCCACCGGACGGCCATGATATGCAGATCAGCAACGGCAGTTGACTTGCAATTTCCACCACGACCGACAACACGCCAATGCGAGGGATCATGCCGTACCGTAATGACAAGCCGGACCGATTCACCAGGCCGCCGCTACCGGCGAAGCTGATCAACGAACGACCCGCTCCCGACCGGCCGCCACTGCCGAAACGGGTGCCGGGTGACACCGATGTCGACGCCGACCCCCGCTTCCACCTGGTCGGCGCGCGAGGCGTTGCCCCGGCGCCACCCGACAACCCGGTGACGGTGGCGCAGCTCGCCAAGCGGATGGCGCAGCGGCACATGCCGGACCGGATGGGCGGCTGTCGACACTGCGGGCGTACGTACTGCGATCTGTTCCTGGAGGCGCTCGCGGTGCTGGACCGGCGCGACCAGGCCGCCGCCCGCCAGATCCGGGCCGTCCTGCAGTACGCCGGCCTCACCCCACCGGCCCGCGACGACGACGACTCAGCACACCCCTCCCCATGATCGCCGCGATCTTGCGGTTATCGTGCGACAAAGTGGACAAATCTTCTCGATAAGCGCAAGATCGTCGCGATCATGGGGGGGGTGGGGGGTTCGTCCGGTCAGAGAATGTCGAGTACGGCTCGTAGCAGCCGATTGACCTCCACCATCTCGGCGGGGCTCAGTCGTCCGACACGCTCGCCAATGGCTTTCTCGGTGTCGACGGCACGCAGTTGGTCCAGCATGAGCCGGGTCGACTCACCACGCACAGTCACCTCAGGACGGAAGACATACGGGTGTGCCGACGTAGAGGTCGGAGCAACCACCGTCGTCGACAGGTGCAGTTCGTCGGACTGCACCACCACGGCGTACCGGCGGCCTTGTTGTTCGTGACCGATCGCGTCACGGGGAGCGCGGAGCCGGTAGACGTCACCACGCACTGAGCTCGTCCAACTCTGCCTGGACCCGGCGAACCTCCGCGAGGTCGTCGACGTTGCCGCGCGCGTGCTCTGCGTCCGCCCGCATTCTCGCCTTCAACGCGTGGTCGGCATGTTCGTCGAGGAGCCGCGTGATGACATCGTCGATCGACGCGTCTCCGAACTCCTGTGCGCGGGTCCGCATCAGCCGGTCGCGGGTGACAGCGCTGACCCTGATCGTCGTTGTCGCCATGGAGGTAGTCTACCCACTGGTCTACATATCGTCTACTAAACGATCTACCTAGTCGCCGGCCGGTCAGGAGGCGGGCAGGACGGTGCCGGTGACCTCGCCTAGGCCGATGGTTGCGCCGGCCGGGCCGGGGGCGGTGGCGGTGATGACGACGGTGTCACCGTCTTCGAGGAAGGTGCGCTCGGAGCCGTCGTCCAGCTTGATCGGCTCGGTGCCGCCCCAGGTCAGCTCCAGGAACGAGCCGACCTGGTCACGCCGGGCCCCGGAGACGGTGCCGGAGGCGTAGAGATCACCGGTGCGCAGCGCCGCGCCGTTGACGGTCAGGTGGGCCAACTGCTGCGCCGGCGTCCAGTACATGCCGGCGAACGGCGGGGCGCTGACCTTGGTGCCGTTCCACTCGACGACGATCGAGAGATCCAGACCGAGGCGCGCCGACTCAACGAGATAGTCCAGCACCGGCGGGTCCTGCTCGGGGGCAGGCACCCAGGCATGGTCGAGGGCCTCCAGCGGCACGATCCACGGGCTGACCGAGGTGGCGAACGACTTGCCGAGGAACGGACCCAGCGGCTGGTACTCCCAGGCCTGGATGTCCCGGGCCGACCAGTCGTTGACCAGGGTGACGCCGAAGACGTGGTCGGCGAACCGGCCCGTCGGCACCCGGTCGCCGAGCCGGGTCGGCACCCCGACGACGAAACCCACCTCGGCTTCGATGTCGAGCCGACCCGACGGGCCGAAGACCGGGCCGGCGGAGCTGCGCCGCTGCCCGCAGGGGCGCACGATCGGCGTACCGGAGACGACGACCGTGCCGGCCCGGCCGTGGTAGCCGATCGGCAGGTGCCGCCAGTTCGGGGTGAGCAGCGGCTGGCCGGGGCGGAAGATCTGCCCGACGTTGCTGGCGTGCTGCTCGGAGGAGTAGAAGTCGACGTAGTCGCCGACGGTGAACGGCATGACCAGGTCGACCTGCGCCAGCGGGACCAGCAGCGGCTCGACCGCCGCCCGGTGCTCCGACTCGGTGAGCAGCTCGACGATCCGCCGCCGGACGGTGGTCCACTGTGCCCGGCCGAGGGCCAGGAATTCGTCGAGGGTCGGCTGACACAGGGCGCCGCCGGCGAGGATCAGGTCGGCATCCTCCGCGCCGCGCAGGTCGAGCACGAAATCGGCGATCCGTACGCCGAGCCGCTGCCCGCCGGCACGCGAGCTGCCGCCGGGCTCACCCGGCGAGCCGGCCCCGCCGCTATGGCGGAAGGCACCGTACGGCAGGGTCTGCACCCCGTACGGTGAACCGTCGGCACCGGGCACCCAGCAGGTCGTCACGCGAATCCTCCGTTGATCAGCCCCAGCCGGACCAGGTCGGTCAGCGGGTCGGTGATGCTGCAGGACCCGAAACCTACCCACAGCGGCCGGTCGGCGCTCCGGCGCGTACGGGCCGGTTCGATCAGCCGGGCCGCGTCGGTGGTGGCGAGCAGTTCGGCGACCTCGGCCACCTCGGCGCCCTCGGCGGCGGTGATCGTGGCGGCGAGGACGTTGAGGAAGCCGTGGTGGGTGAAGCCGGTCTCCGGGTCGGTGTCCCGGATGGCGTGGTGCAGCCCGGCGGTCAGTTTGAACGGCAACGCCCGGTCCCGGCAGGCGCAGATCACGGCGGCCAGCTCGACCGGGGTGGGGAACAGCTCGGCGGCCAGCCCGCCGGTGCGGAACTTCGCGGCCACGTCGACGCCGCCGGCCCGCGCCTCGGCGAGGGTGTCCAGGGCGGCGAGCAGCCCCCAGGTCAGCGGCACCTCCGCGTACCCACTGATCTTGGGCCAGCCGGCGAGGGCCGTCAGCAGCGTCCGGAGGCCGGGTTGCGGGTCCTCGCCGCGTTTGGCAACGGCGACCTCGACCTGGCGCAGCCGCAGCCGGTCGGCGGGCAGTGCGTCGACGGCGGCGGGCAGGACGGCGAGGCCGGTGTCGCCGATCAGGCCGATCTCCAGCTCCTCGCCGGGGCCGAGCAGGCTGCCGAGCAGCCGCCGGGCCGCGTCGATCCCGGAGGCGGGCAGCAGGAACGGGCCGACCAGGTCGGCGTACCAGGCGGTGCGGTGGTCACGGTGCGCGGTGATCGCGTCGGGCAGGTCGGCGCTGCCGGGCGGAAAGACCGCCGCGTCGTCGACGAGGCCGGCGAAGATCCTGGGTACCTGCATTGACACGCCTCTGAACCTAGTGGATTCTACGATTAACGGACAACAGCGTCCGATTATCGGACGCTACCGGCCGGTCAACGGGGAGATACGGAGGGTAATGATGCCCTACTACCGCAGCGTTGGCGAGATCCCCCGCAAGCGCCACACCCAGTTCCGCCAACCCGACGGCAGCCTGTACGCCGAGGAGCTGATGGGCCAGGAAGGCTTCTCCGCCGACTCGTCCCTGCTCTACCACCGGCACCTGCCCACCGCGATCGTCGCCGCCGAGACCTACGCACCACCACCGACCCGACGGCTGCCGAACCACCCGCTCACGCCACGGCACCTGCGTACCCACAAGCTCGACTCCGGACACACCGACGCCGTCCTCGGCCGAGCGCCGCTGCTCGCCAACGACGACGTACGGATCAGCTACGTCGTCGCCGACCAGCCGTCCCCGCTGTACCGCAACGCGACCGGCGACGAATGCCTGTACGTCGAGTCCGGCGCCGCCCGGGTGGAGACCAGCTTCGGGGTGCTCGGCGTCACCTCCGGCGACTACGTGGTCATCCCGACCTCGGTGGTGCACCGGATCGTGCCCGTCGACGACGTACCGCTGCGACTGCTCACCATCGAGGCGACCGGCCACATCGGAGCACCCAAGCGGTACCTGTCGCAGCGCGGCCAGTTCCTGGAACACTCGCCGTACTGTGAGCGGGACATCCGTGGACCCGGCCAGCCGCTGCTGATCGACGGCACCGACGTCGAGGTGTACGTGCGGCACCGGCAGGGCTGGACCCGGCACGTGTACGCCCACCACCCGTTCGACGTGGTCGGCTGGGACGGCCACCTCTACCCGTGGGCGTTGAGCATCCACGACTTCGAGCCGATCACCGGCCGGCTGCACCAGCCGCCACCGGTGCACCAGACCTTCGCCGGCCCGAACTTCGTGATCTGCTCGTTCGTGCCCCGCAAGGTCGACTACCACCCGCAGGCCATCCCGGTGCCGTACAACCACCACAACGTCGACTCCGACGAGATGCTGTTCTACACCGGCGGCAACTACGAGGCGCGGCGCGGCTCCGGCATCGAACAGGGCTCCATCTCGCTGCACCCGGCCGGCTGCACCCACGGGCCGCAACCCGGGGCCGTCGAACGCTCACTCGGTGCCGAGCACTTCGACGAACTCGCCGTGATGGTCGACACCTTCCGACCGCTGGACCTGTGCGACGCCGCCCTGACGGTCGAGGACAGCGGGTACGCCTGGACCTGGGCGGGCAATGCCCGCTGAGGGCGACTACGGCTGGTCCGGCAGCCGGCCCTACGGCTGGTCCGGCGGCCGGCCGGTGGCCGAGCGCAGCACCATGAACTGGGCGAACGCGGCGGCACCGATCGCCGACACCAGCAGCCACGGCGAGGCGATCGCCGCGTAGCAGAAGATCAGCACCGGGGCGGCACCCACCGCGTACACGGCCGTCGCCAGGCGGCGGTCCAGCAGCTGCGACAGCACCTCGCTGATCCGCCCCGGCACCCGCCGGGCCAGCAGCCAGACCAGCACCACCCCGCCGACCGCCGAGAACATCGCCCAGCCGCGCGACGCGGTGCTGCCCGCCAGACAGGCCACGGTCACCGCCGCGACCATGCTGTAGCCGGCACCGATCAGCACCAGCCGGCGCAGCTCCTCGTCGACCGTACGCGGCTGCTGCTGCCTCGGATCCGGCGGTGGCGGCGGCGGGGCCATCATGGTCGCCTGCTCGGCGAGGATCGCCAGCTCGGCGGCGTACCGGCGCTGCTCCAGGCCGATCACCCCGACGTCGTGTTGCGCCTCACCGATCAGCGGGTCCAGCCGCAGCGCCTCGCCGTACGCCCGGTGCGCCAGGTCGAACAGCTCCAGCCGGGCACCGACCAGACCGAGCACCAGATGCGCCTGAGCGTCCTGCGGGGCAAGCTCCACCCCGCGCCAGGCCGCGTTCAGCGCCGGCTGGCCGTTGCGTGAGCCGGCCAGGATCGCCGCGCCGCTGCGCTGGGCGTACGCGTCGTCCGGGTACGTGGCCAGCAGGTCGGTGGCGACCCGGGCAGCCTCGGCGAACCGGCGCAGGTCGATCAGCGCCAGGCCGCGTACCACCTGCAGGGCGATCCGGTCCGCGACGTCGAGCCCGGCGGCGGCATCGGCCGGCGGGTGGTCGGCGGCGGCCGCCGACCACGGACTCGGCACGTCGCCGGTGGTCGACCCGTCGGCCGCGGCGAGGGCCTGCTCCGGGCGGTCGGCGGCCAGCTGCACCCGGGCCAGCATGATCCGGGCGGCGACGCTGTCCGGGTCGAGCGCCGTCGCGAACCCGATCTCGGCGGCGGCTTCGTCGTAGCGGCCGAGGTCGGCCAGCAGCCCGGCCCGTTGCAGATAGCCGTGGACGTCGGTGGGCGGCTCGGGGGCAGACTCGCTCGACACCTGTCGAGCCTATCCGGGCGGCGCGAGCGGATAGACGAGCGCGACCGCCAGGCCGGCGAGACCCTCGCCCCGGCCGGTCAGTCCGAGCCCGTCGGTGGTGGTGCCGGAGACGGTGACCGGGGCACCGGCGGCGGCGCTGAGCGCCTGCTGCGCCTCGGCCCGGCGGGGGCCGATCTTCGGCCGTACGCCGATCACCTGGATCGATACGTTGCCGATGACGAACCCGGCGGCGACCACCCGGCGGGCCGCCTCGGCGAGCAGGTCCACCCCGGCGGCTCCGGCCCACTGCGGCTGGTCGACGCCGAAGTTGGCGCCCAGGTCACCGAGGCCGGCGGCGGAGAAGAGCGCGTCGCAGGCGGCGTGCGCGGCGACGTCGCCGTCGGAGTGCCCGGCCAGCCCGGTCTCGCCCGGCCAGTGCAGGCCGGCGACCCAGCAGGGGCGGTCGGCGGCGAAGGCGTGCACGTCGGTGCCGACCCCGACCCGGGGAACGATCATGCCGGCTCAGGCCGAAGAACGATCATGACGGCTCGGTCCGTAAGGACGATCATGACGGAAGGGTACGGGGCGCGGGTTCGGTGGCGAGCAGGTGCTCGGCGATCACCAGGTCGAACGGGCGGGTGATCTTCAACGCCCGCTCCGAGCCGGGCACGCAGACCACCGGTACGCCGAGCTTCTCGACCAGCCCGGCGTCGTCGGTGTGCGGGTCGGCTGCGTCGGCGTGCGCGGCGGCCAGCACGTCCCGGCGGAACCCCTGCGGGGTCTGCACGGCCCGCAGCGTCGACCGGTCGACGGTGGCCAGGACGGTCTCGTCGGCGTCCACCGACTTGATCGTGTCGACGACCGGCAGCACCGGGACGACGGCCGGGGCACCGGCCCGGACCGCGGCGGCGACCGAGTCGACCAGGTCGGGTGGGGTGAGGGCGCGGGCCGCGTCGTGGACCAGGACGATCTGCGGGCCGGCCGGTACGGCGGCCAGCGCGGCGGCCACCGACGCCTGCCGGTGCGCCCCGCCCGGTACGACGATCAGCGGGAGCCCGGCGGCGGCCGGGGTGAGCAGGTCGCGCACGGCGTCGACGTCGGCCGGCGGGGCGGCGACCACGATCACCGCGACCGAGGCGGCGTCGGCGAGCCGGTGGACCGCGTGCACCAGCAGCGGTACGCCGCCGAGCAGGCGCAGCGCCTTCGGCGCGCCGGGCCCGAGGCGTACCCCGGCACCGGCCGCCGGAACGAGGACCGCGACGTCACCGCGCTGCTGGAGATGCGCGGTCACGTCGCGGTCCTCGTTTTCGGAGCAACAGACGATCTATGGGTGGAGAGCTGCCTTACGCGTCGGTGAGCACCTTGTCGAGGAGGTTCTCCGCCTCGTCCTTGGTGCTCTTTTCCGCAAGCGCGACCTCGCCGACCAGGATGTCCCGGGCCTTGGCGAGCATGCGCTTCTCGCCTGCGGACAGCCCCCGCTCCCGCTCCCGACGCCAGAGGTCACGAACGACCTCGGCGACCTTGAGCGGGTTTCCGGACGCCAACTTCTCGAGGTTTGCCTTGTACCGCCGCGACCAGTTGGTCGGCTCCTCGGTGTGTGGCGCGCGAAGCACGTCGAAGACCTTGCCCAGGCCTTCTTCGCCAACCACTTCACGCACACCGACGATCTCGGCGTTCTCGGCGGGGACTCGCACCGTCAGGTCACCCTGCGCAACCCTGAGGACGAGGTACTGCTTCTCCTCGCCCTTGATGACACGAGTCTCGATTGCCTCGATGAGTGCGGCCCCGTGGTGGGGGTAAACAACGGTCTCGCCGACACTGAAAACCATAGGTTCGAAGCCCCTTTCGCTGTGTCTAGGGTAACACGCTCAGGCACCGATGTCCCGTCGTACTCATAGCCGTAAGCGCAGGTCAGAGGGGCTGTGAGAGGTCTTTCTCCGGCTTGACACGCAGCCGCCGACACGCTTCGGCCACTGTGAGTAACCAGACGGTCAGCAGGCAGCTAACCCGCCGGGCGGCCTGACGAGGCGCGTTTCGGCACCCTCATCCTATCCGTCACCCTCATCTTTGACCTGGCTCTGGCGTAACCAGGTCCGGTGCGGGACCCTGATAGGTGGACCCCGATCGACCTCACGGGCGAGCGGGCTGGGGGTGCTGTGGGCAGGACAGGCAACGGCGATGGGTGGTCTGACGGCGCGGGAGCGCCCGACGACCTGCCGCAGATCCCTGCCGACTGGGGCCCGATCGTCGTGCCCGACGATCCCGCCGCGCTCGCCGCCGAGGCCGAGCTCGTCCGCCGGGAGCTGCGCCGCACCCGCCGCCGTGACCGCTGGCACCGCCGGCTGGGGCTGCGTTCCGACCAGGTCGGGCACCGCCCGCACGAGATCGCCGCGCTGCGCCTGCCGCTGACCATCATGCTGGTCGCCGTGCTCGCCGCCATGGTGAGCCTGTTCATCGTGGCTTGGACCGACCGGCCGCCACCGTCGCCGGGCCAGTCGGCCGACCCGTCGGCGGCACCGTCGGCGGCGGCGGGTTCGGCCGTCCTGCCCGCCGGGCCGCTGCCCGCACTCGACCTGATCGACCCCGGCGGCCGCACGGTCGCCCTGCATGCCCTGCTGCCAGCGGTGATCCTGCTGGTCGACAGCTGCGAGTGCGCGGACCAGGTCGCCGCCGCCCGGGCCGCCGCCCCGGCCGGGGTGTCGGTCGTCGCCGTCACCGACGGCACCGACCCGGCGGCCGGCACCGACGGCAGCGCCGCGACGGCCGGCACCGACGGCGCTGATCCGCCGCCCGCCGCCGACCCGGCCGTGCACCGGCTCGTCGACCCGACCGGCGAGATCCGCGGCTTCGTCGACGTCACCCCGGTCGCCGACACCGCCACCGTCCTGCTCGTGGCGCGCGGCGGCGACGTGGTCCGGCTCGTGCCGGCAGCCCGCACCGCCGAGACGTACCGCGCCGACCTGGCCGGGCTGGTCAGTCAGCGGTGAGCAGCCCGGCGTAGAGCGTCAGCCCCGGACCGAACGCCAGCATCACCACCCGACGCGGCGGCCGCGGCGCCCGTCGCAGCCGGTCCAGGATCAGCAGTACGGTCGGCGACGAACAGTTGCCGTACTCCGCCAGGGTCTCCCGGGACGCCGCCAACGCCTCGTCCGGCAACACCAGCTCCCGCTGCACCACGCTCAGGATGCGGGGGCCACCCGGATGCACCGCCCAGCCGTCGACCTGGGCCACCGACAGACCGTGCCGGGCCAGCAGGTCGGCCACCAGCGCCCGGACGTGCAGCGACAACACCTGCGGCACCCGGGGTGACAGACCCATCCGGAACCCGAGATCGGTCACCTCCCAGGTCATGTGGTCGGCCGTCGCGGTGTCCGTCGCGGCCACGATCTCCCGTACGACGTAGTTGCCCGACCGTGGGGCGTCGTCGACGGACCGTACGACGTCGCCGGACCGGCGCGGACCGGGCGGGCCGCCGCCCGCGCCGGTCGGCCCCGGCCCGGTCGGCGCCAGCACCACCGCCGCCGCCGCGTCCGAGAACAGGGCGTGCGCCACGATCTGCTGCGTGTCGGTACGGCGGCCCGGCGGCTGAATGTGCAGGCTGGTCAACTCGGCGCACAACAGCACCGCCGGCCGACCCCGCGCGGTGACGAAGTCCGCCGCCGCGCCCAGCCCCGGCAGCGCCGCATAGCAGCCCATGTGCCCGACGAACAGCCGCTGGGTCGCCGGTGACATCCCGAGATCCCGGGCCAGCAGGATGTCCAGGCCCGGCGTGGCGTACCCGGTGCAGGAACAGACCACGAACAGGCCGATGTCGCCGGCGGACACCCCCGACCCGGTCAACGCCTGCGTCACCGCCTCCTTGCCCAGCGGCAACGCCTCGACCTGGTAGCGGCGCATCCGGCGCTCCGTCGGCCAGTCCGCGACGTCCTCCAGCAGCGGACTCACCGCCGCCTGCCGGGTCCGTACCCCCGAATTGGCGAAGATCCGCGCGGCCAGCGCCTTCGCGGCACCGGTGTAGCGGGCGGCGAAGAAGTCCCGCCACAGCTCGTCCTGGGTCGCCGACGGCGGCAACGCCAGCCCCAGCCCGACCACCGCCGCCGACCGGTGTGTCGTCGCGCCCACCGCCGCCGGCTCCACCGAGGCGGTCACCACCGGGGCGCCGATCCGTCGCGGTCCGGGTCCCCGCCGAGGGCGGCCACCCCCAGCCAGTCCGCGCAGACGTCCGCCGTCGGCGGATGCAGGGCGCCGCAGCGGGCGTCACGGAACAACCGCTCCACCGGATGACCCCGGCGGGTCGCCCCGGTGCCGGCCGCCTCCACCATCGACGACGCCACCTCGGCCGCCGTGGCACCAGCCACCAGCTTGGCCCGCCACACCCACTGGTTGGTCTGCGGATCCCCCGGCGCGGCGTCGACCAGGCGGGCCGCCTCCCGTACGGTCAGCCACGCCGACGCCGCAGCCGCGTCGGCCCGACCGATCCGGGCCCGCACCGCCGGCAGCCCGGTCAGGCCCCGGTCGGTCAGGTGCGCCACCGCCGCGTCCACCGCCGCCCGGGCCACCCCGGCGTACACCGCCGCGTAGCTGGCGACCATCCAGTGTGGCATCAACTGGGCCACCACCAGCGCCAACCCTTCGACCCCGCCGAGCAGGGCGGACGCCGGCACGGTGACGTCCAGGTGCAGATCGTGCGAGCAGGTCGCCCGCATCCCCAGCGAATCCCAGGTCTGCTCCACCCGCAGCCCCGGGGTGTCCGCCGGCACCAGGAACTGCGACACCGTCGCCGGATCGTCGCCGTGCCGGGCCGCCACCAGGTACCCGCCGGCGTGCCCGGCCCCGGAGCAGAACGCCTTGGCACCCTTGATCTGGAACCCGCCGCCGGGCACCGGGTGGTACACCGTCGACAGTTGAGACAGCCGGGACCCGGCACCCCGTTCGCTCATCGCCACCGCGTACCACGTGCCGGCGGCGGCCGCCGCGAGCAGCTGGTCCCGGGCGGCCAGCGCCTCGGCCGGCAGCCCGAGCGCCTCGGCCAGGTTGTCGTCGACCGCGCTCAGCGCCCCGGTCACCGACACGTGCATGTTGAACACCAGCGCCGTCGCCCCGTTGCCCCGGGCCAGCTCGTACGCCACCTCGGCGTAGTCGGCGAACCCGGCACCCAGGCCGCCCAGGCGCTCCGGGACCAGCAGCCCGAACAGGCCCTCCCGGCGCAGGTCGGCGAAGTCCGCCACCGGGAAACTCCCGGCCCGGTCGTGCTCACCCGCCCGCGCGGCGAACCTCGGCACCAACCGCCGCGCCGCCGCCAATGCGTCGCCCACCATTGCTTCCCCTTCCGCCGGTCGATCAGCCTGACTTCAGCCCCCTGCCCTGGTACAGCAGTGCGGTGGACCGGACCGGCACCATCCGGCGCCGTACCGGCCACAACAGGGGGCGCGCGGCTTCGGTGCCGGTGAGCGCGGTCCCGGTCCGTGCGCTGCCGGCGCGTGCGGTGCGCGGCAGCGCCGCCCGCAGCAGCCAGTCGGCCAGCGCCGGGCCGGTCGGCCGCAGCCCCCGCACGAACAGCCGTACGCCGTGCCGGGCACACTCCGCCGTCAGCCGCCGCGGGTCGACGAACAGCGCCGGATCGTGGATGCCGCGCGGCACCATCGGCAGCCGCTCCCCCAGCTCCACCGCGACCAGCCGGCAGCGCAGCGTCGCGTTCAGGGTGTCCAGCACCAGCAGCCCACCCGGGCGCAGCACCCGGCACACCTCGGCGACGGCTCCCGCCAGGTCCGGCACGTGCTCCAGCAGCTCACCGGCGGAGACCACGTCGGCCACCGCGTCCGCCAGCGGCAACGCCAGCGCGTCACCGCGCACCGGGGTCACCCCGTGCGCGGCCGCCTGCCCGAGCGCGGAGGCGGTCAGGTCCACACCGACGTGCCGGTAACCCTTGCCGCGCAGGTGCGGGGCGAGCAGACCGGCCCCGCAGCCGACGTCGACCAGCACCGCGCCGTCGCGGGTGGCCGGCGGGACCAGCTCGGCCCGCGCCTGCGCGATCCAGTGCAGCATCTCGAACGCACCCGCCGGTCGCCACCACTCGTCGGCCAGTACGTCGTACTGGCGGACGTCGTTCGCGGGCAGCCCGGACATTGAGTGAGCGTGACACGACCAGCTGGTAACGGCCACACTTGACGGCTATGTCACGCCGCGTGTCCGCATTGATCAAGGCCAGCCATCCCGAACCGGCGGTCGCGGTCACCGCCGTCGCGGCGCTGCTGGCCTGGGGCGTCGGGCACCGTCCGGTCGGGATCATCCTGGTCGCACTCACCATCGCGGCCACCCAGCTCGCCGTCGGCTGGACCAACGACTGGCTCGACGCCGACCGGGACCGGCAGGTGGGGCGGGCCGACAAACCCGTGCCGGCCGGGGCGGTCAGCCACCGCACGGTCGGTGTCGCCGGGCTGGTCGCGGCGGCGGCCACCCCGCTGCTGGCCGCGCCGACCGGCGTACCGGCCGCGGCGTGCATCACCGGTGCGCTGCTCAGCGCCCTGGCGTACAACTGGCCGTTGAAGTTCACCGTCGTCTCGGTCCTGCCGTACGCGGTGTCGTTCGGGGCGCTGCCGGCCTTCGTCGTCCTGGCGCTGCCCGGCGCGCCGGCCCCGCCGGCCTGGCTGGTCGCCGCCGGCGCACTGCTCGGTGCCGGCGCGCACTTCGCCAACGTGCTGCCGGACCTGGCCGACGACGCCCGCACCGGGGTGCACGGCCTGCCGCACCGCCTCGGGGCCACCGGGTCCGGGCTGGCCGCCGCCGGGCTGCTCGCCGCCGCCACCGTCACCCTGGTCGCCGGCCCGCCCGGGCCGCCGTCGTGGGCCGGGCTCGCGGCGGTCGCCGGCACCGTCCTCATCCTCGCCACCGGGTGGTACGTGGCCCGCCGTGCCGCCACCGACGGCACCCGGCCGAACGCCGTCTTCCGGGCCGTCATGCTGGTCGCCGTGATCGACGTGGTCCTGCTGGTCGCCAGCGGCCCGGTGGCCTGAGCGGGTACGCCACCCGCGCCGGGTGCCAGGTCAGGTGATTGTCGGGTCCGTGGCGGACGGCCGATCAACGCCAACTACCCTGGAGCCGGTCTGCGCGGGGTGTCGCCCCGCGCCCGGCGCCGGCGCGGCGCGGATCGTAACGAGGAGGACCGACGTGACGCCCTCGACCAGGGGATACCGCCGAGTCACGGTGCTGTTCACCGGCGCGGCCGCTGCGAGCGCCCTGTTGCTCAGCGGCTGTGGCACCGGCCAGATCGCCGAGACCGCGATCAAGTCGACGTCGATCAACGGAGTCAACGTCGACTCACCCGACGGTGCGGTGTCGCTACGCGACCTGTCCGTGCCCTACCCGGGGGTCGAGGGCTACCCGGCCGGCAGCAGCGCCCCCGTCGAGGTCGCGATCTTCAACAACACCAACGACCCGGTCACCGTGACGGTCAGCGTCGCCGGGCCGGGCGACAGCGACCGGGAGACGGTCATCGGTGCCGCGTCGGTGGTGATCGGCGGATCCGACGCCGAGCCGTCGCCGCAGGCCACCGAGGGCGCGGAGCCGACCGGCCAGCCGACCGGCGACCCCGGCCGGGACGCCCGGATCTCGTTGCCGGCCAACGGCTGGGCCCTGTTCAGCACCGACGACACCGAGCCGCTGCGGGTAACCGGCCTGACCGACACGCTGACCGCCGGCCGCTCCGTCAACCTGGTCTTCGAGTTCGACAACGGCAACGAACCGCTGGTCGTGCCGGCCCCGGTCGACATGCCGCTCACCCCGGTGCCGCGCGCCCCGGCCGAGCACGACGAGGAAGAGCACTGAGCTCGCGGTCGATCCCCCGGGGTGCCGGCGGCAGCGCCGCCGGTACCACCCGTGGTGGTGCCGCGCCACGGGCCCGCGCGGCCCGTGAGCCCCGACCCGCGTACGAATGCGACGCCTGCGGACACCAGCCGCCCAAGTGGGTCGGCCGCTGCCCGGAGTGCGGCGAGTGGGGGTCGGTGATCGAGTCGGTCGTCAGCGGCCCGGTGGTCTCCGGCCGAGTGGTCAGCACCCGGATGCCCACCGAACCGGCCCGGCCGATCGCCACCATCAGCGCCGCGCCGGCCAAGGCCCGCCCGACCGGCGTCAGCGAACTCGACCGGGTCCTCGGCGGCGGGCTGGTGCCCGGCGCGGTGGTGCTGCTCGCCGGCGAGCCCGGGGTCGGCAAGTCCACCCTGCTGCTGGACGTCGCCCAGCAGTGGGCCGCCGGTGCCGGCAGCCCGTCGCTGGTGGTCAGCGGCGAGGAGTCGACCAGCCAGGTCCGGTTGCGGGCGGAACGGATCGGCGCCCTGCACGACAAGCTCTACCTGGCCGCCGAGAGCGACCTCGGGGTGGTCCTCGGTCACCTCGACGCGGTCAAGCCGGGGCTGCTGGTGCTCGACTCGGTGCAGACCATCTCGATGCCCGGCTCCGACGGCATCCCCGGCGGGGTCACCCAGGTCCGGGCCGTCACCGCCGCCCTGGTCGCCGCCGCCAAGGAACGCAACATCGCCACCGTGCTGGTCGGCCACGTCACCAAGGACGGCCAGGTCGCCGGCCCCCGGGTGCTGGAACACCTGGTCGACGTGGTGCTGCACTTCGAAGGCGACAAGCACTCGTCGCTGCGGATGGTACGCGGCATGAAGAACCGGTTCGGCGCCGCCGACGAGGTCGGCTGCTTCGAGATGCACGAGGGCGGCATCAGCAGCCTGGCCGACCCGTCCGGGCTGTTCCTCACCCGCTACAGCGAACCGGTGCCGGGCACCTGCGCGACCGTGGCGATGGAGGGCCGCCGGGCGCTGGTCACCGAGGTGCAGGCGCTGATCGGCGCCACCGTCGCCGGCTCGCCCCGGCGGACCGTCTCCGGGCTCGACGGTGCCCGACTGGCCATGGTGCTGGCGGTGCTGCAACGGCGTACCGAACGGCTCACCCTGCACGACCGGGAGGTCTTCGCGGCGACCGTCGGCGGCATCCGGGTGGTCGAACCCGCCGCCGACCTGGCGGTGGCGTTGGCGGTCGCGTCCGGCGGGGTCAACCTGGCCATCTCCCCGCAGCTGGTGGCGATCGGCGAGGTCGGGCTGACCGGCGAGGTCCGCCGGGTCGGCGCGGTCGCCCGCCGGCTGGCCGAAGCGGCCCGGCTCGGCTTCCGGTACGCCCTGGTGCCACCCGGTTCAGCCGCCGCCGGCAGTGACCCGCTACCGGCGAACATGCACGTCACCGAGGTCGGCGACGTACGCGCCGCGCTGCAGGCCGCAGCCCGTGCCTCCGCCGACTGACCACCGGCGTCACCGGGGCAACAGTAACCACGGCAGCACCCACCGCATGCCGGTCCGTAGACTGGTGCCGTGGCGATCGACCGCGATGCGAACAAGACTGCCGGCGCTGGCACGCCCGGCCGGGTCGGTGCCGTCGGCTCCCCGGCCCGCCCGATCAGCGCCGGCACGTCCGCGTTGACCACCCCGGCAGCCACCGGCGACCCGCTGCGGGCCAATCTGGCCCTGATGGCGCCGGGTACCGCGCTGCGCGACGGGCTGGAACGGATCCTGCGCGGACGAACCGGCGCACTGATCGTGCTCGGCTACGACAAACAGGTCGAGTCGCTGTGCACCGGCGGTTTCCCGTTGGACGTCGAGTTCTCCTCCACCCGGGTCCGTGAGCTGTGCAAGATGGACGGCGCGGTGGTGCTCTCCAGCGACGGCACCCGGATCGTCCGGGCCGCCGTGCACCTGATGCCGGATCCGTCGATCCCCACCGAGGAGTCCGGCACCCGGCACCGCACCGCCGAACGGGTCGCCCGGCAGACCGGCTACCCGGTGATCTCGGTCAGCCAGTCGATGCGGATCATCAGCCTCTACGTCAACGGTCAACGGCACGTGCTCGACGACTCCGCCGCGATCCTGTCCCGGGCCAACCAGGCGCTGGCCACTCTGGAGCGCTACAAGCTGCGCCTCGACGAGGTCTCCGGCACCCTGTCCGCCCTGGAGATCGAGGATCTGGTGACCGTCCGGGACGCGGTCGCCGTGGTGCAGCGGCTGGAGATGGTCCGCCGGATCGCCGACGAGATCGCCGGGTACGTCGTCGAGCTCGGCACCGACGGGCGACTGCTCGCCCTGCAGCTCGACGAGCTGATGGCCGGCGTCGACGCCGACCGGACCCTGGTGATCCGCGACTACCTGCCGACCGGGCGCAAGCCCCGCACCCTGGACGAGGCCCTGGTCGAGCTGGACCTGCTGACCGCGACCGAGCTGATCGACCTGGTCGCGGTGGCCAAGGCGATCGGGTACGCCGGCTCCACCGAGGCACTGGACGCGGCGGTCAGCCCGCGTGGGTTCCGGCTGCTGGCCAAGGTGCCCCGGCTGCCGGTGGCGGTGGTCGACCGGCTGGTCAACCACTTCGGCAGCCTGCAGCGGCTGCTCGGGGCCACCGTGGAGGACCTGCAGGCCGTCGACGGTGTCGGTGACGCCCGGGCGCGCAGCGTACGGGAAGGATTGTCCCGGCTGGCCGAGGCGTCGATCCTGGAACGCTACGTCTGAGCCGTCCTGGTCAGTTGGTGATGGTCACGACGAACGGCTCGCTCACCTTGCTGCCCAGCCGGGCGAACAGCTGGTACTCGCCGGCGGCGAGATGGTCACCGGCGGCGACGTCGTTGGCGCAGGTGCTGGCCGCCCGACCGTTCCAGCTGACCTGGTAGTCGCGGGCCGTCCCCGGGCCGAACGTCTGCACGTCGGTGCCGCGCGCCGAGCCGCAGGTGTCCGACGACCAGATCAGCTCGGCACCACGCTTGAGGTAGAGCTCCTGCGGGTCGGCGCCCACGTCCCGGTCGCAGGTACGGCTGCCGGCGTTCTGCACCCGCAGACGCAGCGCCAGAGTCACGCCCCGTTGGGCACTCGCCGGGGACGCGGAGGCCGTCAGCAGCAGCTCGTCGTCGGTGCAGGCTCCGGCGGACGGACCGACCGGCGCCTGCGGCAGACCCGGGTCCCCGCCACCGGCGGCGGGCGGCTGACCGCCGGTCGCACCGCCGTCGCCGGTACCGCCGTCGCCAGTGCCACCGTCGCCCGTACCGCCGGCGTCGCCGGTGCCGCCACCGGAGGCCCCGTCGTCACCGCCGTCGTCGGCCGGCGGTGAGCCCGTGGTCGGGGTGAGGATCTCGCCCGACGGCGTCGGTGTCGGCGTCGGGCCGCCACCCACACCGGACCGGTCGGAGCCGTTGCAGGAGTAGACCACGATGAACAGCAGCATCAACACTGCGCCGAGCACGACGGCACGACGCCGCCAGTAGATGGCGGATGGCAGCGGGCCAACCGTCAGTCGCATGATGGCACACCGTATCGGCAAGTCCGGGTCGGCCGGCACGCGACGCGCCGACGCCCCGGGCGGGTCCGTCAGAGATATGTCTTGCGCGCGAAGACCGCGTGCGCGCCGGCCACCCGGTCCAGAAAGAGCAGGCCGGCACAGTGGTCGATCTCGTGCTGCAGGGCACGGGCCTCGAACCCGTCGGTGACCAGGCGGACCGGCTCTCCCGTGCCGGGCAGCTGCGCCTCGACCACCACCCGGCTGGCCCGCTTGACGTCACCAGTGAGGTCGGGAACGGACATGCAGCCCTCCCGGCCGGGTCGCCACCGGGTCGCCTCGACCAGCCGTGCGTTGCACAGCACGAACGTGCCGTGTCCGGTGACGGTCTTCGGATGTCCGGTCACGTCGACGGCGAAGACCTGTGCGCCGACGCCGACCTGCGGCGCGGCCAGGCCGACACAGCCCGGCGACACCCGCATGGTGGCGACCAGGTCGGCGGCGAGCCGCACCACCTCGGCCGCGCACGGATCGACCGGCTCGCCGGGCCGGCTGAGCGTCTGATCAGGCGCGGTGACCACCGGGAGCACCTGGCCCGGTACGCCCAGCGCCGCCTCGGTCCAGTCGGCGAGCGGACGGCTGACGGTGCTCACAGCACGTCCGAATCGACCGGTCGCAGGGTCACCTCGACGTCGAGCTCCCGCCCGGTCTCCGCCAGCCGCCGGCCCACCTCGGGCGCCGAACCGACCGGCAGTTCGACCTCGGCGACCAGTACGTAGAGCGGGCCGGTCAGCCGGGTGGTCAGGTCGGTGACGTTGCCGCCCGCCTCGGCGACCACCCGCGTCACTGCGGCGACGATGCCCAACCGGTCGGCTCCGTGCACACTGACCAGGTACGGCTCCCCGGCCGGCGGCAGCTGGTTGTCGGCCGGGACCGGCCGTACGGTGGCCAGCAGCTGGTCGTCGGCGGTCAGCCCGCGCAGCGCCGCGTCGACGTCGGACCCGGCCGGACCGGTGCAGACCAGGGTCATCGCGAAGTGACCGCGCAGCCGGGTCATCGTGGAGTCGGTCAGGTTCGCGCCGAGACCCGCCAACGCCTCGGCGACGTCCGCGACGATCCCCGGCCGGTCCCGGCCGATCACGGTGATCGCGATTTCGTTCATGCCTGTCGGGCCCTCACTTCCGGTCGACTCCACCTGAGCAGTCTGCCCGACCGGATGACGGGGCGTCCGCGCGGCCTGGCAGGATCGTCCCCGCTATGCGTGACGTGAGCTTCGCTGATGCCGCCATCGAATGGTACGACCGCAACGCCCGCGACCTGCCGTGGCGTGAGCCGGGGATCGGCGCATGGGCGATCCTGGTCAGCGAGGTGATGCTGCAGCAGACACCGGTGGTCCGGGTGTTGCCGGCCTGGCGGGCCTGGTTGGACCGGTGGCCGGAGCCGGCGGCGCTGGCGGCAGACCCACCCGCCGAGGCGATCCGGATGTGGAACCGGCTCGGCTATCCACGTCGGGCGTTGCGGCTGCACGAGTGCGCCGTCGAGCTGGTCACCCGGCACGGTGGCGCGGTGCCGACCGACCTGGACGAGCTGCTCGCGCTGCCCGGGGTCGGCATGTACACGGCGCGGGCGGTCGCCGCGTTCGCGTACGGGCAGCGTCATCCGGTGGTCGACACGAACGTACGACGGTTGGTGGCCCGGGCGATCGACGGCGCCGCCGACGCCGGTCCGGCCACCCGACCGGCGGACCTGGTGGCCACGGCGGCCCTGCTGCCGGTGGAGCCGGCCCGGGCCGCCCGGGCCAGCGCCGCGTTCATGGAGCTGGGTGCGGTGGTCTGTGTGGCCCGTACGCCCCGTTGCGGTGGCTGCCCGATGGCCCGACGGTGTGCCTGGCGGGCGGCGGGCAGCCCGCCGCTGGTCGGCCCGAGCCGGCGACCGCAGCAGTACGCCGGCACCGACCGGCAGGTACGTGGGCTGCTGCTGGCGGTGCTGCGGGAGGCGACCGGCCCGGTGCCGCAGCAGCGGCTGGACACGGTCTGGGCCGACGATCTGCAGCGCCGCCGGGCGTTGGCCAGCCTGATCGAGGACGGCCTGGTGGAGCCGGTCGGCCACGACGACGCACCGCCGACCGGGTACGCCCTGGCCGGCCAGGGCTGACCCGTCCCGTACCGCGTGCGGGACGGACGGACCCCCGTGACGCCGTGCGGGGCGGACGGACCCCCCGTGACGCCGTGAGGCGCGGCCGGACCCCCGTGACGCCGTGAGGCGTCGCCGGTGCCCCGGCGACGCCTCACGAACAGGTGGTGCTTGTACAGACCTACTCGTCGGCACCGGCGGCGGCCGTGCCGCCGAGGTCGGCGGGCACTGCGTCCGGCACGGTGACCGGCCGATCCGAGCCCCGGAACACCAACTTGGACTTGTCGATGTCCTCGGGGTCGCCGTCGCAGTCGATGACCACGATCTGACCCGCCTTGAGCTCGTTGAACAGGATCCGCTCCGACAGGTTGTCCTCGATGTCGCGCTGGATGGTGCGGCGCAGCGGCCGGGCACCCAGCACCGGGTCGAAGCCCTTCTTCGCCAGGTACTTCTTGGCGTTTTCGGTGAGCTCCATGCTCATGTCCTTGTTCCGCAGCTGGGTCTCGATCCGGGCGATCATGATGTCCACGATCGACAGGATCTCGGTGCGGTTCAGCTGGTGGAACACGATGGTGTCGTCGATCCGGTTGAGGAACTCCGGCCGGAAGTGCTGCTTCAGCTCGTCGTTGACCTTCTGCTTCATCCGGTCGTAGTTGGAGTCGTTGTCCTCCGACGCCTGGAAGCCCAGCGACACCGCCTTGGCCACGTCCCGGGTGCCCAGGTTCGTGGTCAGGATGATCACGGTGTTCTTGAAGTCGACGATCCGACCCTGACCGTCGGTGAGCCGACCGTCCTCCAGGATCTGCAGCAACGTGTTGAACACGTCCGGGTGGGCCTTCTCGATCTCGTCGAAGAGCACCACCGAGAACGGCCGACGCCGGACCTTCTCGGTCAGCTGGCCACCCTCGTCGTAGCCGACGTACCCGGGCGGGGCACCGACCAGCCGGGACACCGTGTACCGGTCGTGGAACTCGGACATGTCCAGCTGGATCAGGGCATCCTCGCTGCCGAACAGGAACTCGGCCAGCGCCTTGGACAGCTCGGTCTTACCGACGCCGGACGGGCCGGCGAAGATGAACGAGCCGGACGGCCGCTTCGGGTCCTTCAGGCCGGCCCGGGTGCGCCGGATCGCCTTCGAGACCGCCTTGACCGCGTCGGACTGACCGACGACCCGCTTGTGCAGCTCGTCCTCCATGCGCAGCAGCCGGGAGGTCTCCTCCTCGGTCAGCTTGTAGACCGGGATACCGGTCCAGTTGCCCAGCACCTCGGCGATCTGCTCGTCGTCGACCTCGCTGACGACGTCGAGGTCGCCGGCCTTCCACTCCTTCTCCCGCTGTGCCTTCTGCCCGAGCAGCTGCTTCTCCTTGTCGCGCAGCTGGGCGGCCCGCTCGAAGTCCTGCGCGTCGATCGCGGACTCCTTGTCGCGACGCACCTGGGCGATCCGCTCGTCGAAGTCACGCAGGTCCGGCGGCGCGGTCATCCGGCGGATCCGCATCCGGGCACCGGCCTCGTCGATCAGGTCGATCGCCTTGTCCGGCAGGAACCGGTCGGAGATGTACCGGTCGGCCAGGGTGGCGGCGGCGACCAGGGCACCGTCGGTGATGCTCACCCGGTGGTGCGCCTCGTACCGGTCCCGCAGGCCCTTGAGGATCTCGATGGTGTGGGCCAGCGACGGCTCGCCGACCTGGATCGGCTGGAACCGACGCTCCAGCGCGGCGTCCTTCTCCAGGTGCTTGCGGTACTCGTCGAGGGTGGTCGCACCGATGGTCTGCAGCTCACCACGGGCCAGCATCGGCTTGAGGATGCTCGCCGCGTCGATCGCGCCCTCGGCCGCGCCCGCGCCGACCAGGGTGTGGATCTCGTCGATGAACAGGATGATGTCGCCCCGGGTGCGGATCTCCTTGAGCACCTTCTTCAGGCGCTCCTCGAAGTCACCGCGGTAGCGGGAGCCAGCGACCAGCGCGCCGAGGTCGAGGGTGTAGAGCTGCTTGTCCTTCAGCGTCTCGGGCACCTCGCCCTTGATGATCTTCTGGGACAGGCCCTCCACCACGGCCGTCTTGCCGACGCCGGGCTCACCGATCAGCACCGGGTTGTTCTTGGTGCGGCGGGACAGCACCTGCATGACCCGCTCGATTTCCTTCTCCCGGCCGATGACCGGGTCGAGCTTGCCCTCCCGGGCCGCCTGGGTCAGGTTGCGGCCGAACTGGTCCAGCACCAGGCTGGTCGACGGGGCCGCCTCGCCCGCCGCCGCGCCGGCGGCCGCCGGCTCCTTGCCCTGGTAGCCCGACAGCAGCTGGATGACCTGCTGGCGCACCCGGTTGAGGTCGGCGCCGAGCTTGACCAGCACCTGGGCGGCGACGCCCTCGCCCTCGCGGATCAGGCCGAGCAGGATGTGCTCCGTGCCGATGTAGTTGTGGCCGAGCTGCAGCGCCTCGCGCAGCGACAACTCCAGGACCTTCTTGGCCCGCGGCGTGAACGGGATGTGTCCGCTCGGTGCCTGCTGACCCTGGCCGATGATCTCCTCGACCTGTTGACGCACACCTTCCAGCGAGATGCCCAGGCTCTCCAGGGCCTTCGCCGCCACGCCCTCACCCTCGTGGATGAGGCCGAGCAGGATGTGCTCCGTGCCGATGTAGTTGTGGTTGAGCATCCGGGCTTCTTCTTGAGCCAGGACGACAACTCGCCGCGCTCGGTCGGTGAACCGCTCGAACATGCCCTCGTGCTCCTCACGTGCCGTGCGCCAATGGTCTTGGCGGGCCAGCGCACGAGCCTCCAGGTGGAAGCTCGTGCCATCACTCTATCGCCGTGGACCGGCTCCGCTCCTGCCGTGTCTTGCCGGAGCAGGGGCGATCCGCAACGTTTACCCCAACTGTGCAGCCTCGTTGGCTGTTCCCCGAGGCTCCGGCGCTACGCGGTGAGCGAAATCCGGTCGATCCGCAGGTTCGGCGCGGCGTCGGCGCAGTCGGCCGCGCCGTCCGTACCGGGCCGGGCCAGCCAGTTGTCCACAGGCCTGTGGACAACTGGTGCACAGCCTGTGGACAACCTCCGCCGGGCCGCGTGCCCTGCCTTGCCCTGCCCTGCGGCGCACTCGGTGCCCTGCGGTGCTGGCGGTGTGTCCAGGGTCGCAGTCAGTGAGCGCCCAAAAACCCAGAAACCCCCAAAAACGACACGAGGTACGGATGTCGCCATCCGTACCTCGTGTCACTGCACCTGACTGGACCGGCCGAGCCGGCCAGCACCGGTACGCCTGGGACGATCAGCGACCGGCCTTGGCGTGGTACTCGTCCACGATCTCCTGCGGGATGCGCCCGCGGTCGGAGATCTCCTTGCCTTCCTTCTTCGCCCAGGCACGGATCGCCCGGTTCTGCTCACGGTCGGCAGCAGCACCGCCCCGACCCCGCGCGGCCCGACCACCCACGACCACGCCACCGCGGCCGATCTTGGTGCCTGCAGCCACGTACGGAGCGAACACCTGCCGCAATTTGTCCGCGTTCTTCTCCGAGAGGTCGATCTCGTACTGGACGCCGTCGAGGGCGAACTTGACGGTCTCGTCGGCGTCGCCGCCGTCCAGATCGTCGACCAGCTTGTGAATGATCTGCTTGGCCACAGGCCGTTGTCCTTCCGAGCACGTTCTCCCGCAATCAAGAGCACAATAGCCCGAAAGATGCGCCAGCCGTCAATAGGACGCGCAAACTCCCCCAGAAAACTTGCCGGAACTACTCCGGACGGACCAGCGGGAAGAGGATGGTTTCGCGAATACCCAGGCCGGTCAGGGCCATGAGCAACCGGTCGATTCCCATTCCCATGCCCCCGGCCGGCGGCATTCCGTACTCCATGGCCCGCAGGAAGTCCTCGTCGAGGCGCATCGCCTCCGGGTCCCCCCCGGCGGCCAGCCGGGCCTGTGCCACCAGCCGCTCGCGCTGCACCACCGGGTCGACCAGCTCGCTGTACGCCGTGGCCAGCTCCACCCCGCGCACGTAGAGGTCCCACTTCTCGGCCAGCCCGGGCTCGCTGCGGTGCTCCCGGGTCAGCGGGCTGGTCTCCACCGGGTAGTCCCGCACGAACGTCGGCTGGTGCAGATGCGGCACGACCAATTCTTCGAAGAGTTCCTCCGCCAGCTTGCCCGGGCCCCACTTCGGGTCGACGCTGACGTCGAACTTCTCGGCGTAACGCAGCAACTGCGTACGGTCGGTTCGCACGGTGACTTCCTCACCGAGAGCTTCTGACAACACTCCGTACAGTGTGACGGTCCGCCACTCACCACCCAGGTCGAACTCCGACCCGTCGGCGTGCGTCACCACATGTGACCCACTGACTGCGGCAGCGCACTCCTGCACCAACTCCCGGGTCAGCCGCGCCATGCTGTCGTAGTCCCCGTACGCTTCGTAAGTCTCCAGCATCGCGAACTCCGGCGAGTGGGACGAGTCGATCCCTTCATTGCGGAAGTTCCGGTTGATCTCGAACACCCGGTCGATGCCGCCGATCACGCAGCGCTTGAGGAAAAGCTCCGGGGCGATTCGCAGATACAGATCGGCGTCCAGGGCATTGCTGTGCGTGACGAACGGCCGGGCCGCCGCGCCGCCGTGCAGCAACTGCAGCATCGGCGTCTCCACCTCGACGTACCCACGGGTGTGGAACGAGTCACGCAGCGTACGCATGGCCGTCGCCCGGGTGGCGACGGTCCGCCGCGCCTCCGGGCGCATGATCAGGTCGACGTACCGCTGCCGGACCCGCGACTCCTCGCTCAACGGCTTGTGTGCCACCGGCAGCGGGCGCAGTGCCTTGGCGGTGATCTGCCAGGAGTCGGCCAGCACCGACAGCTCACCCCGCCGACTGGTGATCACCTCGCCGGTGACCCCGACGTGGTCGCCGAGGTCGACCAGCCGCTTCCAGTCCTCCAGCGGCTCGGCGCCGACCCGGTCCCGGGAGAGCATCACCTGCAACTCGGTACCGTCGCCGTCACGCAGCGTCGCGAAACAGAGCTTGCCGCTGTTCCGTACGAAGATCACCCGGCCGGTCACCGCCGCCTGCTCGCCGGTCGCGGTGTCGGTCGGCAGGTCGCCGAAGCGCTCACGCACCTGCGCCAGCGTCGCCGTCCGGGGATATCCCACCGGGTACGGCGCGACGCCCCGGGCCAGCAACCGGTCCCGCTTCTCCCGGCGCACCCGCATCTGCTCGGGCAGATCCTCGGCGAAATCGTCGGGTACGGTCACGTGCTCGGTCACGGTGGGCATCCTCAAACACAGGGGGTACGGACAAACGGTGGGCAGCTCGGGGCGGCCGTCCGGCCACGAGCGTACTCAAGCCGGAGCGGACCCGGCAGTCGATAAGCGCCGCAGCGGCTCAGGTGTTGCGCTCGAACACCATCCGCAGGCCGATCAGGGTGATCATGGGCTCGTGGTGGGTGATGGTCCGGCACTCGCCGATCACCACCGGCGCCAGACCACCAGTGGCAATGACCGCGCTGAGCTGCCCCAACTCTTCCGACATCCGCTCCACGATGCGATCCACCTGACCGGCGAAACCGAAGTACATGCCCGACTGCAGGCACTCCACCGTGTTCTTGCCGATCACCGCCCGGGGCCGGGTCGGCTCGACCTTGCGCAGCTGCGCGGCCCGGGCCGCCAACGCGTCGAACGAGATCTCGATACCCGGCGCGAACGCACCGCCGAGGAACTCCCCCCGGGCGCTGATCACGTCGAAGTTCGTGGTGGTGCCGAAGTCCACGACGATCGACGGACCGCCGTACAGGGTGTGCGCGGCGAGAGTGTTGACCACCCGGTCGGAGCCGACCTCCTTGGGGTTGTCGATCGCCAACTGCACGCCGGTCTTCACCCCCGGCTCCACGATGACGCTCGGGATGTCGCCGTAGTAGCGGGCGAGCATCGACCGTAGCGACCGCAGCGCCGCCGGCACCGTCGAGCAGGCTGCCACCCCGGTGATCTCCACCGCGTCCCCGGCGAGCAGCCCACGGAACATCAGACCCAGCTCATCGGCGGTGGACCGGGCGTCGGTCTTGATCCGCCACGAGTGGACCAGCTTGTCGCCAGAGAAGGTGGCCAGCACCGTGTTGGTGTTACCGATGTCGATGCAGAGCAGCATGTCGTCCTCCCGGCCGGTCAGCGCGACGGCCCGTCGGCACCAGCGTCGCGCGAACCGGCGTCGGCGGCCGGCCGCAGGTCCAGCGCGATGTCCATGATCGGCGAGGAGTGGGTGAGCGCCCCCACCGACAGGTAGTCCACGCCGGTCGCCGCGTACCGCGCCGCGTTGGCCAGCGTCAACCCGCCGGTCGCCTCCAACTCGGCACGGTCGCCGACGGCGGCCACCACCTCCCGCAGCAGCTCCGGCGGCATGTTGTCGCAGAGCAGGAACGTCGCCCCGGCCGCCACCGCCTCCACCGCCTCGGCCAACGTCGTCACCTCGACCTCGACCGGCACCTGCGGGAACGCCGCGCGGACCCGTCGGTACGCGGCCCCCACCCCGCCAGCGGCCAGCTTGTGGTTGTCCTTGACCATCGCCACGTCGAACAGGCCCATCCGCTTGTTGCCGCCGCCGCCGACCCGCACCGCGTACTTCTCCAACGCCCGCAGCCCCGGCGTGGTCTTGCGGGTGTCCAGCACGGTCGCCGTCGAGCCGGCCAGCGCGTCGGCCCAGGCGCGGGTGTGGGTGGCGATCCCGGACAGCCGACTGATCAGGTTCAACGCGGTCCGTTCCCCGGTCAACAGGGTCCGGACCGGGCCGGTCACCGAGGCCAGCACCGTACCGGCCGGCACCCGGTCACCGTCGCTGCGGTGCAACCGCACATCGACCGGCGTACCGGCCGACGGCACCGCGTCGAACACGGCGGCGACCAGCGCCAGCCCGGCCACCACCCCGTCGGCCCGGGCCACCAGCTCGGCGGTGCCGATCTGGTCGGCGTCGATCGTCGCGGCCGTGGTCACGTCCAGCCCGGCCGGACCGAGATCCTCGGCGAGCGCGGTCGCGACCACCCGCTCGACCACGACGGGGTCGAGGTCGCCGTCGACCGGCCCGGCGGTCAGCTCGCTGCGCATGACGGCTCCCAGGTCAGGGTGGGCGCTCCGGCGGAGCCGAGACCGCTCACCAGATGTCCCGACCAGTCCTCGTCGGCCTCCGGGAAGTCGTCACGCCAGTGACAACCCCGGGTCTCCTGCCGGGCGTACGCCGCCGCCACCAGCGCGGTGGCGACGGTGACCAGATTAGTCGTCTCCCAGTCGGCGGTGCCGGGCACACCCGGCACGGCGGCCGCGGCGCGCAACGCGGTCGCCGCTGCGTCGAGGGTGGCCGCCGACCGCAGCACCCCGGCGCCCCGGCTCATCGCCCGCTGCAACGGCTGCCGCGCGGTCGCCGCCACCACCCATCCGGGGTCGTCGCCGGTGCCGGCGTCGGGCCCGGCCGGATCCTGCTGGGCGGGCAGCGCACGGGCGATGTCGCGGGCGATCCGCCGGGCGAACACCAGCCCTTCCAGCAGCGAGTTGCTGGCCAGCCGGTTGGCGCCGTGCACCCCCGTGCAGGCCACCTCGCCGCAGGCGTACAGGCCGGGGATGCTGGTCCGGCCGTACAGGTCGGTACGGACGCCGCCGGAGGCGTAGTGCGCGGCCGGTGCGACCGGGATCAACGCCTGCGCCGGCTCGATGCCGGCGGCCCGGCAGGAGGCGACGATGGTCGGGAAGCGCCGGTCCAGGAACTCGGCACCCAGATGCCGGGCATCCAGATGGACGTGGTCGCTGTCGTTGGCCACCATCACCCGGTGGATGCCCTTGGCGACCACGTCCCGGGGGGCCAGTTCGGCGAGTTCGTGCTGGCCGAGCATGAACCGTTTGCCGTCCGGGTCGACCAGGTGGGCGCCCTCGCCGCGCAGCGCCTCGGAGACCAGCGGCTGCTGTCCGCTGCCGCCGGCCCCACCGGGCACCGCCAGCGCGGTGGGATGGAACTGGACGAACTCCAGGTCGGCCACGACCGCGCCGGCCCGCAGCGCGAGCGCCACCCCGTCGCCGGTGGAGACCGCCGGGTTGGTGGTGGTGGCGAAGATCTGCCCCATCCCGCCGGTGGCCAGCACCACCGCCCGGGCCAGGATCGCCCCGACCCCGTCCGGGGAGCCCTCGCCGAGCACGTGCAGGGTGACCCCGCAGGCGGCACCCGGTGCCCCGGCCCGCTCCGGGGCGGCCCGCAGCAGGTCGACCACCAGGGCGTGCTCGACCAGCCGGATCCACGGGTCCCGGCGGACCGCCGCGTGCAGCGCCCGCTGCACCTCGGCACCGGTCGCGTCACCGCCGGCGTGCACGATCCGGTTCGCCCGGTGCCCACCCTCCCGGGTGAGCAGCAGCGCACCGGCGGCGTCCCGGTCGAACTCCGCGCCGACCCGCATCAGCTCCCGGACCCGCGCCGGCCCCTCCTCCACCAGGGTCCGGACCGCGTCCCGGTCGCACAGGCCGACGCCGGCGACCTCGGTGTCCTGGGCGTGCGCCGCCGGGGTGTCCAGCGGGTCCAGCACGGCGGCGATCCCGCCCTGCGCCCAGCGGGTGGAGCCGTCGTCGATGTTGACCTTGGTCACGACGGTGACGTGCAGGCCGGCTTCCCGCAGGTAGAGCGCGGCGGTCAGACCGGCGATCCCGGAGCCGACGACCACCACGTCGGTGGTCTCCGCCCAACCGGGCTGCGGCGCGGCGAGCCGGCCCGGCAGGGCGGGCAGTTCCGGGGTACGCACGAGCATGGCGTCAGTCAACCCCGCCCGCCGCAGGCCGGGTGCGCCGGGGCGACCGGATGTGGGCCGGTACACCCGCGCCGCCGCCTACTCGTACTGGATCGGCAGCCCGTCGGTCCCGGCGCCCTTGAGCGAACGGCTGACGTTGCGCTCGTTGAGCCACAGGTAGCAGCGGACCCCCCGGTTGCCGGCCGCCCACTCGGTCGCGCCGCCCGGCAGCGAGATCACACCCGTACGGAACTGCAGGTTGTCGTCGAGCGGCACCCCGGCGTACCGGCCGATGATCTTGCGGCACTCGGCGTGGAACTGGGCCCAGTCCCGGTCCTTGGTGGGGAACGGGATGTCCGGTGCCTGCCACACCCCGGCGAACTCCGCGTTGTGCGGCTTGTCGCACTGCTCCGCCGGCATCGTGTCGATCGCGCCGTTGCTGTCGTTGCGCACCGCGTAGCAGGTCAGATGCAGCGGGGACGGCTCGGCGAGCGCGTCCCGCAGACTCGCGGTACGGCTGGCCGTACCGCCGTTGTCCTCGACGTTGGTCAGCTCCGTCATGTCGCAGCGGAACCACCGGGCGCCGCCCTCCCAGGCCGCCGGCGAGGGCACCGCGACGCCGATCCACAGCCGACCGGACCGCCAGTCGCCACCGACGTACTCGCTGGCCTTGGTGTCACACTCGGCGTACGCGCCACGGATCTCCGCCGACCCCTGGGCCGGCGGCTCGGCCGCCTCGGCCACCGCCGCGCCGAACGCCCCGACGTGCACCGTCTCGGTCCGGTGCGGCGCGGTGCAGTCCACCGGGCTGTACGACGACAGGTAGGCGGTCTCGGCGAAGTCACCCGAGTGGCAGACCTCCGCCGGCGGCACGAACGGGGTCGGCTCGGGGATCGGCTGCCAACTGTTCGTCAGCTTCCCGTCCACCCCGGCGGGCAGGCCGCAACCGGTCAGGCCGAGCGCGAGCGCTCCGCCGACCGCGACGGCGGCGGTCCATCGGCGCATCGTGTCCCTCCCACGGGCACTGGCTGGCAGGCAGTAGTACGGACCGCCGAGCATACGTGAGCTTCCAGTCACCGGCCGGTGACGGTGGGGCAGCACGGTACGACGGCGACGTCCCACGCTACGGCGTGGCGGCAACCGTCGGCCAGCCGACGGCCCGGTCACCGCGTACCGGCTCGCCGACCAGACCGGCCGGCGCCCCGGCCGGGTCCGCGTCCAGCTGGATCACCCGGTTGGCGGCGTCGACGTGTACCACCCGGGGGGTGAAGGCACGCGCCTGCTCGTCGGTGAACTGCCCGTACGCGATCAGGATGACCAGGTCACCGGGGTGCACCAGGTGGGCGGCGGCACCGTTGATGCCGATCACGCCGCTGCCCCGGGCACCTTCGATGACGTACGTCTCCAGCCGCGCCCCGTTCGTCACGTCCACGATGGCGACCTGCTCACCGGGGAGCAGGTCCGCCGCGTCGAGCAGGTCGGCGTCGACGGTGACCGAGCCGACGTAGTGCAGGTCGGCCTGGGTCACCGTGGCCCGGTGGATCTTCGACTTGAGCATGGTGCGCAGCATCAGGGTCCTTCCGATCGCGGGCCGGACTGCAGGTCGGGTCGGGGGTCGGCCAGGTGCACCGGCGCGTTGTCGATCAACCTGGTCCCGCCGACCCGGGCCGCGATCAGCAGCCGGGCCGGGCCGGCCACCGGCGGGGCCAGGTCGGGACCGGTCAGCACCAGGTAGTCCAGCTCGGCGGCGCCGGCGGTGTGCCGGTCGAAGGCGGCCCGGCCGGCAGCCACCACCTCGGCGGCGTCACCTCCGGCGTCGGCCGTCGCGGCCCCGGCCCGTAACGCCGCGGCCAGCCCCAGCGCCGTCCGTCGTTGCGACGGGGACAGGTACCGGTTGCGGCTCGACCGGGCCAGCCCGTCGGCCTCCCGGACGGTCGGCACCCCGACGATCTCCACCGGCAGGTCCAGGTCCCGCACCATCCGCCGGACCAGGGTCAGCTGCTGGTAGTCCTTCTCGCCGAAGAAGGCCAGATCAGGGCGGGTCAACTGGAGCAGCTTGAGCACCACGGTGAGGACGCCGTGGAAGAAGCCGGGCCGGCTCGCCCCCTCCAGGGTCTCGCCGACCGGACCGGGGTTCACCCGGACCATCGGCTCGCCGTCCGGGTAGATCTCGGCCCGGCCCGGCGCGAACACCAGCCCGACCCCGGCCTGCCGGCAGATCTCCAGGTCGTCGTCGATGGTGCGCGGATAGCGGTCGAAATCCTCGGTCGGACCGAACTGCAGCGGGTTGACGAAGATCGTCACGATGACGTGGTCGGCCCGGGCCGTCGCCGCCCGCAGCAGGGCGGCGTGCCCGTCGTGCAGCGCACCCATCGTCATCACCACCGCCACCGATCCGGTCCAGCCGGCCCGTACGGCGGCCAGCTCGGCGCGGGTCCAGGCGACCTGCAACCCGGCGGTCGACGACGCACCCACCGCGCCCACTCCCGGCGCGCTCACCGCGCCCACTCCCGGCGCGCCGCCGCAGCGGGGTCCCGGCCGGCCAGCACGTCGAGCAGCGGTACGGCGTCGCCGGCCGACAGCCGACCGGCGGCGATCGCCCGGTCGGCGGTCCGCCGGGCCAGCGCCAGGTAGCTCGGCAGACTCTCCGGCGCGGTCCCGGCCAGGCGGTCGACATGCCGCGCGACGGTACCGGCGTCGCCGCGCGACACCGGCCCGGTCAGCGCCGCGTCGCCGTGCGCCAGTGCGTTGTCCAGGGCGGCCCGCAGCAGCGGCGCCAGCACTTTCGCCGGGTCACCGACCCCGGCGTCGCGCAGCCGGTCGGCGGCCTCGTTGACCAGGGTGACCAGGTGATTGGCACCGTGTGCCAAGGCGGCGTGGTAGAGCGGACGGTCGGTTTCGTCGACCCACTCGACGCTGCCGCCGAGATCGGCGACGAGCCGCTGCGCCAACGCCCGCGCCGATACCGGGGCGGTGACGCCGTAGCTGATGCCGGGCAACCTGTCGAGATCCCCTGGCTGCCCGGTGAAGGTCATCGCCGGGTGCAGTGCCAGCCCGACGGCCCCGGCACGCTCCACCTCGGCGAGCACCCCGAGCCCGTACGCGCCCGAGGTGTGCGCCACCACCTGACCGGTGCGCAGCACCTGCCGGGCGGCGAGCTCGGCCACCAGTCCGGGCAGTGTGTCGTCCGGCACGCTCAGGATCAGCAGGTCGGCGGTGGCCGGCACAGCGGGGACCGGCCGACGCGGCACGCCGGGCAGCATCCGGGCGATCCGTTGTCTGCTCGTCGGGCTGTCGCCGGAGACGGCGGTGATCCGGTAGCCGGCGGCGGCGAGGGCGGCGGCGAGCACCACGCCGACCCGTCCGGCGCCGATGACCCCGACGGTGGGGCCGGTGTCCCGGTCGGCGGAGACGTCCGCCGCCGGGCGCGCCAATGCGCTCATAACGTGATCCAGTCCTCGAAACGGGGGTACCGGTCGATGCCCAGTATGCGCCGCCGCCACACGGCCGAAACATGGTGTGTGAAAACCTTCACCCCGGTCGACTAGGGTGGCCGGGTGCTGACCTGGCGGGCCGCCATGACCCGGGCGCTCTACGGTCCGCAGGGCTTCTACCGGGCCGGGGGCGGGCCGGTGCCGGCGACGCACTTCCGGACCAGCGCCCAGACCGGGGTGCCGTTCGCCACGGCGGTGCTGCGGCTGCTGACCCGGGTCGACCGGCTGCTCGGCCACCCCGACCCGCTCGACCTGGTCGACATCGGCGCCGGTGGCGGCGAGCTGCTCGGCACCGTCCACGACCTGCTCGGCACCGTCCACGACAGGGCCCGACCACTCGCCGGACGGCTCCGGCTGGTCGGCGTCGACCACGCCGACCGACCCGCCGGGCTGGCCGCCGACATCGGCTGGCAGGCCACCCTCCCGACCGGGATCGTCGGACTGCTCGTCGCCACCGAATGGCTGGACAACGTACCGCTGGATCTGGCCGTGCGGGTCGACGGCGTCGTGCGGTACGGCCTGGTCGACCCGGTCACCGGCGCCGAGCGGCCCGGCGACCCGCTTGCCGACGCCGACGCCGCCTGGCTGGCCCGGTGGTGGCCGGCGCTGCCCAACGGCGGCCGGGCCGACCTCGGTCGGGCCCGCGACGAGGCCTGGGCCGAGGCCGTCCGGACGCTGCGGCGGGGCGTCGCGGTCGCGGTCGACTACGGCCACCGGTACGCCGAACGCCCGACCGCCAGCACGCTGACCGGCTACCGGTCCGGTCGGACCGTCGCCCCGGTGCCCGACGGCTCCTGCGACGTCACCGCCCACGTGGCGATCGACGCGGTGGCCGACGCCGGCACCGCCGCCGCCGGTGGCGCCGGTCATCTGCTGCGCCGGCAACGCGACGTCCTGCGGACGCTGGGCGTGTCCGGTGCCCGGCCGCCGCTGGCCCTGGCCGGCAGCGACCCACGCGGCTATCTCGCCGCGCTGTCCGCCGCCGGCACCGCCGCCGAACTGACCGACCCGTACGGCCTGGGCGCGCACTGGTGGCTGCTGCAGCCCGTCGGCCTGACCGCCGAGGACGGTTCGCTGCCGGCCGCCGACGCAGCCGCCGCGCTGCTGGCCGACGACGGCGGCAGCGACGTGGCACGATGACCGGCATGGACACCGAGACCGGTTCGCTGCCTGCGGCCGACCCGGCAGCCGGGCTCCGTCAGGTCACCGTCGGCACGGGTGCCGGCCTGGACACCGCCGACATGGTGCTCAACATCGGCCCACAGCATCCGTCCACACACGGCGTACTGCGGCTCAAGCTGGTCCTCGACGGCGAGCGGGTGGTCTCCTGCGAGCCGATCGTCGGCTACATGCACCGGGGTGCCGAGAAGCTGTTCGAGGTACGCGACTACCGCCAGATCATCATGCTGGCGAACCGGCACGACTGGTTGTCGGCGTTCGGCAACGAACTCGGGGTGGTGCTCGCCGTCGAGCGGCTGATGGGCATCGAGGTGCCGGAACGCGCGGTCTGGCTGCGGACCGCGCTGGCCGAGCTGAACCGGGTGCTGAACCACCTGATGTTCCTCGGCTCGTATCCACTGGAGATCGGGGCGCTCACCCCGGTGTTCTACTCGTTCCGGGAGCGGGAGACCCTGCAGACCGTCATGGAGGAGGTCTCCGGCGGGCGGATGCACTACATGTTCAACCGGGTCGGCGGCCTCAAGGAGGAGGTGCCGGCCGGCTGGACCCGCCGGGCCCGCGAAGCCATCGGCCAGGTCGAGGCGCGGATGCCCGACCTGGACCGGCTGATCCGGCGCAACGAGATCTTCCTCGCCCGTACCGTCGGCGTCGGGGTGCTCGACGCCGCCACCGCCGCCGCGTTCGGCGCGTCCGGGCCGGTCGCCAGGGCCAGCGGGCTCGACCTGGACCTGCGCCGCGACGAGCCGTACCTCGCCTACGGCGAACTCGACGTCCCGGTGGTCACCCGGCGCACCGGCGACTGCCACGCCCGGTTCGAGGTCCTGCTCGACCAGGTGTACGTCTCCCTCGAGCTGGCCCGCCGCTGTCTCGACCGGGTCGACCAGCTGACCGGGCCGGTCAACGTCCGGCTGCCCAAGGTGGTCAAGGCACCCGAGGGGCACACGTACGCCTGGACCGAGAACCCGCTCGGCGTCAACGGTTACTACCTGGTGTCCCGGGGCGAGAAGACCCCGTGGCGGCTCAAGCTGCGGACCGCCTCGTACGCCAACGTGCAGGCGTTGGCGACGCTGATCCCGGGCAGCCTGGTACCGGATCTGGTGGCGATCCTCGGGTCGATGTTCTTCGTGGTCGGTGACATCGACAAGTGAGGTCGGGCTAGCGCCGTCGACGGTCCTCGGAGTACTCGTAGTCGTCGGCGTAGCGGCCCCGCCCGTCATCGGCGTAGCCGTCGTCGCGGTAGCCGCGCCCGACGTCGTCGCGATATCCCCGCCCCGCGTCGTCCCGGTAGCCCCGGCCGGCGTCGTCCCGGTAGCCCCGCCCCACGTCGTCGTGCAGGTCCCGGCCGGTGTCGTCCCGGTAGCGCCGACCGGTGCCGCCGTCGTCGCGGTACCGGCCACCGTCGAACTCGTCGGCCCGGTAGCGCCGACCGGCGTCGGGCTCGCCACGGACGTCCCGGCTGCTCTCGGCGCGGTACCGGCCGCCCGCTTCGTCGGCGCGGTTGCGCCCGCCCGGATCGTCGTCGCGGTAGCGGCCGCCCTCGAGGTCGTCGGGCCGGTAGCGACGGCCGGGCTCGTCGTCGTCGCGGTAGCGGCCACCCTCGAGGTCGTCGGCGCGGTAACGACGGCCAGGTTCGTCGTCGTCGTCGCGGTAACGACGGCTGCGGCGCACCGGTTCGGCGTCGGCCACCTCGCGTACGCCGGACGACCAGGGCGTGACCTCGGCGCTGCTGCCGGCCGGCAGCGCCGGCAGCGCGGTACGGCGCGGACCCGGGCTGTCCGCCACGTCGGGCGCCCGTTGGTCCCAGCGGGCGTCGCGCCACGGCGGCTCGTCCGCCGATCGGGCACCGGACACCGGCGCGTCGAACCGGGAGGCGTCCCGCGCGCCCCTCGGGTCGGGGCCGTCGAACCGGCCACCCGGCCGGTCCAACCGGTCGTCGGGGTAACGGCCGGCCCGGTCCTCGGCGTACCGGTCGGGTCGACCGGCACCGGCCGCCCGGTCGGCGTAGCCGTCCTCGCCCCGGCCGGTCGACCACCGCTGCGCCGGCGAGCCGGTGCCGTAGCCGTCGGCCCGCCCGGCGTCCCACCGGTCCTCGGCCCGGTCGCCGTAGCGCTGCTCGGAACTGTCGTCGCGGTCACCGTTCCAGGACCACCGGTCGTCGGCCTGGCCACGCGGCCGTCGGTCGGACCACGACTGCTCGTCGGCCTCGGCCGCGCGTCGACCGCGTGTCGAACTCGCCGACCATTCCCCGTCGATCGACTCACCGGTACGGGTGCCGTACCGGGTGCCGCCGTACACGGTGCCCCCCGGTTCCTCGGCCGCCGGTCGGCGGCCACTCGCCGGGGCCGGCTCGATCTGCCGGGCCAGCCCGTTGGCCGCTGGCTGACGGGGCAGCACGGTCCCGGTCACCGCCGGCACCGAGGCGCGGCCACCGGTCGGACCGGACCCGTACTGACCGGCCCCGTACTGACCCGCGCCGTACTGACCGTCGTAGTCGGCCGCGCCGTTGCGCCCGCCGTAGCCGTCGGCACCGTTGCGCCCGCCGTAGCCGGCCGGGCCGGAGGCAGGGGCAGCCGCCGGCACCGCCGACGCCGGGGCGCTCGGGTCGAAGCGGTCGTACCCGGCCTCGTCGTCGGGACGGGCCGACCGGCCCCGGTCACCGCCGGAGGCGTCCCGGCCCCGGACCGGTACGTCGCGGGCGGTGGCCTCCGCCCGGACCGCTTCGGCGCGGGCGGACTCGACGCGGACCGCCTCGCTGCGCACCACTTCCCCACGGACCGCGTCCACCTGGCCACGCAGTGCCTCGACGTCGTCCTGCATCGCCTGCACCTTTTCGCCGAGCGCGCGATGGGTGGCCCGTACCGCCGTGGAAATGTCATTACGGACGTCCTCGCGGAGCACGTCCATCTCCTCCACCAGCGCATCTTCCATGTCAGTGCGCATAGTTTCGATGCCACCACGTAAAGTGATTGACAATCCGATCAGGACGACCGATGCGATCGCGATCACCATCGCGAGCCGTAATGACCCGTCACCATCGCCAAGCAGCAACAAAACCGCAGCTAGAGGCGCCAACCCCAGGCCACCCCAGGTAAGCCACTTGAGTGGAACCGTGCGGCGTGGCTCCTCTTCGGCCTCGGGAGCGGACATGGCTGTCGAGCCTACCCACATCTGCAGATCAACGGAACGGGTACCGCTGAGCGGCCGAGTGGACAGGCCCGACGACAGCCGGTGGTGGCATCCGTACGGACGCCACCGGAAAAATCAGCCGGCGGCCAACGCACCGTCCGAGGAGAACACCAGACCGACGCTGATCTCACCGGTGGTCAACGCGGTCTTGGTCTGCGGCCCACCGGCGTCGAGAGAACTGAACTCACCGGCCCGGAAGTCGTACACCTCGACCAACCCCTGCTGGCACTTCGGCCGCTGCGGGCACTCCGGCGGACCACCCAGCAC
This sequence comes from Solwaraspora sp. WMMA2056, assembly GCF_030345095.1. Classification (NCBI taxonomy): domain Bacteria; kingdom Bacillati; phylum Actinomycetota; class Actinomycetes; order Micromonosporales; family Micromonosporaceae; genus Solwaraspora; species Solwaraspora sp. WMMA2056. Next base: position 327,842 of record NZ_CP128360.1, read on the forward strand.
AGTCGCCTCGCCGGAGCATTTCTCGGCCAGCTCGGAAAGCGTCCGCACACCGTACTCCTCGGCGAACGCACTGGTCACCGCGAAGGCGTTCTGGTTCTGCGCCGCCGACGGCTCCCCGAAGACGATGTTGACCTGCTCACCGACGCGGCGCAGCCCGGCCATGGTCTCGGTCAGGTCCGTCGACGAGATCGCCGGAGCGTTCTCGCCCTCGACCTTGCCGTTGATGAAGTCGGCCAGGGTGGCGGCGTACTCCGGGACCACCTGGATCTCACCGGTCTCCAACGCCGGCTCGTACAGCTCGCGGTTGCCGATCTGCTGCACCGTCACCTCGTAGCCGGCGGCCGTCAACGCGATCTTGTACAGCTCGCCCAGGATCTCGCTCTCGCTGAAGTTCGCCGCGCCGACGGTCAACTCGCCGCCCGGTCCGGTCTCGATACCGTCGGCCAGGCCCTCGGCAGCGGCGAACTCCTCGGCCGCAGCCTGCGGCGTCTGCCGGTCGACGTCGACCGCCCGGTTGAGCCCGATCAGCTTTTCGGTGTCCAGCGCAGCCGACACCTTGTCCAGCGCGGCGATGACCTGCGGCGATGCCGCGTCGGCGTTGATCGCCGGCACGATGTTGTCGGTGTTCTGCAGATTCTGGTCGTCGTCGAGGACCACCAGCTGATCGCCGGCGACCGGTGCGCAGCCGGCACCGGACGCCCCCGCCTGCGGCGCGTCGGTGCCGGACGACCCGGCATCCCCGCAGCCGGCGAGAATCCCCGCCGCCGCGACCGCGCTCACCGCGCCCAGCGCGACCCGTGTCCGTACCAGCATGACTGCCCGCCTCCCGTATGCCCGCAAACGCGACCGGCTTGTGCCGTCGCCGGCGCCGTCGCCCGATTCCTCTACCGAACATCCTCACAGCCAGGTCCGACAAGCGCTGAAGATCGGTTGTCATCGGATCGTCACAGGACGCGTCAAGCCGCTCCCACCGCACTGGCCTGTTCGTCGGCCGGCCGCCGGTAGCGCCGCAGCGGCAGTGGCGTGAGCATCCGCTCGGCCACCGCCAACACCGCCTCGGTGACCAGCGCGAGCGACGCGACCAGCAGGCCGCCGGCCAGGATCTGGCCGCCGCCCACCGAGATGCCCAACCCGAATCCGGCACTGATGATCTGGCCCAGACCCCCGCCGTTGACGAACGCCGCCAGCGCCGCCGTCGCCACCACCTGCACCGCGGCGGTCCGGAACCCGGCGGCCAGGTACGGCACCGCGAGCGGCAGCTCGACCCGGCGCAGCACCTGCCAGCCGGACAGGCCCATCCCCCGGGCCGCCTCACGCACCTGCGGGTCGACCTGGCGCAGCCCGGTGTACGCGTTGGCCAGCAGCGGCGGCACCGCGAACACCGCCAGGGCCAGGATCACCGGCGGTTTGCCGAAGCCCAGGAACGTCAACGGCAGAATGGACAGCAGCGCGATCGTCGGCACCGCCAACGTGATGTTCGACACCAGGACCACCACGGCACCGCCGCGTCCGGTGTGGCCGAGCCAGAGGCCGAGCGGCCAGGCCACCAGGACCCCGATCGCCACCGCCGCCGCCGAGATCACCAGATGCTCGCCCAACCGGTCGAGCACCCCACCCGGATTGGTCCAGTTGAGCGGATCGTTGAGCCAGACCACCGCCTGCTCGACGGGGTTCGCCGCCGCGTACCGACGGCTCATCGGACGGCCCGCCGGGCGGTCCACGGCGTCAGCAGCCGCCCGGCGACCGCCAGCAGCAGATCGAGCGCCAGCGCCAGCGCCACACTGAGCAGGGTCCCGGTGAGGATCTGTGCCTTGTAGAAGTTGTTCCGGAAACCGCTGAAGATCAGGTCGCCGAGACCGCCGTAGCCGATCAGCGACCCGACGGTGACCAGCGCGACGGTGGAGACCGTCGCCAGCCGTACCCCGGTCAGGATGCTCGGCAGAGCCAGCGGCAGTTCGATGCGCAGCAGCCGGACGAGCCGGCCGTACCCCATCCCGTCGGCCGCCTCGATCGTGTCCGCCGGCACCTGGGTCAGCCCGGCCAGGCAGTTGCGCACCACCAGCAGCAGCGCGTACAGGACCAGGGCGATCAGCACCGACGCCGGGTTGGTCGCCCCCACGTACGGGGCCAGGAAGGCCAGCAGGGCCAGCGACGGGATCGTGTAGAGCACCCCGGTGAGCGCCAGGATCGGACCGGTCAACGGCCGGAACCAGTACGCCAGCACCGCCAACGGCACCGCTATCAGCGCCGCCACCACCACCGCCTGTACGGTCAGGGTGACGTGTTCGGTGAACGCGGCGACGATCGTCGACCAGTTGTCCCGCACGTACTGGCCGGAGAACCACGGGTTCCCCGGATCAGCCCGGTCGTCGAGCAGGTGGAAGGACACAGGTGGACGGTACCGCGCGGGACGCCGGTGGCGCGGCGGCGATCACGTTGACCGGCATCGGCAAACAGTTTCCGGACGGCACCCGCGCCGTACGCGACCTGTCGCTGCGCATCCCCGCTGGCGAACTGGTGGTGCTGATCGGGCCGTCCGGCTGCGGCAAGTCGACCGTCCTGCGCATGATCAACCGGCTGATCGAGCCGACCAGTGGCCGGATCCTGCTCGGCGACGAGGACGTCACCGGGGTCGACCCGGTGCGGTTGCGCCGGCGGATCGGTTACGTCATCCAGCACGTCGGACTCTTCCCGCACCAGACGATCCGGGCCAACGTCGCCACCGTGCCCCGGCTGCTCGGCTGGCCCCGCGACCAGATCCGCCGCCGCGCCGACGAACTGCTCGACCTGGTCGGGCTGGAGCCGGGCCGGTACGCGAAGCGGTACCCGCACGAGTTGTCCGGTGGGCAGCGTCAACGGGTCGGCGTGGCCCGCGCCCTCGCCGCCGACCCGGTCGTCCTGCTGATGGACGAGCCCTTCTCCGCGGTCGACCCGATCGTGCGCGGCCGGCTGCAGGAGGAGTTCCTGCGGTTGCAGGCCGAGGTCCGCAAGACGATCGTGCTGGTCACCCACGACCTCGACGAGGCGGTCCGGCTCGGCGACCGGATCGCCGTGCTGTCCGAGGGCGGCCACCTGGAGCAGTACGCCGACCCCACCACCCTGCTCGGTCAGCCGGCCACCGGGTTCGTCCGGGAGTTCGTCGGCGCGGACCGGGCGATCCGCCGCCTCGCGGTCACCCCGGTCGACCGGGACCTGCTGGAGCCGGAGTCGGAGCTACCGGACCTGGCCGGGCTGCCCACCCTGACGCTGGGCGTCTCCCGCTACGACGCGCTGGCCCGGCTGCTCGCCGACGGGACCGAGCACGGGCGGGTCGTCGACGCCGCCGGGGATCCGGTCGGCGTGGTCAGCCGCCGCCGGCTGCTGGACGCCGGCTGACGGGCGGGTACCGGCTGGCGGGGCTCAGTCGCGGTGACCGTCGTGCAGCAGGTAGTCGATGAACGCCGCGCGCAGCAGCGGCTCGGACTCGCCGTACTCGTGGCCGGTGAACTCCCGCCACATCGCCACCGCGTCGTCGACGGTCGGGCCGATCGAGTTCGGTGCGCCGTCCAGCTCGCTGGCGTCGTCGGCCCGCGACAACCGCTTGGTGATCGACCAGAAGAAGCCGAGGTCCTTGCGCTCGCGGGCCAGGTCGAAGGCCCGTTCCCGCAGCTGCTCGGTGGAGAGCACGTCGAGTTCGGCGAAGGTCGGCACAGCGCGCCCCGGGGCCGGCGATTCGGTCATACGCCGAGCCTAACCCGACCGTCGCGGGCCCGGGCGGGTCGGCAGCGGGTCGGCCACCGCCGCACTGGCCGGCCTCACCCCCAGTGGTTGCCGGTGTCCCAGCGTTCCCGGGCCCGGGCCGGCTGCGCCGGCAGCGTCGCCGACCACGAGTCCTGGGTGACGGCCGGCGTCCAGGACTGCGGCGGTGGCTCGACCCACTCGTCCTCCTCCTCCGGCGGCGGTTCGGCGTCCTCGACCTCCTGCCGGACGCGGGGCCGTCCGAAGGTCTCCACCAGCCGGGTCACCACGAGCCCGACCGCCAGGGTGACGGCAGCGGTGGCGTACAACGCGATGTCCAGCTGGCGAAGGTCGGCGTACCGGATGAAGATCGTCAGGCCGACCACCGCGAACACGGCGCCGAAGATCCCGCCGCGCCGGCCGAAGACGCTGGTGCCGCCGAGCAGCGCGGCGCCGATCGCGAGCGCGCTCCACTCCAGCCCGACCGACGGGCTGACCGGCCCGCCGCCGACCGCGGCCAGCAGCACGCCGCCGCCGACCGCCAGACCCATCGAGACCACCAGCGCCCCGCTGGTGACCATGGCGGCGGTCGCGCCACGCCGCAACGCCGGATCGGCGACCGGGCGGAACCGTCCGACACCCCGGCGTACCGGTTTGACGGTGCCGAGGATCCCGCCGAGCACGGCCACCGCCACGAACCCACCGAACAGGAAGACTGCCTGGCCGGTCGGGTCGAACGCACCCTGCAGGTCGACCGGCGCGGCGCGTTGCTGGATGAACACGACCGCGACGCAGGCGGCGACGAGACTGCCGGCCCAGCCGGGCATCTGCAGACCGGTCACCAGCACGGCCGTGAGCACGCCGAGCACCACCGCCCAGATGCCGGCGGTGACCAGCACCGGCAGCACGCCGTTGTCGCCGTTCTCGGCGAAGTGCAGCGCGGCCGCGATGGCCACCGGCCCGATGGCGAGATTCGGTGCCCCGGCACGCAGGCTCACCCCGGCGGCCAGTACGAGCAGGCCGAGCCCGGTGGCGTAGACCAGCAGCGGATCCCGGGCCGCCGCCCCGGTGACCGTCGGATCCTCCTGGTAGAGCAGGTAGCCGAGCCCACCGACCACGGCCAGCAGGATCGTCTCCCAGACGACGTGCACGGCGAGCCGGTCGCGGCCCGGCTCGCCGTGCCGTGGATCGTCGAAGACGTCGTCGAGCCCGGGGGCCGGGCGGCGGTGGCCGGACCGCCGACCCGCCGACCGCCTGCCGCCACCACGGGTCCGGCCGGTGGTCGTGGTGGCGGTGCCGGCACCCGCGTCGGTGACGGCCCCCGCCGTGGTGAACGAACTCGTCTGATAGCCGGAGGCGGTACGGTTGCCGGGCTCGCCGGGGCCGTCCGGGCCGCCGTAGCCGGGGTCGCCGTAGCCGGGGTCGCCGGAGTAGCCGTGGCCGGGATCGCCGTGGCCGGGATCGCCGTGGCCGCCCGGTTCCGGTACGCCCGCGCTCCGCCGGCGATAAGGCGAGTCGTCGTACGCCATACCGCGTCTCCTCTGCCGTGCCCGTCCACCACCGTCGGTCGGGACTACGACGGCAGGTGGACCTGGTCGTTCGATCGACCAGTGCGGCAGGCGCGGTGGCGCGTCGAGCGGTACCGGTCGCTGGCACCGTACCCGCGACCGGGTACGGCCGTCACCCCCCGTGTGCGCAGGCGGCCACCGGGACCGCTGCGGGCGACAGCCGGCGGCGGGTCAGCCGACGGGCGGTTGCGGGGCGTCGGAGTCCTCCGGCTGGTCCGGCACCCGGCAGGCGCGTTCGAGCCAGACAGCGGCCGCCACCAGCGCGAGCGACGCGGCGAGGCCACTGACGGCCGCGGGCAGATCGTTGTCCGCCGCCCGGGTCTGCTGGATGAACAGCCAGAGCACCAGCCCCGCGTAGAAGCCGGCGAAGATCGCCCCGGCGAGAGCCGAGGCCTTGGCCAGCACCACGAACCTGGCGACCAGCAGGGGGTTGACCGGATCCTGGCCCGGCCGGCGGTCGATGCGGGCCCGGGTGTTGACCGCCGCGTACGCCTCGAGCACCGCCAGAGCCGCCAGCGTCACGGAGGGTAACCACGGAAAGACCGGCATCCGTACGTACCAGGTGCTGATCACCCACCAGCCGACGGCGGCCGCCGCCAACGCCGCCACCACGAGCGTCGAGGCCCGCGTGGGTTCCATCCGTGGCTCGTCCGGACCCCGGCCACGCGGGCTGACCCCGGGCCCGGTCACGGCAGCACCGGCACAGCGATCGACAGACGCACCTTCACTGTGCCGACTCTAGCGGCAGATCCGGGCGCGGGCGCAGATCGCGCAGGTCACTCGCGACAGGTTCCCGACCGAGCAGGTCCGTCAACCAGCCGTGTCCCGGCAGCTGCCCGTACGGCGTGATGTCGATCCACGGGCGCAGCACGAAGGCCCGCAGATGGGCCCGGGGATGCGGCAGGACCAGCTCGGGGTCGTCGCTGTGCACCGGGGCGCCGTCGGCGGCCCAGACGGCGACGACGTCCACGTCGAGGCTGCGGGGGCCGTACGGCCGGTCGGCGTCGCGCACCCGCCCGGCGGCCTGCTCCAGGGCCCGGCAGCGGGCCAGCCAGTCGACGGCGGTGGCGTCCGGGTCGGCGACGAGGGCGACGGCGTTGAGGTAGTCCGGCTGCGCCGGGTCACCCCACGGCGGGTTCTCGTACACCCCCGACACCACCAGCAGTACGTCGTCGAGCGCCCGGACCGCGTCGCGCAGCCGCGCGTACCGGTCGCCGAGGTTGCTGCCCAGGGCGAGCACCGCCCGGGTCACGCCCGGCTCCGGGTGAGGGTGACCGCGACGTCGGCGAACTCGTGCGGGATCGGTGCCTGCGGTTTGTGGACGGTGACCGTCGCGGTCCGGACCCGGCGGTCGGCCAGGCAGACGGTCGCCAGCCGGTCGGCCAACGTCTCGATCAGGTTGACCGGCTCGCCGGCCACGACGGCGACGAGCTGGCCGGCGAGGTCCCCGTAGTGCACGGTCTGCTCGACCTGGTCGGTCCGGGCCGCCGGGGCGAGGTCCAGTTCGAGTACGACGTCCACGACGAAGTCCTGGCCGGCCGCCCGCTCCTGCGGGTAGACGCCGTGCCGGCCACGGGCCCGCAGCCCGGTGAGCTGGATCCGGTCAGTCATCGTCGGCTCCCGTGATCGGTTCCGTGGGTCGGCTGGCGATGGTCGGGCCGGTGGCTCGCGACGGTCGTCGGCTGTGGGAGGCCGACGGTGAGCGTGGGGCGACCGCTGGCCTGCCAGACGGCGAGTGCGTCGACGGTGTCCCGGACATCGTGGACGCGGACCCCCCAGGCACCGGCGGCGACGGCCAGCAGGCTGGTCGCGGTGGTCGCGGCGGCCCGCTGGTCCACCGGGCGGGGCGTGCCGTCCGGATCGGCGAGCAGCCGCCCCAGGTAGGACTTGCGGCTGGCGGCGAAGAGCAGCGGGTAGCCGAGGCTGAGTAACTCACCCAGGTGCACGGTCAGCTGCCAGTTGTGTTCCGGACGTTTGGCGAAGCCGAGGCCGGGGTCGACGACGATCCGCTCGGCGGCCACTCCGGCGGCGAGCGCGGCGTCGACCCGCGCGGCGAGTTCCGTGCGGACCTCGGCGACCACGTCGCGGTAGTCGGCCAGATCCTGCATCCGGTCGGAGTGGCCCCGCCAGTGCATCAGGATCCACTGGCAGCCGGCGGCCGCGACCACGGCGCCCATCGCCGGGTCGGCCAGGCCACCGGAGACGTCGTTGACCACGCTCACCCCGGCGGCGAGCGCGGCGTCGGCCACCCGGGCCCGGGTGGTGTCGATGCTCATCGGTACGCCGGCGGCGGCCAGCTCGCGGATGACCGGCAGCACCCGGGCCACCTCGGTCTCCGGGTCGACCCGCTGTGCTCCGGGGCGGGTGGACTCGCCGCCGACGTCGACCAGGTCCGCGCCGTCGCGGTGCAGCCGGACCCCGTGCGCGACGGCGGCGTCGAGGTCGGCGTACCGCCCGCCGTCGGAGAAGGAGTCGGGCGTGACGTTCAGGACGCCCATCACGACCGGCCGGGTCGGGCGTAGTAGATCTGTCACGGGTAGACGGTACCGGCGCACTTCGTGGCCGGACGCGACCGGGCGCGGTGGGTACCCTCGAATCAGACAACGGTCACGGGCGGCGCTGTCGGTCTGGTTCCACGCAGCTTGTACCAGACAAGGGTGGCCCGTACGCTTTGCAGTTGCCGGGGGCCAGTGGGGGCGAAGGTTGAGAAGAAGGGCCGAAGTTGGACAAAGTGCCCAAAAGTCGTCACCGTACGCGGTGACCGTCGGACACAGGGTCGACATCCGCGGCTCGACCCACGACGCCCACAAGGTGTGACAACTGCAGTGCCCCGGCTCTGCCGGCCGCACACCGGGGAGGTTCCCATGATCGAAACGACGCTCGTCGCAGCGGTCCACGCCAGCGTGGTCTCCGCCATCGACACGCTGTCGCTGCTCGCCGCGCCCACCGGCGAGCCGGACACGCCGACCGGTTTCAACACCGAGGGCGTCGTCTCCTTCCTCGCCAGCAAGGTCGCCCCGATCCTGCTGGCCGTACTGGGCGTGATCTTCATCGGGCGGGCCAGCAAGGGTGAGATCTCCAAGGTGCTGACCAGCTCCGCGATCGCGATCGTCGGCCTGGCCTTCATCGCCGGAGCCGCGACCCTGTTCTTCGTCGGCGACTACCTCATCAACCTGATGTTCGAATAGAGCGCGGAGCACGAGATGCGGCTGCGCACCGACGACGACATCTACCGGGCCCGGTTGGTCTACCTGGGCCCGCCTGGCTACACGCTGCCGGTCCACCTGCCGTACGCCCAGTACGGGGTCTTCATCCTACTTGTTCCGTTCTACATGTTCGTCCACTGGGCGTTCACCCTCAACGTGGAACTCTTCCCCGCCTGGGAGATCGCGCTCGCGATCGTCACCACCTCCTTCATCTTCCGGTACGTCGACCCGGACCGGCCGGCCCGGATGGTCGTGCGCACCGCCCTCACCGACTGGCGCCGGACCCGGGAACCGGCGACCGAGCAGCGGGACCCACGCCTGATCGCCAGCCACATCAGGATCCGGGAGGAGTTGGCATGACCTGCACCGGCATCCGGACGCCGGCCCGCACCCACTCCGGCAGCCACGCGTGCGAGGCGATGGCATGAGTCGATCATTCCCGCCGGGCGGCCCCCGCCCGGCAGGTCAGCCGGCCGGCAACGGCGGTAACGGTAAGCGATCACACGACTACCGCGACCCCGACGTGGACGAGGCGGCCGAGACCGAGCTCGTCACCAGCCCTAGCCACGGCGCGGTCGCGGTCTTCCAGACCCCGTCGGCGACCCGCGGCCCCCGCGCCGGCCGTACCGCCGCCGGCCCGGCCGCCACGCCGACCTCGCCGCACCACCCGGTACCGCCCCCTCGGGCCTCCGGTGTCACCGACCACGGCGACATCGACTCGCCCTTCCTCGACCTGTTCTCCGGCACCACTCCCACCACCCAGCGGCACCGGCCGGCGATCCAGCCCCCGAACCGGCCCACCGCCATCGAACCGCCGACCCGGCCCGCCGCCATCGAGCCTCCCGCGCGCCCCGCCGAGATCCCACCGCCGGCCCCACCCCGCGCCACCGCACCGCCGGCCCGCTCCGGGCCCACCCAGACCCCGCCGGCCCGCTCCGGGCCCACCGGACCCCCGCCGGACCAGATCGGCACCGCGCTGACCGGCCCCACCACCGATCACCCCGATCCGGCGACCCGACGGCGCAGCGCGGCACCACCGCCCCGTACCGCAGCAGAGGCCGCCGCCCCGACGGAGCTGGCGGCCCCGGCACCGCACGGGCCCGGCACCGCCCCGGCGGACCGCGCGGGCCACCCGTACCCCGACGCACGCCCCGCACCGACGGCACGGACGACGCCGCCGGACCGCCCGGCACCACGGACCCGGACCTCGCCGGACCAGGTCGCGCCCGGCGACGTCCCCGGCCCGCCGGCGGCCGGCCGGGACACCGCCGGCCGGCCCGATCCCACCGTCGGCCCGCCCGCCGGCCGAAGCGGCCGGGACGCCCCCGTCGCCGGCCCGACGGCCGACAGCACCGCTGCCCGGACGGCCGACGACACCGCCGACCCCGCAGCCGGTGCCGGTGTCGCGCCGGCCACCACCGGTGGCAGACGACCACGGCGGCGACCCAAGGCCGAGACCTCCCGGTCCGACAAACCGATCAAGCCGGTCCCGGTACGCCCCCCGAAGGTCAAGTTCACCGACCGCGACCCCGCCGCCGAACTCGCGATCACCGAGATCGCCGGCCACCTGACCTTCACCCCGAACACCGTCACCGCCTGGTACTGGCTTCCGGAGGTGCGCTGGGCCTTCCGGCCCGACGCCGAACGGGAGGTGCTGCTGTCGGCGATCTCCGAGCAGTACGCCGGACTCGCCGGCTTCCGGCTGCACCTGCGCCGCACCACCCGACCGTTCCCCGCCGACGAATGGGCCCGGACCATCGACGGGCTCACCGCCCACCCGCTGGCCGCCGTCGACGGAGCCGCGTCCTGGGCCGACCACCTGGTCGCCGCCCAACGACACCTGATGTCGGTCAACCACGCCGAAGGCCAGACCTACCTGGGCATCACCTTCGCCCGGCGGTCGCTCGGCGACTCGCTGTCCGAACGGGTGCTGCGGTTGTTCGGCCGGGGCGTCGCCGAGAGCGAACGCCGCCGGCTCGGCCGGATGGTCGACCAGTTCGACGAGGTCCTCGGTGCCTTCGGGATGCGCGGCCGGCGGGTCACCGCCGGCGAACTCGAATGGCTGCTCTACCGGTCGGTCGCCCTGTGCATGACCCCACCGACGATGCTGTCGCCGGTGCGCGACGGCAACTGGGACCGTGGCGACCTGCTCGCCCTCACCGAACAGATCGAGCGCTACCGCACCCCGTACGGCTCGACGCTCAAGCTGGTCAACCGGATGTCCGGCGAGGAACGCCACGTCGCCGTGCTGGCCGTGGGCCGGATGGAACCGCTGGAGATCCCCGAACGGCACGAGCCGTGGATGCACTTCCACGAGCGGCTGCCCTGGCCGATGGAGATCTCCTCCCGGATCGACCTGCTCGGCCCCACCGACTCGTTCCGCAACCTGGAACACCGGCTCCGCATGATCCGGTCGCAGCAGCTCGACTACGCCGAACACGGCATCGACGCCCCGCCGGAGCTCGAGCGCCTGGCGAAACGGGCGCTCAACATCGGCGACGAGATGACCACCGGACTGCCCGTCGAGTCCGCCCGGGCACACGGCTGGCACCGCATCGCGGTCGGCGGCCGCACCCGGGAGGAGTGCCTGGAACGCGCCCGCCGGCTCATCCAGCTCTACTCCCGCGAGATGCGGATCTCGCTGCAGCACCCGAAGAACCAGGACTGGCTGGCCCGCGAGTTCATCCCCGGCGAACCGGTGGCCAACACCGGCTACATCCGACGGATGCCGGTGAAGCTGCTCGCCGCCGCGCTGCCGCAGGCGGCGTCCACCGTCGGCGACCGCCGTGGCGACCTGATCGGCCGGACCGCCGGCACCTGCCGCCGACCCGTCTTCCTCGACCTGCACTTTCCGATGGAGGTCCGGGAACGGTCCGGGCTCGCCGTCTTCGTCGCCGAACCCGGCGGTGGCAAGTCGACCCTGCTCGGTGCCCTCGGATACCTGGCCGCCCGCCGGGGCGTGCAGGTGACGCTGCTCGACCCGTCCGGGCCGCTCGCCCGGCTCTGCGCCATGCCGGAGCTGCGGCCGTACTCGCGGGTGCTCAACCTGACCGGCTCCGAACAGGGCACGTTGGCGCCGTACTCGCTGATCCCGACCCCGATCCGGGCGGAGTTCGCGACCGGCGCCGCCGGCGACCGCGAGTACGAGATCGCCGTCTCCAACGCCCGGGCCGAACGTCGGATGCTCGTCCAGGACATCTGCATGATGCTGGTGCCGCCGCAGGTGGCCCGGGAATCCTCGACCGCCACCCTGCTGCGGCACGCGGTCCGGCAGGTCCCCGCCGAGGAGACCTCGACCCTCGACGACGTCGTCGCCTGCCTCAACGGCATCGACGAGGACGGCCGGGAGCTGGCGAACCTGCTGCTGGACACCGCCGAGATGCCGTTGGCGCTGCTGTTCTTCGGCTCCCCGTCGCCCGGGCTGCTCGGCGCCGACGCCGCGCTGACCGTGATCACCATGGCCGGGCTGCGGCTGCCGGACCTGAAGATCGAACGCGAGTACTGGTCGGCGGAGGAGGCCCTGGCGCTGCCGATGCTGCACACCGCGCACCGGCTCGCCGTCCGGCGCTGCTACGGCGGCTCGATGTCGTCGCGCAAACTGGTCGGCCTCGACGAGGCGCACTTCATGGAGGGCTGGCGCTCCGGCCGGTCCTTCCTGGTCCGACTCGCCAGAGACTCCCGCAAGTGGAACCTCGCGGCGCTGGTCTCCTCACAGAACCCGAAGGACATCCTCGGCCTCGACGTGCAGAACCTGGTCTCCACCGTCTTCGTCGGACGCATCGCCGAGGACGAGGAGATCGCCGCCGAGGCGCTACGCCTGCTGCGGGTCCCGGTCGACGACGGTTACGAAGCGACCCTCGCCTCGTTGTCCAGCGTAGACAGCTCGTCGGCGGCCCGCCTCGGCTTCCGTGAGTTCATCATGCGCGACGTGGACGGCCGGGTGCAGAAGGTCCGGGTCGACGTGTCATACGTGGACGGCCTGCTCGACCATCTGGACACCACGCCCGGCACGCCGCAGTCGGCACCGGCAGGACTGCCATCAGCGCTCAGCGACCTGGAGGTGTGACGTGGCGAGGACCGCGACCCGGTGCACCGCACTACTGCTCGCCGTCCTGATCACCGCCGTGGCGAGCGTCTCCTGGCCGGTCCTGGGTGCCGGATCCGCCGCACAGGCCGCCCCGATCGCCCCGATCGCCCAACTGCCGGCCCAGGATCCGACGAACCTGTGCCCGGTGGAGGCGTGGCAGGCCGACTTCCGGGCCTGCCTCGACCGGCTGGAGGACGTCGGTTCCGCCCGCGCCCAGTGTCTGAAGCCACCGGCCCCGAGCGCTCCCGACTCCGGCTTCGGCGGCTGGTTCGCCACCCAGCCGGAGCAGACCGAGGGCGCGGGCGGGCTGTACATGAACTACGGATACGCCGGCTACCGGTTCCCCACCTACGACCTCGACGGCGGCTGCGCCTCCAGCGTGACCAACGTCGACGTCAGCGCGTTCAACGGCCTCGCCAACTTCGAGATGATGGTGGCCACGGCGATCATCGGCGCCTCGAACGCGATCCGCGAACGCGCCTGGGATCCGGGCACCATGTACGCCTGGGCCGACCCTCTGGTGGAGCAGGCCACCACCGCCATCTACGAGGAGGTCTTCACCGTCTTCGGCCTGATCACGCTCTGCGTGGTCGGCCTCTACCTGATCTGGCGGTCCCGGCAGTCCGACATGAGCAACATGATCACCACTGCTGGCTGGGCGGTCCTGATCATGGTGGTGGTGACGGCGATCGCCGCCTGGCCGGTGCGCTCGGCCAACCTCGCCGACGGCGCCCTGACCAGCACGCTCGGCGTCGTGCACGAAGCGGTCGGCCCCCGCGCCGTCGAGATTCCGGCCGAGGACTGCCCGGAGGCAGACGCGCAGCGCTGCGCCGACCAGCGCCCGCCGGCCGTGCGGGCCAGCGACACCATCACCTCGTCAATGGTCTACCGCAACTGGCTGCGGGGGGTGCTCGGGTCGGCGGACAGCCCGACGGCCCAGAAGTACGGCTTCGCGCTGTACGACGCCCAGGCCTTCACCTGGGCCGAGATCGAGGCGATCCGGGCCGACCCGGCGCGACGCGACGCCATCATCGCGGCCAAGAACCAGCAGTGGATGAAGGTGGCCGAGCAGATCCGGACCGAGGATCCGGAGGCGTACGAGCACCTGCAGGGCATCCGCGAGATGGACCGGGTCGGTACCGGCCTGATCGCGATCTTCGCTGCGGTCATGTTCGCCATGTTCGACCTGGCGGCGTCGCTGCTCGTGCTGCTGGGCTTCCTGCTCTTCCGCTGGGTGGTGGTCGCGGCGCCGATCCTCGGCACCATCGGGCTGCTGCGCCCGGCCGGGGCCGGGATGCGCCGGCTCGGCAACGCGGTCGTCGCCGCGATCTTCAACATCGCGATCTTCGGTACCGGCGCGGCCGTGTACCTCTTCGCCGTCGATCTGATCATGAGTACGCCGACCCTGCCGGGCTGGCTGCAGGTGGTGCTGATCTGGCTCTGCGGCATGGTCGGCTGGCTGTTGCTGCGCCCGTACCGGCGGATCACCGAACTGGGCGGTCGCGGCGGCGCCGGTGGCGGCAACTCCTGGCACCTGCGCTACTTCCGGGAGACCCGGGAGACCCGCGAGCCGGAACAGGTCGTGGTCCGTACCAAGGGCAGTGACCGTAGCACGGTGGTCAAGCAGTCCACCGTACGACCGGAGGCCCGCCTGGAGGATCCGGCCGCCGACAAGCCACGCACCGACAGCACCGCCGCCCCGGTGCGGGAACGCCCGGACGGTCGCGAATCGGCCCCGGAACCGTCGCCGGAGCGCTCGACGGCCCCGGCGGCCAGACCGCGCCGCACTCCGACCTGGACGGCTCCCGACGTGCCGGCCGAGCAGCAGCAGTACGCCGTCTACCGGCCGGGCAGCGCGCCGAAGAGCACCGAGGCGCCGAAGCCACGGATCCGTACCGAGGCGCGGTGACCCCGGATGCGCGCCGTCATCGCCTTCCTGACCCGGTTCCTCTTCCGGTCCCGGGTCGGGCTGGCGATCCTGCTGCTCGTCGTCGTGGTCAGCGTGATCGGGGTCGGGCAGGTGGTCGGTCCCGGTGACGGTGCCGTCCGGCCGCCGTTGGGCAACCCCGGTCCACAACCGGCGCTGACCATCGACCCGACCGCCGGTGACGACGGCATCCAGTCGGTCGCCCCGCCGCCCGACCCGGTGACCAGTCCGGGCGCGCCGGAGCCGCAGACCGTCGCGATGGACTTCGCGACCGAATGGATCCGGCGCGATCTCGCCCCGGAGCAGTGGCACCGGGGGCTGCGCCCGTACGTCACCGCCGAGCTCGCCGACAAGCTGGTCGGAGTGGACCCGGTGGTGGTGCCGGCGGAGCGGTTGACCGGGGAGCCCGCCGTCGTGCCGTACGCGACGAATCTGGTCGAGGTGGTGATCGACGTGGACTCCGGCCTGCTGCGGCTGCGGCTGACCGGCCCGGACGGGATCTGGTTGGTCGACGGGGTGGACTGGGAGCGGGGATGAGCGACGCCGAACCCAGTCTCCGGTCGCGGGCCGGCCGGCACGTCGCCCTCACCGTGGCGCTGACCGCGACGATGGTGCTGCTCTGCTGCACCGGCGGGATCGGCGCCGTGCTGTTCAGCGAGGACGCCGACCAGTCGACCCTGTTCAGCACGTTCGGCTGCGGCCGGGAGGGGCCGGTCGACCCCGACCGTGCGCCCCGGATCGGGCCGTACGGGCCGGACCAGATCGCCAACGCGGTGGTGATCATCAACGTCGGTGCCGAAATGTCGGTCCCGCCGCGCGGCTGGGTGATCGCGGTCGCCACCGCCATGCAGGAGTCCGCCCTGCGCAACCTGGGGAATCTGGGGTCCCGCAACGATCACGACTCGCTCGGGCTGTTCCAGCAGCGGCCGAGTCAGGGCTGGGGCACCCCCGAGCAGTTGCAGGACCCGGCGTACTCGTCCGGGAAGTTCTACGACAAGCTGCTCACCATCGACGGCTGGGAGACGATGGCGTTGACCGTCGCCGCGCAGCGCGTACAGGTCAGCGCCTTCCCGGACGCCTACGCCAAGCACGAACCCCTCGCCACCCGGATCGTCAACGTCCTCACCGACGGCGCGGCCCGCGCGGTGAGCGGGCCCGACGGGCTCCGCTGCGCCGCCGACGGGGAGATCGCCGCCTCGGGGTGGACCAGGCCGGTGCCGGGCAACGTCGGCTCCGGGTTCCGCACCAATGCCCGGCCGGGACACAACGGGGTGGACATCGCCCAGCCCAAGGGGGTGCTGATCCGGGCCGCGGCGGCAGGCCGGGTGATCGTCTCGCGGTGCGACCCGGACCAGTACGGCCGCCTCAACTGCGACGTCGACGGCTCCACCGACACGGGCGGCTGCGGCTGGTTCGTGGACATCCTGCACGCCGACCAGGTGATCACGAGATACTGTCACATGGTGCAACGGCCGGACGTCGCCACCGGAGACCTGGTCGACGCCGGGCAGGTGATCGGCAAGGTCGGCTCCAGCGGCAACTCGTCCGGACCGCACCTGCACTTCGAGGTGCACATCGACGGCGACCGGAGCCGACGCGGCGCGGTCGACCCGGTGCCCTTCATGCGGGAGCGGGGCGCGCCACTGGGTGAGAGCGGCTGATCGACCGGGCGGGAGGACACGATGACCCGGGAACCGATGCCGGATCCCTTCGCCGACCAACCCGACTGGGCGCCCCGACCACCCCGGCCACTGGCCCTGGTGCCGGCCGCCGCCGAGCCGGAACTGCGCGGTCGGCGGGTGCTGATCGGGCTGCCCGGCACCGGTTGGCGCGGCGATCTGCGCGGCGACGAGAAGGTCGTCCAGCGCAGCCGCACCTACGTGCCGGTGCTACCGGAACAGGAGTGGTACCGGGCGGAGTCCGAGGGCGTCGAGGTGTTCGCGCCGCTGGTGCCGGCGGACCGGGTCTGGGTCGAGCGGCCGGACGAGCGGCTGACCGCCCCGCCGCGCGACGACGTCCTGTCGCGGCTGGTCTCGTTGGACGCCCCGGCGGCCCGCTTCCCGGTGCCTGCGGTCGACGCCGGCCCGCTCGCCGGCCGCCGCATCGTGCACATGGACGACGGCACGGAACGCCGGGATCTGCGCGCGGTCACCGAGCTGCACACCGGCGCCGACGGCGACATCTGTGTCCGGGCCAGCACCGAGCTGGCGTGGTACCGCTGGGTCTGGACCGGGCAGCCGCCGGAGACCATCGAACTGCCGGTGCATCTGGTCTGGGTCGAGTGACGCGTCGCCGCGCTCACGTCAACCGCTCGACCTGGCAGACCCGCCAGCCGTCCTCGTCCACCGTGGTGATCCGCCAACGGTCGGTCAGCCGGGTGATCAACCCGCCGGTCGGCAGCCTCCGTTCCACCTCCACGGTCAGCACCGCCCGGTCCTGTCCCGAGGTCTCGGTGGTCAACTGCCCGATCGTCATCGCCGACAGGGTGCCCTGACGCTGCTCCCACTCGACGGTGTCGGTGCGGTAGGCGGTCAGCGGCGCGATCGACGGTTGCTCGCAGAGATGCAGATCGGCCACGACATCGTCGCGCTGCAACAGGTACGCGTCGAGGAAGCTCAGCGCCGCCGTCTCCGGCGTGCTGCGGTCGGGGGTGGTGACGTTGGCGTAGAGCACGAAGGCGACGCCGACCCCGCCCATGCAGAGCAGGGCGAGGGCACCGGCGACCAGGACCACCGCGAGGCGGAGCCGGCGACCGGGTGGGACCACCACCGGGGGGGTTACGCCCGGAGCGGTCCGCTGCCGGGGCACCCAGCCCCGGCGTACGGGGGTCGCCGGTCGCGTCTGCTCCACCCTTCGACAGTATCCGTCGACAACGTGAGACTGAATAGCGGAGCGGCGTCCTCATTGGTCACATATCCGGCGAAGCACCCCGACGAGTGCCGATCAATCGTGAAACATCGGTTGCCGCCGACCGGCTCCCAGATCGCTGGGATACCGTCTCAGGTCTGGACTCGACCGGCACCCGCCAGATCGGGTTGGCGAACAAGCAGTAGGCAGGTGGTCGAGATGGGCATTGACCTGGACCGCGCCGCCGCGCTGCACCGCTCGGCTGCCGCCGGCGTCGCCGCCCTGACGCTGACCGGCCACCACCCGGCAGCCGGCACCGACCGGCCCGGCGTCGACCGTGACGGCGTCGACCGTGACGGCGCTGACCGTGCTGGCGCCGACCGCAACGGCGTCGACCCGGGCACGAGCCAGCACGAGATCGCCGAACAGTTACGCAGCCTCGCCGCCCGGCTGGCCCCCGGCTGGTGGGGCGCGCCGCTGGACGCGCAGACCCCGGCCCTGCCGCTCGGCGACGTGGACCAGGCCGGGCACGTCCGGATCGGGATCGCCCAGCCGCTCGACGACGCCCGCTTCCCGGTCGTCGTACCGCTGCTGGGCACCGGGCACCTGGCCGTCGACGGCGACGTCCGGGACAGACGGGTGGCCGGACTGCTCCGGGCGCTGGTGCTCCGGCTGCTGGCCGCCGTACCGCAGCGCCGCCTGACGGTACGGGCGGTGGACGGCATCGCGACAGTGCCCGGCGGCGTACTGGCCCCGTTCGGGGCGCTGATCGACGCTGGCGTACTGCGCCCAGCGGCGACCCAGACCGCCGGGCTGCGATCCGTGCTGGCCGAGGCGGAACAGTGGATCCGTCCGGCCCGACCGACCGTCGCCCGGCACCACCGGCACGGCCGGTTCATGGTCCTGGTGATCGCGTCACTGCCCGAGGACACCGAGGGCGTCGATCTCGACCGGATCGCCCGGCTCGCCCAGGCCGGCCCCGAACACGGTCTGCACCTGGTGGTCGCGGGTTGGCCGCCGCCGCCGTTGAGCCTCGAGCAGACCCGCGCCGACCTGCCCCGCAGCACCACGGTCCGGCTGCGCAATCCGCACGTGCTGGTCGGCGACCCGCCAGGCGAGGCCTTCGGCGATCCCGCGTCGGCCGGGCCCGGCCGGCCGGGCGGGTTGGCGGTACCGGTGTACCTCGACGCGGACCCACCGCACCACCTCGTCGACCGGGTCAGCGCCGAACTGGCGGCGGCCGGTCCCCCGGCCCGCCCGACGCTCACCGAACTCCTGCCCGACCCGGCCACCGGGTGCTGGACCGAGTCGGCGGCCGACGGGCTGGTGGTCGTCGCCGGTTTCGACGGCCACCGCCAGGTGCCGCTGGGCCTCACCGACGTCACCCCCCACTGGCTGGTCGCCGGCGAGGCCGGTGCCGGAGTGGCCGAGTTCCTGGTCGACGTCCTGTACGGGCTCGCCGTCCGGTACCCGCCGGACGAGCTGACCGTCCATCTGGTGGACCTGTCGCCCGGGGAGTCCTTCGCCGGCGTCATGTCCGCCGCAGCCGAGCCGGGCGGGCCACCACAGGCCGAGTCGGGCCAGCCACCGCAGGCCGGGCCGGCCTGGTTGCCGCACGTCGCGTCGGTCGGCGTCGAGGCCGACCCGGAGTACGGACTGTCGGTGCTGCGGCTGCTCGCCGCCGAGGTGGAGCGGCGCACCTGGCTCGCCGGCCGCAGCGGCTCCAGCCGGTTCGCCGACCTCGCCGCACACGCCCGGATCGGCCGAGTCCTCTGCGTGATCAAGGATCCGGGGCCCCTGCTCGACCGCTCCAGCGACACCGCCGCCGACGCCGTCGACCTGCTGGACCGGATCGCCCGGGGCGGCCGCGGCTGCGGCGTCCACCTGGTGCTGGCCGACTCGACGGGCGGCCGACCGGCCGACGACACCGACAGCGGGACGGCCGGGCCAGCCGAGCCGGCCGCCGGTGCGCCCTGGTGGCAGGACGACACGCTGCGCGGCCACTTCCCCGTACGGGTGGCGCTGCCCGGCGGTGACTGGCTGCTGGAGCCGGACAACGACGCGGCGGCCGGCCTGCCGCTGGGCAGCGCGGTGGTGAACACCGCCGGTGGTCTCGGCGGGCCCCGGGGTGCCACCCGGGGCCACGAGCGGACCGTCGCCTTCCCGGACCCGTACGCGGACCGGCCGGAGCTGGCCCGGCTGCGCCGGCAACTCTGGTCCCGGGCCGACCCGCAGGCCGGTCCGCCGCAGGTGTTCGCCGGGTACGCCGAACCGATGTCGGCGGCGGGCGCGTCGAAAACTGGCGACGGCACCGGGCCGCCGGTGTGCCGGCTCGGTCGGGCGGTGGAGCTGCCGGAGCGGGCAGCCGAGTTCCGGTTCGAACGCGCCCCCGGGCGGCACCTGGCCATCTTCGGCTCCCGTACGCGGACGGCCGAACTACTGGCCACGGCGGTCATCAGCCTCGCCGGGCAGCACGAGCCGGGCACCGGCCGGCTGATCCTCGTGTCGTTCGGCGAACATGACCGGCCGCAGCTCGACAGCCTCGCCGCCGCCGTCGACGGTCGGCTGACGACGGAGATCGTCGATCTGGACGTGCTGCGGACGCTCGGCGACACGTCCGGACCCGCCTACCTGATCATCGCGACGGCCGACGTACTCGAACTCGGTGGGCCGGCCGCCGCCCGGCTGCGCAACCTGCTGGATTCCGGACCGGCGCGGGGGGTCCACCTGCTCTCCTGCTGGGAACGGGTGGACCCGTTCGTGGCGTTCCTCGGGCCGAGCCCGGAACTGATCGCCGGCATCGTGCTGCTCGACCTGCCCGTGGCCGCAGACACCGGCGGCCCGGACCGGCTGCCGCCGTGGCGTCCCCGGGACCGTCGTGGCCTGCTGTACGACGCCCAGACCGACCGGCGCACGGTCTTCGTGCCGTACGGCCGGGGCACGGTGTCCGACCACGGGGAGGTGCCGTCGTGACCGCGCCCGCCGACTGGGCGGAGTACGCCGCGACCGTCCGGCGACTCGCCCGGCTGCGCCAGGCCCCGGCGGTACCGCCGCCGGGGGCGGCTCCCGGTGCGCCGGGGGCATCGTCGGCCATCACGGACCGGCTGGCGGCGCAGCGGCACCAGCTGATCGCGTTCGGCGTACCGCCGGGGGCCCTGGACCCGGCGGCGGAGGAGGTGGCCGCGACGCGGGCCGCGCTCGAGTCGGGTGGTGCCTCCGCCCGCCAGGCCACGGTGGCGCGGACCGTGGCCGCGCTGGACGGGGCGGCGGCCGCACTGGCCGGGCCGGCACCGACCGGCGGCGGTAGCCCGGCGTGGCTGCGCAACCTGCTGGTGTACGGGCCGTTCGCGATGATCGTCGTGGTGATCCAGATCGCGTTGTTCGCCGCCGCCGGCGACCAGGTGCCGCTGCGCTACGTGCTCGGCTGCGGGGTGGTGATGCCGGCGGTGGCGTTCGGTCTCGGCTGGCTGGCCGTCGGGTTCGTCTACGCCGGCCCTGGTCGGCAGGTGGACCGTACGCCGGTGGCCGGCCTCGCCGTCTGCTCCGCTCCGCTGCTGCTGGCGCTCGTCCTCGCGGCCGTCGTCGCCCTGCTGCGGTGACGACCCGGGCGCTGTCGTACCAGGCTCAGCTGTGGATGATCAGGCTCATCGCTTCGGCCCGGGACTTGGCGTCCCGCTGGAACACGCCACGGACGGCGGAGGTGATCGTCCGGGCTCCGGCCTTCTGGATGCCGCGCATGGCCATGCACATGTGCTCGCACTCCAGTACGGCGACCACGCCACGCGGCTCCAACCGGGCCATCAGCGTGTCGGCGATCTGGGCGGTCAACCGTTCCTGGACCTGCAGCCGCCGCGCGTAGACCTCGACCAGCCGGGCCAGCTTCGACAGCCCGGTGATCCGCCCGGTGGTGCCGGGGATGTAGCCGATGTGCGCCACGCCCCGGAACGGCAGCATGTGGTGCTCGCACAGCGACATGACCTCGATGTCGCGGACCAGGACGAGCTCGTCGTGGTCGGCCTCGAAGGTCGTGGTGAGCACCTGGCCGGCGTCGGCCCGCAGTCCGGCCAGCAGTTCGGCGTAGGCGCGGGCGACCCGCCCCGGCGTCTGGCGTAACCCGTCGCGGTCCGGGTCCTCGCCGACGGCGATCAGGATCTCCCGTACGGCGCGTTCGATGCGGCCCAGGTCGACGGAGCGTTCGATCGGGGTGCCGTTGAGTTTGCCGTTGATCAGGCGGGCGGCGAGATAGTCCAACGCGTCGTCGTCCGGTTCGGTCGACGACGCGTTGGACGGTGTCGGGCTGCTCAGGGGGTGCCGTCCGAGTTGGCGGACATGCCGGTGCCGAAGATGGCCTGGGCACCGTCCTCGGCGGCCTGCCGGCCGAGGTTCTCCTTCTCGGCCGGGGTCAGCACCGGCGGCTCGGTCGACGGCTGCCGCTTGCCGAAGCCGTTGAACGGGGCCATCGGCGGACGCTTGACCACCCGCTCGCAGATCCGGGCCATGTCGGCGGTGGAGAGGGTCTCCTTCTCCATCAGCTCCAGCACCATGTTGTCGAGCACGTCGCGGTACTCGACGAGGATCTCCCACGCCTCGTCGTGGGCCAGCTCGATCAGCGCCCGGACCTCGCCGTCGATCTCCGCGGCGACGGTGTCGGAGTAGTCCCGCTCGTGGCCCATGGTGCGGCCGAGGAACGGCTCGTCGCCGTTGGTGCCGTACTTGACCGCGCCGAGTTTGGCGCTCATGCCGTACTGGGTGACCATGGCCCGGGCCAGCGCGCTGGCCTTCTCGATGTCGTTGCCGGCACCGGTGGTGGGCTCGTGGAAGACCAGCTCCTCGGCGGCCCGGCCACCGAGGGCGTACGCCAGGGTGTCGATCATCTCGGCACGGGTCTGGGTGTACTTGTCCTCGGTCGGCAGCACCAGGGTGTGGCCCAGCGACCGGCCACGGGACAGGATCGTCACCTTGTGCACCGGGGCGGCGTGCGGCAACGCCCAGGCGACCAGGGCGTGCCCGCCCTCGTGGTACGCGGTGATCTTCTTTTCCTTGTCGCCCATCACCCGGGTCCGCCGCTGCGGGCCGGCAACCACCCGGTCGATCGACTCCTCCAGGGCCTCGTTGCTGATCGCCCGGGCGTCCTGCCGGGCGGTCAGCAGCGCCGCCTCGTTGATCACGTTGGCCAGGTCGGCGCCGCTGAAGCCGGGGGTCCGGCGGGCGACCGCGTCCAGGTCGACGTCGGGCGCGAACGGCTTGCCCCGGGCGTGCACCCGCAGGATCGCCTTGCGGCCCTCCATGTCGGGGGCGTCGACCGGGATCTGCCGGTCGAACCGGCCGGGCCGCAGCAGCGCCGGGTCGAGGATGTCGGGCCGGTTGGTGGCGGCGATCAGGATCACGCCGCCCTTGGTGTCGAAGCCGTCCATCTCGACCAGCAGCTGGTTGAGGGTCTGTTCCCGCTCGTCGTGGCCGCCGCCCATGCCGGCACCCCGGTGCCGGCCGACCGCGTCGATCTCGTCGACGAAGACGATCGCCGGTGCGTTCGCCTTGGCCTGCTCGAACAGGTCACGGACCCGGCTGGCGCCGACGCCGACGAACATCTCGACGAAGTCGGAACCGGAGATCGAGTAGAACGGCACCCCGGCCTCGCCGGCGACCGCGCGGGCCAGCAGGGTCTTACCGGTACCGGGTGGGCCGAACAGCAGTACGCCCTTGGGGATCTTGGCACCGAGGGCCTGGTACTTCGCGGGGTTCTGCAGGAAGTCCTTGATCTCCTGCAGCTCCTCGACCGCCTCCTCGGAGCCGGCGACGTCGGCGAAGGTCGTCTTCGGGGTGTCCTTGGTGATCACCTTCGCCTTGGACTTGCCGAAGTTGAGCACCCGCGAGCCGCCGCCCTGCATCTGCGACATGAACAGCAGCAGCAGGATCACCAGAATGGCGATGGGCAGCAGGTTGACCAGCAGCGTGATGAAGATGCTGTCCGACGAGACCTCGGCCTCGGCCGGGCCGGTGATCCGGCCGGCCTCCTTGGCCGCCAGCACGTCGGTCCAGATCTCGCCGCCGACCTCGTACGGGAACTGTGCCTCGATCCGGTCGGTCTCGGTCTCGCCGAACTGCTCCGGCTCGGCCAGGTCGAGCCGGATCGTCTGCTCCCGGTCCTGGAATATCGCCTTGTCGATGCCGCCCTGCTCCAGCCGCTCCAGCGCCACCGAGGTGTCCACCTTGTGGTAGCTGGGGCCGTTGGTGAAGAACGAGCTGAGCGCAATCGCACCGATGATCACCAGGATGATCCAGACCACCGGCCGGCGGAAGAAACGCGTACGTTCCATACGTATGTCGAGCGCCGCGGCGCCCGGACCCTCCTGATCGACGTTCTGACCGTCTGGTTAGCGACCCCGAGGCGCCACCCGCACGCCACGGTCATTCGACGGTACACCGTGGTGGCGCGGCGCGTGTCCGCGCGCCCGGTCGGTCGGTCGGCGTGGGCCTGTCGACTGGCCGGTACGGTGGCTTCCGCCCCGCCGGTACGGGTGTTCGCCCGCACCATCAGACACCGTAGCGCTGTTTTCTGGAAGTGGCCTGGACGTCCCGGCGAGTTTCCCGGACGGAAGACCCGGCGACAGCTGGTACGCGGCTACCGGCCGCCCACGGCGACCATCGGCCGCGCACCGGTACGGCTACCGGGCGTACACCTCGGGCTTGAGCACCCCGACGTAGGGCAACTCCCGGTAACGCTCGGCGAAGTCGAGGCCGTAGCCCACCACGAACTCGGTCGGGATGTCGAAACCGACGTACCGCACCGGGACCGGCACCTTGACCGCCTCCGGCTTGCGGAACAGCGCGACCACCTCGACGCTGGCCGCCGACCGGGACTCCAGGTACTTCAGCAGCCAGGACAGGGTCAGGCCGGAGTCGATGATGTCCTCGACCACCAGTACGTGCCGGCCGGCGATGTCGCGCTCCAGATCCTTGAGGATCCGCACCACGCCGGACGAGGTGGTGCCCTGCCCGTAGGAGGAGACTGCCATGAACTCCAGCTCCACGGGTGGGCCCTGCCGGCCGAGCGCCCGGGCGAAGTCGGCCATGAACATGACCGCGCCCTTGAGCACGCAGACCAGCAGCAGCCCGCCCGGCACGTCGGCGTGGTCGGTGGCGACCTGCTTGGCGAGTTCCGCCGTCTTCTCGCGGATCTCGTCCTCCGTGATGATCACGTGGTCGATGTCGGCGTCGTACCAGGAGCCGTCAGCCATGCCCCTAAGCCTGCCGCATCCGGCTCACCGACCGGCAGCCGGGCCGGCCGTGACGATGATCGCCCACCCGGTCACCAAGAGCGCCGCTCGCCCTGGTGGCTCGGCCGCCAGTCGGCCGAGTCACGGCTGTCGTGGGTCAGGCCCGCCGCCGAGGCGGCGGCCAGCAACGCGATGATCGTCGTGACAATGAACAGTTCCATGGCGGCGTCACCTTCTGATGGTGTTCGACAGGTCTGCCGCCGGTGCGCACCGGACGTCTGTGACCAGTCTGCGACCGCCCGCCCCGGGCCGACAGTGGCAGGAATGCCATCGCCCCTCGATTTACTGCCAGCACCGCGCTAACCTCGGTCGTATGATCCGTACCGTCGCAGTGATCGCCCTCGACGACGTCGCCGCCTTCGAGCTCGGGGTGATCTGCGAGGTCTTCGGCCTGGACCGCAGCGCCGACGGCTTCCCGACGTACCGCTTCGACGTCTGCACCGTCGACGGGGCACCGGTCCGCAGCACGTCCGGGTTCTCGATCACCCCCACCGCCGACCTCGGGCCGGTCGCCGACGCCGACCTGGTGGCCGTCCCGGCCGCCGCCTACCAGCGCACGGTGCCGCCGCCGGTGCTCGACGCGCTACGCGCCGCCGACCGGCGCGGCGCCATCCTGCTCAGTGTCTGCTCCGGCGCGTTCGTGCTCGGCGCCGCCGGTCTGCTCGACGGCCGCGCCTGCACGACCCACTGGAAGTACGCCGACGAACTCGCCCGCCGTCACCCGACCGCCCGGGTGCAGTGCGACTCCCTGTACGTCCACGACGGCAACGTGTTGACCGGCGCCGGCACCGCCGCCGGGATCGACGCCTGCCTGCACCTGGTCCGCCAGGAGCACGGCTCGGCGCTGGCCACCAAGCTCGCCCGTCGGATGGTGGTCCCGCCGCACCGCGACGGCGGTCAGACGCAGTACATCGAGACCCCGATCGCGGCCAGCCCGACCGCGACCACCCTGGAACCGGTGCTCGCCTGGATGCAGGCCCACCTGGACGTACCGGCGAGCGTCGACGACCTCGCGGCACGGGCGCACATGGCCCCGCGCACCTTCGCCCGGCGGTTCCGCGCCGAAACCGGCACCACCCCGCACGACTGGCTGACCGGCCAACGGGTGCTCCGGGCCCGCCAACTGCTGGAGGAGACCAGCCTCGGCGTCGAGGCGGTCGCCCGGCACTGCGGCTTCGGCGACGCGGCCACCCTGCGCCACCACTTCACCCGCCGGGTCGGCGCCACCCCGCAGGCCTACCGCAGCACGTTCCGCGACCGCACCGCCGTCGGCGCGTCCGCCGCCGGCTGAGTGGTCGCCACCGGCTGATCGTCCCCCACCGGCTGAGTGGTGCCCACCGGCTGAGTGGTGCCCACCGGCTCGTCGGCGGTCGCGCTCACGGCGGCCAGTACGCCGGCCCGACGGTGGACCTGGATCCCCCCGGGCAGGTGCACCGCCCGCTGCCCCCGCCAACCGGTCACCAGCGTGTCGAGGGCGTCGACGTGCCGGTGGGACAACGCGCCGCCCGCCGCGCCGAGCTCACGGGCCCAGCGGTGCAGCACCCGGGTCCGTACCGCGTCGGGCTGCTCGGCGAGCACCGCGACCACCAGCCCGGCCGGGGTCCGGGCCCGGCGCAACGCGGCGTCGGCCAACCCGTCGAGTACGGCGTTGTCGGCCGCCAGCAGCGTGGCGGTCCGGGCCAGGTTCGCCACCACCCCGGCACCCAACGTGTCGACCAGCGCCGGCAGCAGATCGGCCCGGACCCGGGCCCGGGCGTACGCCGGGTCGGTGTTGTGCGGGTCGGTCCACGGGTCCAGCCCCAGCGCGGCACAGGCCGCCGTCGTCTGCGCCCGGGTCACCGACAGCAACGGCCGCAGCAGCGTGACGCCGGCGACCTCGCGGGCCGGCGGCATCCCGGACAGTCCCGCCGGCCCGGCCCCCCGGGCCAGCGCCAGCAGCACCGTCTCGGCCTGATCGTCGCGGGTGTGCCCGAGCAGCACGGCGACGGCACCGTGCCGGCTGGCCACCTCCCGGAGGGCGGCGTACCGGGCGGAGCGGGCCGCCGCCTCCGGACCACCGTCGCGCCCGACCGACACCGGTGCCACCACGACCGGGTCGAACCCGACGTCGGCCGCCCACCGGGCCACCTGCCCGGCCCGCGCGGCGGAACCCGGCTGCAGGGCGTGGTCGACGGTCACCAGACCGGCGGTGACGGCACAGCGCGGGGCCACGAACGCGACGGTGGCCGCCAACGCCAGCGAGTCCGGACCGCCGGAACAGGCCACCAGCACGGTCCGTCCGGCGTACCCGCGCAGGACCCGGCGGACCGCGACCCGCAGCGCGGCGACCTCAGCAGCGGGCCCGGCCACCGGCGGCTCAGGCAACCGTGGGCGGCGAACCGGACACCGGGCCGTGCACCCGGGCAACCCACGCGTCGGGGTCGCCGAGCTCCTCCAGCCGGGGCAGGGTCAACGGCGAGTCGAAGATCTTGTTGAAACCGGCCATGCCGACCCGCTCGACGACGCCGTGGACGAACTTGCGGCCCTCGGCGTACTGGCGCATCTTGACCTCCACGCCGAGCAGCCGACGGATCGCCTTCTCCAACGGGTTGCCCGCCTCGCGGCGCCGGTTGAAGCCGGCCCGGATCTGCTCCACGGTCGGGATCACCTCCGGCCCGACGCCGTCCATGACGAACTCGGCGTGCCCCTCCAGCAGGGTCATCAACGCGGTCAGCCGGTCCAGGACGGCCCGCTGGGCCGGGGTCTGGACGATGTCGAGCACGCTGGCCCGGCTCTGCGGATCGCGGATGGCGTCGGACAGTGTGCCGACGCCCCGTCGAATCCGCTCGACGATGTTGTCGCCGCCGGCCTGGGAGGCGTCGACGAAGGCCTGCACCTGGCCGAGGAAGTGCCCCCGCATCCACGGCACCGCCGTGAACTGGGTCCGGTGCGTCACCTCGTGCAGGCAGACCCAGAGCCGGAAGTCCCGGGGGTCGGCCTGCAGTTTCCGCTCGACCTCGACGATGTTCGGCGCGACCAGCAGCAGCTGGCCGGGGTCACCGGAGAAGACCTCGTACTGGCCGAGCACC
Source organism: Solwaraspora sp. WMMA2056 (assembly GCF_030345095.1). Taxonomy (NCBI): domain Bacteria; kingdom Bacillati; phylum Actinomycetota; class Actinomycetes; order Micromonosporales; family Micromonosporaceae; genus Solwaraspora; species Solwaraspora sp. WMMA2056. Next base: position 355,539 of record NZ_CP128360.1, read on the forward strand.
CGTCCGGACAGGTAGCTGAGCACCGTACCGGCCTGGACGCCGGTCACCCGCGAGCCGATCGCGTCGGTCAGCGCACCGGGCTGGCGGTCCCCGGCGGCCCGGGTCACCAGCGGGGTGATCACGTCGCGCAGCCCGGCGATGTTCGCCGCCGCCCAGTCCCGCCGGTCGACCACCCGCACCGGGGGGTGCGCGACCTGGGCCTGCAACCCGGTGTACGCGACGACGTGCCCGGCCGCTTCGTCGGTGAGTCGCCGGAGGTCGTCGACGACCTGGGTCGCCTCGTCCAAGGTAGCCTTCGGCCCCGACTTGCTCAGCGCGCCAGCGGTAGCGGCGGCCAGATCCCAGTCCACGAACTGCGCCATGCCACCCACCGTACCCGCGTACCGCTCGTCGACCCTGTTGATCATGTCCTGATCAGCGGCAACCGCAGCCCGCCAGGGTCGCCGCGATCCGGTCCAGCGCCTCCTGGGCCTGGTCGATGTAGAGCGGCACCGCGTCGGCCAGCACCGCGAACGCCAACAACCGGCCATCGGCGGTCGTGACCGTCCCCGCCAGTGAGTTCACCCCGGACAACGAGCCGGTCTTGGCCCGCACCACGCCGGCGCCGGCCCGCTGCGGCGCGGCCGTCGCCCGGTACCGGCCCTGCAGCGTTCCGGACCACGCGGCGACCGGCAGTCCGGCGAATATCCCGGCCAGCTCGGGACGGCTGCCGCTGCCCGCCAGCACCGTCAACTCGGTCAGCAGGCGGGGCGACATGCGGTTGGTCCGCGACAGGCCGCTGCCGTCGAACAGCTCGCTCTGTTCGGCCGGCAGGCCGAGATCAGCCAGTACGGCGTCCATCGCGGCCGCCGCGCCCGCGTACGACGCGGGTTCGCCCCGGGCGATGGCGACCTGTCGGGCCAGCGCCTCCGCCACGACGTTGTCGCTGTCGGCCAGCATGGTCTCCACCAGGCTGATCATCGGCGGCGACTCGACCCGGGCGAGTTCGGTGCCGGGACGCACCGCCGGGTCGCCGGTGCCGGCGGTCTGCGAGGGCGCGCCGGTGCCGGCGGTCTGCGTGGTCGCGTCGGTGCCGGTCCCCGCCGCCGAGGTGGCCGGGGCGCCCGCGACCGCCCCGGTGCTGCCCGTCGGCTGCCCGGTCGATCCGGCGAGCTGCTCGGCGTAGCCCGCAGGTGCGCTGGTCACCGCCTCCGCCGGCAGGCCCAGGGCCCGGGCGAAGGCCCGGCCGGCCGCCAGATCCGGTGCCGACGAGCGGGGTGCCCACCCCTTGCCTGCCTTCGGGTCGGTCCGGCCGCCGTCGACCATCAACGCGGTGATCGCCGCGGCGTACCCGCCGGTGGGGATGTCGTCGTCCCAGCCGGACCCGAACGCCGGACCGGAGAACAGCGACGCGTCGATGACGACCCTGGCGACCGGGGTCGCCCCGAGCGCCGTACGGGTGGCGGCCGCCAGCTCGTCGAGTCGCGCCGCCGTCGGGTAGAACCCGGTCCCGTCGATCGCCAGGGTCGGGTCACCGCCACCGACCAGCACGACCTCACCGGGAGCCGACCCCGCGACCACCCGGGTGGCGATCCGGTGGGTCGGGCCGACCGTGGCCAGCACGGTCGCCGCAGTGACCAGTTTCGTGGTCGACGCCGGCATGGTCATCATGTCCGGCTGCTGGCTGAACAGCACCGACCCGGTCGCCATGTCCTGGACGGAGACATGCACCCGACCGCCGAGTCCGGACGAGGCGAGTGCCGCGGTGAGCTCCGTCGCCAGCGCCGTCTGGTCCGGCACCGGTGCGTCCGCCGCCATCGCGGCCAGCACCGGCCCGGGCGTCGGATCGCCTGACGGGCTGGGGGTGGGATCGGGTTGGGCACCGAACCAGCCGGCCACCGGCCCCGGTCGCAGCACGGCGACCGACGTACCACTCACCAGCAGGAAGGCACCGACGATCGCGGCGGCCAGCAACATGGCCCGCCGGCGACCGACCCCAGCGCCGGTCGGCTCGGGCCCGGCTGCAGGCTGCTCGGGTACGGCCACAGGCTGCTCGGGTACGGCCACAGGCTGCTCGGACTCGACCGCAGCACGCTCGGGTACGGCCACAGGCTGCTCCGGCGCGGCCACCGACGGCGATGCGGACTCGGCCGCAAGCACGGACTCAGACGGAGGCGCTGCTGCTGGCGGCTGCGGCGCTGACGCGGTGGCGCGCACCGGTACGACGGCCTGACCACGATGCGGCCGGGGCGGGGTGTTCGACGGTACGACGGCCCGCCCGGTCACCGGCCGCCGCGCCGGCTCGGGCTCAGCGACCGGCTCGGGCCCGACAACCGGCTCGGACTCAGCGACCGGCTCAGGTACGACGACCGGCTCAGGTACGACGACCGGCTCGGGCCCGACGACCGGCTCAGGTACGACCGCGCCGGGCTCAGCAACCGGCTCCGGCGTGACTGTCGACTCCGACTCCGGCTCGCGCTCGGGTTCCGGTACGGGCTCGGGTACGGCTGCGGTCACCTCGTCGGCGGTGACCACGGCCGGCGAGGCCGGCGCGTCGGCCGGACCGTCCTCGGGCGGATCACCACCAGCCAGATTGTCACTCTCCGCATCGACCACCTTGCCCTGCGGCGAGATGTCGGGCTCCCGGCCCGACGGGTCGGCCTCACCGGCGGTCTTACCCGAGTGTGAATCTTCCCTCCCCACCGGCCCCACCTCCCATACGACGAACCGACTAGGCGACACTACTTGTGTTCACAAAGCGAGCGGGAGCCAACGGTCGGGCGGGGCAACGCCCGAGCGGCGTACCGCTCTATTTCCGTAGCCAGCGCGGGCGACGAGGGAGCGTGATGATGGATTTCGACGTGACGGTTGAGATCCCCAAGGGTCACCGGAACAAATATGAGGTCGATCATGCGACCGGCCGGATCCGGCTGGACCGTACGTTGTTCACCTCGACGCAGTACCCGGCAGACTACGGTTTCATCGAGGGAACCCTTGGGCAGGACGACGATCCACTGGACGCACTGGTACTCGTACCGGAACCCACCTTCCCAGGATGCCTCATCCGATGCCGGGCGATCGGCATGTTCCGGATGAAAGACGAAAAAGGCGCCGACGACAAGGTCCTCTGCGTGCCGTACGAGGACCCGCGCCAGGAGCACCTGCGCGACATCCACCACCTCGGCGAGTTCGACCGGCTGGAGATCCAGCACTTCTTCGTGGTCTACAAGGACCTCGAGCCGGGCAAGTCGGTCGAAGGTGCGACCTGGGTCGGGCGGGTCGAGGCCGAGGCCGAGATCCAGGCGTCGTTCCGGCGGCGTGAGGCCGCCCTGGAACGCGGCGAGGCAGCCCACTGACCGGCTGAACCCAGCCCCCCCCCGGGTGGGCTGCCGGCCACGCTCAGCCGAGCAGGCCGGTGGCCCACCGGTACAGGCCCAGCACCGCACCGGCGACCGGGATCAACGACACCACCGCCAGCGTGTCCAGCACGTCCGCCGCCCGACCGAGGTACGGCGACGGGGCCCGGGTGGCGTACCGGCCGCCGGCCGCCGCCGTGGTCAGCGCGAGTACGGCCGCGAGCGCGACGAAAACGGTCGCCGGCAACGGCAGGTACGCCGGGAGACCGACGAACACCAGCAGCACCCCTGCCGTGAGCCCCGCTGCCTGCAACGGCACCCGCTGACGGGCGACGACGAACATCCGGCCGCGCAGCGGCAACGCCACCGCCGCCGTCCCGAGCAGAACCAGACCGGCCACGCCGCCGCGCCACACCAGGACGGCGCTCGCGACGGCGGCCAGGACGGCGGACCCGACCAGCATCCCGGTGAGCACCTGTTCGGCGCGGACCACGCCATGTGCCACCGCGTCCGCGTCCGGAGCGGACCTGTCGGCGGTGGTCGCCCCGGGTGTGGTCGCCCCGGCTGCGGTCGCGTCACTCGGGCCGGTCGCCGGGCTGGTCACCGGCAGCCGCCCGATCCGGACCGCGAGTCGGGGCAGCAGACCGGTTCCGCAGCCGACGAGGGCCAGCGTCAGAGCGGCCGCACCGGCCGCTCCCGCGCCAGCGAGCGCCACCGCCGCTGCCAGGCTGCCGAGCAGACCGACGGTGGTCGCGGCGGCGAAGATCGACCGGCCGGTGGTCACGCCGAGTGCGATCAGCGGCGCGGCCACCAGCATCGCCAGGTGAGCGGCGAGTACCGCCCCGGCGCTCGGCCAACCGTGCGGGTCGGTGCCGACCGGTCCGCCGTCCCCGGCGAGCAGCAGGCCGGCGGCGAAGGCGTACGGCAGAGCGCCCGCGCCCAGCGTCAGGCCCGCCACCGGATTGCGCCACACCCGGTCGGCGAGCACCCCGGCGACCGCCACCGCCACGGTGACGGCCACCGCCAGCTCCGCCAGGTCGGGACCGTTGGAGCGGACCAGCAGCAGCCAGCCGCCGGCGAGCCAGGCAGCCGCCGCCGCGCCGGCGTAGCGCCGGGTGGTCTGCCCGGACCACGGCGTGCGCCGGCGGCGGGAGGTCGCCGCGACCAGGTCCGCCAGGTCGTCGTGTTCCGGCTCCGGCCAGAAGGTGTCGCCGGGCACCAGGTGCAGCACCTCGCCGTCGCGTACCCCCTGCTGCGGCAGTGGCCGAGTGGCGCTGACCGGCGTACCGTCCGTGCGGCACAGCAGCCAACCGCCGTGCCGCTCGCCCTCGTCGGCCAGCCCGTCGCCGGCGCGACGCAGCACCTCCGGCAGCCATTCGGCGACCGGCACGTGGGCCGGCAGCGCCAGGTCCAGCCGACGTCGCGGCCCGCAGACGGTGATCTTCGCCAGACGTACGCTCACGGCACCTCCGTTACGCACAGCTGCACTGGCCGAACAGACCGGAGCACTGTATCCACTTTCGATACACTGGGGAACACCACGGTGTGTCCGTTGCGGACGACGCAGCGTGCCGTGTTAGCTGAGTCGATGTCCGGTACCGTCCTCGACCGACCGGCCCGCCAGCCGGCACCCGACGTCACCGGTGGCGAGATCCGCATCGCCGCGCCACCGTCGTTGCCGACCGAACCCACCGGGGTCGCCGGCCGATGGCAGCAGGCGTTCATGCTGCTGCCGGCGCTCGGCGGCTCGGTCGCGGCGGCGATGGCCCTCGGCCAGGGCGGCGGCGCCTACCCGTACCTGATGGGCGCGGTGTTCGCGGTCTCCGCGCTGGCGATGCTGGCCACCTCGTGGCAGGCCGGCGGCGGTGCGGCCACCGCGTCCGAGATGGACGTCGCCCGCCGGCGGTACCTGCGCTACCTGGCCGAGCTACGCCGACAGGTGCGCCAGACAGCGGTACGGCAACGGGCAGCGCTGTGCTACCGCCACCCGGATCCGCACACGCTGTGGTCGACGGCGGCCAGCAGCCGGGTGTGGGAGCGCCGGGCGGGCGACGACGACTTCGGCGTGGTCCGGGTCGGGGTGGGCCCGCAACGCCTCGCCACCGCGCTCGTCGCCCCGACCGGCCAGGCACCCGAGGACGTCGAGCCGCTCACCGCCGCCGCCGTACGACGGTTCGTCGACACCTACGCCGTGGTGCCGGACCTGCCGGCGACGGTCGCGCTGCCCGCGTGGTCCCGGATCGTCGTCACCACGACCGGAAACCGGTCGGCACCACACGTGAGCGGCGAGAGCCCGGCGTGGGACGGCGGTACGCGGCCGGAGCGGGACGGCGGTACGCGGCCGGAGCGGGACGGCGGTACGCGGCCGGCGGCGGTGGTACGGGCCATGCTGGCCCAGCTCGCCGTCTTCCACCCGCCGGACGAGCTACGGATCGCCGTCTGCGCCGCACCGCAGCGTCGACCCGCCTGGGAGTGGACGAAGTGGCTGCCGCACGTCTGGCATCCGCAGCGGCACGACGCCGCCGGTGCGCTGCGGCTCGTCGCCACCGACGTCGCCGAGTTGGCGCCGCTGGTGGCCCCGCTGGTGGCGGCGCCGCCGAGCGGGGCCGGGCCGGCCACCGGCACCGGCGCGCACCTGGTGGTCGTCCTCGACGGCGTCACCGGCGACCTGCCGACCCTGCGTCGCGACAGCGGTGGTACGGCCCGGCTCACCGTGATCGAGGTGGACCCCACGCCGGCGACGCTCGACCCGGCCACGCTGGAGCTGGCGATCGGACCGGACGGCCGGTTCACCGACCAGCGCAGCGGGCCCACCGCTGCCGACGGGGTCCGGACGGGACTGCCGGCGACGGCGACGGCGGACCAGCTCAGCACCGTCGAGGCGGAGGCGCTCGCCCGGCAGTTGACGCCGCTGCGGCTGGCGGCCGGTGACCGTACGACGCCGGGGTCGGCCGCTGAGGCCGACCTGATCCGGCTGCTCGGACTCGACGCCGCGCCCGCCGCACGGTGGTGGACGGCGGACGGGCCGGTACGCGGCCCGGCGGCCGGCCGGCAGCTACGGGTACCGATCGGCGTCGACGCCGACGGCCGGCCGGTCGAACTCGACCTGAAGGAGTCGGCGGCGCAGGGCATGGGTCCGCACGGGATGGTCGTCGGCGCCACCGGCTCCGGCAAGTCCGAGCTGTTGCGGACCCTCGTGCTCGGGTTGGCGTTGAGCCACCCGCCGGAGGAGCTGAACGTCGTCCTCGTCGATTTCAAGGGCGGTGCCACGTTCGCGGCCCTGGACCGGTTGCCGCACACCGCCGCCGTCATCACCAACCTCGCCCGGGAGCTGCCGCTGGTCGACCGGATGGCGGACTCGTTGACCGGTGAGGTGGTGCGCCGGCAGGACCTGCTGCGCCGGGCCGGCAACCTGGCCAGCCGTCAGGAGTACCTGCGGGCCCGGCAGAACGACCCGGCGTTGCCGCCGCTGCCGGCGCTGCTGATCGTCTGTGACGAGTTCACCGAGCTGCTCACCGCCAAGCCGGACTTCATCGAGGTCTTCGGTCAGATCGGACGCCTCGGTCGGTCACTCGGCATCCACCTGCTCCTCGCCTCGCAGCGGGTGGACGAGGGCCGGCTGCGTGGGCTGGACACCCACCTGTCGTACCGGATCGGGCTGCGCACCTTCTCCGCGCTGGAGTCCCGGGCGATTCTCGGCGTACCGGACGCCTACCACCTGCCCCGGGATCCGGGACACGGTTTCCTGGCCTACGGCACCGAACCGCCGGTGCGGTTCCGGGCCGCGTACGTGTCCGGACCGTACCGCCGGCCGAGGCCGCGACCGGCCGGCGGACGCCGCCGTGCGCCCCGGCTGTACGACTACCGGACGGCGGTGGTGCCAGCGGTCGCGCCGGAGCCGGTCGTCGCGCCGCCGGTCACCGGGCCGAGCCTGTTGGACGTCACCGTCGACCGGCTCGCCCGGTACGGCCCCACCGCCCACCAGGTGTGGCTGCCGCCGTTGGACACCTCCCCACGCCTGGACGACCTGCTCGGGCCGGTCCGTCCGGTGCCCGGTCGGGGTCTGCAGGTGGCGGACCCCGCCGTCGCGGGCCGGCTGCGGGTGCCGGTCGCGCTGGTCGACAAGCCGGCCGCACAGCGGCGCGACCCGCTGTGGCTGTCGTTGGACGCCGCCGCCGGGCACCTCGCCGTGGTGGGCGCGCCGCAGGCCGGCAAGTCGCACCTGCTCCGTACGGTGGTCTGCGCGCTGGCGCTGACCCACACCCCGGACGAGGTTCAGCTGTACTGCCTCGATTTCGGTGGCGGGACCCTGGCCGGACTTCGCGAGCTGCCGCACGTCGGAGCGGTGGCCGGCCGCGCCGACACAGCCACGGTCCGCCGTACGGTGGCCGAGGTCGCCGACCTGCTCGCCGTCCGGGAGCGGCGGTTCGCCGCGCTCGGGGTGGACTCGATGGCGGCGTACCGCCGTCGCCGGGCCGCCGTCGGGGTCCGCGCCGCCGTTGGTGTTGATGCGGCGGACGGCCCGGCCGACGACCTCGACCGGTACGGCGACGTGTTCCTGGTCGTCGACGGCTGGCCGACGCTGCGCGGCGAGTACGACGACCTGGAGCAGCCGATCACCGACCTGGCCACCCGGGGCCTGTCGTACGGCGTACACCTGGTCGCGTCGGCCCCCCGGTGGACCGATTTCCGGCCGGCGCTGCGGGACCTGTTCGGGTCGCGGTTGGAGCTGCGGCTGGGCGATCCGGTCGAATCGATGGTGTCCCGCCGCTCGGCCGGCAACGTGCCGGCGCAGCCGGGCCGGGGGTTGTCCGTCGACGGTTTCCACTTCCGCACCGCTCTCGCCGAGGTGGGCGAGACCGCTCTCGCCGGGGTGGCCGAGCCGGGTGCGAATGCGAACGCGGGTACGGACGCGGGTACGGACGCGGGTGCCGGCACCGCCGGACTGGTCGCCGCGATCGCCCGGCACTGGCCGGGACGGGGCGCGCCGCCGGTGCGGCTCCTGCCGGACCTGGTGCCGTACGCCGAGTTCTCCCGGGTCGCGGGGGTGGCCGGGGACGGTGCGGACGGGCTGCGGCTGGCGATCGGCCTGGCCGAGGCGGACCTGCGACCGGCGGCGGTCGACTTCGCGGCCGACCCGCACCTGGTGGTCTTCGGCGAAGCGGAGTCCGGCAAGTCGGCCTTTCTCCGTGCACTCGCCACATCCATCGTCGACCGGTTCGTTCCCGAACAGGCCAGGTTGATCATCGTCGACTACCGACGCAGTCTGCTCGGCGCGGTCACCTCGCCCCACCTCATCGGGTACGGCAGCACTCCGTCGCACACGGCGGACCTGATCGCGTCGGCCGCGAGCTATCTGCGGGACCGACTGCCCGGGCCGGAGGTGACCGCCGGCCAACTGGCCGCCCGGTCCTGGTGGTCGGGTCCGGAGCTGTTCGTCCTGGTCGACGATCACGACCTGGTCGACAACGGCGGTCCTGATCCGCTGCTGCCGTTGGTGGAACACCTGGCCCAGGCCCGCGACGTCGGGCTGCACCTGGTGCTGGCGCGGCGCAGCGGTGGGGCGGCGCGGGCCCTGTACCGGCCGGTCCAGCAGCGACTACGGGAGTTGTCCAGCGCCGGTCTGGTCCTGCGCGGCGACCCGGACGAGGGCCCGCTGGTCGGCCCGGTCCGCCCCACACCGCTGCCGCCGGGCCGTGGGTGGCTGGTGACCCGTCGGGAGCCGACCCGGCTGATCCAGCTGGCCTATCTGCCGCCGCCGGTGCCCGACGGTCACATCAGTCTCCCCAAGAGCACATCTGGCGGTGGAGAATCACGGTAACCTCCGTGCAGCAAGTGTCTGTTGGGGTGAGAAGGCCAGATTGTGACGTCGTTGCCGCGCCAACCGCGCCGCGCCGTCCGACGCCTCGTCGGGACGGTGCCTGCCGTCCGACGCCTCGTCGCGCCGGTGCCTGTCGTCCGTGTCGTCGCGGCGGTGCTCGTCGTGCTGGTCACCGTCACTCCGGTGGCCACCTCCCGGACCGCCCCGGTCGCCGGCCGTGGCGCCGGCCCGTTGTCGGCCGGGGTCGCCGCAGCGGCCGTCGCCACGCCGCCGACCGCGTTGCCGGTGCGGTACGACGCGATCCGCGACGAACAGTGGCAGTTGCGGGAGCTGTCGGCGCCCACCGCCTGGCAGCATTCCACCGGCACCGGCGTCACGGTCGCCGTGATCGACTCCGGGGTCGACGCGGAGCACGTCGATCTCGTCGGTCAGGTGCTACCCGGGATGGACTTCGTGGCCGACGGTGACGGCCGGTCCGACCCGGTCGGGCACGGCACCACCGTCGCGGGGCTGATCGCGGGGCGCGGGGACGACGACAGTGGGGTGCTCGGGCTCGCCCCCGGTGCCCGGATTCTGCCGGTGCGGGTGCTGGACGAGGAGAACCGCTACGACGACGCGATGATCGTCGCCAAGGCGGTCCGGTGGGCGGTCGACAACGGCGCCCAGGTGATCAACCTGTCGCTGGGCGGCAGCGGCGACAGCCCGGCACTGGCGGCGGCGCTCGACTACGCGTTCGCCAGCGACGTCGTGGTCGTCGCCTGCACCGGCAACGTCTCCGCCACCGGCACCACCGAGGTGTGGTACCCGGCACGGGAGCCGGGCGTGATCGCGGTGGCCGGGCTCGAACGTGAGGGCGAGGCATTGTGGGCCGGGTCGATCACCGGCGCGCAGACGGTGCTGACGGCACCGGCCACCGGGTTGGTCGGTGCCCGGCCGGGCGGCTACTGGCGGGTCCAGGGCACCAGTTTCGCCGCGCCGCTGGTCGCCGCGACCGCCGCGTTGATCCGGGCGCGCTGGCCGGAGATGTCGGCGGCGACGGTGGTGACCCGGCTCATCGAGACGGCGCGGGACCTCGGTGCCGCAGGTCGGGACGACCGGTACGGCTTCGGCGTGGTCGATCCGGTCGCCGCGCTGACCGAGGGCGTGGAGACCGTGGCACACAACCCGCTCGACGACAACGAGACACCGGGCATCGTCGGGTTCGGCCCGGCACCCGGGCTGGAGTCCGCCACCGCGGCGGTGGCCGGCGCCGCGACCCGGCTGAGCGGGCCGGGTGACGATCAGGGTGCCGGCTGGTCGATCGGTCCGGTCGGCGCGGACCCGGACGACGGCGGTCAGGGGCTGCTCAGCGGCGGCCTGCTGGTCCTGGTCACGGTCGGCATCGGGGCGTGGCTGGCCCGTCGGATGCACCTGGTGTCCGTGACCGCCACGACTCCCCGTGTGGAGGTCACGCGCACTCGCCGGTGGCGGTCTGACGGGTGCTCCGTACTCCCAGCGCCGCCGAAACCGACGCCTCCTCGGCGGTGACCGCGAAGCCGGTGTTCGGATCGTCGGCCGCCGCCGCGAAGATCACCCCGAGCACGAGGCCGTTCGCCGCGACCAGCGGTCCGCCCGAGTTGCCGGAGCGGACCAGCGCCCGGATCGTGTAGACGTCCCGGTTGACGTCGCCTTCGTTGTAGATGTTGGGGCCGGTGATCGGGCCGACGTCGCGCACCCGGGCGGACTGCGCGTCGTAGGGACCGTCCAGTGGGAAGCCCAGCACGATCGCGTCCGCGCCGGTCGGGGCCGGTCGGTCGGCGAACGGCAGCACCGGGGCCGGCAGGTTCGGTACGTAGATGACGGCCAGGTCCAGGTCCGGGTCGTAGACGACCACCCGCCCGTTGTGCTGTTCACCCAGTACCTCGACCGCCACGGTCTGCGTACCGGCCACCACGTGCGCGTTGGTCATCACCCGGTCCTCGGCGTACACGAACCCGGATCCCTCGATGCGGCGGGAGCAGCGGGGCGCGGATCCGAGCACCTTCACCACGGAGCGTTCGGCGTTGGCGACCACCGCCGAGCCGGCCAGGGCGGGGTCCGGGGCGGGCACCTCCCGTACCCGGGTCGGGGTGAGGCCGCCGAAGACGTCGGGGAAGCCACGGGTGTCGACGGTGTCCCGCAGGGCGGTGGAGAGGGCCTGCGCCTGCGGGGGCATCACCCGGTCGATGCCGTTGAGCAGCGCGCTGTTGCGGACCGCGCCGGCGAGTCCGGGCATCGCCGAGGAGCCCAGCGGCACCGCGACCAGCCAGGCGACCAGCAGGACCGCGACCAGGGAGACCGCCGCCCCGCCGATGTCGTCGGCCCGGCGGCCCGCCGGGCTGGTGATCGCGTGCCGCAGCCGGGAGCCGGCCCAGCCGGCCAGGGCCTGCCCCAGTACGGCGAGGCCGAAGACCGCGACCAGCGAGACCACCACCCGGGCCGCGTTGTCGACGAACTGCTGCGCCAGCAGCGGGCCGAGTTGCAACCCGATCAACGCGCCGCCGAGGAACCCAGCGAACGACAGGATCCCGATGACGAATCCCTGGCGGTAGCCACTGACCGCGAAGACCAACATGAGCAGCAGAAGTACGACATCGACGGCGGACACCCGTCAAGACTACGGGGGCACGTCAGGTGGTCGGACCGGTAGCCGTCCGTGGCGGCCGCCGTCAGGACCGCTGCGGCGCCGACCCGTCCACAGTTGGCGGTACGTCGCCGAGCCGTTCACCCACCGTGTCGACCAGCCCGACGCCGGCGGGCGGGGTGGCCGGTAGGTCGATCACCCGGTCGGTCGGCCACGGGCTGGCCCAGCCACCCATGTCGAGCAGCGCCGACAGCACGCCGGCGGTGAACCCCCAGACCAGCATGCCGCGCACCTGGAAGGCCGGGCCGATCCAGCCGCTGGGGTGGCGTACCTGCAGTCGGTTGTCGGGGTCGACCAGCTCGGCGACGGGCAGTCGGGTGACGTGGGCCACTTCGGCGGGCTGGCAGGGGTGCACCGGGTGCGGACGGTGCCACCAGGCGAGCACCGGGGTGACGACGAATCCGCTGACCGGAATCCACAGCCGGGGCAGTTGGGCCACCACGGTGACGCTGTCGGGGTCGAGCCCGACCTCCTCCTGCGCCTCCCGCAGCGCGGTCGCGGGGGCGTCGGCGTCGCCGGGTTCGGCACCGCCGCCCGGGAACGCCGACTCCCCCGCGTGGTTGCGCATGGTGGCGGCCCGCTGCAGCAGCAGCACGTCGGGTTCGCCCGGTCGGCCCTCGCCGAGCAGCACCAGCACCGCGCTGGGCCGGCCGCCGCGCTCCGGCGTGGCGAGCCGGCTGAAATCGGTGGTACGGGCGGCGTGCAGCCGGTTCAGCAGCGGCTGCCACCAGGGCGGTAGCGGACCGACCGGCGCGGTTGGTCCGGCTGGCCCGGTCACCGGGCCACCGGCAGCCCGAGCTCGCGCTGCACCAGTTCGGCGAGGGTGGCGTCGTCGACGGTGCCCTCGTAGGTGTGTCGGATGGTGCCACGGTCGTCCACGAACAGGGTCAACGGCAGGCCGACGCGCTCCACGCCGAGCAGCAACGCCCGGTCCCGGTCGACCAGGCTCGGGAAGCTCAGCCCGAGGTCCTCGGCGATCGCGACGGCCCGGTCCCGGTCGTCCCAGGTGTTGACGCCGACCAGGTGCAGCTGACCGTCGGTACGGTCGGCGAGGCGCTGCAGCGCCGGCAGTTCGTCGCGGCACGGTTCGCACCAGGAGGCCCAGAAGTTGATCACCGCAGGGCCGCGGATCGCGTCGACCGCGACCGGGGTGCCGTCGGCGAAGCAGGCCAGCTCGATCGCGGGCAGCGACGTGCCGGTCGGCGTGGCGTCCGGCGACACGCCGTCGGTTGGCGGTGCGGCGGCGTCCGGCGGGGCGGTGGAGGCCGGCGGTGCGGTGGTCAGGCCCGCGCAGTCGGCGAACGGCACCGCGCCGGCCTCGGTGGTCGACCCGCCGCCGGCGCCACCGCCGCAACCGGCCAGCATTAGCAGCGGTACGGCGACCGCCAGCAGCCGCCGCCAGCCCGGCATGACGCCGGTCGACGCGGCAGGGGCCTGCACGGTCATGGTGCCTCCGCCGCCACGGCGGCCGCCGGCACGAGCTCGGCGCTGATCCCGGCCGCCTCGGCGAGCTCCCCGGCACGGGGCCCCTTGAGCAGGGTGACCGCGTCGGCCGGCGCGGTCGGGCCGGTGCCGTACGCGGGGCAGAGCGGGGCGAGCGTACAGGCGCCGCAGGCTGGTTTGCGGGCGTGGCAGACCCGCCGGCCGTGGAAGATCACCCGGTGGGAGAGCATGGTCCAGTCGCGGCGCTCGATCAGCGCCCCGACCGCGTGTTCGATCTTGACCGGGTCGGTCTCCTCGGTCCACCGCCAGCGTCGGACCAGTCGTTGAAAGTGGGTGTCGACGGTGATGCCGGGCACGTCGAAGGCGTTGCCGAGGATCACGTTGGCGGTCTTACGGCCGATGCCGGGCAACGCCACCAGCTGCGGCAGGGTGCCCGGGACCGCGCCACCGTACTGGTCGGACAGGGCCTGGCCGAGCCGGATCAGCGAGTCGGTCTTGTTCCGGAAGAACCCGGTCGGGCGGATCAGCTCCTCCAGCTCGGCCCGGTCCGCACCGGCGTAGTCGGCTGCCGTCGGGTAGCGGGCGAACAACCGTGGGGTGACCTCGTTGACCCGCTTGTCGGTGCACTGCGCGGACAGGATGGTCGCGACCGCGAGTTGCAGCGGCCCGTCGTGGTCGAGCTCGCAGTGCGCGTCCGGGTGGGTCCGGGCCAGCACTTTCGCCATCCGCCGGGCCCGGCGTTTGCGGCCCAGGTCGGTCTCCGGGTGGTCAGCCCGGATTCTCGTGGCGCGGGGGGCCGAGGTGGTCACGCCGGCCAGCCTACGTCGCCGGCTCAGTCCAGTGGAGGGGAGATGGTCCCGTCATCAGCGAATTGTGCGGCTGTCTGCGGAAAGTCCGACTCGCTCAGCTCGCGGACCAGGTCGAGGCCCCGGCGATCGTCGTCGACGGTCGGCAGGCCGTTGCCGTTCATGTACGTGGCGACGAACTCACCGTCGACCCAGCTGCCGTCCGGATTGAGCGACACCTTCAGTACGCCGCCCCAGCCCAGCCGCCCGTTGTTGCTGAGCGTGCCGCCGCCACCGGCGAAGTTGCCCAGGCTGTAGGCGATCAGCCGGCCCTGGTAGAACTCCATGCCGCGCAGCACGTGCGGGCCGTGGCCGACGATCAGGTCCGCCCCGGCGTCGATCATGGCGCGGGAGAAGGCCATCGGGTCGCCCCGGTTCTCCCCGAGGAACAGTTCGGTGCCTTCGGTGACCCGGGTCATCTCCGACCCCTCGGCCCCCATGTGCACCTGGACGACGACCAGGTCGGCCTGCTCGTCGGCCCGGCGCACCAGATCCGCCGCCGCGTCGATGTCGATCAGGCTGTTGTTCGGCGGCGAGTAGGACGAGAACCCGGCGACCGCGACGCTGACCCCGGCGACGTCCAGCACGGTGATCTGGTCCAGCGCGCCGGTGTGCCGCATGCCGTGTTCCTCGATGGCCTGCTGGGTGTTGCGGTAGCCGGCCTCACCGTAGTCGTACCCGTGGTTGTTGGCCTGGTTGAGCAGCATGAACCCGCCGTCGCGCAGGTGCGCGGCGTACTCCGGTGGGGCCCGGAACTGATGGCACTGGGTCGAGCCGGGCGCGCACTTGCCGGTGCCGGTGTCGACCGTCAGCGGCTCCTCCAGGTTGCCCATCACCAGGTCCGCCGCGAGCGCCTCGGTGACCGAGTCGAAGAAGCCGGCCCCGTCGTCGGGCGGCAACCGGTCCGGGGCGTTGCCGAGCACGATGTCCCCGGTGGCGGACATGCTGATCGGCTGGGGCTGCGGGCTCGGGCTGGCGCTGGGCGAGAGCCCGGCGGCCGGGCCGGCGGCCGCGCGCCACTGCGGATCCGGCTCTTCCCGGTTGATGCCGCCGAGCGCCACGATGCCGACCAGGACGGCACCGAGCAGCACGGCGGTCAGCACGACGATCGACACGATGGGGCTGCCGGCGGTGGATTCCTGCCGCCGCCGGCCCCGCGAGGAACGCTGGGCGTCGGTCACTGGCGTGACCCTACCGGCCGGTGGCGCCCGCCGACGACCACCCGTCCGGCTGGTTCATCCGGCGTGTCCCGGCCCACCTGGCCGGGCGCCGTCGTGCACGGTGCGGTGCGCCACCCGGGCCAGCCGGGCCCCCCAGGTGGAACGCGGTCCGCCGTAGGGCTCCGGCGGACCGTCCGGCGGGCAGAGCACGACGACCGCGTCCGTGGCGGTACCGGTGGCCCGCAGCCCCAGTTCGACCAGGGCCTGGCTCTTCGCCTCGGTGATGGTGGCCACGGCGTTCACCAGCGCCGCGTCGCTCAGCCGCACCGGCAGTGCGGCCACCAGGTTGATCGTGCCGACCCGGCCCGGGTCGGCGCCCGGGTCAGGGTCGGCCGCGGCCAGGATCGGGGTGCCGAGCCCGACGGTCGCCCAGATCCGCACACCGGCCTCGTCGCAGGTCACGGTCCTGCGTACGTCCACCCCGGTCAGCAGCCCGACCCCCGGCCCGCGCAGGTCGGCCTGGTCGGCGAGGGCCGTCAGGTGCGCGTCGGGGTCGTCGCGGCGGTACGACATCGGCACCGTCGCGTTGATCACCCACCAGCGCAGGCCGATGCCACCACCGAGTGGCGCGGAGCTGATCGCCAGCGCCGGCCCGGTCAGGGCCCAGCAGGCGTACGGCAGCGCCGTACCGTCCTCGGTGCGGGTGGCGAACCAGGGGCGGGCGAGATCAGACACCGGTCGACGATACGGCCAGCCGGGTGGGCGCGGTCCGCCGGCCGCGCCGCAGGCACCGGTGGGCGAACCGGTGCCGCATATTAACGACGGATCCACCCGGTTGGGTTACGCTTCTGGATCAAGATTCGGAGGGTGCGCATCCGGCCAGGGGCGGGATGCACCTAGACTGACTGCGCGCGGTAGCTGCCGGCTGGGTGCCGGAAGCGGACGCCGCGCAGGCGGAGGTGCGCGATGGACGAGGTGCTGGCTCGTAGCGGGATCTTCCAGGGCGTCGACCCGGAGGCCGCGGAGGCGCTCGCCAAGGAGATGGAGACGATCGAGGCCCGCAAGGGCGAGATCGTGTTCAACGAGGGCGAGCCCGGAGACAGCCTGTACATCGTTCTGACCGGCAAGATCAAGGTCGGTCGGCGGGCGGCCGACGGCCGACAGAACCTGATCGCCGTGATGGGGCCGTCGGACATGGTCGGTGAGCTGTCCCTGTTCGACCCCGGGCCGCGTACCGCGACCGCGACCGCGGTCACCGACACCCGACTGGCCCGGCTGCGCAAGCAGGCCCTGCGGCCATGGCTGAACAACCGGCCGGAGATCGCCGAGCAGCTGCTGCGGGTGCTCGCCCGCCGGCTGCGGCGGACCAACGACGCCCTCGCCGACCTGATATTCACCGACGTGCCCGGCCGGGTGGCCAAGAACCTGCTGCAGATGGCGGGCCGGTTCGGCACCCGCGACGGCGGCGTGCTGCGGGTGACCCACGACCTCACCCAGGAGGAGATCGCCCAGCTCGTCGGCGCGTCCCGGGAGACCGTGAACAAGGCACTGGCCGACTTCGCCTCGCGGGGCTGGCTGCGGCTGGACGGCAAGAGCATCATCATCCTGGACCCGGAGCGACTGGCCCGCCGGGCCCGGGTCTGAACGACCTGCCTCGGCCCGGTCACGGCCGGGCCGCCGCTGAGGCCCTGCCGGGCTGCTGCTGAGCCCCTGCCGGGCCGGTCACGACCCGGGGGCGGTCGCCCGGCAGACCGCGCCGACCGGGGTGATCGGTCGCACCTGCCGGCCCAGCGCCTGCAGCAACGAATCCTCGACGTGGAATCCGTGCACCCACAGCCGGTACCGGGGCAGGTCGCCTTCGTCGGGGCAGAGCACCCGGGCCCCCACCTGTTCGGTGTCCACGTAGCGGATGCCGCCCTGCTCCTGCAGGATCACCACGCTGACGTCGTCGACCGCGATCACGCTGCCCCGGATCTGCTCGGTCTCGTCGTCGGCCACCTCGACGGTCGTCACCGTTGTCGGCAGCACCGGGGCAGTGGCCACCGAGTAGGACGTCCAGGCCAGCATGATCATGATGGCCAGCTGGCCGAGCCCGACGAGTGGCCGTACGGTGGCGGCCAGCACCGGGCCGGTCACCGCGACGGCGAGCAGCGGCGGCGCGGCCAGCACCAGCGCCGCGATCCACTCCCCGGCGCCGACGGCCGCGGCCACGGTCGGGCCGAGCAGGCCGTAGTAGGCGATCAGGAGCGCGGCGAGGGCCGCCAACTGGAATGCCCGACGCTCGTGGACCCGGCGCAGCGAGAGCTGGAAGGTCGCGGCCACCACGGGCAGCAGCAACGGCAGGTAGAGGATCTTCCAGGTCACCGCCGCGACCAGGAGAGTGACGATCACCAGCCAGACCGGGACCACCCGCTTCCAGCGGACCAGCAGCGGTATCGGTCGTCGTCGCCAGCCCGCCGGGTCGTTGTCGATGCTGACCGCGAGCACCGCGCTGATCGCGAACAGCGCGACCATCGCGCCGGAGACCAGCCGACTCGCCGTGGTGACGAACGCGGCGACCAGGTTCACCGGGTTGACGTTGGCGGCCAGCAGCAGCGTCGTCTGCAGTTCGCCGCCGGCCTCGACGACGAGCCGCAGCACCGAGACGATGGCCGGCGCGCCGACCACCACGCTCCAGAACTGCTGCGCTGCCCGGTTCCGCCGGTCCTCGTCCTCCGGGCGGCGGGCCGGCGCGGTCACTGGCGGATTTTGTCGTCGTGGTCGAGCAGATCGGGTGCGCCGATCGGCGGTGGCTGCTGCGCCTCGCCGAGCCAGTTGCCGAGGGTCACGGTGTACGCCGTCTGCCATGCGGTCGCCTCGCCGCGTTGGCTCTGTTCGTAGCTCTTGGCCAGGAAGTAGGCGACCAGGTCCCGCAGGTTCTCGTCCTCCAGCGGCACCCCGATGCCGAGCGCCTCCTCCACCCCGAACGGCATGTCCACCAGTTCGAACTCGGTGGGGTCCTCGGACAGGAAGCCGGCGAGGATCGTCTCGTCGGAGACCATCGCCTGGAACTTGCCGTCGAGCAGACCGTCCCGGCAGTCCGACGGGCTGTCCGCCTCCCCGACCGGGACGGACAGCTCCTTCAACATGCTCTGGGTGGTGGAGCCACCGGCGACGCAGACGGCGTACTCGTCCTTGCGCAGATCCGGGATGGTCTGGATCTCGTCGGCGTACTCCTTCAGGACCAGCACCTCCGGCGTGGTGATCAGGTACGGTCCGGCGAAACCTACGTCCTTCGCCCGCTCGTCGGTGATGGAGAAGCTGGCCACCACGATGTCGACCCTGCCACTGCGCAGAAATTCGACCCGCTGCTCGGTGGTCAGCGGAACCCACTGGATGCTCTGGTCCCCTTCGAACCCGAGGGACCTGGCGATGTAGCGGGCGACCTCGATGTCGAATCCTCTGCGGGTGTTCCCGTCGAGGTAGGACATCAGCGGAAAGTCCGGATTGACGCCGATACGCAGCTTGGCCCGGTCGTGGATGGTGGACGCCTCGCGTAGCTGTTGCACGGTCGGCAGGCCCGGATCGGTGTCGTCGTCGCAGGCCGCAGCCGTGGCCAGCAGCAGTGTCGCAGCCACCGCGATGGTGGTCACGAGCTGGCGTGGCCGACTACGGCGGACCGGATCCGGGGAAATGGTCACATCCGTCACGGCAGCCTCCGCCCGTCAACGACAGTAACGGTCGATCATGCACTGGGCAGCCGTCCACATTGCCGGCCGTCCTCAATCTAGCCGTCGACGGCAAGCGCCTCTGATCACCCGTTCAGCGGATTGCCGCACCGCCGCCGGCGTCGTCCGGTCACGCCACTGGGCGAGGCTACGGGCGAATCTCCGCCAGCAACTCGCGCATTTCGCCGATCTCCGCCTCCTGGCTGGTCGCGATCGACTCGGCCAACTGCCGGACCGCCGGGTCGGCACCGTCCGCGCGCAGGATCCGCGCCATCTGCACCGCGCCTTCGTGATGACGGATCATCATGTCGAGAAACCGCCTGTCGAATTCGACGCCCGTCGAATTCGACAGGGCGGTCATCTCGTCACCGGTCATCATGCCCGGCATCCCGTGATGCCCGTCCGCGCCGGTGTGCTGTCCAGGGCTCGGCAACGGCTGACCCCACTCGGTGAGCCAGCCGGCCATCTGGTCGATCTCCGGGTCCTGCGCCGCACGGATCCGCCCGGCCAGATCCTGCACGGCGGCGCTCGCCGACCGCCCGGCGACAAGCCCCGCCATCTCGATCGCCTGCTGGTGGTGCGGGATCATGTCACGGGCGAAAGCGATGTCCGTCGCGTTCGGCGCGGCGGGGGCGGTGGCCGCCGGCGGCTGGGTCGTGGGGCCGGAGTCGTCCACCGACGGGCCGACGGCGCAGCCGCTGAGCAGTACGGCTGCGGCCGGACCCCCGACGACGGCGACGGCGACGGCACGGCTGCCGGTCGCCAGGGCGACCCGCACGCCGGTGGTCACCGCCGTCCACCGCGACCACCAGGTGTGCACTGTCAACGTCGATCTCCTCCTGTCGGTACCCGTAACGGATACGGTCGGCGACCACGGATGGTTGCGGGTCGATCCGACATCGTCGCCACCGGCGACCGTCTCGACATCGTCGCAACCGTGATCAGGCCGCCTTGACGCTCGCCGGTGTCGTGGACCTGCTGTGGGCCGACGGGCGACCGGCGGTGGCGGCCGCCAGCAGGCAGCCGGCGAGCGTCCAGCCGACGAGAACCGACCACTGTCCGAGGGTCGGGGCGTCGGGAAAGTAGGAGATGCTGCGGATCAGCGACACCGACGCGCCGGGTGGGAAGAACTGGCCGATCGCGCCCCAGGGTCGGGGCAGGAACTCGACCGGCAGCATCGCGGCGGAGATCGGGCTGCCGACCAGCATGATCACGACCGTGCCGACGCCGACGCCGTGCAGCCCGATCAGGTTCCGCAGGCCGATCACCGTGGCTGCGATGGCGGCGATGGTGAGGCCACTGGCGGCGACGTTGAGGGCGAATGCCCCGCCGAGGATGCGGAACGCCACCTGGCCGACGAGCGCGACCATGACACCGGCCGTCCCGGCCAGCACCGCGAGGGTCAGCAGCCGCCGACCGGTGCCCTGGATGCCGATCGCGATGAAGATCCCGCCCTTGAGCCCGCCGAGCAGCAGCGGGAAGAAGAACGCGCTGAGTCCGGCACCGTGCTCGTCGTGCGGCGACAGCGGTACGACATCGGTGACCTGCGGTCGATCGGTGGCGGCCGGATCGGCGGCACCGAACGCCGCCGACAGTGCCTCGATGAGCTGGCGGGCCACCGTACTGGCACCCGAGGCGACCAGCAGTTCCGGCGGCGTCCCGTCGCCGACCACGACCGCGCCGTAGACGTCCCGGTGCCGGATGGCGTGCACCGCGTCGGCGCGGTCGGCGTAGCGCCGGACGACGAACTCGTGCGGTCGGGCCTGGTCCAGCGCGTCGGTGACGGCCTGCGACGCGCCCTGCGGCGCGACCAGACCGATCGGTACGCCGCGTGGCTCGGCGTACACGGCGGGCCAGGTGAACGCGGCCATGATCGCGGTCGCCGCCACCGCGAGGATCGCCCCGGTCAGCAGGCACCGGCTGATCCGGGTCGGTTGGTCCGGGTGCGGCTGGTCCATCGGCCACCTCAGCCCGCTCGGCTACTTCTGGCCTGCCCAGCCTAGGGGCGCGGGGTGCACCTCAACTGGTGTTTGCCAAGTCAGCGGGCGGCCAGAACCGGGCCGAACAGCCCGTGTGGCCCCTTGCCTGCCAGGCAGCGGTAGCTGTGTTCGCCGCCGGCCAGCGCCACCTCGCCCGGTCCGAGTACCGCGAACCGCCAGTCACTGACGTCCATCCGCAGGGTGACGAGCCGGAACACCTCCGCGCTGCACCCCGCCCGTACGGTCGGGTCCGCCTCGATCGTGGCGTGGTCGGCGCCGGACAGGTGGGCCGGCAGCTCGCCCACGGCGAAGGTCTCCCAGGTGTGCCGCCCGGTGCAGGCGACGACCGCGAGCTGCTGCTGCCCGCCGGTCAGCTCGCCCTCGAAGCACTCCAGGTCGTCCGGGCAGCGCAGACCGGGGCGGGTGGCCAGCTCGCAGTTGGGCAGTACGGCACCGGCCGGTCCGGTGACGCCGGCCGGGCGGGGGGTGCGCTCCTGTGGCGTGGCCACCGACGGCCGGTCGAACCCACCGGGCAGGGTGCCCTTCGCGACCATCCAGGTGCCGACGCTCGTCATCGCGAGCAGCACCAGCACCCCGAGCCCACCGGCCAGCAGGCGCATCCGGGGGTGCGCGGTGGCGGTACCGGGTCGGGCAGCCGGGGTGAGCGCGCCAGCGACCGCACCGTTCGCACCGTTCGCACCGGGCGGGCCGACCGCACCGGGCGGCTGCGGAATCGGCACGGTCCAGCTGGTCTGCTCACTCGGTTGCGCCGACGGTTGCGCCGGCACCGACGCGCGGCCGCCACTCACCGTGCCACCGGTCGACGGCCCGCCCGAGACCGGGGCGATCGAGAACGGCGGCCGGTGCGGCGCCGCCGGGCTCCAGTGCGGGCCGAGCGGTACGGCGGCCAGCATGTCGCGCAGTGCGACCGCCGAGGGTCGCGCCGCGGGGTCGTTGGCCATCCCCTGACGCAGCACGTCGGTGAACGCCGTCGGCACGCCGGGCAGCTCCGGCAGGGGCCGGTCGAACAGTTCGAGCAGCATCACCAGGCTGGGACTGCGGTCGTCCTCCCAGCGGGGCGGCCGGCCGCGCATGATGGCGTACAGGCTGGCGCAGAGGGCGTAGACGTCGGCGGCGGGCGACGGTGGGCGGTGGTGGAACGACTCGGGCGCGGCGTACGCGGGGGTCAGCACCTCGAGGGTGACCGACGCGTCGCGCGCCTCGACGAGTACGGCGAGGCCGAAGTCGGCCAGCGCCGGTTCGTTGAAGCGGGAGTAGAGGATGTTGGCCGGTTTGACGTCGCGGTGCAGCACGCCGAGGTGGTGTGCGTCGGCGAGGGCGTCGGCGATCTTCACCCCGACGTCGCGGGCCTCGAAGGCGTCCAGCGGCGAGGTCTTCATCCGGTCGCCGTACGAGCCGTCGCACATCTCCATGATCAGGTACGGGTGCATGTCGGAGGTGACCCCGACGTCGAACAGGTCGACGACGTGAGGGTGCGAGGACATCCGCCCGGCGGCCCGCGCCTCCCGCATGAAGCGACGCTGTTCCCGTTCGTTGTCCAGGGGACGGTTCTCGACCTTGACGGCGACCTCGCGGCCGACCGATTCCTGGACGGCGCGGTACACGGTGGCGAATCCGCCCCTGGCAAAGACTGACAAATCCGACAGTCCAGGCACCATGGGGAACGGCAGTGCGCTCGGCGTCCTGTCGTTCACACCGTAAACGGTACCCAACGTCTCAGCCGGAGAGCGCCACCCGCCCCTCGCGACGACGCTCGACGTACAGCGCGACCCCGGTCACCACCGCGCCCAGACCTTCCCAGGCCGCGACCCCGACGAACCGCAGCGGAGCCACCTCCGCCGCCACCAGCACGCCGAACACCACGGTCGTCACCAGCCGGAACACGACGGTGAACAGGAAGAACGGCCGCCAGTCGGTGACCGCGGCCAGCAGGTAGTAGACACCCATGTTGAACGACGCCATCGACGACGCCGCCATGAACGTACGGGTGTAGTCACCGGCCACCCGGTCCGCCGCCGGCACCACGTCGAACCCGAGCATCACCAACAGGACGTCCGGCTGGACCAGCCCCACCGCGCCCAGCAACAGGGCCATCGCCCCGAAGACGGCGATGGTCCAACCGGCAACCGAACGGGGCAGCTTCATCAGGGGGGTCCTTCCGGCCACAGTGACCCCCTGGCGGGACACTGTGGCTTCAGGCTAGCTACCGCTCGGTCCGACCCACATCGTCGGGTCCGGTGACCGCTCGGCACCGGGTGTACCGTCCACTGCCGACCGGATCTGCTCGGCGGTGGCCCGTTCGCTGACCTGCTCGGTCGCGTAGGCGAGGGTCACCGCCTGATCGGCGGCCAGCCGGGCCGCCGTACCGTCGCCGGTGGCCGCCAACGCGGTGGCCAGGACGCCGAGCGCGATCACCCGGCTCCGGACGTCCTCGGCGGCGGCGTGCAACGCCCGACGCGCCCAGTGCAACGCCGCCTCCGGCTGCCCGTCGGCGAGCAGCGCGGAGGCGTACCGGGCCAACGCCTGCCGCCGGGAGAACAGCACCGCAGGGCTGCCGGCGGCGGTCGCGATCGGTGCCAGCAGGCCCACTGCGGTCGCCGCGTCCCCCGCCGCCAGCCGTGCCGACGCGAGCAGCACCCGGGGCGCCACCTGGACCGCCGCCAACGGATTGTGCGGCTCCACCGAGGTCAGCACCGACTGGGCCAGCCGCTGCGCCTCGTCGATCTCACCGCGTTCCAGCGCGACGAACCCGCACAACGTGCCGGCCATCGCGATCAGCAGCGGATGGTCGATCCGTTCACCCTGCGCCAACGCGTCGGACAACAGGTCGACGGCATGGTCGCGCTCACCCAGCCCACGGGCGACCGCGCCACGGGCCAGCAGCGCGAAACCCCGGCCCCAGTCGTCGGCCGCGCTGTCGAAGTCGCGGTACGCCCGACGCGCCGACTGGTCCGCCTCGGCGAGCTCACCCAGCTCGGCCGCCGCGAACGCCTCGACCGCCCGCAACGTGCCGACCGCCCACGCCTCCCCCACCCGCTCACCGAACGGCAGGAACACCTGCGCCAGCCGCCGAGCGTCGGCCAACCGGCCGGAGAGCAACCGGGCGAACGCCGTCGTCCCGCGCAGCCACGCCCGACCAACCGGATCGTCGAGCTCGGCGAAGAGCCGGGCCGCCCGGCCCAACACCGCGTCGGCCCCGGCGAAGTCACCCCGGGTCGTGGTCACCCAGGCCAGGCTCTGCAGCGACCACGCCTGCCCGCGCAGGTCGCCGGCGGCCAGGTTGACCTGGTACGCGGCGGCGAACCGGCTGCTCGCCCGACTGAGCCGGCCGGCCAGGAAGTCGGCCATGCCGAGCCGGCGCATCGCCTCGGCCCGCTCGGCGGGCAGCCCCACCTCGGTGGCCACCTGCAGCGCTTCCCGCCACGTCGCCGTCGCCCGGGTCGAGTCACCCAGCGCCCGGTGGGCCCGCCCGGCCACCAGCAGCGCACCGGTCCGGGCGGTCGCGTCGTCGGCCGCGTTGGCGAGCACCTTCTCCGCGTCGGCGAGGGCGTCCGCCGCCCGGCCGGTCTGTAGCAGTGCCCGCGTGTACACCAGCCGGTCGGCGGCGGGCACCGACTCGCCGCCCAACGTGGTCGCCCGCTCGGCGTACTCGACGGCCAGCTGCGGCTCGCCACCGGCGATCGCCTTGCGGGCCGCCCGGCCCAGCGCGGCCACCCCGATCGCCGCCACCGTACGGGCCGGTGCGTCCGGTCGCAGACCCACCGCCTCGGCGAGCCCGACCGCCCGCTCGGCGTGCTCGGCGATGAAGGCGTCCCGCAGCGCCAGGCTCTCCACCGTGTCGGCCCACCGGGCCAGGCAGGCGTGCCGCTCGGCCAGGTCCGCCTTACCGATGCCGGCGTACGCCGCCTCCCGCATCAGCGGGGTCGGAAATGCGTACCCGGTCCGGGTCCGCCGCAGCATCCGGCGCTGCAGCAGCTCCTCGACGGCGCGGGCCAGCTCCACGGCGACCACCGCCGCCGGGCGACCGTCGCGGCGGTCCCGCAACGCCTCCAGGGTGCCCTCCGGCACGACGTCACCGACCACCGACGCGTCCCGCAGCACCGACCGCGCGTCGGCCGGCAGCGCGTCGATCCGGGCGGCCAGCACCGCCGCCAGGTCCCGGGAGAGTAGCCGGCTGCTCAGCGAGCCCGGTACCAGCCGCCAGTCCACGTCGTCGACGGCCCCGTCGCCAGGCACCGGGCCGGTCCGGGTCAGCGCCCCCCGCTCGATCAGCAGGGTGACCAGTTCCGCCAGGTAGAACGGGTTGCCCTGGGCGGTGGCCAGCAGCCGGTCCACGTCCGGCTGCGGCAACCGGCCACCGCTGAGGTACGAGGTGAGCAGCCGGGCCGCGTCGGCACCGCGCAACGGCGGCAACGCGTGCACCTCGGCGTCGGCGACCCGGTTCAGCGCGCCGGCGGTGGTGCGGACCAGCTCGGGGCGGCCCAGCAGCAGCACCAGCACCGGGCCGGTCAGCCGCGACAGGGTCTCGCCGAGTGCCTCGACCGTCTCCGGCAGGGCGTCGTGCAGGTCGTCGACGACGACCAGCAGCGGCGTCTCCCGGGCCAACGCGCTGAGCAGGTCGGCGACCGCGCCGGGGATCGCCTCCGCGTCGAGCACCGGGGCGTCGGCGGTCAGGTCCGCCGGCCCCGACGACGGGTGGGCGGTCGGCGGATCGGCGTACCCGAGCAGGTTCAGCAGCAGGTCGACGGCGATCGTCGGCGGCTGCGGGGAGAGCCGGGTCAGCCGGTGGCCGAGCCGGCGCAGTCGCTCCTCGACGACGGCCCGGGTGACGGCGGTGGACCCGTCGCGGGGCAACCCGGCCGCGATCCGCACCAGGTCCGCCAGCGGTGCCAGCCGTCGGCGCTCGCCGAACGCCGCGCAGCGCACCGACAGCACCCGGGCACCGGTCGGGGCGGCGTACCGGCCGGTGCCGACGTCGTAGCCGGCCGCGTACCGCTCGACCTCGGCGGCGAACCGGGACTTGCCGATGCCGGCCTCCGCCGTCAGCACCAGCACCCGGGGCTCGCCGTTGTCGATCACCTCGGTGAGCCGGCCGGCCAGCCGGCCCACCTCGGCCTCCCGGCCGACGAACGGTGCCTGGTCGCCGATGCCGGACCGGGTGCCGGGCGCGTCGTGCAGGCCGAGCAGTTCGTACGCCTCGACCGGGGCCCGTTTGCCCTTGAGCCGCAGCGGACGCAGCCGCCGCCAGGCCGCCACGTGCCGGGTCGCGGTCTCGGTGCTGGCACCGGCGTACACCGCGCCGATCGCGGCGGCGTCGGCCAGCCGGGCGGCGGTGTTGACCGTGTCGCCGATCACCGTGTACTCGATGGCCGCCTGGATGCCGGCCACCACGTCGCCCGTGTTCAGCCCGACCCGCAGGCCGAGCGGGGCCCCGCCACCGCGTTCGTCGTCGAGGACCCGCCGCACCGCGCGCTGCATGCTCAACGCGGCCCGGACGGCGCGTTCGGCGTCGTCCTCGTGCGCCACCGGGGCGCCGAAGACCGCCATGATCCCGTCACCGGTCAGCTTGTCGACGTGCCCGCCGAAGGTCTTGACCGCCCCGGCCAGGGCGGCCAGCACCCGGTCGGTCACCGCGCCGACCCGCTCCGGGTCGAGATCCTCCGACCAGGAGGTGAAGTCGGACAGGTCACCGAAGAGCACCGTGACCACCCGGCGTTCGGCGGCCGGCAGGAACGCGGCGGCCGGCAGCGCCGCACCGCAGTTGTGGCAGAACCGGGCACCGGGCACCGGGACGGTGCCGCAGACCGCGCAGGTCACTGCGGGTCCGACCGCTGCAGGTAGGCCAGCTGTGCCCGTACCGACCATTCGGCGGCCGGCCACAGCGCCCGGTCGACGTCGGCGTAGACCTCGGCCACGACGGCGGCCGGGTCCGTCACGCCGGCGGCCACGACCTGCCGGACCTGGTCGAGCCGGGCCTGCCGGTGGGCCAGGTAGAACCGGGCGGCGGCGGCGCAGTCGACCAGCGCCGGGCCGTGCCCCGGCAGCGCGGGCACCCCGTCGTACGCGGCCAGCCGCTCCAGGCTGGTCAGGTAGTCGCCGAGGTCACCGTCGGGCCAGGCGACCACGGTGGTGCCGCGCCCGAGGATGGTGTCGCCGGTGAGGATCACCCGCTGCCCGTCGGTGTCGGCGACCAGGAAGCAGACCGAGTCCCCGGTGTGCCCCGGGGTGGCCAGCGCGGTGACCGTCAGGCCGCCGACGTGCAGGGTCGTCCCGTCCGCGACCGCGTGCTGCACCGGGGCGTCGACCCGCCCGGCGAGCGTCGGGACCGCCTCGACATGGTCCGGGTGGCCGTGGGTGAGCAGGACCGCCGCGTACGGGCCGGCGGCGACGATCCGGTCCAGGTGCCCGGCGTGCGCCGGGCCGGGGTCGACCAGGACGCCGAAGGGCCGCCCCGGCTGGCGCAGCACCCAGGTGTTGGTGCCGTCGAGCGTCATCGGCCCCGGGTTGGGTGCCCGCAGCAGACGCACCCAGCCCGGCAACTGGTCGGCCAGTGCCGTGGCGGGGGCGGTGACGTGCGAGGTCATGGCTGCGATCGTACGACCGCAGCGTGACTTCGCCGAGACTTCCTCGTGTCGACCGGCCCCGCCGGGTCAGGACACCTCGACGATGATCTCCACCTCGACCGGTGCGCCGAGCGGCAGCTCGGCGACCCCGACCGCGCTGCGCGCGTGCCGGCCGGCCTCGCCGAAGACCTCACCGAACAGCTCCGATGCCCCGTTGATCACCGCAGGCTGGCCGGTGAAGCCGGCGGCCGACGCCACGAAGCCGGTGACCTTGACGATCCGGGTGACCGCGCCGAGGCCGACCAGCTGCTCGATCGCGGCGAGGGCGTTCAACGCGCACTGGTGGGCCAGCGCCTTGGCCTCCTCCGGGGTCACCTCGGCGCCGACCTTGCCGACCGCGAGCAACGCGCCGTCGGCCATCGGCAGCTGCCCGGAGACGTAGACGTGCTGGCCGGAACGGACCGCCGGGACGTAGGCGGCCACCGGCGGCACGACCGTGGGCAGGCTCAGCCCCAGATCGGCGAGCCGGCCGTACGGGTCGGCGCTCATGCCTTCGGCCGCTTCATGTACGCCACCAACTGGTCCGGGTTGGGTCCGGGCACCACGGCGACCAGTTCCCAGCCGTCGTCGCCCCAGTTGTCGAGAATCTGCTTGGTGGCATGCACCAGCAGTGGCACGGTGACGTACTCCCACTTCTGCATCGCGGTAGGGCTCCTCAGTTCTCCTCGGGTACGGGCACAGCCTACGGCCACCTGACGGCGCGGTGCTCCGGGTGCGACGGGCGGCTACCCTGTCACCGTCGGGTGACGACGATCCCGCCGCCCGCAACGACACCAGGGGATGAGGATGACGCAACCGCCCAGCGGCGGCACCCCGCCGCCGGACGCCCCGCAGCCGGACGCCCAGCCGCCGCAGACCCCGCCGGCCTCGCCGCCGGCTGCGCAGGCACCAGCCGGGTCGACCCCGCCGGCTGGCGGTCAGCCGCTTCCGCCGCCGCCCTGGCAGCGGCCGGACCCGCCGGTGTTCGCCCCGCCGCCCGCCGGCCCACCGGCACCCGCCGGACCGCCGTCCTCCGCGCCGCCAGCGTTCGCCCCGCCACCGCCCGGGCAGCCGTTCGCCGCCCCGACGCCGCCGCCCGGCCAGCCGTTCGGTGCGGCACCCTCGCCCGGCCAGCCGTTCGGTGCGCCGCCGCCACCCGGGCAGCCAACGTCGCCGGGATACGCAGGTGGTCCACCGGGGCCCGCCGGCTTCCCGCCGGCACCCGGCCAGCCGGTGCCGATGGCACCCGGGTCGCCGGCCGCGCCGGGGGCGGGCCGCCGACGCGGTCTGCTGATCACCTCGATCGTGCTCGGGGTGGTGCTGCTGCTCTGTGGCGGCGGTGGGCTCGCCGCCTTCCTCGTGATCAACAACCTGGAGACCGGCGGGGGCGCGGCCGAGCCGGTCGCTGCGGTCGACGAGTTCCTTGAGGCCGTCTACACCGAGCGGGACGTCACCGCCGCCGCCGACCTGGTCTGCCGCGAGGCCCGCGACGAGACCGCGCTGATCGACAAGGTAGAGGAGATCGAGGGTTACTCCTCGACGTACCGCAACCCCCAGTTCGAGTGGAACGTGCCGACGATCGACGAGCAGAACGAGGAACGGGCCCTCGTCTCGGTCACCGTACGGATGGTCACCGAGGACGAGCGCAGCGCCGAGCAGGAGCTCGACTTCGTGGTGGTGCAGAAGTCGGGCTGGTTCGTCTGCGACGTCAACTGAGCCGGACTGACTAGTCTGGTTGCACGTGGGGGTATTCGAACAGTCACCGGGGTCGGCGGTGCCGGGCTGGCCGTCGCGACTGCACGTGGTCACCGGCAAGGGCGGCACCGGCAAGACCAGCGTCGCCGCCGCGCTGGCGCTGGCGTTGGCCGGGGCCGGCCGGCGGACCCTGCTGGCCGAGGTCGAGGGCCGGCAGGGGGTCGCCCAACTGTTCGGCATCGCACCCCTGCCGTACCAGGAGCGGCGGATCGCGGCCTCGGCCGCTGGCGGTGAGGTGCGTGCCCTGGCGGTCGACGCCGAGGAAGCCCTGCTGGAGTACCTCGACATGTTCTACAAGCTGGGGGCGGCCGGCCGGGCGCTGCGCCGCTTCGGCGCGATCGACTTCGCCACCACGATCGCGCCGGGCCTGCGCGACGTGCTGCTCACCGGCAAGGTGAAGGAGGCCACCACCCGGATGGTGGACCACCACCGGGTGTACGACGCGGTGGTGCTCGACGCGCCTCCGACCGGCCGGATCGGGCGGTTTCTCAACGTGACCGCGGAGACCGCCCGGCTGGCCAAGGTCGGCCCGATCAAGTCCCAGAGCGAAGGCGTGGCGGCGCTGCTGCGGTCCCCGATCACCGCGGTGCACGTGGTGACGCTGTTGGAGGAGATGCCGGTCCAGGAGACGGTCGACGCGGTCGCCGAGCTCACCAGCCTGGGCATTCCGGTGGGCAACGTCATCGTCAACGCGGCCCGCCCGCCGCTGCTGCGGGGCGGGTCGGTGAGTCAGGCGCAGCTGCGGCGTGGGCTGGCCGCCGCCGGGCTGCCGGTCGACCGGGCCACGGTCGCCGCCCTGCAGACCGAGGCCCAGGAGCATCTGACCCGCCGGGCGTTGGAGGAGTCGTTGCAGACCGACCTGATCGAGCTGGGTCGGCCGATCGTGACGTTGCCGCTGCTTCCGGACGGCGTCACCCGGGCCGGACTCGACCTGCTCGCCACGGCACTGCTCGCCCAGGGTCAGGCGGCGGCTGGAAGCGACCTCACAGCGACTTGATCAGCGGATCACGGTCGGGCCCCGATACGCTCGACTGGTGCCAACTGATCACGCAGCGCCACCGCTGGACGTCGACCGGATCCTGGCCGATCCGGGCGTACGGATCGTGGTCTGCTGCGGTGCCGGCGGGGTGGGCAAGACGACGACCGCCGCGGCGCTGGCGCTGCGCGCCGCCGAACGGCACGGCCGCCGTACGGTGGTGCTCACCATCGACCCGGCCCGTCGGCTCGCCCAGTCGCTGGGCCTGACCGAGCTGGACAACACGCCCCGGCAGGTCAAGGGGATCGACGCGGAAGCCAGCGGCGGCGAGTTGCACGCGATGATGCTGGACATGAAGCGCACCTTCGACGAGGTGGTGCTCGCCCACACCGACGCGGACAAGGCCGCCGACATCTTCGCCAATCCGTTCTACCAGGCGATGAGTTCGACGTTCGCCGGTACGCAGGAGTACATGGCGATGGAGAAGCTGGGTCAGCTGCACGCCGGTGGCGAGTGGGACCTGATCGTGGTGGACACCCCGCCGTCGCGTTCGGCGTTGGACTTCCTCGACGCGCCGGCCCGGTTGTCGCGGTTCCTGGACGGGCGGATGCTGCGGCTGCTGCTGGCCCCGGCGCGGGCCGGCGGTCGGAGCATGTTCAGCCTGGTCACGGCGTCGTTCGGGATGTTCTCCCGGGTGGTGCAGAAGATCCTCGGCGCGCAGTTGCTCAGTGACCTGTCCGGTTTCGTGGCGGCGTTGGACTCGATGTTCGGCGGGTTCCGGCAGCGGGCCGAGCAGACGTACCGGGTCCTGCAGGCCGACGAGACGGCGTTCCTGCTGGTCGCGGCGCCGGAGCCGGACGCGGTTCGGGAGGCGGCGTACTTCGCCGGCCGGCTGGGGGCGGAGCGGATGCCGTTGGCCGGTCTGGTGCTCAACCGGGTGCACGAGCCGGCGACGGAGTTGTCGGCGGAGCGGTCCCTGGCCGCCGCCCGCGACCTGGACCGCAGCGGGGCGCATCCGGCCACCGCCGAGGTGCTGCGGGTGCATGCGGCCCTGGCCCAGCAGTCGGCCCGGGAGCGGCAGGTGGCGACGGTGTTCACCGACGCCTACCCGCAGGTGCCGGTGGCGACGGTCCGGGCGCAGCCCGCCGACGTGCACGACGTCGACGGGCTACGGACGATCGGTCTGGCGATCAGCCAGGGCGGCTGAGTCAGCCGGGCCGGTCCGGGTCACTTGGTGCTGACGAGCACCTTGTCGCGGTCGCGCATGGCGGCTTCGAACATCTTGCGCCAGCTCACCACCTGTGGGTGCCGGCGCAGCAGGGCACGCCGTTCCCGTTCGGTCATGCCGCCCCAGACTCCGAACTCGATCCGGTTGTCGAGCGCGTCGGCCAGGCATTCGTACCGCACGGGGCAGCCCCGGCAGACGCGCTTCGCCACATTCTGCTCGGCGCCCTGTACGAACAGTGCGTCCGGGTCTCCGCTCTGGCATGCCGCCAGGCTGGGCCAATCAGCGATCATGCCCATCGTTCCTCGTCCCCCCTAGCAATTTCCGCTTCCAACCGGTGGAGTCAGTCGGCAAGCCCGGCCGTACCCGCGCTGCTTTCCCCCGCAGCACGGCGGGCCGTGCGATCCTCGCCGGACCATCATCATAGGTAGTCGGATGATTACGCAACGTTATTGATGAAATCCACTTATCCGGACACACCCGTACTTGTCAGGCGCAGTACCGGGCAGGGGTACCCGAGCCGGAAAGCGGGAAACCCACCGCCGACGCCTTCCCGGAGGAAACTGGGCGGCGAGACCACAACCGGGTGACGGGTCTCTGCGTTTAGCACAACGAGGCCGACGCCGGCAGGAAATGCACCGGTACGCCAACCGGCGGCCACTTCAGTACCTCACGTACCCTGACTGGGTGACCTGGATGCGGAAGCGAGACCACAACCTTCTGACCAACGCCGCATCGCTGCTGATCTGTGGGCTGCTGGCCGGCGTGGTTGTCGCCGCCGCGGCGTTCCCCGCAGTGGCGATGTCAGGGCTGGCCGCCAAGGCGGGCGCGGAGACCTTCGACAAGCTGCCGAGCGAGCTGACCGTCAAGCGGGCGCCGCAGATCAGCTACCTGTACGCCTCCGACGGCAAGACGATGCTCGCCGCGATGTACGACGAGAACCGTCGCGACGTGCCGCTCAAGGACGTCTCGCCGCTGATGCGGGCCGCGATCATCGCTGCCGAGGACCACAACTTCTACGAGCACAACGGCGTCGACGTCAAGGGTGTCGCCCGGGCCTTCGTCGCCAACCAGGGCGCCGGCGAGACCACCCAGGGTGCCTCGACGCTGACCATGCAGTACGTCCGGCTGGCCATCGCCTACTCGGCGACCCACCCCGAGGACGTCATCGCCGCCACCGAGGACACCAACGCCCGCAAGCTGCGCGAAATGAAGTACGCGATGCAGCTCACCAAGGAGATGTCCAAGGACGAGCTACTCGAGCGCTACCTCAACATCGCCCCCTTCGGCAACGGTGCGTACGGCGTCTTCGCGGCCAGCCAGGTCTACTTCAGCAAGCAGCCGGCGGACCTCACCATCGACGAGGCCGCGCTGCTGGCCGGCCTGGTCAAGGCACCGACCGCGTTCGACCCGACCACGCCCGGCGGCTACCCGCAGGCGGTCGACCGGCGCAACTACGTGATCGACAACATGGTGCAGACCGGGGCGATCACCAAGGAGGAGGCCGACGCGGCCAAGGCCGTCGAGCTGGTCGTCAACGGCAAGCGCGCGCCGAACGGCTGCGTCGCCGCCAACAAGAACCACTGGGGCTTCTTCTGCGACTACTTCTACCGCTGGTGGCTGGAGCAGGAGACGTTCGGCGCCACCGCGTACGACCGGGAGCGGCGGCTCAAGAGCGGCGGCTACCACATCGTCACCAGCCTGGACGTGCAGACCCAGGAGTCGGCGAAGAAGGCCGTCGAGGACGCGCTGAAGACCGGCAGCAAGAACGCGCTGATGGTCGCGGCCGTCGAGCCGGGGACCGGGTACGTGCGCGGCATGGCGGTCAACCGCAACTACAAGCTCGACGACCCGGACAACCCGCAGAACAAGATCTCCAGCGACCCGAAGAAGGCCGACAAGGGCATCCGGGGCACCTACCCGAACACCACCAACCCGCTGCTCACCGGCGGTGGTGACATCACCGGCTACCAGTTCGGCTCGACGTTCAAGATCTTCCCGCTGGTGGCGGCCCTGGAGAAGGGCTACCCGCTGGAGTACACGATCAACGCGAAGAGCCCGTACGAGTCGAAGTACATCGTCGAGCGGGGCAGCCCGGCCGCCTGCGCGGGCACCAACAAGTACTGCCCGAAGAACGCCAGTGCCAGCATGAACGGCGTACACGACATGTGGAGCGCCTTCGGCTCCTCGGTCAACACGTACTTCATCCCGCTGCAGGAGCAGGTCGGCGCCGCCGCCGCGATCGACGTGGCACAACGCCTCGGCATCACCTTCCGGTCGGCCAACGACGCCAAGTTCGCCGGCGACCCGGAGAGCGCCAACCAGTGGGGTGCCTTCACCCTCGGCGTGTCCAACACGACGCCGATGGAGATGGCCAACGCATACGCCACCCTCGCCGCCGACGGCAAGTACTGCAAGCCGCTGCCGGTGCAGGAGATCCGCGACCAGGACGGCAACAGCCTGGACATCGCCAAGCCGCAGTGCAAGCAGGCGGTCTCCGCCGAGGTGGCCCGGGCCGCGATCGACGCCGCCCGCTGCCCGGTCGGCGACCGGTCCAGCACCACCCGGTGCCGTGGCGCAACGGCGGGCGGCGTCCGCAGCGCCGTCGGCCACCCGGTGGCCGGCAAGACCGGCACCACCGACGCGGAGAAGACCGCCACGATGGTGGTCACCACCAAGCAGCTCGCGGTCGCCGGGGTGCTGGCCGACCCGGACTGGGCCGACACCAACGCCAAGATGAAGCACACGATCGTCAACCCGGCCGTCTACGAGACGCTCCGGGACGCGATGAAGGGCAAGGAGAAGAAGCAGTTCACCCCGCCGAGTGGCAAGGTGGTCCGCGGTGAGCAGCGCTCCATCCCGGACGTGGCCTGCCAGTCGATCGACAACGCCCGGTCGCGGCTGTCCGGTGCCGGCTTCCAGGTCGAGGTGGACCGCTCCGGCGCGGTCGACTCCACCTGCCCGGCCGGCACCGCCGCCGGCACCAGCCCGAGCGGCCGGACCATCAAGGGCGGTGCGGTGATCATCCGGGTCAGCAACGGCCAGGGTGCCCAGCCCAGCCCCGGCAACAACGACGGCCCCGGTGGTCCCGGCAACGGGCCGGGCGGTCCTCCCGGCCGACCCGGCAACCCGGGCAACCCGGACGACTGACGGACGGACACGAACGAAGGG
Organism: Solwaraspora sp. WMMA2056; assembly: GCF_030345095.1. NCBI lineage: Bacteria > Bacillati > Actinomycetota > Actinomycetes > Micromonosporales > Micromonosporaceae > Solwaraspora > Solwaraspora sp. WMMA2056. The sequence goes on from NZ_CP128360.1 coordinate 390,241, forward strand.
GGCGGGCACCGATCACCGGTGCCCGCCCCCTTCGGCGTCAGCTGACGCTCAGAGCCCGAGCTGGCGGCGTACCTCGGCGGCGACCCGGCCCCCCTCGGCCTGGCCGGCCACTGCGGCCTGAGCCGCCTTCATGGCCGGGCCCATCTGGGCCTTGCCGGTGAAGCCGCCCTCGGCCAGCGCGGTGGCGACGATCCCGGCCAACGCCTCGTCGTCGAGCTGGCGGGGCAGGTAGCGGTCCAGCACCTCGCCCTCGGCCCGCTCCTTCGCGGCCTGGTCGGCCCGGCCGGCCGCAGCGAACGCCTCCGCCGCCTCCCGGCGCTTCTTGGCCTCCTTGGTCAGCACGGCCAGCGCCTCGTCGTCGGAGAGCTCCCGCTTGGCCTTACCGGCGACCTCGGCGTTGCCGATCGCGGCCAGCGCCATCCGCAGGGTGGACGTGGTCAGCTCGTCGCGGGCCTTCAAGGCGGCCCGCATGTCAGCGGTCAGACGGTCCTTCACGGTGCTCATGGGTGGCCAAACTACCCTGGTCGGCATGCGAAAGCGCACCGTATTCCGGCTCGCCGCCGGCACCGTGGCCCTCGGCGCCGCCACTCTGGCGTACGCCTCGCTCATCGAGCGCAACATGTTCACCCTGCGCCGGTTCGACGTCCCGGTGCTCGCGCCGGACGCGGAACCGCTGCGCATCCTGCACCTGTCCGACCTGCACATGATGCCTGACCAGCGGCGCAAGCAGGCCTGGGTGGTGGCGCTGGCCGGGCTGGACCCGGACCTGGTCGTGGTCACCGGCGACAACCTGGCCCACCCGGACGCCGTACCGGGCGCGCTGCGGGCCCTGCAGCCCCTGCTCGACCTGCCCGGCGCGTTCGTCTTCGGGTCCAACGACTACACCGGCCCGGTGTGGAAGAACCCGCTGAGCTACCTGCTGCCCGAGCGGGAGTACCGGTCCGGCCCGGACCTGCCGTTCGAGGATCTGCGCGAGGTGCTGGTCGGTGCCGGCTGGCACGACCTGAACAACCGGCGGGCGTCGTTCAAGGCCGGCGGCCGGCTGATCGAGGCGGTCGGCGTCGACGACCCGCACATCGAACGCGACGACTACGCCGCCGTCTCCGGCGCGCCGTCACCGGAGGCCGACCTGAGCCTCGGCCTCACCCACTCCCCCGAGCCCCGGGTGCTCGACGAGATGGCCGCCGACGGGTTCGACCTGCTGCTCGCCGGGCACACCCACGGCGGGCAGGTCTGTGTGCCGTTCGTCGGTGCCCTCGTCACCAACTGCGACCTGCCCCGGTCGATGGCGAAGGGCCTGCACCGGTGGCCGGCCACCGAATCCTGGCTGCACGTCTCGGCCGGGCTGGGCACCCACCCGACCGCGCCGGTCCGGTTCGCCTGCCCGCCGGAGGCCACCCTGCTGACGTTGATCGCCCGCTGAGTCGGTGCGCGGTGCTCCCGGCGACGGGCGCGCGGCGCACCGGGGATACCGAATTTGCCTCGCCGGGCCGGTGGGCTAGTATTGCCCAGCGGACCTCGGGGTGTGGCGCAGTTTGGTAGCGCGCTTCGTTCGGGACGAAGAGGTCGTCGGTTCAAATCCGGCCACCCCGACCAGGTCAAGGGCCATGTCGAACACATCGACATGGCCCTTCGCATGTCCAACTGAGTGTCTGAGCGCCCTGGCTGGTGAAGTCCGGTCTCTCACCTGGCGACGGACCGCCGGATGAGGCGGTAGCGGGGCGGGGGCGGGTCCGGACGCCCGCGATGCTCGTGTTGGTGTTCACGCACCTGGTTCTCCCAGGTCGCCTGGTCGTAGTCGGGGTCGGGTGGGATCCAGCGGTGTGAGCCGTCGTCGTAGTGCATCGCTTCGTCGCCGGGGCGCAGGACCGACATCGACATCACAGCCAGCCGAGGAATCGCCAGTAGAGGTCGCCACCGTGTCCGGCCGGCAGGTCGGACACGGCCTCGATCAGGTTGGTGGCGAGGTAGATCGCGAGCGAGACGCGGGCGTCGGCATACTCGATCTTGAGCTGTTGTCTGCTGTCCAGGCACGGCCAGGCGTGCCCGCAGCCGGCGCAGGCCCAGCTGGGGCGGGTGGGGACGTGCAGGCTCATCCGCGATCCTCCGGTTGGTCGACGGCGGCGACGTGCACGCCGAGGTCTTGCAGGCGGGTGAGCGCGACCTCGGCCCGCCAGCACCGCCGGGCGGCGGTGAGCGGGTCGCCGCAGGCACAGCCGTCGGGGCGCGGTCCGTGCCGGTCGACCAGTTCCGTCAGGTGGTCGATCTCGATCTGGCGGGGGATCGGGTCAGTCATCAGCCTGCGCGGTGCGGTCGCTGCCGGGGTCGCCGCCGGCCGGGTCGGGGTCGACGTCACCCCATACCCGGGTACGCAGCAACGGCTGGTCGGTGGCCGACAGTGTCGTGTCGGCGAAGTCGACGACGTCGAGGTGGGCCAGCGAGTCCCGCAGCGCGGCGGCAAACCGGGCGGCGGCTTCGATGTCGGTGAGCCGGGTCGGCAGGTGGATGGTCCAACGCGGTGCATCGCTCACCAGCGGCCTCCGTTGCCGCCGGTCCGGTGCTGATGCTCCGAGCGGTAGACGCCGGCGGGCGGGTCGTTGAACCGGCAGCCGACGTGCCGTTGCCGCCACTGCCGCAGTCCCTCGCGGCACCGGTCGGCTTCGGCCCGGTCGACGGCGGCCTGGCGGGTGAGTCGGTCCAGCTCATCGGCGACGTCGCGCAGGTACGCGTGCACCGCCGCCGGGTCCAGCCCACGCCACCGCGTCTCGAACTGCACCGCTCTGACCTGCCACGGCTCCACGAGTACGCCCTGCCGAGGCACCGCCCGCCCCCGCCTGCTCCGCTGCTCCATGACTTCTCCTCGTGAACTCGGCACCAAACGCACAGCCAACAGCCCAGGAAGGCCACGCTGATCGACAACTCGCATCTATGGATGAGCCGATTAGTAGTTCGAATCGCGAAGCGCAATCGTTCGCCATCCAATGATCATCGCCGCGCTCTCCTCCGGTGCGGCAGGACCTGTTTGTAGTAAACGGATTGTCGGCGTACTCCGGTAGCCTGTGCGGACACTGGACGCGTTGAACGCGTTGAACGCGGGTCCGACCAGGGAGGCTGCGGATGACACGGCAGCAGAGGCAACGCAACGAACAACTGCGGGAGATGATCAAGGCGTGCCGGTGGTCATACGACGCCTGTGCCGCAGCGGTTCGAGTCATCGCCCACGAGCACAACGATGATCTACGATCCTGCGATCGGTCACACGTCGGCCACTGGGTCGCAGGGGTACGGCCAAGTGGTCGAACCCCTCGCTACCTCGCCGAAGCGGTCAGCCGTCGACTCGGTCATCTGGTCTCACCGACCGACCTTGGCTTCGACGTGGACGGTAGCCTGGAAGCCGACCTTGGCGGACTCGACTGGTGGGTGGACGACTGCGCCACCAACCTCGTGACGATCGGGAGGGCCGACTTGGAGCGACGAGCTTTCGCACTCAAAGCCTTGTACTCGCTGGCTGCGCTCGCGGTTCCCCTCGAGTCCTGGCAGGAGGTCGCAGACCGAGGGCGACGCGCACAAGGCGGTGGGGTCGCGGTAGGCCGCAGCGAGATTGACGCCGTGCGAGACATGCTGGCGGTGTTCAGCCGAGCTGACGAGCGGTTCGGCGGCGGCCACGCCCGCCTTGCGGTCGTTCAATACCTTTCATCGGATGTCGCTGACTTTCTGCGCGGCAGGTTCTCGTCCGACTCGGACCGCAGGGCAATGTTCAGCCTGGCTGCGGAGATGACCTACCTCGCCGGATGGAAAGCATTTGATTCGTCCCTGCACGGCCTAGCTCAGCGGTACTACGTCCAATCACTGCGGCTCGCGAATGAAGCCGACGACCGCGCACTTGCAGCGTTCACTCTGCGCGCGATGGCTCATCAGGCTGTTGACCTCGGTCACGGGCAACAGGCGCTCAACCTCGCGGAATCCGCTCTCGGCTGGTCGAAGGGAAGCTCCACCCCGGCCGCCACTGCTCTGTTCGCTATCCTGGTGGCGCGCGGTCACGCGGCAACAGGTGACCGTACACGCACCTCCACGGCGATCTCTGCCGCCGAGAAGCGCCTTGCGGAATCTGCACCGGACGAGGAGCCGCCGTGGATTCAGACCAGCGGTTTCACGGAAACCTCGCTTGCTAGCCAAGCTGGACAGGCCCTGCGGGATCTGGGAGACATGCCGGGCGCCGAGACGCAGCTCCGCCGGTCGATTGCGACTCGGAACTCAGATGTCTACCGCCGTATTCACACGCTGACGTTGGCCAACCTGGGCGACGTGCAGTGCGCGCAGGGCCGTCTCGGCGAGGCAGCCGCGAACTGGAACATGGCCATGGACGCGATGACTGGCGTCAAGTCGGGCCGGGCGCGTGCCGCCGTGAAGAACATGCGAGCGCGTCTGGGTGGCGTTGGCCAGCGCCTACCCTCATTCGCTAAACAACTTGATCAGCGCGGCGCCGCTCTTCTTCGTGATGGAAGTACACCCACCGGGACCTGACCAGGTGGCGCGACCTTCCGGATCAAGCAACACCGACCCGGTTCGGTCACCCAACAATTCCATCAACCGGGTGATTCTACTGAACCAGACGTGTCGATGTATGTGGTGGGTCACCAATGAGCGTCGGCAGGGCGTCACGCCAAGTGGCGTTCTTGTCACGGCAAAGGCGATGGAAGCTCGTGAACCGAGAGCTTTCTGGCGAGGAGAGTTCTAGCGACCAGGTGCCGAAGACGCAACTGTATCGCGCGCGCCAGCCGTCGCCGCGTTCGAATAGGCGGCTACCGCTGATCCCGCCGCTTCGCGAGTATCCACGGGTGACAAATCCGTGGTCGTGCAGCCACGCGGTGGCGGTGGCAACGTCCGCTGGTTCAGCCAGAGGGCCTTCGGAGTCTTGAGCAGAGGCTGCGGCGGCTTCGATCGCCGCCGCGGTGTCGGCGTCGATGAGGGTGAAACTTCCGTCGTCGTCTGGGCGGCCCACCGCGACATCGCGCGTTGTACCGTCCGGGAACCGGAGTGTGAACATCGGGCCCCAGTCGTGCATGTCCCTGAGATCTTCGAGCGTGTCCAGATCGCGTAGCCGAGCGTGGCTGGCGTCGGTGCTGACGTGCACTGGCCACGGCCCGATGCTGAGGGCATGGTTGAGCTGCCACTCCAGGTCGGCGTCCACGACACCATCATGCGCCGCTGCCGCAAGAGTGGGGCGTCAGGCGCCGGGTGCAGGCAGGCGTCGGCGAGGCGTTGCAGGAGACGGTCGACTGCGGCCTGCCAGGTGAGCCGGTCCAGCTCACCGCGAAGGTCCCGCAGGTACGCGTACACCGCCGCCGGGTTCAGCCCACGCTGACGCGTCCCGCACTGCTCCATGGGAGAACTTCGGCTGGTGGCGGGCCAGGAGGTACAGGAGACACTCGGCGTCTTGCGCAACCTCGCGTACCAGATCACCAACTCGAAGTCGTTCCCTCACCCCGGTAGCGGTGTCGTCCATCGACCGGACCTGGCGTACCGATGAGGTCGATCAATGCATCAAGCAGCATCGACCGGACCTCCACGGCCCGGTGTGTCAGCGCTGCTTGGCGAGGTCCCGGGCGATCAGTTCGGCGATCTGGATGGTGTTCAGCGCGGAGCCCTTGCGCAGGTTGTCCCCGGTGACGAAGAAGTCGATCGCGCGCGGGTCGTCGGTCGACCGCCGGACCCGGCCCACCCAGGACGGTTCGGTGCCGACCGCGTCGATCGGCATCGGGAACTCGGCGTTGCCGGGGTCGTCGACCACGATGACGCTGGGAGCGTTGCGCAGCACCTCGCGGGCGCCGTCCGCGGTCACCTCGCTGCCGAAGACGGCGTGTACGGCGACCGAGTGGCCGGTCACCACCGGCACCCGTACGCAGGTCGAGGAGACCTTCAGGTCCGGCAGCCCGAGGATCTTGCGCGACTCGTTGCGCAGCTTCAGCTCCTCGGTGGACCAGCCGTCGTCGGCCAGTTCGCCGGTGAACGGGACCACGTTGAGCACCAGCGGTGCCGGGAACGGGCCTAGTTCGTCGCCGACGGCCTGGCGTACGTCGCCGGGGCGGGAGCCGAGGGTGCGGTCGCTGGCGGCCCTGGCCAGTTGGCTGTGCAGCAGTTCGACGCCGTACCGGCCGGCGCCGGAGACGGACTGGTAGCTGGCGAGCACCAGCTCGCGCAGGCCGTACTCGTGGTGCAGCGGGGCGATCGCGACGATCATCGCCAGGACGGTGCAGTTGGCGTTGGAGACGATCCCGCGCGGACGGCGGCGGACCTGCTCGGCGTTGATCTCCGGCACGACCAGCGGTACGCCGGGGTCCATCCGGAACGCGCCGGAGTTGTCCACGACGGTCACGCCACGGGCGGTGGCGACCGGTGCCCACTGCCGGGACACCTCGTCGGGTACGTCGAACATGGCGACGTCGACGCCGTCGAAGGCTTCCGGACTGACCGCGACGACCGGCAGCTCCTCGCCCCGGCAGCGCATCCGTTGGCCGGCGGAACGCGGCGAGGCGAGCAGCCGGATGTCGCCCCACACGTTGGCGCGGGAGGTGAGCAGCTCACACATGACGGTGCCGACCGCTCCGGTCGCGCCGAGCACCGCCAGGGTCGGCAGCGGGTGTGCCTTGGTGTCAGGCACCGGGGTTCACCGCCCGGTGCCCGCGTAGACCACCGCCTCCTCCGTACCGCCGAGGTCGAAGGCCGCGTGCACCGCGCGTACCGCGGCGTCCAGGTCGGTGTCCCGGCAGACGACCGAGACCCGGATCTCCGAGGTGGAGATCATTTCGATGTTGACGCCGGCCTCGGCGAGGGCGGCGAAGAAGTTGGCGGCCACGCCCGGGTGTGAGCGCATGCCGGCGCCGATCAGCGACACCTTGCCGACGTGGTCGTCGTAGAGCAGGCCCTTGAAGGCGATCTGTTCCTGCACCTTGCCGAGGGCGGCCATCGCGGTCGGGCCGTCGGCCTTGGGCAGGGTGAAGGAGATGTCGGTGCGGCCGGTGCCCTCGGTCGACACGTTCTGCACGATCATGTCGATGTTGGTCTCGGCGTTGGCGACCGTCTCGAAGATCCGGGCGGCGGCACCCGGCTCGTCGGGCACCCCGACGATGGTGATCTTCGCCTCGCTCCGGTCGTGGGCGACTCCGGTGATGAGTGCTTGCTCCACGGAAAGATCCTCCATCGATCCGGTCACCATCGTGCCGGTGTTGGTCGAGTACGACGAGCGGACGTGGATCGGCAGCCCGGACCGGCGGGCGTACTCGACGCTGCGCAGGTGCAGCACCTTCGCGCCGCAGGCGGCCAGCTCCAGCATCTCCTCGTAGGTGATCTGCTTGATGTGCCGGGCGTTGGGCACGATGCGCGGGTCGGCGGTGAAGACCCCGTCGACGTCGGTGTAGATCTCGCAGACGTCGGCGCGCAGCGCGGCGGCGAGCGCGACCGCGGTGGTGTCGGAGCCGCCCCGGCCCAGGGTGGTGATGTCCTTGGTGTCCTGGGACACGCCCTGGAAGCCGGCGACGATGGCGACCGCGCCCTCGTCGAGGGCGCCCTGCAGCCGGCCGGGGGTGACGTCGATGATCCGGGCCTTGCCGTGCGCCGAGGTGGTCAGCACGCCGGCCTGCGAGCCGGTGTACGACCGGGCCTCGTAGCCGAGGTTGTGGATGGCCATCGCGAGCAGCGCCATGGAGATCCGCTCGCCGGAGGTCAGCAGCATGTCCAGCTCACGGCCGGGCGGCAGCGGGCTGATCTGCCCGGCGAGGTCGAGCAGTTCGTCGGTGGTGTCGCCCATCGCGGAGACGACCACGACGACGTCGTCGCCGGCTTTGCGGGCGGCGACGATCCGTTCGGCGACGCGCTTGATGCGTTCGGCGTCGGCGACCGAGGATCCGCCGTACTTCTGCACCACCAGTGCCACGGCGGTCCACTCCTTCCAGCTGCTGCCAACCTGCCGGCATCAGGGTACCGGCGTCGGCGGACCGTACCGTGAGCCGTTCCCACGATCCGGCCGGACGCGGTCACTGCCCGTATCGGCTGCGGCGACGCCGTGGGATGCCGTCCGGTGCGGGCCGGACCGGCCGCCGGCCGCAAGGCCGGAGGTGGACGCGGTGCCTGCGGCGCAAATCGGCGTGTTGGCGGACCGCCCTGCCGCAAAACCCGGAGCGGTACGCAGAATGGGCGGATGCGTTCCCGGGGTGTCGATGCGTCACGAAACTCACCTGCCGTCCTGGCTTCCGTGGCGTTCGTCACGTTGTCCCTGCTGGGCTGTGATTCGGCCGGCCCGACAGCCGGGCCGAGCCCGTCGCCGGAGGAGACCGGTGCCTCGGCGGACCCGCCGGGCACCTCCCCCGACAACCCCCGGCTGCAGCTGGCGGCGGCCGCTGCCGCCGCCAGCGACCTGCGGATGACCGGCTTCTACACCCTCACCACGCCGGGCCGGGCCGACCGCACGCTGGCGGTGACCCTGGCGACCGACGGCAGTTGGCGGGTGGACGTCCCGGGCGGCGCGAACGGCGGCGCGGTGGACATCGCGATGGCGCAGAACGCCGACGGGCTGTTCCAGTGCGCGCTGCCGTCGCCGGCGCAGCCGGTGGCACCGTCCTGCGTCCGGCTGGGGGATCCGGACGCGGCGGTGGATCCGGGCGTGGATCCCCGGTTGCAGCACCTGTTCACCGACTGGCGGCGGGTCCTCGCCGACCAGCGGGCACCACTGGCGGTGTCGGTTGCCGACCCGCTGCCCAACACCGACGGCACCTGTTTCTCGGTCGAGTCGACGACCGCGTCGCTGCGCCCGCCGCTGGACGTCGGCATCTACTGCTACCGGCCCGACGGCACGCTCACCGGTGCCCGGCTGGAGCTGGGCACGGTCGTGCTGGCCGGGCAGCCGGGGGCGGCACCGCCGTCGGTCACCCTGCCGGGACCGGTGACGGAGCGGCCGGCGCTGCGTACCGGCAGCCCACCGGCACCGCCGACGACCGCGACGTCCGGTTGACCGATTCGAACCGTACGGCTTTGCCGTCGGCCCGCCGACCACGTAGGGTAACTCCTGTCATGTGGCAGGCGCTCCTCCTTCGCTGCCGCGACGAGGCTTCCTAGGCCGGCACCTCGTCGCGGAGTTGCTTCGCGCCGCCTTGACCTTCCCCGCGCCCCGTACGGCGTACGCGCCTCGCCCGACACGAGCGCCCCGAACGGCACCAGCGGGATCCTTTCGACTCAGCGGAGTTCCCATCATGTCCACGACTGCCGGCACCAGCCCGACCACCACCGACGACAGCACCGACCCGACCACCACCGACGACAGCACCGACCCGATCGCCCGGCAGCAGCCGAGCCGGATGGCGTACCAGCGGTACCAGCCGTACCACCAGCAGTTCGCCGTCGACGTACCGGACCGGCAGTGGCCGGCCCGCCGCATCGAGCAGACGCCCCGCTGGTGCGCGGTCGACCTGCGCGACGGCAACCAGGCGCTGATCGACCCGATGTCGCCGGACCGCAAACGCCGGATGTTCCAGCTGCTGGTCCGGATGGGCTACAAGGAGATCGAGGTCGGCTTCCCGTCGGCCAGCCAGACCGACTACGACTTCGTCCGGCAGCTGATCGAGCAGGACCTGATCCCCGACGACGTCACCATCCAGGTGCTGACCCAGTGCCGGGAGCATCTGATCGACCGGACCTTCGAGTCGCTGCGTGGCGCGAAGCGGGCGATCGTGCACTTCTACAACTCGACGTCGGTGCTGCAGCGGCGGGTCGTCTTCGGCCTGGACAAGGCCGGGATCACCGACATCGCCACCACCGGGGCCCGGCTGTGCCAGAAGTACGCCGAGATCCACACCCCGGACACCGACATCTTCTACGAGTACTCGCCCGAGTCGTACACCGGCACCGAGCTGGACTACGCGCTCGAGGTGTGCAGCGCGGTGATCGACGTGATCGCGCCCACCCCGGACCGGCCGCTGATCATCAACCTGCCGGCGACCGTCGAGATGGCCACCCCCAACGTGTACGCCGACTCGATCGAGTGGATGCACCGGCGGCTGCCCCGGCGGGACAGCCTGGTCCTGTCGCTGCACCCGCACAACGACCGGGGCACCGCGGTGGCCGCCGCCGAGCTGGGTCTGCTGGCCGGGGCCGACCGGGTCGAGGGCTGCCTGTTCGGCAACGGCGAACGGACCGGCAACGTCGACCTGGTCACCCTGGGGCTGAACCTGTTCAGCCAGGGCGTCGACCCGCAGATCGACTTCTCGCAGATCGACGAGATCAAGCGGACCGTCGAGTACTGCAACCAGCTGCCGGTGCACGAGCGCCACCCGTACGCCGGTGACCTGGTCTACACCGCCTTCTCCGGTTCCCACCAGGACGCCATCAAGAAGGGCCTGGACGCGCTGGCCGCCGACGCGACCGCCGCCGGGGTCGAGGTCGACGCGCACGACTGGGGGGTGCCGTACCTGCCGATCGACCCGCGTGACGTGGGGCGCACCTACGAGGCGGTGATCCGGGTCAACTCGCAGTCCGGCAAGGGCGGGGTGGCGTACGTGATGCGCCAGGAGCACAACCTGGACCTGCCCCGGCGGCTGCAGATCGAGTTCTCCGGTGTGGTGCAGGCGTTCACCGACGACGCGGGCGGCGAGATCGAGCCGCAGCGGATGTGGGACGTCTTCGCCACCGAGTACCTGGCCGGGCAGCAGCCCGACCCGGCGGTGGTGCTGGAGTCGTACGCGACGAGCACGGTCGACGGCAAGGTGGAGGCGACCTCGGTCGTCGTGGTCGACGGGGTCCGGCACACGCTGAACTCGGTCGGCAACGGTCCGATCGACGCGTACGTCAACGCGCTGCAGTCGGTGCGGGTGGGCGTGCGGGTGCTGGACTACCACGAGCACGCGCTCTCGGCCGGGGGCGACGCCCAGGCGGCGGCGTACGTGGAGTGCGAGGTCGGTGACCGTACGGTATGGGGGGTCGGCCTGGACTCGAACATCGTCATCGCTTCGGTGCGGGCCGTGACCAGCGCGGTGAACCGGGGCCGCCGGGCCGGCTGACAGCCAGCAGGCGGGCCGGCTGACGACTCGCAAGATCCACTTTGGTCCTGGCGAAACGCCGGAACTGCGGGTGCCTGGCGCTGACCGCCCGGCACCCGCAAGCTGGACGGGTGCGAACCCCTCAGCAACGACACCTGCCGACCGACCGTTTTTCGCTGCGCCGGGCGGTGGCCGCGGTGGCCGCCGCCCTGGCGCTGGCCGCGACCGCCGGCTGTGAGTCCGTCGACATCTCCCTCGGCAGCCCGTCGGCCGCGCCACCGGTGGACGGACCGGCCGCCGGCTCGGCGGACGAGGCCACCGCCCTGCTCGACCAGTTGACGGTGGCGGCCGCCGGCAGCATGCAGGGCTACAGCCGGGACCGGTTCCCGCACTGGAGTTCCGCCGGCAGCAACTGCGACGTGCGCGACACCGTACTGGAACGCGACGGCACCGCCATCGAGCTGGACGGCTGCAACGTGGTCGGCGGCGAATGGCTCAGCGCCTTCGACGGCGAGTCCTTCACCAACCCCCGCGACCTCGACATCGACCACATCGTGCCGCTGGCCAACGCGTGGCGCTCCGGTGCCGACAGCTGGAACGACGACCAGCGCCGCGAGTTCGCCAACGATCTGGAACGCCCGCAGCTGATCGCGGTTTCCGCGTCGACCAACCGGGCAAAGGGAGACCAGGACCCCTCCCAGTGGCAGCCACCGAACCGGGACTACTGGTGCCAGTACGCCCAGGACTGGATCACGGTGAAGCACTACTGGGAGCTGTCGGTGACCCAGCCGGAGAAGGCGACGTTGGCCGACATGTTGGCGACCTGCCCGTGACCGCGTCGCACGGCGCAGGCTGAGGACAGGAGCAGACTGTGGGTGACCCGCCGGAGAACAGCCGTACCCAGGACATCGTCGCCGGCCCGGGCGGCGTGATGACCGACGAGGTCGGTGTGGTGACCGGCGACCTGACGTTGCGGACCGAGCTCGCCGCCGGCGAGGTCACCCTCCGCGTGCAGTACAAGGACGCCGACGAGTGGTACGTGGTGACCGGCGGCCGGGCCAGCCTGGCCGACCCGGCCGACCTGGCCGCCGTACACGCGATCGCGGTCGGCCTGCTGCACCGCCCGGACGGCTGACGACGGCGTCCGCGCCCGGCGGGCCCGGGACGTCCACGCCCGGCGGGCCCGGACCAGGAGCTCAGACGTACGACTCCGGTTCGCTCGGGGCCGAGACGGTGTGCGGCGGCGCCGCACCGTCGGCCGGGTGCACCAGCTGCGCGGTCACCTGGTGCGGGCGCAGGGTGCCGGCGGCGATCTGCTCCGCCCAGTGGCAGGCCACCCGGGAGGCGCCGATCTCCCGCAGCACCGGACGCTCGTCGACGCAGCGGGTCGGCTGCGCCCACGGGCACCGGGTGTGGAACCGGCAGCCGGCCGGCGGGTTCGCCGGCGACGGCAGGTCACCGGCGAGCAGGATCCGCTCCCGGCGGTCCTCCACCTCCGGGTCCGGCACCGGCACCGCCGACAGCAACGCCCGGGTGTACGGGTGCAGCGGTTCCTGGTAGAGCCGGTCGCCGGGAGACTCCTCGACCAACGCCCCCAGGTACATCACCCCGATCGTGTCGGAGATGTGCCGGACCACCGCCAGGTCGTGGGCGATCACCAGGTAGGTCAGGCCCCGGTCGATCTGCAGCTCGTCGAGCAGGTTGATCACCTGGGCCTGGATCGACACGTCAAGGGCGGAGACCGGTTCGTCGGCGACGATCAGCTCCGGCCCGAGCACCAGTGCCCGGGCGATGCCGATCCGTTGGCGCTGCCCGCCGGAGAACTCGTGCGGGTAGCGCGACAGCGCCCAGCGGGGCAGCCCGACCGCGTCGAGGGCCTCGACGACGATCCGCCGCCGGTCGTCGCGGTCGGCGCCCATGCCGTGCGCCTGCAGCCCTTCGACCAGGATCGACTCGACGTTCTGCCGGGGGTCCAGGCTGGACATCGGATCCTGGAAGATCATCTGGAAGCGGCGGCGCATGGTGCGGAGCTTGGCCGCCGGCAACCGGTTCAGCGTCACCCCGTCGAAGACCACCTCACCGGCGGTCGGCGGGGTCAGCTGCAGGATCGCCCGGCCCAGCGTCGACTTGCCGCAACCGGACTCGCCGACCAGCCCGTACGTCTGGCCACGGGCGATCCGCAGATCGACCCCGTCGACCGCCTTGACGTGCCCGACCACCCGGTCGAACAGCACGCCCCGGCTGATCGGGAAATGCACCTTGAGGTCGCGGACCTCGACCAGGGTCTCACTCACCGGTGGCCTCCGCCGGGTCGGTCGCGGGTGGATTGACGCAGCGGAACGCGTGCCCGCCGGTGTCGCGGCGCAGCGCGGGCGGGGCACCGAGGCAGTCGTCGACGCGGCGGTCGCAGCGCGGCGCGAAGGCGCAGCCGTCCGGCCAGGGCAGCAGGTCACGTACCGAACCGGGAATCGGTTGCAGTCGCCGTCCGTGGCCGGCGTCCAGCCGGGGGATGGAGCCGAGCAGACCGACCGTGTACGGATGCCGGGGCGCGGCGAACAGCGGCCGCCGGCGGGCCGTCTCGACCACCCGGCCGCCGTAGAGCACGTTGACCGTGTCGCACATGCCGGCGACCACCCCGAGATCGTGCGTGATCATGACCAGGGCGGTGCCCGACTCGCGTACCAGGTCCTTGAGCAGTTCCAGGATCTGCGCCTGGATGGTGACGTCCAGCGCGGTGGTCGGTTCGTCGGCGATCAGCAGCCGGGGCTGGCAGGCGACCGCCATCGCGATCAGCGCCCGTTGGCGCATCCCGCCGGAGAGCTGATGCGGGTACTCCTTGAGTCGGCGGGTCGGGTCCGGGATGCCGACCCGGTCCAGCAGGTGCGCGGCCTCCTTGCGGGCCGCGTCGCCGCGCATTCCCCGGTGGCGGACCAGCACCTCGGTGACCTGCACCCCGATCGGCACCACCGGGTTCAGCGAGGAGAGCGGGTCCTGGAAGATCATCGCCACGTCGCGGCCCCGGACGTCGCGCATCGCCCGGGGCGCCAGTCGCAGCAGGTCGGTGCCGTCGAACGTGGCCCGACCGCTCACCCGCACCCCCTTGCCGGCGGGCAGCAGGCCCATGATGGCCAGTGAGGTGACGCTCTTGCCGCAGCCGGACTCGCCGACCAGGCCGGTCACCTCACCGGCGTCGACCGAGAAGGAGACCCCGTCGACCGCGTGCACGGTCCGCTGGCCCCGGCGGGCGAAGGTGACCGCCAGTTCATCCACGTCGAGCAGCGCCATGGTTCACTTCCGCAGTTTCGGGTCGAGGGCTTCCCGCATCGCCTCACCCAGCAGGGTGAAGCCCAACGCGGTGACGATGATGCCCAGCGCGGGCAGGATCGCCAGCCGGGGTGCCGCGTCCAGGTAGCGCTGTGCGTCGGCCAGCATCACCCCCCACTCGGGAATCGACGCGTCCGGGTTGCCCAGGCCGAGGAAGGACAGGGCCGCCACCTCGATGATCGCCGTGGCCAGGGTGAGGGTGGACTGCACGATCACCGGGGCGAGCGAGTTCGGCAGGATGTGGGTCACCGCGATCTTCGACCGCCGTACGCCCAACGAGGTCGCCGCCACCACGTAGTCGCTGTTGGCCTGGGCGAGCATCGAGCCGCGCAGCAGCCGGGCGAAGACCGGCACCGAGACCACCCCGACGGCGATCATCACCGTGGTCAGGCTGGCCCCGAGCAGCGCGGCGATGCTGATCGCCAGCAGCAGGCTCGGCATGGCCAGCAGCATGTCCACGATCCGCATCAGGACGGTGTCGATCCAGCGCCCCCAGCGGCCGCCGAGTCCGGCGGCCGCACCGGCCAGGCCGCCGATCAGCGCGCCGACGGTCAGCCCGATCAGCGTGGCGACGACCCCGACCAGCAGGGTCTGCCGGGCCCCGACGATCATCCGGCTGAACTCGTCGCGGCCGAGGTGGTCCACGCCGAACCAGTTCTCCGCGCGCGGGCCCGGGTAGTAGGCCTGCGACTCGCGGATCTCGTCCTTCCACAGCTGCGCCACCGGGTCGTACGGCACCAGGAACGGTCCGACCAGGGCGACCAGCAGGAACACGCCGAGGATCGCCGCGCCGACGATCGCCGCCGGGTTGCGCCGCAGCCGGCGCAGCGCCTCCTGCCAGAGACTCACCCCGCGTTCGTCGTCGTGCGCCGCCGACAACTCGGCCAGCCGGTCGAGCTTGGCCTTCTTGCGTCCCGGGTTCAGCAGGTCGCTCATCGGGCCGTCCTCCGTCCACGCCTGCGTGCCTGACCCGCCGCCGACCTCGTCGCGCTCACCGGACCCACCGCCGACCCCGTCGCGCTCACCGGACCCGTACCCTCGGGTCGATGAAGGTGTACGAGATGTCCACCAGCAGGTTCACCAGCACGTACACCAGCGCGATGATCATGATGAAACCCTGCAGCACCGGGTAGTCACGCTGGCCGATGGCGTCGGCGACGAACGCGCCGATGCCGCCGAAGGCGAAGACCGTCTCGGTCAGTACGGCACCGGAGAGCAGCCCGCCGGTCAGCAGGCCGATGCTGGTGGCCACCGGCAGCATCGCGTTGCGCAGCACGTGCCGGCGCCGGACCACCCGTTCGGTGAGGCCCTTGGCCTGCGCGGTCCGGACGAAGTCCTCGCCGAGCACCTCCAGCACGCTGGCCCGGGTGATCCGCACGATGATCGCCAACGGGATGCTGGCCAACGCCAACCCGGGCAGGACCAGGTGCCACAGGGCGTCGAGCGAGGCGTCCCATTCCCGGGTGAGCAGTCCGTCGAGGACGAAGAAGTTCGTCACCCGGGTGGCGTCGATGCGCGGATCCTGGCGTCCGCTGGACGGGAACCAGCCGAGGTTCTCGGCGAAGATCGCCTTCAGCACGTACGCGAGGAAGAAGACCGGGATGCAGATCCCGATCAGCGACGCGACGACCGAGCCGTGGTCGAGCAGCGTGCCGCGCCGGCGGGCGGCGAGGTAACCGAGCGGGATTCCGACTCCCACCGCGATCACCATGGCCGCGATGGTCAGCTCCACCGTGCCCGGGAACCGCTGCAGGAACTCGGTGGTGACCTCCCGTTTGGTGGAGATCGACGTACCGAGGTCGAACTGCAGCAGCCGCTTCATGAACCGGCCGTACTGGATCAGGATCGGCTCGTCGAGCCCGAGGTTGCGGCGGATCGCGGCGCGCATCTCCGGGGTGCCGCGCTCACCGAGGATCGCGGACTCCGGGCCGCCGGGCAGCCGGTGCAGCCAGATGAACAGCAGCAGCGACAGGCCGAACAGGGTGGGGACGAGTTGGAGCAGACGTCTGACGATGAAGCGGAACACGGTGCCTCGGCAGGGGGTGTGGAGGGTCGCGTGGGCGGGCACCGCCGTACCCCGGCTGGTGGCCGGGGTACGGCGGACGCCCGCCCGCGTTCCGTTCGCTAGTGCACTCGGTGGGTCAGGACTTGAACTCGGCGGTGGCGAACCGCTCGTCGGTGAGCGGGCTGGCCTGCACCCCGATCACGTCCTCGGCGAACACGATCGCCGGCGGCGAGTGCGAGATCGGCACACCCGGCAGGAACTCCATGATGTCGGCGTTGAGGCCCTTGTACAGCTCGTAGCGGGCCTCGATGTCGGCGGTGCCGTCGGCGGCGGCGAACTTCGCGAACAGGTCCGCGTTGTCGTAGCCCCACTCGTCCTTCGGCCGGTCGAAGAAGGTGCCGATGAAGTTGTAGGCGTCGCCGTAGTCACCGGTCCAGCCGAGCAGGTGCAGGTCGTGTGCGTTGCCCGAGGTGGTGGCGTTGAGGTAGTCCGGCGACCACTTCAGCGGGATCGCCTCGACGGTGATGCCGGCCGCGCGAAGGTCGGCGGCGAGCAACTCGAAGATGTCCTTCGGGTTGGGCATGTACGGCCGGGTGACCTCGGTCGGGTAGTGGAACCGCAGGGTCAGGTTCGGGTGACCGGCCTCGGCCAGCAGCGACTTGGCCTTCTCGACGTCGTAGTCGTAGGTGGTGACGTCGGGGTTGTGGCCGTCCACGGTCGGCGGGATGAACTGGGTGGCGACCTCGGCGCCCGGCGGCAGCTTCGAGTCGACCAGCGCCTGGCGGTTGAGCGCGTGCGCGATCGCCTGCCGGACCCGGATGTCGGCCAGCGCCGGGTTGCCGGCCTGGTTCATCGCCAGGTAGAGGATGTTGAACGCCGGCCGGGTCAGAACGTTGAACCCGTCGTCCTTGAGCGGCTGCACGTCGGCCGGGCCGACCAGGTCGTAGCCCTGGATGCCGCCGGTGCGCAGCTCCTGCTTGCGGGCGTTCTCGTCGGAGATGGTCCGGAAGATCAGCGTCTTGATCTTGGCCTTGTCGCCGGCGTAGTCCTCGTTGCGCTCCAGGGTGAGCGTCTTGTTGGCGATGTCCCAGCCCGCGAACTTGTACGGACCGGTGCCGGTCGGGTGCTCCAGGGCGTACGCCGGGTAGGTGATGTCGTCGGCGCTGCCGGTGACGTCGCTGGCGCCGTACTCCTCCAGCGCCGCCGGCGAGTGGATCGAGAACGACGGCAGCATCAGCGCCGCCGGGATCTTGCTCGACACCCGGGTGAAGGCCAGCTCCACGGTCGTGTCGTCGACCGCGTTGCAGGACTTGAAGAGGCTCTCCGGCAGGTCTTCGCTCTCGTTGGCGGCGAAGCCACCCATCACGTCCTGCCAGTAGGCGGTGACGTCCGGGCTCTGCATCAGGCCCTTGGCGTTGTACCAGCGGTCGAAGTTGACGCAGACAGCCTCGGCGTTGAAGTCGGTGCCGTCGTGGAACTTCACGCCGGACCGCAGCTTGAACGTCCACACCGTACCGGTGTCGTCCGGGGTCCAGGTCTCGGCCAGGCCGGGCGAGATGGCCGTACCGCCCTCCTCGGGGCGGACCAGGGTCTCGAATATCTGCCGGGCCACCCGCAGCGACTCGCCGTCACTGGCGAAGCTGGGGTCGAGGACCTTCGGGTCGCCGGCTACGCCGAAGACCAGGGTGGCATCGCTGGATTCGCCGGAGTCGTCGCGCTCGCTCTCGGCACAGCCGGCAAGGGCCAGCGCCGCGACCGCGACGGCCGCGATGGCGGCCTTCGGCCTGGGTGCACGCATGGGTGCTTCACCTCGTCCTTTGGGTACGGACAACGTAGTGACGGGGGTCACCGATGGCGAGACCTTAGCCGGCGTTCGACGCGGCCGGAAACCGGCCGGAACGCGGTTGGTACCGGATCGTGTCTTAACTGTCCCGACAGCGGCGGTCAGACCCTCCACGGGAGATGATAGGCCAGATTTGTCGGAAATTGGGCTATACCAACTTGTTACATGTTTCGCATGTTTCGGCGGCGAGCTGTCAGACCGACCGACGGCCCTCGAAGGCCCGGCCCAGGGTGATCTCGTCGGCGTACTCCAGATCGCCACCGACCGGCAGCCCGCTGGCCAGCCTGGACACCGCGATCCCCATCGGCTTGACCAGCAACGCCAGATACGTGGCCGTGGCCTCACCTTCGGTGTTGGGGTCGGTGGCCAGGATCAGCTCCTTGACCTCGCCCGAGCCCAGCCGCAACATCAGCTCGCGGATCCGCAGGTTGTCCGGGCCGACGCCCTCCAACGGATTGATCGCCCCGCCGAGCACGTGGTAGCGGCCCCGGAACTCGCCGGTCCGCTCGATCGCCACCACGTCCTTGGGTTCCTCGACCACACAGAGCACGTCGTCGCCGCGCCGGGTGTCCCGACAGATCCGGCACTGCTCGGTCTCCGCCACGTTGAAGCAGACCGTGCAGAACCGCACCAGCTCCTTGACCCGCCGCAGCGCGGTGGCCAGCCGGGTGATGTCCGCCGCATCGGCCGACAGGATGTGGAACGCGATCCGCTGGGCGCTCTTGGGGCCCACCCCCGGCAGCCGCCCCAACTCGTCGATCAGATCCTGAATGGCGCCTTCGTACATGCCGGCGACGGCTCAGAAACCCGGCAGGCCGAGACCGCCGAGGCCACCCGTGACCGGGCCCATCTTCTCCTCGGTCAGCTTGCGCACCTCGTCGTTGGCGCTGCGGACCGCCGCGAGCACCAGATCCTCCAACGTCTCCACGTCGTCCGGATCCACCGCCCTCGGGTCGATCTTGACCGAGCGCATCTCGCCGATGCCGGACAGGGTCACCGTGACCAGGCCGCCGCCCGCCGTACCGGTCACCTCCGCCTCGGCCAGCTCAGCCTGGGCGGTCGCCATCTGCTGCTGCATCTTCTGCGCCTGCTTCATCATCTGCTGCAGGTTGGGCTGTCCACCGGGGCGCACGGCACCGCTCCTTCGTCATGGCTGGCTTGGGCCGCCGCCCAGCCTAGCCCGTCGATCCGGCCCGGCGGCGGCTGGCACGACGCGACCGCCTAGCGCGCGTCGATCTCGCCGATCTTCTCGGCGCCC
The DNA here is from genome assembly GCF_030345095.1 of Solwaraspora sp. WMMA2056. Taxonomy (NCBI): domain Bacteria; kingdom Bacillati; phylum Actinomycetota; class Actinomycetes; order Micromonosporales; family Micromonosporaceae; genus Solwaraspora; species Solwaraspora sp. WMMA2056. The sequence goes on from NZ_CP128360.1 coordinate 409,698, forward strand.
AACGTCTGCCGCAGCAGCTGCATCGCCTGCTCCTCGCTGCTCTGCCGGGCGGTCTTCTCGTCGACGATCTCGTCGAGCGGCTCGTCACCCGGGTCGAAACCCTCGTAGGCGGCGGTCGGCCGGCCCGACGCCTGACCCGACGTCTGCCCCGAGGCGGGTGCCGTCCGCTGCCCGGCGGCCGACCCACCGGATCCCCGGCGCAGCGGTCCGTCGTAGTCCGGGTCGTACGGCGGCTCCTCCGCCGGAGACCCGTCGGACCACGCGCCGCCGTCACCGCCGACCGGCCGGCGCGCGCCGTGGCCACCCGGACCGACCCCATTGGTACGCGCGGCGGACCCGTTGCCGGCCGCCCCCGCACCGGCGGGGCCGCTCGCCCCTGCACCGGCCGGCGTTGCGGACCCGTGGCCGGCCGTAGCCGACCCGGTCCCGGCGGAACCACCGGCCGCCGCCTGACCGCCACCGGGTTGCGCCGCCTCCGGCCAGTCCGTGTCGTCGCCACCGGAGGCCGTCGGCCGCTGCGCCGATCCGCCCGCGCCGAACTGACCGCCACCGCCTTGGCCGCCACCGGACTGACCGCCACCGGCCGCAGCCCGGGCGGCGCTGGCCGCCGCGCTGCGCTGCGGAGTCGGGGCGGGGGCGGCCGGCGGGGCGGCAGGGCGCGCCGGGGCGGACCGGGCCGCACCGGTCGCGCCACCGGCGGTCTCGCAGCGGATCTGCCACCGCACTCCGAGGGTCTCGTAGATCGCTTCGAGCAGCAGGTCGGGCGAGGCGGAGAGCATCGTGGCGTGCACGCTGTGCCGGAACGTCAGCACCAGCACGTCGCCGTCCACCTCGCGTACCGTCGCCTCCCGGACCACGGCGGCGGCCCGCTTGCTGCGGTTGCCCACCATGGCGAGGATCTGGTCCCAGGCCCGCCGGACCCCGGCGGCGTCGAGCGTCCCCGGCACGGCCGGCGCCGGGGCCGGATCGGGGGTCGCCGGGTCCGGCATGACCGCCTCCGGCGCGACCGGTCGGCGCGGCGGTGCCGCAGGTGCGGGAACCGAGGCCGTCTCCGGGACGGGGGCCGCAGCCGGTGGGGCGGCGGGAGCGGACGGCCCGGCGGTCGGCGGTGCCACGGCCACCGGCGGTGCGGTCGGCGCAGCCATGGCCACCGGTGGTGCGGCCGGAACCGCGGCCGGCGGCGCCGCCGTCAGGTCACCACCCCCGACCGGTACGCCAGCGGCGAGCCGCCGCTCCATCCGTTCGAGTCGCTGCAGCAGCGCCCCGGTCGAGTCCTCGGCACCGGGCAGCAGCATCCGGGCGCAGACCAGCTCCAGCAGCAGCCGGGGGGCGGTGGTGCCGCGCATCTCGACCAGCCCGTTGTGCACGATGTCGGCGCACCGCGACAGCGTCGCCGACCCGAGCCGCTCGGCCTGCGCCGTCATCCGTTCGATCTGGTCCGTCGGGCCGTCGATCAGCCCCTTGCTCACCGCGTCGGGCACCTGCCGCAGCACGATCAGATCCCGCAGCCGTTCCAGCAGGTCCGAGGCGAACCGGCGCGGGTCGTGCCCGGCCTCGGCGACCCGGTCGACGGTCGCGTACGCGGCGGCCCCGTCACCGGCGGCCAGCGCGTCGCACATCTCGTCCAGCAGGGCGCTGTCGGTGACGCCGAGCAGCGCCACGGCACGCGGGTAGCTGACCCCTTCCGGGCCGGCCCCGGCGATCAGCTGGTCGAGCACCGACAGGCTGTCCCGGGCGCTGCCGCCACCGGCCCGCACCACCAGTGGGAAGACCGCCGGGTCGACCTTGACCCCCTCGGCGGAGCAGAGCTGCTCCAGGTACGGCCGCAGGACCCCCGGCGGGATCAGCCGGAACGGGTAATGATGGGTCCGCGACTTGATCGTGCCGAGGACCTTCTCCGGCTCGGTGGTGGCGAAGATGAACTTGACGTACTCCGGTGGCTCCTCGACCAGCTTGAGCAGGGCGTTGAAGCCGGCCGACGAGACCATGTGCGCCTCGTCGATGACGTAGATCTTGAACCGGCTGCTGGCCGGCGCGAAGAAGGCCCGTTCGCGCAGCTCGCGGGCGTCGTCGACACCGCCGTGACTGGCCGCGTCGATCTCGATGACGTCGATCGAGCCGCCGCCGTCTGCGGCGAGCGCACGGCACGAGTCACACGTACCGCACGGCTCGGGCGTCGGCCCCTGCTCGCAGTTGAGCGACCGGGCCAGGATCCGGGCGCTGGAGGTCTTGCCGCAGCCGCGCGGGCCGGAGAAGAGGTACGCGTGGTTGAGCCGGCCGGTCCGCAGCGCCTGCGACAACGGCTCGGTGACGTGCTCCTGGCCGATGACCTCGGCGAACGTCCTCGGCCGATACTTGCGGTAGAGCGCCAGAGCCACCCTCGCCGCCTCCTTCCGACCGCGCCGTGCTGCGCCGGGGGCCATTCTGCGCGGCCGGCCCGGCCGCTGCCACCCCGACCCCGCCTGGCCTGACCTCGACCCCGACGTCACCCGATCGCGGGCCGCTCATCAGCCCGGTCACGGGCCGCCTGCCAGGCTGTCATGTCAAACTGGCGATTACCAGGCCAACGACGTGCCAGCGTCCTGGGCGTGCCAGCGTCCTGGGCGTGCCAGGGCGCTGGCGTGCCAGTGACCGCAGTGCCTGGCCCGGGAACGAAAGGGCCCCCCGTGCACCCGCCAGAGCCCGCTTATCCTTGCTGCCTTCCGGCCCTGGGGAGGTTCACGAGATGCACGCCGCACGAGGGGTTGCGCCCACTCTACCCCGGGCCGCACCCGGCCGCCGGCGACCCCGGCCCGCCGTGGCCGTAGCGACCGCGGCCTGTATCCTGTCGGACGGAGGATTCGCCTAGAGGCCTAGGGCGCACGCTTGGAAAGCGTGTTGGGTTAACACCCTCACGAGTTCGAATCTCGTATCCTCCGCTCACTGCGCAGGCCGACCGCGAAGGTCCAGCCCCTCTGGGGTTGGACCTTCGCGGTCTCGTGTTTTGACCGTTCTGTGGGCAGGGTGGTGTGGTGTGGGTGTGTTCGTGGTGGTGTGGGTGAGGGCTGTTATTTGCCCTTGTGGATGGCGTTCCTGCGGATGACGGGGTAGCGGGTGCGGCGTTTGCGGCGTCTGCCGGCGGGGCGTCCGGGGCCGGGGTGGCCGGGTTTCGGGTGGCCTGGTGGTTGCCAGGCGTTGCGCAGAGCGGGTGAAACCTGTCGGCGGGTCTGGCCGGGGGTGGGTGTCGTGGTGGTGGCGGGTTCCCAGGGCAGCCGGTGGTGGGTCAGGTGGGTGCGGGCGCAGAACAGGTGCAGGTAGGCGTAGGAGTGCAGGCGGAGCCAGGTGGTCAGGGTGTCGGGTTGGCGGGGGGTGGAAGTCCGGGGCGTGGGCGGTGGTCTTCAGGTATCGGAAGTAGTGCTCGATGTCGAAGCGGGCCAGGTAGGTCATGACCAGGGTGAGCAGGTCACGGCGGGTACCGGAGTACCAGAGCGCGAGGTCGCCCGCGCGGCGGCTGGGGCGCAGGTGCTGGACCCGGGCGAGGAGGACGCTGCCCTCGACGATCGGGAGGGTGGACTGGTTGGTGAAGCCTCGGCTGGCGCGGGTGAGTTTGGGGTGGACCTGGTGCCAGGCCCGGACGGTGACGGTGCCGTAGATGTCGAGTGGTCCGCTGACACCGGCGTCGGGGTGCAGGTCGGGCTGGCGCAGGGCCAGGCGGAACCCGTGGCGGCGGGGGCGGCCGCCGAGGGGGTGCGCGGCCCGGCGTTCGGGTCTGGTCCACATGGTCTGCGAGGTCGCCAGCCGGACCAGGACGTCCGCGGGAATCCCGCGTTCGCGCAGCAGGTGGGTGATCCGGGCCGCGGGGTAGCCGGAGTCCAGCAGGAACAGTGACGGATCGGCCGGGCGGGCGCCGTCGGTGGCGCAGACCCGGGCGATGTGGTCCACGGTGACCTCGACCAGGTCGTCGTCGGAGGCGATCCGGTCGGCCAGGACCGGCACGACCCACGAGTCCGGGGTCAGGGTCAACCGGACGACGTGCTGGTACCGCCACCCGGTCTTGATCTGGGCCGCGCCGCGCGGGCCGCCCGGGGTGTACTGGGGCTGCCGGTCCGGGCTGGTCGGCGAGTTCGGCCGTGGCCACGCGGTGGTGTCGACGGCGTACACCCGGGGCAGGCCGGACCGCGCGGCGATCCGGCACGCCGCCCGCAACGCCCGGCCGGTGTCGATCTCGCCGTCGCGTAACGCCCGGTACGCGGCGGCGTGCCCGGTGACGGTGCCCAGCGACAGATGCGCCGGACAGCCACACCGGCCCTGATCGGTGGCCAACTCGTCGACCAGCGTGAACAACGTCCGTGACCGGGATGTGAGGACTCCCTCGTACAACTCCCGCCGCCACGAGTCCAGCAAGATCCGGCCCAGCTCGCTGTGACCGGTGCCGGTAGCCGTTACGCTCCTCATCGAGGACCCTGCCCATTGATGATCTTTGTGTGAGAACTCAGGATCATGGACAGGGTCCTCCCCGTTCCGCTAGACCTCGACCACCACGAATCCCCCCGATGGTCAAAACACGAGACGCGAAGGTCCAGCCCCTCTGGGGTTGGACCTTCGCGGTTCAACCCCAGACTTAGTCTCAGTCCCCGTCTCGATCGCTGCTGGCAGGGGACGAGATGATGCTCCCCCATCCTGCTGGCGGACTGGCGCCTCTCACGCAGCTGCGAGATGATCCAGGCAGTCGCTCCAGCCAGAACGATCACGAGGGCAGCTCCGCCGGTGATGACTGGAACAGGTGTCACCTGGCATCACAGGGACCGCGACGGTCGCCAGGGCCACCGCCCCGGCAGTGAAGAGGCCGACGATGCCTCCTCTGCTGAGCGAGTGTTGGAAACCTCCCATTCCACCCCTTTCGTATGGATCTTGAGTTGGCCCCCTGACCGCCGACCTCGGCCGGCTGCTCGGTAAGGTCGGTGCGGCGCTGCTCGACTTCGACGGGCTGGTGTGCAGCATCTTCGCCGGATACCCGGCGCCGCAGGTTGCCGCCGAGCTGGTCGACGTGCTGCGGCAGCGAGGCGTCAACGTGCCGCCGGACCTCGCCAGCGAGCCAGACCCGCTAGCCTAGACGAGTAAGTCCGATGTCGGGTCAAGTGGTCGTAGGCGATCAGGGACCTGGTCATGGGCTGGCCGGTGGCCCGGTTGTGCCAGATCGTGGCCGTCATCGCGAGGAGCCGCTGCGCGACTCGGGCGGCCACTCCCTCGATACTTCGGCCGCCATGTAACTCAAGGTCGAGCTGGCCCTTCAACGTGTCGTTGACCGACTCGATCAGCTGACGGACCGGCTTGAGCAGGTGCTCGTCACGACGGGGAGCGCGGTTACGGTACGACGGTCGCAGCAACCGCACCCCGCGCTCGGCCAGCCACCGGTCCAGCTCAGCGGAGACGTACCCCTTGTCCGCCACGATCAACAGACCCGGACGGTCGGTGACGAGGTCCGGGTCGTGATCGAGGATCGCGGTGAGTACCTGCCGCTCGTCGACCTTCGGGGTGGCCAGGGCCCAGGTGATGGGTAGACCGGACGGGGTGCAGACCAGATGCAGACGCAGGCCCCAGAAGAACCGCGAGTGCGAGGCGCAGTGGCCGTAACCGGCCCACCCGGCCAGGTCGGAGCGTTTCACCGTCGGTCTCGACCGGCCGCACTCCACCGGCGTGGAGTCGACCACCCAGGTCGTGTCGGACCACAGGTCGGTGTCTGCGGCGACCGCCCGGAGGGCGCGCTTGAGCAGCGGTAACGCGGCCCGCAGACGCTTGTTGTAGCCCGGACTGTCCGGGCAGGTACGGGAACGCTCCGGGTAGATGCCTGGGTACGAACCGTAGTCAACGCGCCTCGGAACGTACTCCGAGCAGTGCCTGCGCGACAGCCAGGGTGAGTAGTTCCGCGTCGGACAGCTTCGGTGGCCTACCGGTCCTGCGAGGCCGTCCGAGCCAGTCGTCGATCTTCACGTACAGTGCGGTCAGAAGGGTGTTGAGGTCTGTCGTCACAAACGGATCTTCAACACCCTTCGCCTATACCCACACACCGGGTCGTTAGGACTTACTCGTCTAGAGGTACTGCGCCGCATCGGGGCGAGCAGCGACCAAGGCGTCACGCGAGCAGTGGAGGATGCGCCATGCGCAGCCGAACGCCAAGCCGCCGAGCCCACGCACTACGGCCGAGAGGTCATTGTGGCTGCCCGGCAAGCCGGGCTGCAGAGCTCCTGGTAGCGTCCTGGTAGCGCGACGTTCCATCGGACCACGGCTGGTTATGAGCAGGTCAGAAATGGCCATCGAGCTTCCTAGCTATCTCCAACTAACGGCAGCAAATCCCTACGTGCCGTAAGCCGCTGGTATGCAGCTTGCGGGAGAAACTCCTTCAACACTGGCCACTCCTGAATGATAAGCTCTACCGCACGAGCTACCCTCGTGCGGATATGCCTTACCTCAATTTCCGTCCGGTTGGCCATGCGATCAAAGCTAGCAGGCGTGACCGACCCGAACTCTCTGGAGCCATCCAGCTTGAGCCCTAGGTCGTCATTCTCGATATAAAGGACCGTTGGCACGATGTCATAAGCCGGACTTAAGGCCGGAAGAACCCCGTTAGGGTACGTTAGAGCCCAGTTCTTTAAGTGCGCATCGCCGTTACCGATCACTACATTTAGGACAATTCTATCGACTACGTCAAAAATCGCATCGGGCCCACAAAGGGCCCCAATCAGAGAAGCTACCGTCTCAAAGTTAGCTCGGACGTACTTTAGTCTTTCATTCGTTGTGGGCACGTCCAGTACTTGCGCAAGAACTTCAGCATGGACACGCCCTCCATTAGGCTTCCGATCAAACCGCTTGACAGCCAACGCATCTCCGGGATACGACCGGGCCCAGCCAGGCAAGCCCTCGATATCCGCTACCTCAAACAACATGGCCTCAGGAGTAGGGATACCGATCCTACGAGCCAACTCTAGTCCGGCCAGCTCCGACTGGGGAACGCCGCCGAAGCCAGGTCTTCCGTCTGGAAGCTTGACAATCCAATCGCCAGCCTGCCCGCGAGCAGGAATCGTGAGCCCTCGGGCATTTGTCATGACGACCGAAAACTTTGGCTGCACGCCAGCGAGGCTGAATTTGAGGACAGCATCTTCCGGAGCTTCCACATTCTCAGACGTTAGAGGCTCAGCAAGCCCCAAATCCACTGAGGAAGGTTCTGCTAACACTATTCGAACCGCGCCCGGGAGGTCGTCCCTCCCGAGGCGGAGAAGCATCGGAAACTCCCTTTTAGGGTTCACGGAAGTGGCCAAGGCCACTGCCGACCTTAGATAGCCCTCTGGTAAGAGGTGGGAAAACCAAGTCGGAACCGAGACCCTTTGACTAGGACGCCAAGTCGGCTCGTTTTCCTCGAATATCTGGCCAAGTACCAGGCGACGTTCCTGACGCCAGTACCCTTCATCGGACTCGAACCGGGTAATCTCGTCATTGTTGACCAGGCGACCTACGTTTTGCCACTCACCCTCTGGCGAAAGAAGCTGCACTAATCCTACTCGCGCGAGCCTCGATTCCATGACTCAGTCCTCATCCTGAACGATCAGGCTGGATAATGCCGGACGCGCGAGGGTCTTCGATTCAACTCGGGACGATACATACCGCCCCAGGAGATCTTCGATGTACGCAGTTCGCAGGGCAACGAAATCATCGATCCGGCGAGCCCGCAGAGCCTCCGCAGCTTCAGCAGTTATGCCGTGACTTTCTAGTATTTTAGACGGCTCGAATCCCGTCGGGTATCCAGCGTTACGCGGCCAAAACCCACGCGCACCCACGTGTCCGCGCCGTTTAGGCACCAGTTCAGTAACCGCCCCTACACCCTGCTCCTCCAACCGAGCGCCGATGTCGATCGGCCGCCCGTCCAAGTCCAGTGGGTGCAAGGAAGCCAGTGCCAACATAGCCAGCCTCGCTGGAGACGACTCAGTACGGAATGGATGCAGTCTCAAGTTGTAGGAATCCTCGTCCACGACGCTGGAGATCAAGCCGAGGGCAGCGCGGTCTTCGACCGGGGCTAGGTCGGGCTTCCCCTTCTTTGGGTTGACACTGTAGATCGCCTGACGCAACGCCGGCGTCTGTCCTTGCCGACCAAAACCATGGACCCATCCACGCCACAGCCACCGGCCTAGAAGCCGCTGAGTCCAGGAATCTGGCTCAGGGTGGAGATGAAAGAATGCGGCTAGCACGGGGAGTGGGAGAGTAGAGGGCATCAGCAATAGGTGAGGGATCCCCTGCTTCCGCAAGAAGGTGATTGCCAGTGTCAGAGCCTGCTCGGTTTTCTCGTACCATTCTGCGGCATTTTCGCCGCTATCAAATTCGTCGCGTAGATCGCGCTGAATGTTGCCACCCCTCAGCGCAATAAGGCTTTGAACAACGCGGTCGGAATCAACGATTCCGAACCCTAGACGACTGAGGGCTTCGGTTACAGTCTGAGGGCTGCCCGGCTCCGCTTCGCTCGCGAACAATGCGTGGAAGACGTCGGCCCGCCCGATGGGCTTACCGGCCGAGTTGACTCGGTCGAAGATTTTACGGAGAAGATAATCATCATCGCCGGAAACTATGTATGCAGGTACCTGATAATCGCGCAGAGCGCCCCCTAGAGCATCCGCTGCGTCATAGTCGTCCGGTTCAAGGTCGTCGACATGCTCTCTTAGCCAGGAAAGCAAGGACCTGCTGTCGACTGCCCTGTGCACCGGCAGCCAAGTGGGTGGCACAGAACTACCGCCTGTCGCAAATCGCCCTCGCCTTAGATCAAAAAATACCTCAAAGCGTTTATCGACATTGCGGTGAGTCGGATTCAGGGCACCGACGAGGGATGTAATACGCTGCTGCCCATCAACAACCCACAAAGCGTCAGTCCGCTCGCGGACAGCGATAGAAAGCGGGCCAAATTCGACCGCACCGGCCGCCGCGCTCTTTTGCCAAAGAAGTAGCGTGCCTATTGGAAAGCCTCGCCACAGACTATCGAATAAATCCAGTACGTCTTTTTCGTCCCATACGAAGCTTCGCTGAAAGCGAGGAATCCGTAATTGACCCTTCAAGCCCTGGTCAACAAGGTCAGGAACGTAAAAATTGGTCGACCGGGGTCGGTTTAGCTGCTCGGCCGATTGAGTCATCCCATTCCTCTCAATTTGCGCTGAAGACCCTCCGTCTTGGCATGAGACGCAACCAGCATACGCGCGCCTTAGCCAGAAGCTGGCCGACGCCGCTCTCACTGGCCACTCGCGCGGCCCAGGCGGCGCGTCTGAAGCCCTGCCTGCCCGCTCGTTCGGTCGCCGAGGGTCACTCGGAGTCTTGTAGCCGCTCGAACGGGCCAAGGCGCTGTCTCAGTTCCGTCTCATTCATGTACGAACCCGGCCGGCCCCGTTCAGTGAGCGCTGCCTCCCTAGGAGCTGCCTCCCTAGGAGAGGACGCGAGTGGCGTTCAGCGTACGCGTGTCAGCAGACCTGGAAAGTGGGTTGGGTTCACACCCTCACGAGTTCGAATCTCGTATCCTCCGCTCTCTGAGCAGCCGCAACGCCGCTGGCCGGTCCATCACGGAACCGGCCAGCGGCGTTCGTAGGACTCTAGTTCTCAGCTCGGCGTCCGGCTCGGCTGCCGGGTCAGATCACAGTCTCGCCGGTACGCGGTAGCCGAGCCGCTGGCCGTAGGTCATCAGCGGACGCAGGGTCGGAGTGAGCACCGTCGGCTCCGACGACCAGCGGTGACCCCGGTTGCCCTCCAATCTCCGATGCCGCGCCGCCGACCGCTCCTGGGCCAGCCTCGCCAGCCGCTTCGACGCCGCCGACCGCCCGTCCCGCCACTCCCGCCACCGCAACACCAGCTCACGAAGCATCTCGACGATCACTGCACTCTCCACTTCACGGTCGTTGTTCGCGCCGGGGCAGCCGGTAGAGCCCTCGGCGTTGCACGAACATCTCTCGCCGCTCGGCGGCGTCCCCGAACCTGTCGATCACGTACCCGGTCACCCACGCCCAGCCTTCGTACGTCGGCTTCCGGTCGACCGAGATGACCCGGAACCTCAGTGCCCGGTCACCGGCGAACTGCACGCTGGCCTCACGGCCGACCACCAGGACGTCGCCCGGCTTCGGCTCCGGTGTGCGGAGCAGCCGGCTACCCGCCACACCGATCCGCCATCGGGTACGTCGCACACCCGCAGACCGGACACCACCGCGACTTCACCTTGAACGACCACAACGACCACATCCCGGCGCAGAAGCCGAGCAACGCCGTCCCGAACAGCGCACCGATACTCCACATCGATGGATTCCTTTCAGATGGACGACTTCGAGCGGTCACGCGTCATCAGTCGTCAAGCGACGCCGGCTCACCACCGTTGGCCTCCCACCGAGCCAGGATCTCGGCGAGAATCCGCCGGGCACCGACCTCGCCGTGCTCGGCCTTCAAGTCCTCGTAGCTCCACCGCAGCGTGAGAACCATGTCGGCCGCCTCATCGGTCACGCACTCACGGGTGACGTCGGCGTCGTCTGTGCTCGGCTCCGATTCAGCCCAGAGATCTTCATCCATCGACGTCATGCCTCAAGAGTGACCCACAACCATCAAACATGTCAATGGTAGCAACGGGTGCAAGTTGCTGCCATTGCTAACCTTGACACCGTAGCGTTCTCTGCATGAGACTGGTGGCTTTGAGCGAGATCCAGGCGCTCATGGGCGGCATCAGCCGTCAGCGCACCCAGACCATCGTCAACCGGCCAGACTTTCCGAAACCACTCGATACGCTCACCGTCGGCCGTATCTGGGCACGCGAAGAAGTCGTCGCCTGGATCAAACAGAACCGACCGTTCCAAGAAGAAGCGCTGTAGCGATTCCTGACGTACCTTGGTCGGCCGTGCGCTGACGTCTGACAGCGCACCATGATCCACAGCGCTCCAGCTGACCGGGCCCCGGCGTGTCGGGTCGAAGAGACGCTGTGGATCACGGCTCGGAGCCGGCAGAGTTGATCGCAGGGTCAGCGAGGCGACGCGCTGGGCGGGTCAGGTAGGGGCTCCTCCGCTGTGGCCGAGACACCCGCCTCCGGTTCCACCGGCACCGCCGGGTCCGCCGACGGAGAGATGTCGATCGCCGGCCCACCGGGGACCGAGGACGGCACGCGCGGCGAGACGGGTACGGCCAGGGTCGGCGGGTGGTCCGGTGCCGGGGTGAACGTCGGGGCCGGCGTGGCAGGTACCGGCGGCTCCGGTACGGCGGTCGGCGACGAGTAGCCCGGCACGATCGGAGGAGCCTCGTGCCGACCGGACGACAACGCGTTCACCGTACCGATGCCCAGGGTGACGACCACGAGCACGGCCGGCCCACTGCCGGCCGTCGTGGCGATCCGACGGCGGCGGCGCGCCTGCTGCCCGGCGGCGATCAGAGCTTGCGGTGTCAGCCGGTGCGGCGGCGCTGCGGCCGCCCAGACCTCGATGAACGCCGAGGTCAAGTCGGACTCGTTCACAGGCTTCGCCCCCTATGGCCACGTCGTCGGGCAGAAGTTCACGCATCCGCTACAGCCCGCGGGCGCACTGGCTCTTCACCGTGCCGACCGAGCAGCCCAGTGCTTCGGCGGTCTCGACCAGGCTCAGGTCCTCCCAGTAACACGACGGGCTTCTTCGACAAAGTGGCCTCCTCGACGGTCGGACCGCCGGCTGCCGGCCCCTTCCACCCTTTCCCCACACGGTTGCGGCCCCGGGGTTGCACGTCGTGCCGGAATCGTCATCGCGCAGGAACCGCAACCTCGAAGACGTCGACGGCGGCGCGACGGCCGTAGCGTGACGGCGTGCGCGTGTACGACATGGTGGTGCGCGAACGGCAGGCGCTCGCCGGGACCCTCGGCCGGCTCACCCCCGACCAACTCCGTACGCCGAGTCTGTGCGCCGGGTGGACCATGCACGACGTCGCCGCGCACCTGACCACCTACCTGAGGTTCGGGCAGGTCAAGCTCTATCTGGGGATCGTAGCCACGGCCGCCGACATCGATCGGATCAACGTGACGCTCACCCGCTGGGCCGCCCGACGGCCGATCGCCGAGCTCGTCGATACGCTGCACCGGCGGGCCGGGGCACGCACAACGATTCCCCGTTCCGGCTTCGATCCGGTGCTCACCGACGCCGTACTGCACGACCTGGACATCCGCCGGCCGTTGGGGATCCCCCGGGACGCGCCCGAGGAGTCCCGCTGGGTGGCCTTCCACCATCTGGCGCACCATCCGGCCCTGGGTTACTCGCGTGGGCCGCAGCTTCGCGGGCTGGAGCTGACCGCCACCGACACCGGGTGGCGAATCGGGCGGGGTGCCCCGGTACGCGGCCCGGCGGAGGCGCTGCTGCTGACCATGAGTGGCCGCGACGCCGGCTGGGACGAGCTCGACGGCGACGGCGTACCGGTCCTGCGTGCCCGGGTCCTCGGTGACCGGCCCAAGTTCCATCCGGTCCGTCGGCTGGCGATGGCCGGCCAGGTCCTGATCGACCCACCGCCGGCGGACCGGCGGGCCCGGGCGGCGGTCGCGCCGCCGCTCACCCCTGGCTGAACCGGGCCAACGGCTCGACCAGTTCACGCTCCTCGTACGACAGGTGCGACAGCAGGGTGTCGGTCAGCAGGTCGACGGCGGCCTGCACCTCGCCGATCCGGTCCGGTTCGCTGACCAGGGCGACCAACGCCCGGTCGACCCGCTCCAGCACGTCGTGGATCACGTGGTGCTCCTCGGCGAGCCGGTCGACCACCGGCGCCAGGCCGGGGTCGGCGCGGCGCAGCTGCGGCAGCATGCTGATGTCCTCGATGGTGTGGTGGGTGGTGACCACCCGGCAGTACGACTCGCAGTAGGCGCCGAGCGTCCAGTTGTTCTGCCGCATCGTCATCGTGTTGATGTGGGCGCGGGCGCCGCCGGCGCTGATGCTGCCAGCGGCGACCTGGCCGATCAGGTCCCGCACCGTCCGCAACTCGCTGCGCAGATGATCGTGTACGTCGATCAGGTGCTGGCCGGCCGCCCGCTGGGCGGGGCTGTACCGCAGGGTCGGGTCGGGCGCGGGTGCGGTCGGCCGGGTCGACTCGTCCCAGAGGCGCTCGCCGCTGAGCCGTACCCCGTCGTCCGGGGTCGGGGTGATCCCGGCGGCGGCCGCAGCCGCCGACGCGGCCGGGCTGCTCACGGCCGGGGCCGGCGCTTCCGCCGGAGCCATCGTGGCGGCCGGGGCCGGACTGCTCGCCGCCGGGGCTGCGGCGGCGGACCGGCCGGCGGCGACCAGGTCGCGCACCGCCGGGGCCACCTCGGCGGCGAACCGCCGGATCATGTCCGGGTCGTCGCTGGTCAGGATGTATCCGCTGACGCCGTCCCGCAGGGTCAGCTCGGCCAACTGCTCGGCCCAGTCCGCCGGCGACCCGGTGAGGAAGTCGCTGCCCCGGCCGAAGGATCCGGCGATGTTGTAGAGCCGGCGGACGGCGGCCGGGTCGCGGCCGGCGTCGTGGGCCGCGTCGTCGATCACCGCGTTCATCGCCGGCAGTTGCTCCAGCGGCGCGTACGGGCTGCTCGGCAGCCAGCCGTCGGCGAGCCGGCCGGTGACGGTCAGCATCCGCTTTTTGTACGCGCCCAGCCAGATGCCGATGTCGTGGGCGGGTGCCGGCCCGGGATGGACACCCCGGACCTGGTGGTGGGTGCCGTCGACCTTCACCGATCCGCCGTCGACCGCCCAGATCCCCCGGATGATCGCGATGGCCTCCTCCAGCGCCTGGACGCTCTGCCCGGGGGTGAGTCGGCCGCCGCCCATCGCGGCGATGGCGTCCCAGAACGCGCCCGCGCCCAAGCCCAGCTCGACCCGGCCGCCGGTCAGCAGGTCCAGGGTGGCCGCGCTGCGGGCCAGTACGGCGGGTTGGCGCAACGGCAGGTTGGCCACGTTCGGCGCGACCCGTACCCGGTTGGTGCGGGCGGCGATCACCGACAGCAGCGTCCAGGTGTCCAGGAACCGGGCCTGGTACGGGTGGTCCTGCACGGTCACCAGGTCGAGGCCGACCTCTTCGGTGAGTTGGGCCAGCGCCACCACCTGGTCGGCCTGTGCGGCGACCGGTGTGACGAACGTACCGAACAGCAGATCGTGCCCGTAGTCGGTCATTTTCTCGCCCCCCTCGATCCGCGACAGGATCGTCCTGCGGAACGGTCGACGCGGCCGGGACCTGCCCGACAGTGGCCAGGATCACCAGTCCGGCTGACCGCCAGTGGGCGTCAGCCGAGGAGCAGCGACACCGCGAGGACCACCATCACCACGGCGATCGACGCGTCCAGCACCCGCCACGCGACCGGGCGGGCGAGCAACGGCGCCAACCAGCGGGCACCGAGACCCAGCCCGGCGAACCACAGCAGGCTCGCCGCCGCCGCCCCTGTGCCGAACGCCCACCGGCTCGGGTACTGCTGGGCGACCGCGCCGACCAGCACCACCGTGTCCAGGTAGACGTGCGGGTTGAGCAGGGTGAACGCCAGGCAGGTCAGCAGTGTGGCGCGCAGCGTCGCCGGCGGCCGGTCCAGTGGGGTGAGGTCGCCGGGCCGCAGGGCGCGCCGGGCGGCGAGCGCCGCGTAGCCGAGCAGGAACGCCGCGCCGCCCCAGCGGACGGCCGTCAGGATCGCGGGGGCCGCGGTCAGCACCGCGCCGAGGCCGGCGATGCCGGCGGCCATCAGGACCGCGTCGGTTGTCGCGCAGGTAAGCACGACCGGCAGTACGTGTTCCCGGCGCAGCCCTTGGCGCAGCACGAACGCGTTCTGCGCCCCGATGGCGACGATCAGCGCGAGGGAGAGGCCGAACCCGGCGAACACGGAACCCATGTGGCGAACGCTAGGGCGGCGACGTCCTGCACTCCAGCTAAAGTTTCTTCCGTACGGTGAATCTCGCTTATGTTAGGTCTGCTCATGCCACTCGACCCGGTCCAGCTCGCGACCTTCCAGGCGGTCGTGGCGCACGGCAGCTTCGACACGGCCGCACAGGTCCTGCACGTCACACCGTCGGCGGTCAGCCAACGCATCAAGGCGCTGGAGCAGGTCGTCGGTCAGGTCCTCGTCCAGCGGACCCGACCGTGCGCGCCGACCGCCGCCGGGCTGCCCCTGGTCCGCCTCGGCGGCCAGATCGCGCTGCTGGAGCACGAGGCGCTGCGCGCCGCACGCGGCGTACTCGACGGGCCGTCCCGCACCCGGGTAGCCGTCGTCGTCAACGCCGATTCCCTCGCCGGCTGGTTCCTGCCGGTCCTCACCACCCTGCCCGACGTGATCTTCGAAGTGCACACCGACGACGAGGGGCACACCGCGCAGCTGTTGCGCGCCGGGACGGTGATGGCGGCGGTCACCACCGAACGGGTCGCCGTCCAGGGCTGCCGGGTGCACCGGCTCGGCGCGATGCGCTACCTCGCCGTCGCCGCGCCCGACCGGTACCCGGTGTGGTTCGCCGACGGCGACCTCACCACGGCGTTCGCGACCGCCCCGATGCTCCGGTTCAACCGCAAGGACACCCTGCAGCACCGCTTCGTCCGCGCCGTCACCGGCCGCGACCTCGACCCACCGACGCACTCGGTGCCGGCGTCGGCCAGTTTCACCGAGGCGATCCGACTCGGCCTCGGCTGGGGCCTCGTCCCCGAGGACATCGCCCGGCCCGACATCGCCGCCGGCCGGCTGGTCGAGGTCGCCGCCGGACACCACATCGACGTGCCGCTGTACTGGCAGTACTGGCGTCTGGAGTCCACAGTGCTGTCGGCGCTCACGGCGGCGGTCCGGGCCGCCGCCGGCACCGCACTGCACTGACGGCCCGCACCGACCTCGCCCGATCGCGGTCAGGTCTCCTCAGCGGCAGGATGCGGCGAGCCGACTATCCATAGTGGTAACGGCAGGAGATGATCGTGACCTCGCCCGGCTCGACGGCGTACACCAGGCGATGCTCGTCGTCGATACGACGCGACCGGAGTCCGGCGAGGTTGTTCCGGAGCAACTCGGGCTTGCCGATGCCCGGCCCGTCGGGGTCTCGTTTGATGTCGGAGATCAGCGCGTTGATCCGCTTGAGGGTCTTGCGGTCCTGGGTCTGCCAGTACAGGTAGTCGTCCCAGGCGTGGTCCGTCCAGCTCAGCTTCACTCTTCGGGGCCCAGATCGCGTTCCCGGGCCTTACCCGCGCGCCACTGCTCGACACTCTCCACGAGACGCTTCGCGTTGGCGGGGGATCGAAGCAGGTAGTTGGTTTCCATGATCGAATCCCAGTCTTCCTTGCTGACCAGGACCGCGTTGCCGCGCTTGGAGACGATCTCCACCGGCGTGTGGTCCTCGTTGACCCGCTCGATGAGCGGGAACAGGGTCTTGCGCGCCTCGCTCGCGGTGATCGCCTCGGTCATGGCACCCCCAAACTCGTACCGTAAATGGTACCAGTCATTGCACTGAGACCAGGACTGAGACCGACAGGCAAAACGCCCGGCTGGTCCTCCTGGACTGCCGGACGTTTTGCCTGTTCAGTGGCGGTGGCGGCGGGATTTGAACCCGCGGAGGGCGTGAACCCTCACACGCTTTCGAGGCGTGCTCCTTAGGCCACTCGGACACACCACCGCCGAGAAGGGTACCCGACGAGCGGTGGCGACGTCGCGGCGGTATCCGCCCGCACCGGAGCGGTCCCGACCCCACCTGGCAGGATCATGGACATGAGCACGCACATCGGAGCCAGCCCCGGCGACATCGCCGAGCGGGTCCTCATGCCGGGTGACCCGTTACGCGCCAAGTGGATCGCCGAGAACTTCCTCACGGACGCCACCTGCTACTCGACCGTACGGGGAATGCTCGGCTTCACCGGCACCTACGCCGGCACGCCGGTCTCCGTCCAGGGTTCCGGCATGGGCATGCCGTCGGCGTCGATCTACGCCCACGAGCTGATCAACGACTACGGGGTGAAGACCCTGATCCGGGTCGGCTCCTGCGGCGCGCTCACCGACGACCTGCAGCTGCGGGACGTGATCGCCGCCAACGGCTCGGCCACCGACTCGAACATGAACCGGGTGCGGTTCGCCGGCCTGGTCGACTACGCCCCGGTCGCCGACTTCGGGCTGCTGCGTACGGCGGTCGACGTGGCGGCCCGGCACGGCGTCGCGATGCGGGTCGGGCCGGTGCTCGCCGCCGACGCCTTCTACACCGACCGGCCGGACCTGTACGACACCCTCGCCGACTACGGGGTCCTGGCGGTCGAGATGGAGTCGGCCGCGCTGTACACCATCGCCGCCCGGTTCCGGGCCCGCGCGCTGACCATTCTCACGGTCAGCGACCACATCCGGACCGGCGACAAGACCAGCGCCGAGGACCGCGAGCAGACCTTCAGCGAAATGGTACGGATCGCACTCGACACCGTCGTCGCCTGAGCGTCGCCGTCACCCCTACCGACCGAGGTACGCCGCCGCCAGGGGTACGGCCGCCGCCGCGAGTTCGCGGGCACCCGTACGTCAGCGGAAGAACGCCCGCAGCGCGGCGGCGCACTCGTCGGCGAGGACCCCGCCGTACACCGCCGGCCGGTGGTTGACCCGCCGGTCCCGGACCACGTCCCACAGGGAGCCGAGCGCCCCGGTCTTCGGCTCCCACGCGCCGAAGACCACGGTGGCGACCCGGGCCAGCACCAACGCTCCGGCGCACATCGTGCACGGCTCCAGGGTGACCACCAGGGTGCAGCCGTCCAGCCGCCATTCGCCGCGTCGGGCGGCGGCCCGCCGCAACGCGAGGATCTCGGCGTGGGCCGTCGGGTCGCCGGTCAGTTCACGTTCGTTGCGCCCGGTCGCCAGTTCGATGCCGTGGGCGTCGTAGACGACCGCCCCGACAGGCACATCGGCCGCGCCGACCGGCGGCGGTTCGGCCGCGGCGACCGCCAGCGCCCGCCGCATCCACCGCTCGTGCTGCGGGTCGCGGTGGCGTCGCGCGGCCGGCACGGTGCTCCCCGGACCGGTCACGCCTCGCGCAGTTCCTCGATCTCGTCGCCGCAGCCGAGGGTCTGGCAGACCTCTGCCGTCACGTCGGCCGGCAGCATCCCGTCCCGGGAGCAGAGCGCCAGCAGCCGGCGGGCGGACACCCCGAGGTCGGCGAGCAGGTCGGCGTCGCCGACCGGCTCCGCGTCCGGGTCGGCGACCGGCTCCTCGTCGTCCTCCTCGTCGGCCAGGGCGTCCACGTCGTCGTCGAAGTCGGCCAGTGGGTCACCGGCGGCGTACCCGCCGGCACCGCCACCGGGCGACGGGGCGACGCCACCGGCGACCGTGCCCCCGCCGGCGGCGGCACCGACCACGACCGGTTCCAGATCGACCTCGACCGCAGGTGTCCGGATGTCGCCGATCAGCAGCGCCCCCAGCCGGGACTCGTCGGCGAACGCCGCGTCCGAGCTGAAGATCCGCAGGTCCTCGCCCTCGTCAAGGCGCATGATCACCAGGTAGCAGTCGTCCGATTCGACGAACAGCAGTGACACCTCGGCGTCCGGGTCGACCTCGCGGAGCCGGTCGACCACCTCGTCGATGTCGGCGACCCCGCCGAGGTCCAGTTCGGCACCTGACCAACCGGCCGGGCCGCGTACGGCAGCGGCAGCAAAGTAGGGCACGGTCCCCCCAATGGTCCCTGCGGTGACCTTCCGGCGTCGTTCGCCGCCGTCGGTAACCGCCGAATCAGTCGTCAGGATGACGGTATCGGGTCAGGTCGGTCGTTGACCCCACAACGCCCCGAACACCCCTGACGTGCAGGGACGGGTGTGCGACAGCCGTCGGGAAAGTCAGTTGACCAGTCGGCGTGCGGCGATCAGCTCGCGCAGCTGCTGGTCCCGCACCCGGCGGGGGCGCTCCCGGTCGCGGGCGATCTTCGCGCCGGCGAGTTCGGCGAGGATCTGCAAGCGACGGCGGTGCCGCTGCGGGTCGAGCCGATGCCCAGTGTTGGCCATGCCGCCGAGCGTGCCGACCGGTACGGCGTTCGTCAAGCCCGCAATTCGGCCGCCCGGATCACCACAGCGGCCAACTGCCGGTGGCGGCCCAGTGAGTGGCGATCGCCACAGTTGCGATGCTCCAGCCCGCCGACGTCGCCAGGGCGACACCGGTGGCGACGCCCCGGTCACCGATCCAGGCCAGCAGGACCGCGACCCCCCAGGCGACCGCCCCGCCGGCCAGCGTCGTCAGGGCGTAGCTGCGCAGATCCGTACCGAGCAGCCCGGTCAGCAGCAGCCAGAGGGCGGTGGCGAGCGCACCGGCGGCGATGGCCCCCGGCCGCACCGGATGCGGTTCCCGGTACGTCGGCCGTGGTGGCGGCATCGGCGGAAGCGGCGACGGCCAGTGGGGCGACGGCCAGTTGATCGGGTGGTCCCGCATCTGCCTCGCTCCTTCGTCCGCCCCGCCCGCTGCACCGACCGGCCGTCTGCCGCCCCGCACGCTTGAGGACCGTGTCCTGCCGCGCGCCGGTTGTCCTGCCGACAGCGTACCGACGACGGCTGCCCGGCCGACCCCGACGGCGATGTGGCAGAGTCACCGCGTGCGTCTGGCGGTCATCGGGTTGGGGCTCATCGGCGGCTCCGCGCTGCGCGCGTTCGCTGCGGCCGGCCATCGGGTGTTCGGCTACGACGCCGACCCGGCCACCCGGGCGACCGCCCGGACGGCGGCGGCCCGGGCCGCGACCGGGGCCCGGTGGCAGGTGTCACCGACGGTGCGGGACGCGGTCACCGACGCCGACCTGGTGCTGCTGGCGGTGCCGTTGCCCGCGCTGGGCCAGGTGCTCGACCAGGTCGCGGCGGTCGGCTACACCGGGCTGGTGACCGACGTGACGTCGGTCAAGGAGCCGGTACGCCAGCTCGTCGACCGGCATCTGCACCGTCTGCACGACCGTACGGCCGGTTTCGTCGGCGGCCACCCGATGGCCGGCCGGGAGACCTCCGGATTCACCGCCGCCGACCCGGAGTTGTTCACCGGCTGCTCCTGGGTGCTCTGCCTGGAACCTCAGGTCACCGCGATCGACGACTGGTTGACCGTCGCGGCGGCGGTCACCGGGCTCGGTGCCCGGGTCGTGCCGGCCACCGCCGGTGAGCACGACCGGGCGGTCGCCGCCATCAGTCACGTACCGCATCTGCTGGCCTCGGCGCTGGCCGCCACCGCCGTGACGGACCCGCTGGCCTGGTCGCTGGCGGCGGGATCCTTCCGCGACGGCACCCGGGTCGCCGCCAGCCGCCCCGAGCTGGTCGCGGCGATGTGCGGCGGCAACGCGGCGGCCGTGCGGTCGGCGTTGGACGAGGTGCTGGCGGCGTTGTCGGTGGCCCGGGCGGCGTTGGACGCCGCCGAGCCGATCCCGGCGCTGGTGCCGTGGTTGTCGACGGGCAACGCGGCGCGCACCGACTGGCCGCCGACCCCGGGGCGTCCGTTGGAGCTGCCGGCCCAGCCCGACGCCCTGCTGCGGCTGGGTCGGGCCGGCGGGTGGGTGAGCGCGGTCGCCGACGACCGCCGTACGGTGACCGCGGTTCGGCCGGCGCCGGCCGAACCGACGGACTGAGAAACGGCGCGGTCAGACCCGCTCGCCGCGATCGAGCCGGATCACCCGCTGGTCGGTGACGATGGCGGTGACCAGGTCGGCCGGGGTCACGTCGAACGCGGGGTTGACCGCCTCGGTGCCGGGCGGGGTGGTCCGGGCCGTGGCGAACCCGACGACCTCGGCCGAGCCCCGGTCCTCGATCTCCACCTCCGCTCCGGTCGCGGTCGCGACGTCCACCGTGGACTCAGGTGCGACCACGATGAACGGCAGCCCGGCCCGGCGGGCACCCAGCGCGTGCGCGTACGTACCGATCTTGTTGATCGTGTCGCCGTTGGCGCAGATCCGGTCGGCGCCGACGATCACCGCGTCGATCAGCCCCCGGGCCATCAGGAACGGTCCGGCCCCGTCGACCGCCACCCGGAAGTCGACCCCGGCCCGGCCCAGCTCCCAGGCGGTCAACCGGGCGCCCTGCAGCAACGGTCGGGTCTCGCTGGCGACGACCGCGCCGAGCGCACCCCGTCGGTGCAGTTCGGTGACGACCCCGAGGGCGGTGCCACCCACCACGGTCGCCAGCGCCCCGGTGTTGCAGTGGGTCAGCAGCCGGGGCCGGTCACCGCAGAGCTCGCCGAGCAGGTCGGCACCGGCGCTGGCCATCGCGGCCGAGGCGGCCTCCTCTTCGGCCATCAGCGCGGTCGCCTCGGCCAGCACGGCATCGGGCCCCACGGGGATCCGGGCCGCCGCCCGGTCGACGCCCCGGGCCAGATTGACCGCGGTGGGGCGGGCCGACCGGAGCCGGGCGACGGCGGCTGCGAGGTCCGCCGGCGCGGCGGCGTGCAGCCGGGCGGCGAGTGCCACGCCGAGTGCGCCGGCCACGCCGATCGCCGGAGCGCCCCGTACCGCCAACGACCGGATCGCCTCGACGACCTCCTCGACTGTGGATAGTCGCCGGACGATGGTGTGCTCCGGCAACGCGGTCTGGTCGATGATCTCGACGGCGTCGCCGGCCCAGTCGATGGTCCGCATGGCGTCGACCCTATCGTCGTCGGCGCCCTGCGGGCACCCGCAGATTCGACCGTGGGTAGTGCGGCGGACACCCGTCGCGTTCGACGGCCGACGCGGCGGACACCCGTCGGGATCGCCGCGCGCGGTCGGTCCGTACCGCCTAGGGTGGCCGGTGTGAGCACTGCCCGGGACCCGGTCGCCGACCTGCGTCGCATCGCGTTCCTGCTGGAACGCGCCAACGAGGCCACCTACCGGGTACGGGCGTTCCGCTCTGCCGCCAGTGCGCTCGCCGCCCTGGGCGCCGACGAGGTCGCCGAGCGGGCCGCCGCCGGCACCCTGACCGAGCTGGCCGGGGTCGGTGAGGTCACGGCCCGCTGCGTCGCCGAGTCGCTGGCCGGCGAGGAGCCGGTCTACCTGCGGCGGCTGCTGGCCACCGAGGGCACCGACCTGGACGAGGCGGCGACCGCGTTGCGGGCCGCGCTGCGCGGCGACTGCCACACCCATTCGGACTGGTCCGACGGGGGCTCGCCGATCGAGGAGATGGCGTTGGCCGCGGTCGAACTCGGCCACGAGTACCTGGCGCTGACCGACCACTCCCCCCGGCTGACCGTCGCCCGGGGGCTGACGGCCGCGCGGCTGCGCCGGCAACTCGACCACGTCGCGGCGGTGAACGCCGCGCTGCCGGCCGGATTCCGGATCCTCACCGGCATCGAGGTGGACATCCTGCCGGACGGTTCCCTCGACCAGTCCGACGAGCTGCTCGACCAACTGGACGTGGTGGTCGGCTCGGTGCACGCGAACCTGCGCGACGACCGGGCGCGAATGACCAGGCGGATGCTGGCTGCGGTGGCCAACCCCCGGCTGGACATCCTCGGTCACTGCACCGGCCGGATGGTCACCGACCGGCCGGCCGGGGTGACCGGACCCGGCGACCGGGGGCACCGGGCCCGGTCACGGCCGCCGAGCGACTTCGACGCGGCGGCGGTCTTCGCCGCCTGCGCCGAGCACGGCAAGGCAGTGGAGATCAACTCCCGGCCGGAGCGGCAGGACCCGCCGAAACGGCTGATCCGGCTAGCGGTGGAGACCGGTTGCCTGTTCGCCGTCAACACCGACGCGCACGCTCCCGGGCAGCTCGACTGGCAACGATTCGGCTGCGCCCGGGCGGTGCTCTGCGGGGTCGAGCCGGACCGGGTCGTCAACACCTGGCCGGTGCGGCGGCTGCTCGACTGGACCGCCGGACATCAGCCGGCGGCCGCCTGAGGTCAGCCGGCGGCCGCCTGAGAGCCGACGCGGCCGGGACCCCTGGGCCAGGGCCACCCCGGCCAGGACGACCACCGCGCCGACCGGCTGGTGCCAGGCCAGCCGCTCGTCGAGCACCAGCACACCGATCGCCACCGCGACCAACGGGACCAGGTAGGTGACGGTGGCCGCCGTACTCGCCCCGACCAGCCGGATGTTGCGCATGTTGATCACGAACGCCACCCCGGTGCCGAGCGCGCCGAGCACCAGCACGCTGCCGAGGGCCTGCGGGGACAGCTGCGTCGGTACGGGTGGTGCGCCGGCCACCAACGGGGCGACGACCAGCAGCTGAACGGTGGCGAGCAGCAACTGCGCGGTGGTCAGCGCGACGCCGGTCTCGGGCCGCCCGGCGACGAACCGCTTCTGGTACGGGATGGCGAACCCGTAGCAGGCCGCCGCACCGAGGCACATCAGCTGCCCGGTGAGCTGCGCCCCACCCACCCCCTGCCAGACGCCGAGCACCACCAGGACCCCGACGAAGCCCAGCGCGGTGCCGGCCGCCCGACGGACCGTCAACCGCTCGGTACGGAACACCAGCACCGCGAACGGCAGCACGATCAGCGGCGTGGTGGCGTTCCAGATGCCGGCAAGCAGCGACGGGATCCGCTGCTCGCCGTACCCGAACAGGGTGAAGGGCAGTGCGACGCCGACCGCCGCGACGACCGTCAGGTGCAGCCACAGCCGCAGGTCGCGGGGCAACCGGTCGCCGGTGACCACCAGCACGACCAGCAGCGTCGCCGCGCCGGCGGCGACCCGGCCCAGGGTCACGTACAGCGGGTGCAGCTCGGCCACGCCGACCTTGATGAACAGGAAGCTGGACCCCCAGACGACCGCGAGCAGGACGAACCCGGGTAGCCAACGGGCCGGCCGGGGGCCTGCTCCGCTCAGGTCAGGGCCGATAGGGGTCTGCACCCCTGACACTCTGCCCGGCGGGTACGACACCGGCGACCACCGGCCACGTAGGGTCTCCCACCATGGGACGTGTGGATGACATCAGCGACCGCTATGTCGATCAGTGGGCGCGGCTGAACCCGGTCGGCGCCACCTACGCCGGGATCGCCGGCCACGACGACCAGCTCGACGACCTGTCCCCCGACGGGTACGCGCAGCGGGCAGCGTTGATCCGTGACACGCTGCGGGAGCTCGACGTCGCCGAGCCGCAG
The DNA here is from genome assembly GCF_030345095.1 of Solwaraspora sp. WMMA2056. NCBI lineage: Bacteria > Bacillati > Actinomycetota > Actinomycetes > Micromonosporales > Micromonosporaceae > Solwaraspora > Solwaraspora sp. WMMA2056. The sequence continues at coordinate 433,663 of NZ_CP128360.1, forward strand.
ACCGAGACGGAACGGGTCGCCCGCGACGCCATGGCCGAACGGCTCGGGTTGGAGCTGGCCCGATACGACGCCGGCGAGGAGACCAGCGAGCTGAGCGTCATCGCCAGCGGGCTGCACCACCTGCGCCAGGCGTTCGACCTGATGCCGACCGACGGCGACGGGGCGGTGGCGAACATCGCCGCCCGGCTGGACCGCTACCCGCAGGCCCTGGAGCAGCTGCGGGTGACGCTGCTCGACGCCGCCGCCGCCGGGCATTCCGCGCCCCGGGCCCAGATGCTCAAGGTCGCCGACCAGTGCGACGTCTGGACCGATCCGCAGGCCGACGACTTCTTCCACGGCCTGGTGGCCCGGCTGACCGCGCCGGAGAGCCTCACCGCCGAGCTACGCCGGTCCGCGTCGGCCGCCACCGCCGCGACGATCGCCTTCGGCCACTTCCTGCGTACCGAACTGGCCCCGCACGGGCGCGACACCGAGGCGGCCGGCCGGGACCGCTACGAACTGGCCTCCCAGTACTTCCTCGGTGCCCGTGTCGACCTGGAAGAGACGTACGCCTGGGGCTTCTTCGAGCTGGACCGCATCGAGCAGGAGATGCGCCGGACGGCGGCCGAGATCGCCGGGCACGGTGCCCGGGTCGACGACGCGGTGCGGCTGCTCGACGCGGACCCGGCCCGCACCGTCGCCGGCGGCGAGGCGTTCCGCGACTGGATGCAGGCGCTGGCCGACACCGCGATCAGCGAACTGCACGGCACCCATTTCGACATCCCGGAGCAGGTCCGGCGGATCGAGTGCTGCCTGGCACCGACCAGCGACGGCAGCATCTACTACACCGGACCCTCCGAGGACTTCTCCCGGCCGGGCCGGATGTGGTGGGCGGTGCCGCAGGGGCTCACCGAGTTCTCGACCTGGCGGGAGGTCACCACCGTCTACCACGAAGGTGTCCCCGGCCATCACCTGCAGATCGGCCAGACCCAGGTCCGGGCCGACCGGCTCAACCGCTGGCAGCGGCTGCTCTCCTGGTGCTCCGGGCACGGCGAAGGCTGGGCGTTGTACGCCGAGCGGTTGATGGACGAACTGGGGTACCTGGCCGACCCCGGTGACCGGCTCGGGATGCTCGACGGGCAGGCGTTGCGGGCCGCCCGGGTGATCGTCGACATCGGCATGCACCTGGAGCTGACCATCCCGCCGAACTCGTTCAACTTCCATCCGGGCGAGCGGTGGACGCCCGCGCTGGGTTGGGAGTTCCTCCGGGCGCACTGCCGGGTGCCGGACGAGATCCTGCGCTTCGAGTTGGACCGCTACCTGGGGTGGCCGGGGCAGGCACCGGCGTACAAGGTCGGTGAGCGGATCTGGCTGCAGGCGCGGGCGGACGCCCAGGCCCGCAAGGGTGCGGCGTTCGATCTGAAGGAGTTCCACCGGTCCGCGCTCGATCTCGGGGTGCTGGGCCTCGATCCGTTGCGCACCGCCCTGGACCGGTTGTGACCGTCCGGTCGGGCGGGCTGTTGCGCGCCGGGCCGGCGGTGGCGTTGGCCGGCGTGCTGGCCAACGGTCTGGCGTACCTGGCGCCGATGCTCGGTGGCCGGACGCTGCCGGCGGCCGGCCTCAGCGCGTTGGCGACCGTGCTGGCGCTCGGCGCGATCGGCTCGGTGCCCGGCCTCGGGCTGCAGATCGCGGTCGCGGTGCACCGGGCGCGTGGTGGCACCGATCCGGCCGGGCGACTGGCCTGGATCGCCGCCGGGATCTGCGCGGCTGCCGTGCTGGCCGCCGGGCCGGTGCTGGTCGGCGCGCTGGACCTGTCGCTGGCGATGGTCGGACTGCTCGCCGCCGCGACCGGTACGGCAGTGCTCGGTTGCCGCTGGTTGGGCGAGTTGCAGGGCGATCAACGGTTCCTGCGGCTCGCGGCCGCGATGACGGTACTCGCGGTGACCCGCTACGGCGGCGTGATCGCCGGCCTGCTGGTCGGTCTGGACGCGACCGGTGCGCTGCTGGCCGGGGTGCTGGTCGGCGTGGCGACCCTGCCGGTGCTGGCCTGGTTGGCCCGGCCGGCCGGGCGACGGGCCGCCTCGACGGCCGACGCCGCAACCGCAGCGGGGCCGGCGGCCGACGCAGTGCCGGGCCCGGACCCGGTGCCGGGCCCGGTGACCGGTCGGCTGACCGCCGCCGCCGTGCTCACCGCGAGCAGCGCCACCCTGGCGATGCTGGTGCTCTCGTACGCCGATCTGATCATGGCGCGGTACCTGTTGTCCCCGGTGGACTCCGGCGGCTATGCGATCGGCGCGGTGCTGACGAAGGGGGCCATCTGGGCTCCGCAGGTGGTCACCATCGTCGCGTTGCCCCGGCTGGCCCGGGGCGACCGGCGGGCCCGGGGAGTGGCGCTCGCCCTGGTGGCCGGCTGTGGCGCGCTGCTGGTGCTGGCGTCGGTGCTCGCCGGCGGCCTGGCGTTTCGGCTCGCCGGCGGCCCGGACTACGTGCCGCTGGGGCGGTACGCGCCGTACTTCGCCGCCGTCGGCGCGCTCTACGCGCTGGTGTACGTCATGGTGAACGCGCAGGTCGCGGCGGGCGCCCGACGGCCGGCGGCGCCACTGTGGATCACCACGGTCGGGCTGCTCGGCTGGTTGCTGGCGACCCGTCCGGAGTCGATCCTGGCGGTGGTGGTCGCCGCGCTGGTGGCGGCGGCGTTCGCCACCGCCGCCACGGCGGTGGCGATGCGGCGTACCCCAGTGCCGGTGCCGGTCGCCGAGGCCGCGCCGACGGCGACCGGGTGACCGGGGCCGGACGTCAGCCGAGGGCGGCCATCAGCTGCCGGCACGCCTGTTCGCACCGCTGGCAGGCCTCGGCGCAGACCCGGCAGTGCTCGTGCGTGTCGGCGTGCGCCATGCACTCCTCGGCGCACGACCGGCAGGCCTGGATACAGGCCTGCAGGATGGTACGGGTGGTGTTGGCGTCGTAGCCGGTGTGCCGGGACAGCACCCGACCGGTCGACGCGCAGATGTCGGCACAGTCGAGGTTGGTACGGATGCACTTGACCAGGTCGGCGACCATGTCTTCACTCAGGCACGCGTCGGCGCAGGCGGTGCAGGTCTGGGCGCAGTCGAAACAGGCGTCGATACAGTCGGCGAGCGCCTGCCGGTCGACGTGGCCCAGGTCGAGCGGGTACGTGTCGAGCATCGCGGTTGCTTGGGTCATGGCTACCTCCAGAGATTCGACCTGTCGGAGGGCGTACCCACGGTGGCACGAAGTTAACGCCGTCAGTCGGGCAGCCGCAGCGCCGCCCAGACCGACTTGCCGTCCGGCATCGCGGCGTAGCCCCAGTCGTTGGCCAGCGCCTCGATGATCGCCAAGCCGCGACCACGGCGGCCGGTGTGCGCCGATCCCGTCCGGTTCACCGGCCTCGGCAACTGGGCGGCACGGTCCCGGACACTGATCCGGATCGCCCCGGCCTGGCGGGTGGTGGTGACGTCCAGCTCGGTTCCGGCGTGTTCGACGGCGTTGCCGACCAGCTCCGAGCCGATCACCATGGCCTCGTCGAGCAGCGCGGTGAGCTGCCAGGATCGGCAGGCCGCCTCGATGAGGCGGCGGGCCGTCCCCGGGGTCCGCGGATGGGGGGCGAGGTGCTGATGCCAGCGGTACGGCGACCGCGGCCCACTCTCGATCAGCTTGACCGCGTCGATGACGCTGTCCTGCACACTCACCAGATCGCTGATGCTGCGTCGGGCCAGCAGGCCGGCGGGGGTGCCCGGGTGGGCGCACAGGTGCATCGCCGGCCGGTGCCCGGCCCCGCCGCCGGCGAGGATGGCGAAGACCCGCAGCCCGATCGGACTGGCCACGGTGACCTCGCCGAGCTCCACGATCAGACCCAGCGGCTCCTCGACCAGGCAGCGTCGCAGCACCGGGGCGAGCCGGACCAGCTCGGTGTCGGTGAGCGCACCGGTGAGTCGGACCTGGGTGACACCGCTGGCGAAGTCACGGCTCACCTGCCAGGTGAGGGTGTTCACCCGGCGTTCCCGGCGCCGGCGGCACCACTACCGGGCCCGGTACCCGCCTGGTCGGGCCCGGTGCCCGGCTGGCCGTACACGGTGCCCGGTTGGTCGGCCGGCGCGATGCCGAGCACCGCCGCGACACCGGTTACCCGCAGTACCCGAAGGACGATCGGCCGGGCGTTGCGGACGAGCAGGATCTGACCCCGCTCGGCGGCGGCATGGTGAGCGTCGACCAGTTCCTTGATCGCACTGGAGTCGATCAGTGTCACGCCGGCCAGGTCGACGATGATCCACTCTGCCTGGCGGGGATCGATCGTGGCGACGGCCCCGCAGAGGTCCCCGGTGGCCGCCATGTCGAGCTCGCCGGAGGCCTCGACCACGCAGTGCCGGGCTTCCGGCGGCGACACCCGGATCTCGTGCATGCTGCTCTCCGTATGGCGAGTCGCTTCTCTCCGACCGGTGCGGTCCAGTGCGGCGCGGACGGGGGTGGGGCTGCTCGAAGGGACCAGCGTACGCGACGTTGCCGACGGACGGGTGGGTGGATCGGCGGCCGACGACCGACGATGGCGCAACGCCTAGAGTATGCTGACAGCGCGTGACAAAATATTGACTAGTTTTGATTACTGTCGTTACGCTCCTCTCGCCGTGGGACCCGAATTTCCCCGATGTACGAGGAGTCCCTCCATGTCCCCAACTGAACGCCTGCCCGAGATCGTCACCGCGCTGTTCCGGGTGGTCGTCGGACTGCTGTTCACGCTGCACGGCGCTGCCACGCTGTTCGGAGTCTTCGGAGGCCACCGCGGCAGCGGTGAAGCCGCAGCCATCGGTTCCTGGCCCGGCTGGTGGGCCGCGTTGATCCAGTTCGTCGGTGGGCTCCTGGTCCTCACCGGACTCGGGACCCGGATCGCGGCGATCATCTGCTCCGGCTCGATGGCCTACGCGTACTTCGTCATGCACCAGCCGTCAGCGCTGCTGCCGCTGAACAACGGTGGCGAACTCGCCGCCCTGTTCTGCTGGTCGTTCCTGCTGGTCGCGGCGCTCGGGCCGGGCCGCTACTCGCTCGACGCCCTGCTGCGCGGGCGTCGGGAACAGGTGTCGGCACCGGAGCCGGTCTGATCCCACCCCCTGCACGACGAGAGCCGCGGCCCGGTGGACCATCTGGTCCACCGGGCCGCGGCCTGTTGCGTCACCTGTCGGTACGCACGCTCAGCTCAATCTCACAGCTTCGCGCACTGCCCGGAGGCCGGACCCTGCACCGTGTTCGCCCGGCCCTCGTCGACCGGCTTCGGGCTGTTGCCCTGGCAGTGGAGCGGGCCACGGACCGTGGTCCCGGCCACCACCACCGGCAGCTCGTCGTGCTTGTTGTTGACCAGGCTCACCGGGCCGGAAATGTCGGCACCGTCGAGACGCAGGCCACCGTCACCGCCAGTCACCTCCAGCGGACCCCGGATCGTCACCCCGGTGAGGGTCACCGACCCGGTCGCCCGCAGCAGCGCCAGCGGACCGGCGAAGGTGGTGCCGGTGAAGGTCAGCGCCGCCGGCCGGTTCGCCGTCAGCGGACCGTTGACCGCCCCGTCGGTGGCGATCAGCGTCGCACCGGGCCGGACCGTGACCGGGCCGTTGACCGTCGCCGCCGTCAGGCAGTAGGTCATCCCGGCCTTGACGATCAGTTCACCGGAGTGGGTACCGGTGACGGTCACGTCGCAGGTCGGTTCCGGCTGACCGATCGCCGACCGCGACGCGGTGTCCGCGGTCACCGGCGAGTTCGCCGCGAAGTACGCGATCAGCATCGTCAGGTCGTTGTCGCCGGTGGTCATGGTGTCCGTGCCGGCGGCCAACGTGGTGAAGTTGTCCCCACCAGAGGCCAGGAACGAGTTGACCGTGACCCGGTAGGTGCCGGTCGGTGAGATCGGCTGCCCGTTGAGCCGCATCGAGGTGATCCGCTCACCCTGGGCCGCCGTCGGGTCGTACGTGTAGAAGAAGCCCTCCGACACGCCCAGCCAGAGCACCGGACGGGACGCCCCGGCCGGCTGCCACTGCTGCTCGAGCACCTCCTTGACCTGCGCCCCGGTGTAGGTGCGGGTCACCATGTCGTTGGCGAACGGCTGGACCGAGAACGCCTCCGCGTAGGTGATCACCCCGTCCTCGCCGTACAGCAGGTCGGAACGCAGCCCGCCCGGGTTCATGAAGGCGATCTGCGCACCACCGCGACCCGGCTCCCGGGTGCCGGCGAGCTGGACGTCGGCGATGAAGTTGCCCAGCGCCGACTCCTTGCCCCGGTCCTCGTTACCGTCGGTGTAGGCCCGACGGATGTCGGCGGTGATCGACCCCAGCGGCTGCTGGCCGAGCACCTCGGCCTCGGCCTTGGCCGCCGCGACGATGTCGGCCACCTCCTGGTTGACCGGCGTGCCCACCACGTCGACCAGCTCGACCAGCTCGGTGTCGATCTCCCCGGACTCGACGTCCACCTGGAGCACCACCCGGCCGACCTTCTTGCCGTAGTCCTCGGCCTGCACGACCGGCCGGGTCTCGTCGGTGCCGGGTACCGGCACCTCGAAGGCGTACGGCTGGTGGGTGTGGCCACTGAAGATGACGTCGATCTCGGGCACCGTACGGGTGAACGGGCCGAACACCGGGTCGGCCATCAGCGCCTCGGGCGAACCGATGTTCTGGGTGGCCGCCCCCTCGTGGGTGAGCAGCACCACCACGTCGGCCTCGCCGTTGGCCTCGTTGCCGTCCTTGAGCTGCTCGGCGACCATGCTGGCCTCGGCCGCCGCCGGGCGGAAGGTGATCCCGACGATGCCGTCCGGGCTGACCATCGCGGCGGTCTGCTCGGTGACCACACCGATGTAGCCGACGCGGATCCCGTCGATCTCCTGGACGTGGTACGCCGGCAGCGCCCGCTCGTCACCCCGGTAGACGTTGGCACCCAGGTGCGGGAAGTCCGACCGGGGGATGACCCGGTCGGTCAGATCGGTCATGCCCTTGTCGAACTCGTGGTTGCCGACCGCCGAGACGTCCAGCCCGGCGGCGTTGAGCACGTCCAGGGTCGGGTTGTCGTCGGCAATCGCCGACACGAAGGTCGACGCACCGATGTTGTCCCCGGCGGAGACGAACGCGGTGTTCGGGTGCGCCGCCCGCAGCTGGTCGACCAGCCCGGCGACCTGCGCCGCGCCGCCGACCGGCTGGCCGTTCGAGGTGCCCACCGACTCGAGCCGACCGTGGAAGTCGTTGATGCTCAGCAGCTGCAGCTCGACCGGACCGGCCTCGCCGGTGGCCAGGCCGATCACCATCGGGTTGTGGTCGCTGGCCCGGTACGGACCGGCGTCGTAGAAGGCCGGGAAGCCGTCGTACTGGAAGGCGTACGACTCGACGGCGTTGATCTGCCAGACGTCGGCACCGGTGACCCGGGCCGCCAGCGACGGCGACGCCAGCGCGTGGTCCAGCGAGCCGGACTCACCGCCGAAGACGTAGGTGCTGCGTCCGGTGTCGTTGAGGTTGACGTAGTCGGCGTCGTAGAGGATCCGCATCGGATCCTCCTGGGTGTACGAGTTGAAGTCGCCGAGCAGCAGCACGTCGTCGCTGCCGGTGGCCTCGGTCAGCCCGGTCACGAACGCGGCCAGGGCAGCCGCCTGCCGGGTCCGGTCACCGTTGTACGCGCCCTGACCGTCACCGGCGTCGGCGTTGTCACCGGTGGGCGACCCGGAGGCGCTCTTGGACTTGAAGTGGTTCACCACCACGGTGAAGGTGAGGTCGTCGGCGGTGAACGTCTGCGCGATCGGCTCGCGGGCGTTGAACCAGACCGTCTCGTCGTCGATCGACCGGGACGGACCGGCGGGCGTCACCGCGGCCGGCTTGAAGATGATCGCGTTGCTGATGAAGTCCTGCTGTGCCGCGCCCGGCAGGTCGCCCGGCGAGCGGACGTAGTCCCAGGTGCCGGCCCCGTCGACGGCGTTCAGCGCGGCGACCAGCCGCTTGAGCGCCTTCTCCGGGTCGCTCGGCGCGAACCGCACCGAGTTCTCGATCTCCTGCAGGCCGACCACGTGCGCGTCCAGCGCGGAGATCGCCGAGACGATCTTGGCTTCCTGCTTGGCCAGGCCCGCCTCGTCGGCCGCGCCGCGGGCGTCGCCGCCGAAGTGGACGAAGTAATTCAGCACGTTGAAGCTGGCCACCCGGATGTCGCCACCCACCTCGGCGGGTGCGGCGGTACGGGGGTTGGCCACCTTGAAGGTGGTCCGCTCGGCGGCCGGGGTGTCGGCGTCGACCGGTCGGGTCGGCTGCAGCCGCCACTCGTCGAAGCCGTACGACAGCACGCTCGGCCCGAACGCCTCGACCGCGTCACCGACCCGCAGCGGCTGTGCCGGCGAGACGTACGGCGGGGCGAGCCCGGCGCTGGCCAGGTTGGTGGTCCGGCCGTCGTCGACCAGGATCCGGGCCAGCCGGTTCGCGGCGGCGAGCTGCTGGGCCTGGTCACTGCCCGGCGCGGCGACATCGGTCGGGATGACCGCCGGTGCGTCCCCGGCGGCGAGCACGACCTCGCCGTACCGGTTGGTGTTGTAGACCTCGGACACGGCGTAGGCGCCGACCGGGGCGACCAGCATCGACTCGACCGACTCGCGGGCGGCGGCGTCCAGCGGCAGGGTCAGCGCGACCGGCTCGGGCAGCGGGTTGTCCTGGTCGCAGACCTGGACGCCGGCCTTGCCGGCGATGCTGACCTGGGTGAGGCCGAAGTACTCGCTGGCGGTGCCGCTGACCCGGACCCGGTCACCGATGGCGACGCTCGGGTGGTTGGCGGCGTTGCTGGTCAGGTAGACGAAGATGCCGTCGCTGGCGGTGCCGGCGCCGACGGTCCGCTCGCCACCGGTCCCCGGGGTCTGCAGGTAGATGCCGTTGTAGCCGCCCGTGCGGTGGTCGGCGACGACGATGCCCTCGATGGTGACGGCGACACCGGCCAGCGGCGTGGCGTCACCGGTGCCCTGCACCTGGGCGATGCTGTGGGTCACCGCGACGTCGCAACCCGGCGCGGGGTCGGGGTCGGGGTCGGTGCCGTTGACCACACCGAAGGTGTGCGGCGCCGGCGCCTGCCAGCTGTCGCCGATCTTCTGCAGCGAGTGGCCGGCCGGGGTGCTGGCGGTCTCGGCGACGCCGATGTCGACACTGGTCGCGCCGTCCGCCGGGCCGCCGGCCGCGGTCAGGGTGCCTTCGTAGCTGAGGAACTCCACGACAGTGGTCGCGGGGTCGACCAGGGCCACGCCGTCCGGCGATCCGTTCTGGATGCCGTCGGTGGGGTACTCGGCGACGAGGACCCCGGCCGCCGGCACCGCGCCGGACAACGTACGGGTGCCGTAGACCGCGCCGTTTGCACCGTTGTAGAGGACGATCTGCCAACCGGTCAGGTCGAACCCGGCCGGGGCGGTGATCTCGATCGCCTCACCGGTGTCGGTGCCCGCGTTGTCGTAGTGGATCTCGCTGATGAACGGGTCGTCGGAGGCCGGTGCTGCCACAGCGGCCGTGCCGCCGGTGACACCGAGTACACCGGCTCCCACGACCGCAGTGATCAATTTCCAGGTTGCTATGCGTCTGTGCTGGCGCATGTATGTGTTCCTCCGGTCAGAGGGTGAGTCAGGTAAATCTAGGAGACGTCGGTGTCGAAGCACAGACGACGCGGGGGTGGCCCGTTAAACATTCGGGTCACGTGACCTCATCGTGACAACGGCCACGCAGAAGGCTCCCCGACTGCGGACACCGATCGTTCATCCGCAGGTCGCCGGGCGTCCGTGTGCGCGTTCGGTGGTGGTCGTGGTCGGCAGCCTACGGTCCCGGTGCCAGCGGCCGGTGTTCCAGCTCGGACCGTCGATCAGGGGCGGTACGCAGCCGGCGCCGGTGCGCCGTGGAGCGGCCGGCCGCTCGACCGAATGAGGATCGACATGTCACTCGACCATGACAGGCACGTTCCCGTCGACCCGGACGAGATCAGTTCCAACCCGTCAGGCAACCGGCCGATGCGCGAGGTCATGGCGGCCCGCGCGGCCCGCCGCGACGTGGTGCGTGGCGGTACGGTGATCGCCGCCGCGGCGTTCCTCGGGCTGGCCGGCGCGGTCGGCGCAGCCGACCCGGCCACCGCCGGCAAGGGCCACGGTGGCTCCGGCGACGGCCACGGCGGTGGCTCCGGCCACGGCCCCGGCAAGCCGGACCGCCCCGGTAGGCCCGGCCGCCGGCCGCTGCTCGGCTTCACTGCGGTGGCGCCGAACACCGACGACCGGATCACCGTGCCGCCCGGCTACACCGCCCAGGTGCTGATCCCGTGGGGCACCCCCCTGCACCGCAGGGGTCCGGCCTGGCGCCGCGACGCCTCCAACACCGCCGCCGAGCAGGCGCAGCAGGTCGGCAGCCACCACGACGGGATGCACTTCTTCCCGCTGGGCAAGGGCCCGCTGGGCAACCGTCGCGGTCTGCTGGTGCTCAACCACGAGTACATCGACCAGACGCTGCACTACACCGACGGCGACGCGATCATGACCAAGGAGAAGGTCGACAAGGGTCTCGCCGGGCACGGGGTGACGGTCATCGAGATCGAACAGGCCGGCGACCAGTGGCGCCAGGTCGACTCGAGGTTCAACCGGCGGGTCACCGGCACCACCCCGGTGGCGTTCTCCGGGCCGGTCGGCGCCCGGCATCCGGCGCTGCGGGCCGACAACCCCGCCATGGGTACGTTGAACAACTGCTCGCACGGGTACACCCCGTGGGGCACGTACGTGGCCTGTGAGGAGAACTGGAACGGCTACTTCGGCACCGAGGACCCGACCTGGACGCCGACGGTGGAACAGGCCCGGTACGGGGTGAACGCCACCGGGTTCGACTACCGCTGGCACCTGGCCGACCCCCGGTTCGACGTCGCCGAGAACCCCAACGAGCTGAACCGTTTCGGGTGGCTGGTCGAGATCGACCCGATGAACCCGAGGTCGACGCCGGTGAAGCGGACCGCGCTCGGTCGGTTCAAGCACGAGGGTGCCACGTTCTGCGAGTCGCGCGGCCGGGTCGTCGTCTACTCCGGTGACGACCAGGACGGCGAGTACGTCTACAAGTTCGTCGGCGACGGATCGTGGCGGATGCAGCGGGCCCTCGGCCGCGACCCGCTCGACCACGGCACCCTGTACGTGGCCCGCTTCGACGACGACGGCCGGGGCGCGTGGCTGCCGCTGACCTTCGGCAAGGGGGCGTTGACCCGGGCCAACGGCTGGCGTGACCAGGCCGACGTCCTGCTGCGCACCCGGCAGGCGGCGGACGCGGTCGGGGCCACCCCGCTGGACCGCCCGGAGTGGGTGGCGGTCAACCCGGTCAACGACGACGTCTACCTGACCCTGACCAACGGCACCGGCTGGCCCGGCGAGGTCAACCCGCGTACGCCGAACCCGTACGGGCACATCGTCCGGTGGCGGGAGCGGGGCGGCGACCACACGGCGACCAGCTTCGAGTGGGACGTCTTCGTGCTGGCCGGTGACCCGGCGTACGACCCGCAGGTGCAGCTGGACGAGACGAACATCTTCGGCTCGCCGGACGGCATCTGGTTCGACGGCGACGGCCGGCTGTGGATCCAGACCGACGTCTCCAACTCCACCCAGAACCGGGCCGACCGGGGCCACGACAACCTGGGCAACAACGCGATGCTGGCCGCCGACCCGCACACGGGTGAGATCCGCCGGTTCCTGGTCGGGCCGCGTGGCGCGGAGATCACCGGGGTGGTCACCACGCCGGATCAGCGGACGATGTTCGTCAACGTGCAGCATCCGGGTGAGTCGACGACGTTCTGGGGCGATCCCACCCCGGAGAACCCGCGCGCGGTGAGCAACTGGCCGGACTTCGATCCGGCCGGTCGTCCCCGCTCGGCGACGGTGGTGATCCGCAAGGTCGACGGTGGCGTGATCGGCACCTGATCGGCCGGCGGTCCGCGAGGGACCGGCGGTCCCTCGCGGGCCGTCAGGGTCGCGGGAAGGAGCTATTCCAGGTCGCGCAGGATCCGGTGCAACAGATCCTGGGTACGGGCGGGAGGCTCGGCCTCGATGCAGAGCCGTTCCATGGCGGCGGCGTAGTGGTCGACGTCCTCCCGCTTGTCCAGGTAGATCGCGCTGGTCAGCTGCTCGATGTAGATGATGTCGGGCAGGTCCTGGTCGGCGAAGCGCAGGATGGTGAAGGCGCCGCCGGCGGCGGCGTGGCCGCCCGCGTCGAACGGCACGATCTGCAGCCGTACGTTCGGCAGCTTCGTCGCCTCGATCAGTGTCTGGATCTGCTCGCGCATCACGTCGGCACCGCCGATCGGGCGCCGCAGCACGGCTTCGTCGATCACCGCCCACAGGTACGGCGGCTGCGCCCGGCGGAGCAGCTCCTGGCGCTCCATCCGGAGCTCGACACGGCGTTCGATCTCGTCGGCGGGTGCCCGGCCGTGACCGAGCAGGACGACCGCCCGGGCGTACTCACGGGTCTGCAACAGCCCCGGCACGAACTGGACCTCGTAGCTGCGGATCATCCGGGCGGCGGCTTCCAGGCCGAGGTAGGACTGGAACCAGGTGGGCAGGACGTCGCCGTAGCGGTGCCACCAGCCGGGGGTGTTCGCCTCCCGGGCGAGCCCGAGCAACGCGGTCCGCTCCCGGCTGTCGGTGACGCCGTAGAGGGTGAGCAGGTCGGTGACGTCCCGCTCCTTGAAGCCGACCCGGCCGAGCTCCATCCGGCTGATCTTGGACTCGGAGGCCCGGATGTGCCAGCCGGCGGCCTCCCGGCTCACCCCCTGACTCTCCCGCAGCCGGCGCAGCTGGGCGCCGAGCAGCATGCGCAGCACGGTCGGGCCCGTGGCCGAGCCTTCTGGTTGGGCCGTCATCGTCACCCACCGACCTCCGGACACCCTCGCGTTGCACGACATCCCGCTGCTGGCGAGTAAGCATGCCATGACCTGAGGGTGATCAGTTACTTCAGCCGGTCCGATTCCGATCTGTGGACGGCGATGTCCGGCAGGCGGTGGACGACGGCGGCACGTCGGGGCCCTGCAGACGGGCCGGGCTCGCCGCCATCGATGCTAACTGATCAGGTCGTCGAAGTCACCGTCCCGAGCACCCAGGATGAACGCCTCGATCTCCGCGAGCGTGTAGATCAGCGCCGGACCCTCCGGGTGCCGGGAGTTACGCAGCGCGACCGCGTCGCCGCCGGGCAACCGGGCGAGTTCCACACAGTTGCCGCTGGGGTTGCTCCGGCCGCTCTTTCGCCATCGGAGGGTTGGCAACTGGGCGCCGGAAACGCCATTGTCAGGCTTATGCATCCATTTAATCCAAATCGGACATTATTCGCGATGGCTGTCGGAATCCACCCTGAGCCGCGCCTCGTCGCGGAGCGATCAAATGCACGTGCATCTGCTCTTGCGCCTGCAAGGTATAGCGAGCATGATAGCGCACGTGAAGTTGTATCCGGCGGTTTACCGATCGTGATGGAAAATCGGGCATATGGTGTCCAGGGCATCGATAACCTCGAGGCCCGGGTGGAGACAGGCACACACAGAGTGAGCATTTTGCGGACTCCACCACCGCCCAACGGCCCATCCGACGACCCCGCGCACGACGAGTCAGGAGGGCGATGAGCATGCCGGCTCCCATCCTCAAACCCAGCCAACGCGATCCCGACGACGTCTACCCGACCGATCGCTACCAGCCCGCCGACCCGGTCTGGGTCTACCGAGGCGGCACCTGGTGCGCCGGCGTGATCGAGGCGGCCTCCGCCGGCGCGGCGACGGTCACGTACCGCCCGACCGGCTCCCGTGGGACAGGCGTGGACACCATCACCGCCCCCTACGTACTCCCCCGGGCGGAGACCGACCCGATGCTGGACGCCGCGCGACGCTGAATCGGCGTGGCACCGCTCAGCGGTGCCACGCCCGCCGGCACGACCTGCGGAAAGGCGACTGCAGGTCGCCGATCGACCACTCAGGGATTGACAGCCCTCACTTCTGGCGCGAGAATTTCCGGCATTGTTGATCCGACGACTCGGGCACATCGGCGAGTCGGTCGGTGCAGTGACCCGACACCGTACCCATGCCCGGAAATCCGCCAGAAGGGCAATTCCCTGTGTCTGTCGGCAGCCTCGACCTTCCGTATCCGGAACTACTGCCCGCAAGCAGGGGCGAAATTCACCAGGCGATCGCCGACTACGCGCCGGCAGGGCCGCAGGCGTACGCCGTACCGCCTGAACTGACGCCGGATCGGACGGACCCGGCCGAGGTCGATTTCCAGGAACACGACCGGTACTTTCAGATCCGCCGCACCCGTCTTTCACCTGGCCCCACTTTCCTCACCGCCCTTGCGTGCGCAGGCCAATCGGTTTCGGAAGATGCAGCTCGGCACCATCTTTCGGAACTCGGGAAGAGCGATTTCCCGCAGCTCTGGACAGGCGCGAAAAGGCTGTTCGAGTACGCCGGGACCGACCCGACGGCAGCCACCACCGCAGCGACATCGGCAGCCGACGGTGGTGCCGACGCCGACGCACCGGCGGGCGCGTCGGCGGCCGCCGACCGGTGGCTGGTCGGTCACCAACTCTTCTTCGTCCTGATCCAGGGCACGATCACCGGGCTCAACTGCTTCCTGCGGGCGAGCGCCGCCGGGGACAGCGACGACGCCCGCGCCGCACTGTCGGTCGCCGCTGGCTTCATGCGCAGCTCGGCCGCGGCCTTCCGCTTCACCTGTGACTTCACCCCGGTGGACTACACGCAGCTGATCCGTCCCGCGATGGCGCCGCCGGCCGTCCGTGCCGGCTTCAGCGGCCTGCAGACCCGCGACCACGCCCACCTGACCGCAATGTTCGCCGAGGTCCGGGTGATGCGGGCCAAACTCGGCCCGGCGCGACTCGGCAGCGCGTTCGAGGAGTTCGTCGAGGCGACGGTGGCGGCGTACGAGGCCCACCAGCTGATCTGCGCGCGGTTCGGCGGCGACGTGCTGCCCAGCCTGCGGATGGCGGCCCGCTCCGCCGGCCGGGCCGCCGCCCCGGGCACCCAGGTGGTACGCCAGTTGATGCGGGCCCGGCTGTTCGCCCTCGACGGCGGCTCCCGCGACGACGGCTCCCGGCCGGCCGGTCCCGACGACGGCTCCCGGCCGGCAGCACCGGACGCGGGCGGTGCCCAGTGGTGACCGACCGGACCCAGGTCGGCGTGATCGGGGCCGGGCCGGCCGGGATGTTGCTGGCGGTGCTGCTGCGCCGGGCCGGGGTGGACTGCGTCGTGCTGGAGCGGCGGGACCGGGAGTACATCTCGCACCGGGCGCGCGGGGCCACCGTCGAGCACCGGGTGGTGCAGCTGCTGCGCCGGCACAGCCTGGCCGACAACCTGCTGCGTACCGGCGCGGTCGAGGACGCCGTGGAGTTCCGGTTGGGCGGCCGGCGCTACCCGGTCCGCTACGAGCCGTTGGCCGCCGGCCGCAGCCACTACATCTACCCGCAGCAGTTCCTGGTACGTGACCTGGTCGAGGCGTACCTCGGCGACGGTGGCGACCTGCGGTTCGAGACGGCGGCGGCGGGGATCGTCGACCTGACCGGTCAGCCGCGCATCCAGCTGGCCGACGGCGGTGAGCTGCGCTGTGACGTGGTCGTCGGCTGCGACGGCGAGTACGGCGTCGCCCGGGGCGCCGTCCCGGCCGGGGCGCTGCGCAGCACCGGATACCAGTACGACTACGCCTGGCTGTCGGTGCTCGCCGACGCCCCGCCGTCGAGCGACTGTGTGATCAACGCCCTGCACGAGTCCGGAGCCTGCGTGCACGTACGGCGTACCCCCACGGTGAGCCGGTTCTACCTGCAGTGCGCCCGGACCGAGACAGCGGCGGACTGGCCGGACGAGCGGATCTGGAAGGAGATCGGGATCCGGCTGGCCCTGGACGAGCCGTGGACGCTGCACACCGGACCGATCACCGCCACCGGCACGGTCCGGATGCGCAGCCTGGTCTGCGAGCCGATGCGGTACGGAGCTCTCTTTCTCGCCGGCGACGCGGCGCACATCGTGCCACCGGTCGGCGGCAAGGGCTTCAACCTGGCCCTGGCCGACGCGCAGGAGCTGGCCCTCGGACTGATCGACCGGTTCACCGCCGGTGACGACCGTCGGCTCGACGGCTACTCGGCGACCCGACTGGCCCGCGTCTGGCGGGCCCAGGAGTTCGTGCACTGGATGATGAACCTGGTCAACACCCCTGGCTACGGCACCGCCGACGCGCCGTTCCGGCACCGGGTGCAGGCGGCCCGGCTGGCCCGGCTGGTGGACTCACCGGCCTACCTGGCCGCGTTCCTCGAGGACTACGTCGGGTGGTGACGCAGGATGTTCGTCGCCCGCCAGGGCGCGCCAGCGGTGAACGTCAACTCCTGGCCCTCGGCGACCAGCTGCGGTACGGCCACCGGGCTGTACGACTCGCTGGTCCACACCGGTGTCCCCGCGTAGCGCAGCTGCTGGGTCCAGATCACGCCGGTGAGCCGACCGGCGGCGGTGGCGGTCAGCCGGACCTGGTCGGGGAAGCCGGCGAAGGTCGGTGCCTGGTAGTCGACCGTCACCCACTCCGCGGCGTCGGTCAGCAGGCGTACGTCGCCGCGCGGGAACCGCAGGGCCCCGGAGCGGGTCGGCGACCGCCAGACCGGGGCCACCGCCTTGGCCGGGCGCGCGGCCGGCACGGCGACACCGCCGCGGACCGCATCGAGCAAGGGCTGGAAGTCCCAGCCGTACGCCCCCCGCAGCGCCTCGCCTGCGGACGCCAGATCGGTCAGCTCGGTCGGCAGGTCCCAGTCCCGCCGCTCGCAGCCGGTCGCCTGGTAGCGCACCTCGCCGGGCACCACCCGACACCCGGGTACGCCGAACCGCCGACGCAGGTCGACGACGAGCCGGGAACGCTCCTCGTCGATCAGCGGGTCGTTCGTGTGGATCATGGCGATCAGTACGTCGAACCGGCCACCGAGGTCGGCCGGGTCGAGGTCGGCGAGGTCGGACTCGACGAACGCGATCCGGTCGGTGAGCCCGTTGTGTGCGGCTATCCGCTGCGCCATCGCGACGTGGTGGCGGTCGACGGCGACCACCTCGGCACCGGCGTCGGCCGCGATCATCGCGAGCAGGCCGCTGCCGGTGCCGGCGTCGAGCACCCGGTCGCCGGGCCGGACCGCGGCCCGTACGGCGCGCTGCACGTTGTGCCCACGGTCGATGCTCAGCAGCAGACGTAGGTGCAGCTCAGGGGTGAACGGAACGTCCATCGGCCGGGCCATCGCGCGGTCTCCGCTCCTCGGACCGGTCGCCAAAACCGGATCAATGCCGATAAATTATCCATTGTCGATCGAATTGTCAACGGGGGGTCCGCCGGTGCGCGTGCTGATCACCAGTCCGCCCGGGGCCGGGCACCTCTTCCCACTCGTACCGCTGGCCTGGGCGTTGCGCGCCGCCGGCCACGACGTACTGGTCGCCACCACGGCCGAAGGGCTCGCCGGCGCGGCCCACGCCGGCCTGCCCACGGTGGACGTCGCGCCCGGCGCCCCGGTCGCCGGGGTCTTCGGCACCGGCACCCCGGCCGAATGGACCGAGCGGATGCGCCGACGCGGGCTGCGGATCGCCGCCGCCGGCAGCCGGATCGACCCGCTGCTGCTGGAGACCTTCGGCCGGATCGCCGACCTGATGGCCGACGGCACCCTGGCGGTGGCCCGCTGGTGGCGGCCGGACCTGATCGTCCACTCCCGGCTGCACCCGGTCGGACCGTTGGTCGCGCGGGCGCTGCGGGTGCCGGCCGTCGAGCACGGATTCAACCTGCTCCGCGAGCAGACCCTGGCCACCCGGTTCCTGCCCTGGCTGGCGGCGGCGTACCGCCGACTCGGCGTACCGCTGGAACTGCCCGAGCGGGTGGTCCTGCACCTCGCGCCGGCCGAGCTGATGATCGGCGACGGCGACGGCTGGCCGATGCGGTACGTGCCGTACAACGCCGGCGGGACGCTGCCCGACTGGCTGCGCCGGCCAGCCGACCGACCCCGCGTCCTGATCACCCTGGGCACCGTGGTGCCCGCCCTGGCCGGTCTGTCCGGGCTGCGCCGCACCATCGACGCCGCCGCCGACGTCGACGCCGAGTTCGTACTCACCGTCGCCGAGGGTGACGCGCCAGGAGACGGCGGCCGGGGCGACGACACCGACCCGGTCGGGCTCGGGCCGCTGCCGGGCAACGTCCGGGTCACCGGCTGGCTGCCGCTGGCCCCCGCCCTCGCCGCCTGCGCCGCCGTCGTGCACCACGGTGGCTCCGGGACCATGATGACCGCGCTCGGCGGCGGCGTACCGCAGCTCGTCCTGCCGCACGGCGCCGACCAGTTCGTCAACGCCGCGCTGGTGGTCCGGCACCGGCTCGGCCTGCGCGCCGACCCCGACGCGGTCACCGCCGACCTGCTCGCCGCGCTGCTCGCCGGTGGCCCGGCGACCAGCGGCGTCGACCGGGCGGCCCGGTTGATGGCGGCGCTGCCGCCGCCGGCCGTGACCGCCGCCCAACTGACCGACCCGGTCGCCGCCGGCACCACCGCACCGGCACCCGCCGCGACCGGCACCACCGCACCGGCACCCGCCGTCACCTCGGCGCAGGTGCTTTGATTGCCAGGTGACCAACCCGGCGATCCTCACCGTCGACGACGACCCCAACGTCTCCCGTGCCGTCGCCCGCGACATCCGCCGCCGGTACGGCGACCGCTACCGCGTCGTACGGGCCGGCTCGGGCGCCGAGGCGCTCACCGCCCTGCGGGAGTTGAAACTCCGCGCCGAGCAGGTGGCCCTGCTGCTGGCCGACTACCGGATGCCGGAGATGAACGGCATCGAGTTCCTCGAAGCCGCGATGGACCTGTACCCGCAGGCCCGGCGGGTGCTGCTGACCGCCTACGCCGACACCGACGCCGCCATCGACGCCATCAACATCGTCGACCTCGACCACTACCTGCTCAAACCCTGGCACCCGCCGGAGGAGAAGCTCTACCCGGTCTGCGACGCGCTGCTCGAGTCGTGGCAGCGCACCCCGGTCGCCGCCGCCGACGAGCTGCGGGTCGTCGGCCACCGCTGGTCGGCCCCGTCGTTCGAGGTCCGCGACTTCCTCGCCCGCAACCTGGTGCCGTACCGGTGGCTGCTCGCCGACGACCCCGAGGCGCAGCGGCTGCTCGCCGCCGCCGACGCCGGGCCGGCCGACATCCCGGTGGTGATCTGCCCGGACGGCACGGTGCTGCGCAACCCCGACCGGGCCGCGCTGGCCGCCCAGGTCGGTCTGCGCACCGAACCCGCCCGGGACTTCTACGACCTGGTCGTGGTCGGTGCCGGCCCGGCCGGCCTCGGCGCCGCCGTGTACGGCGCGTCCGAGGGTCTGCGGACCGTCCTCGTCGAGCGCCAGGCCACCGGCGGCCAGGCCGGACAGAGCAGCCGGATCGAGAACTACCTCGGCTTCCCCGACGGCGTCTCCGGTGCCCAGTTGACCGACCGGGCCCGGCGGCAGGCGTTGAAGTTCGGCACCGAACTGCTGACCACCCGCGACGTGGTCGGCCTGAGCACCGCCGGCGCGACCCGGCTGCTGCACTTCGCCGACGGCAGCACCATCGCGGGACACACCGTCGTGCTCGCCACCGGGGTGGCGTACCGGCAACTCGACGCCCCCGGCCTGGCGGAGCTGACCGGCCGGGGGGTCTTCTACGGTTCGGCGGCGACCGAGGCACCACACTGCGTCGGCCAGGACGTCTACATCGTCGGCGGGGCGAACTCGGCCGGACAGGCGGCGGTCTACTTCGCCCGGCACGCCGACCGGGTGCACCTGCTGATTCGAGGAGCCGACCTGACCCAGTCGATGTCCCGGTACCTGATCGAACAGATCGAACGAATCGACACCATCCAGGTGCATCCGAACTCGGAGGTCGTCGCAGCGACCGGCGAGGACCATCTGGAACGGCTCACGGTGCGCGACACCCGCACCGGCGACACCCGCGACGTCGACACCTCGTGGCTGTTCGTCTTCATCGGCGCACAGCCGCGCACCGACTGGCTCGACGGGACGGTGGTGCGCGACGGCCGTGGCTTCGTCGTCACCGGACCCGACCTCACCACCGGTGGGCGCCGACCGCCCGGCTGGTCGTTGCCCCGGGACCCGTACCTGCTGGAGTCGAGCGTCCCCGGCGTGTTCGCGGCCGGCGACGTACGGGCCGAGTCGGTGAAACGGGTCGCCTCCGCCGTCGGCGAAGGCGCCCTGGTGGTCACCCTGGCGCACCGCTACCTGGCGGCGCAGTGAACGCCGACCCGGCTCCGGCCGCCGACGAGGCGCCGGCCAGCGACCAGGCGCCGGCCGCCGACCGACTCGACCCCGCCGACCTGCGCGACCTGTTCCTGTTCGAGTCGCTCACCGGCGACCAGCTCGCCGAGATCAGTCGGCTCGGCCGGGTCCGCCACTGGCCACCGGGAGCCGACGTGTACGCCGAGGGGGACCCGGCGGAGTGCTTCTTCGTGCTGCTCGACGGCGCGATCGCGCTGACCCGTCGGGTCCGCGGCGCCGACGTCGAGGTGACCCGCAGCGACCAGCGTGGCGCGTACGCCGGGGCCACCCAGGCGTACGCCGGTGAACGGATGGAGCAGGTCTACCCCAACACGATGCGGGCATTGACCGACGTCGCCCTGCTGGCGCTGCCCGCGCCGGAGTTCGCCGCCGTCATCCGGCAGTGGTTCCCGATGGCGATGCACCTGCTGGACGGGCTGTTCGTCGCGATGCGGACCACGCAGACGGTGGTCGGTGAACGGGAGCGGCTGGTCGCGCTCGGCTCGCTCACCGCCGGGCTGACCCACGAGCTGAACAACCCGGCCGCGGCGGCGGTGCGGGCGACCGCCGTACTGCGGGAACGGCTCGCCGGAATGCGACAGAAGCTCGCCATGGTCGCCGACGGCCGGCTCGACGGGGCGCAGCTGCACAGACTGGTCGAACTGCAGGAGACCGCGGTGCGCCGGGCCACGACGGCCCCCTTACGCACCCCGTTGCAGGTCACCGACGCGGAGGACGCACTGGCCGACTGGCTCGACGCGCACGGCGTACCCGATGGGTGGGAGCTGGCCGCCACCCTGGTCGCCGGCGGCTTCGACGACGACGCCCTCGACGAGGTGGCCGGCGCGGTCCTTGCCTCGGACCTGACGGCGGCGGTGCGCTGGCTGGCGTACACCGTCGAGACCGAGCTGCTGCTCGGTGAGATCGACGACGCGGTCCGCCGGATCTCGTCGCTGGTCGGTGCCGCCAAGCAGTACTCGCAGCTGGACCGGGCCCCGCACCAGACGGTCGACGTGCACGAACTGCTCGACGCCACCCTCGCCATGTTCACCGGCAAGATCCCGGCCGAGGTACGGGTGGTCCGCGACTACGACCGGACGCTGCCGGCGGTGCCGGCCTACCCGGCGGAGCTCAACCAGGTCTGGACCAACCTGATCGACAACGCGCTGGGGGCGATGGGACCGGCCGGGACCCTCACGGTGCGCACCGGCACCACCGGCGACCAGCTGTCGGTGGAGATCACCGACACCGGGCCCGGGATCCCGCCGGAGGTGCGGCCCCGGATCTTCGAGCCGTTCTTCACCACCAAACCGATCGGCGAAGGTACCGGGCTGGGGCTCGACATCTCCTACCGGATCGTCGTCAAGAAACACGGTGGGGACATCCGGGTGGATTCGGCCCCCGGGGCGACCAGCTTCCGCGTGCTGCTCCCATTGACCGCTGGTTGACCGCACACTGGGTGGGTGAACGACGTCGCCGCGGTGCTGCTGGTCGATCCGGCGGGTGCCGTCCTGCTGCAACTGCGCGACGGCCGGGCACCCAGCCATCCGCACACCTGGTGCGTGCCCGGCGGGCACTGCGAGCCCGGCGAGACGCCCGAGCAGACCGCGCTGCGGGAGCTGTGGGAGGAGACCGGCCTGCGGCCCGAGCACGGGCTGCGGTTGTTCTGCCGCCGGGAGCTGGCCGACGACCGGACGGCGCACTACTTCTTCGGCACCACCCGGGCCCGCCAGCGCGACGTCGTGCTCGGCGAGGGCGCGGCCATGACGTTCCTGCAGCCGGCCCAGATCGTCGACGGCCGCCCGCTGTCGCCCGGCTCGGCCAGCCTGCTCGCCGAGTTCCTGGCCTCGCCGCACTACGCCTGGGGTGCCACCGGCGCCGCGTACGATTCGCCGCATGATCCGGACCGACGCCAGTTCCGCGCGCTCCACCGGGCCGACGGGTAGGTCGACGGGGACGGGTAGGCCGACGGGCAGGTCGTTCCTCAAGTGGGCGGGCGGCAAGACGCGGTACGCGGCGACCATCGTCAGCGCCGCGCCGCCGTTCACCGGCACCTACCGGGAGCCGTTCCTGGGTAGCGGCGCGGTCTTCTTCGAGCTGGCACCCGAACGGGCGGTGCTCAGCGACGCCAACCCGGAGCTGATCGTCTGCTTCCAGGTGGTGGCCGCCGACCCGGCGGCGGTGATGCGACTGCTCGACGAGCAGCCCAACACCGCCGAGCACTTCGCGGCGATGCGCCGCCGGTCGCCCGCCGACTGCTCCGACCTGGAACGCGCGGTCCGGGTCGTCTATCTGAACAAGACCGCGTTCCGGGGGCTGTGGCGGGTCAACCGACGAGGCGAGTTCAACACGCCGTACGGCGCCTACGACCGGCCGTACTACGACCGGCGGGTGCTGCTCGACGCCGCCCGCACGCTGCGCCGGGCCGAGCTGCGTACGGGCGACTTCGTCGACGAGCTCGACGCGGCACAGGCCGGCGACTGGGTGTACCTGGACCCGCCGTACGTGCCGCTCGGTGGTTGGGCCGACTTCAAGCGGTACACCTCGGCGCAGTTCGGCCCGCACGACCACGTCCGGCTGCGGGACGCGATGGTACGGGCCGCCGGACGCGGTGTCTGGTTGACGCTGACCAACAGCGACACCCCGTTCGTCCGGGATCTGTTCGGCCCGGACTTCTCGATCGCCCGGATGGCCACCCGCCGGGACATCAACCTGCAGGCGGCCAACCGGCGCAGCTGGGACCTGCTGATCACCAACTACGAGCTGCCGGTGCCGGTCGGGCCGCCGGGCTGACGTTCCGCCTGCCCGGCGGCTGTGACCAGCGGTCGCCCGTCTGGCGGGGTGCGGGTCCCGCTGTCCACCTACCCGGCGGCGACGGCGGCCCGGACCGCCGACGCGAGGGTGGTGGTGGGCCGGCCGATGAGTCGGCGCAGGTCACCGCTGTCGGTGGTCAGGTCGCCCTGGCTGATCCCGACGTCGGAGGCGGCCAGCACGGCGGCGAACTCCGCCGGCACGCCCGCGTCGGTCAGCGCCTTGGCGTACACGTCCTCAGGCAAGTCCTGGTAGTCGACCGGACGTCCGCTGGCCTGGCTGATCTCGGCAGCCAGTTCGGCGAGGGTGAACGGGTGGTCGCCGCCGAGTTCGTACACGACCCCGGCCGGGTCGGCGGCGGCCGGATCGGTCAGCACCGCGGCTGCGGCGGCGGCGAAGTCGGCGCGGGTCGCCGCGGCCACCCGGCCGTCGCCGGCGGACCCGAAGACACTGCCGGTGGCCAGCGCCTGCGGCAGTGCCGCTTCGGTGTAGTTCTCCAGGTACCAACCGTTGCGGAGCAGGACGAACGGCAGCCCACTGGCGCGGACCAGCTCCTCGGTGGCGAGGTGCTCGGCGGCCAGCGGGACGCTGCTGGTGTCGGCGCGCAGGATGCTCGTGTAGACGATCAGCTCGACCCCGGCCGAGGTGGCGGCGTCGATCACGTTGCGGTGCTGCGGTACCCGCTTGCCGACCTCGCTGCCGGAGACCAGCAGCAGCCGACGGGTGCCGGCGAGGGCCGGGCCGAGGGTCTCCGGTCGGTCGTAGTCGCCGACCCGGACCTGCACGCCCCGGGCGGCGAGGTCGGCGGCCTTGGCCGGGTCGCGGACGACGGCGACGATCTCGCCGGCCGGTACGCCGCGGTCCAGCAGGTCGGTGACGACGAGACGACCGAGATGGCCGGATGCGCCGGTGACAGTGATCATGTCTGCTCCTGGGTCTTGTGGGTGGCGACCCGGCGGGCCGCCACCCACAAGAGTGCACTAACTTTTCGAAAGTGCAACCTATCGGTGAGCGCTGTCACTGACTTCGTACCCGATCGGGGTTAACCTGGGTCCATGGCCACCCGGTCCCCGACCACGCCGCACCCCGACCACGTCGGGGCCACCACCGACGACCCGATGGCGCAACTGATCGCCGACGTGTTCGCGCGGGCCTGCCCGTCCCGGGAGACCCTGGAGCACGTTTCCAGCAAATGGGGCATCCTGGCGCTCGTCGCACTGCTGGACGGCAACTACCGCTTCAACGCGCTGCGCCGCCGGGTCGATGGCATCAGCGAGAAGATGCTGGCCCAGACCCTGCAGGCGCTGGAGCGCGACGGGATGGTCAACCGTGACGTCCAGGCCACCATCCCGCCGCGCGTCGAGTACAGCCTCACCCCGCTCGGGCAGTCCGTCGCGACCGCTCTGATGGGGCTGATCGAGCTCGTGGAAGGCGCGATGCCGACCGTACTCGCGGCCCGCGCCCGGTTCGACGCCGCCAGCTGAGGGTCTCAGCCGGCGGCCGTTCTCAGCCCGGCGGCCGGTCACCGCAGCAGGCTGCCGACCCGCTACCGCAACAGGCTGCCGACCGGTTACTGCAGCAGGCTGCCGACCGGGGACAGCAACGCCCAACCCAGGAACGCGGTGTGCCGGTCCAGCCGGATCCGCTCGCTCTCCATCGCCGCCGCATCGTCGCGCAGCGTCCACATCCGCGCGGCGTCACGCCAGGCGATGTCCCGGGTGAACTCGACCAACCGGTTCTGGTACCAGTCGTCGATGCGTCCGTTCAGCCGGTCGATGCAGATCTGCCAGGTGCTCAGATAGCTACGCCGCAGCTCGGGGATCCGGTCGAAGAAGATCTCGTTGATGTACAGGTAGTCGCGGTGCTGGGCGTCGTTCTCCGGCCCCGACCCCAACTTCGCCCAGGTGTTCAGCAACGCGAACGGCAGGTCGTAGTTGATGTGAGCGTTCACCCCGGCGGCCGCCGACGGCAACGACCGTACGCTCTCGTCCCGCAGCCGACGGAACAGGACCTGCCAGGCCGCCGGGGTGTCGGCCCGGTTGCCCCAGCAGCGCAACGCCTCGAAGTAGCGCTCGGCGAACTCGATGTCCAGCAGGGTGAGGAACTCCGGGTCGGCGAACGCGCCCGCCTCGAGTCGCTCCTGAATGGTCCGGGTGATGACCCAGTAGAGATGGTTGAAGTCGGCGACCGGGTTCTCCGGGTCGTCCGGCGTGGCCTCGGTCAGCAGCAGTTGCAGCGCGGCCAGATCCTCGACCACGCCGGCGACGTCGGTCGGCCGATGGCAGAGAATCTCCATGATCTGGTCGTGCACGTGACCCCAGCGAAGTTCCGGCATCGGACACCTCCAGTCTGCAGTGGCCCCTGTTCTTTCGAGACAGTCGATCCCTACAGTGGCAGGGCCTGCCAAGTCGCAGGTATCCGCGCAACGACGGGTGTGCACTGGCCGAACCCGGCAGACACCGACGCGGTCGCCCGGCAGACACCGTCGACCGGCCGGGTCCGGCCGGCCGGTCGGTGTCCGCCGTCAGCCGGACTGGCAGGTCTACAGTCGGGTTTCAGGCACGTGGCTGATTGCGCATGAACACCCGGGTTGCCTCGACCCGCGTCTTGACCTGCAGCTTGTTCAGAATGTTCGACACATGTACGCCCACCGTGCGTTCACTGATGAACAGCGCCTCGGCGGTGGCCCGGTTGGTCCGCCCCTCCGCCACCAGCTCCAGCACCTGCCGTTCCCGGTCGGTCAGCACCGCCAACTCGTCCGCCGTACGCGGCGACAGGGTCCGGCTGGTCCGCTCGGTCACCGACGACCGGCCGGAACGCTCGTTGCCCAGCGCGCGGGCCACCCGGTCACCGACGCTGGGCGGGCTGGTCAACCCGGCCCGTAGGGTGACCGGCTCCTGACTGTCCACCTCGGGCATCGGCTCGGACTCCCCGGGGTGCAGGGCGATCCGGGCCCGCTTCGCCAACGCCTGGATCTCCTCGGTGAACGGCCGGGCACCGAGCCGCCGGGCGGTCCGGTACGCCGACTGCAGCGCCCGGGTCGCCTCGGCGTTACGGGTACGGATCGCGTACAGCGCCTCCGCCTGCCGCAGCCGGGCGTACGCCGCCGGGTACGGGTGGCTACGCCGCTCCCACACCTGCGCGGCCCGGTCCCACAGCGCCGGATCGGACCGTCCGTCGATGCGGCTGATCTCCGCCGCGCACAGCTCCCGGTAGCCGATCACCGCGTCCCGTACCGGAGCAGCGGTGTCCGTGGTGCTGCTGCGCTCCATCCGCTCGACCACCCCGACCAGCCGCTGCACCACCTTCGGGCAGGGCGGCGCGCCGGCCGAC
The DNA here is from genome assembly GCF_030345095.1 of Solwaraspora sp. WMMA2056. Lineage (NCBI taxonomy): Bacteria > Bacillati > Actinomycetota > Actinomycetes > Micromonosporales > Micromonosporaceae > Solwaraspora > Solwaraspora sp. WMMA2056. The sequence continues at coordinate 460,088 of NZ_CP128360.1, forward strand.
CGGGCCTCCGCCTCCGCCCGCAGCCCGTGCCAGACCAGCGGCGCCTGCAGCCAGACGTCGTCGGATCGGCTCTCCGCCAGGTCGATCCCCTGCCCGACCGCGTCCCGGGCCTCCCGGTGCCGGCCACGCCACATCGCCAGCCCGGCCCGCAGCGTCAGCAGCGGCAGCATGTACCGGACCCCACCACCGGCGGCGAGCAGCGTCTCGATCGCCTCCAGATCGGCCTCGGCGCCGTCGAGCCGCCCGAAGCCGACATGGATCCGGCAGCGGGCGAGCAGCAGCTCGACCGCGTCCGCGCCGGACGGGCGGTGCCGCAGGGCAGCGGCGATCAGCTCCTCGGCCTCGGCCCACCGGCCCAGCCGGAACAGACCGTTCGCCGCGACCGACAGCAGCCGGGTGCCGTACGTACGGGCCAACCCCACCCGTTCGGCCCGCTCGGCACCCTGGCGGGCCACCGCGACGCCGTCCTCCAGCTCGTTCAACGGGCCGCTGAGCAACTCGGCCAGCTGCAGGTCGGCGACGGCGACGTCCTCCGGGCCGCCGAACGACTCGGCGGTACGCCGGGCCTCGCGGACCGCCTCCTTGCCGGCCGCCGGGTCGTTGAGGTACGCCTGGCTGTAGCCCAGAGTCACCCCGGCCAGCACCATCGCCGAGGCGGCGTCGGGCACCCCGGCGGCCAGGTCGAGGGCCTCACGGGCGCGCCGACCGGCGTCGGCGTACCGGCACAGCTGCAGCAGCAGGTCGGCCGAGTGCGCGGCGGCGGCGACCCGTTCACTCGGGGCGACGTCGGCGGCGGCGAGCGTCCGGTCGTACTCGCGCTCGGCGGCGGCCAGCTGCCCGACCGCCGTGAGGTACCGGGCCCGCAACGTGTACAGCCAGGACGGCGGCGGACCGAACAGGTTGGTCGCCAACTGCTCCAGCAACGCCAGGGCGCGCTCGTGCTCCCCGCTGCGGTGCGCCGCCTCCGCCGCCCGACGCCCCAGCGTGGTCACGTCGAACTCCATCAGCCAGGCGGGCGGCACCTGGTTGGCCAGGTCCACCGCGCTGGCCCAGTGCTCGAACGCCTCGGCGAAGCCGTACAGCCGCTCGGCCTCCTCGGCCGCGGCGACCACCGCCGGCAACGCCCGCGTCGTCTCGCCGGCCTCCCGCCAGTGGTACGCCAACCGGGCGTGCTGCAGGTCACCGGAGGGTACGGCGGCGAGGGTCTCGGCGTACCGGCGGTGCCAGCGGGTCCGCTCACCCGGCAGCAGCCGGGGTTGCAGCACCTCCCTGATCAGCGGATAGCGGAACCGGTAGCCGTCCGGCTCGGACAGCAGCACCCGCTGGCCGACCGCGTCCCGTACCGCCTGCAGCAACCGGTCCTCGGCCAACTGCACCACCCCGGCCAGCAGGTCGTGCGCGACCGGCTCCACACCGGCTGCGACGGCGTGGGACACCAGCTGCGCGTCGGCGGGCAGCGCGTCCACGTGGGCCAGGGTGATCTCCCGCAGCGTCTCGGAGAGCCCGACCCGGCCGTCGCGGGCGTCGCGGGCCAGCTCCTCGGCCACGAACGGCACACCGCCGCTGCGCCGCCACACCGACTCGGCGAGCTCGGGGTCGGGTGGGCCGCCGACCACCTCGGCCACCAGTTCGGCGGTCTCGGCCCGGTCCAGCGGGGTCAGCTCCAGCACGTGCACCGCCCCGGAGCGAGCCCGGGAGCGGCGGAGTTCCAGGACCATCCGACGGATCGGGTCGTCGGCCTGCAGCGTCTCGGAGCGGGCGGCGGCGAGCAGCAGCAGCCGTACGTCGCTCAACCCGGCGATCAGGTACAGCAGCAGGTGCCGGGTGGTCAGGTCGGCCCACTGCAGATCGTCGACGGCGAGGACCAGGGTGCGTCCGGCGGCGACGCCACCCAGCCCGCGGGAGACCCGCTCCAGCACCGCACCGGCCCCGTCGGGGTCGCGGGCGTCACCGTCGAGCACCGCGAGCAGGTCGCGGGCGGCGGCGCTGGCGACGGCACCGGAGTGGCCCGGCTCCGGACGGTAACGTCGCAACGCCTGGCGCAGCGGATGCAATGGCGATGAATCCCCAATGTCCAGACATGCGCCGGTAAGGACCAGTGCACCGGCGGTCCGCAACCGGTCGCTGGCCGCACTGAGCAGCCGCGTCTTGCCGATGCCGCTCTCGCCCATGACGAAGACTGCGGCCGTGTCCCCCCGCTCGACCCTACGTAACGACTCGTGCAGCACCCGCAGCTGATCCCGGCGCCCGACGAAGGGAACATCGTCGGCGCCCCAGGCCAGCGAGCTGGCTTCGCGTGACTGTGTCAATCCGATCACCGACATAAAGGGTGGGAGTATCTGACATACGTCGTTCTACAGATCCTAGGGCTGCGCCGTGCTGGGACCGTTTCAGCCATCCGTTCCATACGTCGGTCCGCACGGACCGGATCACGTCCACCTCGGAGCGGACCGAAGCACCATCACCGCGCAGGAGGCGATCATGAGGACGCTCCGTCGCAACCCCAGCCGTCGCGCCGGACTCGCCACCGTGCGGGTCGTCGCCGATGCCCACCGCTGTCCCTCCGGCGAACACCAGCGGCCCACCGCCATGGGCCCGAACTGCCCGAGCTGCACTGCTTCGGACCGGTCCACCCACCGCTACTGTGCCGACTGCGGTCGGCGACGTGTACCGCCGACCGGGTGGATCGGACCAACCGTGTGTACCCAGCGACGCACCGTCACTGTCCTCTTCGTCGACATGGTCGGCTTCACCAGGCTGTCCGCCCGGCTCGACCCTGAGGACGTCCGTCAGATACAGCTCCGCTACTTCCACGCGGTGCGGTCGGTGATCCACCGCCACGCCGGCATCGTGGAGAAGTACATCGGCGACGCGGTGATGGCCGTCTTCGGCACCGGGAGCGAACCCGGTGTCGGCGACCCTGGCGGTGCGGACGGCCCCGCCGATGAGGCAGACCCGACCGGCGCTGCGGGCGAAGCTGCCCTCCGGGCGGTCCGGGCCGCCACCGAACTGGCCGAGGCGGTACGGCGTACCGAGTTCCCGCACGGCGTACGGCCGACGCTGCGGGTCGGTGTGGCCACCGGCACCGCCGTCGTCGACCCGGCCGAGGCGGTCGACGGCGGCGTCGGTTTCCTCACTGGTGACGTGATCAACATCGCGGCCCGGCTCCAGGCACACACCGCACCCGGCACGGTGGCCGTTGCCGGCGGCACCTACCGCCTGATCCGGGCCCGGATGACCTTCCGACGGCTGGCCCCGATGTCGATAGCCGGCCGGGACGAGCCCGTCGAGGTGTGGCAACCGCTGTGCGGGGTGCCGACCGGCACCCCGCACCCGGGCCGGACGGGTCGCCCCGCCCGCGCCGACAGCTACTCAGACACCGGCCACCGAGGCGATCCAGCTTCGGCTGGCGGCAACCGATCCGTAGTTCTGGTAGGTCGAACCGTTGCCCGTCGAGCAGACGCCGACCTGCTGTCCGTTGTAGAACTGCGGACCGCCGGAATCGCCCCGCCAGGCGACGCCGTTGACCCCGGTGCTGCGGATCGCCGGGCCGCCGTACGCGTCACTGGCGCCGTTCGTGGTGGTCCGGACCGACGCGGTCTTGAGCTGCGGCGACGCGTCGCAGGTGCTGCAGGTCCGACCCCAGCCGAAGATCGTGTTCGTCGATCCGACCGGCGGGTTGCTCGAAGCCAGCGTGACGTAGGTGGTGGAGACCGACGAGCTCAGGTAGAGCAGGCCGAGGTCGTAGCGGCTGTACGTGGCACTGACCGAGCGGGTCGTGCCGCCGGAGGAACGGTAGACACTGCCCACCCGTACGGACATCGTGCCGCCGATGCAGTGCCGCGCGGTCAGCACCCAGCGCGGCGCGATGATCGAGCCCGAGCAGGCAAACGAGCCGTTCTGGAAAACGGCCGCCGCCCAGGGCGCCGAGGAAACGGTACTGCCGCCAATGATCGGCTCTGGCGCCGCAGCCGCTGCGGACGGCGCGACGAATACGCCGACGAGAGCTGTCGCGGCGATCGCCAAGGTGAGTCGGATACGCAAGTCTGGCTCCTTACCGAGGGGTGAACCCGTTTCCGGGTCGGCCGGGCCGAGGCGTCCTGCTGCGGGTCACGCCGCAGGAACGCCCGTGGTGTGCGGCACCGGGCAGGTGCCACGCCAGCGCGCCGATCGCACGCTGGTGAGGCCAGAGGCTAGGGGCAACAGGTTTCACGAACAAGCATCAGTGACAATTATTTCTGATAGCGTGCGACAATCACCTGGCGCACGTAGATGATATGACGTCGGCAATATGTATTGTCGCCTATGATCGCGTTGCGGCAGCCGTGCGGCCCGGCAGGGCCCGCACTCCGCCAGCCAGCGGTACGCACCGCGTTGTGACCCGTCACACCGTTGGACGCATCGGGAATGCCGGGCAGGTCGGCCACCTTGACACCGGGTGCTGCGCGGCAGTCCCGCAGCACCCGTACGTACCCGGGCCGGTCGGCCCGCACCGGCACGCGCGCGACGACGCGCCCCTCGCGGAAGAGGCACCATGACAGCGCTCGCCCAACGCCCGGACGCGCCGGCTCCCGCCACCGCGTCGACTCCTGCGGCGGGGCCGACCCCAGGTGAGCTGCTCACCACGTGGCAACGGGTCCGGTTGATCCTGGTGCTCGGCACGCTCATCGCGGTCGGCCCGCTGACGATCGACATGTACCTGCCCGCGCTGCCGGCGATCGGTGACGACCTCCAGACGACCGCCGCCGGGGTCCAGTTGACCCTGACCGGCACCCTTGCCGGACTCGCCGTCGGGCAGCTCATCATTGGCCCGCTCTCCGACGTGTGGGGCCGGCGGCGACCGTTGCTCGCCGGAACCGCACTACACGTACTCGCGTCGGTACTCTGCGTCGTAGCGCCCAACATCGCGGTGCTCGGCGGCCTCCGGGTGGTGCAGGGCTTCGGCGCCGCAGCAGCGTCGGTGATCGCGATGGCGGTCGTCCGTGACCTGTTCACCGGCATCGCGTTCGCCCGGGTGTTGTCCCGGCTGCTGCTGGTGATGGGGGTGGCGCCGGTGCTCGCGCCCACGCTCGGCAGCGCCCTGCTGAACTGGACCCAGTGGCGCGGGGTGTTCGCCGCGCTCGCCGTACTGGGGGTCGCGCTGTTCGCGGTGACCATGTTCGGCCTGCCGGAGACGCTCCCGCCGCACCACCGTCGCCCAGCGCGGGTGCTGGACACCCTGCGCGTGTACGGCAGCCTGCTGCGCGACCGGGTCTTCGTCGGCCTCGTGCTGGTCGCCGGCTTCGCCATGGCGGCACTTTTCGCGTACGTCGCCGGCTCGTCGTTCGTGCTGCAGGACCAGTACGGGCTGGACGAGCAGCAGTTCGGCATCGCCTTCGGGGCCGGCGCGATCGGCATGATCACCGCAACCCAACTGAACGTCCGACTCCTGCGCCGCTACTCCCCGCAGCAGATCCTGCTGACCTCCCTGATCGCCGCCCTGACGTGCGGCATCGTGCTCCTCGGCTTCGCCGTCACCAATTTCGGCGGACTCGCCGGGGTGCTGATCCCGCTCTGGGCCGTGCTCGCCGCCACCGGCTTCGCCCTGCCGAACGCACCGGCCCTGGCCCTCGCGGGCCACGGCGAAGCCGCCGGCACCGCCTCCGCGCTGCTCGGCGCCGTACAGTTCGGGGTCGGCGCACTCGCCGCACCGGCCGTGGGCATGCTCGGCACGGGCAGCAGCGCGATGGCGACGGTGATCGCCGGCGGCATGCTGGCTGCGGTCGTCGTGCTGGTGGTCGTCGTACGGCCGGGCAGGTTGCCGGTCCCGGACCGGAAGGGGTCGATCCCGCTGGCGGCGCACTGACCGATCCCTGAGTCGCATCCCGGGATCCCTCGGGCGATACGACCCGGGGCAGGGTGCTTTGCCCCGGCAGCACCCCGCCCTGTATCCTCGGTCGGCGGTGGTCTGCAGCGGCCGCCGAGGAGACTTCGCCTAGTCTGGTCTATGGCGCCGCACTGCTAATGCGGTTGGGGTCTTACCGCCCCTCCCGGGTTCGAATCCCGGAGTCTCCGCGCTTCGGCAGGGTGTGTATGCTTGCCGGGCAGCCTGCGCCCGTAGCTCAACGGATAGAGCATCTGACTACGGATCAGAAGGTTAGGGGTTCGAGTCCCTTCGGGCGCGCAAGATCAACAGGGACCTGACCTGCCGAAACGGCAGCCAGGCCCCTTCGCTTTTCCATCCCCTGTGGTCGGTTGGGTGCTCGGTGGGTGCTCGTACGACGAGCATCCCTCACGTCCCGGCCCGTCCAGCGGCGACCCGTCCTGTCCCGATGGGTTTTGATCATGGTTACCCGCGCCGGGCCGAAAATCCAGATAGTGGGACGCGCTTCCATGGTGAGGTGCTGCTCTCCCCGACCGGATTCGCGGTGCTGGAGGCGCAGCCGACGAAACCTACCGCCGGCGGATCGTCCGACAGCTCAACAAGGGCGAAAACCTGCACGCCCTGCGTCGCCCCCTCGGGTACGCCGGCGAGGGTTGGCTGCGGCGTCGGCGCCACGAGCAGGAGATCAATCGTCGACATCGACGGCAAGCTCGCCCGGCTCGACACCGAAGGCAGTTCACCCTCCCCCTGCCGAGGGCTGATCGCGACCGGGTCCGGCCCAGTCGGGGCGGGGCAGGGGGACCGATTCCAGGGCATCGGGCCTCAGGGCGAAGCTGAGTAGGGTGTGGCGGTGCCGCAGCATCGCGGCAGTGGCGCTGATGCTGTTGCACTCGGCTGTGACATATAGGATCGCGAGCATCAGGGTGTTGTACAACTGGCTGGTTTCTGCAAATGCCTGAGCAGCTTCCTCGTAGCGGTTCACGGCAGACCAGGCGTGGCCCAGCGACCACACAGACTGGGCGAGATCCTCGGCCAGTAGCCGCGCGACCCATCCCGCTCCGGTGCGGGGCGACAGCCCACTCGCCCCGGTCGGGGTGGGATACCCGGGGCCGGGCAAGGGGTGCCGCCGGCTGAGTTCGCGTCGGATGGAGACCGCCTCTTGGATCGCCGTGACAGCCGACTCGCGGGCCCCGGTGAGGAGCAGGCAGTCGCCCCAGACCGACACGGCGTGGCCGAGTGCTCGGCGCGACGCGAGATCGCCAGGCTCGGAGCAGTGCCGAAGCTGTTCGACGAGCTCGGCGGCCTCGGGCAGGACGTCCCGAGCTCCACCCTGCGCCGCCCGGCGTACCAGACCGCGCAACCTGTCAGTGGCGATGCGCGCGGTCTGGTCGGCCCGGGCCGCCGGGCCGGCAGTGGCGGCTAGGTCGAGCAGGCGGGAATCGGTGGGGTGGCCGGCGGAGAAGGGCCAGCGCCCGTTGAGGAAAGCGGCGGTGTCGGGATCTCCGGCTCGGAGCACTGTCTCGACGACTGCGGCCCGCAACATGGGCTGGTCGAGTTGATCGGCGACCCACATGCCGACCGATGCCAGTCCGGCCGCGTCGGTGCTCAGGAACTCGGTTACGTACCGAAGCAGGTGCGGATGACGTGGCGCGGCACGGCCGAGAACCAGCAACGTCCGCAACGCCTGGGTTGGGGAGAGCAGCGGCCAGGCGGGCGTTGCCAGGCCGGGCTGGCTCGCAAGCACCATCGCGACAAGTTCCTCGCCGACCAGGTCGGGACGCAGGGCACTGGGCGCGATCTGACCTTCCGCCCCGCCTGCGGGTGGCTGCATGTGCCTTACCCAGCGCAGGTAACGGTCAATGACATGGCCGCGCTCACCACGCATGGTAGGCAGGGCCGCGAGGACCGCCTCTGCCTCGTCTGGGTGCTCGCCCCCGAACAGGGTCGCCGCGCAGACCACGGCGTCGAGGCGGTCGATGTATGGGTCGGGAAGTTCGAAGGGCTGCGCGCTACGACGCCAGTAGCGGCGCTCGTGTGCCAGCATATGGCGGACCGTGTCGCGATCCGCTCGGGATGTGCTCGGCCCACCGTCGCCAAGGGACCGGATCGGGTACACGTTGTCGAGCAGGCCGTTCAACGCGGTGGTGTGGAGCGCGAGCATGCTCTCGGCTTGGGCGAGGACGTTCTGGTGCGTGGCGTTCCAGATCCTTAGTGCCTCGGATTCAGGTACCTGCAGGTGGGCGGCGAGGGCCAGGAGCGCGCGCCGGAGTTCCTGGCGGGGATCTCGGGTGAGCGCCTCCGGTGGGCCCAGCGTGATCGTCTCGACCTCAGACAGGGTGACCGGGCCCTGCTCGGCATACGACAGCGTCTCCAGCCACAGTCCGGGCGATCTTGCCACCATCAGCACGCGTGTGCTCGACGACCGCGGGGCACGGCCGGCCAGGGCGGCCAGCATGGAACCCACCCGAACGGCCTCGCCCTCGGCGTTGTCCACGACGATCAGCAGACGGCCGTGTAGTTCACGCAGGCGTCGCACGTCCTCGTCGTCAGCGGCGGGATGCAGGAAGCCGGCCACCCAGCCCGCCCGACTCATCGACTCCGCGAACTGCCGTGCCAGCCGGCTCTTGCCTTGGCCGGCGGGGCCGGTGACCAGGCAGACGGCGGTGTCAGTTCCCGTGGTGGCCCAGCTGTGCAACCGCCTCAGCTCGTCGACCCGCCCGTGGAACGGCACAGCCGCTCGCTCCGGCCGTAACAGCACGCTGGGCGGCTCCTCCTCGTCCGGGCCGGGTGGTGGCGTGAACACACGGTGTGCGGTGAGTGCCGGCGCCACCTGCCAGAGCTTGCCGACCAGGTACGGCAGGTCCGGATCGATGTGCCGGCTGCGCAGATACACCGCCTGGCAGTCCGCGAGTCCGGCGATGTCCCCAGGCAGGGCGTCTGCGGCAGGACGTTGCGTGTCGTCCAGCAGCACCGGGATCACCGGTATCCTGGCCTTCAGCGCGGTCGCGATCTCCGCTCGGACCCAGTCGCCGTCCTGGTCGATCAGTCGCCGGCCGTCCTCGCCCCGGCGTAGCCAGTCAGGGCCGATGACGGCGAGCAGCACGCAACTCTGGTCCAGCGCGGCTCGCAGAACTTCGGGAAACGTCGCGCCGGGCGGGATGCTCCGGCTTGAGCGGAACACGTGCTCGTCGCCGAAGATCCGGGTGAGTTCCCCATCGAGTAGCGCGGCAGGATATCCGCCGTCCCTGCTCCGGAAGTTGAGGAAGATGCCGTGCCGCTTAACGGTCATCCGTAGCTGGGCCCACGCAAGGCGACGACCAGTCTGTGCTGGATCGCGGACACGGGCTCGCGCGCATGCCAGCGGTTGATGGTACGGGCGAAGGCGTGCAGGTCGGTCCGTATGGTCGCGGAGCTCACGCGCATCACATCAGCGAGCACATCGTCGATGATGGCGCATGAATGCTCGACGTTGCCAGCCGCGGCGTGGGCGAGCGCCCGCCGTACGGCGAACCGGGCCCGGGCACGGGGCGACGTGTCCGGGATCCGCGCCACCTCCCGATCCAGCAGCTTCGTCGCCTCATCCAACGCGCCGAGGTCGTACATACACCAACCGGCGACGAGATCGGTCAGGTTGATGGACGTGCTCGGACCAAGGGCCTGCTCGCACGGCGCGGCGTCGACCGAAACCTGATCCGCAACCGCGAAGGCGCGGTCCAGCGCGCGCAGGCAACTGGACCGGTCGCCGGCCAGCGCCTGCCCCTGCGCCTCGCGCTGCGCCGCCAGCCATCTAATCCGTGGCGACATCCCGGAGCTGTGGTAGGCCCGTTGAGCGAGTTGGATGGTCTGTGCCGCGTTCCCACGGTAGAGCGCCATGAGACCCCTTCGTACCAGTGCGTATGCGGACAACTCCCGATCACCGGTAGACAGCGCCAGGTCGACCGCATGATCGGTCCACCACAACGCGGCCCGGTCATCACCTGCCTCCTGGGTCATCCAACCGACCATCTCCGCGACCCTGGAGGCGAGTAGCACCAGGTGGCGCCGGTCCCGGTCGGCGGCAGTGGAGGCGGTGGCACGGACGGTGTGTAGATGGGCAAGTGCGATCGGCAGCACCACGGACGGGTTGGCCGCCCGAGCAAGCTTACGGATGCCGGCGAACAGGGCCGACAGATCCGCCGGCGCGGCGGCGTGCGCAACCGGGGACGACCAGCCCAGCATGCCCGGGTCGTCAAGGAACTCGCTGCCCAGCCGGCCCGGCGCGAGGAAGTGGCCCGATCCGTCGGCGCGCAGGCGGATGACCCAGTCGCTCTCTGCGGCGTGTACCCGATGGTGCGGGTCGTCGTGGTCACTCGTTGGAACACCTCCGGTATCCGCAGCCACCGTTGGGCCGGCAGGATATCCAAACGGGTCGGCGGAACGACGACCTGCACGCGCTGGCGAGGGGGCGGGTACCAGCGGGGTAAGGGCATCGGAGGCATCCAACGCCGTCTCGCAGCGCCGCGCCAACGCGACACTCGGGGGTTTGTCGTCCCGTTCGACCTTGCTCAGGTAGCCCTTGCTGTAGTGGACCCGGTCGGCTAGCTCGGTCAAGGAAAGGCCCGACGCCAGGCGAAGACGCCGCAGCTCCGCGCCAAAGGATGTAGTCCGCACGTCCCTCTCCGGCCTCGGCGGTTTCACGTTGCCTATTCCTCAGGGTAGCGGGCAACGTTGGAACGTGTGCCGGGCTCGTGTCCATACTGAACCTGGCCGAAGGGCGTGGCCAGGATCAGCCACCCCGGCATCCACATGAGAAGGGAGCGGAGAAATCATCCCTTTCATCCTGCTGGGCGGCGTCGTGATTTCCGCATTTGTCGCTTGGCGGCTACGGCGCAAGAAATTCCGAATCGCCGTCCTGGGTGCGAGATACACCGGAAAGACCACCCTCATCAACTCCTGGCGCGGAGAGTGGGTGGCGGACGAGCATGATCCCGGACGCACGCATGCGCCAGACTTCTACTTGAGGTCCCCCCGCTTTCGTGGAGCGGTGGTTACCTGACGCCGGTCGGCGCCGGGATGGTTCCGTTCGAGTCTGGCTGATCGATTCGTGTCGACGCCCAGGCGGTCTCGTACTCGTCCGGGCTGAGGTAGCCGAGGTCACGCTGGATCCGACGAGGGTTGTACCACCCGTCGATGTAGGTGAAGATCGCGTTCTCGGCCTCGTCGCGGGTCCGCCACGACGTCCGGTACACCAACTCGGTCTTCAACGTCGAGAAGAAGTTCTCCATCAGAGCGTTGTCATAACTATCCCCAGTGGAACCCATCGACGGCAGAATCCCGTTGTCCGCCAACCGTTGCCCGAACCGGAACGACGTATAGTTCGACCCCTTGTCGCTGTGGTGGATCAACTCCTGATCCCGCACATCCCGCGACCAGATCCCGTACTCCAACGCGCCGAGGATCAGGTCGGTGTCGCACCGATCGGAGGTCTTCCACCCCACGATCCGGTTCGAGAACGCGTCCCGGACCGCCGCCAGCCAGAACACACCCTGACCGCACGGGATCCGGGTCGCGTCGGCAACCCACAACCGGTTCGGCGCCGACGCGGTGAAGTCCCGGTTGACCAGGTCCGGTGCCGGAGTGTGCCGCGGGTCCTGCTTCGTGGACCCGCCCCGCCAGCCACGTCGCAGGAACGCCCCCTGCCAACCCTGGCCGGCCATCAGCCGCTCCACCCGCTTACGGCCGACCCGGACACCGTCCCGCGCCAACCGCCGATGCACCCGGTCCGCGCCATAGGTGTGCCCCGACGCGACCCAGATCTCGTGGATGTTGGACAACAACGCCCGGTCGACCTCAGCCCGATCACACGGCCGGACCGTCTTGTCGCGCCAGCCGTAGTACGTCGACGCGGTGATGTTCAGGACCCGTAGCAGGAGCGCGACCGCGTAACGGCCACGATGTTCGTCAACGAACCTCATGACCGACGCCGGGTCGGGTCGAGCTCCTGGGCGAAATACACCGACGCGGCCTTCAAGATCTCGTTCGCCCTGCGCAACTCGGTGTTCTCCCGCCGCAACCGCCGGTTCTCCTCAACCATGTCCGTCGTCGGCCGATCACCGCGCTGACCCTGGTCGGCCTCGTCCTGACGGATCCAGTTGCGCAGCGCCTCGTGATGCACGCCGAGCTGGTCAGCCAGCCGACGGATCACCGGCTTCGGATCCGACTCCCGATACAACCGGACAGCACGAGCACGCAGCTCATCGGGGTACTTCTTCGGTGCTGGCACGAATGCCTCCTCCCATGGCCATCAGACCACGATCAGAAGCTCCGTGAAACCGGGGGGACCTCAACTCGAAGACCAAACTCACGGTGGACGGCCTGCGCCTGACCTTCACCAAGTTGGCCGACGTCAGCGGCACCAGTGACGCCTGGCCCATCTGGAAGGACCGCACCGCGGAGAGCCGTTACGTCCTCTATCTGATCGACGCGCGGGCGCTCACCGGCGAGCTCGACGCCGAACCGGCCCGCAGTTGGCTCCGGCTGGAGGACGACACCGGGCAGATCGGGAGCTGGCTCAAGGACGGGCACGCTCATCTGTGCGTGCTGGTGCTGACCCACAGCGACCAGGACCCACGGCTGACCGCCTCGAATCCAGACAAGTATCGGGAGCAGATCGCCGAACAGATCGAGCCGCTGGTCCTGAGGCTCGGCGGCCCGGAGAAGACCCGCCTCGCGGTCGGCAGCCTGAAGACGCAGGCGCAGGCCGAGACCCTTACCTCGCAGATCATTCAGCACATCGTCGGCTGGGAGAAGGGCAAGAAGTGACTGCTGTCGAGATCGTGTATGCCGAGTCGTTCGGCGGCCGGGAGGCGTTCGTCTGGCGCGTCGGGCAGGTGATCGAGGAGGGGCGGGCGAGCGAGCGCGCACAACTCCATCGGGACCTCGCCAGCCTTGTCGCAACCGGGGCCTCGCGGCGACTTCCTACAGGTCGGACGGTGTGGAATCGCGACCGGCTCCTGCTGGAGGTCGATATCGGCCCGCAAGGCAGCGGTCCCGCCGGGACAGACTCTGGCCGGGCAGAGGCTGATGACCGGCCATCCGGTCGAGTCAAGGTGACGATCGTGACGCGAGTCGCGGACCGGGACCGGCAGTGGGTGCCTGCCGCCGCCGAGCAGGTGGTGGAGATCCTCGGACAGGAAGGCCTGACCGTCGACGTACGGCGTTTGATCCAGGCGTTCCACGGCGGACTGGACCATCGCCGCCCTTTCTCGGGCGGCGGCCCGGTCCTGGCCGCGATCGGATGCGTCGTATTCATGATGATCTGGGCGCTTCGGCGCTTGCTACGACGGAAGGGGAGATGATGCCGGAAAAGCCGGTGGAACGACGGCGGCGGATCGTCCTGCTCGGCCGTGACGACTACAATCGGGCGCGCATGGTAAGTCCGGAACTGCTGATCGATCCGCTTACCACAGTAATCGCCATCCCGCTACGCCCACCGCTGGATGACGACCCGGAGATCCGCGCCATTGTGAACCGGTTCCACCCCGGAACCCTGCTGATCCGCAACGTCTGGGAAAGCGGGTCCTACGTGGATGCCGCCGCCGCGTACGAACGGATATCGGTAGCCAAATTCACCGTTTTTGCCAACGTCTGTCAACGACTGGGCGCGACCCGCCTCGAGATAAAGGAAATCAGGGAAGTCACCGACCAGGGCGAGGTGTCCGCCTCCGTCACCTTCCAGGCCGGGGCCGCAGCGGGAAACACCTCAGCGGGCTCGACGTCCCTCCGTCGGGTGGCGCAGTCACTGCATGCCTCATGGGTCTGGGAAAGCGGCCCCGGCGACGCTGACGCCGCCACAGCCTACGCCACCGAGCAGGGCATCCAGGACGACCCAGCGGTCGGTGACCTGATCCGGCAGCGCGGTTACGAGCAGAACAGAATCCGCGAACACCAGCTCGAGCTCGACATCACGGCCGAGGCGCGCAACGAGATCCAGGGCGCACTAAATCTCGAATCGGTCCTGCGCAAACTCGGGCCATCCTTCGACGGTGAGTTCAAATCCATGAAGGCGGCCTCCCAGCAACTTTCGCTGCGGGTCCAGGTCGAATTCCGGTAGCGCCGGAGATGAGTGGAGTCCTGTCCTACGGGTGGCGCCTGGCGCGGCACCGCCCTCTGCCGCTCTTGGCGGCCCTACAAGAGGCACACACCAATGCGGTCCTGTGCAAGCACGTCTACGACCGCGATCTCGCCCATCTCGGCGAACAGCTGCGGCACACCACCGGTGTGCCGTGGGATGTCGAACTGATCCAGGTAGAGGAGTCCGCCGCGCACTGGCGCACCGTCGTGTTCCGTGCCAACGGGTGCTGTTTCATCATCTTCCGGGGATCTCTGCCGATACGGTGGCGGGGCGCGGCGGACGAGGACCACGCGGAGGCGCTGGCCGGATGGCTGGACAACATCCTCGGGGTCCTGTCCCGGCAGGACCACCACTCCGCCTACGCCGACGCGGCCCGACGGGTCACCGAACCCGTCGCGGCGGCTGCCAGAACGGCGGCGAGCCGGGGCGACCGTTTAATCCTGGCGGGCCACAGCGCGGGTGGGGCGATCGCGGTGCTGACCGCCTTGCTGCTCGCCCAGCGCCGGATCTGGATCGATCAGGTCTATACCTTCGGCGCACCCATGCCGGGCACCCTCAACGTGCTGCTGGGCTATCCCGTGCCCACGGCCCGCTTCGAACTGGGCCGGGATCCGGTGCCGTGGCTGCCCGGGCGGTACGCCTACATCCTGGCACCGGCCGTCGAGACGGTCGCGGATGCCGTCGGTACGCTGACCGGCAGATGGGTGCCCTACGCCTGGCGACATGAGGGGCCTCGCGTTTTCCGGACAGTGGTTCGGCCGGTTCTTTCACGCCGCGATTTGAAGGTTCTCGAACTCTGCGTGGACTTCCCGGGGAGGTCGGTAGCCCACCGCTGAATGCAGACGCTGACGATTGTACCAGAATTCGATGTAGGCAGTAACGTCCCGGCGTGCCGCCTCACGAGTGGGATACTTCACACGCGACACGCGTTCGTTCTTCAGCGCACCGAAGAACGATTCCGCCATCGCATTGTCGAAACAAGTTCCGGTCCGGCCAGCAGATCGCCGCAACCTCAGATCCCGCAGCGTTCTGCCGTAGTCGTCCGACATGTAGTTGCTGCCCCGGTCCGAATGAAAGATGGCGTTCTTCCTGAGTTCGCGATTCCGGGCGGCGTTACGGATGGCGCGGGATATCAACGGCGTCTGGTAGTGGTCGTCCATCGCGTATCCGATGACTTCCTTCGTGCAGCAGTCGATGACGGTCGCCAGATACAGCCACCCCTCGCCGGTCGGGATGTACGTGATGTCGCCGACGAGCTTCTCGCCAGGCGCGTCGGCGGTGAACTCCCGGCCGACGAGGTCAGGCACCGTGCCGGACGACGACTGGGTGAGACCCCACCGCCTCGGGCGGGGCTGGCACGGCACGAGCCCGAGCTCGCGCATCAGCTGGCGGACGAGTTCCGGCCCGGCGGACACGCCCTGGCGCCGCAGTTGCGCGTGGACACGTCGATGCCCGTAGGTGCCGTCGGACGCGGCGAACACCTCCTCGATGGCCGATCGAAGGTGGGCGCGGCGGGTGGCGGTCGCGGAGTCGGGGCGGGTTCGCCATTCGTAGTATCCGGACCTGGACACGCCGAGTTGTTCGCACATGAAGTCGACGGGGTAGGCGTACTTCGCGGTGTCGAGTCGCATCGTCTCGATGAACTCGTACAAGCTCGTTACCGAGGGTCCTTCGCGAAGTACGCCGCGGCTTTTTTCAGGAAGCTGTTCTCCATTTCGAGTTCCCGGTTGCGACGTTCGAGTTCCTTCAGTCGAGCGCGCTCGTCGACGCCGATCGGTGGGCTGTCCTGGGCGCCGCTGTTTTCCCGCCGGTACTGGCGGACCCAGGAACGGAGCGTCTCCGGGTGAACGTCGATCTCCCGGGCAACCTGCGACACTGGCTTGTTCGACTGTAGAACGAGTTGCACTGCTTCTTCACGGAACTCTGGGGTGTATGAGCTTATGCGTGCCATCGCGCTTCTTCCCTCGACTTTCCTTACAGGGTAACCTTATTGGCTCCCTGTCCGGAATCCTCGGGGCACCTCAACATGTTGGCGAACTCTGGTACCTGCATACGCCGGATTCACACGTGCCGGCGCGTCGGCTGCGCACCGCCACGAACTACGGACTGTCAATCGGCGAGGAGCGGGAACTGATCGCGGCCCGCGACCGCGAGCACGCCAAGAACCGATGGTCCATTAGCGACCACGCTATCGGGACGTACCAGGAGGCGCTGGAACACTTGATCGCTGGTGCCTCAACCTCCACTGGTGGCCAGGACTCCTCTCACGGCCAGTAGGTGTGGTCCGACAACGGCGGGTGGCCGCCTGTTTCGTCGCCTCGTCGGCGGCATTGGCCGCGTCAGAGCGATGGCGAGCAGGCCAATGATAGAGACCACCAATCCTACGCCACTTGTCTGAATCTGCGAGCTAATACCGAAGCCTTCGATGGTCCAGTCGACTGCCGCACTCAGCCCAAGTATCAACACAACGATACCGCCCACCATAACACCGCCGCCGATAATCAGCCCGACGATGGAACGAATGCGTTCAGTGTTGATCGCCTCTAGCATTACGGTCTCGGGGACACCTGGGTCAACGGCGGCCTCTTCGACGGACTCGTCATCACCATCGCCAGCAGCAAATGAAGGTCGTTCATCAACCACGTTGCCCCCTGACTGCTCGACGCCTTGTATATTAGCCGCTGCGGACGGAACAGGGGCCTGTTTGGCTGGATGCGCCACGACGGCATGTCCCCGAGGGTGTGTACAACTAACGGCCCTGGCTCACATTCGGTGGTGACGTTCGGTAACTGTACCGCGGAGGGCTCGCATGAGCTGCGCCCTGCTGGAACTTTCCCACCGTCCTCTTGGTGTACGTGACGTCCGCGAGTGTCCGGACTGTTGATCCTTCCGCACGACTAACCTTTCATGATCTCTACGTTCGGGACGTAGGGGATGTGAGCGTGCGTGGGCCGCAGACGGGTTGTCGGGCAGATACGTGTCCAGGAGATCTTCCTCACCGGCAGTCGGCGGTCATGGACGATTCTGTGGCCGGAGGGTGCGGTCCACGAGGAGGCGGACCGGTTCCTGTGCCGGTACGACGGTGAGCCGGGCACGCAGCGGACGTACGCCTACCTGCTGGTGGATCATCTGCGGTGGCTCGAGCGGGAGGCGTTACACCTCGCCGCGGTACGGCTACGGGATCTCCAGCGGTACATGGGCATCGTCGGCGCGGAGGTCCGGATTCCGCTAGGGGAACCGTGGCGGGTCGGGAAGCGCCCGTACGGCACGGCGACGTTGGGAACTGCGGCGTCGGTGCTGAAGGCGTTCTACCTCGGGCTGAGCAACGAGCACCGCAGCGCCGAGCTGCGCCGGGATCTGGATCGGGTTCGGTTGCCGTCGAAGGCGGACCGCGACCGGGCGCTGCTGGGGCATGTCAAGTCGACGATGTCGGCCAATCCCCTCGCGCCGCGCCACAGCGGCCGGCGGCATCCGAAGATGCTGCCGGACGACGGCCGCGGTCGCCTGCTCAAGAAGGTGAGCACCGCCCGGGACCGCATGATCGTCACCTGGTTGTACGACGGCGGGTTCCGCATTGGCGAGATGTGCGGTCTTCACCTGGCGGACCTGCACCTGCGGGAGAACACCGAGTGCGCCCAGGCGCGCGCCGCGCATGTGCACATCTGTCACCGCGAGGCCAACGCCAACAAGGCCCGGGCGAAGACGAAGCACCCGTGGGAGTTGGTGAACGGTGTCGTCCACGGTGGGCTGATCCGGCGGGTCAGCCCGGAGATGGTCCACACCTACTTCGCGTACATGACCACGGAGTATCCGCGCGCCGCGGCGACAGGTCACGGCATGCTGCTGGTGCAGCTCGCCGGCGAGGAGTACGGGCAGCCGCTGTCGACTGCGGGCGCGCGTAGCATGTTCCGCCGGGCTGGACTGCGGGCCGGGCTCGGCCGGGTGCATCCGCACCAGGCCCGGCACAACTTCGCCACCGCGGTCCTGGACGCCTCGGGCGGCAACCTCACGATCGCCCGCGACGCCGGCGGGTGGGCGTCCAGCGCCACGGTGGACGAGATCTACGGGCACACCGACATCCACGCACCGCAGTTCGACGCGGCGCTGCGCAAGGTTTGGGGTGAGCAGTGACCGCCGCCGCGCAGCTCACCGTGGTCCGCCCAGACCGCCAGCACCGCGACCGGCTCGCGATCCTGACGGCCCTGATCGCCGGGCCGGGTTTCGACCCGGTGTTCCGCGACGATGTTATCCG
Organism: Solwaraspora sp. WMMA2056; assembly: GCF_030345095.1. NCBI lineage: Bacteria > Bacillati > Actinomycetota > Actinomycetes > Micromonosporales > Micromonosporaceae > Solwaraspora > Solwaraspora sp. WMMA2056. The sequence continues at coordinate 478,316 of NZ_CP128360.1, forward strand.
CGTGCCCAAGAACCACCCGGCGCTGCACTGGAACTGCCTGATCGACGGCTGCAACTCACCTGGCTCACGTCAGCCCGGTTTCCCGTCCGGGAACGTGCCCGGTATCCAGGTGGTTATCGCTACGGCAACTGCTTGGAGGAGCAGCCGCGTGCCGCGCGTTTCCCAGTGCCTTTCGACGTCCTGGCATTCGCTTCTTGAGCCATCCTGTTCCCGCCGCGCACGTCAACGCCCCTTACGGGCACGTCCACCGGATCAACCGGCGCGTGACGGGGTTTCCGTGTTCCACACCCTTCAGATACGACCTGGCAGGGCGCCGTCTATCCCCCGAGGGCAGTGGTGTCCTCGCACCGAGACCCTTACCTCTCTCGTGCCACCTGCCGGACCTTCCCCGGCCGGCCCTTGCCACCCCCGCCACCTGCCAGCAAAGGGGCTAAACGTTAACGAGGGGTCGACGACGGTTCACTTGCGTTCGCCCATCCAGGTCTTCCCCTTGCCTGCTCGCCGTCGGCAGACTGACCGCGCGCTTTGGCTTCTCCCGCGGGCTTCGCACCCCGTCGTTGCCGACGACGCACGCCACGGTGGGGACGGGCCGATGGACACTGACCCGAACTACATGCAGCTCCCGTAAGGGCGCCACCTCCAAACCATGCAGTTACTGAAGCGGTGCGACCTCACGTCGCACGAAGGGCTATGTCACCAACCTCACGACCAGCCCGGACGGGGCACCGGTCACCGCCGGGTTCGTGATCGACGCCTACCACCGGCTGTTCCAGATCGAGAAGTCGTTCCGGATGTCCAAGCACGACCTCGCGGCCCGGCCGATCTACCACCACAAACGCGAGTCCATCGAGGCGCACCTGACGATCGTGTTCGCCGCCCTGGCCATCGCCAGATGGATCGAGGACCGCACCGGCTGGTCGATCAAGAAATTCGTGCGGACCGCCCGCCGCTACCGCACCATCCGCATCCAGGCCGGCGACCACACCCTCACCGCAGCCGACCCCCTACCCGACGACCTCCGCCACGCCCTCAAGACCATCCACGCCCAACCAGGTGCGCACTAATTTGGTAAGACTCGGGATCGAAGAATCGTTCCAGGCCGCGAAGACCGGCCTCGGCCTGGACCAGCACCAACACCGCCGCTGGACATCCTGGCACCGCTGGACGACCCTGGCGATCCTCGCCCACGCCTTCCTCGCCGCCGCCACCACACACCGCAGCCGCCCCGACCCGGCCGGGTTGATCGCACTGACCGTCAACGAACTACGTCACCTGTTCAACGTCCTGATCATCGAACCCACCCGCCGCCACCGCGACCCGCTGCTCTGGTCCATACGCCGACGCCGCCACCAGGCACGAGCCAGAACCAGCCACTACGCCCGACAAGCACTCACCGAGCCATGATCACGATCCCCGGCTGGAGTACTAAACGAGCTGCATTTTGTCACCTCTGTCCAATGGCGGTCCTATCGCAGGCTTCATCACGGTCACATGTCGTCATGGACACCGACCCCAGGACGCCGAATGAGGCATGCACCTCATGACCTGCCGCCAAATCGACCGCAGCCGACCACGAGCCGGCCAGCACGAGATCACCGGCACTGATCCCGCTGCCAAAACCCGCCAGGATACGGACCAAGCACGCCACCGACTCGGCAGGATGCCCCATGACCGCAGAACCGTTTCCCGTGTACTCGGCATTGCCGCTAAGCAACACCATCCGCGCTGCGGCAAGGTCGACCGTATCCGGCGAGACGCCTGCGCCGACAACGACCGCTGCGGAGGACGCATTGTCTGCGACCGTGTCTACCAGGCCAATCTGCCATGCCTCGATCCGGCTATCGAGTACTTCCAGGACCGGGCAGACCTCGGTGGCCGCGTCAAGAACGTCTTGTGCCGTGACGGACTGGCCGCTGAGATCCCTCGCCATCCGGAAGGCGATCTCGCCCTCGACCTTCGGTGCGATGAACCTGCGCACGTCCAGAGCGACGCCGTCGGGCAGCAGCATGCGATCGGTCAGATAGCCGAAGTCAGGATGATCGATGCCGAACATCTTCTGGATCGCCTCGCTGGTGGCGCCGATCTTCAGGCCGGCGATCCGGGCCCCACCGGCCAGTTCGAGCGCCCGGGTCTCGCTCTGGATCGCATACGCGTCCGCCAGGTCGAGTCGCGGGTGCCTGACCGACAGCGGCGGCACCGGCCGACGGGTTCGGGCGGCCTCCCAGAGCTCCACGGCGAGTTCGCGGTGCAACGTCCGCGCGACGGCCGTCATCTGGTCGCCACGAAGAGCCGACCGCCGGGCAGGCCGATCGGAACGACCTTGGTCTGCGAGAAGCCAGCCGCCGCGAACTTGTCCAGCCACTCCTGCTCGGTGGGGAGGGTGACGCTCATGAAGGTGGCGTGCAGGTAGGTGAAGAGGGCGCTGAACTTGCGCTCCTCCGGCCGCCGCGCGTAGGAGACCGCGTCGGCCACGGCGAGGATCCCGCCTGGGGCCAGCGCGTCGCGCAGGGCTCCCAGGACATCCAGGGCGATACCGTCATCGGCCACGATGTCGTGTATGACATAGCTCGCGAGAACGGCTTCCGCGCCCGCGACCGGTTCGGGGTTGTCGACCAACGACTCGATTGGCCGCTCGAAGACCGTCAGCCGGTCGTGCACCCCGGCGGCGAGGGCGGCCTGCCGCGCCGCAGCACAGGCCGCGCCGTTGCTGTCGACCGCCGTGCCGGTACGGGCCGGGTCCTCCTGCAGCAGCTTGATGAGCAGTCCGCCGGCGCCGGCGCCGAGGTCCGACACCTGCAGCGCCCCGGCTGCCGCCACCTGCTCGATGAGCTGCGGGTAGAAGGCGCGCTGGCCGATCCACCGCGAGCTGACCGCGACCCGCCGCCCGTTGCGTCGGTGGACATGGGCGGCCGCGGCCGGGTCCGTGAGGAACGCGCGGGCGTTGTCCAGGAAGGGGCCGTTCGCGTTCATCGCCCAGGACACGTACCCGGCCTGGTAACGAAGGCCGGGGTAGTCGGCGGCCACCTGGAAGGTGCCCGGAACCTCGGTGTCGACGATTAGGCCGGCGGCGAGCAATGCCCCCAGGTACGCGGTTATGCCGGCGACCGGGACGTCAACGGCCTTGGCCACGTCCGCGGCGCTGAACGGCTCGCCCGCGTCCAGAACCTGATCGGCTCCGATCTCGGCGCCGATCAGAAGCAGCGCGGCGACCGCAGCCGCATCGGCCACGGCTTCCGAATCTTTCCGTTCCATGATTCTCACCCTCACCCGTCAGATGTGGTCAGCAAAGGCGTGCGTCAGGTCCGCGGACGCCCGCTCGGCGGCCAGGGCCATAGCGACCTCGATGATGGTGTCCTCCTGGCCGGCCACCACCCGCCGCCTGCCCAATTCGAGCAGGATCTCGCGGGGATCGACGCCGAAGCGCCGGCTGGCGCGCCGCACCGGAGCCGCGAACCCGGAGAACACCCCGGCGATGCCGCTGGCGATGGTGACGCTGTCGTTGGTCGGCACGTGTTTCACGAACCGTTCCTCGGCGGTGTCCGCCGCGTCCAGCGCGCCGAAAAGCTTGATCCGCGCCTCGATCTGCTCGACGTGCAGGTTGGCGGCGACCAGTTCGATCGGTGCGTTCCCCGCCCCGGCGCCGAATCCACGCGCCGTCACGTCCACGATGGATGCACCCGCGCGGATTGCGGTGATGCTGTTGATCACCGAGAGGCCCAGGTTGTTGTGGGCGTGGAAACCGATCGCGATGTCGAGCTTCTCGACCAGCTCGCCGACCTTCTCCCGGACCATCTCCGGGGTGTACGCGCCGGCGGAGTCCATCAGCACGACCGCCTCGGCGCCGTAGTCTTGCATGAGCCCCGCCTGCTCGGCCAGCTTCCCGGCCGACGCCATGTGGCTCATCAGCAGCAGGCCCTTCACGCGTACGCCCATCGACCGCAGCATCGTGACCTGCTGACAGGTGACGTCGGCCTCGGTGCAGTGCGCGCCCACCCGGACCTCGTCAACGCCGCAGTCGAGGGCGGGCTTGAGGTCACGTTCGACGCTGGCGAAGCCGGGGATGGAGAGCACACCCAGCCGCGAGTTGCGCAGCTCGGCCTTCGCGGCGCGCAGCATCTCCACGTCGCTGATGGCGGCGATGCCGACCTGAATGGACGAGGCGCCGAGCCCGTTGCCGTGCCCGACCTCCAGGACGTCCACCCCGGCTGCCTCGGCCGCCCGAGCGTAGGCGCCGATGTCCGCCCGGCCGAGCTGGTGGGCGACGGCGTGGTTGCCGTCGCGCAGCGTCGAGTCACAGATCTGCAGTTTCACGCCCATCAACGCCTCCGCCTGCTGCGAGCCTCCGCCGCGGCGACGGCGGCGCAGGTGATGATGTCCAGGTTTCCGGCGTAGCGCGGGAAGTAGTCGCCCCGTCCTTCGACCTCGACGGTGAGCATGTAGCGGTCACCGGTGGCGACCGGCGGCACCACGACCCGGTACCCGGGAACGTACGAGTGGATCTCCTTCTCCATGGCGGTGACCGAGTCGCGCAGAGCATCGATGTCGATCCGCTCGGTGGTGGAGACCGCGATAGAGTTGCGCATCACGATGCCGGGATCGGCCGGGTTGATGATCAGGACGGTCTTGGTGCGCGCGGTGCTGCAGAACTCGGCGGTGGCCTGTTCCGTGGTGTGCACGTACTCGTCTAGGTTCGCCCGCGAGGCCGGACCGACGCTGGCCGAGGCGCTCGCCGAGACGATCTCGAGGTAGTCGACGCGGCCGGCGATCTGCGCGATGCACCAAGCCATCGGCACCGCCGCCTGCCCGCCGCAGGTCACCATGCTGAGGTACTGCTCGTCGAGGCAGTCCTCCAGGTTGAGCGCCGGGACGCAGAACTTGCCCTGGTTCGCCGGTGTTAGGTCGATGAACGGCAGTCCAAGCGGCTCGATGACGGCCCAGTGCCGGATGGCGTCCCCGGCCGAGGTCGCGTCGAAGACCAAATCGATGTCGTCAGCCGCGTCGACCACGGCGTCGATGCCGCCGGTGCTGGTGGTCACCCCGCGACCGCGGGCCAGCTCGATGCCGGGCGACTCGGCCCGCCGCCCGGCGAACAGGACGCACGTCAGCAGCCGGGACGCCTCGACCTTCAGGAGCAGGTCGGTTCCGATGTTCCCGGTCCCCACGATGGCGGTCCGCAGCGGAGCCAGATGCGTCTGCGTACTCATTCAGTTCTCCCTCTCGCAGTGGTCTGGCCACTGAGGTGATGCTGTTGGCTCACGCCGAGCGGCGGAGGAGTTACGTCGTGCATCTCCGGTGACAGGTAAACCTTCACCCGTGGGCGGGTCCGGCCGGGTTGCCAGGAGATGTAGTTGTGAATCCCGGTTCCCGCGTCCAGCCCTCGGTGTGCGATGCCGGCGAGCACGCTGTTGTAGCGGTGCAGCGCCTCCGGCCACGCGGCCAAGGCCCGGTGCACCCGCTGCCGTATTTCGCCGTCGTGCTCGGCGTACGTCCACAGCGGAACGTAGAGGGTGGCCGCGGCGCGATCGAAGTTCTGCGCGTCGAACAGCGACACGCAGGTGACGGCCGGTTGGTCGCTGAAGCGGCGCCGCCCGTCTATCATGACCTTGCAGAAGGCCCGCACCTCCCCCGGCTCGAAACCCGGGTACGCCTTGAGCACGGCCGCCACCTCCTCGACGTCGGCCATGAAGTGCCGGAAGTACACCTTCACCCGGGCCGCCGGGTCGTCCGCTAGGTCCAGCGACAGCAGGAACGGCACGTCCTCCCCGGCGCGGTGCACGTGCGCCTGGACGACCGGCCACAGATGCGTCGTGCCCATCCGTTCCAGGGCGGAGTACAGCAGGTCGAAGGTGCCGTCCGGGCCGGTCACGTTCAGATAGAACCACGCCTTGAACCGAATCGGGGCGCCCGCCCGAACCTCGGCGCCGTACATGGAGACGTGCGGGCCGTGCGCGTCGTCGGGCAGGAGCCGGTCCGCGAGGGCCGACCACCGGGTCGCGCCGGCGCCGTACCGCCCGGCCAGCAGCGGCATGATGGCCCGCGCCGCGACGGGGTCACGGGCCGGCAAGCCCGCGGTCAGCGGCTCCACGGCGAACTGGAGTGCGGGCGCGAGCCCGCCGAGGTCGACCGCGTACTCCACGGGCGACCCGTCGGGCGACACGTCCGACAGGGGTAGATCGTGGGGGCGGGCGGCGCCCCAGTGGTCGGTCATGGCCCGGAACGCCGCGACGAATTCCGTACCGCTGGCTCCCAGTTGCAGGGTCCGTGCCGTGTTCTCCAATGTTCTGGCGCAGGCGTCTCGGACCGTCGTCAACTCCTCGGTCAACCCCGGTTCTCCTTGTCAGAATCCACGTCGAGGCGCGGGGGTGGCTCAGCGCCACGCGTCCAGATGAAGGTCTGCGACACGTCCCGTCTCGGCGACGCGTCCGAACACGGCCGGGAACCACACCGAGAACTCCAGCCGATCCCGCATGTCACGCAGTTGGCCGGGTGCGACCAGCGTCCACTCCGCGACCTCCGCGGGATCGGGTCGCGGCTCGTCCCAGAATCGGCCCACGAACACGTGGTTGTACTCGCGCTCGATCAGGCCCGACTTCGGGTCCGGCAACTCGTACAGCACGGTCCCGGCGGCCGCGAGACCGACCGGCGTCGTGCCCAGCTCCTCCCGGACCCGACGGGCGGCCGCAGCGTCCGGCGCCTCCCCGGGGAAGGGGTGGCCGCAGCAGGTGTTGGACCACACACCCGGCGAGTGGTACTTGCCCAGCGCCCGCCGCTGTAGTAGCAGGCGCCCCTCGTCGTCGAAGAGGAACACGGAGAACGCCCGGTGCAGATGGCCGGGACTCGTGTGGGCGGTCAGCTTGTCGAGCACCCCGACGGTCTGTCCTGTGGTGTCCACTAGCTCGAGCAGGTCCCGCCCGGGTTCCGGGGCGTCCGTCCCGCTCACGTCGTTGGTTGCGAGCAAGGCTCAGGACTCCTCAGCCATGGCGCGAACAAGGCTCCGCGGGCGCATGTCGGTCCAGTTCTGCTCGACGTAGTCGAGGCACGCCTGATGGCTGTCCTCGGGGTGGGCGACGGTCCACCCTGCCGGCACGTCGATCGCCGCTGGCCACATCGAGTACTGACCCTCGTCGTTGACCAGCACCAGGAACCGGCCCTCGGTGTCGTCGAATGGGTTACCCATCAGTTCTCCTCCTTGGTCGTGGCGTTGCCGGCGATGACGGCCCGCAGGTGCTGCTCGAGAATCGGGCCGATCACCTGGAGCGCCTCCGGCGCCATGATCGTGCTGTGACTGGTCGCAATCGGGTGGTAGGTGATCTCGCCGACGAACTCCCGCCAAACCTCGGGGTCGAGCACCCGCTCCCGTTCCTGGGCCGCGCCGAAGATCAGCATGTCGGCCTCGACCCGTTCCGTGCGGTGCCTGGTAGCGATCGAGATGTTGCGGTGCAAAATCGCCATGAGTAGCTGGAACTCCTCCTCGGCGACGTTGCCCAGGACCGTGTTGGTGGTCCGGGCCAGTTCGGAGAACTGTGCGAAGGTGAGGTTGCCGTTCGGCAAAGCTGCCGGGTCGACGCCCAGCACCTCCAGGATGCCGGTGTAGACCTTGCCGGTAGCCTCGATGACCTGCGCCTGCTCCTCCTCGCTCAGCGGCCGGGCAGGCTCAGAGTCAAGCGCCACGATCAACCCGACCTGCTCCCCGGCGGCCTCCAGCCGGGCGGCCATGGCCTGCGCCACGACCCCGCCGAACGACTGCCCGAGCAGGTAGTACGGGCCGGTCTTCTGCACCTGACGCATCTCCTCGATGCAGTCGTCGGCCACCTGGATCAAGCTCTCCGGGAGCTCGTCGGGGTGGCTGAGCGCGCGGGACTGCAGCCCGTACACCGGGAAGTCGGGGCTCAGGTGCAACAGCAGATCCGAGTACGCCCAGCAGATCGCTGCCCCCGGGTGGACGCAGAACAGCGGTGGCAGGGTGCCCCCGGTGCGCAACGGCAGCAGCACGTCGAACGCCCGGCCGGCACCGTCGGAGCCGAGCTGCTCGGCGAGCTGCGCGACGGTAGGACCGGCGAAGAACGTCCGGATCGGGATCTCCGTGCCCATCACCTCGGCGATCCGGGCGATTAGCTTGTTCGCCAGCAGCGAATGGCCGCCCAGGTCGAAGAAGTTGTCCTCGACGCCGATCTGGCCCAGGCCCAGCACCTCGGCGAACAGGCCGCAGAGGATTTCCTCCTGCGGCGTACGCGGCCCGCGGCCTACCAGCGCCGTGACGTGCGGGGCCGGCAGCGCTTCCCGGTCCACCTTGCCGTTCGGCGTGAGCGGGAAGTCCGTCATCGCCGTCACCACCGCCGGCACCAGATGCTCGGGCAGCGACCGGCGCAGGTCCTCGCGGATACCGCTGACGTCGGCGCCAGGCTGGGCCGGGATGACGTACCCGAACAGGGCCAGGTCGCCCTGACGGTCGGCCCGTACGGCCACCGCGGTCCGCGTCACCGCCGGATGCTCGGCCAGCGCGGCCTCCACCTCGCCCAGCTCGACCCGCATCCCGCGAATCTTCACCTGTTCGTCGGTACGGCCGGCGTACTCCAGCTCGAATGCGTAGTTGAGCCGGCCGAGGTCGCCGGTACGGTACATCCGTGAGCCAGGCGGGCCGTACGGGTCGGCGACGAACCGCTCGGCGGTCAGGCCGGACCGGTGCAGGTATCCGCGCCCGACGGCGGGTCCCGCCACATACAGCTCACCCTCGGCGCCGGGCGGCACGATACGCAGATCGGCGTCGAGGACGTACACCCGCATGCCCGCGTTGGGTCGGCCGACCGTGACGCGCTCACCGTCCAGCGGGCCGGTCATCGTGCAGGCGATGGTCGTCTCGGTCTGGCCGTACACGTTGACCATGCGTCGGCCCGGCGACCAGCGCGCGGCGAGATCGGGTGTCAGCACCTCGCCGCCGAGCAGCAGGCCGCGCAGGTCGGCGAGCCGGCCCGCCGCGTCGACCGGCATGCTGGCCAGCACCGACGGCAGGGTCACCAGGTGCGTAATCCGCTTCTCGGCCAGCACCCGGGCCAGCGCGTCACCCACGATCAGTCCCGGCTCCGGCAGGACGAGCGTTCCCTGCGTGGCGAACGCCACGATGAAGTCCATGATCGAGGCGTCGAAGCTCGGCGAGGAGAGCTGCAGGACACGGCTGCCCGGCTCCACACCCCAGCGCTGCCGCCAGGACTCCGCCGCATCGGCCAGCCCGGCGTGGGTGATCACCGCCCCCTTGGGCCGGCCGGTCGACCCGGAGGTGTAGATGACGTAGGCCGGGTGGTCGAGGCCGAGGGCAGTCGTGCGGTCGCGATCGGTCGGGTCGTTGTCCGGCCAGCTCTCCCACTGCGCCACGGTCGCCGGGTCGTCGACGTCGATCACCGGCTGGTTCACGCCGAAGCGGGCCACCCCGGCGGCGTCCGTCACGACCAGCTTCGGCCGGGCATCCGCGCAGAGATACGCCACCCGGTCGGCCGGGTAGGTCGGGTCGATCGGCAGGTACGCCGCCCCGCTCTTGGCGATGGCCAGAATCGTGACGACCTGCCGGATGCTGCGCGGCAGCAGCACGGCGACGAGATCCTCCGGGCCGGCCCCACGGTCGATCAGCGCCCGCGCCATCCGGTTGGCCCGGCTGTTCAGCTCGGCGTACGTGGTGTCGGCCGCGCCGTCGGTCACGGCGATCGCGGACGGCGCAGCGGCAGCCCAGGCTTCGAAGAGCTGCGGCAGAGTTCCCGGCACCGGCGCGGCGATGTTGTCCAATTCGAGTCCTCCGATGGGTTGGTCGGGCGAGTCGACGACCTCGTGCAGCAGCTGGCCGAACTCGTCGAGGAAGGCGTCGACCGTCGCACTGTCGTAGAGGTCGGTGGCGTACTCGACGACGAGGATCAGCCCGGCGGGCGCGCCGTGGTCGTCGAACGTCTCGATCGCGTTGACGGACAGGTCCACCCGCGACACCCCGGTCTCGACCCCGTCCAGCTGCGGCCGTGCGGTCAGCCCGGCCAGCTCGAACTCGGCGTCCGGCGTGTTCTGCAGCACCAGCTGGACCTGGAAGAGCGGGTGCTGCCCGGGCGACCGGTCGGGGTTGAGCTTCTCCACCAAGTGGTCGAAGGGCATGTCCTGATGGGCGTACGCGGCCAGGCTGGTGTCCCGCACCTGCTCCAGCAGCCGGGTGAAGCTGGGGCGGCCGGAGGTGTCGATCCGCAGCACGAGCGTGTTGATGAAGAAGCCGACCAGGTCCTCGATGGCGTCGTCGGCGCGTCCCGCGGTCGGCGCGCCGACCGGGATGTCTGTGCCGGCACCGCTGCGACTCAGCTGCGCGCCGAGCGCCGCCTGCAACGCCATGAACAGGGTGGATCCGTGGCGCCGGGCCAGCACGCGCAGAGCCCGGTGCAGCTCCGCGTCGAGGTTGCGGGTCAGCGTGGCACCCCGGTGGCTGGCCTCGGCCGGGCGGGGCCGATCGGCCGGCAACGTCACCAGTCGCGGCAGACCGGCCAGCTGGTCGCGCCAGTAGGCGAGCTGGCGGCTGAGCCGGCTGTCCGGGTCAGCCTCGTCGCCCAGCATTCGGCGCTGCCAGAGGGCGAAGTCGGCGTACTGGACCCGCAGCGGCGCCCAGTCCGGGGCGTGACCGGCCGCGCGTTGCTCGTACGCCGTGGTCAGGTCCCGGGCCAGCGGCCGCATCGACCAGCCGTCCACCGCGACGTGGTGCACGACCAGCAGCAGCACCCATTCGTCGCCTCCGGTGGTAAACAGCGACGCCCGCACCGGGATCTCCCGGGACAGGTCGAACTCGTGCCGGGAGGCGTCGCGGAGCACCTGGGTCAAGTCGCCCTCGGCCACCGCACGTACTGGCAGGTCGATCTCGACGGCGTCCAGGATCCGCTGGTGAGGCTCCCCGCGCCGTTCGCCGAAGACGGTGCGCAGCACCTCGTGCCGGGCCAGCACGTCGCCGAGGGCGGCGCGCATCGCGGCCACGTCGAGCGCGCCGGACAAGCGCACCGCCAGCGGCGAGTTGTACGTCGCCGACGGCCCCTCCAGCTTCTGCATGAACCAGAGGCGCTGCTGCGCGAACGACAACGGGAGGACCTCCGGCCGTGGCGCCTGCTCCAGCGCGGGCCCCGCACGGCCCGACCCCTGTGCCAGCACCGCGGCGAGCTGGGCGGGCGTCGACGCGGCGAACACCTGCTGCAGCGGCACCTCGATGCTGAGCACGGCACGGATCCGGCTGGTCAACCTGGTGGCGAGCAGCGAGTGCCCGCCGAGGTCGAAGAAGCTCTCGTCGACCCCGACGCGGGGCAGTCCGAGCAGGTCGGCGTACAGCTCGCAGAGGATTTCCTCGTACGGGTCGCGCGGCCCGCGCTCCTCGGCCGTGGTGGTGACGATCTCGGGTTCCGGCAGCGCCCGGCGGTCGATCTTGCCGTTCGGGGTGAGCGGGATCCGCTCGATCGGCGTGATCGTGGCCGGCACCATGTGGTCGGGCAGCAACGACTTGATCGTGCCGCGCAGCTCGGAGACGTGCTCACCGGCGGTGCGGGCGACCGCGGGCACGTTGGCGACCACCTCCGGAGTGCCCGGTCGGCAGACGTCCGTGAGCGGCTCGTCCTCGCCGGCGGCGAGGAGCACCACGTCGTACATGTCCCAGTTCCGCGGCGACCAAGTGGGCACCGCCCGCCAGCCGCGCTCCGCGGCCCGCCGGCGTACCTGCTCCGGGTGCAGCCGGGGTTCGGTGGTGCCGGCCAGTCGCGGGTTCGGTATCCGGGTCAGGCGTACCGGCGCCTTCACGTCGGCCAGGTCCGTGACGTCACGGCCCCAGACCAGCTCCGGCAGGTCCCCGACCGGCCGGGTCGCGCCGGTGTGCAGCACCACCTCGTACCTGTAAGCGGTCAGCTCGTTGTCCGCGCTGCCCCGCTTGAGCAGCACCTCGACGCCGGTTGCCCGCGGATGCCGGAAGGCGGTGAAGAATTCGGGCGCGAGCAGCAGTTCCTTCTCGATCGCCACGGCGTGGTCCACTGCCGACGAGCCGGATCCGGGGTTGCGGAACTCGTGTACAGCGGCGTGCATCGCCCGCAGCAGGCCGTGGTGGCGCACGTCGCCGACGATCAGCCGGCCACCGTCGGCCAGCAGGTCGAGCGCTTTGCCCAGCACGTCGCGCAGGTAATCCGCGCTCGGGAAGTACTGGACCACCGAGTTCAGCACGATGGTGTCGAAGTGGCCGCGGGGCAGCCTCGACACGTCGTGGGCCGGTTGGCATCGCAGGTGCGCATGCTCCCAGCCGCGTTCCCGGGCGTACTCCCGTAGCCGCTCGACGGCGGCCGCCGAGAAGTCCGTCGCCCAGTACTCCTCGGTCCGCTCGATCAGCGGGACCATCAGGAGGCCGGAGCCCGCACCGATCTCCAGGACCCGGCGAGGGCCGAACCGGGCCACCTGCTCCACCGCGGACCGCTGCCACTCCCGCATCTGCTCGATCGGGATCGGCGCGCCGGTGAACGAACTGTTCCAACCCGCGAAGTCGGCGCCCGGCTCGCGCGCCAGTCCGCTGTAAACCTCGTGGTAGATGCTGCGCCACTCGTCCAGCTGATCGTCGAAGTCGGTTGCCGGACCCTGGTCGGCCAGTACGACGTACGCGGCGAGCGAGACGGCGCCGGAGCGGTCCGGCCGCGGCACCACGACGGCCCGCGCCACTGACGGTTGCGCGGCGAGGACGCGTTCCACCTCGCCGGGCTCCACCCGGAAGCCGCGGATCTTCACCTGCTCGTCGGAGCGGCCGAGGTACTCCAGGTCCCCGTCGGCGTTCCAGCGGACCATGTCGCCGGTGCGGTACATCCGCGTGCCGGCGGGCCCGTAGGGATCGGCCAGGAACCGGGTCGCGGTCAGACCGGCACGGCCCCGATAACCCCGGGCCAGGCCTTCGCCGACGATGTACAGCTCGCCCGGGACCCCGGGAGCGGCCAGCCCGAGCCTTTCGTCCAGCACGTACAGCCGGGTGCCGAGCGCCGGCTTGCCGATCGACACCGGGGGTTCGTGCAGGTCACCGGTCTGGCTGGCGACGACGGTCGCCTCGGTCGGCCCGTACGCGTTCACCATCCGCCGGCCGGGCGCCCACCTCCGCAGCAGCTCGGGCGGGCATGCCTCGGCACCGACGATGAGGGTACGGAAGTCGGTCAGGGTCTGCGGCGCGTCGGCCGGTAGGGTGCTCAGCACCGACGGAGGGATCAGCGCGTGGGTGATCCGGTGGTGGGCGAGGGCCCGCGCCAGCTCGTCGCCGGCCAGCCGGTCCGCCGAGGCGATCACCAGGGCGGCGCCGGAATCCCAGGCCCAGACCAGCTCCAGCACAGCGGCATCGAAACTCGGCGACGAAGCCTGCAGGATCCGGCTGTCCACGTCGGCCGCGCAGCGCTGGCGCAGGGTGGCGGCGAGGCCGCTGAGCCCGCGGTGGGTCACCACGACACCCTTGGGCTGCCCCGTCGAACCCGACGTATAGATCACATACGCGGCAGCGTCCACCGGCAACGGACACACCGGGTCATGCTCCGGCTGCCCGTCGAAGACATCCCCCTCACCGATCACCAACGCCGGAGCAGCATCCCGCAACAAATACTCCACCCGAGCCCGCGGATAACCCGGATCCACCGGCAGATACGCCGCACCCGCCTTCACGACCCCCAACACCGTCGCGACCTGCACCGCGCCGCGCGGCAGCACCACAGCCACCACATCCTCGACACCCACACCGCGCTCGATCAACGACCAGGCAACCCGATTCGCGTACGCATTCAGCTGCGCATACGACCAGCTCAGCTCCCCCTCGACAACCGCCACCGCATCCGGCGTGGCCGCCACCCGACGCTCGAACAACTCCGCCAGCGTCACCGCCGCCACCGGACCCGACGCCGCCCCCCACCGCTGCAACAACCGATCCCGCTCATCGACCCCCAGCAGCTGCACCCCACTCAACCGCGACCCCGGCGCCACCACCATCGCCCGCAACACCCGCACCCACCGAGCCGCGAACGCCTCGATCGTCGCCCGGTCATACAGATCAGTGGAGAACTCGACGACGCCGGTGACACCCGCGGGGCGCCCGTCGGCCGTGGTGGTCTCGGTCAGACTGAGCGACAGGTCGAACCGGGATGTGCCGGTGCCACGGCCCTCCTGCCACACCCGCACGCCGGAGAGGTCGAAGTTGGCCTCGGCGTTGTTTTGCAGCACCACGGCGATCTGGAACAGCGACTGATGCGACGCCGACCGCAGCGGATTGATCTTCTCGACCAGGTACTCGAACGGGATGTCCTGGTGCGCGTACGCGGCGAGGCTGCTGGCGCGTACCCGCTGAAGGAGCTCGACGAACGTCGGATCGTCGGACGTGTCGGTGCGCAGCACCACCATGTTGACGAAGAAGCCGACGAGGTCGTCGAGGCGTTCGTCGGTGCGACCGGCCACGCCGGCGCCGACTACCACGTCGGTGCCGGCACCGGAGCGGGTCAGCAGCGCCGACAGCGCGGTCTGCAGCACCATGAACAGCGTCGAACCGGTCCGCCGGGCCAGCGCCATCAGCCCCGCGTGCAGCTCCGCGTCCACCTGGAAGGTGCTTACGTCGCCCCGGTAGCTGGCCATCCTCGGCCGCGGGCGGTCGGTCGGCAGGGTCACCTGCTCGGGCAGGTCGGCAAGCCGGTCCCGCCAGAACGCGAGCTGGCGACCGAACGTGCTGTCCGGATCCGCGTCGTCGCCGAGCAACTCCCGGTGCCACAGTGTGTAGTCGGCGTACTGCACCGGCAGCGGTGCCCAGTCCGGGGCCCGGCCGGCCGCGCGCGCCGCATACGCCGTCGCCAGGTCCCGCGCCAGCGGCCGCAGCGACCACCCGTCGGCGACGATGTGGTGCAGTACCAGCATCAACACCCACTCGCCCGGACCGGCCGCGTACAGCGACACCCGTAGCGGGATTTCCCCGGCCAGGTCGAACCGGTGGCGCGCGGCGGCCTGCAGCGCTTCGTCCGAGGCGGCGTCGTGCACCGGCAATTCGATCTCGACCGGGTCCAGGATCCGCTGGTACGCCTGGCCGTCGTGCTCGGCGAAGACGGTGCGCAAGGCCTCGTGCCGGCCCACCACGTCGGTCAGCGCGGCCTGGAGCGCCGGTACGTCGAGCGGCCCCGACAGCCGCAGCGTGAGCGGCATGTTGTAGGTCGGCGACGGTCCTTCCAGCTTGTGCAGGAACCACAGGCGCTGCTGGGCGAACGACAGCGGCAGGAGCTCCGGTCGCGGCACCGGCTCCAGTGCCGTCCGGGCCGGGGCATTCGCCGCCAGGATCGCCCGGGCCAGCGCGGACGGCGTGGACGCCTCGAACAGGGTCAGCAGCCGCACCTCGAAGCCGAGCTTTGCCCGGATCCCGCTGATCAGGCGGGTACCCAGCAGCGAGTGTCCGCCCAGGTCGAAGAAGTCGTCCTCGGCGCCGACCTGCTCCAGGCCGAGGACCTCGGCGAAGAGTCCGCACAGGATCTCTTCCTCGGGGGTACGTGGGTCGCGTCCCCGCGAGGTCTCGAACTCCGGATCCGGCAGCGCGTCTCGGTCGAGCTTGCCGTTCGGCGTCAGCGGGATCTCCGGCAGCACGACGATCGCGACCGGCACCAGGTGATCGGGCAGGATCCGGCGCAGATCCTCGCGGACGGCCGCGGGGTCGGCGCCGGGCCGCTCGGGCACCATGTAACCAACCAGCGCGGGGTCACCTTGCCGATCGTCGCGGAACGCGACGACCGCGCGAGCCACATCCGGATGCGCCGTCAGCGCGGCCTGCACCTCGCCCGGCTCGACGCGGATACCCCGGATCTGGACCTGGTGGTCGGAACGGCCCAGGTATTCGAGTTCCCCGTCGGCGTTCCACCGGACCACGTCACCGGTGCGGTACATCCGCGCACCGGCCGGGCTGAAAGGATCGGCCACGAACCGCGACGCCGTCAGGCCGGCCCGGCGCAGGTAGCCCCGGGTCAGGCCGACGCCGCCGATGTACAGTTCGCCCCGCGACCCGGGCGGCGCCAGATGCAGGTTCGAGTCCAGCACGTACACCCGCCATCCGGGCAGCGGGGCGCCGATCGGATGCGCCTCCCCGGACAACGGGCGGCTGACCGTCGTCGCCACCGTGGTCTCCGTCGGGCCGTAGAGGTTCGTCATCCTCCGGCCCGCCGACCAGCGGCGCGCCAGGTCGGGCGAACACGCCTCGCCGCCGACCACAAGGCCCTGGAACGCCGGCAGCTGTCCGGTGGTCGCACTGGGCAAGGTCGCCAGCACTGACGGCGGCACGAACGCGTGCGTGACCCGCGCCTCCGCGATCAGCGTGGCCAACTCCTCGCCGGCCAGTCGCGACTCGCGGGAGACGACCAGGGCCGCACCGGCGCCGATGGCCATCATCAGTTCGAGGACCGAGGCGTCGAAGCTCGGCGACGCCATCAGCAGCACCCGGCTGTTGTCGGCGACGGCGTTGCGGCCGACCGTTCCGGAGGCGAGCGCGGCGAGGCCGCGGTGGGTCACCACGACACCCTTGGGCTGCCCCGTCGAACCCGACGTATAGATCACATACGCGGCAGCGTCCACCGGCAACGGACACACCGGGTCATGCTCCGGCTGCCCGTCGAAGACATCCCCCTCACCGATCACCAACGCCGGAGCAGCATCCCGCAACAAATACTCCACCCGAGCCCGCGGATAACCCGGATCCACCGGCAGATACGCCGCACCCGCCTTCACGACCCCCAACACCGTCGCGACCTGCACCGCGCCGCGCGGCAGCACCACAGCCACCACATCCTCGACACCCACACCGCGCTCGATCAACGACCAGGCAACCCGATTCGCGTACGCATTCAGCTGCGCATACGACCAGCTCAGCTCCCCCTCGACAACCGCCACCGCATCCGGCGTGGCCGCCACCCGACGCTCGAACAACTCAGACAGGGTGGTCGGCTCCACCTCCGGCTCGGCGTACGCCCAGCCGGTCAGCCGCTCCCGCTCGCCGTCGAGTAGCAGGTCCACCGACCCGATGCGCTGCTCCGGATCGTGCGCGACGGCGGCCAGGAATCGCAGCCAGCGGCCGACGAAAGCTTCGACCGTCGCGGCGTCGTACAGGTCGGTGGCGTACTCGACGGCCCCGATCACACCGCCGGCATCCGGCTGCTCTGCGAGGCTGATGAACAGGTCCACACGGGACAGCCCGGTGCTGACCCCCTCCAGCCTTGTTCGCAGGCCGGGCAGGTGGAAACCGGTGTCCGGGTTGTTCTGAAACGCCAGCAGCACCTGGAACAACGGATTATGCGCGGTACTGCGATGCGGATTGAGCTTCTCCACCAAAAACTCGAACGGCACATCCTGATGCGCATACGCCTCCAACGACGTATCCCGCACCCGCTCCAACAACTCACCAAAACCCGGATTCCCGGACGTGTCAGCCCGCAACACCAACGTGTTCACGAAAAACCCAACCAGATCGTCCAACGCATCATCGCTACGACCAGCAATCGGACTACCGATCGGCACATCCTCACCCGCACCCAGCCGCGTCAGCACCGCCGCCAACGCCGCCTGCAACACCATGAACAACGTCGCCCCCGACGCCCGGGCAAGCCGCAACAGATCCGCGTGCAACCCCGCATCCAACCGGAACATCCACACGTCACCGGCATACGACGCCGCCTGCGGCCGAGGCCGATCAGCCGGCAACGTCACCTGCTCCGGCAAACCCGCCAACCGCCCACGCCAATACGCCAACTGACGCCCGAACACACTGCCCGGATCAGCCTCCTCACCAAGCAACCGCCGCTGCCACAACGTGTAATCCGCGTACTGCACCGGCAACGGCGACCACGACGGACCACGACCCACCCGACGATCCGCATACGCCGTCGCCAAATCCCGCGCCAACGGCCCCAACGACGCACCATCAGCCGCGATGTGATGCAACACCAGCATCAACACCCACTCACCCGGACCAGCCACGAACAACCACGCCCGCACCGGAATCTCCCGAGCCAAGTCGAACTCGTACCGAGCCGCCTGCCGCAACGCACCCGGCAACTCACCCGCAGACACCTCACGCACCGGCAACCCGACATCCACCGCGTCCAACACCCGCTGACACGGCACACCATCCACCTCCGCGAACACCGTCCGCAGAGCCTCATGCCGGCCCACCACATCACCCAACGCAGCCCGCAACGCGCCCACATCCAACGAGCCCGAAAGCCGCAACGCCAACGGCGAGTTATACGTCGCCGACAACCCCTCCAACTTGTGCAAGAACCACAAACGCTGCTGAGCAAACGACAACGGCAACACCTCCGGCCGCACCACCGGCTCCAGCGCCCGCTGCACCCGACCCTGCTCCTCGCCCAACACCACCGCCAACTCGGCCGGCGACGGCGCGGCGAACAGCGCGCGCGGCGGCAGCTCGCAGCGGAACGCCTTGCGGATCCGAATGATCAGCCGGGTGGCCAACAGCGAATGCCCGCCCAGATCGAAGAAGCTGTCGTCCGGGTCCACCTGCGGCACGTCGAGCACTTGCGCGAACAGGACGCATAGCAGCTCCTCCTGCGGCGTACGCGGTGCGCGCCCCCGGCCGCCGGCCTGCTCGGGGTCCGGCAGCGCCCGCTGGTCGACCTTCCCGTGCGAGGTGCGGGGAATCTCGTCGAGGAGGACGACCGCCGATGGAACCATGTGCTCCGGCAGCTCGTCCTGCAGGTACGCGCGCAGCACTCCGTCGCGGACCGCCCGCCCGGAGGCCGGAACGGCGTACGCGAGAAGCTGGTCCAGCCGGACGATGACGGCGGCCTGGGCAACCGCAGGATGGCGCAGCAGCACGGACGCCACCTCGCCGGGCTCCACCCGGAAGCCGCGGATCTTCACCTGCTCGTCGGAGCGGCCGAGGTACTCCAGGTCCCCGTCGGCGTTCCAGCGGACCATGTCGCCGGTGCGGTACATCCGCGTGCCGGCGGGCCCGTAGGGATCGGCCAGGAACCGGGTCGCGGTTAGACCGGCACGGCCCCGATAACCCCGGGCCAGGCCCTCGCCGACGATGTACAGCTCGCCCGGGACCCCGGACGCCACCGGTTGAAGCGCGTCATCCAGCACGTAGAGCCGGGTGTTCAGCACCGGACGGCCGATCGGCGCCGGGCCGGGTGAAAGCTCCGCGCTGATCGATGCGCAGACGGTCGACTCGGTCGGGCCGTACGCGTTGAACATCCGGCGTCCGGGCGACCACCGCGCGGTCAGTTCGGGCGGGCACGCCTCCCCGGCGACCACCAGGGTGCCGAGGTCGGGCAGCCGGTCGGCCGGCACCGTCGCCAGCACGGTCGGCGGCAGCGTGAGGTGGGTGATGCGCTGCTCGTGCAGGACGGCCGCCAGGTCCTCCCCGGCCAGCCGGTCGGCCTCGGGCACCACCAGAACGGCGCCGGCGCCGAGGGCCATCACCAGCTCCCACACCGTGGCGTCGAAGCCGAGCGCGGCGAACTGCAGCACCCGCGAGCCCTCGCCCGCCCCGAGTCGCTGCTGCGTCGCGGCCATGCTCGCGAGCCCGCGGTGGGTCACCACGACACCCTTGGGCTGCCCCGTCGAACCCGACGTATAGATCACATACGCGGCAGCGTCCACCGGCAACGGACACACCGGGTCATGCTCCGGCTGCCCGTCGAAGACATCCCCCTCACCGATCACCAACGCCGGAGCAGCATCCCGCAACAAATACTCCACCCGAGCCCGCGGATAACCCGGATCCACCGGCAGATACGCCGCACCCGCCTTCACGACCCCCAACACCGTCGCGACCTGCACCGCGCCGCGCGGCAGCACCACAGCCACCACATCCTCGACACCCACACCGCGCTCGATCAACGACCAGGCAACCCGATTCGCGTACGCATTCAGCTGCGCATACGACCAGCTCAGCTCCCCCTCGACAACCGCCACCGCATCCGGCGTGGCCGCCACCCGACGCTCGAACAACTCCGCCAGCGTCACCGCCGCCACCGGACCCGACGCCGCCCCCCACCGCTGCAACAACCGATCCCGCTCATCGACCCCCAGCAGCTGCACCCCACTCAACCGCGACCCCGGCGCCACCACCATCGCCCGCAACACCCGCACCCACCGAGCCGCGAACGCCTCGATCGTCGCCCGGTCATACAGATCAGTGGAGAACTCGACGAGACCAGTGAGACCGGCCAGGCTGCCGTCCCGCGCCGAGGCCTCGACGATGTTGATCGACAGGTCCACCCGAGAGACGCCCGTGTCGACCGACATGCCGGAGGCGGTGACGCCCGGCAGGCTGACATTCTGCTCGGCGGTGTTCTGCAGTCCGAAGAGGATCTGCACCAGCGGGTGGTGGGCTGCCGAGCGGTGCGGGTTGAGCCGTTCCACCAGGTATTCGAAGGGCATGTGCTGGTGGGCGTACGCGGCCAGAGAGGTCTCCCGCACCCGGGTGAGCAGCTCGCTCAGGGTCGGATCGCCGGCGGTGTCGGTGCGCAGCACCAGCATGTTCACGAACAGACCGATCAGGTTTTCGAGACGGTCGTCGGTGCGCCCGGCGATGGGCGAGCCGATCGCGATGTCGGTTCCGGCCCCGAGCCGGGTGAGCAGGCCGGCCAGGGCCGCCTGAAGAACCATGAACAGGGTGGTGCCAGTCTCCCTGGCCAGGCGGACGAGCTCGGCGTGCTCCTTGGCGTCGAGGTCAAAGGTGACCGTCTCGCCGCGGTAGCTGGCGACCGCCGGGCGTGGCCGGTCGGTCGGCAGCGTTACCTGGTCGGGCAGATCCGCCAACTGCTCCAGCCAGTAGGAGACCTGCCGGCTGGACACACTGTCCGGGTCGTCGTTGGCGCCCAGGTGCTCACGTTGCCAGAGCGTGTAGTCGGCGTACTGCACGGGCAGCGGCTGCCACGACGGCGCGTGTCCCGCCCGCCGGCTGGTGTATGCGGAGGTCAGGTCGGACACGAGCACCTGCAGCGACCACCCGTCGGCGACGACGTGGTGCAGCACCAGCATCAACACCCACTCGCCCGGACCGGCCGCGAACAGCCACGCCCGCAGTGGGATCTCCCGTGCCAGGTCGAACTCGTACCGAGCCGCCTCGCGCAACGCGCCCGGCAGCTTCGACTGGGGCACCTCACGAATGGTCAGTTCGACCTCGGCGGAGTCCAGGATCCGCTGGTACGGGTTCCCTGCCCGCTCGGCGAAGACCGTCCGCAGCGCCTCGTGCCGGACGACGACGTCCGCCAGCCCCAACCGCAGCGCGTCCACGTCCAGATCGCCGGAGAGCTTGATCGCCAGCGGCGAGTTGTACGTCGCCGACGGCCCCTCCAGCTTGTGCAGGAACCACAAACGCTGCTGCGCGAACGACAGCGGCAGCGCCTCGGGCCGTGGCACCGGCTGCAACCGGGCCGGCACCGGGCCGGCATCGAGGAGCTGAGCGGCCAGTTGCCGCGGGGTCGGAGCGTTGAAGAACGTCCGCATCGACACGTCGACGCCGAGCGTGCCGCGCACCCGCGAGATCAACCGGGTCACCAGCAGCGAGTGTCCGCCCAGGTCGAAGAAGTTATCGTCGGCGCCGATCTGCTCGATCCCCAGGACGTCGGCGAACACGGATCGCAGGATCTCCTCCTGCGGCGTGCCCGGCGTCCGGTTGCCCACAGCCGAGGTGACGAACCGCGGCTCGGGCAGCGCATTGCGATCCAGCTTGCCGTTGGCGTTGACCGGAAACTTGTCGAGCACTACGACCGCGGCCGGCACGAGGTAATCGGGCAGCTCGGCGCGCAGCTCGGCGCGCAGGCGATCGGCGTCGGCGGGTTCCGCACCGGCCGTCACATAGGCGTACAGCGCCTGGAATCCGTGCTGATCGCGTCGGGCGACCACGACGGCCTGCGCAACGCTCGGCCGCCGCACCAGCGCGGCCTCGATCTCGCCTGGCTCCACCCGGAAGCCACGGATCTTGAGCTGGTGGTCGGACCGGCCGAAGTACTCGAGCTCGCCGTCGGCGTTCCACCGCACCACGTCACCGGTCCGGTACGCCCGGGCGCCCGCGGGGCCGAACGGGTCGGCCACGAACCGCGACGCCGTCAGGGCCGGGCGACCGAGATATCCCCGGGCCACTCCGATACCACCGATGTACAGCTCGCCGCGCGCGCCTGGCGGGACCGGGCGCAGGTTCGCGTCGAGCACATACACCCGGGTACCCGGCAGCGGAGCGCCGATCGGGTGGGCGCCGTCGGACATCGGGCGGCTGATCGACGCCGCCACCGTGGTCTCCGTCGGGCCGTAGAGGTTCGTCATCCGCCGGCCCGCCGACCAGCGCCGGACCAGATCCGCCGAACACGCCTCCCCGCCGACCACCAGACTCCGCAGCCCGGCCAGTCGTCCGGGGGCCTCATCCGGCAGCGTCGCCAGCACCGACGGCGGCACGAAGGCGTGCGACACGCCCGCGTCCGCAAGCAGCTCCGCCAGCTCCTCGCCGGCCAGCCGGCCGGGCTCGGGCATCACCAGCACGGCCCCCGCGTGGAACGCGGCAAGGAACTCGAAGACGGATACGTCGAAGCTCGGCGAGGTGAGCTGCAGGACCCGGCTATCCCGGTCGACGGCCGCCCGCTCGCAGCCGCTGACTGCCAGCGCCGCCAGACCGCGGTGGGTCACGATCGTGCCCTTGGGCCGGCCCGTCGAGCCGGAGGTGTAGATGACGTAGGCGGCGTGTTCGAGCCGCACGGCGACGCCGACCGGGTCGGTCACCGGCGCCTCCCGCAGCGCAGCGGCCACGGCGGGGTCGTCGATCGCTATGGCGCCGGCTGCCCCCTCCGCATGGGCGGTGTCGGTGAGCAGCATCTTCGGCCGGGCGTCCACGATGAGGTACCCGATCCGTTCCGCCGGGTACGCCGGGTCGATCGGCAGGAACGCGGCACCGGCCTTGCCGATCGCGAGCACGGCAGCGAGCTGCATCGTGCTACGCGGCATCAGCACACCGACGATGTCCTCGGGTCCGACACCACGGTCGATCAGGTATGCGGCCAGCCGGTTCGCGTTCTCGTTCAGTTCCGCGTACGTCCAGCTGAGCTGCCCCTCGACCACAGCGGTCGCGTCCGGGACAGCGGCGGCTGTGGCCTCGAAGACGGCAGGCCACACCCGTGGGTCGGGAACCGCCGCGTTCCGCCCGGACAGGGCGAGAACCGTCGCGTTCTCCTCGCCGGAGAGCAAATCGACGGCGTTGATCCGGCGGCTCGGGTCCGCGACGGCCGCCTGCAGCATGCGCACGAACCGTGCGGCGAACGACTCGACGGTGCTCGCGTCGTACAGGTCGGTGGCGTATTCGATTGCGGCGCGGATGCCCTGCGGCGCACCGTCCGCGCCGAACGTCTCGGTGACGTTGAGGGTGAGGTCCACCCGGGACACGCCGGTGCCGATCTCCTCCGGCTCGGCACGCAGGCCGGGCAGGTGGAAACCGGTGTCCGGGTTGTTCTGAAACGCCAGCAGCACCTGGAACAACGGATTATGCGCGGTACTGCGATGCGGATTGAGCTTCTCCACCAAAAACTCGAACGGCACATCCTGATGCGCATACGCCTCCAACGACGTATCCCGCACCCGCTCCAACAACTCACCAAAACCCGGATTCCCGGACGTGTCAGCCCGCAACACCAACGTGTTCACGAAAAACCCAACCAGATCGTCCAACGCATCATCGCTACGACCAGCAATCGGACTACCGATCGGCACATCCTCACCCGCACCCAGCCGCGTCAGCACCGCCGCCAACGCCGCCTGCAACACCATGAACAACGTCGCCCCCGACGCCCGGGCAAGCCGCAACAGATCCGCGTGCAACCCCGCATCCAACCGGAACATCCACACGTCACCGGCATACGACGCCGCCTGCGGCCGAGGCCGATCAGCCGGCAACGTCACCTGCTCCGGCAAACCCGCCAACCGCCCACGCCAATACGCCAACTGACGCCCGAACACACTGCCCGGATCAGCCTCCTCACCAAGCAACCGCCGCTGCCACAACGTGTAATCCGCGTACTGCACCGGCAACGGCGACCACGACGGACCACGACCCACCCGACGATCCGCATACGCCGTCGCCAAATCCCGCGCCAACGGCCCCAACGACGCACCATCAGCCGCGATGTGATGCAACACCAGCATCAACACCCACTCACCCGGACCAGCCACGAACAACCACGCCCGCACCGGAATCTCCCGAGCCAAGTCGAACTCGTACCGAGCCGCCTGCCGCAACGCACCCGGCAACTCACCCGCAGACACCTCACGCACCGGCAACCCGACATCCACCGCGTCCAACACCCGCTGACACGGCACACCATCCACCTCCGCGAACACCGTCCGCAGAGCCTCATGCCGGCCCACCACATCACCCAACGCAGCCCGCAACGCGCCCACATCCAACGAGCCCGAAAGCCGCAACGCCAACGGCGAGTTATACGTCGCCGACAACCCCTCCAACTTGTGCAAGAACCACAAACGCTGCTGAGCAAACGACAACGGCAACACCTCCGGCCGCACCACCGGCTCCAGCGCCCGCTGCACCCGACCCTGCTCCTCGCCCAACACCACCGCCAACTCGGCCGGCGACGGCGCGGCGAAGATCTGTTGCAGAAGCGCCTCGACGCCAAGCACCGAGCGGATCCGGCTGGTCAGTCTGGTGGCCAACAGCGAATGCCCGCCCAGATCGAAGAAGCTGTCGTCGACGCCGACCCGCTCCAGGCCCAAGATGTCGGCGTACAGCTCGCAGAGGATCTGCTCCAGTGGGGTTCGCGGGTGGCGTCCGCGCGAGAGCACCACCTCCGGGTCCGGCAGCGCCCGGCGGTCGATCTTCCCGTTCGGAGTGACCGGGATCCGCTCGATCTGGGTAATCGTGGCCGGGACCATGTAGTCCGGCAGCAACCTCTGCACCGTCGAGCGCAACTCCGACACCAGCTCGCCGGCCGTACGGGCGACCGCAGGGACGTTGGCCGGCTCGACGCCGTCGGCCGGGCGGTACACGTCGGCCAGGGGTTCCGCCTCGGCGGCGTCGATCAGCACGACGTCGTACGTGTTCCAGCGGTTCGGCGACCACGTCGGCACCGCCCGCATGCCGCGCTGGACCGCCCACCGGCGCACCGCCTCGGGTTCAAGCTCCGGGCCGGCCGACGGGGGCACCGCGTCCATGCCGTCCAGCAACCGCACCGCGGCCACCCCGCCGGCCAGCCGCGGGTTCGGGATGCCGGTCACCCGCGCCGGGCCGGTCACCACGTCCAGGTCGATGGTGTCTCGGCCCCACACCAGCACGGGCAGCGTCGCGAGCCGCCGCGCCGGGGCGGTGTGCAGGACGACCTCGTACCGGTAGCCGGTCAGCTCGTTCGACGCCTGCCCGGTCTTGAGCGTCACCTCGACACCGGTAATGGCCGGGTGGTCGATCGAGGTGAAGAACTCGGGGGCCAGCAGCAGCTCCTTCTCCACCGCCATGGCGTGCTCGACCGCCGCGCGCCGCCCCTCGGTGCCACGGAAGTCGTGCACCGCCGCGTGGAACACCCGCAGCAGGCCGTAGTGCCGGACGTCGCCGACGATGACCCGGCCGCCGTCGGCGAGCAGGTCCACGACCTGGACGAGCACGTCGCGCAGGTAGTCAGCGCTCGGGAAGTACTGCACCACCGAGTTGATGACGACCGTGTCGAAGTAGCGGCGGGGCAGGCCGGAAACGTCGTGCGCCGGCTGGCAGGACAGCCGCACGTCGTTCCACCCGCGGGCGTCCGCGAACGCGCGCAGCCGGTCGATCGAGACCTCAGACAGGTCCGTGCCCCAGTATTCGTCGACGGCGTCGGCCAACGGGGCCATCAGCAGGCCGGAGCCCGAGCCGATCTCCAGCACCCGGCCGCGCCCGAAGCGCCGCACCGCGTCGACCGCGGACCGCTGCCACTCCCGCATCTCCTCGATCGGGATCGGGCCGCCGGTGAACGAGCTGGTCCAGCCGATGAAGTCGTTGCCCGCGTCACCGGAGAAACCGGCGTAGACCTGGTCGTAGATGTCGTTCCACTCGGACAGCTGATCATCGAAGCCGGCCGGCGACGCCGCCGCCAGCACCACGTACGCCGCCAGGGAGACCGACCCCGAGCGGTCTCGGCGGGGCACCACCACGGCTCTATCGACCGACGGCTGGCTCGCGAGGACGTGTTCGACCTCGCCGGGCTCGACCCGGAAGCCGCGGACCTTCACCTGCTCGTCGGAGCGCCCCAGGTACTCCAGCTCGCCGTCCGTGTTCCATCGGACGACGTCGCCGGTCCGGTATATCCGTGACCCCGGCTCGCCGTACGGGTTCGCAACGAACCGCGACGCGGTCAGCCCACCCCGGCGCAGGTAGCCCCGAGCCAGGCCGGCCCCACCGATGTACAACTCGCCGGGCACCCCGGGAGCCGCCGGCCGGAGCGTCTCGTCCAGTACGTACAGCTCAGCGTCGATGACCGGCCGGCCGATCGGGGCGCGCGCCTCGGCCAGCGGGAAGGTGTGTGAGGCGGCGACCGTGCACTCGGTCGGGCCGTACGCGTTGACGAAGTCCCGCCCCGGCAGCCACAGCCGGACCAGTTCGGGCGGGCAGGACTCTGCGCCGACGCTGAGTATCCGGAACTCGGGAAGCCGTCCGGCAGCCTCTGCCGGAATAGTGCTCAACGCCGATGGCGGGATGTGCGCGTGGGTGATCCGCCGCTCCGCGAGCGCCTGAGCCAGTTCCTCGCCGGCCAGCCGGTGCTGGCTGGCGATGACCAGCCGGGCCCCGGAGCTGAACGCCCATACCATCTCCAGCACCGAGGCGTCCACACTGGGCGACGACAGCTGCAGCACCCGGTCGTTCGGTCCCGCGGCACACCGCTCCCGCAGAGTCTCGGCGAAGGCCGCAAGGCCGCGGTGGGTCACCACGACGCCCTTGGGCTGCCCGGTCGAGCCGGAGGTGTAGATGACGTACGCCGGGCTGTCGACGTTCGAGGGCCGTCCCCGGTCGGCGTCCGCCGGATCGTCGCCCCGGCCGGTACCCCAGTCGTCGATCATGACCAGCTCACAGGGCAGGTCGGCGGGCAGGTTCTCGGCACCAGCACGGGAGGTCAGCACCAGCCGTGGGTCCGAGTCGATGATCACGTGCCGGTTGCGACGATCCGGGAAGACCAGGTCCACCGGCACATACGCGGCACCTGCCTTGAGCACCCCGAGCAGGGACGCCACCAGGCGCGCGGACCTCGGCATGGCGACGGCGACGAGGTCCTCCGGGCCGATGCCCCGATCGATCAGCCGGCCCGCGACGTGGTTGGCGTACCGGTTCACCTCGCGGTACGTCCACACATCGCTGCCGTCACTCACGGCGATCGCGTCCGGCGTGGCAGCCACCTGCCGGGCGAACATGTCGCCGAGGGTCACCGGCGGGACGTCCCGTTCGTACCGCCGCCACCCGGCCAGCCGGGACTCGTCGCCGGGAGTGGTGACGTCGAGCGTGTCGACCCTGCGGCTCGGATCCGCCATCACCTGGCGGATCAATTGGATCCAGCGCTCGACGACAGCCTCCGCCGTCGCGCGGTCGTAGAGGTCAGCGGCGTACTCCGCGGTGCCGCTGATTCCGTCCCTGTGCTCGGTGACGCTCAGCGAGAGGTCGAACCGGGCGGTCCCGGTCGGGATCTGCTCCGCGCGTACCCGCAGGCCGGGCAGGTCGAACGGAACAGAGGTGTTGTTCTGCAGGACCAGGGCGACCTGGAACAGCGACTGACGGCCGGCGACCCGATCCGGGTTGAGGCTCTCGACCAGCTGCTCGAACGGGATGTCCTGGTGGCCGTACGCCTCAATGCTGGTGTCACGCACCTGATGCAGCAGTTCGGTGAACGGCGGCGAGCCGGCGGTGTCGGTGCGGAGCACCAGCATGTTGACGAAGAGCCCGACCAGATCGTCGAGTGCGGGCTCGGACCGTCCGGCGACGCCGGCACCGATGGCGACGTCCGTGCCGGCGCCGAGCCGGGTAAGCAGCGCGGCCACGGTGGCCTGCAGGACCATGTAGACGGTGACGCCGTTGCGGCGGGCGAGCTCCGTTATGCCGGCGTGCAGCTCGGCGTCCATGGTGATCGGGACGACGCCGCCGCGGTAGGTGGCGACGGCCGGGCGAGGCCGGTCGCCCGGCACGGTGATCTCGTGTGGGAGGTCGGCGAGCTGCTCACGCCAGTACCGCAGTTGCTCGGTCAGCGGGCTTGCCTGCTCCTCCTCGCCACCGAGCATCGTGCGCTGCCAGAGCGTGTAATCGGCGTACTGGACCGGGAGCGGTGGCCACTGCGGTACGACCCCGTTGAGCCGGGCCGAGTAGGCGGTGACCAGGTCCCGGGCCAGGGGCGCGCCGGACCAGCCGTCGCCGGCGATGTGGTGGATGACCAGCACCAGTACGGACTCGTCCGGGCTGACGGTGAGCAGTTCGGCGCGGACCGGGATCTGCCGGGCCAGCTCGAACTCGTGCCGTGCCGACCGACGCACTTCCTCGTCCACCTGCGCCGCGCCGATCGGACGGACGGGCAGGGCCGGGCGCACCTCCCCCGGGTCCAGGATCTGCTGGTACGGCTGACCGTCGACCTCGTGGATGAGGGTGCGCAGCGGCTCGTGGCGGCCGATGACGTCGGTGAGGGCCGCAGCCAGCGCGCCGGTGTCGACCTTCCCGGTCAGGTGCAGGGCGAGCGGCATGTTGTAGGTCGCCGACGGCCCTTCAAGGCGGTGCAGGAACCAGAGCCGCTGCTGCGCGAAGGAGAGCGGGATCCGCTCGGGCCGAGGCAGGCGGGTCAGCTCCGGGCGGGCCGGGCCGGCCTCCTGCCGTTGCAGGTACGACGCCAGGGCGGCCGGGGTGGACTTCTCGAATAAGTCCTTCATGCGCACCTCGAGGCCGAGGGTGCCGCGGATCCGGCCGATCAACCGGCCGGCTAGCAGCGAGTGCCCACCGAGGTCGAAGAAGTCGTCGTCGAACCCCACCTGCGGCAGTTCGAGGATCTCGGCGAACACAACCCGGAGCATGTCCTCGACCGGGCTGCGCGCAGTCCGGTCGAGTCCGGCCGGGGTGTACTCCGGGTCGGGCAGGGCGTCACGGTCGACCTTGCCGTTCGGGGTCAGCGGCAGGCTGTCGAGCAGCACGACATTGGCCGGGACCAGGTACGACGGCAGCGTGCCGCGCAGGTCGTCGCGCAGGTCGTCGCGCAGGTCCGCCGCGCCGATGGCGGCCGCGGCCGGAACGACGTAGGCGACGAGCTGTCGTTCACCGCGGGCGTTCGGCCGTACGGTGACGGCCGCGTGCACGACGTCGGTCCGGCGCTGCAGCACCGCCTCGAGCTCGCCGGGCTCCACCCGGGCACCCCGGATCTTGACCTGGTCGTCGGCGCGGCGCAGGAACTCCAGCTGCCCGTCGGGGCGGATCAGGCC
Organism: Solwaraspora sp. WMMA2056; assembly: GCF_030345095.1. Taxonomy (NCBI): domain Bacteria; kingdom Bacillati; phylum Actinomycetota; class Actinomycetes; order Micromonosporales; family Micromonosporaceae; genus Solwaraspora; species Solwaraspora sp. WMMA2056. The sequence continues at coordinate 507,767 of NZ_CP128360.1, forward strand.
GACATCGCTGGTGCGGTACATCCGCGACCCGGGCTGCCCGTACGGATCGGCGAGGAACCGGGACGCGGTCAGGCCCGGCCGGCGTAGATAGCCCCGGGCCACGTTGGTGCCCGCGACGTACAACTCGCCGGCCGTTCCCGGGACGACCTGCGCCAGCGTGTCATCCAGGACGTAGACGCGGGTGCCGTCGATGGCCCTGCCGATCGGGGCGTCCGGGCCGTTCAGCGGCGTGGTGAGGGTGGCGGCCACAGTGGTCTCGGTCGCGCCGTACCCGTTGATCAGCCGGCGGCCCGCCGACCACCGCCGCACCAGCTCGGGCGGGCAGGTCTCCCCGCCGATGTGCACCGTGGTCAGGTCGGGAAGCTGATTCTCGGCGTCCGGCGGGAGCGAGGCCAGCACCGGAACTGGCAGCGTGACGTGCGTGATCCGCTGCTCCCGCAGCACCCGGAGCAGGTCATCGCCGGAGAGCTGGTCGGCCTGGCTGACGACCAGGGTGCCGCCGGTGGCCACCGCGGTGAGCAGCTCCCAGATGGCCACGTCGAAGCCGAGCGACGCCAGTTGCAGCACCCGCGGGGTGTCGCCAGGGGCGTACTGGCCGCTGACCGTGCGGGCAAGGTTGACCATGCTGCCGTGCGTGACGCCGACGCCCTTCGGCGTCCCGGTGGAGCCGGACGTGTAGATGACGTACGCCAGGCTGTCGGAGGTGAGCGGCACCCTCGGATTGTCTTCCGGTTGCCCGGCCCAGGCGGCGGCGTCGCCGTCGAGGATCAGGCTGGGCGTGGCGTCGGCCAGCAGGTAGTTGATGCGCTCGGCCGGCAGGACCGGATCGAGCGGCAGATAGACGGCGCCCGACTTGAGCGTGCCGAGCAGCGCGGCGACCTGGTCGATGCCGCAGTCGAGGGCGACACCCACCGTCTGCTCCGGCCCGACACCGCGCCCGATCAGCCACCACGCGATGCGGTTGGCGGCCGAGTTCAGCTCCTGGTACGACCACACGCGGTCGCCGTCGGTGATCACCGGCACGTCGGGGTGCGCCTCGACCACCGATTCGTACAACCGGACGATGGTGGCCGCTACGTCAGCAGAGCTCATGCTCACTTCCATCGGTTCGTCGGGGCGCCGGAAAGGTCGGTCAGTGGCGGTCGAGGGGACCCCTGTCGACCACGAGCGGGGTGGCGTCGCGGCCGGCCAGGTGCTCCGCGCGCGGGGCGCCGACCGGGCGCGGCGCGTCCGACACCGGGTTGTAGGTGAGGATCAGCAGGCGGCGGGCGAACGGCGAGATGTTGGTGCCGGACCCGTGAACGATCTGCGAGCTGAACAGCAGCACCCCGCCGCGCGTGCCCTTCGGGCTGACCATCTCGTGCTGCTTGACCAGGTCGGCCAGCTCGGCCGGGGTCAGCGAGTACTCGTCCGGGTCGATGTGGCCGGATTCGTGGCCCTCGGTGGACCCTGGGCGTTCCAGCGTTCCCAGCCGGTGCGAGCCACGCAGGAAGATCACTGGGCCGTTGAACTCGGTGACGTCGTCGAGGAAGATCGCCACGTTCACCTGGGAGGGGGCCGGCATGTTGTCGACGTCCCGCCAGACGATGTAGTCCTGGTGCCACGCCCACCGCTCGCCGCCGAACGCCTGCTTTGAATTGATTTTCATCTGGTGGACATAGAGGTCCTCCCCTGCGATCTGCTGAGCAGGGCCAAGTAGCCGCTCGCTGCGCACCAACCGCGCGAACACCGGGTGACGGGCGTGCGAGGCATAGATCGAGCGCAGGGTTACGCCGTCGTCCTCGGTGATGCGATGTGGGCCCGGCACACGCTGGTCCTCGCTCAGCGCGATACACACGGTCTCGGTCTCGTCGCTGGAGAACACGTCATTCAGCAGCAGGTATCCGTCGTTGTGGTAGGTCGCGAGCTGTTCCTTGGTGAGTTTCATAGCTCTCTCTGCGTGGATTCGGTCAGCAGGATGTGCTGACAGCGATCGCGTCATGTGCGGCGATCGAAGGTGGCCGGATCAGCGATGCCGGAAGGCGATTCGCAGGGAACGCGGCCCGGCGACCGCGGGGGTGTCGTAGTAGTCGACAGGAGCGCTTGTCACCTCGAACCGGCTGAAACGGTCGAGCATCGCCTCGATCGCAATCCCCAGTTCCGCACGAGCCAACGGCGCGCCCAGGCAGTAGTGGATGCCGTGGCCGAACCCTAGGTGCTTGCGGGCGTCACGGTGGAGGTCGAACCGGTCAGGGTCGGTGAAGTGCTGCTCGTCGCGGTTGCCGGAGATGAACGACAGCGCCACGAATTGGCCTGCCGGCAGCCGCTCGGTGCCCACCGTGACCGCGCGGGTGGTCACCCGAGTGTTGCTGACGATGACCGGCCGGTATCGCAGGGTCTCCTCGATGAGATTCGGAATCAGCCTGCGGTCGACTCGCACCTCGGCGGCCGCGCCGGGGTACTCATCGAGGGTCAGGACGATATTCGCCAGCAGCAGCGTGGTGGTCACGTGCCCGGCAAGTAGGAGAAGGTTGGCGAAGTTCACCACCTCGTCCTCGGTGAGCCGCTCCCCGTCGATCTCCGCCCGGCTCAGCCGGCTGATCAGGTCGTCCCTGGGGTTCGCCCGGCGCCGCCGGCAGTGCGCCCGCAGGTAGGACAGCAGCTCCTTCTGGGTGTCGGCGACACTCTTGCGAACTGTCTGGTCAGTCAGGCCAGCCTTGTCGAACGAGAGCATGCGCCGGGCCCATTCGCCGAACAGCGCCCGGTCCGCCGCCGGCAGACCGAGCAGCTCGCCGATCACCTGGACGGGCAGCGGATCGGACAGGTCGGCGACCACGTCCATCTCACCGCGGTCGGCCACGGCACCGACCAGTTCATCGGCGATCGCGGTGATCCGGGGCCGCAGCGCGGCGACCGCGCGAGCGGTGAAGGAACGGCTAACCAGGTCTCGTACGAGGCGGTGCCGGGGCGGGTCCATCGCGGTGAGGTTGCCGGCGGTCAGAGCTCCAGTACTCATCTCGCCGGGCAGATGCCGCCACAGCTCCGAGGAGAAGGCGGCCGGGTCGGCAGTGGCCTGCGTGATGTCGCGGTATCGGTAGAGCGTCCACAGCCGAGAGAGCGGATCCTGATGAACCGGGTGGTGCCGCCGCATCTCACCTAGCCACCGGTGCAGCGAGCGTCCCCCGTCCAGGGAGTACGTAGGTGCCGCATCCATATCGGAATGCCGAAGGTCCATACAACTCGCGCCGCCCCGTCATCGTGTCGCCAAAAGGTCCGTGGCAATCCTTGCGAGGACGGGTCGCTCACCGCACTAGGGGCGCACCCCAGCAAGCCCCCAGGGTAATCTCATGCAGACTCTGCGTAGTCCAGGGTTCTCGCCACGAGCACGGGTGAGAGCGCACTGCGGGACTTGATGCCGAGCTTCCGATACGCCTGGGTCAGATGCCACTCGACAGTTTTCACCGTGACGAACAGTTCCTGGGCTATTTTCTCGTTCTGCATGCCCTCCGCAGCGAGCTCGGCCACCCGCTGCTGCTGGGGGGTCAGTACTGCATGAGGTCGACGGCCCACCGGGCCGGTCTCGATCGAACGCAGTTCGTCGACAGCTCGGCGGTTCAGGACGTGCGCACCGTGGATGGCGGCCGTCTGGGCAGCCTGCCTCAGCTGCTCCCGCGCCGCCGCGCCCTTGCCTACGCGACGCAGAACGATACCGTACGTCAGCTGGGTTCTAGCCCTTTCCATCCGCCCCGGGAAGTCCTCCATCAGGCCGGCCGCCTCCCGCATTAGAGGCAGTGCAGCCGGCCCTGGGGTCAGCAACCCCAGGGTCCGCAGCGCGGCGGCGAGCGGCGCGGCCGCGCCGCTCAAGCGGGCACCGGCCAGTTCCTCTCGTGCCATGGCGAGCGCCTCCTCAGTACGCCCGAGGCGGTGAAGCGCGGTGACCGCAGATGACCAGCCCACCCATGCCCCTGGGGTGAATCCTAGGCCGACGGCGACTTGGCGGCCCCGGAGCAAGTCATTGAGGCCCTCGTCGAGCTGATCCTGAGCGATCCGCAGGCGGCCGCGGGAGCGTAGTAGCGGAAGGATCGCGATGGTGCCCGCCATGCCATCGTCCATCAGGCCGGCCTTCTCGATTGTCGCGGCAGCCGCGTCCAACGCACCCTGCGAGATCAGTGCCTCGGCCCGGACTGCCGCAGCGAAGGCCCGGACCATTCGGGCCGGGCGCTGACCGTCGGTGCCGGAGAGCACCTGAAGGGCGAGGTCAGCGGCACCCGCGATGTCGCCCAGCTGATAGTCAACCGCAGCCCGCAGGCACAGGTCGAGCCCGGCGAGCGTGGTACTGGCCTGGATCGCCGTGCTCCTCAGGGTCAGCACCGCCTGCCGTGCCTCGGCCAATCGGTCGAATTGCGCGAGCAGCGCGACCGCCACCAGACCAGCGCTCCACCCGACGCTGTCGCCGGCCGGGATTCCAGGCCGGTAGAGCAGGTCGGCGGTGAGCGATCCGATGTGTTCAGCTGGGGCTCCCCGTACGACCTCCTCGAGCAGCGCCTTGTCTGCGAGGTGCGGCCGTCCGAGCCTCTCCAGCAGCTCCCGTCCACGATCCCGGGTCGCCAGGGAGAGCTGCGCAATCCACACCGCTGTCGCCTCAAGACGTGCGCCGAGGGCAGGATCACGCACCCCGGCGATCGCCGCCTCCAAGGTCGCGACCGCCTGGTCAAACTGGCAATCGAGGGTGAGAGTCCGGGCGGACTCCAGCGCCACCACCGCGCGCTCCCCGACGCTCTCACCCCACACGGGTCGAAGCTGTCTGGAGGCCGGGCGGATCCGCGACCGCGCATCTCCTAGTTCCTTGGCTGCTGGGAGAACCACAGCGGTTGAAACGTTGGCCAACTGCTCGGCGACCGCCTCGGAGGAAGCACCGGTCTCAGCCAGCACCTGCGCGGCGCGGGCGTGCAAGCGGCCGCGCAGGAATGCCGGAATCCCTGCATACACCGCGCTACGCAACATGGGCTGCGCGAAGCTAAGAGCCGCGCCGTCCTTGATCACCTCTGACTCGACCAGCGCGGTCACCGCGTCGTCAACCTCGGCCTCGGGCCGGTCCGCGGTTCGGGATACGACCACCGGGTCCTCGGCCACGCCCAATACCGCGACGGCGCGGGCGACGGCTAGCGAGGACCGTGGGAGGCCCTGCAAGCGCCGAAACACCTGGCGCATCACCCGGACCGGTGGTCGCCGAGACAGGCCAGACAGCGCCTCCTCTGGTGATCCCAACCGGCCGGTAGCGACCTCTGCCAGCACCTCTTGCAGCAGCCAAGGGATGCCGCCGGTGGCGGCGAAGCAAGCAGCGGCGAACTCCGGCGAACTCGCCGCCCCTAGAGACGCCGACACCAAGCGGTGGGTGGCCGCTTCGCTGAGCGGGGCGAGCCGAAGGATCGTCGTCTCCAGCAAGACGCTCACGCTGCCCAGCCAGTCAGCAACTGGGCCCCGGTCAGCCGGATCGAGGGCGACGGCGAGCAACACCGGGGAGCGGTCGACGCGGACGCCCAAGTAGCTCAGAAACCGCAGCGACGGCACGTCCACCCAGTGGGCATCGTCCACCACAACGACCAGACGCCGGTCGCCCGCGAGTTCCAGCAGTTCTCTTCGCAGCTGGCTGAGTACGCTCGGCCAGGCGGTCCTCTGAGCATCTTCCGCGTTGCGGACGGAGACGGCCAGCTCCAGCAGTTGGGCAACGGCCCCGAACGGCATGTCGCTCTCGAACTCGTTCCCCCGTGCGTACAGCACACAGAAGTCCTCCTCGGACGCCCGCTGATGCAGCAATTTGAGGAGGCTGGACCGGCCTAACCCGGCGGCCCCCTCGATGACCAGGACTCCACCGTGACCAGCACTAAGCCGTCGCAAGTTGTGTTCAACCTGCCAAATCTCGACGTCCCGCCCAACAAGAGTGATGGGCCTTTTTTCAGATAGAGAAAGCACCATGGCGGAAGCGCCCCCGCAACGCTATAGAAGGACACCTTGAGTGTCGCCTCCAGGTGAAGTCAATAGACTTGATTCTATACTAGACAACACTACGGGTCAGTGAGATATGTGAACTTAATCACTCCATCCCGCCTGGTCGGACAGTTGTGCTGACCCGGCGGTCCGTTAGAATTATCCCGTAGGGCTACACGACCCTGACCGCCAGCAGCGCACACGGTGCCAGTAGCTACGGGCACCGACGCCGCCGAAGCAGTCCTCCGAAGTGCGCAGGGAATGCAATCTGATTCCCAAGACCCGAGGATACAAATGGGCAATATTCGCAGGAATACGGCCAAAAATCGCACCTACCAGAATGCCGCGCCGTCGATTTCTACCGATCCACTCGCGGCCTACGAACACCTGCGCGAACAGGGCCCCGCCTGCCCGATTCGGTCCGTCGAAGGATCATTGATGTGGATCGTCGCGCGATATGACGGCGTCCGTTCCGTACTCGGCGACGCACGTTTCGCGAACAACCCCGCATCAGTTCCCGGCGAACACGCCCCCCTGCTGCAAGTCAACGCCATGCGGCGACTCGGCCTCGATGAGGAGCTGATCCCTTACCTGACGGACACCTTGCTTGACAGCGACGGCAAGGACCACAGCCGGCTGCGCCGCTTGGTGACACCATCGTTCTCGGCGCGCAGAGTCAAGGAACTGGGCCCACGAATCGAGCGCATCACCGACGACCTGATCGACGCCCTACCGGAGCAAGGCACCGCCGGCGTGACCGACCTTCTGGAGCACTTCGCGTATCCGCTGCCAATCCACGTCATTGGCGAGTTGGTCGGGGTGCCGGCTGTCGACCGGCCGGCGTGGCTGCGCTGGACCCATGACCTCTCGTTCAACCAGCAGGCACTGGGCCAGACACTGCGACCGCTCGTCGACTACACGTACGACCTGGTCCGGCGCCGCTGTGCCGAGCCCGGCGAGGATGTGATCAGTGACCTTATCCAGGCCCGAAACGCCGACGGCGACCGCCTTTCCGAGCGCGAGCTGGTCACTATGGTGCTCAGCCTGGTCATCGCGGGGCACGATACCACCGCCAACTTCATCGCCAACAGTATCTGGGCGCTGCTGACCCACCCGGATCAGCTTGCCCTGCTGCGGTCCGACCCGGGGCTGATGCCACAGGCCGTACAGGAGCTGCTGCGCTGGTGCGGGCCAGTGTTGGTGTCCCGGATGCGATACGCCACCGAGGACGTCGACCTCGGTTGGGGCACGTTTCAGGCCGGCGACGCCGTTACGGTGGCACTCAGTGGCGGCAACTACGATCCGCGTGCGTTCGAGGACCCTGGAATACTGGACATCGCCCGGCAGCACGACGTCCGAGGTGAGGCGCACGTCTCGTTCGGCGCTGGCCCGCATTACTGCCTCGGTGCCACGCTTGCCCGACGAGAGGCCGAGATTGCGCTGAGCCGGCTGCTGGACCGCCACCCCGCCTTGGCTCTTGCCGTGCCTGCTGAGCAACTCCAGTGGCACGCAGTGTCCGGCATGCGGAAGCTCGCCGAGTTGCCGGTGCGGCTTTAGTCGAGGCCGCCCGAGACTGGACGCTTGAGATCTTTGCCCAGACCTCGCCACCGCTCATGCTCAACTTCGTCGATGTGGCGCAGGGCCCAGTTGTCAAGATCGCGGGCGTAGACCTCCGGGGCGTACGCCGCCTGCGGTATCACGAGCTGCGGCAGTTCCTCACCGGGTTCCTGCCGCAGCGGCTGGGCGAGCCCGGCGCTCCAGCGTTGCTCGTCGGGGAGCCAGCGCTCGGCGACCGACTCGGTGCGGATGCCTACCAGGACTGCGATTTCCGACCAACTGGCGCCTCGGGCGCGGGCGTTCAGCACGGCTGCAGTAACCAGCTTGTCGGCCTGCGAGCGAACCCGGAGTGCCTCCATCAGCAGCTCAGCGGGTGGGCGCTGCCCGTCGTCGAGGGTCGGAACGAGCCTTAAGGCGTCGTCGACTACGTCCCGCGCCCGGTCTGCGAGGACGAGCCGGGCCAGAGCGGGCTGTGTGTACTCGGGCACGGCTCGATGCTACCCGCCCAGACGATCTGGGCTGGTCCGCATGCAGTCGGCAGCCACCTCCCGGCATACCTCAGCTGGCCTGCCATGCAGGAAGAAGTGGTTGCCGGGAAAGATCCGCACCCGGGCCTTCCGGGCGAACGCCTGCCAGCCGCCGAGCGCCTCGATCGGGACCGAGGCGTCGGATGCACCGCCGTACACCGAGACCGGCAATGTCAACGGCCCGTCGAAGGCCGGTTCGTAGCGCTCGATCAGGTTGAGGTCGTTCCGTAGATGTTCGAGTAGCTGTGGCCGGAAATCCGGATTCATGAGAATGTCATCGGGCGTGCCGCCTAGCCGCGTTACGTACTGGACCATCGCAGCCTCGGGGGCGGCTAGCACGCCAGCCGGGAAGTCGCGTGGGTAGCCAGGCGGAGCTGCAGCGCAGAGGACGACAAGTTCGGGCGCGGGGCCAGTGATCCGCCGGATAGTCTCCGCCGCGATCAACGCCCCGAGGCTGTGCCCCAGCAGCACCCAGGGCTCGGCAATGCCTTGCAGCTCCGCGGCTAGCGCGTCGGCCCGGGACTCGATACTGGACCGGCCGGGTTCATCCTCCCAGTGGACAGCTCGGACCGCCAGGCCCGCTGCTGCAGCGCCCCGGACCCAGGCCCGGAACGCCACCACGCTGCCACCAGCATGCGGGATGCATACAAGCGTGCGAGCCGCCGAGCCGCCGAGCGTCACCAGGGTCGCCGCCGTCACGACCGGTCTCCGTACACCTCGTACAGCTCAGTTCCGCCCAGGCTCGGATCCTGCCGAGTCTCCACAGACATACCCGCCGCCGCTAGCAGGTCGCAGAACTCGGCAAGGCGTCCTTGTTCGTCGTGCACTTCGGCGACGACGGCGTCGATCCGAGGCCAGTCGGCCGCCTCGATGCCACGCAGGACGTCCAGTTCGGCGCGTTCCACGTCGACCTTCAGCAACGCTACGCGCTCGACGCCGTATTCGCGGAACAGGCCGGAGACCGTTGTGACCGGAACCTCGATGGTTCGGCCTTCGTGTAGCCCTCCGATGAGCAGGTCGATTGACTCTTCGTCCACACTGCCGTTGCGCATAAAGGTTCGGGTGAGGGCGTCGTCCGCCTGCCGGTCGGCATACAGGCTGGAGTTGCCTGGCGCGTCGGGGTAGTAGGTCAGTGGTTGCGCGCCGGCGGTGGCGGCGACTGCGGTACGCACCGCTACACCGCCAAGGACATACTGGCCGAGATTGGCGAGTAGGCACTCGAACGTGTCGGGCACCGGTTCGGCCGCAATGATCCGTACATCCGGATTCGCAGCGGCGACAGCGATCGACACCAGTCCGACGTTCGCTCCGATGTCGAACATCACGCCGTCCGGGCGCAGCTGTCGCGCGGCGCGCCGGTAGAAGCCGTCGCCGCTGACTTCACGCCACATCAGCGAGGCCTCGCCTGGCCGTGTGCACCACACCAGACGGCCGTCGGGCAGCCGCAGTTGGCGGCGTCCAACGGTGGGTAAGCCGGTCATCGCCAACGCTCCGTTCTGGTTACAAGCCGTACGACGACCGAGTCGTAACCCCAGATCAGTATCGATCGCGTACGCTGGGGAGCTCCGACCAACTCGGCGCCACCTACCCGACGCAGCAATTCCTCGAATAGAACCGTGAGTTCGGTCCTGGCCAGGGCCGACCCAAGACAGTAATGCGCTCCGGTCGAGAAAGCGACGTGCGGGTTGGGACTCCGGGTGATGTCAAAACGATCCGGGTTCACGAACACCCGGGGGTCGCGGTTGCCTGCCGACAACCACAGCGCAACCGGATCCCCGGGATCTAGCGCGTGCTCCCCGATCCGGGTCGGCGTGACGGCGGTCCGCAAGACGTGCATCGCTGGGCTGGCGAACCGTAGAATCTCCTGGACCGCGCCGGGCAGCAGCCCGGGGTCATCGCGTAGCATTGCCCACTGATCGGGGTTGTCGAGCATGGCCAGGAACCCCCCGACCGTGGCATGCCGGGTCGTCTCATTGCCGCCGGAGATCAGGCCGTCGCAGTTGAGAATTATCTCCTCGTCGGTCAACTCGGTGCCGTCGATGACCCCGTTTACCAACGCGGTGACCACGTCATCGCGAGGCTCTCGGCGGCGGCGACGAATCAGATCCTCGTAGTACGACAGGATGTCGGCGTGCGCCTCCGCCATCGCAAGCTCGTCGGCCCCGTCCGAGCCAAACGCCACCATGGTCCGGTCCAGCATGAAGTCCCAGTCCTCCGGCGGCACACCTAGCATGTCGCAGATGACCGAGAGCGGCAGCCGTGCGGCTACATTCGTGAAGTCGCACTCGCCTTCCTCGATCGCCCGGTCGACGATGTCTACGGCCGTGGCACGCATGTTGTGTTCGACGCGGGCCACCATGCGCGGCGTGAAGACCGAATTCATGATCTGCCGGATCCGCCCGTGCCGTGGCGGATCTGTGATGATCAGCATCTTGCCGGCCGCGAGCGAGGTAGCGGCCGGATTCTGGTCGAGCCGCATTCCCCCTTCAGAGGAGAACCCCTTCGAATCCTTGAGCACCCGGGAGATCAGCGTGTGCGAGACCACGGCGTGGAAACGGCGGCCCTCGAATACGCCTTCGTGAACCGGTCCCGCCGCGTGCATGCGCCGCCACAGGTCTTCTGGATTCCCCTGCTGGTACAGCTCGGGATCGCACAGTTCGCTGGCGTACGTGGTGGAGTCAGACTGGCCAAGAGGCATACGAATTGATCTCCTAGACCGAAGTGAGCCACCTCATGATGTCCCCTGCGCTTCCCTAGCACACCCCCAGAGTTTCCCTATATGGTGCCGCGCTTCCCTGGGGTGTACCCGGGTGTACCCGGAGCAACCCCGGTCGTGCCGCGCGCGACCAGTCGGCATTGATGGCAAACTTGCACCATGCGCGTCGGCATACTCGGTCCGCTGCTGGTGACCGCTGGTGAGGTGGACGTGCGAATCGGTGGCGCTCGGCTGCGCGCGCTGTTGATCCGGCTCGCGCTGGAGCCGAGTCGGGTGGTGTCGACCGAGTCCCTGACCCGGTCGCTGTGGCCGAATACCCGGCTCACCGACAGCACACACGCTCTGCAGGCACTCGTCTCGCGGCTGCGCCAGACGCTGCCCGAGCCTGGCCTGCTAGAGCGCACTCAAGGTGGATACCGGCTGCGGCTACCCCCGACCTCGGTCGACGTCACGCACTTCGAGCAACTGCGGCAGGAGGGTCAGCGCCGACTCCGCGAGGGCGACGCGGCGCGCTCCGGCCGGGTACTCCGGGAGGCGCTCACCCTGTGGCGCGGGGAGCCTCTGGTCGATGTACAGGACATGCCGTTCGCGACCCAGGAGGTCACCCGGCTCACAGAACTACGACTTACCGCGCTCGAGGACCGCATCGCGGCGGATCTGGCATGCGGGGCAACGGACCTGGTCGCGGAACTCGAAGCGCTGACGGCCAGTTATCCGTTACGGGAGCGGTTATACGCGCTGCTGGTCCGTGCGCTACACGCTGACGGCCGTCAGTCCGAGGCGCTACGCAGGTACGCAGGCTACCGGCGCCTTCTAGCCGACCAGATCGGCAGTGACCCGGGGCCCGAACTGCGTGCGGCCCATCTGGCAGTCCTGCGCGACGACCGAGACACGGACGGAAACAGAAGCAACCTCGGTGCGCCCCTGACGTCCTTCGTCGGCCGGACCGAAGAACGACGCCGGATCCACGGCCAGTTGCGGGAGCGACGTCTGGTGACGTTGGTTGGAACCGGCGGTGTAGGCAAGACCCGCCTGGCGACTACGATTGCGGCGGAGTTGGCTGACCGGACGCCGGACGGAGTCTGGCTGATCTCGCTTGCCACGGCCACCGTCGCCAGCGACGTACCTCAAATATTGATCAATATCTTGGGTGTACGGCAGGCCGACCGACCTGTCGAACCTGTTCGCGCGCTGGTCGCCGCACTAGGCTCGTCCGAGACCCTGCTGATTATGGACAATTGCGAGCATGTCATCGCCGAGGCGGCCAGGGTTGTCGAGAGACTGCTGGTCGGCTGTCCGAGACTGCGGGTCATCGCGACCAGCCGAGAACCGCTGATGATCCCTGGTGAGACCCTCAGCCCGGTGCCGCCGCTACCGGTACCCCCGACGGGTGCACCGGTCGCTCAGGCGATGGAGTTCCCGTCGGTGCAGCTACTCGTCGAGCGAGCCAGGGCGGCTTCCCCCACGTTCTCGGTGACCGAAGAGAACATCGGGCACATCGTAGAGACCTGCCGAAGGCTGGACGGCCTGCCGCTCGCCATCGAGCTGGCCGGCGCCCGGCTACGGTCCATGTCGATCCAACATCTGGCCACCCGCCTCGACGACCGTTTCCGCTTGCTCACCGGCGGCAGCCGGACTGCCCTGTCCCGGCACCAGACGCTGCACGCTGCGGTGACCTGGAGTTGGGACCTGTTGAACGAGCCCGAACGGCGGGCCCTGCGGAACGTGTCGATCTTCCCGGGATCTTTCGACGCCGCTGCTGCTGAGTCACTCGGGGTGGCTCCGGAACTGCTCGACGTCCTGTTCGACCGATCCCTGATCGCGCTCGCAGACTGTCCCGAACCTCGGTATGTCGTTTTGGAGACGATCCGGGAGTACGCCTTCCAGCGGCTGGAGGAGGCCGGCGAGGTGCTGCGGTTACGGCGCGATCATGCGACGCACTTCCTAGCGCTGGCTGAGCGAGCGGCACCGCACCTGCGCGGACCGGAACAGCATTTGTGGATGCTGCGTCTGAACGCTGAGAGCGGAAACCTACTCGCAGCCTTACGCTTCGCGACCGACTTCGGCGATGCGGACACGTCAGTCCGGATTGCCGCCGCCCTTTGGTACGCCTGGGTGATCAACAGCGAACACACCGAGGCGACAGAGCGGCTGCGCCGCGCCTTGAGTGTGCCCGGCCTGGTGCAGACCGATCGCAGCCGTACGGCTGCGATCGGTCTGCTTTTCAGTAGTGTTCTCGGCGGCGACCACGACGCGATGCGGGATGCCCGGCACTGGGCAATTGATAGCGGCATGCTGAAGCCGGACGAGCCCTTGGCCGCAGCGCTGCTGGCGCTCACCTCCGACGACCCTGGCCCGGCGTCCGCCTCGGACCGCCCGGAGACCGACTCCTGGGAGTACGCCCTTCTCTGGTGGATCCGGTCGTTCCTCAGCGCGAAACGGGGGGAACCCGCCGACGTGTGCGACGCGCTGACCCGCGCCGAGGACGGGTTCCGCCGGGCCGGGGACCGCTGGGCGCTCGCTATGTGTCTGCTCAGCATGAGCGACGCCCGGCTGATGGTCGGCGACCTGAATGCCAGCCAGCGCGCGCTTGAGGAGTCGACGGAACTGGCGCACGGCCTGGGCAGCAACGGCCAGCAACGACTTTGGCTAGCGGTCGTACGGCTGCGAACCGCCGATGTGCGGGGCGCACGCGCCGAGCTGTTGAGCATCGTGGAGGCACCGCCCAACCGTTACGCGTCCACCGCCCGGATATTCCTGGCCGACCTATGCCGCCAGGAGGGCGACCTCGACGCCGCCGCCCGCCAGTTGCGGCACGCTGCCAACGACCGCGAAGCCCAGCAGGATCTAGTGTTCCGTTCGCTGTACCGGCTTTCCGCCGGCCACCTGGCCGTTGCCTGCGGCGACCTGCACACCGCAGCGCGGGACCTGCGTGAGGGCCTAGACCTCATCGCGGCGATGCCGCACGTTCCGATGGGTGCGACGGTCGGCGCCGGCGTCGCGGCCCTGCTGTTGAATGCCGGCTCGCCGGCGGCGGCCGCCGAGGTGCTCGGTGCCAGTCGAGCGCTCACCGGTACGGCCGACGCCGACGTCCTGCTACTCGAGCGCCGGCTGGGCGAGCAGCTCGACACGAGGGGCTACCAGGACGCATGCAGCCTGGAACCCGTCGCGGCCCTGGCCCTCATCCAACGAAGCCTCGCCGACACCATCATTCCCGACGCTGGTAGGCAAACACGGCCAACGGGCAGAAGATCACCAGTAGGACAGCCGACCAAATCAAGGTCTGGCTGACCGCTTCACCGGCACCACCTCCGTTGAGCAGCGCGCGGCAGGCGTCCATGGCGTGCGTGACGGGATTGACGTTCGCCCACGCCCTAAGCCATCCCGGCAGGGTGTCGGTGGGCGCCGACAGGCTCGTCCCGAGCACGAGCGGCAGGAATGCTACGAACGAAAAGCCGAGCACCGCGCCCTCGTCCCGGACGAGTACGCCCAAGAAGACCGTCACCCAGCTAAGGCAGAACCCGAACGCGACGGCCAGCAGCACGGCCGCCAGCGTCGACAGTAGATCGGTCTGCACCCGGAAGCCGAGTGCGTATCCGATGCCGAACAGGATAATCACCGCGATCACGTACCGGATCACATCGGCCGCCACGCTTCCAAGCAGCGGCGCCGCGCGGCCGATGGGCAGGCTCCGGAAGCGGTCGAAGATGCCCTTTTTCACGTCGATGTTGAGGTTCAGCCCGGTGGCCAGCATCCCGGAGAGGCTGGTGGTCATCACCAAAATCCCAGGGAACAGATACTGCAGGTAACTGTCGGTGGACCCAGACACCGCCCCCCCGAACAGGTACAGGAACAGGACCAGGAAGATCACCGGGGTCATCACCCCGTTGACCAGATAGCCGGGATTACGCCTAGTCTTCACGAGGCTTCGCTTGGCCAGTACGGCGCTGTGCCGCAGCAGCCCGAGCGGCCGAGGCCGATAGGTTTCGGTGGTGGTCATCGCCGCACCTCCGCGGATCGGCCGGTCAGGGTGAAAAAGACCTCGTCGAGGCTGGGCAGGCGCAGCGAGAACTCCGCTAGCCGTACGCCTTCGGCAGCAAGGCGCTGAACTACCTCGGGGAGGACTCGGTCATCGTCTACTGGCACAGTGACAACGCCACGGTCGACCGGTTCGGCGCGCCGCCCGGCGACCTGCTCCAGCACCCCCACAACCAGGTCCGTATGCCGCGGATCGACCGGCCGCACAACGATCGCCTGTCCGCCCACGATTCGTTTGAGGTCAGCAGGCGTTCCGTCGGCGATAGCCCGTCCGTCGTCGATCACGTAGATGTAGTCAGCCAACGCGTCCGCCTCCTCCAGGTACTGCGTCGTCAGCAGCACGGTCGCACCATCGGCCGTCATGCTGCGCACCAGCCGCCACAGATCCTCACGGCGGCCAGGGTCGAGCCCGGTGGTGGGCTCGTCGAGAAAGACGATGTGCGGTCGCCCTACCAGGCTCACCGCGAGGTCGAGGCGACGTCGCATGCCTCCGGACAACGCAGAGGCCCGCTGCTTCCCAGACTCATGCAAGTCGAACTGCCGCAGCAGTTCGTCGGCGCGGAACCTGGCTTCCGCCTTGCGCATGTCAAGCAACTGCCCGACCATCACGAGGTTCTCGAAAGCGGTCAGTTCCTCATCGACGGTGGCATACTGGCCGGTCAGTCCGATCAGGCGCCGTACCCGGGACGCCTGGGTCACGACATCCAGACCGCTGACGACCGCGCGGCCCTCATCTGGCCGCAGCAGGGTCGCCAGGATACGGATGGCTGTGGTCTTGCCGGCACCGTTGGGCCCGAGCACACCCAGGACCTTTCCAGCGGGTGCAGCAAGGTCGAGCCCACTGAGCGCGGTCTTCTTGCCGAAGCGTTTGACCAGACCCTCGGTCTGGAATGCGTAGTCCATGGTTAAAGGCTGCCGCAGGCGGATCACAGACCACGCACAGAACGCTCACACCGACTACGGCCGGCTCAGGGCCGTACGGTCGCCCTGAATCCGGTCCAGCGCAGATCACCCGCCAGGTGACTCTGATCGTTGAACATCACCAGGGTGGGTGACAGCCCGACCCGGTACTCGATCACGGTGAGGCCTGTGTTCGCGCTATCCAGGCCGAGCCACTGGGTGGGCGGGGCCTCTAGCGCGTCGCGCACCAGCCACGCTATCGGGTACGCGTGCGTGACGAGCACCTCGTGGGAGTCCGCCCCGGTGCGCTCGGGAGCCTTGGTGAACCTCGCCACCAAGGCCTCTGCGGTCCGCCGACCCGCCGCGGCCTCAGCCTCGTCAAAGCCGTCGAAGAAGCCGGCCCACGCGTGGGGCATCTCGTCCGCGTTCGGAACGTACGGCACATGGTCGATGAGCTCGGCAGCATCGGCCACCGGCACGTCCGGCAGGTGTTTCGCCAGTTCGCGCGCGGTCGCGGCGGCGCGCGGCAGCATCGAATGCCACACCGCGTCGATCGGCAACTCGGCGAGCCGCCGGCCGAGAAGATCGGCCTGTTTGTACCCCACGTCGGTGAGCTCACCGAATGCGTCAGCCGCGCCGTGTCGTGCCAAGTAGAGGTATCGAGTAGCCATAGGGGGAACCTATCGCGTTCTCGGCTCGGCACCGCGGGGGATTCCGAGTGTCGACAGAAGATCCTCGTGTAGCTCCATCCACACAGCGTGACACGACGCGACTCCGACCCCGGCCACCCACTGTCGCTCCCCCGCACGGGCACGGGTCAGTGCTGCGTCGAACCGGTCGTCGTAGCCGCCGAACCTAGCCAGCACGCCGGCGAGCCCGCCGACCAGCCGGGTCAGATCCCCGCTGGTCGCCCTGAGCTCGTCCAGCACCCGTTCATCCCACTGCGGGTCGCTGTGATCGTTTGACGCCAACCGGTCGGTCTCGGTAGGCCGCAACTGCCAGTCGGTGCAGGCCCGGACCACCCGTCCGTTGAGAATCTCAAACTCCTTGTGTACCCGTTCGACGACCTCTCGGGCACCAGCCTGATCAAGTTCCTCGGCGAGTTTCCTGGTGTCCTCGTCACGGCCAAGCTCGGTGAGCGTCCACCCGCTCGTGGCTCCGAACTCGACGTACGTCACCCACCCGTAGGCTTCGAAGTCCCGCAGCAACTCGGAGGCTGCGTCCTGGTCGATGCCAGTCCGTCGGGAGACCGCCGCGTCACTGGTCACCCCGGTCACCCGTACAGTGTGCAGGACAGACAGATCCGGTGATGAGGCATGTGTCATGCCAGTGAGCATCCAGCCTCACGCACAGGTCGTCAACGTGGCACACGCAATCCATACAAAGTCGCATCAATTCCCCCAATGGTTCCCTGTAGGATGCACGGGAGTCTGAGGGGAGATGGTGTTGCTGATCAACTTGGCCGACGCCGAAGCAGCGACGTCCGGCGGCAAAGCCGCCGTGCTGGCCCGGCTCCTGCAAGCGGGATTGCCGATCCCACCCGGTTTCGTGATACCGACCTCCGCGTACGAGCAGGCAGACGGCGATATCTCGGCCGATCTGGTCGACGAGATCACTCAGGCGCTGCTCCAGATCGGCGACGGTTACCTTGCCGTACGCTCGTCGGCGACCAGCGAAGACACTGCCCACGCGACCGCTGCTGGCCAGCACGACACCTTCCTGGGCGTACGCGGCCCCGATGAGGTGGCCGACGCGGTACGCAGGTGCTGGGCTTCGCTGTGGTCTGAGCGCGCAGTGGCGTACCGGCGCCGGCAGGGGAACGCTCAGTCGCCGACAATCGCCGTACTTGTGCAACGACTAGTGGACGCAGACGTCGCCGGGGTGATGTTCACCGGCGACGACACCCGGCTGGAGGCATCCTGGGGATTGGGCGAGAGTGTCGTCAGCGGCCACGTCACACCGGACTCGTGGGTGGTCTCCGGCGGGGCCGTCACCCACCGGGCGCTCGGCACGAAGAAGACCCGGATCGATCGCACCGTTACCCGCGAGGTGGAACCGGCCGACCGAGATCGCCTCTGCCTCACCGACGACGAGGTCACCCGACTCGTACAACTCGGTCGGCAGATAGCCGATCTACTGGGCGGCCCGCAGGACATCGAGTGGGCGATCTCCGGCTCCCGGATCTGGATCCTTCAGTCACGCCCGGTGACCAGCGCTCTGCCCGCCGCGCACACGGTCGCCGTTAAGGAGAGTAAGGCCCTCAGAGGTACGCCCGGAAGTCCAGGTCTCGCCACAGGACCGACGCGTGTAGTACGCGGCCCCGCCGATTTCCCCCGCGTCCGGCCCGGCGACATACTCGTCTGTCGCACCACCGATCCGGCATGGACACCGCTGTTCGGCGTCGTCGCCGCAGTCGTCACCGAAACCGGCGGCCTCCTTTCCCACGCCGCAATCGTGGCCCGCGAGCAGGGTCTACCGGCCGTCCTGGCGATCCCGGACGTGACGACAGCTCTGCACGACGGCGCGCACGTCGAGGTGGACGGGAGCACCGGCAGGGTCACACGCCTTGGTTGCTGATCCGAGGGTTGTCGGCGTCTCGGGCTGAGAACCGTTTCTGGGCCGCCTGCTTGCTGATGCTCATGGTGAGCCCGATCTGCGTCCATGAGGCGCCAGATCCGCGCGCCTGCTCGACGAACTGTTGAACCAGTTTTCGGGCGCAGGCTTCGAGGTCTCCTGATACCTGGACCGCAGTAGCGAGGCGCTGTAGCGGATCCTCGCCGCCCTCCTGGATCCTCTCGATCAAGTAGTCAAACTGAATCGCGCTACTCACGTCAGGGCACATATCGTCAACCATAGGTTGGCTCGGGATCAACCTCAACTGGGCTGGTTGCGAATGCCAAGAATCTCATCCCTGCTGGTCAGGCAGGGTGTGGGGTTGTACCTGCCGGAAATGTCATCCGGGCAGGTCAGGCACGTCGGCCGCGCGGCCTCCTCGGCGTGGCGGCAGGGTGGGTACGGTCCCAGCCGTCGGACCATGCACCCGGCCACCGGCAGCGGCGAGCGTGGTGCTCCATGGGTGCTCGAACGTCGGGGGACAGGCACGGACACCCCGGGACCCAGCCGGAGTTCGCGGCTTCCACGAGCAGCCGACTTCGTTCACGGATGTCGATGGCGAGGCCCCGCATGGCCGGGACCTGGGCGGACACACCAGGATCGGGCCGGACTGAGCTGGTTGCCGTCGGACCATTTCAGGGCTAGAGTCGAAGTAGGATATACTTGCTTGTCTGCTTTGGACTACGGATCAGAAGGTTAGGGGTTCGAGTCCCTTCGGGCGCGCAAGATCAACAGGGGTCTGACCTGCCGAAACGGCAGTCAGGCCCCTTCGCTTTTCCATCCCTTGTGGTCGGTTGGGTGCTCGGCGGGTGCTCGTACGACGAGCATCCCTCACGTCCCGGCCAGTCCGGCGGTAGCCCGTCCTGTACCGATGGGTTTTGATCATGGTTGCCCGCGTCGGGCCGAAAGTCCAAATAGTGGGATGTCATTCCGCGAGTGCGTCGCCGCTCTCCGTGGCCAACCTTCGGGTAACGACGTCGCGCGGGTGTCGAGCAGTCCCGACACGAATTTTCGACATCGCGGCTCGGACACGGCTCCGAGTTCGATTCGGTCACCTCCCACGTAGGCGATGTGCCTGCCGCCCGGGAGAATCTGAGCCAGCTGCCTCCGCGCCCCTGTCGGTGATTCTGGTCGGATTCCAGTTCGCCCCGGACCGCCCCCACGTGCGTGGGGAGGACGAAGCCGCCGCGCTCGACGAAGCTGCCCGCGCCGTCTCAGCGCGTCGTCGACACTACGGAGCACCCCCACGTGCGTGGGGAGGACTCCGCCGGCGAGGTGAACCGGAACGTGTCCAACGGAGCACCCCCACGTGCGTGGGGAGGACACCCGGGCGGTGCCGGCGAGGACGTCGACGTGCGGAGCACCCCCACGTGCGTGGGGAGGACGATCACTCTGCCTTCTGCACTGGGCTGCATGGCGGAGCACCCCCACGTGCGTGGGGAGGACGTGACAGCATTCCCGTACAGCCGGGTGATGTCCGGAGCACCCCCACGTGCGTGGGGAGGACCGGATCTCACAGTGTTCGCCACCACGCAAGACCGGAGCACCCCCACGTGCGTGGGGAGGACGGCGAGGAGCTGCCCGCCGGCGGCAGCGTCACCGGAGCACCCCCACGTGCGTGGGGAGGACGGCGTGCACGTCGCGTGGTCTCCGTGGCCGTGCGGAGCACCCCCACGTGCGTGGGGAGGACGCGAAGACAGGGGTGATGCACGGCGTACATCACGGAGCACCCCCACGTGCGTGGGGAGGACCGAAAGACGAACCTGCCCACAACCCCGCACGCCGGAGCACCCCCACGTGCGTGGGGAGGACTCGAATCAGCCTCCGTCGCCGCCAAGGCGTTCCGGAGCACCCCCACGTGCGTGGGGAGGACCTGATCGCCTGGGCGGTCACCGTGGCCGCGCACGGAGCACCCCCACGTGCGTGGGGAGGACGTGAACGGGCTGATCACCGGCAACACGGCGCACGGAGCACCCCCACGTGCGTGGGGAGGACAGCAGCCGCACGGCCCAGTCGATGCGCCGGTACGGAGCACCCCCACGTGCGTGGGGAGGACGAGGCCGAGGCTGCGGCGGAGGAGGTCGAGACCGGAGCACCCCCACGTGCGTGGGGAGGACACGTCGCCGACCCCGTCCACATCCCACACCGACGGAGCACCCCCACGTGCGTGGGGAGGACTCGCAGCCGAGCCGGCGCGCCGTGGCGTGCGTCGGAGCACCCCCACGTGCGTGGGGAGGACTACCAACGCAGGTCGGCTCCGAAACGATGGGGCGGAGCACCCCCACGTGCGTGGGGAGGACGCCTTGCGTGCCTTGCGGCCCTTCACTGCCTCCGGAGCACCCCCACGTGCGTGGGGAGGACCTGCCGAGAGACGCCGCCCAGCAGTTCGGCGACGGAGCACCCCCACGTGCGTGGGGAGGACGTGTCCAGCTCGCGGGCGAGGCCCTTCAGTGCCGGAGCACCCCCACGTGCGTGGGGAGGACCGAGGCCGGCGGTGACGATCTGACGGTCGCCACGGAGCACCCCCACGTGCGTGGGGAGGACGATGTGCCTGGTGCGGGGGTTCCTTGTTGGCTAGGAGCACCCCCACGTGCGTGGGGAGGACCCGTGGGCGACGGCGTACGCAACCCAGTCGGCCGGAGCACCCCCACGTGCGTGGGGAGGACTTGATCAGCCTGCGGATCGCGGCCACGTCCTGCGGAGCACCCCCACGTGCGTGGGGAGGACAGGGATTCGCCGATGCGCTGGTCGAGTGGAACCGAGCACGGGTCTGTAAGAACAACGGTGTAACTCCTGACAAGCAAGGAGACACCTCTGATGACGGTCATCACGGACACAGCGGATACTTCCGCAGTGCCTGAGAACGAGACGACGAAGCGGTCCCGGAAGCCGGCCACGGCGGCGAGTATGGACCCGGCCCTGGTCAACCAACTGGTCGCCCAGGCCCGTGAGCAGGGCCTGCAACTGTCCGGTGAGGGCGGGCTGCTGCAGCAGCTGACGAAGATCGTGTTGGAGTCCGCCCTGGAAGGCGAGATCACCGACCATCTCGGCTACGACCGGCACGACCCGGCGGGCGACGGTAGCGGGAACTCCCGCAACGGGACCCGGACGAAGACCGTGCTGACCGATGTCGGACCGGTGCAGGTCAGCGTGCCCCGGGACCGGGCGGGTTCGTTCGAGCCGACGATCGTGCGTAAGCGCCAACGCCGCCTGTCCGGTGTGGAGGACCTGGTGCTGTCGCTGTCGGCGAAGGGCCTGACCACCGGTGAGATCAGCGCCCACCTCGCCGAGGTGTACGGGGCGGAGGTGTCCCGCCAGACGATCTCCACGATCACCGACAAGGTCCTCGACGGGATGGCCGAGTGGCAGAACCGGCCGCTCGATCCCGTCTATCCGGTGATCTTCCTGGACGCGATCCACGTCAAGATCAGGGACGGTAAGGTCGCGAACCGGCCGATCTACGTCGCGCTCGCGGTGACCGTCGACGGCCACCGGGACATCCTCGGGCTGTGGGCCGGTGACGGCGGTGAGGGCGCCAAGTTCTGGCTCCAGGTACTCACCGAGCTGCGTAACCGTGGTGTCGAGGACGTGTGCATGGTGGTGTGTGACGGGTTGAAGGGTCTGCCCGAGGCGATCGGGCAGACCTGGCCCCTGGCGGTGACCCAGACGTGTGTCGTGCATTACTCCGAGGTCGCGGTTATGCCGATGCCGGGTGCTCCGGCGCTGTTCAGTGGCGGTGCTCGTGGTCGTCGGATCGGCATAATCACAGGGCTTCGAGGAAGGCGAGCAGGCGGTCGGGCGTGCGGTAGCGGCCGGGTTGTGTGCCGGTCGGAGTTGTTCGGTCGAGGGCTCGCTGCTTGAGTTCCATGTCCGCACGTAGGTAGATCTGAGTCGTGGCGACGCTTTCGTGGCCGAGCCAGAGCGCGATGACGGTGATGTCGACGCCGGCGTGCAGCAGGCGCATGGCGGCGGTGTGCCGCAGGACGTGTGGGGTGATGGTTCTTGCGGTCAGTCGGGGGCATCGCGCGACGTAGACGGCGAGCCGTTGGGCGAGTGCGTCGTGGCTGAGTGCGCCGCTGCGGTTGGTCGGGAACAACACGTCGTCGGGTTCGCCGCCGCGTTCGGCCATCCAGGTTCGGAGCAGGTTGACGGTGTCGGTGGTCAGGGGGGTGGCGCGCCGCTTGCGGCCCTTGCCAAGGCAGCTGACATGGGGTCCTGCGCCGAGATGGGTGTCCCGGCGACGCAGCGCGGTCAGTTCGCCGGCGCGAAGCCCTGTCTGGACGGCCAGGTGCAGCATGGTGTGGTCGCGGCGGCCGGTGCGGGTGGCGCGGTCGGGCTGGTCGAGCAGTTCGTTGGTTTCCTCGTCGGTGAGGAACTCGATGACGCGGTGATCGCCTCGTTTGGCGGGGATGGCCAACACTCGGGTGATGTCGTCGCTGTGCTCGGGGTGGTGCAGCGCGGCGAAGGCGAACAGGGAG
The DNA here is from genome assembly GCF_030345095.1 of Solwaraspora sp. WMMA2056. Classification (NCBI taxonomy): domain Bacteria; kingdom Bacillati; phylum Actinomycetota; class Actinomycetes; order Micromonosporales; family Micromonosporaceae; genus Solwaraspora; species Solwaraspora sp. WMMA2056. The sequence continues at coordinate 530,563 of NZ_CP128360.1, forward strand.
TGGATCGCGGCGAGGCGGGCGTTGCGGCTGCGGACGCTGTTGGCCCGCTGTCGTTCCAGGTGATCCAGGAACGCGGCGACTGTGGTCGCGTCCAGGTCGGCGAAGTCCAGCTTGGACAAGGACTTGGCGGTCCTGGTGCTGGCGAACTGCAGCAGCATGCGGATGGCGTCGCGGTAGGCGGCGACGGTGTGCGGACTGGCCTGCCGCTGCGCGATCAGTCGGTTGGTGAAGAAGGCCTGCACCGTGGTCGCGACGGCGGTCATGGCCGTGGTCCTGACGCCGATCGCAGCCTTGGGCGGCCTCGGCCATCAGCTCGGGCGCGGCGTGGAGGTACCAGTACGTGTTCTTCGGCGACACGTGCCCCAGGTAGGTCGACAGCAGAGGTAGCCGGGTGTCGATGTCGGCGCCGTCGCGATACCAGCCCAGCAGGGTGCGGACCGCGAACGTGTGGCGTAGGTCGTGCGGCCGGGGACGGTATGACGGCGAGCGTGGGGCCAGCCCGGCCCGGCGGGCGAGCCGGGCGAAGGTCACGCCGACGTTGAAGACGAGCAGGCGGGTGCCTGCCTGCGACACAAGCAGGGCGGGGCTGACCGGGGTGGGGAACCACGCGTGGCGGATCGCGCGGTAGGCGGTCAGCGCGGCGACGGTGCTGTCGTGCAGCGGCAGCAGGCGCTGCTTGCCGAACTTGGCGTGCCGCACCACCAGGACACCGGCGTCGGCGTCGAGGTCGCTGTCATCGGCGGCCAGCGCCTCGCCCAGACGCATGCCGGTGACCGCGAGCAGCCCGATGAGCGTGCGCATAGTAGCGGTGCGCAGCGGTGTCTTCAGCGACTCGGTCTGCTGTAACAGGGCGGCCAGGTCGGCGTCGGAGTAGAGGTAAGGCACCGCCCGGCGTCCCCGGCTTGGCAGGAGTCCGGGCGGGACGACCGGCACCGTCGGGTCCAGGGTGTGCAGGTAGGCGGCGAAGCTGCGCACCACGGACAGCCGCATTCCCAGCCAGCCCGGGCTGGCCGGCTCCGGCAGCTTCGCCCAGGCCAACGCATCATCGACGGTGAACGCGGTGCGGCCGAGGTCGTCGAGATAGTCGAGGAACTGCACGATCAGCTTCTCATCGCGGCGTAGCCCATAGCCCAGCCCGCGCCGCAGCTTCAGGTAGTCGGCCAGCGCGGCCCGCAGATCGGTGGTCATCGAGTCACCTCCTGCGGCCAAGGCATCGCCAGGCTGCGCAGCGCCGCGATGTCGACCTTGGCGTAGATGGCCGTGGTCAACACGCTGCGGTGACGCAGCACCTGGCCGATCTCGGTCAGCGGCGCCCCCGCGGCCAGCATCGCGGTCGCCGCGCTGTGCCGCAGCCGATGGGCGTAAACAGTGCCCAGCCCGGCGCGGTGCCCGGCCGCGTTGACCACCTGCGTCACGCCGATGCTGGTCAGTCCACGACGCGGGGCCTTCACCCGGACGAACACGCACCGGTCCAGCGCGCCCGCAGGCCGACCCGCTTCGAGATAGTCGACCAAGGCCTGCCCGACGTCGACCGGCAGCGGCAGGCGGTCACGGTGGCCGCCCTTGCCGCGCACCACGACCTCGCCCTGCCTCCAGTCCAGATCGTCGAGCTGCAGCCCCGCGACCTCACCGGCCCGCAGGCCCATACGCGCCAACATGGTCAGGATCGCCCGGTCCCGCAGCCCGTTCACGCTGTGCGTGTCGCACGACGCGAGCAGTGCCGTGACCTGCTCTGCGGGTAGCCCTTTGGGCAGACCCGACGCGCGGTGCGCGACCTTCGGCACGGACACCGACAGATCGGTGTCGGCGACGCCGTCGAGGAACCAGAACCGCAGCAGCGCCCGCAACGCCGACGCGCGACCCTGAACGGTCTTGGGCGCCAACGAACGGGTCAACCCGGACAGGTACGCCGTCACCGTCCGCGCCGACAGCCTCGCCGCGTCAACGCCGTCGCCGACCATCACCGTGGACACGAACGGTCGCACAGACACGACGTAGAACTCGGCGACGTCAGGCTTCACCCCGCGTTCCGCCAGCAAGTACGCCCGGAACCGCTCCACCAGCGCATCGCCAGCCGACACAGCGGCAGGCGGCTCGGCCGGCGCCGCCTGCACGTCACGCAGGTACGACAGCAACGGGTCCAGTGACCGGGATGAACGGCAGGCACGGTAGCCGGCCGCCGCACGAGCCGCGACGTAACGACGCGCCACCTGCCCCGTCAACCCCGCCGCACCCAGCCCTTCACCCGCCAGCCACCGGCTCAGGTGCGCCACCAGCGTCATCCAGTTACGCCGCGTCGCCAAGGTGTAGCCGCGCTGCTCAAGATGCGCGGCGTACCCCGCCGCGTGCGACTCCAAAGGCCCGACCACCCGGGCTCCCAGAAGATCCATCACCACCAACCCCTCCAATCAAAGGAGAGGCCAGCGTCAACCCGCCGCGATTGTGACTGGATAGGTGCGTGGGACCTTGGAATACCGCAAGCGCGCGAGGTGGGTCAGGCGGTTGTGGGGATCCAGGGGCTGCCGGCGGCGGCTCGGGTGAGTGCGTCGAGCATGTTGATGCCGTGTCGGGTGGCGGTGGCGGTGTAGCTGCGGATCGCGGCGAAGTGTTCGGCTCCGGTCATGGTGCGCATGCTGCCGGAGACCTTGATCCGGAGTTTCGGCATGCGGATGGTCCGCTCGGCCGGGTTGTTGTCGAACGGCACGGCCGGGTCGGTGACGAAGCGTAGGTAGTCGGCGCGTCGGTCCCGTAGTCGCACGAACAGGGCGTGGTACTTGCGGTGCAGCTTGTCGGTGCGGGTGGCGGTGGCTGCGGCGCCGAGCACGACGGCCGAGCGCAGCAGGTGGGTCTGTTCGGCGAGGTCGGCCGGGTCGGGTTCGCAGCCGTCGGCGCGGGCCGTGACCGTCAGGCGGTTCAGGTGCCGCAGGGCGTCGATGGCCTGGCCGGCGAGGTCGGCGACCTGCCCGGTGGCGGTGTCGACCACGTAGACCAGTTCGCGTAGGACGTGGGCGTTGCACAGGGCGTGGACCGCGTCGGTGTAGGTGTCGTACGGGGCCCACGCGTCGTGCACGGCGGTGCCGGTGTATCCGGGTAGCACGCCGGCGTCGTCCATTGCGGCGGTGCCGCGTCGGCGGTGCACGGTGAGGAGCACGTCGGTGGGTGTGGAGGCGGAGTGCGGCCAGGCGAGGCGGCCGTCGACGCGTATGCCGGTCTCGTCGAAGTGCGCGACCGGGGCGTGGCGGACGCGGTCACGGATGACGGGGAGCACCGTGTCGATGACGCCGAGGGCGGTGCGGGTGACCCAGGCGGTGATGGTGGCTGGCGCGACGGGCAGGCCGAACAGGTCACGGATCGCGTCGGCGGTGCGGCCGATGGACAGGAACTGTCCGTGGAGCAGGTAGACGCCGATCGCGGCGATCCGTGGTCCGTAGGCGGCGGGCGCGGTGGCCCCGGCGGGTGTCGCGGCGGTGGTGTGGTGCCCGCACGGGCAGGCGACGGTGACGATCTGGTGCTCGGTCACCACGACCCGGGGCTGGGGGATGTCGAACACCTGCCGGCGGGTGACCGTCACCTCGGCGGGGTCGGTCAGGCCGTCACCGCAGCCGCCACAGATGTCCGGCACGTGCCGGACGACCACGTCCGGATCGGCCACCTGGGACAGGGTGGTGCCCTCGCCCCCGGCCGGGCGGCCCGGCCGGCGACCCGAACGGCCCCGCAGCGACTTCGGCGCCGGTTTGGCCAGCCCGTCGCTCGACGGCGGTTTCGACGAGTTGCTCGACGACTGCTTCAACCGGGCCTCAAGCTCAGCGATCCGCGTCAGCGCCTGCTCCAGCCGTGCGGCCAGCCCGGCGTTCAACGCCAGCAGCTCGTCATACGACGGCGGCGGATCGGCGGGCACGGCTGGTCAACCTACCAGCATCCACAGCAGACAGCACCACCGGGATCAGGAACCTATCCAGTCACCCGCGATTATGCCGACAACACCAGAACGGACCTGAACAGCCGCACCGGCATACGCCGCGGCATCGGCATAACCGCGACCTCGGAGTAATGCACGTTATGCCGATATCGGCATAACGTGCACCTGCTGCGGGCGTCGTTCCGGTACGCGGCCCGTCAGCACTGGGACGCGATCGCGAAGGCGTTGCGGCCGGTCTACACCGCAGCGACCGAGCAGGCCGCGCAGCAGCGGTTCCTGGAGTTCGCCGAGGTGTGGGGCGACCGGTACCCGGCGATCGTCAGGCTGTGGACCAACTCGTGGGCGGAGTTCGCGCCGTTCCTGGCCTTCGACGCCGAGATCCGCACGATCGTGTGTTCCACCAACGCAATCGAGAGCGTCAACGCCCGCATCCGCAAGGCGGTCCGCGCCCGTGGCCACTTCCCGAACGAACAGGCCGCGCTCAAGTGCGTGTACCTGGCGGTGATGTCCCTGGACCCCACAGGCACCGGACGCAAACGCTGGGCCATCCGCTGGAAGGCCGCCCTGAACGCCTTCGAGATCGCCTTCGACGGCCGACTCCGTACCGGACGCAAGTAGCTATTTCACCTCAGTTACACCGAAAACTTGACAGAGCCGATGGTGGCTGTCCCGGCCGGTGCAGGTCCGCCAGGCGGCGGACGTGGTGCACCGAGATGCCGTCGGTGTCGCGGCAGATCTCGCATCGGTTCGCCAGCAGCCGGGTGACCAGCTCCTTGTGGCGGACGATGCCCGGGACCGGGACGCAAGTGAGGGCGACCGCTACTCCAGCAACTCGATCGCAGAGACGGGGCAGCAGTCGGCAGCAGCCGCCGCCGCGGCCCACTTCTCGGCGCTCGGGCTGAGGTCCCGCGGCAGTACCAGCATCGTGTCGGGGTCCTGGTCGAAGACCGTCGGCGCGATCGCCGCACACATTCCGGAGCCGATGCACCTGTCGGTGTGCAGGCGAATCTTCACCGCGATGGTTCCTCGACCGGCGCTGACGAGCGGGGCAGCACCGCGTCCCAGCTCACGAGAACCTCGGTGGGGCCTCGTACCGCCGAATGGGTCCGGAAGGGGGTCTCCTCGATCGGCCGGGCCAACCGTAGCGACGGCACCCGCCGAGGCAACGTCCGGAGCATCGTGGAGAGTTCCATGCGGGCGATCTGTCGACCGACGCACGCGTGCGCCCCGTAGCCGAAGCCGACGTGCGCGCCAGGCTGTCGAGCTATGTCGAAGAGATCCGCGTCCGGGTGCAGATCGGTGTCCCGATTCGCGGACTGCACGGCGGCGACCACCAGGTCTCCCGCCGCGATCTTCTCCCCCCCGAGTTCGGTGTCCTCGGTGGCCTGCCGCAGCAGCCCGATCGCCACGCCGAGATAGCGGACGATCTCGTCCGCCGCAGTGTCGGCCAGCGCGGGTTCGGCGACCAGCCGGTCCCAGTCATCCCGCCGGTCGAGGAGCGCGAGCAGGCCGTGACTCAGCAGACTGGCTGTGGTGTCGAAGCCGGCGATGAGGAGGGCACTGTTCATGCCCACCAGCTCGTCGTCACTCAACGGCCGATCGGTCTCCGCGCTGTGCAGGATCATCCGGCTCAGCACGTCGTCCCCGGGGTTCGCCCGGCGCTCCCTGATCTGGGCGTAAAGATATCCGTACAGCGGGCCGAGCGCGCGGCGCGCGTCCTCGATCTTGACGTCGTACCGGAAGACGGCAGCGGCAGCCTCGTGCAAGAGGTGCCGCTCCTCCGGAGGGACCCCGATCAGTTCGGCGATGACCGCGCTGGTGACCCAGTTCGAGAAATGGGTGTGCAGGTCGACCGGAGGGGCCACCTCGACAAACCGGTCGACGGCCTCCTCGACTACCTCGTCGATGAAGGGCTGAAGTTCGGCCAACCGGCGGGCGTGCGAGACCTGCGGTGCCAGGCTGCGACGCATCCGGATGTGCTCAGGGCCGTCAAGTCGCGAGAATTGCTGCTTCATCGGCGCATCGTGGCGAAACGCCGGGAGAATGTGCGCCACAGGAGAGGGTCGCGAGCTGAATCGGCGACCGTCACCCAGCACCTCTCGCACGTCCGCATAACGGCTGACGAGCCACGCGTTGACTCCGGTGGGGCAACTGACCTGAACGACCGGCTGTTCGCGCCTCAGGCGCGCGTACTCCGGATGCGGGTGGAAAGGAAACTTTCCCTCGTCAGGCAATGGCATTGGAGGCAACTGAGCAGGCGCAGCATCAACCATATCTTCCCCCGTGGGCTCATGGCGAACACGTCAACCCTGCCTGCTGATCTCGCTGCAGTCAATGGCTTGTTCGACGCTGGCCGATACACCAGAGGTGGCGACGTGTTTTGAGGCTTATTCAGCAGGGCCTCGATAGCCCACAGTGGACCCCCTGATAAATGAGACGGCCCGCCCTCCCATAGGATGGAGTTACCACACAACAACCAAAGAAAAGCGGACCGCCGAACATGTATCATACCACCGGCTTCACGACCGATCAGATCCGCGACCTCTGCGTGCTGGTCCGCGCCGAATGCCGGAACCTGGGCATGGAACCGTGGCCACCGATCCTCGGCCTCTACCGCGCCCTCGTGGTCACGTTGACCTACATGCGGCGCAACCGCGTCCAAGCGGAGATCGCCGAGGCGCACGGCGTCTCCCAGTCGACGATCTCACGGGCGGTCACCGCCATCACCCCGGTCCTCGACCGCGTGCTGGCGGGGTTCGTGCCGACCGCCGACGAGCTCGACCCGACCGTCCAGTACATCGTCGACGGCACCCTGTTCCCCTGCTGGTCATGGCGCACGGACCGCTGTCTGTACTCCGGCAAGCACAAGACCACGGGCATGAGCGTCCAGGTCGCCTGCACCCTCGACGGCGCGCTCGTCTGGGTCTCCGATCCCGTCACCGGCAACCACCACGACTCGTACGCGATCAACGACACCGGTGTTCTCGTCAGCCTGAATCCTGCAGGCTGGATCGGCGACAAGGGATACGTCGGCAACGGCATGATCACCCCGTACAAGAAGCCCAAGGGCGGCGAGCTCACAGAGTGGCAGAAGGAATACAACAGGCAGGTCAACAAGATCCGCTGGGTCGTCGAACAGGTCATCGCGAATCTGAAGACCTGGAGAATCCTGCACACCGACTACCGCAGACCGCTCGCGACCTTCACAGAAACGATCTCCTGTGCCATCGGGCTGCACTTCTACAGGATCGCCTGTGAATAGACCTCTTTCTTCTCGAACCCGGCGAGCCAACCGGCCGGGCCGGCCACACAGGGCACCCAAAGCACTCGCCCTCCGTAGTTGAAGGATCACTTAAAGTCAGCATGCGGATACCGCGCACCGCCCAGACTTGACTCGAGGGCATAAACTGTATCGGTCTTCCGGACAGGCTGCTGTGGTACGACCGGGCGTGGATACCGCCCGATCCGCAGTTTCCGACGTGCAACCACCGAGTGAAGGGACCTCATGCACCAGCGAACTTGGCCGAACGAACAGGCTGGTAGTCCCGGGTATGGGCACCATCCCAGACCGGGGGGGCGCGAATCTCTATTCCGCCGCCGCCAGCCGGCCCGCTCGCCAACTCCGGCTACGCGCGACGAATGTGTCGAAGAATTTTGGTCGACGCCAGGTGCTGCGTGATGTGTGCCTGGAATTGCACGCTGGCGAGGTCGTCGCCGTCATCGGAGCCAATGGGGCGGGGAAGTCGACTTTCCTCAAGATATGCGCTGGACTCATCTCGCCGAGCAGTGGAGAGGTCCTGGTGGACGGGTCGATTGGCTACTGTCCGCAAACCGGGGGCACGTTCGACTTCCTCCGCCCGGCGGAGCACTTCGTGCTCTTTGGGCGGGCCCGCGGCCTGAAAAGGAAGGCGGCGCTCACCCGAGGGCGGGAGATCGCCGGGTTGCTCGACTGGCGACCGGACGACAGGACACAGAGTCGCCACCTGTCCGGCGGCAATAGGCAGAAGCTGAACGTCATCCTCTCGGTTCTCGGCGGACACGACGTGTTGCTCCTGGACGAGCCCTACCAGGGTTTCGACAAGGGCTCGTACACCGACTTCTGGGACGTCGTCTGGCGGCTGCGGGGAGCGGGTCACGCGGTGATGGTGATCACCCACATGCTGAACGATCTCGACAAGGCAGACCAGGTACTCGATCTCACCCCCGCGGACGCCAGGGGGGCCCGGTGATGATGGCGCCCACCGTTGCCGAGATGGTGCTGCGGGACCTGGCCCGCCGACGGACCGTCCTGGGGCTGCTGTTCGTGCTGCCACTCGCCTTCTACGCGGCGCGCCACGACCAGACGGGGCAGGCAGTTCGGTTCGCCGGGCTCGGGCTCGCCTGGGGCGCGAGCACTGCGGGCCTCTTCTCCGCGAACGCGACCAAGTCCATCGAACCGCGCCTCCGCCTCGTCGGCTATACCTCGTTCCAGTTGTTCGTGGGTCGACTGGTCGCGCTCCTGCTGGTCTCCTGGAGCATCGCCGCCGCGTACTTCGTGATCATCTACATCGACCTCGACGTGGCCCGACCGGGCGCGGTCGCGGCTCTGCTGTTCCTCACCGTCCTGGTCGCGGTGCCGCTGGGCATGCTGATCGGTGCCGTCGTACCCCGCGACCTGGAGGGCACCCTGCTGCTCATCGCCCTGGTCGGCATCCAGATGGTGATCGATCCCGCGTCCGACTCCTCGCGCTACCTGCCGTTCTGGTCCGCCCGGGAGTTGGCGACGTACGCTGTCGACCCGGTGGGCGACGACTACCTGAGCAGGGGGCTCCAACACGGGGCACTTGTCGGCTCGGCGCTCATCGTGGCCACCGCGGCGCTGACAGCGGTGCGGCTCCGCCGCCGAAAGCACCTTCGGGTGCTGAGGTCCTCCGCGACTGCCTGATCAGGACAGAGTCACCGGCTGCGCGGGCCCGCACCCCACCAACCAACGGTGGCGGTGCGGGCTTGCACGTCCGGGACCTGCGCTAGTCGCAACGCCGCTCGGTTAGGGCGGGTGGATGGTTAGCAAGTGTTTGTGATGATATCGATGGCCATGGTGGCTTTGTAGCTGCGTCGGTCTACGTTGGGTCCGCAGGCTTGGTACTTGGAGTTCGAGCGTTTGATCATGCGGGTCTTCACCCGGATCCGACGCTCAGGTAGCAGGTGGGCCAGGACCGCGCGACCGATTGCGCCGACCAGGTCGATGACGGTGTCGGCGAGGACGCCGGCGGCGTGGGTGACCTGGTCGCGGGCGGTGTTCAGGGCGGTGGTGAAGCTGGCCCGGTCAGGGCTGGTGCCGGGCCGGCTGTCGGTGGCGTCGGTCATGGCGGTACGCAGGATCTGGTAGACGACCAGCAGGGCGTAGACCTCCTGGTCGATGCCGTCGGGAGTACGCGCGCGCAGGACCCGGCCGCCGAGGATGCTGGATTTGATCTCCAGGTAGGCTGTTTCGACCTCCCACCGGCGGTGGTACAGCTTTATCAATTCGCTGGCCGGGTGGGTGCGTGGGTCGAGCAGGGTGGTGATCAGCCGGTAGCCGCCCGTACGGACGCCGTCGATGGTCTGGACGCTGATCTCAGCGTCGACGACCCGCACCCGTACCGTGCCGATGGTCGACAGCCAGGATCCGTCGTGGTACCGGCGGATCACCGGCAGGCGGCGGCCGTTCTTGCAGCGGATCAGCAGGTCGGCCCTGGTGGCGGCGAGTGTCTGGATGAGGCACCACCGCACCGACCAGCAGCACCCCCGCCGCGACCAGCACCGCACCGGCGGCCACCAGCACCGACCGCCCGACCCGCCACCGCCGCCACACCGCCGCCGCCAGGTCGGCGGCGGCATAGTTACGGTCGGCCAACAGCAGCATCCCGGCGGCCAGGCTCCGGGCCAGGGAGCGGGCCTGGTCGAGTTCGCTGGTGCCGAGTGGAGCGAACACGGCGTCGATGATCGAGCGGGTGCCGCAGGTCAGCAGGACACTCAGCCGTAGTGCCGGGTAGCCCGCGCCGCCGTGGTTACCCCGTTGTTTGCGGTAACGGACCCGGACCGCCTCGGCGTCGGCGACCGACATCGTGGTCCCGTCGATCGCGGTCACCAGCAGGCCCCGCCACCGCACGGCGTGCGTCGCCGTGGTGACCGCCGGGCCGCGCAGCAGATCGAACAAGGCCCGCAACGGCGTCGACCCGAGCCGCTGACGCGCCTCCCGTAACGTGCCTGAGGCCGGCTCGGTCAGATCCAGCCCGGTCAGACCGGCAGTCAGTTTCTGCCACACCTGCCCGTAGCCGAGTTCGGCGAACAAGCAGCCTGCCAGGACGAGGTAGACCACGACCCGGGCCGGGAGTATGAGGGGCCTCGCGTTTTCCGGACAGTGGTTCGGCCGGTTCTTTCACGCCGCGATTTGAAGGTTCTCGAACTCTGCGTGGACTTCCCGGGGAGGTCGGTAGCCCACCGCTGAATGCAGACGCTGACGATTGTACCAGAATTCGATGTAGGCAGTAACGTCCCGGCGTGCCGCCTCACGAGTGGGATACTTCACACGCGACACGCGTTCGTTCTTCAGCGCACCGAAGAACGATTCCGCCATCGCATTGTCGAAACAAGTTCCGGTCCGGCCAGCAGATCGCCGCAACCTCAGATCCCGCAGCGTTCTGCCGTAGTCGTCCGACATGTAGTTGCTGCCCCGGTCCGAATGAAAGATGGCGTTCTTCCTGAGTTCGCGATTCCGGGCGGCGTTACGGATGGCGCGGGATATCAACGGCGTCTGGTAGTGGTCGTCCATCGCGTATCCGATGACTTCCTTCGTGCAGCAGTCGATGACGGTCGCCAGATACAGCCACCCCTCGCCGGTCGGGATGTACGTGATGTCGCCGACGAGCTTCTCGCCAGGCGCGTCGGCGGTGAACTCCCGGCCGACGAGGTCAGGCACCGTGCCGGACGACGACTGGGTGAGACCCCACCGCCTCGGGCGGGGCTGGCACGGCACGAGCCCGAGCTCGCGCATCAGCTGGCGGACGAGTTCCGGCCCGGCGGACACGCCCTGGCGCCGCAGTTGCGCGTGGACACGTCGATGCCCGTAGGTGCCGTCGGACGCGGCGAACACCTCCTCGATGGCCGATCGAAGGTGGGCGCGGCGGGTGGCGGTCGCGGAGTCGGGGCGGGTTCGCCATTCGTAGTATCCGGACCTGGACACGCCGAGTTGTTCGCACATGAAGTCGACGGGGTAGGCGTACTTCGCGGTGTCGAGTCGCATCGTCTCGATGAACTCGTACAAGCTCGTTACCGAGGGTCCTTCGCGAAGTACGCCGCGGCTTTTTTCAGGAAGCTGTTCTCCATTTCGAGTTCCCGGTTGCGACGTTCGAGTTCCTTCAGTCGAGCGCGCTCGTCGACGCCGATCGGTGGGCTGTCCTGGGCGCCGCTGTTTTCCCGCCGGTACTGGCGGACCCAGGAACGGAGCGTCTCCGGGTGAACGTCGATCTCCCGGGCAACCTGCGACACTGGCTTGTTCGACTGTAGAACGAGTTGCACTGCTTCTTCACGGAACTCTGGGGTGTATGAGCTTATGCGTGCCATCGCGCTTCTTCCCTCGACTTTCCTTACAGGGTAACCTTATTGGCTCCCTGTCCGGAATCCTCGGGGCACCTCAGTAGCCGGATCCGCTGCTGGGTACGACGGGTCGCGGCGAGGACCTCATCGACCATCTCGAAGGGCAGGAACTGGGTCAACTCACCCAGATGACCCGGCGCGAACACACCTGCGGCTACCCGCACCCGTCCGAGGAATGGCAATCTGATCGACCAAAGCGGAGTTCCTGGTCTCGAGGCTGTCTTGGAGTGACTCACCTCGTTACAGGAACTCCGCTTTCCCATGCCCGACCGACACACCCTTGACCGCCGCCGCAACGGCTTAACCGAGCTGCGTTGGCGCTAGTCGCCCGTCAGGTCACGACCGATGGTGAGGCTCGCCACGACGAAGGCCACGCCGGCCCACACGGCGGCGATCAGGAAGCCACGGCTGTCGCCCGCTCCGGCGCTGATGATCGACGTGAATGGCAGAGGCAGCTTCAGCCTGCCGATCAGACCCTCGACAAAGATGAACCAGCCCGCGCTTCCGAGCAGGAGCCACGTCGAGCGGCGAACGATGGAGGCGCACGAGGCAGCCAGAATCGCCACGATCGGCACCACCGTCAGCAGCTCCGTATACGGCGCCGAATCACCCTTGACCAGTACGACGAGGCCACTGATCGCGACGAAGGCGGTGGCTACGACGATGGCCGCCATCAGCTGCCCACCGAGCACCACCGTCCGCCTGGGTTGCGAGAGGTAGAGCAGGAAGGCCGTGCGGTGCTGATAGTGCTGCGCCACGATCATCGCGGCGAAGCCGAAGGCGCCCATGCCGGCCAGCAGCGCCCAGGCGTCGATGTTCACCGCGCCGAGGAGCAGGCCCAGCAGGGTGAGCACGGTCAGCGAGATCGAACTGGACCGGATCGTCGCGGTTCGGTAGAGGTCGCTACGGAGGATGGAGATCATCGGCTGCCCGCCATAGTGAGGAAGATCTGCTCCAGATCCGGTGTGTCGACTGTCAGTTCGTGCAGCGGCACCCGCGCCTGGAAGGCGATCTCGCCGGCGTCCTCGGACGTCAGCCCCATCACCTCCAAGACGTCGCCGTTCCGTGTCACCTGCCCCCCGGCGCTCTCCAAAACGTGCCACAATCGCCGCTGGTCGCGGCTGCGGATCCGCAGCCGGGAGGCCACGTTGTCGTAGAGGCTCGCGAGCGGCGCCTCGCAGGTGACCCGCCCCTTGACGATGACCACGACGTCGTCGATGAGATGGGCCAACTCAGCAAGCAGGTGGCTCGAAAGAAGGACCGTTCCGCCCCGGTTGGCATGGTTGCGCAGCAGCCCGCGCATCCACGCCACGCCCTCCGGGTCGAGGCCGTTCGCCGGCTCGTCCAGCACGAGGACCGGTGGGTCACACAGCAGCGCGCTGGCGACCGCCAGCCGCTGCCGCATGCCCAGCGAGTACTGGCCGGTGCGCTGATCGGCCGCATGCGTTAGGTCGACGTCGCCGAGCAGTGTGTCGACGCGCGACCGGCTGGCACCCACGATGATCGCTTGTGAGGCGAGATGCGCTCGGCCGGACTGACCGGGGTGGCTAATCCCCTGTTCGAGGACGGCACCCACCTCCCTCGATGGGTGCTTCAGGTCGCGGAACCGCCGGTGGTTGATGCGTGCCTCACCCGAGGTCGGACGCGCTAACCCGAGCAGCATCCGGAGGGTCGTCGTCTTCCCGGAGCCGTTGAGCCCGAGGAAACCGGTGACGCGACCGGGTCGCGCCTCGAAGCTGACCCTGTCCACCGCGCGTACGCGGCCATAAGACTTCGTCAATCCGATTGCTTGAATCATTGCTGTTGAAGACCTTCGTGAGGGGTCAATGGGTCCGTCGGCTCAACTCGCAGGCCATCTGCCCCAATACCTCCCTACAGCCGTCAGCGGCGCTCATTTCTCTCAACGCCGCAACGGCCTGCTCGGTGCGGCGATCAATCATCTCTTCTACACGACGCAGCCCTCCGGTATCCATGATGATCTCACGAAGCCGCTTGGCGCCCGCGTCGTCGAGGTCGGGATTGCCGTGCAGATCTTCGATGACCTGCGCCTGCGCGGCGGAGGCGGACTGCCGGACCAGCGCCATCAGAACAGTCGCCTTGCCGTCCCGAAGGTCGGTCAGCGCGGACTTCCCGGTCACCGCGTCGTCACCGAACACGCCGAGAACGTCATTGCGCAGTTGGAAGGCCTCACCGACAGCGATGCCGTAGCGGGACAGGACCTCCATTTCGGCGGCGCTCGCACCGGCCAGCGCAGCACCGATCTGCAACGGCCGCTCCACTGTATACTTGGCAGACTTGAGCAACAAAATCTTGAAGCATCCGTCTAGTACGGCAGCCGCCATTTGCTAGTTGACCAGGGCGTATTCGCGGTTGAGGCGGGTGCGTTGGTGGAACCAGCGGGCGCGGGCCTGGTGTCGTCGTCGCCAGGTCAGCCAGTTGAGGGCGTGGTCGGGTGGTTGTGGGTGGTGGAGGACGTCGGCGAGAAGCCGTCCGATCTCGGGCACGGTCAGTGGGATCAGTCCGGGCTCGGCCGGTGGCGGCTGGTCGGGTGTGGCCGGTGGGGGTGCCTGGCTGTCGGTGCGGTGGCGTAACCGCGCGGCGGTGACCGCGCAGACGGCGAGAGCGGCCATGACCAGTACGGTGTGCCGGGCGATCGCGTCGTGGAGGCGGGCCTGGCACTGGTCCAGGCCGAAGTGGTCCTTGCCGAACTCGAAGCATTCCTCGACCGGCCACCGCAGCCCGGCGGCGCGGACCAGCCGCGACACGACCACCGGTTGCCCCTCGGGCACGAAGCAGTAGTGGAACGCCAGTTCGCCGGTGGCCAGGTGACGGCGCACGAGGAGGTGGTGGCGGGGTGAGGCGGTGGCGATCCATGCCCACGCGTACCAGCGGTGTCCCTTCGACCCGGCACCGGCCGAGCGGACCTGCCAGCCACGACCGCGCCTGCCGGCGAGTTCCGTAACGGCTTGCGCGCAGGTCAGCCTGTCACCGGACGGCGTCTGGATCACGCACGTCGAGGCGACCCGCAGCACGTACGCCTGCCCACGGGCTTCGAGGAACTCCCTCAGTTCGGTGCAGCCGCCGTACACCTCGTCACCGCAGATCACGTCGAAGGTCAGCTCGTCGGCGTAGGCGTGGGTGCACAGGTCGATCGCGAGTTGGCCCTTCGTGCGGAACTGCGTGTCCGTCGGCAGCCCTGTCCGCGCGGCGGTGTCCGGGTCGGTGATCTGCTCGGCGGGGATCCACCGCCGGGCTGCGACCAGGGCGTGCCCGGTCCGTTCCCGCACATAGGCCAGGTGGACCGTGTTGATGCCGTTGGCGACCCGACCGGCGCAGCCCATGTACTGCCGTTTCACCCCGGCCGTCGCCGTGCCCTGCTTCGGGTGCCCGGTCTCGTCCAACGCCCCGACCGCCAGCCCACGCCGCCGCCGACGGCCGGCAGCGGTGTCCAACCCGGCCGCCGCGTACCGCCGTACCTGGCTCGCCATACCCTCGGTGTCCCACACCGCCCTGTTCAACAACCGCTGGGTCCGGTCCGGCGTGGCATCCCCGACATGAGGGGCCTCGCGTTTTCCGGACAGTGGTTCGGCCGGTTCTTTCACGCCGCGATTTGAAGGTTCTCGAACTCTGCGTGGACTTCCCGGGGAGGTCGGTAGCCCACCGCTGAATGCAGACGCTGACGATTGTACCAGAATTCGATGTAGGCAGTAACGTCCCGGCGTGCCGCCTCACGAGTGGGATACTTCACACGCGACACGCGTTCGTTCTTCAGCGCACCGAAGAACGATTCCGCCATCGCATTGTCGAAACAAGTTCCGGTCCGGCCAGCAGATCGCCGCAACCTCAGATCCCGCAGCGTTCTGCCGTAGTCGTCCGACATGTAGTTGCTGCCCCGGTCCGAATGAAAGATGGCGTTCTTCCTGAGTTCGCGATTCCGGGCGGCGTTACGGATGGCGCGGGATATCAACGGCGTCTGGTAGTGGTCGTCCATCGCGTATCCGATGACTTCCTTCGTGCAGCAGTCGATGACGGTCGCCAGATACAGCCACCCCTCGCCGGTCGGGATGTACGTGATGTCGCCGACGAGCTTCTCGCCAGGCGCGTCGGCGGTGAACTCCCGGCCGACGAGGTCAGGCACCGTGCCGGACGACGACTGGGTGAGACCCCACCGCCTCGGGCGGGGCTGGCACGGCACGAGCCCGAGCTCGCGCATCAGCTGGCGGACGAGTTCCGGCCCGGCGGACACGCCCTGGCGCCGCAGTTGCGCGTGGACACGTCGATGCCCGTAGGTGCCGTCGGACGCGGCGAACACCTCCTCGATGGCCGATCGAAGGTGGGCGCGGCGGGTGGCGGTCGCGGAGTCGGGGCGGGTTCGCCATTCGTAGTATCCGGACCTGGACACGCCGAGTTGTTCGCACATGAAGTCGACGGGGTAGGCGTACTTCGCGGTGTCGAGTCGCATCGTCTCGATGAACTCGTACAAGCTCGTTACCGAGGGTCCTTCGCGAAGTACGCCGCGGCTTTTTTCAGGAAGCTGTTCTCCATTTCGAGTTCCCGGTTGCGACGTTCGAGTTCCTTCAGTCGAGCGCGCTCGTCGACGCCGATCGGTGGGCTGTCCTGGGCGCCGCTGTTTTCCCGCCGGTACTGGCGGACCCAGGAACGGAGCGTCTCCGGGTGAACGTCGATCTCCCGGGCAACCTGCGACACTGGCTTGTTCGACTGTAGAACGAGTTGCACTGCTTCTTCACGGAACTCTGGGGTGTATGAGCTTATGCGTGCCATCGCGCTTCTTCCCTCGACTTTCCTTACAGGGTAACCTTATTGGCTCCCTGTCCGGAATCCTCGGGGCACCTCAACCCCACCCCTGAGGTCCAGGTATTGCCCCCTCAACACCTCCGACCGCATGCGGTGGTAGTAGGGCAGGGCCCGTTGCACGTCGTCGGCGGGCAACCCGCAGGAGAGGAAGATCTCGTCGGCCCACACCAGACAGAGATTACCCCAGATGATCGCCGCGCTGTCGGCGCTCCGACCGGCGTCACCACGCCAGCCGCGACGCCGGTGACGATCGGCGAGGCTGACATGTAGCGCGGGCATCCCCCGGCGGACATCGCTGCAGTCCATCACGTCGTCCTGGATCAGCGCGAAGGCGTGGAACAACTCGAGCGCCGCTGCCACCCGGGCGATTCCCGGCAGGTCCCTACCGCCGTGGATGGACCAGCCGAGATGACACATGAACGGTCGTGTTCGCTTGCCCGAGTTCATCGTCAGCCGCCTCACCAGGGACACGTCATGCACCCAGTCCGGGTCGCTGTCGGCGTCCCGGACGGCGGCGAACGTGTCGTTGAGCACGTCGTCCACATCCTGACGCGCCACGCTCATGCTCCGCGCCATCGATACTGCGGTGATCACCTCGTCGATGTTCGTCATGGGTCCCTAATGAGTTCTGGGAGTGAGCCATCCGGCAAACTCCTGGTGGGTAGGTAGCCGCCAGCCGGTGAGCACTCCGGGTTCCTGGACGTCGAGTCCTGACGAAAGATCGTGCCCCGGCTGGTCGGTGTGGAGAGTTGATCGCTGATGGGATGTCGTGCCCGCCCGGTCGCGGCGTGAGCACTGCTTCATTAGGTCGCTGATGGTTCTCCTCCTGGCTACCAGCGGTGATCGACTCAATAGGCGGGAGAGACGTTGCTGTTCATAGGAGATGACTGGGCGGAGGACCACCACGACGTCGAGCTCATGGACGCCTCCGGCCGCAGGCTGGCCAAGGCGAGGCTGCCCGAGGGCATCGCCGGCATCACCAGGCTCCACGCGATGATCGGCACGGCGCTCGGCGACGACATCGACGCCGACGCTGCTGCTGCTCAGGTAAAGATCGGTATCGAGACCGATCGGGGCCCGTGGGTGCAGGCGCTGGTCGCCGCCGGGTACACGGTGTACCCGGTCAACCCGTTGCAGGCGGCCCGCTACCGGGAACGTCTGGCGGTGTCCCGGGCCAAGAGCGACGCCGCCGACGCGCACATGCTGGCCGACATGGTGCACACCGACTCGCACCAACTGAGCCCGATGGCCGGAGACTCGGCGGACGCCGAGGCGGTCAAGGTCGTCACCCGGATGCACAAGACGCTGATCTGGGAACGCACCCGTGCTGTGCAGCGGCTGCGGCACGCGCTGCGGGAGTACTTCCCTGCGGCGTTGGAGGCGTTCGAGGACCTCGACGCCGCTGACACCCTGCAACTCCTCGCGAAGGCCCCTGATCCGGCCAGCGCCGCCCGGCTGAGTATCAGCCAGATCAGCGCCGCTCTCAAACGGGCCCGGCGCCGTGACGTCGCGGCCAAGGCCGCGTCGATCCAGGCGGTGCTGCGTGCCGAGCACCTCGGCCAGCCGGCCGTGGTCACCACCGCCTACGCCGCGTCGGTGCGCGCCCTGGTCGCCCTGCTGGTCACTCTCAACGAGCAGGTCAAGGCCCTGCAAGGGCAGGTGGAGGACCATTTTGGCCGGCACCCGGACGCTGAGATCATCCTGTCCCAGCCCGGACTGGGTGCCGTCCTCGGCGCCCGGGTGCTCGCCGAGTTCGGTGACGACCACGACCGCTACGCCACCGCGAAGGCCCGGAAGAACTACGCCGCGACCAGCCCGATCACCCGCGCGTCCGGGAAGAAGAGGACCGTCGCGGCCCGGTTCGTCCACAACGACCGGCTCATCGACGCCCTGATGACCCAGGCGTTCTCCGCGTTGAAGGCCTCGCCGGGTGCCCGCGCCTACTACGACCGGCAACGTGCCCGCGGCGCCAGCTACAACGCCGCGCTGCGCCAACTCGCCAACCGGCTCGTCGGCACCCTGCACGGATGCCTGAAGACCGGCACCGTCTACGACGAGGCGACCGCGTGGTCGCATCACCTCAGCAAGGCTGCTGCTTGACATTCAAGCTCCTGGGATGTCTTTCGGCATGGATCCCGGCTCGCCGCGCGGCGGCGACGCCGCCGATCGAGGCGCTGCGCGAGAGCGCGGCGGAACCCCGGGGCGTAAGCCCGGCGCGGACGGCGAGCGGGCTCGTGCTCGCCGCGGTGGCGATCGCTGGAGGAGCTGTAGCTGTCGTGCGCTCGAACGCGACGTGGGTCATGCTCGTCGCTGTCATCGTCCCGGCGCTCGTGCTGTGCGGCCCGGCGATCGTGACCGCCGCATCGCGAGGGAGCGCTCGGGTGGCACGCCGCGTCGCAGGTGTGGGTGGCTCGATCGCAGCGGGCAACCTGGCTGCGAGCCCTCGTCGATCGGCGTCGACGGCGCTCGCGCTCATGCTCGGCACCGCGATGGTGACGATGTTCGCGGTCTTCGCGAGTTCACTGACGAGCGCGGTCGGGACGGACGTTCGGGACGGACTGCAGGCAGACCTGGTGGTCACGTCGGCGACCGCCGACTTCCCGACGATCGACCCGACCCTGGCCGGCCGGATCACAGAGCTGCCCGACGTCGACGCAGTCGCCGCGCTGTCCGTCACCGAAGGGATCGTGGCAGGCAAAGCCGAGGCGGTCGGCGGCATCGACCCGACGACACTGCCCACCATGTTCGACCTCGACCCGATCGCCGGCGACCTCGCCGACCTGAGCGCGGGGGGCGTGGCCGTGGTCGGCGACGACCCGACGCTGCTCGGCGACACCCTCGCGATCGAGTTCGAACGCTCGACACTCGAGGCGCCGATCGTCGCCGTGGTCGCGAGAAGCACCGGCGGTTTCGAAGCCCCTTTGTACTTCGTCGACCGTCAGACACTCGACACCCTGGTCGGCCGCCTGCTCGACGCTCGGTTGTTCGTCGGCCTCGCCGACGGAGCGGTCGCAGACGCCGACGAGGACGTGAGGGCGCTGGTCCGAGCCACGCCTGGGGCATTCTTCGAGACTCGGGCGGAACACGTCGCCAACAGCGGGAGCGGAATCGCCGCGTTCCGCAACTTCATCGACGGGATGCTCCTCCTCGCCGGCTTCATCGCGCTCCTCGGAGTCGCCAACACCACGGCGCTCGCGATCGATGAACGCTCCGGAGAGCTCGGGCTGCTGCGAGCCGTCGGCGCGACTCGCCGCGAGCTGCGTCGGATCGTGCGGCTCGAGGTGGCGCTCCTGTCGTTCGTGGCAGCATCGATCGGTATCGCCGTCGCAGTCGGTCTCGGCTGGGCGCTGATCGACGTCGCCGGTGGTACGGAGATCCCGTCCGTCGTCGTACCGTGGCCCCGCCTCGCGGCAACGCTCGTCGTCGCGGTCGCAGCCGGCGTCGCCGCTGCGGCGTGGCCCGCGTTCCGGGTCTCCCGGGTACCCGTGCTCGAGCTGGCGGGCCGGAACCACTGATGCGCAGGTCCCGGCACCTGGACCGGGCTAGGGATCAGAAGGTCGCACCAATCGACAACCGACTCGTTGGTGAGATGGCCTCGATACTCGCTGGCTGCGGTCGGCGTAGTGGTCAGCCCTGGTGGCGGGGCCTGCTCTTGAGCCGACGGCTGAACTCCCGGGCGATCTCCCGGTTCGCCTCCCGTTCGGCGATGGCCTGTCGCTTGTCGAAACTACGCCGGCCCTTCGCAAGGCCGAGTTCGACCTTCGCCCAACCGTTCTCGAAATACAACGACAGCGGTACGAGTGTCAGGCCACCCTCCCGGAGGCGCTCCAGGATTCGATCGATCTCCACCCGACGCAGCAGCAACTTCCGGGTACGCCGGGGCTGATGGTTCGTCCAACTCCCGAAGCCGTACTCGGCGATGTGCAGCCCGTACAGCATGATCTCCCGGTCCCTCTCCTGCGCGAAGGCGTCCACCAGCGACACCCGACCGGCACGCAACGACTTCACCTCGGTGCCGACCAGGACCACCCCAGCCTCGTAGGTGCGCAGGATCTGGTAGTCGTGCCGTGCCCTCTTGTTCGTGGCCACCAGCAGGTGACTGCTCTCGCCGGACCTACCCATGGAAACCATCACCTCGCTGCTTTACCTCACCCACCAGGGTATCGGGGGCGCGGTGTGCAGCGGGGCCGACGCAGGAATCCGAACCCGGTACGCATCGAATGTCGTACCCGGCGGGCACCATGACCGCATGGCTGCCCGCGCCCTGCCGGCGGCCGCCGCGCGCAGCGTCGCGCAGGCACGCGCAGGCACGAGCCGACGCGGGGCGGATCGCCGAGGTCACCGCCGGCTGGGCGGGCCGGTTGGAGCAGACGCGACAGCGCAGCGCCCGCGAGCACGCCAGCGACCTGCGGGTGCTGACCGACGCCCTCACGGAGGTCTGGGCCGAGCTTGAGCGGCGGATCCCGTCGGCCAGCGACCCGGCGCTGGCACGGCTGCGGGCCGCACATGTACCTGCCGCGGCGCTGACCGCGCTGACGGAGTCGTTGGGCAGTCCGGTCTGTCCTACAAATGCCACCGGCCCCAGAAATGGTGCACCCGGCCGAAGGGCCGGTAAGACGCCCCTACCCGGTCCTCTTGAGTCGAGACATACCGGGTAGAGGTCTGGTCGTAGCGATTGCGGAAGGCACGGATGAAGTTGCTGCTGTCGGCGAACTGCCAACGGGCGGCAACCTCGGAAGCCGGCTAGCCGGCAGTCAAGGCTCTGCGTGCCTCCTCCGGGCGGCGGCGAACAATCTCGTCGCCAGCTGTGCCGCCGACACGCCGCAACAACTGGTCGACCAGGTCAGGACCTGGATGCGGCGAAAGGCCGAAGCGACGGCCCCGCCTATTTGATCGATCCCTTGCGGAGTCGGTACGAGAACCGGCAAATCCCAGCTCACCGCGTAGGTTCCCGGGCAGCCCGGTCACGTGACGCTTGTCTGCCGGCGCGCTCCTCCCGGCAGTGCCGCAAGTACCCAGAGCCCAGTCGTCACCAAGAGTTCATCTTCCCGCACCGGTCGGCGGATCGACCATCACCGGTCGGCTCTGAGCTGCGGATTCGCCCGTTCGGGGCGGACTGCGGCCGCCACTGCCGACCACTGCCCGCGACTACCATCGGGGCGCGGCTGCGCCGTACCCGGGCCGGCCACGGGCGGAGGAGGAGCACGGTTGAACACGCCGTCCTTCAACGAGCTCGGCCGTTTCCTGGACACCAACCGACAGACGCTGCTGACCGTACTCACCGTGCTGGAGCTGTTGATCCTGCTGGTGGTGCTGCTGCGGTGGTTCGACCGCCGATACGGCCTGCGGGGCACCGGACGGCGCATCCGGCGCGGCGTCGTCGGCGCAGCGCGGGAGCTGGCGGCACCGATCGTCGGGTTCGTCCGGCTCCGGCGAGGAATGCGGGTGGTCGCCGGGAGCTTCGCCGGCTCGGGGCCGGTGCCGGCAGCCCGCGCCTGGATCGCATCGGCTCGATCGGCGCTGGCCGAACGGGACGATTTCTGGCCGTACCTTGTGCTGTCGGGCCATGGGGAGCTCAGCGTGCGACTCGCGGGCGCGGACGCGGACGCGGACGTGCCGTCTCCGGCGCCGGGATCCCCGTGGCAGGTCACCGCGCCGCGTCAGTGGCGGGCCCGCGGCCAACTGCCCCCAGGTTCCGCACCGACCGCCAGCGACGCACTGCCGATCGCCGTAGGGGTAAAGGACAGGACGATGGTCCTGCTGGATTTCGCCCGCTCCCCCGGCATCGTGTCGGTGCACGGTGCCCCGGCACCGGCGCAGCGACTGGTCTCCGCGTTGGGCCTCCAGTTGGCCGCGCTGACCGGCGGGCACGGCGTCCACCGCCTGATCGTCGCGGCGGAAACCGGCGACGGCTCCGGGGCGTTCGGCGTCGACCGGATGTCACTGTCCGCAGCCGTGACAGATCTCGCGACCCGTACGGCACCGAGCGGGCGTACCGTCCTGGTCTGCCGGCGGCCCGATCCGCAGACGGCGGCGCGGCTCGCCAGCCTGGTCGCCGGTGATCCCGGGCTGCTGGTCCTGGTCGCCGGCTACCTGCCCGGATCGCGGTGGCGGTTGCGGGTCGACCTGGTCGGTCGGGTGACCGCACCGGAGTTGCTGCTCGACGTAGACTCCGTACCGCTTGTCCGGTGCCTGCTGCCCCGCCGCCGGGCCGCGCCCGCCGCGCCACCGGCACCGGCATGGGCCGAGGAGGAGTTCCCCAGGCCCGCCGCCCTCGCCGCAGCGTCCTCCGCGCCAGCAGAACCGGCCATGCCCGAGCGCCCCCGGCCATCCGTCCCGGCGGGGGCCACTCCGCCGGCCGCCCATCCACCGCCCGGACCGTCGGTTCCGCCCACCGCGAACGACGACCTGATCGAACAGGCGCACGACGGGCAACGGCCGACGGCCTACTCCGGCGTCGAATCTGGCGGCCGGGCCGCAGACCCTGCCAGCCGGGCCGCAGGCCCTGTCAGCCGAACCGGGGACCGATAGTGCGCCTGCTGCTGACCGTCGTATCCGGCGGTGCCCACCGGGACATCGCCGTGGACGTCGAGGCGGACACCCCGGTGGGTGCGCTCATCGAGCGGGACGGCTCCCCGGGCGACTGGTACCTCGACGGGGCACGGCTGGACCCTGGCTGGACGGTGGGTCGGGCCGGGCTGGTCGCCGGGGTCCGGCTGGGCGACGGTGCGCCGGTGCCCGGCGGCGAAGTCCGGTATCTGCCGGGCGACCCCCGGACCCACTGGCTGGAGGTGCACGGCGTCGGCGGCCCGAGCGCCGGACGGATCTGGCCGGTCGGCCTGGGCTGCCACGACATCGGCTCGGCACCCGGGTCCGCGATCGATCCGGGCGGCGAGGGAGTGCCCGCGCACGCCGCGCGACTCACCATCGACGAACAGGGTCGCGCCTGGATCGCCACCGGCGGCGCCGAGGTACGTCTGGCGGTGCCGCAGCCTCCGGCCCAGACCGAGGCGATGCCCACGCCCGGGTACCCCACCAGCCATCCTGAGCAGCGCGGGTCGGACCTTCGGGGCGAACAGCGGCGGGCGCACGCGGACGAACCCGACGACGCGGAACGCAGACGTGACGGGTCCCGCCGCTGGCCGCCCGGTGTGGACCTGGCCGTGGGCGGCAGCCTGCTACGGCTGGTCTCGCGCCCGACCCCGGACGCCGCGGTGACACCGGCCGTGGACGTGCCGATGCTGGACTTCAACCGGCCGCCACGGATCGTGCCGCCGCTGCTCTTCGCTCGGCGACGGCTGCCCAGCCCGCCGGTCAAGCCGAACAGCCGCCCGATCCCGCTGCTGATGATCCTCGCCCCGATGGTGATGGGTCTGGCGTTCGTCTTCCTCTTCCGGTCGTACTTCTTCCTGCTGATCATGGCGCTCAGTCCGGTGCTGGCACTGGCGAACTGGTACACCGACCGGCGCAGCGGCCGCAAGCGGTACCGCCGGGATCTCGCCGAGTACCTGCGCAAGCGGACCCGGATGATGCGGGAGCTGACGGCGGCGGTCGCCGAGGAGCGGTTGGCCCGGTGCGAGTCGTCGCCCGACCCGGCGACCGTCCTGCACACCGCCGTCGGCCCCGGCCGGCGGCTGTGGGAACGACGCCGCCGCGACCCCGACCACCTCGTGCTACGGGTCGGCACGCTGGACCAGCCGTCACTGATCGAGGTGGACGACCCGGCCCGCCCCGACACGGACCGCCAGCTGCGCTGGACCGTGCCGGACGCGCCGGTCACCGTGGACCTGGTCGACCGCAAGGTGATCGGCCTGGCGGGCGCGGCGGAGACGACGTACGCGACGGCACGCTGGCTCGTCCTCCAGGCCGCCACCCTGCACAGCCCACGTGACCTGCGGATCCACGTACTGACCGAGCAGGCTGGCGAGGAGCGGTGGAGCTGGGTGCGCTGGCTGCCGCACACCCGCCCGGCCGAGGACGGCGTCCCGACCGGCCGGCCCTACACGTTGGTCGGCAACGATCCGGAGACCGTGGCGAACCGGGTGGCCGAGCTGGTGTCCCTGGTGACCGCGCGCATCAAGGCGCGGGGTTCGCAGCTCGGCCAGGTCCTGTTCAGCGAGCCGGACGTGCTGCTGGTCGTCGACGGCGCGCGTCGGCTGCGCGACGTGCCCGGCATGGTGCAGGTGCTCACCGACGGGCCGACGGTGCAGGTCTTCGCGATCTGCATCGACGCCGAGGAGCGGCTGCTGCCGGAGGAGTGCACCGCGGTGCTCCGGGCGGACGCGGACGGGTTGACGGTTCGGCAGACCGGCGTGCCCGAGGCCACCGGAGTCCGCCCGGACATCATCACCGCCGGGTGGTGCGAGCGGGTGGCCCGGGCGTTGGCCCCGCTGCGGGATGTCACCCCGGACGAGACAGCCGGGTTGCCCGACCGCAGTCGACTGCTGGACCTGCTCGACGCCGACCCGCCGGACGCTGGCGACCTGGCCGAGCGCTGGTCCCGACAGCCCGCCTCCACGAGCTTCGTGATCGGTAGTGGCTTCGACGGAACGGTCGCGCTCGACCTGGTCCGCGACGGGCCGCACGCGCTGGTCGCCGGCACCACCGGTGCCGGCAAGTCCGAGCTGTTGCAGTCCATGGTGGTCTCCCTGGCGACGGTGAACCGACCGGACGAGCTGACCTTCGTACTGGTCGACTACAAGGGCGGCAGCGCGTTCCACAGTTGCGTACGGCTGCCGCACACCCTCGGCATGGTCACCGATCTGGACAACGCGTTGGTGGTCCGGGCACTGGAGTCGCTCGGTGCCGAGTTGCGCCGCCGCGAGGAGATCCTGGCCGGGGCCGCCGCCAAGGACCTCGTGCAGTACCGGACGATGCGCGGCCGCGACCCGTCGCTGCCGGCGGTGCCCCGGCTGGTGCTGGTCATCGACGAGTTCGCCACTCTCGTCCGCGAGGTGCCGGACTTCATCCCCGGGCTGGTCAGCATCGCCCAGCGGGGCCGGTCGCTGGGCATCCATCTGATCCTGGCCACCCAACGCCCGGCTGGTGTGGTGACCGCCGACATCCGCGCCAACACCAACCTGCGCATCGCGCTGCGGGTCACCGATCCGATGGAGAGCGCGGACGTCATCGACGTACCGGACGCCGCGATGATCCCGGTGGCCACCCCGGGGCGGGCGCTCGCCCGGCTCGCCCACCGGTCCACCCTGCCCTTCCAGACCGGGTACGTCGGCGGGGTGTACCCGGGTGCCGGCCCGGACACGTCGGAGTCCCGGCCGGCCCCACCGGTGTACGGCACGGAGCTGCCCTGGCCGCGGCTGGGTCGGGCGCTGCCGCCGCCGGTGGAGCAGACGCGTGACGGTGCAGGGCCGGACGAGTTGGCCGCCACCGACCTGGACGTGCTGGTCGACACGATCGACGCCGCGGCTCGCGAGGTGGGCTGCGAGCAGCAGCCGAGCCCGTGGCTGCCGCCGCTGCCACCGGTCGTGCTGCTGGACGACCTCACCCTCCCGCAGTCGCGTACCGGTCCTGGTCTGCCGCCGGTGCCGTACGCGCTGACCGACCTGCCGTTGCGGCAGAGCCAGCCGGTGCTGGCCTGTGATCTCTCCACGCTCGGACATCTCTACGTGCTGGGTGCCTCCCGTTCGGGACGGTCACAGTTGCTGCGTACGCTGGCCGCGTCGCTGGCCCGGTCGGTGTCCTGCGCCGACCTGCATCTGTACGCCGTCGACGCGGCCGGTGGGTCGATGGTGGTGCTGTCGGAGTTTCCGCACTGCGGTGCGGTGGTGCCCCGCGCCGACCTGGAACGCCTGGAACGCCTGCTGGGCCGGCTGCAGGGCGAGCTGGCCCGCCGACACGAGTTGCTGGCTCAGCACTCGTGCGCCGGGCTCGACGAGTTGCGGGCGGCGCTGCCGCCGACGCAGCGTCCGGCGCACCTGATGCTGCTCGTCGACGGTTGGGACTCGCTGGCCGCCGTCCTCAACGACCACGACGGTGGACGGCTGATGGACCAGTTCCTCGGCCTGCTGCGGGAGGGGCCGGCCGCTGGCCTGCACATCGTGATGTCCTCGGAGCGATCGCTGTTGACCGGCCGGGTGGCGAACCTCAACGACCACCGGATCATGCTGCGGATGACCGACCGCACCGACTACTCGGCGATCGGCGTCAACCATCGTCGGGTGCCGGAGGTGGTGCCGCCCGGACGGGGCTGGCACTCCGTGGACCAGGCGGAGATCCAGATCGCCCTGCTGGACCCGGATCCGTCCGGTCCGGCGCAGGTCGAGGCGATGCGCCGGATCGCGGCTCGGGCCCTCGCCCGCGACAGTGCCGTGCCGGCGCCGCGCCGGCCGTTCCCGGTGGCCGGGCTGCCCGCCGCGGTCACCTTCGCCGAGGCGTTCGCACAGGTCCCGGCGCAACAGCGGCATCCGTTGCGCGCGCTGCTCGGTATCGGCGGCGATGCCGCCGCGCCCTGTTACGTGGACTTCGCTGGCCGGCAGGCCACCTTCCTCGTCGCCGGTCCGCCCGGCTCCGGCCGCAGCAACACGCTGGCCACGCTCGCGGTGTCACTACTGGCCGGGGGTACCGGACTGGTGATCCTGACGCCCCGGGAGTCGGTGTTGCGCCGGTTGGCGGTGCATGCCCGGGTGCGGGCGATCGAGGGGGCAGCCCCGGACCCGGCACAGGTGACCGCCGCGCTGGAGGAGCTGGGCGGCCCGTTGGTGGTGCTGGTCGACGATGTCGACCTGCTGGGGTTCGCCAATCCGCTGGAGGCGGTGCTGCGTCAGGTGGTGGGCACCGGTCGGGACCGCGGTTTCGGCCTCGGCTACGCGGGGACGGCCGAGACCCTGACCCAGTCGTTGGGCGGTTGGATCGCCGAGGCCCGACGTTCCCGGCAGGGTGTGCTGCTCGCACCGCAGTCGGCGTTAGAGGGTGACCTGGTCGGAGCGAGGGTGCCGCCAGGGCTGCTGCGGTCGGGCAGCCGACCGGGTCGCGGCTATGTGCCGGACCCGGTGACCGGTGCACTGGGCGCGGTGACGATCCCACACACCGTTCTGCGCTGACCCGGACGCGCGGCGCGGCCGCCGGTCCAGGCGCGGCCGCCGGTCCAGGCGTGGCCGCCGGCCCAGACGCGGGTCGCCGGCCCAGACGAGGCGCGGCCCGGCTGCCGTCACCGGCGACCGGGCCGCGCGCGAGACACCTGCCGCGCAGGTCGAGAGGGTCAGCTCGCGGGTGGCGGCTGGGACAGCGTCTGGTCCATGTCGCTCAGGTTCTTCGCGATCATCGAGAAGCTCGACGCGAAGGTCTCCAGGTTGCTGACAGCCTTGGTCAGTGAGTTGGTGAACTCGGTGTACTGCGTGCTCATCACCGGGCTGGACTGCTGTAGCCACAGGCCGCCCTGGCTGGTCAGCAACTCACTGACGCTGGTCTGCAGGTTCGTCAGTACGCTGGCGATCTCCGCGCCCTCGGTGGTCAGCCGCCCGGCGACGGTGTTGACCAGGGCGTAGTCGACGTTTACTTCTGGCATCGGATGCCTCCGGTTGGCTGGTTCAGCTGGCGCTGCTGGAGGTGGCGATCTGCTCGTCCATCGTGCTGAGCTGAACGGTGATGTTGTGGAACTGCTGGGCGAAGGACCGGATACTCTCGATCGCTGCGGTCAGCTCGGTGTTGAAGGTCTGGTACTGCCCGCTGAGGGTGGGGCTCGACTTCTGCAGCCACAGGCCACCGTCGCTGGTGAGCAGCTGGGACACCGCGGCGAGCAGGTTCTCCAGGCGCGGTACGGTCTGCGTCACGGCGGAGTTGAGCTGGTCGTTGACCGACTGCACCTTGCTGAAGTCGACGGTGATGTTCGGCATGGCATTGCTCCAAAGGTGACTGGGTCAGATGGTGACAGTGGTGTAGGGGACGTAGTCGTCCTCGGATGACTCCTCGGAGACGAGCGTCCACTCCCCGGTGTTCGGATTGCCGGTGTACGTCTTGGTGCCTTCCGAATCCACGACTGTCTTGGTGCCGGTGTCCGGTCCGGTCACCACGATGTCGGTCGTGGTGGTCTCGCCTTCGTGGTCGACGGTCACCTGATGCGATCCGCCGTCGGCCTTCGGGGTGACCGTGCTGGTGGTGGTGCCCTCGCTGGTGGTGGAGGTCACCACGAACGAACCGTCGTCGTTGGTCTTCTTCTCGATCTTCTCCTCCGCGCCGTCGGAGTGGGTGATGGTGGAGGTGTAGTCGACGACGTCGGTCTTCCCGTCGCCGTCGGTGTCGCGGTAGGTGAACTGGGTCGTCTCGGTGTAGGTCAGCCCGTCGCCGGAGGTGACCGTGGTCGTCTCGGAGACGACGTTGCCGTCGTCGTCCAGGACCGCCGTCGTCTGGTTGCTGCCCACCGGCGAGGTGCCGTCGATGGAGGTGGGCGGGTCCCCTGGCTCCGGCACCGGATCGCCACTCCACACCGGCACTGAACCGTCGACCAGGTTTCCGTCCTCGTCGTAGTACTGGAAGGTGATCTCCCGGTCCTTCAGGTCGAGGTAGCGCTCGTACGCGGCGGTGTCGGACTGCCAGCCACTGATGCTGGACCGCAGCCGGTCCAGGTTCACCTTGCCGGCCACGTCGGCGTCCAGGTCGAAGTAGGCCTTGGCGGTGCTGTCGAAGGTGTTCGCCAGCTCGTCGAGCAGCTCCATCGAGTCCTTGAACGGGGTATGGCAGGCGGAGAAGAATGCGCTCAGCGTCCCGTACAGGGTCGAATTGCCGACCTGGCTGGAGTCGACGACGGTCCCGTCGGCGGTGACCACTGCCCGGCGCGAGCCGGTCTCCACGTCGAACTGGATCTTGCTTTTCAGCTCACGCAGGCTGCCCGCGAGGCTGTGCAGCAGCGCGTAGTCGAGCACCAGGTCAGCCACCCTGCGCCCCTTCCTCCGGCTCGTCGGCGTACGCCGTCTGTGTGGTTCGACGCGGCCGGGGCCGCCAGCGGTTCACTGTGAACCTCCACGCGGGTGCGCCACGTCGAACATGACGACGGCGTCCGGGGCAGCGGGAGGGTCCGGTGGGGGTACGGCCTGGTGACTGGTCACCGCTCACGCTGTCGGGTGACCCCACACCCGGCGATCCGGACGTGCTGCTGCGCGTCGCCAGCTACATGGACGTCATGGCGGGCCACGCCAAGACCGCCGACGACGGGCTCGCGGCGGTGCTGCGGCAGAGCGGCGACGGGGCGTTCGTCGGCAAGACCGCAGACTGGCTGCGCGAACAGATCAGCAAGGAGATGAGCGGGTTCATCGCCGGGGTACGTACCGCCTTCTCCGCCGCCGGGCCGGCCGTCCGCACGTACGCCGAGGCGCTGCGCGAGGCGCAGGCAAAGGCGGACCAGGCGCTGCGCGACGCGGCCGGGGCCGGCGACGACGAGGAACGGATCAACGCCCTCAAGACCACCGCGGAGAACGCCGCCGCGGACGTCAAAACCGCAGCGGGTACGGCTCGCCAGGCCATTCTCGACGCCACCGGCCACATCAAGTCACCCGTGACGCCGAAGTCCGCCTGTGAGGTGTTCTGGGAGATCTTCACCTGGCTGACCCTCATCGTCACCGTGGTCGCGATCTTCGTCGGCGGCCCGCTCGGCCTGATCGCCTTCGCGATGAACGCCGCCCTGGCGGTGAAGGCGACCCTGGACTTCGCCATGGGCAAGACGAACGCGCTGGGTCTGGCGCTCGGCCTGCTCGGGCTGCTCGGCCCCAGCACCCGACCGCTGATCGCCCTCGGCGACCTCACCAAGCTGGCCACCACCGCCTGGCGCAACATCACCCAGTTCAGCCGGAACAGCTTCACCCTGGCGCGCGCCGGCATCAACGACTTCTGGCGGACGGTGTCGACGCTGAGCCTCAGCGGGGCCATGCGCGGCATCGGCGACATCGGGGTCACCCTGGCCAACTCGGTGAAGGTCGGCGCGCTGATGATCCCCCGGATCGTCGGCCCGATGGACGGACTGGCCGCTCGTGGATTCGTGACCCTGGAGAAGTTCACCCTGGTCACCGTCCCGGCGACGGTCGTCCGGTTGGGCACCGTCGGACAGCTGGGTCTGGTCAAGCTCGCGGGTGTGACGGCCGACGCGGGCCGGTTCATCGCCGCCAACGCCGTCAGGTTCGGCAACCTGATGGCGCGGGAGCTGGGCGGCTGGCAATGGCTACGGATCTTCCTGCCCTTGGCCGGTCATGAGATCCGCGCCGTCGGAGTGTCCGGGGCGTTCAAGCTCGGCGTGCTGGGTCGCGGTCTCGGACTGACCCGGTTCGACGGACTCGCGGCGCTCGGCGGCGGTGTCCGGCTCGCCAACGGCCTCACCACGGTGCACGTCGTCAAGCCCGGCGGAGCGCCACCGCCCGCCGGTGGAATCAACTTCAGTCCCAGCGGGCTGCACCTTCCCGACCTGATCGAGAAGCCGCTGATCGGCGCCCCGTCGGCGCAGCAGCTCAGCTTCTCGGCCCGTGGTCTCGACCTGTCCGCGGCACGTGGCGCGCTCGGCCTGCATGACCTCGCGGGGCTACGCGGCGTGCAGAACCTGGACGTACCGATGCCGAGGACGGCCGGCCCGGTCACCCCGATCCCCGCGACCAATCTGCCCGGTGCCGCGCACACGGTCGACCTGGGCCACATCTCCAGGCTCGAGGTGCCGACGGTCGGCCCGGTCGCGGGGATGAATCAGGTGATCATGCCCACGGTGGCCACACCGGGCGCGGTGACGTTGCCGAACATGCAGATCGGCAATCTCAGCGCCACCCTGAACCGGGGCGTCGGCGGCGTCGACGGGCTGGCGGATTTCGGTCGCGCCGAGCTGCGCAATCTGCACATGGGCGAGGTCAGCGCGGTCCGGGTCTCGGAGACCGGGGTGGCGTTCAACCTCGGCGCACCGGAGAAGGCGTTCGGTGACGTCAGTCTGGCCTCGCCCACGCCGACCCCCGTCTCGGCGCTCACCCCGACTCCGACTGGTTCGATCTCGCCGACGGCGCCGACGGGCATCACCCGGGTCGACGCTCCCGCGCCGATCGGGATGCAGCTCGGCAGGACCGCCGACGCGACCACCGTCCACCAGGCGCTGAACCTGCTCGACGAGCCTGGTACGGCCGCGCTCACCGGCCTGCACCGACTCGATCCGCCGACGGTCACCGTGCCCACCAGCCTCAGCCGTGACCTCTCGATGCCCGCCCCGCCCCGCCTGGATCTGGCCGGCGGCCCGTCGCCGCAGCAGCTCAATCACCTGCACGCGGTGGAGCAGCTCAAACAGGCACAGCACGCGCTGGCCAACGTCTCCGGGGATGCGTTGGCCCTGGCCCGCGCCGAAAAGGACGTCCGGGTCGCTGAGGCGCTGGTGCGTAGGACCGCAGACGGAGTCAAGGTCGAAGCCCGCGAGGTATCCAACACCGTCGACAACCCGGCGGCTAACCGCACCGGTACGGTCGCACCAGACCTCGCGGCGGCCAGACCGGCCGCCGACGTGGACCTCGCGGCGGCCAAACCGGCCATGACGGTGGACGAATCGGTGCAGGCGCTGCAGACCCGGCTGGACAACCTGCGCGGCCCGGACGCCCCCCGTACCGATTTCGCCGCGCTGGACCTGGAACATCGGTTCGCCCAGCTGCGCCCGACGGCCTCGGCCGACCTCGCCGAACTGCCTGCGGTCCCCACCCACCGGCCCGGCACCAGCATGGCGGAGCTGGAGAGCCGGCTGGCCGCGCTGCGCGGCACCGATCCGCCCTCCCCGGCGGCCCGCCAGTTGGAGCTTGAACACCGCTTCAACCAGCTCCGACCAGGCGGGGCGGTCGAACATCGCCAGGTCGACCCGGCGATGTTCCCGGACGTCCCCACGATCTCCCCGGCGGAGGCCACCGCCCGCGCGACCGCCGTCGAACGCCTGACCGATCTGGAAGCTCAGCTGGTCGCCGTCCGCGCCGAGGAGACTCCCCTCGATGTCGGTCCGACGCGCCTCGACGACGCCGGGTCTGCGGCCACGCCGCAGTCCGGCACGGGTCGACCGCAGACCCCCGACCAGACGGGTACGCCGGGCCGAGCTGAAGGGCCAACCGGTACGGGTAAAGACGACGGTCTGCTGAACCTGCCCAGCGTGCCACGCACCGATCCGGCGGCCACCCCCGGCGCGGAGGCACTCAGCCAACGGTTGACCGAACTCGTCTCCGACGCGCGGGGTGTCGACCTGCCCGGGTCTGAACTGAGGGTGCTGAGCACCGAGGTTCGTACGGCGATCGAGCAGGGCCGGCACGGTGACGCGGCCCGAGGGCTCAACACGCTGCACGACCGGATCGACCGGCAGGCCCTGTTCCAGCGGCTCGACTCGTACCGGGTGCACGTCGACGCCGGGCATCACCGCGCCGCGCAGCTGGGCATGGACAAGTCGACCTGGTTGCAACACGCCATCGACATCGAACGGGCGACCGCCGCCGGACGCACCTACGAACTGCACCGGCTGCTGAACGACTACGAGAACAGCCTCGCCGGCAAGCTCGCCGAGCAGAAGTTGCACGACCAGGTCGTACCCGACGGCGCGCCGGGCCGGGCTCCGGACGAGGCCGGGTCGACGGGCGACCTCGACGAGTTGCAGGCCCGCCTCGACGCGCTGCGTGGCGACCACACTCCCGACCCGCGACTCGCCGAGCTGGAACTGGAGCTGCGCTTCGCCAACCTGCGCGGCTCCGACGGCCCCGACGTAGCGCTCCCGGCGTTTCCGGAGCCACCCACGGCGCCGCCCACGTTGCCGTCGGGCGGCCTCGACGACCTGCAGAAGCGCCTGGACGCGTTGCGCGGGGACAGCACGCCGGACCCGAACCTGGCCGGCCTGGAACTGCGTCACCGGCTGGACGCGCTACGTGGCGTCGGGCCGGACACCCCACCGGTCAGGATCGAGGAACTGCCCGACGTACCGACGGTGCCGCCCGGCGCCCTCGACGACCTGACCGACCGGCTCGCCGACCTGCGCGCCCACCGGGAGGAAGTGCTCGGCATGCCGCCGGCGGAGCGGGCCGAATGGAGTGCCGAGTTCGCCCGGTCCGGCGACGAGGCCGCCGACGCGGCCGTGCTGGCCCGGTACGAGACGCGCATCGCGGCGTTGGAACGCGAGGCCCGCCTCGCACAGCTGCGCGACGGGACCGGTCCGCTCTCCGCCGACGAGTACCGGACCTGGCAGGACGCGCTCGTCCGGGCCGGCGACAATCAGGCCGACATCGATCAGGTGCTGTCCCGCTACGCCGCGCGGCTCGACGAGCACCGGCTGGACAGCACCACCCAGATCAACGTCGCGCTCACCTCCCCGGACCACCTCCGCCCACTCGATTCCCGCCTGGACGAGGCCCTCGGCGGGCTGTCCCAGGGCCTGCGCAACGACACCGCGGCGCGCTACACCACCCTCGGCGACCGGTTGGCCCAGCTACGCGGAGCCGACGCCACCGCGGTGTCCGGTCGGGCCGCAGACGAGCTACCGTCGCCCGGGCCGCAGGCTGCCGACTCGACGATCGGCCACCGGCTCGATGAGTTGCCGAGCCCGCCGCGCGACCTGCCGACGACCAGACCGGACCCGAACGCGGCGGACGCGGCGACCGGAACGAAGCTCACGGAAACCCCGGCGATCACCCCATCGGCGGAGACGCCTGCAGTCACCAAATCGGCGGAATCGCCGACGGCAACGAAGCCGCAGGACGCACCGGCCCGACCGACGCCGACGGCTGGCGACGAGGTCCTCGAACTGCCGGCACCGCGCCGCGTCGCCGACGATGCCTCCGCCACGCAAGCCGAGAAGCTGGTGACGCCGCCACGCGATCTGCTCGGCGACGGCCGACCCACCGGCCCGGCCCGGGTGATCGAGGTGGACGCCGAACGGTGGACGCCGTTCAAGGACGCGTTCCGCATCGAGCCCACCACCCCCGGCCAGCCGCCGAAGGTCACCCGGCCGCCGGCCAGCGGCGAGCGGGTCGGCGTCGGCTACCGCCTCACCGTCACCGAACAGGACATGCACGTCGCGCTCAAGCTGCACCTCGATGCCGCGCCCGGCGTCACGGCACGAGAGATCGCCGAGGTGAAGGCGCGCACCGTCGAAGGGCTGCAGCGGTACGTCAACGCACCCCAGCAGCACCTGCCGGGCTGGGACGTACCGATGCGGGTGACGGTGGACTTCGTCGACGACCCGGCCGATGCGCGCGGCACCATCACGGTCGCCCCGGCCGGCACGCAGATGTCCCAGCAGACCTGGGCGGCCGGCGCGTCGCCGGCCAAGTACGCCCACGAGATCGTGCACCAGCTCGGCGTGAAGGACAGCACGGCGCCGCCGAACGCGTTGCTGCGCGACACCCACCAGCCCGAGCACGGCGATCTGATGGGCAGCCACCCGCACGGCGTCGACGACTTCGTGTTGACCCCTCGGGCCCTCAGCCAGATCGCTGCGGTGCTCTCGCCGTACTTCTCGGGATCCACCGCCGCGCGGCCGGCGCCGGACCCGCTCACCGGCCACCTCGCCGAGGAGTTCTGGGCCTCCGGCGTGGACATCCCTCCCCCGGTCACCGAGGAGGCCGTGGCGCCCGCCCCAGCCAGGACGGTGTCCACCCCGTCGGGCCTCGCACCGGCGCCGCTGGCGGCCGTCGTCACGAGCAGCACCACGCCCAGGATCACCGTGACCGCGCCGGACGAGAGCATCGAGATGACGGTCCTGGCGCCGATCACGATGGTCGACAGCCCGCTGCCGGGCCTCTACAAGACCCGACCCGACCTGCTGTACACGTCGGAGACCATCGACGACCTCGACGGCCTGATCCGTGGACTCGAACAGAGCGTCGCCGACGCGGTGCGCGCCCGGGTGGCCGAGAAACTGCCGTTGGTGCCGGGGCTGTCGAAGCTCTCGGTGCAGACCGACGAGATCGGGCAGGCGCTACGCGACGATGGCAAGTCGTTCTTCACCACCGGTGGCCGTAGCTTCGACGTCCGCGACGGGCTGTTCGGTTGGCACCGGGTCACCGTCGTACCGACCTGGTCGCCGGCCGAGGCCAAGGTCATCGACCAGTCCGAGGACAAGGCGAAGTTCGACACCCGCAGTGACCAGTCCGCGGGAACCAAGCACGGGTCCACCAGCGGCGGCTCCGGGTCGGTCGGCGCCGGCACGATGTTCCCGCAGCGGGTCGGCTACGGCGCCGGCGGCTCCGTCGACGTCGCCCTCTCCCGGCCGCTGGAGTCGTTCGAGGACGGCGTCAAGCTGACCGACTCGCACAACGTCCGCAGCGGGTCAGCCTCCCACCTGGTGGCCGCGCCGGTCGGCTTCTCGGTCGTCGTGACGGACCCGGCCAGGCCGCTCACCGGCCCGAAGGCCGCCGATCGGCACGTTGGCGAACCGGTCCGGGCCGACGTGACGTTCCGCAGCGTCGACGACATCGCCAAGGCCACACCCCGCGAACCTGACTGGCTCACGGTCGACCCGAGCAAGCACACGTCCATGCTGGTCGAGAACTTCACACCGGTACGCATCCTGCGTGCGGACATCGGTCTGGCCGAGGGCGCCGACCCGACGGGGACCTGGAACGACGTGGTCGAGGATCTACTCGTCCTGCTGCAGCCCACCAAGGCCGTCGGGCCAGGCACTCTTGGGTCAGGGCAGGCCCGTGGCCTGTTCAAGGAGTCCGCCGTGCTCGGCAACCTCATGCCGGCCCTGGACACCGTCGTCCATCCGCCGACGATCACCAGCACCCACGGCGCGCACGCACTGTCACTGGAACTCACGGCGAGCGTGCCGAAGCTGTCCGTCCTGGCCGACGTCGCCAAGACCTCCTTCCGCTGGCAGCCGGGGCAGAGCGAGGCGACGAAAGTGGCCCATTCCAGCCGGGTCGGCATGGGCCTCTCTCTGGTTCCCGCCCGGTGGGCGTTCGGCCCTGGATACGTGCAGGCCCGACTCTTCGGTGGCTTCATCCGCTCGATGACCGCCTCCGCCAGCCAGGGCGGCACGTCCCGGACCGGTACCGAGTTCAAGGACATCGCCAACGTCCTGGTGGAGGCACACTTCCGGGTCACCGTCAACGCCGGGCTACGCGAGGTGCCCGGCAGCCGGTTGTTCGGCGAGGGCACCGTCGCACCGGTCACCGTTGATCTGGTGGTGCTCGGGCACCTACCGGCGGTTCGGGTCGCCCAGCTGCTCAATGACAACAGCGTGCTCGTCCCGTCCCCGACCCAGTGGTACGTGCCGCCGTACGCGCTCAGCGGTGGCGGACGGTCGGTGATCTACGGACTCAGCGGGTTCCAACAGCTCTATCTGGATGTGAACGGGCTGATCCGCCGCATCGAGGGTGGCTTCCTGCCCGAGTTCGGCACGTCCGGCAAGGTCAAACGGATGGCTACCAGCCGTGCCGCGATCGAACGGCAGGCCAACCAGGACGCGTTGGACCGGGCGCTGTCCATGCCCGGGTTGCGGCAGGGCAAGGGTGCCCTGTTCAAGACCGGTCTGATCGCCAGTCTCAGTCGCACCAAGAAGATCGGCACTCGGCACGTCATCGTGCACGTGACCGCCAGCTACACCAGAGCCTTCCAGCACCTCGGCACCAGCAAGGGCGACGCGGTACGGACCACTCACACCGACGCCTTCCAGGGAAAGATCAGCGCCGGCAGCCAGTGGCGAGGCGCCGTGGCGTTCGAGGGCGGTGGCGTCTTCCGGCTCACCGGCAGCACGGCCGGCGCGTTCGTACCTGGGGGCGCGGTGGAGGTACGTGGCCGATTCGATCGACGCAGCGGCGCGCAGCTCGGCGGCCAGGAAAGCCGACTCAACGGCGGCACCCCGGACTCCCAGGCGTTCGGCAACGACCTGCAGATCACCGTGCAGGTGTACGCGTACACGAAGCGTCTCGGCCCGGACCCGAAGTCCCGGGTCAGGTTCGGGCGGGTGATGCACCAGCGGCTGCCTCGGCCGGCCACCGACTCGGGCAGGGTGGTGAACCCGACCCACGAGCCGGCCGCCCTGGTCGCCGGAAAGAAGTTCACCCGGTTCCGACTGGTCGAGACCCGTCCGGTCACCGTACAGTTCGACAACGCCTCGGTGCTGGCCCAACCGGTCAGTCTGCCGACCACGTTGACGCCACGGCCCGATCCGTTGGCGGTGGACCGACGGACCCAGCTCAAGCTGGACGAGCTGCGTGACTGGGTCGACGCGGGACCGAAGTCGACCGTCAA
Source organism: Solwaraspora sp. WMMA2056 (assembly GCF_030345095.1). Classification (NCBI taxonomy): domain Bacteria; kingdom Bacillati; phylum Actinomycetota; class Actinomycetes; order Micromonosporales; family Micromonosporaceae; genus Solwaraspora; species Solwaraspora sp. WMMA2056. The sequence continues at coordinate 568,100 of NZ_CP128360.1, forward strand.
CCGCTGGCTGTCGGTAGAGGACTTCCCGGGTAGCACCTTCATCACCGCGCTTGCCAGGGATGCGCTGCACGCCGCCCAGCAGTACACCGACGCCGTGTCGCGCACCAAGTTGGGCGGCCTACGCGGCACGGACGGGCTGGCCGAGGGAATGCCGGTCTGGGCCAACATGATCGACCGGCTTGGCGAGTCGCGACAGAGCCACGGCCTTGCCGTGATGCTCGACGGCGTGTGGCACGTGGACAAGGTCACCTCCGCCGAGGAGGGCGCGGCCACCGACCTGGCCATCGCGGCCGTATTGACCAACCCGAAAGTGCTGCCGGCGTACGCCACCATCACCAACGAATCCGCCTCGGTCGGCTCGGTCGAGATCAGCGCCGACAAGACCGTCGAGAAGCAGTTCGCGATGCGCGCCAACTTCTCGGCGAACGTCCGGCGCGTCGGCACCAGCACCAGCACCACCCACGGTGGCGGCGCGGTCTTTCCCGCCACGTACGAGAAGGTGCTCTACGCCGGATCAAAGCGCGACACCGAGAGCATCAGTGGCGCGATCGAACGCAACGCCAACAACCGCAAGGGAAAGCAGCGGTCGTTCCTGGTCGCGTTCGACATGCGGGTGTCTGCGGCGGTGGAGATCACCAACGATCCGGACCGGTACGCCGTCATCCCACAGTCCCTGCGCAGCGGCGAGTGGTTGCATCACCACAAGTCGGTGGCCCGGCACGGCACCATCGCCAATGCGATCTTCCTGCGGCTGTCCGCCGCCACCATGGTGAAGCTCGGCCTGCTGCCGAAGTTGGCCGGAGACCCAGGCATGATCAGCCAACCGTGGTTGCCGACGATGCCTCCGACCCTGACCATGCTGCCCGGACGCAGCATCGGCCTGGGCCTCTACACCTTCGACGGGACCCCGACCCTGACCGAGTCGATGACCACCGTGCTCCGCACCGAGGCGGCCAAACTCGGCCCCGACAGGGGCATGGTCAAGAGCCTGCTCGACATGGTGCAGGGCCGGATCACGAACCGGTCGATCGGCAAGATCTCCGATTCGCTCTCCGGCCCGGGGCTGCACGACCCGATGCTGAACCGCCGTCGCCTGCTCTACCTGTTCACCGCCGACGGGCAGGCGCAGCACTGGTCCGCCATGACCGACGGCGGGGTGTCGGTGCTGCACATGAAGCCCGGCCGGATGACGCAGCGCTCCTGGGACGTACGGCTGATCGCCGAGCCCGTCGGCGAACCGACGGTCCTCGGCTTCGTCGCCGACCACGACGACCTGGACATCAAGACCACACACACCAGCGAGCAGGGCGTCACCAGACAGCGGATGCACGGCAGCACCTCCACCATCGGAGTCGCTGGCACCGGCGTCTCGAACCACCAGGGCGAGAACCTCGCGGTCGGCCTGGGAGACACCGTCGGGCAGGTGTCCCAGGTGCTGAACGCACAGAGCGACGGCTCCACGACGATCGACACGAACCTCAGTTCCGGTCGCGGGATCAAGGCCAAACTGGAGATCCCCACCAGGTACACCCTGGCCGTCTTCGACAATGGCGAGCGCGTCGACGGCGACCTGCTGGTCATCCACGACAAGGTGGTCCAGGACCGGTGGGCCGACGATCTCCGGCCGCCACGGTCCACCCCGGCGGGTACGCCCGTGCCCTATGAGGTCGTCGCGCCGGAGAAGCCGGCACCCGGCTGGCGGACGCACAACGGAATGCCGCTGCCGCCGCGGTTCAGCGCCGAGGACCTCAACCCGGTCGCCCAGGTGCAACGCCTCGTCGCGGACCTGTTGGCCGATGCCGCCAAGCGGCTCAAGACAACGGGGTACGCCGGCGCGCATCAGATCCACCAGAGCCTCACCCCGGAGATCCTGCTTCCCGGCCTGCCGAAGCTCATGACCGAAGCGGGCCTGGACCTGCCACCGGCGGTCAGCGCCCAGATCTTCGGGCAGAAGGCGGCGATCAACATCAAACTGCTGCCCGAGAGCGCCTCGCTCGGCGGCGTCAGCTCCGGCGTCTACCGGGAACACGCACCACAGCGCAGCGGTGGCTACAGCGCCGGCACCAGCGTCATCACCCAGAACCTGCGGATCCCCCGCATTCCGCTGATCGGCCGGGGCTTCGCCGACGACCCGTACCAGGCGTTGGAAGCCGGCGGCCCCGGCGTCGCCGCCGGTGACACCCAGGCCGCTGACGAGAGCGGCGGCAACGCCACCAGCGACCTGGGCAACGTCAAGCCGGAAAGCCGCTCGGCCTCCGTCGACTACCTGAGCCGGGTCGAGATCACCGTCTCGCTGTCGTACTCGCTGGCACCAGCCAAGACGGTCACCAGCTCCAGTCAGCCGGACGAGTTGGTGAACGTCTCGTTGCGGATGGGCCTGCATGACGCCCGGACGGCGCTGCACATCCCGAAGGACGGCACAGCGCAAGCCAAGGACTCGCCCGGCCGGATCGCCGCCTTCGACGAGATCGTCGACCATGAGGCGAAGCTGGCCAAGGCGGCGGAGAACTTCGTTTCCGCAGCGGACAAACTCGACCAGGCCCGCTACGACGCGTACACGGCCCCGGAGGGCAGCCCCGCACGCGTCGCCGCCGAGGCCACCTTGCCCGGGTTGCACGAGGACTGGGACCGGGCCGGTAATGCCTGGTGGGAACTGTTGCAACGGCACCACCAGCTACTGGACGACTTCCGGCACCGGTACGTCGGAGTCCCCAAGGGCACCTCGGGCACCGACGCGGCCGCCCTCGCCAAGCACATCCACACCAACAGTGGTCCCCAACCGACCGGCACCGCCACACACCAACTTTCGACCGGCACCACCACACACCCACCGGCGACCGGCATCACAGGAAGACCGACGGACGGGCCGCAGGTACTTCCGACCCCGGGCGGCGGGTACTGCCAGCTCTACTCCACTGTCGGCAGCGCTCCCGAGCTGGTCAGCGCTCAGCTCGCCGCCGCAGGGCTCGGCTCGCCTGCCCTGCACGCCTGGCTCGGCGACCCAGCGGCCGTCCGTGCACAGGTCACCGCCTGGGCTGCCCACGGGGGTGGGTTGGTGCCGTCGACCAGCCAACTCGGTCAGGCGGCAGAACTGCTCCGCCGCCTGGTCGAACGGTATCTGCAGACCGTCGGCCCGGACGGCGTGCCAGCGGCAGCGCTGGAGGGGTACCGGAACAACCGGGTGCTGCAGTTGCGCACCGAGGTGGACGCGATGAACCGCGACACCCTGCTGGGCCGGCTGCGGGACGCGGGGATCACGAGCCTGTGCGACCCCGGCCTGCCACCGGCCACGCAGATGCGCGATCTCTACCTCGGTCAGCGGACCGCCGACCTGGTCGCCGCAGGGTGGGACCCGGCGGAAGCCCGCGCCCATGCGGAAGGCCAGGTGCCTCTCAAGCCCACGACGGACGGCTCACCGCCCCGCAACCTGGCCGACGAGGCGCTCTCGATGCGGGCCATGTTCGACTACCTCACGGCCAGCGGTCATCCCGTCGGACTCCAGGCACTCACCGACGGCACGCTGCGCGACCAGCTCGTGACGCACCTGCTCAGCCCGCTGCGACCGGCCGACGCCAGCGAGTTCGCCGCCCTCTCCGAGGCGGTCCGACACTGGGAAGTCCACTGGCAGGATCCGGTCGGTGAGGCATTCGCGGGTCTGTTGGCGGCCGCGTTGGACGCCCGGATACGCATCCACGCACCCGGACACACTCAGACGCTCGGCCGCGACTCCGCGCCCCTGGTCGACGTGTACCGGCGGAGCGACCACTACCAGGCGATGGTCAGGCAACAACCTGCCCCGGTGGAGTCGGCACCACCGGGCAAGCAGCCAGCGGGCAAGCAGCCAGCGGTCGAGTTGGACCAGCTGAGCGGCCCTGCCGTCGAACCGAAGGGCGCCAAACCGTTCGAAGTCGATCCGCCCGGTCCGGCCGGCGGGCAGAGCATCAGCGGAGACACGCTGCGAAACCAGCAGGTGCGTGTCAACCCGGCCTGGATGCCGCTGTCCGACTTCACCCCCGAAATCTACGCCGGCCGGCCGGACGCCCACTGGCACTACGTCGTCACAGAATCCGACGACATCATGATCGGCAGCGAGGAGATTCTCACCGTCGTCTCCGCCAAGCAGCTCGACGACCTCCACGCCGCGATGCGCACGAAGCACCCCGACCTCACTCTCGACCAGCTCAGGAACAGCATCAACCAGCAAGGCCACCCCACCATCGGCGTACGCTTCGACAACGAGGGCCGCGCCTACGTGGGCAAGGGACGAATCAGTGGCGAACTACGCCGTGACCCGGCCACCGGACGATGGATCGTCGACGACAAGTCCGGCCGCTACATGAGTGAGAAGATCCGCCCCGGACTCGACCCCGCCGACGTCAAACGCTGGCTCGACGGCGTTGCCACAAGACTGAGCGAACAGATGGGCGTACCCGTCGAAGCCCGCCCCTACAAACACACCACCACCGCACCAAAAGTCACCCAAGCCACCGCACCACCACCGGCACCGCCGGAACAAGCGACGGCACCGCCGGCACAAGTGACTGACCCGCCGACGGCTGTACCCACCACTGTCGCCAGGACGACCGACGCCGCCCCGCCAGTGGACGATCTGCGCATGCGATGGGTGGAGTTCAAGGCGCAGCGTATGCAGGCCGAAGGTACCGACCCGGTCGCGTCCACGATCCTCGCCAACGGATTGACGGCCGACCGCGAGACGATGCTGGCCGATCTGGCGACAGAGCACGCCCACCCCCACGAACACACCGCGCCACCACCCTCGGCCACCGAAGCCGCGCCACCCGGACCAGCGGGTACGGTCTCTCAGAGCATCCCGCCCGCAACGCTCGACTCGTCGCTGGTACCGACGAGCGACAGGACTGACGGACGAGCCAGCTCCGCACCGGTTACCGGGGACAAGGAGGTGCCGTCGCGCGCCGCCGTGGAACCTCCGGCGGTCGCGGATGAAGCGCGCGAAACGGTCGGTACCGCCCCCGACCCCGAGCCCACAGCGATCGCCAGCGGCCAGCAGCCGGCGGCCGGAACCCAGGTCGGGCAGGAGGCCCTCCCGCCTGCGCGGCAGACCGGAACCACCGAGGCGGTACGGGACGCGGAGCCGGCGACGGACGGCGGCCGGGTCCTGCACCCCGTTCCGTCCACCGCTCCCGATGCCGTGGTCGTTCCGCCCGGCGGGTCCGAGCTGGCAGACGTCCCGGATCTGGCACATCCGTCGACCGGCGGCGGCTCCGCCCCGAGCCAGCCAGGTGGTGATCGTGCCGACGACACGACTCCGACGGTTACGCAGGACAGCGCGCAGACCGGTCCGGCGAACCAGCAGGGCGCGGGCAGCGAACCGACGCTGAGGCTGCGGGGCGGCGGCTCGGGCGGGTCGCTGCCGACCCTGATGAGCCTGTTCTCGGGCGCTCGGGCGCGTAGCGGGATGTTCACTGCCCCGGACGCCGCCCATTTCTACGAAGAGGCAAAGCGGATCGGCTGGAACGCAGCGGGCGACGACCGCGTCGCGCAGGCACTGCACAGGTTGGGCCGGCAGACCGGGCTGCGGTCGGCGCAGGACAAGGCCCGGGAGTTCGTCTGGCATGTCGTCACCACGGGTACGCCCGTTCAACCCGACATCGTGATCGACGACTCGCATCTCTTCGAAGCGGAGGTGCACGGACAGACCATCCAGGTCCGGGCCAGTGTGGAGGAGGACCCGGCGGGTCGGGTGGTACGGGTGGTGCGTGCGCAACCACCGTTGCCGCTCGACACCCACGTGGCCGCCCTCGTACAGGCAGGGTGGACGGTGGTGACCGGCGACGGCGGCACCACCATCGACCCTGATGCCCAGCTGGTGCACGTCGACCCCGCCGACGCACAGGTGCACTCGGCGCTGCACGACATTCAGCAGATCGCCACCGACTCGCTCGGCGCCACCCACCTTGCCTACACCAACCGCGTTCTGGGGGCGGAGGCGCTCCTCGCTGAGGTGCCGACGTTGGTGGAGCAGGACAACAGACGGCTTGTCGACAACGAAATGGGCAGCGTGATGGACGCCTGGCGGCGCCTCGACCGCCGGATGAGTTGGCTGCTGCACACGCCCAGGCCACGCGGATACGAACGGCTGGTGCAGATGCCCGCCGGGCATCACGCCAATGCCTCCTTCGAGCGCTGGCGCTGGCAGTTGCGGCTGCGGTACGACCTGGACGCCGACCGTTCGCGGGATGTGCTGGTCCACGAGAAGTTCCACTCGACGCAGGAAGCGACCGTGGCACGGTGGCGGGTGGCCGAGACCGGCGACCCGGGCGTGCTGGCTGGGCTGATCAAGGATCCGGAGGTGCAGCGCGAGCTACTGGAGGGGCCGGAGAGCCAGCTCGACGCTTCGCAGCGGGAGGTGGCGGAGCTGCTGTCGCGGCACGGGCTGAATCACCCCGACCGGGCCGCGATCTACCAGCTTCTCGCTGAGCGAAGCGATCTGATGGCCCAGATGCGGCGGTGGTCGGCAGCGGCAGCGGACAGCGCGGCCGGCGAGCGGCTCCGAGAACGCGTGCAACGTGCGGCGAGCCAGGTCGGAACACTCGAGTGCACGGTATGGGCCCTGTACCTGAGCCTGTTGCATGAGGCCCAGGCTTTCCTACTGGGCCTGTGGATCCAGGAGGCCGGGTCGGTGCACCGTTGGGGGGCGGCGGCCGCTCAGCTGCCCCCGACCGACGGGTACGACAGCATCCCCCTGGGCACCCCGGACAAGTACCCCCACATGCCCGCCGGGGCCGCAGGGGTCTTCCTCCGACCGTCGTCCTCGACGACGCAGGCGCCGACCCGGCTGCCACGACGGGAGGGCATGCTCCTGGTGGTTCAGGTCACCGACGCCGCCCAGGCCGACCGCGTGCTGCGCCGGCTGCGGGACGACCTACCTGCGGGAACCATGGTGGAGTTGCTGACTGCCGCGCCGATCAGCGCCCTGCGGGCGGTGGAACTCGCCCAGGTGCTGGGCGGCGATCGGGTGCTCGCGCTCGACGTCGACCTGGTCGAGCCGACCGGGGCGGTGGCGGATCACTTCGTGGCCCGCAGTCGGGATCACCGTCCCTCCCTCGGCCCCGGGGCCCGCTACTACACGGTGCACACCGAACCGCAGCAGTCCGTACTGGACTTCGAAATGGTCGCCGTGCACCGCGTCGGCCCGGGCCGGCACCAGCTGATGCCGGGTTGGCATGTGCAGACGGTCGGCCAACGGGTGTGGATCGGGCCGGCGGACGAGTCGCCGGCCGTACTCGACGACGACCCGCCAGTGGTGATCGGGCTGCCGTCCCGGCAGACCCCGTGGCCGGTATGGGTGCTCGGGACGTGGATCGGCCGCGCCCTGGCCAGCCACGTCGGCGCCACGACCGAATCGGGATTCGTGCGGGTGCATCGGCCGGAGCCCCGACCCGTGGTGCTGCCGGAGGCCACCGGCGACCTGCTGCATCCGGTCAGCGACGTCGAGCGTCGGACCGTCGCGGTGGCCTTCGGATCGGCGGCGGTAGTGGACGAGGTCGGCCACTTACCAGCGGCGACGGGCGGCCCCGACCTCGGTTTCACCGGTCACGACCTGGTTGCCGGGCTGCTGGACGTGGCGGGTGCCGCAGCGGCCGAGCAGAATCCGTCGGTCCTGGTCGCGGCGCTGGACGGGCTGGCCGCGCGGCTCGCGGCGGTCGCGCCGGCGACGGGCGCGGTGGGCGAGCAGGCCGCCCGGCACAACCTGCTTGCCGCCGGCTACCTGGTGGCCCGCGCGCACGGGGTGTTCGAACTGACGCCGCAGCGCCTGGCGGCGGCGTACCGGGTGCTGGCGGCATACCACGACGACGGCCGGTTCCTCGCCGGAGAAACCGCGCTGGAACAACTGCTACGCAGCGTCAACTCCGACTGGTACGGCGATGTCGATCCCACGCGGCTGCAGCGGCTGCTGGAGCTGAACCAGAACGGTGGCCTGGACAAGGACGACCTGGAAGATCTCATCGAACGGGACGACATGTGGCTGTCGATCTGGCTACGTGATCTCCAGCCGATCGACCACGCGGCCGGTGTCTGGTCGATGGGCGGCACCGGCCTGAGCCCGGTCCCGCCCGCCGCCGAAGGCGAACTGGTCGTCGTCTACCGGGCCGGACCAGACCTGCTACCGCTGCCACCGGCCGGCTCCCCGGCGCATACCTGGGTCCCGACCGGGCCTGCGCTGCTGGCGCAGCTCGGCGGCATGCTGGGCCGGTACCTCGGCGAGGGGGCCTGGATCCGGCTCGTTCCGGTGGTCGACGAGCCGGTCGACCCTGACCTGGCTGGTCGCCTCGCGGAGGGCCTCGCCGCGCTGCACCGGCGACGAGCCGACCGCATCACCCTGGGCGCGCCGGTGGAGCCATCCGTCGACATCCGCAAAGCGTGAAGATGCGGTCCGGCTGGCGACTCCGGGCCGACGGGAATCCTCAGGCCGCGTTGCCGGTCACGCCGTACCGGCTCAACACGCGTTGCAGTTCCCGGGTGGCGTTGTGGGTGCGTGACTTGACGGTCCCCGGGGGTACGCCCAGCAACCTGGCCACCTCGCGGTGCGTACGGTCCTGGTAATAGACGAGGAACAGCGCCTCACGGTGCACCGCCGAGAGGCTACGCAGCGCGGGGCCCAGCGTCGCCCGGTCCAGGGCGGCGTCGTACAGGCTCTCCGCCGGCTGCCAGGCGGTGGCCGTGACCTCCTCGGCGACCTCGGCGGGGCGGGCCGTCACCCGCCGGGCCTGGTCGATGCTGAGGTTGTGGGCGACCCGCGACAGCCAGGCCTGTGGCGACCGGGAGCTGGCCACCGAGGCGAGATTGCGCCAGGCCCGCAGCAGCGTCTCCTGGACCAGGTCCTCGGCACGGTGCGGATCGCCGGGCACCAGACGCCGGGCGTACCGGCTCAGCAGCGGTCGGCTCTGCGGCACCAGCACCCGCTCGTACCAGGTCACCAGTTCGGCGTGGGTCGGCTGACGATCGCCCTCGGTGGTCTCCATCGGACACCTCATCTCTGGCCGCAGGAACCGGTCAGGCCACCGAACTGGCGGCGGGTACGTCGGACGCGGTGAGCCGCAGCAGGTCTTCGGTTGACGGGTCGACGAGATCGGCGACCCGCTGCGCCTGGTGTTCGGTCATCCGTTGAAAGACCTGCCGCGCGGCGCGACCGTTGCCGAACCCGTGGCCGTGGTCGATCGCGGCGAAGAGGTCGTGTACGGCGGCACGCGCGTCGTCGGCGAGCTGGTACTCGTGCTGTCGGCACTGGGCCTCGACGATGGCGGTCAGCTCGGTGGACCCGTAGTCCTCGAAGGTCAGCGTCCGGGAGAACCGGGACGCCAGGCCTGGGTTCGAGGCGACGAAGCGGCTCATCTCCAAGGGGTAGCCGGCCACGATCACCACCACGTCGTCGCGGTAGTCCTCCATCAGTTTGACCAGCGTGGCGATCGCTTCCTGCCCGAAGTCGTTGGTGTGACCCGGCGGGACCAGCGAGTAGGCCTCGTCGATGAAGAGCACACCGCCGAGGGCCCGGCGGAAGACGGCCTGGGTACGGGGTCCGGTGTGCCCGACGTACTCGCCGACCATCGTGGTCCGGTCGGCCTCGACGAGGTGGCCGCGCTCCAGCATGCCCAACGCGGCGAGCAGCCGGCCGTAGAGGCGGGCCACGGTGGTCTTGCCGGTGCCGGGATTGCCGGCGAAGACCAGGTGCCGGCTCAACGGCGGCGCGGCGAGCCCGGCCTCCCGGCGCCGGCGTACCGTCTGCATGAGTTTGATCTGTGCCTGCACATCCTGCTTGACCCGGTCCAGGCCGACCAGCGACTCCAGCTCGGCCAACAGTTCCGGCAGGTCCGCCTCGGTAGGTCGGGCCGCCTCGGTCGGGGCTGTCTCGGTCAGCGACCCACCGGCCGCCGAAGCCCCGGCCATCGCCGGAACGCCGGGTTCACCGCTGGCGGCGAGCGCGGTCGGCGGCAGCAACGACCTGGCAACCTCGGTCAGCCGGATCTCCTCGAAGACCGGCTTGGCCTGCGGGTCCACGTCGACGTCGAGTTCGGTGTCGCGGATCCGGGCACGCACGACGACCGGCGTCGCCCCGGGACCGACGTGGATCGCCGGGTACGCGCTGTCGGTGAACACGCAGTCGACGTACCGGCCGCCGCCGCCCTCGGCGACGAACAGCGCGTTCTTCGCGCCCGCCGTGCACGACGTGCCGGTCACCTGAGGGCTGGCACCGGTCCACACCACGATGCCGGAGCCCTCGGCATCACGCACCGCGCACCGCTCGACGGTCCCCCCGCTGTCCTGCTCGAAGACGATCCCGGCGGTGCCGGCGCGGTCGATCCGGCAGTCGGTCAACTCCACGGTGGCACCGCCGCCGACCTGAACGCCGGCCCTGCCGCTGGCGTCGACCACGCATCCGGTCAGCCGTACCGGCCGGTCCGAGCCGACGACCACCCCGTTGCGGTTGCCGGCCAGCACGGTGTCCGTGGCCGTCACCTCGGCGCTGTCGGCGGTGCTCACCCCGGCGAGCCCGCAGCCGCGCACCCAGCCGCCGGTCAGCTCGACGCTGCCGGATCCGATGGCGTGCAACCCGTGCTCCGCCGACGGACCGACCAGGGCACCGGTGGCGGTCAGCCGGCCGGCACCGCCGACGTGCAGCACGCTGTAGGTCGAGTCGCCCAGCGCGGCGTCGGTGACTGTCACCGATCCGTGGTCGGTGACGAGGATTCCGTTGCCTGCGCAGTCGCGCACCGACCCGGCGAAGATGCCGACCTCGGCCCGGTCCCGGCACACCACACCGGTCTCGCCGGCGCGCCCCACGTCGCAGCGGGTCAGGACCAGCTGCGACCGGTCGGCGGCGACCACGCCCGCGGCGGCCGGGTCGGTCACCCGGCACCCGGTGAGATCCACCCGCGCCGCGCCGAAGGCGTACACCGAGTCCCCGCCGCTGCGACTCACTGCGACGTCCCGCCCGCTGACCGACGCCGACTCCTCGGCACGGAGCCCGTTGCGTCCGGCTGCGACGACCGTGCAGCGGACCAGTTCGATCCGGGCGGTGCCACGGGCCCGTACGCCGGAGCCGGTGACCGAGTCGATCCAGGTGTCCTGCATGGTCGTCTGCGCCGACTCGCCGACCACCACACCTATCCCGTCGACCTCGGTGACGACGCACCGCTCGAGCCGGACCACGGCGTCGCCGGTGGCGTACAGTCCGGCCAGCCGGGCACCGGTCAGCCGGCAGTCGCGCAGCGCCGCGTCGGCGTTCCCGGTGATCTCGATCCGGCCGCCACGCAGCTGGCAACCGACGAGTTCCACGCTGCCGCTCTCGATCCGCAGCAGCGGCTCACCGGGGTCGCCGCCGACCAGCGTCAGATCGGTCAACGTCGCCGCGGCGGTGATCCGTACCGAGGTACGCAGCAGCACCGACACGCTGCCCGGCCCCTGCTCGGCCCGGACCCGCGCCGCAGTGTCGACGAGCAGTTCCTCGTGGTACAGACCGGGCGCCACCAACACGGTCTGCCCGCCCGACGCTGCCCGCAGGCCGGCCGCGATGCTGCGCGCGGCCCCTCGTTCGCCGGGTGCCACCCGGACGACGTTCGGGTCGGCACCCGGCCGGCGGACCTTCAGTCGAACCATCTTTCGCCCCAGCCGGAGACCGTCGGAACCGGTGTTCACGGCTTTCCGCTGTGCACCAGTTGGTCCACGCCTGCGGCGCGGCCGTTGAACGGGTCGTCGGCCTGCTCCAGCGTCAGCCGGCGACGCCTGCTCGCCGCCCGGAAGCGGCCCCAGAGCCGCCCGCCGGCAAACAGCGCCCCGAGCCCGGCGAACACCGCCAACACCGCCGGCCAGGACACCGATCGGGATCCTTCGCCCCGCTCGGCGACGGCTGCGGGCAGTCCTTCGTCGACCAGCCGGTCGGTGACCGCCGCGTACGGATCGAGCCGTCCGATGCTCTCCGCGCCGTCGTCGGCTGGCCGGTCGGCGGAGACGACGAGTTGCCGGCCGGTCTGTTCCCCGGACAGCCCGGGGTGGGCCGAACGCACCAGCGCCGCCGCGCCCGCGACGAACGCGGCAGCGTACTCCGTACCGGTGCCGACGTAGGCCCCGGTGCCCGCCGCGCTGATGCTGCGGATGCCGGCCGCCGGCGCGAGCAGGTCCACCGTGCCGGCCGGGTAGTCGGCGATCGGTCGCTGGTCGGGGTCGAGCCCGCCGACGCGGAGCAGACCGTTTCCGGCAGGGATGGCCGATCCGGCGGCAGAGACCGGCACCACCACGACCGCGCCCCAGCCGATCGCTTCGTCGACCGCGGAACGGACCGTAGGGTCACTGACGTCGACGGACGCACCGAGCAGGATCACCTTCGCCCCGGTGGCCACCGCGACCTCGATGGCTGTCACGGCCGCCGGTGGGCTCGCCGGGACGCCCCGGTCCACCAGCCGCACCGGAACGATCATGGCTTTCGGCGCCATCCCCACCAGGTCGCCGCCGCTGCCGTCGTCGGCGGCGACGATACCCGCCAGTGCGGTACCCGAGCCGACGCAGTCCGTGTCACCCGGGCCTCTGCCGGACACGATGTCCACGCCTCGACCGAGCCGGTCACCGAGCTCCGGCCGGCCCGCAGCGACGCCCGAGTCGACGACGGCCACCGAAACGCCGGCGCCGGTGGCGGTCGGCCACACCCGCTGCGGTGCCACCAGCCGCTGTCCCCAGTTCGCGTCGGCCGGAGCGGTCGCGACGACAGTCGGCCGGCAGTCGGTGTGGTCGGACCCCGCGGAGCCGGATTCCGACCGCTGACCGGCCAGGGGCAGCGCGCTCCGCTCTGGATCGCTGGCCGGGTTCGCCGGGGCCGGATTCGCCGGGCGGTCGATCGAGTCGGACGGTGTGGGCAAACCAGACGGTTCAGGCGACGATGTCGCGCCAGGTTTCACCGCCGTCGTGGTCGGCAGCGCCCCGTGCCGCAGTCCGGTGCCGATCGCGTCCCAGGGCAGCACGAGGTGCCAGCCCTCGTGCAACTGCCCGGGATCGGTCAACCGACCGCCGTCCGGCTGCTGCCGCCCGGAGTTGAGTACCAGGATCTCACCGGCTCGCTCGGCGTCGCCGAGGAACCGGTCGGCGATCGCCCAGAGTGTCTCCGGCTTGCCCTGGTACGACGCCAGCACCGTGTAGTAGAGGACGTACCGCTCCACCCGCTGGTCGGCCGGCGCGGCCGGTGCGGCCCGGACGTAGGTGACCGCGCCCGTCGCGGCCGCTGTCACCGCCATGAGCGTCGCCAACCCGGTCAGGGCCGTCCGGGCCAGGGTCGCGGTCACCAGTTGGCCTTCCGGATCAGCGCCCAGTCGTGGTCGTCGTTCGACCGACAGCCGAACACCTCGAGACGAAGGCCGGTTCCACCACTCGCATAGCCGGGAACGTCCAGGCAGAGGTTCGAGGCGGTGTTGATGATCCGGTAGTACTGGACGTTGCCGGACTTCACCGTGGGGTGCAGCAGCCAGTACTGGTTCTCGTCGTCGAAACAACCGGTCTCGTTGAGCGGTGTCGCTGGCGAAACCGAGCCCTTGCCCGGCAGGTCCAGGCAGTACTGGGAGGTGACGCTACGAATCCAGTACAGCTGGTTACCGGAACCGTCGACCCGGCGCGGGACGAAGGCGTACTCCTGGTTGTCAGGAGTGTGCGGGTAGCAGAGGTCCTGCAGGACCGGCCCGTCGCGCGGCCCGGGGCCGGCCCCCGGAACGTCCACGCACATCTCGGTGCCGAGGTTGTAGATGAAGAACGGCCCGTACGAGCGGTTGGTTCCATCGGCGTCCTTGGCCTTGACCGGCGGCTGGTCGGAGCCGGCCGGCTCCGGGGCGCTCGACCGCGTCGCCGTCGGCGAAGGTCGGGGTGCCGTCGGCGCAGGGGTCGTCACGCCAGGGCTCGCCCCCGGCGACCGCTCGGGCCCAATGGTCGGGCTCGGCGACGGATCGGCCGACGGCGACGGATCGGCCGGCGGGGCCAGCCGAGGATCCTTCGCATACTCGGCCTCGAAGTGGCCCACCTGCTCGGCTAGGACGATGATTCGTTCACCGCCCGGCACGTCGGCCAAAGAGCGGATCGTCGTGTCGCCACGCAGGAACGACGCCAACGCGAGCGGGTAAGCGTCCGGGCCGGTCCCGGGCAGGGCCTCCAGCAGGGCACACATGGTCTCGGCGAGGGCCGGCACCGCCGAGGCAGGGGTCCACGGTGAGGACTCCGCCGACGGCCGTACGTAGGTCACCCACACCTCGGGCAGAAACTGCGCGATGCCCTGTTCGCCGGTCGGGCCGAGTCGCTGCGGGTCGAATTCGGAGGTGGCCATGAGCTGCGCGGCGACCCGAGCAGGGGGCATCTGCGGGCAGACAGCGCCGGCGGTCTGGATCAGTTCGAGGTACGCGTCCGGCACCGGCAACGGCGCGGCGTCGGCGACCCGCTCCCCGGTGACCGGCACTGTCTCCACGGGCGCGGCTTCCCCATCTCCGCCGAAGGCCGGCTGCAACGCGTACCAGGTGGCGTACCGCTCCACGGTGTCGACGTACTCCACGGCCCCGACCGGCACGTCGCCAGCCTCGACGACGGCCTCGACACCGACCCGGTGCGCCGCCAGCGCCAACTGCCACCGGTCGCCGTCGAGTTCGAGCACCCGCAACTGGCCGACCAGTTGGCACATGTGGTGGGCGAGTGCGGTGATGCTGGCCGACCGGTCGCCCGGTCGTGCCCCGTCCCACGGCGCCCACTTCTGCCACACGGTCGGCACCAGCCCGGCGGCGCCCTGCCCCCCGACGGCCTGCACTGCCTCGACCGGGGTCGCCGAGAACCGGGACGCGGCCATCACCTGACCGGCCAGCCGCGCCGGGGTCAAGGTGGGGCATGAGCTGGCTGCCTCAGTCAGCAGCCGGACATCCGCGTCGGAGATCGGGCTGCCAGGTAGTGGTTCCCTGGCGTCGGCCCGGCCAGGTGCCAGGGAGGCGGTCAGGGTGATCATCGCGACCAGGCCCAGGGCCACCCCCACGAACGCCCGGTTGCGGACCCTGGTCGACATGTCCATTATGGCCACCAACCTTCTCGGTCCTACCTCAGAAAGACTCGCCGCGTGCCCGGAGTGGATGCGCCGACCGGTCAGGCCGACCTGTCGCAGGCTAGATGTGCGCAATGTGGAACACGGGCGATCAAACTGACCCACCGGTAAACACTGCATGAATCGACGGACGTACGGGGGCGCGCCGTCACGGACGGGCGGCGACGCCCGCCGCTGCCCCACATCGACAACCTGTCCCTGGTGGCCGCTGTCGATGTCATGCGCCGATCACGGTACGAAGCTCGTCCACCGACGAGGACGGCCTCGACCAGGGCAGGATCCTGGTTGGTCAGCAGTCCCGGGTGGCAGGGGGCGGGAATTGGGTGGCAGGAGGCGGGAACTGGGCACCCGCACGGCCGACCGACACCGAGAGGGTCAGCTCAGCCGACGCGCCCGACGCCGCCGAACAGGTAGACCTCAGGCTCGGCGGACTCCGGGTCCGGGCGCCAGCGCGAGCAGGTGACGACGCCGGGCTCCAACAGATCCAGCCCGTCGAAGAAGCGTTCGATCTCCGTCCGGGTCCTGGCCCGGATCGGCGTGCCGCCACGCTCGGTGGTTTCCCGCATCACGCGCAGCATCGGCTCACCGTGGATCTCTGCGGTGGAGTGGGTGAGCACCAGGTGGCTACCGGCAGGCATCGCCCGCACCAGCTGCGCGACCGCACCGTACGCCACGTCGTCGTCCATCAGGTGGTTGACGACGCCGAGGAGCATGAGGCCAATCGGCCGCGAGAAGTCGAGCGTCCGCCGCGCGGACGCGAGTATCGTGTCCGGCTGCCGCAGGTCGGCTTCGACGTAGTCGCAGCTGCCTTCCGCCGTGCTGGTCAGCAGCGCACGCGCGTGCGCCATGACAAGCGGGTCGTTGTCGATGTAGACCACCCGGCAGCGTGGGTCGAGGGACTGCGCGACCTCGTGGGTGTTGTCCGCCGACGGGAGCCCGGTGCCGACATCGAGGAACTGACCGATACCGGCATCCTCGACGAGGAACCTGACCACGCGCTTGAGGAACGCGCGCTCGGACCTCGCTCCGACGGGGATGTCCGGGATGTGGGCGATCACCTCGTCGCCGACGGCCCGGTCGACCGCGAAGTTGTCCTTGCCGCCCAGCCAGTAGTTCCAGATCCGGGCCGAGTGCGGCACGGCGGTGTCCAGCTTGGAATCTACGGAGAGCTCCCGGTCCTCGGTCACGATGGCATTGTTCCGCACCACAGGGGCGGCGACGCAGTCGGGGCGGCGGCGTGCCCGGGTACGGCGCGGCTGAATCGGTGGGCCAGGTGCACGAAGGCCTCGGCGAGTTCGTCGGGGCCGATGACGGTGATGTCCGCGTCGTAGCGCGCGATGGCGGCGGCGAGGCTGGGCCAGGACCAGGAGCCAAGAGTGAGCCGGCAGCGGTCCGGGGTGGTCTGCTCGACGATGCCGTCGCCGGCGTGGACAGCCACTACGGATGCCGGGAGGTCGAGGGTCACGGTTCCCTGGCAGGGCCAGCGGCCCGAGGCGTCGACGGAGCCGCGAAAGACGCCGGTGACGTACTCGGCGAGGTCTCCGCCGGGCAGCGCACGCGGGGTGAAGTGCGGTCCGTGGGGGGTGCGTGGGCTGATGCGGTCGACGCGGAAGATGCGCCAGTCGGCACGGTCGAGGTCCCAGGCGACGAGGTACCAACGCCCCTCCCGGGTGATGACGTGGTGCGGTTCGACGCGGCGCAGCGACATGGTGTCGTTGTAGCCGTAGTCGAAGCGAAGGATCTGGCGGGCATGCACGGCGGAGCTGATGGCCAGCAGCACGTCGCCATGAACCGGTTCGGCCGGACGGGTGGAGGGCCGGTTGACGACGGTGACGTCGAGAGCCTGGACGCGGTGCCGTAGCCGGGAGGGCAACACCTGCCTGATGGTGTTCAACGCTCGTGCGGCGGGTTCGGCGAGGCTGCTGTCCGGGGTGGTCGCGGCGATCTGCAGGGCGACGGTGAGAGCGACGGCCTGCTCGTCGTCGAACAGTAGCGGGGGCAGGTTGGTGCCGGCGGCGAGCCGGTAACCGCCCTCGGGACCTTTGACCGCAGCGATGGGGTAGCCGAGTTCACGCAGCCGGTCGATGTCGCGCCGCACCGTGCGCAGGCTGACGTCCAGCCGGTCGACCAGCGCGGCACCGGACCAGTCCCGGCGGGTTTGCAGCAGCGACAGCAGTGCCAACAGGCGCGCGGAGGTTTTCGGCATGAATCCGATTCTGCCCGCAGTAGGTGCCACTCCCTGGCACCTTGTGCTGCGAATCTAGGCCAGTGCCACCCCGCTGGCCGGCTGAGCCGGCACCGGTTACCGCAGACGACAGCCCAGGAGAAACAGCATGGCTATCACGACCACCACTCACCTCAACTTCCGTGGTGACGCCCGCGCGGCCCTCCAGTTCTACCAGTCGGTGTTCGGCGGCCACCTCACCGTCGTCACGTACGGTGACTTCGGCATGCCGAAGGAGGCACCCGATGCCGACAAGGTCGTCTTCGGGCAGATCACAGCCGACAATGGCTTCAACGTCATGGCCTACGACGTACCCGGCCACGCCCCGGCCCCGGCCGCGCCGGCCGCCACCACCCGCGAGCACGGCATGACGCTGACCGGCGATCGGTTCTTCGTCTCCGTCCGTGGCGAGTCCGCCGAAGAGGTCGGCGCGCTGTGGGACAAGTTGGCCGACGGTGCCGAGAGCATCGAGAAGTTCGGCCCGTCGCAGTGGGCGCCGGGCTTCGGGATGCTCACCGACCGCTTCGGCGTCACCTGGATCCTCGACGTCGCCGTGGCCTACGCCGGCTGACCCGTACCCGTCCGGTCCGGGGTGGCCCTGGCCCGCCCCGGACCGCTCCCAGCCGACAAAAAGGACCTCGGCCAATGGCTGAAGATCCGGTTCCGTCGCCCTACTCCGGCGAACGGGATTCGGGCCGCCGGTTCGGGGCATAGCGTAGGAACGACATCCAGCTGGAGGGAGCAGCGCCGTGACCGAGCCCGAGGAGAACCAGGAGAAGAGTCCGAAGACGGACCGGGTGCTGTTCTCGCCGGACGGGGATCCGCACCACACCGTGGCGCAGGCGCCTCAGCCGGACGAGCATCTGGAGCCGACCGTCACCCGCGACGGGCGTACCGAGCAGGTTGACGACGAACAGTAGGACTTGCCGACCGCACAACGTGCGGCACCGTCGCTACCCGATGGCGCCGCACCTGCGCGGTTCAGGAGATCCGACGACGATAGGTGATCACGGCGAAGGCATAGGCGACGACAAGGATCCCGACGCACCAGGCGAGGGCGATCCAGATGTCGGCACCGACCGGCTGCTGCGCGAACAGGTTGCGGATCGCGTCGACGATCGCCGTCACCGGCTGGTGCTCGGCGAAGGCACGTACCGGTCCGGGCATGGTGTCGGTGGGCACGAACGCCGAACTGACGAACGGCAGGAAGATCAGCGGGTACGAGAATCCACTCGCGCCGTCCACGCTCTTCGCGGTGAGCCCGGGGATGACGGCGAGCCAGGTCAGTGCGAGGGTGAACAGGATCAGGATGCCGGCGACCGCGAGCCAGGCCAGCACCCCAGCGCTCGTACGGAAGCCCATGAGCAGTGCTACGCCGACGACGACCACGAGCGAGACGAGATTGGCAACCAACGACGTCAGTACGTGCGCCCACAGCACCGACGATCGTGCGATCGGCATGGACTGGAATCGCTCGAAGATGCCGCTGCGCACGTCGAGAAAGAGCCGGAAAGCGGTGTACGCGATCCCGGACGCGACCGTGATCAGCAGAATCCCGGGCAGCAGGTAGTTGACGTACGAACCGGATCCGCTCTCGATCGCACCGGCGAACACGTAGACGAAGAGCAGCATCATCGCGATCGGCGTGATCGCGGTCGTGACGATGGTGTCCGCGCTGCGGCTGACATGCGTCAGTGACCGGCCCAGCAGGACGGCGGTGTCGCCAGGAAAACGTGTGCTCATCGCTGTTCCTCACTCGCTGGTCCGGTCGGTTGCTGCCCGTCCTTGTCGCCGTTGCCGACGATGGCGAAGAAGACGTCCTCGAGGGTCGGCTGCTTCTCGACGTACTCGACCGTGGCGGGCGGGAGCAGCTGTCTCAGTTCGGTGAGGGTGCCGTCGACGATGATCCGGCCCTCGTGGAGGATCGCGATCCGGTCGGCGAGGTGCTCGGCCTCGGCCAGGTACTGGGTGGTCAGCAGTACGGTCGTGCCCTGGTCGGCGAGTTCCTTGACGGTCCGCCACACCTCGATGCGTGCCTGGGGGTCGAGCCCGGTCGTCGCTCGTCGAGGAAGATGACCGGCGGGTTCCCGACGAGGCTCATGGCGATGTCCAGGCGGCGGCGCATGCCGCCGGAGTACGTCGACGCCTTCCGTCGCGCGGCGTCGGTCAGCGACAGGCGGTCGAGCAGGTCGTCGGCGACCCTGCCCGGGTTCGGCAGGTGTCGCAGTCGAGCCACCAGCACGAGGTTCTCCCGACCGCTGAGAACCTCGTCGACGGCCGCGAACTGCCCGGTGAGGCTGATCGACTCCCGTACCTGGGCCGCCTGGGTGGCGACATCGAAGCCGTTGACGGTGGCCGTCCCCGCGTCCGCCTTGAGCAGGGTGGCGAGAGTACGCACGACGGTCGTCTTGCCGGCTCCGTTCGACCCGAGCAGGGCGAAGATGCTGCCTGGTGCCACGTCGAAGCCCACCCCCCGCAGCACCTTCAGCCGCCGGTACGACTTCTCCAGCCCGCGTACGTGGATCGCCGGGGCCTGCCGCACGGTCATCGCGGTCCCTCCGCGCTGCCGGGGGTTTCACCGGCGAGCGCGATGGCACGGGACAGCCGGTCGCGTTCCCGGGTCACGTACCCGCCCTTGTCGTAGTTGGCGATCAACGCCTCGACGAACTCGACCGGGTCTTCGCCGACGATGTCCCGGATCGGTGCGCCGTCTGCCGCGGCCCGCTCGAACAGGTCGGCGACGTCCTCGAACAGCGATGCCGCGCTGTCGCCGTCCATCGCCCCGAAGTGCATCAGGTACCGTTCGATGGCCTCGACCGCCGCGCGGTACGGCGCAGGGAGCTTTCGCACGCGCGCCTTGTAGGCGCGCCACCGCCGTTTCGGGCCGACTACCCTGCCGAGAAATCCGCTCTCCGTACTGAACACTACGACCGCTCTCCCTTGTGGAGCATCTCGAGCCTTCCAGCGAGGAAACTCCAGGTCTTCCAGAACTCTTCGAGGTACTCCCGCCCTTGGGCGTTGAGGGAGTACACCTTGCGTGGTGGCCCCTTCTCGGACGGGACTTTCTCCACGTCGACGAGGCGTTTCTGTTCGACCCTGACCAGCAGGGCGTAGACCGTGCCCTCGGCGATCTCGGAGAAACCCTGATCCCGTAGCCACGCGGTGATCTCGTACCCGTACGCGGGCCGCATGGCCAGGACCGCGAGGACGATGCCCTCCAGCGTTCCCTTGAGCATTTCCGTCATCTGCCTGCCCACGAACCCCACCCCACGCGCCGGTACTAAGCAACACTGACTACTGGTACATAGTAACACTGACTAGCGTGACCGCAAGGACCTCGCGCTGGCTCCGGCAGAAACAGGGAGCGAGGGCAGTTGGTGTTGGTGCTACCGGTCCCCGGCCAGCCAGCCCCGCAGCGACGCCGACGCGGACGGCAGACCGTACCGGCCGAGCAGCATCGCCATCATCGGCCCGTCCCCCCAGACCGCGCTGTCCACCAGCGCACGAACCGCCACCTGCTGGGCGTCGACGATCCGGCCCGGTCCCGTCGGCCCAGCCTCACCGCCCCGCCCTGCGGCGTCGTGGTCCGGGAACGCCGCGTCCAGCAACGCGCCCACCAGCGTGAACCGGTCAGTGCCGGACACCGTGTCGGCCAGCCGCCGCGCCAGGATCTCGACCCGATCGGTAGCACAGTCAGGGTCCAGCCGCGCCAGGGTCAGCGCCGCCAGCCCTGACATGTCCCCGTCCAGGAACGGCCAGTCCGGCACGGGTTCGGTCGCGTTCAGCAGACAGGCGGACAGCTCCTCGATGAGTAGCGGGCAGCCGACTCCCGGCCCCGCCGCTCATCCTCATCACCGGCCGCAGCCACCCACATCGACTGCTCATGTTCCAGCTCCGCCAGCGTCAGCGTCGCCTGCCGGGCCACCTCACGCCGAACCGCAGCAATGTCCGGCAACTCGGTCAACCAGTAACTCTCGTCGCCGATCGCGATCATTCGCAGCACCTGGCAGGCGGC
This sequence comes from Solwaraspora sp. WMMA2056, assembly GCF_030345095.1. Taxonomy (NCBI): domain Bacteria; kingdom Bacillati; phylum Actinomycetota; class Actinomycetes; order Micromonosporales; family Micromonosporaceae; genus Solwaraspora; species Solwaraspora sp. WMMA2056. The sequence continues at coordinate 589,430 of NZ_CP128360.1, forward strand.
GAACCGGTCAGGCGCCGCAGGATCCGCCACGACATCGATCAGAAACCCCGCCGCGACAGCACTCGCCTCGTACCGCGAACCTTGATGCACCAGACGCCCCGCCAGCGCCCGGTACGCCCCACGGCAGGCCGCCGGATCATCCGACCACACCGCAAGAAGAATCCCCGGAAGATCCCCGGCCGCACCGTGGGCGTCCCCGAGCGAAGCCCAGTCGACACCCCGCAACGCCGCCGACCACTCAGGCAAACCGCTCACCGCCGCCACCGAAGGCACCCTATCCGGCGGATCGAGGTCGTCCGGCAGGCGTACGGCGATCTGGGCACTCGCCCAGCTGGCCGTCTTCAGCGTCGTCAGGCCGGTCCATCCGCAGAGCGGGCTGTGACCGTCGACCTGGCCGAGAGCGCCGGCGGACAAAGCGGTGGGCCGAATCCCGACAAGGGATCCGGCCCACCGCTTGTTCAAAATCAACTGGTCCAGTATTCGGCGACCAGGTCAGCGGCGCGATTGCCGCTCCGGCACCGTCACGTCACCGTGCAGGGCGCGCCGTTGAGGCTGAAGGATGTCGGCTTGGCGGTGTTGCCGGTGTGAGTGGCCTGGAAGCCGATGCTGACTGACGCGTTGGGGGCGATGGTGCCGTTGTAGGAGACGTTCCTGGCCGTCACCTGCCCGGAGCTGGGCGAGTAGCTGGCGTTCCACCCGTTGGTGATGTTCTGCCCGCCGGGCAGGGTGAAGGTCAGCGACCAACCGTTGATCGTGGCCGTACCGGTGTTGGTGACGGTGATGTCCTCGGTGAGGCCGGTGTTCCACGCGTTGACGTTCGCGGTGACCCGGCAGGCTCCGCCGCCCGGCGGAGCGGTGGTCGGGCCAGGGGTCGTCGGGCCGGGAGTGGTCGGGCCAGGGGTCGTCGGGCCGGGGGTCGTCGGGCCAGGAGTGGCGCCTTGGAACTGGGCGAAGAACTGCCACGTCGCCTGCGGGAGCCAGGATCCCGGGGTGGGGGTGTGCCCGCCGTCGAACGCGTGCCAGACGACTGGGTGGTCTGCCGTGCAGCCGGTGTAGGTGGTGGTGATGTACCTTCCGCTGCCCGGCGACGGTTCCGGGGCGTTCTGGGGGGTACAGCCGTTGTTCCTGACGAACCTGTCCCGCATGGAACGCCCGCCGGCGATACTCAGGACGTTGTCGCTGATGCCGTGGGCGTGCAGGTAGCCGATCGGGTCGTTGCCGCCGCTGCATCCGCTGATGACGCCACCGGCGTAGACCGCGACGGCACGGAAGACGTTAGCCCGGGCACACGCAAGCGCGTAGCTCATGCCCCGCCGTAGCTGAAGCCCAACGAGAAGCGCTGCGAGGTGTCGACGCATAGATCGTTCTCGATTGTCCGGATCATGTCGTCGGTGAAGGTCACGTCCTGGCCGCCGGAGTTGGCCCAGCCGGCGTTGAGGCCGTGGGGCGCAACGAAGATGGCGCTGTTGTTCGACACCGGCAGCAATCCGTAGTAGTTGCCGTTGACGACGTCTGCGGCGGAGCCGTTGAGCCAGTGGAAGCCGAAGATCAGCCGGTACTGGCGGTTCCTGTCGTACCCGTCGGGGAGCCGCAGCGTGAAGGTGCGCGTCCGGCCGCCGCTCTGAATGTTCCGCGTGCCGCTGGTCAGCGTCGGGTTCTTGCCGCAACCAGCGCTTGCGGCGAGTACGCCGACGTCGGTTGCCGAGGCGGTGGCCCCGAGGCCCCCGCCGACCATCACCGCACCCAACGCGAGGGTGATGGCCGCCACTGTTGCGACAGATCCGACAACGGATCTCCGTCTGGACATGGTCACTCCGATCCGTCGTTCGCGTGGCCGGCAGGCACGCCACAGCCGTGAAGCGCGAGACACCACGAGACCAGATAGCCAGATCTAAACAATCAAGATCATAAATATGATTTGCCGAGCCTGGCCGACGCGACCAGGTCACAACGTGTCAAATCGACCAGGCCCACGACGATCGTCGACGCGGTCCAACTCGGCGAGGTACATCGCCTGCATGCGGTCGTAGTGCCGGACCAGCAGCCGATCTCCTCGACGCTGTAGTCCGCGACGAGCCGCCGCGTCCGTTCGGCGAACTGCTCGTACGGCCGCTCCAGGTCGGCCATCCGCTTCGGCCGAAGGGTGACGATCACCCGCCGCCGGTCCGCCGGATCGTGCTCGGCGCTCACGTAGCCCGCCTGCTGAAGCCGGCGGAGCATGCTGGTCACCGCCCCGGTGGTGAGGTTGGTACGGTCGGCGACCTGCCCCGCGGTGGCGGAACCGGCGTCCGCCAGGTAGTCCAGGCACTCCAGGTCGCTCACCGTGAGGCCGAGCCGCTCGGCGATGGCGTACCGGAACACCATGGACAGCCGGGACATCTCCCGGCCGGCGCGCATCAGGTCGGCGATCGCGGCCGCACGGGCCGACTCGTGGGACATGCCGGCAATCATGCCTCCGGTACGGTCACCCGGTGCAGCCGAGGCAGCACGCGGGTCAGCACCCCGTGCGGTACGGCGGCACCTCCGGTGAGGCGGCGCATCAGCCCGGCAGCGGTGTCAACGGCCTGGAAGGCGTAGTGGGCCATCTCGTCCTGGTATGCGGCGATCGCCTCCTCCACCTGCGTACCGCTCGCCCGGGCCTCGACCAGTTTGCGGCCGAGCAGGGCGGCGTCGCGCAGCGCGGTGTTGCCGCCCTGGGCCCCGAACGGTGGCATGACGTGCACGGCGTCGCCCATCATCGTCGCCCGCGGCACCGTCCACCGGCGCGGCCGGCGGCGAAGACGTTGAGTACGGTGGCGTCCACCTCCGCCGTTTCAACCAGCCGCCGGATGAGCGGGTGGAAGTCCGTACTCGTGCGGGCAGCCAGTTCCCACAGCGTCAGCAGGTGCCCGCGGACATCGGCGGGCACCTGCTCCTGCCGCAACAGCAGTCCCACATCACGTAGTCGTCGCCGGTCGGCGCATAGCTGCCCGGAGCCAGTCGAGCGAAGGCCCGGCGATCGCCACAGAGAAGTCGGTCGATACGGTCATCCAATCATCTTAATGACTAAGTTAATTTCGACAAGACCGCCGGGATGTCGCACCCGGCACCGGGCCGCGCCGCCCAGCATCGGCAGCGCGGCCCGGACCGAGTCGACGCAGGTCAGCCCGGCAGGCTCACCAGAACCGGGGTCGACCGTTGGGTGGTGGTGCCGTCGCCGAGCTGCCCGAACGAGTTGTTGCCCCAGCACCAGAGGCTGCCGTCGGTACGCGGCGCGCAGGCGTGGTACGACACGGAGACGCCGGGCGTCCAGTCGGTAGCGGTGCCGACCCGGGTCGGGGTCGACCGGTGCGTGGTGGTGCCGTCGCCCAGCTGCCCCATGACGTTGCTCCCCCAGCACCACAGGCTGCCGTCGGCACGCGCGCCGCACGAGGAGTCGACGCTCGCCTGCACACGGGTCCAGGTGGTGGCGGTGCCGATCTGCAGCGGAGTGGTCTGGAAGCCGGTGCCCCCGCCCACCTGGCCGTACCCGTTCTCGCCCCAGCACCAGAGCGTCCCGGTGGTGCGGACCGCGCAGGTGTGCACGTAGCCGGCCGTCACGGCGGCCCAGGTGGTCGTGGTGCCCACCTGGGCCGGGGTCGCCTGGTAGCTCAGGATGCCGAGACCGAGCTGCCCGTCCGAACTGCTACCCCAGCACCAGAGGGTGCCCTCGGTCCGGACGGCACAGGTGTGTGCGTAACCGGTCGTGACACTCGCCCAGGTGGTCGCCGTACCCACCTGCACCGGGATGGTCGTCTGGTAGACGGACGTGCCGACGCCGAGTTGGGCGTGCCGGTTGAGGCCCCAGCACCACAGGCTGCCGGTGGTCCGCACCGCGCAGGTGTGGTTGCTGGCGGCGCTGACGCTGGCCCAGGTGCTGTCGGTACCGACCCGCACGGGCGCGTTCCGCCTCGTGGTGGTGCCGTCGCCGAGCTGGCCGCCGGCGTTGTTGCCCCAGCACCACAGCGTTCCATCGGTACGGGTGGCGCAGGTGCTGCCGCTGCCCGCGTCGACACTCGCCCAGGTGGTGGCGGTGCCGACCTGGACCGGAGCGGTCCGGTTGGTGTTGGTCCCGTCGCCGAGCTGGCCGTAGAAGTTGTTGCCCCAGCACCACAGCGTTCCATCCGTACGGACGGCGCAGCTGTGCAGGTCACCTGCGGCGACCTGGGACACCGGTACGGCGGAGAAGACGCCGGCCGACGGCTCCCCGACGGCAGGGCTGACACCCGCCGTGGCCGCGCCCGCCGAGGCCCCGATGGCGAACACGGCGATTCCGAAGGAGGCCGCCGCCGCGACGGCTCGGGCTGCCCGCCGCCATCGCGGCCGCAGCCAACCCTCCTGATGTTCCTTCATGTCCTGATCTCCCAGACGTCGTCGGTTCCCCAGTGTGGAGTCGGCGGTGCTCGGCCGGCCATCCGCTACCCGCAGCCACACAGTGATCAGACTCTACATCGACATACATCGACATCGAACACTCGCGAGCAGGGACGAGGCCCCCGATGTCGAGATCACCCGAGCACCGATCGGGAGGTTTGGGCTGATACCTAGACCCCAACCCCATTTGGTTGACACCGCAAGCTTCCGGGGCGATCGTTGCATCGACATAGGCCACTCCAATACCTGCTGGAGCCGGCCCGACACTTCCCCGCCGCCGTCCCAGAAGGACACGAATGCGCGCTTCCGTCCGCACCGTCACCGCAGGTCTCGCCGCAGCCATGATCGCCACCCTGACCGTGACGCTACCGACGTCGCCCGCTGCCGCCGGCGAGCCGGTGCAGTCGCCTGACAAGGGTCTGGTCTTCTACTCGAGTTACCCGACCGAGGTGGTCGGCAGGCAGGACGCGCCGGACGGCGTCTGCCGACTCGTCCCGGCCGACGCGACCTGGCTGCTCGCCTGGAGCGGCGGCTTCCGTTCCGTCCCCGGCTACCGGACCGCCGACTGCAGTGGTCCGGCAGCCGAACTGAACAACTTCCACAGCTGGCCGAAGGGTCACTACCTGTCGTACCGGGCCGGCTGACCGGCGCCCCCGGTGGTCGTCGAGCGACGACCACCGGGAGTCGTTCAGCATCCACCGGGAGTCGTAGCGCGGCGACCCGTACTCTCATTCTGGTCAGTCCACGGCCGGAGAGGTCGAGATGGGTCCACCCGACGTCGCGGGGCACGGTGTCGCCGGCCTGGTCCTGGCCGCCGGTGCGGGGCGCCGCTACGGCGGTCCCAAGGCACCGGTCTTTCTCGATCAGGCACTCAACGTGCTTCGAGACGGCGGCTGCGACCCCGTCGTCGCGGTTCTCGGTGCCGGTGCCCGACAGGTCCGGGCCACCATCGACCTGACCGGTGTCGATGTCGTCGAGAATCAGGGCTGGGCCGAGGGGATGGGTTCCTCGCTGCGGCTCGGACTCACCGCCCTCACCCGTCTGCCGCAGGCGCCGGCCGCGTTGGTGCATCTGGTGGACATGCCCGGAGTTTCCGCGGCGGCGATCGCCCGACTTCAAGCGCAGGCCCATCCGGGTTGCCTGATCCGCGCCTGCTACGCCGGCGAGCCGGGCCATCCGGTGGTGCTGGGTCGCGACCATTGGGCCGAGATCGTCGCCACTGTCCGGGGCGATCAGGGTGCCCGGACCTACCTGCGCCGGCACGCCGACCGGGTCACCGCAATCGAATGCGGCGACGTCGCGAATGGATACGACATCGACGTACGGTGACCAACACCGGCCGCCCTGACCCGCACGCCAAAAGGGTCGGCGTGGACGGACCGCACTCCGGGTCCACTTACCTGACTATTCCCCCTTTTGGGCATGCACTGGTAGGTGTATGGTCATGTTGATCTTTCCCCGGGGTCTGGTGCGGCGGGCGTCGCACACCCGGCTGCGACTCGTCCCCGCGCGCAGATCGATGCATGCCTGACCGCACCCATCAGGAGGCACCCTTGACGCAACCGTCGACCATGACCGAGCGGTGCCGCATTTGTTGAGCGGCGAGCTCGTCACGTTCATCGGCGTGGCAGCCGCGATGGTCGTCCTGCCCGGAGCGGACTTCACGATGGTGGTCCGCAACGCACTCGCTGGCCGCAGGCTCGGGCTGGCCACCGCCGGTGGCGTCGTCAGTGGACTGTTGCTGCACTCGTCGCTGGCCGCTCTTGGAATCGCGGCGCTGATGATCGCGTCGGGGACCGCCTACCGGGTGATCCAGTTCGTCGGCATGGGCTATCTCTGCTATCTGGGCATCCGGCTGCTGTGCAGTCGGCCAGTGACCGAACCGTCGTCGGACCAATCTGTCCACAGTCGAAATGACGTGCGAAGTCATCGACGGCTCAAAGGCAACGGCGTCTGGCGGGCATACCGACAGGGCCTGGTGACCGACGTGACGAATCCCAAGGTGTTCGTGTTCTTTGCCAGCCTGATTCCACAATTCGTTCCTACCGGAGTGCCGGTCGGGCCGCCTACCGCCATGCTGGCCCTGTTGATCGTGCTCCTGGCGGTGATCTGGTATCCGACGCTGGCGGTGACGGTCGACCGGGCTGGCGGCCTACTCCGGCAGCCGGTGGCCGCCCGTACGCTCAACGTACTCACCGGTCTCACCCTGCTCGGGCTGAGCCTGCACCTCGCCACCGACCTGACGGTGCTGATCGAGGGCCCGGAGCTTCCGGAGCGCCTGGGTTCGAGGTAGCCGGGGCACGGTCGTCGGTCGCGGTCGCGGTCGCGGTCGCGGTCGCGGTCGCCGGAATTATCGACGTTCATCTATAGCGGCTGGCCCCCGCCGCCGTCTCCGGCAGCACGCTCACCCTGACCCAGGTCGGCGGGCGCGGTGCTGATGCTGCTGCGTACCCTGCTCGGACTGCAACCGAAGGGCGACCGGCTGACGCCTGCAGGCAGGTGACGATGCTGTCCCGACCGAACAGGTTCATCAGCCAGGGCAGTCCGGCTGCCGGGACCAGCTCACCACGGGGGTTGCCCACGAACCGCAGCGCCTCCAGGTCGATCAGACTGCGCCGGTACGCCTGCGCCAGCGCCGCCGAGTCGCAGCTGAGGATGGGTGCCGACGTAAGCCATTCGTCGAGCACCCTGACCCAGTTCCACCACGCCAGGGGCGTCGAAGACCGAGGCTGCCTCCCGGATGTCGCGGCCCTCGGTGTTTCTCGTCCAGAACACCGCCTTGACAGTGGTCTCCCAGGCCTCGTGCGCGGCGATCCGTACGGTGAAGGTCATTCCGCGCTCGTCCACGATCCCGGCCGTGCTGCTGGAGACGACCGCTTCCCGGTGCATGTGTTCCCGGGTGTAGATCAGCCGGAGGGTACCGTCGGCGACCTCGGTGCGGATCCTGCCTTTCTTGCGGATGTCGCCAAGTTCGGTGATGTCGCGAAGTCCGCGCCGATGTCGAGTCGGATCACGATCTCCACCGGTACGTTCTGGTGGTTCAGCACCGTCAGGTGCTCCAGGAAGACCCCTCCGCTGACCGACCGGCGGCGGATGATGGTCAGGTTCGCGTCGACGTAGTGCGTGGGCTCTCCCGGGACGAGGAAGAACCGGGACTCGAAGTACTGCAGATCGTCGACGGAGAGCGCGTGCAGCTGCTGACCATCGACGGTGAGGTTCCACCGCGACAGGTACCGCATGTCGTCGTTGAACAGCCCGGTGGGTAGCTCGGCCGAGGGCCGGATGTCGTTTCATCGGGCTCTGGACCAGCCCGACACCAGGTCCCGGGGCCGTCGCGCGCCGACCGCGTCGGGCAGCAGCCACCGGAACGACAGCAGCAGCGGGAGCAGCCCTTCGACGGTGAAGGCCTGCCGGACGAAGGCCGGCTCGATGCTCTCCACCCCCTGCAGGATCCGGTCGAACAGCTGGCGGTCGACGACCACCACGCAGTCCGCCGGTTCCGCAGACGGCGCGGCGGTCACCCGACCGTCCTGGAATCGCAGCCGCCACTGCTCGGTGTCGGCACCGTCGCGAACGTCGAAGCGCAGCGTGCCGTTGAGGCCCGGCGGTACCCGGGGCCTGGGGTCTGCGTCGACCGCGGCGAAGAAGTCCTGCGCAGCCACCGGCATCTGGTCACCCCCGGGTCGTCGCCAGCACCAGGCAGTATGTGCGGCCGCCGGCGCGGCCGCCCGGCCAGTCAGCCGACGTCACCCGGTCGGGTGCCGGCTCCGCCCGGGACCACAGCTCCTATCGACGTACGCCGATTGCATCTTGAGCCGCTGGGAGCGCTCTCGTAATATATCTGATACCAATGTTAACGCTCACTTTACAGCAACCAGCGCCTATGCAACGGTCGCCACCGCATCCGGAGGGTGATTGATGATCAGATCCAGAGCAACCAATGTCGGCCTTGCGTCGGCCGGTGCCGCACTGCTGGTGTCGGCGGCCATCGTCGTGGCCGCGCCCGCCGGCGCCGCAGCGGCCGGCTGCTCGGTGAACTACGCCATTTCGTCGCAGTGGCCGGGCGGCTTCGCCGCCAACGTGACGATCACGAACCTGGGCGATCCGCTGACCAGCTGGACGTTGACGTGGTCGTTCGGTGCCGGCCAGACGGTGACGCAGGCGTGGAACACGACCCTGACCCAGAGCGGGTCCGCAGTCACCGCACGCAATGTCAGCTACAACGGTTCGATCGCGACCAACGGTACGGCCGCCTTCGGCTTCAACGGATCCTGGAACGGCAGCAACCCGGTGCCGACCAGTTTCGCCCTCAACGGCGTCACGTGCACCGGCAGCACCGCCCCGACCACGGCACCGCCCACCACCGCGCCACCGACGAACTGCAACCTGCCGTCGACGTACCGCTGGTCGTCCACCGGCGCGCTGGCCCAGCCCCGCTCCGGCTGGGTGTCGTTGAAGGACTTCACCCACGCCCCGTACAACGGCCAGCACCTCGTCTACGGCACCACCCACGACTACGGCACCAGCTGGGGCTCGATGAACTTCGGCCTGTTCTCCAACTGGAACCAGATGGGCTCCGCCAGCCAGAACGCCATGCCCTTCTCCGCTGTCGCACCGTCGCTGTTCTACTTCGCACCCCGTAACGTCTGGGTGCTCGCCTACCAGTGGGGCGGCCCGGCGTTCTCCTACCGCACCTCCACCAACCCCACCAACGTCAACAGCTGGTCGGCGCACCAGACCCTGTTCACCGGCAGCATCTCCAACTCCGGCACCGGACCCATCGACCAGGCACTCATCGGCGACGACCAGAACATGTACCTCTTCTTCGCCGGCGACAACGGCCGCATCTACCGCGCCAGCATGCCCATCGGCAACTTCCCCGGCAGCTTCGGCTCCAACTACACCACCATCATGACCGACACCACCAACAACCTCTTCGAAGGCGTCCAGGTCTACAAACTCCAGGGCCAACAGCGCTACCTCATGATCGTCGAGGCCATCGGCTCCCAGGGCCGCTACTTCCGCTCCTTCACCGCCACCAACCTCGGCGGCACCTGGACCCCGAACGCCACCAGCGAATCCAACCCCTTCGCCGGAAAGGCCAACAGCGGCGCCACCTGGACCAACGACATCAGCCACGGCGAACTCATCCGCACCAACGCCGACCAGACCATGACCATCGACCCCTGCAACCTCCAGTTCCTCTACCAGGGCCGGGACCCGAACTCCGGCGGCGACTACGGACTCCTGCCGTACCGGCCGGGTGTGCTGACCCTGCAACGCTGACGACACCACCGATTCTCCGGATGCCCTGACGTTTCCGGCGCTGCTGCACCGAGATCCGTGTTCGCACTGTCACCGTGGGCGTACGGAGGCGATCAACCGACGCGGCGGGCCCGACGACAAGTCGGGTCCGCCGCCTGCGCGCGCGTCACACCGCCCGCGCGTCGCCGTCGGCGAGGTCGGTCGGTGCCTGCGCGGCCCGCTCGTCCCAGCGCGGCACCGCCGGCCACGCACCGCGCTGCCGGGCCGGTACCGATCGAGGGCGGGGCACCGCCAGGTCGGCGATCGGCACGTAGACCTGAGCGTCCACGGATTCGGCCAGCAGCAGGGCGGCGGCCACACTGCTCGGCCGGGCCGCCGGATCCCGGGACAACGACAGCCGGCACACCTGCGTGACCTCGACCGGCAGCCCGTCGATCGACGGCAACGGCTCGGGCGCGACGTGCCGCGGCGGTCGCCGCCGACCGGGCTCCATCGACCAGGGCAACCGACCGGCCAGGCAGAGGTACAGAAGCACCCCGGTGGCGTAGCTGTCGCTCGCCGCAGTGGCCACCCCACCGTCCCAACGCTCCGGCGCGACGAAGGCCGGCGTTCCCGGCAGGCTGCCGTCCGGGTCGACGTCGGCGCCACCGACCGCCGCAGCGATCCCGAAGTCGAGCACCTTCGCCCCGGCTGCGGTGAGCACCACGTTTGCCGGTTTGATGTCGCGGTGCACGATGTCGTGCGCGTGGGCGGCGGCCAACGCGGCGCTGACCTCGGCACAGATCCGGACCGCGATCCGCCAGTCCAACGGCCCGGCGGCGAGATGCTCCGCCAGGGTGCGACCCTGCACCAGCTCCATCACGATGTACGGCTCCGGCCGGCCGTCGGCGGTGACCGTGACCCCGAAATCGTGCACGCTGGCGACGTTGGGGTGGGCCAGCCGGGCGGCGGCCCGCGCCTCCCAACGCACCCGTTCCAGCCGTACGTGGTCGACCAGGTGTGGGGCGATCAGTTTCACCGCCACCGGTCGGTCGAGCACCTCGTCGTGGGCACGCCACACCTCGGACATCCCGCCCACACCGATCCGGATGTCGAGCCGGTACCGGCCGCCCAGCGTACGCATGACCGCTTCCCACCACTGCCGTCTCCCGAACCGACGACGTCTGCCGCCGATCTCCCCGTCCGTCGCTGCCTACCCGGACGCCCAGCAGCGGAAACGTGAGCCGGAGCGGGGCCAGCCGGCCAGCCGCGCCGGACGGCCGGGGGTGCCGGCCACGGCACAGGTCGGCATCGGACAGTCCGGGGTGGAATGGCAGGATGGCCGGATGGACATCTACGAGGACGCCCGGACCGTGTCCCGGGCCGACCTGGCCGCCTGGTTGCGGCAGCTGGCGAGCCAGCTCGACGCCAGCGGTCAGGTCTTCTACGGCGCTGGCGGCACCATCAGCGTCGCGGACCAGGTCCGCTGCGAGCTGGAGATCGAGCAGGAAGGCCCGGACGAGTTCGCCATCGAGATCGAGTTCTCCTGGGTGAACCCGAAGCCGGCCGAGTCGCCGAAGCCGGCCGAGGCTGCGGCCGCTGACGAGGCACCGGCCCCGGCCGAGCTTTCGACCGAGGCGGCGGACGGGGACTGACGCGGCGTACCGGCGGGCGAGCCGGCCGGTGCGGTCGGGTCGGCCGGTGCGGTCGGGTCGGCCGTACCGGCCGGCAGCCTCAGTCCGGGTCGACCTGGCCGGGACGGGCGGCGCCCAGCCAGTCGCGGACCTGACCACTCTCCTCCTCGTCGAAGGCGATCCCGGCGGCGTCCGCCCGGTTCAGTACGTTGGCCACGAAGGCCGTGCCGATCTGGTCGGCCGACGGCGGCGGTTGCCCGTGCAGCGGGCGGCCGCCGTACGAGGTGCCCCGCACGACGAACGCGACGGCCCCCCGGCTGACCGGGACACCCTGGTCGTGCAGCTGGTCCCGCGACCAGCTGGTGCACTGGGTCAGGTTGAACTGGTGCGAGGCGGCGTAGTCGGCCAGCGTCTGGTAGATCGGCGGCCACCAGTCCTGCGGGATCCGGGGCAGGTTGAGCAGCTCGGCCAGGCGCTCGACCGGTTCGGGCAGGACGCCGCCGTGGCCGGTGACCGTCCCCTGCTCCGGCGCCTGGTGCCGGTCGTCGTCCCAGATCAGGTGCTGCGACATGCGCAGGTTCGGCAACCGCAGGCTCTCCACGGCCCGGGCGAAGCTACCGAACCCGAACCAGTTGCTCTCGGTGATCACCTGTCCCAGTTCGCCGCGCAGCCGCTGGGCGAGCGAGGCCATGTTGATCGGGGTCGCGGTGGCGTCGTACTCGGTGGTGACGATCGTCCGCAGCGTGGCGTACGCCGCCGCCCGGACGTCGTCGCCCGCGCCCGGGCCGGCGTCCCGGCCGGGACCGGCGCCGGGGTCGTCCGCGTCCCGGTCGTCGCTGTCCGGTTCGCGGCTGTCGCCGTCGAGGGTGACCGGCTCACCCTGGACCAGGGCGAGCAGTTGCTCGCTGTCGAGCACCCGGTCGGCGATCGAGACGAAGGCGTCGGCCGCGTCGGCCGGGGACACGATCATGGTCCGCCGGTCGGAGCGGCGCAGCCGCTGCAGCAGCGGCGTCATGTCCGAGTCGCCCGAGGCGATGACGAACTCCTCGTACGGGGTGTCTGCGGTCAGGGCGTCGATGGCGTCGATGACGATCCGGATGTCCGCGCCGTTCTTCGTCGCGTTGTACCGGGGGCAGTCGATCACGTCGAAGCCGGCCCGGACGAACGACGGCCGGAACCGGGAGAAGTACACCCGTTCCTGCTCGCCTGTCGCGTTACGGTGCGCCACCCAGCCGGCCGGGTTGAGGTAGCAGCGCAGGATCAGCCACCGTCGGGAGCCGCCCGGTGCGGGCAGCGACAGCAGCCGGGCCAACCAGTCGCCGGGGTTGCTGGCGAACTGGATCGCCACCGCCGGGTCCAGTTTGAACAGACCGATGAACACGTTGTCGAAATCAAGGTAGAGCGCGACCCGCACATGATCCACAGGTAGAACCTACCAAGCCGGCGACAACCCATCGACGAACAGCGATGTTCGACGGGCTGGGGGTGGGCCGACGTACCGGCCGGCTGACACCGACCCACCACACCGTACGGCGCGGCCGGCACTGCAATAGGCTGACGCCACATCGGCAGGGTGGCCGTACCTCGGAGGCAGACGACGGTGACCGACGAACTGGATCTCCCCTTTGACCGGCCACGGGCCGCCGCCCGCCGACCCCGCTCCGGGGACCGCCGACAGCGGGCCGGCGACGGCCGGACCACCTCGGGCGGCCGCCGGCCCCGGTCCGACGGCGGAAACCGTCGGCGCGGCACCCGGCGGCGCAGCGCCGGTGGTCGCGGCTGGGCCGTCTCCGTCGGCCTGGTCGTCGCCGTCGCCCTCGCCGGGCTGGGCGGCGGTGCCTACTGGTACGGCCCGGACCGGCTGGTCGGTGCCGTGTTCACCCTCGACTACAGCGGCACCGGCACCGGCGAGACGACCGTCGAGGTCCGGGCCGGGCAGACCGCCACCGACATCGCCGAGACCCTGGTCGCCGCCGGTGTGGTCCGCAGCGCCGGGGCCTTCGTCGCCGCAGCCGCCGCCGAGCCCCGCAGTCAGGGCATCCAGCCCGGCCGGTACACGGTACGCCGGGAGATGAAGGCCGACGCGGCGTTGGCGATGCTGCTCGACCTGGCCAACAAGATCACCAACCAGGTGACCGTGCCGGAGGGGCGCAGCACCGCGCAGACGCTGGACCTGCTCGCCCAGGGCACCGGGATACCGGTCGCCGAGTTCCAGCAGGCTGCGGAGGATCCGGTGGCACTCGGCGTACCGGAGTCGTGGTTCACCCGCACCGACGGCAAGCCCTCGGTCCGATCGGTCGAGGGCTTCCTCTACCCGGACACCTACGCCCTGGAGCCGGAGACGACCGCCGCGCAGATCCTGCAGGCGATGGTGCGCCGCTTCCTCGCCGTCGCCGACGAACTGGACTTCGCCGGGCGGGTCACTGCCGAACGGGGCGGAATCTCCCCGTACGAGGCGCTGATCGTCGCCTCACTGGCCCAGGCGGAAGCGGGGACCGAGGAGGATCTGGGCAAGGTGGCCCGGGTGGCCTACAACCGGGCGTACGGCGACTTCGCGTGCGGCTGCCTCGAGATGGACGTGACCGTCAACTACTGGCTGGAGGCGACCGGCCAACCCACCAAGACCTCCGCCGAGATGACCCAGGACGAACTGCTGGGGGTGGACAACCCGTACAGCCGCAAGCTGCGGGGAATGATCCCCACTCCGATCAACAACCCCGGCCGGCTCGCCCTCGCCGCTGCCATGGACCCGCCCGCCGGTGGCTGGTTCTTCTTCGTCGCGATCGACAAGGACGGCCGGTCGGCGTTCGCCGAGACCTACGACGAGCACCTGCGCAACGAGGCGACCGCCCGCGCCAACGGTGTCTTGTGACCGGCCCGGTACGCGAAGAGTCGCCGATACCCCTGGGGGGTTGTTAACCTGCAGGGGTGACCAGCCAACCCGTACGCGGCTACACCGCTTCCAAGGACCAGTTGCAGGCCCGGCTGCGCCGGATCGAAGGGCAGGTGCGCGGCATCGAGCGGATGGTCGACGAGGACCGCTACTGCATCGACGTGTTGACCCAGATCTCAGCGATCCAGGCCGCCCTGGACAAGGTCGCGCTGGGCCTGCTCGACGGGCACGCCCGGCACTGCATGCACGAGGGGTCGGTCGCGGGCCGGGCCGACGAGATGGCCGCCGAGATGATGGCTGCGGTCGGCCGGCTGATGAAGCGCGGTTGACACCGCCGGACCGACGCGACATCGCGCTTTTTACCCCCAGGGGGTATAGTAGCCTCGTTCCGTACCCCTCCGGGGTATCGCCGCGCCGGCCCCTCGGCGCGCCGAACGGGACACGCACCCCGAACACGACAAGGTGGTGATCGTCCGTGAGCGCCCCCGTCGAACTGACCATCGGTGGCATGACCTGCGCATCCTGCGCAGCCCGGATCGAGAAGAAGCTCAACCGGATGACCGGTGTCACCGCGACCGTCAACTACGCCACCGAAAAGGCGACGGTCACCATCGACGATCCGGCGGTCACCGCCGACGCGCTGATCGCCACCATCGAGAGCACCGGCTACACCGCGCAGCTACCGCCACCGCCCCGCCCATCGACGCCGACCCGGGCCGACGACGCCGACCCGGTCGACGCGGACCCGGCCGACGCCGAGTTGCGGCCGCTGCGGACCCGGGTCCGGGTCTCGCTGGCGCTCAGCGTGCCGGTCGTCCTCCTGGCGATGGTGCCGGCCTGGCAGTTCGACTACTGGCAGTGGGCGTCGCTGGCGCTGGCCGCCCCGGTCGTGGTGTACGGCGGCCTGCCGTTCCACCGGGCCGCCTGGATCAACCTGCGGCACGGCGCGGCGACCATGGACACCCTCGTCTCGATGGGGACGCTCGCGGCGTTCGGCTGGTCGCTCTGGGCGCTGTTCCTCGGCGACGCCGGCATGCCGGGGATGAGCCATCCGTTCAGCCTGGCGGTGGACCGCGAAATGGCCACCGCCAGCATCTACCTGGAGGTCGCCGCCGGGGTGACCACGTTCCTGCTGATCGGGCGTTACGTCGAGGCACGGGCCAAGCGACGCGCCGGGGCCGCGTTGCGGGCACTGCTGGAGCTCGGGGCCAGGGACGTCACGGTGCTGCGCGACGGCGCGCAGTTGCGCGTCCCGATCGACCAACTCGTCGTCGGCGACCAGTTCCTGGTCCGGCCGGGCGAGAAGATCGCCACCGACGGGGTGGTCACCGACGGCTCCTCGGCCGTCGACGTCAGCATGGTCACCGGCGAATCCGTCCCGGTCGAGGTCAGCGTCGGCGACCCGGTCGTCGGCGCGACGGTGAACGTCGGCGGCCGGCTGGTGGTGACCGCGACCCGGGTCGGCGCCGACACCCAACTGGCCCAGATGGCCCGGCTGGTGGAGCAGGCCCAGGCCGGCAAGGCCGCCGTCCAACGACTCGCCGACCGAATCTCCGGCGTCTTCGTGCCGGTGGTGATCCTGCTCGCGGCCGGCACCCTCGGCTACTGGCTGGGCACCGGCGCCGGGCCGACCGTCGCCTTCACCGCCGCCGTGGCCGTCCTGATCATCGCGTGCCCGTGCGCCCTGGGCCTGGCCACCCCGACCGCGCTGCTGGTCGGCACCGGTCGCGGGGCCCAGCTCGGCATCCTGATCAAGGGGCCGGAGACCCTCGAGTCGACCCGGCGGGTGGACACCGTCCTGCTGGACAAGACCGGCACCGTCACCACCGGCCGGATGACGCTGGTCGACGTACATCCGGCGGCCGGCGAGGACCGCGCGACGCTGCTGCGGCGCGCCGGGGCCGTCGAGGCCGCCTCGGAACACCCGGTCGCCCGGGCGATCGCCCGGTCCGCCGCCGACCTCGGGCCACTGCCGGAGGTACGGGACTTCGCCAACCGGCCGGGGCTGGGCGTGCGGGGCACCGTCGAGGGCGGCACCGTGCTGGTCGGCCGGCCCGCGCTGCTGACCGGGGAGGGCCTACGGGTGCCGGCGGAGCTGACCGCCGCCACGGCGGCTGCCGAGGCCGCCGGGCAGACCGCGATCATGGTCGGCTGGGCGGGTGCGGCACGCGGCGTACTGGCCGTCGCGGACGTGGTCAAGCCGACCAGCCGGCAGGCGGTCGCCGCGCTGCGTCGGCTCGGGCTCGACCCGGTCCTGCTCACCGGCGACAACGCCACGGTGGCCCGGACCATCGCCGACCAGGTCGGCATCGACCGAGTGGTCGCCGAGGTGCTGCCGGCGGAGAAGGTGGCGGCGGTACGCCGGTTGCAGGCCGACGGCAAGGTCGTCGCGATGGTCGGCGACGGGGTCAACGACGCCCCGGCACTCGCCCAGGCCGACCTCGGCCTGGCCATGGGCACCGGCACCGACGTCGCGATCGAGGCGTCCGACATCACCCTGGTACGCGGTGACCTGACCGCCGCCGTGGACGCGGTCCGGCTGTCGCGGCGCACCCTGCGGACCATCCGGGTGAACCTGTTCTGGGCCTTCGCCTACAACGTCGCGGCGCTGCCGCTGGCCGCCGCCGGGCTGCTGAACCCGATGATCGCCGGTGCCGTGATGGCGTTGTCCTCGGTCTTCGTGGTGACCAACAGCCTGCGGTTGCGTCGGTTCCGGGCGGCGGGCGCCCGGTAGCCGGCCTCAGCCGGCGACGACCTGGTAGCCCGCCTCCTCGACGGCGGCGGCCACCGACCGGTCGTCCACCGGCTCCTGGCTGGTCACGGTGACCCGGCCGGCGGCCAGGTCGACGGCGACGTCGGTGACTCCGGCGACCTGGCCGACCTCGTGGGTCACCGCTGTCACGCAGTGGCCACAGGTCATGCCCTGGACGGTGTAGGTGCTGACGACCATCTCGGCCTCCTCGGTACTCGTGGTCCGGTCGTCGATCATATACCCATACCCCGATGTGGTATGTGGCGGTGAGGTCGATCACCGCCGACCCCGATAGGTTGCGCACAATTTAATTGCACACTATCTTTCAGCGCATGGAGACCGGTCTTGAGCTGCGGCACCAGGTCTGTTTCGCGTTGTACACCGCGTCCCGCGCGATGACCGACCTCTACCGCAGGATCCTCGACGAACTCGACCTGACCTACCCGCAGTACCTGGTGCTGCTCGCCCTCTGGGAGCGACCCGCGCAGCCGCCCACCGTCACCGAGCTGGGCAGGGCACTGCGACTCGATTCCGGCACCCTGTCCCCGCTGCTCAAACGCATGGCGGCGACCGGGCTGGTCCGCCGGGAACGGGCCAGTCAGGACGAGCGGCAGGTCCGGATCCACCTGACCGCCGACGGTCACGCGATGCGCGACCGTGCCGCCCACGTGCCGTTGCGGGTCGCCACGGCCACCGGTCTCACCCTCGACCAGCTCGTCGAGCTGCGACAGACCCTCACCGGGTTGACCGAACACATCCACTCCACGGAAGGAAACCGATCCTGATGCAGGCTCTCTACACCGCCGAGGCACTGGCCACCGGCGACGGCCGCAACGGCCACGTCCGCAGCTCCGACGGGATCCTCGACCTGGACGTCGTGATGCCCAAGGAGCTGGGCGGTGCCGGCGGCGCCACCAACCCGGAACAGTTGTTCGCCGCCGGCTACGCCGCGTGCTTCCACTCCGCACTGCGCGCCGTCGCCCGCCAGTCGAAGGCCGACGTGACCGGGTCGACGGTGACCGCGCGGATCGGCCTCGGCAAGCTGGCCGACGGTCGGTTCGGGCTCACCGCCGCGCTCACCGTCGAGCTACCGGCGCTCGACCGGGCGACCGCCGAGGAGTTGCTGACGGCCGCGCACCAGCTCTGCCCGTACTCGAACGCCACCCGCGGCAACATCGACGTCGCCCTGTCGCTCGCCAGCGCGGCCTGAGGAGTCCGGCGCGGTCCACCCGCCGTCCGGGCGGTCCACCCGGTGGTGCCCGAAACGTTTCCGCCGGTGACCCGAACGGTTGCACCGGAGCCCCATTAGATAGATACTGAACGATATGAGCCGGTCGGCACCGACAGCGGCCCGGATACCTCGCCGGATCGTGGGTACGCCCGCGTCCAGGAGCAACCGAGGAGGAGCCATGTCCGGTAAGCGGCCCGGCAGCAAGGGGTACGACATTCAGCGCGCCCGCCTCCGCAAGGAACTCGAGGACTCGGGGCAGGCCAACGACCGCGGTGCGGACGAACGCGCCAACGAGATCCTGCAGGACGAGCGGGGTCGACAGGGCGTGGTGCGCACCGAACGCGGCCTCGGACCGAAGGGCGCGCGCTAGTCAGCCCTGGTCGGACCGGATGCGTGGACGGCGCACTCCGGTCCGACCAGGGCGCTCTCCGGTCCGGCCAGGCACTCCGGTCCGGCCAGGATGTGCCCCGGGCAGCTCACCCGCTCCACCAAACGCGGGATAAGCCGACAAGTAGGCTTGATACCCGCATATTCTCCGGAAGTGGACGATGCGGGCCCGGCGGTACGCGTACGGCCGGCGGCGCCCGGCGCCAAGGTCACCCGGCTCGAGCTCTTCTTCGACCTGGTCTTCGTCTTCGCCTTCATCCACCTCAACACGCTCACCGTCGACCAACTCGACAGCTCCAGCCTGACCGCGATCACCTTCCTGCTCGCCGCCCTCTGGCTGGTCTGGTCGCGGTTCGCCGTACTCGGCAACAACCTACGGGCCGACCAGGGCGTCATGCCGATCGTCGGCTTCGTGATCATGACAGCGATCTTCATCTCCGTCACGATCCTGCCCGACACCAGCGCCGAGGATTCCCCGCCGCCACCCCCGGACCGGGTTCCGCTGTCCGTACCCGGGGAATTCGTCTTCCCGGCCTGCTTCTGCCTCATCTGGGTGCTGGAGATCCTTGCCCTGCGGTACGCGGCCCGCGGCTACCCCCGACTGCGCCAGATCTGGCTGCGCAGCGCCCCGGCCCTGGCGCTGAGCACCGTACTGCTCGTCCTCGGCGCGATCGCGCCACCGCGGTTCGAGGGCAACGCCCAGGTGACCGTCTTCGTCGGGCTCTGGGTGGCCGCGATCGCCGTCGCCTACCTGGCGGTCCTGCGTCCCAGTGCCCTGACCATCGTGTCCGCCGGGCACTGGGCCGAACGCCACGCCCAGATCATCCTGATCGCCCTCGGCGAGACGGTCATCTCGATCGGCATCGGTGCCGACCTGACCGCCGGTACGCCGCTGACCCTGCACCTGATCGGTGCCGTCGTGCTCGGCATCGCGCTGATCTGCGCCCTGTGGTGGACCTACTTCGACGCCCGGTCGATCGCCGCCGAACAGGTCCTGCACCGCACCCAGGGCATCGCCCGGATCCGGCTGGCCCGCGACGCGTACACCCTGCTGCACTTCCCGATGGTGCTCGGCATCATCCTGCTCTCCCTCGGCGTCAAGCAGGTGCTCACCCACATCTCCGGCGTCGCCAGCGGCGAGCAGACCGAGGTGCTCGACCCGGCCCATCTGCACGTGCTCTACGGCGGTGTGCTGATCTACCTGGTTGCCCTGTTGGCTTTCCAGGCCCGCACGATCCGCACGGTACGGCCGGTCTCCGTCGTCCCGGTCCTGCTCCTCGGCGCCCTGCTGCCGGTCGCCGAGCACCTCCCGCCGCTCGCCGCGCTCGCCGCGCTCAGCCTGGTCACGGTCACCGCCACGGCTGTCGAGAACCGGCACACCAGAGGCGAGCGGCAGCAGTTGCGCGAGGCCCGGCTCGCCGAGCAGCAGGCGTTGGAGAGCGAGGAGACCGACTGGCGCCGCCGCCACCTGTGAGCCGGACCCGGTACGCCGCCCCCGCTGACGCGGCGGGGCGGCACCGGCCGGCCCCGCAGGTAGGGACGCACCGACTTGGGCCCGCGCACGGTACGTGGCAGGGTGACGGCCATGACACCAGTCGCCGGCTCCCCGGCCGGCCGACACCCCGATCGCCAGCGGCGACTGCGTACGTCCCTGCTGATCGCGGCGGCGGTCGCGGTCGGGTACGCCCTCGGCTCCGGCTGCTCCTGGTTGTTGTTCCACGCCTCGGCGGTCGGCGCGGTCTTCTTCCCACCGGCCGGGGTGACTTTCGGCGCGCTGGTGCTGGCCCACCGGCGGCACTGGCCGTGGATCCTCGCTGCGGCCGGCGCCACCGAGCTCGGCATCGATCTGTGGCAAGGGCTCGATCCGCTGACCGCCGCCGGTTTCGTGGTCACCAATGTGGCCGAGCCGCTGGTCGGTGCCACTCTGCTCCGGCAGCTACGCCCCCAACGGATCGACCTGACCCGCTACCGCGACGCGCTGGCGTTCCTGCTCTGCGGGGTCGTCGCCGGCCCGCTGGTCGGCGCCGTGATCGGGGCCAGCACCAGCGCGCTGGCCATGCGATCCAGCTGGTGGGAGGCGCTCGGCCAGTTCTGGGCCGGCGACGGCCTGGCCGTGCTCACCCTCGGTGCCGCGCTGGTCGGCCTCGACTCGCTGCGCGGCCGGCTACTCGCCGGGCAGTTGACGCGCGGCGGGGCGACGCTCGCCGCGACCGGCGCGCTGACCACGATCGGCTTCTGGCCCCGGGAGGTGCCACTGGCGTACCTGCCGGTGCCGGTCCTGCTGGCGGTCGGCTTCCGGGGCCGGGTGGCGACGGTGGGCGCGGCGGGGTTCGTCATGGCGTTCACCGCCAATCTGCTCAGCGCCGCTGGACACGGACCGTGGTCGGGGCTGGCCGGCCAGCCCCGGTTGGAGGCGGCCTCGCTCCAGGTCTACCTCGCCGTGGTGGTCCTCGGCGCCTGGGCGCTGGCGATCGCTGTCGCCGAACGGGACCGGGCCCAGGCCGAGTCCCGCCGTGAGGTGGCGGCCCGCCGCCGCCTGCAGACCCTGCAGGACGTCACTGCCGGCCTGGCCACCGCCGCCACGTCGGACCAGATGGTCAGGGTCCTCGTCGACCGGGGCGTCGGTCTGGTCGCCGATCACGGCGCGGTGGCGATCGTCGACGCCGCCGGGGCGCAACTGCGGACCTGGACGACCAGCGCCGTGCCGGAGCAGCTCGCCGTACGCTTCTCCGAGCTGCCGTTGACCGAGGCCGGTCGGCTGCCCGTCGTCGACGCGGTCCGCACCGGCCAGCCGATCCGGCTGCCGAACCTAGCCGCCGTCACCGCCCGCTACCCGGCGGTGGCGCAGACCCAGGCGCAGACCGGCACCCGCAGTCTGCTGGTGGTGCCGGTCCGGGTCGGTGACCGGTGCCTCGGCGCGTTGGCGTTCAGCTTCCACCGCGACGACGCGATCACCCCGGAGATCGCCTCGATCGCCCAGACCCTCGCCGAACTCGCCGGCCAGGCGGTCGACCGGGCCGAACGGTACGAGGCCGAGCACGCCGCCGCACACCAGCTGCAGCGGGCCCTGCTGCCGCAGATCTCCACCGACCTGCCGGGGGTCACCGCAGCGGTCTGCTACCGGCCCGCCGAACGCGGCCGCGACGTCGGCGGCGACTGGTACGACGTGTTCGAGCTGCCCGGCAACCGGGTGGGGATCGCCGTCGGCGACGTCGTCGGCCACGGTCTGGCCTCGGCGATCACCATGGGGCGGCTGCAGCAGTCGCTGCGGTCGGTGGCACAGACCGGGGCCACCCCGGTCGAGGTCCTCGAAGCGCTGGACCTCGCCTGCCACACGATCGACGGTGCCGACTTCGCCACGGTCGGGTACGCCGAGTACAGCCCGACCGACCGGCTGCTCACCTATGCCTGCGCCGGGCATCTGCCGCCGCTGCTGGTCGCCGACGGTGTCGGCCGGTACCTGACCGAGGCCCGTTCCCTGCCGCTGCGGCTGACTTCCCAGGCACGCACCCAGGCACAGCTCACGGTGCCCGAGCCGGCGATGCTGGTCTGGTACTCCGACGGGCTGGTCGAGCGCCGCGACCAGGTGATCGACGCCGGACTGGACCGGCTGCGGCGGGCCGCAGCCGGCCTGTCCGGCACCGAGCCGCAGATCTGGTGCGACCGGCTGATCGAGGCGATGGCCGACGACCGGGTGATCGTCGACGACACCGTGGTGGCCTGTGTCCGTCTCGGCGGCCTGCCGGGTGACGCGGCGAACGCGCCGGTGCTGCGCCTGACTCTGACCTCCCCGGCCGACCTGTCGACGGCCCGGCGGGCCCTGCGGGACTGGTCCGCCGGGCACGAACTCTCCCCGGACCAGGTGGACGCGCTGCTGGCCACCTGCAACGAGGCGTTGATCAACTCGTTGGAGCACGCCTACCACGGCCGGGCGACCGGGCCGGTCGCGCTGCAGGTGATGCTGCTCGACCGGCGCCAGGTCCGGATCGAGGTGACCGACCGCGGCCACTGGCGGGGGCACTCGTACAACGGCTCGGAGCGGGGTCGCGGCCTCGATCTGATCAACCGGATGGCCCGGCGTCTCGTGCTCGACCTCAGCGGCGGCGGCACCCGGGTCACCATCACCCTGCCCGGGCGCTGACCACGCGGCGCGTCACGCCGCGTGGTCGACGCGCCGTGCTCAGCCCCGCATGGCCTGCCAGATCCAGCCGAGGATGTTGTCGATCCGGGAGGTCGTCTCGACGTCCGCGTGCGGGCAGCCCGGCCCGAAGCTCTCGACCGAGATCAGCTTCGGCGGGCCGTACTTCGGCTCGAGGAAGTACGGCGCGCCCGAGTCGTACGGGCAGGCGCTGGTGTCCGCCGCCGGCTGGTGGCCGGTCACCCCGATGGTCGATTCGGCGATCTCGGTGACCCGGAACTGACCGGTACGCAGCACGGTGGAGGGCGTGGGCGCGACCGAGTCGACCGCCCCGTACCCGGTCAGTCGGACCAGATCGCCGGCCTTCGGGGCCCGCTTGCTCAGCGCGACCGGTGCGATTCCTCGTACCGGGGCGTCGAGTTTGGCCAGGGCCAGGTCGTTGGTGGGTGACTGGCGGACCGCGACGACGGTGCGGACCGTGCCGTTGTCGCCGGACAGGTCGGCGCGCCCGACGGTCGCGGTGGTCAGGTCGGCGACCGGCCGCTCGACGCGGGTGCCGGTGTAGTCCCGGAAGCAGTGACCGGCGGTGACCACCCACTGCGGGGCGATCAGCGCACCGGAGCAGGCGCTGTCGCGGCGACCGCCGTCGGCGGTCGGGATACCGGTCATGGTCAGCTTCACCGAGAACCGGTACTGGCCTTCGGGAACGATCTCCCCGTTGGCGACGGCGGCGGCCGGGCCGGCGATCATGGCGGCGAGACCGGCCGCGACGGCCAGCGCCAGCGCCGATTTCGTCAGGCGGGACACGAGCGTACGGGACACGTTGGATTCCTCTGGGGATGGTGCCGCCGGCGCGCCCCCGACGACAGCTTGGGATCGATGGGCTCCACCGACCCTAGAACGATCGACCGCCCAGCGGACACGGGCTATCGCCTACCTATTCGGGCACGCAGAACGACCGGCCGTGTTCGCAGCGACATCACTGGCCGTATCGACGGCTGCGGGTCACCGGCGGGCTCGGGCAGGTCACGGGCAGGCTGGAGCAGGTCGGTCAGCTGCAGATGCGGTAGACGTAGTCGGCCCGGTTGCGGTGCGGGCTGACGTCGGCGACGGCCCGGTTCGCGACGCTGATCACGAAGAGCTTGGTGTCGGTGGCGCCGGTCTCGTCGAGGAACGTGGTGCTGCCGTGGCCGAGGTGGTAGTGCGCCGACTCGACGCGGTTGCGCCACCCCCAGTTGCCGAGGTCCTGCCAGCCGCAGTCGCTGAGTCGCCCCCGGGGGTAGCCGTAGTTGGTGCCGTCGTAGAAGCAGAACCATCCGCTCGGGCAGTCCGGTCCGGCGAGGACCCCGGTGCCGGCCGGGCGGGCCACGCTGACGACGAACCGACCGTCGGAGTAGGCGAGCTCGGTCTCGTTGATCCGGACGCCGCCGGGATGCGCGGCGAGGTACTCGGCGATCAACTGCTCGATGGTCGGGGCAGCCGGGTCGGGCTCGGGTTCGGCTACCGGGCGCGCCACGGCGGGGGTGCCGGTGGTCAGCAGAGTCAGGATCAGGGCGGTGGAAAGCAGCCATCGGCCGGGGCGGTGGGTGCGGGTGGGCAGCGTCATGTCGATCTCCACGGTTGGTGTCGGCCGGTCCGGCCGACTGACTGACTGACGGGACACTGTCGCCGCGCTCAGGCGATCAGCAGGTACGACGAGGACGGCAGGCCCTCGCCCATCTCCCCAGTGTTTCATCAATATCCACATATAGTCGTAAGTAAATAGATGAAACTGCATCGCGTCCACTTTTCCCGGCACCACCTGCAGATTTGCGCACATCAAGATCAATTCCAGATGCGTACGGATTTCATGGTCCACATGGTGGACGATTCCACCAAGATCGACGAGATTTCCTCATCACGATCGGGCACGCTGACGCCTCTTATATGGCGGGTGCCGACGTCGGCGCCCCCGGCCGCGACCTTCCGCCGGACGAGGAGCAAGGAGAGTTGTGGACGCAGAGGATGCGGCAGAGATCGACGCATGGCTCGCGGATCAGGTACGCGAGCAGGGATCTCTGCTGTGGACGGTACTGGTTCAACGGCTGGGCGACACCGGCGACGCCGAGGATCTTCTGCAGGAGACGTTCATCAGGGCATGGCAGTACCGCCGGGCGGGACACCGGATCAGGCACCCGAAGGCGTGGCTCTACCGGGTCGCCTGTCGGTTGGCCGCCCGCCACCTCGCCAAGAGCCGGCAGGACCGGAGCGCCTGGCAGTTCGTCGCGTTGTCCCTGGTCGTCAGCAACGACGGTGACATGGGAGCCAGCGAGCTGCGCCAGGACGTGTCCCGGGTGTGCCGGCGGCTGAGCGAAAGGGACCGGGAGTGTCTGCGGCTCACGATCTGCGACGTCAGCACCGCCGACATCGCGGCGATGTTGCGGATGAGCCCGGCAGCGGTCCGGCAGTCGCTGTACCGCACCCGCGGTGCGCTGCACAAGGTGCGCGACGAGGTGCTCCGCCGGCAGGCCCGGCGGCGCGCTCCCGCGCACGGAAGGGGATGATCCGATGGATCGACAGACCACCGAGGAAGACGTCCGCCGCGACGAGTTGGTGCGGCTGGCCGGCAAGGTCCTGCTGCCCAGGTCGGGCAGGATTCCGCCACCACCCGACATCGACGTCGTCGGGCTGATCGCGGCCGCTCACCGGCGCCCCGTACGACGCTGGGCGACCGTGCTGCACGGCGTCTGGGCCGACCGGCCACGCCCACTGCTGCCGGACCGGCCGCGCATCCGCTGGGCCGGCCCGCCCCAGCCGCCCCAGCCGCCCCGGCCGGCGCGGCCGGCGCGGCTGCAGCCAGCCGGCCGGCACCGGCTCCGCCGATGGGGTCCGCCCGTCTTCCTCGCCGCGGTCGTGGTGCTGCTGGTCGGCGGCGTCGGCGCGCTACGGCCGTACGGCGACAGCGGCCCACCCGGACCCGGTTCCACCAGACCTGGCTCCACCGCAGCGGACCCTGCCGCAGCGGGTGACCCGGACGCACCGCTGCCGCTGACCACCGGCCACGGTGTCACGCCGGCCCGGCACCAGCTCGCCGGGATCGCCCGGCACGTCGACAGCCAGCCCGACCTCCCGGCCGGCGGCCGGTACACCTACGTCCACCTGCGTACCTGGTGGGGCGACGACCCGGCCACCGGGCTCACCGCCGGCTCCTACGACCAACGCCTGTGGTGGACCGGCGACCGCTCCGGGCAGGAGACCCGGACCGACCCGGCCGACCCGCAGGCGTCGCCGGAACTGGTCAGCTACCGGCCGGGCACGCTCGGCGTGGCGGTGCCGGACCCGTCCGCCGACCGGACCGTACTGGCCGGTCAGCTCGCCGAGGAACAACCGCTGGACGAGGGTCCGCAGGCCGTCCTGCGCTCCGTGGTCGGCCTCTACCGGTTCCACGACCTGTCCGCGCCGCACCGGGCCGCCGCGCTGGCCGTGCTCGCCGACACCGAGCTGTACACCCATGGGCCGGTGCTGGACCGGGCCGGCCGGTCCGGGGTGGCGATCAGCGCGACCGGAACGATGGACGGCACACCGACCCGCGACACGATCGTCGTCGACAGCGCGACCGGTCGGCTGCTCGGCTACGAACGAGTCGACCTGCCGGCGGGCGACCCGGACGCGACCGGGACCGTTGCCTACTACGTGGTCTTCCTCGACTCGGGTCGAGTCGGCCAGCTCGGCGCGGAACCCGGTGCCGCCGTTCGAGCCACTCGTATGCCGGATCGGCCAGGGCAGACTCCGCCGGCATGAACCGGCACGGGCGGGGTAGCCGACGAGGTGACCGACATCGCCGGCTACGGGCTGCTGAGTGACTGCCAGGGCGCCGCCCTGGTGTCGCGGGCCGGGTCGGTCGACTGGTGGTGCCCGACCCGGTTCGACGCACCGAGCGTCTTCGCCCGGCTGCTCGACCCGCAGGCCGGGCACTGGAGCATCACCCCGGTCGGCCCGCACGCGACGTCGCGGCGCTACCTCGACGGCACGATGGTGCTGCAGACCGACTTCCACACCCCGACGGGTGACGTCCGGGTCACCGACGCCCTGGCCCTGGGTGGCGGCGAACGCGGTCACCAGATCGGGACGGCCTCGCCGCACCAGTTGCTGCGCCGGGTGCAGGCCCTCACCGGCACGGTGGAGGTGCGCGTCGAGGTGGCGGCCCGGCCGTCGTACGGGCTGGTCACGCCGGTGGCCACCGACGACGGGCGGCAGATCCGGCTGACCGGCGGCGCCGACCGGCTGGTCCTCACCGGCGACGCGCCGCTGACCGTCGTCGACGGCGGGGCCACCGCGCGGCTGCGGCTCACCGCTGGCGAGACCGTCGGATTCACGCTGGCCCACTCGCCGGCCGACGCCCCACCGGCCGTACCGCTCGCGCCGGAGGCGCTCGCCGACACCGTCGCCGCCTGGCGGTCCTGGGACGACCTGCACCACACCTACCAGGGCCCCTACCGCGACCAGGTACGGCGCAGCGCGCTGGTGCTGCAGGCGCTGACCTACCAGCCGACCGGGGCGGTGGTGGCGGCCGCCACCACGTCGCTGCCGGAGGAGGTCGGCGGCGGTGCCAACTGGGACTACCGGTACGGGTGGCTGCGCGACGGCGCCTTCACCATGCAGGCGCTCTGGGTGGCCGCCTGCCCGGACGAGGCGCAACGGTTCTTCGACTGGATGGCCGGATCCACGGGTGTCCCGACCGACGGACACGGGCTGCCGGCGGGTCAGCCCGTACCGGTGATGTTCGGGGTCGGCGGTGAGCGGGACCTGACCGAACACACCCTGGACCACCTCGCCGGATACCGGGGGTCGCGGCCGGTACGGGTCGGCAACGCCGCCTGGCGGCAGCGGCAGCTCGACGTCCTCGGCGAGGTGCTGCACGGCGCCTGGATCATGCGGGACTACCTGGGCGGGCTGTCGGCGGGCACCGCCGGGTTCCTGCGGACCGTCGCCGACCGGGCCGCGACCGGCTGGACCGAGCCCGACGCCGGGATCTGGGAGGGCCGGGAAGGTGACCGCCACTACGTCACCTCGAAGCTGATGTGCTGGGTGGCGCTGGACCGTGGGGTGCGCCTGGCCGGGCTGCTCGGCGCGGACGCCGAGGTGAGCCGGTGGCGGCGGGCCCGCGAGGACGTACGGGCGGCGGTCCTCGCCCACGGTTGGAACGCCGACCGACAGGCGTTCACCGGCGCGTTCGGCTCCCCGCACCTGGACGCCGGGGTGCTGACCATGCCGATGATGGGATTCCTGCCCGGCACCGATCCCCGGGTGGTGTCGACCGTCGACGTCATCGAACGCGAACTGGGCCACGACGGTCTGGTGCAGCGCTGGACCGGCGACGACGACGAGGGAGCCTTTCTGATCTGCTCGTACTGGCTGGCCGAGGCCCTCGCCCTGGCCGGTCGACCGGACCGGGCCCGGTGGGTCTTCGACCGGGCCACCGGTTGCGCCAACGACCTGGGGCTGCTCGCCGAGGAGGTGGACCGCCGCGACGACAGCCTGATCGGCAACTTCCCGCAGGGGCTGTCGCACATCGGTCTGATCAACGCGGCGTGGACCATCTCCCAGGTCGAGCAGGCCGCCGCCGGCACCGCTGATCAGACCAGCTCCGGCACTGCCGGTCAGGCTGCCCCCGGCACTGCCGGTCAGACCGGCAGCGGCGACGGCAGTACGCCGGCCAGCGGTAGCCGCTCCAGGTTGTCCCGGTAGGACGGGTCACCGAGGACCCGGGCCACGGCGTCGGCGATCCGGCCGGCGCAGCCGGCGTCGAGCAGCCGGTGCGCCGCGTCCCGGTCGGTCGCCGCGCCCGCGTCCAGGTCGATGCCGATCCCGAGCCGCTGCACCTGCCGGGCCACCAGCGGCTGGTCGCCGAAGAACGGCACCACGACCATCGGCACCCGGGCCAGCACCGCCTCGTGGAAACTGTTGCTGCCCCCGTGGGTGACGAACACGTCGGCCCGGCTCAGCACCTGCTGCTGGTCGACGGCGTACGTGACGGTCCAGTTCGCCGGGTACCGGTCGAGGATCCGCCGGCCCCGGGTCGGGAACACCACCTGGACGTCGGCGGTGGACCAGTGCCGGGTCAGGCCGGCGAGGCACCGGCGCAGCGCGCCGACCAGCGGCGGGTCGGTGTGCCACAGGTTGTCCAGCACCTCGGTGCCGAAGGACAGGTAGATCAGTGGCCGCCGGGTGGTCGGCCGGTCGGGTCGGCACCAGCCGTCGGAGAGGTAGCCGGCGAACCGGTACCGGGCCGGTGCCCGGCCACGGCCGAAGTCGCGCGGCGTCACCGACGGGTACGACCAGAGGATGTTCTGCGTACCGGGCAGGTGCAGGCTGTTCGAGATCAGTTCGACCGTGGCGGGGTCGACGTCGACGCCGTACCGCCGGCGCAGCCGGGACAGCGCCACCGTGTTCGCCGGCGAGGCCAGCGCCCGCCGCAGGTAGCCGGTGTCGGTCATCGGCCCGACCAGGCCCGGCACCGAACTCCACGCCGGCACCCCGAGCCGTTGGGCGACCAGGTTGCCCTCCACCGCGCAGAAGTCGTACACCACCAGGTCCGGACGGAAGTCACGGCCCGCCGCCAGGCACTCGCCGAACAGTCGGTACGCCCGGGCGAACACCTGGTCGGCCGGGGTGTTGCGGAAGGCCCCGCACCCCGGTACGTCGACGGTCAACCCGGCCAGGTCACCGAGTCGGGGCACGGTGGTCTGCCGGTCGACCAGCACGATCCGGAACGTCTCCTCGGTCCGGTGGTCCCGGACCAGGCGCTTGAGGATGTTCAGGTGCCCCTCGTTGGGAATGCTGAAGATCAACACCCGTCGTCGCGGCATCGTGCCTCCCCGCCCCGGTCGGAGTGCGGCTCCCCGCGTCGGCCGGTGCACGGTTTCCCTGCCGTCGGTGACCCAAACCGGCGGTCGTCGGGCAACCGCCACTCCCCCGGCCGCCGCGCGCACTAGCGTCGACCCGGTGACCCTGCGTACGAGCACCATTACCCGTTCGGCGCCGCAGGTGGACGACCTGCTGGCCCGGATGAGCCTGCCGGAGAAGGCGGGCCTGCTGTTCCATCCGATGATCGGCATCGGGCCGGGCGGCACCCTCGCCGCCGCCGACCCCGACGCCGGGCTGCTCGCCGCCGAGGATCTGGTGCTGTGCCGCCGGATCAACCACGTCAACCTGGTCGGTACCGCGTCGGCCGAGGAGCTCGCCCGCTGGCACAACCACCTGCAGGATCTGGCCGCGTCGACCAGGCTCGGCGTACCGGTGACGGTCTCCACCGATCCCCGGCACGCCCGGTCGGCCAACCCCAACACCGCCGCCCTGGCCGGTGCCTTCTCGACCTGGCCGGAGCCGGCGGGCCTGGCCGCCATCGGCGACCCCGAACTGGTCCGCCGCCACGCCGACACGGTCCGCCGGGAGTACCTGGCGGTCGGCATCCGGGCCGCGCTGCACCCGCAGGCCGACGTGGCGACCGACCCGCGCTGGCCACGGGTGCTGGGCACCTTCGGCGAGGACCCGGAACTGGTCAGTCGGCTGACGGTGGCGTACCTGCAGGGGTTGCAGGGCCCGACGCTCGGACCCGGCAGCGTCGCCGCGCTGGTCAAGCACTTCCCCGGCGGCGGCCCGGTCCGCACCGGCGAGGACCCCCATTTCCGGTACGGCGCCGAACAGGCCTACCCGGGTGGCCGCCTCGCCGCCCACCTGGCGCCGTTCGTGGCCGCCGTCCGGGCCGGTGCCGCGCAGGTCATGCTCGGCTACGGGCTGCCGGTCGGCACCGAGCTGCCGCCGGTCGCGTTCGCCTTCAACCACGAGGTGGTGACCGGCCTGCTGCGCCGCCAGCTCGGCTTCGACGGGGTGATCTGCGCCGACTGGGGGGTGCTGACCGACGCCTGCTTCCGGGGTGAACACCGACCCGCCCGCGCCTGGGGCGTCGAGCATCTCGACCCGGCGCAGCGGCTGCGTACCGCGCTGCACGCCGGGGTCGACCAGTTCGGCGGTGAGGCCCGCCCGGACCTGGTGGTCGACCTGGTCCGCACCGGCCAGGTCACCGAGGACCGGGTCGACGAATCGGCCACCCGGATCCTGGCCGGCAAGGTGCGTCTCGGGCTGTTCGACCACCGGTACGTCGACCCGGAGCAGGCGGCGCAGGAGGTCGGCAACGCGGCGGCCCGCGCCGACGGGCTGGCCGCCCAGCGGGCCTGTGTGACACTGCTGCACAATGCCGCGCCGGGCGGGTACGCCCGGTTGCCGCTCGCCGCCGGCCTGCGGGTGTACGCCGAGGGCCCGCTGCGCGCCGCCCTGTCGCCCCGCTGGACGGTGGTGACCGATCCGGGCCAGGCCGACGTGGCGGTGCTGCGGCTGGCAGCGCCGTTCGAGCGGCGGACCGGCCCGGTCGAGGCGTACTTCCACGCCGGCCCGTTGGAGCATCCACCGGGTGCCCTGGACCGGGTGCTGGCGATCGCCGAGCGGGTGCCGACCGTCGTGGACGTCTACCTGGACCGGCCGGCGGTGCTCACCGCGCTCGTCGGCCGGGTCGCCGCCCTGCTGGTCAGCTTCGGGGTCGAGGACGCCGCGCTGATCGACGTGCTGGCCGGGCAGGCGTCGCCGGCCGGCCGGCTGCCGTTCGACCTGCCGCGCAGCCAGCAGGCGGTGCTCGCCGGACAGCCGGACACGCCGTTCGACGACCCGGACCCGTTGTTCCGCTACGGCCACGGCCTTACGTACTGACTGACAGTCCACCGGTGCCGTCAGCGGCGCGGTTCCCAGCGGAAGAGTCGGGCGGCCAGGGCGAGGGCGACGACGACCCAGCCCAGCGTGGGTGCGAGCAGGACCAGGGAGTCGGCCACGGCGACGCCGCCGTTCCAGGCGTCGACGACGAGTTCGGTGGCCGCGCCGCCGGGCAGGGCCCGCTTCAGCAGGGTGAGATCCTCGGTGCCGGTGAGCCCGACCCAGCTCGTCACGGCGATGACGCCGAGACTGACCGGCAGCGTGGTCACCTGGGCGTGCTCGGGGGAGTTCGTCAGCCCGGCGGTGGCCAGGCCCAGACCGATCAACATGATCATCGTCGCGACGACGGCCGCCGCCAGCAGCGGCACGTTCGCCGGCCGGTCGGACACCACCCCCAGCACGGACAGCATCGCCGTGGCCTGGACTCCGGCGATGACGGTCGCCGGGGTGAGCAGGCCGGCGAGAATCGTGGTGTCGGTGGCGGTGGTGGAGCGCAGCCGCTTGAGGAAGAGGTTCTGCCGGCGGGAGGCCAACGTGGTGACCGTGGTGGCGTACAACCCGAACGCGCCCACGGTGAACACCACCACCCCGGCGATGTAGCCGAGGCTGCCGAGGCTCGCGAACGATTCGTGCTGGTAGATGAAGAACGCGCTGACGACGACGGGCATGACGAAGCTCGTGACCAGCACGAGCCGGTTCCGGAAGATCTGGATCAGTTCACTGCCTGCGATGGAGAGCATGGCGACACGGTCCGTTCGGGAGAAGGTCGGTACGGGGTCAGTAGACGCGGGGGTCAGTCGGTGCCGATGGCGCGGAACACGTCGTCGAGCCGGGTCGGCCCGGCTTCGAGGCCACGCAGCTCCACGTCGTGGTCCTGCGCCCAGCGCAGCAGGGTGTGCAGGTCCCGCTGAAGGTCGAGGGTCTCGATGCGTACCGCGTCGCCGTCGCCCGGCTCGGCCGGTAGCGGCAGCGCCGGACTCGATACGGACGCCGGCAGGGCGAAGCTGATCACGGCCGGCAGGGACCGGGTCAGCTCGGCGACGGTCCCCTCCCGGCGCAGGGTGCCCTGGTGCATCAGCCCGATCCGGTCGGCGCGCTGCTGCGCCTCCTCCAGGTAGTGGGTGGTGAGCACGACCGTCGACCCGTCCGCACGCAGGTTGTCGACGACCTCCCACAGGCCGTCACGGGACTGGATGTCCAGGCCGGTGGTCGGCTCGTCCAGGAAGATCAGCTCCGGTGCCCCGTACACGGCGGTGGCGAAATCCAACCGCCGCTTCTCCCCGCCGGAGAGCTGGGCGACCAGGGTGCCGGCCTTGCCGGTGAGGCCGACCAGGTCGAGCACCCGGTCGACGTGGTCGACCCGCTGGCTGAGTTTGCCGATCAGCCGGACCGATTCCCGCACGGTGAGGTCCGGGGAGAATCCGCTCTCCTGGAGCATGATGCCCGTCCGGGGTCGCACGGCCGCGCGGTCACCGGGGTCGCGCCCGAAGACCCGCACGACACCTGAGGTCGCCGTACGGTGGCCCTCGATGGTCTCCAGCGCCGAGGTCTTGCCGGCCCCGTTCGTGCCGAGCAGGGCGTAGAGCTCACCCTTGCGTACCTGGAAGGAGAGGTCCTTGACGGCGTGGAAATCGCCGTACGAGACGTTGAGCCGTTCGACGTCGATGACTGGTGTGGTGGACATGCCGTCAATTCCAGCGCTCACCGCGCCCGCCGGTCAGTGCGGCCGTGTCACCACTTCGCGATGACATTCCTGCCGGTGAACCCGTGACGTAGTGTCACTGGTGGCCAGCCCGGATCCGGACGAATACTCAGGAGATGCCCGAGCACACCGAGCCCACGCGGCGGCGGCTGCGCAAGCTCAACCTCGTCATGCTGGTCCCGCCGCTCGCCGTCGGCGGGGCTGTCGTGGTGGTGGCGGACTCCCGCACCTGGTGGGACGCGGTCATCCTGGCCTCGGGTGTGGTCGCGGCGCTGGTGGCCTTCGAACGGTGGACGGCACGTGATCTGCCCCGGTTCGCCCCGTACTGTCTGATCGTCACCGCCGTCGTCTGGCCGCTCGGCGTACTGGTGATCGACAGCCCGCGCGCCTCCTACGGCCTTGCCCTCGTGGGCTCCCTCGTCGTTCCTTATCTGAAGCGGTACCGGGCCGCGGCGGCCGTCGGTCTCGTCGGCTACGTCGCGGCGGTCGGCGCGACGCGGCTGCTGGTGTCGTCCGAGAGCGTCTCCGACGTCCTCCTGCAGTACGTCGTCCTTCCCGCCGGTGCGGTCGCGGTGGTCACCGGCCTGATGTTTCCGAACAAGCGGTTCTACGACGTCGTCGACGAGTTGCAGGAGTCCCGCCGGCGGGAAGCGGAGCTGGCCGTCTTCCGGGAGCGGGTCCGGTTCGCCAGCGACCTGCACGACATCCAGGGCCACACGTTGCACGTCGCGAAGCTGAAGATCGCGCTGGCCCGCAAACTGGTCCGCAGCGACCCCGACCGGGCCGACAACGAGCTGCGGGAGATCTACTCGCTGGTCAGCGACACGATCAAGCAGACCAAGGAACTCGCCTACGCACAGCGGCGGCTCAACCTCTCCGCCGAGCTGGAGAACGCCAAGAACCTGTTCGAAGCCGCCGGCATCCGGGTCCACGTCGACCGCGAGGCCGAGGTCGACACCCACGCGGACGAACTGCTCGGCCAGGTCCTGCGCGAGACGACGACAAACATCCTGCGGCACGCGCAGGCCACCCAGGTGAAGATCACCCTGACCGGATCGGGCATCACCGTCGTCAACGACGGCGCGCCATCCAGCCCGCTGCCCGAGCTGCACGGCCTGGCCACGCTGCGCGAACGGGTGGCCGGCAGCGCCGGTGAGCTCACCGTGGAGCAGACCGACGGACGTTTCCTGACCGCCGCCACCTTCCCGCGCCCCGGCCCCGGTGCGCCGGCCGGAGCACCCGTGGAGGATCGATGACGCAGGCCGACGCCCCACCGACCACCGTGGTGCTCGCCGACGACGAGGTGCTGCTGCGCAAGGCGATGGCCGCGCTGCTGCCGCTCGAAGGCGACATCACCGTGCTCGCCGAGGCCGCCGACGGCACGTCGGCCGTCGCCGCGACCCTGCAGCACCGGCCCGACGTCCTCGTCATCGACCTGGAGATGCCCGGCGTGGACGGGCTCGGCGCCGTCGCCCAGATCCGGCAGGTCCGGCCCGAACAGGTCATCCTGATGCTGACCCGGCACGCCCGACCGGGCGTGCTCCGGAAGGCTCTCCGCCTCGGCGTCCAGGGCTTCGTCAGCAAGTCGGCGGAGCCTGCGCACATCGCCTCGGTCATCGGCACCCTGCACGCGGGCAAGCGGTGGGTCGATCCGGACGTCTCCGCGCTCGCCGTCATCGACGACTGCCCACTTACCGACCGGGAGGTCGACGTGCTGCGGGCGACCGGCGACGGCTACTCGGTGGCCGACATCGCTGTCCGGCTCCACCTCGCCGAGGGCACCGTCCGTAACTATCTGTCCAACGCGATGCAGAAGACCCAGACCCGGACCCGGCACGACGCGGCCCGCTACGCCCGCGAGCACGACTGGCTCTGAAAAGCCGGCGGTACGCGGTCAGTCGCGGTGCTGCAGCCGGTGCAGCACGGCGGCGGCGACCAGGCCGTACGCCAGGTGCGGCACGATGTCCGACGCCCAGTCGGCGGCGCTCCACTGCCGTGGGTCGGTGACCTTCAGCAGGGTCAGCGGCGCGTCCGAGCCGGCCATCGCCAACGCGGCGAGCAGCCCGGTCGCCGCCCAGACCGGGGCCCGCCGGGGGCCGGCCACCGCGTACAGCGCGGCGGCGCCGAGACCGGTCGCGTAGCCGAGCAGCGGCCCCAGACCGGCCCGCCGGTTGCTGGCGGTCTGCTCGTCACCGAGGTCGACGTGCAACGTGTCGGCGAGCCGGCCGACGCTGCGCTCCGGCGTACTGCTCGCCGGCCGGGCCCGCCCGACCATGTCGAGGTAGGTGACCATGTTGAGGGCGCTGGTGCCGGCGGCACCGGCCAGCAACCCGCTCCAGATTCGCCGCATACCGGCGCGCGTACCCGCTGTTTGCGGGAGCTAACCCGGCACCGCATCCGCCGGGCACGGCCCAGTCAGGCCCGGCGGCCAGTCACGGCTGTACCGGCAGGCACAACTGCACCGTCGGTCCACTGAGGTAGCACAGGCTTGGCTTCGTTGCCGTGGCTCGACGCCCGCCGTACGGTTGCGGTGGCAGGTGATCCGAATGAATGCCGAAGGTACGGGAGCCGGTCGGTCCGGTGTGGCCCACGTGGACGAGCCGCACGGCGCCGGGATCTCCACCCGGTTGAACTGGTTACGGGCCGGGGTGCTGGGTGCCAACGACGGCATCGTGTCGACGGCGGGGCTCGTCGTGGGCGTGGCCGGTGCGACCGTCGCCACCGGTCCGGTCCTGACCGCCGGGGTCGCGGGGGTGGCGGCG
This sequence comes from Solwaraspora sp. WMMA2056, assembly GCF_030345095.1. Taxonomy (NCBI): domain Bacteria; kingdom Bacillati; phylum Actinomycetota; class Actinomycetes; order Micromonosporales; family Micromonosporaceae; genus Solwaraspora; species Solwaraspora sp. WMMA2056. The sequence goes on from NZ_CP128360.1 coordinate 625,307, forward strand.
GGAGCCGTCTCCATGGCCCTGGGCGAATACGTGTCGGTCAGCAGCCAACGTGACTCCGAACGGGCGCTGCTGGCGAAGGAGCGCATGGAGCTCGAACGCTTCCCCGAGCAGGAGTTGGACGAGCTGACCGAGCTGTACGTCGCGAAGGGTCTGACCGCCGGGACCGCCCGGTTGGTGGCGGAGGAGCTGACCGCAAAGGACGCATTCGCCGCGCACGCCGACGTCGAGTTGCGGATCGACCCGGAGTCGTTGACCAACCCCTGGCACGCGGCTGCCGCCTCGGCGATCGCCTTCACCCTGGGGTCGCTGCTGCCGCTCGTCGCGATCCTGCTGCCGCCACCCGACGCGAGGGTGCCCGTGACGTTCGTCGTCGTGCTGCTCACCCTCGCGGTGACGGGTGCGGTGAGCGCGCGCCTCGGCTCGGCCCGCGTGGGTCGGGCGGTCGTCCGGCTTGTGGCCGGTGGGGCCCTGGCCATGGCAGTCACCTTCGCCATCGGGCAGTTGGTCGGCGCGACGGTGCTCTGAGCGGACCGTTTCAACCGCTGGCCCTGTCCGTGGGAAACAGGAGCCGGACGGTGGCAGGTTCGCCGGGGTGGGCGGCGGCAAGGCGGCGTACCTCGGTGATGAGGCCAGCCACGTCGGGACCGGGACCGGTCGTCGCCGGCTGTTGTGGGACGCACATCGGTTGTTCGGGGTCGGTGGGGACGGTGGCGCGCAGTGCCCCGTGCAGGTAGCGGTGGCAGAGCGCGACGGCTTCGGGCAGGCAGGCGCTGGTGGGCAGCGGGTCGACAGTCAGCGGGGTGGCCGGGTCGATGACCCGGACCGACCAGGTGTGGCCTTGCAGCAGTTCAGGTCGGCCGACGCTGTGGCGGTGGTCGGTGACGGTGACGTCCAACGCGAGGCCGAGGCCGCGCACGACGGCGGCGAGTTCGTCGAGGGTGGGGCCGGGCCAGTCGGTGGCCAGGACCATGACGCGGGCGCCGTCGTGGGTGGCGGCGACTTCGCCGAGGTACGCGTCGACCGGGTCGCCGCCGGTGTGGGCGAGCTGGCTGACGCCGTTGCGCAGGTGCTGGTCGATGACGTGTTCGCCGTCGATGTCGGTCAGGTCGGTCGGCTCGACGCCGAAGCCGGCCGCGAGCGGGCCGACCTGGTAGTGCTCGCTGAGCTGCCACACCGTGCTACCGGACGGCTGGTCGGTGTGCGTCCGCGTTGGCGGCTGGTGCTGCTGCCCGTCGTCGGGTCGCCAGTTGCGGTGCACGGTCCGGCCGCGCAGGTCGGTGACGGTCAGCACCGCGCCGCGCCGGACCCGCCGGGCGCCGTAACAGTCGGTGCAGTACGGCGGATCAGCCGCGCCGGCTGGGTTGGTGCAGCGCTGGCAGGGGTGGGTGGGGATCTGCTCGCCCCAGTACGCCGGGCGCGGTGGCTCCCAACCGCGTACGAACCGGCCGGCGGTGTCGGCGGGTCGCAGGCCGGTGTGCCACCAGTGCCGGTTGCGCCAGATGGCCTGCGCCCCGCCGTGTTGCTCGGCGTCGGCGAGCATCCGGCGTTCGAGCTGGTCGAGGTCGTGGCCGCCGGGGTGGCCGTCGAGCCCGACCGGCACCGCAGCCGGGGTGAGCGCACCCTCGGTCAGGTAGTGGGCGGGCAGTCCCGCGTTGGCGACCGTCAGGCCGGTCGCGGCCCGGTCGGCGGGGATGGTGGCGAGCGCCGTCGGCAGGTCCCCGATCCACCGGTGCTGATAGTCGGGCACCGCGCCGCCGGCAAGCTCGAACCGTACGTCCCAGCTCAGCCCGCGCCCGATGGAGCTGGGCCGCGCTTCGAGGACCAGGTCGACGTGCAGCTGATCGGCGAGCGCACACAGCCGGCCCAGCAGCCTGGCCGGCTCCCCCGGCGGCGGCGGTTCGCTGCTGCGGCCGATCAGGACCAGCCACGGTGTGCTGCGCCGGTCGGCGAGCGCGACGGCTTCCCACTTCCGGCGGTCCTGTTCCGGGATGTCGGGCTGCCACTGGATCGGCAGCGTCAGCCCGGACGACGGCAGTCGGCCCGGTTCGTCGGGGAAGTCCGGGTCGCGCAGCGTCGATGCGGCCACGCCCGCGTGGGTGGCCAGGTCGGTGACGATCGGGGCGTACGGCAGCCACCACGTGCCGCCCGGGGTGTGGATCGGCGTGAACGATCCGGGGACGAGGCTGGTGGAGGCGACCGCCCCGGTGTCCAGGTTTGCGACGGTGAAGACGAGTTGCGCCCGCCGACGCTGCGACCCGTACCCGATGACGTGGACCGGGCCGGCCGGAGTGGCGTTGACCCCGGTCACGCCGCCCCTGCCTGGAACTGTTGGAACTGCTCCGACTGCCAGTCCCGCAGCGCCTGCTTGATCCGTAGGTTCTCGTCCTGGGTGGAGCGCAGCTCGGCGCGCAGGGCGGTCAGCTCGTCGGCAACCAGGTGCAGGAAGCTGCGTACCTCGGTGGGGTCGCAGCCGCGCCGGACGCGGTCGCCGAAGGCGCGGTCGCGGACCATGCCGGGGCTGATCGACGGCCGCACCGGCCTGCCGTAGTAGTGACCGACGGTGTTCGGCACCGGCCGACGCTGGCCGGCGGCCTGCGCCGCGTTGCGGCGGGTGTGCTCGGCCAACTCGGCGAGCAGCCGCCGGTGCCGGCGGCTGCGCAGCGGCGGCCGGCGGAACAGGTCAAACAGTCTGCGCACGGCAGGACCACCTTTCGATCAAGGGGGTACGGGTGGAGAAGGTGCGATGCATGTCGTGGTGTTGCCGCCCTGGTCAGCGGCGTCGGTGGGGTGCGAAGCGCAGGCCGGCGCGTTGGACGAAGATGTCGCGGCGTTCACGGGCTTCCCCGCCGGGTCCGAGCACGTAGCCGGCGAGCCAGACCCAGCCGTCGTACGTCCAGCCCTTGTCCACTGTCGTCACCCGGAACCGGAAGCCTCGGCCGGCCGCGAACTGCACACTCGCCCGCCCATCGATGACCAGCTCGTCACCGGGCCGGGGATCGGCAGGTGAACGGCCGGCCGGCACGCTACCGATGGGCCGCCGGCAGCTTCGTGGGGAGGAAGTCGAGGAGTCCGCGCACGGTAGGACCGCCTTTCACGCTCGCTGGTCGGTCATGGTCTTCGGGTGGAGCGGGTGGAAGGGCGGCCCGACCCCGAACGGGGGTGCGGAGGTCGGGCCGCCCGCCCTGCACGCGCAGCCTCAATCGGCAGTACGCCCACAGGGCCGTCGAGTCTGGACCTTGTCGTCCTCCCTGGTTGGGGACAGGTCCGGTAAATCGATAGTGGGGCCGCTCGGTCGTACCGGACATGACCGCAGGCGTATACACGCCATACATGCCGCGTATGCGGTGCAGCGCGTAGGCTGATCCCGCTCTAGAATTGCTGATCAGGATGCCGCTTCGAGGATCAGGAAGATCATGGACGCGAACCGCAAGGCGCGTTACTGCCGTTGCGGAACGCGCCTCGCCCGAGACAACAAGAGCGAGCGGTGCGCGCCGTGTCAGGCGAAGGCGCGCGCGTTCGCCATCCAGCCGCCGGAGTCGCCGGATGACTTCTGGGATACCGATCAGTTCCGGGACGCGTTCCGAGCGCAGCACATCGGCCACGTCTCGCGCGCGTACCGCAAGCACCCAAAGAACATCGCCTTCTACGGAAAGGATGGCGTTCCGCAGAGCGTCGTCGGCGGATGGCTCGGCCTGACACAAGCCCAGATCAGCCGCATCGAGAACGGCCCGCCGGTTCGACATCTCGACAGCCTGACGCACTGGGTCCGCACGCTCAGGATTCCTGAACAGCTTCTGTGGTTCAAGCTGCCCAGCACATCGTCTGCGAGCGACGACTCTCGTATGGTCGATACGAAGGTGGAGGCAGTACCGAGACAAGCAGTGCCGGCACCGGCCCTGCTTCAGCCTCCGTCGTCCGGCCTGCCGCAGGTTCGTGGCAATGGCTACGCGTCCGCAATGCAGTCGTTCCGAGCGGCGGACCGCCAAGTCGGCGGCGGTCACCTCTACGCTACGGTCGTACAGTACCTGCAAGCCGAAGTCGCACCATGCATGTTCGGAGTCGACCAGAGCAGCGATGGGCAGTTGGCGTTCACGGCCGCAGCCGCCTTGACCGAGATGGCCGGGTGGATGGCTCACGACGCCGGTCGGGACCAGGCCGCCGAACAGCACTTTGCGTGCTCACTCGAACTGGTCAAACTCGGAAACGACCGGCAGCTCGGCGTGCACATCCTCGCCAGCCTGAGCCACCTCGCGCACCATCGGGGCAAACCGGTCGACGCTCTCCAATACGCACGACGAGGCCGTGAGACGCTGTCGTGCGGTCCGCGGTCGCCCGAACTCGAAGCTCGCCTCCTCGCGATGCAAGCCCGTGCCTTCGCCGCGCTGAGACAACCGGACGACTGCGCACAGCACCTCATTGAGGCAGAGCGGGTGCTTGAAGCAGAGCCGGCCGAGGAACGGTCGCCGTGGGTCAGCCACTTCGATGAAGGCTCGCTGGCCAACGAGGCCGCCCGGTGCTTGCGCCAGCTTGGCGACCTAGGCCAGGCGAAACGGCAGGCCGAGCGGGTCGTCGAACTACGGCCGGGAGACCGCACGCGAAGTCGCGCATTCGGACAGCTCATCCTCGTGACTGTGCTCGTAGCCCAGGGGTGACTGGATAGGTGCGTGGGACCTTGGAATACCGCAAGCGCGCGAGGTGGGTTAGGCGGTTGTGGGGATCCAGGGGCTGCCGGCGGCGGCTCGGGTGAGTGCGTCGAGCATGTTGATGCCGTGTCGGGTGGCGGTGGCGGCGTAGCTGCGGATCGCGGCGAAGTGTTCGGCTCCGGTCATGGTGCGCATGCTGCCGGAGACCTTGATCCGGAGTTTCGGCATGCGGATGGTCCGCTCGGCCGGGTTGTTGTCGAACGGCACGGCCGGGTCGGTGAGGAACCGCAGGTAGTCGGCGCGTCGGTCCCGTAGTCGCACGAACAGGGCGTGGTACTTGCGGTGCAGCTTGTCGGTGCGGGTGGCGGTGGCTGCGGCGCCGAGCACGACGGCCGAGCGCAGCAGGTGGGTCTGTTCGGCGAGGTCGGCCGGGTCGGGTTCGCAGCCGTCGGCGCGGGCCGTGACCGTCAGGCGGTTCAGGTGCCGCAGGGCGTCGATGGCCTGGCCGGCGAGGTCGGCGACCTGCCCGGTGGCGGTGTCGACCACGTAGACCAGTTCCCGCAGCACGTGGGCGTTGCACAGGGCGTGCCGGGCGGTGGTGTAGGTGTCGTACGGGGCCCACGCGTCGTGCACGGCGGTGCCGGTGTATCCGGGTAGCACGCCGGCGTCGTCCATTGCGGCGGTGCCGCGCCGGCGGTGCACGGTGAGGAACACGTCGGTGGGTGTGGAGGCGGAGTGCAGCCAGGCGAGGCGGCCGTCGACGCGTATGCCGGTCTCGTCGAAGTGCGCGACCGGCGCGTTCTTGATGCGGTCGCGGATGACGGGGAGCACCGTGTCGATGACGCCGAGGGCGGTGCGGGTGACCCAGGCGGTGATGGTGGCTGGCGCGACGGGCAGGCCGAACAGGTCACGGATCGCGTCGGCGGTGCGGCCGATGGACAGGAACTGTCCGTGGAGCAGGTAGACGCCGATCGCGGCGATCCGTGGTCCGTAGGCGGCGGGCGCGGTGGCCCCGGCGGGTGTCGCGGCGGTGGTGTGGTGCCCGCACGGGCAGGCGACGGTGACGATCTGGTGCTCGGTCACCACGACCCGGGGCTGGGGGATGTCGAACACCTGCCGGCGGGTGACCGTCACCTCGGCGGGGTCGGTCAGGCCGTCACCGCAGCCGCCACAGATGTCCGGCACGTGCCGGACGATCACGTCCGGATCGGCCACCTGGGACAGGGTGGTGCCCTCGCCCCCGGTGGGGCGGCCCGGCCGGCGACCCGAACGGCCCCGCAGCGACTTCGGCGCCGGTTTGGCCAGCCCGTCGCTCGACGGCGGTTTCGACGAGTTGCTCGACGACTGCTTCAACCGGGCCTCAAGCTCAGCGATCCGCGTCAGCGCCTGCTCCAGCCGTGCGGCCAGCCCGGCGTTCAACGCCAACAACTCGTCATACGACGGCGGCGGATCGGCGGGCATGGCTGGTCAACCTACCAGCCTCCACAGCAGACAGCATCACCGGGATCAGGAACCTATCCAGTCACGCCCAGGGTAGGCCCGAGGAAGCTTGTGCCGTCGCTCAAGAGGTGCTGGACGCTACCCGGCAGCTAGGTTCCTATATCGTCGTCCAGCAGCTTCTTGATCTCAGGCGTTTGCTCGAGCCACACCGGAGTGCTCGGGTAGTGGCCGAGTTCCTGAGTTGCCTTGATGAGGCGCTACGTGAGCGGGCGTGGCTATACCAGTGGCGTACCCAGGACGAACGTAGCGGGCCATCGAGGCTTGGGGAGAGATCGTGAGCGATGATGCTCCGCTGTATGAGCGTGACCCGGAGGCGTGGCGGGCGCATCTGGCGGAAGGCAACGCCAAACAGCCACGCAAGCGTGTAAGTGCTGACGCACTCATCCGGGACCGGAAGGGACGGATCCTCCTCGTTGACCCGCAGTACAAGCCGGACTGGGACCTGCCCGGCGGCATGGCGGAAGCCAACGAGCCGCCCCATGATGCCGTTCGCCGCGAGCTCCGAGAAGAACTCGGCCTGGACGTGCATATAGCCAGGCTGCTGGTGGTCGATTGGGTAGCACCACACGGCCCCTGGGACGACCTACTCTCGTTCATCTTCGATGGCGGCGAGCTGACCGATGAGCAGATTGCCGGACTCAAGATCTCGGATACCGAGCTGGCTGCGTTCGAGTTCTGTACGCCGGAACAGGCACAGCAGCGGCTCCGGCCCTACGTCTGGCGACGCGTTGCCGTAGCGCTCGATGCACTGGGGAGCGGGGACATGCTTTATATCCAGAATGGGTACATGAGATAGCGCATGAAACGCCTTAAAAGTCGCTACCGCGCACCGGCGAGGTTGGATAATCGATAGCACTCTCATCGCGCCTGCCGACTAAACGTAGCTAGCGGCACCAAAACAAGGATACGCCACTCAACGCTTTCCAGCAGTTGTCATGCCGTGAGCCTAGCTTCAGCAGGCTGCACCAGCCTTCACGGAAAGCTGCACCACCATACTCAAGCCCAAATCAGCCATCAAGTCAAGGCCTTCTTCCCGTTGCTGACGACGGCACCCTTTGGCCATCCTGAAGCAATCCCAAAGTTAGGGCAGGAAAACCTAGTCGCAGCGTCATAGAGCTTACAGCCTCTCTTATATACGGGTATGCAACATAAACCGCTATTTTATCTCCAAACTCCTCCAGAACTTCAGATCCCGGTAGCTGGAAGTCCTTTTCCGGCATATACTCAGAAACAAGATCAAGCTCTATGCGAGCGAGTTCAACCGAGTCAGCTTCTGGATGAGCCACTTCACCACGAGCCGCACTCGACGAATTTCCGTAAAGTTCACATTTAACCTTGAATCTGTAGAGCAATTTATTTGACCGGATCGCGTAGGAAACCTCTACTTCTATTCCCATGCGCTCAACATGACGCAGTTGCTTCAAGTCAGCCGACAGTCGCGTAAAGAAGATATTTCCCAGCTCAACTCGACTAGATATTTCGTCGAGCACAGTTTGATCATTTCCTGACATGAGAATCCGCATCTACTCAATCAGCCGTAGCGAAGGATTGGAACAACTTCGACGTGGATGCGGAGCGCCAGTCGATGGCCTCCAACTCGACCGGCGACAACCGGGAGGGCGACGAATACGACTCGACTTTTTGCCTAGACGCGCGCCACTCACGATCCATTTCTTCGACAGCAGCCGATCTCTGCGTCCCAACTTTTACGACCTCGATCGCCAACTCACTTCCCATTTCATGAAGATACTCGGCGAGAGTCGACACCCGAAGGTTGCCATCACTACGGAAAACCTGATTCACTGCCGACTTGCGAACTCCAAGTCTTCTTGCCAATTCCACCTGCGTCAATCCCGATCGCTCCAAAGATCGGTGAAGGATTTTGAGTACTTGATACCTGAGTCTCGCCGCCGACAACGCGCGGCTTCCCTCCCTCGTTGACGAAAGCCGGTCGTAAAGATAGCTCATTTTAAATCCTCCTTTCGGACCCAGATAGCACAATCGATCTCCTTACGCGGCGTCTTTGCGGTGGCCTTTATGAAGCCGTGAGTTAATCGTATCGCCCTGCTCGCAAAAGGAATTTGCGTCCAATAGAAGGGCAACCTCACCCTCTCGGCTTTTATTTCCCAAATATCAGACCGTAACTCATTGAGTTCCCTCGGGATCGGAAGAGTCCCAGTCCTCGCCAGATCCTCAAATCGCAGGGCAATCGCCGCAAGAAGGTCCATCCCGGACACTCTTCGCAGGCCGTCCCGGAATTTCCTACCCGCTAGCGATTCGAAGAACTCTTCCACCAGCACCTTCCCCGAAGAGAGTCTTGCCCCTTCTACCATCAAACGCCCTCCTCGCTGGTAGCAGGTGCGCCCACAGTCTTCGCAGGTGGTGCGGCCAAGTACAGTCAAGACTGTACCTCCTAGGGGTCATACAAACCAGAGTTTCAAGTACTTCGTGCCTCCTTGGGCTTACGCAGCGTAGATCGATAGCAGGCAGCCTGTCGCCCCCTGTCGATCGATCAGCGACCGTCCATAGGCGAACGGCTCGATGGCCCGCCCGAAAGTTGGAGGTGTCCCTGCTATCCCGGAATCGTCGAGTGGCAGGTGATCGCCCCGGGCCTCATGCGCATATGCAGCAATCATGATGGAGTTCGTCAACACCGGGTCTGCTGATCTTCCTCGGCACCAAGGCCAGCCTTGCGGGCTGTCGCCACTCCCCATCACAGTTGATCAATTATCGTCACCTGTAACTGGCGTCAACTGCCAGCGAGCCGGGCGGCGAGGGCGTCGAGGTCGTCGACGAACCAGACCTGCCGGCCCCGGTTCGACTCGGTCACCAGGTCGTGCAGTGCCGTACTGCCCGCCGTGTATGCCGCGATGTCGCCGACGACGACCAGCCGCAGCCGGTAGTTGACGAACTTCTGCATGATGCCGCCGGCGACCCCGTTACGCAGGGCGAAGAAACGGCCGTCCAGCCGCTCGACCGGGACGGCGACGACGTCGGCACCGGCGAAGGCTGCACCGATGACGTCGAGGGCGTCCTGCTCGCTGGCGATCGGCGGCCCGTCGGCGGCGCAGACCAGCACCGGTACGCCGGCCACCTCGATGATCTCGTCAGCCATCGCCGTCATCCCCCGTCCCTTCAGCAGTGCTCGGGTGGAACATGCCGCTGCCCGGTCTCGTCATCAGGTCGATGGTGGACAGGATCGCCGCGACGTCAGCCGGGCCGCCGAAGACGACGATCTTCAACCGGGCGCGCGCCGGGTCGTACCCGGTCTGCAGCCGCAGCGGCGGCTCGGCCGACGCCCCGCTGCCGCCCTGCGCCCCGGCGACGAGCAGGGTGGCGAGCCGGTCGGCGGCGGCGGCATCGACGCCGTCGAGGTCGACGACCGCCGACACCTCGACGACCGGGCGACCCGGTTCGCTCACTTTCGGTGATCGGCCGGTGAAGGCGTCGAGGTCGGCCTGCGCGATCCGGTACTGCTTCCCGATCCGTACGGCCGACAACCGGCCGCCACGGATGTAGCCACGCACCGTACGCACGTGCAGGTCGAGCCGCTCCGCGACCTGCTCGACGGAGAGCCACTGCGTACTCATCAGTCCCTATCGTCATTCTCTTAGATGCGGAAAGAGAAGTTTAGCGTACGGCCGCCTTTGTGCGATGCGTCGGCACCACCCGTCGCCGCCGGTCGCGGCCGATCGCAGCCGGTCACCGGCGGTCGCCCTCGATTTGTCGCACCGGTTCGATACAACTTCTCGCGTACGGATCACCCGATCCGCAGCGGGGCCGCCGTCGGTGACGGCGGGTGACCGCTGCGGTCGACCATGCCTGGAGGGCAACTCAGTGGATGCGGACGACGCCGCCGTCGAGCGGCGCAGCACGGCGCGGGTGGTGCCCGCAACACGACCCCGCAAACTGACGAAGGTGCCCTTCGTCGAGATGGCCGACGGACGCCTGCAGGGCGTCGTGTCCAGCGGATCGGACATCGGGCGGGTCTACGTGTCGTCGATCGCCGCCGGCACGCACGAGCTCAGCTGCAGCACCAACAACAACCGGCCGTGCGGCGGTCTGCACGGCGCGGCCTGCAACCACATCGTCCTGCTCGCCGAGGAGGCGATCGTGCAGTACGGCGGCGAACAGGTGCTGCGCTTCCTCCGGCTGGAGTCCGACGACGAAGTGACCATCGGTCACCAGATCGTCTGGAAGCTTGATCGCCACGTCCAGGTCGCGGCGGTGTCGCCAGCGGCGGCCGTGTTCAGCCGGTTCCTGCGCCACCTGTCCTACCTGGAGCTGCCCGGCAGTGCCGAGCCGCTGCCGGAGCTGCACTGGTTCCCGGCCGGGGCGGTGGCGGCCTGATGCGCGGCACACAGCTCGCCGAGCTGACCGGCGGCGTACCGGCCGGAGTGACGCAGGCGTGGGACGTCGTCGACGGCTTCGACCGGGCGCTGGTCGCCGGGCTGAGCCGGCTCGGCCCGGAGCAGACCACCGCGCTGACCGAGATCGCCGCAGCGGTCGCCGCGACGCCGCTCGGTGCCGCCGTCGCCGAAGCCGTCGACAAGGTGGCGGCCGGTTCCGTCGGCGACGAACAGCTGCTGCGGCTCGCCGGGGCCCGTACGGCGATCGTCGGTGCCGTCCACGACGCGCTGCGCGACCAGCTCGACGGCGCACTCGGCCGGCCCCGGCCCGGCTGGTCGGTGCCGACCGCCGCTACCGGGGCGGTCGACGGCCGGCTGCTCGCGGCCCGCTCCTGGCTGGCCGAACTGGTCATCACCGGCTGGCGCAACGTCGACCATGACCTGGTGTCGACCAGCCAGCAGGCGCTGCACGCGCTGCTGGCCGAGCCGACGCTGCGCCGCTGCGCGGTGCTGCTCGACGGGTTCGCCGCCGAGCTGGCCTACGCCAGCCCGGTCGCCACCCTGGACCGGCTGCCGGTGCGCCGGTGGGCCGACCTGTGGACCCGCAGCATGCTGCTGACCAGTCCGCCGGGCGCGCCGGCCGCACCGGAACCGGTCTCCGGCCGGCTGCTGCCGCTCGGCGTCGACGTGCACGAGCACGGCACCGCCGTGGCGCTGCAGGTGCACGCCCTGCTCGAATCCGGCGGCGAGCCGCCTCGGCTGGTCCGGGTCACCGTCTCCGCAGCCAAGGTCGACACCATCGTCGGCCCGGTGCTGTGGCAGCTGTTCGGCGACCGTCCGGTGCTGCTGGCCGCGCTCGCCGGCCGGCTCAGCGTCGACGTCACCGACATGCTCCTGCACCCCAGCGGTGACCTGGTGTGGCGCGACGAGCAGGCCCGGCCCGGCGGGCCGGCCGACCCGTTCGCCGTGGCCCGGGTGCAGCTCGGCGAGGCGGTGGCACCGGCCGTACCGCCGCTGGACCGGCATCCGGCCACGATCGCCGAACCGGTGCTGCTGGAGGGCTACACGGTCGACACCGACGCCCGCCTGACCTTCGACGTCGACGGGTCCCGGATCGCGGTCGCCGTCGACCGGCTGCCGGCCTGCGGCCCGCTCACCGCCGACCTGGTCGCCGGCTCGACGGCCTGCCTCGGGCTGCTGCGCTGGGACGCCGGCGCCAACGACACCGACACCGACGGCAGCGGCAGCGGCAGTGGCGGCGGCTGGTCGGTGCAGCCGATCGGCGTACAGGCCACGGTGAAGCGCAAGTCGGTCGCCGTACACACCGGTGACTGGGCGCAGGGGCCGACCGACCCGAAGGTGGCCAAGGCGGTGGCCCGCTCCGGCGACCCGATCGCCGTACTGCGGGAACGGGCGGGACGGTTACTGCGCAAATGACCACTGAGATCACGAACCATCACGAGAACCGCCGGCAGGTGCTCTACTGGCGGCTGCTGGCCCGGCTCTTCGACGGCCAGGAGCAGGCCACCCTGGAGCGGGCCAGCATGTCGATCGTCGACGACATCGGGTTGCCGGCCGCCGTACTCGACCCGTCGGTCTCCATCGACACCGTCGTGCAGCGGTTCCCGGAGCTCGCCGAGGAGCTACCCGGCCTGCTCGCACCGCCGGCCGACACCGACACCGAGGCCGGCACGGCCCCCGACGAGGACGACACTGCCGACGCCGACGCGGGCCAGGTCGGTGCCGACGAGGTACGCCGGGCCGCGCTCGCCGCCAAGCTGCTGCTCAACATCTTCGCCACCGGCAGCGGCGAGGTCTCCGCCACCCAGTTGGCCGGCTGGCAGTCCGACGCCGGCTGGTACCAGCAGGCCTGCGGTGCGCAGCCGGGCCGCCGCGACGGGCTGCTCGGCACCATCGAGGCCGACCTGGTCCGCCGGATGCGGCTGCGGGAGGTGCTGGCCGACCCGGCGTTGGCCCGCCAGCTCACCCCGAGCATGTCGCTGATCGAGCAGCTGCTGCGGGACAAGTCGAACCTGTCCGGGGTGGCGCTGGCCAACGCCAAGGCGCTGATCCGGCGGTTCGTCGACGAGGTCGCCGAGGTGCTCAAGACCCAGGTGCAGCAGACCAGCGTCGGCACCATCGACCGGTCGGTTCCGCCGAAGCGGGTGTTCCGCAACCTGGACCTGGACCGCACCATCTGGAAGAACCTGCCGAACTGGAGCCCGAGCGACGAACGGCTCTACGTCGACCGGCTGTTCTACAAGCAGACCGCGAAGCGGACCACCCCGGCCCGCATGATCGTCGTGGTCGACCAGTCCGGCTCGATGGTCGACGCCATGGTCAACTGCACCATCCTGGCCTCGATCTTCGCCGGGCTGCCCAAGGTGGACGTCCACCTGGTCGCGTACGACACCCGGGCGCTGGACCTGACGCCGTGGGTGCACGACCCGTTCGAGGTGCTGCTGCGTACCCAGCTCGGTGGCGGCACCGACGGAATGGCGGCGCTGGAGCTGGCCCGACCCAAGATCGTCGACCCGCGCAACACCGTCATGGTGTGGATCTCCGACTTCTACGAGTGGAAGTCGCAGGAGGTCTTCGACGGGCTGCAGGCGGTGCACCGCAGCGGTGCCAAGCTGATCCCGGTCGGCTCGGTCTCCAGCGGTGGCCAGCAGAGCGTCAACCCGTGGTTCCGCCAACGGCTCAAGGACCAGGGCACCCCGGTGCTGTCCGGGCACGTCCGCAAGCTCGTCGTCGAGCTCAAGAACTTCCTCACCTGATCCCCCGTTCCGCTCGCCGTACGAGCACCTTCGACTAGGAGAACCCGCACCCATGACCGCAGAGATGCTGCGCGCCCCCGCCGAGATCAAGTACGCCGAGGAGCTCGACTGGCTGGAATCGATCGACGACGGCCCGAAGCCGTTCAGCTGGCGGCTCAGCCCGAAGATGGTCCGCACCTTCATCCTGGGCTCCGAGCCGGCCGACGGCCTCGACCGGCAGGTCCCGCAGAAGTGGTTCGGTGACCGCAGCTTCGTCGAACGCAGCATCGTCACCCTCGCCTCCGACCGTGGTCTGCTGCTGATCGGCGACCCGGGCACCGGCAAGAGCTGGCTGGCCGAGCTGCTGGCCGCCGCGATCAGCCGCAACTCGACCCTGGTGGTGCAGGGCACCGCCGGCACCACCGAGGACCACATCAAGTACTCGTGGAACGTCTCGATGGTGATCGCCAAGGGCCAGTCCCGGCAGTCGATGATCCCGTCGCCGATCATGACGGCCATGGAGCAGGGCGTGATCGGCCGGTTCGAGGAGCTGACCCGCTCCACCAGCGACGTCCAGGACGCGCTGATCTCGATCCTGTCCGAGAAGTACGTCTCCATCCCCGAGCTGGACTCGGACAACATCGTCTTCGCCCAGCCCGGCTTCTCGATCATCGCCACCGCCAACAGCCGCGACCGGGGCGTCAACGACCTGTCGTCGGCGCTGAAGCGGCGGTTCAACTTCGTCCGGATCCCGGTGGTGACCAACAAGCGCAGCGAGGCGGAGATCGTCAAGTTCCGTACCACTGAACTGCTGCGCCGCCACCAGATCGACCTGGAGGTGCCGCCGACCCTGCTGGACGTGCTGCTGCAGAGCTTCGCCGACCTGCGTACCGCCGCCGCGTCGGCGACCAGCGACGACGAGAAGTTGGAGTCGGCGCTGTCCACCGCCGAGCAGATCGGTGTACTGGAGGACGCGATCCTGCACAGCCAGTTCTTCGGCGACCGGACCCTGCGCGCCGAGACCCTGGCCAGCTCGATGGTCGGCTCGCTGGCCCGGCGCAGCCCGGAGGACCTGGCGATCCTGAACAAGTTCTGGCACGGGGTGATCGAGCCACGCAGCAAGGCCGACGGCGGCGAATGGTCGGCGTTCCTCGAAGGCGGCCGCCAGAGCATCGCGACCCTGTCATGAGCGCATCGTCGGACAGCCGGTTCGGGGCGTTGCGGGAGCAGTTGGCGGACGCCGCGACGGCGTTCGCCGACAGCCCGGACGCGCTGACCGGCATCCTCGCCGGCATGGTCGACGACGTCGACCGGGCACTCGCCGAGGAGCTGGAGATCTTCCCGGTCAGCCACCACTCGCCGTCCTCGGCGTTGGCGATGGTCCGCCGGCTGCGGGAGAAACAGCCCAAGGTGATCTACCTGGAGCTCTGCGAGGACCTGCAACCGCTACTGACCGAGCTGCGCAACTGCGAACTGCCGGTGGCGTTGCAGGCGTTCGCCAGCGACCTGGCCGGCTTCCCGGCCGGGTCCGGCCCGCTGAGCGTGATCGCCCCGATCACCGAGGCGTCGGCCGAGTACCAGGCGATCGCGTACGCCCTGGAGACGCCGGGGGTGGAGCTGCTGCTGGTGGACCGCTCCGCCGACCACGTCTTCCAGTGGCAGTCGCCGCCCGACGAGGACGGCACGGCGACGGCCCCGGCGACGGACGCCGACGACCCGGCCGACCCGACTCAGGTCGACGAGAAGGCCCTGCACGGTGACGCCGTCGGGCTGGAGATCGGCGACCTGCGGCCCGGGTTCGCCGAGCTGGAGGCGTACCTGCTGCACCACGGCAAGGTGCGGCACTGGTCGGAGTGGTGGGACCAGTACGTCGAGCAGCCGCTGATCGGCGCCGACCATGACACGTACCGGCAGGTCATGGTCATGATCGGCAGCTTGTTCCGGCGGCTGCGGCCGACCGACACCGCGCGTGCCGACCGCGACGAGGACCGGGAACGTTTCATGTGGACCCGGATGCGCGAGCACCTCGCCAGCTCGGGTGCCGACCCGGCCGACTGCCTGTACGTCTGCGGCGCGTTCCACGCCGCCAGCCGCGTCGAGCAGTTCGGCGTACGGTCGACGGCACCGTTCGAGATCACCGAGCGGACCGGCACCACGTGGCGGTACGGGCTGATCCCGTCCAGCCACTCGGCGATCGAGGCACAGTTCGGGCTGGCCGGCGGTGCGGTGTCGATCGCCGCCGCGACCTGGCAGAAGGCGCTGACCGCCGGCCGGGTCACCCCGTACCGGCTGGCCGGGCAGGCCGGTGGCCGCAAGCGGCCGGCCCGCAAACCGAAGGCCACCGCGCCGGCCGCTGCCGGTACGGCGACCGCCGGTGACCGGCTCAGCGGCTTCCTGGCCACCCCGGCCCGCCCCGGCGAGCTCGACGAGGCCGAGCTGCTCGGCTGGTCGGTCGACATCGTCCGGCTGGCCCGGCGCAACGGCTACCTGGCCAGCACGGCCGACGCGATCGCCGTGGTCGAGACGTCGGTGCTGCTGGCCGGGATGCGCAACCGCCGTCGGCCGACGCCGTACGACTTCGCCGACGCCGCCGTCACCTGCATCGAGAAGGACGTGGTGCCGGGCCGGCGCGACGTCCGCCGGCTCTGCGAGATCATGTTCGGCGGCGACCGGCTGGGCCGGGTCGGCTACGACGCGTTGCCTCCGTTGGCTCGCGACGTGCACGACCGGTTGGCGCCGCTCGGGCTGGACCTGCAGAAACGTACGGTCCAGCGGGCGTTGCTGGATCTGCACGGTCAGCCGGAGCTGCAACCCTGCTCGGATCTGCTGTGGATGCTGCGTCGGCTGCTGCCGCCGGAGGCGGTACGGCCGATCATGGGCGAGCGGCGGCTCGGTGAACGGTCCGTGCAGGAGAGCTGGGACGTCGCGATCGGTCGCCACCAGCGGTCGATCATCGAGCTCGGCTACGAGGGCGTCACCATCGAGCAGGTGCTGGAGCAGCGGCTACGCAAGGCGGCCTGGGATCCGCAGGCCACGGCGGCGAAGGCCCTCGCCGCCGTGGAGGACTCGCTGCTGTACCTGACCAACCGGCGGTTCACCGACGAGCTCGGGGCCCGCGCGGTGCAGCTGCTGGCCGCCGAACGTACCGTCGACGACGCCCCGGAGGTGCTGTACCGGATCCGGCAGCTGCTGGCCTACTACCGCACCAGCGGTACGGCCGAGCTGCCGGAATGGTGTCAGGCGTTCGTCACCACCGGGTACGCCCACTACTGCACCCTGCTGCCGACGGCGTTCGTCGACGACGAGACCGGGCTGCGTCAGGTGGCCGCGATGTTGGGCTTCCTGATGAGCATGGAGAGCCTGGCGATGGCGCTCGGCTGCGACCGGGCCCAGCTGGAGCTGGCGGTACGCCAGTCCCATCCGGAGTCGCCGGCGAAGGTGGCGTTGCTCTGGGCGGCGCAGTCCCAGCTCGGTCAGCTGCCGTTGACGCAGCTGCGGGAACGCTGCACCGAGCTGTTGGCCAGTCCGCTGACCGTCGGCGCGTTCCCGCACTATCTGAGCGGGTTCGTGCAGGCGCTGGAGCCGGTGCCGACGTTGGCGCCGTTCGTGGTGGAGGTACTGTCGGCGGCGTTCGGCCAGCTTCCCGACCCGGTGCTGCTGCCCTGGCTGCCGACGCTGATCACCACGCTGCGGGAGCAGGCCGGCGAGTTGGTGCCGATCCTGGTCCGGGAGGCGGGCCGTACCTTCCCAGCGTCGCTGCCGGCATTGGACTCCTGGGCCCCGCCGTGGGTGTCGGCGGGCGCGCCCGCGCCAGCGGCGGGTCCGTCGTCCGGACCGGAGATCACCCGGTACGCGATGACCGGACCGGTGCCGCAGCTGCTGACCGGTTTCCCGCTGACCGCCGGCGCGGTGGCGGACCTGTTCGACTGCGCGGTCGCGCCGCCAGCCGACGGCCGGTCGGCCGGCGGCGGGCTGTCGACCGGCGGCCGGTCGGGCAGTGACCAGGACGGCGACGGGTCGACCGGCGGGCAGCACCGGGTGGAGCTGGTTGCTCTGCTCGATGCCCATCCGGTGCCGGCCGGCGCGGCGGCCACCCTGCTCGGGGTGGGCTGACGTCGCACCGGTCACGGCTCACCTCGGGTACGTCCCCGGTGACCCCCGCCTTCCCGGGCGCGGGGTCACCGGGCAGGGGCAGGCGCGCAACGCGCCGACACCGTCGCCCCGGCTTGGGCCCACCCGGAACTCCGCGACATGCTAGGTTTGCGGCGTTGCAGTTGATTTCCTCATGCCCCCTGCCTGACTGCGGGTGGCAGCAGCCGGGCGTTTGGCAGTTCCTGCCGCTCTCTCCGGACGGAGATTGATGAGTGCGGCAGAACAAGGGGTTCGCACGTCGCGGACCCGTCACCGGCAAGGAGTAGACATGGCAACCGGCACCGTGAAGTGGTTCAACGCTGACAAGGGCTTCGGCTTCATCACCCAGGACAGCGGCGAAGCCGACGTCTTCGCCCACTTCACCGCGATTGCGTCCAGCGGATTCCGCACCCTCGAAGAGAACCAGCGGGT
Source organism: Solwaraspora sp. WMMA2056 (assembly GCF_030345095.1). Taxonomy (NCBI): domain Bacteria; kingdom Bacillati; phylum Actinomycetota; class Actinomycetes; order Micromonosporales; family Micromonosporaceae; genus Solwaraspora; species Solwaraspora sp. WMMA2056. The sequence continues at coordinate 643,118 of NZ_CP128360.1, forward strand.
GGAGTTCGACGTCGAGCAGGGGCAGAAGGGCCTGCAGGCGGCCAACATCCGGGTGATCTGAGGTTGTCCCCGTCCCTTGGGACGCGGCCGTCGACGGCGTCGTCGTCCCAGGGCGGGCCTTCCCCTGACCCCCTGCAACGGCAACTCTTCCACGATGCCGCCGGCACCGACACCGGCGGCGCGGACCAGCTCCGGCTGACCAGTGTGCCGCTCGCGGCCGAGATCCGGCTCTTCCTCGCCGACGATCCGACGCTGCTGTGGGCCCGGCTGGAAGCCGCCGCCGGCCACCGGCTTCCGCCGCCGTACTGGGCCTCGGCCTGGGCGGGTGGCCAGGCATTGGCCCGCTACCTGCTCGACCATCGCGAGGTGGCCGCCGGGCGGCGGGTCCTCGATCTTGCTTCCGGGTCCGGTCTGGTCGCGATCGCGGCGGCCATGGCCGGTGCCGCGACGGTCACCGCCAACGACATCGACCCGTACGCGGCGACCGCGATCGCGCTCAACGCCGTGGTGAACGACGTCGTGCTCACCACCACGGTCGACGACCTGCTCGACGGCACCGTCGCCGAGGTGGACCTGGTGCTGGTCGGCGACGCGCTGTACAACACCGAACTCGCCACCCGGGTCCTGCCGTTCCTCGACCGGCTCGCCGACCGCGGCGTGCACGTGCTGGTGGGGGATCCGGGCCGCGGTCACGGTGGACTCGACCGGCTCGCCCCGATCGTCAGCTACGAAGTCGCCACGGGTGCCGCCGAGGACTCGTTGATCGACCGCACCCAGGTGCTGACTCTGCTGCCGCGTCACTGAACCTGACGGCCCGGCGGCGTCATCCCGGCGTCGCGGGCCAGCAGCGCCGCCTGTACCCGGTCGCTCACCCCGAGCTTGGCGAAGACGGCCGACACCTGGTTGCGTACCGTCTTGTCGCTGACCCCGAACCGCCGGGCGATCTGCGCGTTGCCTTCGCCTGCGGCGATGTGCCGCAGGATTTCCCGTTCCCGCGCGGTGAGCTGGTGCAACGGTGACGGCAACCGCGCCGCCGAACCCGCCGAACCTGCCGCCGACCGGCCAGTCAGGCCCGGCAGGCCTGCCGGGGCCGGGTCGGCCAGGCCCGTCAGCCGGACCCCCGGGCCGAGCACCAACCCACCGGCGGCGACCGTCCGCAGCGCGTCGACCACCACGTCCGGGTCGGTGTCCTTGAGCAGGTAACCCCGGGCACCGGCCTGCAGTGCGCGGGCGACCACCGCGTCGTCGTCGGCCATCGTCAGCATCAGCACCGCCGTACCCGGTCGGTGCCGCAGGATCCGCGCGGCGGCCTGCACCCCGTCGCCGTCGGGCAGGGCGATGTCCATCGCGACCACGGTGACCTGTTCGTGGGCGACTGTGGCGAGCGCGTCGGCGCAGGACGCCGCTTCCAGCACCCGTGCCACCCACGGCTCACCGTCGAGCATCGCCCGCAGGCCCCGGCGGACCACCGGATGGTCGTCCACTATCAACACCCGGGCCAGGTCCGGCCCGCCCGGCGCAGCATCGTCCACGTGGCCTCCCATCAGATCCGATGCGGCACCGGCAGGGTCACCCGGACCACCGTCCCGCTGTCCGGTCCGTCGCCGATCTCGCAGCCGCCGCCCAGCTCGACGGCCCGCTGCCGGATCGACTCCAGCCCGACCCCGCCGGGCCGGGGCCGGGCCGCGCCGATCCCGTCGTCGACCACCTCGACCCGCAACGTACCGCCGTCGCGGCCGACCCGGACCTCGCAGCGGCCGGCACCGGCGTGCCGGGCCACGTTCGACAGGGCCTCGGTGACGATCCGGTACGCCGCCACCTCCACCGCCGCCGGCAGTTCCCGCAGGTCGTCGCCGAGGGTCAGCCGTACCCGCAGGGTCGCACCGTCGAAACGCTGACACTCGGCCCGCAGCGCCGACGCGAGCCCCTGGTCGAGCGCGGCCGGTCGGAGCTGGTCGACGAGCCGGCGCACCTCGGCCGTACCGGACCGCAGGTCCTCGGCGAGCCCGTCGAGGATCGCCGCCAGGCGCGGCGTACCGCCAGCCATTCTGCTGGCCGCCCGTACCTGCATGGACATGCCGGCGAAGGTCGGACCGAGACCGTCGTGCAGGTCCCGGCGCAGCCGGCGGCGTTCCTCCTCGCGGGCCAGGACCAGGCGCTCGCGGGAGTCCCGCAGGTCGCGGATCAGCCGGGCGGTGGCCACCGCGACCGCCGCGTGCCGGGCCACGTCGCCCAGCAGCCGGTGTTCCACCGGGGTGAACCGCTCGCCGGGGCGCCGGTGCGCCACCACCAGCTGACCGACCCGTTCACCGTGGTTGACCATGTCGAAGCGTTCGACCGACCCGGTCGGCTGGCCGTGCACCGCCGCCTCGGTCAGCTCGCCGCCTGCCGGCTCGTCGACCTCGACGGCGACGTACGGCACCTGCAGCGACCGGGCGATGGTGCCGGTCAACAACGCCGGTACGGCGTCGGGCTGCACCGTGTCGGCCAGTAGCCCGCCGAGCCGGGTCAACACCCCGTACGGGTCGTCGCGTTCGCCGTACAGCAGCCGGTTGACGCCGCGCTGCACCCGGTGCCGCAGCGGTTCGAAGGTCACCGCGATCAGTCCGGTGGCCGCCAGTGACGCCGTCGACGTGTCCCCGGCGAGCAGAACGTCACGCAGCAGCGCGACGACGGCGACGAACCCGGCGATCACCAGCAGGCTCATCACCGTCGACACCAGCGCCCGGTTGATCACCTGTTCCAGCTGGTAGAGCCGGTAGCGCAGCACCGCCAGGGTCAGCCCGGCGGGGATCGCGACGACCATCAGCACCCAGGCACCGGTCAGGTTCAGCCCGTCGAGCACCAGACCGAGCAGGAACACCGCGCCGGCCACCAGCAGGCAGGCCAGCTGCTGGCGGGTCACGGCCGGTCAGATCGTCAGTGCAGGTTCGCGTCGACGGCCCGGGTGTGGTCGACCAACGCCGTCACCTTCGGCAGGCCTTCGACGTGGCTGCCGGCGGCGATCCGCCCCGACCAGTACGCGTACCGGTCGGCGAGCAGCCCGACCCGGATGTTGCCGACGCTGAACAGGCAGCCGGCGATCGTGTCCCGTGGCCGATCGGGCGTGTCGGTCAGCGGGCAGGCGCTGCCGTACTGCGGCTGATTGGTCCGGGGGTCGAACCCGGACATGTCGTCGGCGCAGGGGTCCCACACCTGCCCCTGCCGGCAGTTGTCGTAGTTGCCCAGCGCGTGCCGGAAGGCGTTGGAGAAGTGCTGGTTGGGCGCCTGGCTGGTGTCGGTGCGGGGCCGGGTCCAGTCGCTGGGCAGCGCCCGGGTGCCGAACAGCATGCCGTTCATCGCGTCGTCGGACTCCAGCGCGCCGGCCCAACCCAGCTCGGAGTACGCCTGCAGCATCCGGACGGCCCTGGTGACGTCGCGGCCGCGTTCCCAGAGGATCCGCGAGTTGTCCCAGCTGTGTCCGCCGGCCGGCGGGGTGATGCCGCTGCCGTCGACCAGCACCCGGTAGAAGAAGCGCTGCCGGCCGGCGAGCATGGCGGCGGCCTTGGCCCGGGCGGTGGTCGTCGCGGCGGCGACCGGGGCGACCGGGGCGGTCTCGAAACTCGCCCGGTAGCTGGCATTCCACAGCTGGTTGAGGTAGTAGACCTCGTCGCGGCAGTAGCCGCTGGGCACCGGGGACCGTACGTCCCAGGAGCAGTAGACGCCGACCGGGAAGACCTTGGTCGCGGACTGCGCCACCTGCCAGTCACCGCCGCGCCATTTGACCCGCGACCGTACGGTGACCTGCAGGTCGCCGCTGGTGGTGTGGAACCGCGGGCCTTCGTTCTCGACGACGTTGACGAAGTTCGCCTCGTAGCAGGTGTGGAACTGGGGCCGCTGGGCGGTCGGCAGGCCGTGGTCGGCCAGGTGGTACGCGTTGGGCAGGGTTGCGCGCAGCAGCGTCGCCGGTACGGACCGGGTGCCCTGGGTGCCGGAGCAGGACGACATCGTCGACGTCTCCGGGATGCGGGTCGCGACCGCCTGGTCGGCGGTGCCCCACAGGTCGTACTGCGGCAGCGGCACGTCGTGGCCGTTCCACCTCACCGCCGCCTCGATCTCCTTCACCTGGGCGGCCCAGGCGGTCAACGCGGTGCGGTAGTCCTGGACCAGGGTGTCGAACAGCTCGTTGGTGGCACCGTCGTCGCCGGGGGCGCTGAACTGCCGTACCAGGTCGTTGATGTCCTCCCCGGTCTTGGCCACCGCGTCCGCGCGGGCACTGCTCACCCGGGCCGCGTACTGCGGGTTCTCCAGTTGCAGGATGTTGTAGGTCCGCGCGGCGGTGCTCCACGCCGCCGGGTTGGCCACCCGCTCGTTGGGCAGGTCCGGTTCGATCCGCTCGTTGGCCCAGCTGGTCAGGTAGTTGATCGCCCCTTCGGGCAGGTAGGTGTCGAGCACCGCGACCGGGTCGGCCAGGCTGGTACCGGCCGGCGCGGTGTAGGTCCCCTCGCCCAGGGCGTCGACGGTGGCGAACTTGAATGTGGGTGACTCTGCTTTCGGGTAGTAGATGGTGTCGTAGTCCGGGATCGGCACCCCGGCGATCTCCTTGTGGTGCACGTACGTTGTGATCACCGTGTTGAGCTCGGACTTCGCGATGTTCTGCAGGGCGACGTGAACCGCCAGCGCCAGTGAGTCGATCTTGCGTTCGACGACCTGCAACTGGGTGGCGATGTGGCCGATCCGGGCGCGGACCTCAGCCACCGAGCGGGTCAGCTCGGTCAGCATGCCGACCAGGTCGGTGTACATCGTGTTCAGCGCGGTCTCGATCCGGTCGAACCGCTGGGTCATCCCCACGGCGAGCTGGTTGATCTGCTTCTTCAGGTTGGCGATCTCGCCGAGGATGAGCGCGTTGGGGTCGGGTCCGCCGCCGGTGAAGAGGGTGACCAGGCTCATCGCCGCGCCGAGCAGGTTGCCGGTGAGCACCGCGGTGCCCATCGCGGTCGCCGCCGCCGTCAACCCCTGCCCGAGCACCGTCGTCAGGTACGAGTTGATCGCGGTGACCGAGGTGACCACCGCCTTGCCGATGGTCTGCAGCTGCTTGCCGAAGCGTGGGTCGACGAAGCCCATCAGGGTGGACAGCACGTTGACCGTCTCACCGAGACCTTCGAAGATCTTCTTGTTGCTCTCGGTCTTGATCCGTTCGGCCTCGCGGGTGGCGGCGTCCGGCTTCGGATCCTGGTTGAGCACGTACGTGGTGGAGTAGGCGACCACTTCGGTGATCCGGGTGTCGCCGTCGGCGTGCAGCACCGTCAACACCCGGGTGGCCTGCTGTTCGACCAGCGCCTGGTAGGTGGCGGCGGCACCGCTCGCGGCCCGCAGCGACGCCATCGGTACGTAGTGGCCGAGCGTGCCGGGGTTGCCGGACCTCGGCGGGTGCACCTGCACGGCCAGCAGGGTCGACTCGTCGGCCCGTACCCCGGTGCCGGTGCGGGCGGCGAACGCCGCGTCCCAGCCGGCGGCCAGGGCGTCGTCGGTGGCTGCCCGCTGGTGCAGGGTCCGCCAGGTCGCGCCGGCGACGTCACGGACCTGGGTGTTCCAGGCGGCGTCCTGGTAGCCGCCCCGGATCAGGTCCAGCGCGTTCTGCACCACGTTGGCGCCTTCGGTGCCGACGGTGCTGGTCAGGAACGCCCGGACCGCCGGACCGTCCACCGTGGCCGGGCTGCCCTCGGCGGCGAACCTCGCCAGCACCGCCGAGGCCAGCGCGAACCGGGTCTGCTGGTCGCCCCGACCGTCCGGTACGGCCTGGTCGGCCAGGGTCCGCGCGGTCGCCGCGTGCGCGGCCACGTCGCCGCTGCTGGCGGCCGGGTTGGCCGCCCGCCAGTCCAGCAACTCGGCGGTGATCAGGGCGTTCTTCAGCCCGGCGGTGTCCGGGCCGGTCAACGCGACGGCGGCGGCGAACAGCGCCGCCTGTGCCCGGCTCTCGTCGAACGCCACCGGGTCCGCCGCCCGTACCGGTGTCTGTTGCGCCGTCACCACCATCAGCCCGGCGAGGACGGCGGCGACGCCGCGCCCCCACCGACCGGTGCCGGGCCGTCCGGGCCCGCGCGGTCTCTGTCTGGTACGCACCACATGCTCCTTCGGCAAGGCGGGCCGTTGCCTGGCCCGCTTCCTGTGGCGCACACGGTGTCGGGCGGGTCGTCCCGGCGGACAGGGACAGTGTCCCGGCGTCACCAGGACACTGTCCCCGCCCGATGGCCGCCGCCGGGCCGGCGTGGTCCGTTACGATGGGCGACATGAGCGCAGAAGCCGTCGGCCGGCACATGCCCTCGGTAATCACGCTCGACGACCTCACCGCGATGATGGCCGAGGACGAGCACCATCGGTACGAGATCAGCCCCGAGGGAGTGCTGTCGGTCATGCCACCGGCCGGGTACCTGCACGCGGTCATCGCCACTCGGCTCACCGGCTGGCTACTCGCCGCCGGCATTCACGCCGACCGCATTGCCCAGACCGTCGGCCTACGCATACCTGGGGGCGCTGGCACCGTCGGTGGCCGCATTCCCGACCTGGTTGTCTGGAGCAAGGCGCAGGCCGACGGCGTGTGGCTGTCAGTCGACGATGTCCTGCTGGTAGTCGAGATCATTTCTCCCGGATCCGAGGCCACGGACACCGTCGCGAAGCCGGCCGAGTACGCCGGTGCCGGCATCCCGCAGTACTGGACGATCGGCCAGGACCCGGGACAGACCGTGACGATGTTCCGATATGACGGGGGTCGCTACCAGGCCAAGGCAACCATGCCGCTCGCCTGGGTGCTCAACACCTCCCCAGCTGAGTACGACCTCTGCTGACGTGCGGCTATCCGACCGGCACCACCGCGTCGTTGCCGGGCATCCGGGTCACGCTGGGCAGCTGCAGCACCGTCTCAGCCGAGCGGCCGGCGACGTCACCGGTCGGGCACATCGCGGTGAGTAGGAACGTCTGCCAGGCGATGTCGATCGGGTGCGCGTCCGGCAGGCCGAGCTGGTAGTGGCTGATGTTGATGCCGGTCGACACCTGGCGGGCGCCGTCACGGCTGTGCAGCGAGTAGGTCAGATTGCCGAACACCGCGCCGTCGTGGCCCCAGAACTCGCCGCACGGGGTCGGCATCGAGTAGATGCCGAGACCGTAACCGCCGGCCTGCGGCAGCTCCGGCAGGAACGGCACGGTGGTGAGCATCTCGTCGAGAGTGGCCGGGCTGAGCAGGTGACCGCTGAGCAGGGCCCGGAAGAACGTGTTCAGGTCGGTCGTCGTGGAGATCATCTCGCCGGCCGTCCACGCCCAGCTCATGTTGAACTCGCTGAGGTCGCGGGCGCCGAACGGGGCGAAGTAGGCGCCGCCGTGCGGGCCGCGGATCGTCGGATCGGCGCCGGGCAAGGACGTGCCGGTGAGCTTCAGCGGCCGCAGGATTCGTCGCTGCACCTCGGCGGCCGGGTCGTTGCCGGTGACCTGCTCGATCAGCAGTCCGGCCAGGACGTAGTTGGTGTTGGAGTAGCTGAACGCCGCGCCCGGAGCGTTGGTCGGCGGCATGGCCAGCCCGATCGCGACCAGGTCCGCCGGCGGGTACGTGGTGACCTGCATCTGGTCGATCGCCGCGTACGAGTCGACCATCGCGTTGGTGTAGTTGCCGATGCCGCTGGTGTGGTTGAGCAGCATCCGTACGGTCACGGCGGCACCGAGTTCACCGGGTACGGTCTCGGGCAGCCACTGCCCGATCGGGTCGTCGAGGCCGAGCCGGCCCTCGTCGACGAGCTGCAGCACGGTGGTGGCGACGAACGTCTTGGTGACGCTGCCGATGCGGTGCCGCGACTGCGGCTGCATCGGTCGCAGTTTGTTCAGGTACGCCTGGCCGGCGGCGTCACGCCAGTCGTATCGGCCGTCGCGGACGGCGGCCAGCACGCCGGGTACGCCGGCTTCGGGCACGTCAGCGAGCGCGGCCCGCAGCGCGGCCCGGTCGAGCCCGCCAGCAGCCGGGCCGCTGGCCGATGATCCTGTCGCGGAGGGACCGGTGGACGGACCGGTGGACGGACCGGTGGACGGACCGGTGGACGGACCGGGCTGCGCTGCCGCAGATGCGGGTACGACAGCGATCGTGGCCACCAGCGTCGCGCTGGTGGCCACGATCCTCATTGTCCGGAAAATGTTCGACATACCGTTGATGGTGGTCGTTCACTTCAACCGATGCATCCTGCTCAGGTCCGACGCCCTGCTCCCACTCCGGGAGGGCGGCCGGTCAGCCCTGGTCAGGAGACAATGTTCCCGGACAGAAGTGGCCGCCGTCCTCAGGAAGTAGTCCCACGGCCACCAGGTCAGGGCCGGAGCCCAGCACGGTCACCGGGATCGTCTCGGTGTTGTCGCCGGGGTTGGCGTCCTCCTCGGCGGAGCTGATCGTCACGCGCAGCGTGCCGGCGTCACCGGGTGCCGCGCCGGCCCGACCGCGACGGCGGCGGCACCGGCGATGATCGCGCCGGCACCGATCCGGCCCAGCTTGCAGTATTCAGCTTCATCCTGCTCCTGAGTGCGGGGGGGGAAGCCGCGACTATAGCGACAGTGCACATAGTCGCGCTGCCCCTCTTGCGCTCAGGAAGGCTTGGCGCTAACGGAAATTCACGTCGATGTCGAATTGGCCCGCAGTTGTGCGAAGTCGGTGCTCAGGGCGAACGGGTCCGCCACCTGCGCCGGCTCCCGCCGGTGCACCTCGCGGGCCAGTTCCTGCCCGGCCCGGACGACCCGCCGACGCAACGCCCCACCCGGCCCACTGCCCTCGCCCTCGCCGGCACCGGCCCAGTCCTCCGGGGCGGCGAACACCGCCGTCGGCACGACCACCGCGCGCAGGTAGGCGAACATCGGCCGAAACGCGTGGTCGGCGGCGAGCGAGTGCCGGGCGGTGCCGCCGGTGGCTCCGATCAGCACCGGCTTGTCGGTCAGCGCACCCTCCGGCAGTACGTCGAAGAATGCCTTGAACAGTCCGCTGTACGAGGCGTTGAAGACCGGGCTGACCGCGATCAGCCCGTCCGCCGCCGCCACCGCGTCCAGCGCCTGCTTCAGCGCCGGGGCGGGAAAGCCGGTCAGCGTGTTGTCGACGACCTCGTGGGCGTGGTCGCGTACCTCGACGACGGTGGTCTCGACCTCGGTGCCGAGGCCGACCAGCTCGGCGCGGGCGGCCGCGGCGAGCTGGTCGGCGAGCAGCCGGCTGGTCGACGGCTGGCTCACGCCGGCGGTGACCACCGCCAGGCGGCGTCGGTCCGGCATCGTCACACCGCCGCCGGGGTCGCAGCGGCGTCGGCGTGGTCGGCCGTGGCACCGGCCGGTGCCTCGGCGGCCTGCCGGGCGGCGGCGACGAGCGAGGCGTGGGTGGGTGCGTCGGGTACGTGCGCCGGCCGGCCGATGGCGAACTCGCGGCGCAGCACCGGCACGACCTCCTCGCCGAGCATGTCCAGCTGCTCCAGGACGGTCTTGAGCGGCAGGCCGGCGTGGTCGATCAGGAACAGCTGCCGCTGGTAGTCGCCGACGTACTCGCGGAAGGCCAGCGTACGGTCGATGACCTGCTGCGGGCTGCCGACCGTGAGCGGCGTCTGCGAGCTGAAGTCCTCCAACGACGGACCGTGCCCGTACACCGGGGCGTTGTCGAAGTACGGCCGGAACTCGCGGACGGCGTCCTGCGAGTTGCGGCGCATGAACACCTGCCCGCCGAGGCCGACGATCGCCTGGTCGGCGGTGCCGTGGCCGTAGTGGGCGAACCGTTCGCGGTAGAGGCCGACCATCCGCTGCGTGTGCTCCTTGGGCCAGAAGATGTGGTTGGCGAAGAAGCCGTCACCGTAGTAGGCGGCCTGTTCGGCGATCTCCGGGCTGCGGATCGAGCCGTGCCAGACGAACGGCGGTACGTCGTCGAGCGGGCGCGGCGTCGAGGTGAAGCTCTGCAGCGGGGTACGGAACTTGCCCTGCCAGTTGACGACGTCCTCGCGCCACAGCCGGCGCAGCAGGTCGTAGTTCTCGATGGTCAGCGGGATGCCGTTGCGGATGTCCTGGCCGAACCACGGGTAGACGGGTCCGGTGTTGCCGCGCCCCATCATCAGGTCGACCCGTCCGTCGGCGAGGTGCTGCAACATCGCGTAGTCCTCGGCGATCTTCACCGGGTCGTTGGTGGTGATCAGCGTGGTCGCGGTGGACAGCAGCAGCCGCTCGGTCTTCGCCGCGATGTAGCCGAGCATGGTGGTCGGCGACGACGGGACGAAGGGCGGGTTGTGGTGTTCGCCGGTGGCGAAGACGTCGAGGCCGACCTCCTCGGCCTTGAGCGCGATGGCGACCATGGCCTTGATCCGCTCACGCTCGGTCGGCTCCCGGCCGTTGGTCGGGTCGACGGTGACGTCACCGACGGTGAAGACGCCGAACTGCATGGTCTGCTCCTCCTCGCGGCGAGGGCCGGATGGGGTTCCCTCGGACTACCCGACCAAACATAGTTGCTGCGTCAACTATTCCGCGAGTCGAGGCCCGTCGGCCGACGGCTCGCCTTCCGACGGGCCGGTGAACGCCGCGTCCACCAGGTGGGCCTCCAGCTCCCGCAGGAACCGCTCGATGTCGTCGAGCGTGAAGTAGGTGGTGTCGGCGGTCAGCGCCAGCCCCAGCGCGCCCGGCCGGTCCAGGATCTCGACCCGGGTACGCCAGGTGAAACGCACGAAACCGCCGGTCGGCGTATAGGTCGTCGCGGCCATCGTGGCACGAACCGCCGATTCGGTCACGACCCGCCCGAACAGGTCGTTGTCGGCCGACAGCCGGATGTCGTTGAGGTAGCAGTGCGGGTTCACCCCGGTCGCGTACGGCAGTCCGGCGGCGGCGAACGCGTCGCTGAGGGTCTGCGGGTCGTAGTAGCCGTGCCGGTAGCCGTCCAGCGCCGCCCGCCACACCCGGGGCACCAGCTGCGCCACCGTCGGTGCCTCAGCGAGGTCGACCGGCACCAGCGCCAACTGGTTGAGCTTGGCGATCGCCGTCGGGTAGCCGTCGGGCACCCGGTTGTTGACCATCGTGTGCATGCCGACCAGGTCGTTACCGGACCAGTCGCCGACCACCCGGGCGACGGCGGCGAGCAGCACCGTCGAGGTCGTCGTGCGCAGCCGTACGGCGAGCAGCCGCACCGCCGTGTCGGCCGCCGCCGAGACCAGCACCCCGCGCCGGAACCGGGGCGACAGCGGCTCGCGCGCCGGCAGCCGGGTGTCGCGGGACAACCGGCGGGTGACGTCGACCCAGTACGCCGCCGCCCGTGCCGACCGCCGCCGCAGCCGGTCCTGCTGCTCCAGGTCGGCGATGTCGGCCGACTGCAGGCCAGGGGCGCTGTCGGCCGCCGGTAGGCCAGGGGCACTGTCGAGGCGGCCCCGGGCGAGCAGCAGCCGCAGGTCCCGCAGCACCAGCTCGGCGGCCCGGAAGTCGACCGTGGTGTGGCTGAACACGACCACGACCTGCTGCGGTACGCCGTCGCGGGTCACCACGGCGATCCGCTGCGGCCAGTCGTCGGCGTGCGCGAACGGCTCCGACGCCAACTCGTCGGCGACCCGCTGGGCGACCGCCACCGGGTCGCCGGCCCCGTCACCCGTCCCGCCGCCGACCACGTCGCCCGGTGCGGTCGGGACCAGCAGGACCGGCAGCTCCCCCGCGTCCGCGACCAGTTGGCGGGGCTCGTCGCCGGTCAACGCCAACCTGGTCCGCAGCGAGGCGTGCCGGGCCATGAGGGCGGCGATCGCGGCGTACACCCGGTCGGGGTCGGCCTGCGCCCGGCGCGGTACGGCGACCCACCGTTTCAGGGCGAACATGACCTGACCGGCACCGTGCCGCCGGATCGCCATCCACAGTGCCCGCTGGCCCCAGGTGATCGGGGCGGTACGCGGCGGGTCCGGCGCGACGAACGACACCGTACGCCGGTCCACGGTCGGCAGTTCGATCACCACGTCGACCAGTATCAGTGAATGTGCCGTTACCCGAAAGGGTCGAGTAAGCGCTTTCCTGCCGCCGATCGGCCGACGATCACCACCCAGCCGGTAATGTCCGGCAGGTGCCCCACCACGTGCGCACCTCCCACCGGCTCCGGGACCGGATCCGCCTGCTCTTCGTCAACACGCAGGAACGCGCCCTGCTGACCGCGCTCGGCCTCACCAGCTATCCGCAGTGGATCGCCGAGGCGACCGGGCTGGACCCGACGCAGATCGTCACCGTCGACGTCGCCGACGGGCAGCCGCTGCCCGACACCATCGAGGCCGACGCGGTCATCGGCGGCGGCTCCGGGCACTCCGCGTACGAACACCTGCCGTGGATCACCCGGACCAAGGAGTTCTTCCGCGCCGCCGCTGCCGCCGGCGTACCGGAGCTGCACATCTGCTGGTCACACCAGGCCCGCGCGGAGTCGATCGGCGGCCGGGCGGCGATCGGCGGGCACGGCCGCCGGTTCGGCGTCGACACGGTACGGCTCACCCCGACCGGCCGGGTCGACCCGCTGTTCACCGGCCTGCCCGACGAGTTCGACCTGTTCACCTCGCATGTCGACGTGGTCGACCAGCTGCCGGCACGCGCCACCGAAGGGGCGGTCGTCGAGTTGGCGTACAGCCGGGTCTACCGCAACGAGGCGCTGGCCATCGGTCCGACCGTACGGACGATTCAGGCCCACCCCGAGATCACCGCGACCATCGTCGCGGCGCTGGCCCGCAGCCGGCGCGGCGCCCTGGTCCGCGAAGGCTGGATCGGCCCGCACGACGCCGACCTCGACGCCTTCACCGCCACCCTGTACGCGCGTGAGGCGCAGATCGTCGCCACGTCCCGGCGGCTGCTGGCAAACTGGCTGCGGTACCACGTCCGCCCAGGTCAGCCACGGCTCACCCCGGTCGCCGACCCGGCACCGGTCGCCGGAAAGCCAGCCGTGCTCGGCGGGGTGCCGGCAGCGCTGCCCGGAGTCCCGGCGGCGGTCGCCGGGGTGCCGGCGACGGTCGGCGGTGTGTTGTGAGCGCCGTCCTGCCGGCGGCACGCAGCAGCGCCGAGGCGCGCCTCTACCTCGACCTGCACCCGTGCGACTGCGGCGAGGCGCGCTTCACCCCTCAGGTCGAGGTGGTCGCGCTCGCCGACGGCGACCTCGCCACCCGCTACCAGGGCAGCTGCGCCGGCTGCGGCACCGCCCGGGAGTTCCTGTTCCGGCTGCCCGCCGAGCCGGTGCGCCCGGCCGCCGGCGCCGCTTTCGCGTACGGCGGACCGGAGCCGTCGCGACTCATCGACCCCGGCGAGTGGCTCACTGTCGCCGACCAGTACGCCGACCTGGTCCCCGCCGACTTCGCCGCTGCGGACGCTGCTGTTGCCGACTCTGCTGATCCGGACGCTGCCGACCCGTTGCGGCGGCGCGCGGCGGCCGCCCTGTCCCGGGCCGTCGCCGCGCTCGACGAGGTGCTGAAGTTCATCCCGGCCGACGCCGACGAAGTACCGCCCGACACCATCACCAGCGAGGTCGGGCAGCGGATGCGACGCCGCGAACCTGGCCGGTTCCGCCGCGTCCGCCTCACCGCCCTCCGCGACGCCTACACCGCCCTCCTACCGGGCAACGACGCCAACCAGGATCGGCTCGACACGTGAACGAATCGCTGAACGAGACCGCGTACCTGATGGCCAGCCCGGCCAACGCCCATCGGCTGAACGAAGCAGTCGAGGAGCTACGCGACGGTGGCGGGGAGATTCACGACCTGATCGACCCTGGCTACCGCTCGGAAGGGGCAGCCGGCAACTCAGCATCGCGCCGAGGTGAGGCTGAGATACCTTAAACTCGCGTTTTAACGTACGTAAGCCTCACCTCGACAGCTCTCGGCTACAACGGTCTGGCCGGGAACCCACCCTGGCGACGTCCATCGCCGTAGCATGCGGGGCGACACTATAGGCATGCGCGCCCGCATCATCCTGACCGTCGTAGCCGGGCTACTCGCTGTGCAAGGCTGCGCTGACGCTACTACCGCCCCTGAGACGCCCCCGCCGGCCCCGCCCGTCGGACAGCCCGTGGTGTTGGATGCCCGCGTACCGGGTTGGGAGACCGCCGCCTGGCTCGCCGAAGACGCGTTTTGCGTGCGCGTCGCCCGCGTCGACGGTAAGCGCAGGGAGGGCAAGGAGAACGAGTTCGTCTTCTGTGATCCGGCGCCGGAGGCTCTGGACACTGTGGGTCCACCACTGCTGCCCACCAAGCCGATGCCGTACGTCGCCCCGCTTGACCCGCAGCAGCGGGAGATCATCCTGGTCGGGCCCGTACGCGGTGCCGTGACCAGCGTGTCCGTGACCATGTTCGGCCAGACCGCCACGGCCGCTGTCCACCGGCTCCCCGCCACCCGAAATCGCCAGGTCGGCGCATACGCGGTCTGGCTTCCTCGCAACGGGGATAAGCGCGACGGGATGAACCTCACCGACATCACCGCCGTCGTCGGCCACGACGCCGACGGCAACGTCGTGACCCAGTTGGACTGACGCCGACGCGGGAGCACTGGCCTACTTGCGCTGTCCATGTTGCGATGGCTTCGCGTGGTCTAGGAGCCCGACGATTTCGAGGAGTTCGGTGCGAAACCGCGTCAGCTCGGCTGCGGTAACGCCGAGTTCGTAGTGGTGGTGGTGTCCGGCTCGGGACAGGGCCCACCACAGGTAGCTGGCCCGGCCCGCCAGCTGTGGCCCGCCGTAGTGGGCGAGCAGGAGCAGCTTCGGCCGCTGCACCCGGGTCTGGCCGATCGTCGGGCAGACCCGGGCCCAGTAGCGGTCCATGGCTGCTTCGAGCTCGTGCCGCAGCAGCCAGGCACATGCCCGCGGCCAGGCACCTCGGGTACCGCGGACCACGGTGGTCAGCATCCGGTCAGCGGTGGCGAGGTGGACGGACTGGTTCATCGCAGCCCCTCCACCAGTGCCGTGGTGTGCCTGAGCATCTGCCGGGTCGGCATGCCGCTCGGGCGTCCGTGGACCGCGCGGGCAACCGCCTGGACCGTCCGGGACGCGTCCCGGCCGTAGTCCCGGTCGAGGCGTGTGAACAGCTCCGGTCGGGGCACGATGCCGTTGAAGAGTCCGAGGCTGAGCACCTCCTTCACACCGTGGGCATCGCCGAGCGCCTGCTGGATTGTCTGGTACGGCGTACCGGCCCGGTGCTGTTCGGTCCGGTAGCGGTCCATGCTCACTGCCTCGATCGCGGACCGGCAGAAGCCGGCGACCAGCAGATCTTTCGCCTCGTCGGGGATGTCGGCGACGACGACGGCGCGGGCGTCGTCGAGGTAGCGGTCGGCGGGGTCGCAGGCCCGGCGTATCTCGACGATGGAGCCTTCGCGGCGGGTGACTTCCCGGATGTCGGCCTCGACGTCGAGCCGGCGGAGCGCTTCCGGCAGCCGGTCGTCGTGGGTGAAGACGACGACCTGTCGGGTCAGGGCGACTTCGCGGAGCACTTCGGCGAGACCGTCGATCTTGGCCGGGTCCATGCTCTGCACCGGGTCGTCGATGATCACGAACCGGTACGGGCTGGCGTCGGCACACGCCCGGGGCAGGAAGACCGCCAGGCCGAGGGCGTGCAACTCGCCCTGGCTCATCACGCCCAGCGCGTCAGTTTCGACACCGTCGACGGCGACCGGGAAGTGGACCTTGCGACTGGTGTTGACCCCGTCCATCCGCAGCTGGTGCAGCTCGACGTTGCTTTCGTGGCGCAGCTGCTGCCACACCCGGTCCGACTGCGCGGCGTAGTTGCCCAGCCGTTCGGCGCGGATCGACTTGGTGGCGTCGACCAGCGCCTCGCGGGCCTTGGTGAGCAGTGCGAGGGTCGCGGCCTCGGCCCGGACCAGGGTAGCGGCGTCGACCCAGCGGCGGATGGCGGCACCGGGCTCGCGCCAGGTGTCGTGCCGCTGGGTGAGCCAGTCCGCTGCGGCGGCCGTGAGGTCGGCGTGGGCTGCGTGGACGGCGTCCCAGGTGGCCGGGTCGCGGCTGAGCCCGGCCAGGGCGTCGCGCATCGCGGCGCACTGCACCGGCAGGTGGGCGGCGAGCGCGTCGGCGACCGGGTCGAGCCACTTGTGGACGTCGCTGAGCAGCGTGTCGGCCGTACGGAGGGCCTTCGCGTACTCGTCCTGGGCTGCGCTGGCCGCTGCGGCGAGGGCGACGAGCCGGGTCAGCTCCGCCTCTGCCTGCTGCTGCCAGCCCTGGTCGAGGGTGCCTTCCCGGCAGACCGGGCAGGGCCGGTCGCCGCCTTCGCGGTGCATCGCCAGGGCACCACGCAGCAGTTCGGCGGTCCGGTGGGCCGTCCCGCTGTCGGTGGCGGCGGCTTCCTTCGCGGCCCAGTGCTCCTCGACCAGGGTGACGAGGACGTGTCGACCGTCGGGCAGTTTCTCTTCGATGAGCCGCCGGGCTGCTGCGGCAGCCACTGCTTCCGAGGCGGCGACCTCGTCGCTGGCCAACGCGGCCAGAACGGTCAGGTCAGCCCGCCCCGCCCGGCTTCCGAGGGCGCGCAGGGCGTCGCGGGCGCGTTCGTCGTCGAGCTGCGCGAGCTGTGCCCGGAGCTGGGCGAAGTCCGCCTTGAGCGCCTTCGCGCGGTCGTCGTACTGCTTCCGCTTGCGCTGCAGGCAGGCGTCGGCGGCGTGCAGCGGGGCGAGGCCGAGGATCGGTGCGATGGCGTCGTACAGCTCGGTGGTTTTGGCGGTGATGATGCGTTCGAGGTCCCGGGCGGAGAGGAACGGCCGGTACCGTTCCGCCTGGCCGATCCACTCCGGCAGCTGACCGGGGGACATCGCGGCGTCGCCCTGGGTCGTCGTGACGGTGGCGGAGGCCAGGTCGGTGGTGCCTGCCGGCCAGGTGCGGTTGATCGTCACCGGTTCGCCGTTGTCCAGCCGCATGGTGAGGCGGATCAGCGGTGCGCCGTTGTGGTGCAGGTTGCGCCAGCCGTCGCGGAAGGCCGGCGGTCGCTGCGCCCAGCGCAGGGAGTCTTCGGTGAGTGTGAACTCGACGGCTTCGGCGAAGCTGGATTTGCCGGAGCCGTTGCGGCCGATGAACACGGTCAGCCCGGTCTTGGGCACGAGTCCGACGGTGGCGGGCTGGCCGACGCCGCGGAAGCCGGCGACCCGGATTTCTTCCAGGAACGCCTGCGGCAGCCGGCTACCGTCGGCCGCTGCGGTTTCGGGCGGTACGGGCAGGGCGTCGCCGCGCACGACGGCGTCGAGCGGCTCGTCGCCGTGGAGGGCGGCGAGGGCCAGGTCGATGACCTCGGCTGGCACCTGGCTGCGCTGAAGCCGGTCGGCGAGTTCCTGGTGAAGCGTGAGCGTGTCGTTCATCAGACCCCCTGATGTCGTTGGCCCATCGAGGGAACCGCATCCCCAGGTATTAGGATGTGCACATTGCTGTTATCCCGGGATAACAAGCACTATCAGGCATCGGAACGTGAGGGCTCCTACAGTTGGCTTCGCAGCCGAGGGGGTGAAGGTATGGAACAGACGGCGTTGATGTCGCAGCGCGAGATCGCCCAGTTGGCGCGGGTCAGAAAGCCGGCGATCATGAACTGGCGCCGCCGGCACCCGGGCTTCCCGGCGCCCGTCTCCGGCAGCGACGAGCAGCCACTCTTCCCCGCCGACGCGGTCCTCGCCTGGCTGCTGCACACCGGGCTCGGTCACGCCGACCCGGAGACGCTGCGCGCCGAGCAGACGCTGCACACGCTGACGGCGTACGCCCGACGGCACGGCGGCCGACGCACGATCGCCGTCCTCAGCGCCGCCCTGTGCCTGCGCCACCTCGCCGGCCGGGAGCTGCCCGCCGACCTGCTGCCGCTGGCCCGCCGCTTCGACCCCGACGGCGATTTCCTGCTGCGCGAGCTGGCCGACGCGCCCGAGCCGGGCGGCCTGACCCAGCTGGTCGAGCAGCTGATCGAGGGTGCGTACGACGCCGGGCACGCCTGCCGTCTGCTGCTCAGCTCCGCCAACCGTTTCGGCTGGCCGGAGCTGGCGGCGGATGCGCTCACCCCGGAGCTGGTCGCGCTGATCCGTCAGGTCGCCGACGTGCCGGGCAGATTACGCAGCGGCCGCCCCGTCACCATCGCCGACGGCAACGCCGGCACCGGTGACCTGCTGACGGCGTTGCTCGACGACGTCGAGGACCGTGCCCGTCTGCAGTTCGTCGCGTCCGTCGCCGACGACGGGCTCGTCCGCCTGATCCGCCGACGGTTGCTGCTGGCGGGGTTGGACGAGTTCCAGTTCGACGTGAGCATCGACGAGTTGAGCGAGGAGTTCGCCGACCCCGATCTGATCGTCACCCGGCTGCCGTACCGGCCGGCCGAGAGCCGTGACGCTGCCGCCGACCTCGACTCCGTCGAGGCGACCGCCGATCTACTCGGTGCGGGCCGCACCGCCATCATCGTCGGCCCGGCCAGCAGCCTCGTCGACGAGCTGCGGGACGGGCCTGCGGTGATGCGCCGCACGGCGCTGCTGAGCAGCGGCATGGTCGAGGCGATCGTACGGCTGCCCGGCGGGGTCTATCCGGCCCGGCCCGGCTATCCGGCCGCAATGTGGGTGCTGACCCGCGATCCGGTCCCGACTGTCAAGGGCCGGCTGCTGCTGGCCGATCTCAGCGGTGCCGCGTTCGACCACCGCACTGTCGACGCCGCCGCCGAGGACATCACCCTGTGGCGCGCCGAGGGGCACCGCAGCGACGGCCACGATCCACGGACCGGCCGGATCGTCCCGTTGGCGAGCCTCGACCTGCGTCGGGGTGCGGCGCTGCGGCCGCCGGGTCCGGCGTCGGTCACCCTGCGGGCCCGGCTGGCCGCCGACCGGCCCGCGCTGATCGGCGAGGTCGAGCGCCGCCTGAGCGACGAGGAGCAAACCTTCATCCGGTACGCGCAGGAGCACGGCGAGCTGGTCACCGGCGCGGCCCAGCGCGACGGCGGCAGGCCGAAGGAGCTGTCCGTCGACGCGCTCCGCCGGGCCCGCCGGGTCCGCCAGCTCGCCGGGCACCGGCTGTCGCCGGAGCACATCGGGCGCCGGGGTCACCACCGGGTGCTCGGCCCGGCGGAGGTGCTCGCGGGGTCGTCGACCCGGTGGATGGACCGGCTCACGCTCGCTGCGGAGTATCCGCAGGTCGCGCTCACCGAGCCGGGTGACCTGGTGGTGACCGCCACGCCCCGGTTCGGGGTCATGGTGGACGACGACGGCTTCTCGGTGATCGAACGCCCGGCCGCCGGACTGCGCATCGCCGCCGGCGATCCGCTCACCCCGCGTGTCCTGGCGGCACTGCTGGGCACCGCCCGCAACACCGCGCGCAGCCCCGGCGCGGTGCGCGGCCCACGGCTGCGCGACGCCACGATCCCCGACCTGGCCGCCGACGAGGTGGCCCGCTTGGACGACATGCTGCGCCGATTGGCGGAGCGCGAACGCCTCCTGCGGCGGCAGGCAAGTCTTTTGGCCGAGTTACGCGAACTCGCCGTGACCGGCTTCGCCGACGGCACCCTGACGACTCTGTACGGTACGAACTTCTGATCGAGAGAACGGAACACACAGTGCCCCCACGCAAACGTGCCAGCGGACAGGGCGAGCTGCCCGGCATGTCCAGCACCAAGCAGATCCAGGACATTCTGTGGAAGGCCGCCGACAAGCTGCGCGGATCGATGGACGCCGCGCAGTACAAGGAGTTCGTCCTCGGCCTGGTCTTCCTCAAGTACGTCTCGGATGCGTTCGCCGAGCGCCGTGACCAGATCGCGGAGAGCCTGTCCGACATCCCGGAGAGCCGACGCGCCGCCTTCCTCGACGACCGGGACGAGTACACCAGCGCGAACGTCTTCTGGGTGCCGGAGAACGCCCGCTGGGACTACCTGGTGGAGAACGCGCCGTCCGGGGTCGGCAAGCTGCTCGACGACGCGATGGACGCGATCATGCGGGAGAACCGGGCGTTGACCGGCGTACTGCCGAAGATCTTCAACCGGGACAACGTCGACCAGAAGCGGTTGAAGGAGCTGGTCGACCTGATCAGCGACGCCCGCTTCACCGGCCACGGCGAGCGCAAGGCGCAGGATGTCCTCGGCGAGGTCTACGAATACTTCCTGGAGCGGTTCGCCCGCGCCGAAGGCAAGCGGGCCGGCGAGTTCTACACGCCGGAAAGCGTGGTCCGAGTCATCGTCGAGGTGCTGGAGCCCTACTCCGGCCGGGTCTACGACCCGTGCTGCGGCTCGGGCGGCATGTTTGTGCAGTCGAAGAAGTTCGTCGAGGCCCGCGCCGGCCGTGAGCACACCCACGACATCGCCATCTACGGCCAGGAGGCGAACGAGCGCACCTGGCGGCTGGCGAAGATGAACCTCGCCATCCACGGCATGGACCCGGTCGGCACCGGCGACCGGTGGGCCGACACCTTCGCCGACGACAAACACCCGGACATGCGGGCCGATTTCATCATGGCCAACCCACCGTTCAACATGAGCGACTGGGCCCGCAACGACTCCGACCCGCGCTGGCGCTACGGGACGCCGCCGCAGAGCAATGCCAACTACGCCTGGCTGCAGCACATCGTCTACAAGCTCGGCGACCGGGGCAGCGCCGGCATTGTCCTGGCGAACGGCTCGATGTCGTCGAAGCAGTCCGGCGAAGGCGAGATCCGCAAGGCGATGGTCGACGCGGGCCTGGTGGCGTGCATGGTCGCCCTCCCGCCGAACCTGTTCCGCACCACCGCGATCCCCGCCTGCCTGTGGTTCCTCACCAAGGACAAGACGCCACAGGGCGCCAAGGCGCTGACTGACCGGCGCGGCGAGATCCTTTTCATCGACGCCCGCGCACTCGGCACCATGGTCGATCGCACCGAACGCGTCCTCACCGACGACGACATCGCCAAGATCGCCGACACCTACCACGCCTGGCGCGGCACCAGGTCGGCCAAGACCAAGGACCAGAAGTACGAGGATGTGCCCGGCTTCTGCTACTCGGCAACCGTCGACGAGGTAGCCGCCCACGACTACGTGCTGACCCCTGGCCGCTACGTCGGTGCTGCCGAAGTCGAAGAGGACCCGGACGCCGAACCACTAGCCGACCGCATCGACCGCCTGACCAAAGAGCTGTACGCCCACTTCGAAGAGTCCACCCGCCTCGAAGAGGCTATTCGCAAGCAACTCGGGGAGCTTCGTTGATCCTCCAGGAGTTTCTGCTCAGTGACGTGACCGTCAACTTTGACCGGCAGCGTAAGCCCATAAAGGCCGCCGAACGCACCGCAGGACCGTATCCCTACTATGGCGCGTCCGGCATAGTAGACAAAGTCGCCGGTTATCTATTCGACGGGGAGTACCTGCTAGTTGCAGAAGATGGGGAGAATCTCCGAACCAGGAAGACTCCCATAGCAATGATTGCAACCGGGAAGTTTTGGGCGAACAATCATGCACACGTACTACAGGGAAACGAACTAGCGAACACCTACTACCTCGCATACGCCATTGAACAGCTAGACATCTCCGGCTACCTGACGGGATCCACTCAACCAAAGCTAACACAATCGGCACTAAACAGCATTCGCCTCAGCTTACCCAGCAAAATCAATCAGGATGCGATCACCAAGATTGTCCGCACCCTAGATAGAAAAATTGCAGGCAACGATCACATTGCCACAACGTCGCGCAATCTTGGCGTAGCCCTCTATCAATCAAGCATCAATGAGTCGTTTCAAGTAAAGTCCATTGGGGAGATCTCCGAGGTACTTACTAGAGGTCAAGCACCGAAGTACACGGACGACCCGTCAGGGATCGCCGTGATTAACCAAAAGTGCGTTCGAGGCGGGCGAGTTACTCCCGAACCAGCGCGACTAGCTGAAGCCGATCGCGTCAAGCAGGATCGAATCTTGCAGAGGCATGACGTCTTGGTCAACTCTACCGGCGTTGGAACTTTGGGCCGAGTGGGCATCTGGTCGCAGAATCTAACGGCAACCGCCGATTCGCATGTCACCATCATCAGGATGATCCCGCAAATCCCGGCGATCGTCGGTGGTTTTGCCATCCTCGCAGCTCAGCCTCAAATCGAATCACTAGGAGAAGGTTCAACCGGCCAAACTGAGCTTGGCCGCACCAAGCTAGCTTCTCTCCCGATCAGGATCCCGTCGAGTAACACGGAGGGACTGGCACAGCGACTGTCAAATCTCGAAGACAGAGCGGATGCCGCCCTGAGCGAATCAAGAGCGCTTGCAGAGCTGCGCGACGCACTGCTGCCGGAGTTGATGTCGGGGCGGTTGCGGGTGAAGGACGCGGAGAAGGTCGTCGAGGAAGCCGTTTAGGTCAAGACTCTGGGGAGGGTTTGTGATGGGGTGGGACGGGCGGATGGGCGAGGCAGACTGGGAGTCGCACGCGCTGGAGCAGCTCGGGGAGCTCGGGTGGGAGCCCGGTGCGGGCAAGGACTTCGCGCCAGGGTCGGGGCAGCGTCAGACCTGGGCCGACCTGGTGCTCGTCGAGGACCTGCGGGCAGCGGTCGAGCTGCTCAACCCCACGCTGCCGCAGGGCGCCGTCGCCGACGCGGTGCGGGCCGCCACCGACGTGGCCTCTCGGGAGGCGTTCGCCGAGAACCGGGCAGCGCACGAGCGGCTGGTCAACGGCATCCGGTCGATCGTCTACACCGACTCGTTCGGTGCCGAGCACAACCCGACCGTACGGCTGGTTGATCTGCACGACCCCGGCCGCAACATTTTCCGGGCGATCAGCCAGGTCCTGGTCATCGACGGCGACTTCCGGCGACGCTTCGACATCGTGCTCTACGTCAACGGCTTGCCGGTCGCCATGGTGGAGTTGAAGAACGCCACCGACGAGCACGCCACCCTGCCCGGCGCGCACGCCCAGCTTCAGACGTACCTCGCGGAGTTCCCGCTGGCGTTCCGGCACGCCGTGCTCTGCCTGGTCTCTGACGGGATCACCGCGAAGTACGGCACGCCGTTCACGGCCTACGAGCATTTCGCACCATGGAACATCGACGACGAAGGCCAGCGGGTCGACACCAGCTCACCGGAGTACGACGGCCCGGAGGCGTTGTCCGTCGCCCTGCACGGCCTGTTCAACCAGCGGCGTTTCCTGGATCTGGCCGCCGGGTTCGTCAACTTCACCTCGGACACGAAGCGAATCGCCAAGGCGCACCAGCATTTCGCGGTCATCCGGGCCGTCGAGTGCATCGTGCATGCGGCGCAGAGTGACGGGAAGGCGGGCGTCGTCTGGCACACCCAGGGCTCCGGCAAGTCGGAGGAGATGGTCTGCACGGCGGCGATGACCGCCCGGCACCCGGCCCTGAAGAACCCGACGATCGTGGTGCTCACCGACCGCACGGATCTCGACGATCAGCTCTTCGGCACGTTCCAGGAGAGTCAGATGCTGCTCGGCCAGGAGCCGGTCCAGGTCGACACCCGCGTTGCGCTGCGGGATGAGCTGTCCAACCGCAACGCCGGCGGCATCATCTTCACGACGTTGCAGAAGTTCGGGCGGACGAAGGAGGAACGGCAGGCCGGGAGGTCGCATCCGCTCCTGTCCGACCGCCGCAACCTCCTGGTGATCGTCGACGAGGCGCACCGCAGCCACTACGACACCCTCGACGGCTATGCCCGGCACCTGCGCGACGCGCTGCCGCACGCGACGTTCATCGCCTTCACCGGCACCCCGATCTCCACCGCCGAGGTCAACACCCGTGCCATCTTCGGCGACTACATCGACGTGTACGACCTGAAGCGCGCCGTCGACGACGAGGCGACCGTGCGGGTCTACCACGAGCCGCGGATCATCCCGGTGTCGCTGCCACCGGACATCGACCCGGACACCATCGACGAGGAGGTGGAGCAGCTCACCGCCAGCCTGGACGACGGGGAGCGACGCAAAGCCGAAGCCAAGGTGGCGACGCTCAACACGATCTACGGTGCCCCGGACCGGGTCGAGACCCTGGCGAAGGACCTGGTCGAGCACTGGGAGGAGCGGCGCACGTTGATGGAGCCGCAGCTCGGCGGGCCAGGTAAGGCGATGCTGGTCGGCGCGACCCGGGAGATCTGCGTCCGCATCTTCAACGCGATCAAGGAGCTACGGCCCGACTGGGCGGACCCGGCCGTCGACAAGGGCAAGATGAAGATCGTCTTCCATGGGGTGCCCAGCGACGACGAGCTGCTGCGCCCGCATCACCTGCGCCCGTCGCAGCTCAAGACCGTACAGGCTCGGGCGAAGGACCCGGACGACGAGCTGGAGCTGCTCATCGTGCATTCGATGCTGCTCACCGGCTACGACGCGCCGCCGATCCACACGATCTACATGGACCGGCCGATGCGCGGCGCCAACCTGATGCAGGCCCTAGCCCGGGTCAACCGCCGCTTCCGG
Source organism: Solwaraspora sp. WMMA2056 (assembly GCF_030345095.1). Classification (NCBI taxonomy): domain Bacteria; kingdom Bacillati; phylum Actinomycetota; class Actinomycetes; order Micromonosporales; family Micromonosporaceae; genus Solwaraspora; species Solwaraspora sp. WMMA2056. The sequence continues at coordinate 667,443 of NZ_CP128360.1, forward strand.
GGCAAGCAGGACGGCCTGCTGGTCGGCTACGCCCCGCTGACCGAGAACCTGCGGAAGGCGCTCACCGAGTACAGCCGGCGCGACCAGGAGGACCAGACCCTCGGCCGGGAGATCGATCGGGCCATCGGCGAGGTACACAACGAGATCGCCGTCATCGAAGCGATGCTGGCCCCGATCAACTGGAGGGCGATCCTCGACAACGAGAAGGACCACATCCGCCGGGTGCGGGCGATCCGGAAGGCCGCCAACTACCTGCGCGACCCGCGTACCCCCGGCAACGCCGTCGAGCCCGGCACCAAGCCGCTGCACCAGCGGTTCCGTGACTCGGCTGGCCGGCTGGAGCGCTTCTACACGCTCTGCGCCACCAGCCGTGACTTTGTCGAGCGGGCCGGCGACATCCAACGGCTGCGCCGCGACATCACGTTCTTCCGGGACGTCCGGGTCTGGATCGTCAAGGAGGAGGCCGCCGACCGAGAAGCCAAAGGGCTGCCCAACACGGCCGAGGTGGAGCGCTACCTCGCCCATCTCGCCGCCCAGGTGGTCGACGCCACCGATATCACCGACATCTACGAGGAAGCCGGGCTCGGCCGGCTCGACATCACCGACCTCAACGGGGTAGCGCTGCAGCGCCTGCAAGACTCGGAAACCCCACACCTGGCGGTGTCCGCGCTGCGCCGGCTGATCGAGCAGAAGATGCGCGAGGTCACCAAACACAACGTGGTACGCCAGGAGCGCTTCTCCGCCCTGCTCGAAGACCTGATGAGCCGCTACATGCGTCAGCAGCTGACCAGCGCGCAGCTGATCGTCGAGCTGGTGGCGCTGGCCAAGGAGGTGTCTGCTGACGCCCGCCGTGGCCAGCGGTTCGACCCGCCGCTCAACCACGCCGAGCTGGCCTTCTACGACGCCGTCGCGCAGAACGAGGCGGCTACCGAGTTGATGGGGGTCGGCACCCTCGCCGATATCGCCCGGGAGCTGGTCAAGTCGATCCAGTCGTCGATCACCGTGGACTGGTTCTCCCGCGAGCCGGTGCGCGCCAAGCTGCGCAGCCACATCCGGCGCCTACTGGCCCGCTACGACTACCCGCCGGACCACGAGCGGGCCGCTGTCGACCTGGTGATCCGCCAGATGGAAACCTTCGCCGACGAGTGGGCTCCCAACGGCCGATCCGCCAACCGCTGACAGGAACCTCATGCCGCGCGATGCAACGGCAGTTTCCGCTCCCGGACAGCCTCGGCCGCGAAGCGCAGTGCCTCCCAGACGTCATCAACGGCCAGGTCCGGCAGCTCCAAGACGATCTCGTCCGGGCTCATGCCGTCCGCGACCATAGCCACCACCGTCGAGGCCGGGATGCGCAGCCCACGGATACAGGGTGCCCCACCCATCTGAGCGGGATTGACGGTGATCCGCTCGAAGTTCATGACGGCATCGTAATTCGTGGTGACCCGACCGGCCCTGAACCGACCGGAGCGCCGTGGTGGGCGCAGCCTCAGGCCGCTGTCCACCCCCGTACGCCCCAGATCAGCTCAGCGTCGGCGTCCGCGCGGTCCTGCGCCGCTTCCAACTCCGCAAACTCATCCGCACTCAGCGGCAGCAGCGGCGGCTGGCCCAGGGCAGCCGCCAAGCGCTGCGCTGCCGTCAGCGGCTCAGGGGCGGTCTCGTCGGGCGTCACCCGCCGAACCTACTACCGGGGGCCACCGCTGCACGCCTCCCCGTAGTCCCGCCCACCGAGCCAGCACCGCAGGATGTTCTCGACCAACTGCCAGGCCAAGGCACTCGATCAAGGGCAGCTCCCGAGAAGCTGCTGCGTCAACCGCGATTTCAAAGTTGAAACTGTCGCCCGGAAGCCTCGCTGCGCCCGGCGAGCGATGCGGGAGCGCCGACCCTACCGAAGCAGGGCCGGCGCTCGCCGGCTGTCGCGCCGGGGTAGGCGTCAGGCCGTCAGTGCTGCTTGGCCAGCTCGACGAAGGAACGCCAGGCGGCCGGGCCGAAGGTCAGCATCGGGCCGCTGCGGTCCTTGGTGTCCCGGACCAGGACCCGGCCGGGCAGGTTGTCGGCCACCTCGACGCAGGAGCCAGAATCGGTGTAAGTGCTGGTACGCCAACTGGGGGCGGTGCTCAGGTCCATTTCTCAGCCGTCCTCGTGATCAGGTCAAGGCTCTGGTGGTGCGGCAGAGCGTACCCCCGGATTGTCTCCCAGGTGCCCTCCAAGTCGGCCGTGTGGTCCGGGGCCTCCACCACCCGGCCGTCCAGGTGCCCCTCCAGGAAGCCGACCGTGCGGCCATCGACGTTGGCCAGCACGAACGGACCGTCCATCCCCGGGTAGACGCCCACCTCGGACGGCACCACCTGCACCTGGATGTTCGGCCGCTGGCAGGCCTCGACCAGTGCGGTCAACTGCTCCCGCATGATCTCGGGGCTGCCGGCCCGCCGGGTCAGCACGCTCTCGTCGATGACGGCGGCAAGCTGGCAGGGCTTCTCCCGCCGCAGGATGGCCTGCCGACCCATCCGGGTGGTCAACGCGATCGCCGCCGCCTCCTCGGGCACCCGGTACGCCGTCAGCACCGCCTCGGCGTACGCCTCGGTCTGCAGCAGGCCGGGGATCAGCAGCGGCTGGAACGCCCGGATCAGCGTCGCACCGCCCTCGTGGTCGCTGAACGGCCGGAACCAGACCGGCGTGCGCTCGCCGACGACGAACTCCCGGTAGAACTTCATCAACGCGGTGCCGAACGCCTTGTCGACCGAGGCCAGATAGTCCGGCAGCGCCGGCCGCTCACCGCGCTCGATGGAGCCCACGTGCTTTGCCGAGAAGTGGACGCGCTCCGCCCACGACTCCTGAGTGAGCCCCAGCGACTCCCGGATGCGGCGTAGCTCTATTACCAGATACTCGCTCGCAGACATAGGTCTTCACGTCCCCCAAATCACTCGACTTTGTCCACTGGCTGCCGGACCACTGCCGGCGGCTTTCCGTTGCCCTGTTGGCATCTTGCTCTTGTCGGGCCTGAGAGTCCAGGGTGGAAATTGACCCCGGGGAGTCCCCCCGGCTGGATTGCTCCCCGGGGTCCCATCGACGCGAGTGACGGAGTTTTCATGATCGCAATGGCGGCCACGGTGCGGCCGGAAGGGATACCGATGCTGGGATTCGGGGCGGTTGTCGGGGCGGCGCTGCTCGGCTTCTGTGCCGGGCTGTGGTCGTTCAAGGTCAAGTCCAGGTGGTGCCCGGTGTGCGGCCGTCCGACGTGGCCGTTGTGCCGGCGTGGCGGATAGCCGCCTGGTCGCCACACCCGAGCCGAAACCGGGAGACGTCCTGCTGATCGGCCGCGAAGCGAGCGTGCAGTTCGCCGACGGCCGAGCCTTCCGGATGCGGGTGATCTCGGTCGACCGGAAGTGGACGTACGACGGCTGGATCTGGATCACCGGGTACGTGATCGACGGCTACGGCAATGCCGCCGAACGGCGGGAGATATTCGTGCAGCGTCGCGGGCTGTACCGACTACCCAGGCGCTGACAGTTGAGTTTGATCAAGGAGAAGAAATGATCACTGAAATGATTCGCGACTGGTGGCTGCGCTGGCGGGACTGGCACTCCGGTCGCTCCACGGCATCCCGACGGCTTGCCCACCTGCGGCGCGAGCAGGCGGCGATCCGGCAACGGCGGATGGAACGCAACCGGGGACGCCACTGGGCGTCCGAGCCGACCGAGCTGGTCCCGACCCTGCGCCCACTGATGACGTACGGCCAGTCCGTCGGCTACCGGGTCCTGCTGCCCAGCCCGGCGTGACCAGCCAGCGGGCAACCGGCAGGTCGGCCGGTTGACCGACCGGCTGTGCAGGGTGCCGCGCCGGCTGGACCGGTGTTCCTAGACTCCGGGCCGTGCGAGTCATTCTTGCGGTTACCGGGGCCGTCCTCGTGCTCGGTGCGGCAGCGGTGGCCGGGGTGCGCTGGACGACCGCCGGCGAGCCGGTCCCCGTCACGGCACCGGCAGGGGCGTCGACGGCGCTGCCCGAAGGCGAGTACGAGGCGGTCGTCGACAACCGTACCGCTGAAGTCGCCACCGACCTGCGCAGCGAACGCGGCGCACCGCAGGTGGCGACCTACGCCATGCCGGCCGCCACCACCTGGGACCAGGTCCGGTCCGACGTCGCCGGCCAGCTCGACGGCTGGGAACAGGTCGGCGACTGCGCCGACACCGGCGACCGGCAGGTCCAGTGCTCCTGGTCGGAGCCGACCCGCTGGTGGCCCCGCCTCGTGCGGATCGTCTTCCTCCGACCGGCCGAGCCCGGTGACACCGACTCCTATGTGTGGCCGGAGAGCACTTTCCTGGTAATCGGCTCCGCCCCCAGCGGCAGCCGGTGAACTCCATGATCAGTTGATGTAAATACGGACGACACGCCGGCAGAAGGCCGCATTTACATCAACTGATCTTCACGCTCAACCTCCGGCGTCAGGCGGTCGGCGCGTCGAGTGGGGTGAGCCGGCCGAGGAAGTCGCCGAACGACCAGCCCAGGCCGGTGGTGACCACCTGCCGCTCCCGCCAGGCGATCACCTCCGGCGTACCGGGGCCGGCCAGCAGATCGTTCGGCAGGAAACCGACCGTCCCCGGATGCGGGTCCGTCAACCGCAGCAGCAGCAGACCCTCCATCGGTACGGCGATCACCAGGAAGTCCGTCGACAGCTTCCCGACCCGCCACTCCCGCTCCGCCGCCAGCAGGTCGTACGCCGGATACTCCGGATGGACCCCCAACAGCGGCCGCCCCGGAAACAGGGTGAACGGCGCACCCGGCACCCACTGGGGCTCCGTCGGCTGCGCGCCGTTCGTCTCGGCCAGCCAGTCCCGGTAGTCGCCCGTCAACTCGCGACCCAACGCCTGCTCCAACGCCTGCAACCGCGCCTCGTCCAGCTGGCCAAACGGCTGCAGCTGCGCAGGCCGCCAACCGGTCACCGCCGTCGACTCGTCCACCACCGGCGGCGCCTCACCCGGCGCCAGCCGCCGCACCGTCACCCGCCACCGGCCAGCATTCTCGAAATGCGCCCCAGCGAAGTACCAGTAATCGGCACCGATCGGGAAGGTCTCGCCCAGCCGCAGCAGGTGCGTCGTCGAATCGGCAGACCCGGGGTAGGCCACCACCACCTGTGCGGTCACCGGTCGACGCGGGTTCGCCCCACCCGCACCGAGGCTGAACGTACCCATGTTCACCTGTGTGTTGTTCCGGATCACCAGCACATCGGGGTGCGACGGCACCATCCTGTCCCTTTCCGTCGAGAGTTCAGCCACCGAGCATCTCATGCAGCGTCGGCTCGTCCGGCAACTCGAAGCCCCACTCGCTGCGCGCCACCTGCTCAGCCTCCGCCCGGCTCACCGGCAGGCGTTCGGCACCGGCTGCCAGCGGTGCCACCGCACCGGCACCGGGCGTCGCCCGGTCAGCGCTCCACCCTGTCGACCGCTGCTGCCCGTCCGGTCCCACCTCGACGGCCACCAACTGGACCAGCTCACCGGCCGGGTCCCGGTCCACGTAGTAGACGAAGTACGCGCCGCCCCGGTCGACCACCGTACGGCCCGGCCCCGCAGCGGTCAGCGCGGTGGAAGCCACACCGGCCGACCCACCGACCCGGGCCTGCGCCATCGACTCACCGGGTCTGCTCGCCTGCTCCGCGACGGGCGGCAGCGGCGGGGGCGGCGGCACGACCGGAGCGCGATCCAGGTGGGCGTAGTCCCTGCTCATCAGGTCGAGGAACGCCCGTACCGGGATCGGCTGCGGATGGCCGTGGTTCCACGGGTTGCGCAGCCAGACGTGCCCACCCTGCGCCGCCACCACCTCGTACGCGTGTCCGGCATACAGCCCGTACGGCGGTGTCCCGTTCGGCAGATGCAGGTAGCGGTCCGGCGGCCTGGTGCTGGCGATCACCGGATTCCCCTGGGCCAGCAGCCGGGCCAACGTCGCCTCGGCGGTAGGCTCGCTGCCCGGTGCGATGGGGAACCGCCCGGTGCGGGCCGGCTCGCCGGTGAGCTGGGTCAGCAGCTCCGCCCACAGGTCCGGGGTGCTGCCGGGGTTCATCCGGGCGTAGCCCAGCGGTGCCGCCCGATGCGGGTCGGTCCGACCCTGCCAACCCTGCCACTGCTGTTGCCAGTGGACCTGCCGGGACTCGGTCCAGGTCCGGTCGACCGCCGCGAGCGCCTTCTCCAGGATGCTCGCCCACGCCGCCCCCACCTGCGACTGGTCAGCGTAGGCGGCCTGACCCGGCATGATGGCGTGCACCGGAACGTCCGGGGTCACAGTGAGCCGCAACCGTCGCCCGGTCGGAGCGGTCCGGTCACCGGGGAGGCTGCTCTCGTGCAGCAGGACGTCGACGGTGCCGTCCGGATTCGGGTGGAACAGGTGCCCGATCGTCTGCGGGCTGTGCCCGGCGACCGCACCGATCGACGCCAACATGCCGCAGTCGCCGAGCGCTCCCTGCGCGACGTGCTCCCGCCGGGGCGGCCCGTTCCACAGGGGTGCCGGTGCACCGGAGCGCGGATCCACCGGGCGGCCGTACGCCGGTGCCACCTCCCCGGGCTCCGGCTCCGGCAGGGAGGGATGGTCGGCGTACACGTGGATCTCGGTCGGACCGGCGGCGAGCGGTGCCGCTTCCGGCGCTGGCGCGACCGGCGCGCTCGGCGCCAGGTTGAGGATCGACCTCGTCAGCGCATCCGAGACCAGCACCATCGTGCGGGACTGCCCCAGGTAGTGGAACCGGTGGCTGCCGAGCAGCCGAACCACCTCCGGGTTCTGCCCGTACGTCGCGGTGACCGTCGCGTACGCCCGACGGGTGTCCTCGGCCAGCAGCGCCCGCCGGCCGGCGTCCGTCGTCAGGTCAAACCCAGGGTGTACGCCGCCCACGTCGACCTGCGGCGCGTTCGCCAACACGTACGGGCTGACGTCGACCCGGCCGGTCAGGTCCACGTACACGCCGTCGCGGGCGATCCGCGCGGCCAGCGCCGGATCGACGGCCCGCAGCTGGGCGATCTGATCCGGGCGCAACCCGATCACCTGGCCGGCGGAGGCCGGCAACGTCGGCAGGCTCTGCTGGCCGTGCTCGGCGTCGACGGCGAGCCGGTGCAGCTGCTCGGTGAGCTGCGGCGCGAACGGCACGTACCCGTTGTGGACCAGCCGGGCCCGGTAGTCGCGCTGCTGGGCACGTTGCGGCTCGGTCAGCGTCGCCGGGTCCGCGCCGAGCACCGCCAGTACGGTCTCCGGGGCGAGCGCCGGTGAGGTGAGCCGCAGCAGCAGGTTCGCCAGGTCCGGCGGCAGCTGCACCCACCGCGCGTACGCCTGCGGGGTGCCGCCGGTCAGGCCGAGCTGGTCGACGAGTACGCCGATCTCGGCGCGCAGCGTCAGCCGGGTCGGCGGGTCGGCGGCGGTGTAGTGGGCCGCCAGCTCCCGGATCCGGGTCAGCCGCGCATCGGCTGGTCCACCGTCGCGACTCGCGGCCAGATCTGGTGCCCGCTGATCCGGCCCTGCCGCCTCGCCGCCGCGTACTGCTTCATGACCACCGGTATCGGCAGGCTGCCGTGCACCGTCACCGTCCCCGACTGGTCGATGATGTAGCAGCCCATCCCGACGTGCGCCCCCGTCGCCCGCTGTTCGGTCGACGGTGTCTCCTTCGCCAGCCAGCCGAACTCGAACGGATGCAGTTCGATCGGATTCGCCGTCCCGACCAGCCGTTCGATCAGTTGCTGCGCGTCGTCCTCCGTCATCGCCCGGCACCTCCCCTGGGGGTACTGTCATCGACCATAGAGTGTGCGTCATCTCGACGTACTCCGTCGGCGGCTCGGTCCACACCGTCCCCTGCTGTGGATCCCACCAGACGGGCCCATCGGCATCCGCCGGGTGAACCACCACGAATGCATGCGCGTCGTGCACGACGACGTTTCCATCTTCGTCGACGGCCGGTTGTCCGGTCAGTCGGTCCAGCTTGAGCCATTCCGCTACCACCAGGGCTGCTGACCCCGGCCCACCAGTTGCCAGCTGGTCCTGCAGTTCTCCGTACTGTCGGCTGATCCTCTCGGCCCGTTCACGGGGTGTACCAGGCATGTCGGCTGGCTGGGGTGCCCACTGACCGCCCAGCCAGGCTTCTGCCCGTTCGATGCCAGCCGCCTCCCCACTCGCCCAGTCTGTTCGACCGTCAGGAAGCGGGTCCGGCCAGCGCGGCAGAGCTACCTGTGGCTGGCCGTAGAAGCTGGCCAGCGCGGCCAGTGATGCGTCCAGGCAGTTGTTTCCCCTACCTGGCTGCGACGGCCCGCCGTCATTGATCAACCCCCCGTACGGATGGACCGCCGGATCCGAGCCGACCTGGTAGCCGTCAGGCGCAGTGAGGCTGTGCTCCAGATCTGATTGGTAGCGAGGGTCTTCCAGCGGAGAGAGTCCCTGCGGACCAATCAGCCGAGTGTCCGGTAGCGGCAGTAACGCCGGTGGCGTCGATACGCTGCGGTCATGTCCGACGCCAGCGACGCCCGGCCCGCCGTCAGCGACGCCCTGTACGCCGTCATCCTCGCCAACCCCGACGACATGGACCTGCGGCTGCGCTACGCCGACGCCATCGAACCCACCGACCCCGACCACGCCGAGCTCATCCGACTGCAGATCGAACCGGTGAACGCTCCTCGGCTGATCCGGCTGGAACGCCGGGTCGGTCCGCGCATCGCCGCCCCGATCGCCGATCTTGTCACCGCCTGGCGAGTGAGATTCGGCTTCGTCGACTCGGTGACGATGACCGCCAACGCCTTCCTCGATCATGGCGATCGCGTCTGGAGCCAGACTCCCGTACGCCATCTGGTCCTGACTGACGTCGCCGGCCACCTCCCGGCGATCGTGGCCTCGGGGCTGCTTGACCGTCTCGTCGGATTGGATCTCGGGCACAACCCGATCGGCGACGACGGGCTGTCCATACTGATCGGGGCCGCTGCCCTGCCCCGGCTGCGGTGGCTCGGGCTGGCGGGATGCGGCATCGGCCCGGTCGGTGCCGAACGGCTCGCCGCCACCAAAGCTCTGCCGAACCTGCGCTATGTCGACTTCCGCGACAACCTGGTCATGGTCAGCGCCTTCCCGGTCGGCGAAGACATCGATGGATCTCCTGTCCACGTCGAGCTGCCCGAGTTCGGTAGAAGTCTCGTCGAACGTTTCGGTCCGCTGCCCTGGCTGAGTCTCGACTGGGGGAAGCATTGGCTGGGCGTCGGCTACGACGAGGTGTGAGGCGGCGCGGTTAGCCTCGGCGATCCGTTGGGCATGGAATCGGATACTTGGCAGAATCCCTGCAGAATCGGCCGGCAGCGAGGTCGCCTGCCTGCTCAACGCGAGTTTGACGTCGTCCGCTCCGGTTACTACCCGTTGTAGAGCGCTGCGGCTGACACTCGCCGCACCCAGGACCCTTAGTCTGCCGGAGCTGTCCTGAAGGCCGACGATGTCGTATGGAACGTCCGGTACGGCTTGAGGTCCGGTGAGCCCTTCCAACTCCACCAGGGCGACAAGACTGCCGACCCCGCCCGGGTATTCGGGGGCCTGGCCGATGGAGAGGACGACCCGGTCGTACTCCTGGCGGGTGCCGTCGGTGAACTCGACCAGGAACGTACCGTCCGCAGTGTGCCGGGCGGAGACGATCTCGCGCAGCGACTGGCTGATCCGGCTGTCCGTGGCGGCCACGTCGTACGCGCCGACCTCGGGCAACGTGTTGCGGCGGTTGTAGCCGCCGGAGAAGCTGCGCTGAAACCGCAGCTCGGCGTCCCGGGCCGGATCACCGGTGCGATCGGCCGGCGGCAGCCCGACCGCGCGGGCCGACCAGTCGATGGTGGCCGCCGGTGACGCGGCAGCCTGCTCGATGTCCCAGGCCCCGGAGGCACCCGCGCCGAACACCAGCACCCGGTCACCCGGCTGGTACGCGTCGGCGAGGTTCTGCCCGCCGAAGTCGACCCGGGGACGCGCTGGCCGAGGGTCGGTGAACCGGCCATCGGCGTCGAAGCCGAGCCGCTGCGCGGCACCGGCCGGCAGCGCCGCCGGGTGGACCGGGGAGCCGTCCGGCGCGTACACCTGGCCGGTCCCGGCGTCGACCGCGTACCCGCTGTCCGGATCGACCAGCAGCGGATCGGTGAGCCGGCCGGCGGTGTCAGCCAGCAACGGCGGACCGGCCGAGGCGTTGGCAATGCCGCTGTCGGTGCCGCCGAGCACCGTACGGACCGGGGCCGGCAGCGTCGCCGGGTCGACGGGCACGCCGGTCGGGTCCCGGAACACCGGCACCGGACCGGAGAGGTCGACCTGGTAGCCGGTCGCCGGGTCGACGTACCGGCCGGTGGTCGACGCCGGCGCGGCCGGCACCCGCGCCGGGCCCGGACCGGCGGCGATGTCCACGGTGGCGGCGTAGAAACCGCGCTCGCCGATCGTCACCCGGTAGTTCGCGCCATCCGGCCAACCGGCCGCAGCGTCGGCGCTGGTCGGGCGGGGGGTGATCGCGGTCGCGGTGCCCTGGTAGCTGGGCATCCCGGTGTACGCGCGGGCCGCGCCGACCGCCGCCGCGAAGTCACTGGAGCGGGCGAACTGGGTGCCTTCGTCGGCGAAGTCCGCCGGCTGGAACGGCAGGCCGGGGATCTCCAACTCGGTGGGGACCTGCCCCATCAGCAGCTGCTGCCGGTCCGCCCACGGGTCGTGGCCCTGCGACACCGCCAGCACCGGCGGCAGGCCGTCCCCGGTGTCCGGCGGCGCGTCGAGGGTGGCGAAGTCGGCCGTGGCCGCCCAGCCGCCGCCGATGACCAGCCGGTCGAAGACGTGCCGCGGGTCGGCGTCGAGCGCGGCGTCGACCCGGTCGGTCAACGCCAGGTCCGCCCGGTCGCGGGCGGCGGTCGCCTGCGCGGCCCACTGGCGGGCCGCCGCCCGTACGTCGGCCTGCACGACCCGGATCTCGTCGGCCAGACCGGGTCGGTCGCGGGCGACCGTGAGCAGCCCGGCGAGGTCTGCGAAGGCCGGCCCCAACTGGGTACGGACGGCAGCGAACCGGGCGTCCGTGGCGGCCAACCCGACCACCGGTACGTTCGGCACCAGGCTGTGCACCCGGTGCCCCGGGTACGGTTCCAGCAGCCCGCTGCTGACCAGCAGGCCGACCGCTTCGGCATGCAACTGGGCGACCTGGGCCGGGTCGGCGTGCCGGCCGGTGCCGGCCTGCGCCAACTGGTCGGCGACGGTACGCAGCTCCGCCAGCCGCCCCATGTCCCGCGCGGTCAGGTGCCGCTGCCCGTCACCTTCGGGCCGGGACCCTTCGGCGAGCGCCGTCGTCGCATCGGTACGCAGCCCGTCGGCCCGCTCCTGGGCGATAGCGTCCACTTCGGCCAGTGCGGCAGCGACCGCCCGCCGGACATGATCGGTGGAGGCCCGGTCGGACACCCGTACGGTCGCCCCGGCGGCGTGCGTCGCGATGGTGGCGACGGGTGCCACCGTCGTGTCGGGCGGCAGGGAGGTCACGGTGACGGTGACGGTCACCGGCCCGGCCGAGGTGTCGAGGATGACGGTGCCGGCGTCCGGGTCGGCGACCGCTCCGGCGGGCAGCAGCCCGGTGTCGAGCGCGTCGCGTACCGCCGCGGTGACCGCGACCGGGTCGGCGTCGTGCAGCGCGCCCCCGAAGGTCGTCCCGGCGGCCGCGCTGACCAGACCGTCCGGCGCGGAGCTGAGCCGGCCGTCCGGCGCGGCGGTTGGCTCTGCTACTCCGGCGCGACCGTCAGCGGCTAGCTCTGCTGCTCCGGCGCGACCGTCAGCGGCCACACCTGGCGGCCGGTCGTCCGGCCCGCCCGGCGGGCCGCCGCGTACTCCTGCATGATGATCGACGGCGGCATGCTCCGATGGGCCGTCACCGTCCCGTCGTGGTCGATCACCCAGTTCCCCTGGCCCAGCCCCATCCCCTGGGTGCGTTCCGTCTCCGACAGGATCTCCCGCGCCACCCAGCCGAACTCGAACTCGTGCAGCGCCATCCGGTTCGGCGTCCCGACCAGCCGCTGGATCAGCTCCTGCGCGTCGTCCCGAGTCACTTCCGGTCCCTCCCCGTGCCGTCGGCGCGTCCATCGACCACAACGTGTGCGTCGCCGCCAGATACTCGGCGGGCGGCTGCGTCGCGGTTCCGCCGTACTGCGGATCCCACCACACCGGCCCGTCGGCCCCGTACGGGTAGACGATCAGGAACGCGTGCGAGCCCGCCGCCTGCACGTTCCCGTCGGCGTCCAGGTGCAGCCGGCCGGTGTCCTGATCGAAACTCAGCCAGTCGGCGACGACCAGGGCGGCGCTACCCGGCCCCGCCGCCGCCACCCGCTCCTGCAACTGCGCGTACTGCCGGGCAACTGCCACCGCCCGCTTCTGCGGCACACCCGGCATGTCCGCCGGCGGCGCGACCCACTCCCCACCCAACCACTGCTCGGCCCGGGTGATCCCGTCGGCCTCACCGGTGACCCGGTCGATCGTCCCGTCGCCCGCCCGGTCCGGCCAGCGTGGCAGCGACACCATCGGCCGACCAAGAAACGTCGACAACCCCGCCAACGAACAATCCATACAATTGTTGCCCCGACCCGACCGCCCCGGACCACCATCGTTCACCAGGCCACCGAACGGATGCGACGACGGATCCGCACCCACCACGAACCCACCACCCGACCACAACACCGCCTCAAGATCAGCCTGAAATCCCACATCCTCCAGGGGCGCCAGATTCAACGGGCCCACCGGACGCGGACCCGACAACGGTCCGGAACCGGCGAGTCCGTCAGCTGCTCCGGAGGCCTGGCCAGCTCCGTCGGCTAGTCCGGCGAGTCCGTCTCCGGCCACACCTGCCGACCCGAGATCCGCCCCTGCCGACGCTCCGCCGCGTACCGGCTGATCGTCACCGGTACGGGCAGACTCCCGTGCACCGTCACCGTCCCGTCCCGGTCGATGATGTAGCTCCCCAGGCCGATCCGCATCCCCGTGCCGCGTTCCTGCGGACTCAGGATCTCCTGCGCCAGCCAGCCGAACTCGAACTCGTGCAGCGCCATCCGGTTCGGCGTCCCGACCAGCCGTTGGATCAGCTCCTGCGCTTCGTCCCGAGTCACTGTTGGTCCCTCCACCTGCAGCCGGCGCGTCCATCGACCACAACGTGTGAGTGGCGGCGACGACATGCGCCGGCGGCACCGTCCACGTCTGGCCGTCCTGCGGATCCCACCACACCGGGCGATCGGCCCCGTGCGGGTAGACGATCAGGAACGCGTGCGAGCCGTCGGCCAGGGCGTTGCCGTCGGCGTCGACCTGCACCTGCCCCGTACGCTCGTCCACACTGAGCCAGTCGGCGACGACCAGGGCGGCGCTACCCGGCCCCGCCGCCGCCACCCGCTCCTGCAACTGCGCGTACTGCCGGGCAACCACCACCGCCCGCTTCTGCGGCACACCCGGCATGTCCGCCGGCGGCGCCACCCACTCCCCACCCAACCACTCCTCGGCGCGGTCGACACCGGACGCCTCGCCGGTCTGCCGGTCGACGGTGCCGTCCGGCAGGACGTCGGGCCAGCGTGGCAGCGACACCATCGGCCGACCAAGAAACGTTGACAACCCCGCCAACGAACAATCCATACAATTGTTGCCCCGACCCGACCGCCCCGGACCACCATCGTTCACCAGGCCACCAAACGGATGCGACGACGGATCCGCACCCACCACGAACCCACCACCCGACCACAACACCGCCTCAAGATCAGCCTGAAAACCCACATCCTCCAACGGCGCCAAATTCAACGGGCCCACCGGACGGGAGCCGGCCAGCGGCGCATCGCCGCCCTTCAGCGGTACGGTCCGGTCGCCTACTCCGCCGGCGGGCCCGTCTCCGGCCACACCTGCCGGCCCGAGATCCGCCCCTGTCGACGCTCCGCCACGTACTCCTCGACCACCACCGTCGCCGGCAGGCTCGGCTGGGCCGTCACCACGCCCGTCAGGTCCACGACGGTCTCGTCCTCGGTCATCGACTGCCCCTCCCTGCTCCGGCAACGTCGACGATTGGCCTGTGGCGTCCGCCGACACGAGGCTCGTCGACCCCTCATCGCGGCTCTCACCGGACACCGGCCGGGTGCCGGTCAGGTCGGGCTGGCCTCCTGGCAGATCCGGGTCAGCTCCGCCTCGCTCGGCAACGGCACCGTCGTGAAGTGCCGGGTCACCGACTCCGCCGTCGCCCGATCGGTCCGGTTGAACGTGTGACGCTCCTGATTCGCGTACAGGACCGACACGGCCAAGTCCGTCCCGTACCCCCACCGGTTCTCCCGGTAGTCCCAGACCACCGCCTGAGGCGGACCCGGACGATCTGCGAGGGCTATCACGTTCACCGGGATCTCCGTCGGATTCACTGGCCGGTACAGCAGGTAGTACTGGAACTCCAGACTGTCCATTAGTGGCAGCCTCCCCGCCGTCGTCTTGGCCCAAGGTCAGGCCTGGCTGGCCTCCTGGCAGATCCGGGTCAGCTCCGCCTCGCTCGGCAACGGCACCGTCGTGAAGTGATGCGTCACCGACTCCGCCGTCGCCCGATCGACGAGCCTGGTCTGCTCCAGGTCCGGCGTCGAATACAGAAACGCCGCTGCTACGTCCGGACGGAAGTTCCACCTCTGCGTCGGGCGATCCCAGATCACGGCCTGCACCGGTCCGCGTACCCGAGCTAGCGCGAGCACGTTCGCCGCCGTCCCGCCCACCTTCCCGGGTCCGTACATCAGGTAATACGTGAACTGCACGGTCAACCCCTTCGGCACTTTCCGAGCTCGGAAGCTTCTCACCAACCTCCTGCCCCGTCAGGTCCGGCGGGCCGCCTCGCAGATCCGAGTCAACTCCGCTTCGCTCGGCAACGGCACCGTCGTGAAGTGATGCGTCACCGACTCCGCCGTCGCCCGATCGGTCCGGTTGAACGTGTGACGCTCCTGATTCGCGTACAGAATTGCCACCGCGACGTCTGGGCGGAAGTTCCATCGGTCCGCCCGACGGTCCCAGATCACCGCCTGAGTCGGACCAGGACAATTCGCCAGTGCTATGACGTTCACCGGGATGTCCGTCGGATCGATCTGCCGGGACAGCACGTAGTAGTGAAACTCCATCAGAGGCAGCCTCCCCGCCGTCGTCCCGACCCGAGGTCAGGCCTGGCTGGCCTCCTGGCAGATCCGGGTCAACTCCGGCTCGCTCGGCAACGGGACCGCCGTGAAGTGACGGGTCACCGACTCCGCCGTCGACCGGTCCACTGCCCGTACGCTGTGGCGCTCCGGGTCGGCGTACAGGATCGACGCCGCCACGTCCGGTCGGAAGCCCCACCTCGACGTCGGACGGTCCCAGATCACCGCCTGGGTCGGCCCGGTGCCGGCCGCCACCGCTATCACGTTGACCGGCGGCTGGGTCTGGTCGTCCGTCCGATACAGCAGGTGGTAGCGGAAGGTCAGGGTCGGCATCGGTGCTTCCTATCGCGTCGGGATCGAATCCGGGCAGGTCGGACGGGTCCAATCCTCGCGCAGCCAACTCCTGCCGGAAGCTGCGACTCGGGTCGGCGGCCAGCCAGTCGGCGTAGTCCTGCCGCAGGCCGGCCTGGTCCTGTTTGCCGATCCACTTGGCGAAGCTGGTGTCCTTCGGTGGGCCGTACCGCTCGGTCAGCACCGGCATGCCACCGGGCATCCGGTCGGCGATGTCGTGCGCCTTGTTGACCGCGAGGATGTCGAGGAGGGCGTGCATCCGGTCGGCCGGGGTCGCCGCCGGGTCGCGCATCACCTCGTACGGGGCGTGTGTCTGTTTGCCGATCGCCCAGCTCGTGGCGGTCGGGAACTGCACCTCGTAGGTGCGGCCGGTGGGCGAGACGAGGGTGCAGTTCAGCCCGAAGAACCGGTTCCCGGGGTGCCAGAAGCTCTTGACGTCGGTCACCTGGTGGCCGCTCGCGGTCAGCGCGTCGAGCACTCCCGCGACCGCCGGCCCGTACGCGTCGGTCTCCGGTGCCCGTACGGAGAACCGCACCACGTCGTTGACCTCGGCCAGCGCCTCCGGGAGGGTGTAGCCCTTCGGCTCGAAGTCGGTGCTGAACTTGCGGGCCAGCGACTCGGCGCCCTTCACCCGGTACTCGCTGCCCAGCGGGGTGAGCGCGTCGGTGCCGGCCAGGCCGAGGTCGGCGTTGAGCCGGTCGCCGATGGTCTGCAGCTCGGCCAGGATCGCGTCGGCGTCGACCTGGGCGGCGGCCAGTTCACCACGCAGGGTGTCCCGGTCAGGCTCGGTCAACGCATCCAGGTACGCAGAGTCGCTGACCGTCCCGGTCGTCGACGCGTTCGTTGACGCGTTCGTGCTGGTCTGCGGGCCGTCGGCGGGCACCGGGTTGCCGTCGGCGTCGAGGGTGATCGACCAGACCCCGTCGACCTCGCTGCCGTAGATCGGTGCGGTGTCGGAGACGGTCCGGCTCTGGGCGTCGATCCAGATGATCTGCCCGTCGTGGTTGACGGCGTTCCAGGTGTGCGCGCCGCCGCCGGCCGCCGCGGTCCAGCTGGTGATGATCAGGGCGGCGGAGCCGGGGCCGGCGCGGCGCAGCTGGTCGGCGACCGCTTCCAACCCGGCCGGCCCGCGCCCGGCCGGTGCGAAGGGCGCACCCAGCCACTGTTCCTGCCGCCGGGTGCTGTCCGGCTCGGCGGTCACCGACGCGCCGGTGGCGGCCGCGACCTGCGGGTCGCCGTACCAGGTGGCGAGGACGGAGAGTCCGACGTCGGCGCAGTTCGTGCTGCGGCCGGGGTTGGCCGGACCGCCGTCGTTGACCAGCTCCGGCCAGCGGCCGTCGCGCGGGTCGGGGTGCCGGGCCGGTCGGCCGTCCGACCCGACCGGTACGGCGTCGGCCAGCGCCTGCTGGTCGGCGGGGTCCGGCGGCACCAGCGGAAGCCCGTCGCCGGTCGGTCTGGTCGGCGGCAGCGTCCGCCCATCACCCAGCGCACCGGAGTCGGGCGGTACGGCCGGGCCGGCCAGCCGTGCGGTGTCGACCACCGGGGTGATCCCGAGGTCGTCGAGGAGCGGCCCGCACGACCGGCACGGTGGTCGGTAGTCGCCGCGTTCGTACACCACGTCGATGTCCTGGGCGCGGCGGAACTGGTGGGTGACGATCCGCGCCCCGGCGAGCTCCGATCGGGCGTACGTGTCGAAGTCGCCGGGTCGGCCGGCGGCGTTCCACTGCTGCTCCAGCTGGTGCACCACGTCGGAGACCAGGGCGACCTCGGCGCATTTGCCGTGCCCGCTGCCGGGCCGGTCGACCTGCCGGGCGACCTGGTCGAGCGCGGTCTGGACCAGTCGGTGCGGGGTCGGTTCGGCGGCCGGGTCGGTGCTCTGGTCAGCGGTCATGCTGGTGTGCGTGGTGATCTGGCCGTTGCGGGTCATCAGTGCCCCGACCACGCCCGGCCGTTTCGCCATCGAGATCTGCTCGCCGGGGGTGTTCTGCTGCTGCCGTCGGGTCACCGCGTCCTGGACGGAGTCGACCAGCGCCCGGGATGCCTCGATGAGTGCCTGATCGGCGTCCGCGCTGGTCGGGTCGCCGTCGAACTGGACCGGCGCCAGCTGCCAACTGTGCGTACCGCTGCCGGTGGGGCCGGTCGACCGTTGCAGCGTCGCCGGGTCGACGGTCGGCCCGGGGGCGGGCCCGCCGGGTGCCGGCTGCGTCGTCCGGTCCGGGCCGCTGGCGGTTGCGGCCGGCGGCGGTACGGGTGCCGGCGGGCCGATCGGCGGCAGTACGGGCGGCGTCTGGCTGACCGGGGTGGCCGCGGTCGGCGCAGTGCTCACGGCCGGTGCCGGTACGGTGGCCGGCGCGCTGACCGGCGGGCCGAAGGTGACCGAGCCGGCGGAGGGCCCGGTCGCCGGCACCGGTGGCCGGGCCGGTGTCGACGCGTTCGCACCGGTCGACGCGTTCGCACCGGCAGACGTCGTTGGACTGGTCGACGTGGACTGGCCGGCGGACGTGGCAGACGCGGTCGGGTTCGCCGACGTGGTCGGGCTGGTCGTCGAGGTACCCGGGGTGGTGGCGGCGGTCGGTGCGGCGGTGGACGATGCTGGGGTGGCGGCCGCCGGGGTCGATGCGGCTGGGGTCGCCGCCGCCGGGGTGGCGCTGGTGGACGGCGTACCCGCTGCAGGCGTACCACCGCTCGGTGCCGCCGCCCCTGGCGCGGACGCCGAGGACGCCCCTGGTGCGGACGCCGCCTCCGGGGTGACCAGGGCAGCCGCAGACCCGGACACCCCTGCCCCGACCTCGGCCGGCTGCGCTGGTCCGGCGGTGACCGTCGGGGCTTGGGTGTCGGGCCGACCGGGCTGCTCGACCTCGGTGGCGGCCAGGTTCGAGGCAACGACGTCCGGGGTGGTCACGTCCACGGTCATGGGTGCCAACGAGATGGAGCCGGCACCGGTCTCCGGCGCAGTCGCCGGTGGCACGATGTCCGATGGATCGGCACTCGGGGGCGCGGCACTCGTCGACGCGGGCGGGGCTGCACCGTCGGCGACGCCGATACCTGCCGTACCGCCGGTTCCACCGGTCGCGCCGCTGCTCCCGCCGCCAGCACTGCCGTCCACTGTGCCGCTGCCGCCGAGCGTACCCAGGTCGATCCCGCCGGCGCCGACGGTCGTCAGCGGCATCCCGGTCGCCAGGTCGATGGCGCCGGTGGGTGGCGCGACACCACCCAACCGGTTGGCGAAACCGGCGGCGGCGGCACCGGCCGACGACGCCGCCATGGTGGCACCGCCCCGGCCGGCACCGCTGGTGAAGCCGCCGAGGACGCCCTGCCAGCCAGGGCTGGTCCACTGCTGGTTGACGGCGAGGTTCGCGGCGACGCTGGCCGCCGGTGAGACGACCGCGTTCTGCAGGCCGGCGGCGACCGAACGGCCACCCCAGCGGAGGGTGCCGGCGCTCCACCGGGCGGCCCGGGAGGTGCCGAAGTCCAGCGCCGGTGGCCGGAACGACACCGGTACGCGCGGGGCGATGGTGTTGCGCAGCAGCCGGTTGCCGCCGAAGCCGAGCGCCCCGCCGAAGGCTCCGCCGACGGCGGCGGTCAGCGTCCGGTTGCCTTCCCACTCGCGGCGGTTGCCCCGGGCCATCTGGTACGCCTGGGCACCGACGTCGATGATCAGTTCCTCGCCGATCTCCTCGGCGAGTTCGATGCCCAGTTGGGTGCCGAGCCGGCGGGCGCCGATCCGGCTCACCCCGGTGGCAGCCAGCCGTGCCGAGCTCTGCAACGCGGCCCGCATCCCCGCCTGGGTCAGCATCTGCCGGCCGAGCTGGGCGAGCAGCCGCCGGAAGGCGACGGTGACGGCCTGCCGGCCGGCGGCGAGGATGCCGGGGATGGCACCGGCGGAGACGCCACCGAGCCAGGCCATCAGCAGCGCCACGAAGACCGCGATCACCGTGATGGCGACGGCGATCAGGATGGTCAGCTTGGCGTACTCGATCTCGTTGGCGGCGTTGTCGCAGCCGCTGGAGAAGGCGGCGGCGGCCTTCTGCAGCACCGGCAGCCCGGTGTTGGGTCCGACGCCGACCTGCTGCCAGAAGGTGGCGAACTCGGCGCCGGCGTCGCCGCCCCAGCCTTCGATGACCCGCAGCGCCGCCGGGTCGGCCTCGGCGAGGGCCTCGCCGATGGCCTCGGCGAGCTGCCGCCAGGCGTCGGCGAGCTCGCGCATCTCGACCTCGTCGCCGGTGGGCCAGGCCTCACCGGCGCTCACCCAGCAGATCGCGTCCCAGACCCAGGCGTACTCGCCGAGCCCCTCCCTCGGGTTCATGATCGACACGACGTGGGCCTTCCGACAGCTGCCGGGTCACTTGCCGCCGAAGCTGGTGGACACCGCGTCGTCGTCGTCGACGGTGCCGTCGACGGAGGAGACGATCCGCACGCCGACGTCGTCGATCGCGGCGATCAGCTCGTCGCCGGCGTCGAGGGTGACCGCTGCCGGGGCCTCGTCGCCGCCGTCCAGGTAGTGCTCGTTGAAGGCCCGACCGGCTTCGTCGTCGCCCCAGGGCCGGGCGGCGTTGAGGCCACGGATGGTGGCGGTCAGCCGGGTCCACTCCCCGGAGAGGCGCTCGACGGCACCGCCGAGCACGGCCCCGGCCGGTCGCACCAGGTCCGGGTCGACGAAGGTCTGTTGTGGTTCGGTCACCTGCGGTCACCTCCGGGCAGGTCGGCGTCGAGCTGGCGGAAGATGCCGTCCAGGTCGGCGTCCATGTGCGCCTGGAACTGCGCGTCCGGCACGAGCGGCCGGCAGATCCGCTCCACCTCGGCCATCGCCTGGTCGGCGGCGGTCCGGATGGTGTCGGTGATGGTGGCGGCGAGCTGTGACGCGTTCGGCTGCCGGTAGATGCGCGGATCCAGCTCCACCTTGGTCACCTGGCCGCGCGGCCCGACGGTCACCGTGACGAGGCCGTCGTCGGAGGTCACCGTCGCCGACACGGTGCGCAACTGCTGCTGTACGTCGCCGACACCCGCGCGCATTCGGTCGAACTGCGCCATGAGCTCGTCCGCGCGGGCCCGCAGCCCCTGCAGGTCCATGGTGTCCTCCCCGTCGCCGCGTCACCGGGGCACGACCGTACCGGCCGGGCACGGCTTCGTCCTGACGATACTGAATGTGTGCCAGTCGCACGAGCCCGCTCGGCCCGGCCGGCTCGGTACGATGCCCGCACCCCACCGGCTCGTCAGGAGGTCGACGGATGCGCTCACCGGCGTCGCCCCGGGCCCGGTTGCGGACCACGACCCGGGCCCGGTTGCGGACCACGTCCTGGGCCGGGCTGTTGGCTGCGGCCGTCACCGTGGTCGTCACGGCGGCCGTCCCGGGGGCACCGGCCGCCGCCGCGCCCGGCAGCTGCCGTAACCCGGCGCAGCCCGGTCCGGTGATCCCGCAGCTGTCGTGGCATCAGCGGTGGCTGGCGCCGGAGCGGATCTGGCCGGTCACCGACGGGTCCGGCGTCCGGGTGGCGGTGATCGACTCCGGGGTGGACGACGACCATCCGCAGCTGGCCGGCCGGGTGGCCGACGGCACCGACCTGCTCGACGTCGAGGACAGCGGCACCGTCGACTGTGCCTCGCACGGCACCGCCGTGGCCAGCCTGATCGCGGCCACTCGCCGCGACGGGGTCGGCTTCCACGGGCTGGCACCCGGGGTGACGATCGTGCCGGTGCGGGTCACCGAGCGGGTGCAGGCCGCCGAGGAGGGCCCTGGTTCGCCCGGTGCCCGGCTCGCCGAGGCGATCGACGTTGCGGTGGCGGCCGGCGCCGACGTGATCAACATGTCGTTGACGATGTACCGGGTGGACGAGGCGGTACGTGCGGCGGTGGAGCGGGCCCGCCGGGCCGACGTCGTCCTGGTCGCCGCAGCCGGCAACAACCATCAGCGCGGCGAGGTGCCCGATCCGACGCCGTACCCGGCGGGCTTCGACGGGGTGATCGGCGTCGGGGCGATCGACGAAACCGGCGTACGGCTGGCGGACTCGCAGGTCGGCGGGTACGTCGACCTGGTCGCACCGGGTGGGGCGGTCGTCGCGGCGAGCCGGGTCTCCGGGCACGAGGTGCTCAGCGGCACCAGCTACGCCACCCCGATGGTGAGCGCGGCGGCGGCGTTGCTGCGCGCCGCCGAGCCGCAGTTGTCGGCGGTGGAGGTGACCCGCCGGTTGCTCGCCACCGCCGACCCGGCGGCCGGCGGCCGCGCCGACGGCTACGGCCACGGGGTGGTCAACCCGTACCGGGCGATCACCGAGCAGCTCAGCGCGGCCGAGCCGGTGGCCGTGCCGGCGTTGCCGGCGGTCACCGAGGATCCGGCGGCGGTGGCCAGGGCGCAGCGGTGGCGGTCACTGGGGCTGGTCGCGGTGGCGGTGGCGGCCGCTGTGGCGATGATCGCGGCGGGGATCGTCGTGGCGGTCACCGCGCTGCCGTACGGGCGGCGTCGACGCTGGCGGCCGACCCGGTGGGCCGACGCACCGCCGGGCGGGGCACCCGCCACCAGCGGTGCCGGTGGCGCCGCCCGCGCAGGCGGGGATCCGGGCGCGGACCCGCAGGAGACGTTCTTCGTGGTGCCGGGCACCCGGATCCGGTGACCGGGGCCGGGCCGCGCAGGGGGTCCGGCCCGGTCACCGTACGGGTCACTCGAACTTGGCGCGGTTGGCCGCCTCGCGGGCCTGCATCCGGACAGCCGCCTCACGCAACGCCTTCTCGATCCGGGTGAGCAGGTCGTTGAGGTCGGTCGCCGCCGACTCCCACTCGGTCTGCCGGGCCAGGTACGCGGTCTGCGCGGAGCCTTCCCAGGTGGCCACCAGCGGCTGAATGCCGGTCTTGAGCCCGTCGAGCTCGGCCATCATGTTCTTGGCCGCCGCGCCGCAGTTGTCGGCGGCACCGTTCAACGCGGCGAAGTCGTAGCGAATATCCATCTCGGTCCCCCCGGTCAGAGCTTCAGCGCGGCGGTGATCTGACCGGCGGAGGCGCCGGCCGAATCCATCTCGGACTTGATCTCTTCGTCGCTGACTTCGTAGTCCTTACCGGCCGAGCCGACGGCCTCGGCGATCGACCGCAACGCGACGTTCAGCCGCGCCATGTCCTGGTCGAACGACTCGCGCACCTGCTGGAACGAGCCGGCACCGATGCCCTTCCACTGGTCGTAGAGAGGCATGAGCTGATCCATCAGCCGATTCAGGTTCGAGGTCAGCCGGTCCGCGACGCCGTCGACGTCCTTCTCGGTCTGGACCATCAGACCGGTATTGGTGTTCATCCCGCCGCTCATGGTGGAGTTTCACCCCGTCCTCTGGTGCGATGCCCCGAATTCGCAGGGGCGGTGCCGCATGGTGCGCCGACGCACCATCTGTCAACGGAAACGGTAGTTGCTGATGTCCAGTGGCGCCAGACCGTTGCCGCGCGTCCGACACTCACCGTACCGGAATTGAAGATCCACTGTAGTGGCTCAGGCCGGCTGCTTCGCTGCGACCGGATCCAGGGTCGGCCCGGCCGGTAGCCGCACCACCAGGCTGGTCGGCATCCGCACCGGCGTCGCCTGCGGATAGCCGAGCATCGCGGCCACCGCACGGTCCGCCAGCGGATACCGGATGCCGAGGTCGGTGACCAGGGTCAGCGTCCCGGCGGGGGCGTCCGGGCTGGGCAGCGCCTCCACCAGCGCACCGTGCCCCGGCGCGATCACCACCAGGTCGGCCAGCGGCACCCCGTCGGCGGTCCGCGACGGCGTGACCAGCGACTGCTCCACCGATTCGACCAGCGCGTCGAGCAGCACCTGCGGCTCGTGGCGGTCCGGGGCGTACCCGGCGCAGACACTCTGCTGGCCGTCGGTGAGCCGGACGATCTCCGGCCGACGTTCCGGCGCGGCGGCGGCGGTCTGCGCCGCACGCTCGGCCCGGGGCGCGGCGACCACGGCCGCCGCAGCGGCGGTACGCACCACCGGCTGCTCCCCGTCGTACGCCTCCCGGGTCGCGGGATCGGCCAGCAGCACCTCCGCCTGCAGTTCGGTCAACGGCAGCAGCCGGGCCCGTTCCGCCAGGTAGTACTGCCGGTCGCCGGCCTGGTTCTGCACCGCGTAGATCTCGCCGGTGACCGCGTCCGGCAGCGCCGTCGACGACTCCCCCCGGCCGGCCACCGCCCGGCTGCCGATCGGCTCCCCGGCCGGCAACGCGTTCAGCCACGCACCACCGACCAGCACGATCGGCTCGGACCGCAGGGTCAGCCCCTCCAGGACGATGTCCGGGTCGACCAGCTCGTGCCGCTGGTCGCGCCAGATCAGGTGCAACCGGCCGCTGTCGGCGTCGCGGACCAGCAGCGCCCCGGCACCGGCGGACCGGCCGCCGACCGGAGGCCGGCCGACCGTCAGCACCGTCCGGGTCGTCGCCTCGCCGGCCTGGTCCCGCACCACCTGGGAACACAGCGTCCAGCCGCCGGTCAGCAGCCGGTCCGCCGCAGGCAGGGCGTCCGGGGCGTCCGGGATGCCGATCCGCGCCCCGCGCGGCGCCACGTCCAGCGAGTTGCGGGAGACCCGGGTCAGCGGCGCGAAGCGTTCCAACGCCAGCACCGCCGACGTGTAGTTCACCACCGGGTGCAGGTGGCCGTCGCGGTACAGGTACCGGGTGCCGGTCTCCTTCTCCTGGATCACCGCGTCGCCGTCCTGCCAGCCGGTCGCTCCACCGGGGACGACGAAGCCGAAGATGCCGACCGCGCCGAGGCACAGCACGGCGACCATGATCCCACCCAGACCCGCCGCGCCGAGCCGGCCGAACGGTGCCGCGACCGGATCCGGATCCCGGGCGACCAGCGCGGACGTCATCCGCTGGACGAAGAACTGGTACGACTGGACCTGGTCGCGCCGCGACGGCATCCCTGGCCACCTCCCGACCGCCGGTGCCGCGTATCCCCACCACGCAGCGTGCTGCCTACCATAGGCTCCGGCTACCACGACGTACCCCGGGGTCCGACCCCCGGCGGCGAAGGGGCATCGATGATCGGACGCGACGAGGCGCTCGCGCTGGCCCGCGACTGGGCGACGACGCACGGCGCGGACCCGGCGGCCGAGATCGGCCTGTACGAGTTCGACCAGGGGTACGTGGCCTGGCTGGTCCCGACCGGGGACACCGGCAGCCACGACCGCGCCGAACCGGCGGGGCCGCCCGCGCCGCCGGCGACCAGCGGGTCGGCGCGCATCGTCGTCGACCGGCAGTCCGGCGTGGTCAGCCAGTGGCCGCCGCTTCCGGTGGCGGTCGTCGCCGCCCGGTACGCCGCCGAACGCTCCGCCGACCACCGGTTCCCGCCGGACGTACACCACGTGCTGACCACCGCCGGCTGGTTCGCCGGCCGCGACGTCACCGCCATGGTCGACCAGTGGTCGGCCCGGTGGGCCGGTGAACTCGACGGCCTGGTGATGAGCCCGGCCGCGCGGGCCGCCCTGGTCGAGTTCGGCGGCCTGACGCTGCCGCAGTTCGGCAGCGACGGTACGGCCGACGCCGGCTTCCCGACGTTCCTGCACCCGGTGCGCAGCGGACTGGTCACCGAGGAGGCCCGGGTATTCGTCGACGAGTACGACCACCCGGTGTTCCCGCTCGGCGGCAACTCCGACGGGCCGTCGGAGCTGGTCGTCGACGCCGCCGGCCGGGTGTTCCTGCTGCACTGGGCCGGCTACCAGTTCGTCGCCGGCAGCGTCGACACGGCGTTGACCCGGCTGATCCGGGGCGGGCCGTTCCCGCCGCTGCGCCCCGACCAGCTGTCGCCGCAGGACTGACGGTCAGCCGTCGGCCAGGGACGGCAGGCCGGTCAGCCGTCGGCCAGGGGACGGCGGTGGCCGGTCAGCCGTTGATCGCCCGCATGAAGCCGTAGAGGCCGAGCACGGCGCAGGCCACCGGCACCACCGCCAGCTGCAGCACCACGTCGAGCCCGTCACCGAGGCGGGCCAACCGGGGTGCCGGCGGCCGCCGGCTGTAGATCATCCCGGCCGCCACCACGAGGGCCACCACCAGCAGCACCGCCGGCAGCAGCGCGACCCGTACCCCGGTCGGCACGTCGGCCGCGCCGACCAGCACCAGCAGGGCGACCCCGGCCAGCCCGCCGACCAGCAGCGGCACCCGGTGCCGGACGGTCGGCACCAGCCGGGCCCGCAGCAGGAAACCCGCAGCCACCACCGCGACCAGCAGCAACGCGCCGACCGACGCCGCATCGGTGAGCACCGCCAGGGCAGCGGTGGCGGTCGCCGCCGCACCGAACATCAACCCGGTCAGCACCTCGTCGGCGCGCGCCGTCGCCTGGTAGATCTGCGCCCGGTCCGGCTGCGGATCGTCGCGGACCAGGTCCTCCGGGGTACGCGGCAACGACGGCATCGGCAGCTTTCCCGCCCGTACCGAGATCAGCGGCATCGCCGGCAGCAGCAACGTGACCAGGCTGACCACGACGGCGGCGGCCTTCGGCGCGTCCAGCGGGCCGACCGCCAGGGCCGCGCCGAGCACCCCGCCGACGCCGGTGAAGATGGCCGCGACGAACACCCGGCCGGCGTCGCCGACGGCGAGCATGCCGAGCAGGCCGGTCAACGCCAGCGCCGCCGCACCGGCCAGCACGTGCGGCGCCCCCAACGCGGTGATCCGGGCACCGTCGGCCAACGCCACCGCGCCACCGAGGAACGCGTACGGCAGGGCCACCGCCGTCAGGACCGCGCCGGCCAGCGAGTCGGCCATCGCCCGGGACAGCACCGTGCCGACGGCGACCAGGACGGCGGCCGTACCGAGCAGGGCCAGCCCGACGAGCAGCCCGACCTCGCCGGCGGTCACCACCGCGACCAGGGCCAGCAGCAACAGGACGGCGGTGACCAGCAGCCCGGTCGCCCGGGTCGCCCCCGGGGTCCACGGCCGGCCCCGGCGGCGGGCACCGGCCGCGACCGCCTCCATCAGGTCGTCGTAGGCCAGCTCCGGCCAGTCGGTCCGGCGGGGCAGCAGGTGCAGGGTCTCGCCGTCGCGGACCTGCTGGGCGGCGAGGGTACGGGTCAGGTCGAGAGTGGAGCCGTCGGTACGGCGCAGCGCCCAGCCGCCGTCGGCCGTACCGTCGGAGGGGTCCTCTTCGGCGTGGCGCAGCACCGCCGGCAGCAGACCGACCAGCGGAAGGTGCTCGGGCAGGGCCAGATCGATCCGTCGGGTCGGTGCCACGACGGCGATCCGGGCGAGTCCGGTTCCGGCCTGGGTGACCACTGCTGACTCCTCGTCGATGCCGCGGGCTGTCCTGACTCGAGAAGGCTACCTACCATGTGCCGGTGCCATCGGTGCCGGTAGTGCGACGGCAGCCGGGTGTGACGACGACGGGGAGGGTCGATCCGTGGGTACGGTCGTGATTCGGCGTCCGACGCGCCAGCCGGAGCCGGAGTACCCGTCCGGGGAGGTGCTGCTCGACGCGCCACCGGAGCTGCCGGCCCCGACCGGCCGGTCCTGGGGGCAGCTGATGATGCTGCTGCCGATGCTGGCCGGCTCGGTGGCGATGGCCCTGATGTACGCCGGCCGGGGCGGTTCGACGCTGAGCTACGTCGCCGGTGGCCTGTTCGGACTCTCCGCGCTCGGCATGCTCGCCTCCCAACTGACCGGCCAGGCCAGCGGGCCGAGCAAACAGGAGATGGCGCAGCGCCGCCGCGAGTACATGGCGCACCTGTCGCGGCAGCGCCGCCGGGTGCTGCGTACCGTCCGCCAGCAGCGGGAGGCCGCGTTCTACCGGCACCCCGACCCGCAGGCGCTGTGGTCGGTGCCGGTCGGCCCCCGGCTGTGGGAGCGCCGTCGTGGTGACGCCGACTTCGCCACCGTACGGGTGGGTCTGGGGCCGCAGGAGCTGGCGACGCCGCTGGTCCCGCCGCCGCCGACGGCGCTGGAGAAGCTGGAGCCGATGTGCGCGCTGGCGCTGCGCCGCTTCCTCACCACCTACGCCTCGGTGCCGGACCTGCCGGTCGACATGGCGTTGCGCGGCTTCGCCCGGGTGCACCTGCGCGGCGACGCCGACGCCGCCCGCAGCCTGGTACGGGCGGTGATCTGCCAGGCCGCCGCGTTCCACGCCCCGGACGACGTGCTGGTGGCGGTCTGCGCGGCACCGGCCCGGCGGGACCAGTGGGAGTGGACCAAGTGGCTGCCGCACGCGCTGCACCCGACCCGTACCGACGCGATGGGGGCGTTGCGGCTGGTGTCACCGACGGTGACCGGGCTGGAGGCGATGCTCGACGACGTGCTGGCCAACCGGCCCCGGTTCAACGTCTCCGGTGGCGGTACGGCCGCACCCGGCCCGCACCTGCTGGTCGTCATCGACGGCGGCGACCCGGCCGGGTCCGACCACCTGATGACCGAGGGCGGGGTCGAAGGGGTGACGATCCTCGACCTGTCCGAGCCGCCGCCGCGCGTACTGGACCGGGCGCGGCTGCTGCTGGAGCTGGCCGCCGACGGGGCGATGACCAGCGTGACCCTGGACGGGCGGGTCGCGATCGGCACCGCCGACAGCTGCGCCGTCGCCGAGGCCGAGGCGTTGGCGATGCAACTGGCGCCGCTGCGGCTGTCCGCCGCGTCCCGGGGCGAACAGCCGCTGCACCAGGAGCAGGACCTGGCCGACCTGCTCGACCTGGGAGACCCGTACGAGTTCGACGTGGACCGGGCCTGGACGCCCCGGCCCAACCGGGACCGGCTGCGGGTGCCGCTCGGGCTGACCCCCGACGGTACGCCGGTCGAGCTGGACCTGAAGGAGTCCGCGCAGGACGGGATGGGCCCGCACGGCCTGCTGATCGGCGCGACCGGTTCCGGCAAGTCGGAGCTGCTGCGGACGCTGGTGCTGGCCCTGGCCGCCACGCACTCGTCGGAGACGTTGAACTTCGTACTGATCGACTTCAAGGGTGGTGCGACGTTCACCCGGCTGGACAAACTGCCACACACCAGCGCGGTGATCACGAACCTCTCCGACGAGCTGCCGCTGGTCGACCGGATGACCGACGCCATCAACGGCGAACTGGTCCGCCGCCAGGAGCTGCTCCGCTCGGCCGGCAACTACGCCTCGCAGCGCGACTACGAGAAGGCGCGGGCGGCCGGCGCGCCACTGGACCCGATGCCGGCGCTGCTGATCATCTGTGACGAGTTCTCCGAGCTGCTGACCGCCAAACCCGACTTCATCGACATGTTCGTCCAGATCGGACGCGTCGGCCGGTCGTTGAGCGTGCACCTGCTGCTCGCCTCACAGCGGCTCGAGGAGGGCCGGCTACGCGGCCTGGACACCCACCTGTCGTACCGGATCGGCCTGCGGACCTTCTCCGCCATGGAGAGCCGGGTCGTCCTCGGCGCCACCGACGCCTACGAACTGCCCCGCTCCCCCGGCCACGGCTACCTGCGCTTCGGCACCGAACCGCTGGTCCGGTTCCGGGCCGCGTACGTCTCCGGCACGTACCGCAGCAAGACCGCCGAAGCGGTCGCTGCCGGCGACGGCGACGACCGCGTCCAGGAATACACCACCCAGTACGTCGCACCCCGGCTGCCCACCGCCGCCCGTACCCCCGAACCCGAACCGACCGACGCCACCGGCGAAAGCCTGCTCGACATCCTGGTCGGCCGGCTCGCCGGCCGGGGCAAACCGGCCCACCAGGTGTGGCTGCCGCCGCTCGGCGACCCGATGACCCTCGACCAGCTGCTCTCCCCGCTGGCCGCCGACCCGGAACGCGGCCTCACCGCCGCCAGCCCCGCCCTGCAGGGCGAACTACGGGCCGCCGTCGGCGTCATCGACAAACCGTTCGAACAGCGCCGCGACGTCCTCTGGCTGGAACTGGCCGGATCCGCCGGACACGCCGTCATCGTCGGCGGCCCACAGAGCGGCAAGAGCACCCTGCTGCGGACCGTCGTGTCCGCCCTCGCCCTCACCCACACCCCGCGCGAAGTGCAGATCTACTGCCTCGACCTGGGCAGCGGGGCACTCACCGCACTGCGCGACCTGCCGCACGTCGGCGGCGTCGCCACCCGGCTCGACGCCGGCCAGGTCCGCCGGACCATCGCCGAACTGCGGCTGCTGATGGCCCAGCGGGAACGCCGCTTCGCCGAACGCCGCATCGACTCGATGGCCACCTACCGGCGGGAACGCCGCCACGGCGGACACACCGACGACCCGTTCGGAGACGTGTTCCTGGTCATCGACGGGTGGGCCGCCGTACGGGGCGAGTTCGAGGACCTGGAACCGGCGATCACCGACATCGCCAACCGGGGACTGTCGTTCGGCGTACACCTGGTGATCACCGCGAGCCGGTGGATGGACCTGCGGCCCGCCGTACGGGACGTCTTCGGCACCCGACTGGAGCTGCGCCTCGCCGACGCCAGCGACTCCCACCTGGACCGACGGGCCGCGATGAACGTGCCGGACAAGGCACCCGGCCGGGGCATCACCCCCGACGGCATGCAGTTCCTCGCCGCACTGCCCCGCGCCGACGGCGACGCCGACAGCGAGACCCTCACCGACGGCGCCCGCCGCTTCGTCACCGACATCGCCGCCGCCTGGCAGGGGCCGGGCGCGCCACCGGTACGGCTGCTGCCGGCCGAGGTGCCGTACGACAGCGTGCCCGACACCGGCCGGCCCGGCGTGCCGATCGCCATCGCCGAGGCCGACCTGCAGCCGGTGCACCTCGACCTCGGCACCGACCCGCACTTCATCGTCTTCGGCGACGGCGAGTCCGGCAAGAGCAGCTTCCTGCGGGCCTTCGCCCGGGGCGTCACCGACCGCAACGACCTGACCCAGGCCCGGCTCATCGTCGTCGACTACCGGCGCAGCCTGCTCGGCGACATCAGCAAGGAACACCAGATCGGGTACGGCACCTCGGCCCAGGTCACCGAGGGCATGATGACCGAAGTGGTCAACGTGATGCGCGACCGGCTACCCCCGGCGGACGTCACCCCCGAACAGCTAAGGGCCCGCAGCTGGTGGCGCGGCCCCGATCTGTACCTGCTGGTCGACGACTACGACCTGGTCGCCGGCGGCGGCGGCAACCCGCTGCTGCCGCTGCTGGAGTTCCTGCCCCAGGCCCGCGACATCGGGCTGCACCTGGTGATCGCCCGACGCAGCGGCGGCGCGAGCCGCGCCCTGTACGAGCCGATCCTGATGCGGCTGCGCGAACTCGGCAGCCCGGGGCTGGTCATGTCCGGCAACCGCGACGAAGGGGTGCTGCTCGGCAACGTCCGGCCGGGCCCGCTGCCCCCGGGCCGGGGCTGGCTGGTCACCAGACGGGAAGGCACTCGTCTCGTCCAGTTGCTACACCTACCGTCCACAACGTGACGGACGGTTCACACCCGTTGCGGTAACGCGATAGTTTTGTCGTTGCCGATGCGTGTACGGCACCCGGGGGAGGAGCACATGGCGGACGACAGTTGGTTGGTCAACGAAACGATCAACGTCGACATCGAGCAGCTCGACGACTTCGCCCAGTGCGTGATGGACGAGTTGCGGCTCAACTTCCAGCCAAGCCTGGAGGGCGGCATCAACCACATGCTCGCCATCCCGGTGCCGTTCGGCGGCTCCGGCCTGTCCGAGGGCCGGTTCTTCCAGGGCCGTCACGACGAGAACCGCAGGGCTGCCACGCTGCTGCTCGGCGAGGTGGCGAAAGGGCTCGCCTCGTTGGCCACCGCCGCAAAGTCGATCTCCGCCGAATACCTCGACGGCGACGCCCTCGCCGCAGCCGACCAGAAGACCATCTATGCCGCGTTCACGAACCTCGACGGCAATGAGACGCTCAGCGGACTCTGGCAGAACGCCGAAAACGGTGTCCAGGACCCCAGCCTGGCGGTCGGCGAGCCGGAGCCGGAGTCCTCCGCATACGCCCCGCAGTCGGCTGAGCCGGGTCTTTCCCTGTACGAGGCGGAGACCGTCGGCGACGGCGACGGCGCGTACGACATCGCGGGCGACGACGAAGACATGCACCACGATGACCTCAAGAGTCCGCCGGCGGACCACTGATCGGCACGGATAGCGGCCTCAAGGAGCGAGGATGTCCGGGGACTACTTCGGTTGGCGGCCGGTGTCGGTGCCGTACCCGTACAGCGGGAACGACTACGTCACCTACGACGCGTCGGATCCGAACCAGCGCTACGAACCCACCGTCTGGGACAAGGAAACGACCACCATCGAGACGATGTGGGGTTGGATCCAGAACGAGAGCGACGAGCGGGTGGTCGCCGTCGCCGAAATGTGGCACCGGATCAGCGTGCTGCTCGAAAGCACCCGCAACAACCTGCAGCGGTACGCGACCGCGCTGGCCGACCGGTGGCAGTCCCCGGCCGGTGAGTACTTCATGCAACGGGTCGGTGCCACCCTCTACTCGCTCGACGAGTGGAAGGAGGCGGCCGACAGCAACCGCCGTGGGCTGGAGCAGCTGGCCACGAAGATCGAGTCCACCCAGCGGGAATTCCGCAGCCTCTGGGAGCAGTACACCGTGGAGGCCGCCGACCCGGACAAGGGTCTGCAGTGGTCCGACACCTACGACTGGATCCCCGGGACCACCGGTCGGACCCGCAAAGACGTGATGGACGACTACTACGAGCGCGCCCGGGACATCATCAAGCCGCTGGCCGACATGTACATCGACGTGTACCTGAGCCACATCACCCGGGGCACCGCTTTCAAGGGCCCGACCGACGCAGCAATTGTCGACCCAGCGTTCACTATGCCGCCCAGCGGGCCCGGGATTCCGCCGGGTGTCCCGCCCGGTGGGGCACCGGGTGCGCCGCCGACGCGACCCGACCTGGTCAGGCCCGGCGCCCCGCCGGCCGGCCTCGACACGGGCCCCGGGGCACCGCCGTCCGCACCGCCGCCGGTGATGCCGGACGGGCTGAACCTGGCCGGCGGCACGGTCGCCCCACCGACCGCCCCGCCCCCGGTGCCCACCCCCGGACCGCCCGGTGCCGGTCCGGCCCCGAGCCCACCTCCTGCCGTGGTGCCGCCCGGCATGACACCACCCGGCCCGCGCCCCGGCACACCGGGGGTCAACCGGCCGGCTCCGCCGCCCGCCGGTGCCAACCGTCCGAACACCGGTCGGCCACCCGGACCGCCACGGCCGACCCTGCCCGGAGCGGGTGGACCACCGCCGGGGAATCCGGCTTCGCGCGGGCCGGCCCCGAACCGCCCGACCCTGCCGGGCAGCACCGGCCCGGGCACCGGTGGACGGCCGGCTCCCCCGGCCAACCGGCCGACCGGTCGCGGCACCCCGCCGACCGCACCGCAACTGCCGGGCAGCACAGCCAGCCGACCGGCCAAGCCGACCGGCACGGGTGCCGGCCGACCGGCCACTCCGCCACCCAGCCTCGGCGGGCAACGCCCGCGCCCAGCTGGCGGGTCGACGGCCGGCGCACCCCGGCTGCCCACGCCGCCCGCAACCGGAGCCGCCGGCAAGGCGGCGCCGACCGCCCCGCGACTGTCCGGCCGCGCGGCACCGGCCAGCCGCACCGGTGGCACCAGGGCACCCGGTCCGGTGCTCGGCGGTCAGCGCGGTGCCGGCCCGGCGGCGGGCAGCGGTCGCGCCCGCACCGGCCGCACCTCCGAGGAGCCGCAGACCTGGGCCCACGGTGACGGCGACGACGAGCTGTGGGAGACCGAGCGGGCCGGTACCGGCACCATCGACGCCCCGACCGAGCGCCCCCCGCAGGAGCAGGGCCGGACCCTGGGCCGGCAGTGACGACAACCGACAGCCGGGCATCGTCGGGCAAAGGCCCTGGAGCGGTATCATCCGGTCACGGTGTCGGTCGCTCCGCGACCGCTCGACGGAGAGGAGTGCACCGCCCATGGGTGCCGCCCGGCGTCTGACGGCCCTGGCGGCCGCCACTGTGGTCGGCGCGCTCGGCGCGACCGGGCTGCCCGTCGGCCCGGCCTGGGCCGACGACATCCGGGACCGGTCCTGGCACGTCGAGGCGATGCGACTCGCCGAGGTGCACCAGATCACCCAGGGCGACGGGGTAACCGTCGCCGTCGTCGACACCGGAGTCGACGCCAGTCACCCCGACATCAAGGACAACATGCTGCCCGGCGCGGATCTGAACGACGCCGACAGCAAGGGCCACATCGACCGGCGCAACCACGGCACCGGCATGGCGTCACTGATCGCCGGTCACGGGCACGGGCCGGGTGGGCGCGACGGCGTGCTCGGGGTCGCCCCGAAGGCGAAGATCCTGCCGTTCACCCTCTCCAGCACGAGGACCGAGATCATCCGACCGGAGTCCATTGCGCTTGGGATCACCTGGGCGGTCAACAATGGCGCCGACATCATCAACGTCTCTCTCTCCGGCTCCTCGAACGCGGCACTCGAACAGTCCGTCAAGTACGCCTACCGGCACGGAGTCATCGTCGTCGCCGGTGTCGGGAACCGCCGCGACATCTTCATCGGCGAGCCGGCCCGCAGCGAGTGGACCATCGCGGTGACGAGTAGCGGGCGCGACCGAGGGCTGAGCCCGGAGTCGATCCGGGCAGAGGAAACCACCATCGCCGCGCCCGGAGAGGAAATCGTCCGGGCTGAGGTTGGCGGGGGTTACTACACGCAGGACGGCGCCAGTGCTGCCACCGCGTTGGTGTCGGGGGCGTTCGCGCTGCTCAAGTCCAGGTTCCCGGACGAGGACCAGGGCCAGCTCTTCCAACGCCTGGTCGGCACCGCGTACGACGCCGGCCCGCCCGGCAAGGACCTCGACTTCGGCTGGGGCATCCTCGACATTTACGCCGCGCTCACCACCGAGCCGGACGACCGGGCCAGCCCGCGGCCGTCGCCGACCGCGTCACCGGACCCGATCGCGTACCTACCGCCCGAGCCGGGCTACTCGTTCGGCATGGACGAGGCGATCGGCATGCTGATCTTCTTCACCATCCTCGGCACGCTGGTCACCGGGGTCGTCCTGTTGATCCGTTGGCTGCGGCGACGGTCCCGGCGTACGGCGGCCCGGGACGGCCCGTCCGGCGTACCGGAACCGGCTGCGCCGGAGGCCGGCGTACCGCTGCCGCAGCCGGTGACCGCACCAGGGGCGGGACCGGCATCGCAGACACCGCCGACCGGCGAGGATGACGACACGGTCTGGCGACCACCGCCCCGCTGACCTGTTTACATCGCCGTCGACCGGCGATGGAGAGGACGTACCCCCGATGGTGCCCGACGTGTCCGAACCGGCTGCCGCCCCCGCTGCCGCCGCACCCCGGCGGCCGGCGGTCGTCGTCGCGGCGGTGCTGTTGGCGCTCCCGACCGCCGTCCTCTGGCTGGTCGCCGGGGTCGCGATCCTGCGGGTCGGGTTCGGTGCCGAGGGACTCGCGGCGTTCCTCATGTGGATCATCGCGGCGGGGATCTTCGGGATCTGCCTCCTGCTGGTCCTGATGACCCTGGGCGGGATGCGGGTCGTCTGGACCGGCGGCCCGAACATGCTGCAGCTGCCGGCCGGGGCCACGATCGGGCTGGTCCTGGTGATCCCGGGCGTGCTGCTGCTGCTCGGCCGGATCGACTACAACGGGACCATGGTGGCGCCGATGATCGTCGGTGGGTTGGCCGGGCTGGCCCTGATCCTGTTGGAGACCCCGCCGGCCCGCCGCTGGGTGGGGCACCGCCCGTAGCCGCGGCTGGGCCGTTGGCTAGTCCGCCGGCTGGTCCGTTGGCAGCCAGCGGCGCGCCGCCCGGTCGTAGCTGGCCAGGAGTTCGTCACCGCCGTCGTGGTGCAGCACCCGCAGCTGCGCCCCGTCCGGCACCACCAGCGACCGGTGTTGCGGTCCGCCGTCGAGCCAGCTCGGCGGCGTGTCCGGGCCGGGCGTCCAGCGCAGCACCGGCACCCATTCGTCGTCGACGGTGAACGGCGACTCCGGGCCGAGCAGGGCGAGGCGGGCGTACAGCCGTCGGGGGGTGTCCCGGCCGGGGCCGTGCCAGCGGTGCACGACGCCGGCCACCCGGTCGTAGTTGTCCGACACGTACGCCTGCAGGTAGCGGTGCGGGACGACCACCTGCATCCGTACCGGCAGGTCCGGATCCAGGTCCGGATCCTGGTCCGGCGGGTCGGACCCGGACTCGATGGGGCCGGCGGCCGCGCCGGTGACGGTACGGCGTACCTCGTCGAGCCAGCCACTGACCTCCCGTACCGCCGTGCCCGGCAGGCTCACCGCGAACGGGGTGCCCGGGTCGACGGCGAGGTGCCAGCCCGGGTCTGGCCAGTGCGCGAAGAGTTGCACGCTGCTGGCGGCCACTGTCGCCGGCGGGTCGTCGAGGGCCTGTCGCAGCAGCGCCGGTGAGGTGAAGACCGGCACCGACGGGTTCCCGTCGGCGTCCGGCACGCACCACCAGGGGAAATCCGGGTCGGTCAACCCTGGCACCACCCCGGTGGCCGGCGGGGCCAGCGGTACGGTGAACTCGGCCTGCAGCAGCGCGGCCATCAGGGCGTCCGGGTCCTCGGCGGCCACGGCGTCCCGCAGCGCCCGCGCCACGTCGCCGGCGGTGCCGCCGCCCACCGTCGACAGCTGGTCGCGCAGTTCGCTGGCGGGCAGCAGCACGGCGGTCGGTGACCCGGGGTCGACGGCCAGGCACCAGCCGTCGGGCAGGTTGGCGGCCACCTCGGCGAACTCCACTGTGACGTACTGGACGGACTGGCCCGGCAGGGCGTCGGCGATGGCCTGCGGCGAGGTGAAGGCGAGCACGTGCGGCGTACCGTCATGGTCGACGGTGGGCCAGGCGAACGGTGCCCGTCCGGCGGCGGTGTCGTCGGAGACCGGCAGCAGCAGCGGCCCGGTCACCAGGTGCCGTCCTCGGCGACCCGCTGCGGTGCCAGCCCGAGGACGAGTGCGGTGATCGCCTGCGGCACGGACGCGCCCAGGTACCAGTCGCCGCCGTGGTCGAGCACGAACACCCGCTGCCGGGCGTCGACGACGAGGATGCCCCGGCCGTCGCCTTCCACCCCGAGCGGGCTGACCGGCACCCCGAGGGCGTCGCCGAAGGTGGCGAGGGTCGCCACGGTGTGCACCGCCCGCATCGGGTCCAGGTGCAGGGTGCTGGGGGCGACGGCCGTGCCGGGGCCGTCGGACACCACGTGCAGACCGCCGAAGTCGGCGTACGCCTCGATCGCCGGACCGACGACGGCGTGTTGCCGGCCGTCGCGGCCGACGTGGCCGGCGACCCGCAGCGCCCAGTCCCGGCCGCGCCGGGCGTCCCGGTGGCCCGGCTGCCAGCCGGCCCGGGTCAGGACGGCGAGCACCTCCGGCGGAAACTCGGGCGGAGGCCCTGGCGGGACCTCGTCGGCGGCGGTCACCGCAGCACCTCCACGCCGGCCCAGTCGAGCAGATTCTGGCAGGTACGGCAGGGGGCGACGGCGGTGCCGTGGGCCGGGTCGTCGGGCTCCCGGACCAGCGTGAGCCGCAGCCGTGCCCCCCACAGGGCCGCCCGGGCGGCGGCCGGGGACAGCTCGGCCTGGCCGGTGCGCTGCGCGACGGCGTAGAGCCGGTCGGAGAGCAGGACCGGTTCGGCGCACCAGCCGGCGTAGCGTTCCCGCTGGGCCACCGGCACCTCGTGCAGCAGCCGCCGGATCAGCGGGTGCAGCTGCGGGGCGACGTCGCCCCGGACCGACGTGTGGGTGTGGACCTGCCCGTCGACCAGCAGGGCGGCCGCAGCCAGCGGCAGCATCCGGACCTGCGCCACGGCTCTCCTTCCCCCGGTGGACCGGCGTCACGGTAGAGGGTAGACAACCGGTGCCGTGTGCACCGGACACCCGGGTTGGGACGGCTGAGATATCGTCGGGATCCCCTGTCCCGCCATGCATGAAGCCCGGAGCGATGACGCGCACCCTGACTGTCTGTCCGGACCGGCCCGGCGCATATCCGTCGATCGGCGACGCTCTCGCGGCGGCGACCGACGACACGGTGGTGTCGGTCGCCCCGGGCACCTACTACGAGGCGCTGTTCGTCAACGACCGCCGGATCACCGTGGTCGCCGCGCAGGGCCCCGGCACGGTCACGGTCGACGCGTCCAGCGGTACGTACCCGACGGTGTCCGCCAACGGCGGTGTGCTGGAGTTGCGGGACCTGGTGCTGCGGGCCGGTGACGCGCCTGCGGTGGCGGTGGACCGGGCCGAGTTGACGATGTCGGGGTGCCGGCTGCACGCCGGGTTCGGCGCGGGTGTGACGATCGGTGGCCGCTCCCGTTTCGCCCTCACCCGCTGCACGGTCGCCGGGGCCCGGCACGGCCTGGTCGTCGAGGACGCCGACGGCACCGTGGACGGTTGCGAGTTCACCGACCTCGCCGAGGACGGGGTGATCGTCCGCATCGGTGCGGCCCCGACAATCCGGGCGTCCACCATCAGTGGCTGCGGCAACCGTGGCGTGTACGTCTACCAGCACGGCCGGCCCACGTTGGAGACCTGCGAGATCTCCGGTACCGGCGGTGCCGGGGTGGCGGTCGCCCACCAGAGCGCGCCGACGATGCGCCGCTGCCGGATCCGCGACACCGGTGGTCCGGCGGTGTCGTTCGGGCGGGGCTGCGGCGGCAGCGTCGAGGAGTGCAGCACCGAGAACACCGCGACCCCGGCGTACGAGGTGGCCGACGGCGCGGATCCGACGATCGTCACCGGTACGGCGAGCCGCCGGGCCGTGTTCGGGGCGGCCGCCGCCCAGCACACCGGTGGGCAGGACACGGCCCGCGCCGACGAGTTGCTGGCCGAGTTGGACGCGATGGTCGGGCTGGAGTCGGTCAAGGACGAGGTCCGGTCCCTGATCGACGAGATCCAGGTCAACGAGTGGCGGCGCGGGGCCGGGTTGCCGGTCAGCGCGGTCAGCCACCATCTGATCTTCGCCGGTGCGCCGGGGACCGGTAAGACGACGGTCGCCCGGATCTACGGCGAGTTGCTGGCCGCGTTGGCGGTGCTGCCGGGCGGCCCGTTCAGGGAGGTGTCGCGGCGGGACCTGGTCGGGCAGTACCTCGGGCACACCGCCGAGAAGACCGCCGCCGTGTTCGAGCAGGCCCGGGGCGGGGTGCTGTTCATCGACGAGGCGTACACGCTGTCCCGGTCGTTCGGCAGCGGCGGCGACTTCGGCCAGGAGGCGATCGACACCTTGGTGAAGCTGATGGAGGACCATCGGGACGAGATCGCGGTGATCGCCGCCGGCTACACCGTCGAGATGGTCCAGTTCCTCGACGCCAACCCCGGTCTGGCGTCCCGGTTCGCCAAGACCATCGAGTTCGGCAACTATTCGCCGCAGCAGCTGGTGGTGATCGTCGAACGGATGGCTGCCACCGACGAGTACCTGCTGGCCGACACGGTGCCGCAGGTGCTGCTTGCGCATTTCTCGGCGGTGCGCCGGGACGAGAACTTCGGCAACGCCCGCGAGGCCCGCAAGCTTTTCGAGGGGGTACGCAAGGCGCAGGCGCAACGGTTGCGGCAGTCCGGTCAGCGGCCGAGCCTGGACGATCTGCGTACGGTGACCGAGGCCGACGTACGGGCGGCGACCGGCAGATGAGCGATGACCGCTGAGCCGCCGCCCGGACCGGACCCGTACCGGGGTGCCGTGTCCGGGCAGCCGTGGGTGCCGCAGCAGCGCCCGGCTGCCACGCACGCTGATCCGGAGTCGGCGGCGGCACCGACGTCGGCACCCCGGTCGGCACCGCCGCCCCGGCTCGGCGGGGCCGGCCAGCGCACCGCCGCCGCCGGTCACGTCGGCACCGCCGCTGGCCAGGTCGGCGCCGCCGGTCAGGTGGCCGGTTCCGGGCAGGGTGCGGCGGCCGGCGCCGCGCGGGCCGGTGTCGCTCCACCGGCACCGCAGGCGGCGGCCGTGGGTCGGACCCGGGCCGCCGGGGCTGCGCGGGTGCCGGTGTTCGGCGAGGCCGCAGCCGGGGCCTCGGCTGCCGCCGCGCCGGTCGGCCGCATCCGGCCACGTCGGATCCGGCCCGGTACGGGGCCGTTCGCGTTGGGGCAGCTCGTCTACTGGCAGTTGGCGCTGACCGCGCTGCTCGCCGCGTACCAGCGGGGGCCGATGACGGCGCTGCTGGCCGCGGCGGTCCTGGTGCCGCTGGTGGCACCGACGGTCGTGCGGGTGCGGGGCCGCTGGCTGTACCAGTGGCTGGCGGTGTGGCTGCGGTTCCGGTTGCGGTCCCGGCGGCTGCCCGCCGGGGGTGGCAACCGGGCGCTGGACCTGCTGCGCTTCGTGGCCGACCCGGCGACGGTCGGCGCGGTCGAGGTGGCCGGGCGGACGGCCGCGACGATCAGCCACAGTGGTGGGTTGTGCGGCGTACTCGAGCTGGACCCGGCCGACGGTTCGCTCTTCGTCGGGTCGGCGCTGAGCCTGCCGTCGCCGGCGACGCTGCTGCCGGCGGCCGATCCGGCGGCTCCGCCGGTGGCGGTGCAGCTGCTGGTCCAGGTGGCGGCCGCGCCGCGCGCCGGCCGGGGTCTGGTGGAGCGTTCGTACCGGGAGTTGACCGGCGGTGACGTGCCGGCGCACCGGCGGGCCTGGCTGGTGGTCCAGGTGATGCGGACCCCGGACAGTTACACCGACACGGTGCTGACGCCGGTGCTGGTGTCGGCCCTGCGGCGGGTGCAGCGCCAGCTGAAGCAGGAGCGGATGCCGGCCCGGCTGTTGGGGCGCGACGACCTACTGACCGCGATCGGCTACCTCGCCGCGCTGCCGGGTCGGTTGGACGCCGGCAACGTGTACGGCACCGCCAGTGACCGGGTGACCGCGCAG
This sequence comes from Solwaraspora sp. WMMA2056, assembly GCF_030345095.1. Classification (NCBI taxonomy): domain Bacteria; kingdom Bacillati; phylum Actinomycetota; class Actinomycetes; order Micromonosporales; family Micromonosporaceae; genus Solwaraspora; species Solwaraspora sp. WMMA2056. The sequence goes on from NZ_CP128360.1 coordinate 707,609, forward strand.
GAGACCTGGCACGCGTGGTGGAGTGGCCAGGTGCCGCAGGTCTGCCGCCGGCTGCTGCGCTGGCCGGAGCTGCCGTGGCAGCTCGACGACGTACTGCGGCAGTTGCCGATGGTCGACACGGTGGTGTCGGTGGCGGTGACCCGGGAGCCGCCGCATCCGACGCAGGTCGGCGACCAGGAGGTGATCGTGTCGGCGGCGGTCCGGCTGACGGCTACCGACCCCGCGACGCTGGCCGCCGGCGACCATGCGCTGACCGAGGCGGTACGCGAGCGCGGTGGCCTGACTGAACGGATCGACGGCGAGCACGCCCAGGGTCTGGCCGCCACGTTGCCACTCGGGGGTTTCCTGCCGTGACCGGTCCCTTGTCGATGGATCCACCGGCCGGGCTGCACACCGCCGGGCCGGAGGCGTTGGGTGACGTGCGGCTGCGGGCCGGCGGGGACGGCCTGGTCGTCGGGCGTAACCGGCAGGGCGAGGCGGTGTCGGTACGGCTGTTCCGTCCCGAACCGACCCGGCTGCTGCTGGTCGGCGGTCTGCGGTGCGCGCAGTTGCTGGCGTTGCGGGCGTTGGCGCTCGGCGCGCACCTGTTCGTGGCGTCGGCCCGGGAGCCGGACTGGCACGGGTTCGCGCACCAGTGCGGGCTGGGGCGGGAGTCGGTGTCGTTCCTGCCGCCGGGTACCCGGCCGCCGGATCCGCCGTCGCCGGCGCATCCGCAGTTGCTGGTGGTCGACGTCGGCCCGTCGGTGGGCGCGCTGCCGGACGTCGGTGCCCCCTGGCGGGCGACCCTGGTGGTCCGCAGCGATCTGGGCAGTTGGGATCTGGATCCGTTGGTCCGCAGCGACCTGGTGGTGTTCCAGCGGTTGACCGAGGCCGAGGCGGGGCTTGCCGCGTCGACGTTGGGGTTCACCGGGGCGCAGAGCTGGTTGTCGCGGATCCACCCGGAGATGGTCGGGCTGGTCGGCCAGGGCCGGCTGCAGTGGGTGATGCTGCATCCGACGTCGATGGAGGCAGCCCTGCTCGGCCCGGTAGGCCGGCCCTGACAACGCCGACCACGGGCCGGACGCGCCGGCCCTGACCCGCTGGTTACGGCCCGGTCAGCTGGCGCGTAGTTCGGTCACGTCGGTGGCGCCGCGCAGGAACAGCAGCCCGATGCCGACCGTGGCCAGGGCGGCCAGCACCGCCCCGGCCCCGAGCAGGGCCAGGTCGTCCAGCGGCACCGGCACCGCGAGGGTGACCCCGGGGTGTTCGATGATGCGGCCGTGCAGCTCCCGGTCCTCAGCGGTCCGGCAGGCGTCCGCCGGTTCGCAGTATCCGGTCGACTGGGATCCAGAGGAGACCTCGGTGCCGAGTGCCCGGACCAGCATGGTCCCAGCGGCCAGCGCCACCAGGGTCGCCGGCAGCAGCGGGGTGAGGGTCTGCACCAGGATGGAGCGGGCGAGGACGCCACGCGGCACCCCGGTGGCGACCAGTGCGGCGTTGGCGCGGCGGCGTTCGACGACGCTCTCGGCGACCGCGACCGCCAGACCGGCGGCGGCGATCGTCAGGCCGAGCAGGACCGCGATGTTCACCAGGGTGACCGCGTTGAAGTAGAAGCTGTCGTCGCTCGGGTAGTAGGGCTGCCCGCTCTGCTCGGCGAGCAGCCGGCCGACCTGTTCCCGGCTGTCGAACTCGGCCGCCATGTAGGCGCGGTAGCCGGCGGTGCCGGCACCGAACAGGACGCAGACCAGCAACGCGGCGAAGGTCCGGGCACCGTGCCACGGGTCGGCGGTCAGCCGTCGGGCGGCGAGCAGGGTCGCGGGGCGGCGGGCCACCCGGTGCAGCAGCTGCCCGCTGACGTAGGAGATCCAGCCGGTGCCGGTGGCGACGCCGATCGCGACGGCGAGCGCGCCGACGAAGCCGACCAGGAGTACGATCCACAGTGGTTCACCTCGGCCGACGGTCCAGTCGAGCAGCGGCCGGAACACGAAGGCGAGCGCCAGTCCGCCGAGGATCAGGACGCCGGGCCACCAGCCGGGTCGGCCGACCCGGCCGCTGCGCCGTACGCCGAACGGTGTGACGACGACGCCGCGCAGCATCGCGGCGGCGACCCCGGTGGCCAGCAGCGGGATGCCTGCCACGATGAGCAGCAGGGCCCAGGCCGGGGGCAGGACGTCGGTGGGCAGCGGCAGGAGTCCGAGCTCGTCGGGGCGGTGCAGTAGCCGCCGGCCGACCAGGTAGCCGGCGAGTCCGATGCCGGTGCCGAGCGTAGCGGCCAGCCCGGTTTCGGTGGCGGCCAGCGCCCGGACCTGGTTGGGGGTGCCGCCGGCCAGCCGGATCGCGGCGAGCCGGCGGCTGCGGGCCGGCGCGCCGAGCCGGGCGCACTGTCCGGCGAGGGCGAGCACCGGGATCGCCAGCAGGAACAGGGTGATGGCGACGCCGGGCCGCAGGCCGGCTTCGGCGAGCAGCGCCGGGCCGTACTGCGGGGACCGGTTGGAGCGGTCGTCGAAGACCGTGGGTACGGCGATGACCGTCGCCGCGGCCAGGAAGGTGAGGGTGGCCAGGGACGCGGCGGTGGCGGTGAGGACGATCCGTACGGTGTCGGTGCGGGTGCCGGCGAGGCCGAGCCGCAGCAGGGCGGTCGGGCGGATCACGACCCGGCCGCCTGGGTGACGACCTGGCCGAGCCCGGCCGGGTCCACCTCGCCGTCACGCAGCAGGATCTCCCGGTCGGCGTACCCGGCGACGCGGGGTTCGTGGGTGACCAGTACGACGGCGGTCCGCTGTTCGCGGGCGATCCGGACCAGCTGGCCGAGGACCTGTTCGCCGGCGAGGCTGTCCAGCGCGCCGGTGGGTTCGTCGGCGAAGAGCACCCGCGGTTCGGTGATCATCGCGCGGGCCATGGCGCAGCGTTGCTGCTCGCCGCCAGACATCTCGCCGGGTACGGTGTCGGCCCGGTCGGCGACGCCGAGCCGGTCCAGCCAGGTGAGCGCCGCTGTCCGTGCTGCTCGCCGCCCCGTGCCGGCGAGTAGCAGGGGCAGGGCGACGTTCTCCGCAGCGGTCAGCTCCGGGACGAGCTGGCCGAACTGGAACAGCACCCCGAACTCGGTACGCCGCAGCACGGCGCGGGCCGATTCGGAGAGCAGGTCGATGCGCTGGTCGCGGTAGTGGACCTCGCCGGCGTCCGGGCGCAGGATGCCGGCGAGGCAGTGCAGCAGGGTGGACTTGCCGCAGCCGCTCGGTCCGGTGACGGCGACGATCTCGCCTTCGGCGACGTCGAGGGTGACGCCGCGCAGCGCCGGGGTGGCGCCGTACGAGCGGACCACTCCCCGGCCGGCGAGCACCGTTTCGCTGGTTGTCACTGGTGCACCTCCCGGTGCAGGTCGGCGACGCGCCCGACGGTGGCGTCGAGCCAGCGCAGGTCGGCGTCGAGATGGTTGATGGCGTAGTCGGCGGCGACGATCTCGCCGAGGGTGGCGTCGGGGGTGGTCTTGGTGCGGGTGAGTTCGCGGATCCGGGCGGCGTGTGCGGCGCGTTGGGCGGCCAGGTAGCGCCGGGCGCGCTGCGGGTCGTCGATCAGCAGGGCGACGACGACCTTGGCGAGCAGGGCGCTGGTGACGTACGGGGCGGGTGCCTCGATGGCGTCGAGCCAGGTGTCGAGGGCGGCCCGGCCGGTGTCGGTGAGGGCGTACGAGGTGCGGTCGGGTCCGGCGGCGCGGTCGCGCTGCGCCTCCTCGACGAGGCCGTCGCGCTGCATCCGGCCGAGGGTGGCGTAGACCTGGCCGAACGCGATGGGTTTGGCGCGGGGCAGCCGCTGGTCGTGGTCGCGTTTGAGCTCGTAGCCGTGCCGGGGGCCACGGGACAGCAGCCCGAGGAGAACGTGGACGGTGGACACCTGGCCAACTATTCACTGAGCGAATAGCCGCTGTCAACCGATTCGCTGGCCGGGTCGGCCCGCCGGCCTATATACACCGGGTGTATACACCTGGGGTACAGTGACGGCCATGTCCCTCGGTCAGACCTTCCTCGGGCTGCTGGAGTCCGCCCCCCGGCACGGCTACGACCTGAAACGCGCCTACGACGAACGGTTCGCCCGCGGCAAGCCGCTGCACTTCGGGCAGGTCTACTCGACCCTGTCCCGGCTGCTGCGCGACGGCCTCGTCGAGGTCGACGGCGTGGTCCCCGGCGACGGCCCGGAACGCAAGCGGTACGCGATCACCGACGCCGGTGTCTCCGACGTCGCCCAGTGGCTGCGCCAACCCGAGAAGCCCGACGTCTACCTGCAGAACACCCTCTACACCAAGGTCGTGCTGGCGCTGCTCACCGGCCGGCCCGCCGCCGACCTGCTGGACGTGCAGCGCGCCGAGCACCTGCGGCTGATGCGCGAGCTGACCCGCCGCAAGACCGGCGGCGACCTCGCCGACCAGCTCATCTGCGACCACGCCCTGTTCCACCTGGAAGCCGACCTGCGGTGGCTGGAGCTGACCGCCGCCCGGCTCGACCAACTCGCCAAGGAGCTGCACCGGTGACGACACCCCTGCTGTACGCCGAGGAGCTGCACAAGTCGTTCGGGGCGACGCCGGCACTGGCCGGGGCGTCGATCCGGATCGTCGCCGGCGAGGTGGTCGCGATCATGGGACCGTCCGGATCCGGCAAGTCCACCCTGCTGCACTGCCTGGCCGGGATCAGCCGACCCGACTCGGGGTGGGTCGGCTACCGCGACCAGGACGTGACCGCCATGTCCGACGTACGGCGCAGCGCGCTGCGCCGTACCGACTTCGGGTTCATCTTCCAGTTCGGGCAGCTGGTGCCGGAGCTGACCGCCGTCGAGAACGTCGCGCTGCCGTTGCGGCTCAACCGGGTCGGCCGCCGCGACGCGCAGCGGCGGGCCACCGACTGGCTGGACCGGCTGGAGGTCGGCGACGTCGCCGACAAGCGGCCCGGCGAGATGTCCGGCGGGCAGGGCCAACGGGTGGCGATCGCCCGTGCCCTGGTCGGCGAGCCGTCGGTGGTCTTCGCCGACGAGCCGACCGGGGCCCTCGACTCGCTCAACGGCGAGCGGGTGATGCAGCTGCTGACCGCCGCCGCCCGCGACGCCACCACGGCCGTGGTGCTGGTGACCCACGAGCCACGGGTCGCCGCGTACGCCGACCGGGAGGTCGTGGTCCGCGACGGCCGCACCCGCGACCTGGCGCTGGCCCGATGACCGGGCCGCGCAGCACCCGGCTGCGTTACACCAGACAGCGTGGCGGTGGGCTCGGCCGGCTCGGTTACGACGTCGCCTTCGGGGCCCGGCTGGCGTTCAGCGGCGGCCGGGACGGCTGGACCCGGGCGATCTTCACCGCCGTCGGCGTCGGCATCGGGGTGGCGATGCTGCTGCTCGCCGCCTCGGTGCCGGGTGCCCTCGCGGCCCGCGAGGAGCGCGGCGCGGCCCGAGCCGGAGGGTACATTCAGGACAGCACCGGTGACGCGCTGCTGTTCGCCTACTCCGACACGATCTTCCGGAACCAGGGGGTCTGGGGCCGCACCATTGCGGCCGAAGGGCCGCAGGCACCGGTGCCGCCCGGGGTGGCGGCGCTGCCCGGACCCGGCGAAGCGGTCGTGTCACCGGCGCTGGCCGAGCTGCTGGCCGGCCCGGACGGCGCGCTGCTGGCACCCAGGATCGGCGAGCGGATCGTCGGCCAGATCGGCCCGGAGGGTCTGACCGGACCCGCCGAACTGGCCTTCTACCGGGGCAGTACCGACCTGGACCCGGAGCTGAGCAACCGGGTCACCGCGTTCGGCGGTGGGGGCCCGAACGAAGTGCTCGGCCCGGTCCTCACTCTGCTCGTCGTGATCATCTTCGTGGTGCTGTTGCTGCCGATCGTCGTCTTCCTCGGCGCGGCGGTCCGATTCGGCGGCGCCGCCCGGGACCGCCGGTTGGCGGCACTGCGGCTGGCCGGCGCCGACCACCGGATGATCGGCCGGTTCGCCGCAGGCGAGGCGCTCACCGGTGCGTTGCTCGGGCTGGTTGTCGGCGCCGCACTGTTCCTGATCGGCCGGCAGATCACCCCGCTGGTGCAGGTCTCGGACCTCAGCGTCTTCGCCGCCGACGTACGCCCGCCCGCCGTACTGGTGGCGCTGGCCGTGGTCGCCGCACCGCTGGCCGCCGTCGCGGTCGGCCTGATCGCGCTGCGCGGCGTCGTCGCCGAACCCCTCGGGGTGGTACGCCGGGCCACGCCCCGCCGCCGCCGGCCCGGGTGGCGCCTGGCGGTGCCATTGGCCGGGCTGGCCCTGCTCTATCCGCTGCTGCGCGGCGGGATCTCCAGTTTCGACGCGCTGGCCCAGTACCAGGTCGCCGCCGGGGCGGTACTGATGCTGATCGGCGTGGTGACGCTACTGCCGTGGCTGATCGAGACGACCGTACGCCGGATGCGCGGTGGGCCGGTCGCCTGGCAGCTGGCGGTCCGCCGGCTCCAGGTCGACGGTGCCGGCAACGCCCGGCTGGTCTCCGGGGTCGCGGTCGCGGTGGCCGGCACGATAGCGCTGCAGGGCCTGTTCATCGGCATCGAGGACGACTTCACCCGGAGCACCGGCGCGGATCCGACCCGGGCCAGTCATTCCCTGTACGTCGGATCGCCTACCGGCGGACAGGCGGACAGGCTGCTGGCCCGGGTCGCCGAGGTGCCCGGAGTCGAGTCGGTCCGTGGATTCCGTACCACCGGTGTCACCGCCGGGTCGGGCGACGTCCAGGTGTGGGATCAGCTGACCGTCGCCGACTGCGCGGTACTGGCCGACCTGATCGCCGTGACCGACTGCGCCGACGGTGACGTCTTCCTCGTCACGCCGCCCGATGCCGCCGTCCGCGCCGGGACCGCACCGCCGGCGCCGGTGGCGGCTACCACCCGGCCGGGCGACCGGCTGCAGGTCGGCGAGGATCAGTACGGGTGGACGCTCCCGCCTACTGTGCGCACCGCCGAGCCACGCGTCGACCCGTGGGGCGGCCAGTTACGAGGGATCTTCGCCACCACGGGAGCGATCGACCCCACCGTGCCCGGACCGATGACGATCCAGGCGTACCTGACCATCGACCCGACCGTGCCGGACGCGGTCGAACGGGTCCGCAACCTCGCGGCCACGGCCGGGGTGAACGGGCAGGTCTCCGCCCTGTCGACGAACGAACAGGCCCGGCAGTACGTCAACATCCGGCGCGGGCTGACCGTCGGCATCGTCGTCACCCTGCTGCTGATCGGCGCCAGCCTGCTGGTCAGCACGCTGGAGCAGTTGCGGGAGCGACGCCGGTTGCTGGCGATGCTGGCCGCCTTCGGCACCCCACGGCGGGTGCTCGGCTGGGCGGTCCTCTGGCAGCAGCTGGTGCCGGTGCTGATCGGCACGGCCCTGGCGGTCGTCGCCGGGCTCGGTCTCGGCGCGGTACTGCTCGGCATGGTCGGGCGCAGCCTGGCGTTCTCCTGGTGGAGTGTGGCCGGCGCGAGTGCGCTCGGTGCCGGGGCGGCGATCGGAGTCACCGTCGCCAGCCTGCCGGTGCTGTGGCGGCTGATGCGCGCCGACGGGCTGCGCACCGAGTAGGGCGCACGCTCCCCCGGCCCGACCGGGTGCGACTCAGACCCCGGACGGGAAGGTCTCGGGTTCCCGCAGGTCGACGTGGGGGGTACGCAGCGGCCGTACCCCCCGGCTGCGGTCGAACCAGCAGAACGCGTCGTAGCGGTCGCCGAGGACGGTCGGCACGTAGTTGCCGTGCCGTTCCCGGTGCGGCCGGTAGACGACCCCGATCGCCCGGTGGTCCCGCTCGTCGGTGAGCAGGTCCGGTCCGCCGTCGGCCGGGAAGACGAACAACGCCTCGGCCGGGGCGACGGCGGACAGTTCCGCTTCGAGCGACCCCGGCCGGGCCGGCGGTACGGGCATCAGCCGCATCGGCGCACCCCACGAGTCCCCGGCCACCACCGTGCCCTGGTAGGTGCCGAAGCCGACCAGCACGACCTGCTCCCGGCCGTACCGCTCGCGGGCCAGCTGTCCGATGTTGACCTCGCCGAGGTCGGCCATGTCGGTGGCGCGGGCGTCCCCGACGTGGGTGTTGTGCGCCCAGACCACGGCCTTCGAGGTCGGGCCGTAGTGGTCGAGCAGCCGGTCGAGGGTGTCGTCCATGTGCCGGTCCCGGACGTTCCAGGAGAGTCGGCCGCCGGCCAGCAGCGCCCGGTAGTAGCGTTCGGCACCGGCCACGACCTCGGCGTTCTGCCAGGCCCCGAAGCTGCCGGCACCGTCGGCGGCGGCTGCGGCCCGCAGCTGGACCAGCAGGTCGGTCACCTCCGCCTCGCAGCCGGCCGGGACCAGCCGCAGGGCCGAGGCGTAGTCCTGCGGGTCCTCGCCGTACGGTTCGAAGCAGCGGTACGCGGCCAGCGCCGCCGGCACCTGGTCGGGCCGGTGCTCGCGCAGGTGGACCAGGATCTCCCGCAGCGACTCCCACAGCGAGTAGACGTCGAGGCCGTGGAAGCCGACCCGGGCGGCCTCGCCGACCGAGTCGTTGTGCCGACGCAGCCACCGGCAGAAGTCGACCACCTCGTCGTTGGCCCACATCCAGGTCGGCCACCGTTCGAAGCTGATCAGTGCGTCGCGGGGGTCGCGCGGGGCGTCGAGGCGGCCCCGTACGCTGCGGTCGACCCGGTCGCAGTCAGGCCAGTCGCCTTCGACGGCGACGAACGAGAAGCCACGTTCGGTGACGAGCCGACGGGTGAGCGCGGCCCGCCAGGCGTAGAACTCGTGGGTGCCGTGGCTGGCCTCGCCGAGCATCACCACGCGGGCGTCACCGACCCGCTCGATCAGCGGATCGAGGTCGTCGGCGCTGGTCAGCGGAGTCGCCAGCGCGGCGAGGTCAGCGGCAGGTCGGGCCACCGGGCCCGGGTACCCGGCGACCTGCCGGCGAAACGCGCGACCGGCGCGGGCCGGTTTGCCGGCGGGACGCGGGGCCGGCGCGGCCCGCTACCGCATGTGACGGGTGGTGCGGGCGGGTTCGGGATAGGCTGACTCAGCATGGAGGAGCCGTCGCCCCCCGCGCAGCCGGGCCGCCGCCGTAACCCGAAGGCCGCCACGCCCAGGGCCACCCCGTCGAAGGCTCCACCGGCCGCCATCGCGCCGGTGCTGTTCCAGCCGCCGACCCCGGACCCGGTGCCGCCGGCCGCCGCCGAGAAGCAGCAGCAACCCGCAGCGAAGAAGGCCGCGCCAGCGAAGAAAGCTGTGCCGGCGAAGGCGGCGCCAGCGAAGAAGGCGGCCAAGGCACCGGCCAAGGCACCACCGGCCAAGGCGCCAGCGAAGGCGGCGCAAGCGAAGGCACCAGCGAAGCGGGCCGCCCCGAGAAAGGCCGCCGCCGTACCGGCTCAGCCGTCGCCGCCGGCACCGCCCGCGCCGGCTCAGCCCGCGCCGGCACCGCCCGCGCCGGCTCAGCCGCCGCCGACGACGCCGGTCGGCGTACCCGACGGGATCGGCTGGCAGGTGCTGGCGCGTCCGGCGTACGCCCCGGAATTGTTGGCCCTGGCGGCGGTCGACCGGATCGGGCCGGCGGCGCGCGACTGGGTGGCGCGGCTGCGCAGCGACTACCCGGCGGCCAGCGACGACGCCCTCGCCCGGCTGGCGGCCCGCCGGTTCACCCGGTACGCCGGCGCCGGTGCGGTCGCGGCCGGTGCCGCCGGACTGCTCGGCCCGGCGATGGAGCTGGTCACGCTCGCCTGGGCCCAGGCCGCGCTGACCCTGCACGTGTCGGCCGCGTACCGGCACGACCCGACCAACCCGCAACGGGCGGCGGAGTTGCTGGCGTTGACCGGCGTACATCCGGATGTCGACGCGGCCCGCGCGGCGCTGGCGGCCGCGCAGCGACCGGCCGACGACGACGGTGACCCGGTGGCGCGGTGGTCCGGTGGCGCGCAGCGGCTCGCCGAGCTGGCCGGCGGCCTGTCCGGCGGCGGCTGGGCGCTGCTGCGGCTACCGGCCCGGCTGCTGCCCGGGGCGCGGGCGCTGGTCGCCTGCGCCGGCGACACGCTGGTGATGGCTCGGCTGGCCGCGCGGGCGACGGCGCACTACCGGCCGGCCGCGACCAGCTGACACGCGGTGACCCGCGGCAGGGTCACAGCCAGCTGAACCATTCCCGGGGCAGCAGCGCGTAGCCGACGAAGGCGAACACGTCCAGCAGGGTGTGCGCGATGATCAACGGCATCACCCGCCGGGTGCGCAGGAAGAACAACGACAGCACCACACCCATGATCACGTTGCCGACGAACGCCCCGAGGCCCTGGTAAAGGTGGTAGGTGCCGCGCAGCAGGCAGCTGGTGGCGACGACCGCGCCGACGCGCCAGCCGAGCTGACGCAGTCGGGTCATCAGGTAGCCGACCACGATCACCTCCTCCAGGATGGCGTTCTGCGCGGCCGCCAGGATCAGCACCGGGACCGTCCACCACAGCTGCGGTAGCGCGGCCGGGACCAGGCTGGCGTTGAGGCCGAGCAGCGCGGCCACCCAGAACAGCGCGAGTCCGGGCAGCCCGATCGCGGCGGCCAGCGCCGCGCCCCAGCCGAGGTCGCGCCACGGCGACCGGGCGTCGAGGCCGAGCCGGGCCCGGGCGTCGGCGCGGTCGCGGTTGAGCAGGTGGACGGCGAGCACGACCGGGACCAGGGCGAAGAAGATCCCGAGCAGTTGGTACGTGAGGTCGAGCCAGGGGCGGGCCGACTGGGAGGCGTTCATGGTGGCGGTCTGCTGGCCCAGTGGCCGGTCTGCGGTGAGCCGGGCGGTGATGGTCACCAGCGCGTAGATGGCGGACTGGCCGAGCGAGACGCCCAGCACCAGCAGCACCTCGTGGCGGAGCATCCGGGGTGGCAGCGGGCTGGCCGGGTCGGCGTCGCGGCTGCTGGCCGGCGGTGGTGGCCCGGTGAGTTCGACCGTCACCGGACCACTGTGCCGCAGCCGGTACGGCTGAGCAAAGTCGCACATCGTGTCCGACGATTCACTACGAAGAGTGTTCACTCTGGGACTGAGCGGATACGCGGTCAGTGGCGGCACGGTGACGGGGAAGGGCCCGATGAGCGATCTCGCACAACTGCTGAAGGAGAGCTGGGTCCTCGTCGAAGAGGAGCACGACCAGGTCGCCGGCTATTTCTACGCCCGACTGTTTCTCGACCAACCGAGCCTGCGCCAACTGTTCCCGGTGCACATGGACACCCAACGCCGCTGCCTGGTGGAGGCGCTGGTCAGCGCGGTCGGCTCGATCGACGACCCGGAGCAGTTCGCCGAATACCTGCAGGGCCTCGGTCGGGCGCACCGCAAGTTCCATGTGCAACCTGCACAGTACGCGGTGTTCGGCCCCGCCCTGCTCGAAGCGCTGCGGACGGTGGCCGACGAACGGTGGACGATCGAGTACGACCAGGCCTGGAGCGAGGCGCTGCAACTGCTCACCACCAACCTGATCCTCGGTGCCGAGAGCGACACCGGCCCGGCCTTCTGGCACGCCGAGGTGCTCAGCCACGAACGCCGGGGCACCGACGTCGCCGTACTGACCTGCCGGCCGCTGCAGCATCCGCTGGTCCACCAGGCCGGGCAGTACGTCAGCGTGGAGGCGCCGCGCTACGCGCCCCGGCTGTGGCGCAGCTATTCGATCGCCAACGCGCCCCGGCCGGACAACGTACTGGAATTCCACGTCCGGGCCGCCGGCGCCGGCTGGGTCTCCAGCGCGCTGGTCCGCCGGGTCCGCCCCGGCGACCTGCTGCGGGTCGCCGCCCCGATGGGCACGATGCTGCTGGACCGCGACTCGCCCCGCGACATCGTCTGCCTGGCCGGTGGGGTGGGGCTGGCACCGATCAAGGCGCTGGTCGACGAGCTGACCCGGTTCAACCGCAGCCGGTGGGTGCACGTCTATCTCGGTGCCCGTACCCGTGACGACCTGTACGACCTGCCGGAGCTGCAGCGGCTCGCCGCCGCGTACCCGTGGCTGAACCTGGTGCCGTGCTGCACCGACGACCCGGGCTGGACCGGCGAGCACGGTACGGTGCCCGAGGTGCTGGCCCGCTACGGCCCCTGGCACGAGCACGACTTCTTCGTCGCCGGCCCGTCCGGCATGGTCCGGGCCAGCCTGCGGACCCTGGCCGAGCTGGAGGTGCCGGCAGCGCACATCCGCTACGACAGCTTCGGGGAGGTGTGAGCCCGGCGGCGGACCGCAGAAGCCGGCAGACCGGAAACCGGCCGGCGTCAGTAGGTCCAGGGGCGGCCGCTGTCGCGGTACTGCTCGACCGGAACCAGGGTCGAGCCGGGCGGCATCCGGTCCACGTACAGCCGCCCCTCCAGGTGGTCGATCTCGTGGGCGACCAGCCGGGCCATCGCCCGGTCGAACGAGGTGATCACCCGGCTGCCGTCGAACCGGGCGTGTTCGACGTCGAGGCGCAGCGGACGTGGGACCAGCCCTCGGACGTCGAAGAAGGACAGGCAGCCTTCGTACCGGTCGTCGGTGTCGGCGGCGACGTCGACGACCCGGGGGTTGAGCAGCACCAGCGGCTCGGCACCCAGTTCGGCGGACCGGACGACCGCAGCGGCCCAGGGCAGCCCGATCTGGGGTGCGGCCAGCCCGACGCCCTTGCTGAACGGGTGCAGCTCGTCGAGTCGCGCCAGCATCGCCCGCAGCCGGGCCACGGTGTCCAGGGCCACGGTCTCGTCGGCCGGCAGTTCGAACGGCTGCGCCGGCTGCCGCAGCATCTCGGCACCGCGCTGCACGATGCCGATGGCCCGCATCCGCTCACTGGCCCGGGTGTCGGGCCGCTCCGGCGGGCCGTCGGTGCCGTCGGGCGCGGGGCCGATCGGCGCACCGGAGCGGAACCGCCACTCCAGCCGGTAGCGGGCGTTGAGCAACGGGGCGTCGGTCGACCATTCCCACACGGTCCGGCCGTCGACCTGTTGGCGGCGCAGCGGGGTACGCAGCGGCGCGTCCTCGGCCGACAGCGACGTCTCGACGCCCCACACCTGCGGTTCGAACGCCGCCGGGAACTCCAGCCGTACGGTGAGTTGCCGGGTCGGTAGCCGGACGGCGCGCTGGAACCACTGCCCCCATTTCTCCTGCCCGACCCGGTAGGTGTACTCGATGGTGGTGCGCTGGCCCGGGTAGAGCGGGTACCGCCCGTGCGGGTTCTCGAACAGCAGCCAGACCTCTTTGAACGCGTCCCGGTCGTGCTTCTTGCGCCACTGCATCGGTTCGCGGTGTGCGGGTGGGCCGCAGTAGGCGTGCAGGTCCAGTTCGGCGAAGGTCAGCGGGTGGTCGCGGTGGTGGCGGTTGGAGCGGTCCGGGTCGTCGGGGTACCGGTCGACGGCGATCCGGGCGAGGTAGCGGGTCACCGGTTCGGTGCCGGCGTTGTAGAGCGCGCGGCGGATCGTGCAGTGGTAGTAGCCGTCCTGGTAGCTGAGGGTGGCGACCTCCTGTTCGACGATGAGTCCGGTGCCGGGCGGCATCCACTGCTCCGGTACGGGTGGGTCGCGCAGCGGGGTGGTGGTGGCCCGGCTGTGCCGCAGTTCGTCGTACTCCTGGTAGCGCTGCCAGATCGCGCCGCCGGCGCCGAGTACGGCTTCGGCGCGGCGGGCGAAGTCCTCGGTGGGGCGGTGCCGGCGGCCTTCGACGTGGCTGATGTAGGACGGGTCGAAGCCCATCCGGGCGGCCAGCTGCTTCTTGGTCATCGCCCGGTCGATGCGCCACTGGGCGAGTTCGGCCGCGAAGGTGTCCGCGGCGCGGTCGATGGGCGAGCTGGTCATCGCAAGGCGTCCCCTCAGGCCGGATCTTCAGTCTGCTTTCCGACTCGTACGCCCGGTCGACATTGGCGCGTTACCGACAGAATCCTTGACAACTCGGCTGCCGCCACGCTCAGCAATGCCAACAGAGCCGTACGTCATCCTATGGACGAGATGTCGCCAACGGGGTAACCCACAGTTGCATCGCGATGGATGCCGCCCGCCGACCACATCACACCGCAGCATGACAAACACTCTCCGTTACACGACGTTGTTTCTTCATGCGGCAGTTTCGCCAAACTCTGGTTAGGCTAGCCTTAGGAAGCTAGGGTGAGACGTCGGCAGCGAGCGGAAGGTCCGAGAGGTGACAGCGATGAGGCAGGGCAACGACCGCCCAGCTCAGCACGGGAGCATCCGCTCCCTCGCGGCCACCGGTTCCGCGAACGGCGGTCACTGGCAGTGACCGCCGTCATCGACCCCCGCGCCAGGGCCGCCGCCCCACTGGCCCCGATCAGCGCTACGTTGCGTGCAGCGTTCGGCACCGACGACCTGCCGGGGCTGCACGCCGGGCTGCTGGTCCACGACGCCACCGGCTGGTTCCCGGCCACCGACCTGATCGACGGCGACCAGCTGCCCCGGATGCTCGACTCGGCGGCCAGCCGCTGGCAGGCCAAACGGCACGCCGCCGCCGCCCTGGCTTGGAAGGCGTACAGCTACTGGGTGGCCCTGCCGGTCGCGCTCGGCTGGGCGTCGGCCCGACGGGTGCCGCTGATGCGGGCCGACGACGTACTGCTGCGGATGGACGACGCCGGCCCACTGGTCGACGTCGGCCTGCGCCCCGGCATCCCGGTCGCGGTGCTGCCGCACGACCCGATCGCGGCCGCCGGCCTGCCCGAGGTGCTGGTGGTGGCCGACGAGGCCGAACTGCTGCGGGTGCTGCGGACGTCCCTGCTCGACCAGCACATGAGCCCGCTGCTCGACCGAATCCACTCCCGGGTCAAGCTCGGCCCGCGTACCCTGCTCGGCTCGCTCTCCTCCGGCATCGCCTACGCGGTGCTGCAGGCGGCGGACGCCCTGCCGGGGTCGTCGGCCGCGACCATCGGCACGCTGCTCGACGCGCTCGACGTCGGCGACCTGATCGAGCTGGTGCCCGGGGCGGACGGCGCGCTGTCGGTGCAGCGCCGGACCTGCTGCCTGGCGTTCACCCTGCCGGACCCGAAGATCTGCCCCGGCTGCTGCATCCGCCCCTGACCACCCCGGGCACCACGGTCCCCACTCCCCGCGGCATCCCCCCGCGACATCCCCCCGCGACATCCCCCCGCGACATCCCCCCGCGACGATCTTGCAGTTATCGAGAAGACTTGCCCTATTTGTCCATCGATAAGTGCAAGATCGCCGCCGGCAGCAACTGCGACGTGTGCGACCGGGGGGTGGGTCAGCCCAGGTTCTGGTAGGTCGCGGTCAGCGTCGCCCGGGCCAGGGTGTGGAACGTCAGGTTGAATCCGACGTACGCCGGGGTGGCCTCCGGCCCGAGGTCGAGCCGCTCCACGTCGAGGGCGTGTACGGCGAAGATGTAGCGGTGCGGCCGGTCCCCTGCTGGCGGCGCGGAACCGTCGTAGCGGGCGTTGCCGAAGTCGTTACGCACGCTGAACGCCCCTGGGGCCGCCGCCTCGGGAGCGCCACCCGCGCCACGGGCCAGGTCGGTCACCGACGAAGGCACATTGACCAGCAGCCAGTGCCAGAATCCGCAGCCGGTCGGGGCGTCCGGGTCGTAACAGGTGACGACGAATCCCTTCGTCGCGGCCGGGAACCCCGACCAGGACAGCTGCGGGGACAGGTTCTCCCCGCCGGCGCCGGTGAAGATGTGCGCGTCGGGCAGCACGTCGCCGTCGAGGACGTCCGTGCTGGTCAGCGTGAACGAGTCGACCGGCGGAAGCAGGTCGTACGGGCTGGGCGCGATGGGTCGGTCTGCCAGGTTCATGCCTGGCATCCTGCCGCAACCGGCACCGTCGTGCAGTCGGCACACCGGCACCGTCACGCAGTCGGCACACCGGCACCGGCGCGCGGTCGGGTGCGCGCCGGTGCCGGCCGGTCAGTCTGGCGGACCTGTCGGTCAGGCCCGGTCGGTGCCGGTGGAGACGAGTTGCGCCTCCCGTTCGGCGGCGAGCCGGACCCGCAGCTGCTCGCCCTCGATGTCCACGTTCGGCAGGATCCGGGCCAGCGGGCGGGGCAGTCGCCAGGCGGCGTTGCCGAGCAACGACATCACCGCCGGCACGATCGTCATCCGTACGACGAACGCGTCGATCAGTACGCCGATCGCCAACGCGAAGCCCATCGACTTGATCACCGGGTCGTCGAGCAGGATGAACCCGCCGAACACCGCCGTCATGATCAGCGCGGCGGCGGTGACCACCCGGGCCCCGTGGCCCATCCCGTTGATGGTGGCCTGGGTCGCGGTGTCGCCATGCACGAAGTCCTCCCGCATCCGGGAGACCAGGAACACCTCGTAGTCCATGGCGAGCCCGAACAGGATGCCGATCAGCAGGATCGGCAGGAAGCTGACCAGCGGCCCGGCGGTGTCCAGGCCGACCAGGCCGGACAGCCAACCCCACTGGAACACGGCGACCGTGATTCCGAACGCGGCACCGACGGTCAGCAGGAACCCGGCGGCGGCCTTCACCGGCACCAGGATCGACCGGAACACCAGCATCAGCAGCAGGATCGACAGGCCGACGACAAGCAGCAGGTAGACCGGCATCGCGTCGGAGAGCTTGTCGGACACGTCGATGCCGACGGCGGTCGCGCCGGTCAGGGCCACCTGGACCGCGCCGTCGTCGTCGGGCGACAATCCGAGTACGGCGATCTCCTCGCGGATCCGCTCGACGAGCTCCTCGGTCTCGGCGTCGGTGGGGCCGGCCGTCGGGATGACCGCCAGGATCACGGTCTGCCCGTCCTGGCTGGGCTGCGGCGGGGTGACCGCCACGACGCCGTCCAGCCCCTGCACGGTGGTGGCGACCTGGCCGGCGGTGGCGGTGGCGGACTCGGCCGAGTCACCGGAGACCACCATCAGCAGTCGGCCGTTGAAGCCCGGCCCGAATCCTTCGGAGATCAGGTCGGAGGCGGTGCGTTCGGTGCTGCCGACCGGGGCGGTGCTGGCGTCCGGCAGCGCGATCCGCATGTCGGCGGCGGGGATCGCCAGTGCGCCGAGCCCGGCCACGCCGAGCAGGATCACCGGGATCCGCAGCTTGATGATCAGCCGCGCCCAGCGGAATCCGAAGGTCTCGCTGTTCTCGGCGTGCTCGGTGTTCTCGGTCTTTTCGGTGTTTCCGGTCGGCTGGGCGGCCCGGAACCGGCGGGGCAGGACCCGGCGGCCGGCGTAGCCGAGCAGCGCCGGCTGCAGGGTGATGGCGACCAGGACGGCGACGCTGACCGTACCGGCGGCGGCCAGACCCATCACGGTGAGGAACGGGATGCCGACGACGGCGAGGCCGGCGAGGGCGATGACGACGGTGGCCCCGGCGAACACGACCGCCGACCCGGCGGTGCCGACCGCCCGCGCCGCGGCCTCCTCCGGTTCCAGCCCGTCGAGCATGTTCTGCCGGTGCCGGGAGGTGATGAACAGCGAGTAGTCGATGCCGACGGCGAGGCCGAGCATCAGGGCCAGCACCGGGGCGGTGGAGGTGAGGCTGACGACGCCGCTCAGGGCGAAGAGTCCGGCCATCCCGGCGCCGACGCCGATCAGGGCGTTCAGCATGGTCATTCCGGCGGCGACCAGCGACCCGAAGGTGACGATCAGGACCACCAGGGCGATCGCCACACCGATCGCCTCCTGCGATCCGACGTGCGGCTCGGTGTTGAGCACCTCTCCACCGGTGGCGACCTGGTACCCGGCGTCGCGGGCCGGTTCACCGACGGCCTCGTACGCGTCCCGCTGCTCGGTGGTGACCTCGTCGACCGGGTCGGCGAACTGCACGTTGATCAGCGCGTACCGGCCGTCCGGGGAGACCGTGCCGGTCTGGAAGGGACTGAGTGCGCCGACCACGCCGGGCAGTTCGTTGGCCTCGGCCACAACGGACAGTACGGCCGTCTGGCCGTCCTCGGTGGTCAGCTGCTGGCCTTCGGGGGCGACGACGATGATCGTCCCGCCGGCGCCGCTGGCTTCCGGGAACTGCTCCTGCAGCTGGTCCAGCGCCGCCTGGGACTCGGTGCCGGGGATGCTGAAGTTGCTGGCGGTCGGCCCACGGAAGGCGAGCGCGGCCGCGCCGAGCGCCACCAGGGCGATCAGCCAGACGGCGACGACCAGGTGGCGTCTGCGGAAGGCGGTCCGGCCGAGCCGGTAGAGCAGGGTGGCCATGCGGCATCCTCTGAGGTGTCGGGCGTGGCGGATTGGTGTGTGTGGTGCTTGGTCAGTCCCGGGCGCGCGGCGGGTCGCCGAGGGTCCGGGCGATGACCTGGGTCAGCAGGGGACGGAGTGCGTCGTCGGTGAGGTCGAGATGTTCGGCGCTGGCGGCGGAGGCCCCGGCCAGGACGACCAGGGCCGCGAACATCTCCGCCGGGTCGTCGCGGTCGCCGGCCAACGCGCAGTGCAGCCGGCCGATCATCTGCTCCAGGTCGCAGAAGGCCGGCTGGTGCAGCAGCTGCGGGATCTCGGCGTAGAGCACCGCGATCTGTCGCCGGAAGCGCAGGCAGAGTTCGATGAAACCGTCGATCGCCGTACGGTGGGCGGCCTCGTCGTCGAGGTCGGCCAGTCGCCGGTCGAGGTCGGCGAGGCTGTCGACGGCCGGTTTCATCAGGGCGGCGAGGATCGCGTCCTTGCTGTCGAAGTGGTAGAGCAGCGAGGCCTTCGCGCAGCCGACCTCGGCGGCGATGTCCTGCAGCGAGGTGCCTCGGAAGCCGACCTCGGCGAACCGCCGGGCCGCCACGGCGAGGATCTGCTCGCGCAGCTCGGCCCGGCCTGCGCCGCTGCGGACGGCCTGTGTCACCTGACCTACCTCCTTCCCGCTGCCCACCCGTCGCGACCAAGGATGCCGGAGCCACCCCGGAACTCCTGACCGATCGGTCAGAACGTGAAGTAACTCACAGCAACGCCCCTGCTCAACCGCGATCTCCACCAACTGATCTCAACCGAAGCGGATGGAAGCCGGACGAGAACTCGATGAGAGTTCGTTAAGAGTCACTGGAACAGGGCTGTCACCATGTCGGCATGGAGTTCTTTTCCGGCCAGGGCTTCTTCTTTCTGATCCTGACTCTTGTCGGGTACGGCCTCGGCGCGCTGGTCCTCTACTGGATCATCCGGCTCGCCGTCCGGCACGGGATCGCCGACGCCGACGAACGACGCGGCGGCCACGATGGCCTCCGCTGAGCACCCCGCAGGACCGGTGGAAAACCAGCTGCGGTCCGACGAGGACCTGTCGGACAATCGCCCGGTGAACGTCGACCTGCCGGACTGGATGCGCAATCCGCCGCCGCGTGCCGTCACCTGGCGTGACCGGGTCGGCGCCGGCGTGACGCGCCTGCCGGGGGCCGCCGCGCTGCGTCGATTCCGCTGGCGGTGGGAGCAGCGCGACCCGCTGCACCGGCGGTTCCCCCGGCTGACCGCCAGCCTGGCCGTACCGCTGGCCTTCGTCGCGATCATGGCGCTGATCTCGCTCGCCTACTGGCTCTACCTCAGCGCCTGACCGGCGGACCGGCGCTACCTCAGCGCCTGACCGACGCCGGTCAGGCGTCCGGCAGCAGCGCGTGCTTGAGCTGGCTGGCCAGCCAGTCCCGGAAGACCTGCTCGTCCCAGCCGCAGTGCAGCACCAGGCTGTCGTAGTGGGCCGGGTCGTTGAAGTGCCAGATGACATCGGTGGCCCGCTGCACGTCGACGCCGTCGCGTAACGGCCCCAGCTCGGCCAGCCGGGCGGCGACCGTACCGGCACCGATGCGCCGGTTGCGCAGCAACGTCTCCCACACCTCGCCCGCTTCCGGAGCATCATCGGTGGCGCGGCGTACCGTCTCGAACATCCGGGCCGCGCGGCCGCCGATCAGCCGGCACACCTCCGCGTACGCGTCGAGCACCGCCGGCTGGGTCGTCGCCACCCGGACCGGCCGGTACCAGGGGCGGTCCGCGACGGCGACGGGCTCGTCGTCACCGGCGAGCGCCTCGTCGAGGACCTGCCGCAGCAGCGCCGGTTTGGAGCCGAACGCGGCGAAGACGGTCGGCCGGGCGACGCCGGCCACGGCGGCCACGTCCGCCAGCGAGGTCGCCGCGTAGCCGCGCTCGGTGAACAGGTCACGGGCCGCCGCGACGACCGCCCGACGGGTACGCCGGGCGCTCTCCTCGCGCACCGCCGACCGGTAGCGGCGGGCGGGCCTGCTCTCCTTCGCCTCAGCCATAGCCAGCAGATACTACCAACGGATTCACTAGACGATGTCTCTCGACAATACTGTTGTCTAATGAATAGGATGCTAGACCAGCGACACCGCCGGGCCACACGCCACTGCGGGCACCCGACCCGACCTGACCTCGCCGCCGCCGGAGGCACCACGATGGACACCGACCCGCCCGTCACCGCACGCCGGCACACCCGGCGACACCACTGGCTCACCCGTCGACACCACTGGCCGCTGGCATTCGCGGCCGTACTGCTGATCCCCGCGACCGCCGCCTGCGGCGGTGCCGACCCGGCGACGCAGCCCGCCGACGGGCAACCGCCGGCAGCCGGCGCGGAGCCCGACGACGTACCGCCGATCGACGCCTGCACGCTGCTGGCCACCGACGAGATCACCCCGCTCATCGGCGACCACGACGACGGCGAACCGTCCAGCGGACCCGGCGGCAGCGCCTGCACCTGGGAAAACCCGGACACCTACCACTCGGTCACCGTGAGCATCGGCGACTGGGGCACCGCCGTCGGCGGCCAACTGCCCGAATCCCCGTACGGCGAGACCGAACCCGGCCCGGACGGCATCCGGTTCGCCGCCGGCGGCATCGCCGAGTTCGCCGTCGCGGACCGGGCCAGCGAAATCCAGATCACCTCCCGCGACCTCGACCGGGACACCGTGGTCGAGCTGATCGGGCTGATCCGCAGCCGGGTCGACACGCCGACCGGTCAGGCCGCCGGCGGATCCGGCCAGGGCGCCGACGGGTCCGGGGGCGACGGCACGGCCGCCGGCGCGTCGGCCGATGTCGACCCCTGCGCGCTGCTGACCAAGCAGGAGGCGGAGCAGCTGGCGGGGACCGCCCTCGACGAGCCGCTACCGGTGCGGGAGACCTGCACGTTCACCGGGCCGACCTCCGGCCCGCTCGCCCAGGTCGAGGTCTTCGTCGGCCCCGGAGCGAAGAAGATCCTCGACATCAACCGCGAGCTCGGGCACGAGTTCCGCGAGCTGCCCGGCATCGGCGACGAAGCGTACGCCGAGGACGACGCCGCCTACGTGCAGAAGTCCGGCCAGTGGGTGTGTCTGCGGCTGGTGCTGCTCAGCGACCCCGCCGAGCACCGTCAACGGCTGGAGGACGCCGCCCGCCTCATCGCCGGTCGGCTCTGACCTGCCGCCTTTCGCATAGAGAGTGGTGCCGGCCATGCGGTTCCGCATCGACGACCACCGGCGGGGGCTCATCGCCGTCGCCACCGTCACCCTGCTCGCCGTCACCGGGTGTGCGCGCGGTGGCCCGGCGGCCGATCCGGCCGGCGACCCGGCGGCACCGGGCGGGTCGCCGGTGAGCGCGCAGGCGCAACAGCGGTACGGTGCCGCGCCGACGCCGCACCCCGACGTCACCTACCAGCCGGACGTGGTGATCGTCGGTGGCGGGGCGGACTCCATCCGCTCAGTTGCCGCCGACACCTTCACCTGGCGGATAGACCCGGCGGCGGCAAACGCCGACCAACTGGCCCCCGGCAAGATCATGTTCCTGACCGGACGGGCCGTCGGTCGGGTGATCGACGTACGGCCCGAAGGGGACGACCTGGCGGTCGCGATCGGCCCGGTGGACATCACCGACGTGATCCGCGACGGCACCTTCACCAGCGCGGAGCCGGTCCCGTTGGCCGCCGCCCGGCCGGTGCCGGACGGGGCGGCAAGCTGGTCGCAGACCTCCGACGACGGCGGTGGCACCGGCGGCGGTTCCGCTGTCGCTGGCGGCGACATCGGGCCGGTCGGCGGCGCTTCCACTGACGGCGGGCTGGTGGTGCCGGCGGCCAACCAGCGCCCTCAGCTGACTCCGCGGCCGATCTGCTGCGCCAACGGCGTCGGCGCGGAATTCACCTACAGCTCGGCCGGCGTCCGGCTGGTGGGCCTGGTCCTGCTCAAGATGACCGCGCCGACCGCCGCCTTCCACCTGGAGATCCGGGGTGCCAAGGTGATCCGGGCCGAGTTCGAGATCAACGGGGCGGCGGCGCTGCGGGTCGAGATCAACGCGACGACGTCGACCGGACAGAACATCGACCCGCGCATCCCGATCCCGGTCGACTTCAGCGTCCCGATCGGCGAGGTGCTCGGCGTACCGTTCGCGGCCACGGTGACCCAGGTCATCGGGGTGCACACGGCGTTCGGCGCCAAGGACGGCAACATCTCCGCCGCCGGCGAATGGTCGCTCAACCAGTCGATGTCCTTCGGCTACGCCAACGGCTCCTTCGGGGTCCGCGCGCCGACCTCGATCAGCGTCGACCAGAGCCTGATGGACTCGATCACCGGGATATCGGTCGGCGTCAACGGCATCTGGCTCGACTACCACGCCAAGTTCCACGTCGGGCTCGGCGCGCTCGGCTTCATCGCCGGGCTCTACTTCGAGTTGACCCTCACCCTCGGAATGACCATCGGCTCCGCGCTCGGCGCGCCGCTCGTGGTGTGTCGCAGCGCCCAGCTCGGCCTCTGGGCGTCGTACGGTGTCGGCTACACCATCCCGGCCGGCCTGGTCACGGTGATCAACACATTCCTGCAATTGTTCAACGCCAAGCCGATCCCCACGAAGGGCGGCGTCGGCGACACCAAGCTCCTCTACGACAAACCAGTCGTCTATCCGAACGTACCGATCTGCCGAAATTGATATCCTTGGGCGGTGTCGACCACCGTGGATCCACCGTCGCCGCGTACCGATCCGACCACGCCCCGGCAAAAGGCCAACTGGGTCGAACGCCTCATTCAGGCAGCGGCTCTGGCCGGGTCGATCGCCGGTGTCGCATCCTTCTTCACCGAGCATCCCACGGCTGGACTGCGGCTCATCGCGGGCAGCCTGCTCGTCGGCGGGGTCGCGCTCGCCTTCAGATGGCGTACGGCCGACAACCGTTCCCTCGGTTTCCACAGCGCGCTGGCGCTGGCGCTGCTCGGAGCCGGCAGCCTCGGGTGGTCGTTGCGGCCGGTCGCGGCGCCGGAGGCCAGCGCGCCGGCCCCGAACCCGACTGTGAGCAGCTCCTCGGGTTCGTCGGGTCCGTCGCGAACCGCTGGCGGCCAGGCTCCCGCGCCGGGCGGCACGTCGGTGACGGTGCACCGGGCCGAAACCGTCATCCCGCTCTCCGCGACATCGGAGTTCGACCTCGACTCACTTGCTCCTGACTGGGACGTCACGGGCTATGACGAGACGGGCCGGGCCGATCTTCGGTTCAGCGTCATCGGCCTGCAGCCGATCAACCACGCCGAGCTACGGGAAGCTACAGGTGACGGCCCGGAGCTTTGCCAGCAGGCGACGGCGCAATACCGACTGACGCTCGACGAGGACCTGCCCGAAACCCGGTACGCCTGCGCGATCACCAACGAAGACCGATTCGCCTCGGTGCGGTTCAACCGCGAAGACGTCCGGATCGGATACACCGTCTTCAGCTGGATCAACCTGACGATCACGGTCTACAACCGCGCCGCCTGACCACCGTCCGGGCCGGCTGGGCTGGACAGCCCGGCCGGCCCGGCGGACCCGGCCGCTACTCGCAGGCGACCCCGTCGCCGTCGCGGTCCAGGTCGTAGACGTCCGGGCCGACGACCCGCACCGGCCCGCTGACGTACGCCGGCCCGTTGCCACTGCCACCGGCGCAGTCGACGTCGGCGGCGATCGGCACACACGCGCCCGTGTAGCTGCTGTGGCACTGCTGGGTGACCTTCGTGCCGACCAGCACGACCTTGGTGACCGGCTGCTTGGTCACCTGCTCGCTGATCAGCCGCTTGCCGGTCTGCACGCCGTCGGTCAGGGTCACCTCGTAGGTCAGCGTCCGCACCCCGGCGACCCCGTTGGTCTTCACCTTGGTGGCGCCCTTCGCCAGGCTCGGGTCGTCGACCCGCTTTTCCTGGAACGGGATCTGCTCGGTCTCGGTGACCGTCCGGGTCTCCACCTTCGGGCGCGGTGGTGCCGGCGGCAGCGTGGGTGACGCCGAGGCGCTGGGCGTCGGTACGACGCTTGGCGACGCGCTGGCGCTGGGCGAGCTGGCTCCCGGCACCCCGGCGACGGAGCCGGACGATCCGGACCCGTTGTCCGTACGCCCGGTCAGCCCGGCAGCGTCGACCGTGTCGGTGTCCGACTGCTCGGGCGCGAACGCGCCGATCACCGCGAGCCCACCGCAGCAGAACAGGACGAAGGTCAGCAGTACGCCGCCGAGGATCCCGGCGACCTTCCGGCCAGGGCTGAGGCCAGGGCCGGTCTGGCCGGGGCGCAGGCCGGGACCGGCGGCGGCCGGGCCGGGGGCCGGATACGGACTGTTCGAGTACGGGTTCTGCGGGTTCGGGTGCTGCGGCGCATTGGTCACCGCCGAAGTTTCCCGGCCGACATCGATATTGTGCAGTGGCCAAGGAGTGACACTTCGTGGCATCTACGTCGACAAACGTCTGACGATCATCCTGTGTCGGCTACCAAACTAATCAGTCCAGCTCGGACAAACCGACAACGACAGCAGCCGGTCGGCCGCCGCCGGTCGGACCGGCGGACCACCGGTGCCGGCCCGGCGCCACAAGCAGCACTGACACTCGGCCACAAGGGTAAATGGCAACTTCCCACCCGAACATTGACGTACCTACATTGATGTGTGAAACTAGGAACTCCACATCGCTCCGACAGCAGGGATTACAAGATGGAGCACCGCCAAGGCATGCAACCCGAAATTTTCCGACACATCGTCGCATCGGCAACCGCCTTCGTCATCTGCTCCTCAATTTCTCTAGCCGGGAAGCCCGCTCACGCCGATGCACCTAGCCCAAATTTGCACAATGACAAGATCCATGAGTTCGTAAGCCGAATCGAAGGACGCTGGGGAATAACTGTCAGTCCAGCCGATTACGAAGTCGCCACCATCGAAGGAATAACGGTAATCAGACCTAAGGATGCACGTCTGCAGGCACAGGAGACCCAAGACAACAACGGGGATACTAAATTCCTGATGTCAACGACCGCAGACACTCCTCCTGCACCCGCGTCGGGTGGATCGATGGCAGATTCGCAGACAGACTGGCGTCAGCCGACCTGCTGGGCAAGGCTGGAAAATTTCTGGGCATGGATGGACATGTGTAGCCAATGGGGATTGATGACCTATGCGGGCGAGACCCGCCGAAATTATGCGTACAAGATGTATGCATCGTGCGGCATAACAGATATAGACAGATACCGCGAGCTCACCTCCTGCTATGAGGTCTATTCACAGGCGATCCTGTAGAAGTGCAGCCCGATGGCACAGGAGATCGTTTCTGTGAAGGTCGCGAGCGGTCTGCGGTAGTCGGTGTGCAGGATTCTCCAGGTCTTCAGATTCGCGATGACCTGTTCGACGACCCAGCGGATCTTGTTGACCTGCCTGTTGTATTCCTTCTGCCACTCTGTGAGCTCGCCGCCCTTGGGCTTCTTGTACGGGGTGATCATGCCGTTGCCGACGTATCCCTTGTCGCCGATCCAGCCTGCAGGATTCAGGCTGACGAGAACACCGGTGTCGTTGATCGCGTACGAGTCGTGGTGGTTGCCGGTGACGGGATCGGAGACCCAGACGAGCGCGCCGTCGAGGGTGCAGGCGACCTGGACGCTCATGCCCGTGGTCTTGTGCTTGCCGGAGTACAGACAGCGGTCCGTGCGCCATGACCAGCAGGGGAACAGGGTGCCGTCGACGATGTACTGGACGGTCGGGTCGAGCTCGTCGGCGGTCGGCACGAACCCCGCCAGCACGCGGTCGAGGACCGGGGTGATGGCGGTGACCGCCCGTGAGATCGTCGACTGGGAGACGCCGTGCGCCTCGGCGATCTCCGCTTGGACGCGGTTGCGCCGCATGTAGGTCAACGTGACCACGAGGGCGCGGTAGAGGCCGAGGATCGGTGGCCACGGTTCCATGCCCAGGTTCCGGCATTCGGCGCGGACCAGCACGCAGAGGTCGCGGATCTGATCGGTCGTGAAGCCGGTGGTATGATACATGTTCGGCGGTCCGCTTTTCTTTGGTTGTTGTGTGGTAACTCCATCCTATGGGAGGGCGGGCCGTCTCATTTATCAGGGGGTCCACTGTGGGCTATCGAGGCCCTGCTGAATAAGCCTCTATGTTGACACCGAGCAGGCCCCCAACACATCGCCGGCGTGGGTGTGGAACGATTGGAGCCCGAGGTCAACAATCAATCTTGGCAACTGCAGCGACTACACCTTGGCAGTCAGCTACGCAGGCTTTGGCGCTGAACACACCGTGCATACATGCGAGGAGCTCAACCCGGAAAAGGGGGAAGCAGGCGCCGACTTCCGTACGACCTGGAACGGCGACGCATACAACAACGAAGTGCGTGAAGTCGCATTGCTCATCGCAATCGGGCATGATCCGGCCTTCGCCGCCCCACAGCTTCATCTCCGATGGGGATTCGTAACCTCGGAATGCAACCCTATTGGCGGAATTCTTGACCCTTGCGGCTAGAATCGAGTGATGATGTTCAGCAGGAGAGGGATTGCCAAGCCTGGGGCGCTATCAGCTGCTGCCGTCGGGCTGCTGGGGATCTTCATCGCCACGGCTGTCACGGTCATGGACTGGGCTCTGGACGAGCCGAGCCGGCACATTGAACGCACCCAGGCAGAGGATCTACTTTCACGAGCTGCGGTACTGGCGCAGGCCGGCAACTCAACCGGCTTGTGTCAGACTGTCGCCGCCACGTCCGCGACTTGCAGGTCCTTGCTCGACTACACGGAGTCGAAAGGCTGGGAAGCTGGCGCCGATCCCCCACGTGTGGTCGACACTCGACGTTACCCGAAGACCAGTCACACTTCAGAAACCCTGGTGCTTCGGGTCGCCGGAGTCAGGGCTGACGGCAGCCACTACGAGTCAGACTTCCCAGTCATTCGTACCCCCGAGGGTGAGATCCGCAGCACCGCGCCCGTATACTGGTCCGGCGTAGTCTTCGATGAATCTCAAATTGAATGCAACCAAGCAGACGGCGACGCCTGCGCACAGGACATCATATCTCCTCCGTAAGACTTTCTTACGCCTTTCGGATCGCTATCGAAGGAGGAGGACGTGCAGGTAGACCCGCCCACGTCGCCGAACTAATCCACCCGACTCGTGCCGGGAATGGAAGCGCAAGCGACGTCGCTGACGGCGCACAGGACAGCCGGATACGGCGTCAGGGTCATTTCAGCCGGCAGTACTTCAGGCGGTACCCTGATCACCAGGTGATCGGCATGCTTTGGCTGGCCACTGGTACAGCGGTTGAATAGCTGGGGTCTGTAGTTGTCATGGTGGTTCCGGTTCGAGTGTGAGTCCGGTCTGGGCGAGGAAGCCGGGTATCAGCTCTGGCCGGTACTGGATGCGTTTGAGCCGGTTGCGGATGACCGCGGCGAGGTGGTCCACGCCGTCGACGGCGAGGTTGCCCAGGCCGGCTTTCACTGTCGACCACAGACTCTCGACGGGGTTGAGGTCCGGGGCGTACGCGGGTAGCTGGACCACGGTCAGCCACCGGTGACGGGCGGCGGTCAGGCGACGCATCGTGGTGCTGGTGTGGGTGTTGACCCCGTCCCAGATCAGGATGATCGGGGCGTGGAGTTGGTGGTGCGCGGCGGTGATCAGGGCGGCGTAGTCGTCCTCGGAGAGGCTGCGGCGTTCACCGGTGCGGTTGCGGTGCACACGGAGCCGGTAGAAGACGTGGCCGCGCCGGCCGGGTTTGAGGCAGACCAGGCCGGCGATGGAGACCCGGCCTGAGCCCTTGGCGTTGACCCGCACGACGGGTGTGTGTCCTCTGCGGGCCCAGGTGGTGGCCCGGGGTGGTCGCAGGGTCTGTCCGGCCTCGTCCTCGAAGACGATCCACGCCCCGGTCGCCGCCGCTAGCCTCGTACCTTGGCCCAGGTCGTGGCCCGCCAGGCGGCGATGGCGTCGGCGTCGCGTTGGACTGCCCGGTGCTTCGGGACCTGCGGGGTGTAGCCGATGCGGTGCAGCAGGTAGGACACCCCGCGCAGGGTGTAGGAGGTGTGGAACAGCCGGCCGATGAGCGTGGCGACCCGGGCGAGGGTCCAGCGTTGGTCCTCGCTCCAGCCGTGTTCGGCTGGTCCGAGGTCGAGCTCGGCGCGTAGTCGCAGGAGCTGGTCGGGTGCGAGCCGGCAGGTGGTTCCGCCGGGTCCGGTCGAGGCGAGGGCGGTCATCCCGCCGGTCTGCCAGCGGCGCCGCCACTGGTAGGCCGATTTCGTCGATACCCGCAGCCGGGCTGCGACCTCGGTCGCGGGGACACCGGCGGCGAACATCCGCGCCGCCTGCATCCGTATCTCTTCCCGCTTGGCCCGCCCGCCGGCGGACAGACCACCACTATCGGCGTACCTCATACCTCCGGCATAGACCGGCCGTCATCGATGGTCACGCCGACACGCCGCCTGTGATCAACCAGACCCGAACCGCCCAACAGACCCCGGCTATTCAACCGCTGTAGCTTCGGTCGCCGGCCGGCCGTCGCAACTGCCTCACCAGTTCACGCATCTTCGCAATCCCCCCTCACGGATATTTCGGTCGTCGCAGCCGGCCCCGGCTCGCGCCGCCACTGGCCGGCCTTGTCGGCCAGGATCGCCACCGCGCCGGCCGTACCGTGCTCGGCCACCAGCTCGGCCCAGGTGAACCTGATCGTCACGACGTCGTCGTCGCGGATCGGGCCGACCCAGCGGTCGTCACACATCCCGGTCATCAACACCCCCGATGGTCGAGCGGCAGCGTGGTCCGGCCACACACCGGGCACCACCTGGACTTCACCTTGAACGACCACAGCCCGGCGCAGTAACCGAGCAGCGTCGTCCCGATCAGCGCTCCGATACTCCACATCGACGTACTCCTTTCTGAAGGAAGACGAATCCCCGTGGTCACGTGCAATCAGTCGTCGAGCGCCACCGGCTCGCCGCCGTTGGCCTCCCAGCGGGCCAGGATCTCGGCGAGAATCCGCCGGGCACCGACCTCACCGTGCTCGGCCTTCAAGTCCTCGAAGCTCCATCGCAGGGTGAGCACCATCTCAGCCGCTTCATCGGTCACACACTCACGGGTGACGTCGGCGGCGTCGTCGGTGCTCGGCTCCGACTCGCCCGCACCGTCGTCGACCAAGATCACAAACCCGCTGGTACGCGGTAGCCGACCATCTGGCCGTAGGTCATCAGCGGACGCAGAGTCGGAGTGAGCATCGTCGGCTCCGACGACCAGCGGTGCCCCCGGTTGCCGTCCAACCACCGTTGCCGGGCCGCCGCCCGTTCCTGGTCGAGCCGGGCCAGCCGCTTCGACGCCGCCGACCGGCCGTCCCGCCACTCCCGCCACCGCAACACCAGCTCGCGAATCATCTCAGTGATCATTTCTCGCTCCTGTTCAAGATCGTTTTCGTATTACCCGATCGATCAAGCCCACGGCGGAGCCAGCCGGAAATCCCGCATAGGCGCCGGTGGTCTCGCCTCATTAGCATCCCCTGCAACGTGCGCACCGTCAACCTTGCAACTGGCAAGCTTCACGGAGGCAAGGTGCATAGCTTGACCTTGTGAAGCTGGTCGCGCTGTCCGACGTCGCCGAGATGCTCGGCGGTGTGTCGCGCACCCGCGCCACCGAGATCACCAACCGGTCGAGCTTCCCGGCACCAGTCGCGCTCGTCGCCTCCGGCCGGATGCGGATCTGGGACCGCGACGAGGTCGCCGAGTGGATCCGCACCCACCGCCCGACCCAGCAAGAAGACTGACGGGATCACCGGCTCACGAAGCATCTCGACGACCATCGCCCTCCCGCTTGCCGGTGAGCTTGCGCTGTCCTGACTAGATGGTCACCCACTGACAACGCGCAGTGAACGCATCAGGCGTACGGCTTCTCTGCTGGTTCGGACGGCAACTGGTACGCGACGTACGACTTTCGCTCGCCGTCACCTGGGCGTAACAAGCAGCGATAGCCAACCGCGCTCCGCCCTAGAACGCGGCGTCGATCATGCCCTCAGCGCCCGGCACGCCAGTCCGTGAAGAATGCTCAGGAGCCAGCGCCCAGCAGGTCGGCCAGCGCCGCCAACTCCTGACTCACCGGCCGGCGGCGGCGGGCCAGGATCGTGGTGACGATGTCCCGCGCGTACCGCTGATGTCTCAACCAGGTGGGCGACTCGGCGCGGAGCCCGGACAGGATGCGCGTCGCTTCGACCATGTCGCCGCGTTCAGCAGTGGCCCAGGCGCGGTCGAGCTGGTGGCGATTACGGTTGTCCGAAGTCGCCCGGCCGCTCCCCGGCGGTACGCGCTCCGCCAACGCGAGCGCAGTGACGGGATCGCCGCCTACGACCGACATCTCCACCCGCTTCATCTCCACGGTCACTGGGCAGAAGGCACCCATCGTCACCGGCATGCGGACAGCCACGTCTGCTGGAAGTTGCTCGCCGATGCGGACCGCTGCCGCGCTGGCCGCGTCCAGCATTTCGCTGGCGTCGTCGGCGCGACCATCGCGAATCGCGGCGGCGGACCCACGCAGCATGAGCCAGCCCCAGACCGCGAGCCGGGTCGGATCTGTACGGGAGAAGCGTGGCTCCACCGCATCCGCCGTGGCGACTGCCAACCGCTCTGCCTCGTCGAACCGCCCTTGTCGGAGCAGCAGCCAGCACATCGTGGTGACGACAGACGCGGCGACTAGTTCGTTCCCGGACTCGTCCGCGACGTCAAGCGCGAGACTCAGGGCGTGGTAGGCAAGATCGAAGCGTCGGAGCTGGATCAACGCCGTCCCGGCGACCTGGTACGCCTGAGCGAGCTGCGTCGCACCGGCGATCCGCTGATCGCCGACACTCGCCTCGACGAAGCTGCGGGCTTCACCGATCAGCACCGGCAACCGTGTCAGCGCACTGGCGTAATCGTCACCATGGTAGATCCGGTCGATCTCGGCAATCGACGCTTGCAATCCAGCCAAGGTCGGTGGACTCATCGGGGATTTGTCGACGAACGTTCCGTTGAGACCCCGGGCAGGAGTCAGCGCCCGCCGCAGCAGGTCAAGTGCGGCCTCGTCATCAGCCGAGCCGAACCCGACTGCTGGGCCAGCGATGGCAGGGCCGACGAGTACGGATGTCGGCACGCCAAGCGCATTGGCGATCGATCGCAAGGTCGACATCCGTGGCGACCCCGGCTTGTTCTGCTCCAGCTTCTGGATCGTCTCAACCGCTAGGCCGGCAGCCTCCGCCAACTGCTCCTGGGTGAGTCCGCTGAGTCGACGCAGCCGCCCTACGTTGTCGCCCACCGTCGAGCTCATCGAGCTGCCTCCCGAACCCGTTGCCCGCCAGCAGGAAGCCGGCACCGTCGCATCGACCGCCGCTGACCACCGTACCGCGATTTGATGATCAACTATCGCTCATGATTCGGTACGTCGAATGGCCGCTAATCTCAGTGCATGAGCGACTATCTACAGGTGTCGACCGCTACCGAGACACGCGAGGTTGCGGTGGCCCTGGCCCGATCGGCGGTGGGTGCTCGGCTGGCCGGAAACGCACAGGTGCTCGGCCCCGTCATCAGCGTCTTCCGGCACCTGGGCAGTCAAGGTGAAGGCGAAGAGTGGCAAGTCCTCTTCAACACGACAGCAAGCCGGTATCAGGCCCTGGAGCGACATCTACTCGCCCACCATCCCTGGCAGAAGCCGCAGATCATCGCCACCGCGATCGTGGCAGGATCAGCTGCGTGTCTGGAATGGCTCACAGCGTCGACAGACGACGCTACGCCTGACAAATGAAGGCGGAGATTCGAGCAGTCGACCGCGTACCGCCGCTCTGGCCCCGACCGGGACGTCCGGTCGATGGCGGGGACGGCTCACTCCGGGAGATAGATCACCGGCAGGTCGTCGCCGTACCGTGACTCGCCGGTCAGAATCGGGGCCCGGTGCTCCAGGCAGGCCATGACTGTGGAGGCGAGGTCAACCCGCCCGGTGACGCCCCGCCAGTAGGACAGCTCCTGCCACGACCGTCCCGAGGTGTCCAGGACAGCGCAGGCGGCCAGGTCGAGCAGCCGGTGCAGCAACTGGCGATCCTTGCCGTCGCCCACCATCGCCAGGGTTTCGGCCACACTGACCGCGGTGACCCCGAACCGAACCCGGTCCTGAGTGACCTCGTAGATCGGCTCCGCGACGTGCACCGACCCGGACACGTAGGCGAGCAGCGCCGACCGGTCCAGCACCAAGCGGACCGGACGTTCGTCGTCGCCGGTCACGCGGCCGGTGCCTGCCCGGCCGGGGACTCTTCGTCACGCAGGTGTTGGCGCACCCGGTCGCGGACCACGTCGTACCGCTCGGCCGGCCACTGCATGTCGACGGTGGCGCGGCGCGCCCGCGCAGCCGCCAGCCCGGCCTCGGTGACCTCGATGCCGGACTCAGCCAGCTCGGCCCGGAGGGCATCCAGGCGCATTCGCCCCCGCACCGCCTCGGTGACGTAGGCGGACGCGTTCGGCTGCTCGGCCAACATGTCCGCGACGTCCTGCGGTACGGAGATCGACAGCTTCTTCATGCCGTTGATGCTACCCGGCAGCACAACTGGTAGCACCGAGCCCGTGAGCTGGGCCGTTACGCTGCCAGGCGGTCCTTCGCGGTGAGTCGGCGAGTCGCCAGCAGCGTCGCGACGGCGATCGAGGAGTAGACGGCGGCGGTCAGAACCGCCAGTTGGCCCCACGGAATGCTGAGGACGAAGCCGGGAATCCGCCAGGCTGCCAGCAGTACGGCCGGGAAACCGATGAGCAGCCCGACCCCGGTCGCCACAACGGTCAGCACGACGTGCTGACGGACCAGGACCGCCCTCGCCCAGCGGGGCGCCACTCCGAGCGCGACAAGGTGCCCGAGGTGCTGCCGCAGGATGCGAATCTGCGTCTGCGTCGTCGTCAGAGTCAGGGCCAGCGCCAGGATCACCACGCCGACGGCGGTGATGTTGAGCGCCACCGGTGGGATGGGCGTGGGCGGCGTACGGTAGATCTTTGCGATGCGTGGGTCCAAGCCGGCAGCGTTCACCGCAGCCTGCGCCGCCTCGGCGTCCGCCCGGCTGACGCCGGTGTAGATCACCGCGCCTGCGGTGACAGGCAGGTCATGCTCCCTGGCGGTCGCCGTCAGCACGAGGCCCGTGGTGCCGACGTTCCACCCCGCCGGCTCGACCTCGAACGCCGCTGCGGGGATCGTGGCCAGCACCGCGCCGACGCCCTCGGCCGCAGCAAGGCGAAGATCCACGGCATCACCGATCGGGGTACGGGCATCCCAGAACAGGACTCCTCCGCGTGCCAGCAACGCCCGCCGCTGCTCAGCGAGTCTCGTCCCGAGGAGCCGGTCTGCGGCGGCGACCGAGTCCACGGCCAGCAACAGACCCCAGGCACCGTCGGCGACGACGTGGGTCTCCCCTACGGCATCGGTGTCAGCGAGGTAGTGGACGGACACCGGTGTCTGATCCCGCAACGCCGGCACGGTCCGTGCCGCGTCCAACGCGACCTGCGGTGCCGGGTGCACATCCGTGGCGATGTCGGCGATCTTGACCTGGCCGGGCAACACATCCGGATACACCTGCGCACCAGCGGTACGGATCATCGTGTCCAGGAGCGACACGAACCCGGTCGACAACCCCAGCAGCACCGCGATGGCCGCGATGAAGGCGGTTGCCCGACGGGTGTCCGTCAGGAGTTGCCGCTTGCTGAGCCGCGCACGCAGGTTCGCCTCGGGCAGCCGGCCGAAGACGGCGGGGATCAGATCCGGCAGCATCAGCAGCACCGCGGCCGCCAGCAGCCCGGCGACATGCATCGCTTCCGCCGGCGAATCGAGGCCGGGAAGGCGCACCAGCGCCACCCCGACCGCAAGCGCCGCCAGCAGGTGTCGAGCATTGCGCAGCAGGCCGTCCCGTGGCGTTCGCGGCTGCTGCCCGAGGGCGCGGCCGGGCACCCCTGCCGTGTCGACCCGGCTGGCCCTGGCCTGCCCGAACAGCAGGGCGCCAGCAACGCAGCCGAGAAGGACCACAGCGATGCCCTGGGCGAGCGGTCCGATGGTGGAGGGCACCGGACCAACTGGTTGTCCGAGTGTCCGGGCCAGGAGCCGGGCAGCCAGTACGCCAAGCGCCAACCCGACCACATGTCCGATGACCATTGCGGCCAGACACCACAGGCTCTGCGCCAGGCTGGCACCACCGACCGCGATCCGGTGAGCGACACCGACCGAGGTCATCCTGCGCACGGACAGCACGACCTGCCGCCTGGTCAGGGCGAACGCGGCCAGCGTCGCCAGTAGTGGCAGTGCCAACGACGGAATCGTGTAGCCAGCCGGTGACCGGTCGATCCAGGTAGGACGTGCCTGGGACACGACCGATTCACGGCTGACGTACGTCCGTTCCACCTGGTCTACGAGATCCGCCGCTGCGGCACCGCCCGATGCTCCCCGTAGTGTCTGAGCGATGGCAGCCACCGTCGCGGGCACCTCGGCACCGTCCCAGTAGACGACTGGCTGGACGCGCAGCAGTGAGTTGACCGCAGCAAGCTCAGGGTCCATGGCAGCCCAGGTGCCGGGTCCGGCAAAGACCTCCACGTTCCCCGAAAAGAGGTCGTCGACGCTGCCGACAACGGTGAATTCGACGCGACCGCCGTACAGGCTGAGGTGCTCCGGTATCGAACCTGTCGCCGTATCGGGGTTGACGACGACAATCTCGTTCGCCCGCTTCGGCCAGCGCCCGGAGAGCGTACGGTAGTTCCCCGGGAACGGGTCCTGCGCCCAGTCCATCTCGACGAATCTGACCGAACCATGGGCGAGCGCCGGAATTGCCAGGTCGGTGCAGACCAGAGCGACGTTGGACTGCCCGCCCCGCCCATCAGGCAGCGCAGCGCTCAGCGAATCCCGGATCCTGCTACCCGGCGGCAGGTCCACTACGCCGAATCCCGCATAGGCACCGTAACGGCCCATGTCCCGTTGAGCGACCTGCTCCGCGCTCACCGACTGACCGACCAGCGCGACGTACAGGCCGGTCACCAGCACTGCAGCTACGAACACCGGGACGGCACTGACCCGCATCCGCCCGGATCGCGCGAACCTGCGCGCGAAGGTGACGACAAGTCGTCCGGGTCCAGCGAACCGGCCACTCACGGCGCACCACGCAGAGACCCGTCCACCATCTCGTACACGGCGTCGGCGTACCTGCGACAGAGCGGATCATGCGAACTGACGACAGCCAACGCGCCGGCCGAGCAGAGCTCGCTGATCAGCTCGAACAGGTCACTTGACGCCTTGCTGTCCAGCGAGCCGGTTGGCTCGTCCGCCACGAGGATGCGTCGGCCGCCAGCGAGCGCGCGGGCGATCCCGACCCGCTGTCGTTGCCCGCCGCTGAGCTGTCCCGGCCAACGTCTGCCGAGATCCGCCAGACCAACTCGCGTCAACAGGCGGTCGGCCTGCGCCAGAGCATCGGCCGTGGCCGTTCCACTGGCCTCCAGCGGGAGGGCGACGTTCTCGGCCGCCGTGAACTCCTCGACAAGGGCGTGGTCCTGAAAAACCACCCCCACGGTACGCAGTCGGAGATTCGCCCGCGCGGCCTCATCCATCCGTCCGACGTCGACGCCGTCAACCTGGATCTCGCCTTCATCGGCGAGATCCAGGCCGACGATCAGATTGAGAAGCGTGGACTTGCCAGAGCCGCTGGGGCCGTGGATGCAGATGAACTCGCCGGCGGTTGCCGCCAGGCTCACACCTCGGACTGCTCGAACCTCCTCGGCCGCCGACGTGTACGACTTGCTGACATCGCGCAGCTCCAAAAGAGGCATGTCACCACTCACCGGCTCCGGTACACCACGGCGTTGCCTTGCTGCCGGTTCACGCTACAGCAGGGGCTGCCGCAATTTCCCCACATCGATGAGCCGGATTTCCGCCTCGCCTGGGCTGCACGACTTCCGCTCCACTACGGCCAGGGCGCACGGACCCGCACCGGGATCGGACGGGTTTCGGTAGTACCGTCACCGAGCTGGCCCTGGTTGTTCAAGCCCCCAGGAAATCACGGAGTAGTCGGGCTGAAGCGCCAGAGTGTGCGATCCGCCAACGGATATGGCTCTGATCAGGACCAGGTGCTGGGCACAGAGAGCGACCTGGCCTACCGCACACACCCTGACCGGGGTGGAACGACTCTGGTAGGTGCCGTCACCGAGCTCGCCGAAGTCGTTGAAGCCCCAGGAAACGACGCCGCCGCTGCTGAGCTGCGCAGCGTTGTGGTTTGCGCCGGCACTGATCTGCCGGACCCCGTACAAGAGCTGTTCGCACGGCGCGACCTGCCCTACCGCGCAGACCCGCACCGGGGTGAGGCGGTTGACGGTCGTGCCGTCGCCGAGCTGCCCAAGTCTGTTGTATCCCCAGGTGGCGACGCTGCCATCACCCAGCAGCGCCATACTCTGCGTGAAGTGACCTGCCACGGCCCGTACCGCGTGCAGGAACCGGTCGCACGGCGCGACCTGCCCCACCGCGCACACCTGCACCGGGGTGTGCCGATCGACGGTGGTGCCATCACCCAGTTGCCCGTACTGGTTGGAGCCCCACGTGACGGCCAGCGCGTTGTCCACCACCGCCATGCTGTGCCGTCCGGCAACCGCGAGGGACCTGACTCCG
The DNA here is from genome assembly GCF_030345095.1 of Solwaraspora sp. WMMA2056. Taxonomy (NCBI): domain Bacteria; kingdom Bacillati; phylum Actinomycetota; class Actinomycetes; order Micromonosporales; family Micromonosporaceae; genus Solwaraspora; species Solwaraspora sp. WMMA2056. The sequence goes on from NZ_CP128360.1 coordinate 744,289, forward strand.
GTCAGGAACCGGTCGCAGGGGGCTACCTGCCCTACCGCGCACACCTGCACGGGGGTGCGCCGATCGACGGTGGTGCCGTCGCCAAGCTGACCGTACAGGTTGCTCCCCCAGGCGACCGCAGTCCCGTCGGTCAGCTGGGCAAGGGTGGTATCGCCGTTTGCTGACAGGGCCCTGACCCCTCTCAAGGGCTCGTCACAGGGTGCGACCTGACCGACCGCGCAGACCTGCACCGGGGTGAGGCGGTAGGGGTGGGTGCCGTCACCGACCTGTCCGCGAATGTTCCAGCCCCAGGCGACGACTGTACGGTCCCGTAGCAGAGCGACACTGTGAAAGGTGCCCACCGCGATTGCGATCACGCCGGTCAGGAACCGTCGGCAGGGCGCGGTCTCGCCGACGGCGCAAACCTGCACCGGCGTCAGGTAATTTTCCCCGTGACCAATACCAAGCCGACCGTAGGTGTTCCAGCCCCAAGCAACGACGGTGCCGTCCGAACGCAGAGCAAGGTTGTGCCCGACGCCGGCGGCGATGGCGGTGACCGCGCCGAGTCCGGCCGGGACCTGTCGGATCACGGGCTCCGCTGCCACCGCCGACTCTGCTGCGCGCTCAGCCGGGACCTCGCTGGCGTACCCGGTGGAGCCGGCACCGGTCACCAGGACCATGGCCAGCAGTGCGGCTACCAGGCCGGCAGCCGACCATCGACGGCGGGCCACCGCCATGACGAATGTCGGTTCCGGATTTCCTGCCGATTGGCGACTGTCCATCGATTCCTCCACAGGACGAGTCAGAAGCGGCGACGGTGGGAGCCGATGGAATGCGACTGACTTTCGCTTTGTCGCCTTACTCAAAAGGCGACGGGCGAGCCACAATCAATATAGAACAATGCCGCATGATCGAAAAAGAGGCCGATCGAACGAGTGTGAATCTCGCAAAATCGTTGGCCCGCCGCCGCGCGAAAAAAGACAAACGTACGGCCCACCCCTGTGCCAACCGTGGACCGGTCGGCACAGGAGGGGGCGGTGGCCAGCCCGTACGCCGAGGCGCTGACCGCGTACCGCCGTCGATCTTGACCGCAGGCGGGCCCGCTCAGGCCGGGACGGGCAACGCGCCGAGGGCGCGGCCGGCTTCCCGGGCGGCCTGCAGCGCGCCGGAGTGCAGCTGCGCGGCCACGTCGGTGAAGGAGTCCAGCGCGGGGTTGACCCCGACGAGGGTGAACTCGCGTTCGACGACGGTGAGGTCGGCACCCCAGCAGTCGGCGATGATCCGCCGCAGGTACGGGGTGGAGTGGTCCCAACCTTCCCGTGGGGTTCCGGTGCCGTACGCGCCGCCACGGACGGTGGCGAGCACGACCGGCTTTCCGGCGAGGAACGGGACTCCGGTCGCCCGTGGATCGGCCAGGACGACATCGAGGTACGTCTTGAAGTGCTGGGAGACGCCGTAGTTGTAGAGCGGTACGGCGAGCAGGATCGCGTCGGCGGCGACCAGTTCGTCCACGAGTGTCGCGGCGAGGGCGACGGCGTCGCGTTGCTCGGCGGTCCGCTCCTCGGCCGGGGTCATGCCGGCGGTCACCGCCGCTGCCCAGACGGTCGACGGCAGGGTGTCGACGCCGACGTGGCGGGTCACCACCGGGTCGCCAGGGTGGGCGGTACGCCACTCCTGCTCGACGATGTCGGCGATCTCGCGGCTCGCGGAGCCGTGCGTACGGATGCTGGCGTCCAGTCGGAACAGGGTCACCGTTACTCCAGATGGTCGTAGGTTCAAGCTTGAAGCCCAACGGTAGACGCTGTTGGTTCAAGCTTGAACCCCTTGAGACATCGGTCACTTCAACGGTGAAGCGGCAGACGTACGCTTGGCCTCGTGCCGGACGAACCCCGATGGCTGACCGACCGCGAACACGAAGCGTGGATGGCGCTGGCCAAGCTCATGTTCAACCTGCCCAGCGCGCTCGACGCCCAGCTGCTGCGGGACAACAACCTCACGCTGTTCGACTACTTCGTGCTCGGCGTCCTGTCCATGACACCCGGCCGCACCCGGCGCCTGAGCGACCTCGCCGAACAGGTCAGCAGCTCGCTGTCCCGGCTGTCGAACGTCGTCACCCGACTCGAGCGACGCGGCCTGCTGCGCCGCCAGCCCGACGCCGACAACCCCCGCTACACCACCGCCGTCCTCACCGAGGCCGGCTGGGACCTGGTCGTCGCCGCCGCCCCCGGACACGTCGGCGCCGTCCGCCGGTACGTCATCGACGGCCTCACCGACCACCAGATCGACGTACTCCGCGAGATCGCCTGCCACGTCACCCGCAACCTCGCCAGCGGAGACCCACCGATTGCTACACCAGATACCCCATGAGCACCGGATGAGGTATCTGGTGTAGCAATCGACGCGAAGGCTAGCCGAGAAAACGGAACAGCGTCTCGTCGAGGCGCAGACGCAACGCCGCAGGCAACCCGGCGAAGCGGTGCACGCCGACCCCGTACCCCTCGGACCTGTCGGAAAGCCAGACCTGGACGAAGCCGGCGGCGGCGAACCACTCCAGGATGCGCGGCACCAGGTCCGGCTCCCGACGGTGCCGGGTCCAGATCACCGTGCCGCCGGCAGCGGTCAGCTGTGGCGCGGCCGCGACCAACCGGGCGACATCCGCATCGCCGATGTTGCCGAACACCCCGCAGAGCAGGACCAGATCGGCGGGTACGGCATCCGCGTAGTGGGCGGATCGGGCCGCGTCCCCGATGACCACCTCAAGGTCGACGCCGAGCACGTCCCGGCCCTCGCTGGCGCACATGCTCACCACCCGGACCGGGCCCGGCGGGGCCGCGTCCAACGTCTCCCGGATCCGGGCCTGTACCACCGCCAACCGCCGGGACAGCGCGGAGTCTGGATCCGCGTACGCCTCGTGCCAGGCACTCCAGTCCCGCCGACTCATATCTGCCGACTGTAGCCAGGTCGGTACCAGCGGCCGCCCCAGTTGCCGAATCGGCTGACCGACGGGTCAATCCCCCACTCTGGAGCACCGCGAAGCCCATCTGACGCCGACACGTCGCCGACACGACCAGCGAGACCCGGCGGCACGAAGTGAGACCGGTTCAGCATTCGTGAACACGCCCCCTGACTGGCGTTCGCGCTGGTCAGGGGGCGTTCTTGCTGGCTAGGTGAGCGGAGGGCGTGGGATTCGAACCCACGAAGACATTGCTGCCTTACCGGTTTTCAAGACCAGCGCCATCGGCCACTAGGCGAGCCCTCCCGGTGCGAGGCGAGCCGGAGACGGTCGGCTGCCGCGCCGCTGTGCCCTAGTGTGCCACGGGCCCGGAACCGGTGCCCGGCCCCGTGGTTAACGCGGCAGTAGCCGCCCGGCAACCGGCTCGACCGGGTAAGACTGATGCCATGCATGCGATCACCGTGCCGCAGCCCGGCGGGCCAGAGGCCCTGACGTGGGCCGAGGTGCCCGACCCGACCCCCTGCCCGAACGAGGTGATCGTCGACGTGGCGGCGACCGCGGTCAACCGGGCCGACCTGCTGCAACGACAGGGACACTATCCGCCGCCGCCGGGCGCGTCGCCGTACCTCGGGTTGGAATGCTCGGGGGTGATCAGCGCGGTCGGCGCGGAGGTCTCCCACCACCGGGTCGGCGACCAGGTCTGCGCGCTGCTGGCCGGCGGGGGGTACGCCGAACGGGTCGCCGTGCCGGCCGGTCAGCTGCTGCCGGTGCCGGCCGGGTTGAACCTGGTCGACGCGGCCGCGCTGCCCGAGGTGGCCTGCACGGTGTGGTCGAACGTGGTCAAGCTCGCCGGTCTGCGGGCCGGTGAGTCGCTGCTGGTGCACGGCGGCGGCAGCGGCATCGGCACGTTCGCGATCCAGCTGGGCGCGGCGCTCGGCGCGACAGTGCTGACCACGGCGCGGGCCGGCAAGCACGAGCAACTGCGGGCACTGGGCGCCCACCACACGATCGACTACACGACGGAGGATTTCGTCGCCCGCGCCCGGGAGTTGACCGGCGACGGCGACGGCGGGGTGGACGTGATCCTCGACATCATCGGCGCCGCCTACCTGGAACGCAACATCGACACCTTGGCGGTCGGCGGCCGATTGGCGATCATCGGTCTGCAGGGTGGCCGCACGGCCGAGGTGAACCTCGGGGCGATGCTGGCCAAACGCGCGACGATCTTCGCGACTGCGCTGCGGTCCCGGCCGCTGGCCGAGAAGGCGGAGATCGTCCGTCGGGTGCACGACCAGGTGTGGCCGCTGGTGGCCTCCGGGGCGATCCGGCCGGTGATCGACCGGCGGCTGCCGCTGGCTCAGGCCGCGCAGGCGCACCGCGTCGTCGAGGGCAGCGACCACCTGGGCAAGGTCCTGCTGGTCACCGGCGAGGATTAGCTCCCGCCGTCGAGCAGCAGCCGTGGGCCGGGACCGGCTGCGGCGAGCCGGTCGCCGGAATTGTTCAGCGTGCAGGACTGCAGCGACAGGCAGCCACAGCCGATGCAGCTGGTCAGGTCGTCGCGCAGCCGGGTCAGCAACGCGATGCGGTCGTCCAGCCGGGCCCGCCAGCGGCGGGACAGCCGTGCCCAGTCGGCCTTGGTCGGGGTACGCGACGCCGGCAGGTCGTCGAGTGCGGCCCGGATCTCCTCCAGCGGTACGCCGATCTGCTGGGCGGTCCGGATGAACGCGACCCGGCGCAGTTCGCTGCGCTCGTACCGGCGTTGGTTGCCGCCGGTCCGGTCGGCCCGGATCAGCCCGAACTGCTCGTAGTAGCGCAGCGCCGAGGGTGCCACCCCGGAGCGGGCAGCCAGCTCACCGATCGTCAATTCCTTCTGCATCACACAGCCCTTGAGTTCAAGTTGGCTTGAAGTTGCAGAGTAGTTGCATGACCACGTTCGTAGCCAGCCCGGCCCCTGTCACGGACCCACCAGCAGAACCTGGGTACGCGGCGCTCGCACCGCTGCTGCATCGGATCACCGGCGACGAGAAGCACGAGCCGAGCGCCCACTCGACACTGGACGTTCTCTGGATCCTCTACGACCGGATCCTGCGGGTCGACCCACAGACGGTCGACGCCGTCGACCGGGACCGGTTCCTGCTGTCCAAAGGGCACGGGCCGGCCGCCTACTACGCCGTACTCGCCGCGAAGGGCTTCCTTCCGCACGCCTGGCTCGACGACCTGGCCGGGCCGGACAGCCCGCTCGGGCACCACCCGGACCGGCTGCTGATCCCCGGCGTGGAGATCGGCTCCGGGTCGCTCGGGCACGGGCTCGGGCTCGGCGTCGGCATCCTGCTCGGCCTGCGCGCCCAGGGTCTGACCCGCAGCTGCGTCCAAGGCCCGGCCGCCGGCTCCGCCCAGGACCGGGCGGCCGGCTCCGGGCAGGTCGGCGGTGCCCGGGTGTACGTCCTGGTCGGCGACGCCGAACTCGACGAAGGGTCCAACCACGAGGCGATCGCGTACGCCGGCAGCCGGCAGCTCGCCGACCTGACCGTGGTCGTCGTCGACAACGACTCGGCCACCCACGGCTGGCCCGGCGGCCTGGCCAGCCGGTTCACCGTCAACGGCTGGTCGGCGTCGGTCGTCGACGGGCATGACCACGAGGCGCTGACCGCCGCACTGACCGGCCACGACGGCGTACGGCCGCACCTGGTCGTCGCCCGCGTGCCGGCCAAGTACGCCACCCCTGCCCCGACGTCGTCCGGCGGCGCCCCAGGATCGTCCGGCAGCGCCGCAGGATCGTCCGGCAGCGGCTCACCGGAGAAGGAGAACGGACATGCGTGACGCGTTCACCCGGGCCGCCACCGGACTGCTCGACGACGACCCGCGTACCGCCGTGGTGTTGGCCGACATCTCGGCCGACGCCTTCGCACCGGCCGCCCGCCGGCACCCGGACCGGGTGCTCAACGTCGGCATCCGGGAGCAGCTGATGATCGGGGTGGCCGGTGGGCTGGCCCTGACCGGGCTGCGGCCGATCGCCCACTCCTACGCCCCGTTCCTGGTCGACCGGGCGTACGAGCAGGTCAAGCTCGACCTCGACCATCAGGGCGTCGGCGCGGTGCTGGTCAGCATCGGCGGCTCGTACGACGCGTCGGCGGAGGGGCGGACCCACATGTCCCCCGGTGACGTCGCCCTGCTCGACACGGCAGGACAGTGGACGGTGCACGTGCCGGGGCACGCCGACGAGGTCGGGCCGCTGCTGCGCGCCGCCGCCGCCCACGACCACCCGGTCTACCTGCGGCTCGGTGCGCGGGCCAATCGTGGCCTGCCCGGCGACGCGGTGTCGGGCCGACTGGTGACGGTGCGTCGGGGCAGCGGGGGAGCCCCGGTCGTCGTCGCCGTCGGCCCGATGCTGGACCCGGTGCTGGCCGCGGTCGACGGGCAGGACGTGACGGTGGCGTACACGAACACCCCGCGACCGTTCGACGTCACCGGCCTGCGGATGCTGGTCGATCAGGCGGCACCGGTGGTGGTGCTGGTCGAACCGTACCTGGCCGGCACCTCCAGCCATCTGGTCGGCGAGGCGCTGGCGGACCGGCCGTACCGGCTGCTGGCGTTGGGGGTCGGCCGCCGGGAGTTGCACCGGTACGGCAGCCCAGCAGACCATGACCGCTGGCACGGGCTGGACCCGGCCGGCCTACGCCGCTCGATCAGCCGCTTCATCGCCCCATGATCACGACCGCCCCATGATCACGACGATCTTGCACTTATTGATGAACAATCCGGACAAATCTTCGCGATAACTGCAAGATCGTCGGGATCAGGCGGTGGAGTCGGGATCAGGCGGGGGTGGGGCGTCCTCCTTGGCGACGGGCGCGCTCCCGGCCCAGAATCCACAGGGCCTCCACCCCGTCCTTCCAGGTGATCTTCTTGCCTTCCTCGCGACCACGCGCCCGGTAGGAGATCGGCACCTCGTACGGGCGGATCCGCTGGCGCAGCAGTTTGCCGGTCACCTCGGCCTCCATGCCGAACCCGCGCGACTTGACGTCCAGCGAACGGTACAGCGACAGCGGCAGCAGCTTGAAGCAGGTCTCCAGGTCACCGATGTAGGAGTTGAACAGCACGTTCGCCGCCGTGGTGACCGCCTTGTTGCCCATCACGTACCAGAAGCTGTAGGCGCTGTGGCTGCCAAACGTGCGATTGCCGTAGACCACGGTGGCCCGCCCATCGAGCACCGGCTCCAGCAGCTTCGGAATGTCCTGCGGGTCGTACTCCAGATCCGCGTCGAGGATCACCATGTAGTCGCCCTCGGCCGCCTCGACCGCCGTACGGATCGCCGCGCCCTTGCCGGCGTTGCGCGGGTGGGTGATCACCCGCAACCGGGCGTCGTCGACCCGCCCCAGGATCTCGCCCGTGCCGTCCCGGCTGCCGTCGTCGACGACGACAAGCTCGATCTCACACGGGTAGTCCACGGCGAGCGCCTGCTTGAGGGCGTTCCCGACGCGTTCTTCCTCGTTGTAGACCGGCATGAGGATCGAGAGCTTCACCATGGTCTCCGAACGCAAATGATGGCAGTCGCCCTAGACTAACCTGGCCAGCACTGGATCACCCGCCCCACCGACACCTGGTGTGTCCACCTCCCCGAACCGGGCGCACTCAAGGTCAGATTCGCCGTACGATCCATGGCCGACGCGGGTGCGGACGGTTTCCGTACGCCCGATGGTGTTTACTTCCGCCATGCCAGCCGGGTGGATGACCGCTTTGCTCGCGCCGCCACTGCTGTTCCTCCTCGCGACCTACCTCATGCGCCCCGGTCCGGAGTCCGCGAGCCGGCTTCCGGCGGCCGGGCGGCGGACGATCGTGCTGGCCGCGCTGCTCACCGGTACGTTCGCGGAGCTCACGGTCGAGCTGTGGGGTGTCGTCGGCGGGCTCACCGCACCGGTGATCGGGCTGACCTGGCTGGCCGCGCTGGTGGTGCTCGGCGTCGCCGCCGCGCTGCGGTGGCGACGGGACGGCCGCCCGGCACTCCGTACGCCCGCTGCCCGTCCGTGGGTCCGGCTGCGACAGATCTGGGGTACGCGACCCGCGCCGAGCGGCTGTTGGCCGTCGCTGTCGGCGGATGCTCGGTGTCGAGCTGGTCGTCGCGCTGCTCGCCGAACCGAACAATGTGGACTCGCAGACCTACCACCTGCCGAAGGTGGAGCACTGGGTGGCCCAGGGTGACCTGCAGCTCTGGGCGACGGCGATCCACCGCCAGGTGACGATCCCGCCGGGTGCCGAGTATCTGCTGCTGCACCTGCGGCTGCTGACCGGTGGTGACGCGCTGTACAACCTGGTGCAGTGGTTGGCCGGGGTCGGCTGTCTGCTGATCGTGACCCGGATCGTCGCCCAGTTCGGCGGCGGCCGGCGGGCGCAGCTGATCGCCGCCTTCGTCGCCGGCACCACCCCGATGGTGGTACTGCAGGCCACCAGCACCCAGACCGACCTGGTGGCGGCGGCCTGGACGGGCTGCGTCGCGACGCTCGCGCTGGACGGCCTGCGCCGACAGGCGAGCATCGGTACGGTCCTGGCGCTCGGTGCCGCGACCGGGTTGACGGCGTTGACGAAGACCAGCGGCCTGCTCGGTGCCGGCCCGCTGCTCGTGCTCTGGGGCCTGGCTCAGCTGCGGCTGGCCGGCTGGCTGCGCCGGCCCGGCGCGGTGCTGCGGACCGGGGCGGCGTCGCTGGCGATCCTGGCGGTCGCCGGGGTCGTCGTCGGTCCGTTCCTCGCCCGGATCACCGACGAGTTCGGTCACCCGCTCGGTCCGCCCCGGCTGCGCGAGTCGATCCCGATGCAGCGGCACGACCCGGCGGCGGTGTTCGTCAACCGGCTGCGGGTAGGGCACACCGCGTTGGACACGCCGTTGGCGCCGCTGCGGGCCGGTACGGCGGCGGCGATCGTGGCGGTCGCCGAGGCGATCGGGGTGGACCCGCAGGATCCGGAGATCACCTTCCACCGGACCGAGTTCCCGGTGCCCGCCTGGTACCCGGACGAGGACCGGGTCGCGTTCCCGCTCGCCGGTGGCCTGGCGCTGGTCGCCGGGGTGCTCGCGCTGGCCCGGCCCCGGCTGGTGGCCCCGGCCGCGCCGGGCGCGGTCCGGGCGTACGCCGCCGCCGTCGGGGCGGCGCTGCTGCTCTACTTCGCGATGATCAAGTGGCAGCCGTGGGGGAACCGGCTGTTGCTGTTCTGTGTGATCCTGGCTGTCCCGCTGGTCGGGCTCTGGCTGGATGCCCTGTTCCGGCGCCGGGCCGACGGCGGGCCGGACGGAAGCCGGCCCGGTGACTCGGGTGGGCGACGGTCGGTGGCGACGGTCGCCGCCGTGGCCGTGCTGGCCACGGCCGCGCTGTCCGGTGTGCTGGCGGTGTCGTACGGCTTTCCGCGTCGGCTCGTCGGGGCCGGCTCGGTGTTCACCACCGATCCGTGGGACACCCGGTTCCTGCGTCGGCCGCACTGGGCGGCGGACTTCCGGTGGGCGGCCGAGGAGGTACGTCGTGCCGACGCCCACCGGATCGGCCTGGTGCAGCAGAACGTCACCTGGGAGTACCCGCTGTGGCTGGTGCTGCCCGAGCACGACATCGTGTCGCTGCAGTCGGTGCTGCCGAACCGGCCGCCGGCCGATCCGGCGTCGGTCGACGCCATCGTCTGCCTCGGTGAGCGCGACGACTGTACGGAGTTGGTGCCGGACGGTTGGGCGGTGCGCTACCAGGGCTATGTCGGCGTCGCCACTCCCCCTTCCTGATCGACGGCGCGACAGCCGAACCTGTACGGCTCGGTACCGGAGCCGGCGCGCCGGGCGGCGGCACGGCGGCACGGCGGCTCGGCACCGCCGGGCACGACGGCGGACGACGTGCACCGGCGGTGACGACGGACGGTAGGGTCGCTCCATGGGCGACAAGGATGATCTGCCGGCACCGAGGCGGCGTCGGCCACCGATCTGCCCGAAATGCCTCGGAGCAGGGAAGGCTTTCACCTTTGCCCTGATCGGCGGCCGTACCCGGGAGGTCTGGCTGAAGTGCTCGACCTGCTCCGGTTCGATCCAGTCGCCGGTCGCCGGGCCGTGAACCGCGTCGGACGCGCGTCGGGCGGTGGCAGGCAGCGCGGCGACAGTCGTCGGGCTGACGGCGGCAGCCGGGCGCGGGTCAGGCGGCGGCGGTACTGCGGGCGTCCAGCGGACGGGCCAGGAACGCGTAGCTGAACAGCGCTTCGATGTGGCTGGCCCGACCCGGGTCGGGGACCTTGATCAGGAATCGTTCCCGGATGCCGTCGATGGCGGTGACCGCGAGTTCGACGATCCCGGCACGCGGGTCGGTGGTCCAGGTGACGTGGTCCAGGTGACGTAACTCGCTGTTGAGGTGCAGCCGCAGGCGGCGCCACAGGATCGTCTCCTGGGTGACCACCAGCCGTCGGCGGGTCAGTAGGAGCAGGTAGTCACCCTGCATCGGCTGGTCGGGGCGTTGGCACCGGGCGACGAGAACGGTGCGTTCGTTGGGGGAGACACAGCGCCGGAGCACCGGCATGTGTCGGCTGGTCGTGGATATCGGTACGGCGGTCTCCGCCGCCGCGGGCAGGAACGTACGGGAGAAGACGTCCATGTCGTGTTAACGACATGTCAACCTGTGATGACTCGGGGTAATGGCGAAATTTCAGCTACAGAATTTCCACGATGGTGGCGTTGGCCATCCCGCCGCCCTCGCACATCGTCTGCAGGCCGTACTGCACACCGGTCGACCGCATGTGGTGCAGCATCGTCGTCATGATCCGGGCCCCGCTGGCGCCGAGCGGATGACCGAGGGCGATCGCGCCACCGCGTGGGTTGAGCCGCGCCGGGTCCGCCCCGGTCTCGGCCAGCCAGGCCAACGGCACCGGCGCGAACGCCTCGTTCACCTCGTACACCCCGACCTCGGCCAGGCTCAGGCCGCTGCGACGCAGCGCCCGTTCGGTGGCCGGGATCGGCGCGGTCAGCATCATCACCGGGTCGTCGCCGACCACCACCGCCGTGTGCACCCGGGCCAACGGCCGTACGCCGTGCTCCCGCGCCCACTGCGAGGTGGTCACCGCGAGCGCCGCCGCGCCGTCGGAGATCTGCGACGCCGACCCGGCGGTCACCACCCCGTCGGCCCGGAACGGGGTCGCCAGTTCGCCGAGCTTGGCGAGCGAGGTGTCCCGCCGGATGCCCTCGTCGGCGCCGACCTTGTCGGCGCCGGTCAGGTCGGCACCGGCCTTGTCGGAGCCGGCCGCGCCAGAGCTGGCGACCGGCACCGGCGCGATCTCCGCGTCGAACTCACCGGCGTCCTGCGCCGCCGCCGCCCGCTGATGGCTGGCCAGGGCGAACTCGTCCAGCGCGGTACGGGACAGCCCCCACCGGGCCGCGATCAGCTCGGCGCTGACGCCCTGGTTGAACGGCACCGGCTCGTCGGGGGTGACGCCGTCGACGCCACGGTAGCGGTCCCGTACCTGGTCACCGAAGGGCCGTCCGGTGCCGGTGCTGGCACCCATCGGGACCCGGGTCATCGACTCGACCCCGCCGGCCACGACCAGATCGGCCTGGCCGGAGATCACCGCTCCCGCCGCGAAGTGCAGGGCCTGCTGACTCGACCCGCACTGCCGGTCGACCGTGGTGGCGGGCACCGACTCCGGCCAGCCTGCGGCGAGTACGGCGCTGCGGGCGATGTTCCAGCTCTGGTCGCCGACCTGGAAGACGCAGCCCCAGACGACGTCGTCGACGTCGCCCGGGTCGATGCCGGTCCGCTCGACGAGCGCGCGCAGCACGTGGCTGGACAACTCCACCGGATGCACCGACGCCAGCGCACCCTTGCGCCGCCCGACCGGTGTCCGGACCGCCCCGACGATGACCGCGTCCCTCATGCCTACTCCCCGGTAACTTGGTTGCGGCAATGGTACGCCGTGCTCCGTACCGCTGGCATCCTTGACCGGTGCGCGACGACGACACCGACGACCACGCCGACCACGACGGGCCGGTGGATCGTCCCGACCACGACGGGCCGGTGGATCGTCCCGACCCCGACGGGCCGGTGGGCGGTCCGGACCCGGCGCTGCCGCCGGCGACGAGCTGGCGGGTCCCGGCGAAGGTGCCGGTAGCGAAGGTCGTGGCGGCCGCGCTGGTCGCCGCGGTCGGGTTGCTGTTCGCCGACGGCGACCCGATCCGGTCGGCCCTCGGCCTGGTGGCCGCCGCCGGGCTCACCGGCTGGGCGGTGCGCGACCTGCTGGTGCCGGTACGGCTGACCGCCGGCCCGCAGGGCGTCGAGGTGGTCACCGGACTCGCCGGTCGACGCGCCATCGACTGGCAGCGGGTCGAGTCGATCACCGTGGACCGGCGCGGGCACCGGGGTGTCCGTACCGCACTGCTGGAGATCGACGCCGGCGATTCGCTGCATCTGCTCGGTGGCACCGACCTCGGCGCGGACCCGGCCGATGTGGCGGCCGCCCTGACGACGTGGTGGCATGCCCACGGCGGCCGCCAGCCGTGATCAGCCCGCGTGGGCGAGCGCTATCCGGGCCACCGTGAGCAGGATCAGGAAGAGCAGCACCGCGCCGCAGCCGACCGCCTGCACCACGGTCCGGTTGGTCCGTGGGGCGTAGGCCAGGATCGTGCCGATCAGCGCCCCGGTGATCAGCCCGCCGATGTGCCCGGCGATCGACAGGCTGGACACGGTGAAGGTGAGGATCAGGTTGATCACCAGGATGCCGACGACCGCGGAGGTGTCCCGCTTCAGCCGGCGCAGCACGATGAAGAAGGCGGCGAACAGGCCGAAGACGGCGGTCGACGCGCCGGCCGACAGCGAGTTGGGCGAGATCAGGTACGCCGCCACGTTGCCGCCGAGCCCGGCGATCAGGTAGAGCGCCACGAAGCGGGCCGGCCCGAGCACGGCCTCAAGGTTGCGGCCGAGCACCCACAGCGCCCACATGTTGAACAGCAGGTGCAGCAGGCCGTAGTGGATGAACATCGCGGTGATCAGCCGGTACACGCCGCCGTTGTCGATGCCGACGAAGACGTCGCCGTACATCGGCAGGGCCCCGCCCAGGACGGTGCCGTTGGCCCGGACCGTCACGTCCGGGCCGATCACGCCACCGAAGCCGTGCAGCCACCCGGCGGCGGAGAACAGCCCGGCACCCAGCAGCGAGCCGCCACCGGAGACCACCAGGCCGATCACCGCCGCGAGTGCGTTGAGGCCGATCAGGACCTTGGTGACGGTGCCCTGCTGGCCGGCGACGCTGCCACCGAAGGCGGTACGCGCGGACCGCTGCGTCCGCCGCCCTTCGGCGACGCACTCCGGGCACTGGTGCCCGACCGCGGCTTCCTGCATGCAGTCCGGGCAGATCGGCCGCTCGCACCGGGAGCACCGGACCCAGGTCTCCCGGGAGGTGTGCCGGTAGCAGACCGGCACGGTCTGGGCCGGATCACTCATCTCGCCACCTCGCTGCGCCGACGTCGGCCGTCGGAGTCCCGGTGCGTCTCCATGAGCGCCAAGGTTACCTGCCGGGCCACCGACCCGCCGCCGCCATGATCAACTGGACGGTCGGGCGGCGACGGGCGGTCGGCCCGGAGCAGATGCGCCGAACTAATGATCAGCGCCGACCGGTCAGCCCGGTCTCGACAGGTCGGCCCGGTCTCGACAGGTCAGCCGACCCGTTCGATCTCCACCCGGTTGATCACGACGTCGCTGAGCGGACGGTCCGCCGGGTTCGTCGCGGTGGTGGCGATCGAGTCGACGACCTTCACCGAGTCCTGGTCCGCGACCTGACCGAAGATGGTGTGCCGGTTGTTCAGGTGCGGCGTCGGGCTGACGGTGATGAAGAACTGCGAACCGTTGGTGCCCGGCCCGGCGTTCGCCATCGCCAACAGGTACGGCCGGTCGAACCGCAGCTCCGGGTGGAACTCGTCGGCGAAGGTGTAGCCCGGTCCGCCCCGGCCGGTGCCGGTCGGGTCGCCCATCTGGACCATGAACCCGCTGATCACGCGGTGCGAGATGGTGCCGTCGTAGTACGGACCGCTACCCGGCTGACCGGTACGCGGGTCCGTGTACTCACGGGTGCCCTCGGCGAGTTCGACGAAGTTACGGACCGTCTTCGGTGCGTGGTTGGCGAACAGCTCCAACCGGATCGGTCCGTGATTGGTGTGCAAGGTGGCGTAGACAGCCTCAGCCACGGGTACTCCTCAGTTGTTGGTCAGTTCCATGCGAATCCTCCCATGTGCCCGATCCGGCTACACGGAGGCACCCGAAGGTGGAGGATGACGGCGTAACGACAGCACAGGAGGTAGGCAGCGGTGTTGAGGATCTCCAGGCGTGCCAGGCGGCGGGACCTCGTCCGAGCAGAGCTCGGCGAGAGCCTCGATCATTTCATGCAGGCGGCGACGCATGCGGCCGGGGGCGTCGGTGCCACCGTCGGCCCACGGATCCACGCCGCCCGGACAGCGGTCGGGCCGACCGCCGACCGGATGCGCGACTCGGCATCGCAGGGCATGACCCGGACCATGGCCACGCTGGCGCCACTGGCGGTGGCCGCCGCAGACGGTGCCCGGCAGGCCGGCCGGGCGACCAGGAAGGCGAAGGCGACGAACATGTTGGCAGCGAGAAAATCCGGGATGCGGGCGATGGCGGCCGCCAAGTCCACCGGACGCACCAAGGCCGTGAAGGCCAAGGCGATGAAGACCCGCGCGAAGAACTCGCGGTTCACTCCCGGTGGCGGCAAGGACGCCGGCCGCCGTCGGTGGCCGATGATCGTCGGCCTGCTGGCGGCCGCCGGCGCGCTCGGCACGATGGCGGTACGCCGTCGACGCGCCGCCCAGTGGGAGGAGTACGACCCAGGTCAGGCGCTGGACTCGATGCGTGCCGCTTCGAACGCCACCAACGCCTCGGCCGTCCCCGGCCCGGTGCCCGGCACCAACTGAGCTCGGCACCGACCGCGGGCCGGCAGCGGACCAGCTGGTCCGCTGCCGGCCCGCGGTCGTGTCACGGCCCGCGCCGAGCCGGGGCGCGCCGGCCGCCGTCAGAGCCAGCCGTTACGCCGGAACGACCGGTACAGCACCAGGGAGATGCTCAGCATCAACGCGAGCACGACCGGGTAGCCGAATTCCCAGTCCGTCTCCGGCATGAACTCGAAGTTCATGCCGTAGATCCCGGCCAGCGCGGTCCACACCGCCGCGATACCGGCCCAGGCCGCGATCTTGCGCATGTCGTTGTTCTGCGCCACGGTCACCTGCGCCAACCGGGCCTGCAGGATCGAGTTCAGCAGGTCGTCGTACGCGTTGACCTGCTCGACGACCCGGCTGAGATGGTCCTGCACGTCGCGGAAGTAGCGGCGGACCTCCGCCGGCACCTCCTCGTTGATCTCGGCCGTCAACGTCATCATCGGCCGCTGCAACGGGGCCACCGTGCGCTTGAACTCGACCAGCTCGCGCTTCAACTGGTAGATCTCGTGCACCTTGTCGCTGGCCTCCGGCGAGAACACGTCGGCCTCGACGGTCTCCAGGTCGGTCTCGATCCGGTCGACGACCTCCAGGTAGAGGTCCACCACCCGGTCGGTGACCGCGTACGCCACCGCCCACGGCCCCTGCGTCATCAGTTCCCGGTTGCGCTCCAGATCGGCCCGCACCGGCGACAGACGGCAGGCGTCGCCGTGCCGCACGCTGATCACGAACCCCCGCCCGATGAAGAGCATCACCTGGCCGGTCTCGACCACTTCCGAGTCGCCGGTCAGTTTCTCGTGGTCGACGTACCGGGCGGTCCGCAGCACCAGGAAGTTGACCTCGCCGAACTGCTCCAGTTTCGGCCGCTGCTCGGCCTTGACCGCGTCCTCCACCGCCAGCTCGTGCAGCCCGTACGTGTCGGCGATGCCGGCCATCTCCGCCAGGCTCGGCTCGTGCAGCCCCAGCCAGACGAAGGCGTTCGTCTCCTGCCGGGCGGTCGCCAACGCCTCGGGATGCTGCCACGACCCGGGCTGGCGGACCCCGTCGATGTAGAGCGCACAGTCGACGATTCCGCTGCGTTCCGGTAGCGGCGCCGGCTCCGGGTCCGGCCCGGTCTCGGTGGAGTGCAGCATCCGGCTGACCGCCCGTACCGGGGCCGTCCAGGCCCGCGACAGGGCCCGGCTGCTGCCGCCGTCCGGCCATTTCGGCTGCCCGCCAGCGGAGTCCGCCATCAGCCCGCCTCCCTCCCGGTGCCCGCACGGCAGCCGTCCTGAGAAACAGGAAACCACCACACGACACGCCCCCGGTGCCCTTCGCGGGCACCGGGGGCGTGATCCGAAAACTCGTGAAGTTACGCCCCGCGTACCTCGTCGACCGCTTCGGCCAGCCGGCGGACGCCCTCGTCGATCTGGTCGACCGTCACCGCCGAGTAGGCCAGTCGCAGCGCGTGGTCACCGCCGGACAGCAGGAAGTCGCTGCCCTTGACCACGGCCACGCCGCGCTGCGCCGCCGCCGGCACCAACGCGTCGACCGCCACGTCGTCGGGCAACTCGACCCAGAGGAAGTAGCCGCCGTCCGGCTCGGTGAACCGTACCCCTGGGATGTGCTTGCGCAGCGACTCGCCCAGCACCCGGGCCCGCTCGGACAGCGCGGTACGCACGGTGGCGATCGACCGGTCCAGGTCGCCGGAGACGCAGAACTGGTGCACGATCGCCTGCGCCACCATGCCCGGCGAGATGTAGAGGTTGGTGGCCCGCCCGGCGATCGTCTTGATCAGCCCGGCGTCGCCGACCAGGTAGCCGACCCGGACCCCCGGGCAG
The DNA here is from genome assembly GCF_030345095.1 of Solwaraspora sp. WMMA2056. Classification (NCBI taxonomy): domain Bacteria; kingdom Bacillati; phylum Actinomycetota; class Actinomycetes; order Micromonosporales; family Micromonosporaceae; genus Solwaraspora; species Solwaraspora sp. WMMA2056. The sequence goes on from NZ_CP128360.1 coordinate 760,985, forward strand.
ACGGTCTTGGTGAAACTGGAGGCGTGCACCACCACACCGTCGGTGTCCAGGGCGAGCATCGACGGCAGCGCCTCGCCCCGGAACCGGATGTCGGCGTACGGGTCGTCCTCGAAGATGGTGAAGCCGAACTCCACCGCGAGCTCCAGCAGCGCCCGCCGCTTCGCCGCCGACAGGGTCACCCCGGCCGGGTTCTGGTAGTTCGGGATGATGTGCGCCAGCTTCGGCCGGACCCCGGACTCCAGCAGTTTGCGCAGCTCGTCGGTGTCCAGCCCGTCCGACTCGATCGTCACCGGGTGCACCTGCGCACCGAGCTGACGAAGGTTGAGCAGTGTCCGGTCGTACGTCGGCCGTTCGACCACCACCGCGTCACCCGGCTGCACCAGGTGGTCGAAGAGGAACGCGTCGGCCTGCAGGGAACCGTTGGTGACCAGCACCTGCTCCGGCTCGACCCCGTGTTTGTCGGCGATCCAGCGGCGCAGCGGAAGGTAACCGACGGAGGTGCCGTACGCGGTCACCCCGGCCGGATCGGCGTCGAAGGCCCGCCCGGCGGCGGCCTTCAGCCCGTCGATGTCGACGATGTCCAGCGAGGGCGCCCCACGGGCGAAGGAGATCAGCTGCTCGGCGCTCATGGCTGCCAGCGTACGACGCGATCAGCCGATCGCCTCCGGCTGGTGTGGCAGGACACTCACCGGCGCCACCGGGGCAGCGGCCGGACCGGCGGTCCGATCGGCGGCCGGACCCGCGACCGGACCTGCGGTCCAGACCTTGAGCAGGTCCCGGACCGACACCACGCCGACGACCTCGCCGCCGGCCAGCACCACCAGGTGCCGGAAACCGCCCCGGACCATCGCCTGCGCCGCCTCGGTCAGCGTCGTGTCCGGCCCGGCGTAGACCACGTCCCAGGTCAGGTGGGCCCGGGTGCGTTCGACGTCGGGATCGAGCCCGGCACCGATGGCGTACAGCACGTCGCGCTCGGTCAGGATGCCGATTCCCTGCGAGTCGGGATCGGCGACCACCACCGATCCGATCCGCCGGGCGGCCATCATCTGCGCGGCCTGCCGCAAGGTGTGATCGGGACCAACCATCAAGATCCGGCGGGACATGACATCTTCGACACGCATCACGCATCACCTCCCGGAAAGGCACGGTACGGACATCGTGGCCTGCTCCTGGGCGGTCCACAAGAGCCTGAACGAACCGATGCGCCAGGTGGTACGCGGCTCGTCCTGGTTCTTCCCGGGGGCGGATCGCTACTGTCACAGACGTGTCCGCCCCACCCCCTGAGCGGGACGCACCCGGCCAGCCGCTGCGGTGCGCCGCAGCGCTGATCGTCGACGACGACGGCCGGATCTTCTTCCAGCGCCGGTCGCCGTACCGGCGGCTCTTCCCCGACACCTGGGACATAGTCGGCGGGCACGTCGAACCGGGCGAAACCCTACTCGAAACCCTGTACCGTGAGGTACAGGAAGAAACCGGGTGGCAGGTCGCCCGGGTCCTGGCCGAGGTCGGCGAGTACCGCTACGTCGGCGACGACGGCATCGCCCGGGTCGAGGTCGACTACCTGGTACGGGTCGACGGCGACCTGGCCCACCCCGTCCTCGAGCCCGGCAAGCACACCGAGTTCCGCTGGCTGCGCGCCGACGAACTCGACGTCCTCGACGAGTCGGCCGACGTCAACGACGGTCTGATCCGCCGGATAGCCGACAACGGCTTCACCGTCCTGCGCGCCCTGGGCCTGTGAGCAGCGCCGACCAACTGTGGCTGCCCGGTCACCGGTGCGCCGCGCTCACCGCGCCCGCTGTGGACCGGGTCTACCGCGCGGCGATGACCGCCGCCGCCAGCGCCGGCACCGAACTGCAGCAACGGTACGGCGGACCGGCCGCCGTCGGGTTCCTCGTCGATCTGCGTACCCGGCTCGCCGCCCCCGGCGGACTGGTCGCCGCCACCGGCTTCACCGCCGTCACCCGCTACCACGACCCGGCGAGCTGCCAGCGGGTCCTCGACAAGCAGGTCGCCTACGGCATGGTGGTACGCCACCCGGACGGCGCGCTGCGGGCCACCGAACGCGGCGGAGCCTTCCTGACCGACCTGTACGCGCTGCACGCCGAGGTCACCGCGACGATCTGGGGCAGCGAACACGCTGGCCGGCTGGTGCGGCTCGTCGACCTCACCGGCCGGCTGCTGGCCGCCGCGCTTTCCGGCACCGACCCCGCCCCGGGCCCGGACCAGCCGGACCAGCCGTCGGCGGCCGACGGCCAGGACGCCTTCGGTGCCGTCGCCCCACCGTACGAGCCGGAAGGCACCCCGGCCGGGGTGCTGCTGCTGAACCGGCTCTGCGCGCTGCGCTACCACCGGGCCGACGCGCACGCCGCCGCGTGGACCGCCGCCGGGCACACCGCCCGCAGCATCATCGACCTGCCGCCCGGACCGGCCCGGCTCGCCATCGAGCAGGAGACCGACCGGCGCGCGGCCGGGCCGTACCAGGCGCTGGACCCGGACCAGCGGGTGACCCTGCTCGCCGACCTCGCCGCGCTCCCCGGCTGAGCCGCTATCCTCCACCGATACCTCGTACCCATACCCCTCACCAGGAGGACCGCCTGATGATCGGTCTCGTGCTCGCCGCCGGAGCGGGCCGGCGACTACGCCCGTACACCGACACCCTGCCGAAGGCACTGGTGCCGGTCGACGGGGAGACCACGATCCTGGACATCGGGCTGCGTAACCTCGCCGCCGCCGGGCTCACCGACGTGGTCGTGGTGGTCGGCTACGCCGCCGAGGCCGTCCGTGCCCGGCAGGCCGACCTGCAGGCCCGCCACGGCGTGGCGCTGACCCTGGTGCACAACGACCGGGCCGAGGAGTGGAACAACGCGTACTCGCTGTGGCTGGCCCGCGAGCACTTCGCCGCCGGCGCCCTGCTGGTCAACGGCGACACCGTGCACCCGGCCAGCGTCGAGCAGACCCTGCTGACCGGGCGGGGGCCGAGCATCCTGCTCGCCGTCGACGACGTGAAGAAGCTCGCCGACGAGGAAATGAAGGTCGTCTTCGACGACGCCGGGCAGCTGACCCGGATCACCAAGCTGATGGACCCGGCGCAGGCCCACGGCGAGTACATCGGCGCCACCCTGATCGAGTCCTCGGCCGCCGCCGGGCTCGCCGAGGCGTTGGAGGCGACCTGGCGGCGGGATCCGAACCTCTACTACGAGGACGGCTACCAGGAGTACGCCGACCGTGGCGGCGAGGTGCGCGGCGCGCCGATCGGCGACGTCGCCTGGGTCGAGGTGGACAACCACGACGACCTGACCAGGGCCCGGGACATCGCATGCCACTACTAGCCCGTACCGTCCACACCCCGCTGGCCATCGACGTCCGCCGGGGCGCGGTCGCCGGCCTGGGCGCGCTGCTGGCCGACCGGCGGATCTCCGGCGGCGGCGAGGTCGCCGTGGTCGTCGGCCCCGGCCAGGGGGAACGGATCGCCGAACTGATCGCCCCCGGGCTCGGCCGCGCCGACGTGTTCACCGTCACCGGCGGCACCCTGCAGGCCGCCCACGAGCTCGGCGAGAAACTGCGGCAACGCTCCTACGACGCGGTCGTCGGCATCGGCGGCGGCAAGACCATCGACACCGCCAAGTACGCCGCCTCCCGGTACGCCATCCCGATGGTGAGCGTGGCGACCAGCCTGGCCAACGACGGGATCGCCTCCCCGGTGGCGTCGCTGGACCACGACGGCGGGCGGGGCTCGTACGGCGTACACATTCCGCTGGCGATCGTCGTCGACCTGGACTTCGTCGAGAACGGCCCGGACCGGCAGACCCTGGCCGGTATCGGCGACGCGTTGAGCAACATCAGTGCGGTCGCCGACTGGGAGCTGGCGCACGCCGCCCGCGACGAACCGATCGACGGTCTCGCCGTCACGCTGGCCCGCACCGGTGCCGAGGCGCTGCTCAACCACCCGGGCGGCCTCGGCGACGACGCGTTCCTGACCACCCTCGCCGAGGCGCTGATCCTGGGCGGCATCGCGATGGCGGTGTGCGGGTCGAGCCGGCCGGCCAGCGGCGGCTGCCACGAGATCTCGCACGCCATCGACCTGCTGTACCCGGGCACCGGCTCGCACGGCGAGCAGGTCGGGCTCGGCGCGCTGTTCTGCACGTTCCTGCGCGGCGATCGGCTGCGGTTCGCCCAGTTGGCGGCGGCGCTGGACCGGCACGGCCTGCCGTTGCGCCCGGCCGATCTGGGACTGTCCGACGCCGACTTCGTCGCCGCCGTCGGGCACGCACCGCACACCCGACCGGACCGGTACACCATCCTGGAGCACCTGCACCTCGATGCGACCGCCGTCGAGGAGCGGCTGGCAGAATACCTCGGTGCCCTCAGCAGCTTCGCAAGGTGAACAGCTCGTAACTCCCCCGCTCCTGACAGATTTCTACCAGGCCAACAGGGGGGGTGGGCTGTTCAGCGAGGCGGTCAGTCAGCGGCTGGGCGCGGTGTTCGCGTACGCCGGCGCCCGGCTGCGGCTGGCCCCGACGGTGCTGACCGTGGCGAACCTGCTCCTCGGGCTGGCCGCGTCGGTCGCGGTGATCGCCTCCGCCGACGCGGTGGCCGCCGGGTCCGTGCCGGCCTGGCTGATCGGGCTGGTCGCGCTGGTCGGCTGGCAGATCGCGTACGCGTTGGACTGTGCCGACGGTCAGCTGGCCCGGGTGACCGGGCAGACCAGCCCGGCCGGCGCCCGGGTCGACGTACTCTGCGACGTGGCCGCCCAGATCGCGCTGGTCACCGCGTTGTCGACGGTCGCGGTGGCACAGGTCCCGGCGACCCCGGTGTGGCTGGTCGCGGCGTTCGCCGGCACCTGGATGGTGAACCTGGTGACCTCGGTGATGCAGGCCGGCCCGAACGCGGCCAGTATGGTCACCTCGACCTCGCTACCCGTACGCCTGGTGAAGCTGATCCGCGACTACGGCGCGGTGATTCTCGTCGCCGGGGTGGTGCTGACCGTCGCGCCGGCGCTGGCGGTCTGGGTGATCGCCGCGTTCACCGTGGTCAACGGCGGTTTCCTGCTGGCCAGCATCACCTTCTCCGCCCGCTCCGCCCTCCGCTGACGTCACCTGGCGAGTTCGACGAGGAAGCTCATGCCGCGCTCGGTGTGATCGGAAGCTCACGCTCCTGCACCGCCAACGCGGCGTACTCCAGTGCCGCCAGCACGTCAGCTGGCTCCAGGTACGGGTAGTCGTCGAGGACTTCCTCGACCGACCGGCCGGCGGCCAACTGTCCGAGCACGGCGGTGACGGTCAGCCGGGTGTCTCTGATGCACGGCAGTCCGCCCATCCGGGCGGGGTCGATCGTGATGCGTTTGGTGGCCCACTGGTACATCTTATGCCGGGACGTGCCGGTATGGCCCGAGCACGGCGGTGACGGCTTCCAGCGTGATCAGTTGATGAGGATGCGGGAGTACGTCGGCGTGTCGGCCGGCTTTCGGTCAACTGATCCTGGCGCTGACCGCGTCGTAGATGGCGAGGTGCTGCTTCATGACCACATCGGGGTGGAAGGTGGTCTCGTAGCGGGCGCGGGCGACGCCGGCCAGGGCGGCGGCGCCGTCGCGGGCGACCGGCAGGGCCGCGGCCAACGCGGCCGCCTCCGGCGGCACCACCCAGCCGGCGGCGGTGGCAGCCGTACCGGAGCCGTCCGCGCCGACCAGGTACGGGATGCCGCCCAGGGCGGTGCCGAGCACCGGCCGGCCGCTGGCCAACGCCTCGATCACCACGGTCGGCAGCACGTCGTGCCAGGTGGAGACGGCCAGCACCACGGCAGTGGCGCGCAGCGCGTCGCGTACCGCTGATCTGTCCAGCGGGCCGAGGAAGTCGATGTCGGCGCGGCCGCCGGCGGCGGTCTCGACCAGCGGGCGCAGTTCGCCGTCGCCGCCGATCCGCAGCGTGCCGAGCGACCCTTCTGGATGCCGCTGCCAGGCGTCGAGGAGCAGGCCGATGCCCTTCTCCGGGGTGAGCCGGCCGAGGAAGAGGAAGCCGTCGCCGAGCGGGGCGGGCGGGCCGGGGTCTTCGATGGCGTTCGGCTTGACCACGATCCGCTCGTCGGGGACGCCGTAGTCGCGCAGGTGCCCGGCGACCGCCGAGGTCAGCGCGATGAACCGGTCGACCGAGCGCCAGGTGGGCCGATGCAGGGCCAGGGTCGCGGCCATCACCGCGCTCTGCGCCCGCGAGCCCCGGTAGCAGCGGTGCACCACACCGGGCAGGCCGATCGCCCGGCCCCGGCAGTCGGTGCAGATGCGGCCGTCGCGGAAGTACAGCCCGGCCGAGCAGACCTGCCGGTAGTTGTGCACGGTGTGCACCACCGGCACCCGGTGCCGGTGCGCGGTACGGATCGCCCAGGGCGAGATCAACGGGTACGGGTTGTGCAGGTGCAGTACGTCCGGCCGGTGCTCGGCGAGCAGCCGGTCCAGGTCCCGTTGGGCGGCCGGGGCGTAGCTGGGCGAGATCGGCAGCAGTGCCTTGCCGGTCGCCGGCAGCGCCGGGATGTCGTCGGAGCTGCGCAGGAACGGGATCACCTCGACACCGGCGGCGGCGAGCTGGTCGATCTCGCTGTCGACGATGACGTTCTCCCCGGAGGGCTGGGCCTGCCGGTATCGGTTGTGCGCCACGACGACTCTCACCGGGTCAACCCTCCTGCTCGACGTCGTCAGACGCTACCGTCTGAGGGGTGCCCGAGTTGCCGGAGGTGCAGGCGCTCGCGGCCTACCTGCGCCAGCGCGCGGTCGGCCGCCGGGTAGCGCGTGTCGACGTGTCGGCGATCAGCGCGCTGAAGACCTACGATCCGCCGCTGTCGGCGCTGGCCGGGTTGGAGATCACCGACACCGGCCGGCACGGCAAGTTCCTGGACGTGGAGTGTGGCGGTGAGCTGCACCTGGTGGTGCATCTGGCGCGGGCCGGCTGGCTGCACTACCGGGAGAGTTTCCCGTCGGCGACGCCACTGAAGCCGGGCAAGGGGCCGATCGCGGTCCGGGTCCGGCTCGACGACGGTTCCGGGTTCGACCTGACCGAGGCCGGTACGCAGAAGAAGCTGGCGACGTACCTGGTCGCCGACCCGGCGCAGGTGCCGGGGGTGGCCAGGCTGGGTCCGGACGTGCTCGCCGTCGACGCCGACACCTTCGGGCAGCGGCTGCGGGCCCGACGTGGGCAGGTCAAAGGGGTGTTGACCACGCAGGAGGTGGTGGCCGGCGTCGGCAACGCGTACTCCGACGAGATCCTGCACGCGGCCCGGTTGTCGCCGTTCGCGTTGACCCACCGGCTCACCGACGATCAGATGTCGGCGTTGTACGCCGCGACCCGGCGGGTGCTGACCGACGCGGTGGACCGTTCGGTGGGCCAACGGGCGGCGACGTTGAAGGGCGAGAAGCGATCCGGAATGACAGTGCATGGTCGCACCGGGTTACCGTGCCCGGTATGTGCGGATAAGATCAGAGAAGTCTCTTTTGCAGATTCGAGCCTGCAGTACTGCCCCACCTGCCAGACCGGCGGCACCCCACTCGCTGACCGACGGTTGTCCCGCCTTGTGCGTTAGGTGACGAAATCGGGGTCCGAACGATGATCGTCCCTCGCTACGGCGATGCGCACCACAACGGTGACTTCCGTGGTGACGATCCATCGGTATAGTGGCCCGGTCCCAAAGCTTCAGCACCATCACCGACCACCGGCACCCACCCTTCGGACGAGGGGCGTAAAGTCTTTCGGGTCACCGTCCGTGTACGGGCGCCGTGGGAGACTGAGCTGGTGGGCGAGCCAGGCCTTCACGGAGAGTGGGCGGCACGTGTCACGCGGGAGGACGTGGGTGAGGTGACGACAAGCCTCGAACGCCCGGTAACCAACACCAGCCGGAGCAGCAGGTTGCGCCACGTCGACAGCTTCGAGATCCAGCCGCCCGCGCCGCCGCCGACCAACGGCGTACCCCGGTCGGCGTGGGCCCGGGCACGTCGACGCGCGTCGCGGTGGCACCGGCCGTACACCGCGATCCTGCTCCTGCTCGACTTCGTCGCGGCGGTGCTCGCCAGCTACATCTCGATCTCCCTGTTCGAGAAGGCCACCTCCGGCTTCTCCGACGCCGACAAGGACGCCACCTGGTTCCACACCGTCACCTACCTGCTCCTGCCGCTCGGCTGGGTGGTGGTGCTCTGGGCGACCGGCGCGTACGACCGGCGTTACCTCGGCCTGGGCACCGACGAGTTCAAGCGGGTGCTGCGCGCCGGCGTGACGGTCGCCGCGAGCGTGTCCTTCCTCGCCTTCGCCACCAAGACGGACCTGTCCCGGCTGTCGGTCGCCACGGCCCTCATCGGCGCGCTCGCCCTGATCCTGCTGTTCCGGTTCCTCGCCCGGTACGCCCTGCACGTGCTGCGCCGCCGCGTCGGCCACGCCGCGCACCGCATGGTGCTGGTCGGCACGCTGCCGGAGGCCCTGGAGGTCTTCACCGCGGTCACCCGCAGCCCGGCCGCCGGGCTGATCCCGGTCGCCATCCACCTCACCGACGGGTACGCCGCCGCCCGGGGCATCGACACCCCGGTCCCGGTGTACGCCGGACGCAACGTGCTCGCCCTGGTCCGCGAGGTCGGTGCCGACACCATCGCGGTCTGCGGCTCGGCCAGCTCCGAGCCGGGTGAGCTGCGCCGGCTGGCCTGGCAGCTGGAGGGCAGCGGCATCGACCTGATCGTCGCCCCGCAGCTGACCGACATCGCCGGACCCCGGGTGCACATCCGCCCGATCGAGGGCCTGCCGCTGCTGCACGTCGAGGAGCCGACCCTCTCCGGGCTGGGCTGGCTGGCCAAGAACCTGCTCGACCGGGTCGCCGCCGGGCTCGGGCTGATCGCGTTGGCGCCGCTGTTCGTCGCGGTGGCGATCGCCGTCCGGTTCTCCGACCGGGGGCCGGTGTTCTTCCGGCAGCCGCGCGTCGGCCACGAGGGCAAGGTGTTCCAGGTCTGGAAGTTCCGGACCATGTACGTCGACGCCGAGGAGCGGCTCGCCTCCCTGGTCGACCAGAACGAGACCGACGGGATGCTCTTCAAGATCCGCAACGATCCACGGGTCTTCCCGATCGGCCGTTTCCTGCGCGCCAGCTCGATCGACGAGCTGCCGCAGCTGATCAACGTACTCCGGGGTGAGATGTCGCTGGTCGGGCCGCGCCCGTTGCCCGCCGACGACGGTGACTTCCTCGGCGACGTCCGCCGCCGGCTGCTGGTCCGCCCCGGGATGACCGGTCTGTGGCAGGTCTCCGGGCGCTCCGACCTGTCCTGGGACGAGGCGGTCCGACTCGACCTCTACTACGTCGACAACTGGTCGCTCACCTACGACCTGAGCATCCTGTGGCGCACCATCGGCGTCGTGCTGGCCCGCAAGGGCGCGTACTGACCCGTCCGGCGGCGGCACGGTCCGCCGGCAGCCGGTAGCCGACCGTTGACCGAATGACCACCACGCCGAACTTGGCAGCACCGCCGGTACCGGACAGGATCTGACCCGTGGGCGCAAACCTATCCGCACCACTGGCGGTACTGGCCCTGGTGACCGCCCTGACCGTCGCGGTGTACGCGGTCGTCCGGCTCCGTGGCCGGCGGGGCATCGCCACCGCCACCCAACGGGCCACCTACGAGGTGCTGCACACCGCCGGCCTGGCCGCCGAGCCGCTGCGCAACGGTCTGGACGCCGCCGGCGCCGCCAAGGCCGTACGGCATCTGCGCGCCCTGGTCGGGGCTCCCGGTGCCGCGCTCACCGGCCGCGACGAGGTACTCGCCTTCGACGGGCGCGGCGGCCACCACGGCGACCAGCTCGTCGCCGCGACCGGCCGGGCCCTGGACACCGGCCGGTCGGTCGTCCTGACCGCCCGGGACCTGCCCTGCGACCGCCCCGACTGCCTGATCCGCGGCGCCGTCGTCGCGCCGCTGACCGGGCCGGACCGGGCCGCTGCCGTGGCCCTGGTCGCCGTCGTCGACGACGATCCGGCACCCGGCCTGGTCCAGGCCACCCTGGAGACCGCGTACTGGGCCGGCAGCCAGCTGGCCCTGGCCGAGCTGGACTCGTCGCGGGAACGGCTCGCCCGCGCCGAGGTACGCGCGTTGCGGGCGCAGATCAGCCCGCACTTCATCTACAACGCGCTGACCGCGATCGCCTCGTTCGTACGGACCGACCCGGAGCGGGCCCGGGACCTGATCCTGGAGTTCGCCGAGTTCACCCGCTACTCGTTCCGGGCCCACGGCGAGTTCACCACGCTCGCCGAGGAGCTACGGTCCATCGACCGCTACCTGACCATCGAGCGGGCCCGGTTCGGTGAACGGCTCCAGGTGCGGCTGCAGATCGCCCCCGAGGTACTCCCCGTCCATCTGCCCTTCCTCTGTCTGCAGCCGTTGGTGGAGAATGCGGTCCGGCACGGGTTGTCCCGCAAACCGGGCCTCGGCACGGTCAGCATCGAGGCGCGCGACGCCGGCACCGAATGCCACATCACCGTGGAGGACGACGGAGTGGGGATGGACCCGGCGGTGTTCACCGGCACCGGCACCGGCGCCGATCAGGTCCGTCGGGGCGGCGACCCGGCCGACGACGCCGGCCAGCACGTCGGCCTGTCGAACGTCGACGAGCGGCTGCGGTCGGTTTTCGGCGACCAGTTCGGCCTGGTGGTGGAGACGGCGGTGGGAGCGGGTACGAAGGTCAGCATGCGGGTGCCGAAGTTCCACCCCGACGCCCGGCCGGGCGCGGCCGGACGCTGGGAGGTGGTGTCGTGACCCCGTTCCTGCGGGTGCTCGCCGTCGACGACGAGCCACCGGCCCTCGACGAGCTGGCGTACCTGCTGCGGGCCGACCCCCGGGTGGCCCGGCTGCACACGGCGTCCGACGCCACCGAGGCGCTGCGGGTACTGCGCGACACCGACGTGGACGCGGTCTTCCTCGACATCCGGATGCCCGGCCTGGACGGTATGGAGCTGGCCCGGGTGCTGCGCCGGTTCGCCCGGCCGCCGGCGATCGTCTTCGTCACCGCCTACGACGACGCTGCGGTGGACGCGTTCGACCTGGGCGTCACCGACTACGTCCGCAAGCCGGTGCGGGCCGAGCGGCTGGCGGAGTCGGTCCGGCGGGTGCTGACCGCCCGGGTGGTGCCGTCGCATCCGGCGGCGATGGCCCGCAACGAGGAGGACCCGGCGATCCCGGTGGAGCTGGCCGGCACCACCCGGATGCTGCCCCGCTCGGCGGTCCGCTGGGTCGAGGCGCAGGGCGACTACGCGCGGTTGCACACTGCGGAAGGGTCGCATCTGGTCCGGGTCCCGCTGGCCACGCTGGGCGAGCGCTGGGCCGATGCCGGGTTCGTCCGGATCCACCGGTCGTTCCTGGTCCAGTTGCGGCTGATCACCGAACTGCGGCTGGCGAACTCCGGCTACGTCGTGGTGATCGACGGCACCGAGCTGCCGGTCTCCCGCCGGCACACCCGGGAGCTGAAGGACAAACTGGTCCGCGCCGCCAAGCACGACTGGGGCAAGTGACGCGGGCCCAGCCGGGCCGTGCCGGGCCGTGCCGGGCCGCTCAGGCGGCGCGGCGGCGGCGCAGGGTGGCCACCGCGGAGCCGGCCAGAGTGAGCAGGCACTCCGGCAGTTGCCCGTCGGCGAGAGCCGCGCCGAACAGCGCCTCCCCGGTCGAGCTGTCCGAGTTCGCGTAGGCGCTGATGAACCGCGCCACCCAGCGGGCGTCGTAGCGCGCCTCGTCGATGCCGGGAAAGTCGAGGGTCCAGCCACCGACCGGGACGTCGTCGCCGACCATCGTCGCGGCCAGGCACCACGCCACGTCGTAGGCACCGGCCACGCCGCTGCGGTCCACCACGGCGTCGAAGGCTCCGGCCACGCCGTCGCTGTCGCCGGCCAGGGCGGAGCGCAGGATCTCGGTGGCGTCGGTGAACGCCTCGTCGGCCCCGTCGCGTCGGTCGGTCATGAGCGGAAGGGTATGTCGCGTGGTCAAGGCGTGACCACCGAACCGCCCACGCGGTCGCAATGCCGCCCAACTGGCCGCCCGGCGGTCCGCGTACCATGCCTGACATCGCGTTTGAGCCGGTAAGACGCTAAGGTGCCCTGCGGACCTTCGGCCGATGGAGGACGTCCCATGCCCGTGTCACGCGGCTCCCGCACCGCCGCCCTGGCCGTCTGCGCGACCCTGTTGGTCACCGCCTCCGGTTGCGGCGACACGTCGACCACCGACGACGTCGCTGTCGAGCCCGTGCGGCTGTACGGCACCGACGGCAACATGATCAACTCCTTCGCGGCCGAGTTCGAGGATCAGGCGGGCCTGCTGTCCGGGATGAAGGGCACCAGCCCGCTGACGCCGCTGTCGGACGACTTCGTCGAACGGTTGCGCACCGTCGACGGCCAGCTCAACGACTTCCTGTACGCCGGTGAGGCCTACGACGCCGTGGTGATCAGTGCCCTCGCCACGCAGTTGGCCGGCACCACCGACCCGGCGGCCATCGCCGCCCAGATCAACGGTGTGACCACCGGTGGCGAGCAGTGCGACACCGTGGCACTGTGCCTGGAGCTCGTCGAGGACGGCGTCGACATCGAGTACCGGGGCATCTCGCTGAAACGGGGCGGCTTCACCGACGCCGGGGAGCCGTCGACGGCCAGCTACGCCACGTTGCACTTCGACGAGAACGGCCAGATCAACGACGGCAAGACCGAGTTCGTCGGTGCCGGTGACGAGTCGACCACCACCACCGTGGCACCGCCGGCGGTGCCGCCGGCGAGCAACGGCAGTCGCACCGGCGCCCCGCTCAAGCTGGGCGGACTGCTGCCGCTGACCGGCGATCTGGCCCTGGCGTTCCCGCCGATGGACGCCGGCACCCAGCTCGCCCTGCGGGAGATCAACGCGGCGGGTGGGGTGCTCGGCGAGCCGGTCGAGTGGTTCGAGGGCGACGACGGCACCAACCCCGACGTGGCGCGGCAGACCGTGGCGCGGCACATCGAGGAAGGCGTTCACGTGATCATCGGTGCCGGCGCCTCCGGCATCTCCCGGGCGGTCCTGCCGGACGTCACCGGGGCCGGGATCATCCTCTTCTCGCCGTGCAACACCGACGCCGGGCTGAGCACCATCGACGACAGTGGACTGTACTTCCGTACCGCGCCGTCGGACCTGCTGCAGGGTCGGGCGCTGGCGGACGTCATCATGCGCGACGGCCCGCAGCGGGTCGCGGTGGTCGCCCGCAAGGACTCGTACGGCGAGGGCCTGCAGGAGAACGTCCGGGCCGAACTGGACCGGGCGGGCATCGGCGCGGACCGGCTCAAGCTGCTCACCTACGACCCCCCGGAGGGGGCGGACTCGCCGCCGGTCGACTTCACGGACGGTGCGCAGGAGATCAAGGCGTTCGGTGCCGACGCGATCCTGATCATCGGCTTCAGCGAGTCCGCTGAAGTGATCAAGGCACTGTCGGCGGCGGGACTGCCGGTCGCCGTCTGAGGCTCCTCGGTCCCGCGCGGGTGGCACTTTCTCGGGATCACACGAGCATCGCCGCTGCGTACGGTGGGTCCTGTCACCAGCCAGGATGATCTGCGAAAGAGGCGGCAGGATGAGCGAGTACGTCGACCCGGACCTCAGTGCGTCGGCCGAGGCCGAACAGGGACTGGGCAGCAGCGACGACCCGGGCCACGACGCGGTCGGCTACGAGACGTACGGTGACGGCGCGTACACCGTCGTCCAGCACCACATGGACGGCTCCACGGACGTGCTGATCGACCGCGACGGTGACGGCATGGCCGACGTCGTGATGCACGACGCCGACGGCGACGGCATCGCCGAGGTCACGATGCTGGACAACTCCGGCGACGGTCGGCTGGACACGATGCTGCGGGACTTCGACGACGACGGCATCGCCGACGAGATCAGCATGGACACCAACGGCGACGGCCGGATCGACGTGGTCTCCTCCGACAGCGACGGTGACGGGCTGATCGACCGGGTGGCCGCCGACACCGATCACGACGGCCGGGTCGACACCTGGAGCAGGGACACCGACTTCGACGGCCGGACCGACGAGGTGCGGGTCGACCTGACCGGCGACGGGGTGGCCGACCAGGTGCTGCGCGACACCGATCACGACGGGGTGGCGGACACCGTGAGTTACCTGAACCCGGCGGTCAACCCGTACGCGGCGAGATGAGCCCGGCTCGGGTCGCGGCGGGCCGGATGGCACCCTACTGTCACATCCGCCAGCACTTGTGACGCAGCGATGGAGGACCTGGGATGACCGAGGCACCGGAGACCGTGGAGACCCGCGGCGACGATCGGGTCGACCTGCTCAAGGCCGACACCAACAATGACGGGCAGACCGACGTGTGGGTGGTCGACACCGACGGCGACGGCAAGGCCGACATGTACCAGTTCGACACCGACGGCGACGGCAAGGTGGACATCACCATGGTCGACCTGGACGAGGACGGTACGCCGGACGAGGTCGTCGACGGTGACGGCGGGCACCCGCCGACGAGCTGAACTGTCCGGAACCGGACGACGACCACGGCCCGGCGGTCTGCTCCGCCGGGCCGTGGTCTGCTGCCGTGGTCTGCTGCCGTGGTCTGCTCGGCCGGGCCGACCGGTCACCGGCCGGTCCCCGGGAACGACGAAGGGGCGGGCTCCCGAGGTTCCGGGAAACACCGCCCCCGACTAGCCGATGTCAGCCAATCTGGAGAGAGGCCGGTCAGTCGCCCTGACGTTGCTGGGGAATCTGGCCCTGCAACAGGGCACGTACCTCCGACTCCCGGTAGCGGCGGTGGCCGCCCAGCGTCCGGATGGCGCTGAGCTTGCCGGCCTTGGCCCACCTGGTGACGGTTTTCGGGTCGACTCGGAACATCGACGCCACCTCGGCCGGCGTGAGCAGCGGCTCTGGTTCGTGCGTACGCGATGCCATCAGTCACTCCTCCACAGTGCTATAGACATCGGCCGGGGTCCCGCCGGCCGACGCGTCTCCCATGGTCCGGCTAGTCCCCGATGTCCGACATGGGCCGAACGGCCGAACGTCCTTGGATGGACGGATGAGCAATGACCGATTTTTATACATTTTTTACGCCAGAACATACCTTAAACGGACTCTTGATCACCGGTCGTGAACGCCTGATTACGAATACCCCTCAGGACTGGGCGGCAATGAGCGTGGTAGTACGCGAAGAATGCCCGCATTTGCTGGGGCATTAATCACTAATTGCACCGCTCCAGTAACTGAACGGCGCGCCACCTGGCGACGAGTTTCTCGTAGGCCTCGCCCGCCGATTCGGCGTCACCTCTTGACAACGCGGTCAGCCCGGCAGCGACGAGACCGGGCGAATCGTCGGCCTCCAGCGTCTCGTCCGGCAGCAGCCGGACGAGGCCGCCGTAGTCCAGCTCGACCACCGATCGGGGATGGAACTCCTCCAACCACCGGGCACTCTCCTCGACCGCCTCGGTGATCGGCGCGTCCCCGACCGACTTTCGCAACACCGACAGCCCGCGCGACGCGCGACGCCGGGCCTTGGAGATCTCCGTGCGGTAGCGCAGTGCCCGCCGCGGCGGCGCGGCCACCAGATCACGCTCGGCGAGATCCACGAAGACGAACCACCGCAGCGGCACGCCCCACGTCGCCACCTGCTCGTGCACCCGGGGCACCCCGTGCTCCAGCACCCGCGCGCCGCTGCGCCAGTCGTCGACCACCGCGCGCGCCTGCCCGGCCAGCACCGGCGGCACGAAGGCGTCGGCCAGCACCGACGGTACGCCGTCCCGGGCGCTCAGCGCCGCCTCCGCCACCCGTACCCGCAGATTCCACGGGCAGACCAGCAGCGTCTCGTCCGACTCCAGGACGTACGCCTCGTCCGGCAGGTCCGGCAGCCGCGTCCAGCCCGCGCCGAGTGCCTCGATCACCGCCGTCCGTTGCCGGCCGGGGCCCTCGTGCGGGCCCACCGCCCGCCCGTCCCGGACGTACCGACGCCAGTAGGCCTGCCGGTCACGGTCGAAGGCGGCCAGCGGCTCGTACACCCGGAGGTAGGAAGCGTAGGAAGCGAAGAGGGACGGCACGGCGCGATCCTCCCACGAAACCGCGCGGCACCGCCCCTGCCGGGAGCAAACGCACCCGACACCCGGCTCGGGACCAGTAGCGGTGTGACCAGGATGCGCCGCGGTGCCGCCAATCGATACTAGTCTCGTTTCCAGCGGGTCCACCGGCCCGCCTCCCCGGACAGCACCCCACGACGGTGCTCCACCCGCCTCAGGAGTCACGATGGGCGTCTTCGCCACCACCGCCGAGCCCGGCACCGGGCACGAACAGGTCGTCTTCTGTCAGGACCAGCCGACCGGGCTACGAGCCATCATCGCCATCTACTCGACCGCGCTCGGGCCCGCCCTCGGCGGTACCCGGTTCTACCCGTACGCCTCGGAAGCCGACGCCCTGCACGACGTGCTGGAGCTGTCCCGGGGGATGGCCTACAAGAACGCCATGGCCGGGCTCGACCTCGGCGGCGGCAAGGCGGTCATCTGGGGAGATCCGGACCAGCTCAAGACCGAGGCGTTGCTGCGCGCGTACGGCCGGTTCGTCGAGTCGCTCGGCGGCCGGTACTACACCGCCTGCGACGTCGGCACCTACGTCCCGGACATGGACGTGGTGGCCAGGGAGACGCGGTTCGCCACCGGGCGCAGCCGGGAGTCCGGCGGGGCCGGCGACTCGTCGATCCTCACCGCGTGGGGGGTCTTCCAGGCCATGCGGGCCGCGGCCGAACACCGTTGGGGCTCACCCAGCCTCGCCGGCCGCCGCGTCGGCATCGCCGGCCTGGGCAAGGTCGGCCGGTACCTGACCGGCCACCTGCTCGACGAGGGCGCCTCGGTGGTCGCCACCGACGTCGACGAACGGGCCACGGACTGGGCCCACACGACGTACCCGCAGGTGGATCTGGTCGCCGACACCGACACGCTGATCCGCAGCGACATCGACGTGTACGCGCCCTGCGCGCTGGGTGGGGCACTCGACGACGACACCGTGGCGGCGCTGCGCGCCCCGGTGGTGGTCGGCGCGGCCAACAACCAGTTGGCCCACCCCGGTGTCGAGAAGCAGCTCGCCGAGCGGGGCATCCTCTACGCGCCCGACTACGTGGTCAACGCCGGCGGCGTCATCCAGGTCGCCGACGAGGTCACCGGGGCCTCGGCGCTCTCCGCCAGCGGCCGGTACGGCTTCGATTTCGACCGGGCCAAGGCCCGGGCCACCCGGATCTACCAGACGACGCTGCGGATCCTCCGTACGGCCGACGCCGACGGCGTACCGCCCGCGGTCGCGGCGGACCGGCTCGCCGAACGGCGGATGGCTGAGGTCGGTCGGCTGCGTGGCATCCACCTCCGCTGACCCACCTCCACTGACCCACCACCGCTCGACCCGCCGGCGCCAGCGGACACACACCGTGCCGGAGATCACCCGATCGGGTCACGGGCGACGGCCGATCGGGCTCCTTACGCCGCTGTCGCCCGTACCTGACCCCGCCTCGGTGACGCGCGGGGGCGACCCGATGCAACCCGAGGTGCCGAACCTGGGTCTGCCCATGTACCGTAAGAGCCACGAGAGATGCCTGACGTCATCGGGGCCCGCCTTCGGGCTGCCCCGAATTCTGTGCGAGGGGGTCGAGCCATGGGGCGCGGCCGTGCTAAGGCCAAGCAGACAAAGGTGGCCCGGGAGTTGAAATACCACTCCCCGAACACCGACCTCGCCGCCTTGCAGCGAGAGCTCGCCGGCAGCGGCAAGTCGGACCGTGAATTCGACGACGAGTACGACCCGTACCTCGACGACGATGACGAGGACGACTCAGCCGACGGCGGCCGGGGAAGCTGGACACCCTCCTCGTCCCGTTGAGGGTCCGGCTGGAGCAGAGCACGCGGTCAGCCCGCGTGCCGATTCATGTCGGCGACAGCTCCTGTCCGGCCGTCCGACGCGTCGGAACACCGCGATCCGGTGGTGCGTGATCCCCTCACCGGGGGGCCGCACCACCGGACGTCGTAGCGGTCCTAGCTGCCGGCATGCTGTCGGTCGGCGTGCCGTCCGTCTGCGCTGCCGTCCGCCCATCCTGGCAGACCGGTACTGCGGTAGAGCAGTATTCCTGTGAGGAATATTTATACCTCTGAGGAATATCATCCGGACAGTTGTGCCGCTGGGGCGCCGTCACAGGCAGTGAACCGGTGACCCGGTGACCCGGTGACCCGGGTGACCCGGCCTCGTCCGGCCCGGGCCGCTCGTTCCGAGCAGCTGGTCAGCGTGGGCGGTTGTTCCAGTTGTAGAAGGTCGGGATGTTCTCGAAGTGGTTCCAGGCGCAGACCGCGCCGTCAGCGCCGGCTGCCTCCGCCCGGCCGGCGCGGGCCCGACGGGCCTCCTCGAGCAGGACGGCCAGTCCGTCGCGGACCGCGTGGACCCGGTCAGTCACCTGACCTGCCCCGTCGGTCCTACCCGTGGTGACGGCCGGCTCAGGGCGTGGACGATTGCTGGTCTCGGGCATGGGCCAACACTCCCTCCAGTAGATGGATCTTGCTGTTACGGCAGTGGTTGGTCTCCGTACCATCAAAACGCCCGTGTTCGAAGTAACGGTTGGCAGCGTGGCCACCTCCACAGAACCGGAAGTACGGGCACACCTGGCGGCAGGCCTCGACACCGGCGACGAACTCGGTGATCCAACCCGGCTGCTCCGCTGCGGCCAGGATCTGCGCCAACCCGGTGGTCAGCACGTTTCCGCTGGTGAAGTCGCCGTACCGGGAATCGGTGAAGCCGGCCAGCTCCGGGGAGAGCAGCACCACCGACCCGTCGTAGGCGATCGTCGGGATCGGGTCCAGCCGCCGGGGCAGGACCTCGTCGGCGGTGCCGTCGAGTTCGGCGGCGACGTAGCGCAGGGTCCATTCCACTTCCCGCAGGTGGATCCGGGGTGCCCGCCGCCAGGCACCGACCAGCTCCGCCCAGAAGCCGGCGACCGCGTCGGCGGCCCACCCGTTGGACCGCACGTTGACGCCCTCGGTCTCCTCGATGTTGATGCCGAGCACGTCGCAGCCGAGCGTCAGGAAGAACTCGTACAGCTCGGCGGCCAGGCCGGGCTGGGGGTCGCTGACCACGCAGAGCGCCGAGAAGGCGATGTCGTGCCGGCGGAGGGCGTCGACACCCCGCACGATCTGGTCGTACGCCGGACGGCCGCCACGGGCGCGACGCTCGTCGTTACGCGCCCGGGGGCCGTCGACGCTGACGCTCACCCGCATCCGGTGCGCGGCGAAGAACTCGCACCACGCGTCGTCGATCATCGTCGCGTTGGTCTGCACGTGCTGCTCCACCGCCGCGTCGAACGGGCCGAGCAGGGTCGCGAACTTGTCGCGGCCCAGCGCCAACGGCTCGCCGCCGTGCCAGACCACCGAGAAGCGGCGCTGCGCCGCCCACCCGTTGACCGTCTCGGCGACGGCGGCGGCCACCGTACGGGGCATCTGCCGGTTCGCCGATCGCAGCGGCAGATAGCAGTAGCTGCAGTCGAGGTTGCACAGCGTGGTGGGCTGCATGACGACGTAGTCGGGGACGGTGGCGACGCCACGCATGCCGGCGGGAACCGACCTGTCCGGCCGGGCCCCGTCCTGTCCGTTCTGTTGCCGACCCATCCCCCTCCTCCTGCCTGTCACGGATGTCGTTTCAGGCTAGGTGTCCGGGAGGAGCAGGTGAAGCCTCGGCCGGCACGGCGGCGTAGCCAGGCGGCGTCGACGGCGGTCGACCGGAACCGGTCGACCGCCGTGGCGCGTAGCACGTGTCCGGGTCAGCCCCGGGTGTGGTGGCCGACCATCCGGACCTCGCCGGTGCCTTCGATGATGTCGCCGACCTGCCACGCCTCGATGCCGCGACCGGTCAGGCAGGCCAGGGCCCGGTCGGCGTCCTGCGCCGACACGATCGCGAACATGCCGACACCCATGTTGAAGGTCGACTCCATCTCGCCGTCCTCGATCCGCCCCTTGGCCTGCACCAGGTCGAAGATCGGCTGCGGCTTCCAGGTCGCCCGGTTGACCAGGGCGTCGACGTTGTCGGGCAGGATCCGTACCAGGTTGCCGGGGATACCGCCGCCGGTGACGTGGGCCAGGGCCCGGACCTCGCACTCCTCGATGAGCTTGAGGCAGTCCTGGGCGTAGATCTTGGTCGGGGTCAGCAGCTCCTCGCCGAGGGTGCGCTGCCCGCCGAAGTCGTCCACCACGGTGTCCAGCCGCATCCGACCGGCGCCGAGCAGCACGTGCCGGACCAGCGAGTAACCGTTGGAGTGCAGGCCCGAGGAACGCATCGCGATCACCACGTCGCCCACCTCGACCCGGTCCCGGCCGAGGATCTCGCTCTCCTCGACCACGCCGACGCCGGTCGCCGAGACGTCGTACTCGTCCGGGCGCAGCACTCCGGGGTGCTCGGCGGTCTCGCCACCGAGCAGGGCGCAGCCGGCGTAGCGGCACCCGTCGGAGATGCCGGCACCGATCTCGGCGACCTTGTCCGGCACTACCTCGCCGCAGGCGATGTAGTCGAGCAGGAACAGCGGCTCCGCCCCGCAGGCGACCAGGTCGTCGACGACCATCGCCACCAGGTCGATCCCGACGGTGTCGTGGATGTCCATCTGCTGGGCGATGACGAGCTTGGTGCCCACCCCGTCGGTCGACGAGGCCAGGATCGGGTTGCGGTACTTCTGGACGTCGAGCCGGAACAGCCCGGCGAAGCCCCCGATGTCACCCATGACCTCGGGGCGGGTGGTTTTGCGCACCTTCGACTTGAGCAGCTCGACCGCACGCTCACCAGCGTGGATCGACACACCGGCGTCGGCGTACGTCACGGTACGTTTGCGGCTGCCCCGGCCGGAGCTGGCCGACCACGGCTGCCGGCTGGCTGTCCGGGCGCCGGAGTCGTCAGCCGTCGGGCCGGCATCCGCGCTGCCGCGCTCAGTCACGTGCGTCACGGTTCTCCCCTTTGGGCTTCTCGCGGCGAAAGCCGCGTCGGGTAGCGGTCGAGGATCGCTCGACTCGGGCTGCCGGGCGGAACGACCTGGTCGCTCCGCCCGGTGCTACGGGCGGTGCAGGGCGTCAATGCCGCCGGGGCTTACAGCGAACTGTTGAACACCCGGGCCGGTCCGGTCGCCGCCGGCCTGAAAGTCCTGCTCGGTGGTGTCCCCCAGCTGGCCGACCCCGCCAGCAACCCGGCGGTCCACACCTTCGAGCACGTGCTTGCCGATCAGGTTGCCGGCCGGCAACTCGATCGGATACTCCCCATCGAAACATGCCCGACACAATCGTGTCTTCGGCTGCTCGGTTGCCGCTATCAGACCGGCCAGCGAGACGTAACCCAGAGTATCCGCACCGATGGAGCGTCGGATACCCTCCGTGTCCAGTCCGTTGGCCAACAGTTCGGCCCGGGTGGCAAAGTCGATGCCGTAGAAGCACGGCCAGCTCACCGGCGGCGACGAGATGCGCACGTGCACCTCCAGCGCCCCGGCCTCGCGCAGCATCCGCACGATCGCCCGCTGGGTATTGCCCCGCACGATCGAGTCGTCGACCACCACCAGCCGCTTGCCGCGCACGTTCTCGCGCAGCGGATTCAGCTTGAGACGGATGCCGAGCTGGCGCAGCGTCTGCGACGGCTGGATGAAGGTCCGCCCGACGTACGAGTTCTTCAACAGACCGGCGCCGTAGGTGATCCCGGACTCCTCGGCGTACCCGATGGCGGCCGGGGTACCGGACTCCGGAACCGGGATGACCAGGTCGGCCTCGACCGGGTGCTCGCGGGCCAGTCGGCGACCGATCTGCACCCGGGCGGCGTGCACGTTGCGGCCGGCGATCGTGGTGTCCGGGCGGGCGATGTAGACGTACTCGAACAGGCAGCCCTTCGGCTCCGGCGGAGCGAACCGGGCCGACCGCAGCCCGTGCTCGTCGATGGCGATCAGCTCGCCCGGCTCGACCTCGCGCACCACGGTCGCACCCACGATGTCCAGGGCGGCGGTCTCACTGGCCACCACCCAGCCACGCTCCAGCCGGCCCAGCACCAGGGGCCGCACGCCGTGCGGGTCGCGGGCCGCGTACAGGGTGGTCTCGTCCATGAAGACGAAGCTGAACGCGCCCCGCAGCGTCGGCAGCACCTCGAGCGCCGCGGCCTCGACCGACACGTCCGGTCGGCTGGCCAGCAGGGTCGTCACCAGCGCGGTGTCGGAGGTCGCACCGTCGGTGGGCATCCCCCGCTCGACCACCTCGCGGGCCAACTCGGCGGTGTTGACCAGGTTGCCGTTGTGGGCCAGGGCGATCGTCGTGCCGGCGCTGGTCGCCTTGATCGTCGGCTGGGCGTTCTCCCAGGTGGAGCCGCCGGTGGTGGAATAGCGCGCGTGCCCGATCGCCAGGTGTCCGCGCAGACTGGCCAGGGTCGGCTCGTCGAAGACCTGCGCCACCAGGCCCAGATCCTTGTAGACCACTACTCCCGAGCCGTCGCTGACCGCGATCCCGGCGGCCTCCTGGCCACGGTGCTGCAGTGCGTAAAGTCCGAAGTAGCTGAGTTTGGCGACCTCCTCGCCCGGGGCCCAGACACCGAACACACCGCAGGCGTCCTGTGGACCGGGTCGTTGGGGATCAAGATCGTGACTCAACCGGCCGTCGCCTCGAGGCACCTGCCGCTCCCTCGTCCTGGTGTAGCACTGGACGCCTGATCTGCACGTCCGCGCGCGGGTGTCACCGACTCCGTCGCGGATCAGTGTACGCGAGGTTCCAGTTGGCCCAGAGTGCTCCGATTGGCCCGACCCGGCAGCTCGTCGCTCACCGCAAAGTCGGACGTCTGGCGCGGTCAACCTCACAGGGGAAGGTATGCCGAAATATCGGATCTGGGGCCGCTTGCGGTGACTCGCCCGCTTGCCACTGCCACCTCCCAGTCGAGATCGCCCGTCGCCAGCAGGATCCAGGTCACCGGATCGATCTCCACGACGTTCGCTGGCGTGCCACGGGTGTGTCGCGGACCGGCTACACACTGAATTGCACCGTAAGGTGGGACACGCACCTCCACCGATCGGCCCGGTGCCCGCTCGGCCAGACCCCCGAGCAGCAGGCGGACAGCGTCACGCAACGAGGTTCGCGCAGGCGTGGCACCGGCCGCCAGCGACTCACGCACGGTGACCACTGCCTCGGACTTACTGTACGGAGAGGACACATCGGGACGATACGACTAGGTCCGGTTCTACTTCTCCCCGCCCCTGGGTCGCGCCGATCCGTCCCGGCAAGGCATAGTTGCCGACGGTGTACTCGTCACGGGGTGACCCCTGCCCGAAGCCCGGTGCGGGGGATGGATCGAACCGGAAGGCGGTGGACGTGACAACACACCGACGAGCCTGGCTATCGCGGGCCGGTGTTGTCGCAGCGCTGGCTGCCGTCACACTATTCGGCCTCCCCGTCCCGGCCGCCCTCGCGGCGGCCCCACAGGTGACCATCACCAGCCTGTCCAGCGGCACCCTCAACTCCGGCGACCAGGCCACCCTCGGATTCAGGGTGACCAACGCCAACTCCGGTGACGACGCCCAGACGTCCTTCAACATCCGGGTCACCACCAACATCGGTGAGCTGCGCTGCGAAGGCCAGTGCGACTTCACCGACACCATCGACGCGGGCAGCTCCAAGGACTACAGCGTTCAGTTGATCGCCGGCACTCTCGGCACCAACCAGAACCGCAACGGTCGGGTGGAGATCCGCGCCGAGGTCGGTAGCGAGAACGGCACCGCCCAGCGGGACGTCTCGGTACGTGGACCGCAGGAGGCGCCACGGGTCAAGGAGGTGGCCGGCAAGGTCACCGACGTCTCCACCGGGGACCCCATCGAGGGTGCCGTGGTCGCGATGAGCGACTCACAGGGCAACAACTTCGAAACGACCACCAACTCCAACGGCAACTACCGGTTCACGTCGACCAACGACCGGCCGATCGCCCCCGGTGACCTGCGCATCGGCGCCGTCGCCGACGGCTACGACATCAGCGACGCCAAGCGCGTGTCGGCCTCCGCCGGTCAGTCGATCACCGTCGACCGGATCACGTTGAAGTCCAACGTCGAACCCACCCCGTCGGAGTCACCGACGCCCACCCCGGAGGCCACGGCCGAGCCGACAGCGAGCGCGACCCCCGGCGACGCGGCGAGTGCGCCCCCGGTCGACACGCAGAACCTGGCCAACGAGAGCTCCGGCGGCGGAATGGGCTCCTGGCTGCTCATCCTGATGGGTGGCCTGTTGGTGGCCCTCGGCGTCGGCGCGATCGTGCTGCTGCTGGTCCGCCGCAAGGACAACGACGCCGACGACCCCGACCCGGCCGATGACGGCCCGGCCGCCGGCGGTGCCGCGGTGCCCGGCAGCAGGGGCGTCTACCACGACTCCGACGACGCCACCCGGGTGGCCATGCCGCCCATGCCGGACGGGCCGCTCACCGACGCCACCATGGTGACCCGCCCGCCGTCGCTGTCGGACGCGCCGACGATGCTGCACAACATGGCTCCGATCAAGGACGAGTTCCCCGACCCGTACGGCGCACCGCCGCCTCCGGGGCCGAACGCGCCCGCCGGGCCGGATCCCCGCTACGGCGGCGAGCAGCGGCCAGGTTGGGGCGGACCACCGGCCCAACCGACGTACGGGGCGGCCGGCGCCGCTGGCGCCACCAGCGTGTACGGGGCGGTTCCCGGGTCGGATGGACCAGGTGCCGGCGGATACGGCGGCAGCGCCGCTGGGTCGGCGCGCCCGGGTGCCTACGGCGGCAGCGCCGCACCCGGCAGCTACGGTGCCGCACCGTCGTCCGGCGCACCCGGCGGCTACGGTGCCGCACCGTCGTCCGGCGCACCCGGCGGCTACGGTGCCGCACCCTCGTCCGGGCCACCCGGCGGGTACAGCTACGGCAACACCACGGTGCCCGGCCAGTACGGTGCGCCGAGCGGCCGGCCACCGGCCGACGACCCGGGCGACTACCGCGGTGGCCACGGCTACGGGCCCGACGCCGGCACGTCCGGCTACCCGGCCGGCGGGTACGGATCGGCCGAACCGGCAGGCAGCGGGTACGGCAGCGACCGCTACGACGAACCGACCGGGCGGTACGAGCCGGACAACTACGGTCGGTCCGGTTCGCCGTACGACTCGGCTGGCTACGGCAGCCCGGAACCGACCCGCAGCGACGCCCCGCCGCCGCGTGGCCCGCAGCCACCGCAGCCCGGCTACCGGGATGCCGATCCGCCGTACGGCGCGGCACCCGGCGGTTACGGCGGCAGTGCCGGCTACGGCGGCGGTGGATATCCGGACAGCGGTCAGCAGCCCAGCGGCGGCGGTTACCCCGGTAGCGGATACGGCAGCGACCGGGGCGGAGAGTACGGTTCCGCTCCCGATCAGGGGTACGGCGCGGCCTACGGCGGCCCGGGTGGCTACAGCCCGCCGGCCGGTACTGGTTACGACCAGGGCGGTTACGACCAGGGCGGCGGCTACCGGTCACCGGGCGGTGCCGGCCATGACGAGCAGCGGCTTCCGGAGCAGCGCGGCGGCTACGACCAGCAGTACGGGCAGCAGCCGTTCGACCAGCAGCCGTACGGTGGTCAACAGCCGCCGGTCGACCCGCCCGCCCGGCGCGACTCGCCTCCTGGGCGGGGCGGGGAGCGCCGATCGTTGGACTGGTTGGATGACTGAACCTGTGCCGCCCGGCTGCGGGCGGCACAGGTCCGCGCTACGCGGGTGACGACATGCGAGCGGGCCGGGACCATCAGGTCCCGGCCCGCTCGCATGTCGTCCCGCAGAACTGCGGCCGACCAGCCAGGGGCAGGACGGCCGCAGCGGGCTCAGCTCTTGTCAGTCGACTTGCCGTCGGCCGCCGGCTCGTCGGCAACAGGCTCGTCGGCGGACGGCTCCACCGGCTCGTCCACGGCGACGCTGGTCGGCTCAGGATCGGCCGACTCAGCAACAGGCTCGCTGGCGGCGTCAGCCGCGGCATCCGTCGTCGCCGCCGATTCGGTGACCGCGTCGTCCGCCGGCTCGTCGTCCGCCGGCTCGTCGTCCACCGGCACCGTATCGTCCGCCACTGCCGCGTCCGCCGGTGCGACCTCGGCCGGCTCCGGGTCGACATCGGTGGTCGCCGCAGCGGCGCCGGTCGTCTCGACCGGACTGTCCACCGCGACCGCCGTACCGTCCAGCGGGTTCGACGCGTCCGGATCCTGCGGGTCGGCGGGCAGGTTGTTGCCGGGGCCGACCCCACTGAACAGGGCCGGCAGTGTGCCGGTGTAGGCGGCACGCAGCTCGTCCAGGCCGACGGTGAACTGGTCGCGTACCTCCAGCAGCCGGGCACCCGGATCGGTGACCCCGATCATCGTCCACGGCAGACCGTGCTCGACGCAGAGCGCGGCGAAGGCCTTTTCGTGGCCGCGCGGCACCGCCACCATGGCCCGTCCCGCCGACTCGCTGAACAGGAAGACGAACGGCATCGACCCGTCGGCGAACTCGGGCGGCAACGCGACCCGGGCACCGATGCCCCGCCGCAGGCAGGCCTCGACCAGTGCCTGGGCCAGCCCACCGTCGGAAAGGTCGTGCGCCGAGGTGATGTGGCCGACCCGGGCGGCCTCGGCGAGCACCGTACCGAGGGCCTGCTCACGGGCCAGGTCGACCTTCGGCGGCGTACCGCCGAGGTGCTGGTGGGTCACCCAGGCCCATTCCGAGCCGGACAGCTCCAGGTTGGTCTCACCGAGCAGCATGATCAGGTCGCCGTCGGCGTGCGACGGCGGCACGAAGCCCATCGGCACCCGCTGTGCCACGTCGTCGAGCACACCGAGCACACCGACCACCGGGGTCGGGTGGATCGCGGCCGCGCCGGTCTGGTTGTAGAAACTGACGTTGCCGCCGGTGACCGGGATGCCCAGCTCGGCGCAGCCGTCGGCGAGCCCGCGCACCGCCTCGGCGAACTGCCACATGACGGTCGGGTCCTCCGGCGAACCGAAGTTGAGGCAGTTGGTCACCGCCACCGGCCGGGCACCGGTCACGGCCACGTTGCGGTACGACTCGGCCAGCGCCAGTTTCGCCCCGTGGTACGGATCGAGCCGGGCGTACCGGCCGTTGCCGTCGACCGACAGGGCCACGCCGAGGCCGGTGGCGTCGTCGATCCGGACGACCCCGGCGTCCTCGGGCTGGGCGAGCACGGTGTTGCCCAGGACGTACCGGTCGTACTGTTCGGTCACCCAGGTGCGGTCGCACAGGTTCGGCGACGAGATCATCCGTAGCAGGGTCTCCCGCAGTTCGTCCGGCGTGCCGGGGCGCGGCAGGGTCTCCGCCCGGTCGGCCTGCAACAGGATCAGGTCCGCCGGCTCACGCATCGGTCGGGCGTAGACCGGCCCGTCGTCGGCGAGCGAGCCCGGCGGTACGTCGACCACGACGTGGTCGCGCCAGGTGATCGTCAGCCGGCCCGGTTGGCCGTCCGGCTCGGGCGGGGTGACCTCACCGATGGCCGTGGCGATGACGCCCCACTTGTCGGCGATCGCGAGCACCGCGTCGAGCTTGGCCGGCTCGACGATCAGCAGCATCCGCTCCTGCGACTCGCTGGCCAGGATCTCGTGCGGCTCCATCGACGGCTCGCGCAGCGGCACCCGCTCCAGCCAGACCCGCATGCCGGTGCCGGCGGCCGCTGCGGTCTCGGTGAGCGCACAGGTCAGGCCGGCACCCCCGAGGTCCTGGATGCCGACGACCAGACCGGCGTCGTACAGCTCCAGGCACGACTCGATCAGCAGCTTCTCCATGAACGGGTCGCCGACCTGCACCGACGGGCGACGCTGCTGGCTGGCGTCGTCGAAGGTGGCGCTGGCCAGCACCGACACGCCGCCGATGCCGTCCCGGCCGGTCTTGGCGCCCATCAGCACCACGACGTTGCCCGCGCCGGCGGCGGCCTTGTTCTGCAGCCGGTCCACCGGCAGTACGCCGAGACAGAGCGCGTTGACCAGCGGGTTGCCCTGGTAGCAGGGGTCGAAGACGACCTCGCCGCCGATGTTGGGCAGGCCGAGGCAGTTGCCGTAGCCGCCGACCCCGGCGACGACACCGGGCAGCACCCGGGCGGTGTCGGGGTGGTCGGCGGCGCCGAACCGCAGCGGGTCCATCACGGCGACCGGGCGGGCACCCATGGCCAGGATGTCCCGGACGATGCCGCCGACGCCGGTCGCCGCGCCCTGGTACGGCTCGACGAAGCTGGGGTGGTTGTGCGACTCCACCTTGAAGGTGACCGCGAGGCTGTCGGAGACCCGGATCACGCCGGCGTTCTCGCCGATGCCGGCGAGCATCAGCTCACTCGGCGGTGCCTTCTCGCTGAACTGCCGCAGGTGCACCTTGCTCGACTTGTAGGAGCAGTGCTCGCTCCACATGATCGAGTACATGGCGAGCTCGGACTGGGTGGGCCGACGGCCGAGGATCTGGCGGATCCGCTCGTACTCGTCGTCGCGGAGCCCGAGTTCGGTGTACGGCTGCAGCTCACCGGGGGTGTCGGTGGCGCGGGCCACGGTGTCCGGCCCACCCGCGTACGGGTCCACCGCGACGGCGACGTCGGACTGCGCCGGCCCGGCGGCGGCCGCCGCCTCCGACTGCGTGGTCATGCCGGCACTCCCACGAGGTGCTTGAGGATGGAGGTGAAGAAGCCGAGTCCGTCCCGGGACGGGCCGGTCAGGTCCTCGACGGCGTGTTCGGGGTGTGGCATCAGGCCGACGACGTTGCCGGCGGCGTTGGTGACGCCGGCGATGTCGCGCAACGAGCCGTTGGGGTTCCCACCGACGTAGCGGGCCACGATCCGGCCGCTACTCTCCAACTCGTCCAGGGTCCGTTCGTCGGCGACGTAGCAGCCTTCCCCGCTCTTGAGCGGGATCAGCACCTCCTGCTTGGGCGAGAAGGCGTTGGTGAATGCGGTGCCGGCGGTTTCGATCCGCAGCAACTGGTCCCGGTTGCGGAAATGCAGGTGCTGGTTTCGGGTGAGCGCTCCGGGCAGCAGATGCGCCTCGCACAGGATCTGGAAGCCGTTGCAGATGCCGAGCACCGGCAACCCGTCGGCGGCGGCCGCGACGATGGATTCCATTACCGGAGCGAACCGGGCGATCGCACCGCAGCGCAGGTAGTCGCCGTACGAGAAGCCACCGGGCAGCACGACCGCCGAGACTCCGTGCAGGTCGGCGTCGCCGTGCCAGAGCAGGACCGGTTCGCCACCGGCGATGCGCACCGCGCGGGCGGCGTCACCGTCGTCGAGTGAACCGGGGAAGGTGACCACCCCGATGCGGGCAGTCATGACTGCTCACCAGATTCGTCGGCCGGCTCGGCCAGGCGGACGACGTAGTCCTCGATGACCGGGTTGGCGAGCAGTTTGTCCGCGATCTCGCGAGCCCGATCCACGTCGGGTTCGCCCGCGAACTCGATCTCGATCCGCCGACCGATCCGCACCGACGAGACGTCGCTGACACCGAGCCTCGGCAGCGCGTTGGCGACCGCCTGGCCCTGAGGATCGAGAATTTCCGGCTTGAGCATGACGTCGACGACGACGCGAGCCACGTGGCACTCCTGACCGTGTACGCGTTGGGGTGCCGGCCACGAACGGGCCGCGCACCGGTCAGCCTACCTGGTGATGCCAGGTGCGACGCACCGGCGGTCGGCACGTCGAATCGGTGATCGGGCCACAAATCAGCCACGAACCGATAACGGGGACAGTTTTCGCCGGTCCGGTCCCGGGCCGGTCCCCGACCTGATCCGGGGCGACGCCACGGGCGGGACACCGTCACGGGCGGGCGGTGGGCCGCGTACCGCTGATCGGTGCCGGACCGGCGCGGACATCACCGCATCGTATGACCTCGATTTGATTCTTGTAGATGACTCCGGCAGGACCTACCGTCAATCGTCAAACGCCCGACGACCCCCATCGGACGTCAGCTGTAACACCCCGCCGACCGGACACCCGTCCGGCGGCGGCGGCTCACCCGGCCCGCAACCCCCGCGGCCGGTCGCCCCTGGGAAGGAGCACACCCCCATGCGTATCCGCCTGGCCGTGGCAGCAGTCGCCACCACCCTGATCAGTCTGGTCGCCGCACCCCCCACCGCCGCCTCCGCCGCGCCGGAGGAGATCATTGGTGGCAGCACCGTGTCGTCGGCCCCCTGGGCCGCAGCGGTGTTCAGCAACGGTTCGTTCACCTGTTCCGGCACGATCATCGCGCCCAACTGGGTGCTCACCGCCGAGCACTGCGTCGGCGGGTCGATGTCGGTACGGGTCGGCAGCGTCTACCGCTCCTCCGGCGGGGTCACCCGTACGGTCAGCGCCACCTACGGCCGCTACGACCTGGCCCTGCTCCGCCTCTCCAGCTCGGTCAGCACCACCTACGTGACGCTGTCCAGCAGCTACCCGCCGGTCGGCTCGACGAACACCATCTACGGCTGGGGCATGACCTGCTACAGCGGCTGCTCCGCCTCGACCCAGCTGAAGATGGCCTCGGTCCAGGTGACCAGCACCAACGTTACCGACGCGTACGGCGGTCGGGCGATCCGCAGCACGCGGATCAACGGCAACGCGTGGCGGGGCGACTCGGGCGGCCCGCAGTTCTACAACGGCCAGCAGGTCGGTGTCGCCTCCACCGCCAACGGCGTCAACATCCAGAACTACGGCAGCGTGGCGTACAACCGGGCCTGGATCCAGTCGGTCGCCGGCGTCTGACGCGCGTACTTTTCCGCAGTCCGGGCAGTAACCGGCGCGGACTCCGGGTTGGGACCCGGAGTCCGCGCCGCGCCGTTTCGCGTCATCCGCGAGCCGGAGCAAAGCCCAGGTGGGCCGAGACCGGGGCCCATAGCATCGTCGTCGTGCTGGTCGTGACGACGAATGACCTTCCCGGCTACGAGATCAGGTGTGTCCTGGGTGAGGTGGTCACCTCGGTGGTCCGCTCCATCAACCCGTTCAAAGAAGGTGTCAAGGCGCTGCGCGGCGGCAAGTCCGACCCCGAGGGCCCGGCGAACCTCACCAAGTGGCGTACCGAGATGATCGGCAAACTGGGCGAGGCGGCCAGGAAGAAGGGTGCCAACGCGGTCATCGGGATGCGGTTCGACACCCGGCAGATCGGCAGCACCCACATGGAGCTGTGCGCCTACGGCACTGCCGCGGTGGTGCTGCAGTTGCGCCCCGACGCCGGGGACGACTCGAAACAGGCCAAGATCGTGGCCAGCCATGGCGACAGCAGCGCCGGCAACGAGACCGGCGGCTCGGCCGGCAACAAGTAGCGCCCCCCGGTCAGAGGATCGGGGCGGGCTGGTAGTCGGCGGCGTGCGGGTGCGCGGCGACCACCTCGGCCACCCGGTCGGCCACCGCCTGCACCTGAGCCGCCGCCGCGCCGACGAAACCCGCCCGGTCGGCGACCACGGCGGCGATCTCGTCCCGGCTCAGGCCGAGCCGCTCGTCGGCGGCCAGCCGGTCGAACAGGTCGTTGTCGGCCGCGCCCTTCTCCCGCATGGCCAACGCCACCCCGACCGCGTGCTCCTTGATCACCTCGTGGGCGACCTCCCGGCCGACGCCGGCCCGGACCGCCGCGACCAGGATCCGGGTGGTCGCCAGGAACGGCAGGTAGCGGTCGAGTTCGCGGGCGACGACCGCCGGGTAGGCGCCGAACTCGTCGAGCACGGTGAGGAACGTCTGGAACAGCCCGTCGGCGGCGAAGAAGGCATCGGGCAGGGCCACCCGGCGCACCACCGAGCAGGAGACGTCGCCTTCGTTCCACTGGTCGCCAGCCAGCTCACCGACCATCGACAGGTAGCCCCGGATGACGACGGCGAGCCCGTTGACCCGTTCGCTGGACCGGGTGTTCATCTTGTGCGGCATGGCGCTGGAACCGACCTGCCCGGGCCGGAAGCCCTCGGTGACCAGCTCCTGGCCGACCATCAGCCGGATCGTGGTCGCCAGCGACGACGGCGCGGCGGCGACCTGGGCAAGCGAGGAGAGCACGTCGAGGTCCAGGGAGCGCGGGTAGACCTGCCCGACACTGGCCAGCACCCGCCGGAAACCGAGATGCTCGGCGACCCGGCGCTCCAGTTCGGCCACCTTGGCGGCGTCGCCGTCGAACAGGTCCAGCTGGTCGGCGGCGGTGCCGACCGGGCCCTTGATGCCGCGCAGCGGGTAACGGTCGATCAGGTCGGTCAACCGCTCGTACGCGATCAGCAGCTCCTCAGCCGCCGAGGCGAACCGCTTGCCCAAGGTGGTGGCCTGGGCGGCCACGTTGTGCGAACGCCCGGCGACGACCAGGTCGGTGTGCTCGACGGCGAGCCGGGCCAGCCGGGCCAGGGTGGCGACCACCCGGTCGCGGATCAGCTCCAGCGAGGCCCGGATCTGCAGCTGTTCGACGTTCTCGGTGAGGTCCCGGGAGGTCATCCCCTTGTGGATGTGCTCGTGGCCGGCGAGCGCGCTGAACTCCTCGATCCGGGCCTTGACGTCGTGCCGGGTGACCCGCTCACGCTCGGCGATCGCGGCCAGGTCGACCTGGTCGAGGACCCGCTCGTACGCCTCGACGACGCCATCGGGCACGGCGATGCCGAGATCACGCTGGGCCCGCAGGACGGCGAGCCAGAGTCGCCGCTCCAGCCGGATCTTCTCCTCCGGTGACCAGAGGACGGCCAGGTCAGCGGAGGCGTACCGGGTGGCGAGCACGTTGGGGATCTGCGGGCGCGAGGTCACGTACCGCAGTCTCCCACGGCCGCCAGGCTGGTCCGGACAGGCGGGTGGGTGGGTGAGTTTCGCCAGCAATTCCGTAACTGTCCGTATTTATCCTCGTTCTGCTTGACGGGCCGAACCCTTCCGCCCCGCTTCGAGACGAGGAACCGTGTTTACCCCGAGATATCGCAGGAAAGCCCTGCTGACCATCGCTGCCACCAGCGGCCTGCTGTCCACTGTAGTAATTGCTGGACCGGTCGACGCCGTGCCCGGCGACGCCCACGCCGCCGACGTCCTCGGCGCACCGGAGCCGGCCGGCGCTCCCCGGATCGACTCGGTGAACCCGGGCGAGGGCTCTGCCGTCGGCGGTACGACGGCGACGGTCAGCGGCGCGAACTTCGTCCCCGGGCAGACCCGGGTGACGATCTGTGGGCGGACGATCGGCCCGGAGTCGGTGACGGTCGGCGGCGCGTTCAACGTACTGGCGCTCCCGACTCCGGCCTGCGACGCCGGAACGACGACGATCACCGTCAGCACCCCGGCCGGCGCCTCCACGGCAATGGTGTTCCGGTACGTGGGCGAAGGCCCACTGGGCGACGGTCCACCGGACGACGGGCCGGCGGGCGCAGACCCACCGCCAGCGGGTGACGGTGCCGGCGACGAGCTGCCGGTGACCGGCCGGGCGCCCGGCCCGCTGGTGGCGGCCGGCCTGCTGGCCGTCCTGGTCGGTGCCGCGTTGCGGCTGGCGGCGGGGTGGCGCGGCCAGCGGCAGTGACCGTACGGGCCGGGTCGGCCTCGATGAAGCTACTGGCGCGTAACCCTAGACTAGGCTAGGTCCGACGTCCCGTACTGGAGGGCACACGATGTCTGATTTCGACCCGGCCACCTTCGCGTCCATCGATGCCAAGGAGTTCGCCAAGCTGGTGAAGACCACCCCGGACTCCAAGATCGCCGAGGTGATGCAGAGCGACCTGCGCGGCAAGGTCCTCGACGAGGTGTTCAACCGGATGCCCACGCTGTTCCGCCCGGAGAAGGCCGGCTCCACCAACGCCGTCATCCACTGGAACATCACCGGCCGACCGGATGGTGGCACCGACACGTACGAGATCGTCATCGCCGACGGCACCTGCGTGCTGTCGCCGACCCCGGCGCACGAGCCCCGGCTGAGCCTGACCCTCGGCGCGGTCGACCTTCTGAAGATCATCTCCGGCAGCGCCAACCCGATGATGATGTTCATGACGGGCAAGTTGAAGGCAAAGGGTGACCTCGGGCTGGCCGCTCAGATCGCCAACCTTTTCGACATCCCCAAGGGCTGACCAGGTCGAATTCCCCAGAGCCGACCCACCCGGCTCAGCTGCGGACCGATCCGCAACCGGCTCCGGTACGTGTTCCCTGTCAGGCGGGGCTTCGCCCACCGGCGCGGCCGCCCACCCGCCGGACCGGTCTCGCCGCAGCTGGGGGTGCCAGTGGACCTGCCGTTCGTTCTCACCACGCTGACCCGGCGGGGCCTGCTCACGCCCGGGTCGCCGGGCCGGACCATCGCACAGCTCGCCGCGCTTCGCCGGTGGGGGTTCACCCTCGCCGGCGAGGCGCGTCAGGCCGCCGCCCGCGACCCGGACCGGGTCGCGCTGATCGACGACGCCGACCGGCAGTTGACCTACCGGGAACTGCTGGCCCGTGCCGAACGGCTCGCCACCGCGTTACGGGCCACCCTCGGCGTGACCGCAGGCGACCGGATCGGACTGCTCTGCCGCAACCACCCCGACCTGGTGGTCGCGATGGTCGCCGCCGGGCTGCTCGGCGCGGACACCGTACTGCTGCACACCGGGCTGGCCGGGCCGCAGCTCGCCGCGGTCGCCGACGAACAGCGGCTGCGGGTGCTGCTGCACGACCGTGAGTTCGGTGAGCAGGCCCTCGCGGTCGGCCCCGACGTGGCCAGGGTCGACGAGTCGCGCCTCGCCGCACTCCTGAGCACCGCACCCGACGACGCCCGCATCGGGCCGCCCGACCGCGACGGGCGCACCATCGTGCTCACCTCCGGCACCACCGGCACCCCGAAGGGTGCCCGGCGACGTACGCCGGCCAGCTTCGGGCCGCTCGCCGCCATCATCGACCGGATTCCGCTGCGGGCCCGCGACCGGATCATGATCGCCGCCCCGGTCTTCCACACCTGGGGGTACGCCGCTCTGCAGATCGCCGTCGCGTTGCGGGCGACCATCGTGCTGCACCGGCGCTTCGACCCGGCCGCCACGCTTGCCGCCGTCGACCGGCACGGCTGCACGGCACTGTTCGCCGTACCGGTGATGTTGCAGCGGCTGCTGCACGACGTACCGGCTCCGGACCGGCCGACCGGGCTGCAGGTGGTCGCGGTCAGCGGTTCCGCGCTCAGCGGCGGAATCGCCACCCGGTTCATGGACCGCTACGGCGACGTCCTCTACAACCTGTACGGGTCCACCGAGGTCTCGTGGGCCGCCATCGCCAACCCGGCCGACCTGCGGCGGGCGCCCAACACGGCCGGCCGGCCGCCACGCGGCACCCGGCTGGCCGTGCTCGGTGCGTCGGGCGAACCCGTGCCCGCCGGCCAGGTCGGGCAGATCTACGTCGGCAACGAGCTGATGTTCGAGGGGTACACCGGCGAGGGCACCGCCGCCGACCACCGGCACGGCCTGCTCGGCACCGGTGACCTCGGCCACGTCGACACCGACGGGCTGCTCTTCGTCGGTGGTCGGGCCGACGACATGATCGTCTCCGGCGGGGAGAACGTCTTCCCGTCCGACGTCGCGGACCTGCTGGCCCAGCTGCCGCAGGTCCGGGAGGCGGCGGTGACCGGGCTGCCCGACCCGCAGTACGGCCACCTGCTCGCCGCCTACCTGGTGCTGCACCCGGGTGAGACCCTCGACCCGGAGGCCGTCCAGGAGTACGTCCGGCGCTACCGGGCCCGGTACGCCGTCCCCCGGTACGTGATGTTCCTGCCTGCGCTGCCGCGCAACGCCAGCGGCAAGGTGGTGACCCGCGATCTGCCCCGCCCCCGCACCCCCGACTGACCGGCGCTGCCGGCGGACCGGTACTGCCGCAGAGCGGTATTCCTGTGAGGAATAATTATTCCACACAGGAATATCGGTGGGACCGACATGTCCTCTGCGGGACCCATCACTGACGGTGGCATCGCCGCCCGGTCGAGAAAGCCGACCCGGCCGCTGGGCCCGCCGGGCCTCAGGGCTGGCGCAGGTGCTGGGCCACCCGCTGGTGGTCGCGGAACCGGGCCCGGGCCGCCCGCTGCGCCGGATCCTGCTCCGGGGCGGCGTCGATATGTGCCGACCGGGCGACCTCGGCCCGGTTGGCGTACTCGACCGGCGGCAGGCCGCGCAGTGCGCGTACCACACCGGGGCTGGCACCGACCCGCCGCGCCTCGGCCAGGATCCGGTCCTTGTCGGCAGGAAAGTCCAGCTCGTTGAGGCTGTCCAGCACGTCCTGGTAGCTCGTCGGCATGGCGCAGACGTACCCGTCGCGCCCACCGGTACGCCGCTAAGGCAGGGTGATCCGCCCCTCGGCGGCGGCCAGCCCGATGTCGCGGCGGAAGTGCCCGCCGGCCAGGCCGATCCCGCCCAGCAGGCGGTACGCCGCCGCCCGCGCCTCGGCCAGGTCTGCCCCGGTGGCGGTGGCGGCGAGCACCCGGCCGCCAGCGGAGACCAGCTCGCCGGTGTCGGTGCGGGCCGTACCGGCGTGGCTCACGCCCGGCTGCTCCGCGCCGGTGAGCACGTCGCCGCTGCGGGCGCTCGCCGGGTAGCCGGCCGAGGCGAGGACCACCGTCACCGCCGCCCCGTCCCGCCAGCGCAGCGGCGGGTGGTCGGCGAGCGTACCGGTGGCTGCTGCGGACAACAGCCCGGCGAGCGGGGACTCCAGCAGGGCCAGCACCACCTGGGTCTCCGGGTCGCCGAACCGGGCGTTGAACTCGATCACCCGGGGTCCGGCGGCGGTGACCGCCAGCCCGACGTACAGCAGCCCGGCGAACGGGGTGCCGCGCCGGCGCATCTCGGCCAGGGTCGGCTGCACCACCTCGGCCATCACCTGGTCGACCAGGCCGGGTGGCGCCCACGGCAGGGGCGCGTACGCCCCCATGCCGCCGGTGTTCGGCCCGGTGTCGCCGTCGCCGACCCGTTTGAAGTCCTGGGCCGGCAGCAGCGGGACCGCAGCCGTGCCGTCGGTCACCACGAACAGTGACACCTCGGGACCGGCCAGGTACTCCTCGACGACCACCTGCCCGCAGGCGGCGGCGTGGGCGAGCGCGGCGGCCCGGTCGTCGGTCACCACGACACCCTTGCCGGCGGCCAGTCCGTCGTTCTTCACCACGTACGGGGTGCCGAACTCGTCGAGGGCGGCGGCCACCTCGTCCGCCGTACGGCAGGTGGCGGCCCGGGCGGTCGGCACGCCGGCGGCCGCCATCACGTCCTTGGCGAAGGTCTTCGAACCTTCGAGTACGGCGGCGGCCGCCGACGGCCCGAAGCAGGCGATGCCCTTGGCGCGTACCGCGTCGGCGACGCCGGCGACCAGCGGTGCCTCCGGGCCGACGACCACCAGGTCGGCGGCGACCTCGACGGCCAGGGCGGCGACCGCCTGCGGGTCGGTGGCGGCGACCGACCGCAGCTCGGCGACGGCGGCGATGCCGGGGTTGCCGGGGGCGGCGATCAGCTGGTCGACGGCGGGGTCGGCGGCGAGGCTCGCCGCGAGGGCGTGCTCACGTCCGCCACTGCCGATGAGAAGTACGCGCACGAAGGGAGATCCTAGACGCCGGCCTGCGCCATCCGTGAGCCGCGCCGCAGGTAGGCGAACCAGGTGACGGCCAGCATCACCAGGAACAGGACCACGTAGAACCGCAGTGCCGGTTCGATGTCGCCGTAGGTCGACCGGGCCCACGCGTAGCAGATCGGCACCAGGAAGCCGCCGAAGGCGCCGACCGAGGAGATGATGCCGAGCGCGCCGGCAGCTTCGCGGCGCATCCGCAGCATGGTCTCCGGGGAGCCGCCCCGGTCCTCACCCTTCACCCGGAAGATCTTTGAGATCATCCGGTACGTGGACCCGTTGCCGACTCCGGTGGCGACGAACAGCACCATGAAGCTGACGAAGAAGACGCCCAGGTTCTGCCGCTGTACGGCCCAGAGCGCGGCGTAGGCACCGGCCGCGAGGACGATGAAGCTACCCGCGGTCACCCGGGCACCGCCGATCCGGTCGGAGAGCCGGCCGCCGAGCGGGCGGCTGATCGAGCCGATCCCGGCCCCGAGGAAGGCCCAGCCGAGCGCGATGTCCGGTCGGTTGAACACCGCGTTCAGCAGGGTGGGGAACGCCGCCGAGTAGCCGATGAACGAGCCGAACGTGCCAATGTAGAGCAGCGACATGATCCAGGTGTCGCTGTGCCGCAGCGACGACCACACCGGCTCCACGTCCGCTTTCGCCTCGGCCAGGTTGTCCATGTAGAGGTAGGCGCAGACAGCCGCGATGACCGCCAGCGGGATGTAGATCAGGCCGGCCCAGGACAGGGCCAGCCCACCGCCGAGGACGAGCACCTTGGGCACCACGAACTGCACCACCGCGACGCCGATGTTGCCGCCGGCCGCGTTCAGCCCGAGCGCCCAGCCCTTTTCCCGTTCGGGATAGAAGAACGAGATGTTCGCCATGCTGGAGGCGAAGTTTCCGCCGCCGAATCCAGCTGTCGCGGCGATCAGCAACAGGGTGCCGTACCCGGTCTGTGGGTTCTCGACCGCCCAGGCGAGACCGGCACACGGAATCAGCAGCAGCAGCGCGGAGACGACGGTCCAGTTGCGGCCGCCGAAGATCGGCACCGCGAAGGTGTACGGCAGGCGCAGGAACGCCCCGACGCCGCTGGGCACGGCGGTCAGCCAGAGCGACTGGCTGACGCTGAGGTCCCATCCCGCGCTGCCCAGGCGTACCACGACGATGCTCCAGAGCAGCCACACCGAGAAGCCGATGTGTTCGGCGAAGATGGAGAAGATGAGGTTGCGTCGGGCCACCGGCCGTCCGACGGTCTGCCAGAAGTCGGGGTCCTCCGGCTCCCAGTGAGCGATCCAGCGTTTCCGATTCTCGCGAGAGTGGTCCGCGACCTTTTCGGTATCGAGTGACCTGTTGACCATTGGATGGCTCCTTGCGATCGGTGACGGAGGGTGACGATCGACTACCTCCGGGCGGATTTCCGGAAGCGACCAGGGAGCGGGGTTTTCCGGGTGGATTGAGTGCTCACCCTACGAAGCGAGTGTTTACTACGATGGGAAACAGTGATGTCGGTACGTGGTCATCATCCGCACCGGCCGACCATCGGCATTGTGAGGTCTATCCGTCGGTGTCGGCCCGAGCCGACACCCACACGGTGCCGTCCGCATCCTGGCGCACCGGATAGACCCGTAGCGACCGCTGCCCGCTGCGGGAGCAGCCGGTGGCCAACTCGAAGACGTGCTGATGCAGTGGGCAGATCACCACCTCGGCGTCGACGAGGC
This sequence comes from Solwaraspora sp. WMMA2056, assembly GCF_030345095.1. Lineage (NCBI taxonomy): Bacteria > Bacillati > Actinomycetota > Actinomycetes > Micromonosporales > Micromonosporaceae > Solwaraspora > Solwaraspora sp. WMMA2056. Next base: position 800,172 of record NZ_CP128360.1, read on the forward strand.
GGTCGGCGATCGGGCCGCCGGCGTGCGGGCAGACCGCCGAGACCGCCCGCAGCGCTCCCGTGCTCAGTCGGAACACCGCCACCATCTCGCCGTCGACCGGATAGGCCCGCCCTTCGCCCGGCGGAATCTCCGCCACCGGACCGATCCGGTGCTCGACCAGCCGCCCGTCGACCATGCCGCTGTCGACCAGCCGCCCGTCGTTCACGGCGGTCACGGCCGGTCCCCGGCGCGCACCGGCACCGCCGGTAGCGGCAGCAACGGCAACGCGGTCCGGAACTGGCCCGGGGTCGCCGGCGCGTCCCGCTCCCGCCACGGATCCCGGTACGCGGCCACCGACGCCGCCATCCGTTCGTCCAGCCCGGCCCCGAGCCCGTCGCTGTCCTCGACGATCAACTCCCGCAGCCGTTCGATGCCGACCCGGGGCACGAACGCGTAGGTGCGTTCCAGCCAGTTGGCGTTCTCCCGGTAGTACTGCAGGAACCGGCCGGTCAACGCCATCACCTCGTCCGGGGTGTCCACCGTGGCCAGAAGGTCGCCCTTACGGACGTGGGCACCGGCCGCACCGCCGACGTAGATCTCCCACCGGCCGCCCTCGATCGCGACCACACCCAGATCCTTGACGTACGCCTCGGCGCAGTTGCGCGGGCAGCCGGTGACCGCCAGCTTCAGTTTGCCCGGTGCCTCCAGCCCCTGGAAGCGTTCCTCGATCGCGATGCCGAGCGCCGTCGAGTCACCGAGCCCGAACCGGCAGAACTCGCTGCCGACGCAGGTCTTCACGGTCCGGAAGCTCTTGCCGTACGCGTACCCCGACGGCATGTCCAGGTCGGCCCAGACCTTCGGCAGATCCTCCTTGCGGATGCCGAGCAGGTCGATACGCTGCCCGCCGGTCAACTTCACCAACGGCACCTGGTGCTTCTCGGCCACGTCGGCGATCCGGCGCAGCTGGGCCGGGGTGGTGCAGCCGCCCTTCATCTGCGGCACGACCGAGAAGGTGCCGTCCCGTTGGATGTTGGCGTGCACCCGGTCGTTGATGAACCGGGCACCGCGCTCGTCGACGTACTCGTCGCCCCACATCATCCGCAGCAGCGACACCAGGCCCATCTTGCTCTTGGCGTCCTCGCGGCCGTCGGCGAGCGCGTCGAACACCGCCGACACGCTGCGCAGCCCGCGGGCGCGGATCTCGGCCATCAGGGTCGGTTTGTCCATCGGCACCCCGGGCACGTACCAGTTGGCGGCCGGATCCTCCGCGACGTCGCCGCCGGCGGCCCACTCGACGATCTGCGCGACCAGGCTCTTGCAGGAGCCGCACCCCTTGCCGGCGCGGGTGGCGTCCATCACCCCGGTCAGCGTCCGTACCCCGCCGGTGACGGTGGCGACCAGCGCGCCCTTGCTGACGCCGTTGCAGTTGCAGACCTGGGCGTCGTCGGCGAGTTCGGCGGCGGAGACCTCGGCCGACGGCCCGCCGAGGTCGAACAGCAGCCGGACCCGTTCCTCCGGCAGCGGCAGACCCCGGTCGAACGCCTGCATCAGGAAGCCGACCTTGCTGACGTCACCGACCAGGGTGGCGCCGATCAGCCGGTCGTCGCGGACCACCACGCTCTTGTAGACGCCGCGCCGGGGCTCGGCGAAGACCACGAACTCGTCGTCGTCGCGTTCCGGGGCGGTGACGCCCATCGCGGCCACGTCGACCCCGGCGACCTTCAACTTGGTCGCGGTCCGCGAACCGTGGTACGCCGCCGACGGGTCGGTGCCGGTCAGGTGGCCGGCTAGCACCTTCGCCTGTTCCCACAGCGGGGCGACCAGGCCGTACGTCTGGCCCCGGTGCTGCACGCACTCGCCGACCGCGTAGATGTCCGGTTCGTCGAGCACCCGCAGCTGGTCGTCGACGACGATGCCCCGCTCCACCGGCAGCCCGCTGGCCTGGGCGAGCGCGGTGTTCGGTCGGATCCCGGCGGCGATCACCACCATGTCGGCGGCGAAGGTGCGACCGTCGGCGAGCCGGACCCCGTCGACGGCGTCCCTACCGAGGATCCGTTCGGTACGGGCCTGCGTGACGACCTCGATGCCGAGCCGTTCGACGCTGCGTCGCAGGATGTCCCCGCCGGTGGCGTCGAGCTGGGCGTTCATCAGGTGGCCGGCGGCGTGCAGCAGGGTCACCGACACGCCGTACTGCTGCAGCCCACGGGCGGCTTCCAGGCCGAGCAGGCCGCCGCCGATCACCACCGCCCGCTGGTGATCGCGGGCGTAGCGGATCATCGCCCGGGTGTCGTCGAGCGTGCGGAAGGTGAAAACGCCCTGGTGGAAGCCGCGCCGGGGATGGTGGGCGCCGTCGATCGGCGGCACGTACGGCACGCTGCCGGTGGCGACGACCAACTTGTCGTACGGGGTGACGCTGCCGTCGACGGCGTGCACCACCTTGGCGAACCCGTCGATCCGGGTGACTTCCAGCCCGGCCCGCAGGGTGATGCCGTTCTCCTGGTACCAGGGCAGGCTGTTGAGGAAGATGCCGTCCTCGGCTTCCACTCCGGACAGCACGTTGGACAGCAGGATCCGGTTGTAGTTGCCGTACGGTTCGGCGCCGAACATGGTGATCGCGTACCGGTCCGGGCCGACCCGGTCGATGATCTCCTCGACGGTACGGGCACCGGCCATGCCGTTGCCGACCACCACCAGCCTCGGTCGTCGCTGCTGAGTCATCTCACACCTCGACCAGGCCGAGGTCGAGCACGACGGTGCCGGTGGCCCCGGCCGGGGCGGCCACCTGCAGTTCCAGCACGGTGCCACTGTCGAGGTCCTCGACGACCCGCAGCGGTACGTGCACCGCGTCGCGGGCGCCGATCGGGAAGTAGCGCATCGGGGCACCGTCGCGCAGCAGCAGGACGTAGATCAGCTCGCCGGAGCTGTTGCCGCCCCGGAAGTAGACGGTCTGCCCGACCAGCCCGTCCGGGACGGTGTAGCGCAGGGCGTCGTCCAGCGGCAGCGGAGTCTCCAACCCTTTGCCGTCGAACGTGAACACTCCTTGCAGGAAGCGTGGGGTCGACTGCATCGTGGGTCCCTTTCGTCAGGTGGCGGGATCGTCCGGGGCGGCGCTGCTCCGGCCGGCTCCGTCCGGGCCGGCGAGGCGGCGTAGCGCAGCCGCGCAGACCTTGAAGGCGGGCATCCGGGAGTGGCGGTCCAGGGTCGGGTCGGTCAACGCGTTGGCGCTGGCCAGGCCGCCCCAGTGGAACGGCACGAAGACGGTGTCCGGGCGGATGTGCTCGGTCAGGTAGGCCCGGAACACCGCCCGGCCCCGCCGGGTGGTCAACTCGACCAGGTCGGCGGTGCCGATGCCGAGCCGGCGGGCCAGGTCGGGGTGGATCTCGGCCTTCGGATCGCTGGCGGTGCTGGCCAGCGACGGCGAGCGACGGGTCTGGTTGCCGCTCTGGTACTGGCCCATGAGCCGGCCGGTGGTGAGCAGGTACGGGTAGCGGTGGTCGGGCAGTTCGGCCGGGTCGCGGTGTTCCACCCGGATGAACCGGGCCCGCCCGTCACCGGTGGCGAACCGCTCGGTGAACAGTCGCGGCGTACCGGGGTGGTCGTCGGTCGGGCACGGCCAGAACACGCCGTCCTCGGCCTCGATCCGCTGGTAGCTGATGCCGGCGTAGTCGGCGATTCCGCCGGCGCTGGCCCGGCGCAGCTCGTCGTAGACGGTCTGCGGGTCGGCGGAGAAGTGGCTGCCCCGGCCGAGCCGGTCGGCGAGCGCGGCCAGCACGCTCAGGTCGTCGCGGACCCCGTCGGGTGGCGGCAGCACCCGGCGGCGGCGCAGCACCCGACCCTCCAGGTTGGTCATGGTGCCTTCTTCCTCGGCCCATTGGGCGGTCGGCAGCACCACGTCGGCGACGGCGGCGGTCTCGGAGCGGAACATGTCCGAGACGGCGAGGAAGTCCAGCGCGGCCAGCCGGGCGGCGACCCGGTCCCGGTCGGGCGCGGAGACCAGGATGTTGGAGGCGAAGACCAGCATCGTGCGCACCCCGCCGGGGGTGCCGATCCGGTCGATCATCTCGGTGGCGGAGACCCCGGGGCCGGGCAGTTCGGCCGGGTCGACGCCCCAGACGGCGGCGACGTGGGCGCGGGCGGCCGGGTCGTCGAGACGCCGGTAGCCGGGCAGCTGGTCGGCTTTCTGGCCGTGTTCGCGACCACCCTGGCCGTTGCCCTGACCGGTGACGGTGCCGAAGCCGCTGCCGGGGCGGCCGGGCAGCCCGAGAGCGAGGGCCAGATTGATGTACGCCTGGGTGGTGTCCGTACCGCTGCTGTGTTGCTCGGCACCGCGGGCGGTGAGGATCATCGCGGTCGGCGCGGTCGCGAGGGCGTGCACCGTACGCTGCAGCAGCTCCTCGGAGACGCCGGTGATCCGTTCCACCCGGTCCGGCCAGTAGCCGGCGACGGCGGTGCGGACGTCGGCGAAGCCGGTGGTGCGGTCGCGGATGTACGACTCGTCGACGTAGCCGGCCCGGATGGCGATGTGCAGCAGCCCGTTGGCCAGGGCCAGGTCGGTGCCGGGGGCTACCGGTAGGTGGATGCCGGCGCCCCGGGCGGTCGCCGTACGCCGGGGGTCGGCCACGATGTGGGTGGCGCCGGCGGCCCGGCCGGCGTCGAAGTACTGCATGGCGGGTGGCATCGTGTCGGCGGGGTTGCCGCCGACGACGAGTACGGCGCGGGCGTCGGCGATGTCGGCGAGCGGGAACGGCAGACCCCGGTCGATACCGAAGGCCCGGTTGCCGGCAGTGGCCGACGACGACATGCAGAACCGGCCGTTGTAGTCGATGTGCGGGGTACGCAGTCCGACCCGGGCGAACTTGCCGAGCTGGTACGCCTTCTCGTTGGTCAGCCCGCCGCCGCCGAACAGGCCGACGCTGGCCGGTCCGTACCGGTGCTGGCTGGTCTGTATGGCGGCGGTGATCCGGTCGAGGGCCTCGTCCCAGCTGGCCGGGCGCAGCGGGCTGCGCCGGTCGGCCGGGTCGGTCCGTACCAGTGGGGTGAGCAGTCGGTCCGGGTGGTCGAGCAGTTCGGGAGCGCTCCAGCCCTTGGCGCACAGCCCGCCCCGGTTGGTGGGGAAGTCGGCTGGCTCGATGACGGGTGGCCGGGGCGGCGCCGGCCACATCCGTACCCCGCACTGCAGGGAGCAGTACGGGCAGTGGGTCGGCACACCCCCGCCGAGGTCGAAGCTGCCGGGGTCGACCATTGCCCGATCCTCATCAATCGACGTTGCGCTATCGTGTTGCCCGCGTCACGTCGGTGTTGCCAGGAGTTATTGGTTTTACCGGCATGAATTTGAGCGTCAGCGTGTCGGCGAGCCGCTGACCGGCGTCCCGCCGAGCAGGGCGACGGCCTCCCGCAGCGCCGCGTCGATCGGCTGGTGGTGCAGGCCGAAGGTGGCGGTGGCGGCGGTGGAGTCCATCACGAACGGTCGCGCGAACTGGTACGCGGTGGTCTGAAGTTCGCCGAGCAGCGGGGAGAAGCGCCCGGCGGCCCGCACGAGCGGCGCGGGCAGGGCAGTGAGTTTCGGCGCAGGTGCCCCGGCGGCGGTGGCGAACCGGGTGGCGAGTTGCCGGATGGTCAGCGGCGGTGCGCTGGGGGTGTGCCAGGCGCGGTTCCAGGCCCGCTGGTCGGTCGCGGCGGTGATCAGCATGGCCGCCATGTCGTTGGTCGAGGTCCAGGTGTGCGGCACGTCGAGCGGAGCGGGTACGTACGCCCGACGCCCGGCGAGCAGCGGGGCGCCGAGCACGTTGGTGAAGATCGACTGCGCCTGCAGGTAGTCGCTGCCGCGTACCTCGGTGACCGCACGGATCCGGCCGGTCTGCTGGGCGGCGAGGGCGTCGCGCCAGATGTCGGCCCGCATCTTCAGCTTGGGGTGGCGGGCGGCGAGTGGGGTCTGCTCGGTCATCGGGCCGGTGACCTCGCCGTAGCCGTACAGGCAGCCGGCGATGACCAGCGGGGCGCCGCTGCGTTCGGCGGCGGTGAGCAGGGCGGCGGCCATCGGGGGCCAGTCGGTGAGCCAGCGGTGGTAGGCCGGGTTGAGGCAGTTGTAGATGGCGGTGGCACCGGCGGCGAGGGTGGCGAGCCGGTCGGCGTCGGCGGCGTCGGCGGCGATCCGCTCCACCAGGGGGTGGGCCGGGCCGCGACCGGAGCGGCTGACGATGCGGACCTGTTCGCCCTGGTCGGCCAGGTGGCGGGCGGCGGTCGTGCCGACCAGGCCGGCGCCGAGGATCAGGTGTACGGGCATTGACGTCTCCCCTCAGAACGAGAGCAGCGCTCTCTGTCGAGATTAATGCTCGCGCACGAGAGCTCACGCCGTCAAGAGCACTGCTCTCGATTGTGTGCGACACTCTCTGACATGCCGGCTGCCAGCATCCGGGCCCGCGCCCGGGCCGAGATGATCAACGAGATCAAGGCGATCGCCCGCCGCCAGCTCGCCACCGACGGCGCGAACCTGTCGCTGCGGGCCGTCGCCCGCGACATGGGGATGGTCTCCTCAGCGATCTACCGCTACTTCCCAAGCCGCGACGACCTGCTCACCGCGCTCATCGTGGACGGCTACCGCGCCCTCGCCGACGCCGCCGAGGCCGGTGACACCGAGGTCACCGACCGGGCCGACCTGCGCGGCCGGTGGCTGGCCGTCTGCCACGCGATCCGCCGCTGGGCGCTGGCCCACCCCGCCGAGTACGCCCTGCTGTTCGGCAGCCCGGTGCCCGGTTACGCCGCACCGCAGGAGACCACCGCCGCCGCCGTACGGATTCCGACCGTCCTGATCCGGATCCTCGTCGACGGGGTGACCGCCGGTCAGCTGGCCGACCCCGGCGGCGACAGCCTGCCCGGCCCGGTCCACGCCGACCTCGCCGCCGTGCGCGACGCGCTCTTCCCGGACCTGCCCGAAGCGCTGCTCGCCAACGCCGCCCTCGGCTGGACCCAGTGCTTCGGCACCGTCAGCTTCGAACTCTTCGGCCAGCTCGACGGCACCATCCACGCCCGCGAGGAGTTCTTCGACCACCAGATGCGGCAACTGGCGACCCTGATCGGCCTGCCCTAGTCGCCGGCCACGATGGACGCGGCGGTCACCGTACCGTCCGACGCCGTCTCCCCTTCCACCGTGACTGCCGTACCGACGGTCAACCCGGTCAGATCGCCCGGCACCCGGACCGCCGTACCGTCGTCGGTCCGGACGATCACCACCGCGCCGGTCCCGGTCTCGACGTACACCGTCGCACCGTCCACCAGCTTCACGGTGCCGGTGGCCGCCGCGGTCGCCGTGGCAGGCTGACCCGCAGCCGCTGTCGGCGTCGCCTGCGCCCCGGCCGCGTCAGCCCGACCGGACTGCCCGGCGGCGTCCGCCCGGCCGGGCAGTCCGCCGGCACCGAACTGGCGCTGGCCGGCGCCGGTGACCGTACCGCCGGTGTCGCGCGGCACCGCCACCCCGGCGGCGAACCCGGCGGCGAGCAGCGCCGCCGCCGCCAGCCACGGAGTGACCCGGTTCGTCCAGCGCCGTGGCGCGGCAGCGGCCAGCCACTCGTCGTCCCGCACGTCATCGCCTACCTTCGTCATGATCGGTCGCCTACTCGTACCGCAGGGCGTCGATGGGGCGCAGGTTCGCCGCCCGCCGCGCCGGGACACTGCCGAAGAACAATCCGATCGCCACCGACACCCCCAGCGCGAGCAGCACCGACGCCGGCACGATCACCGGCTCGACCCCGACGATCGTGAACCGGCTGCCCAGCACCGCCACCGCGACCCCGATCGCGCCACCGATCACACTGAGCAGGATCGCCTCGACCAGGAACTGCGTCATGATCGTGCCCGGTGGGGCACCGAGGGCCTTACGGATGCCGATCTCCCGGGTCCGCTCGGTCACCGTCACCAGCATGATGTTGGTGATACCGATCCCGCCGACCAGCAGACTGATCGCCGCGACCGCGCCGAGCAGTACGGTGAACGTCTCCGCCGTCGACGCCTGGGTCTCCAGCAACTGCGCGGCGTTCTGGATCCGGTACGCCTGGCCGGTGCCAGCGCCCGCACCGCCGGTCGTGCCGCCGGTCGCACCGAGCCGGCGGTCCAGAATCGCGCCCACCTGTGCCTGCGCGGCCTCGACCCGGTCCGGAGCAGCCGCCTCCACCAGCACCGAGTTGACCGTGCCGTAGCCGGTCAACGCCTGGCGTACCGCCGTCAACGGGGCCACCACCAGGTCGTTGGCGTCCTGCAGCCCGCCGACGGAGGTCCGCTCCGCGAGCACTCCGACCACGGTGAACAGGACCCCGTCGACGGTGACCTGACTGCCCACCGGATCCACCCCGGCGAACAGTTCGTCGACCACGGTCTGCCCGACCAGGGCCACCCGCCGGCCCTGCGCCACGTCGGCGTCGGTGAAGGCGGTGCCGGAACCGACCGTCATGTTGGACGCGCCGAGGTAGCTCGGGTAGGTGCCGACGAACTGGCCGACCGAGTGGTCGGCGGTCGCGTAGGTGAGGGTCGCCGACGTGCTCACCACCGGGGAGACCGAACGGACGTCCGGGGCGAACACCGGGTCGAGCAGGGCCTCGGCCACCTCGACGGTCAACCCGCCACCGCCACCGCCGGACGCCGACACGGTGATCGTGTTGGTGCCCAGCGCCTCGATCCGCTCGTTGATCGACTGCGCCGAGCCGTTGCCGACCGCGACCAGCAGGATCACCGCGGCCACACCGATCAGGATGCCGAGCGTGGTCAACGCCGAGCGCAACTTGTTCGCACCGATCCCGCCGAGCGCGGAGCGGACGATCTCTACCGGACCCACCCGCCGACCTCCTCCTGCTCCTGCGCCTGCCGGTCGTCGGAGACGATCCGGCCGTCGAGCACCCGCAGCAGCCGCCGGGTCCGGGCCGCGACCTCCGGTTCGTGCGTGATCAGCAGAATCGTCCGACCGTCCGCGTTGAGCTCGTCGAAGATGGCCAGAACCTCCTCGGTCGACGTGCTGTCCAGGTTCCCGGTCGGTTCGTCGGCCAGCACCAGGGCCGGCTCGGTGACCAACGCCCGGGCCACCGCGACCCGCTGCTGCTGGCCGCCGGAGAGTTGATTCGGCAGGTGCCCGGCCCGGTCGCCGAGGCCGACCCGGTCGAGTGCGGCCATCGCCCGACGCCGCCGGTGCGCGGGCCGCACCCCCGCGTACGCCAGCGGAAGCTCCACGTTGGCCACGGCGGTGGTACGCGGGATCAGGTTGAACGACTGGAAGACGAATCCGATCTGCCGGTTGCGGACCAGCGCCAGCTGCCGTTCGCTGAGCCGGCTGACGTCGACGCCGTCCAGCAGGTATTGGCCGGTGCTCGGCACGTCCAGGCAGCCGAGGATGTTCATCAGCGTCGACTTGCCGGAGCCGGACGACCCCATCACCGCGACGAAATCACCCCGGTCGACCCGCAGCGACACGCCGCGCAGCGCCGACACCGCGGCCGCACCGGTGCCGTACGTCTTCGTCACGTCCCGCACGTCCAGGACGGCCGGCTGGCTGCTCCGGGTCACCGTCCACCACCACCGGTGAAGCCGCCGCCCGGACCGCCACCGCCGGTGAAGCCACCGCCCCCGGTGCGACCACCACCGCCGGTGAAGCCACCGCCGGGGAACCCGCCGCCCGGAATGTCGCCGGTCCCGCCCTCCGACTCCGTCGGAATCGTGACCACCACCTGCTCACCGGCGGCCAGCCCGGAAACGACCTCGACCGTGTCGTCACCCTGCAGTCCGATCTCCACCGTCCGGACGACCTGCGCACCGTCGGCCGCGACCGTCACCACCTGCCGGGAACCGGTGCCGGTCAACGCGGCCGAACTGAGCGTCAGCACGTCCACGGCCTCACCCACCACCACCGTCACCTCCACGGTCTGGCCGGGCCGTACCCCGTCGGGCAGGCTGGCCAGGTCGAGAATGACCGGGTAGCTGACCACACCGTTGCTGGTGGTCGCGTTCGGGTCGATGACACCGACCGTGGCGTCGACCTCGGTGTCGACAAGGGCGTTCCACCGTACGGTCGCCGGCTGTCCGACCGCGAGCCGGGTCGCGTCGGTCTCTGACACCGAGGCGGTGACCTCCAGCTGGGTCAGGTCCGCCAGGTCGATGAAGCCGCTGGCGGAGGTCGTCGACCCGGTGCCACCTGCGCCGGTGCCGTCGGCTCCGGTCGCCGATCCGGTGCCGCCACCGGACGTCGATCCGCCACCGGACGTCGACCCGCTGCCGCCGGTCGACTCGCCGACGCTGCCGTTGACCGCGACCACCGTGCCGGCCATCGGGGCGACCAGCGTCGTCCCGTCGACCGCCGCGCCCGCCTCCTCGACCGCCAGCTCGGCCCGGGTCACCTCCGACTCTGTTTCGCTGGTGTCACCACCGGCGGTCTCGGCCCGGTCGACCGCCTCGCGCGCGGCGACGAGATCGGCCTCGGCGGCGGCGAGTTCCCTCCTGGCCACCGTGTCGTCGACCCGGGCCAGAACGTCTCCCTCGGCGACCTGCTGGCCGACGTCGACCAGGATCTCGGTCACCGGGCCGGCGGTGGCGAAGTCGGCGACCGCGGTCTTCGCGGCACGTACCGAGCCCGAGGCGGTGACCGTCGCGGTTACCGTGCCCTGGCCGACCGGGACGGTCACGGTGCCCGCGCTGCTGGCGGCGGCTTCGTCGGCCACGCCGAGTCGCAGATAGACCCAGCCGGCCGCACCCACCAGCATCGCCACCAGAACGGAATTGACGACCAGCGGTCGGGACAGACCGCTCAGACGACGCAGACGCATGGCCGACAGGGTCCGGGCAGGACCTCGATGCGAGGTCGGCTCCGGCTGAGGAAAAGCTGGGAACCCGCCGCCCGTCGTCACTCGCCACCTCCGGCGCCAGTGGTCAGGATCTCCTCGCCAACGGTCAGACCGTCGATCACCTCGACGTAGCGGTCACCGCGAACGCCGACGACCACCACCCGGCGTTGCTGGGCGCCGTCGGCGGCCCGGACGGTCACCACGTCCTCGCCGCCGTCGCCGCGCAGGGCGGTCACCGGTATCCGTACGGTGTCCGTCACCTCGTCCACGACGATCCGTACGCTGGCGCTCTGACCGACCAGCAGGTCAGCTGGCACCTCGTCGAAGTCGACGAGCACGCCGTAGCGGACCAGTTGCCCGTCGACGGTGCCGACCGGATCGACCTGCCCGACCCGGGCACCGAACTCGTCGTCCGGCCGGGTCGGCAGGGTGACCACCGCGGGCTGGCCGACCGCCAGCCGGGCGGCGTCGGCCTCCGGGAAACTCGCCGTCACCTGCATCTCGGCGACCGCCGCGAGCTCGATGAAGGTGCCGCCGGCCCGGACCGTGCTGCCGACGGCACCAGCGACGGCGAGCACCTTGCCGTCGATCGGGGCGCGGATCACCGTACCGGCGAGTTCGTCCTCGGCTGCGGCCAACCGCAGCTCGGCTGCGGTGACCTGCTGCTGGGCCCGCAACACCTGGTCTCCACTGCCTGAACCGCCACTGCCTGAACCGCCACTGCCGGATCCGGCAGCGTCCGAACCGGTGCCGCTCTGCGCGTCGGACGAGCCGCACGTGGTCCCGGTGCCGTCCGTCGACGGTGTCGGCCTACCGGGCGTGCCGGCAGACGCCGTGGGCGACATCGACGGTACGGGTGTGGGCGACACCGTCGGTGCGGGGTTGGCGGTGGCAGTGGGCTCCGGGGCGGTCGGCGTCACCGCCGGTGCCGACGGGGCTGCCGGCGTCGGATCGGCCGGTGAGCTGGCGTCGGTGGTCGGCTCCGGAGTCGTCCCGGCCACCAGTGCGACGCCGGCCGGCAGCACGGCACTGGTCCGTACGAGGCTCACCGCCGAACCGGTGCGGGTCGTGGCGCAGTCGTCCACGCCTGCGGCGTCCGCAGCCGATTCCCGGGCCGCCGCCAACGCGTCCTGCGCGTCGGCCACCTCCGACTGCGCCTGCTCGACCTCGGCGACGGCGTCGCCGTCGTCGATCGACGCCAGGACGTCGCCGGCCGCCACGTCCTGACCGAGCCGTACGTCGAGTTGGTTCACCGTGCCCGCCACCGCGAAACTCAGTTGGCGGTCCTGCGCCGGCTGCACGCTGGCAGCGGTCGCAATCTCGACCGTGACAGGTCCCCGATCGACCCGAACAGTGGTCACCGGGTCGGTCTCGTCGGCGCGGCTCGCACCGGACAACCCGTACGCGAGCGCTCCGGCCATGGTCAGCGTCGCGCCGACAGCTGCCACCGCCAGCCGCCGTCGGCCACGCCACCGCCACGCCGGCCTCTGCCAACGGCTGAATGTCATGAGCGCGCAGTGTTACGGCGCCAGCTCGGTGACGGCTCGGTCCCGCCTCGACGTTCGCTGTGAAACCTGCCCGCCCCAGGGGACGACGCTCAGCCCGGTCACAGCAATCCCTGACGCGCTCCGGAGGTACGCCGGTTCTGCTTGCCGGTGCACTGTCGACGACCGTCGCGGGCTGAACGGATGGGGAGGGTACGGCTGTGCTCGTTGCGCTCAGGCAGTCCGCGTGGGGTGCCGCTGGCGGTATCTGCCTGCTGCTACTGCTCACCGCGTGTGCCGACTCCGATCCGCAGACCAGCGACCAGGAGGCGACGGCCGGCGGCGGGATGAGCGGGTACGTCGAATGCCTGCGGAACAACGGGGTCGACATCGGCGATCTGCCGACCGGCGCTCCGGACGCACAACGGTCCGGTCGGCCGGAAGGCTTCCCGTCGGATCGACCGTCAGGTTTCCCGTCGGGCCGACCGACCAGCGTCCCGTCGGACCGGGCGGGCAGCCGACCCGGTGGTGGCTTCGCCGACATGCTGCGCCCCGACGGGGTGGACGACGAGACCTGGGCCGCAGCTCAGGAGGCGTGCCAGTCCGAGCTGCCGGCCGGCGGACCCGGCGGTCGGGGCGGACCCGGCGGCAACACCGGAAACGACGCGGAAGGTAGCGCCACCGTCGCCTATCGCAACTGTCTGGCCGAGCACGACGTCCAGTGGGCCGACGACCTGGACTCCTCGGATCCGACCGTCGCCGCGGCGCTGGACGCCTGCGAACCTCTGCAGCCGGCCGAGTGACCGCTGCACGTCCGCTGGGACGAGACCATTCACCCGCCGGCAGGTGACGCTGCGAAGGTCTCGCGGATCGCCGGGTCGAGCGACCGGCCGGTCAGCGGCTCGATGAACAGCTCGGCGAGGAGCAGATCGGCCAGGTGGGCGGGGTCGAGCCCGGACTCCTTGCGGGTCAGCGCCTGCAGAGCGCCACCGAGCCACAGGCCGCCGCGCAGCGCGCCGGCAGGCAGCCGACGTACCGGCCGAGGCCGGCCCACCGCCCCGGCGATCCGCCCGACCATCTCGGCCCAGGTGAGGTTGGCGTCCGCGACCGGAACGTCCGCACCGTCCGCGCCCTCGAGCGCGTCGACCGCCGCGACGGCGACGCTGCCGGCCGAGGCCGCGGCGGTCCCGCCGACCGGGGCCAGCAGCGGTGCTGCGGACCGCGCCCACCGGTCCAGCGGGCCGGCCCAGTTCGGCAGCCGGTCGCCGGCCCGGCCGAAGACGAAGGGCAGTTCCAGCACCGTGACCGGCAGGTCGGGTCCGGCCGCCGTCCGCGCCTGCCGGGCCTGCTCCAGCCGGCACCGGATGTACGCGTGCCGGTCGCCGAGCCGCCACTGGGGACGGAGCCGGTCGTGGTAGGTGTAGTAGGAGCCGAGCAGGACGCCACGGGTCAGACCGGCGTGCCGCGCGGCGGTGAACATCCGCTCCACGGGATCGACGAGCTCGGCGCGGAGCACCGGGTGGATCGGTGCGGGGAGGACCCGCTGCTCGTCGACGCGGATGCCGTACACGATGCCGTCCTGGCCGGTGAGCAGCGGCCGCAGGTCGTCGACCAGGGCGGGCCCGACATCGAGCACGTGGTCGACCCCGGCACGGGCGGTCCGCGCCACCGTGGTCACCACGTGGCCGCGCTCGCGCAGCAGGTCGACAACGTGGGTGCCGATCAGGCCGGACCCACCCACGACAAGGATCCTCATGCCGGCTTCCCCCTGGTCAGTCGGTCAGGAACGCGTCGATCTGGGCCAGGAACTCCGGCCACGCCGGCTCGGTCGCGCTGAGCAGATGGTTACGGCTGTCCAGCAGGACCAGCTGGCTGTCCGGGATGAGCGTGGCCAGCTCGCTGGCCTGCGATATCGGCACCCGCAGGTCGTCGCGGCAGTGCAGGATCAAGGTCGGGCACTGCACCCGGTGGGCGATCGCCGACACGTCGATGCGGGCGAACTCCTCCAGGAAGCGGACCCCGTTGGCCGGCGACGTCGTCCGCCGTTGGAAGCCGATGAACTCCTCGAGCTCCTCCGGCGTACCGTCCGGCAGGAACTGGGCGGCGAACACCCCGAGGAAACTCGGATCCTGATGGGACCAGCCGACCCGGGCCAGGTTCAGATCCAGCGCGGCCTCGTCGCGTTCGGCCTGGTCGCGGGCCCGGACCAGGCGACCCCGGGCGTACGCCCCGGCGAGAATCAGCCGGCTGACCCGCTCCGGACGACGGACGGCGTACGCGACCGCCACCGCACCGCCCTGCGAGACGCCGAGCAGCGGGAACCGGTCGAGGCCCACCGCGTCGACCACGGTTTCCAGGTCGTCGACCCAGTCGTCGAACGAGAAACTCGGCACTTCCCAGTCGGACAGGCCGCAACCCCGCTCGTCGTAGCGGACCAGCTGGCGGTTGCGAGCCAGGCCGCTGAGCCAGTGCGACCAGACCGGGGTGGTCCACTCCAGATCAAGGTGGGACATCCAGTTGGCGGCCTTGAGCAGTGGCGGCCCGGAGCCGACGGTCGCGTACGCGATACGGGTGCCGTCGTCGGCCCGGCAGAACCGGACGACCTGGCTCTCCGGGACACCGATCGACGCAGCGGCCGCGCCGGCTCCCGCACGGGAGCCGGGCTCGGTGAGATGGCGGGTCGCGGGCTCGGCGCGGTGGCGGATGCCGCCCGCGCCGCCCGCCGTACCGCTGACGGGGAGCACCGTCACCGGCGCCACGAACTGGTACCCGCGTCGGTGCACCGTGCGGATCAGCTGCTGGTGGCGGCCGGTGTCGCCGATGGCCAGGCGGGCGGTCCGCAGCCCGGTGGTGAGCGCCGCCTCGCTGACGAACCGGTCGCCCCACACCTGGTCGAGCAGCTCGGTCTTGGGCACCACCCGGTCCCGGTGCTCGATCAGATACTGCAGCAGGTCGAGGGCACGGGGCTCGACATGGACCGGTTGGCCGGACCGGCGCAGCTCGTAGCGGGCCATGTCCAGTTCGTACTCACCGAAGCGGTAGGTGTCGCCGGCCATCGGGTGAGCGTACCGTCCGGGCCGCACCACGCCCCCACCAGATGATCTTGCAGTTCCGAGGTATGGAATCTCCGACAGTTCGACTGTAGGATTTCCGTCAGAAATACAGTGGCCCGCGACACATTTGACGCAATCATTCCCGGCCCACAATTTCCTCAGATAATCCTTCGACAACCGTCAGGTCGACGCCGGATCCGGTCTCCACAATCGGTGGCCATGACAATCCTGCAACGCCGACGGGTCAGCCGTCGCACCCGCACCGCAGCCGTCCTGTCCGTACTGATGCTCGCGCCGATGCTCGCCGTCAGCACACCCGCCGCCGCCTCCTCCACCGTGCCCACCGCGGAGATGGCCGACTGTCTGCTCTACGAGTCCGCCGAAGAGCTGGCCTGCTACCGCGACTTCCGGACCGCCATGAAGGTGGCGACCGCCGGGGCGGTCACCGACGCCCCGCGTGACGGCAGCCGACTCGACGCGGCGACCACCGAGCGGATCGCCGCCGCCGGCACCGCCGCCACCCGCGCCATGGCTTCGGGTACGTCCGCGGCCGCCCAGGTGGTCCTCGGGATCGCGTACCAGAACGCCAACTACACCGGCGGCTCACTGAGCATGGTCTCGCGATCCGGCACCTGCAGCGGCGGCAAGTACTACAACTTCAACAACCTCGCTGACGCCGGCGCCGCCTGGAGTAACGTGATCAGTTCATACAAGAACATCACCGACTGCGCCAGCAACTATTACGTCAACACCAACCAGTCCGGCACCCCCCACATGTGGTACTCGCACGACCAGCTCGCGCAGGTGCCCGCCGACAACCAGTACAGCTCGGTCAGGTTCTGGGACGGACCGTCCCGCGCGGAGCTTTTCGAGCACTGCGACAGCCGGGCCGTGTCCTGCCAGTTCGTTGCGGGGACACCGGTGACCGAGACCACCGCCGGCTTCCACGAGGTCGCCTCGCACTTCAACTGCACCCCGTACGACAACAGCCTGTCGGTCGAATGGTCCGACACCACCGGTGGGTCGATCAGCATGACCGCCGAGGTGCCCGCGACCACCTTCGGCTCCAGCGCGCTGAGCAACGTGTCGACGAGCATCAGCCAGAGCATCGGCCGGCAGTGGAACTGGGAGTCGACGGTCTCCCGGACCACGTCGCTCAACGCCGGCCCGTCGGGCTGGGCCGCGCTGGACCGCAGCCCCAAGCTGCAGACCGCCCAGGGCACGATCGAGATCAAGCTGAAGAACAAGGCCTGGGGCCGCAAGGAGTGGTACATCTGGGACTTCGAGGCGACCGTCGAGGTCCCCGACCACCTGGGCGTCACCCGGTCCCGGGGCGGCCCGATGACCGAGGCCCAGATCGCTGAGCTCTGCACCGACCCGGCCCGCCGGGCTGCCGCCGCGCCGACCCGCTCCGAGACCCGCCGCGAGCTCGCCGACGACCGGCCAGCCACCGCCAGCTGATCCCTGCCCCGCCTTCCGGCCCGGGGTGTCCGCTGGCGGACACCCCGGGCCGGGGTGCCTTGTGAGGCCGCGACCTACCGGTCAGAGTCGCCGCAGGACTCCGGTGCGCGGTTCCATCAGCGCGGCGAAGTGGTCGACGAGTCGCCGTACCGCGTCCGGGTCCCGCACCACCACCCCGACTTCCAGGTTGTCCGACAGCGCCCGGTCGGTCAGGTTGGCGCTGCTGACCAGGGCGGCGTCGGTGTCGGCGGCGATCACCTTGGCGTGCAGGGCCGGAAGCGACCGGCCGGGCTGTCGCCGCGCCGCCGGCCAGTGCCAGCAGGTGACCCGGTCGCCGAGGCCGGCGAAGACGTCCGCTCCGGTCACCCCGCGCAGCGGTCCACCGTCGGCGGTGCCGCTCTCCAACACCAGGTCGACCCGGACGCCGCGGTCGGCGGCGGCGGACACCTCGGCGACGACCTCGGCGACGCCGTACGCGGCGAAGCTGACCATCAGCAGTGATCGGCGGGCCTGCCGGATCAACTCGACCACCACCGACCGGGTCAGCCGGACCGCGACGGCCGGGCTGCTCGGCCCGCTGACCACCAGCTCGGTACGCCGTACTTCGGCCCGTCGCTGCAGGTGGGCGGCGCTGCGCAGAGCGAGCGCGACGGCCGCACCGGGCAGGTCGGGGGCGTGACTTCGCCAGACGGCGACCAGCCGCCGGGCGTGGGCGGCGACCGCGTACCCGGGGCGGGCGTCGATCAGCGCGGCCTCCACCGTGGCCTCCGACCGCTGGACCGAGGCCAGTACGCCGGCCCAGGCGGCGACGTGCCCGGCCGGCAGCTCGGCGGCCAACTCGGCGACGGTTTCGGCCAGCACCTCGGAAGGAAGTCCGGCGGTGGCCTCGGACGGGTTCACCGCTGGCAGCCGGTCACCTGAAGAAGCCGCACTCGTTGTCGGCGAGGGTGTCGACCAGCAACGACCGGTCCAGGTAGTGGTTGCCGCCTTCGCAGGACGTTTCGGCGGCGTACAGGCAGGCATGACAGGCGGCTCCGGCGAGCCGGCCGTGCACCGTCGGGTCGTGTTCGGCACAGAGCGGGTCGGAGCTGCACAGCCGGGCACCGTGCAACGCGCGGTCGATGAGTGGGCCGAGCCGGTCGGCCCGGCCGAGGGATACCAGGCCACCGAGGGTGCCTTCACTGTCCGGGGCGGCGGTGTAGAGCAGCACCCCGGCCATCGGCGAGTCGCCGGCACGCGCGTACACCCGCTCGCCGATGCCGGAGGCGCTGTAGCCGCATTCCAGCGCCAGCTCCCGGATCAGGGTGTGCCCGAAGGTGTGCAGCAGCAGGTAGCGCAGGCCGGGCCAGCCTCCAGGGGGTAGTTGGCGCTGCGCCCGCCATTTGTCGTGGGCCCGGATCAGCAGGTGTTCGCGGGCTTTGACCGCGGGGTCGTGCTCCCAGGCGACGATGCGTTCCTCGGCGAACCGCAGGAAGATGCCTTCACCGCGGGTTTCGGCGCACGGCACCCAGGTGGGCGGCTCGGCGGACAGCGGTGCGCGGCACTGGTCGGGGGTGTCGAGCACGTCCCGTTCGGGGGCGTCGATGCGGGTGAAGCCGTACAGTGCGGCGACCCGACGCAGCCGGGGCACCAGCACCACCTGGCTCAGCCAGTCCCGGTGCCCGGCCGGGACCGGCTCCGGCCGGGTGGTGAAGTCCGGCAGTGCCGCGCCGACGCTGGCGGTGAACGCGCGCCACTCGGGCAGGTGCAGGTCGAGATTGTCCCAGTCACCGCCGCCGGGGGTGTCGCCGGCTTCGTGCCGCCGCTGGATCGCCGCCCACACCTTGTCCACTCCGTGCGGTTGCAGCTCGGGCCAGCAGGTCTGGGTGGGCAGGATCATCGTTCCGGTCTGCGCTGGCAGCGGGGCGAGCACGCTCAGCGTCGGCCAGAATTCGGCGACCAGGTGGTCCACCGGGTGTTCGGCCTTCGGCACGCTGAACACCGCCGCCTGCATGGCGAACCAGCTGTTGGTGGCGCCGAGCGCCAGGGTGCGCGGCGGCGCGTCGCACGGTTCGTAGCTGCCCAGGTGCGGATGGCGGCCCCGGCAGGCGGGCAGGTTGCGGTCGGCGAGCGCCCCGATCGCGTCCGAGATGGGCCGCGCCGCCGCGCACTGGCCGCAGGTGACGAAGATGTTGGTGGTCTCGCCGGTGCTGCCGCGTTCGGACAGTTGCAGCGGGTGCCCGGCCCCGGGGTCGCTGCCCCGGTGCGCGAAGTACGACCAGGGAAAGTCGTCGAGGTGGCCGTTGCCGCAGGCCAGCACGAACCGGGCCGGTACGGCGGTGGGTCGGCCGCCGCCGTTGCCCCGGCAGGTGTGCACGTAGCGGACCTTGTCCGGCGTCGGCGCCGAGACCAGCTCGAACAGACCCGACTCGACTGGGGCGAGTTGGTTGCACCGGGTGTCGGAGCAACGCAACCAGGCGGGAAACAACGCGACCGGCACCCCGATGCGGGCCCATTCGGCGTACGGGTCGGAGGTTTCCGGCAGGTGCGGCGGCAGCCGCAGCGCCTGCACCTGGTGACCGAGTTTGGCGCGCATGGCGGCGAGCAGCCGGTCTTCGGTGATGACGGTGGCGCGGGCCAGCTCCCAGTGGTCGAGGCCGAGCGGCATCACCGACAGGCTGGGCAGGTCGGCGACGGAGCCGATGCCGTAGGTGTGCAGCAGCTGGTTGGGGCGCAGCGCGCCGACCCGCAGTTGCCGTAGCTGTGGTTCGCTCACGCCAGCGCCTCCGGCCCGTCGGCTCCGCCAGCGGCCCCACCGGCAGCGGCCCCGGTGCCGGTCGCCGGATCGACGCGGGGCACGAACGGTGGCGGTGGTTCCGCCATGGCTGCCCCGGCGAGCTGCAGCTGCAGCTGTACGCCGGGTTCGACGTCGCGCAGCGAGGTGGGGCAGGTGGTCTGCCGCCAGCGGCCCTCCTCGGGGCGGTGCAGCAGCCCGGCGGTGTCGTCGCTGCGGCGTGGTTTGTCGTACGCGAGCCGCCGGGCGGGCATGGCCCGTTCCCGCGCCCACGCGTCGAGCCGCGCTTCCAGCTCGTCCTCGACGCGTAGCCGTACGGCGTTGTCGGCGGCGACGTCGCTGCGTCGGGCGAGGAAACGCACCACGTGGTCGGCGAGGGGGCCGTAGCGGTCGAAGTGCTGGGCGCTCAGGTTGCCGTTGTAGGTGTGTTCCAGGTTGCGGATCAGGGCGACCAGCACCCCGGTCAATCCGCGGTCGATGGCCCGTTCGGCGAACGGGGTGACCGACAGCGCTTCGACCTGCCGGTAGACGGTGGCGTGGAAGTGGTCGAAGCGTTCGTAGTGTGACAGGTCGCGGGGGCGGGCCCAGTTGTAGACGGTGAAGACGATGCCGGGGGCGGCGCGACCGACCCGGCTGGTGGCCTGGATGTACTCGGCGGCCGACTTGGGCTGGTTGGCGACGACCATCACGCCGAGCCGGGAGACGTCGACCCCGACGGAGATCATGCTGGTGGCGAGGAGCACGTCGATCGGTCTCGGGCCGGCTTTGCCGCGCCCGCCGGTGAACCGGACGGCGAGCCGGTCCAGCAGTGGCCGGATCGCGTCGGAGGGCATCCGGGAGGTCAGTTCCTCCAGCAGCGGGTCGTAGCGGCGGGCCAGGCCGCGTTCGTCGGCGCGGGCGAGTCGGGTGGAGACGTCGTCTTCGACGAGGCGTCGCATGCCGCCGAGGTCGCGCAGGCTGTTGAAGTAGCCGACCAGGGTCATGTACGGGTCGGTGACGTCGTTGCGGCCGTAGCGTTCGTGCAGCTTCTGGGCGGCACCGAGGACCGACACGTACACCCGGATCAGGGCCGACTTGATCCGGGTGCCGTGGGCGCAGATGCCGATGTAGCGCCGGCCGGGACGCTGGTCGGGGTCGCGCTGGCGGGCGAAGAAGCTGTCGGCGGCGTCCAGGCCGGGCGGTGGGAAGACGCTGGTCGAGCGGTGGAACAGTGCGCCGATCTGCTGGTGGGCGCGGCGGACGGTCGCGGTGGAGGCGATCACCTTGGGCCGGGTCGAGTGACCGGTCACCGGCTGCCAGGTGGCGAGCCGGTCGACGGCGGTCTCGTAGAGGCCGACGAGGGAGCCGAGCGGACCGGAGATCAGGTGCAGCTCGTCCTGGATGATCAGGTCGGGGGGTCGCAGCCGGGGGCAGTCGACGATGCTGGCCGGCCCGGCGGTGCCGGCGGCCCGGTGGTACGTCGCTTCCCAGTCGGCGTGTTCCAGGTCTTCGGTGACGTAGCCGTGCCGTTCACAGCGCCGGCTGACCTGCCCGAACAACGCTGCTGTCGCGCCTTTCCAGGCCAGTTGGGCGAACTTGTCGACGGTGGCGATCAGCAGGGCCGGCGGGTGCCGGTAGATCTCCTCGTCGACGACGAGCACCGGCAGCCCGCGCTGGTCGTCGGGCCGGCCGAACCCGGCGAGGTCGCTGAACGGGCATTCGACGTCGGGGCAGCGGACCAGGGTCCGGCGGTACGTCGGGTCGATCACGATGTCCCGGCCGGGTTCGATCCGGCTGCCGCACCACGGGCAGCTGGTCAGCTGGTGCGGTGAGCCGTGGCCCCGGGTGGCGGCGCCGCGCCGGCCACGCTGCTGCTGCTGCCACTGCCGGGCCTGGTCGGTGTGGTTGGGGGTGACCTTGCCGCCGACCCACAGTCCGATCCGGATCGGCGTGTCGCCCCAGGTGGTTTCGTCGGCCAGGCGCAGCGTCTCGGCGGCGCAGATCAGGGTGGCGGCCCGCTCGAACTGTTGGATGGTGAGCAGCCGCAGCGTGTAGCGCATCAGCACGGCGAGGCCGTCGGCGGCGACCAGTCCGCCGTAGGCGGGTTGCAGCCGGCGGATCGCGATGGTGAAGGCGGTCAACCCGAGGTACGCCTCGGTCTTGCCGCCACCGGTGGGGAACCACAGCAGGTCGGCGACGGCCCGCTGCTGGTCCTCGGTGCGTTCGGCGTGCCGGGGGTCGGCCAGCGCCGGCAGATTGATCAGCAGGAAGGCGAGCTGGAACGGCCGCCAGCGGTGGTTGACGGGCTGGTCGGCGGCGGCGGTCGCCGCCGCGAGCCCGACGCCGGGGTGTTCGCGACGGGCGTCGGCGACCCTGGTGTGCACCCGCTGCAGGTACATCGCCCGGTTGGCGAAGCCGAAGGCGCGGCGGGCGGCCGGGTCGGTGGCGAGCAGGCCGATGCCGGCGGCGATCCGGTCGGCGGCCCGGCGGGCGTCGCGCAGCGCCTCGGTGACCTGCTGACGGTGTTCGGTGAGCCGGCGGTGCGGCTGGTCGGCGGCGGCTTCGTTGCCGGCGATCCAGGCCCGGTAGCCGTCGACGAGCGGGGTCAGCGCCGCCAGCAGCGGATCACCGGCCGGATTGCGTGCCGTGCCTCTGGCCGGGGCGGCCGGCGGGGTGGCGGCCAGCTCGGCGAGGCGTTTCATGTCGAGCTCGACGGCGGCCAGCTCCGGCAGATCGGGGTCGGTGTCGGCGGTCGGCACGTCGGTGAACGGCAGTTCGTGTACGGGCACCGGGCAGGTGCGGATCCGGTGGGCGCGCAGCGCGGGGTCGCCGCCGGCCGCCGGGTCGGCCCGCACGGCGGTGCCGTGGCCGACGGCGTACTCGGGGTGGAAGCGGTAGGCCATCGCGAGCCGGCGGCGTTCGGCCTGGTCGGAGGCGTCGCCGCCGGTGATCTGCTCGGGTCGGGGCCAGAAGACCGGCTGGTCGCCGTCGCCGGTGGCGGACAGCTCCACCTGGAAGATCCAGGAGCTGGCGTCGCGCCGCGCGCCGGGCCGCTGCCGGTTCTCCAGGAACAGGGAGATCAGCCAGCGGCCGTCGCGGCGGCGGGCCCGGCCGCGTACCACGATGTCGGGTTGGTCCGGGTCGGGGGCCTGCGGCGGCAGCGGGCCTTCGGCGAGTACGACGATGATGGTGCCGCCGTGGCTCTGGCGCTGCCAGACCCGGCCGGCGTGTTCCTCGCGCTGCGAGGTGGCCCGGTCGTAGCGACCCCAGCCGCCGGTGACCTGCAGCGCGGTGGCGGCACCGTCCACGGTGGCGGTGAAGCCGAGCGCAGACGGGGCGAGGCTGGGCACGTTGGGCGCGCTCGGCTCCGGCTGGCCCTCCATGATGTCCGGTGCGCTGGCGTCGGAGAGCTCGTCCTGGGTGTCGGGCTCGACGGCCTGGCCGTTGGGGGCGAGCCGGCCGAGCAGGTAGCGGTCGAGCGGGCTCTCCTGGGTGCCGAACTCCTCGTCCGGCCCGTCGAGCGGCCCGAGCAGGTCGGCCAGGACCAGCGCCTGCAGTTCGTCGCGGATCACGCCCGCGTCTGGTCTGCCGAGTACGCCTGCCTCACCCATGCCCGCCACCGTAACGGCTCCCCCCCGACACCGTCCTCATGCGATCGGCTGTACCCGTCGGTCTGGCAAGAACGATCACTACCCAGACGTACACCTCGTCGGCGAGACCGTTTGCGTCGAGTACTCAAGACCTTGTGTTGATCACATTGGACACATACGGTGGCTGTCAGGAGTCAATCAAGGGCCTGCCTATGCGGTTGCTGGCGTCCAACGGCGCGTTGGAAATTGCGCATGACGAAGTCGGTGGTTACCTAGCTCGGGATGGGTACGTGCTGATCAGACAGGCCAGAGCCGTCGAGGTAAGCAGGCTGCTCAAGACTTGGACTCTGCCGGTTGATCACCCTCACCAAGCTCAACCGGGAGTAACAGTGATCGATCCTTCCAAAACACCTTCCGATGTGTTGAACGCTGCCGGATTCTCCCGAACCGCCCTCCTGCCACATACCGACCGAAGCCTGCACGTCGAACCACCCAGCTTGCTGGCTTCCCTGACCGTCATCCCTGCTGACGTCGGCGGAGGTGGCGTGGTAGTCGACGGAGCATACGTAGCAGCGGAGCTTCGAGGTCAGTTTGGTGCCGAGGCGGTTGCCGGGTTGTCACTGTCGATGTCCGGCCAGGAGGGAGTACAGGCGATATTCGGATCACGCGATGGCTTCCAGCGGATCCGCTACCGCGACGACGAGATCGCCTGGCCATGGCATCGTGATCGACCTGCGGAGATAACTGCCAGGCTTCGACAGTTGATCAAGGACGCGTCAGCGCCATTGGCACTCGGCCGCGGCGACGGTTACCTGTTGCACAACCACCGCACGCTACATGGACGTTCAGCGTTCACCGGTAGGCGCTGCGTTATCCGATTCCTGGCGAAAGTCAAGGAGGGCCACCCGTACGCCTGGCTCAACAGGGGGTTCCGGCGTGCGGATTCCTGAGCCCAGGCGCAGCGCCGAGGATCGACGGCGCAGGTCATTGCTGGCACAGGCGCTGTCTAAGACTCCCCCAGCCCGGGACGCCCGCTTCCCGCATGTGGTCCGGGACATCCTAGAGAAGGTCGATGACCCAGAGGCCGATCTGCACGCCATCGTCGATACCCCAGAGCTGCCCCGCCGTGTTCGGTTCGCCGCGTTCTACGCGCTGCTGCTGCGACTACGACGGGAAGAGCGACACGGCGAGTACGCCGCCATGGTCCGACGGTACGAGGACCAGTTCGGTACCGAGCCGTACTTCCACACATTCCGGGCGATCTCGGCCAGAATGCGTGGCGACCTTGCCTCTTTGCGCAGCTCAGTAGAGTTCTCCAGGCAGGCCGTCGACCTGATGCCAGATGTGCCCGCGGTGGTGCATCAACTCGCGGCATTCTGGGTCGAGTACCTCGAACGCCTGGACAAGGGTGCCCCCGCGCAAGATCTTGACCAGGTTGAACGGCACGTCGATCGAGCGATCGCCCTCTCGCAGGGCAAGCTGGCACACTACTTCGAGACAAAGGGGCGGGTCCTGGCATTGCGCGGAGAGTTCGAGGCGGCCAGGGTATCCGTCGCTCAAGCTATCGAGCTCGAACCCCGCAGCTCAAGGGATTACCTGCGAAGACTCACCCAGTACCAGGCCACACGGGTCCGAGTCGATCTTCTGGAGGAACGATCAAGGTGGTTCCGGGCACAGGACCGGCTACGTAAAGAGCTGACCGAGTTCAAGACACAGCAACTACAGCTACAGCGGTTGAATAGCCGGGGTCTGTTGGGCGGTTCGGGTCTGGTTGATCACAGGCGGCGTGTCGGCGTGACCATCGATGACGGCCGGTCTATGCCGGAGGTATGAGGTACGCCGATAGTGGTGGTCTGTCCGCCGGCGGGCGGGCCAAGCGGGAAGAGATACGGATGCAGGCGGCGCGGATGTTCGCCGCCGGTGTCCCCGCGACCGAGGTCGCAGCCCGGCTGCGGGTATCGACGAAATCGGCCTACCAGTGGCGGCGCCGCTGGCAGACCGGCGGGATGACCGCCCTCGCCTCGACCGGACCCGGCGGAACCACCTGCCGGCTCGCACCCGACCAGCTCCTGCGACTACGCGCCGAGCTCGACCTCGGACCAGCCGAACACGGCTGGAGCGAGGACCAACGCTGGACCCTCGCCCGGGTCGCCACGCTCATCGGCCGGCTGTTCCACACCTCCTACACCCTGCGCGGGGTGTCCTACCTGCTGCACCGCATCGGCTACACCCCGCAGGTCCCGAAGCACCGGGCAGTCCAACGCGACGCCGACGCCATCGCCGCCTGGCGGGCCACGACCTGGGCCAAGGTACGAGGCTAGCGGCGGCGACCGGGGCGTGGATCGTCTTCGAGGACGAGGCCGGACAGACCCTGCGACCACCCCGGGCCACCACCTGGGCCCGCAGAGGACACACACCCGTCGTGCGGGTCAACGCCAAGGGCTCAGGCCGGGTCTCCATCGCCGGCCTGGTCTGCCTCAAACCCGGCCGGCGCGGCCACGTCTTCTACCGGCTCCGTGTGCACCGCAACCGCACCGGTGAACGCCGCAGCCTCTCCGAGGACGACTACGCCGCCCTGATCACCGCCGCGCACCACCAACTCCACGCCCCGATCATCCTGATCTGGGACGGGGTCAACACCCACACCAGCACCACGATGCGTCGCCTGACCGCCGCCCGTCACCGGTGGCTGACCGTGGTCCAGCTACCCGCGTACGCCCCGGACCTCAACCCCGTCGAGAGTCTGTGGTCGACAGTGAAAGCCGGCCTGGGCAACCTCGCCGTCGACGGCGTGGACCACCTCGCCGCGGTCATCCGCAACCGGCTCAAACGCATCCAGTACCGGCCAGAGCTGATACCCGGCTTCCTCGCCCAGACCGGACTCACACTCGAACCGGAACCACCATGACAACTACAGACCCCAGCTATTCAACCGCTGTACTCGGGTTGTTGGCAGCGGTGGTTGCGTTTGTAGCCACTGCTGGTAATGTCGCGAGCCAGAGCAAGGGTGCCGACGGGATTCGCCTGATGTTGGTCGCGGCCGGCGCGATTGGCCTGGTCTTCGGCACCTTCTCGCTCATCAACAACAGCAGCGTGTGGCGTGTTGGAGTGGTCGCCACGCTCGCATCTGGCCTGATCGCGACCGGGATGTTCGTTCCGGATTCGTGGATGCCGTGAAGAGGATCAAGATGAAGGTTCGGGATTCGGTCACCACAGCCGGCGGGGCCAGGTCGAACGAGGACCGGGTGGGCCACGCAGGTTCGCTGGCCTGGGTGATCGACGGTGCCACCGATCTGTACGACGACGCTGCCCTGCCCGCAGAACGCGACGTGGTGTGGCTGGTCGACCTGGTCGGGGCGCTCCTCACAGAAGCTGGGACGGACGGCTATCAGGGCAGCGGCGCCGACTTGTTGGAGCGGATCGCCGTCGAGGTGCAGTGGCGGCAGGACGCGTACGGCTTCCCGTCGGACCGGATGCCGCCGGCCTGCTCGATCGGTCTCTGCGTCGACCAGGGCGACGGTTTCGAGCTGACCCGCATCGGCGACGCCACCGCTGTCATCGACGGTGACACCACCCGCGTCCTCGCCACCAGCTACTTCGACGGGCGAGAGGCGGCGGCGGTGCGGGCCCGCGAGACCGACCCGGCGATGGTCGTCGCCGCCATGCAGCAGCGACGCCGGCACACCATGACCTCCGGTGACGTCGAGTCGGTCTTCTCCGGCCACCCGCAACGCCGCCTCGTCCCGCACCGGATCACCGCGGACTGGGCAGGGACCGGCCACATCCTGCTCTGCACGGACGGGTTCGCCCGGCTGGTCACCGATTACCAGCTCTTCGCCGGGTGGTCCGAGGTCGTCGCCGAGGCCCGGGAGCGTGGGGTGGCGTACCTGGAGAAGTTGATCCGGCAGACGGAGAGCGACCCGGCCGTCGGCGGTGACCGTTTCAAACGCGCCGACGACGTCGCCGCCGTCCTGATCTGCGCGGGCTGAGGCAGTACAGATGGGAGCACCTGCCATGTCCGACCGGCCGCCGTACCTCGTCGAACGCAACCCGGGCTACTTCGAGTACCAGTTGCCGATCTCGGTGAAGCTGGTCGTCGACCACCACGGTCGGGTGCCGCTGCTGAAGAACGAGCGCGACGAGTGGGAGCTACCCGGCGGCAAGCTGGAGGTCGGCGAATCCCCGGAGCAGGGCGTCTGCCGAGAGGTAGCCGAGGAGCTGGGCCTGACCATCACCGGCGTACAGATCATCGACTCGTGGGTGTACGAGATCACCCCGCTCCGACACGTCTTCATCGTCAGCTTCGGTGCGGTCTACACCGGCGCCGAGAAGTTGACCTACACCGACGAGCACAAGGAACTCGGTGTGTTCAGCTACGACGAGGTGCCCGACCTGCACATGCCGGCACCGTACAAAGCGACGATCACCCGCTGGCGTGACCTCGTCTCCGGTTCGACGCAACCCGCGACGACATGACCGGGCGGGAAAGCTGCCTCCGGGGTAGCCGGCTTGCTCAGGTGTTCCTCGCCGCGCTGTCGGCCGCAGTCTGTTTCGGCTGTACGTCGGGTCCGCCGGTCTCCATGGCCGAGTCGGACCCGGCGCTGCTCGTCCACGACGTCCGGCGCGGCGACGACGCGCAGATCGACGGGTACCTGCGCCACCTCGCCGACGCGGACTGCTTCGTCCTCGAACCGGACGCGACGACCGGGCCGGACGGGATGCGCAACGTCGCCGTCTGGCCGCCCGACACGAAGGTGTGGCGGGACGGTGGGCAGGTCGCCGGGGTCTACGTGCCCGATCGGGAGCCGATCGCGATCGGCAGCCGGGTCGTCGGCGGTGGCGGCTACGCCAACCCGTCGACCAGCGACCTCGACCTGCCCGACGTCTCCCCCGACTGCCTGACCGGTGGCGGCGAGTTCGCCATGCTGCATACCATCACCAGCGTCACGCGCTCGATCAGCGAACGCTTTCGCTGGGGCTGACCCCATAGGATCTCCGTCGGCAGGTTGACGCAGCGTCGAAGCGGAGTGTGGGTGTTGGATCAGGGGAGCGCGACCGAGCCGGGTAGCAGCAAGGGCTGGTGGCCGTTGGCTGGTGGCTTTGGCGTTGCCACGCTGGGTCACGCACTGGCCGTCGCCGCCCTGGCGATCCCGGTCACGAAGCTCGGCCCGTCCGATCCCAACGCGAACCTGGATGCCGGGGACCGGTTCGGCGTCTTCTACGGGGTGTTGTGCACCTACGCTGCCGTACACGTACTCCTGTTGAACGTCGGCCTCGTCTTCGTCTGGTCCGAACGCGGCAGTCGAATGTTCAAGCGAGGGCTGGTCACCGGATGGGTCGGCGGCTGGTTCTTGGTCATTGCCATCGTTACCACGTGGCTTGCGCTCGCGGAGTCGTAGCGCCCTCCCGCCGGTTTCGGCGGGCAGTCGGTTGAGGATGCCGTCGACGGCTTCGATCAGCTCTGCTGTGCCGCGTACGACGTGGACGCCCGGCCTGGTGGCGAAGGCTTGCGCCCATTTGCTTTGCATGGCGTGGCTGGTCAAGATCACCGGCCGGCCGTGCCCGAGGGCAAGGCGAGCCTGGATGCGGGCGCCGCTGGTCTCGCTGGCTTCGACGACGAGGGTCGCCGCCGCGTACCCGCTCATCACCGCGTTGCGCATCGGGAAGCTCCGCTTGGTGGGACCGGCGTCGGGCCTGAACTGGCTGACCACCAGGCCGACGTCGGCGATGTGGTCCTGCAGCCGCCGATTGGCGGGCGGATAGTAGTTGCGGATGCCGGTGCCGATGACGGCGACAGTGCGGCCACCGGCGTCGAGCGCTGCGGTGTGGGCAGCGGTGTCGATGCCGTGGGCCAGCCCGCTGGCGACCGTCACTCCCCGGTTGGCCAGCGACTCGGCCACTGATCGCGCAATGCTCAG
Source organism: Solwaraspora sp. WMMA2056 (assembly GCF_030345095.1). Lineage (NCBI taxonomy): Bacteria > Bacillati > Actinomycetota > Actinomycetes > Micromonosporales > Micromonosporaceae > Solwaraspora > Solwaraspora sp. WMMA2056. Next base: position 829,226 of record NZ_CP128360.1, read on the forward strand.
TCCACGTGCTGACGCCTTACGGCTGCCGATGACGGCTATGGCCCGGTCGTCGGCCCGCAGCTGGCCACGGGTGAACAGCAGCGGAGGTGCCTCTTCGATGCCGCGCAACTGGGCGGGATAGCAGTCGTCAAAGAAGGCGTGTACGCCGATCCCGTCCGCCTGCCATCCGGCGATCTCGTCGGCAGTGGCGGCGACCAGCTCAGCACCGGAGCTGGTCGTGGCCGGAAACAGTGTCTCGGGCTGACACAGCGTTCGGTCGGGCATCGAACCTCCCACGTCAGGTCAACGGCTGGGCCGGGTGCCGGACTCGTAGGCCAGCGCCCAGGCAACGTCAGCCGGCGTCAGGGCGTACATCTCGGCGATCGTCTCGGGGTCGGTGCCTGCCGCCTGGTGTTCGGCGATGGTCTCGGTGCTCACCCCGCCGATGGCGGGCCGGCCGAAGCGGACGTCAGGCCGGACACGGATCGGCGAGTCCGGGTTCGGGTCGGGTCGGTAGCTGGCCGCGGTGTTGCCGGCCCAGTCGACTCGCCGGTGGAAGGCCGCTGCCTGCGGGGTCAGCGTCAGGCGGTCGCCGATCGTCACGACGAGCCACCATCGTGGATGCAGGCCGGCGGCGGCCTGGACTTTCCTGACGACGGCGCGTCCATCGGTGAAGACTCGCCGGTCGGCGATCGGGTGCGGCACGCCGAATTGGTCCCGGAGCGACGCCAGGAAGATCGGCAGGCCGGTCATCGACACACGATGCAGCTGTCGGTGTTCCCGCAGGTAGGCCGCTTCGACGAACTCGGCCCAGTCGAGCATCCGCCGACCTGGCGGGCCGGCTCGGCCGTCGGCCGGGTCGGACCGCCGCTGGCGGCCGTCGGTGACGGCCAGCCAGCGGCGCAGGGTCGACGGCGGTACGCGGAGCAGCCGGGCCGCTGCCGCTTCGGTGAACACGGCTACTCGGCGGCGGGCACGAGGACTTCGGAGCCGGACCAGTTGATGTCGAGGTTGCCAAGGTCGCTCTCGGGCTGGTCGTCCTCGTCGAGGGTGCTGAAGGCGGCGTGGTAGCAGCCGAACCCGTGGCCGCCGGCCGCGAGGGTCGCGACCGCCCAGCCACGCAGGTTCTCCCCCAGCTTCTCCGGCTGACGTGGGTCGACGGCGACCCGGATGACTCCGAGCAGGTCGTACGTCTGGTCGCGCGTGCCGGCGTTGTCGATGCGGCACAGCGAGAAGCCGTACCGCTCGCCTTCCTCCTGCTGGTAGATCAACTTTCCGAATCGGTACACGGAAACCTCCTCGTTTGCGGCGGGACTGCGACCGTGACTAGCATCAGGGAAGTCGCTCGTTATATCAACCCCCTAGTTTGCGGCGACCTCCTGAAGTAGGCTCACCCTGCTATCCGGTCCTGTAAGGAGTGAGGAACATGATCCAGTCACCGACGGGCCAAGAGGCAACCGACGGCGCAGACGTCTCGCCCACCGTGCAGGCGTGGGAACTCGGCATCAGGCTGCGCCAGCGCCGCGAAGAGCTGGGCATGACAGCGGTTGTTGCTGGCAAGGCGACCGGCATCGCCCAGGCGTACATCTCGGGCGTAGAAGCCGGCAGGGTCAAACTGCCAGCCGGTCGACTGGCTCAACTCATCGAGATCTACGAGATCGACCCGGAGGACGCAGCCGAGCTGGAAGAGCTGCGGGTGGGAGCGACCCGTCGCGCCTGGTGGCACCAGTACTCTCAACTCTTCCCCGCCGACTTCCTCCGCTTCCTCGGCTACGAGGCCGGCGCGGATCACGTCCGCAGCTACGACAACGAGCTACTCCACGGGCTGCTCCAGACCGAGGACTACGCCCGTGCCGTGATCCGTGGCGGCAACACCTACGTCCGGCTAACCGAGATGACCAGGCGAGTGAAGGCGCGTATGGCACGGCAGGCTCGGTTGACCGGCCCCAACCCCTTGAACGTGAGCACCGTCATCAGCGAGGCAGTCCTCCGTCAGCAGATCGGCGGCCCAGCGGTCATGCACGACCAGCTCAACCACCTGGTCGAGCTGGTGTCCTCGCATCCGGATCAGATCCGAATCAGGGTCGTGCCGTTCACCGCAGGAGCACACCCCGCGCTCGGCGGGCCGTTCCAAATCCTCTCGTTCCCATCGCCCCGGCTGCCTGACCTGGTCTGGCAGGAAGTCCTGACCTCCAGCGACATCATCGACCAGTCCGCTCGCGTAGCCGACTACACGATGACCTTCGCTGAGGCTGAGGAACGCGCGTTAAGCTCGCAGGACTCACTCGCGCTGATCCGCCAGATAGCCAAGGAGATGGGATGACCCCGCAGGTCGGCACCCCAGACCGGGACTGGTTCAAGTCGTCGCGCAGCTCCAACAACGCCGCCTGCGTCGAGGTCCGCTTCGCTGGCGGCCAGGTGGACGTACGCGACACCAAGGACCGCACCGGCCCGACGCTCGCCTTCGACGCCACCACCTGGGCCACCTTCGTCACCGGCCTCAAGCACACCCCCACCCAGCCCTGACCGCAGGACCCTGCCTGGTTCGGCGGCTGCACCGGATTTCATGATCGGATGCGCTCCATCTGCTCCGCGCTCGGCGTGTCGCGCAGATGGAGCGCATCCGATCATCGGCCGAGGTTGGCTCTCCCGCTCACAGCGTCGATGCCAGCTCGATCTGCTTTCGAAGGTTGCCGATGACTGTCACGCAGGTTGACCTTGACGACGAGGCGTTGGCAGAGGCGATGCGCCTGTCTGGATCCAGGAGCGAGCAGGAAGCCGTCAACCTCGCGCTACGCGAGTACGCCGCCCGCCATCGGCGTATCGCGGCGCTCGACCACCACCCAGCGGCGGCACCTCACGAGATGCCTATGTAGTGGGCGGATCCAGTGTGACCACCTCGCGATCGAAGAACGTGTCCAGCGCCTCGCCCTGGTGGTAGAGCCCTTCGATGAGGCGCTGACACCGGGCGATCAGCTCCGGGTCGGTGAAGCGACGGGCGGCGGCGAGCACACCCGAGTCGTCGTAGACCGCCTCGTACATCACGTCGAGGCCGAGCGTGTAGATCTCCGGCAGCGGACCTCCCGCCTCGTACGCAGCGACCTCCTCCGGACCGACGACGCTGGTAAGGCCGCCGTAGTCGTGACGGAGTCGGAGCAGGTGCAGCTCCCATTGCAGGTACGGGATGATCGGCTTCTCGACGATCCGCACCCGCCGGTTGACGAAGCCCTGACGGGCGATCCGGCCGTAGTAGTCGGCGAAGTCGTCGCGCTGCTCGTCGATCAACCGAAGCGACTCCTCCCAGCGGCCGTCGACGAAAGCCTCCCAGCTCTTGTTGCCCGGCTCCTTGAAGAACTGCTGCCGCTCCAGCTTCCAGAAGCCGATCGACTCGATCCGCCAGAAGTGCTCGTAGAAGTCGGACCAGTAGTCGTCGAGCGTCAGCAGCTCACCGGTGTCGCCGCCGAAGATCTCATGCATCAGGTATGCCACCCTTGCCACGATGTTCGTCGAAAATGATCACAATGCGATCGTTAAGATCGACGGGTACCTACACAGCCACGCTTGCTTGTGATCGACCAATTGTCGCCTTCCATACCTCGCGCGTAGGCACACGACACCGTAGCATCGAGATGCTTAGATCAGAAGATCTCGGGCATCGCACTCAACGTGTGCATATTTCATATTCAGAAGGATCTGGCCGCTCTGAACGGAGGTCCGGGAATCACGTCGGCAGGAGATGTCGCTCGATCGCTAGACGCGACCCGGTCTGCGCTGGCCCGTGTCGTCAAGACCGTCGCAGCCGCCGGAGCTGCCATCCATCAGCAGCAAGGACAACTCAGCGAACTAACCCGTGGGGCGAGCAGTCCGGCCGCCAGTCAAGCAGTTGCTGCTGCCGCAGCGGCTGTCCAACGCCTGCAAGAGGCTGCCGAACTCACTACAGCCGCAGGTCGAGACCTGCTGGACTACACCCGTAGAATCGTCGGAGATTCGGTAGCAGCGGCTTCGCATAGGCCTGACCCCGACGATGCCGCCTCGTCCACTGCGACGGGTGGGCGTCTGCATCCTGACCAGATCGAGCAGTTGAGGAGCGAGCTTCCGGACCCGGTCGAGCCAGGAAGCGGACAGAAAACACACGGGCGGTGGATCGATCCGGACACAGGTGTTGTTCACCAGGTCATCAGCGGCAAAGATGAGGACCAAGACCGAGTGGACAGTTACCTGCGCGACGAGGGCATCCCCCGACTGCCGCAGCGCACCGGAGATGTAGAAATGAAGGTTGCCATGCAGATGCGAGACCGCAGCATCCGCCATCTTGATCTGGTCCTCACAACGTACCCTGCAGAGGTCGACTCGGCTGCGATGGGATGCTGCCGATCCTCCTCCCCGAAGGCAGCTCCATCACTGTGCACGCTCCGAATTTCCGCAAGACTTATACAGGGGGTGCCAGCCCATGGTGGCGCTAGAAGTCTGGTTTGACCAGGTCCCGGAGAACGACTTCGGCACCGGAGACCCGGCGATCATCGTCGACGACCTGACCGGCCTTGACGAGCTGATCGAACACGTGCTGACCGTCACGGAAGGCCGCCGAATCCCCTCGGTTGTTCAGGCGAACATTTCCGGGCAAGATGGCCTTCCCATAGTCGAAGCCGGGATCAGCCACAACCGAGGATTCATCTCATACACGGACCACAACGGCGGCTTCTACTCAGTAGGAGACACCAGCCGCAGCGGCGATGCTACCTACGACTACATGGGGAACGAGCATGTCGTCCCCGCGAGCGCCGAAATTCCGCTGAGTGAGGTCCGCCAGTGGCTGGCCGATTTCATCGCCACTGGCGGACCATCAGTCACCATCCCGCTGATGCCCGACGTTAGCTAAAGCCGAACAGAAGCGTTGCTAGAAGAGGGCGTCGGGGCGGGGGAACAGGGCGTCGTCGAAGGCAGGGGGTAGCGACTCGGATTCCGCTGACTTCCGGGGTCGCGGGACGGACTTGGTTGACTTGCGTGGTGTGCGGCGGGAGCCGGAGTGCAAGCCCTTGCGATTTTCTTCGTCGTAGCGCTTGTGGTTGAGCTCCAGCAGCCGATCAAGGATCTCGACCTGCATCGCCGGGTCGATCGTGTAGCGGGTGCCTTGCCGGGTCTCGTGGAAGCCGTGGTTGAGCCGCAGGTCGGACCAGCCGTACGCCTCGGCAACCGCCTTGTCAATCTCGACGTGAATCTCCCGAAGCCGCCGAATATCCGCGCTGGCCACCCTTTCGTCGTGGACCAGGTTGTAGAGCTTCGTCAGCCCCAGCTCCCGCCCCAACATCACCGACCGCCGGTACGAGTCCAACTCGTCACCCACCCGATCCATCCGGTCCGTCAACTCCGGCTGCGGGAACGTCTCGAAACCATCGGATGGGGTGTAGCGAGCATCGTTACGGAGGCTCGACTCGCCCTTAGTTGTCCACCAGGAAAAGTGGAACTTGCTTGAAAGAAGCGCCAAGTGCGCGAAGCGGTCGGTCGCGAACACACCGAGCATATGCGAGAACACTTGCCCGGTCGGCACGGTGATCGGCAGCCCGGTCTTGCTGACGAGCGCGATGGCGAGGACGCGGTCGAGTCCTTCGATGGCCTTGTACAGTTCGGGGCGACGGCGCTCGTACTGCCACCAGCGATTGCGAGCACTAGCACTGTACTTGTTGCGCTCACGCTCAGGTTTGACTTCGCGTTCGACGATGGCGAAGCAGTCTGGGTACAGCTGGGCGCGTTCGATGGGCCAGTCGTGGAAGTTGATGACCCAGCGGGTGGCTGAGCAGTCCGGGCTGGTGTTCAGGTCTTCGCCGTTGAGGTAGGGGAAGAGCACGTCCTTGTTACGTGGATCCTTGGCGATCAGCGCCTGTGCCTGATCCGGCTCCAGCAGAAATCCGGTACCGAGGACGTACGAGCCGATGAACGACTGGCCGGCGCTGGCGGCGAGGCGGTGCGGGTTGCCGGTCACTCGGGACTCGGCATCGAGTGAGGCGGTGATGCCGCGCACCTTGCGGCCGTCGAGGATGCGCTCCTCGCCGCTGCCGGCGTGCCCCACCCAGAGCAGCGACACCTCCAGCGAGGCGGTGCCCGGCCACGGCTGCGACTTGTTCGCCCGGTAGATCGTCCAGCCCATGTCGATCGCCTGGTCCAGGCCGACCTCGCGAGTGTCGCCCTGGGCGATCGTGTTCGTGGCGATCAGCCCGACTCGGCCCTTCCCGGTCACCGCCAGTTTGCGCAGCAGGAAGTACGAGCACAGGTCGGCGCTGCCGCGTCGACCCCGGCCGACCCGCTCCACCAGATACTCGCGAAGGTCGACGCCGATCGATCCGGTCAGCCGCTGCCCGCCCACGAACGGTGGGTTGGCGATGACGGCGTCGAAGCCGGCGTGATTGATGACCTCGGGAAACTCCAGCGGCCAGTGCAGGGGGCGGATCGGGGCGGGGCGGCTGCCGCGCAGCCAGCCGCTGATCGTGTCGGTCAACTGCCGGGTCTGCTCCGCCGACGCCTCGTCGTGCAGCACCGCGTACACCTGGTCGCTGATCGCCGACAGCCGGTCGTCGTACCTGTACTCGGGATCGTCGTCGGGGTCGTCGGCCGGATCCCACGGGCGGCGCTGTGCCCGTACGGCGGTGGACAGCGCCGCGCCCACGACGGCGTCGGCGGCCAGCCGCAGCCCGTCCCCCATCTGCTCGATCAGGCCCAGCTTCGCCGCCTTGTCGGCGGCGTCACGGGTGTCCTGCACCACGCTCGCCTCGATCTGCTCCCGCAGCTCGGTCATCTCGGCGACCAGTTCGTGCAGCCGGTCGGTGACCGAGCCGTAGAGCCGGGCGTGCAAGGATCGCCCCTGCTCCGGGTCCAGGTGGAAGGCGGTCAGCTGGTCCAGCGAGGTGATGCCGACCAGCGAGTCACCGCAGCGCAGCGCATGGTCGAGGAAGCCGAACGGTCGCCCCTTGGCCAGGGTGACCAGCCACAGCGACAGCTTCGCCAACTCGACGGCCATGTCGTCGCGGTCCACACCGTACAGGCAGCGGGCGGCGACCATCCGGCGGGCCACCAGCCGCAGCTCCTCCTCGGTGCGCCCGTCGGCGGGCAGGTCGGCCAGCTCAGCCGGCAGCTTGTCGCGCTGCCAGGCCCGCACCACCACCTCGGCCAGGTAGCGGCAGGCGGCCACCAGGAACGCGCCGGAGCCCATCGCCGGGTCCAGCACCTTCAGCTGCAGCAGCTCCTTCGCGGTCTTCGCCCGCCACACGCCTTCCTCGGCGACGCCCTGCGCCGGGCCGGGCGCGAAACACAGCGGCGCCAAAGTGTGCTGGACGACCTCCTCGGCCAGCTCCTTCGGCGTGTAGTGGGTGCCGGTGGCCCGTCGGTCGCCGACCTGAGTGAACAACACCGACCCGGCCGGGAAGATCGTCGGCAGGCCGCGCAGGTCGGTGCGGAGCAGCCCCCAGTACGGGCGGGCCCGCTCAGCCAGGTCGGCGTCGTTGTCGCAGGCGGCGTGCAGCGCCGCCACCTCGTCCGGCCGGGGCGTGCGGGCCAGCGCCCTGCCCACCTGACCGGCGGTCAGCCCACAGCGTTTCACCAGCCAGCCGCGGAACTCCGGCTCACCGAGCGCGGCCTGCTCGACCAGCTCGGTCAGCGGCAGCTCCGGCTCCAGTTTGCCGACCAACCCAACGTGCGGCTGATCCACCCGCAGGCAGGAGAAGTCGAGCAGTCCTTCGTAGACGTGGCCGATCTGCTCCACCCCGAGGCTGGAGTAGCTGAGCTGCTCGGCGGCCTTGCCCCGGTGGCGCAGCACCAGCAGCGCGTCCAGGATCTCCAGGATGACCCGGTCGGTGACCGCCGCCCGGTGCAGCCAGCCGAACCGGGCCGGGTCGAACAGCGACCCGCCGTGCGCCGGGATCATCAGGTCCGGGTGGGTGCAGCCGCCGTGCACCGCCGCGAACAGGGCCAGCAGCCGGGGCCAGGCCGCCGCCCGCCGGTCGGTCACCTCCTCGCTGTACAGGTCCCGGGCCAGGCTCAGCTGGGCGTGCAGCGTGGTCGCCGCGTACGCCTCCTGGTAGAGCGGGTCACCGAGCGGCAGCAGCCGCTGCTCCTCGGCGTACAGCAGGAAGACCAGACGCATCAGCACCGTCAACGCGCCCCGGTAGATCTCCCGGTCGGCGACGTCGCGCAGCAGTTCCCCGCCGGATTCGCGGTCCAGCCGGGCCAGCTCGCCGACGAACAGTTCCACCGCCCGGCGGACCTGGTCACCGAGGGTGGTGGTGACCTGGGTGAGGGCGTCGGCGCTGCGGACGAACAACCCGGCGAGGCTGGTCGACGCGGTGCCGTCCGGGTTGGCGGCCGGCGGCAGCACCCGGCTCGCCGCCAGCAGGGTGGCGAACGCCCGCAGCAGCAGCGGCTCCTCCAACCACAGGTCGGCGTCGAAGACGGCGACTCCGGTGGCGGTGCCGGGGCGGGCGTGCACCAGCGCCCAGTGCTGGCCGTTGGTGAGCAGCGCCACCGGGGTACGGGTGTCGCGGCACAGCTGCGCGGCCTGCTCGGTGGGTGCCGGCCGGTCGCCGTCGGGCCTGGTCAGCGGCGTGTCAGCCGGCAGGTGGTAGACGTGCAGCCGGGCGGCCCGGCCGCCGCCGGGCTCCGGCCCGTACATGATCCAGTCGGGTCGACGGCGACGCCGGTCGGCGCCAGCGAGGATCTCCGACGGCAGCGCGGTGCCGTCGCCACGGGCGCTGGCCGGGTAGCGCAGCAGCTCGGTCAGGATCAGCTCCACCCAGGCCGGGGCAAGCAGGTCCGGCGGGGCGTCGAGGATCTCACCCCAGCCTTGGCGGATCCGCTGGCGGACCTCGTCGGGCACGGTGTCCAGGCCGTCGGGCAGGGCGACGGTCAGCACCGGCACGGTCAGGAACGGCCCGTCCGTGCCGAGCAGGCCGAGCCATTCGGCGTGCTGCTCGTCGGCACGTTGCGGAGCCGGCCGGTACGGGCGACGGCCGGCAGTGACTGCGGTGGCGGTGCTTCGGGTGGACGGCATCAGCGGGCACCTCGGGCGAGGGAAGCGGGCACCAGGCAGGTGACGGCGGCAGGGAACCAGCGGGCGGTCGGGTCGGCGTAGCGGCGGCGCAGCGCGTCGGTCTCCCGCTGCCGCTGCGCCGGGATGTCGCGCAGCCGGTTCCGCAGGGCGTCCCGGTCGGCGTGCAGTTGTTCGCGTTCCAGCTCGAACAGCGACGGCTGTTCCCAGGACGGCGTGTCGTCGAGGCGGGCCCGGATGTTGGCCGCCAGTTCGTCGAGCACCGCCCCGATCGCGGTGACCTCCTCGGCGCAGCGCTGCTCCAGCAGGCTGTACAGGCTGCGTTTGCGCTGGTCGGCGCGGACGGCGAGGGCCCGGCTGAGCGGCTCGGACAGCGTCGGCCACAGCTCGACGAGCTGGCCCAGCATCGGCTCCGCCGGTGTCTCGTCGGTGGCGGCGGCGAGTAGCGCGTCCAGCTCCTCCTGGCGGGCGCGGGTCAGTTTGCCGGCGACGATCGGCCCGCCCGCGGTGATGATCTCCTCGTGCAGTCGGGTGCCTTCCGTGCCGGTGATCACCACCCGGCCGTGGGCGATCAGCGCCGGGCTGCGCAGCAGCTCGCCGGGGACGATCCGGGCGGTGACCCGGTGCAGCCGCTTCCCGGTGCCCGCGTCGGGGCCGGTGCCGGCACCGGAGGTGCTGCCGCTGGACCCGCCGCCGGTCCGTGACCACAGTTCGGCGCGCAGCAGCCGCAGGCACATGCCGACCAGCCGGTGCCCGAGGTGCAGCAGCACCACGTCGGTGCGGCCCTTCGCGGCGTCCGGGTCGAACGTGACCGGCCTTTCCCGGCCGGTGACCGGATGCAGCAGCCCGTCGGTGCGGGCCGTCGCCCACGCGCCGGGCAGCTCCGGCAGCCGGAACCAGGTGCCGGTGGCGTCCGCCGGGGTCGGGGCCGCGATCAGGTCGCGGCGGTGCGCCAGCCGCAGCGCCGTGCGGACCACCCGCTCCACCGTGGCCGGGGTCAGGTTCAGCTGGGTACGGCTGGCATGCAGCTTCTCGGTGAGCCGCTGCAGTTCACGGGCCAGGTCACGCTCGTACCGTAGCCGGGCACGGCTGGCCCGCCGGCCGATCTCGGCGTCGGTGGCCCGCCAGTCCGTACGCTTGCCGGTCATCTTCTGCTCGACCTGGGTGGCGATGACCTCACCGGCGCTGCCCAGGTCGGTGCGGATCGCCTCGACCTTCTCCACAGCCAGCCGCAGGAACGCCAGCTCGTCCTCAAGGGACCCGTCGGTGTAGTCGGCGTGCTGCCAGCCGGCCGGGACGAAGTGCAGCACCTGCACCTCGGCGGCCCGTTGACCGTGCCGGTCGATGCGGCCGTTGCGCTGCTCCAGCCGGTTGGGATTCCACGGGATCTCCCAGTGCAGCAGCCGGTGGCAGTGGCGCTGCAGGTTGATGCCTTCGCTGGCGGCGTCGGTGGCCAGCAGCACCCGTACCGGGTCCAGGGCCGGGTCCTCGGTGAAGACGTTCTTGACGTGTTCGCGGTCCTGCGGGTCCTGGCCGCCGAACAGCAGCGCGATCCGTTCCGCCGGGAAGCCGGCGGTGATCAGCCGTTCGTGCAGCCAGCGCTGGGTGTCGCGGTACTCGGTGAAAATGATGACCCGTTCGTCGGACCAGTCGCCGCCCGGCCGCACGATCGGGTCCAGCCAGGCGCGCAGCGCGGTGAACTTGGCGTCCGGCTGGTGCTGCGCCGACCGGGCCCAGGTCCGCAGCTCGGTGAGCAGCGCCTTCTCCTCGGTGGACAGCGGCGGCGCCCAGCGGCGTACGGCGGTCAGGGCGTCGGCTTCGACCTCGCCGTACGCCTCGTCGTCCTCGGCGGTCTCGTCGAGCCGGTCGATCGCCGGCCGCAGCACCTTGTCGGCCTTGTCCCGGACGGGTGTGGGGTTGCCGGACCCGCCCGGGGTGCGGGCGGACATCGTGGCCAGGTGGGTGTCGACGGTTTCGGCGAACGCCTTCGGTGACGAGAAGAGCCGGCGTTTGAGCAGCGTGGTGACGAAGTCGGCGGCGAGCTGCCCGGCCCGGTCGGCGGCGGCGTCGCGGCGGCTGGCGGCGTAGCGCGACAGCAGCTCGTGGGCGTGCCGTTCGGCGGCCGGGTAGTCGACCTCAAGGTAGTCGAGGCGGCGCACCGGGAACCGTGGGCTGCCGTCCCACCTCGGCGGCAGGTCGCTCTTGAGCCGGCGGACCATCACCCGGGCCAGCTGCTCGTCGGTCGGTTTCACCCCTCGGGCGAAGCGCTGGTCGTCGAGCAGCTCCAGCAGCGCGGTGAACGACTCCAGGTAGCCGTTGTGCGGGGTCGCCGACAGGAACAGCCGGTGCTCGCAGTGCGGGGCGAGGATCCGGATCGCCTTGGTCCGCTGGGAGTCGGTGGCGTAGCGGCCCCGGCCGGCCGGCGCGCAGGTGTGGATCTCGTCGACCACGAGCAGGTCGATGGCGCGCGGGTAGCGGGGGGCGGTCGGCAGCACCTCGCGGAGCAGCCGCAGCGGGCGGTCGCGTTTGAGCCAGTCGACGCTGACGATCAACCGGGGGTAGTGGGTCCACGGGTTCGCGTACAGGCCTCGGCTGCGTCGCAGGTCACGCAGCAGTGCGCTGTCGACGATGCGGAATTCGAGGCCGAACTTGTCCCGCATTTCGTCGCGCCACTGCCGGGTCAGCCCGGCCGGGCAGACGATCACCATCGTCCGGGCCCGGTGCCGCAACATCAACTCCTGCATGACCAGGCCGGATTCAATTGTCTTACCCAGACCGACATCATCGGCGATCAATAGATTGGTCCGCGGCATGGACAGCGCCCGCACCACCGGGTCAAGCTGGTAGTCCTCGATTTCCACGCCGGACCGGAACGGGGCCTGCAACGCCGTACGGTCGGCGGAGGCAATCGCGCCCCAACGGACCGCGTCGAGGAATGCGTCCAGCTGGGCCGGGTCGTCGAACCCGTCACCCGGACCGGGCAGAACGGTGGAGTCGTGCACCGCCCGACCGGGCTCCAACTCCCAGACCACCCGCAACTCCTCGTCGCGGGCATCGTCCTCGACGCTGACCAGCTGCACCAGGTGCGGCGCCTGCCCGGTGAACACCTGCGGGTCGGCGCTGGCGACCTCACCGCGGACCACCTGCGCCGCCACCCACCTGCGGTTTCGCACCGTCACCAGTTGGCCTTCGGCGGGCACCGCCGACTGGTCCGTCAGGGTTGTGACAGCAGATCCACCACGCTGACCATCGTCGATAGTTTGGTGCGAGATGTCCGAACGGCCCATTCCATACGTACGTGCCTCCACTCTGCACCTTTCGTCGTTCTCCGCGCTCGGAACTGTTGCGTAGCATGGGCTCTCCGCGAACGCAGGCGTGCAGGTTAGTGCAATTCGTCCACACAGTCGACAGGGGTTACGACAGTGGCCAAGCTCGGAATCGCCAAGGACTTCCTGGCCGACTATGCCAAGCTGCAGAAACCCGTTCAGAAATCGGTTTCTGCCGTGATCGACAAGTTCGCGGCACACACCCACGCCGGCATCCACCTGGAGAAACTCGCCAACGCCAAGGACTCCCGCATCCGCACCATCCGGATCACCCAGTTCTACCGGGGCGTCGTACTCGCCCCGACCAGCGGCGACGAGTTCCTGCTGCTCACCGTCCTGCCCCACGACGACGCCATCGAGTACGCCACCAGCCGGCGGTTCACCGTCAACCAGGCCCTCGGCGTCCTCGAAGTCCGCAACCAGCAGGCCCTCGACAGCATCGAGCCAGCCCTGCAGCAGGCCGCCAGGGCCAACCCGAGCATGCTGTTCAGCCGGGTCAACGACGCCGACCTGATCCGGCTCGGCGTCGACGCCGACATCCTCCCCCTGGTCCGGCTGCTCACCACCGAAGCGCACCTGGAAGCCCTGGCGAACCTGCTACCCGCCGCCCAGTACGACGCACTCACCGGCCTCGCCGCCGGTTACCCCCCGGAGCAGGTCTGGGACGAGGTCAGCGCACACCTGCCGACCAGCGCACCCGCCGAGCCGGTCGACCCGGACGACCTGGCCGCCGCCGCCGCCCGCACCCCGGACCGCTTCCACCTGGTCTCCGGCCCCGCCGAGCTGGCCAGCATCCTCGCCCACCCGTTCGACGCCTGGCGGGTCTTCCTGCACCCGACCCAACGGGAGATCGCCCACCGCCCGTCGTACGCCGGACCGGCGCTGGTCACCGGCGGTGCCGGCACCGGCAAGACGGTGACCGCCCTGCACCGGGCGGTGTTCCTCGCCGCCCGGATCACCGGCGGCCCGGACCGGCTGCTGCTGACCACCTTCACCCGCAACCTCGCCGACGCTCTCGACCGGCAACTCGGCCTGCTCACCGACGATGCGCCGATACGGGACCGGATCGACGTGCTGAACGTCGACCGGCTCGCCTACCGGATCGTCGCCGAGACCCTCGGCCGCCAACCGGTCATCGCCGACGCCAGGACCGTCACCCGACCGCTGTGGGAACAGGCCGCCGACGCCACCGGCGGGCAGCACAGCGCCACCTTCCTGCAGCGCGAATGGGAGCAGGTGATCCTGGCCCAGGGCATCGCCGAACCGGCCGGCTACCTGGCCGCCCGCCGACACGGCCGGGGCGCGCCGCTGCGCGCAGACCAACGGCTCGCCGTCTGGGAAGCGATCCGGCAGGTCACCGACGCGTTGCGGCAACAGGAGCAGTACACCCACCTGCAGCTGGCCGACCAGGCGGCGAAGATCCTCGCCGAACGGCCGGACCGCCCGTACCGGCACGTCATCGTCGACGAAGGCCAGGACCTGCACCCGGCCCAGTGGCGACTGCTGCGGGCCGCCGTCGCCGCCGGCCCCGACGACCTGTTCATCGTCGCCGACCCGCACCAGCGCATCTACGACAACCATGTGTCGCTGGGCAGCCTCGGCGTCGGGATCCGCGGCCGCAGCCGCAAGCTGACCATCAACTACCGCACCACCCAGGAGATCCTCGCCTGGTCGGTGCGGCTGCTCACCGGCGTGCACCCGACCGGGCTGGACGACCAGCAGGACGACCTGACCGGCTACCGGTCGCCGATGCACGGCCGCCGGCCCCGGGTAGCCGGCCACCCGGACCGGGACGCCGAGCACGACCAGCTCGTCACCCAGGTACGCAGCTGGATCGACGACGGGGTCGAGCCACACGCGATCGCCGTCGCCGCCCGCAACGGCCACCTGGCCCGCGCCGCCCGCGACCGGCTCGACACCGCCGGCATCCCGGTCAGCACCCCCACCGCCAGCAAGACCAACGCGGTACGGGTCGGCACCATGCACGCGATGAAAGGGCTCGAGTTCCGCTGCGTCGCGGCGATCGGCGTCGACGCCGACACCATGCCGGCCCGCTCGACGATCACCGCAGCCGACGACGACCCCACCGCGCACCGGCACGACCTGCAACGGGAACGCTGCCTGCTCTTCGTCGCCTGCACCCGCGCCCGAGACTCGCTCTACGTCTCCTACGCCGGTGCGCCCAGCCCGTTCCTCGACGCCCGGCCCACCCACTGACCAACCCCTTGAACCCTCCGCCACACAGCCCTGCTCAACGGACTCATGGCGGGGACCGCCCGTCGAGCCCGCCTCAACACTCGGCCGTCGAGGCGGGCTCGACGCAGACAGAGAGCCGGTGCGGGAAGTCGATCGAGCGAACGCCCCCGGTCGACCGGTAGGTCACCGTGACGGGTGGGGCCTCCCACAGGCCGGGCCGAACGGCCGTGATCTTGAATACGGTCGAGTAGCGTTCCCGGCTGGCATCGCTCGGCAGCAGCTCGACCGAAGCCGGGTCGACGGCGGTCAGACCAGGTGCGAACACGGGCGGGAACCGGTCGGTGAAGCCGACTCCGTCGGGTTGGTCCGGCGCCAGCGCCACCAGGCCGACGGAGTCCACGCTGACGACCGCCGAGTCGCTGGTCGCCATCTCAACGGAGATCAGCTGGACCGGAGAGCTTGTCACGTTCCGGAAGACGACCAGGCCGTCGTAGCGGCTCTGGCTGACCTCCAGCTGTGAGCTGTGCTGGCTGCCGCGCCCGGCCGATTCGAGGGCGACACCCCGATGATCGTCGTCGGCCAGGCCTGCGGACGACGACTGCCTGGGCGCCCCGCTATCCGGGCCGTCCGAGCCGCCGGTGCACCCGGCGACGCCGAACGCCAGGACCACAGCGAGGCCCAGGGCGGTAGGCAGCCTTCCCATGTCTCCCCACGTCACCCCTTGTTAACACCCGCCCTGCGGGTTCGGATACCACCAGGCCGTCGCCGGGTAGTCGTCCCGCTTCCAGCAGTAGTAGTTCGAACTGTGTGACGCGAGTGGGGCGTACGCCACCGCGCCAGCCGACGTGGTCACCGTGCAGTTGGTGTTGAGCCGATGCTTCCTGAAGCCGAACAGCCGGCCTTCTTTCGTCCGTACCAGGCGGGACGTCACCCCCGACGACAGCGGGATCGAGTGGCTCCAGCTGGTCGTGTGGCTCGACCCGACGGTGAGGTCGACACCGAAGGTGGTCTCAGCCGACGCGACGAGCGCACCGGCCGAGACCGAAAAGCTCGCCGACGTGGTGACCGAGATGTCGATCGTGCCGCTACCGGTGAAGTCGATGGACCCGGGACCGGTCTGCCAGTCGCTCGCGGTGTCGGTGGAGATCCAGACCTTCTGTGGCGACCAGACCTCGTAGGTCTCCTCGATCGGGCAGGCCTGGGGGACCATGTCGGCGGCCCGCACCGGAGCGACCGCGAGCAACGACAGCGCCGTGCCGGCCGCCACGACCATGGCGGCCCGTACCCCGCTCGGCAGGCACCCCCGCCCCATCAACAACAATGATCGGGACATATCGATACGGTAGGCGGGCCAGTCCACGGACCACAAGGCGGACCCGGGCAGCACGGTGCAAGATCTCCGACAGACGCCTCGGCACTCAGGTCAGGCCGGGGGTAAGCAGGCCGCTTTCGTACGCGAGGATCACCAGCTGGGCGCGGTCGTGCGCGTACAGCTTGGTCATGATGCGGTTGACGTGGGTCTTCGCCGTGTGCGGCGAGATGACGAGATCCTGGGCGATCTCCTGGTTCGACCGGCCGCGTGCGACCAGCAGCAGCACCTCGCGTTCCCGGTCGGTCAGCTGCCCGACGGTCTCAGGGACCACAGGCAAGCCGCCCACCGTGGCCGTCGGCGGGGCCGGCAGCACGTACCTCTCGATGAGGCTGCGGGTCGCGGCGGGTGACAGCAGCGCGTCGCCGGCGTGCACCGCGCGTACCGCCCGGACGAGATCCTCCGGCTCGGACCCTTTGCCGATGAAGCCGCTCGCGCCGGCCCGCAGCGCCGCCACCAGGTACTCGTCCTCCTCGAAGGTGGTGAGGATCAGCACCCGGGTCCCGGCCAGCGCCGGATCGGCGCAGATGGCCGCCGTCGCGCCGATGCCGTCGAGCTCCGGCATCCGGATGTCCATCAGTACGACGTCGGGGCGCAGCGAGCCCGCGAGCGCGACAGCCTGCGTACCGTTGACCGCTTCGCCGACGACGCTGATCCGGCCGTCGTCGGTCAGGATCGCTGTCACGGCCTGCCTGATCAGTGCCTGGTCGTCGACGACGAGCACAGTGGTCACCGGGGTTCCTCCTTGGGTAGCGGCAGGGTGGCGGCGAGCCGGTAGCCGCCCGGGGACAGGCCGGTTTCGACGACGCCACGGACCGAGGCGACCCGTTCCCGCAGGCCGACCAGTCCGTGCCCGCTGCTGGGCACCTCGGACCGGTCGTCGGCCGACCGGCCGGACACCGGATTCGTGACCATCACGTGGATCCGGTCAGGGTCGACCTCGACCTGGACATGCGCGCGATGCCCGGCACCATGCTTATGGGCGTTGGTGAGACCTTCCTGGATCACCCGGTAGGCGACCACGTCCACCGCGCCGCTGACCGCCGCCAGGTCCCCATCGGTCCGCAGCGACACGTGGAGTCCCGCCCCGGTGAAGCCGGCGACCAGCTGGTCGAGCCGGTGCAGACCGGGCTGCGGGGCGGTCGCCGCCCCGTTGGTGGGGTCGTCGTCCTCCGTACGCAGGACCCGCAGCAGGTCGCCGATCTCGGTGAGCACGGTCCGGGAGGCGCCACGGATGGCACCGAGGGCCTGCTGGGCCCGCTCCGGGCGGGTCTGCAGCGCCGACGACGCCACCCCGGCGTTGAGGCTGATCACGGAGATCTGGTGGGCGACGACGTCGTGCAGGTCACGGGCGATCCGCAGCCGTTCCTCGGTGACCCGTCTGCGGGCCTCCGATTCGCGGGTCTGTTCGGCGCGTTCGGCGCGTTCGATGATGGCGCGCAGGTATTCCCGCCGGGAGCGGTGGCCGTCGCCGGCGGCAGCGGCGAACGCGACCAGGACGGTGACCTGGAACGCCCGGGGATCGAACACACTCCCGATCGCCGTCAGGAGGTTGAGCAGGGTCGTCGCGACGACGGCGGCGCAGGCTGCGGTGAGCGTGGTCCGCCGGTCCGTGCGGTTCGCCGCCCCGAACATGGCGATCGACACGGCGAGCACCACGCCCGGCTCCAGCGCCCCGGTGGCCGCGACGAGTCCGTAGATCGCGATACAGCCGGCGAGCACCGGCAGCGGCCAGCGCCGCCGCAGCGGCAGCAGCACGGCCGGGACGATCGCCAGGGCGATGGTGACGGGTCCGGCCGCCTCGTGCTCGGGGACCTTGAACGGGGCGAGCGCCGTCGCGACGATGATCACCGCAGCGGCCAGGTCACCGACCCACGGCGGTACGCGCGGACGGCCGTACCTCGGGTCCGCCGGCACGGCCGCAGTGGTCGTCATGGCCCCAGTCTGCCGGCCGCCGTGACCAGGCAGGTCCACCTGGCGCGGTATTCCCCCGTACCGCGAACGCGGTACGCGAATGCCCGCCACAGAGTGACGCGGCGGACCGTGCCGCCGACGACGATGGAGACACCAGCCGGAATTCGGCCTGGTCGGCGAATACGAGGAGTCCGATGGAAAGCCCTGTCATCTCGGCTGTCGACGTACGGAAGACGTACGGTCGGGGCGCGAACAGTTTCGACGCGCTGAAGGGAGTCAACTTCGACATTCATGACGGCGAGAGTGTTGCGATCCTCGGTAAGAGCGGATCCGGCAAGTCGACCCTGATGCACATTCTCGCGCTGCTGGACGCCCCGACGTCGGGCACGATCACGCTGGACGGGGTCGATACCCGTACGCTGCGGGGCAGCCGCCTCAACCAGACCCGGAACAAGACGTTCGGGTTCGTCTTCCAGCAGTTCTTCCTCACCCCGAACACCTCGGTCCTCGACAACGTCATGCTGCCGCTGAAGATCGCCGGCGTCGGACGGGCCGAGCGTAGGCGGCGCGGCATGGCCGCCCTGGAACAGTTGGAGCTGGCCGACAAGGCGAAGAACAAGGCGGCGAACCTCTCCGGCGGGCAGAAGCAACGGGTGGTGATCGCGCGGGCGCTGGTGAACAATCCGCGGATCATTTTCGCCGACGAGCCGACCGGTAACCTCGATTCCGCCACCGGCGCCGTGGTGGAGGACATTCTCTTCGGCCTCAACCGGCAGAACGGCATCACCCTGATCGTCGTCACCCACGACGAGGAGCTCGCGTCGCGCTGCGACCGCCGCATCCTGGTCCGGGACGGCCAGCTGGTCGACGACCTGGCGGCGGTGCCGGCATGAAGATCTCCGATCTGGTCGGCTCGGCCACCGCGAACACTTTCCGGTCCAAGACCCGTACGCTGCTGACGATCCTGGCGATCTTCATCGGCGCGTTCACCTTGACGTTGACCAGCGGGCTGGGCACCGGCATCAACGCGTACATCGACGACACGGTGACGGCGATCGGCGCGTCCGACGTCATGTCGGTCGTCAAGACCCCGGACGCCGACGACGGGTTCGGTTCCGCCGACGCCGGGCCGGCCGAGTACGACCCGGACACGGTGTCGAGCGGGCAGGACGGTCCGCCCGGTCAGCAGACGGTCGTCGCGCTCACCCCGGCCGACCTGGACACCCTGGCCGACATCGACGGTGTCCTCGACGTACAGGCGACCCGGTCGATCAGCGCCGACTACATCCAGGTCGGCGACGGTACGCGGTACGTAGTGGACGTGGGCGGCCTGGTCGCCGGGCAGCGGACCCCGCTGGCCGCCGGGTCGGAGCCGGACAACGCCTCGTCGCAGCTGCAGCTCGCGCTCCCGACGTCGTACGTCGAACCGCTCGGCTTCGCTGACGACGCTTCGGCGGTCGGGCAGACCGTCTCGATCGCGGTGACCGACGCGCAGCGCACGCAGCAGGTGATCGAGGCGACGATCGTCGGGGTGGCCGAGGAGACCCTGGCGACCGGGGGCGGCGTCGTGCCCAACGACGCGTTGACCGATGCGCTGTTCGACGCGCAGAACACCGGTGTCCCGGCCGCCGAGGCGCAGCGGTACGCCCAGGCGGCCGTCTGGTTCGACCCGGCCGCGACCGACGAGCAGATCAGCGCACTGAAGGACCGGCTGGCCGACGCCGGCTACACCGGGAGCACGGTCGCCGATCAGCTCGGCGCGTTCCGTACCGTCATCGACGGCATCGTCTGGGTGCTGAACGCCTTCGCGGTGATCGCGCTGCTGGCGGCAAGCTTCGGGATCGTCAACACCCTGTTCATGTCGGTGCAGGAGCGGACCCGTGAGATCGGCCTGATGAAGGCGATGGGCATGGGCTCGGGCAAGGTGTTCGGCCTGTTCAGCCTGGAGGCCACGTTCATCGGTTTCCTCGGCAGCGCCATCGGCGCGGTGCTGGCGGTCGCGGCGGGCACCGCGATCAGCAGCGCACTGGCCGGCAGTTTCCTCGCGGACCTGCCGGGGCTCACGCTGATCGCCTTCGAGCCGTTCTCCATCGCGGCGATCATCGGCCTGGTGATGGCGATCGCGTTCCTGGCCGGCACGCTGCCGGCGTCGCGGGCGGCCCGGGCTGACCCGGTCGACTCGCTGCGCTACGAGTAGCCGCAGCTGGCAGGTAGGCCACCGGACGCACGAGGTGCCTGGCGGGATGGAACTCCCGCCAGGCACGTCGCCGTTTCGTCAGGGTCAGTCGGGCCGACCGTGGATCAGAGCCGGAAGTACGAGTTGGTGGTGGAGCTGTTGTACGGGGAGTAGTTCCAGTAGTGGTACATCAGGCCGAGCTGGCCCCACTTGGACCGTACGTAGTTGCCGGTGCCGACCCAGATGCCGGAGTGGTCGTCACTGGCGTACGACAGTTTCATGTTGGAGAACCACTGGTACGGGATCTGCCAGCGGGTATAGCTGCCGTCCTGCCAGTAGCGGTCGTCCCCGGGGGTGTTCATCCACCGGTCGTTCGCGCTGGAGGTGCTGTACCAGGCGTACGAGTGGCAGTTGTACTTGCGCGAGGCGTTGCGTTCCCGCGACGCCGACGGATAGTTGGTCGCCACGTAGCTGTTGTAGCTGCTGATCTGGGCGCTGGTCAGCTCGGACGTCATGGTGATCACCGAGACGGCCGAGCCGTTGGGGGTGTAGACGGTGCTGGCGTAGTCCAGCGTCCCGACGTCGTCGCTGACCGGGTGGGCGACGCTGGGGTCGGTCAGGTGCGCCCGTACGGCCGCGACGGTGGTTTCCACCGCGCCCGGCCGCAGCTGCACAGCTTCGCGCAGCAGCTCCGAGCGGGACCAGTCCCAGCTCTCCCGGGTGGCGAGCGCGCGACCGAGGAGCACCGCGGTCGGTTCCAGGCCGGCCTGGCCGTACGTCGTGGCATCGGTCTGCTTGGCGCGGTGTACGGCGAGGCCGAGCCGTAGCAACTCCTCGGACTGCGCCGTGGTCAGGGTGGCGAGCACCTGCGGCTGGGCGAGGACGGTCTCCAGTTTCCACACGGCCAGCGCCCGGTCGCCGGCGTCGGCGAGGGACTCACCGCCGCGGGCCGCGACGTTCAGGGTCCGGTAGCGCGTGAGCAGTTCCTGGCCGGCGTCGGGGCGGCGGAGCAGTTCCTGTAGTCCGGTGAAGCGGGCGGTGACGGTCTCGAAGCCGTGTTGGACGCTGTTGAAGGCCAGGGCGTCGGGCAGCAGCGGGTACGCCAGGACGGCGTCGACGAGCAGCGGGGTCCGCAGGACGGCGGCGGTCTTGGCCGGCATCTGTACGGCGTCGACCATCTCCTGGTGGCTGCCGAGCGCGCGCCACTGCGCGGAGCCGGGGGTCACCTGGTAGGTGAAGGGTCGGTCGGCGGCCGAGACCGGGGTGCCGGGCGTGAGGGTGGCGACGAGGGCGCCGGTGACGGCGGCGACGAGGGCGCGCCGGGTCAGGCGGGCAGGACGGGACATCCGTGATCCTCTCGACGAAGAACGGGTGCGGCACCATCATGATTCAGATACTTCGATTGATGCCGACTTCGAAAAGGTAACAAGATCCACAATGGATTGTGATGTCCGGGCGCAAGCCGGAGATGGTCAATGTCAGTAACTCGTCGGCCACGGGTCGGACGACCCGGACGGGTTGCCCGGTTGCGTCCGATCTTCATGGGCTCCACTGGTCGACGGCTCATAAAGTGACGTCGCACCATCCGCATAATCGGGTACGCCCGATCGGGTCGGAGCTGGCATGATCGCCCGATGCCGTCCGCCCGCGCCACTCTGCTCAGCTGGCAGTTCGAACTGACCTGGTCGCTGTTCGAGTACCACCTGGAACGGCTACGGACCGACGACTTCCTTGCCGAGCCGGCACCGGTGTGCTGGACGATGCGGCCGTCCGACGACGGCGGCTGGGTGCCGGACTGGGCCGAGACCGAGCCGGATCCGGTACCGGTGCCGACGATCGCCTGGCTCAGTTGGCACATCGGCTGGTGGTGGACCGTCGCGATCGACCACGTCGAGGGGCGACCACCACACGACCGTACGGAGATCCACTGGCCGGGCATCGGCGAGCCGACCGTGCGCTGGCTGCGCGAGCTGCGTTCGGACTGGACGGCGGCGCTCGACCGGCTGACCGACGCCGACCTCGACCGGGCCGTCGCCTACCCGTGGCCCGCCGACGCCGGGCTCAGCCTCGCCCACCTGGTCGGCTGGGTCAACGCGGAGCTGATGAAGAACGTCGCCGAAATCGGCCAGCTGCTGATGATTCGCGCCGCACATGCCGGGTCGGACCAACCGGCATCCTGACCGGCACGCGACCCCACCTCGCCAGACGATTGCCAGAATGGTTTTTCCAATTGGTCATTGTCTAAGTAATGTTGACGTGTTAGCGCTTGCATCAACATCAACGGACAACAAAACTGTCAATATCCAGTAGGTCC
Source organism: Solwaraspora sp. WMMA2056 (assembly GCF_030345095.1). NCBI lineage: Bacteria > Bacillati > Actinomycetota > Actinomycetes > Micromonosporales > Micromonosporaceae > Solwaraspora > Solwaraspora sp. WMMA2056. The sequence goes on from NZ_CP128360.1 coordinate 851,534, forward strand.
GAGATCTCCAGTCCCATTCAGGAGGGAACAGTGCGGATCCGCAGCATCCCGAGCCGGTCGACGCGGCTGCTCGCCGTCGTCGTCGGCATCGTCACCGCCGGTACGCTCACCCTGCCGTCCGCCGGGGTCGCCGCCCCGACGGTCTACACCGCCAGCGAACTCGCCCAGGTCAGTGACCTGGTGGAAGCCTCCGGCGTCGAAGGCATCGCCTGGCACGTCGACAGCGCCACCGGTCGGGTCGTGGTCACCGCCGACAGCAGCGTCTCCCGCGCCGAGATCACCAAGATCCGGCTGGCCGCCCGCGGCAAGGCCGGTGCCATCAAGCTGGAACGCACCTCCGGGGTGTTCACCCGGCTGGTCTCCTCCGGCGACCCGATCTACGGCAGCGGCGGACGCTGCTCGCTCGGTTTCAACGTGGTCAGCGGCAGCACCTACTACTTCCTCACCGCCGGGCACTGCGGTGAGGTGATCGACACCTGGTACAGCAACTCCGCGCTGACCAGCCTGATCGGCCCGACCGTCGACTACAGCTTCCCCGGCGACGACTACGGCCTGGTCCGGTACGACAACCCGGCGCAGAGCCACCCGGGTGGCTTCACCGTCGGCGACGCCTTCGTCGGGCAGTCGGTCACCCGTACCGGTTCGACGACCGGCACCCACAGCGGTACGGTCACCGCGCTCAACGCCCGGGTCCGTTACCTGGGCAGTGGGGTCGTCCGAGGCCTGATCCGGACCGATGTGTGCGCCGAGCCGGGCGACTCCGGCGGCCCGCTCTACTCCGGATCGACCGCGCTGGGCCTCACCTCGGGCGGCAGTGGCAACTGCCGGACCGGCGGCACGACCTTCTACCAGCCGGTCCGTGAGGCAGTCGACGCGTACGACGTGACGATCTACTGACCGACCCGGGCGGTGTCCGGGTCGGTCGACGCGGACACCGACCCACCCGGGTCGGTCGACGCGGGGAACGACCCGCCGGTGGCGGTCCGCCACCGTACGTCGATCGCCCGGCCCGCCCGGCGGTAGAAGTCCCGGGGCAGTTCCGGTGCGGCCGGGCGGTGCCGGCGCAGTGCCTGATCCAGGGCACGCGCCTGCGCCGCCACGGCCGTCACCCCGTACATGTGGATCGGGTTGCCGCTGTGGACGGCGTCGCCCAGGGCCAGGAATCCGGCCGGGGTGCGGTCCAGTCGTTCGGCGTACCGGCGCTGGTCGGTCGGGGTCCGGTGGGTCAGCACCGGACCGAGTGGCTCGGCGCGGGCGAGGACGTCGGCGATCGCGGGCGACGCCAGGCGGCGGGCAAACGATTCGTACGCGGCCGGGTCGCTCGGCGGCATCTCGCCCTGCCAGGAGCCGAGGGTGACCATCCACCGGTCACCCTCTAACGGCAGCATGAGGCCGATCCGGCCACCCGGCACCGGGTCCCCGGTCACCACGGCGAGCGCGCCGTCGAGGTCACCCGGGCGGCGGCGGACCAACTGCGAGGCGTACGTCACGTCGACCGGCACGGCCGAGATCTCCGGGGTGGGGAAACCGTGCCTGGCCAGCTGGTCGAAGAAGTGGGTGTTGCGCCCGGTGCAGGCGACGACCAGGTCGGCGTGGTGGGCGGCCCCGTCCACCCGGACCCCCGTCACCCGGTCGTCGGTGATGACGGGACCGTCCACCGCCGTGGCGTCGACGACGCGGACGTTGCGGCGCAGCCGCAGCAGGTGGTGGCGGACGACCATCTCCAGCAACGGCTGGCTCGCCGACAGGACGACCGGCACCGGCCCGCTCGCTGACAGGAGGTCCGGCGCCGGGTCCGGCCCGAGCGGGCGGTCGGTGCCGTCGTGGCGCCACGCCAGGTCGGTGCCGTCGCGGTGCCACGCCAGCTCGGTGCTGTCGTGGTGCCACATCAGCTCGGTGGCGGGCACCGCGACGGCACCGGCGTCGGCCAGTCGCCGGGCCAGCCCGGGAAACTGTGCCTCGAGCAGTCGCTGGCCGGCCGCCGGCACGAGATGGCCGTGTCGACCCTGCGGCGCACCCCGACGCGGGAGGGCCGCGTCGGGCAGCCGGTCCCGTTCCAGGACCGTCACCTGGTCGACGTGCTCACTGAGCACCCGGGCGGTGACCAGGCCGGCGATGCCGGCCCCGACCACGATCGCGCTGCCACCCACCTCGTTCGTCCTCCCCGGACCAGGACCAGGACCCCCGTCGAACAACTGAGCTGTCACTCAGCCGAGACCGCACCGCTCAGCCGAGACCGCACCGCAGGGGCCGAGACGGAACCACTCAGCCGAGACCGAACCGTTCGGCGTGGATCTGCGCGTTCGGCACACCGATGGTCCGTACGCTGTCGACCACGGCGGCGGTCAGGGCCGGCGGCCCGCAGACGAACACCTCACGTTCGGTGATGTCCGGCACCAGCGCGTGCAGGTTCGCCGGGTCGAACGGCCGGTTCGGTGGCGTACCGGCACCGGTGCGGCCGGTCAGCAGGTGCACCTGGGCGCCCCGCGTGGCGGCCAGCCCCTGCAGTTCACCGAGCAGGACCGCGTCGGTCTCCTTGGCCGCCCGGTAGAGGACCACGGTCTGCCCACCCGACTCCTCCAGCAACGCGCGGATCGGGGTGATCCCGACACCGCCGGCGACCAGCAGCGTCTTGTCCCGCTTGCGGTGCAGGTTGGTGAAGGCGCCGTACGGCCCTTCGATGAAGACCCGGTTGCCGACCTTCAGCTGCCGCAGCCCGGCGCTGGTCGCGCCGGCCGCCTTGGCGGTCAGCCGCAGCGAGCGGCCATCGGGGGCCGCCGACAACGAGAACGGGTTCGCCTGCCACCAGCGGTTGTGGCCGGGGAAGCGCCAGATGCAGAACTGCCCGGCGCGGGCCGGCAGCCGGTCCAGGTGCCGGCCGGTGACGTGCACCGACACGACGTTGTCGGCCTCCGGCACGACGGCGGCGACCCGGAACCGGTGGTACGCGTTGCGCCACACCGGCACGACGAACCGGTTGATCACGAGTGAGCCGAGCACCAGCGTCCACAACGTCCACCAGTAGCCGGTGGCCAGGACGGAGGAGAAGGTGGTCGCCTCGATGAACTGGTGCACCAGCCCGGCCAGCAGCGCCAGGTAGATCAGCACGTGCAGCGCGTGCCAGGTCTCGTACGGCAGCCGTCGCCGGACGTACCGGATGGAGACCCCGACCACGACGATCATGATGCCGGCGGCGATCATCCCGAGCAGTGCGGCGGGCACCCGGGCCAGGCTGAGGAAGGTCTCGCCGAACCCCATGTCGTAGAGGGTGGCGTAGCCGGTGATGACGAACGCCGCGTGCAGCATCACGGTCCAGAACAGCCCGAAGCCGAGCCAGCGGTGCCAGGCGGTGAGCCGGTCCATCCCGAGCCGCCGGTCCAGCCAGGGGATCCGGGCGACCAGCGTCAGCTGGACCATCATGATCATGGCCGCGTGCAGGCCGAAGAACTTCGCGACGGTCAGCACCGGGTGCTGACCCTGGCCGTACGCGAAGAAGACGACTTCGAGGATCACCAGGTTGACCGCGACGACGACGCCCAGCGTCACACGGGCCAGGGTCATCGGTGGGACACCGGTCGGTGGTGTCGGGGTGGGGGTGGCTGCCATCGAGCGTTGCGCCCGAGTGGGATCGCCGTACAGCCGGCTCACTGCCTTGCTCCCTGCTATCCGCTACATCGATCGATTTCGGGGGAAGTGTCCCGCCGTCGGCCGATGGTGGCCGACGGACGGGACCGGGTCGATCATGCAGCGGGCAGGCACCGCCACGCTTGGTGGAACTCTGAGGGTTTCCTGAGGGAGCCGGCCACGCCGGCACGGACCTGGCGAAACGGTACGGATCAGAGCAGGCCGTACGGATCAGCGCAGGCCGTACGGATCAGAGCAGCTCGTGGCGGACGACGTTCTCCTCACGGCCCGGACCGACCCCGACCACGCTGACCTTCGCCCGGCACAGCTCCTCGATGCGTTCGACGTAGCGGCGGGCGTTGGTCGGCAGCTCCGCCTCGGTGCGGGCCTTGGTGATGTCCTCCCACCAGCCGTCGTGCTCCTCGTAGATCGGCTTCGCGTGGTGGAACCCGGTCTGCGTCATCGGCATGTCGTCGAAACGCTCGCCGTCGATCTCGTAGCCGACGCAGATCGGCACCTTCGGCAGGCCGGTGAGCACGTCGAGCTTGGTGACCACCAGGTCGGTGATGCCGTTGAGCCGTACGGCGTACCGGCCGACGACCGCGTCGAACCAGCCGCAGCGGCGCTCCCGCCCGGTCGTGGTGCCGTACTCGACGCCGACCTTGCGCAGGTGCTCGCCGTTGGCGTCGAACAGCTCGGTCGGGAACGGCCCGGAGCCGACCCGGGTGGTGTACGCCTTGGTCACCCCGATCACCTTGGTGATCGCGGTCGGCGGGATCCCGGTGCCGACGCACGCCCCGCCGGAGGTCGGGTTGGACGAGGTGACGAACGGGTACGTGCCGTGGTCCATGTCCAGCATGGTGGCCTGCGCGCCTTCGAGCAGCACCGTCTCGCCCCGGTCCAGGGCGTCCCACAGCATCGCCCGGGTCTCGGCGATGTGCGGACGCAGCCGGGACGCGTAGCCGAGGTACTCCTCGACGACCGCGTCGAGGTCGATGCCCTTACGGTTGTAGACCTTGAACAGGATCTGGTTCTTCTCCCGCAGCGCCAGCTCCAGCTTCTTGCGCAGGATGCCGGGGTCGAGCAGGTCCTGGACCCGGATCCCCATCCGGGCGACCTTGTCGCCGTACGCCGGCCCGATGCCCCGACCGGTGGTGCCGATCCGCGACGACCCGAGGTAGCGCTCGACGACCCGGTCCAGCGCCCGGTGGTGCGGCATGATCAGGTGCGCGTCGCCGGAGATCCGCAGCCGGGAGACGTCGACGCCGCGTTCGGCCAGGCCGTCGATCTCGGTCAGCAGGACCTTCGGGTCTACCACGACCCCGTTGCCGATGATGATCATCGCGTTCGGGGAGAGCGCCCCCGAGGGCATCAGGTGCAGGGCGTACTTCTGGCCGTCCGGGGTGATGACGGTGTGTCCGGCGTTGTTGCCGCCGGAGAACCGCACCACGTAGTGGACCCGCTCACCGAGCAGGTCGGTAACCTTGCCCTTGCCCTCGTCACCCCATTGCGCGCCGAGCAGCACGATCGCTGGCATCTTGTGTAACCCGCCTCCATGGGGCTCGGGTGCCAGGTGGCGACCGCGTGGCGAGCCCGGGGAGTCAGGCTAACAAGGGCCGCGATCCTGGTGGACGTGGCCGCGAGGATCGGCAGGAGGCGGCGACGGTGTACGACGTGGTGCTACTGACGCTCGGCAGCCAGCCGGACGCGGGCTGCGACGGCGGCTGCGGGGTCGCCTGCGGTACGGCGGCGACCCGTCCGAAGTCCGACTGCGCCGAACCGGTCCGGGTGCCGGTGCTGGCCTGCCGGGACGCGCTGGTCGCGGCCGGTGCCCGGGTGCGGACCGTCACCGCCCGCTCCGACCGGGAGATCGACGACGTACTCGCCCAGCTGGACGGACCGGCCCGGACGGACGGGCTGACCTGGCCGGATGAGGACAGCAAGACCCGGCTGGTCGTGGCGACGGCCAGCGACGGACAGTTAAGAGCCGTGCTGCGCCGGCTGGTGCGCCGGTACGCTCCACCGCCGAGTCGCCGACCCGCCGACCTGGCCGACAACCGCACTCTGCCCGACCTGCCGGCGATCGGGATCCTGCCGCTGGACCCGGGCCTGGTGCGGGACACGCCGACCGACGGGGGCACCCCGCCGGGCGACCTGGCCGGGCGGCTCGGGCTGCCCCGCGATCCGGCCGCCGTCGCGGCAGCGGTGCTGCACGGCCCGGTCCGCCGGCTTGACCTGCTGCGTACCGACGCCGGTTCGGTGACCCTCGACGGGGCGCTGCTCGGCGGTGCCGACGACGCCGACCGCCCGCTGCCGTGGCGGGGCCGTGTCGAGGTCGACGACACCGTGCTCAGTGCCGGCGACGAACCGGTGCTGGCCTGCGTGGTGGCCAACGCCGACGGGTACGCCCGGCTGGCCGAGGTGCAGCTGGTGGCCCACCCCGACCCGTCGGACGGGCTGCTGGAGGTCGCGGTGGCGGTGCCGGTGGTGACGAGATCGTGGTGGCGCGGGCAGCGGGTGAAGATCGAGGTACGGCGGGCCCGTGGTCGGGCGGCGGCGGTCACCCCGCGCGACGGAGAGCTGCCGTTCGTGGACGATACGGTGACGGGAACATTGACCCGCAAACGATCCTGGTGGGTGGAACCAGCCGCCTGGGGCGTGTACACACATTGACCTGGTATGCGACGCTAAGTAGCGACTGACCTGCACATCCTCGGGTGGGGCCACGGGGGGCGAGGGGGAGTACGCCGTGCACGACCAGACCGAACCGGCGGTGTCGACCGGCGCCGGTGGCGCGCCGGTGGAGGAGCCGTTCTGGCCGCCGGACGAGATCGTCGCCACCGGGCGCAGCGACGTCACGATGGCGGTCCCGGTCGTGCCGGTCGCCCCGCCGCCCACGGCAGCGGCCAGCCAGCCACCACCGCACGACGTCGCCCCGACGCCGCAGCCGGGTGACGGCAACGGTCGGGCGGTCGAGCGGGACCCCGGGCTGCCGCACTCACCGACCTCACCGTGGGCACAGCCGCCGCGCCGGCTGACCCCGCCGACGGACACCGGCGACAACGATCAGCGGGGCGGCCTGCCGCCGGCACCGCGACGCTCACCCGAGCAGCCGACGTCAGCGTCGGCGTCGGCAGAGCAGTTCGCGCCGGCGGAGCAGTTCGCGCCGGAGTCCGCTGGTCGGCCGCATCCGTCGTCGCCCCGGCCCGGCCCGACTCACCCCAGTCCGCCGCACCCTGGCCCGAGCCGGCCGGCACCGCCGCCCGGCCAGACGCCCACGCCACCGGGCCCGCCACCGCCACCGGGCCCGCCACCATCCCCGCCGGCCGCCGGCATGGGGCAGCCGGCCGACCCGTGGGCACCCGCCGATGCCGGTCCACCGGCAGCGACCGGTTGGGACGACTGGACACCGGCCGACGGTGGCGGCTGGTCGCCGCCGCAGCCGATGGCGTACCAGCAGGTGGTTCCCGGCGTGACGGAGCTGCCTCGCCAGCCGTACGAGGAGGCTCCCGGCGTACACCGGATTCCGTCCCCACCGACCCCGCCGCAGCAGCCCGTACCACCGCAGCAGCCCGTACCACCGCCACAGCCCGTACCACCGCCACAGCCCGTACCACCGGCCGCCGGCTACCCGCCGGCGGCGGGAACCGGGTACCCGCAGCCGCCAGCGGTCACCTACCCCGTGCCGCCCGCAGTGGCCGGGCCGTACCCACCGGCACCGCCGCACGGCCAGCCCGATCCGCACGCCGGCTGGGTCGGTGACGGCTTCGCGCCGACCGCCGAGGAGTTCGCCCAGCGGCGCGCCGTCAAACCGGCCAACCCGGTCGCCACGATGGGCATGCGGGCCGCGCTCAACCGGACCACGCTCGGGCTGGTGAAGCTGCCGCCCGGTCAGCAGGAGCAGGAGATCCGGCGCGACATCGAAATGGTGCGCCGCAACTTCGGTGGGCTGCGCCAGGTCACCGTGGTCAACCCCAAGGGCGGCGCCGGCAAGACCGTCGCCATCCTGATGCTGGCCATGACCTTCGGGCAGAAACGCGGCGGGTACGTCCTGGCCTGGGACAACAACGAGACGCAGGGCACCCTCGGGATGCGCGCCCAGCAGGACTTCCATTCCCGTACGGTCCGCGACATGCTGCGTGACCTGCGACAGTTCCAGGGCTCACACGGCCGCGTCGGTGACCTGTCCCAGTACGTCCGGGCGCAGGGCGAGGGCATGTTCGACGTCCTCGCCTCCGACGAGTCGGCCACCGCCGGCGAGATGCTCACCGCCGCCGCGTTCGCCGAGATCCGCGAGGTCGTCAGCCGCTTCTACAAGCTGATCTTCGTGGACACCGGCAACAACGTACGGGCGCAGAACTGGCAGGCGGCGATCGACGCCACCGACCAGCTCGTGGTCACGATGTCCGCCCGCAACGACTCCGCCGAACCCGCCGCCCGGATGCTCGACCATCTGGAGCAGACCGGCCGGCAGCGGCTGGTCCGCCAGGCGGTGACGGTGATCTCCATGCCGCCGTCGCGACGGGAGATCGACCTGCGCCCCATCGAGCAGCACTTCGCCGCCCGTACCCGCACCGTCCTGCTGGCACCGTACGAACGGATCATCGACAGCGGCGAACCGATCCGGTACGGGCAGCTCTCGTCGACCTTCCGGCAGGCCTGGCTCAAGATCGCCGCAGCGGTCTCCGACGGGCTGTGAGCGCGGCCGTCGGCTGCGCCGCGCTCACCGCTGGGCCGGCCGGTCAGCTGCTGGCCAGCGCGTCCCCGGCCGCCGGGTCGCAGTCACGCAGGAACTGCGCGCAGCGCGCCGCCTCGTCGGACTCGCCGATCTCGCCAGCGGCCCGCGACAGCAGATGCAGGCAGGCGAGGAAACCCTGGTTGGGTCGGTGCGACCAGGGCACCGGCCCGTGGCCCTTCCACCCGTTGCGACGGAGCTGGTCGAGCCCCCGGTGGTAGCCGGTACGGGCGTACGCGTACGCGGTGACGACCTCACCCTTGGCGAACGCCCGCTGCGCCAGCACCGCCCAGGCCCGGCTGTGGGTGGGGTGCTGGCCGGTGGCGGCGGCGTACGCCTCATCGGTGTCGACCTGGGCGGCCTCGGCCAGCGCCGCCTCGGCCTGCTCGTCGCCGGGAAGCAGGGTGGCCGGCGGCTCGGGCAACAGGTTCTGCATTTTGCCCATTCAACCCGGATTCGGTGCGGCATGGTGACTGAACGGATGAGTCCTTCGTCACGCGTGCGGCGGGTGTGCCGGGCGCGGCACTCGACTAGAAATAGAGGTCCGGAGCCTCCCCAGGACCCGGTTTGAGAAGCCCGGTGGCCTCGTGCCACCGGGCTTCGCTATGCCCACGCCCGCTGTGCACCAAGCAGGTGCTCAGCAATTTGCGGCCAACAGGGAAAATGTCCGGGTGCCCACGCCACCCCCCGCCGAACTCCTCGAACCCCACGACACCACACCGCTCGAAGTGGAGTCCCGCGCCGAACTCGACCGGCATCTACGGGCCGGCAGCCTCGCCGGGCTGACCGTGCAGGGACTGCAGTTCGACGTACCGCCGGTGCCCGACCTGACCGACGTCGACCTGACCGACACCCTCTTCCTCGGCTGCACGTTCCCGTCTGCCCAGGCCGAGGCCGACCTGGTCCGGCGCGGCGCACACGTGGTGCCGCCGGTCGCCGGGCTGCCGTACCCGAGCCACCCGTCCCGGCTGTACACCCCCGCCGACCTGGCCGCCGGCTTCGCCGAACACGGCGCCGACGGGATGTACGACAACCTGGTCTACCAGCACTTCCGCCAGCACGGTGGCGCGCTGCCGGAGATCCGCGAGGCGCTCGCCCAACGGCTGCACGACCACGCGATCGACAACGCGCTCACCGACGCCACCCGGTCCTGGATCGACGCGTACGGCCCCGCCTCGGTCGTCGGCGTGATGGGCGGGCACGCGGTGGTCCGGGGCAGCGCGCCGTACCGGCTCGCCGCCACGCTCGGCTGGGAGCTGACCCGGGCCGGCCGGCTGATCGTCACCGGCGGCGGGCCGGGCGTGATGGAGGCTGCCAACCTCGGCGCGTACCTCAGCGGTCACGACGCCGAGGAGCTGACCGCCGCCATCGACCTGCTGGCCACCGCGCCGCACTACGCCGACCAGCAGCCGTACACCGCTGCCGCGCTGGCGGTCCGCGACCGGTACCCGGTGGCCGGGGCCGACGGCACCGCCGCCGACCTCGGCTGGGCACGCGCCGGTGGGCTGGCCATCCCCACCTGGCTGTACGGGCACGAACCCGCCAACCTGTTCGCCGGCCGGGTCGCCAAGTACTTCTGCAACGCCGTCCGGGAGGACACCATCCTGCGGCTGGCCCGGGGCGGCATCGTCTTCGCGCCGGGCCGGGCAGGCACCGTCCAGGAGGTGTTCCAGGCGGCGACGAAGACCTTCTACGGCACCGACGGCGCCAGCGGTCCGTACATCTTCCTGGACCGCACCTTCTGGACCGAGGCCCTGCCGGTCGAGTCGGTCCTCGCGCCGCTGCTGGCGCTGTCCCCGGCCGGTGACCTGTCCCCACTGATCCGGCTCACCGACGACGTCCACGAAGCGGTCGCGCTGCTCACCGCCACCGGGCTGCCGCCGGTGGTGCCGGCCCAGTCACGGAGCTGACCTCGACCCGCACGACGATCGACTATCCGGCGGTCGGTCCCATTCATTGGACAACGCCCCGTCTGCCGTGGTTGGTGCCTGGTGAGCTGACCGTGGCCAATCGCGGGGCGGAATGCGGTGTTCGGCTCGCCGTCTGCCGGTGGGTCGGTGGCGGCGGGGCGCTGCCAAGGATCGCTTCGGTTGCGGCGTGGGCGAGGGTGGCCTGGGTGGTGCCGGGTAGTCCGATCCGGTTCCAGTGGAAGATCACGTGTTCGGTGATGATCGCGCGTAGTCCGCGGGTGAGTGTGCCGGTGGCGCGTAGGTCGCCGAGGGTGGTGCCGGCCTGTGTGAAGGCTGTCTGCCAGTCGCTCGGGTGGCGGGTGTTGCCGAGTAGCAGGTGGCGAATCTTGTCGGTGAATGCTTCCCAGGTGGCGGGGTTGGTGCGGGTGGCTGGGTGGGCGTGGTCGGGGCGGTGTTGGGCGGCGCGGGCCCAGACGTCGGCTTGTTCGTTGAGGTCGAGTCCGGCGGCGCGCATCAGTGCGGTGGTGAGGATGAGTGAGTGTTCGCGTCGGCTGGTGGGCCGGTGGTGGAGGTAGGTGAGGAGGTGGTGGCTGTCGTGGTGGAACAGGGTGTGGGCGGTGTCCATCGCGGCGGGGCCGCCGAAGGTGTGGGTTTCGGGTTCGTAGATGTCGTGGGTCCAGGGGACGTTCTGGGTGAGGAGGTGGTGTACGGGGTCGGGGTGGTCGGTGGGTGTGGCGGGTAGGTAGCGGATGCGCCAGGGTCCTTTGCGGATGAACCACCATGCGGTGATGAGGCCGGCGGTTTCGGCGGCGGGGAGCACGCGGTGCAGGTGGGGTACGGCGTTCAGTTCGCGTTCGTGCCGGCTGCGGCCGGGGTAGTCGATGTTCACCTGTTTCCAGGCGGTGTCCATGGCGGGCCTTTCGTCAGTGCAGATCAGTGCAGGAGGAGGCAGGCGTCCCACCCGGTCGTGGTGGTGGTTGCGGTGGCGAGTCTCGTGCCGGTGGTGCCGTCGAGAAGTCCGGCGGGTTCCCCGGTTGAGCTGGTGGTGTGTTGGTGCAGGCGGGTCAGCGGCGTGACGGGTGTCGGGGTGAGTGCGTCGGCGGCGATGCACCGGCCGGTGGAGAGGAGGCCGGCGGTGCCGTGGCAGAGGCTGCGGTCGGTGAGTTGGCGGGTTTGTGCGGGGTCTGTCACGCAGGTGGTGAACGCGGTGTCGGCGAGGTGCCGTCGGCTGTTGTCGTGCAGGGCGATGCCGGCGAGTTGCTGGGCTCGGGCGATGCCGGGGGTGCCGTAGCACCAGGAGGGCCGTAGCGGCTGTCGCTGGGCTGGGGTGCCTCGGTGCAGGTCGTCGAGGGTGAGGGTTTGTGGCCACCAGGTGGCGCTGTGGGTGTGCTGCTGCCACCGGTCGAGCCAGTCGCATATTCGGGTGATCGCGGTGGTGTGTCCGTTGACGCTGATGCCGTCGCGGTGGGTGAGGGCGAGTAGGGCGAGGGGTCCGGTGATGCCGTGGGCGAGGCCGTGGTTGGCGTGGCCGCCGGGTGGTGGCGGCTGGTGGCGGTCGGGTCCGTTGTGGCACCACCAGCCGGGGAGGTCGTCGACGGGTTCGGTGAGGCGGACCAGGTAGTCGAGGACGTGGCGGAGCAGGTCGTGGTCGCCGAGGCGGCGCAGGGCGACGCCGAGGCCGGTCAGGCCACGGATGAGGTCGTACTCGGCGTAGTCCGGCCGGCGGCCGGAGTCGATGCGGCGGTGGGCGGTGTCGAGGCGTCGGCGGGTGACGGTGGCGGTGCCAGTCGCGGCGATGGTTCGGGCCCGCGCGAGCCGGGGGTGGTCGGCGGTGGCGAGGACGAAGGCGAGGGCGGGTGCGCCGTGGAAGAGGCTGGCGCCGTCGGCGATGCTGACGCCGTCGGCGGTGGCTTCCCGTAGGGCCGCGTACGCGGCCGGCCAGTCGCCGGTTTCCAGGTGCAGCAGGGCGATTCCGGCCGCGCCGTCGGCGAGGGACTGCCCCGTGCTCATGAGGTCGCCTGGTGGGTGCGGGCGACGGCGCGGGCCAGCCGCAGGCAGTGCCGTTCGGAGGCGGTGTCGACGCCGATCATGCGGGCGTGGTGCAGGTGCAGCAGGTCAGCCAGCACCTGGTCGAGGTCGAGGCCGTCGGTGTGGGCGAGGTCCCGGTAGGCGGCCAGGGATGCCGCGCGGTCATCGTCGTGGTGTGGGGTGCGGGCGAGGTCGAGTTGGGTGGGGTCGAGTCGCGGACCGCTGCGGTGCGGGACGTGGTTGGTGAGCCAGCGTGGCCCGTCGCCGGTGAACGCGTCGGCGATGGCGCTCATGCCGGCGGCGGTGGCGGCTTGGCGGTCCGCACCGCGGACGCGGTCGCCGGTCAACTGCCGCAGTACGGTGCGGGAGTCGGCGGCGAACACCGCTTCGGCGGCGGCGAGTGTGGGTCCGGTGCCGTGGCGGGTCTCGGGCCGGTAGGTGTGGAGGCTGTGGTCGTGCAGGACACGGTCGTGTTCCAGCCGGTGTGTCCACTCGGCGAGGCGCCCGGCGATGCCGGCGAAGCTCGCGGTGTCGGGTAGTGGGATGCGTAGCCGCAGGTGGGGTTCGGGGTCGGGGTAGCCCAGGAACCACCAGCCCACCGGCAGGACGGGTGCGGTCTGTCGGGTGAGGTCGGTGAGGATGTCGTCGAGCCGCCCGTACAGCCGGGTTTCCAGCCACGGCGACGACGGTCCGGGCCGGTGCGCCACGGCGGTCGCCGCTCGGACCGGCCGGGCGCGCCGGGTGGGGCGGGTGGCGGGTGGGGTGTCGGTGAGGGTGAGCAGGATTTCGGCGGGCCGGTCGCCGATCCAGCCGGCCGGTCCGGGCGCTTCGGTGACGACCGTACGGGGATGCCGGTCGAGGTGGCGGCGCAGCACGACGAGGTGGGTGTCGTCGTCGAGGTTCAGGCGCAGCCGCACGTCATCGCCGCCGCCGAGCAGGATCTCGGCCGGGAGCCGGTGTCGGTCGCGGTGCCGCTGCCAGGCGTTACGCCACAGCGGCCAGGAGGACATACCGGGTGGGAGGGTGTGCCGGTCGATGATCCAGCGGGCGGGGTGCAGCACACTGCGTCCGTGCCGCACCCGGGGCAGGAACGGCAGATCGTGTGACTGTCCCCAGTCGAACCGGCTGCAGGGTGCCGTCCACGCCGTCGAGATCTCGGTCAGGAACCGTGTCAGCGGCTGCTGCAGATCGGGCAGCAGCACGCTGTTGAACAGCAGCGGCTCGACCGGCCGGCCGGTGCTGGCAGATACCAGCCACAGCCGGCGGCCGTCGCCGGCAACGGCGAGGTCCGCGACCGTGTACGGCGGGTCGGGGTGAAAGTCCCCGACGGGCAGGACGGGCAGCAGCTCCGGTGCCCGCGCGAGCGGGGTCAGACGCGGGTCCAGCGGCGGACCGGACAGCTGCACTGCGTCCGCGTCGGGCAGCACGGTCGGCAGACTCCGGTAGACCTGCTGAAACGACGCCCGCTCGCCGGGGGTGAGCAGGTGCAGGAACCGGCCGGCGGACACCCCGGCGTGGCGGGCGCCGCTGACCACCGTCAACGTGAACCTGCCCTGATCCAGATCCCGTAGGGTCGCGGCCGCGAGCGTGAACCGCAGCTCCGTGTGCGGTGTCGGCGGCCGGTCGTCGTCTCCCCGAAGCCGGCCGACCAGGTCGTCGTCGAGGACGACCTCCGCCCGGCCGTCCACCGCCGACCGCTGCGCCAGGTGGGCGAGCAGCCGGTCACGGGCCGAGAACCCCGCCGGCGCCCGGCGGGTCGAGCCCCGGTATCCGGCGGGGAAACCCAGCACGGTCACCACATCGTGCACCGGCACGGCCGCGCCCGGACCCCACCGCTGGATGAACGCGCCGTGGTACTCCACCCACCCGGGCGCGGGCGGTGCCACCGCCGCCAACGTCGCCGCTGCCCGGCACGCCTCCCGCAGGACCGCCGCCGGCAGCGTCACCGACACGTCCAGACGCACATCGGCCGCCACCCGCCCGCCGGGGTCGGGGACCGCGACGTGGCGGGCCAGGTGGGCCACTGGGTCGGTGACCGTCATCGCCGGCCGCAGCTCCGACAGCAGCACCCCCGACCGCACCAGCGCGGCCAGCATCCGCTCGGCCGCGCCCACCCCGGCCGGCGACGACCCGCCGACCCGCCCCGCCAACACCGTGAACGCGATCGGGCGGGCGGCGGCGTCGATCGCCGCCCGCACCGGCCCGGTCAACCCGATCTCGACGTCCCACCTGCGGTCACCGTCGGCGTGGGCGCAGGGCACCACCCACACCCCGCCCCGCTGGTACCCGGCCGCGTTCGTCACCACCGCCACACCCCGCAGCACGGCCACGTCCTGCTCCGCGCGGGCGGTGACCTCGGCGACGAACTCCCCGTCCGGGCGCACGACCACCCGGTGCGCCCGGCCCCACCGCACGCCCGCGTGGGCGCCGAAGTCGACCGGCGCCACCCCGGCGAAGACACCGAACGGCGTCGCCCGTGTCGTCCACCGCAGCAGATACCGCACGACCGTCTCCACCAGGCGACGCCACCGGCGACCCGACACCGGCTCGCCGGCCACCGCCCGGCCGACCCGTTCGGCGAGCTCCGGCGCGGCGCAGGCGACAGCCGCCGGAAACCCCGGCAACGCCCACACCTGTGTCAGCCAACCCCGCCACTGCTCCGGCTGCTCCGCAGTCAGGTCGGGCCAGGCCGGCACGGTCAGCCCGTCCGGATAGGCGGCTGCTCTGACCAGGGCCGCACCCGCCGCAGGAACCATCACACACCACCGGAAAAGAGGGGCCCGGCGTCCGTGGACGCCGGGCCCGAAACGGCGTCGAATCCGTACTACTTGCCGCCGCCGGAGCAGGCGTTCGACCCGGTGTTACCCGAGCCGCAGTTGTCGTCGGTGTTGGTCGCGTACCCGCCCGTGGCGGGGCCGGCGTCGACCAGGGTGATGTCCAGGTCGAACTCCTCGATTTCCGTGGTCTCCACTCGCGTTTCCCTTCTCATGCGGGGTTGAAGGTGAGGACGACACGGCTGTGCCGCTTGTCCAGCACCGTCCCGGCCGGCAGGTCACCGTCGGGGGTAGCCGCAGGCAGCACCTGCAACGCCGGGGACGGCTCGCCGCCGTCCACCCAGTCGCGCATGTGCGCCACCATCCGCTGCGCCGCAGCGGCGGCGTCCGGCCCGTGCGCGCACGCACCCACATCGAACCGGCCGTCGGTCCAGGCCAGCGCCGACCGGTAAAAGAACGTGCCCTCGTGCAACGCGGCCGGCGTACCGAACCGCCACGCGGGCACCACCACGCCCGCGTCGACCGCTTCCTGCTGCGCCGACAGCACCACGAACTGATCCACCTCAGCGGACAGACGCACCGCCAGCCACAGATCCAGATCCGCCAGCACGGTACGGGGCGGCAGACTCACCCCGGCCCACACCTGCTCACGCGGCTGCGACAGCAACCCGGCGACCGACTCCGCCGTGATCTGCTCGCCCTCGTCCAGCCGCAGATGCACCCCGTCGGCGATGTCGACATATCGCATCTCGTGCGCCCCGGCACCCTGCATCGCCACGAACCCACACAACCGCTGACTGTGGCTCACCAGCCGGTCACCGACCCGACGCAACGCCCACGACCGGGTCATCCCGAACGTCCGCAACGGCACCACCAACACCCCGTCCTCGAGGAGCTGCGCGACCCACGACTCCGGGACATCCCACGCCCCCGCCGTCACGATGATCAGGTCGAACCGGCGACCCGGCTCAATCAGCCGCTCAGCGTCGGCGCACACCACCGTCACATCGCCGTAGCCCGCCGCCGCCAAACAGGCCACCGCCCGCTCCGTCACATCCGGATCGATGTCCACCGTCGTCACCGAACCCGACGGACCCACCAACTCCCGCAGCAACGACGCGTTGTAACCACCCGAACCAACCTCCAACACATGCCGACCCTGCAAGCCACCATCGAAGGCGTCAGCCGCCTGACCCAGCATCTCCGCGATCAACCACGGCGCCGACACCGAACTCACGGTCTCCGCACCCCGCCGCTTCGTGATGACCGCACTGTCACCCCGATACGCCTCCTCCAACGGCACACCCGGCGTGTACAACTCACGCGGCACCACCCGCAACGCCGCCTCCACCTCCGGCCGCATGGCCAGACCCTTCGCCACATGATCAGCGACCAACCCATCCACCACCGCCGCCCGCAGACCCTCGCCGGTCACCATGTCGACACTCATCCGCTACGCCACTCCCCATCTGTCACGGCCGCCCACCTGGACGACCCGCTGTGTCTGTTGCTGCCCGATTCTGAAATCAGCTCCGGGACCTCCGTCTGAAGCCCCACCGCTCCCGCAGGTCGCTAGCCCGTGCCACAATGCCCAGCGCCGCCGAAACGCTGAATCACTTGAGGTTGGTCGCATCCACTCAACGCCTGAACGGCGATGTCGAACACCCTCGACACGAAACCTCGACAGCCTCCGGCCGGTGGCCTCCCGGAATCCATGCACGCAGACGCCGCCGGAGCCGTCGACCGTCGAGGTACCCGATGCCGTGCTCGCGATACCCCCAAGTCCCGAGGCCGTGCGGTCTACCCGGGGCCCATCCACTCGTCTACTCCCCGGCCGGTCACGGTCGCTTCGCTCTGCGTCGGACGGTTATCGTGCCCTTTCAACGTTGTGCTATTTCAACGTGTGGTCGAGAGTCGGGGACTTCGTGATCGATCCGCGGCAGGTCCAGGACGTCAAACGGGAGCTCGGTGCCGCGCTCGCGCACCGGCGAAGGTCGCGTGGTCTGACCCAGGCCGATGTCGCCGGGCGGGTGTACAGCACCCGCAGCACCATCGCCGGGGTGGAACGGGGCCAGCAGGTAGCCGACAGGGTCTTCTGGCAGCGGTGTGATCAATTCCTGGACGCCGGTGGTGCGCTAATCGCCGGTTACGACGCATACGTGCGGCTGAAGCAGCGGTTCGACCGCGAAAGGGTCGAGGCAAGGCAGCTCGCACGTTGGGGCGAGACCGATGCCGGTGTACCGCTACCTGCCGGCGACCTTTCGGCGGCGCTACCAGCATCGACCGGCAACGCTCCAGATATGCCCCGGCCGGTGACGATGTCCGCCCTCGATCCGGTTCCCGGGCCGGCTGGCGTCGATCCCGCCTTGGCGCTGCACTGGCGTGAACTGCTACGGCTCCTGGCCGCCTCGCACAACGTCTTCGGTTCACGCCAGGTGTACGGCGCTGTTTGCCGAGAGCTGGCCATCGTCCGCCGATACCGCCGCGAGGCCTCGGACGACCTCACGCCACGTCTTCTGGCAGTGGAGGCACGATGGGCGGAGTTCGCGTCCTGGACCGCCGACAACCTCGCCGACGTCAACGCAGCCACCTACTGGCTCGACCACGCACTCACCCTGGCGAACCGGGCGGGCGACAAGCGGATGGCCGCCTATATCGTCATGCGCCAGGCACAGCAGGCCGTCGACCGCCTCGACGGTACCCAGGCGACGGGACTCGCCGAAACCGCCGAGACACTCGAACCACTCACCGACCGCGACCGCGCCCTCTGCCTCATCCGCCAGGCCCAGGGACACGCCCTCCGCAACGACCAACTGCGGTCCCTCTCCGCGATCAAGACCGCGCACCAACTCGTCAATCGGTCCATGGGCAACACGGTCGATGACCCGGACACCATCGGCCGCCACTGCACCCACGCCTACCTCCGCGCCCACGAGGGCTACTGCCTGCTCCAGCTCGGCCGCGCCGCTGCGGCGGCCGACACCCTGGAAACCGTTCTGACCGACTGGCCTGCCGACTACCGCCAGGACGAGGCGCTTACCCGAAGCTGGCTCGCCCGGTCCTACGCCGCGACGAACCGGCTGACCGAAGCCGGTGCCGAAGGCAGCCGCGCCCTGAGTCTGGCCGCCGCGACCTCGGCGGCCAGGGCGATGACCTCCCTGCACCATCTTCACGGTCGGCTCGCAGGCGCAACGGGATCCACCGAGGTCGTCGAGTTCCGAAATGCCTTCTCCCTCGTCGCGTCAACGACCAGACTGTGATCATGAACCTGATCTCCACCGCGACCACCACGGACGAGGCCCACCGCGCAGCCGCCGTCGCAGTCCTCCCGGTGGGCAGCTTCGAACAACACGGCACCCATCTCCCGCTGACCACCGACACCATCGTGGCCAGCGCGATCGCGAAAGCCGCCGCGACCGCCTACGACCTACTGCTGCTGCCCCCGGTGACGATCAGCTGCTCGCAGGAACACACCGGATGGCCGGGCACCGTCAGCATCCGCTCCTCCACCCTGACCCACATCGTCACCGACATCGCGCAGTCGCTAGAGCAGGCCGGCGTCGACCGGCTGGTCGTGGTCAACGGCCACGGCGGCAACTACGTGCTGTCCAACATCGTCCAAGAGGCCAACACCAGCGGACGGCGCATGGCCCTGTACCCGAGGAGGCAGGACTGGGAAACCGCCCGCCAGCACGCCGGCCTCGACAGCACCAGCCACGACGACATGCACGCCGGCGAGATCGAGACCTCCCTGCTCCTGCACCTGTGCCCCGACCTCGTCCGACCCGGCTACCAGACCGCCGACCACCTCACCGAACGACCCGACCTCCTGGTGCTCGGCATGCGCGGCTACACCCACACCGGCGTCATCGGCGCACCATCCGCCGCAACCGCCACCAAAGGCAAGGCCGTCCTCGACAGCCTGACCACCACCTTCGCCACCAGCCTCGCCATCCTCCAACAGAACACCCAACCCTGACCGGTCACGCCCGCTGCGCCTCGCCGACCGCCGTAGCGCTCCAGCGCAGAGCCTGTAGTGGCGGTGTCGCGCCGGGCGACCGGTCGGTCGGCCAGGTCAGGCGACGGGGCGACGACGCCAGGCGACGATCGGCAGTTCGACCTCGGGTGCGGCGGACAGGCCGTTCTCGTCGAGGGCGTTCTGCACGGCCAGCCGGGCACCGTCGAAGCGGAACTCGACGGCGTGCAGCACGTGCGGCCGCCAGTGCGACGGCATGATCCGTTCGATCACGTTGACCGCCCGCAGTGGTCGGCCCCGGGCCGGCAGCGGCGCCGGGTGGCGGTCGGCTCGCCAGTCCAGCCGCAGGCCGGGCTGGTCCACCGGCATGGTCATGTCCACCTGGTTCCAGGTGATCGCGCATTCGTCGAACTTGCGGTGGGTGACCTCGACGTTGGTGTCACCGAAGCCGAGGACCACCGGACCGTTGGCGTACCAGGTGTCCTGGTCGAGGTCCCACATCAGCCAGACGTCGATCAGTGGCCGGCCGATCAACCGGGTGAACCGGGCGCGGTGGGCGGCGGCCAGCGTCGCGGCGTCGTGACACCACTGTGGCTCGTACCCGTCGATGCCGAGCACCGCGACCTCCACACCGGACCTGATGGATCGGTTGATGTCCTATGGTGCACCCCGACCAGTGACGACGCACGGCCGGCCCCGAGTGGGGCCGGCCGTGCGGACAGAGCGTGGGCGGAGGGTTACTTCGCCAGGGTGGTGCCGGTGGAGCGCAGGTGCTCGCAGGCGTCGACGACCCGCTTGGCCATGCCCGCCTCGGCCGACTTGCCCCAGGCGCGGGGGTCGTACGCCTTCTTGTCGCCGACCTCGCCGTCGATCTTCAGCACCCCGTCGTACTTGGTGAACATGTGGGTGACGACCGGCCGGGTGAACGCGTACTGGGTGTCGGTGTCGATGTTCATCTTGACCACGCCGTAGTCCAGCGCGGACCGGATCTCCTCCAGCAGCGAGCCGGAGCCGCCGTGGAAGACCAGGCTCAGCGGCTTGTCCTTGCCGTACTTGGCGCCGACGGCGTCCTGGATCTCCTTGAGGATCTCCGGGCGCAGCTTGACGTTGCCGGGCTTGTAGACGCCGTGCACGTTGCCGAA
This sequence comes from Solwaraspora sp. WMMA2056, assembly GCF_030345095.1. Taxonomy (NCBI): domain Bacteria; kingdom Bacillati; phylum Actinomycetota; class Actinomycetes; order Micromonosporales; family Micromonosporaceae; genus Solwaraspora; species Solwaraspora sp. WMMA2056. Next base: position 871,723 of record NZ_CP128360.1, read on the forward strand.
GGTCAGCGCCGCGATGTAACGGCCCTTCTCGCCCAGGCCGAGCGCCTCGACCATGGCCAGGCCGTCCTCGACGGTGGTGTACAGCTTCTCGTCGATGGCCCCGACGACGCCGTCCTCCTCGCCGCCGACGACGCCGACCTCGATCTCCAGCACGACCTTGGCCGCGGCGGCCTCGGCGAGCAGCTCGGTGGCGATCTCCAGGTTCTCCTTCAGCGGTACGGCGGAGCCGTCCCACATGTGCGACTGGAACAGCGGCGCGCCGCCGGCGGCGACCCGCTCCTTGGAGGCGGCCAGCAGCGGGCGGACGAAGCCGTCGAGCTTGCCCTTCGGGCAGTGGTCGGTGTGCAGCGCGATGTTGACCGGGTACTTCTTCGCCACTTCCTGGGCGAAGGCGGCGAAGGCCAGCGAACCGGTGACCATGTCCTTGACGGTCGGGCCGGACAGGTACTCGGCGCCACCGGTGGAGACCTGGATGATGCCGTCGCTCTCGGCCTCGGCGAAGCCCTGCAGCGCGGCGTTGAGGGTCTGCGAGGACGTGACGTTGATGGCGGGGTACGCGAACGCGCCGGCCTTGGCGCGGTCAAGCATCTCGGCGTAGACCTCGGGAGAGGCGATGGGCATCTCGAACGCTCCTTTGTACCGGTTCGGCCCGTCGACGGGTCGATTGTCGTGCTCAGCTCACTGCGCTGGACCGCGCTGTCCTCCGCTGGCAGTATCCCGCAGCGACGGGGCGACGGCGACATCGCCCCTGTCCGTGCCGACGGTCAGCGGCGGTCGTACTTGTCCGGGACGACCAGGCTGATCGCCCAGCCGACGATGGCCATCACGATCGCGCCCCAGAACGCCGGCCAGAAGCCGTCGATGGTGAACGGCAGGTCCAGTTGCTGGGCGAGCCAGTCGGTCAGCAGGAACAGCAGGGCGTTGACGACCAGGGCGAACAGGCCCAGGGTCAGCAGGTAGAAGACGCAGCCGACGACCTTGATGATCGGCTTGAGCACGGCGTTCACGATGCCGAAGATCAACGCGACGATGACCAGGGTCAGCACGGTACGGGTCGCCGAGTCGCCGGAGACCTCGATCCCGGGGACGACGAGCGTGGTGATCCACAGGGCGACCGCGGTGATGGCGAGTCTGATCAGGAATCCCATCCCGTCATCCTGCCATCCGGGATCCACCACCTGACCCGATAACCGGACAACTTTCCGATTCTGGGTAGCAGTCTGCGGGCAGCCGGGTCAGCCCGTACCGTGGAAAGCGCGCAACCGCCGACCGAGGAGGCCGATATGACGTACCCGGACGAGGACCTCGCCCCGGCCGACCACCTCGACCCCGCCGAACGCGACATCGAGGCCCCCACCGACGACGCGGTCGAACAGTCGGTGGTGGCCAACCCGGTCGAGCAGTCCCCGGAGATCCACCGGGGGCTGGAGGTCGACGACTGGGACGCCGTCGAGCAGTCCCGCATCGTCGACCTCGACGACGACGGCTACCGCTGAGCCGATCACACCGGTCACCCCGGTCGCCCCGGTCGTCCCGGGCCGGCGTCCGCCACGACGGCTAAACCGCTGTCCCCGGGTGGCGCCCGGCTGACACGATCACCCGCGTGCTGCTGACCGTGACGACGACTCACCGACCCGCCACCGACCTCGGCTACCTGCTGGTCAAGCATCCGGACCGGATGCAGTCGTTCGACGTACCCACCGGCACCGCGCACGTGTTCTACCCGGAAGCCGACGAACAGCGCTGCACCGCCGCGCTGCTGCTCGACGTCGACCCGGGCCGGCTCACCGCCGCGCGGGGCCGCCACCGCGGCCGGCCCACCGCCGCGATGCCCGGCAGCTTCACCCTCAGCCAGTACGTCAACGACCGGCCGTACGCCGCGTCCAGCCTGCTCGCCGCCGCGCTCGCCAAGGTGTTCCGGTCGGCGCTGCGCGGGCAGAGCCGGGACCGACCCGAACTGGTCGACGTGGCGCTGCCGCTGACCGTCCGGGTACCGGTGCTGCGCTGCCGGGGCGGCGCGGCACTCGCCGACCGTCTCTTCGCCCCGCTCGGCTGGACGGTGACCGCCCGGCCGATCCCCCTCGACGAACGCTTCCCCGAATGGGGCGACAGCCGCTACGTCGACCTCACCCTGACCGGCACGCTGCGGGTCGCCGACGCGCTCAACCACCTGTACGTGCTGCTGCCGGTGCTCGACGACGCCAAGCACTACTGGATTGCCCCGGACGAGCTGGACAAACTGCTACGGGCCGGGGACGGCTGGTTGGCCGGCCACCCGGAGCGCCGCCTGATCACCCGGCGGTACCTGGCGCACCGACGGATCCTCGCCCAGCAGGCCGAGGACCAGCTCGCCGAGGCACAGGCCGCGCAGCTGCGGCTGTCCGACGCGGCGGTCGAACCCGACAGCATCGAGTCGGACAGCGTCGAACCCGACGGTGTCGGCCCGGACAGCGGCGACCCGGACGACGCGCCGTCGCGGCCGCGTCCACTGGCGGCGACCCGGCGGGCCGCCGTACTGGCCGTGCTGGCCGAGGTCGGCGCCAGCCGGGTGCTCGACCTCGGCTGCGGCGGCGGTGCGCTGCTCACCGAACTGCTCGCCCAGCCCCGGATCAGCGAGATCGTCGGCACCGACGTGTCTGCGCGGGCGCTGGAGCTGGCCGCCCGCCGGCTGCGGCTGGACCGGCTGCCGCCCCGCCAGCAGCAGCGGGTACGGCTGTGGCAGTCGGCGCTGACCTACCGTGACGACCGGCTGCGCGGCTTCGACGCGGCGGTGCTGATGGAAGTGGTCGAGCATCTGGACCCGCCCCGGCTGCCCGCACTGGCCGAGTCGGTCTTCGGGCACGCCCGCCCCGGCACCGTCGTGGTCACCACCCCGAACGTGGAGTACAACGTGCGCTTCGACGGCATGACCCCCGGTACGCTGCGCCACCCGGACCACCGGTTCGAGTGGACCCGTGCCGAGTTCGCCGCCTGGGCCGGGCAGGTCGCCACGACGTACGGCTATCAGGTGACCTACCGGCCGGTCGGCGAGGTGGACCCGCAGGTCGGGCCGCCGACCCAGCTGGCGGTCTTCACCCGCGACGGCGCCCGCGCCGGCGCCGACGGTGCCGTGGGCGTCGGGGGTGCCCGGTGACCGTCCTGGAGATCCCCGAACTCGCCCTGGTCGCGCTCGTCGGCGTCTCCGGCTCCGGCAAGTCGACGTTCGCCCGCCGGCACTTCGCCGCCACCCAGGTGCTCTCCTCGGACACCTTCCGGGCGTTGGTGGCCGACGACGAGAACGACCAGTCGGCGTCGGCGGACGCCTTCGACGCGCTGCACTACGTCGCCGGCAAACGGCTGCGGGCCGGCCGGTTCACCGTGGTCGACGCCACCAACCTGCAGGAACACGCCCGGGCCGGGCTGGTCGCCATCGCCCGCGAGCACGACGTGCTGCCGGTCGCGGTGGTGCTCGACGTGCCGGAGCAGCTCTGCTGGGAACGCACCCAGGGCCGCACCGACCGGACGTTCGGCCGGCACGTGGTCGCCAGGATGCACCGCGACCTGCGCCGGTCGGTCGGCAAGCTGGCCCGGGAAGGGTTCCGGCACGTGTTCGTGCTGCGCGGCACCGACGAGATCGACGCCACCGAGATCCGACTCACCCGGCTGTACAACGACCGCCGGGAACTCACCGGCCCGTTCGACATCATCGGTGACGTGCACGGCTGCCGGGCCGAGCTGGAAGCGCTGCTGACCGCGCTCGGCTGGACGCTGGAGCGCGACGACACCGGCCGACCGGTCGGTGCCCGGCACCCGCAGGGGCGTACCGCTGTCTTCGTCGGTGACCTGGTCGACCGCGGCCCGGACTCGCCCGGGGTGCTGCGCCTGGTGATGGGGATGGTCCGGGCCGGCACCGCGCTCTGCGTGCCCGGCAACCACGAGCAGAAGCTGCTGCGCAAACTGCGGGGCCGCAAGGTGACCGTGTCGCACGGGCTGGCCGAGACCCTGGAGCAGCTGGCCGCCGAGCCGGCCGATTTCACCGACGACGTCGCCAGGTTCATCGACGGCCTGGTCAGCCACTACCGGCTCGACGGGGGCGCGCTGGTGGTGGCGCACGCCGGGCTCAAGGCCGAATACCAGGGCCGGGCTTCGGGCCGGGTGCGCAGCTTCGCGCTGTACGGGGAGACCACCGGTGAGACCGACGAGTACGGCCTGCCGGTGCGTTACCCGTGGGCCCGCGACTATCGGGGTGCCGCCACCGTGGTCTACGGGCACACCCCGACGCCGCGCCCCGAGTGGGTCAACAACACCATCTGCGTCGACACCGGCTGCGTCTTCGGCGGCCGGCTCACCGCGCTGCGCTACCCGTCTCGGGAGCTCGTCTCGGTGCCGGCCGCCCGCGAGTACTACGCCCCGGCGAAACCGTTGACCGCCGACCCGGTCGACGGAAACGGTGCCACCGTGTCGGAGCGCCGCGACGACGTACTGCTGCTCAGCGACGTCACCGGCCGGCGGCACATCGACTACGGCTACGGCACCACGACGGTCGCGGCCGGCAACGCCGCCGCCCTGGAGGTGATGAGCCGGTACGCGGTGGATCCCCGCTGGCTGGTCTGGCTACCGCCGACGATGGCCCCCTGTTCGACGTCGACCCAGGAGGGTCACCTGGAGCATCCGGTGGAGGCGTTCGCCGACTACCGGGCCGCCGGCGTGGAGCGGGTGATCTGCCAGGAGAAGCACATGGGGTCGCGGGCGGTGGTGCTGGTCTGCCGCGACCCGGCCGGGGATCCCCGGTTCGGGCCGGGAGGCGGGGTGGTGCACACCCGGACCGGGCGGCCGTTCTTCGACTCGACCGCCCGTACGGAGGCGCTGCTGGCCCGGGTCCGGGCGGCGGCCGACGCCGCCGGGCTGTGGCAGCGGCTGGCCACCGACGCCGGGCCGGCCAGCTGGCTGCTGCTCGACTGCGAGCTGCTGCCCTGGTCGGCGAAGGCGCTCGGGCTGATCCGCGAGCAGTACGCGGGGGTCGCCGCCGCCGGCCGGGCCGCGTTGCCCGCCGCGCTCGACGCCCTCGACGCGGCCGCCGGTCGGGGGCTGCCGGTCGGGCAGCTGCGCGAGCGACTGGCCCGCCGGGCCGTCGACGTCGACCGGTACGCCGACGCCTACCGGGCGTACGTCGGTGACCCCGACACGGTGACGTTGGCACCGTTCGCGGTGCTGGCCAGCGACGGCCGTTCGTACGCCGACCGCGACCACGGCTGGCACCTGGACTGCGCCGACGCGCTGGTAGCCGCCGATCCGGCGGTGTTCACCGCGACCCGGCGGCGGGTGGTGGACCTGGCCGACGAGGCGGCGGTGGCCGGGGCGACCGACTGGTGGCAGGAGCTGACGGCAGCCGGCGGGGAGGGCATGGTGGTCAAGCCGTACGCCGGCCCGGCCGCCCGGGGTGGCACCGGCCGGCTGCTGCAGCCGGGGATCAAGTGCCGGGGCCGGGAGTATCTGCGGATCATCTACGGTCCGGAGTACACCGAACCGGAGCAGCTGACCGCCCTGCGCCGCCGGTCGTTGGGACGTAAACGGGCGATGGCCCTGCGTGAGCACGGCCTCGGCCTGGCCGCGTTGGACCTGCTGGCCGCCGACGCCGCGCTGTGGCGCCGACACGAGCTGGTGTTCGCCGTGCTCGCCTGCGAGTCCGAGCCGGTCGACCCCCGACTGTGAACTCTGGCCCGGTATGGTTGCGCGAATGTCAGTGCGTGAACGTGTCGGCCATGTGTTCCGGGGTGCGGCGATCGGGGTGGCAGAGGCCATCCCGGGCGTCAGTGGTGGGACGATCGCACTGGTCACCGGCGTGTACGAGCGGCTCATCGCCTCGGCCGGGCACCTGATCAACACGGTCCGGTACGCGGTCTCCGACGTACCCCGCAAGCAGGGCTGGGCGCGCAGCCGCGACCAGTTCCGCCAGGTGCACTGGGATGTGGTCATCCCGCTGGCGCTCGGCATGCTGCCGGGTCTGCTGCTCGCCGCCCGGCTGTTGGAGCCGATGCTGGAGGAGTACCCGGAGCAGACCCGAGGGTTGTTCTTCGGCCTGGTGCTGGCGTCGGTGCTGGTGCCGATCTCGATGATCGGCCGACCGTGGCGGGTACGGGACGCGGCCGCGGTGGGCATCGCGGCGGTGGCGGCGTTCGTGTTGACCGGGCTGCCGTCGGCGACGATCGACCCGAACCCGGTGGTGGTGCTGTTGGCGGCCGCCGTCGCGGTCTGTGCGCTGGTGCTGCCGGGGGTGTCCGGGTCGTTCCTGCTGCTGACCGTCGGGCTCTACGAGCCGACCATCGAGGCGGTCAACGACCGGAACCTCGGCTACCTGGCGGTCTTCGCCGCCGGCATGGTGATCGGCCTGACGCTGTTCGTGAAGCTGCTGCAGTACCTGTTGGAGCATCACCGTCGGGTCACCCTGGCGGTGATGACCGGTGTCATCGTCGGCAGCCTGCGGGCGCTGTGGCCGTGGCAGACCGAGGATCGGGGGCTGCTGGCCCCGGCCGGCAACGCGCCGTCGGTGGTGCTGCTCCTGCTGCTGGGGATCGCGGTGGTCACCGCGATGGTGATCGTCGAGCAGCGGCGGCTGCGCCGCGCCGCCGTGGACGTCACCCAGGAGGAGTCGCCGGAGCTGCCCAGCCACCACCGCTGAGCAGGGTTCCGGTTCAGACGCTGCCCTGCTCGGGGTGCGGCAGCTGGTCCAGGTAGTCGGCCGGCAGCGGGGTCAGCTCGTCGAGCCGGCCGACGGCCAGCGCCCGGTAGGTGAGCCGGGCCGCTTCCTCCAGGTTGACCGCACGCTTGTGGGCCAGCTCGACCGAGCTGGCCAGCACCGAGCAGCCGTGCCGGGACAGGATCAGGCAGTTGGTGCCGTCGGCGGCAGCGTCGGCGGCAGCGCGGGCCAACGGCCAGCCGCCGGGCGGCGCGAACGGCACGGTGACGACCCGACGCAGGTAGAAGGCATGGTCGGTGGTGACCAGCCGGATCGGTACGCCGAGGGTGTCCAGCAGCAGCATGGACTGTGGATGCAGGTGCACCACGGCGTGCACGTCCGGGCGGGCACGGTAGACCGCCAGGTGCAGGGCCAGCTCGCTGGTCGGCCGCGCCGGCGTACCGGCAGGCGTCATCGCGCCAGGTGCCACCGCGACAGGCGGCATCGCCTCGGGTGCCGGACCGTCGGGCAGCGTCGTGCCGTCCGCGACCCGGACCCGGACGAACGACGCCCGGTCGAGCCGGTCCAGCCAGGTGCCGGACGCGGTCACCCAGCAGTCGTCGCCACCGGGCAGCCGGGCGGACAGGTTGCCGCCGGAGCCCACGACGAGACCGGCGCGCACCACGTCGCGCCCGAGGTAGGCCAGCTGGTCCCGCAGGTCGCCAGCAACGTACGTCACCGGTGTCCCTTCGAGGCCTTGGGCACCTTGCCTGGCAGCTCCGCCTCCAGCGAGTCGGCCAGGCAAGGTGCCGTCAGGTCAGCGAGCCTTCTTGGTGGCGCGCTTACGCGGCGGGGTCAGCAGATCCGCGATCGTGGCGATCGCGGACGGCACCAGCCGGTAGTAAGCCCACACGCCGCGCTTCTCCCGTTCCAGCAAGCCGGCTTCGGTGAGGATACGCAGGTGGTGGCTCACGGTCGGCTGGGAGAGCCCGAGCGGAGCGGTGAGGTCGCAGACGCAGGCCTCGCCTTCCGGCGCCGACTGGATCAGGCTGAGCAGCCTGAGTCGGGCCGGGTCGGCGAGCGCCTTGAGGACTCCAGCGAGTCGCTCCGCGTCTGCGCGTTCGATCGGCTCGCCGGCAAGCGGCGAGATTTGAGGCATGGTCATTTCAGCCAACGCAGTTCCCACGAAACCCATCCTTCCACCAAACAGCATCGATCCGCCTGCATATCAGCAGATCCGAATCGGCAAACTTTTAGGCCAGAAGGCCGAGGTCAGCCAACGTATAGGCGGCCCGGTAGGGCAGTCTGGCTGCCCGAACCGCGTCGCCCGCCCCACGATCGACGATCACCGCCACGCCGACCACCTCTGCTCCTGCCTCTTGTAGCGCCTCGACTGCGGTCAGTACACTGCCCCCGGTCGTCGAGGTGTCCTCCACCGCGAGTACGCGGCGACCGACCACGTCCGGCCCTTCGATCCGTCGCTGGAGTCCATGCGTCTTCTCGGCCTTGCGCACCACGAAGGCGTCCAGCTTGCGCTGCCGCGTCGCCGCAGCGTGCAACATGGACAGTGCCACCGGGTCCGCTCCCAACGTCAGGCCACCGACCGCGTCGTACTCCCAGTCCGCGGTGAGGTCGAGCAACACCCGCCCCACCAACGGTGCGGCGGCGTGGTGCAACGTCACCCGCCGCAGGTCGACGTACCAATCAGCCTCGCGACCTGACGACAACACCACCTTGCCGTGCACCACGGCCAGGTCAGTGATGAATTTGCGCAGGTCGTCATGGTCCCCCATGGTGCAAAGCGTACTGCGCGTCACTGGGTCTCCCGCCGCCGGCCCGGCAACTCGCCGATAACGCCATCCACGTCGCTAGCTGCCCATACACCACAAAACCCCTGGTCGCGGCGGCGGGAAGCGTTTCGACGGACACGCTGGTACGCTCTCCGGCTCACTCGCGATCCTTCGGTCGACCGCCGGCGAGCCGCAGCAGCCCATGCGGAGCGTGACGCACCACAGTGGCGAGCGCCTTGTACCGCCAGTCGGGGACGCTCACCGCACGCCCCCTGGCCAGGTCCCGCAACCCGTCGGCGACCACGTCGTCGGCCCGCAGCCAGAGCCAGCCAGGCGATCCAGTGACACGAATACCGGCCCGCTCGTGGAACTCCGTACGGACGTAGCCGGGGCACAGCGCCATCACCCGGACCCCGAGGTGGCGGACCGAATTGTCGATCGACTCACTGAAGTTCGTGACCCACGCCTTGCTCGCTGGATAGGTCGAACCCACTGCAACCGGACCAAATCCGGCGACCGATGAGACGTTAATCACTCTTCCCGCTCGGCGTTGCACCATCACCGGCAGCACCGCATGGGTCAGCCGCAGCACGGCTTCCACGTTCAACCGCAGCAGCCGCAGCTCGTCGGCCTCGTCGGTGCGGCGAAACGACTGGTTCAAGCCGATCCCGGCGTTGTTGACCAGCAGATCCACCGGGGTCTCCGTGTCCCGCAGCCGGGACGCGACGACGCCGACCCCGCCTTCGGTGGCGAGGTCGGCGTCGAGCACCTCGACCGTCGCGCCGTGCCGGTCGGTCAACTCGTCCGCCATCGTGGTCAGCCGCTGACGGTCCCGGGCGACCAGCACCAGCCGCGTACCGCGCGCGGCGAGCTGACGGGCGAAGGCCGCGCCGAGGCCGGCGGTGGCACCGGTGACCAGTGCGGTCTCGATCCTGGACGACGATGCCACCACGACGTACCTCCTGTGCTGTGCCGGACCGTCCGGTCAGCTGCCCGAAGGGGGCTGGCTGCCCGGCGGGTTACCGGAGGGATTGTCCGGTGTGTCACCGGCTGCCGGCGGGTTGCCCCCCGTGGGCGGCGGACCGGCCGCCGGTGGCGGTCCGGGCGGGGTGCCCGGGGCCGGCGGGTAGCTCGGGTAGGCGCCACCCGGCATCGGCGGTACGCCGCCGTACCCGCCACCGGGCACCGGCGGCTCCCAGGCGACGGCCGGCTTGCGGAAGAACTCGTTCGACGGCGGCAGCGCCAGCAGGATCAGCGCGGCCAGCAACGCCAGCACGGTCACCACGCCGACCAGCAGGTTGACCGGGTCGTACCAGCCGGGCAACGCGGCCTCCAGGTCTCGTTGCACCTGCGCCGGGTCCGGCATGTTCGGGTCGGTGCCGCTCGTGTCGGGGGTGAGCGCACTGCCGGCGGCGCCGAGCGCCAGCCCACCGCCGGAGCAGCAGAGGAAGATGCCGCCGAGCACCCAGGTGACGATCCGGGACGGGTTCTTGCCCCGGTTGTTGAGCAGGGCCAGCACCACCAGACCGGCGGCGACCAGCAGCCCGAAGATCGCCCCGGCGATCGTCGTGACCGTCGTGATCGTGCCGATGGCCTCCATGCCGTCGAAGTCGGCGTAGGCGTCCTCGTAGACCTGTTGCATCGTGCCCGTCACGGACAGCGCGACGATCAGGCCGACCACCTGCAGGGCGGCGGTCAGGAACAGCAGGTAACTCGAAATGGTGACGGTGCTCGGCCGCGCCTTGACCGGTGGCGCGGCCGGATTCGGATCCGACACAGCTCTCCTTCCCCGAAGCTTCGGAAGATCACCGTATCGGTACCCCGCCAGTGGCACGGGGCAAACGACACCCGCGTCTGCCTCGAGTTACACCGCTGGCACCCGCCGCGCCACCCGGCACGGACCATCGACGCCGGTCAGCCTGCCTGCACCGCCAGCCCTTCCTTGTCGTCGGCGAGCTGCACCCGGACGGTGTCCCCGTCGCGGATCTCGCCGGCCAGCAACGCCCTGGCCAACTGGTCGCCGATCGCCGACTGGACCAGCCGACGCAGCGGCCGGGCCCCGTAGATCGGGTCGTAGCCGTGCTCGGCCAGCCAACCACGGGCGGCGTCGTCGACGTCCAGGCTCAGCCGGCGGTCGGCCAGCCGCCGCCGCATCCGGTCCAGCTGGATGTCCACGATCGAGCGCAGCTCGGCGCCGCTGAGCATCGCGAAGACCACGATGTCGTCGAGCCGGTTGAGGAACTCCGGCTTGAAGTGCGCCCGGACCACGGCCAGCACCGCGTCGCGCCGCTGCTCCTCGGTCAGCGTCGGGTCGTTGATCAGCGTCGAGCCGAGGTTGGAGGTGAGGATCAGGATCGCGTTACGGAAGTCCACCGTACGGCCCTGCCCGTCGGTGAGCCGGCCGTCGTCGAGCACCTGCAGCAGCACGTCGAAGACGTCCGGATGGGCCTTCTCCACCTCGTCGAGCAGGATCACCGAGTACGGCCGACGGCGCACCGCCTCGGTCAGCTGACCGCCCTCCTCGTACCCGACGTAACCGGGTGGGGCACCGACCAGCCGGGCCACCGAGTGCTTCTCGGCGTACTCGCTCATGTCGATGCGGACCATGGCCCGCTCGTCGTCGAAGAGGAACTCCGCCAACGCCTTGCCCAGCTCGGTCTTGCCGACACCGGTCGGGCCGAGGAAGAGGAAGCTGCCGGTCGGCCGGTCCGGGTCGGCGACCCCGGCCCGGGCCCGGCGGACCGCGTCGGAGACGGCGGCGACGGCGGCGGGCTGACCGACCACCCTCGCACCGAGGGACTCCTCCATCCGCAGCAGCTTCGCGGTCTCGCCCTCCATCAGCCGGCCGGCCGGGATGCCGGTCCAGGCGGCGACGACGGCCGCGATGTCGTCCGCGCCGATCTCCTCCTTCAGCATCGCCCCGTCGGCCTGCAACGCGGCCAGCTCGGTCTCGGCACGGGCCAGCTCGCCCTGCAGCGCCGGGATCCGCCCGTACCGCAGCTCGGCGGCGCGCTCCAACTCGCCGTCGCGTTCGGCCCGCTCCGCCTCGCCGCCGAGGCGTTCCAGCTCCTCACGGGCGGTGGAGATTTGGGTGATGTGCCCCTTCTCCAGCTGCCAGCGGTCGCTGAGCGCGGTCAACTGCTCGCGCTTGTCGGCCAGCTCGCGGCGCAGCCGCTCCAGGCGCTGCGCCGAGCCGGGGTCCGGCTCCTTCGCCAGCGCCATCTCCTCGATTTCGAGGCGGCGGACGGCGCGCTCGATCTCGTCGACCTCGACCGGCCGCGAGTCGATCTCCATCCGCAGCCGGGAGGCGGACTCGTCGACCAGGTCGATCGCCTTGTCCGGCAGGAACCGGTCGGTGATGTAGCGGTCGGACAGGCCGGCGGCGGCGACCAGCGCGGCGTCGGTGATCCGTACGCCGTGGTGCACCTCGTAGCGTTCCTTGAGCCCGCGCAGGATGCCGATGGTGTCCTCGACGGTCGGCTCGCCGACCAGCACCGGCTGGAAGCGGCGCTCCAACGCCGGGTCCTTCTCGATGTGTTCGCGGTACTCGTCGAGGGTGGTCGCGCCGACCATCCGCAGCTCACCACGGGCAAGCATCGGCTTGAGCATGTTGCCGGCGTCCATCGAGCCCTCGCCCTTGCCGGCACCGACCACGGTGTGCAGTTCGTCGAGGAAGGTGATCACCTGGCCGTCGGAGCCCTTGATCTCCTCCAGCACCGACTTGAGCCGCTCCTCGAACTGGCCCCGGTACTGCGCGCCGGCGACCATCGCGCCGAGGTCGAGGGAGACCAGGCGCTTGTCGCGCAGCGATTCCGGTACGTCGCCGGCGACGATCCGCTGGGCGAGTCCTTCGACGATCGCGGTCTTGCCGACGCCAGGTTCGCCGATCAGCACCGGGTTGTTCTTGGTACGCCGGGACAGCACCTGGATCACCCGGCGGATCTCGGCGTCCCGGCCGATCACCGGGTCGATCTTGCCGTCGCGGGCGCTGGCGGTCAGGTCGACGCCGTACTTCTCCAGGGCCTGGTAGGTCTGCTCCGGGTCGGCGGTGGTGACCCTGCGGTCGCCGCCGCGAACCGACGGGAACGCGGCGATCAGGTTCTCCTCGGTGGCACCGGCGCTCTTGAGCAGCCCGGCGACCGCGCCACCCACCCGGGCCAGGCCGGCCAGCAGGTGCTCGGTGGAGGTGTACTCGTCGCCGAGCGGACGGGCGATCTGCTCGGCGGCGCCGATCGCGTTGGCGAACTCGCGGGACAGGCTCGGCTCGGCGACGCTGGAGCCGCGGGCGGCGGGCAGGTTCTCCACGGTCCGTACGGCGGTGCGGCGGATCTCGGCCGGGTTGGCGCCGACGGCCCGCAGCAGGCCGGCGGCGGTCGACCCACCGGTGTCCAGCAGGGAGAGCAGCAGATGCCACGGTTCGACCGTGGCGTGGCCCCGCTGGTTGGCGACGGCGACCGCGGCGGTGATGACTTCGCGACTCTTGGTGGTCAGACGTTCGGCGTTCATGAGCTCCCCTGTGCGGCAGGTTGGTCCACTGGTAAGGACACCACCAGACTTGAGTCTATTCCACTCAACTCCGATCGACGAGTCCTCCGCGTGAGCCCGACCCGCACCGGGTCACCGACCGGTCGGGTCCCAGAAGATCTCCACCCAGCCGGCACCCACTGGTTGACGCACGTTGAGCAGCACCGCGCCGTCCCGACGCGCCTGCACCGTCGCGTCCCGCAGCCGGGTGAGGTACGCGCCCTGCACCGGCCAGTAGAGCACCTCGAACTGGCCGTCGGAGCCGACCGCCCAGGCACCGGTACGGGTGGTGACCAGCAACCGGCCGCCGTCGGGCAGCACCGACACCACCCCGGTCGGTGGGTCGTCGACCGGCAGATGCTCCAGCTGCGTCCCGTTGATCCGCCAGACCAGCGGGAACTCACCCGGCGCCCGTTCGGCGATCAGCCAGCGGCCGCCCAAGGGCGCGGTATGCACCACCAGCAGACGGATCCGGTCCGGCTCCGCGATGGTGATCGCGTCGGTCTGCCACTGCCAGGTCGGCTCGGCCACCCCACGATCGTCCGGCTGCGCCACCAGAGCGCCGAACGCCACGTGCAGCCGACCCTCACGCAGCCCGGCGACGGTCAGCTTGTCGCCGAGGTGGCCGACGGTCTGCACCACCGGAATCGGCGGCTGCTGTGGCAACGGGACCATGCCCTGCTCGGTCACCTCGACGACCCGCGCCACCGGATCGGTCTGGCAGCACACCTGGTACGGCCCGTCCACACTGGCGTACTCCGGCGGCATCGACCCGTCCGATCTGGTCGACCGGGTGAAGGTCGTACCCGCGTCGAGGGACCGGTACCAGGCGGCGTCGGTGGACAGCACCAGGCTGCCGTAGCCGACCAGCATCGACGGCGACCCCTCGTCCGGTGCCGGATGCTCCTGTTGCCACCAGGACCCACCGGCGTCGAAGGTGACGAAGAGCAGCGGCGGGCACGGGACCGGGTCGCCAGCGTCCGCCGACCGGGTGCAGCCGGGGAAGAGCGCGTACCCCAGCCGGGCGTGGTCGAACTCGATGAGCGGCGGGTCGTAGTACGCCGGCACCGGCACCCGCATCGGGCGGACCTCGACGGCGCCGGGCCCGTCGGCCGGCACCGTCGGGTCGGCCGAGGGGACCGCGCGCTCCGGCGGGGTACGCCGGATGTCGCCGATCGAACAACCCGCCAGGATCAGTACGGCCACCACCAGTACGGCCGGCAGCAGGAGAGCCCGCCGGTCGGTCGTCGTCGCGGGCCTGCGTACCCGGTCTCGCATCCGCCGCCTCCCGTCGCCCACGCGCCTGTTCCCTCAGTCTGACCGGACGCGGCGCGGCGGGTCGCCCCGCGACGGCGTAGCGTGGAAGGGTGCGCGCACGTGTGGAACAGGTCGACCTCCCCGGCATCGGGGTGCGCCACGACCTGCTGACCGAGTCGGGTCGGCGGATTGGGGTGGTGAGCCACCGGTCGGGACGTCGGGACCTGGTCCTCTACGACGAGGACGACCCGGACGCCTGCGACGCCGACATCCCGCTGACCGACGACGAGGCCGAGGCGCTCGCCGACATCCTCGGCGCCTCGCTGATGCTCAGCCAGCTGGCCGGGCTGCGCGACCAGGCCGCCGGGCTGCTCACCGAGCAGGTGGCGATCACCGCCGGCTCGCCGTTCGTCGGCCGTACCCTCGGCGACACCAAGGCGCGGACCCGCACCGGGGCGTCGATCGTGGCGGTACTGCGCAACCGGGAGGTGCTGGCGTCACCTGGGCCGGACTTCCGGTTCGCCGCCGGCGACGTGGTGGTGGTCGTCGGCACCCGGGCCGGCCTGGACGGCGTCGGCGGCATCCTGGCCGACGACGACCCGGCTGGCTGACCCGGCGATGCACGACAGCGCCCTGCTGCTGATCGAACTCGGCGCGCTGTTGCTGCTCCTCGGCCTGTTGAGTCGGCTCTCCCGCCGCTACGGGCTGTCGCCGATCCCGCTCTACCTGCTGGCCGGCCTGCTGTTCGGGCACGGTGGGTTGCTCCCGCTGCACGACATCCAGGACTTTTTCGCCGTCGGTGCCGAGATCGGCGTCGTGTTGCTGCTGGTGATGCTCGGGCTGGAGTACTCCGCCGCCGAACTGATCGGCAACCTGCGCCGGGCCGCGCCGGCCGGTCTGATCGACGCGCTGCTGAACGCGCTGCCGGGCGCGGCGTTCGCGCTGCTGCTCGGCTGGGGGCCGACCGCCGCGCTGGTGCTCGCCGGGATCACCTGGATCTCCTCGTCGGGGGTGGTCGCCAAACTCCTCGGTGACCTGGGCCGGCTGGGCAACCGGGAGACGCCGGTGATCCTGTCGATCCTGGTCGTCGAGGACCTGGCGATGGCGTTCTACCTGCCGGTGCTCAGCGCGGTGCTGATCGGTGCCGGGTTGGCCGCCGGCAGCGTGGCGGTCGCGGTGGCGGTCGGCACGGTAACCGTCGTGCTGCTGGCCGCGGTCCGGTTCGGCCATCGGATCTCCGCCCTGCTGTCGGTACGCGACCCGGAGGCGCTGCTGCTCGGCGTACTCGGGTTGACCCTGCTGGTCGCCGGTCTCGCCGCCGAGTTGCAGGTCTCGGCGGCGGTCGGCGCGTTCCTGGTCGGCATCGCGTTGTCCGGGCCGGTGGCGCACAGCGCCACCGAGCTGCTGACGCCGTTGCGCGACGTGTTCGCCGCCGTGTTCTTCGTCTTCTTCGGCCTGGTGACCGACCCCCGGGACATCCCGCCGGTGCTGCTGCCGGCGTTGGCGCTGGCGGTGACGACGATGGGCACCAAGGTGCTGACCGGCTATCTGGCCGCCCGTCGGGCCGGTATCGCCGCACCTGGCCGGTGGCGGGCCGGGCTGGCGCTGATGCCGCGTGGGGAGTTCTCCATCGTGATCGCCGGTCTGGCGGTGGCCAGTTCGAGCGTGGAGCCGGCGCTGGCCCCACTGGCCACCGCGTACGTGTTGATCACCGTCGTCAGCGGGCCGGTGCTGGCGCGGGTGCCGGACACCCGCTGGTTCAAGCGGCGGGTGCGGCGGCGACCGACAGCCGGTACGGCCAGCGGTCATCACGCAACGGAGGCGGGGGGACACGTATCACCCTCATGAATGGCACGCTGCAGGACTTCCGCGATCACCCTCCGACACGCTACGGTGGCGCGGCAGTAGCTAGTGACAGGCCCGGGGCCGGCAGCGCCCCGCTGGCCGCGGACGGGAGGGCACCCCGTTGAGCGTGCAGGAGTCGGCGTTCCGCGGCTTCGCCAATCCGGTGGACCCGGCGCCCGCCGAGCTGCGTGCCTGGGCGTACCAGCCAGACTCGGTGCCGCTGCAGTCCATGCCGCAGGACTGGGATCTGCTGGTCTCCGGCGACCGGTTGGTGACCACCCTGTTCGACCTCGCGATGGATCCGACCTGCCCGGCCCGCCGGTTCGCGCTGCACTGCCTCTACATCTACGCCGCCGACGGGATCCGCACCAATTTCCGGGCGCATCCGAAGCGGCGGCTGCGCCGGCTCGTCGAGCAGGCCGAGCAGCAGGGCGACGAGCTGATGGCGACCTGGGCGCACAACACCCGGGTGTTGCTGGCCAAGCCGCAGCTGTTCGACTACCACGACTGGTGCGAGGGCGGTCTGGTCCGCAAGTCCCGCCGGCTCAGCTGAGCGCCACCCGAAGGGTCACGGCGCGGGTGGCTGACCGGCGGCGGCGAGTCCAGCGACGGCGACCTGCATCCCCCGTTGCAGTCCGGCCAGCAGTTGCTCCTGGTCGACCAGGATGGCCCGCCCCGGGTCGGGCAGCTCGGCGAGCAGTTGCATCATCACCGCGACCAGGGCCCCGATGAACGAACCCACCATCGCGGCGGCGGTGACCTCGTCGAGGTCATCGGGGAAGGCTTCCCGCAGCCCACGGGCCAGGTCGTTCTGCCCGCTGAGCAGCAGCCGCAGCGCGTAGCCCTGCAGCGCCGGGCTGGCCAGGATCAGCCGGACCCGGATCGGCGCGAGCCGGGCGAACAGCTCGTTGGAGAAGGTGCTGGTGGCGAAGATCCGCTGGGCGGTACGCAGCAGCACGTCGGCCGGGCTTTCGCCGGGGTGCCGCAGGCGGATCTCGGCCTGGGCGATGCGCAGCCGTTCGGCGTTGTCGGCGAAGAGGACCTCCTCCTTGGTGCGGAAGTAGCTGAAGAAGGTCCGGGTGGAGACCTCGGCGACGGCGGCGATCTCGGCGACGGTCGTCTCGTCGTAGCCCTTGCGGTCGAACAGGTCGGCCGCCGCGTCGATCAGAGCCGCCCGGGTGCGTTCCTTCTTGCGCTCCCGCAGGCCCGGTTCGGTCGGCATGCAGACACCTTACGCCCGGACCCCAGATAGCTTCACTCATTGCAATTTTGCACTCGGTGCAGTCATGCTGGTGCCATGGAACGCATCCTGGAACGACTCGGCCGGGCCTGCGCCGGCCGGCCCTGGCACACCATCGCCGCCTGGCTGCTCGTCGCCGCCGCCCTCGCCGGCATCGGCCAGCTCACCGGCGGCGGCTTCGCCAACGACTTCCGGGTCCCCGGCGCCGAGTCACAGCGGGCCGCCGACCTCATCCAGCGACACTTCCCGGCGTACGGCGCGGACAGCGCCGAGATCGTCTGGCACGCCGCCGACGGCGACCTGCACCGGGCCGACCGGGTCGCCGCGATCACCGACGCCGTCGCCGCGATCCGCCAGCAGCCGTCGGTCGTCGACGCCGGCAACCCGCTGCCCGACGCCACCGGTCCCGGTTCCGGCGGGCTGCTGAGCCCGGACGGTCGCACCGCCACCAGCACCGTCCGCTACGACCGGCACGCCGGCGACCTGGGACCGGCGGCGTACCAGCGGCTCGACGCGGCGGTGGCACCGGCCCGCGTCGCCGGTGTCGACGTCGACTTCCGGGGGCTGGTCGTCGACGTGGCGTTCGAGCCGACCACCGGCACCGCCGAACTGGTCGGCCTCGCCGCGGCCGCCGTGGTGCTGCTGCTCTCCTTCGGCTCGATGGTCGCCGCCGGACTGCCGATCCTGGTCGCCCTGGTCGGCCTCGCCTGCGGCACGACGCTGGTGCTGATCGCCTCGCTCGTGGTGGACGTGCCAAGTTCGGCGCCGATCGTCGCCGTGATGCTCGGCCTCGGCGCTGGAATCGACTACGCGCTGTTCGTCGTCACCCGGTTCCGCGCGGCGCTGGCCGACGAACCACCGACCCGGTCACCGCCGCCGGCCGGGCCATCGGCACCGCCGGGCACGCGGTGCTGTTCGCCGGCGGTACGGTCGTGGTCGCGATCCTCGGGCTGCTGTTCACCGGCATCCCGTTCGTCGGCGCGATGGGGCTGGCCGGTGCGCTGACCGTCACCGCGACCATGCTGGCGGCGCTGACCCTGCTACCGGCGGTGCTCGGGCTGCTCGGCCGACGGGTCGACGCGGGCCGGATCCGCCGCCGCCGGCGCATTCCGGGGGCCGACTCCCGCGACCCGGCGGCCGACTCCCGCTGGCCGCGCTGGGGTCGCCACGTCACCCGCCACCGGTGGGCGTACGCCGTCGGTGCCACCCTGGCGCTGCTGGTCGTCACCGCCCCGGTGCTCACGTTGCGACTGGGCACCCCGGACGACGGCAACCAGCCGGCGCACTGGCCGCAGCGGCAGGCGTACGACCGGGTGGCCGCCGCCTTCGGGCCGGGCTGGAACGGCCCGCTGGTGCTCGCCGTACCGGTGCCGGCCGAACTGTCCCCGACGCGGACCACCGACGCGCTCGACGACCTCAGCCGCCGGCTGGTCGCCGACCCGGCGGTCGAACTGGTCACCCCGGCCCAGCTCAGCACGGACGGCCGGGTCGCGCTGCTGAGCGTCGTGCCGAGGTACGCCCCGCAGGACGACCGGGTGGCCGATCTGGTGCACCGGATCAGGTCCGACACCGCCCCGGCGGCCCTCGACGGGTACGGCACCGGTGCGCTGATCGCCGGCACCACCGCGTTCATGATCGACATCGCGGACGCGGTCGCCGACCGGCTGCCCTGGGTGGTGTTCGCGGTGATCCTCGCGGCCGGGCTGCTGCTGGTGGCGATGTTCCGGGCACCGCTGATCGCGGTCAAGGCCGCGGTGATGGCGCTGCTCTCCGTCGGCACCGCGTACGGGGTGCTGGTGATGGTGTTCCAGTGGGGGTGGGGGCTGACCCTGATCGGCGTCGACCGCCCGGTGCCGATCATGTCGGTGGTGCCGATGCTGCTCTTCGCGGTGCTGTTCGGACTGTCGATGGACTACGAGGTGTTCCTGCTGTCGGCGATCCGGGAGGAGTACCGGCGCGGCGGCGACCCCGGCGCGGCCGTGGTCGCCGGGCTCGCCGGCACCGGTCGGGTGATCACCGCCGCCGCGACCATCATGGCGGTGGTCTTCCTCAGCTTCGTCTGGATCGACGACACCCTGGTCAAGATGATCGGCATCGGGCTGGCCACCGCCGTGATCATCGACGCGACGGTGATCCGGGTGGTCCTCGCCCCGGCGGTGCTCAGCCTGCTCGGTCACCACGCCTGGTGGCCGGGCCGGCTCAGCCGGTAGCTGGGCGGCCGCCCCGGTCACCGCGCTGTGGCCGCCACACCACCAGCGCGGTCGAGGTGCGACTGGTCGGCACCAGGTCCGCCCGCCGGTACGGCCCGACCGACTCCAGCTCGGCGATCCGTTGGTACGCGGCGGCCAGCTCGGCCTGCAGTTCGGTGACCTGCTGCTGCAGGTCACCGACGAGCTGCTCCAGGCCGATGATCCGCTTGATGCCGGCGAGGTTGACCCCGTCGTCCTGGCTCAGCCGCTGCACCTCCCGCAGCAGCACCACGTCCCGGACGCTGTACCGGCGACCGCCACCGGCTGCCCGACCGGCCTGGACCAGGCCGAGCCGGTCGTACTGGCGCAGCGTCTGCGGATGCATGCCGGCCATCCGGGCCGCCACCGAAATGATCAGGACCTTGGCGTCGGAGGCGGCCTCGAAGGAGATCGTCAGTTCGTCCTCCACCCTCGCTCATCTCCTGTCCGTGGCTGGTCGCGGCCCGGGGGTCTCGTTGTCGTTGCGACGCAGCCGGGCGACGAGTCGTTCCCGATCGGCCCCCGGCGTGTGCTCGGCGAAGGTCCGCAGCGCCGCCGTGGCCGACTCGTCAACGGTAGCCGGAACGACGACCTCGACGGTGACGAGAAGGTCACCGGCGGTCCCGTCCCGACGCGGCACACCCTTGCCCCGCGCCCGCAGCGTCCGACCACTCGGCGTACCGGGCTGCACCCGCAGGGTCACCGCACCGTCCATCGTCGGGACCCGCAGGTCCGTACCGAGGACCGCCTCGGCGAACGTGATCGGCACGGTCAACGTCAGGTCGTCGCCGGAGCGGCCGAACAGGTCGTCGCCGCGCACCTTCACCAGTACGTACAGGTCACCGGCCGGCCCGCCCCGGTCGCCGGGCTCACCGCGACCGGCCAGCCGGATCCGCTGCCCGTCGGCGACCCCGGGCGGGAAACGGACGTTGAGGGTCCGGGTCTTCGTCACCCCGCCGCTGCCGTGACACTCCGGGCACTTCTCGTCGACGATCGTGCCGACGCCCTGGCAGTCCCGGCACGGCTCGGAAAAGCTGAACGAACCCTGGTTTCGGGTGGTCAGCCCGGTCCCGGCACAGGTCGGGCAGGTACGGGGCACCGTACCGGGCTTGGCACCGTTGCCCTGGCAGGTGTCGCAGACGCCGGGCGCGCGCAGGCTCAACGGCAGCGTGGTTCCCCGTACGGCGGCCGCGAAGTCCAGCACCACCTCGGCCTCGACGTCGCGCCCCCGGGCCGGCCCACGGGCACGCATCCCGCCGGCCCCGCCACCGGAGAAGATCGAACTGAAGATGTCCGAGAAACCCGCGCCGCCGAAGCGCCGGTCCCCGCCGCCCGCGCCGGCTCCGGAGAAGCCGCCACCGCCGAACAGGTCGGACGGGTCGAAGCCGCCGGCACCACGGGCACCGCGACGGAACGCGCCGGAGCCGAACAACGAGCGCATCTCGTCGTACTCCTTGCGCTTGCGGTCGTCGGCGAGCACGGTGTACGCCTCGGAGACCGCCTTGAACCGCTCCTCGGAGGCGGTGTTGCCGGGGTTGTGGTCCGGGTGCAGTTCCCGGGCCAGCTTGCGGTACGCCTTCTTGATGTCGTCCGTGGAGGCCGACTTGGGCACCCCCAGCACGGCGTAGAAGTCCTTTTCCAGCCAGTCCTTGGAACTCACCCTGTCCTCCTCCCGTCCGTCCCCGAACTGCCCTGTGTCCCCGAACCGCTGGTGGCGCCCCGGCGGTGGGACGCGACTCGCGTCCCACCGCCGGTGGTGCGCGCCGGTGCCTGACCGGCGGCGGTCATTCGGGGTCGGCGACAGCGACCAGTGCCGCCCGTAGCAGCCGGTCCCCGAGCAGGTATCCCCGCCGCATCACGTCGACGCAGGTGGGTTCGGTGACCTCGCCGGAGGTCAGGTGCGCGACCGCCTCGTGCCGGGTCGGGTCGAACGGGTCGCCCTTCTCCCCGAACGGGGTCAGCCCGAACTTCCCGAGCGCCGTGGTGAGCTGCTCGGCGACGGTGCCGAACGGCCCGACCAGGTCGCCGTGCTCGCGGGCCCGGTCCAGGTCGTCGAGGATCGGCAGCAGCGCGGCGAGCACCGCCCCGGTAGCCTGCTCAGAGGCCAGCCCCTTGTCCCGCTCGACCCGCTTGCGGTAGTTGGCGTACTCGGCGGTCACCCGTTGCAGGTCGCGGGTGCGCTCGTCGAGATCGGCCCGCAGGGCCTGCAGTTCGGCACCGAGCGGTGGGGCGGCGTCACCGGCCGACGCGGCGGGCTGACCGGTGTCGGGTGCCTCGTCGGCTTCGACGATCTCTCCGGTCACCGGCTCGTCGACGGTCGCGGCGTCGGTCGGGTCCGGTCGGGTGGCCGGGCCGGAACCGGACTCCTGCGGCTGGTCGGTCGGCTCGGCGGCCGGTTCGGCCGAGCTGTCGGCCGGGCTGCCGTTGGCGTTCCCACTCACGGTCTCCTCCTCCGGGCCCGGCCGGGCGTGCCGCCCGGCCGGGCGTTGGTCGGTGGCAGTCGCCGCGTCGGCCGGTTCGGCCGCCGCGTGCCGAGCACTTCGGGTCCGCGTACCGGTGGGGTCGATCCGCCGCCGGTCCCGGATCACCAGACGCTCCGGAGCCTCACCCTCGGCGCGCCCGGTCGACCTCGAACGACCGGCCGGTCGCCCGGTGCCCGCCGGATCGGCGGCCCGTGGTGTGTCCGTCATTCGACTACCTCGATCCGTACGACGCTTCGACGAAGATCATCGCTGGTTCCCGGTTGCGGCGCGACGTCACTTCTTGTCGTCCTCGATGATCTCCGCGTCGACCACGTCGTCCGGACCGGCGGCGCCGCCCGACGCGCCGGCGGCACCGGCACCTGGTCCGGCCGCACCTGGTCCGGCCGTACCCGGTCCGGCCGTACCCGGTCCGGCCGCACCGCCCGGCTGCCCCTGCTGCTCGGCCTGCTGGGCGTAGAGCGCCGAACCGGCCTGCTGGGAGACCTGGGCCAGCTTCTCGTGCGCCGACTTGATCTTCTCGATGTCGCTGCCGGCCAGGGCGCCGCGCAGCTCGCCGAGGGCCTCGTTCATCTGGTCACGCGAGTCCGACGACAGCTTGTCGCCGCTCTCGGCCAGGAACTTCTCGGTCTGCCACTGCAGCTGCTCGGCCAGGTTGCGGGTCTCCGCCTCCTCGCGACGCCGCTTGTCCTCGTCGGCGTGGTCCTGGGCGTCGCGCATCATCCGCTCGATGTCGTCCTTCGGCAGCGCCGAGCCGCCGGTGATCGTCATCGACTGCTCCTTGCCGGTGCCCAGGTCCTTGGCGTTGACGTGGACGATGCCGTTGGCGTCGATGTCGAAGGTGACCTCGACCTGCGGCACCCCGCGCGGCGCCGGCGGCAGCCCGGTCAGCTCGAAGGTGCCGAGCTTCTTGTTGTACGCCGCGATGTCCCGCTCGCCCTGGAAGACCTGGATCAGCACGGACGGCTGGTTGTCGTCGGCCGTGGTGAAGACCTCGGAACGCTTGGTCGGGATCGTGGTGTTGCGCTCGATCAGCTTGGTGAAGATGCCGCCCTTGGTCTCGATGCCCAGGCTCAGCGGGGTCACATCGAGCAGCAGGACGTCCTTGACCTCGCCCTTGAGCACGCCGGCCTGCAGGGCGGCACCGACGGCGACGACCTCGTCGGGGTTGACGCCCTTGTTCGGCTCCCGACCGGTGAGCTGCTTGACCAGCTCGGAGACGGCCGGCATCCGGGTGGAGCCGCCGACCAGGATCACGTGGTCGACGTCGGCCAGCTTGACCCCGGCGTCCTTGATGGCCTGCTCGAACGGGCCCTTGCAGCGGTCCAGCAGGTCCTGGGTCATCCGCTGGAACTCGGCCCGGGTCAGGGTGACGTCCAGGTGCAGCGGCGCCGACGGCGCGCCGTCGGAACCGGCCGGGCCGGCCGTGATGTACGGCAGGTTGATGCTGGTCGTGGTGGCCGCGGACAGCTCGATCTTGGCCTTCTCGGCGGCTTCCCGCAGCCGCTGCATGGCCATCTTGTCCTGGGCCAGGTCCACGCCGTGCTGGCCGCGGAAGGTCTTCACCAGGTGGTCGATGATCCGCTGATCCCAGTCGTCGCCGCCGAGCAGGTTGTCACCGCTGGTGGACTTGACCTCGATGACGCCCTCGCCGAGCTCCAGCAGGGAGACGTCGAAGGTGCCGCCGCCGAGGTCGAAGACCAGGACGGTCTGCTCCTTGGAGCCCTTGTCCAGGCCGTACGCCAGGGCCGCCGCCGTGGGCTCGTTGACGATCCGCAGCACGTTGAACCCGGCGATCTCGCCGGCCTCCTTGGTGGCCTGCCGCTGGGCGTCGTTGAAGTACGCCGGAACGGTGATCACCGCGTCGGTGATCCGCTCGCCCAGGTACGCCTCGGCGTCGCGCTTGAGCTTCATCAGGGTACGGGCGGAGATCTCCTGCGGCGTGTACTTCTTGCCGTCGATGTCGACGGTCCAGTTGGTGCCGATCTCCCGCTTGACCGACCGGATGGTCCGGTCCGGGTTGGTCACCGCCTGACGCTTGGCGACCTCGCCGACGAGCACCTCACCGTTGCGGGCGAACGCGACGATGGAGGGAGTGGTCCGGGAGCCTTCCGCGTTGGCGATGACGGTGGGCTCACCGCCCTCCAGCACACTGACGCAGGAGTTCGTCGTGCCCAGGTCGATACCGACCGCACGTGCCATGGTCGCTTCCTCGCTTCGTTCGTAGAGCAGGTGCCGGGGCACCGCCCCGCCGTACACCCACCACAAGTTGAGTGGACTTGACTCAATACTGCCACGATCGCAGCCACCGTCAAGTCAGGTTGAGCCGGGGACACGCAATAATGGTCCTCACCTGCACCGACAGCGCAGGTGAGCCCATGAATCACGATCAGATCACCAGGCGCGCCGGGCCGGTTCAGGTTGTCTGGCATGCATAGATCAGGCACGCTCTACCCGTGACCACGCAGGGTGGACCGGCCGCGCCCAGCCCGAGTGCACCGGAACTTCCCGGAGCACTCAATCGACTACGCACCGCTATCGGCGGGACGGCGTACCCGCTGGCGCTGCCCTCCGCCGAGGAGGCCCGCGCCGTCGGTGCCGGGCTGATCGCCCAACTCGACGACTACCTGCTGCCCCGGCTCGCCCGGCTCGACGCCCCACTGCTGGTGGTGGTCGGCGGCTCCACCGGAGCCGGCAAGTCGACCCTGGTCAACAGCCTCGTCCAGGCCCGGGTCAGCGCCACCGGGGTGCTCCGCCCGACGACCCGCTCGCCGGTGCTGGTCAGCAACCCCGCCGACACCGCCTGGTTCCGCCAGGGCGACCTGCTGCCCGGCCTGACCCGCACCGCCGGCCCCACCGACGCACCCGACGCGCTGCAGCTCGTGGCCGCGCCGGCACTGCTGCCCGGGCTGGCCTTCCTGGACGCCCCGGACATCGACTCGGTCGTCGACGCCAACCGGGCGCTCGCCGTACAACTGCTCGCCGCCGCCGACCTGTGGCTGTTCGTCACCACCGCCGCCAGGTACGCCGACGCGGTCCCCTGGCAACTGCTGCAGACCGCCCAGCTGCGCGGCACCATGCTCGCCCTCGCGCTGGACCGCGTACCGCCCGAAGCGGTCGACGAGATCACCGCCCACCTGCGGGAGATGCTCGCCGACAACGACCTCGACGACGTACCGATCTTCGTGGTGCCGGAAACGGTCGTCGACGGCCAGGGCCTGCTACCGGAGATCGTCACCGCACCGCTGCGGGAGTGGTTCGGCATGCTCGCCAGCGACGCGAACGCCCGCGCGGCGGTGATCCGGCAGACCCTCGACGGCGCGCTGAGCGCCCTCGCGCCGGCCGTCGACGGGCTGGCCGCCGCCGCCGACGACCAGCTCGACGCCGCCGGGTCACTGAGCGACCGGGTCCGGTCGGCGTACCGCACCGCCGCGCGCGGCGCGGAGCAGGCCGTGCAGGACGGCCGGCTGCTACGCGGCGAGGTGCTCGGCCGCTGGCAGGACTTCGTCGGCACCGGTGAGCTGTTCCGCTCGCTGGAGGCCCGGGTCGGTCGGCTGCGGGACCGCGTCGTCAGCGTCGTCACCGGCCGACCGGCCCCGGCCAGCCAGCTGCGCAGCGCCATCGAATCCCAGCTGGTCACGTTGATCCGGGGGGCCGCCACTGACGGCGCCGACGCCGCGCAGCTGGCCTGGCGGGCGCACCCGGCCGGAGCCGCGCTGCTCACCCCCGAGCTGGCCCGGCCCTCGGCCGACCTGCCCGAACGCGCCGAACGTCTGGTCCGCGACTGGCAACGCGACGTGCTCGAACTGGTCCGTGCCGAGGCCGGCGACAAACGGTTCGTCGCCCGGACCGCCGCGTACGCCGTCAACGCCACCGGCCTGGCCGTCATGGTCGCCGTCTTCGCGTCGACCGCGTTCATCCCCACCGGGCTGGAGGTCGCCGCCGCCGGTGGCACCACGGTGGCCGCCCAGAAGGTGCTCGAGGCGATCTTCGGTGACCAGGCCATCCGCACCCTCGCCAACCGGTCCCGGGACGGTCTGCTCCAGCGGATCCGCGACCTGCTCGACGACGAGGCCGGGCGCTACCTCGACCTGATCGACGCGGTCGGGCTGCCGACGAGCATCCTCGGACCCGACACCGGGCCCGGCGACCGGCTACGCGCCGCCGCCGCCGAGGTCGAGCGGGCGCGCACCGGCGCCGGCCTGCACGGCGGTACGCCGTACCGGCTGCCGGACACCCTGCCGGGTGCCGCCGGCCCGTTGCCGGGAGCCGTAGCGTGACCGGCTTCGTCGACCGCGTCCGTGGCGCGGTCCGCCGCGAACCCCGCGTCGACGCCGACCAGCTGGTCGCCCGCCTCACCGCGCTGGGCCGGTTCCTGCGCGCCACCGACGGACGGATCCCGGACACCCGGCTCGGCGCGGCCCGCACCCTGGTCGAGCGGGCCGGTGCCCGGCTGACGCTGTCCCGGGAGCACACCGTGGTGGCGCTGGCCGGTGCGACCGGCAGCGGCAAGTCGAGCATCTTCAACGCACTGGCCGGGATGGACCTTTCCCCGGTCGGCGTGCGCCGGCCCACCACCGGCAACGCCCACGCCTGTGTCTGGGGCCCGGTCGACGGTGCCGGCGAGTTGCTGGACTGGGTCGGCGTACTGCCCCGGCACCGGTTCGTCCGGGAAAGTGCCCTGGACGGCACCGACGAGGCCGGGCTGCACGGGCTGGTCCTGCTCGACCTGCCCGACTTCGACTCCGTCGAGTTCGGCCACCGGCTGGAGGTGGACCGGCTGCTCGGCCTGGTCGACCTGGTGATCTGGGTGGTCGACCCGCAGAAGTACGCCGACCGGGTGATCCACCGTGGCTACCTGCGGGAGTTCCACCGCAACCGGGACGTCACGGTCGTCGTGCTCAACCAGGCCGACCGGCTCGACCAGTCCGAACTCACCCGGCTGATGGCCGACCTGCGCCGGCTGCTGGACACCGACGAACTCGCCGGCGTACCGCTGCTGGCCACCTCGGCGGTGATCCCGGCCGCGATGGCCGAGCTGCGGGGGCAACTGGAGCGTACGGTGACCGAACGGCAGGCGGTGCTGCGTCGGCTCGCCGGCGACCTCGACGCGGTCACCGACGAGCTGGGCGACCTGGTCGGCCCGGTGGGACGTGCCGAGGAGGAGATCAACCGGGGCACCGTCCGACGGCTCAGCTCCGCGCTGGCCGACGCCGCCGGAGTGCCGACGGTCGCCCAGGCGGTCGAATCGGCGTACCGGCAGCGGGCCGCCGCCGCGACCGGCTGGCCGGTCAGCCGGGCCTGGCACCGGCTGCGCCCCGACCCGCTGCTGCGGCTGCACCTGCTCGGTTCCCGACGGGCCGACGGCCCGCCCGGGGCACCGTCCGACGGCCCGGCCGACCCGCCGGCGCCGCTGGCGGTGACGTCGCTGCCGGCGCCGAGCGCCGCCCAGCGCGCGGCCGTCGACCTGGCGGTACGCGGCCTCGCCGAGCAGGCCGGCAGCCAACTGCCGGCACCCTGGCCGGCGGCGGTGACCGCCGCTGCCCGTTCGCAGACCGCCGATCTGCCCGACGCGCTGGACCGGGCCGTCGGTGCCGCCGATCTGGCCCCGGTCGACCGGCCGTTGTGGTGGCGGGCGGTCGGCGCGGTGCAGTGGCTGGTGACCGCCGCGGCGGCCGCCGGGCTCGGCTGGCTGCTCGTCGGCTTCGTCGTCCGGGTGCTGGGTCTGCCGGCGCTGGAGTACCCGGCGGTCGGGGTGGTGCCGGTGCCGACGGTACTGCTGCTCGGCGGTCTGCTCGGCGGCGTCCTGGTCGGCCTGCTGATCCGGCCGGTGACCGGTTGGGCGGCCCGGCGGGCCCGCCGACGCGCCGAGGACCGGCTCTACGACGCCGTGGCCGACGTGGCCCGACGCCACGTGGTCGCCCCGGTCCGCGCGGTCCTGGCCGCCCACAGCGACGCCAGCGACGCCCTGGACCAGGCCCGGTCCCGGTCAGGTCGCTGAGCCGACCGGATTCCGGCGGCCAGGCGTGGCCGACATGTAACGCACTGGTGATGCCAGTTGCCGGGGGGCGGGCGTAGGGTCGAATCATGGCCACGCCAGAAACCCCCTACGACGCGGTGCTCGCGGCCGCCCGTGACGTGACCAAGTTGGAGTGTGCACTCGACGCGGAGATGCTCGGTGCCGCCCTGCTGGGCAGTGTCTACGCCGTCGCCGAGACCGACCGGGCAGCCGCGGTCCGGGAGTTCGTCGGTAGTTTCCTGTCCGCCACCACCCGCCGCCGGGCCGCGTCCGCCACCACGATCCGGACGGTCTTCGCCCGGCTCGTCCCGGACGCGGCCGGAGCCGCCGGCGTCAAGATCGGCAGCACCGCACCCGACTGGTCCAGCCGGCTGGGTCAGGTACGGCTGACCGGCAGCTACGCCTACGGCGACGTGTACGGCGACCAGACGTCCTACCTGGCGACCTTCGCCTACGACGACGACCTCGGCGGACCGGAGCACGCGGTGGTCGCGTTGGTCGACCACAACATCGGCATCACCAAGGACGTCTTCGTCGGCGGCCCGGCGGAGCGGATCCTGGGCCAGGTGCGGCAGATGTGCGCCAACGACGAGTTGACCTGGTTCCGCGAGGAGGACCCCGGGGTCCTGCGGGGCGAGGTCAGCCGGCATCTGGCCATCACCGACGGCCTGCGGGAGTTGCCCGGCGAGGGCTCACTCGCCACCGACCGGGCGTTGGTCGGTGCCCGGCTCGCGGTGCTGCCGGCGCCGACGTCCGTGGTGGCACCGCCCGGTGACGACCCCATCCCCGCCGATCGGCGGACCGTCCTGGTCCGCGAGTTCCTGGCCTCGCCGCAGGCGCGGCGGTTCGGCCTCGATTCGACCGGCACCAGCGACCTCGCCTCGTTGCACTTCTGCCTGAGCCTGGTGCTCGACCACTCGGCGAGCCTGCTCGATCCCGACCCGATGCGCTGGAGTCCGGCGGTGGCCGGGATGTTCCTGCTGGACTGGGTGCACCGGCGGGCGGTGCTCGACATCGACGACGCGGCGATGCTACCGGCCGTGGTCCGGGGCTGGGCCGCGTACGCCGGGCAGCAGCGCAATCTGCCGGCGGCGGCCATCAGCCAGACCGACACCGCGATCGCCGAGATCGTGCCGGAGTTCGTCCGCCTCTACACCACCGGGGAGCGGCGCAGCCCGGCCACCGCTGCCGTGGCCCAGCTCCTCGCCGACGGTGTCGACCTCAACGATCCGCAGGCGCTGGACGCCTGGATCGACGCCAACCGGCAGCGGCTCGCCGACGAGCAGAGCTGACCGCCCGACCGGACGATCCACCGCGCGGGCCGGTGCTCGACGCACCGGGATCGGCGGTGGTCGTCGGTTCCGGGCTGGGGCTGGGGCTCTGGCCGGGGTCCGGCGTCGGTGACAGGTCGGGTGCCGGAGACGGCTCCGGGGTCGCATCCGGGTCACCTTCGGCGCCGGTCCCAGGGTCACCTTCGGCGCCGGTACCCGGATCGCCCTCCGCGCCCGTACCCGGATCGCCTTCGGCACCGGTCCCAGGGTCGCCTTCCGCGCCCGTACCCGGATCGCCTTCCGCGCCCGTACCGGGATCGCCTTCCGCGCCGGTCCCAGGGTCGCCCTCCGCGCCCGTACCGGGGTCACCCTCGGCACCCGCACCCGGACCGGAGTCCGGACCGGTGTCAGGCGTGGGGCTGGTGGACGGGGTCGGGGCCGGCGTCGGGCCCGGTGTGGGGACGACCGGAGCCGGCGACGTCGGGGCGACCGGCGGCGGTGACACCGGTCCGACGAGTACCCCACCCGACCCGTCGCCCCGCGACGGCGGCACCGTGCGGGTGCCGGTCGGTGGCCGGCCCGCCTGAGCCGGACCGCCGCCGACAGCGGTGTCGATGCCGCCGTGGTCGGCGGTGTCGGTCTGGGACGGATTGGCGATCGGACTCGGCTGCGGGTATCGCACGACCGGCCCGCCGCCGGGCTGACCGAGCAGCGGTACGACGGCCGTCCGACCGTCACCGGTCGCCGTCACCGAGCCAGCCTGCAGCGTCGCCAGCATGGGCAGCGACGCTGTCGTCACCAGCAACGCCATGATCAGGGCGAACCGCCGCGCCGGACCGCTCAGTCCGGCGGTCGGAGCTGCGCTTTCCTGCGGCAGCGACACGGCTGGTCTCCTCGTCGGTGTGGCCCGACCGGTGGTCCACCGATCGTCGGCCCTGGATACATACTGAGGCAGTGACAGAAAGTTTTCCAGTTCAATACATCGTGTTATCAGAACCGGACGGATGAGCGACAGTCCCCCGAACGCCGCGTCACCCGGCAAGTTCCGCGCAACGCGGACATCACGTCTTCGGACCCGGACCGACCTATGACGCCCCTCACCTTCAATGCGAGTATGGACCGGACGGCACCGACGCCGCTGCCTCCGCCGCTACCCGTGGCGGACACGACTCGATGTTGTCCCCTTCCGGACCGGGTCCAGCCAGAATCCGGCCCGTGCCGCGCGGCAACCCTGACCGGGCCAGGCGCGGCGAGAGGACCTGCCTCGGCAGCAGCCGACAGCAGGACGAGCTGCGCGGTCGGGACACCCCCGCTGCCACGCACACACGATGGGAGAGACGGATGGCGAAAGTCGACCGCGGGACGGCGACCCGCGGCAGACCGGCCACGGCCCGACGGCGGACCACCCGGACCGCCGCCGACCCGGAGCTGGTGCAGCTGCTCACCCCGGAGGGCGAGCGCATCGACCGGGTCACCGGCCCGGACGGTACGGAGTACTCCGTCGACTTCACCGACGAGCAGTACCGCGGCCTCTACCGCGACCTCGTCGTGGTGCGCAAACTCGACGCCGAGGCGACCGCCCTGCAACGCCAGGGCGAGCTGGGCATCTGGGCCAGCCTGCTCGGCCAGGAGGCCGCCCAGGTCGGTTCCGGCCGGGCACTGCGCGAGCAGGACATGGCCTTCCCCACCTACCGCGAGCACGGCGTCCTCTACTGCCGGGGCATCGACCCGATCATGCCGCTGGGGCTGTTCCGCGGCGTCGACCAGGGTGGCTGGGACCCCAACGAGTTCAAGTTCAACATGTACACGATCGTGATCGGCGCCCAGACACTGCACGCGACCGGCTACGCCATGGGCATCACCATGGACGGTCGGACCGGCGGCGACGACGGCGAGGCGGTCATCGCGTACTTTGGTGACGGCGCGTCAGCGCAAGGTGACGTCAACGAGGCCTTCGTCTGGTCCAGCGTCTTCAACGCACCCATCGTCTTCTTCTGTCAGAACAACCAGTACGCCATCTCCGAACCGCTGGAACGGCAGACGAGGATCCCGCTCTACAAGCGCTCCTCCGGCTTCGGCTTTCCCGGCGTACGGGTGGACGGCAACGACGTACTGGCCAGTTACGCGGTGACCCGCGCCGCGCTGGACAACGCCCGGCACGGGCAGGGTCCGACGCTGATCGAGGCGTACACGTACCGGATGGGGGCGCACACCACCTCGGACGACCCGACCCGCTACCGGATCGCCAGCGAGGTCGAGGCGTGGCAGGCCAAGGACCCGATCGCCCGGGTCCGCGCCTTCCTGACCAGGCAGCAGATCGCCGACTCCGACTTCTTCGCCGAGGTCGACGCGCAGGCGCAACGGGACGCGGTCCAGTTGCGGGAACGGGTGCTAGCCATGCCCGATCCGCAACCGGGCGCGCTGTTCGACCACGTGTACGCGCACGGCTCCCCGCTGGTCGAGGCCGAGCGTGCCCAGTTCGAGCGGTACCAGGCGTCGTTCGAGGGAGGGTCGCACTGATGGCCGAGACACTCACTCTGGGCAAGGCGCTCAACGCCGGTCTGCGCAAGGCGCTGGAGGGCGACAGCAAGGTCATCCTGATGGGCGAGGACGTCGGCAAGCTCGGCGGCGTCTTCCGGATCACCGACGGCCTGCAGAAGGACTTCGGCGAGACCCGGGTGATCGACACCCCGTTGGCCGAGTCCGGGATCATCGGCACCGCGGTCGGCCTGGCCATCCGTGGCTACCGGCCGATCTGCGAGATCCAGTTCGACGGCTTCGTCTACCCGGCGTACGACCAGATCGTGTCGCAGGTGGCGAAGATGCACTACCGGTCGCAGGGCAAGGTGAAGCTGCCGATCGTGATCCGGATCCCGTTCGGCGGCGGCATCGGCGCGGTGGAGCACCACTCGGAGTCACCGGAGGCGTACTTCTCGCACACCGCCGGGTTGAAGGTCGTCGCCTGCTCCAACCCGCAGGACGCCTACACGATGATCCAGCAGGCGGTGCTCTCCGACGACCCGATCATCTTCCTGGAGCCGAAGCGGCGCTACTGGGAAAAGGCACCGGTCGAGCTGGAGACACCACCGGGTACGGCGTACCCACTGCACGCCGCCCGCACGGTGCGGCCCGGCAACGACGCGACCGTGCTGGCGTACGGTCCGATGGTGCGGACCGCCCTGGACGCGGCCACCGCCGCCGCCGAGGAGGGCCGCGAGCTCGAGGTGATCGACCTGCGGTCGCTCTCCCCGCTGGACCTGGCCGGGGCGTACGAGTCGGTCCGGCGTACCGGCCGGTGCGTGGTGGTGCACGAGGCGCCGACCAACCTCGGGCTCGGTGCCGAGATCGCGGCCCGGATCACCGAGGAGTGCTTCTACTCGCTGGAGTCGCCGGTGCTGCGGGTGGGCGGGTTCAACACGCCGTACCCGGCCTCCCGGCTGGAGGAGGAGTACCTGCCGGACCTGGACCGGGTGCTCGACGCCGTCGACCGTGCGTTCGGTTGGTGAGCGCCGATGTCGCGTATCAAGCAGTTCGACCTGCCTGACCTCGGCGAAGGTCTCACCGAGGGCGAGATCCTCAAGTGGCTCGTCGCGGTCGGCGACACGATCGAGTTGAACCAGCCGATCGTCGAGGTGGAGACCGCGAAGGCAGCGGTCGAGATCCCGGCAAAGTGGGGCGGGCAGGTCCAGGCGATCTTCCATCCGGAAGGCACCACCGTCGAGGTCGGCACGGCGATCATCGCGATCGACACGGATCCGTCGGCCGGCCCGACGGATCCGCCGGAGATCCCACCGGCCGAGGGCGCGATCGAGCCCGGCATGATCGGCGGCCCGGCACCGGGCGGCCGCACGGCCGTCCTGGTCGGCTACGGCCCACGGACCACTGCGGCGGTCCGCCGGCCCCGCCGCACCAACGGGCAGGCACCGCCGGCCGGCACTGCGGTCGAGCCGCCGGCCGCCGCCACACCACCGGCCGCCGCCGCTGCCGTCACACCACCGGCCGCTGTCGCCGTCACACCACCGGCCGCTGTCGCTGCGGTCGGGCCGCCGGCCGATGTGCGAACCGGCGCGGCGGCCCGGGCGTTGGCCAAACCGCCGGTCCGAAAGCTCGCCCGGGACCTCGGGGTCGACCTGGCCGGAATCGTCGGCAGCGGCCCGCTCGGTTCCGTCACCCGCGACGACGTGTTGCGGGCCAGCGCACCGGCGGTCGACTCCCCGGCCGCCGACGCGAGCGCCGACGTCGCGGTCGCGGCGTCCGCCGCCCGGGTCGGCACCGACCGGGAACGGCGGATTCCGGTCAAGGGCGTCCGCAAGCTGACCGCCGAGAACATGGTGGCTTCCGCCTTCACCGCGCCGCATGTGACCGAGTTCCTGACTGTCGACCTCACCCGGTCGATGAAGGCGCTGGAGCGGCTGCGGGCGCAGCCGCAGTGGCGCGAGGTCCGGGTCTCACCGCTGCTGATGGTCGCCAAGGCGATGCTGCTGGCCGCAGCCCGGCACCCGATGGTCAACGCCACCTGGGCCGGCGACGAGATCGTGGTCAAGGAGTACGTGAACCTGGGGATCGCGGCGGCCACCGACCGTGGGCTGATCGTGCCGAACATCAAGGACGCCGGCCGGCTCACCCTGCTGGAGCTGGCCGAGGCCATGTCGGCTCTGGTCCGTACGGCCAAGTCTGGTCGGACCGCGCCGGCCGACATGGCCGGCGGAACGATGACCATCACCAATGTCGGCGTGTTCGGGGTGGACAGCGGGACGCCGATCCTGCCGCCGGGGGAATCGGCGATTCTCGCGGTCGGCACGATCCGCAAGGCACCCTGGGTGCACAAGGAAAAGATTCGGGTACGGCAGGTCGCCACCCTGGCGTTGTCGTTCGATCACCGGATCATCGACGGCGAACTGGGGTCGGCGTTCCTTCGCGACATCGGCGCGTTCCTCACCGATCCCGCGGCGATGTTGCTCGCCTGGACCTGAACGCGCTCTTCCATCCCGACCACCACTACGAACGGCGTTGCAGTCGCTACCGACTGCAACGCCGTTCCTCGCGAGTGGCCGACGATGCTTCGGTGACCCGCTTACGGTGCCGACGTTTCTAAGGCAGGTGTGCGGCGTCACCTTCAAATCGTTGGCAACCGGCGGCGGGTTCGAGGTTTACTTGAATCGGCCGACAGATGGCCGGCCACGCAGATCCACAGGAGAGCACGTCATGTCCATGATCGATCGAATTCGTCGGCACCGGGAGACCAACCGCCGGGCCCGTGCGCTGGAGCGTGCGCTGCGCGCCACCGACTCCGCAGCGGTCCGCGACGAAATCCGCGCGATCGCACAGCGCTACTACAACTGAACTCGCCGCCGCGAACCCTGCGCCACGCCACGACACACGTGCCACTTCGGCGGCACCGGGATTCCTCCGCTCGGAACGGCCCGGTACGGTGGGCTCGGTCGTCGTCGGGTCGATCCGGCGCGCTGCGGACCAGATTCGGTCAGCCGCCGCCGGGCCGCCAGCCGACGCAATCCGGCTGGCCAGCCTCCGGTGATCTCGATCGCCGGGAGCGGGCGGGCCCGCCCGGCCGGACTACCGGCGTCACTGGTCGACCGACCAGCCACGTCGGTGGCACGGCACGGCTGACAGGTCATGGAGGAGGCGCACATGACGTCCGAGGGCACCCAGCATCCCGGCCAGGAGCCGGAGGAGGCAGGCACCGGCGGACCCGCGCCCTACGCCAGCCAACGACATGGCGTCGGTCAGGCGACCGGTGAAGCCGGCAGCGGCCCCGAGCCGCAGCAGTGGACCCCACCGGCCGGCGGCTGGGGCACCGGCTTCGGGGACCAGCCGGGTCGCCCCGCCGGCTACCCGGCTCCGGCCCCGTACCCGGCCCCGCCCGGCGCGTACCCGCCGCCGGGCGGCCAGTCCGGCGAGCCGGAACCGCAATCTCCCGGCGAGCTGAACTGGACGCCGCCGCCCAGCATCCCGCCGGCGGCACCCTGGTCCCCGCAGCAGGCCTGGCGGACCGGCACCGACCAGTCCGATCTACCGACCCCGCAGGCAGACCAGCCAGCCGGGCCGCCGGCACCCGGCGGTGGGTTCGGCTCGCTGCCCCAGCGCCAGCCCGAGCCACAGCCGCTACCGGATCCGCACCGCGACGCCGACGCCGGCCGGCCGGCCGAACCGTCCTGGCCAGGCGAGGCCCGTCCGCCGGCCGAACCGTCCTGGCCAGGCGAGGCCCGCCCGTCTGCCGAACCGTCCTGGCAGGCCGACGCCCAACGGTCTGCCGAACCGCAGCCCTTCGTTCCTGGACCGGTACAGAACCGGTTCGAGCCGCCGGCCGCACCGCCGCCCGCACCGACCGCACCGGAACCGGCCCGGCACGGCGCGGCGCTGCCGTTCGCTCCGGCCGGTCCGACGCCGCTGCCACCGCAGGAGACCCGGGTCCCCGGTGCCTCGCTGGCCGCGGCACTCGGCGGAGGCACCCCGACGCCGCTGAGCCCGGCGGCCCCACCACCGGCTCCGCCCGCTCCGGCGCCGGCGGCGGCACCGGCCGCGCAACCAGCCTCGCATGTTCCGCAGCAGCGCGGCCCGTTCGACGAGCCGCCCGCCGCCGACGCCGACGCCGAACGGCCAGCCTTCGGCGGCCCGTCGGCCGCCGCAGCGGCTGCCGCCGGTGCCGCCGGCCGGGCGGTGAGCGCGAGCGCGTCGGTGCCGACCGCGAGTCGTGTCGCGCCGCCCGCCGACCAGGCGGCGATCGTCGCCAACCGGCCGCCGGCCCAACCCCGGGTGTACGGGCGTCCAGCCAGCCCGGAACCGGAGCAGTCCCCCGCCGATCGACCGGCACCCTTCGGTGCCGGCGAACCGCCGTACCGGCCCAGCGACGGGCCTTTCCCGCCCACCGGCTCACCGGTGCCGGCACCGGAGCATCCGGCCGCGCCCCGGCCGCTGCCGCCCCGGCCAGCTGGGCAGGTCGCGCCGCCGTTCGGTGCCCGTCCCGGTACGGCCGCAGTCGCGCCGGGTGCCGGCAACGGCCAGGACGCCGTCGATCTCGCGCTACCGCACCTGAGCGCCGGAGCGCACATCCAGCCCGCGTCTCCAGCGTCAGCCGACGGCGGTCGGGGATTCCGACCGTCCGGTGCCGAACCGTACGGAGATCTGGTCGACCGGGCCGGTGACGGTGCGGGGCCGCAGGGCCCGCCACACTTCGGCCCCGGCCCCCAGGGCCAACCGCACCTCAACGCCGGGCCGCAGAGCCCGCCGGCCTTCGGCGCCCGACCGCAGAGCCCGCCGGCCTTCGGCAGCCCGCCGCAGGGTCAGCCGACCTTCGGCGCCCAGCAGGGCGCCCCGGACGGCTATCCGCCGGCCGGCGGTCCGACGCCCGCTGGCAACCAGTGGAACGCCCCCGATCCGGAGCAGAACCGGTTCGACGCGTTCCGCCCGGAGCCGGCCGCCCCCGCGGAGCAGGAAGCGACCCCGGAGCCGGCCCCCCAGGTCCGCAACGGTCGGGTCCTGCTGGCGGTGCTGGTGGCCGCCGTACTGCTGGTGGCGATCCCGATGTCGCTGGTCTGGTTGATCACCCGCCCTGGTGACCAGGCGTTCGACCCGGCCGTCGGCGCGTGTGTCAAGCAGTCCGGAAACACCGCCGCGCCGGCGGACTGCGCCGAGCCGAACGCCTTCGAGGTGGTCGCCAAGGTCGACCAGGTCGACCAGTGCGCCGACCCGAACGCACCGCACATCCAGGTGGCCGGCGACTCCGGACGTGAGCAGGTGCTCTGCCTCCAGCCGGCAGCCGCCGGCGACGACCCGGACGCGGGCACGGCTCCCGACGCCAGCTCGGCGCCGGACGCCAGTTCAGCACCGGACAACTGAGCCCACCGCAGATGTCGAGTCCATCGTCACCGCCACAGCCCCGGGTGCGGGCACCGCAGCTCAAGGGCCGGCAGTGGCTGAACACGGCCGGCCGGCCGGTCTCCCTCGCCGACCTGCGGGGAAAGATCGTCCTGCTGGACTTCTGGACCTTCTGCTGCGTCAACTGCCTGCACGTGCTGGACGAGTTGCGCCCGCTGGAGGAGAAGTACGCCGACGTACTGGTGGTGATCGGCGTCCATTCCCCGAAGTTCGCCCACGAGCGGGATCCGGTGGCGGTCACCGCCGCCGTCGAGCGCTACGGCGTGACCCACCCGGTGCTCGACGATCCCGAGCTGGACATGTGGCAGCAGTACGCCGCCCGGGCCTGGCCGACCCTGGTGCTGGTCGACCCGGAGGGTTACGTCGTCGCCACCATGGCCGGCGAAGGGCACGCCGAAGGCCTGGTCCGGGAGATCGACCAGCTGATCGGGGCGCACGAGGCGAAGGGCACGCTGCACCGGGGCGACGGCCCGTACGTACCGCCGGAACCGGCCGACACGACGCTGCGTTTTCCGGGCAAGGCGGTCGCGCTGGACGACGGCGGGCTGCTGGTCTCCGACTCCGCCCGGCACTCGCTGGTGGAGTTGGCGCCCGACGGTGAGACGGTACGCCGACGGATCGGCTCCGGGGCCCGGGGCCGCACCGACGGCGACGCCGCGAACGCCCGGTTCAGCGAGCCCCAGGGACTGCTGCGGCTACCGGCCGAGGTCGCCGCCGTCGCCGGGTACGACCTGGTGGTCGCCGACACGGTCAACCACCTGCTGCGCGGGGTACGGACGAGCACCGGCGAGGTGGTCACCGTCGCCGGCTCCGGCCGGCAGTGGCGCTCAGGTGTCGACTACGACCCGCACGACGCGCTCGCCGTGGATCTTTCCTCGCCGTGGGACCTCGCCTGGTACGACGGCCGGGTGATCGTGGCGATGGCCGGGATCCACCAGCTGTGGTGGTTCGACCCGGGTACGCGGACCGCCGGCATGTACGCCGGCACCACGGTCGAGTCGCTGCGCGACGGTGCCCTTCCCGACGTCTGGCTGGCGCAGCCGTCCGGCCTGGCGACCAGCGTCGACGGTCGGCAGCTGTGGATCGCCGACAGTGAGACCAGTGCGCTGCGGCAGGTGGTCGACGGGCACCTGCGGACGGTCGTCGGGCAGGGCCTGTTCGACTTCGGGCAGGTCGACGGGGCGGCGGCGCAGGCGCTGCTGCAGCACCCGCTCGGGGTCTGTGCACTGGCCGACGGTTCGGTGCTGGTCGCCGACACCTACAACGGCGCGATCCGCCGCTACGATCCGGCCACCGACCGGGTGACGACGGTCCTGGACGGGCTGGCCGAGCCGAGTGACGTGCTGGTGACCGCTGACGGCACCGTCTGGGTGGTGGAGTCCGCCGCCCACCGGGTGACCCGGATCGCGCCCGGTGCACTGTCGGCGGCCGGGGCCACCGTCGACGGGGCACGGCACCGGACCGTACGCCCGCCGCTGCTGGTGGCACCCGGTGAGGTGACCCTGGAGGTGGTGTTCACTCCCGCACCGGGGCAGAAGCTCGACACCAGTTTCGGTCCGGCCACCCGGCTGGAGGTCTCGGCCGATCCGCCCGGGCTGCTGCGCGACGGTGCGGGCACCGACACCGGGCTGAGCCGTCGGCTGGTGATCGACCCGTCGGTGCCGGCCGGCGTACTGCAGGTGGTCGCGCAGGCTGCCACCTGCGACGCCGACAACGAGCATGCCGCCTGCCACCTGACCCGGCAGGACTGGGGCGTGCCGGTACGGGTCGACCCGGCGGGTGCGGCCCGCGTACCGCTGATCCTGCGTGGTGTCGACCCGGCCGACGACGCCGAAGCCTGACCGGCACGCACCCCACGCGCACCCCGGTCTGACCGGGACGGTCAGACGAAGGCCGTGAGCCGCTGGCCGGCCGCCTCCAACGACTGGCGGATCCGCCGGGCCAGCGCGGCCGCGCCGGGCGTGTCGCCGTGTACGCAGATCGACTCGACGGGGCTGGCGACCGCCGTGCCGTCCGTGGCGGTCACGGTGTCCGACCCGGCCATCGACAGCGCCTGGGCGACGACCTCACGGTGGTCGTCGAGCAGGGCTCCGGGTGCGTCGCGCGGCACCAGTCGGCCGTCCGGCTGGTAGCTCCGGTCGGCGAAGCCTTCGGCGACGGCACGCAGCCCGGCACCGGTGGCCAG
The DNA here is from genome assembly GCF_030345095.1 of Solwaraspora sp. WMMA2056. NCBI lineage: Bacteria > Bacillati > Actinomycetota > Actinomycetes > Micromonosporales > Micromonosporaceae > Solwaraspora > Solwaraspora sp. WMMA2056. The sequence goes on from NZ_CP128360.1 coordinate 911,113, forward strand.
CTGGCTGAGCACCGAACCGGGCAGGCACAGGATCGGCAGCGTTGGGTCGACGTCGGCCACGGCGGCGACCACCGCCGCGGCCTGGGCCTCGTCGACGCAGGCGGTGTTGTACAGCGCGCCGTGCGGTTTGACGTAGCGGACCCGGGTGCCGGCGACCCGGCAGAAGCCGTCCAGCGCGGCGATCTGGTAGAGCACGTCGTCGCGGAGCTCGTCGAAGCGGTAGTCGATCCGCCGCCGGCCGAAGCCGGCCAGGTCGCGGTAGCCGACCTGGGCGCCGACGGTGACACCCCGGTCGGCGGCGGCCGCGCTGATCCGCCGCATGGTCACCGGGTCGCCGGCGTGGAAGCCGCAGGCGACGTTGGCGGAGGTGACGATGTCGAGCAGCGCCTCGTCGTCGCCGAGGCGCCAGACGCCGAAGCCTTCACCGAGGTCCGCGTTGAGGTCCATGGAACTCCACGGTAGTGCCCGGCCGGGCCTGGGCGAGCCCGGTGACGTCGTCGACCACTCCGATGACCGGGTAGCCGCCGGTGGTCGGATGGTCGGCGAGGAAGATCAGTGGTTGACCGTCGGCGGGGACCTGGACGGCGCCGAGGACCAGCCCTTCGCTGGGTAGTTCGTCCGGGACGCGGCGGGTCAGCGGTGCGCCGGTCAGTCGGACCCCGATCCGGTTGCTCACCGGGCTGACCAGGTACGGGGTGCCGAGCAGCCGCCGCAGCGCGGCCTCGGTGAACCAGTCGGCGCGCGGGCCGAGCCGTACGGTGAGCCGGAGCGGGTCGGCCGGTGCCGACCAGGGGACGGGGTCGGCCGGCGGCGGCCCGTCGGCGGTGGTCGGGGCGTCGCCGACCGGCAGGACGGTGCCGTCGCGTACCACCGGTGGCCCGATGCCGGCGAGGAGGTCGGTCGAGCGGCTGCCCAGCACCGGCGGTACGGCGATCCCGCCGGCCACCGCGAGGTAGCTGCGCACGCCGTACCGGGCGGGTCCGACGTCGAGGTGGGCCCCGGCCGGCACCGGTACGCAGCTGAGGAAGCCGGCTGGTCGACCGGCGAGGCGGATCGCGGCGGGCGCGCCGGTGATCGCGACGGTGCCTCCGGCGGGCAGCCGCAGCTGGCAGCCGGTGAGCGTGATCTCCAGACCGGCGGCGTCGGGCGGGTTGCCGACGAGCCGGTTGGCCAGCGCCAGCGCCGGCTGGTCGAGGGCACCGGAGCGGGGCACGCCGAGGTGTGCCCAGCCGGGCCGGCCCCGGTCCTGAACGGTGCAGAGCGCGCCGGCCCGGACGACCTCGATCACCGGTCGCCCCGATCGACTGGTGGCACGTCCGGTGGCGCGGCGGCCGGCACGTCCGGTGGCACGTCGGCCGGCACGTCCGGTGGCACGTCGGCCGGCACGTCCGGCGGCGTGTCGGCCGGGGCCAGCCGGACCCGGGTGCCGGGGGTGAGGGTGGCGGGCGGGTCGCGATCAAGGTCGAAGAGCACCAGGTCGGTGTGGCCGACGAGTTGCCAGCCGCCGGGTGAGGCGGACGGGTAGATGCCGGCGTACGGTCCGGCGAGCGCGACCGAGCCGGCCGCGACGGTGGCGCGCGGTGTCGGCCGGCGCGGTACGGACCATTCGTCGGGCAGTCCGGTGAGGTAGCCGAAGCCGGGTGCGAAGCCGCAGAAGGCGACGGTGAACTCGGTGCCGGCGAGCCGGTCGACGGCTTCGTCGACGGGTACCCGCCAGTGCCGGGCGACGTCGGGCAGGTCGGGCCCGTCGTACCGGACGGTGACGGTGACCGGCCGGGTGTCGGCGCTGGTCCGCAGCGGTGGCGGCCGCCAGCCGGCCAGCGCGGCGGCGGTCGCGACCGGGTCGGCCAGGCCGTCGAGCAGGATGGTACGGGCGGCGGGGACGATGTCGTCGACGGCGAGTTCGCCCTGGTCGCGGCGGTGGTCGAGGCCGGCCCGCCAGGCATCGATGGTTGCCGGGTCCGGCGCTGCCCATTCGAGCAGCAGTGCACGCCGACCGACGCGATGGATCCGCATGACACCATCTTGGCCCGTCGTTGTCAGCTGGACGTGAGACGACTCACTACCTGGCAGTAACCTACGGTGCCGTAACCTAAGTGGGTGACCACCGAAGCACCCCTTCGCCTCAAGCCGGTCGACATCGGCAAACCCCGGATGCGCGGCTGGCTGCACACGTACGCATTCTTCGTGGCCCTGGTCAGCGGCATCGTGCTCTGCGCGCTGGCCGCGACCCGACCGGGCTGGACCCCGCTGATCAGCTGCGTCGTCTACAGCCTCACGGTCTGTGGTCTGTTCGGCACCAGCGCCCTCTACCATCGTCGGGTCTGGTCGGAGCGCGCCTATCAGGTGATGCGTCGACTGGACCACTCGATGATCTTCGTCTTCATCGCCGGTACGTACACCCCGTTCTGCCTGCTGCTCCTGCCGGGGCGCAGCGCGGCGACGCTGCTGACCGTCGTCTGGGCCGGCGCCCTGGGCGGGGTGGCGATGAAGCTGATCTGGCCCCACCTGCCACGCTGGGCCGGCGCCCCGCTCTACATCGCGCTCGGCTGGGTGGCCGTCGCCGTTCTGCCCGACATCCTGCGCTACGGCGGCGTCACCGCCCTGGTGCTACTGGTCGTCGGCGGCGCGGTCTACAGCATCGGGGCGATCTTCTACGCCCTGCGCCGGCCGAACCCCTGGCCGACGGTCTTCGGCCATCACGAGTTCTTCCACGCCTGCACGCTGGTCGCCGCGCTCTGCCACCACATCGCGATCTACTTCGCTCTGTTCGCCTGACCGCCAGCTGGCGGTCAGGCGAACAGAGCTGCTGTAGGTGCGGCTGCGCCGACGAGGTGCGCCACGGGGTTCAGACCGGGCGTCCCGGGCGACGGACCTCGCGGTACTGCTCCTCCACGACGTGGTCGGACGCGGGCGGGGCGACGGCCGCCGGCTCTTCGGCGGCGGATCGGGTCACCACGCTACGGCGGCGGCTCTGCCAGAACCACAAGGTCAGGATCAGCCCGAACACCCCCGCTGCCATCAACACCCAGCCGACCGTGTTCAGGTTGAGAAAGCCCAGTTCAGCCTCGACCGCGAAGGCCAGGATGGCGCCCAGGGCGACAAGGAAGATGCTTCCGCCGATGCCCACTTCGTACCTCCTTGGCTACTGCCGGCACCGTCGTACCGGCCCGATGCCGCTCGTGAGGTAGCGGCGGGCTCGGATGTACCCAGGCGGTTCTCGGCTCAATCAGGCATGCTGGGGCCATGCCACGACGCACGATCGTGTTGCTGCGCCACGCCAAGGCCGAGCAGCCCGAGCAGATGAGCGACTCAGCGCGTGGGCTCACCCCACGCGGGCATTCGGACGCCGCGTACGCCGGCCGTTGGCTGGCCGAGCACGACCACTGGCCGCAGGTGGTGGTCTGCTCGCCCGCGCGGCGGACCCGGCAGACCTGGCAGGAGGCGTCGTCGGCGGGTCCGGCGCCGTCGGTGAGCTACGAACCATCGCTGTACGCCGGAAGCCCGGGTGACCTGCTCGCCGTGGTACGCCAACTCGACGCCCGGCACGAACGGTTGCTCATCGTCGGCCACAATCCCACGATCTCGGACTTCTCCGCGCTGCTCGACCCGCAGGGCATCGACGACACCGGGCTGCGCACCTGCGGACTGGCGGTGCACGAGTTCACCGGCGACTGGTCGCAGTGCCGACCGGAGACGGCGGCGCTGGTCACGGCGTACACGGCCCGGGCCGCCTCGGTCGGCTGACGCCGACGCCAGACATCCCGGGCAGGAGTCGGCTGACGCCGACGCGACACATCCCGGGCAGGCCTCGGCCCGACCGGGATGTGCGCGGCGTACGGATCAGTTGGGTGGCTGTGGGGGTTCCGCCGGCGGTGGCACCACCTGCGCCGGATGGGAGAGTTTGTTCTCCTCGACGATCACCGTCCGTGCCCGGCGACGACGATCGTTCCAGAACCAGAGCACGGTGAGCAGGATCGCCAGACCCGCGAGGATCAGCACCCAGCCCACGGCCTGTACGTCGAGCCACCACACGTCCGCCCGGACGGCGTACGCGAGGATGGCGCCTACCGCGATGAGGAAGATTCCACTGCCGATGCCCATGTGCTGCACTCCTTGTGCGGTCGCTACAAGTTGTGCGGTCGCCTGCTGATCTACCCGGCGGGCAGGGGCTGAAACGGCGGCGCCGGACGGTCGGCGAGCAGGGGGCTCCCGCCGACCGCCCGTGGCGGGGTGAGGTGGGTGTGCGTTGGCCGCCTCAGCCGGTCAGAACGCCTCCTCGGGCAGATCCATCAGGTCGAGGGCGGTTCCGGCGATGATCCGGCGATCGGCTCCGATGCGGGGCAGCACCTCGCTGGCGAAGAACCGGGCCGCCGCCACCTTGCCCTGGTAGAAGTTACGGTCGGCGGCCGAGACCTCACCGGCGAGCGCGGTCAGGGCAACCTCGGCCTGCCGCTGCAGCAGCCAGGCGACGACGACGTCGCCGAGTGCCAGCAGCAGTCGGCGGCTGCTCAGCCCGACCTTGTACAGCGAACGCTGCTCACCGCTCTGTACCTCGCCGAGCCAGCCGGTCATCACGCCGAGGATGTTCTGCACCTCACCGAGGGCCCGGCCGAGCGCGGCGCGCTCCTCCTTGAGCTGGCCGTTTCCGCCTTCGGCCGTGATGAAGGCCTGGATCTCACCGGCGACGGTCATCAGGGACTGCCCGTTGTCCCGCACGATCTTGCGGAAGAACAGGTCGAGGCTCTGGATCGCGGTGGTGCCCTCGTACAGCGTGTCGATCTTCGAGTCGCGGACGTACTGCTCCAGCGGGTAGTCCTGCAGGAAGCCGGAACCACCGAAGGTCTGCAGCGACTCGTGGCCGAGCAGCTCGTAGGCCCGCTCCGAGCCGCACCCCTTGACCAGGGGCAGCAGCAGGTCGTTGACCCGTTTGGCGACCTTCACGGCCTCCTCGTCACCGGCCGCCCGCGCGATATTGATCTTGTCCTGCCAGCTGGCGGTGTAGCAGACCAGGGCGCGCAGGCCCTCGGCGTACGCCTTCTGCAGCATCAGCGAGCGGCGCACGTCGGGGTGGTGGGTGATCGTCACCCGGGGGGCCGCCTTGTCGGTCATCTGCAGCAGGTCGGCACCCTGCACCCGGTTCTTCGCGTACTCCAGGGCGTTGAGGTAGCCGGTGGAGAGGGTGGCGATGGCCTTCGCGCCGACCAGCATCCGGGCGTACTCGATGATCAGGAACATCTGCCGGATGCCGTCGTGTACGTCGCCGAGCAGCCAGCCCTTCGCCGGCACGCCGTGCTCACCGAAGGTGAGCTCGGCGGTCGTGGAGACCTTCAGCCCCATCTTGTGCTCGATGTTGGTGGCGAAGACGCCGTTGCGCTCGCCCAGCTCACCGGTGGCCCCGTCGAAGTGGTACTTCGGCACGACGAACAGCGACAGGCCCTTGGTTCCCGGGCCGCCGGCGCCCTCGACGCCGACCGGACGGGCCAGCACGTAGTGGATGATGTTCTCACTGAGGTCGTGCTCGCCGCTGGTGATGAAGCGCTTGACGCCCTCGATGTGGTACGAGCCGTCCGGCTGCGGGATAGCCCGGGTCCGCCCGGCGCCCACGTCGGAACCGGCGTCCGGCTCGGTCAACACCATGGTCGACGCCCAGTGCCGCTCGACGAAGAGCTTGGCCCATTCCTTCTGCTCCGGGGTGCCCTCGACGTAGAGGGTGTGCGCGAAGGACGGCCCGGAGGCGTACATCCAGACCGGCGCGTTGGAGCCCAGCACCAGATCGGCGAGGGACCACCACAGCGCCCGGGGGGCGTTGGTGCCGCCGAGCTCCTCTGGTAGGTCCAGCCGCCAGAACTCGGCGGACATGAAGGCCGCGAAGGACCGGCGGAACTCCTCGGGCATGGTGACCGTGTGTGTCGCCGGGTCGAAGACCGGCGGATTGCGGTCGCCCGGGACGAAGCTCGGTGCCAGCTCCTCGCGGGCCAGCCGCTCGACCTCGGCGAGGATGCTCCGGGCCGTGTCGACGTCCAGGTCCGCGTACGGCGCCTGACCGAACGTACGGTCGGCACCGAACACCTCGAAGAGGTTGAACTCAAGGTCCCGAAGGTTGCTCTTGTAGTGGGTCATCGCGTGGTGGCCCCCGCTTCCCGGACGCTGTTACTGGTCAGTAACCACCACTGTATTACTTGCAGGTAGCCACCGACAAGCGACTCTTGACAGTGACCGAAGACACACAATCGCCCCCAGCCAACTCTTGACGACCCCGTCACCGAGCTTCGATGCACTCGTTCTGCCCGGTAACAGACTTAATCGGACAAAGGCCAAGTAAAGCTGGATAGCTACAGGAGGTCGACATGTCTCTCAACCGACTGTTCGATATGTTGATCGAGCCGGTCACCGCCCGGCGCTACGTCGGCCGGCACCGTGCCGTCGTCACCGGCACCAGCTTCCTGACCGGTCAGCTGCGCCTGGCCTGACCAGCGCGTCACGACCGCGCGGCGACCGCAGCGGCGCCGGTCGCCGGCGCGTTGTCGGCCGGCCGAGGCTGCGAAGCCGGCCGAGGCTGCGAATCAGCCGTCGGCGACGCCGACTTCCCAACTGGGCACCGACGCCGCCGGCACCGCGCCCGAGCCGGAGTACTCCATCAGCACCAGGGCGATGTCGTCGTCGAGCCGCCCGTACACCCACTCGATCAGTGCGGTCTCCAACGAGGCCAGACCGTCGCCGACCGTACCGTGACCCAGCAGTTGCCAGGCCCGGTCGGCAGTGGGAAAGAACGCGCCGTCGCGACGCGCCTCGCCCAGGCCGTCGGTGAACAGCAGCAGCCGGTCACCCGGTTCGAGCCGCTCCACCCGGGGCCGTACCACCGGCATGAACCCCAGCGGCGGTGCCGGTGCCGGCGGTTCGAGTGGGATCACCTCGCCCCGGCGCAGCAGCAGCGGTGCCGGATGGCCGCAGTTGACGATGGTGAGCGTGCCGCCGCGCTCCTCGACCAGGGCCGCAGTGACGAAGTCCTCGTCCCCGACGCTGCGGGCGACCGCCCGGTCCAGGTCCGCGACCATGGCGCGCAGATCCGCCCGCTCGTAGGCGACGTGCCGGTACGACCCGAGCACGATGCTCGCCAGCCGGACCGCGTCCAGGCCCTTGCCGCGTACGTCGCCGATGATCATCCGTACGCCGTACGGGGTGTCCAGCGCCTCGTACAGGTCACCGCCGATGTCCGCGGCGGCCGTGGCGGAGATGTAGCGTCCGGCGACGGCGAGCGTGCCGACCTGCGGTCCGAGCGGTCGCAGCACGGCCTGTTGCGCCACCGACGCCAGCCGGGACAGCTCGGCGATCTGCCGCGCCTGGCGTTCCCTGATCACCGCCACTGCGGCGGCGAGGCCGGTGGCCAGCGCGATGCCGACCACGTTCACCGCCGTGGCCAGGGAGACCATCTGCCCGGTCAACGCGAACACGCCGCCCATCAGGGTGGCCAGCACTCCGATGGAGAGCACGACCCGCCAGGTGGCGAAGGCGGCGGCCAGGAACGGCGCCGCCGCGACCAGCCCCACGTAGTTCGCTCCGGAGCCGTCGGCGATCTCCACGACCGACACGAGCGCGAGCAGCACGAGGGCCGCGCCGAGGCCGACGCGGGATCCGGAGCTCAGTGGGCGGCGGCCGCCCATCGGTGTGATGCGCATGGGTACGCGAAACAGCATGACTCATCGGGTGCGGCGGCCCAATGCTGTTGACCCCTTGTCTGACCCGGTTCTGGCCACCTGGGGTATACGACGCGATCTGGTTTTCTGGTCCGACCCGGCGGGACGTGTCTGGTTGCTCAACCTGCGGGTACAACTCGGATTGGCACATTCCGGCTCTGACCAGCGTCGGAGCACTGATTGGTCACTCAGTTTGCGCGGTCAGTCGTCGAGTACCTCGTACTGCACCTCGAGGTGACCGACAGAAAGTGGTGCGATCTGCTCAAAAGCCCCACGCGCCAGATCGAGACAGCGTCCCTCGACGAACGGACCCCGGTCGTTGATCCGCACCACCACAGCAGCACCGGATTGCGGGTTGGTCACCCGGACCCGCGTACCGAAGGCCCACGTGCGGTGCGCGGCGGTCATTCCCGACGGGTCGAACGACTCGCCGTTGGCGGTCACCTGGCCGCTCGCGTAGTACGACGTGCCGCAGGTGCCACTGGAGACCACCGAGTCCCCCGTGGTCGACGCCGACGGCGGTTCGGCCGTCGTCGGCGACGCCTCCGGCGACGGGGTCGTCGCCGCCCGCTCGGCGCCACGGGCCGCCCGGTCGCCCCGCGCGGACTCCGCCGGGGTCGGCGTGCCGGTGGCAGCCGGCGACGACGTCGCGGTGTCCGACGGTGACGCGGACGCCGCCGACGCCGATGGTGACGCGACGCCCGACGGCGCGACGTCGACCCATTCAGTCGTACGCGACGAGCCGGCCGTCCACTGGACCGCAGCCGCCGTACCCCCGGACACCCCGCCGACCACCAGCGCAACCACCAACCAGGGCGCGAACCGCAACCGTCGGGAGCGAGCGGAGCGATGCCGTGACGTCATGGGTTGCTCCTGGGGCGAGGGGACAACATAACCGTCGCGCAGGGTAGTCACAGCAGCGCTTGTCCTGTCAAGGCGAGCCCCGGCAACGCCCGACAACCCGGCTACGGCGGTCACGGCACCCGTCACGGCACCGTCGCGGCACCCGTCGGCGGCGTACCTGGCGGCATACTCGGCCGGTGACCGACGGGATCCGACGCCTACTGACCGACACGTTCCGCTGGCACGACCCCGGCCCGACCAGCAGCCACCTCGTCAGCGACATGTCCGGCTGGTGGCGCGACCCACGGATCGTCGCTGCGCTCGGGCCCGCGCTGGCGGCGCTCGCCGCCGACGACCGCCCCACGGTGGTGATGGCACCCCAGGTGACCGGGCTGCTCATCGCCCCACTCGTGGCGAGCGCGCTCGGCGTCGGCGTGGTGCCGGCGTACAAGGAAGACCCGCAACGGGCCATCGCCGATGCCACCACCTGGACCACGACGGCACCCGACTACCGGGGACGGACCCTGCGGCTCGGCATCCGCGACCGCCACCTGCGCCCCGCCGACCGGGTCCTGCTCGTCGACGACTGGGTGAGCACCGGTGCTCAGCTCCGGGCGATGGCGCAGCTCGTCGCCGTACGGCAGGCCACCGTCACCGGCAGCGCGGTGATCGTCGCCGACTGCCCGCCGGCCGTCGTCGACGAACTACGCATCCGGAGCCTGCTGCACGGTACGGAACTCTGACCCACGACCGACCCGGCCACGAGCTACGGCGTCGCCTCGTGCCCGGGCCGACCGGCGGTGCGCCGGGACTGCTTCATCTCGGCCTCGTGGATGTGTCGGCGGCCGCCCGCCAACTCGTCGCGGGCCGCCCGCTCGATCTCCTGGAACGCCGCGTAGTAGCCGTCGTCGAACTCCTCGACCAGCTGGAACGTCCACCGGCCCGCCAGCACGTTGCGGCCGATCAGCTCGTCCTGCACCCGCTCGGCGATCTGATGGTGGCCGGCGTCGCTCAGCAGCTGCACCACCCGGTCCAGGGTCGCGTCCGCACCGCCGATCAGCTGGTGCATCGAGTACAGGTGACCCCGCGCGCGGTGCACCGTCTCCAGCGCCTTACTCAGCTCGCCCAGTGCGGCCACCGTCGCGTCGTCCACCCCGACGGGACGGGAGTGGGCGGCGTCCACCGAGCGCTGATCCGACGATTCCGGCATGGACAATTAGTACCAGTGCACCCGGCGGCACGACCGTAGGTCCCGGATCAACCACCATCGGTAAAGTCACTCCGGTGCAGCGGTCAACCCGGATCATCTCGGTGGTCACCCCCGTCCATCCGCCGAGCATCCCGTTCCTGACCGCCGCGTACGCCTCACTGCGCGACCAGCGACTACCCGCCGGCTGGCAGTGGCGCTGGCTGGTCCAGGAGGACGGCCAGACCGGCGCGGTCGCCGCCGCCCTGCCCGACGACCCCCGAATCAGTACGGGGACCAACCGACCCGGTGGGCCGGGCGTCACCCGGACCATGGCGCTGTCCCGGGTGGACGGGCCGCTGGTGAAGGTGCTCGATGCCGACGACCGGCTCACCGCCGACGCGCTGGCCCGCGACATCGCGGTCCTCGCAGCCGATCCGACCATCGGCTGGACCACGGCGCGGGCGCTGGACCTGGCCCCGGACGGCAGCACCTCGGCGGTAGCCACCGACCCGGCACCCGGCAGGCTGACCGCCGGGACGGTGCACCGGCACTGGCAGGCAAACGCCCACCAGTTGCCGGTGCACCCGGCGACCCTGTGCATCCGGACCGACCTGCTGTTCGCCCTCGGCGGCTGGATGGCGCTGCCCGCCTCGGAGGACACCGGGCTGTTGCTGGCGGCCGACGCGGTACGCGACGGCTACTTCATCGGCGAGGCAGGGCTGCTCTACCGCCGGTGGGCCGGCCAGGTGACCAGCCAGCAGGCACACTGGTCACCTATCGAACGGGCCAACCGTACCCAGGTCATCGAAGCCCGGGTCGCGGCGCTACGCCGCGGCTGGACCCGGACCGACGCGGCACCGACACCCGTACTGGCAGCGACCAGCTACGACCTCGACGAACTCGGCCCGCTGTAGGTTGCGGGCTCTAGTCTTCCAGCGGTACGCCGCCCAGTGCGCCGCCGCGCAACCGGCGACTCAGCTGTCCGATCACGGGGGTCAACGGATCCAAGGCATCCTCGCGTACGACAAAACGGGTGACGCCCCAGCGCCTCTCGTGCTCGGCGATGGCGGAGAGGATCTCTGACTCGGTGCCGATCAGCACGAAGGGCGTGGCCAGTAGTTCGGCCACGGTCATGCCGAGTGCCGCGCTCATGCCTGCGGCGTCGGCTTCCGCGTCGTCCGTCACGATCACCTTCTGTACGAGTGCCTCGAGCTGCGGCGGGTCGTCACGCCCGTGGGCACCGACCGCGACCTGCCGCAGTTGTGCCTCGATCTCGTCCCTGCGCCAGCGGGTCTGGTGCTGGTGCCCGTCGGGGAGGGTGCGGCCGAACCCGGTGAGACCGACGACGTCGGCGTTGCCTCCCGCCCAGCGCAACAGGTGGGAGTTGCCCGTGCCGACAGTGAGCGGCACTCGGTCCTGCACTGGCCTTGGCCCGGTCAGCCGGGCCGCACGTGCGGTGACCTCAGAAATGTCGACACTCACCTCCGCACCGTCGAGCAGGGCACGCACCGCTTCAGCCACCGCGGTGCACCGCCGTACCCGACCCGCGACATCGGGCCGATGTCGCCCGATCGCCTCCCACTCGGCCGGGGTGTGGCCCGCGCCAAGGCCGAGGCGGGCGCGGCCGCCGGAGACCACGTCGAGCGTGGCGACATCGGCCGCGAGCAGCATGGGTTCGCGGACTCCGGCATTGGATACGTACGAGCCGAGCCCGATGGTCGACGTGACGGCCGCCGCAGCCGCGAGAGCGACGAAGGGCGAGGCCGCCGAGCCCGGATGGTCCGGGACAAGTAAGGCGTCGAATCCGGCGGTCTCGCACTTCCGGGCGAGTTGCAGCCAGCTACCGGCATCGGATGGATTCGCCTGCAGTGAGATCGCGGTCACGACGCCAGTCTGTCGCGGTCCGGGTCGGACCTGCCTGCCCAGGTCGTGAGATCTGCCGCACCTGCGGCGGGGGCGATCAGCACTACCAAGATCAGCATCCGAGTCGATGACCAAGCCTACGAAATGATCAAAAGGTGGCAGAGCTGACCAACCGCAGCCCCAGCGAGCTGATCCGCGAAGTGCTGCAGGCCGCGTAGCCGCGAAAGTAGCGATCCGGCGACCCACGCACATGCAGCAGCAGACCCTGGTTGGGACTGGCGTCCTGACCAGGGCTTTCGGTGTGGAGCGGGTGACGGGAATCGAACCCGCACTGTCAGCTTGGGAATCGCCGACCCGGGCCCGTGCTGGGCTCGTCCCCCAGGCCACAGGGGCCTCCCGTAGCGTGGGCTGGCCTTCATCGTCCTGGCCTACTGGCAAGGCAATGGCACGATTGGACGGCGCGCGGGGAATTCCCAGCGCAACGACAGATCGAGCTGCCTGGCCGGGCCCTTGCCGGCGGTCGAGCGAACGTGTCATCCTAGCCAGGACAGGTTTCGTCGGACAAAATACGACGCGTGGCCAGGTACAGGTACTCGTGGGCGCAGTCCGCCAGCAAGCACAACATAGCGCAACATCGATCACGGTACGTCATCGAACACTGCGGTCAGCCGTACGCCCTCCCACCAGAACCCCCGGACCGGCCAGAACGGCTGCTGTTCCTCGGCGACGACAGGGACGGCGTCGCTCTCGAAGTCGTCGCCATCGAGTTGCTGGACGGGACGCTGCGCGTGATCCACTCCATGGACATGCGACCCAAGTACAACCGGCTCTACAAGGAGGCGAAGCCATGGCGGGTGTAACGCGAGCGACGAAGGACCGAACGACCTCCACGACATCTAACAAGACAAAGGCACCACGCCGGGCAACCACCACCGCAGCCCGGGCGACTCGGGCAGCCAGCCGACAGACCAAGGACGGTACGACGCTCACGTCGCAGCTGGAGAGCGAACTGGTCGCAGAAGCAGAGGCTGGGTACGACCCCGACAGTCTCGCACCCCGCCGGGTCGGCAGACCGCCACTCTCCAGCAGTGGCGGCGCATCGCACAAGATCAGCATCCGAGTTGACGACCAAACCTACGAAATGATCAAAAAGGTGGCAGAGCTGACCAACCGCAGTCCCAGCGAGTTGATCCGTGAAGTGCTGCAGGCCGCGTACCCGCGAAAGTAGGAAGCTGGCGGCGATCCCGCGCGCATACGACGAAGCCCTGGTTGGGATTGTGATCCTGACCAGGGCTTTCGGTGTGGAGCGGGTGACGGGAATCGAACCCGCACTGTCAGCTTGGGAAGCTGATGTTCTGCCATTGAACTACACCCGCGAGCGGCCCTACTCTACCCTGTCGGCCGCCCTGGTGCGCAACGCCCTCACGCCCGGCTCGTCGAGACGACCGGCGGTCGGGCGACGAGTGTCGATCAGCAGGCGACCGCAGCCGCCGCCTCGTGGGGAACGGGGGTGCCGCTGGCCGGGTCGATCCAGACCTGCACCGCAGGCTCCAGCGCGATCGTGGTGGCGGGGCCGGCGCCGGTGCCGTGCCGGGCGACCATCGCCACGTCGACGGTGAACTCGAACAGTCGCCAGTCCACGTGCGGCACGGCACGCGCGGAGCGGGCGAGTCGGGCGACGGTGGCGACGTCGGTGACCGGGCGCGCGCGGCCGGCGAGGTACGCCTCGTCGTCGCTCTCCTCCGGCGGGAACGAGTGCAGCGCGTACCGCCCGTCGCGCTCCAGGTCGCGACGCTTGGGCGAGTCGACGATGAAGCAGAACAACCCGTCCTTGGTGATCACGGGCGAGACCGGATGAACCCGGGGGCCACCGTCGGCACGCACCGTCGCCAGGTAGCCGAGACCGGGGCCGTACTGCTGCATGAGAAGCCGGATCGCCGTGGCCAGGCGGGGCTCGTCGGCTGCGAACTGGGACCAGGTTGCCATGCCGACCATTCTATCGAACATGTGTTCGAAGAGATAGTCGGAACGCGGCGTGTCCGCCCTCGACGATCACCCCAGCCGGCGAGGTGCCCGGCCGAGGGTCGCTATGGTGTGACGATGCTCCTCTCCGACCGGGACATCGTCGCGGAGACCAAGACCGGCGGGCTCTCCCTCGAACCGTTCGAGCCTGCGCTCATCCAGCCGTCGAGCATCGACGTCCGGCTCGACCGGTACTTCCGGGTGTTCAACAACCACCTGTACACCCACATCGACCCGGCGACCCGGCAGGACGATCTGACGTCGCAGGTCGAGGTGCCCGACGGCGACCCGTTCGTGCTGCACCCCGGCGAGTTCGTGCTCGCCTCGACGCTCGAGGTCGTCTCACTCGGCGACGCACTCGCCGCCCGGTTGGAGGGCAAGTCCAGCCTGGGCCGGCTCGGGCTGCTCACCCACTCGACCGCCGGCTTCATCGACCCGGGCTTCTCCGGCCACGTCACGCTCGAACTGTCCAACGTCGCGAACCTGCCGATCAAGCTGTGGCCCGGCATGAAGATCGGCCAGCTCTGCATCTTCCGGCTGTCGTCGACCGCCGAGCATCCGTACGGGTCGTCGGTCTACGGCTCCCGCTACCAGGGACAGCGCGGACCTACCCCGAGCCGGTCCTGGCAGCAGTGGCGGACCTGGCCGACCAGCTGAGCCAGCGCGGGCAGGTAGCGAAAGACGCCCTCCCAGGCCGGGGGGAGACCTGGGAGAGCGTCTTTCTGGTGGCCGGTGCTGCCGCGCAACGGGGGGATCCGCGACATGCGCCAGGCCATGGGGAGGAGTGAGGTCTAGCCGGGCCTTCCGTAGCTGTGGATGCCGGAGCCGAGCTTGCGCATCGCGATCGGCTCGCCGGCCTGCGAGGCGTGCACGATCCAGCCGTCGCCGACGTACATTCCGACATGGGACAGGCTGTAGTAGAAGACGAGGTCGCCGGGGCGCAGCTCGTCACGGCTGATGTTCCTGGTCACCTGCCGCTGACGTGCCGCGTTGTGCGGCAGTGAGACGCCGCCCTGCCGCCAGGCGGCCAGGGTCAACCCGGAACAGTCGTAACCGCTCGGGCCGGCGGATCCCCAGATGTACGGCTTGCCGATCTGCGCGCAGGCGAAGGTGACCGCCTTTCCGGCGGCTCCCCCCGGGTAGGTCGCCGGGCAGGGTGCCGGGCGCAGCGAGCCCAGGCTGGTGGACGATCCGTACGCCTGCAGTCGCAGCTCCTGGAGCCGGTCGACCTCGGCGTCGATCTCCTTGGCCTTCGCGGACAGCTGCGCCTCGGTGCTGGTCAACTCGACGATCAGTTGGTCCAGCGGAGCTTTCTCCGCGGCGTACTTCTCCTTGAGGTCGACCACGGCCTGGACGTCGCGGGCCTGCCGGCGGGCGAACTGGTCGAGCAGTTCCAGCTGGTCGGCGAGGTGGGTCGGCTTGCCGCTGGTCAGGATCGCGCTGAACGCCGACGGGCTGCCGCCCTTGTACGACCGGGCGGCGAACTCGCTGACCCGGTCCATCGCGAGGTCGATCTGGACCTGCAGCGGTTGGATCTTCTTCTGCAGCGCCTCGGCCTGCTTCTTCTTGGCTGTGAGGTCCTGCCGTACGGCGTTGTGCCGTTCGATGGTGGGCTCCAGCTCGGCCCAGACCTCGTCGATCTGCGCTTCGATCTCCGCCACGGTCTGTTGCGCCTGGGCGGGTGCGGGTGCGCCGGTCAGCAGCAGGCCGATGCTGGTGGTGACGGCGATCGCGCCCTGGAGGAGGCGTCGACGGGTGTTCCGGACTGTCCGGAGGTGGTCCTGGTCGGACCATCCGGATCGCCGAGGGGCTGTCGTAGCCACCAGGACTCCTTCTCCCCAGACCGCCTACCGGGTTAGCTGACGGGTTCGGGCGGAAAGGAGACGCCCTACCACAGACGACGCTGTGGATTCACCCCGGTTCCGTGGGTCCCCGGCTCGCCGTGTCGCTGACGATTTGGCGGTGTCAGGCCGAGGTCAACCGGGCTGGTTGACGTCCTCCCGACTCGACGATCCCCAAGGGTAGAGAGGGCCGTTCTCGTCACGCAAGCGAGGTGACTACTCATTTCTCAACGTACTCGATCGATTGCTAGTCGTATATCACCCGCCGTCGTTCACGCGTTCGAAGAACAGGGTCCAGCCGGTCCGAAAGTGCCGGTCCGGACGATCGATGATCGCCGACCGCCCCGCACTTTCGGACCGTACCGGCCGACGTTGACCTGCACGTTCAGCCGACGCGCTTGAATCCGACCACCGGCATGTTGTCGATATTCTCCATTTGCACGGGTTGTCCCGGACGTGGCGCGTGCACCATCATGCCGTTGCCAATGTAGAGACCTACGTGACGCAGATCACTGAAGAAAAAGACAAGATCACCTGGGCGCGCCTCCGACCGACTGACCGTCGAACCCTGGTTCCACTGCGCGCCGGTGAAGTGGGTCAGCCCGACACCCGCACTCGCCCACGCGTACTGCGTCAGACCTGAGCAGTCGAACGCGTTAGGACCGGTGGCACCCCAGACGTACGGCTTGCCGATCTGCGCGCACGCCGTACCGACCGCGACCCCCGCCGCCCCGCCGACCGATGCGGCCGGGCACGGCCCGGACGCCCCGGAACCGCCCGTGAAACCGGTGGTCCGGTACGCGGCCAGCCGCGCCTGCTCCAGCCTGTCGATCTCGGCGTCGATCGTCTTGCGCTTGTCGGCCAGCTCCTCGTCCTGCGCCTTCTGCTGCGCGATCAGCTCGTCGAGCGCCTGCCGCTCGGCAAGGTAGCGGTCGCGGGTCTCGATCACCGTCGCGATCTGCTGCTGACGCCGCTTGGAGATCCGGTCCAGCACCAGCAGCTGATCAGCGAGACTGGTCGGCGAACCGGTCTTCAGCAACGCGTTGAGTTCGCTCGACGGACCGGTGCGGTAGTAGCTGTTGGCCACCTCGCCGATCTCGTCAGCGGCAAGACTGGCCTGCAACGACAGTGGCGCGATCCGCTTGTCGAGTTCAGCGGCCTTTTTCTGGTTGGCCTTGAGTTCGCTGCGAACTTTGTTGTACTGCTCGATCACCGGTTCCAGCTTCAGCCACTGGGCGTCCAGTTCGGCTTCGATCTCCGCCAGAGAGGGTTGGGCGGCCACCGGGGCAGCCGGCCCCACGACCGCGGCCAGGACGAGCAGCAGGGCGACGACACCACGCCCGACAATGGGCGAACACTTCTTTGAGTCACCAGATAGAAACTTAAAGTAATCACCTGCGCGCGTACGGGTGAGCACACGTGCCATTGGCAGCGACTCCTTCATGAACGATCGCCGGGGCCTCCCGGGCGGGGGAAACGGAGGCCGACATTCGCAGCGGTCGGTGCACCACCCTATTGGAAGGATGCGCATTCGCTCAAGGCTGGGGATCCACCCACCGCACCACATGACCGGCAGCGTCCATCCGATCACGCTAGCGTGACACGATGACGACACTCAGCCTTCCCGAAGAGTTGGTGCTCCTGGGTCACGACGACTCCGGCACCGTACTGATCGCCACCGACGACCTCGACCACAGCGTCGCCGGCGCCGTACTGTGCGACCTCGCCGCGACCGGCCACCTCGACCTCGACGTCGACGGCCGGGTCACCGCAGGCGGCGAACGCGCACCCGACCCGCTCGGCACCGACCCGTTGCTCGAGGCCACCTGGCACAGAATTCACGCAGCGGCCCGGCAACCGCCGGAACACTGGGTGACCGCCCTCGCACCCGGGCTGGTCGACCGGGTGCTCGACACGCTCACCGAGGCCGGCCTGCTCCGGCGTGAGCAGGGTCGGGTGCCGATCCTGCGGCGTACCCGCTACCCGACGCCGGACGGCACGACCCCGGAGCCCGAGACCGAGGCACGGCAACGGCTCCTGACCGCCCGCCGGGGCAACGGACCGGTCGGTGCCCGTACCGCCGCGCTGGCCGGGCTCCTCGATGCCCTCGACGCGCTGCGGATCCTCGGGCACACCGACGCGCAAGCCGCCGGTACAGACACCGGTACGGACGGTGGCGCCGCGGACTGGCCTCAGCGGTGCCTGGCCCGGTACCCGTCGGTGGAGTGGGCGGTGGCCGCCACCCGTACCGTGCTCGACGAGCGCCGGGGCAGGATCGCGCGCGGTGTGTTCATCGCGACGAACGTCGCGAGCGGCGGGAGCTGACCGGCCCGGAGCCGACCACCCGCCAGCCCACCGCCACGACCCCGCCGGCGGCCGCACCGAGCAGGACGCCCGTGGCGTTGTTGACCCAGTCGTAGCCGACGCATTCCCGCCCCAGCCCGGACACCGCCTGGGCCAGCTCCACCCCGGCCGGTGCCAGCAGCAGCAACCCGGTGGCGAGCACCGGTCGACGTACCGCCAGCACCGTGCAGAAGGCCAGCGGTACGAACATCGCGACGTTGCCGACCCGCTCGCCGAGCGAATCCACCGTGACCAGCCCGGACCAGAGCACGGCCGGGTCGGTCAACGACCGGGCGCAGGCCGCGATCACGGCGGCGTCCGGCCCGGAGACCGAGACCCCGGGAGCCAGCGGTACGCCGGTGCCGACCGGTGCCGGAGGCAGGGTGAGCGCGGCGACCGCCGCCGCACCCAGCAGCATGCCCAGGGTGGGCCAGCGGGCCCAGCCGAGCCGGCGGGCCAGTGGCCGGTGGACCAGCACGCCGACGACGGCGAGAGTCGCCAGGGTCAGGAACGGCCAGGGTTGGGAGAGGAACTCACGGGCCCAACCCAGCACCCGCTTCTCCCTACTCCTCGGCGGCCGTCGACGATGCTACCGCCGGCGTGACCGACCTGAGCAGCACGGTCGCCACATCGACGACCTCGACGCCCTCGCCCGCCGCGCCGCTGGACTGCTTTCCGGTGACCCCGTCACCGAGCATGGTGAAGCAGAACGGGCAGCCGACGGCGATCGTCTGGGCACCGGTGGAGAGGGCTTCCTCGACCCGGTCGACGTTGACCCGTTTGCCGATCCGCTCCTCCATCCACATCCGCGCGCCACCGGCCCCGCAGCAGAACGACCGCTCCGAGTTGCGGGGCATCTCGCGTACCGCGTCGTCGGCACCGAGCGCGGCGCCGAGCACCTCGCGGGGTGGGCTGAAGACCCGGTTGTGCCGGCCCAGGTAGCAGGGGTCGTGGTAGGTCAGACCGCCGTCGACGGGGGTGACCGGGGTGAGCTTGCCGGTGGCGACCAGGTGGGCCAGCAGCTGCGTGTGGTGTACGACCTCGAAGTCGCCGCCGAGCTGCCCGTACTCGTTGCCGAGGGTGTTGAAGCAGTGCGGGCAGGTCGCGACGATCTTGCGCTTCGCCGGCTCCCGGTCGCCGAACGCCTCGTTGAGGGTCTCCACGTTCTGCTGGGCCAGCATCTGGAAGACGAACTCGTTGCCGATGCGCCGGGCCGGGTCGCCGGAGCAGGTCTCGCCCTCGCCGAGGATGGCGAAGTCGACGCCGGCGGAGTGCAGCAGGGTCGCCACCGCCCGGGTGGTCTTCTTGGCCCGGTCCTCGAAGGCACCGGCGCAGCCGACCCAGAACAGGTACTCGAAGTCGTCCACCTCGCCGACCCGGGGCACCTCGAAGTCGAGGCCCTTGGTCCAGTCCTCGCGGGTGTTCGGCGGTGCGCCCCACGGGTTGCCCTTGTTCTCCAGGTTACGCAGCATCACGCCGGCCTCGCTGGGGAAGCTCGACTCGATCAGCACCTGGTAGCGACGCATGTCGACGATGTGGTCGACGTGCTCGATGTCGACCGGGCACTGCTCGACGCAGGCGCCACAGGTGGTGCAGGACCACAGCACGTCCGGGTCGATGACCCCGCCGTCGTCCGCCCCGCCGATCAGCGGGCGGTCGGCCTCGGCCAGGGCCAGGGCGTCGACCGTGGCGAGCTGCTCGGCGGTGGCCTTCTCCTCGCCGGTGAGGTCCTTGCCGCCGCCGGCGAGCAGGTACGGCGCCTTGGCGTACGCGTGGTCGCGCAGCGACAGTACGAGCAGCTTCGGTGACAGTGGCTTGCCGGTGTTCCAGGCCGGGCACTGCGACTGGCAGCGGCCGCACTCCGTACAGGTGGTGAAGTCGAGCAGACCCTTCCAGCTGAACTGTTCGACCTGGGCGACCCCGAACTGGTCTTTCTCGGGGTCGGCCTCTTCGAAGTCGAGCGGCTTGCCGTTGCTGGTCATCGGTCGCAGCGCGCCGAGGCCGGAGTTCGGTGTGCCCGGGTCCCGCTTGAAGTAGATGTTGAAGAAGGCGGCGAACCGGTGCCAGGCGACGCCCATGGTCAGGGTCAGCGCGATGACGATCAGCCAGGTCATCGAGATGAGGATCTTGACGAGGGCGGTGATGCTGATCGCCGCGTCTGAGGCGGGCAGCAGCGCACCGAGGGCGTGGCTGACCGGGGTGGCCCACACCGGGAAGTCGAAGTGGTCGGTGGCGACCCGGAAGCCGCGGATCAGGAACCCGCAGACCAGTACGGCGAGCACGACCGCTTCGACGAAGTAGCCCTGCCACATGGTGGAGCCGGTGAACCGGGAACGGCCGCCGGCCCGGCTCGGCCGGTTCGCCAGCCGGATGCCGATCAGCACCAGGATGCCGGCCAGGCCGAGGATGGAGACGTACTCGGTCACCAGGCCGTAGAGCAGCCAGCCACCGATCACCGGGATGCCGCCGCCGGCGTCGACGACCTCGAAGTACGCCTCCAGCACCAGGATGGAGAGCAGGACGAAGGCGACCATGACGAACCAGTGCGCGGCGCCGACGACGCTCCAGCGCAGCATCCGGGTGTGGCCGAGGGTCTCGCGGAGCATCACGGTGGCGCGGGTCGCCGGGTCACCGGTGCGGGTGGGGTCGGGCTGGCCGAGCCGGATGATCGAGACGAACTGCCAGACCGCTCGGCCGGCGAGCGCCACCGCCACCACGGTGACGATGGCGGCGACGACCGTGGTGACGATCTGAACCGTGCCCATGCGCTGGCCTCCCGGTGTGCTGCGGACGCGCGGCGGGTGACCGGGTCGCCGGTCCCGTCGTCAGCCTACCGTCAGGTTACCCGGCAGTAACGTAAGGAGCAGCGTCACCGATCCGTCGGTCACCGCAACACTAGGGCAGCACCACGCCGAGCCGATCGGCCGGGGCGACCAAAACAGCAGGTCAGACCGCCAGCCAGCACCGGCTGGTCAGCCAAGGGGAGACCGGACGGGAAACCGACTGGTCAGCCCGACGGGAAACCGGTTGGTCAGCCCGACGGGAAACCGGCCGGGCCGACCGCACATCCGACTGTCTCAGCGCCAGCGGGACAACAGGATCAGCGAGCTGACCATCGCCCCGAAACCGACCGCGAGGTTCCAGTAACCCCAGGTCGCCACGGGGTACGCCGTCTCCGACAGGTAGTAGACGACGAGCCAACCGATCCCGAAGACGATCAACGAGACCGCAGCGATCGGCAGCCAGATCGGGCTCGGCTTGCGGGTGGCAGCCGTCTGGGTGGGCCGGACATCGGTCGGCGGGGTGTAGACCTTCTTCTTGCGAACCTGCGACTTGGGCACGACGCTCTCCTGGTGGCAATCATCCGGCCCGGTAACCGGACGCAGCGGCGACGGTCCATGGCCAATAATGTTCAGGAGCTAGCGTAGTCAAGTTGGCGCGTTCCGGCCATGGACGTCGGCGGAGCAGCGGCGACATTTGGACACAACCAGGGACACCAGGTGCGATACGCACCAACGGAAGTCCACTATGCGGACAGTTGTCGATGGCTACCGGGCCGGAAGGGGCTGCAGTGGAATACACCTCCGGCAGCGCGTCCTGGCGGGACGTCGTACGCCGAGCGCTGGGCGGGCTCCACCGCCGGCGGCCCGGCCGCCGACAGTTCGGCTGGTCCAGCGGAGTGCCGCTGATCGCCCTGCTCGCCGGGCTGCTCTTCACCACCACCGCCACCACCGCCGGCGGCACCAGCCTGCGGGAGGACCGCCGCCCCCAGCTCACCCAGCTGATCGTGGACAGCCGCAGCCAACTGGCGGTCGCCGAGGAACGCGCCGCCGCGCTGCGCGAGCAGGTCGACCAGCAGGCGAACATCGTCGCCGGGTCCGACCAGCCGATCGCCGACCAGCGGGCCCGGGTCGAGGCCAACCGCGCCGCGGCCGGCTTCACCGCACTGGCCGGACCGGGCATCGTCGTCGAGCTCGACGACGCACCCCGGCTGGCCGATCTACCCGACGGCGCCAGCAACGACGACCTGGTCGTGCACCAGGGGGACGTTCAGGCCGTGGTGAACGCACTGTGGGCCGGCGGCGCGGAGGCCATGTCAATCATGGATGTACGGGTGTTGTCCACCAGCGCGGTACGCTGTGTCGGAAACACGCTGCTGTTGCACGGCGGGGTCTACTCGCCGCCCTTCCGGATAGCCGCCATCGGCGACCCGACCGCCCTGCAGCAGGCGCTGGACGACTCCGAAGGGGTGCAGTTGTTCCGGGACGCGGTGACCCACTTCCAGCTCGGCTACCAGCAGACGGTCGAGTCGGAGCTGGGCGTCCCGGCGTTCGACGGCTCGACCGCCCTGCACCACACGACAGTGCCGGAGACAGCCAGATGACCTGGGCAGGGCCGCAGCAGCAGGCTGGCAGGCCGGATGAGGTGGACCCGCACCAGGCCTACCGGCCACCGGACGACGCCACCGCCGTGCTGCCCCGGTTCACCGGCCAGCAGCAACCGGGCCGCCACCAGCCGGGCCACCACCACCAGCCGGGCCGCCACCAGCGGGGCCAGCAGGAACCGGGGCAGCAGCCGTACCAGCAGCAACAGCAGCCGGGCCAGCGGCACTTCACCCCGCCGCCGGCGGTCCCGCCCAGCGCGGCCCTCACTGCGGCGATCCCGGCATACCCGACGGAGTCGGCCGCCTCCACCACCGTGCTACCGGTCGTGGTCAGCAGCTATCAGCCGCCGACGGACGGCAGCATCCCGCCGTCGACCAGGCGCGCGGGCGCGGACCGCGCCGGGACGGGCGGTACGGGTGCCGACGGCGCAGGGGCCGAGGACGGAAAGCCGCCGGCCCGCCGGGGCGAGCGGGTGGTCAAGCTCCGGCCCGAACGCACCGACAGCGGCTACAAGAGCGTCTACTCGGAGCTGACCCGACCCACGGTCTGGACCCGGCTGCGGACCGCCGCCCGGGTCAGCGGCGAGCTGTTGATCACGTTCGGCATGATCGTGCTGCTCTTCGCCGGCTACGAGATCTGGGGCAAGTCCGTCATCGTCAACGCCCACCAGAACGATCTGAGCGAACAACTCGCCCAGCAGTGGGCCGAGGTCCCCGCGCCGGTGGTCAGCGACGGGCCGTCACCGTCACCGGAGCCCGCCGCCCCCCAGGTCCAGGGCACCCCGGTCGCCGGGCTCTACATCCCGAAACTGGACAAGAACTGGGTCGTGGTGGAGGGCGTCGAGCAGGACGACATCCGGTACGCACCCGGTCACTACCCGGACAGCGCCCAGCCCGGCCAGGTCGGCAACTTCTCGGTCGCCGGGCACCGGAACCGGGCCACCTTCTGGCGGCTGGACGAGCTGCGCGACGGCGACACCATCGTCGTCGAGGACCGCGACACCTGGCACATCTACGCCGTCACCCGTAACCACATCGTGCTGCCCAACCAGACCGAGGTCGTCGCCCCGGTCCCCGGCGACCGCCGGGCGCAGCCCACCGAGGCGATGCTCACCTTGACCACCTGCCACCCGAAGTTCGACAACTACCAGCGGCTCATCGTCCACGCCGAGCTGGTCCGCAGCCAGCCCAAGGCCGACGGCCGGCCGGCAGAACTCGGCGGCTGACCGTGTACGCCTGGATCTGGCGCAAGCTCCCCTTCGGCCTGCCCGGCAAGCTGATCGGTTCGGTGCTGCTGGCCGGGTTGTCGGTGGCGCTGCTCTGGTACGTCGTCTTCCCGTGGGCCGAGCCGCTGCTGCCGTTCGACGACGTACAGGTGACCGACAGCGGGGACGGGACCGGCGGCGACCCCGGCGGCGGTCCGGCCGACGGCGGTGACCCGGCCGATGGTCAGGACCCGGATGGCGGCGGGCTCGACGAGCACGACCTGCCGTACGACACCGGGACGAACAACCCCGTACCACCTGATGTGAACGTCGACTAGGGCGAGGCGGCCACGTGCGCGTACTGGTGATCGACAACTACGACTCGTTCGTCTTCAACCTCGTGCAGTACCTGGGTCAGCTCGGGGCCGAGTGCGAGGTGCAGCGCAACGACCAGGTCACCGTCGACGAGGTGGGCCGGTTCGACGTCGCCGGCATCCTGCTCTCCCCCGGGCCCGGCGATCCGGACCGGGCCGGCATCTGCCTGGACGTGATCCGGCGGTACGCCGGACAGCTGCCGATCTTCGGTGTCTGCCTGGGGCATCAGGCGATCGGTGCCGCGTACGGTGCCGTCGTCGAACGCGCGCCCGAGTTGCTGCACGGCAAGACCTCCCAGGTGCACCACACCGGGGCCGGGGTCCTGGCCGGTCTGCCGGAGCCGTTCACCGCGACCCGCTACCACTCGCTCGCCGTGCGCGCCGAGACGTTGCCGGACGAGATCGAGGTGACCGGTCGGACCCCGTCCGGGGTGGTGATGGCGATGCGGCACCGCCACCTGCCGGTGGAAGGCGTGCAGTTCCACCCGGAGTCGGTGCTCACCGAGGGCGGTCACCTGATGCTGGCGAACTGGCTGGCCGACTGCGGCCTGCCGCAGGCCCGGGAGCGGGCACCGCGACTGGCCGCCGAGGTCGACGCCAGGCGTCGGGCCGCGTTCGCCGCCGCCTGACGGCGCCGGACCCCGGCCCGGCGCCGTCAGCCGCCGGACCAGCGTCGGAGACCGGGACCCGCGTCAGCCGAGCAGCCCGGTGAGACTCGGCACGGGCACGAGCGGGCTACCGGTGCCGCCGCCACCGGTGCCGCCCGTGCCGCCGCCCTCGCCGTCACCGTCGCCCGGGTCGGGCGGCGGAGTGGTCGGGGTGCTGCTGGGCGTCGGCGTGAGCGTCGGGCTCGGTGAAGCCTCGGGCTCACGCGCCTGGCTGACCACGATCTCGACCCGGGAGTTGACCCGCTGTTCGCCCCGGCTCGGATTCTGGCTGGTGACCCGGCCGGAGTCGGCGGGGTCGACCGGGTCTCCGTCGATGACCCGGACGTCGAAGCCGGCGTTCTCCAGCGCGGCGACCGCGTCGGCCTCGGTGCGGCCGACGACGTTGGGCACATCGCGCAGGTTGTTGAGCGAGACGTGCACCTCGACCACGGTGCCGGGCTCGACCGCCGTACCGGCCGCCGGCACGGCGACGACCTGGTCCTTGGGTGCGGAGCTGTCGACCTCCTCGAACTCGGCAACCAGGTCACGGTCGGCGAGCGCCCGCTCGGCGGCGTCCCGGGTGAAGCCGTCCAACGACGGGACCTGCACGGTCCCCGGGCCGGCGCAGACGGTGAGCGCGACCTCGCTGCCGGGCTCGACCTGGCCCGGCTCCGGGGACTGATCGAGGACCGTGTTCAAGGTGCAGTCCGGCTCCTCGCGAGTCGACTCCTCGGAGACCAGCCGGAGATTGTTGATCTCCAGGCGGGCCTGCTCGATCGGCAGACCGACCAGGCTCGGCAGCGCCACCGTCGGAGGCTCCTGCTCGTTCGTGGTGGCGTAGATCAGCCCGGCGGCGAGGGCGACCACCGCCATCACGCCGAGCACGCTGAGCCCGGCGATGACCGCCGGCGAGGTGCGCCGCGACGACGAGCCACCGCTGGCACCGGCCGGGATCCGTTGGGTGGAACCGGTCCGGCTCGTCGCACCCATCGCGACCGTCTCGTCCTGGCGCAGGACCGGGGTGGCCAGCACCGGCCGGCCGGTGGCGGCCCGTAGCAGGTCGGCGCGCATCTCGCCGGCGCTCTGGTAGCGGTTGACCGGATTCTTCGCCAGGGCCTTCAGCACGATCGCGTCGATCGCCGGCGTCACGTCCCGGTTGATGTCGCTGGGGGCCCGGGGATCCTCCCGGACGTGCTGGTAGGCGACGCTGACCGGACTGTCGCCGACGAACGGCGGGTGGCCGCAGAGCAGTTCGAACAGCACGCAGCCGGCGGCGTAGACGTCCGACCGGGCGTCCACCGACTCGCCCCGGGCCTGTTCCGGGGAGAGGTACTGCGCGGTGCCGATCACCGCCGAGGTCTGGGTCATCGTGGTGGCACCGCTGGCCAGCGCGCGGGCGATGCCGAAGTCCATCACCTTGACCTGGCCGGTCTGGGTGAGCATCACGTTGCCCGGCTTGATGTCCCGGTGGATGATGCCGTGCCGGTGGCTGAACTCCAGGGCGGCGCAGATGTCGGCGCAGTATTCCAGGGCGCGGCGCGGGTTCAGCCGGCCCTCGGCGGCGAGCACCTCCTTGAGGGTGCGCCCGTTGACGAACTCCATGACGATGAACGGCAGGGTCTCGCCGGTCGGGGCGTACTCCTCACCGGTGTCGTAGACCGCGACGATCGCCGGATGGTTGAGCGAGGCGGAGTTCTGTGCCTCCCGCCGGAAGCGCTCCTGGAACGTCCGGTCCCGGGCGAGGTCGGTACGCAACATCTTGATCGCGACGTCGCGTCCGAGTCGGAGGTCGCGGCCGCGATGGACCTCGGCCATGCCGCCATAGCCGAGCAACTCGCCGACCTGGTACCTGCCACCTAGCAGGCGAGCCTGCGCGGTCATCGTCCTTGTCGTCCTTCGCTCAGATGGTCGTGATCATGCCTGGCGGTGCCGTGTCCTTCCACAGACGGTACGGCCCCGACATGAATTTCGACGTGTCCGGATGCCATCTGGTTCTCAGCCGTGACCAATCGCTCCACGGGCTGGCCGAGGGCGCCCGTGCTGCCGAGGCTGTCCCTGATCAGGTAGATGGCCAGGCCGCTGCAGACCAGGGCGACGATCACGCCGAGAATGACGGCCAGGACGGTGAACAGCTGTCGGGACACCCCGCCGCCCGAGCGGGGCGGTGCGGTCGCCGGGCGCTGGTACCCGTACGGGTTGGGCTGCTGGTGCGGGCCGAGCGGCGGCCGGGCCGGCGCGGCGGGGCGCTGCTGGTACCCGGCCGGCGGGTAGCCGCCGGGCTGCGCCGGCGCGGGTGGCCGGTAGCCGGATGCCCCGGTGACCGGCGGGCCATAGCCGGGTGCCCCGGAGGTCGGCGGACCAGGCGGGCGGTAGCCGGGTGCCCCGGAGACCGGCGGGCCCTGCGGTGGCCGCGGTGCCGGCGGGAGCGGACCGGGTGACATCGGGCCGACAGGGGAGACCGGCGCGCCGGAGGTCGGCCGGGGTGCGACCGGCGGGCGGGGGGCGGCCCCCGGGTGGTGTCCGGCTCCCGGATGGTGTCCGGTGGCCGGTGGGCGGGGCTGCCCGGCGAGGGTGGTGGCGGCCTGCCGGGTGACCGCAGCCAGGGCGGCGGCGGTCGGCCAGCGGGCGGCCGGGTCCTTCGCCAACGACCGCTCGACGATGCTGCGGACCACGGGTGGGATGTCCGACGGCAACGCGCGGGGCATCTCCCGTACGTGTTTCATGGCGATCTCGAGCGGATTGTCGCCTTCGAAGGGCCGTCGACCGGAGAGGCACTGGTAGGCGACGACCCCGAGCGCGTACACGTCCGACGCGGGCGTCGCCACCGCGCCGGACGCCTGTTCCGGCGAGATGTACGACGCGGTGCCCAGCACCGAGCCGGCGGCGGTCAACTGCCCCACCATTTCGGAACGGGCGATGCCGAAGTCGGTGAGCACCAGGGTGCCGTTCGGCCGGACCAGCAGGTTGCCCGGCTTGACGTCGCGGTGCACGATGCCCTTCTCGTGGGCGGCGTGCAGCGCGTCGGCGGCCTGGGCGACCAACGCCATCGTGCGGGCCGGGGTGAGCCGGCCGACCCGGGACAGGGTGCGCGACAGTGCGTCGCCCTCGACGTACTCCATCACCAGGAAGGCGATGTGCTTGTCGCTGCCGTAGTCGTAGACGTCGACCACGCCCGGGTGGTTGATGGTGGCCATGGTCCGGGCCTCACCCCGGAACCGCTCGGCGAAGCCGGGCTCCTCCAGCAGCGCGGGGAGCAGGCTCTTGACCGCGACGGTACGGCCCAGCACCTCGTCGGTGCCGCGCCACACGTCGCCCATCCCGCCGCTGGCGATGCGCTCGTCGAGCCGGTACCGGCCACCGAGCAGGACCCCGGAGCTCAGCATCTCATCGCCCCTCACGCTCGGCGATGATGGCCCGCATGATCTGGCCGGAGATCCGAGTCGCCTCGGCGCTGCCGCCGTCGCCGGCGTTCTCCAGTACGACGCAGACGGCCGAGATCGGCTCCCCGTCGGCGGAGATGGCGAAGCCGATGAACCAGCCGTGGTCGCGGTCGTTCTCGCCGGCCTGTGCGGTGCCGGTCTTGCCGCCGACGGTGTAGCCGTCGATGCGGGCGTTACGGCCGGTGCCCTCACGGACGACGCTGACCATCATCTCCTGCAGGTCGGCGGCGACCGAGCCGCTCACCGACTCCCGCAGCTCGCGGGGGTCGGCCGTGTAGTAGCTGCTGGTCCGGTCCGCGTGCAGCAACTGCTGCACCAGGTACGGGCGCATCTGGCTGCCGCCGTTGGCGACCGCCGCCGCGATCATCGCGCCTTCCAGCGGGGTCATCCGGACGTTGTTCTGCCCGATCGACGACTGGGCCAGCGCGGCGCCGTCCTCGGAGCCGTCCGGGTTGGCGATGTCCCCGGTCCGGCTGGCGGCCACCGGCAGCCCACTGTCGCCGTTGGTGCGGCCGACCACCTGCTCCTCGTCCTCGAACCCGAAGTCGCGGGCCTTGGCCTTCACCGTCTCGGCGCCGAGCGCGACGCCCAGCTTCGCGAACCCGGTGTTGCAGGAGTCGGTCAACGCGGTGATCAGGGTCACCTCGTCCTGCGGGCAGATCGACGGGACGGCGTTGCGGATGTCGGTGCCGGAGTCGGGGTGACGGTAGACCGGTCCGGCGGAGATCGGCGTGTCGATCGTGGTGCCGTTCTCCAGGGCCGCCGCGGCGACGACCACCTTGAAGGTGGATCCGGGCGGCAGCACCTCACCGAGCGCGCGGTTACGCAGTGGCTTGTCCGGGTCGCCCTCCAGCGCGTTGTACGCCTCCTGTGCGGCATCGGAGTCGTGGCTGGACAGCGGGTTCGGGTCGTAGCTGGGCAGCGAGACCAGCGCCTGGATCGCCCCGGTACGCGGGTCGACCGCGACCGCCGCTCCCCGGCTGACCCCGACCCGGTTCTCCAGCAACTGCTGGTACGCGGTCTCCTGGGCGCGGCGGTTGATGGTCAGCAGCACGTTGCCGCCGCCGGTCTCCTCGCCGGTGAACAGGTCCCGTACCCGGTCGGCGAAGAGCTGGTCGCTGGTGCCGGCCAGGAACTCGTTCTCGGCCCGTTCGACGCCGAGCGCGGCCAGGTTGACCGGCTTGTAGCCGACGACGTGCGCGTAGAGCTCGTTGTCCGGGTAGGTACGCAGGAACTTCAGCTCGCCGTCGGTCTCGGTGCTGGTGGCCAGGGCCCGTCCGCCGGCTTCGATGTTGCCGCGCTGGCGGTCGTACTCGGCGACCTGGACCCGGCCGTTGTAGTCGCTGGTGCGGTACTCCTCGGCCTTGTAGCCCTGCACCCAGTTGAGATTGGCGAAGAGCAGGCCGAACAGGACCATGATGACCACGCCGACACGGCGCAACGGGGCGTTCATCGGCGGATCACCTCCGTGGGGGCGCCGTGCAGCTGGGCTGGTGGTCCGGCGGGCGTACCGGGTGGGCGGGGTTCGGCGCCCACGACGGGGCGGCGGCCCGCGTCGGAGATCCGCAGCAGCATCGCCACCAGCAGCCAGTTCGCCATCAGCGAGGAGCCTCCGGCGGACAGGAACGGGGTGGTCTGGCCGGTCAGCGGGATCAGTCCGCTGATCCCGCCGACGATCACGAAGACCTGCAGGGACAGGGTGAACGCCAGGCCGCCGGCGAGCAGTTTGCCGAACGAGTCCCGGACCGCGAGCCCGGCCCGCAGCCCGCGCTCGGCGATCAGCAGGTAGATCACCAGCAGCGCGGAGAGGCCGAACAGCCCGATCTCCTCGCCGATGCCGGCGAAGATGAAGTCGTTGTGCACCTCGGGCACCTTCAGCGGCTGGCCGCCGCCCGGTCCGGCGCCGAACAGCCCGCCGGTGCCGAGCCCGAGCAGCCCTTGGACCAGTTGGTAGCCGTCGGCGTACGGGTCGGAGAACGGGTCGAGCCAGATGTTGGCCCGCTGGTAGAAGTTGGCGAACGGGCCGCCGACGATGCCGCCGAGGTAGTAGGCGAGGAACGCGCCGCCGAAGAACAGCAGCAGACCGATGATCAGCCAGCTGACCCGTTCGGTGGCGATGTACAGCGTCACCACGAACATGCCGAAGTACAGCAGCGAGGTGCCGAGGTCCTTCTGGAACACCAGGACCATCACGCTGAGCAGCCAGACCACCAGCACCGGGCCGAGGTCGCGGCCACGCGGGAAGTCGATGCCGAGCACCCGCCGACTGGCCAGTGAGAGAACCTCACGTTTACGGACCAGGTAGTACGCGAAGAACGACAGCAGCGCCAGTTTGGCGAACTCGCCGGGCTGGATCGAGAAGCCGCCGACCAGGATCCACAGCTTGGCCCCGTTGACCTCGGAGTACCGGGCCGGCAGCACCGCCGGGATCATCACCAGCACGATGCCGGCCAGGCCCAGGGTGTAGGCGTACCGGGCGACGATCTGGTGGTCGCGGACCAGGATCAGCAGTCCGGCGGCGAGCACGACGGCGGCCAGGGTCCAGGCCAGTTGCCGGCCGCCGGTCCCGGCGAAGATCGGAAAGTCGAGCCGCTCGGCGGCGGGTTCGCTGGCCAGGTCGAACCGGCGCAGGAAACCGACGCCGATGCCGTTGAGCAGGGCCACCGCCGGCAGCAGCGCCGGGTCGGCGTACGGGGCGAAGAACCGGATGACCAGGTGCAGGCCGAGGAAGACGAGGCCGACAACGGCGGTCGGCACCCAGAAACCGGCCCGTACGGTGCCGAGCACGGCCGCCTCGGTGGCCGCCGCGTAGAGCCCGACCACCACGAGGGCGAGAGCCAGCAGGCCGAGCTCGGCGTTGCGGCGGGTCCGCAGGGTGCGGACCCGCGGCATCTCACCGGTGATCGCCGGTGGTGGGGCGGGTCCGACAGGCGCCGTCACGGGAGTTCCTTCACGTCGTTCGCCCCGGATCTCAGTCGACCGTCCGGCAACCGGCCGGGTTGGTCACCGGCGGGACCGGCTCGACCGACTCGGTCGGCTCCACCGGCGGCGCGTCCGGGGTGGTCTGCGGCGCCTCTGGCGACGGGCTGTTCCCCGGCAGCGGCGTACCGGAGGCCACGGCGTCCGGGTCGGGCAGCGGCGTACCGGTCGGGTCGACCACCGGCGGCGGCGGGGTCGGCGACGGGGTGGGGGTCGGCGAGGGCGACGGCGGGCAGGTCGGCTTCAGGTTGGGATTGTCCGGTTCGTCGCGGGTGAGCTCCAGCAGGTGGCGCTGCGCGTCGACCTCGCTGCCGGCGTGGATGCCCCGCTTGACCCGGTCCTGGGCCACCGAGGTCAGGTCGGTGAGCGCGATCTCGCTGGTCTGGTGCACGGTGGAGAGGCTGACGCCGGCGACCTCACCGGGCATGCCCTGGAAGATCGCCAACTGGCCGTCGCTGGTGGCACCGACGTAGTACTGCCGTTGGGTGTAGTCCCACCCGGCCCAGACGCCGGCGCCGAGGATTCCGACGAGCGCGACCAGGACGAGCGCCGCGCGTACCGGGCGTCGTCGGGGCAGCTCGGGGTCGTCGTCCAGGCCGGTGGCGGGTTCGGCGGACTCGGGCGCGGCTGGCCGGGGGGCGGACAGCGCGGAAGCGCGGGCGGCGGGGGTGGACTCGTCGGCGGCGGTGGCCATGCCACGGTCGCGGGAGGCCGCCCCGCCGACGATCGGGGCCTGCTCGTGGATGCTCTGGTCGGTGGCGTCGGCGATGACGACGGTGATGTTGTCCGGCCCGCCGCCGCGCAGCGCCAGCTGGACCAGCCGCTCGACGCACTGCTGCGGGTCGGTGTACTCGCGCAGCGTCTCGGCGATGGTCTCCGCGCTGACCACGCCGGAGAGCCCGTCGCTGCAGATCAGGTAGCGGTCACCGGCGACGACCTGGCGTACGGAGTATTCGGGGTCGATGTCGCGCCCGTCGAGTGCCCGGGTCAGCAACGACCGTTGCGGGTGGCTGCTGGCCTCCTCGGCACTGATCCGGCCCTCGTCGACCAGCATCTGGACGTACGTGTCGTCCTTGGTGATCTGGGCGAACTCGCCGTTGCGCAGCAGGTACGCCCGGGAGTCCCCGATGTGCACCATGCCGATCTTGCTGCCGGAGAAGAGCGTCGCGGTCAGCGTGGTGCCCATCCCCTCCAGGTGGGGATTGGCGTCGACGGTGTCCCGTAGATGCTGGTTGGCCAGGCCGACGGCGCCGCGGAGGGCGTCGACCATGGCGTCGCCGGGGACGTCCTCGTCGAGGGGGGCCAGCGCCCCGATGACGATGTTGCTGGCGACGTCACCGGCGGCCATCCCGCCCATGCCGTCGGCCACGGCGAGCAGCCGCGGCCCGGCGTAGACGGAGTCCTGGTTCCCGTCACGGATCAGTCCGCGGTCACTGTGGGCGGCATAGCGCAGGGTCAGAGTCATGGCCGTAACTCAAGAGATGTGCGGCCGATCCGGATCGGCACGGCGAGGGGTACGGGGGTAGGTCCGGTGACCTTAGCGCGGTCCAGGTAGGTCCCGTTAGTGGAACCCATGTCCTCGAGGACCCACTGGCCGTCCCGGGGCACGAGCCGGGCGTGCCGGGCCGACGCGTAATCATCGGTGATCACCAGGGTGGAGTCCTCCGCACGACCTATCGTGATCGGAGATTCACCCAAGGTGATCCGAGTGCCGGCCAACTGTCCGGCGGTCACCACCAGCTGGTGGGCCGCCCGCCCCCGTTTGACCTTGGCCGGCCGGGCTGGTGCCGCCGTGGTACCGACACCTCGCGGCGCCGCCACCAGGCGGCTGGCACGGGTGCCGGCGAACAGATCCCGCCGGATCACACCGACCACCGTGAACACGAAGATCCACAGCAGGACGATGAAGCCGATCCGGGCAACGACGACGACGAATTCGGGCAAGGTTAGCCATCCACTCGGAACGTGAGCGTGGTCGTTCCGAGCTGGATCATGTCACCAGGGTTCAGCGCCACCGCGGAGACCCGCTGCCCGTTGACCATGGTTCCGTTGGTCGACCCTAGATCGGTCAGCACGACCTGTGATCCGTCGAAGTCCAGCCGGGCGTGTCGGCGGGAGATCCCGACGTCCGGCAGGCGCAGGTTGGCCTGGTCGCCACGGCCGATCACGGTCGAGCCCATCTGCAACGGGTAGGTCCGGCCGTCACCGGAGACCAGCCGGATGTTGCGGCCACCGCCATGACCCTGCGGCGGCGGGCCGTACCCGCCGGGCTGCTGCTGCTCGTACGGGGAGTAGCCGCCGCCGTGGCCGGCACCGCCACCGCCGCCGTGCATGTCGTACCCCGGCTGCTGCACCGGCGCGACGTCGCCGCCGGTGAAGACCTCGGCGGTGACCCGGAACATCCCGGTGTCCAGCCCGTCGCCGCGCTCGATCTCGACGATCACGTCGCCGTAGACCGTCCAGGCCTGCTCACCGATGAACTCGGCCTGCGACTGGGCGAGCTCCTGGGCCAGGGCCGCCGCGTACGGAGCCAGCCGGCTGTGGTCGTACGGCGAGAGATCGATCACGTAGCGGTTGGGCACCAGCGTGCGCCCACCGGCAAGGATCGCCTTGTGGGCCTCAGCCTCCCGCTGCATCGCGTTGAGGATCTCCACCGGGTGCACGACACCCTTGAACACCTTGGCGAAGGCCCCTTCGACTAGGCCTTCCAGACGCTTCTCGAAGCGTTGCAGCACGCTCACCGGCTCCTCCTCGGGTTCCGAGGACATGATGGTATCCGGCCGTCGCCCGTGCCACCCGCACGCCGATCGACCACTGCTCCCGGCCTGTCCCGAACGACCGGCCCGCCCCGTGCTACTCTTCGCCAGGCGTCGCGGGCGATATCAAGCTCGGGGCGACCAGGGACAGCGTAGTATGTCCCAGCACCTGCCAGCGGGTGGCCCCGACCGACACCCCCACCGGGATCGGGAAGGACCGGCCGGGTTAGTCTTCTACCGACTGTCCCGGACAGCATCCGGGGAAGTGGCGGAATGGCAGACGCGCACGGTTCAGGTCCGTGTGCCCGAAAGGGCGTGGGGGTTCAACTCCCCCCTTCCCCACCAGCAGGTCGGGCGGCTGATGCCGCCCGGACCAGCTAGCAACGATCAAGAAGGCTCCGCCCGACGGCGGGGCCTTCTTCACATATCGCCCGGATATCCTGTTGACCGTTTACTCCACCCCCCAGCTCAGGAGTGTCGTGTGAGCGTCGCGTTGGTTACCGGTTCCGGCGGTCTGATCGGATCGGAGGCGGCCCGGCACTTCGCCGGACTTGGCCTGGACGTGGTGGGCATCGACAACGACATGCGCCGCGAGTTCTTCGGCCCCGAGGCGTCCACCGCCTGGAACGTCGAGACGTTGCGGCGCGACCTCGGTGCGGCGTACACCCATCAGGCGGTCGACATCCGCGACCGCGACGCCCTGGCGGGCCTGTTCCGGCGGTACGGCCGGGACATCGCCGTGGTGATCCACACCGCCGCGCAGCCGTCGCACGACTGGGCGGTCCGTGACCCGTTCACCGACTTCGACGTCAACGCCGGCGGCACCCTCAACGTGCTGCAGAACGTCCGGGAACACTGCCCGGAGGCGCCGGTGATCCACTGCTCCACCAACAAGGTGTACGGCGACCGGCCGAACAGCCTGCCGCTGATCGAGCAGGAGACCCGGTGGGAGATCGCCCCGGACCACCCGTACGCCGGTGGGATCACCGAGGACATGTCGATCGACGCCTGCCTGCACTCGGTCTTCGGCGCGTCGAAGGTCGCCGCCGACATCATGGTGCAGGAGTACGGCCGCTACTTCGGCATCCGTACCGCCTGCTTCCGGGGCGGCACGCTGACCGGCCCGGCGCACTCGGCGACCGAGCTGCACGGCTTCCTCGGCTACCTGATGCGCTGCAACATGGAGCGACGCACCTACAAGATCTTCGGGTACGGCGGCAAAATGGTCCGCGACGCGATCCACAGCCACGACGTGGTCTCCGCGTTCGAGGCGTTCTTCCGCGACCCGCGCCCGGCGGCGGTCTACAACCTCGGCGGCGGCCGGCACTCCAACTGCTCGCACCTGGAGGCGTTCGCCCTGGCCGAGCAGATCACCGGCGAAAAGATGATCACCGAGTACCAGGAGGCGAACCGGGTCGGCGACCACCAGTGGTGGATCGGCTCGAACGCCGCTTTCCAGCGGGACTACCCTGGCTGGAAGCAGGTCTACGACGTACCGATGATCCTGCAGGAGATCTACCAGGCCAACGTCGACAAGTGGGTGCCCGGGAAATGATCGACCAGGGCAAACGCAACCTGCTCGGGGTGCTGGTCGACGCCGTCGACTACGAGACCGCCACCGAGCGGGTGATCGACGCCGCCCGGGAGCGCCGGCCGTTGGCGTTGACCGCACTCGCCGTACACGGGGTGATGACCGGGGTCCTGGACCCGGCGCACAACGCCCGGCTCAACTCGTTCGACCTGGTCACCCCGGACGGCCAACCGGTGCGCTGGGGACTCAACCTGCTGCACGGTGTCGGGCTGAAAGACCGGGTGTACGGGCCGACGCTCACCCTGCGGGTGCTGCAGCGCTGCGCCGACGAAGGGCTGCCGGTCTACCTGTACGGCTCCACCGAGGAGACGCTGGACCGGCTGGTGCCGAAGCTGGAGCAGATGTTCCCGGCGTTGAAGTTCGCCGGGGTCGAGCCGTCGAAGTTCCGCGCCGTCCAGCCTGGCGAAGAGGTGGAAATCGCTGACCGGATCCGGGACTCGGGTGCCCGGCTGGTGCTGGTCGGGCTCGGCTGCCCGCGTCAGGAGGTCTTCGCGTACGCCATGCGCCCGTTGCTGGACATGCCGCTGATGGCGGTCGGCGCGGCCTTCGACTACCACGCCGGCCTGCTGCGCAAGCCGCCATCCTGGATGCAGCGGTACGGCCTGGAGTGGCTGTGGCGGCTCGGGCTGGAGCCGAAACGCCTGTGGCGCCGGTACGTGATCCTCAACCCGGCGTACCTGAGCCGGCTGGGCGCGCAGAAGCTGGGTATGTGGCAGGCCACGCCGCCGCCGGCGGCCACTGACCGCCCCGCCACCTTCGCCGTCTGACCCCGCTCACCGGCTCCAGCAAGACGACCGACACGACCGACTCGGGGAGGATTGGTGGAAGTGACAACCTACTCCGTGTCCTGCGGGCGGGTCGATAACTGGTGGGCCATCAGTGTGCCCGAACTCAAAGGCGTCCACACGCAGGCCCGCCGGCTCGACCAGGTCGCCACCATGGCCCGCGAGGCGATCGCTCTGCTGCTTGAGATCGATCCGGCCACAGTAGACATTGAGGTACGTCCAGAGCTACCCGGAACAGTCACGGCAGCACTGGACGCCAGGCAGGCCGCTCGGGACGCTGACGAGAAGGCCGAACAAGCGACCGCCACGGCTATACGGGCTCTCCTGAGCGACGGTTACACCGTCCGGGATGCGGGTGCCCTTTTGGGACTGTCACCCCAACGCATCTCACAGATCGCCGCTCGAAACACTACGCGACCCACGTCAAGCGCAGCGTAGGGATACGATTCGCTGCTGCCTCCGGCTACATGTACTGGGCGGCGGTCTGCTCGACTTCGCGGATGAACTCCTCCAGCTCGGCCTCGGTCCACTGTTCGTCTTGTAGCAGCGTACCGAGGATCACGATCTGCGCTGGGAAGGAGACCTCGGCATCGACCCCGTCGAGAAGTTCCGCCTCTCCCAGCGCCGCACGGATGAGACCTTCCAGCTGAAGTGCAGGCAGATCCTTGCCCCGTTGGTACTGGTCACGGACCTGTGCGACGAACGCAGACACCTTGTTGAGGTCAGGCTCCGGCCCAAAGTGGCGGTCGACGGCGATCGCGAACGCCGCGCCGATCACCGGGACCGCGCCGTGCCAGTTCGTCCTGCCAAGAACCTCAGTCAACCGGTCGATCGTTCCCCAGTCCCGTCGAGCCATTGCCCGGATCAGATCGCCGAGTTCAGTCGGAACGCTCACGTTGACGCAACCTCGCTAAACCTTGTCGGATGTATCGGTCAGCCCGGCGGGCTGCCAACCCAGCGATAAGAGCTGCCACGACGAGGTGGCCCGCCGCGTCGCCGGCTTCGAGCTTCGGTCTCGTGTCCGTGAAGGCCACTGTAGGGGCCGATGTGCCCGTGGTTGACTGCGACCCTGGCGGGGGAGTCGCCAGGTCCCGCAGGATGTTGAGACCCGAGTCGCCCAGCTCAGCGGTTGTCTTGGCCGTGTCCTGAACATCCTCCGTTCGACGCGCCAGACGGTCCAAGAAGCTGCCGACGCCTCGGCGGGACTCGGAGCGGCGGGTGGTGTCGGCCAGGAGTTCTTCGCCGGTCGGGCCGGCGAGCGTGGGTTCGGTGGGTGCCGAGCCGGGGGCGATACGGTTGGCGTAGGCGTTGAGGTGCCCGGCGGCCTCAATGAGCAGGCGGGCGACCTTTCCGGCCTTGTCTGCGGCGGTCTTCCACTCGGTGGTGGCGTTCGTGACAGCGCGCGCCGACGCTCCTGCGCTCGCGGCGGAAAGGGACTGGTGCGCGTCGGTCACTTCCTGTTGGGCACGCAGGGCCGTCGCGGCGGCCGAGCTGAGGCCGGTCGATGCCCGAGCGATCTGGGCGATGACTTCGGCAACCGTCCCAGCCATCACAAATCCGTGCGGTACGTGTCGACCAGTTCCTCACCGACGTCCAGTCGGGCGATCGCCAACTTGATCTCGCGGAGCGCGGACCTGGCCTCGGTCAGCGCGTCGGTAGCCAGTTCATGGTTGCTGCCCTGACAGGTGTAAGTCGCCAACTCCAGGGCCTCGCCCGCTGTAGCGGCAGCCTGTTGCAAAGTGTTCATGCCGCTGCGGGCGCTCTCCAGGCCCCTGCCCAGCTGAGCCTTGACCTCGTCGACGCTCACCGAGCCGGCCTCCCCGGTCGCGGAGCCGCCGTACCGGAAGGCGACTCACGTTCGTCAGGTACGCCCGACCATAGTCGACCAGCTACGGACCGGCGACCCTGCGCGACGGATATCCGTCACCCGGGCTGGGGTCGCTGCGGCCCACCCGGCCCAGCCATCTTGTCGACGCACCGGCCCTGCTGAGGTAGGCACGGCAGCAAGCAGGCGTCCAAGTAGGGCTGCGTCCAGCTGGGCTGACCGCTCCCTTCGCGTCCGGACCTGCCGATGTCAGGATGTTCGCTCGGCGACTTCGTGGTGTGATGACAGGGCCAGCACTATGAGGAGGCGTCGTCAGTGTCCGACTATCCGGTTCTCATGCACACCGTCCTGGACGCCACCGACGCCCGAGCCCTCGCTGAGTTCTACCGGGAGTTCCTCGGACTGCAATACCGTCCTGGTGACGAACCTCCGGCTGACGGAACCACCGATGACGAAGACTGGCTCGTCCTGGTCGACGGCAACGGCAACCGCAAGCTTGCCTTTCAACAGGTGCCTATATTGGCGCGGCCAACCTGGCCGTCACACGACGTTCCGAAGCAGATGCACCTGGATCTCCACGTACCAACCGTCAACGAGTTGGAGCGACACCGTCGACGAGCCGAGCAGCTCGGAGCCAGCTTGCTTCACGACCGCACCCAGAATTCAGAGGAGCCTCTCTACGTTCTCGCCGATCCGGAGGGACATCCGTTCTGCATCCTCGTCGGCTCGGGGTAGGCCAACGTACGGATCTGCCGCAATCCGGTGCGAGCACCTAACCCAGCTGTTACGGAGCGTAGCCGGCATACACTACGCGGCGCTCTAGGCTGTGGGCATTCGCCGGGAGCGTGGCAGCCTTGCCACGAACTCGGCAGCGAGGATTACATCTCCATGGCTTGCTCGGCGACGTACGTGCCCTTGCCCTGGTGGCCTTCGACCAGGCCACGGTCGCGCAGCAGCCGCAGGGCGGCTTGGGCTGTGGAGACGCTGACCTTGTACGTGTCGGAGAGCTGGGCGTATGTCGGCAGCTTGTCGCCCGGCGACAGCTCACCGGACCGGATCTGCTGGGTGATGTCATCGACGACACGTAGGTAGTCGGCAGGTCGACTGGGCATTTCAGGTACTCCTCGCAACTTCACCTCATGTGCCCATCATGCAAATATCGCACATTTCCAGTCTTCAGTACGTCAAGCGCCACGGCAACGCGCCGCCATACATAGGGACGGAGCCGCTGCTGCGCCTTCTCCGCCGTACAAGACTCGAATGTAGACAGCTCAGTATCCGAAATCTTGAGCCCGGTAATCTGCTCATCGGTCAGCTCGCCGCCGTCAAAGATGAACGAGAGCAGGTCGTCCCAGGGTCCGTGTGGTGACACCCAATCGACCACCAGCAGCCCGGCTACGTGCACGTCCAGCCGCAGGTAGGACGGCAGCTACTTCTCCGCTACGTACACGCCGCGACCGGAATGTCCGACGACGAGGTCTCGGTCGTGCAGGAGTGAGACGGCGCGGTACACGGTTGCTGGGCTGACGTCGTACTGGTCGGCAAGCTGGGCGGTACTGGGCAGCTTGGTGCCAGGCGGTAGTTCGCCGCTCTTGATCTTCGCGGTCAGTTCGTCTGCGATCCGTCGGTAATCGGCTGGTGCTGAGGGCATGGCACATCCCCTTGGTTCGGCACCACTATTCGATCACGCACAACCTCCGTCAGCAAGTGATGCAAGAAACCTGGGGTCCGAGGGTTTACCTACATCAGCTGTTGACGTAGGTTGGTGCTCGGTCAGCCCCTTGGTTCGGCAAACCCGGCGGTCGACCCCGTCAGGGCGGCACCAGCTCTGCCGTCCTGACGGCCCTCACCACGCGGCCCTGCGTGCGTACCGCCGATTGAGGCTGCGCGCGCAGGGCGGGCGGCCCGACCTCCGCACCCCCGTTCGGGGTCGGGCCGCCCTTCCACCCGCTCTACCCCGAAGACCATGCACGACCCGCGTGCTTGAAAGGCGACCTACCATGCGCAGACTCCTCGACTTCCTCCGCGTGAAGATGCCGGCGGCTGATCGGTAGCGTGCCGGCCGACCGGTCGCCGGCGGACCCCCGGCCCGGCGACGAGTTGATCATCGACGGCAGGGCGAGTGTGCAGTTCGCGGCCGGGCGAGGTTTCCGGTTCCGGGTGACGACAGTGGACAAGCGCTGGACATACGAGGGCTGGGTCTGGTTGGCCGGGTACGTGTTGGCACCGGACGGTGAAGCCCGCGAACGGCGGGAGATCTTCGTCCAGCGCGACGGTCTCCGCTGGGCTCGCACCCCACCCCGACACCGCTGACCAGGGCGGCGGCACAACTGCGACGTAAGCCGCGCCGTCTCGACCCGTACCCCTGAAGGTTCCCGACTCTTGGAAGGTGGTTCCTGCTGTGCGTAGGTTCTTTGACCTGTTCCGTCGACCGCCGGTGCGGAGCCGTCGCAACCGGCGGTTGCTCGCCGAAATCGCCCGTCACAACCAGCGGCCGACCGACTCTGCCGCCGGCGAGCGCCGGCCGGTGCGGCGGGCCCCGAACACCGTCGGCCACCTGTACGGCAGGCCGGTGCGGCCGTCGATCAGTCCCGGCCTGGTCCGCGAGCGCCGGTTCACCGGCCGGACCCGGCGCGGCTGCGACCCCACCGAGGTACGCACGTTCCTGCACCTGGTCGCCGACGAGCTGACCGCCCTGCGCGCCGAACTGCACTCCACCCGCGACGAAAACGTGCGGATCAAGCAGGCGTTGCGGGAGTGGCAGTCACAGCAGTTCCAACAGTTTCAGGCAGGGACGGGGGTGGCCGGGTGACCGGGGTCAACGGAGTGCCCGCCGGCCCGGTCGTCCGTGTCGTCGGGTTCGGGTCCGAACGGCGGCGGGCGCAACTCGTGGTCACCGTCGCCAACCTCGACACCGGGGCGGTGGCCTCGACCAGCCTCGTCCCCGGCTCGTTCACGCCGCTGCCGACACCAAACGGCACCTGGTGGCTGCCGTACGCCCCGATCGTCACCGACCTCGCCCAGCGTGCCGGGGTGGCCGCCGCGACGCTGCGCGACCCGGACTTCCCCGACGAACCCGGCCGGCTCCCGTCGTCCGGGCTTACCCTGCCGATCCAGTGGCAGCCCGGCACCCCGGAGCGGGACCGCCACCGGTGGGAGGCGTCGGCGCTCGCCAACCGGATCACCGCGCCGTGGCTGGTCCTGATCGGCCGCAGCGCCGAACCACCGCCACCGGGCGACCCTGCCCGGCTGCTCGGCCGGCTGTGCGCGCTCGCCAACCAACTTCACGTCGACCTGGTCCTCGAAGCCCGACCAGCGTCGACTCCGAGTGGGCTGAGCTGGGACATCCGGTACGAACTCGCCGGCGGGAAAGTGCCCGACTACCCGCACCGCCGGGTAGCCGACCTGCCGGCGGCGATCGCCGCAATCAGCCCGGATCGGGCCGCGTCCGGGCTGGCCGTGGCCGACTGGAACCTGCCCGCCCACTACCTCACCGAGGCTGCCCTCACCCCGCACCCGGTGCCGGTCGGGCTCGACGGTCACCCCGGCGGCCACGACCTCGACCAACTCGAACGACGCATGATCGCCGACGCCGAGCAGCACGGCGGCGCGCAGGCGATCTGGCGGAACCGGCACTGGTGGCACACCAGCCTGCGACCCGACGACACCGAGCCGGGCGGGGTCGGCGGCAGGTTCCGGCGCGGCTGGGAGCCACCAGCGCCGAGATACTGGGGCGAGCCGATCCCCACCCACCCGTGCCGACGATGCACCGACGCGGCAGATCCGCCCTACTGCACCGACTGCTACGGCACCCGCCGGGTCCGCCACGGCGCCGTCGTCACCGTCACCGACCTGCGCGGCCGGACCGTGCACCGCAACTGGCGACCCGACGACGGCACCCCACCCGCCCTCGCCCACACCGACCAGGCGTCCGGCACCAGCGTGTGGCAGCTCCCCGAGCACTACCGGATCGGCCCACTCGCCGCCGAGTTCGGCGTACAGCCGACCGACCTGACCGACATCGACGGCGAACACGTCATCGACCAGCACCTGCGCAACGGCATCAGCCAGATCCCCCACACCGGCGGGGACCCGGTCGCCGCGTACCTTGCCGAAGCCGCCGCCGCCCACGACGGCGCCCGCATCATCGCCCGCGCCACCGACTGGCCCGGCCCCACGCTCGACCAGTTGGCCCGACTCGTCACTGGGCTCGGCCTCGCCCTGGACGTCACCGCCGTCGACCACCGCGACAGCGTCGGCCGGCCGGAGCTGATGCAGGGTCACACCTGGTCGGTCCAGGTCGCCGACCCTGCCACACCCATGACCGTCGACCCGGTCCCCACCAGCGCCGCCCTCCCCGAAGCCGTCGCCCTGTGCAATCGCTACCTCTACGGCGCACTCCGCGCCACCATCCCCACCGACCCCCAACAACCCATCCCCGCCCCACAACAGCCTGCCACCACCGGCCCAGCGCCCGACACCACCAGCTACGTCACCGAGGTACGCAGCCTCGCCGCCGACCACCCCGGCGAACCTGTCACCATCCGCATCCAACCCGACGGGACCCACACCACGAGCTGCTGATCCCACCATTGGCGGTTCGGCGGGCCGGGTTCCTGCGAGGTCCGTCGCAGGTCCTGCCGTCGTTGGCGGATGCCGACGTGATCCTGGAGCGCCGTGACGAGGAGAACCTCGTGCTGATGCGGGCCGAGCGGTTCGACGCGGTGGCGGCCGGGCTGCGGATCGCGGCCCGGTCGTTGGCGCTGCTGGCCCGCCGGCAGCGCGGTCTCGCCGAGGAGCTGCCGTGGCTGACCTGGCTCCCGCCGGAGGAGCGCGTGTCATGCGTACGGGAACTGCTCGCCGATCTGGTCGCCGGTGCCGACACCGGGCTGTTGACGCCGTTCGCCCGCAACCTCGCCTCGTGGCGGTCCACGGCCGAGGCGTGGGCCGACCCGAGCCTCGCCCGGGACCTGCAGGGTCCGTTCGACGGTGACGGCCCGGTGATCGACAAGCCGATGTCGGAGGCGGCGTGACCGGCCGGGGTGAGCAGATCCTGCTGCCGCAGCCGAAGCAGACTTGACTCTGCAGTCATAACGCATTCAAAATGAAGTCATGACTGTGGTGCTCACCATCCGCGACGTGCCGGAGGAGGTGCGGGACCTCCTAGCCCAGCAGGCCCGCGAACGCGGCCAGTCGCTGCAGGCGTACCTGCTGGCCGTCCTCAACCGGCAGGCTGACTTCTGCCGCAACCGGCAGCTCCTCGCCGAGCTCAGCGACGAACTCGACGGCGGCAGCAGCGGAGCCGGACCGACCTCGGCCGACGCCTCCGACCTGCTCGCCCGTTCCCGCGCTGAACGGGATTTCCCGGACTCCGCGCCATCCGGGCGGGACGTCGCGTGATCGTCGTCGACGCCTCGGTCCTCGCGAGCGTGCTCGTCTACAGCGACGACCGCGGTCGCAAGGCCCGCGCCGTCCTGGGTCGCGATCCCGAGTGGGCTGCACCGGAGCACTGGAAGGTCGAGGTCTTCTCCGTCATGCGAGGGCTCGCCCTCGGCGGGAAGATCACCAACGAGATGGCGGCGCGGGCGGTCGACCGGATCAGCCGCCTCGGCGTCGACACCGTGCCGATCGACGATCTGCTCACCCGGATGTGGCAGGTCAAGGCGAACATCAGCGCGTACGACGCCCCCTACGTCGCCCTCGCGGAACGCCGCGCCCTGACGCTGGTGACCGCCGACGGCAAACTCGCCCGCGCGGCGAGCGCGTACTGCCGGGTCGAACTCGTCGCGTAGCGGGACGCGGGTTCGGCGGCCTGGTCTTCCGCCCAGGCAAGCGCTT
Organism: Solwaraspora sp. WMMA2056; assembly: GCF_030345095.1. Lineage (NCBI taxonomy): Bacteria > Bacillati > Actinomycetota > Actinomycetes > Micromonosporales > Micromonosporaceae > Solwaraspora > Solwaraspora sp. WMMA2056. The sequence continues at coordinate 954,735 of NZ_CP128360.1, forward strand.
TCCTATGCTGATCCGATGATTCGGATCGACGACGCGCTGACCCCGGCCAGCCTGCAAACCAGGATCGACCGCCTCTGGGAAGCCTCCGCCCACAAGATCGACTCGATCGAGAAGACCTGCCCGCCCGGGTCGGCGTCGCCGGTCTTCACCGTCGACGGCCGGTACGCCGCGCGTGGCTGGACCGAATGGACCCAGGGCTTCCAGTACGGCTCGGCGCTGCTGCAGTTCGACGCCACCGGCGAACAGCGGTTCCTGGACTCCGCCCGCGAGTTGACCGTCGCCGTGATGGCCAGCCACGTCAGCCACATCGGCGTGCACGACCACGGCTTCAACAACGTCAGCACGTACGGCAACCTGTGGCGGCTGATGGCCGAAGGACGGCTCCCGCACGACCGCGCCGAGCGCGACTTCTACGAGCTGGCGTTGAAGCTGACCGGGGCGGTCCAGGCGGCCCGCTGGCGGGACACCGCCGACAGCACCGGCTACATCTACTCGTTCAACGGGCCGCAGTCGCTGTTCGTCGACACGATCCGCTCCTGCCGGGCGCTGGCCGTGTCGCACCTGCTCGGCCACGCGCTCATGGGTGAACAGGACGAGCGGATCTCGCTGCTCGGCCGGCTCATCGAGCATGCCACCAACACGGCCCGGTACAACGTCTTCTACGGCGAGGGGCGGGACAGCTACGACACCCGGGGCCGCACCGCCCACGAGTCGATCTTCAACGTCAACGACGGCCGGTTCCGCTGCCCGAGCACCCAGCAGGGCTACTCGCCGTTCACCACCTGGACCCGAGGCCTGGCCTGGGCGATGCTCGGCTTCCCGGAGCAGCTGGAATACCTGGCCGTGCTGCCGGACAGCGACCTCGAACCGTACGGCGGGCGGGCCGAAGTGACCGCGATGATGCTGCGGGCCGCCACCGCCACCTGCGACTTCTACCTCGAGCACACCCCGACCGACGGCATCCCGTACTGGGACACCGGCGCACCCGGTCTGGCCGCTCTCGGCGACTACCTGGACCGGCCGGCGGACCCGTACAACGATCATGAGCCGGTCGATTCGTCGGCCGCCTGCATCGGTGCACAGGGTCTGCTGCGACTCGGCCGCTACCTGACCGACGCCGGGCAGCCCGACGCCGGTCGCCGCTACTGGCAGGCCGGGCTGACCGTGGCCGGCACCCTGCTCGACGAGCCGTACCTGAGCACCGACACCCGCCACCAGGGACTGATCCTGCACTCGATCTACCACCGGCCGAACGGCTGGGACCACGTGCCGGCCGGCAGTCGGGTGCCGCACGGCGAGTCGAGCATGTGGGGCGACTACCATGCCCGTGAGCTGGCGCTCTACCTGCAGCGGGTGGCGCGCGACGAGCCGTACTACACGTTCTTCGGCCCGGCCGGCACCGACGGCGCGGGCATCGCCGACAGCGCGGGCACCGTCGGGGGCGCACGGTGACCGCCGCGGACCAGGCCGGCAGCGCGGACCAGGTCGCCATCGTCACCGGCGGCTCGCGCGGCATCGGGCGCGGGATCGTGCTGGCGTTGGCGGCCGCCGGGTACGACGTCGTGGTCAACTACGCCCGCAACGCCGACGCCGCCCGCGAGGTCGGCGAGCAGGTCGAGGCGCTGGGTCGCCGGGTGCTGCTGGTCGGCGCGGACGTGTCGGTCGGCGCGGACCGGCAGCGGCTGGTCGATCAGACCGTGGCGACCTTCGGCCGGATCGATCTGCTGGTCAACAACGCGGGCGTGGCCCCGGACGTACGGGCGGACCTGCTCGACGCGACCGAGGAGTCCTTCGACCGGCTGATCGACATCAATCTGAAGGGTCCGTACTTTCTGACCCAGCAGGTCAGTCGGGCGATGATCGACATGGTCGCGGCCGGCACCGTCACCGCGCCGAAGATCGTCATCGTCTCGTCGATCAGCGCCTACACCGCGAGCGTCAACCGGGGTGACTACTGCGTGGCCAAGGCCGGTCTGGCGATGACCGCCCAGCTGTACGCGGCCCGACTGGCTGAGCACGGGATCAACGTGTATGAGATCCGGCCCGGCATCGTGGCCACCGACATGACCGGACCGGTCCAGGCGAAGTACGACGATCTGATCTTCAACCAGGGTCTGACGCCGATCCGCCGCTGGGGCCGACCGGACGACGTGGGCCGGGCGGTGGTGGCGGTCGCCACCGACCTGCTGCCGTTCAGCACCGGCCAGGTGCTCGACGTGGACGGTGGATTCCACCTGCGGACGCTGTAAACCGGCCGGACGCGGGAAGCCGGCAGGCGCTCCAGTCTGCCGGCACCCCTACGGGTGACCGATGGGGGGTCGACCAGGGCTACGCCCGGAGGTGCCGGCGTCGACCGGCCGGCAGGATTCGGGGCATGGACATCGCTCTGGTCGGCTGGTTGGCTCTGGCCGGCGGCTGGCTCGCCGCCGCCGTGATCGCCGAGTCGCTGCCGTCGGTGGGCAGCCCGGCGGCGCTGCGGCGCCGGGTCGGCTGGCTGACCGCGTTCGTGCTGGCCGGCCTGGGCGGGGTCGCCGGGTTGATCGGGGGCGGGGCGGCCAGCGCGCAGGTGCTGCTGGTCGCCGTACCGGCGGCGGCGGTCGCGGTGGTGACCCTGCCGCGCCTGCGGCGGCTGTACGGCGGGTCGGCGGCGTTCGTCACCGCGCCCGCCGCGCCGAGTCCACCGGGGCTGCTGGCCCGCGCGGCGCACCCGCTGGTGGCGTTGCCGGTGCAGGTGACGGCGGTGGCGCTGGTGCCGGTCGCGGCGTGGTACTTCGGCGGCGGGCCGGGGCTGGGGTTGGTCGACGACGGGCTGGTGCTGGCGGCAGCGGTGGCCCTGCTGGTCGTGGTCGGGGTGCGGCATGCGCTGCGGCACAGCGCGCTGGCCGAGCGGGCGTTGGCTCGGCACGGTTGAGCCACGGGGGCACGGCCGCGTCGGGGGCACCGTCGGGGCAGGGGGGAACGATTGAGCCCCGGGGGTACGCCCCCGGGGCTCAATCGTGGCCCAACCGTTGACTCAGTCCAGGTCGAACTCGCCGTCGCGGGCTCCGCCGAGGAACGCGTCCCACTCGTCGGCGGTGAAGATCAACGCCGGCCCGGTCGGGTTCTTCGAGTCGCGGATCGCGATCGCCTGGTCGACGAAGGCGACCTCCACGCAGTTGTCGCAGTTCGGTCCGCTGCGTGAGCTCTTCTGCCAGACCGCCCGGGTGAGGTCTACCCGGAGCCCCTTAACCTCGATGTCCACAATGGCTCCTTAGCACGTTTCGCGATCATGGCGACGGACTCCTCGGGGGCGAGAGCCGCCGCGCGTATGTGATCGAAGATGAAGATGTATTTGCGTAGTTCCTCGGTCTTCTCCAGGAAGAGCCCACCGGTGGCGTTCTCCGCGTAGACCACGTCCGCGTCGCTCGGCTCCGGGAAGTCGAGGATCGTGAACGTGCCGTCCATGCCGGCGTGTGCGCCCACCTCGAAGGGCAGGATCTGCAACGTGACGTTCGGCAGGTCTGCCGCTTCGACGAGGCGGTGCAGTTGTGCCCGCATCACCGCGTCCCCACCGACCGGCCGACTCAGCACCGCCTCATCGAGCACCGCCCATACGTCGATCTGATCTTCCTGAGTCAACAACGACTGACGCTTCAGTCGGACATGGACGCGGTGGTCGACTTCTTCGGCGGTGATGTCGGGGCGGGCGGCGCAGATCATCGCGCGGGCGTAGTCCGCGGTCTGCAGCAGCCCTGGGACGACCTGTTGCTCGTACGCCCGCACCGACCTGGCCGCCGCCTCGAAGCCCACGTAGGCCCCGGTCAGCACCGTCGAGTACGGATGCCACCAGCCCTTCTGCCGGGCCTCCCGGGCGATCTGCACCAACTCCTCGGCCTCGGTGCCGGTCACGCCGTAGATCTCCAGCATGTCGCGGACGTCGCGGGGCGTCGCAGTCGTGTGCCCGGTCTCGATCCGGGAAACTTTCGACGAGGAGCACTCCAGGCGCTCCGCGACAGCATCGATCGTGACGCCCGCAGCGTCCCGCCGCCGGCGCAGTTCGGCGCCGAGACGGCGGCGCCGGACGGTCGGGCTTCGGCGCTCGGTCACCGGTCACCTCCGGTCAGGGGTGTAGGGGCAGTCGGCGGACCCCGCTCACGCAGCTGAGGGGCGACGATGGGACCGTCGCGAGCGGTAGTACGGGGCGGGGGAGGTCGCCGACGCGGGAAGAATCCCGTTCAGTCTGCCGTGGGTACACGTAGGACTTCAAGCAGCAATCTAGCGAGTGACTCTCGCACCACGCCAGACCCAACTTGCAACTTGCATTGATCGCGGCAGTGGTGCACCCTTTCCGTAGGCCTAAGGTCACTCAGCGTTGATGCATGATCGTTCCTTCCCGGTTGCGCCGTGCCGGGTCGGCGCGACCTGCCGCCACGTCCGCATCCGGTCGCCGACGACCGACCCCGCCGGGTCCGCCGTCGGTGACGGTGTCGACGTACGTGCCGCTGGGTGGCGACCTCGACAACGGCAATCCACCACAGGAGTCGCGATGCTGCTGCCCCGCTCAGGAGAGGTACTCCACGTGACCCGTGCGGCCAGCGTGCAGTTCACCGAACCGCTGCTGTTCCGGGTGATCAGGGTGCACGACTGGCCGACGTACCAGGGCTGGATCTGGCTCGACGGCTACGAGCTCAACGCCGCCGGCGACGCGGTGGACCGGCGGTCGATCTTCGTGCAGATCGACGGGCTGCGGCGGCTGCGGGTGGTGGCCGACCTGCCGGGCCGGGCAGCGCAACGCCGCCCGGCGGCCCAGGCGATGTCCGCGCGGGCCAGCTGACCTCAGCAGGCCGGCCCGCCAGCCCGCGCGGCGCCGCGTTCAGTCGTCCTCGTCGTCGGACTCCCCGGTGGGGGTCGCCGACGGACTCGGCTCCGGTGACGGCTCGCTGTCGGACGCGGCGAGCACGAGCTCGATCTCGGTGCCCGGCGGCACCTCGCTGCCGGCCGGCGGATTCGTCTCGATGACCGTGCCTGCCGGCTGGTCCGAGTCCCGGAAGGTCAGCCGGTAGCCAAGGTCGCTCTCGTCCAGCAGTTGCCGCGCCTGCGCCTCGGTCATCCCCACCAGGTTCGGTACGGCGACCTCGGTGGGCGCGCTGCTCTGCTCCGGCTCCGGCTCGGTCGGCTCCGCTTCGGTCGGCTCGGGCTGGCCCGTCGGCTCCGTCGGAGCGGACGCGGTCGGTGCCGTCGTCGGGCCGGGACCGCCCGGGTCCTGCGTGTCGTCCAGGTTGGCCACCCACCAGATCAGGGTGCCGACCAGGGCGATCACGACCAGTACCAGTACGCCCAGCAGGATCGGCAACCACCACGGCCGGCCAGCCTGACCGGGGCGCTCCGGCTCGCCCCAGCCGCCGCCGGTGCCGCCACCGCCCGCACCGGGCCAGCCCTCGGCGGCGTCACCGCCCGCCGGCCGCACCGGCACCCCGGCCCGACCCGACCAGGCCGGTTCCCGGTCGCCGCCGGTCGGTGGCATCGCTGCGGTCCCCGCGCCGGCCGGCGGCATGGCACCGGTCCCCGGGCCGGGCGGCACCGCCCCGGTGCCGGGCCCGGCCGGCGACGCCGTGCCGGGCCCAGGGCCCGGTTGGTCCGCCCTGGTCGGCCCGCCCGCGTCGCCGTCGCCGTCGCCGTCGGGGTCGCCGGCCCGGGTGGCCCACGGGTCGACCGGGCGGGGCAGTTGACTCGTGTAGTCCCCGACGTCGCGACCTGCCGAGCCGTCCTGGGCAGGATCTCTCGGTCTGTCGGCCATGCTCGTCCTCTCCGTACCACCCGGTGTGACATTCGGTAAGGCTCAAGATAGCCAGCCGCCGCCCGCACAGCGTGCCGACGCCCACGAGTCGCCTCGGCCCGCGCTGACCGCTACAGTGCCCGGCATGGCCGTACGAGGCTGGGGAAGATCGGTCGCCACGGCGACCGGCGTAGCTGCGGGCGCGGGTGCCGCACAGCTCGGCCTGGGCTACGGCCTCGGCATAGTCGCCTGGTTACCGTCCGTCGACATCGGCGGGGAGTCGGCCTGGGTCGCCAGCCTCGCCTGGGCCACCTGGATCGTGGCGACGTCGGTGGTGATCGGTGCCGTGGCCGCCGACCGGCTGGCCCCGTCGGCGACAACGGACGGATCGGCACCGGACGCACGCTGGCAGCCGGAGAGTCTGCTCACCGCGAGCCTGTGGCGACTGGCGCTGGCCGCCGCCGCAGCGGTCGGCGGCATGTTGATCGTGGCGCTGATCGCCGTACCGGCGCGCAGCGCGACCCGGGCCGACACCTTCTCGCCGCAGACGATCGCCGCCGGTTACGCGATGGTCGGCGCGGTCGTCGGACTGCTGATGGCGATCTGGGCGGTCGCCTCCCGGGCGGCGGCGGTCAACGTGATCGCGACCGTCGGCTGGTTGTGGCTGCTGGCCGTGGTGGCCGTGGTCGATTCGGTGCTGGCCGGCACCGGGCTGACCAGCGCCCAGCTCGGGGTCTGGCAGATCACCGCCGACGACGAGCGGTACTGGTTCCGCAACATCTACTGGCCGGGTGCGGCGTTGTCGCTGGGCTCGGCGTTCATCATCGGCGCGGTGTCGGCCTGGCCGGCCGCCCGTGACGCCCGTCGCCGGATCGGCGCGGCGATCTCCGGATGCGTCGGCCCGGTGCTGATCGCCGCCGCGTACTTCCTGGCCGCACCCCGGCTGGTCGGGCCACGCGCGGAGCAGTTGTCGGCGCACCTGCTGGCGCCGTACGCGGTGATCGCCGGGCTGGCGGGCTCGGTGCTGGTCACCGCGATCGCCCAGCGGCTGGAGGTCTCCCGGCAGCGGGCCGACCGCACCGACGCCGACCCGCCGAGCGTGGCCGACGGCGACGGCACGGGCAGCGCCGGCGCCGGCGACGGCTCGGGCGACGCCGACGACCGGCAGGCCGCGCCGGTGCCGACCCAGCCGGCGGGCAGCCCAACCGGCAGCCCGACGGGCAGCGCGGCCGGTGCGACCGGTCAGGCGCCGGCGCGCGGTACGGCGTCGGTGTCCGGACCCGGTCGTGGGCGCCCGTCCGCATCCGGTGGCGGCAGCCCGTCGTAGGCAGCCCGCGCCGGCAGGACACGTAGGCGCTGCCGGCGGATCAGTCGACCGGCCAGGTGTGCACCGGCTCGTTGCTGCGCTGCAACTCGGCGTAGCGCTGCAGCATGTGGTGCAGCGCCTCGGGCCGGGCCAGCCCGTGCTCACGCTCGGCACGCCAGACCGACTCGGTCTGCCAGACCGCGCCGTTGCGACCAGTACGGCACCGCTGCTCGATGATGCCGAGGAGCCGGTCGCGCTGCGCCGGGGCGACACCGAACCGGTCCAGCCCGGCGTACGCCTTCGGCAGCAGGACCTCCAGCACCAGGTCGGTGACCGCGATCTCGCCGAGCTGCGGCCAGTGTAGTTGGGCGGCGAGACCACGGCGGGCCGCCTGGTGGAAGTTCTCCTCGGCGGCGGCGAAGGTGAGCTGGGTCCAGACCGGGCGGTCGGCCTCCGCCAGCTCGCGGGCCAGGCCGAAGTAGAAGGCGGCGTTGGCCAGCATGTCGACGACGGTCGGCCCGGCGGGCAGCACCCGGTTCTCGACCCGCAGGTGCGGGCGGCCGCTCATGATGTCGTACACCGGTCGGTTCCACCGGTAGACGGTGCCGTTGTGCAGCCGTAGTTCGCTCAGCTCCGGCACGCCGCCGTTCTGCAGGACCTCGACCGGGTCCTCGTCGGCGCAGATCGGCAACAGCGGCGGGAAGTACCGGACGTTCTCCTCGAACAGGTCGAAGATCGAGGTGATCCACCGTTCGCCGAACCAGACCCGGGGCCGTACGCCCTGGGCCTTCAGCTCGTCGGGCCGGGTGTCGGTGGCCTGTTCGAACAGCACGATCCGGGTCTCCGACCAGAGCTGCTTGCTGTAGAAGAACGGCGCGTTGGCGCCGAGGGCGACCTGCACCCCGGCGATGGCCTGGGACGCGTTCCAGTACGCGGCGAACGTGTCGGGCGAGACCTGCAGATGGAACTGGACGCTGGTGCAGCCGGCCTCGGGGGCGATCGAGTCGGTGTACGCCTGCAACCGCTCGACGCCCCGGATGTCCAGCCGGATGTCCTCGCCACGGGCGGCGACGATCTGCTCGTTGAGCACCCGGTACCGCCCGTTGGTGGAGAGGTTGTTGAGCACCAGGTGTTGCGGGGTCAGGGTGGGCAGGATGCCGATCAGGATGATCGCGGCGTCGGCCTTGGCCGCCCGGTCGCCGGCACGGGCCAGGCTGGCCTGCAGGTCTGCCTCGTAGTCGGCGAAGCCGTCGCCCTCGATCAGCCGGGGTCGGGCGTTCAGCTCCAGGTTGAACTGGCCCAGCTCCGTCTGAAATGTCGGATCAGCGAGGTTGGCGAGAATTTCCGCGTTCCGCATGGCGGGCTCCGCGTACGGGTCGATCAGGTTCAGTTCCACCTCGAGGCCCGTGGTGGGGCGGTCGGCGTCGAACTTGAAGTCGTCGAGCATCAACGCGAACACGTCGAGACACCGACGGACCTTCTGCCGGTACCGGACGCGGTCCTCCCGGGTGAACGGCGCGCGTGATGCGACATCCCTGCCCATAATGCCCTCCCCGGCGCGTCGACACCCCGCCCCGCCGGCCCGATGGCCGAGCGGCGCGGCGAAGCCGTCTACGACTGTTGGTGGTGCAGCCCCTGCTCGACCGCGACTGTCGTCGGCCCCCCGAGCCGGGACAGGCGGTGATCGCCCCAAAGTGAGCGGGTCGAAGCGCTCGGTTTCACCTTTTCACATCCGGCGGGCGTCTTCTACTGGGCTTATCACACACAGCGGCACCCCGGTCACCGTCGACGGTGACCGGGGTGCCGCTGTAAGGTGCGGGGCTCAGGCAGGGCTCCGCTGCCGCAGCCGGGCTCACGCCTGGCGGATGGCCTCACCCTCGATCTCGATCTTGATCTTCTTGGCCACCAGGACGCCGCCGGTCTCCAGCGCGACGTTCCACGTCAGGCCGAACTCCTCGCGGTCGATCTCGGTGGTCGCGGTGAATCCGAAGATGTCCTGGCCGAACGGGCTACGGCCGGCACCCTCGAACTCGACGGCCAGCTCGACCGGGCGGGTGACGTCCTTGATCGTCAGCTCACCGGCGAGAACGAACTCGTTGCCGTCGACCGAGGCGATCCCGGTGCTGCGGAACTCCAGCGTGGTGAACTTCTCGGTGTCCAGGAAGTCACCGCTGCGCAGGTGGGCGTCACGGTCGGCCTGTCCGGTGGTGATACTGGCGGCCTGCAGCACTGCGGTGACCGAGGACTGCAGCGGGTCCTCGGCGACCGTGATGGTGGCCGTGGCCTCGGCGAACTCACCCCGGACCTTGCTGACCATCATGTGCCGGGCGACGAAGCCGACCCGCTTGTGCGCCTGGTCGAGCTCGTAGGTGCCGGCCGTCGGGATGGTGATGCCGTTCCACTCGCGGGTGTTCTGGTCGGTGCTCATGGCTGCCTCTCGGGGACAAGCGGTTGAGGGATGACGTGTGCAGCAGCAATATTAGACTAAGCAATATTCCCCGTGTCAAGCACTGCTAGGATGACCTGGTGACCGAGCACCTCGCCGACGATCCGCGGATCACCGCGATCGGGCTCCTCTTCGAAGTCCATGCTGGCCTGGCTGCCCGCTTCGCGGCGCAGTTCGAGGAGCAAGGGCTCTCCTCCGTCGAGTTCGAGGTGCTGATGCGGTTGCGTCGCTCCCCGAGCCACCAACTGCGGATGACCGACCTTGCCGCACAGGCCGCCCTGTCCACCAGCGGCGCCACCCGGGTCGTCGACCGGATGGTCCGCGACGGGCTGGTCTGTCGCCGGGCCTGTCCGACCGACCGACGCAGTTCGTACGCCGTACTGACCCGCGCCGGCCAGCAACGCCTCGACGAGACGCTGCCCCGGCACCTGGAGCTGATCGAGCAGTGGTTCACCGGCCAGCTGCAACCGGCCGAACTCGCGGCGTTCCTCGGCACTCTCCGGCGGCTTCGCGACGCCGTGCACCCCGGCGCCACCGCTGGCAGTGACGAGACGCTCGCGGAGACAGCCTGACCGACCGGCGGGACCGGCAGAAGGACCGGCAGAAACCAACAGCGGACACCTTCATAAGCCCACGAAAGTCGCATTCAGCTCGGAACTTCTGGATACCGTACTGACGGCCGGGAACGTAACGGGGGGTGCGGCGCGAAGATCCAGGGCACCGCTGTGGATCGGGGGCGGCTCCGCGCCAACCCGGGGGGCGTGTCGACGTCCGGCGGGTGATCACCCGATCCCCGCCGGACGTCCGCGTCGACCCGCCGGCACCGACACCTCATCCACCGGCGGCACCCTCGCCGCCGCGCTGGCATACTCACACCTGCTCCGGCCAGCCGATCTCCTGCCGTTCCCGGGGCAGCAACGTGATCCCGCTCTCCTGCGCCGCAGCCGCCAACCGGTCCAGGGCCGCCTGCCGGGCGGCCGCTGTCTCCGTACCCGCCACCAGAGCGACCAGGGCCTCGACCGCGTCCCGAGGCTGGCTGCCGCCGCACCGCGACCGGGCCGCCACGGCGTACCACTCCACCGCCAACTCCCGGTCACCCCGGCCTGCGGCGATCGTCGCCTCGATCAACGCGCACCGAGGGTCGTCGCCGGCACCGGCCGGGTCCACCGGTCGCACCGGACCCCGGTCCAGCTCGTCGACCGGCACCGAGTAACTGCGCAGCTGCGTCAACGCCGCGACCGCCTCGGCCAGCCGGCCGTCCTGGGCCAACGCCAGCGCCAACGTGCCGAGGACCCGCCTCCGGTGGCTCGGGTCGCCGACCGCGGTCAGTGCGGCCAGCACCCGACGGGCCAGGTCGACCGCCCGCGCGTACCGCCCCTCCAGCCGCGCGACCTCGGCGAGGTTGGCCCGGGCCAGCAGCCGCAGCCGGTCCTCACCGGTGCGTGCCGCCAGCCGGTCGACGGCGGCCAGCCGACGCCGGGCCGCCCGCAGGTCCCCGACCCGGACCTCGTGCCAGGCAAGGTCGTGCTGGGCCAGGGTCATGTCCCGCACCCGGCCGGTCCGCCCGGCGATCGCCAGAACCGCCTGGGCGTGGTCGCGGGCCTCGGTGAACTGGCCGGCGGCCAGGCACGCCGCGCTGAGCACCGTACGGGTGGCCAGCTCGCCGGCGGTGTCGCCGAGCTGGGCGAACGTGGCCAGCGCCGCCCGGGCGGCCGGCAGCTCCTGGGCGCCGGCACCATGTTCGACCGCCAGTTGCACCACGCCGACCTGCGCCCAGGCCCGCACGCTCGGATCCACGTCGACCATCCGTGGATCGTCGAGCAGTCTGCGCAGCCACCGTCGGCCGGCGACGTCGCGGCCCCGGAACCGCCACCACCTCGGCAGCGCCGCCGCCAGGCGCAGCGCGGTGTGCGGGTCGTCGTTGGCCGAGTGCGCCAACGCCGCCCACAGGTCGCTGGCCACCTCGTCGAGCCGGTTGACCGTCGCCACCAGCTTCGGCCCGGCGAGATCCGCGGTGGCGCGCTCCGCGAGCCCGGCGAACAGGACCGCGTGCCGACGCCGGATGGCGGACAGCTCGCCGTGCGCCGCCGCCCGTTCGGTGGCCAGGTCCCGGATCACGTCGATCAGACGGAACCGGTAGGGGCCGACCCCCCGGGCGCCGAGCAGTCCCAACGACATGAGCCGGTCGAGAAACGGCACCGGGTCGACCGGACCGCCGGCGTCGTCGGTGCCGGTGCCGGTGCCGGTGGTGGTGCCGGTGGTGGTGCCGGTGGTGGTGCCGGGGGTGCCGGTGGCGTCGGGGGTGCCGTCCGCTGCCAGCATGCCCTCGGCGAGCTCCACCGACCACCGGTTGCGCAGCACCGAAAGCCGGCGTACCCCGCGCCGCTCCGCCGGTGTCAGCAGCGTGTAACTGGCCGCGACCGCGTCGCGCAGGGTCACCGCCACCGCTTCCCGCGACGGTGCTCCGGTCAGGTCGAGTGGACGGTCGCCGTACCGGTTGAAGATCTCGTTGAGGTCGAGTGCCCGGCCACGGGCCGCCGCCAGTTCCAACGCCAACGGCAGCCCGCCGAGTCGACGGACCAGCCCGACCAGGGCGCCGACCTCGGTGAGGTGGACCTGTTCCCGCCGTACCTTGCGCAGTCGGGCCAGGAAGAGTTTCACCGCCGGGTAGTCGGCGACCGCGGCGAGGTCCGCCTCGGTGTCTGCCGGCGGCACCTCCAGCGGAGCGACCGGCCACACCCGCTCGCCCGGCAGGCCGACCGGGTGCCGACCGGTGGCGACCACCCGCAGCGTGGGCGCCACCCGCAGCAGCCAGTGCAGCGCGTCGGCGGTGGCGACCGGGGCCCGTTCGACGGCGTCCACCAGCAGCAGGGCGGGAGCGTCGGCGAGCCGGCCCGCCAGGTCGTGGAGGCGGCCGACGTCGAACACGGTCGCGGTCGCGGTGAGTACGTCGCTGACGGACGAGCCTTCGGTGACGACGATCCCGCCGGCCCCGCCCGGCAACTGCCCCGTCACCCTGGCCGCCACCGCCAGCGCCAGGCTGGTCTTGCCGACCCCGGCGAGACCGACCAGGCTGGTCAGTCCCGCGCCGGAGCTGTCGGCCGCGGTGAGGATGTTCGCGAGCTCCGCCACGTCGCAGTCGCGGCCGATCAGCTCCGCTGGCGGCGGCACGCCGCGGCTGCCGCCGCCGGTGGTGCCCGGAGCAGGGTCGTCGCCGTCTGCCCCGGCAGCGACGGCGGCGAGCGTCGGAGCGTACTGGCGGGGGACCGCGGGGCGCAGCGCCGCCGCGTGGCCACGGGCGGCGGCGGCGAACCCGGCCAGGTCCGCGCCGGTCAGGCCGAGCGCGGCGGCGAGCAGCTCCACGGTGGTGCGCTGCGGCCGGGAGGATCGGGCCCGCTCCAGGTCACGGACCGTACGGACGCCGATGCCGGCCCGGGCGGCAAGCTCCGCCTGGGTCAGCCCGGCGGCCAGCCGGCACCCACGGAGCAGTTCGTCGAACCCGACCGTGCTCTGGTCAGGAGCATGATCCGGACTCATGGCAGGAGAGAGTACGCAGCCAGGTGTCGTCCAGTCAGCTATCCGTCAGGCTGACGACCCGAATGGAACGGATTTCCGACACAACCGGGGACTTCACTCCACGTCGACAAGTCCAAGATCACGAGCGATGACCATCCGCTGAATCTCCGAGGTACCTTCGCCGATCTCCAGGATTTTCGCATCCCGCCAAAAGCGGCCAACCGGAAACTCGTTCATGAAACCGTAGCCACCATGTACCTGGGCGGCCTCCCGGGCGTTCTGCACGGCGCACTCGCTGGCGTGCAGCTTCGCCACCGCCGCCTGCCGTTTGAACTGCTCACCGGCGAGCATCCGGGCCGCCGCGTCGTAGTACGCCAACCGGGCGGTGTGCGCCCGTACCTCCATGTCCGCGATCTTGAACTGAATCGCCTGGAAGCCGCTGATCGGCCGACCGAAAGCACGCCGCTGCCCGGCGTACCGGACCGACTCGTCGACACAGCCCTGGGCCAGCCCGACCGCCAGCGCCGCGATCGCTATCCGTCCCTCGTCGAGGATCCGCAGAAACTGTGCGAACCCTCTACCCCGCTCACCCAGCAGATTCTCCGCCGGCACCCGACAATCGTCGAACGTCAACTCGTGAGTGTCCGACGCGCACCAGCCGACCTTCGCGTACCCGGGGGCGACGGTGAAGCCGGGCGTACCGGACGGGACGATGATCGTCGACAGTTCCTTCGAGCCGTCCGGCCGGGTCCCGGTCACTGCGGTGACCGTCACCAGCGAGGTGATGTCGGTGCCCGAGTTGGTGATGAACGCCTTCGCGCCGTTGATCACCCACTGGTCGCCGTCGAGCACCGCCCGGGTCGTGGTGCCACCGGCGTCCGAGCCGAAGCCCGGCTCGGTCAGCCCGAACCCGGCCAGCGCCTCGCCACTGATCAACTGCGGCAGCCACCGCCGACGCTGCTCCTGCGTGCCGAACCGGTAGATCGGCATCGCCCCCAACGAGACCGCCGCCTCCAGGGTGATCGCCGTGCTGGAATCGACCCGGGCCAGCTCCTCCAGCGCCAGGCAGAGCGTGAAGTAGTCGCCGCCCATCCCGCCGTACTCCTCCGGGAACGGCAGCCCGAACAGCCCCATCTTGCCCATCTGGCGGACGATCTCGTACGGGAAGGCGTGCCGCTCGTAGTAGTCGCCGATCACCGGCGCGACCACCTCTTGGGCGAACTCGCGGACACTGTCGCGCAGCGCCACCTGCTCGTCGGTGAGCCGGAAGTCCATGTCCAGGTCCTTTCTGGAGATGCCGGGAGGTGCCGCTACACCGGGGTGACGCCGTGCCGGCGGCGGGAGAAGTGCCGGTCCCGGCCGGCCGCCGCCGCGTACCGCCGGACCAGTTCGGCGCGCAACTGCTCGGGTCGGACGATGTCGTCGACGACGAGTTCGCTGGCGAGCCGGGTGAGGTCGATGTCCTGCTCGTACTCGGCGCGGCGCTGGGCCACGAACGCCGCCCGCTGCTCCGGATCCTCGATCGCCGCGATCTTGTTGGCGTAGACCGCGTTGACCGCGGCCTCCGCGCCCATCACCGCGATCTTCGCGGTGGGCAGGGCCAGCGTGGCGTCCGGCGCGAACCCGGGGCCGGCCATCGCGTACAGCCCGGCGCCGTAGGCTTTGCGGACCACGACGCAGATCTTCGGTACGGTGGCCTCGGAGATCGCGCTGATCATCTTCGCGCCGTGCCGGATGATGCCCTGCTTCTCCACCGTGCTGCCGACCATGAAGCCGGGCACGTCGGCCAGGAACAGCAGCGGTACGTTGAACGCGTCGCAGAGCTGCACGAACCGGGCCGCCTTGTCGGCGGAGTCGACGAAGAGCACCCCGCCCTTGAACATCGAGTTGTTGGCGACCACGCCGACCACCTGGCCGGCCAGCCGACCGAAGCCGACGGTCAGCTCGCGGGCCCACAACGCCTGGATCTCCAGGAAGCTGCCCTCGTCGAGCAGCCCTTTGACGAACCGGCGCATGTCGAACGCCTGCCGTTCACTCGCCGGCACCAGCGCGGCCAGGTCGACACCGGCCGGCGGCTCGACGGCCGCCGTCGCCGGTGGCGGCTGGTGCCAGTTGGCCGGCAGGTAGGACAGGTAGCGGCGGACCACGTCGAGCGCGTCGTCCTCGGTCTTGCAGAGGAAGTGCCCGACGCCGGACTCGGCGCAGTGCACCCGGGCACCGCCCATCGCCTCCAGCGTGGTCTTCTCGCCGGTGACCATCTCGACCATCCGGTCCGACCCGAGGTACATGCTGGCGTTGCCCTCGACCATCGCCACCACGTCGCAGAACGCCGGAATGTAGGCGCCGCCGGCGGCGGACGGCCCGAACAGGGCGCACACCTGCGGAATCGCGCCGGAGGCCCGCACCTGGTTCCAGAAGATCCGGCCGGCACCGCGCCGGCCGGGAAACAGATCGACCTGGTCGGTGATCCGGGCGCCGGCGGAATCGACCAGGTAGACCATCGGCAGACCGGCGTCGTACGCCCGCTCGATGATCCGGATGATCTTCTCGACGGTACGGGCACCCCACGAGCCGGCCTTGACGGTGGAGTCGTTGGCCATCAGGCAGACCTGTCGACCGTCGATGGTGGCTGTGCCGGTGATCACGCCGTCGGCGGGCAGCCCGTCGGCGAGGGCGTTGGCGTACCGGCCGTCCTCCACGAAGGAGCCCGCGTCGACAAGCCGGTCCACTCGCTCCCGGGCGAACAGCTTGCCCCGGTCGGCGTTCGCCGCGTGGTACTTCTCCGCGCCGCCGGCCCGGATCCGCTTGTCCAGCCGGTCCAGCGCCTCACCGTCCAGTGTCACGCCGCCCCCTCGCACCCGCCCGCACTAAACGATCGTTAGGTTACCGCACGACGGTCACCCTCGCGACCCCGACACCCCACCGAACGTAGGCGGGTCAGCTGGTCGGGGTCAGCCGGGTACGGGGCCCGGCGCGCAGCACCCCGGAGGGAAGCTGCCGGCCGACCAGCTCCTCGGCCAGCTCGGCGGCGGCCAGCAGCGCATCCAGGTCGATCCCGGTCTCGACGCCCATGTCGTGCAGCATGTGCACCACCTCCTCGGTGGCCACGTTTCCGCTGGCCCCGGGCGCGTACGGGCAGCCGCCCAGGCCACCGACGCTGGCGTCGAACTCGGTGACCCCCAGCTCCAGGGCGGCCAGCAGGTTCGCCAACGCCGCACCCCGGGTGTTGTGGAAATGCAACAGCACCGGCACGGCGGCCTGCCGGTCGCGCACCGCCGTGACCAGCTCGCGGACCCGGCGCGGGGTCGCCATCCCGGTGGTGTCACCGAACGCGAGCCGGTCCGCCCCGTCGGCCACCACCCGGTCGACGATCCCGGCGACCCGACCAGGTTCGATGTCCCCTTCGTACGGGCAGCCGAAGCTGGTCGCCACGATCACCTCGACGTGTGCCCGCGCGGCATGCAGCAGCGGGATCAGCTCGGCGATGTCGTCGAGGGACTCGGCGGTGCCCCGGTTGACGTTGCGCCGGTTGTGCGTGTCGCTGGCCGACACCACCACCTCGACCTCGGTGAAGCCGGCGTCGATCGCCCGCCGGGCACCGCGCAGGTTCGGCACCAACGCCGAGTAGCGCACGCCGGGGGCACGCCGGGCCCGCTGCCACACCTCGTCGGCGTCGGCCATCTGCGGGATCGCTTTCGGGTGGACGAACGAGACAGCTTCGATCCGGCGTACGCCGGTCGCGGAGAGCGCGTCCAGCAGGCGGACCTTGCCGTCGGTCGGCACCGGCTGCTCGTTCTGCAGGCCGTCGCGGGGGCCGACCTCGCGGATCGACACGGAC
The DNA here is from genome assembly GCF_030345095.1 of Solwaraspora sp. WMMA2056. Lineage (NCBI taxonomy): Bacteria > Bacillati > Actinomycetota > Actinomycetes > Micromonosporales > Micromonosporaceae > Solwaraspora > Solwaraspora sp. WMMA2056. The sequence goes on from NZ_CP128360.1 coordinate 971,596, forward strand.
TCGGGAAGGGGCGTCGTTGCCATCTGCCCAGCATCGCGCGCCCGGGCCGTCCACTCAATGGGATCCGACGAAGGTCACCGATGGGATACCGCGCCGACCGGCGTCGGTGCCGGGCCTCACCGCATCCGGCCGACGATGCCGGTGTCGTAGTCACCGGAGACGAACTCCGGGTGCTCCAGCAGCTCGGCGAAGAACGGCAGGTTGCACTTCGGCCCGGCCACCTCGAAGGCGGCGACCGCCGCCCGGGCGCGGGCGATCGCCTCGGCCCGGTCGGCGCCGGAGACGATCAGTTTGGCCATCAGCGAGTCGTAGAACGGCGTCACGGTGGTGCCGACGGCGTACCCGGAATCGACCCGGACCCCGTCGCCGGTCGGCTCCGTCCAGACGGTGATCGCGCCCGGACCGGGCAGGAAGCGTTTCGGGTCCTCGGCGTTGATCCGCAGCTCGATCGCGTGCCCGCGCGGGGCGAGCGTGTCCGGGTCGAACGTCGGCTCCAGGCCGGCGGCCACCCGCAGCTGCTCCTCGACCAGGTCGACGCCGTAGACCAGCTCGGTCACCGGGTGCTCGACCTGCAGCCGGGTGTTCATCTCCAGGAAGAAGAACTCGCCGGAGGTGGGGTCCAGCAGGCACTCGACCGTGCCGGCGTTGCGGTAGCCGACCGCCTCCCCGGCCCGTACGGCGGCGGCGAGCAGCCCGGCCCGCATCTCGTCGGTGACCGCTGGCGACGGCGACTCCTCCACCAGCTTCTGGTTGCGCCGCTGCACCGAGCACTCCCGCTCGCCGAGGGCGACGACCCGGTCGGTGCCGTCGGCCGTACGCCAGCCGAGGATCTGCACCTCGACGTGGCGTACCCGGGGGAAGTAGCGCTCGATCAGCACGGACCCGTCACCGAACATGCGGGCGGCGAACGCCCGGACCTTGTCGAACTCGGTCCGCAGCGCGTCGGCGTCGGCAGCGACGCCCATGCCCATCCCGCCGCCGCCGGCAGCGGCCTTGACCATCACCGGGTAGCCGATGGTGGCGGCGGCGTCGAGTGCGGCGTCGACGGTTTCGGCGGGCTCGGTGGTGCCGGCGGCGACCGGTACGCCGGCGGCGGACATCAAGTTCCGCGCGTTGATCTTGTCACCCATCGCCTCGATGGCGTCGCCACCGGGACCGACCCAGATCAGCCCGGCCGCTTGCACCGCGCGGGCGAACTCGGCGTTCTCCGACAGGAACCCGTAGCCGGGGTGGATCGCCTCGGCGCCGCTGCTCCTGGCGGCGGCCAGGATGGCGGCCTGGTCGCGGTAGCTCTGCGCCGGCTGGGCCGGCCCGACGCAGATCGCCTGGTCCGCTTCGGTGACGAAGGGCAGCCCGGCGTCGGCCTCGGAGTGCACGGCGACGGTGCGCACCCCCAGCCGCCGGGCGGTACGGATGATCCGTCGGGCGATCTCGCCCCGGTTCGCCACCAGCAACGACTCGATCATGCTTCTCCTCGCGGTCGTGACACCAGGTGCGGCGGGGCTGCGGTCAGCCCCGTGCAGGGCTGCGGTCAGCCGTGCGGGGCTGCGGTCAGCCGTGCAGCGCGGCCAGGGTGGCGGCCCGCAGCAGGGCGGCCCGCCGGTCCCGGTCGACCTCGCCACCGAGGAACGGGGTGGAGTTCATCAGGCCGAACGCCGCGTGGGCCAGCACCCGTGCCTCGGCGGCGTCGAGCTCGCGGCGCAGGCCGGTCAGCACCCCGACCCACTCCTCGACGTAGAGCCGCTGCAGTCGGCGGATCCGGCGGCGCGGCTCCTCCGGGAGCCGGTCGAGCTCGTGCAGGTGCAGAGCGATGACCGCCGGGTTGGCCAGGGCGAACTCCACATGGAACTCGATCAGCGAGGCAAGGGCGGCGTCGGCGTCCGTGGAGTTCGCCGCCACCCGGGCCCGCCCGCCGTCGAGCAGTTCCTCGCTGACCGGAATCAGCGCGGCGGCGAGCATCGCCTCCTTGCCGGCGAAATGGTGATATAGGGCCGGACCGGTGACACCGGCGGCGGCACCGATGTCGTCCATCGAGACGCCGTGGTAGCCACGGGCCGCGAAGAGTCCGACCGCGATCTGGAGAATCTCGTCGCGGCGTGACCGTCGACGAGGTGCGACCGTCTCTGCCCCGTCCGCCGTCGTCGCCTGCTGATCTACCGTCACCTGGCCAGCCTAACCCTGAATCGATCCCGAGTTGAACGCTCGTTCAGCCATTTCAAGCGCTGCCGGCTGATCCGCCGGTGGTCCACGCTGACCCGGCGCTGATATGTGACGATCACCGTACCGTCAGCGGGGGAATGCGTTCACCCCCGGCGGCCGGCCACGACGGCCTACCGGTCACCCGGCGGCGACCGCCAGGCCGTCGACGACCTGCGCCTGCGGCAGCACCCCCAGGGCCGGACCGGGCAGCACGATCTTGCTGGCCCGGATCCCGGAACCGATCACCACGTGCGGCACCGCCACCACCCGGGCGTCCACCAGGATCGGCCACTGCGGCGGCAGCCCGATCGGTGTGATGCCGCCGTACTCCATGCCGGTCGCCGTCACCGCGTCGGCCATCGGGGCGAAACTGGCCTTACGGACGTCCATCAGCCGCCGGACCACCCCGTTGACGTCGGCGCGGGTGGTGGCCAGCACCATGCACGCCGCGTAGCGGACGACACCGCCCCGTTTACCGGCGATCACCACGCAGTTGGCCGACTCCTCGAGCCCCACCTCGTAGGCGGCGCAGAATGCGGCGGTGTCGGCGAGGTCGGGGGCGATGGCGGCCACAGTGATGTCGTCGACGTCCACCGGGACGTCGGACGACCACTGCTCGATCGCGGCGGACACCGGGTCGGCGACCAGGTCGAGTCGGTTCCGGACCGGTTCGGTCCGCAGTCTGCCCAGCACACCGCCATCATGCACCGGCTTGGCGCTGCCCGCCGACCGGGGTTGGCCGGCCCGGCCGGTACCGTGGATGTGCCGTCACACCGACTTCGTCGGCGACACTGACTCCGTCGACGGCACCGAATCCATCTGTGACACCGACTCCGTCGAGCACACCGAGAGGTGACCGTGGCTGCCCCGAGGGCGAGCGTCGTGGTGCCGGTCTACGACACGCAGGCCTGGTTGCCGGCCGCGTTGGCGTCGATCGACCGGCAACCGCACCGGGCGACGATCGAGGTGATCATCGTCGACGACGGGTCCACCGACGCGTCGGGCGAGATCGCGCAGGACTACGCCCGGCGGTCGCCCGGGGTGCGCTACGTCCGGCAGTCCAACGCCGGGCTCGGCGCGGCCCGAAACCATGGGGTACGCCTGGCCACCGGCGACTACCTGGGGTTTCTCGACTCCGACGATCTCTATCCGGACGACGGACTGGACCACCTGATCGCCGTCGCCACTGCGGCGCAGGCACCGATCGCCGTCGGTGACATGCACGGTTTCCCGCCACGACCCAGCCCGCCGTGGCGCGCCGAGATCGTCGGGGCGTCCCGGGTGATCGAATCCGTCGCGCAGGCACCCCTGCTGGTCGGCAACCCGTCGGCCTGCAACAAGGTGTTCGCCCGGGACTTCGTCGCCGACGTCGGTGCCACCTTCACCGAAGGCAGCGCCTTCGAGGACGTCCTGTTCACCCTGCCGCTGCTGCTGCGCGCTCCGCGTACCGTGCTCAGCCCCCAGCTGGTCTACCTGTACCGCCAGCGCGGCAACGGCTCCTCGATCATGGACAGCCGGTTCCAGCCGGCCAAGATCCTGCAGCACCTGACGATCATCGAACGACTCGTCGCCGACCTCGACGGCGTCGACCCGGCGAGCCTGCCGGCGGTGCGCCGGTGGGTCGCGTACATGCAGCTCAGCTACGCCCGCCGGGCCGCCGTGAACCTCGACGACGCGCAGCTGGCCGACTTCACCCGCCGGATGTCGACACTGCTCGCCGACATCGCCGTCCCGGTAGCCGCCGAGTTCGTCGGGGATCCGGCCGCCGGGCTGCGGGCGGTCGCGCTCTACGAAGGACAACCCGATGCGGTACGCCGACCGCGCCACGACGGCCCGGTCCGGCTGCACGGCGGACAGCTGCACCTCGACCATCCCCACTTCGACCGTTACCGGGAGCTGCTGCGGGTGCCCCGGCCCACGGTCGCGGTGCACCGCGTCCGCCGAGGCGACCCGGTAACCGGCGAGTCCGTCCGGCTGACCGGCCACTGCGCCCTGCCCGGTCCCGGCGGCGCACCCGGCAGGGTGCGCGACGACCTGCTGCTGGAGGTGGGCGACACCCGGCTACGGCTGCCGCTGGTGGTCGCCGACGGTGACCCCGACCGGCTGCGCTGGCAGGTCGACCTGCCGCTCGACGGGCTGCCCCGGGGGCGCTACGCGCTGCGCGTGGTGGCCCGCGACGGCGGTGCCGAGCTGGTCCTGCCGCCGGCGGGTGGGACACCGGGCACCCGGGCCGCGCTCACCACCCGGGGCCGGGCGGTGTGGGTCGCGCCCGGCCGCCGTGGCCTGCGGCTGGTGGTCACCGACCCGCTGGTCACCGCAGCAGCGACCCCGGCCCGGTGGACCCGACTGGCCCGGCACCGGGCCGAACGTGCGGCCCGGCAGGGCGTGCGGGCCGCGCGGCACGGCCGGCAACACCTGCGTCGGCTCACCGGACGCTGAGCCGGTCATCCGGCCAGGGCGGTGGCCATCTGGTCCAGGGTTCGGATGACCGCCGGCACGGAGCCGGGATCCGGCAGGCTCAGCGTGGCGACCGTGTCGCCGTGGCGGACCGCCAGGAAGTAGGAGACGGTCGGCGCGGACTGCGGATGGTCGATGCGGCCCCGGACCAGCAACGCAGCCTCCCGCTCGGGGTCGAGCAGCTCGAACGTGATGGTGCCGGGCCCGAACCGGTACGTCGGGCAGGTCCGTACCACCTGCTCGGCGTCGGCGATCGCCCGCGCCGCCCAGTCCGGCTGGAACACCTCGACGACGGCGAGCGCCAGCCCGGTGGCGGTCGGGTGGTGGTAGCGCCGTTGCGCGGCGGCTACCCGGTGCAACTGCGCGGGATAGTCCGCGTCGCGGTAGGTCGGGCAGTCGTCCTGGGCCCAGGGCCAGCGGGGCACCCCGAGCTGTCGTGGCTGGTACGACCAGCCGGGACCGAGCGCGGTGGGGGCGACGAACCAGGTGTCGCGTACCGCCGGGGTGGTGGTGCCGCCGGCGGCCCCTGCGGCCGGCGCGGAGCCGGCACCCGACGCGGCCCCGCTGTCCGGCGTCGCGCATCCGGTGATCAGCAGGGTGGCCACCAGCACCGCCCCGACGAGCCGGGCCGGCGGTGTCACGACTCCTCGACCAGCAGGTCGGCGCGGCTGTCACCGAGCAGCTCCCGCAGCCGGGCGAGGGACCGTCGGCTCTGGGTCTTGACCACCGACACCGACACGCCCAACGTCTCCGCCACCGTCTCCACGCTCTGGTCCTCCCAGTAGCGCAGCACCACGATCGCCCGATCGCGTGGCGGCAGGCAGCCGAGCGCGTCGATCATGGTGAGCCGCAGTGCGGGCTGCTCCGGCCGGGCCGGGTCACTGTCGAGCGCCGGCCCGGGCACCACCAGTTCCTGACCGCTGAGCCGGCGACGGTGGTCCAGCACCACCCGCAGCAACACCTTGCGGCTGTAGGCGTCGATGTTGTCGGCCCGCACCACCCGCGACCACGCCGCGTACATCTTCGCCAGGGCGGTCTGGGTGAAATCCTGTGCCAGATGCCAGTCCCGGCACATCAGGTAGGCGGTCCGACGCAGCCGGGGCGCGGCCGCCTCGGCGAACGCCACGAACTCCTCGTCCGAGGCGTCGGCCGACGTACCCGCCGACGACCGGACCCGGGCCGCCGCTTGGTCCACGGCCGGCCGTGGCTTGCCCACCAGCGGCGCCGGCAGCGTCACCTCAACCGCGCCGTACACACTGCACCCTCATGCCTGGGCACCCCTCCCCGGTGTGGTTCCTCGGTGTCCGCCCCCGCAGACATAGACGTCGCACCGTCGGAAGAAGGTGACAGGCCTAGGGTTCTGCCTGACGTTCACTCTCCGCTCGCTGCCTGTTAGCTTTGCGATAGGGCCCCCTTCCCCTGCCCGGCGGATGCTGTCCGCCCACCGGCCGACTCCTGCGCCGGACCGACGGTATGGAAGGCGAGCTTCTCCGATGGCCCTGTTGAGCCTGATCATCCCGGTCTACCGGGTCGAGAAGTACCTCGCCGCCTGCCTCGACTCGATCCTCGACCAGCAGTGCGACGAGGTGGAGATCGTCGCCGTCGACGACGCCTCCGACGACCGGTCGGGCGCGATCCTGGCCGAGTACGCGCAGCGCCACCGGCAGATCACGGTGGTCACGATGGACCGCAACTCGGGGCTGGGCGCCGCCCGCAACGCCGGGATCGCCCACGCCAGCGGGCGCTACGTCTGGTGTGTCGACAGTGACGACTGGCTGCCGGCCGGGTCGCTCGCGGCGGTGGTCGAACGGCTCCGCCGGACCGACCCGGAGATCCTGATCACCGGGTACGCGCGGGTGTACCCCGACGGCCGGGCCGAGGAGCACCCGGTCACCGACATCGCGCCGGGGCGGCAGTTGCCGGCGGTCTTCTCCTTCGCCGACGAGCCGGGTCTACTCGACGTCCTGTGGATCGCCTGCAACAAGATCGTCGATCGGGAGTGGCTGGCCGGGACCGGCATCACCTTCCAGTCCGGCTGGTACGAGGACGTGTCGTCCGTGATCCCGCTGATGGTCGCCGCCGACCGGATCGCCGTACTGGACCGGGACTGCTACGCGTACCGGCAGCACCACGACGGCGCGATCACCCGTACCGTCAGTGACCGCCACTTCGAGGTGTTCGACCAGTGGCAGCGGGTCTTCACCTACCTCGACTCCGACCCTGGCCGGGCCGCACCGGTCCGGTCGTTGATCTTCGGCCGGATGATCTGGCACTGCCTGCAGGTGCTCGGCCACCCGCACCGGGTGCCCCGGTCCAGCCGGCGGCGCTACTTCCGCGGCACCGCCGCGCTGTACCGCCGGTACCGGCCCGGCGGCGCCTACCCGGTGCCGGGCGGCGCCAACGAGGCGGTCAAGCACCGGCTCGTCGCGGCGAACGCCTATCCTCTGTACGAACTGCTGATGGCCTGCTGGCTGGTGCGGAAACGGCTGTTCGGCTCCCCTGCCCGGGGGATGGCCGCCGCCACGCGACCACGACCTGCGGCGATGACCGGTGCCGGGGCCGGAGCCGGTGGCGGGCAGAACCGGGAGGAGACCCTCAGGTGACACGTGGTGCCGGATCCGACACCAGCGGGCCGGCCGGCGTCGAGGTCACCTGGCGACTACGCGGGCTCGCCCCGCCGCGTCCCGCCGAGCGGCTCGGCCGCGCCGTGGGCCTGCGGGTGCTGCGCGTACCCGGGACCGGGCAGGCCCTCGTCGTCGCCGGCACCGTGGACCGGCTCCGCGACCTGACCCACCATCCGGCCGCCGGCTCGCCGGTACGGTCGGTGACCGTGGTCGTCGCCTGGTGGCGGTCCCCCCGGGTCGGCTGGGGCGGTACGGTCGGCATGCTGCCGCGACTGCGCCGGCACCGGGTGGGGCTGCCCCGGCTGCGTCGGGGCGCGGCCACCGTCCGGCTCGCCGTCGCCGCCCCGGTGGCGCTGCGCGATGCCGTACGGTCGGCGCTGAACGCCCTGGACGGTGCCCGGCCGATGCCGGCCCCCGGCAGCCCGGACGTCACCGGCGTCGTCCCCGCCCGCAGCGGCGGCAGGGCCGGTGGCCGCAGCGGCGGTGGGCCGGCGTTCCTGTCGGCGACCGCGACCGTCACCACCGGTGAACTCACCGCCCGTGACGAGATCCGCGCCCACGACCTGGTCGTCACGCCGGCAGCGGTGGCGCCCCGACCCGACGACGCCGGCACCGTGCTGGCTGGCACCGTGCTGGCCGGTAGCGGACACCGCGTCACCGTCACCGAGGGTGCGCCGATGGTGCTCGTCGACGCCACCCGGATCAACCCACGGGGCCGACCAGTGACGGCGTACCGGTCTTCGGCGCCCGAGGCCACCCTGGAGTTCGCCCGGGGCGGCCGGTCGGCGGCCCGGTTCCGCGCCGACCCGGCCACCGGGCCGGCCGGTGGCCGCACCCTGCAGGGGGCCTTGACCGGGCCCGGCCTGGACGCGACCGCGCTCGCCGCGCTGCGCCAGGTCCGCGCGGTGCACTGCCGACTGGTGCCGGGCGAACACCCGGCGCAGACCGCCGGGCTGCTGGTGCAGATCGCCGCCACCGGGGTGCTGCTGCACGCCCCGGTGCTGCCACCGGCCGTCGCCGACCTGCTCGACCCGGACCTGCGGGCACTGGTGAGCACACCGCCGCCGACCCCCGACCACGACGACCCGGCCGGCACCGCGCTGGCCGTCGAGGCGCGCAGCGTACGGCAGCGCCGGGCCGCGCTGCGCGGGCACGCCGCCGGGCTGCGGCTACCCGCCCTGGCCACCGGCGGGCTGCCGGTACTCGGCCAGCCACCCTCGGTCAGCGCGATCCTGGTCACCCGCCGGGCGGAGCTGGTGCCGGTGGCGCTGGCCGCGATCGCCGCGCAGACCTACCCGGAGTTGGAGATCGTCCTCGGGCTGCACGGCATCGACCTGCCCGAGCCGGCCCGGCGGATGCTGTCCGACTGCGGCCGCCCGTTCGAGGTGGTCCGACTGCCGGCCAGCGCCGACTTCGGCGCGGCGCTCGGCGCGGTGACCCGGCGCGCCCGGGGCACCCTGGTCACCAAGTTCGACGACGACGACAGCTACGGCGTCGAACACGTCTGGGACCTGGTCCTGGCCCGGCACTACTCCGGCGCGGTGCTGGTCGGCAAGGGTGCCGAACTCGTCCACCTGGAACGTGAAGGGGTCACCCTGCGCCGCAGCTCCGGGGTGCCCGAAGCGTACGGCGACGTGGTGGCCGGCGGCACGATGCTGCTCGCCAAGGGCGATCTGGAGGCCGTCGGCGGGTGGCGCCCGGTGCCCCGCTCGGTCGACCTCGGCCTGATCGAGCGGCTGCGCGCGGCGGGGGCGAGCGTCTACCGCACCCACCCGCTCGGCTACCTGTACCACCGCCGACCCACCGGGCACACCTGGGATCCGGGCGAGGCGTACTTCGTGGACAGTGCGTACGCCCGCTGGCCCGGGGTGCCGCCGGACGCGATGGCCGACCCGGTCAGATCACCATCGACGGCAGCGGCCAGCGACGCAGCCGGTGCGGCAGCCACACCAACTGGTCCCCCACCTTCGTGACCAGGCCCTCCTCCCCGAACTCGCGGGCGATGTCGATGTCCACGCCGGTGACCGGTGCGCCGTCGACCAGTTGCGCCAACACGGCAAGGTAGGCCGGGTCGTCGATGGTCAGCAGGTTCAGCTGACCGGTGCGCCGGTCCCGTACCTGCACGAAACCCGGGCCCTGGCGGTAGGTGCACTTGTCGAAGTAGAAGGCGTCCCGCCAGGCGGTGGTGGCCGCCGCCGACGTCGCGGCGTCGGCCCCGACCAACTCGACGGCGACCGGCGGGCGCAGGTGCCCGTACACCCGCCACAGGTCGTCGTCGCCGCCGGGCAGCCGCACCGACCAGTCGATCTCGATGGCGTAACTGGTCGCCTCCCGGACCAGCACGAGTCGGCGTACCGCGTCGGCCGCCGCCGCCGGATCGGCCACGGTGAGATCGACGACGCCGGGCAGGACGAGCTTGCGGACACCGTCGGCGTGCCAGTCGGCGACGGCGTCACCGACCGGCCCGGTCACCTCGGCCGGGCCGAGGTCGATGCCGGGGATGTCGGCCACCGCCGGATCATGGTCGCGGTGCCGCCGTACGGTGATCGGCCGGGACGGCCCGGCGGCGACGGGGGTGGTGGTCAACGGGCTGCTCCTGTCAGAAGGCGGTTCCGGTCAGACGGCGGTGAGCGCGGGCACTGGCTCCGGCGCGGCGTTACCGGCGGCCCCGACGGCGTCGGCGGACGCCGCCTCTTCCTGCGCGGCCGCCCGCTCCTGATGCAGGTGGTCGATCCGGATCAGCTCCTGGTTCATCGCCCTGGGGGCGATCTGGATGAACTGGTCCGCGTCGGCGAAGACGATGCCGAGTTCCCGCCAGCGGGCCAGCAGCGCGGCGACGGCCGGCTCCGGTACGTCGATGCGCCGGGCCAGTGAGGCGACGCTGTGCGGCTGGTCCAGTTGGCGGAACGCGGCGATCTCGGCCGGGTCGGTCAGCCGCAGCACATGCCAGTCGAAGTGCCGTCGCTGGCTGACCAGCACGATCTCGTCGCCGAGGTCGTGGTGGGTGAGCCGGCTACGGGCGTACTCGTGCTGCCAGTGGGTGACGGCCCGGTCCAGCTCGTCGCCGACGTCGTCGCCGATGCCCTGGGTCGGGGTGTCGAAAATGTATGCCAGGTCCATCAACTCGGATTCGGGCAGGTCGTAGATGAGCCGGTACTGGGCGGCCGGGCGCAGGTCGGTGAAGCCGAGCGCCGGGTTGACGAAGTACGGGCTGAACCGTTCGATGGCGATCCGGGTGCTGCCGTCGGCCGGGCAGAGGTGGTGCAGGGCCGGCATCTGCTCGATGATCGACCGGTAGTCGGCGTCGGTTTCGCCGGGGAAGCCGTACAGGTAGTTCCAGGCGATGGTGATGCCGCTGGTCTCGGCGTCGCGCAGCATCCGCACGTTGAGGCAGCCGGTCACCCCCTTGTCCATGATCTTGAGTACCCGGCTGTTCAGGTTCTCGATGCCGGGCTGCACGCTGACCAGGCCGGCGTCGGCGAGCGCCTGCACCTGCGGGCCGCGCATGTTCGACTTGATCTCGTACTGCAGCCGCAGGTCGTAGCCGGACTCGGCCAGCCGGGGCAGCAGCGAGGTCACGTAGCTCATGTCGAGGATGTTGTCGACGACGAACATGTCCAGCACCTGGTGCCGCTGCACCAGGTCGATGATCTCGTCGTAGAACCGCCCCGGATGCTTGCTGCGGAACTGCATGAACGACCCGTTGAGGCCGCAGAAGGTGCAGTGGTGCTTCTCGCCCCACCAGCAGCCCCGGGCGCCTTCGACGACCAGCCGGGGTTCGACCCAGTGGTTGGCCCGGGAGCTGGCCAGCCGCTCGAAGTAGCCGGTGTAGTCGGGGCTGACGATCTCGGCGGGGGGCAGCGGGGCGGTGCTCATCGGGTTGGCCACGTGCCGTCCGGCGGCGTCGGCCCAGCAGAGACCTTCGATCCCGGCCAGGTCGGGCCGACTGTCGGTGTCGATGCCTGTGTCGGTGTCGCGCAGGGCGGTCAGCAGCTTCGGGAACGCCGCCTCGCCTTCGCCGCGTACCACGTAGTCGATGAAGGAGAAGTTGCGGTGCATCGCCGCGCCCTGCTCGCCGTCGCAGTTGGCGCCGCCGAGCACGGTACGGATCCGCGGGTCGAGCCGCTTGACCGCCCGCGCGGTGGCCAGGGCGGCGGCGTTCTGCTGGAACGTCGAGGTGAACCCGACGATGTCCGGCTGCCGCTCGACGATCCGGGCGGCCACCTCGGCGACGAACTCGGGCACCGTACGGTGCAGCTCCAGGTTGCGGGTGAGGTCCCGTTCGGACATCTGGCCCTGCACCCGGGTGACGAACTCGTCGACCCGCCACTGCGGATCGTCGTAGAGCGCGGAGGAGAAGACCCAGTCGCCGCAGCCGGAGAAGTAGGTGAACAGCGAATAGTAGTAGTAGTCGCTCAGGCCGAACTCGGTGCGCTCGACCACCCAGTCGACGAAGTCGAGGTTGGCGTGCATCACGTCGACCTGCGCGTCCGGCACCTTCTGGCGGACGCTGTTGGTGAGGATGCCCAACGCCAGCGACGGGACATCGATCGATGACCACGGCATGTTGACCAGCAGGATCCGCATGTGCCCTTCTTCTCCTCGTCGGACTTGTTTCGATCGCACCAAGGTGTGGTGGGACTCGCGTGCGGTGGGACTCGCTCGCGCAGTGGATGGAGGCGGTCGGTCGCGCCGGCAGACAGCGGTGGTCCGCCCGCCTCCACCCCGTACGGCCGGATCAGAACTTGATCTTGACCGTGACCGTGACCTGGACGCCCGCGCTGCGAAGCTGGTCGCGGTTGCCGTTGATCGGGTCGTTCTCGACAACGTTCTTCCGCATGCCGTTCACCTCCTCTCCGATCGACGATGGACCTGTCAACGTGCGGAAACGCGGGTCAACCGACCGGCCTGGCCATCGCAAGCGCGACCGGGGTCCCCTCCTCCTGCACGCCGTCGAAGTGCCGCTGCATGAACAGCAGCACGGTCTGCGTCAACGCGAGATGGCTGTGCGCGTCGAAGTCGTCGTGCCCGGCCCGCCGCCGGACCACCTGGTGCGGCACCCGCCGCGCCGCGAGCAGACCCGCGTACCGCTCCACCGGCTCCGGCGGGCAGCGCACGTCGTCGCTGGAGACAGCGAGCAGCACCGGCGCCCGGACCTGGTCGACGTAGGTCACCGGGGACGACCGGGCGTACGCCTGCGGCACCTGCTGCGGGCTGCCGCCGAACAACGTCACGTCCAGCGCCTGGACCGCCGGCGAGGCGGCGTGGAACGCGGCGACGTAGTCGGCGACCGGGCTGATCGCCACCCCCAACCGCCACAGCTGCGGCTGCACACCGAGGGCCAGCAGCGTCAGGTAGCCGCCCCACGACGTACCCCACAGGGCGACCCGGCCGGACTCGATCGCGCCGGCCGCGACCAGGTGTTCGCGGACCGCCGCGAGGTCGGCGATCTGGGTCAGCCCGACCCCGTCGCTGAAGTCGTTGCGCCACGCCGAGCCGTACCCGCTGGACCCCCGGTAGTTGACCCGCACCACCGCGCATCCGGTGCTGGCCAGCACCTCCACCAGCGGGTCGTACGCGTCCCGGGCGTGCTGGGACGGCCCACCATGGACCAGGAAGACGGCCGGATGGGTGGCACGACCGTCGTTCGGCACGGTCAGCAGGACGTGGATCCGTCCGCCCGGACCCGGCACCCACAGCTCCTGGCGGGTGTTGTCGTCGACCGGCACCGCCGCCGCGGCCGGATCCGACTGCGCGCCGCTGTCCGGCAACCGCACCCCGCTGTCCGGCAACCGCACCCCGCTCGCCGACCGCAGCTGAGGGGGCGTCAGCGAATCCGTCCAGATATAGACGAGCTCGCCGTCGGGCCAGACCGCCGCGTCGAGCACGCTGCCCGCCGGGGTCGGCGACACCACACTGGTACGGGCGGTGAGGTCCGCCTCGTGCAGCACCGTCCGCGCGTACCGGTCCTGCCGGATCAGGATCCGCCGACCGTCCGGGAACCAGCTCGCGGTGATCTCGGTGTCGTACCAGCACCATTCGTACGTGGTCAGTCCGCCGTCGGCGGTCCAGGTCGCCGGGAAGTAGCGTCCGTCGGACTCGACCACCAGCAGCAACCGCGCCTCGCCTCCGCCGGGCGCGAAGCCCAGCGCCCAGACCCGCCGACTGGTGCGGCCGGCGATCCGGCTGACCGGCGTACCGTCGCGGTCCAGGACGGTGACCGCGTCGGGGGCCGCCGCGTCGGTGCCGACCACGGCGAGGTCACCGGCCGGATCCAGGTCGACCAGGTACGCGTACCCGTCGATCCGGGTCACCTCGGTGATCCGGCCGTGCGGCTGGCGGCGGTGCAGCGTCAGACCGTCGTCGTCGGCGAGCCCGACCAGGGCCGTCCCGTCGTCGGCCATCGCGATGCCCGCGTGCCGGGCGGGCGCCACCCCGGGCAGCGCCGGCGTCGTGGCGAAGCTGGTGGTGGGGCCGTCGGGAAAATCGGTGGTACGCCAGACACCGACCCCGGCCAGGTCGTCGTCGAACCACCACACCGTTTCACCGGCCGGGTCGAGCGCAGCCCGGATCGTGCCGGTCGGCCGGTCGGTCAGCTGCGTCAGGGCACCGGCCCGGCGGTCCCAGGCGAAGATCTGGCACCGCCCGTCGGCGTCACCGACGTACACCAGCCGGTGCGGTGCGTGTTCGGCGACGACCGGCAGCGCCGGGTAGAACAGCCGGTACTCGCGACTCATCGACGTGCCTCCTCGACCTGTGACTCCGGCTTGGGCTCTGCCTCGGACTCTGGGCCCGACGACGGCTCGGGCCCGGGGGGCGGTTCGCTCCCGTCCTCGCCCTCTTCCGTGCCGGCACGCAGATGCCGCAGGCTGGCGGTGGTGTAGACGGCCAGCAGGGCCAGCAGGGCGGCGAACACCAGCGCCACGGCCGACGGGCTGTACCACGCCACCAGCAGCCCGGCGAGCAGCGGCGCCGGGGTCTGCAGCACCTCCCCGGCGGTGCCCATCACGGTGCCGACCCGGCCCTGCAGCTCGTCCGGGGTCAACGCGATGACCCGGGACTGGAAGATCACCCCGAGCAGCGGGCTGAGCAGGAACACCAGGCCGAACAGCAGGCCGTACGTCCAGGTCTGCCGAGCCTGTGACATGGCGACGACCAGGGCCACCATCGCCCATGACGAGACGACGATGACGGTCATCGGTCGGACCCGGGCGAACACGGCCGGCGCTGCCAACGCGCCGGTGAGGCCGCCGATGCTGGCGACGGCGAGAATGAGCCCGATTGACGCGGCCGGAGCGCCCTGCTGGCCAGAAGTCAGAATTGCGTAGTAGATCAGTGCGCCGAAAGTGAAGTTGATGGCGGCGGCCCAGATGGTGACGAATCTCAAGAATGGCTGCTGCCAGACGAAACGCAACCCGTTCCGCAGATCAGCGAGAAATGACGTACGTTCCGCGCGCACCGGTGTGAGGTCGGTACGAATTGCCGACACCAGACAGGCGGAGACGACGTAGGAAACCGCATCCACCAGAAATGGCACCCATCGCCCGAGCTGGTAGAGCGCACCGCCGATCACCGGCCCGACGACCTGTACGGCGTGATTGCGCGCCTCCAGCCGGGACAGGGCCAGCTTGTCGTCGGCAGGGAGGACCCGCCGGATGGACCCGGCACCGGCGGCCTCGTACCCGCTCTGTGCGACGCCTTCCACGAACGCCGCACCGGCCAGCAATGCCAGGGTGACCGCGCCGACGGCGACCCCGGCGAACAGAGTCGCCATCACCACGGCCGCCACCACCAACGAAACGACCATCATCTGCTTGCGTGGCAGCCGGTCGGCCAGGACGCCGGCCACCGGAGCGGCGGCCAGCCGGCCGGCCAGCGCGAGCGCGCCGACGAGTCCGGCGGCTGCCGGCGACCCGGTGACCGCCAGCGTCACCAACGGGAACACGATCCCCGATGTCTGAGATCCCAGTTGATCGACCGCACCAGCGATCCAGTACAGACGGAAATCTCTTCTTCGCGTTGCTTCAGCTGCCGTCACATTCGGCGTCGAGGACGCGTGCATCAGATAGACCAAATCATCGGCGTCAGTGTCCCAGATCGTTGATTGAGACTTTCCCTACGAACGCTGATCAGGCGCATTCAATCGACTGGCCGCCCCCGATGTGGCCGTGCACAGAGGCTAACAGCGACACCAGCCCAAAGCAAGCATGTAAATACGTTGAGCCACCGGACAGCAGTTCACCAGGTGATTCAATCTGAACTTATGGTCATTCACCCTGAGAATCGATGCTAAGCCGCAGGACCGACTATTACGGAACGTCCCATACACAACAACGACGCGCGGCCATCTTTACCCGCCAAGTAGCCGATGTCAGTCGCAAGACCGGCATCGGTAATATTGTAGGGACAAGACGGTTGTCTACCGTAAGTCGGATTCTGCCCGGGAGGGGAGCAGTTGACCACCGAACGCATCCCCGACCAGCAGCCACTATGGGATGCCTGGCATGCCTCGGGCAGGTCCACCGGGCGGTACGCCGGCCATCAGCGGCTGCGACAGACCTTCACCGAGCGAATGACCCGGCTGCCGGCCGCGCGACGGGTACTCGACGTCGGCTGCGGACAGGGCCACGACATGCTGGCCATGGCGGCGGCCGGCTGGCACGTGACCGGCGTCGATCTCTCGCCGGAAGCGATCCGGTTGGCGCGGGCCCGCGTACCTGAGCAGTCAGGCCAGCCGGACGCGGCGGCGACCGAACTCCACGTACACGACATCGCCGCGGGCCTCCCGTTCGCCACCGGCCGCTTCGACGGTGTCTACTCGCACCTCGCGCTGCACTACTTCACCGAGCGGACCACCCAGCACGTGTTCGATGAGATCGGCAGGGTGCTGCGGCCCGACGGCGTCCTGGCCTTCTGCGTCAAGTCGACCGCCGACCCCAACTACGGCAAGGGCGAGCAGTTCGGTCCTCGGATCTTCAGCGTCGACGGCCATGTCCGGCATTTCTTCGACGAGGAGTACACCCGTAAGTTGCTCACCGGCTGGCGCATCGAGATGCTGGACCACTACGACGGCAGGTTCGAGTCCGGCCGGTCCAGTGCTTTCATAGGTGTCGTCGCGACACGGGCCGACGCCGGTTGACGCCAGCGCGATGCGGATCGTCAGTGTGAACACCTGGGGCGGGGCATTGGCCGACGAACTGCTGCCCTGGCTGGCCGACTGCGCGGCGGACGTCGCCTGCCTGCAGGAGGTGACCCGGACGCCGGGCCTGACCGGCTGGACCCGTTTCGACGACGGCGACCGCGCCCTGCCGCAGCGCGCGAACCTGTTCGACGACGTGCGCGCCGTACTGCCCCGCCACCAGGCGTTCTTCCTGACCAGTGACTCCGGGCCGGTGACCGACGGGACGGGTGCCCGGCACCGGCAGGACTTCGGCGTGGCGACGATGACCGCCGAGCGGCTGCCCGTCGTCGGTGTCGACTCCGCCTTCGTGCACGGGGAGTTCATCGCCCATGGCAAGTGGACCGTCGCGGACCGTCCACGGGTGGCGCTCGCTGTCGGGACAGTCGGCCGCGCCGACGGTCGGCGGGTCTGGGTGGTGCAGGTGCACGGGCTACGTGATCCGGCGGGCAAGGCGGACACCCCGGCACGTCGGGCCCAGGCGGTACGGCTGGCCGAGCTGGTCCAGCGGGTACGCGACCCGAACGATCTGGTGGTGGTGTGCGGAGACTTCAACCTGCTGCCCGACAGCGCGACGTTCGACGTACTGGGTGATATCGGACTGACCGAGCTGGTCGGCGCGGCGGACACCCGTACGTCGCATTATCCGAAGCCGGTCCGGCACGCGAGCTATCTGCTCGTCTCCGACGTCGCCGCCGTCGAACGGTTCGAAATCGTGCGTCAGCCGGAAGTCTCCGACCACCGCGCCCTGCTCCTCGACCTGCGGGGCTGACCTCGTCGGACGCCGGCTGTTCCCGCCCCGGTATGACCGCCCTGACGGTGGGTACCCATCGGTCATGGTAGGCACCTCCAATACCCTGTCGCGGTCCCGCGCCGAGGTGACGAGGTCGGGTCGCAGCGAAGCCGCCGTGCGGCCGGCCGGGTACGCCGATCTGCCCGTCACGGCCCGTACGCATGTGGAGTTCCTGCCGGTCGGGCTGTTTCCGTCGCTCGGGGCAGGCTTCGTCCGCCGCTGGCACCGCACCTACCTCGACTCCCGGCACGGTGTCGGCTACGTGGTCACCGACCCGACGACACCACACGGTGACGTTGTCGGATTCCTGCTGGGCACCACCGACCAGGCCGCGCACATGGCGGCACTGTTCGCCGATCGGCGGGCGCTGGCCGCACTGTCGGTAGCCGGTGCTGGTGCCTTGGTCCGCCGCCCACGGCTGGCCAGTCAGCTGGCTTCCCGGGCCGTTCCCTGGGCCCGCCAGATCGCGCAGCGCCGGTCCGGCCAGCCGGCTCCAGCAGCCGGGCCGGCCGACAATCCGCAGGTCGCGGTAATGGTCGCGGTGGCGGTGCAGCCGCAGTGGCGGGGCAGCGGAATCGGGGCGGAACTCGTCCGCCGGTTCGTCGAGGACGCCCGGCGCGCCGGGGCGGCGGAGGCCGAGCTGGTCACCCCGGTCGGGTCGGCCGGGGCGACGGGCTTCTACGAACGGCTCGGCTGGGAGCTCGGGCCGTGCTGGCACACCCGCGACGGTGACCAGCTTCAGGCGTACCGTCAGCGCCTTGACGCCGACAACTGATCAGCCGCCGGCCGGTTGCCAGGCGGCGAGCAGGTCGATGGGCTGGTAGAGCACGTCGAGCCCACGGCAGGACGCGCCGCTGCGGGAGACGGCGACGGTCGGCACCGGCTCGTCGGTCAGTGCTGCCCGGTGCCGGAACAGCGCGGACAGGTCGTGCCCGTCGAACGGCGCCTGGTCATGCCATTTGATCGAGCCGACGAAGTACAACTCGCGGGCGATCGGTGCCCGGTCGGCACCGACGATGTCGATCTCGACGTCGTTCGATCTGGTCCAGTACGCCCCGATGGCGGGTGCCGCCGGCAGCGAGTCGTCGGGCAGCAGCCGGGCGAGTGCGTCGCGGATCAGCGGCTCGACCGCCCGGCCCCGCCAGCTCGGGAAGCTCGTCCGGATGCGGGCCAGGGTCAGGTCACCCCGGCCGCGTTCGATTTCCGGCATCGCGGCGGCGAGAAACCGCAGCCAGAAGCGCAGGTACGGGTCGACGATCCGGTAGCGGCGGTCCTTCGACGGGCGGGTGGACAGCGGCAGTTCACCGGTGACGAGCCGCTTGACCTGCAGGGTTTCCAGGGACCGGTGCAGCGACGTCGAGGACAGTTCGCCGGCCGTACGGGCGATGTTGGTGAACGTCCGCTCGCCGGAGCCGATCGCGGTCAGCACCTCGCGGGCCTGGAGCTGGGCGGGGAACTCGGCGGCGAGTGACCGTTCCGCGGAGACCAGCAGCGCCGATGTCGGGTCGGCCAGCGCCACGCCGAGGAAGTCCCAGAGGCTGGTGCCGGGCGGCCATTCGGCGGCGACCAGCGGCAGCCCACCGGTGATCAGGGCGGCGTCGATCGCGTCGGCGGGTGGCAGGTCGAGCATGGTGGCGAGGTCGGCCGGGTTGAGCGGGCCGAGCACCATCTCGCGGCCGCGCTGGTGGAACGGCCGACGGTAGTCGTTGAGCGCCTCCATCATCGCCAGGTCGGAGCCGATGAGGACGAGCAGCACCGGCTTGCGGGACAGCAGCCGGTCCCAGGCCCGCTGCAGGATGCCTTCGAACTGCTGCTCGGGATCCATCAGACAGGGCACTTCGTCGAGGACGACGACGCTGGGAGTGTCGTCGGGTAGCGCCGCTGCCAGCAGCCGAAACGCGGCGTCCCAGTCTGACGGGTTGGCGGCGGCGATCAGGTCCCGGCCGGGCAGGGTGGATTCGGCTGCGTCGGCGACGAGTTGCCGCAGCTCGGTGGCGGTGCCGGCACCGGCGGCGGTGAAGTAGAGGTACGGCACCTGCGCGTCGTCGACGAACCGCTCGACCAGGCGGGACTTGCCGACCCGCCGCCGCCCTCGGATGAGCAGGCAGCGGCCGGGCCGGTCGTCCCGGGCCGAGGCGATGCGGTCCAGCTCGGCGGCGAGGGTGCCGAGTTCCCGGGTACGCCCGACGAAGCCCGCCACGCTAACTCCCATGTTAGTAACACTGATGTTAGTAACATCCAGGCTAGCTCAAACGTGAGGTGATGCGCCACCACCGCGAGGACTGCAATATTCGGCTCAGCTACTGCAAAACTTGCCTGTACGACTAATATTGCAGAAGGCAGCGAAATTTCGCAGCAGGGAGCGGTGGCTAAAACGAACAAGTCTCACAGTCCTTGCTGACCCTGCCACACCCCACACAGACCGCCCGGAGATTGCGACCTCACAAATCAGGGTGAATGAGTCTCAGGTCAGGGAAAGATTTCGAGATCGTCCCGAAGTCGCTCAGGTTGTTCGTGGCGACCGGCAGTTGCGGACGAAGCGCCAGGGCACACGCAGCGGTCCAAAGGTCGTTCGTGCCGCCCTTCTGTAGATGCCCGGAGAGCTTCGCGTGCATCTCTGCCCAAAGCTCTACGACCTGGTAGGTGTAGGGAACCACGACAAAGGACTTGAGCCGGCTGCGCAGGTCCTCTATGCGACGAGCACCCCACCGTCGACGGTGGGCGTTGGCGAGCAGCTCACCGTACGTAGCGAAACTCACGGCTTGCTCGTGACCTGCAGTGAGGCTAATGAACGCCCTGCCATGATCGGCCCCCATCAGCCAATAGCTCACAACGTCCGTGTCAATGAGCAGTGGCCCATTGGGGACGTCCTCCGGCCCCATTCGGCGAGAGCCGCGAGGAATGCGGCTCGCTCATCGTCCGTCAAATCGGTCATCCCTAGCTCGGCCGCGTTGACCCAGCCGTCCGTTCCTTGTGCTGTCTGGAGTCCAGCAAAGGTCTGGGGCTCCCAGAACGAGTCAACGTCAAGCTCCAGTTGGGTGCTTCGGGAGACTGCGCGCAGGTCGACGCTGGTAGCCTGCGCTGTCCGAGGGTGGTAACGCACGTAGCCCTCAAGATTCGCGCGGGAGCGCAGTGCCTCCTGAATCTGGTCAGCAAGCTCGGAGGAGAAGTTGACTGCTACAGCGTCGCCGCTGGCAAGACGCAACCGAGCGGTGTGGCTTTCGAAATCTGCCTCGAAAAGCACCCCGGTCAGGGTCTCATCCCTGCTCGTGGGCACCCGGTCACCGATGCGCTGCAGGCGTTCCCGAACTGCAGCATCGATAGTCGCTTGGCGTGAAGCCTGTCCCGTCGACATCGGGGAGTCATCGATCAAGGTCATCGCTGTGTTTCGGTCGCCGATCCCTAGATCTGCGGCTAACCGAGCGACCGCGGCGGCCAGCTCCGCGTCTGTTTCCGGGCCACCGCCGGTGATCACGGCTAGCAGCCGATCAAAAGCAAGAGAACTCAGGTCCGCGACGGAGATAGGCAGCTCGTCGTCGTTTGGCTCTGCCGCTTCCGGCAAGGCGAAGACTCCGACAAAGCTTCCGCTCTGGATATCTACCATGCGAAGTCGCGCCGCGCTTTCGATAGCCTGGACGTGCCGACCGGTCCCACGCCGGGCCTTTCCGAGGACCAAGTACGCCGCGTGGGCTATGGCACGTTCAAGACCAAGAATCATGCGGGCGACGTCGGCCGCCGCGACGCGGCCGGGCTGGGCGTTGACGCCTTCCAGCTTCGCCCGGACGATCCTCATGAGCCGCGACTCCTACATCTGATCCCTGTCGTCGAGGACCTGGTGCCTCGCCATGCAGTCTAGAAGGAACCACGCAGGGTCGTGGTCCCCTGACCGGCCGACGACAGACCTTGATTCGCCGGTCGGCTGGGGCAGCCGCCACAGGGCGGCAGGTGACTCGACCGGCCGGCGCTGGTTCGTCACCGTCGACGATCTGACGCTGCGGCGGCACTCGGATCACGAGCCGCCGCTGGCGGCGTACCGCCGGTTAGAGACCCGCGCTCGGCGCGGCGGGTGACTTGCGCGTGGGGGGTGGCAGATGCTGCGTGACTATCTGGAGCCGATGAACGGCGACGGCGCTGCCGGTTGAGACCGGCCGACTCATCTGACGGTTCGTCGGGCCTGTTCGGCTCGCCACAGCAGTTCGCCCTGCTCGGCGGCTGCCTCGTTGGCGGCGATCCATTCGTCGATCTCGGCCCGGTGGTCGGCGTAGTAGCGCAGCGCGACGTCGACGCTGTGCCGGGTCAGCCCGGTGCTGGCCATCATCTCGGTGACCAGCTCGTCGCCGTCCAGCTCCGGGGATGCGGCCTTGATGGCGTGCCGCGCGGCGATGACCTCCCACACGTCGGGGCCGCCGGCCAGCGCGGCCCGCTGCCCGGCCGGCCCGTCGCGCACCAGGATGCCGGGGTACGTCGCGCCGTCGTACAAGCTCATGGGAGCTACTCCTCCTCGTCGGTAGGAAGTGCGGGTCCGTCGTCGGTGACTCCGTCGGGGAGCCGGCCGGCGGCGGCAAGCCGCTCGTACGCCCAGCGCCAGTCGTCGCAGCGGCTCCGCAGGCAGGACACGCAGACCTTGAGCGTCGGCGAGTCGGTATGGGCGGCCAGCATGTCCCGGTAGACGGCGACGAGGTCTTCACGGACCGGCACCGCCTCCCCGACGGACGGCCCGCTGCTCACCGTGCGCCCGCGTAGTAGTGGTGCTGGCCGTTGGCCTGCCGCTGCGGGTCGAACCGGGCCTCGAACTGCTCGGTCTGCCATTCGCGCAGCGCGTTGCGCACCCGGTCGGCTTCGGTCCAGGCCATCCGCAGCTCACGGCGCAGCTCGTCGACCTCGTCGGCGACCCGTTCCAGGTAGCCGTACACCTCGTCCGGGTCGAGGCCGCCGCGCCAGCGGCGCGGCAGGAACCGCATGGCGCGCACCGCCGGCCCGGTCAGCCGCGATCGCCGTACGCCGTTGCGTCCGCTGTTGCTCTGGTAGTCGCCGCCGGTCGCCGCCGTCAGCCGGTGCCGTACGGTCGCCGCGTTGCGCCTGAACACGTCGTGCCTCCTTGGGGGAAAGAATCGTGGAGAGGCGCCGGGGCGGGCGGGATCACGCCAACCGAGTTTGCAGACCTGGGAGCCGCGTTGCCGGGCACCCGCCCCGGGCCGTGCCACCACAATGCCGGGCGCACGCGGCTCGCCGGCAGATGCATTTCTGTAGCATTCCTGGTGCACTTCTGTTGCATCGCTCGCTGACCTGCGAAAACAGGTGTACGTCAACCTACCCGCATCGCCGTGGAATTTCCACGCCAAGTCCAGCGGAAGAGTTATCCACAGCCCATTGCATTGATCTTGTAAATCTGTGTGTACTACGTGCACCGTGGACATTGGTCCGACGCGACGGGAGGGCGTCCAGGTGACGGCACGGCGGCACGACCTGGTCAGGCAGCGCAGGACGGCAGGCTTCAGCCAGGAAGGACTGGCCAGGCTCCTACAGGTCGATCGCACGACGATCGCCCGGTGGGAGCGCGGTGACACAGATCCACACCCAGCGGTACGGGCACGACTCGCCGAAGCCCTTGACCTGCCAATTGATCAGCTCGACGCACTGTTCAGCGCCGAGCCGACGAATCTCGCTCTGGACAGCACCGATTCCGGCGGTACGGTGGCATTTGGGGATACCGATGGAGGTGATCTTGTGAACCGCCGTGCTTTCGCGATCAATACTGCTCTCGCCGGCCTCGGCATCGCCACACCGCTGCGCGACTGGATCACATCGCCGCAGGTGCCGCAGCACCTCGGCATGGAGCACATGCAGCAGGTCTCCGAGACGATCCTGGCCTTCCGGCGTGCCGACGCGGCGGTCGGCGGCGACAGCCTGTGCGACGTCGCTATCGCCATGCACCGCCGCCTCACCCGCTGGGAGCGCGAGGCGAGCTACAGCCGCCAGGTCGGCGAGGCCCTGCAGGACTGCCTCGGTGATCTGGAGGTCCAGACCGGCTGGCTCGCCCTGGATGCCGAGCGACGTCAGGAGTCCCGCCACTACCTGCACGAAGCCTTTGTCCGCGCCCGGCTCCGCGACGATCCTCGACTTGAGGTGCGTGCGCTGCAGCAGCTCTCGATGCTGGTGCGGGATGCCAATCCATCGGAGTCGTTGCGCTTCGCTGACGCGGCCCAGCGGATCGCCGCACCCTGGGCCACGCCTCGCTTGAAGACCCTGCTTCACCTGCGCGCGACGCTGGCCCACGCCAAGGCCGGCGACGCATCCGGCTTCGGACGCGAGCTGGTCAAGGCCAAGACCCAGTTCGACCGAGGGACGGCAGTCGATGACCCGCCATATCTCCAGTTCGTCAACACGTTGGAGATGACTGGTATCGAGGGCGCCGGTCATCTCGCCCTCAACCGACCAGACCGTGCATCCAGCCTCTTCGCTGAAGGTCTCGTGGATCCCGATCCCCTCTTCCGACGGAACCTCGTCCTTACCAGGGTTGACGTCGCAGATGCCCTGTACCAGCAGGGCGATTACGTCGAAGCCGGCAGAGTTGCGAACGACGTCGTGCCTGCCGTCGCCTCGATTGAATCTCGGCGGACGCGGAAGCGACTGGCGTCCCTGCGTGCCGACCTCGGGCAGACGGCTCCACACGTGCCGGCGGCTCGTGACTTCATCGAGGCGTACGACGCCGCAAAGGTCGCCTGATGGCGGTCGACGGTCTCAAGCTCGACGTCTACGACGCCGACCAAGCGAAGGCGATCCTCGACGACCTGGTCGGCGTCTACATCGAGATCTACGACGAGCCAGCCGACGCGTTCCACGGCGAGGACCGCTACCGCAGGCAGATCAACGGTCACATGACGCTGCCCGGCTGGAAGCTCGTCACCGGCAGGGTCGGCAACGAACTCGTCGGCTACGCCTACGGCTTTCCGCTCTCATCGGACCGCTGGTGGACCGGGCTGCTCACGCCCGTACCGGACGGCTTCACCTCAGAGGACGGGCGGCGCACCTTCGCGATCAGCGAGCTCATGGTCCGTAAGTCCTGGCGGCGACAGGGCGTTGCACGCGCACTGCACGACGAGTTGCTCGGCAACCGGGAAGAGTCGAGAGCCACCCTGCTCGCCGATCCGAAGAACGCCCCGGCGCAGGCCGCGTACGCCTCCTGGGGCTGGCGCACCGTCGCCCAGCTCCGACCGGGTTGGGAGAACTCCCCCATCTACGACGTCCTCATCCGCCCGTAGCGCGAGTAGGCCGCCCCACCACGACCGTCTGCTCACTCTCGGGCAGAACGCTGCCGACCAAGTGCGATCAGGGTGATCAGCACGGCTGCCGTGCCGCCGAATACGACGCCGACCCAGCCCGGAAGGTCGGCCAGTCTGCCAACCGCGTACCCCAGGCCGGCACCAGTCAGACCGGACAGCGCGACCGCCGACCAGCCCACCGCGTTCAACTGGACCCGACGGACCGGACGTGATGCACGTCGGCGAGCCCTCCACCGCGACGTAGGGCGATACTCGCTGTATCGACGTCGCATGAAGACCTCAACAGCGGTGCGTGAGAAGCGGTCATCGGTCTCGCCCATCCTGACATGGCAGTCCAGGGTCGGCGAGGTGAGGCCTACGCACCCTCAAACGGACTCGTGAGGTATCTGAGCCTCACCTCGACGAAGACACGTACCGGCTGCGGGTCCAAGTGGCGCTTGAGAGTCGTATGGTTTTCCTATGGTTACCACAGTCAACCTGCCGGACGATCTGCACGCGAGGCTCAAGCAGATCGCTGAGACTGAGCACCGGTCGGCCAACGCCACCATCG
Source organism: Solwaraspora sp. WMMA2056 (assembly GCF_030345095.1). NCBI lineage: Bacteria > Bacillati > Actinomycetota > Actinomycetes > Micromonosporales > Micromonosporaceae > Solwaraspora > Solwaraspora sp. WMMA2056. The sequence goes on from NZ_CP128360.1 coordinate 996,680, forward strand.
TCGTCGCCGTCGAGGAGTACGTCGCGAGGCACAGCAAGCGGTCCAAGGTGCGTGGGTTGGCCGCAGATGTGGCCGAGCGCCACCGCGAGCTGCTCGACCGACTGACCCAGTGACCGCCTACCTCGACGTCGAAGACCTGCTGGAGATCGGCTCGATCGTCTTCGGCACGCCAGCCAAGGTCCGCGACTACGGACTGCTCGCCTCCGCCGCCGCCCGACCGAGCACGATCGTCTTCGGGCAGGAGGCCTACCCCGACCTCGCAGGAAAAGCAGCCAGCCTGCTGCACTCGATCTGCGGCAACCACGCACTCGTCGACGGCGACAAACGCCTGGCGTGGGCCGCCGCACTGGTCTTCATCAACCTCGACACCGGGACGCCGATCCCGGACGTCGACGTCGACCGCGCCGAGGCATTCATGCTCGCAGTTGCCGACGGCAGCCTGCACGAGGTCGACGCGATCGCAGCGGAGCTGCGACGGCTTGGGGTCCTCGACACACTCAGCTCGTGATCGTGAGCGCCAGCAGGCCCTGGTCCAGCCCGATCAGTAGCGTGTCGTCGACGGTGCAGCATGCCAACGCCGGATGGAGCACCGGAATCGTGCGTACCGCGCGAGCGGTCGGTACGTCCCAGACCCGGACGGTGCGGTCGTGGCTGGTCGAGGCGAGCAGGTCACGCCCACCCACCCGGACCAGACTCAGCCCGGTCACCGGCCCCGTGTGCCCGGTCAGCCAGTGGATCGGCTGACCCCGCTCGGCGTCCCACAACCGGATCGTGTGGTCCGCGCTGGCCGATGCCAGCGCCGGACGGCCGGCGACCACGAGCCCGCAGAGTGCGTTCACCGCGTCCTGATGCCCCTGCTGCGACCAGAGCTGCGTGCCGTCGGTGTCCCAGAGCATGATGGTGCCGCTCTTGTCTGCGGAGGCGAGCAGCTCGCCGGCCGGCCCGGCGACCGTGGCCAGCGTCGTCACCCAGGCCAGGGTCACGTGCCCGAGCAACACCCGGCGCACCTCGCCCGAGTACGGACGCCACAGCCGGACAGTCTGGTCGTCGCCGGCAGAGGCCACCAACAGCTCCGCGTCGTGCTGCACCGGGCAGACGGCGGCGACGCGCTCGTAGTGGCCGTTCATCTCCCCCTGCAGTGTCCCGTCCCACGCGTCCCACAGCTTGACGACTCGATCGTCGCCAGCGGTCAGGATGCGCGGCTCCTCCTCGTCGGGTACGACACACAGCGCATTGACCGGGCCGTCCGACGCGCGGAACTCGCGCTGTTGGGCACCGGTGACCGCATCCCAGATCCGTACCTGCCCGTCCAATCCGGCGGATGCGACCAGCCGGCCCTCGGCGCCCGGCACCGGGCACACCGCAGTCACCGCCCCGATCCGGTCGTGCTCGGCGACCGCCCCCGGCGGTCCGCCGCCCGGATCCCACAGTCGCACGGTCCCATCGTCGCCGGCGGTGGCGAGCATCCGGTTGTTCGCCGTCGGCAGCTCGCAGACCGCTCGGATCCAGCTGGCATGCCCGCGTAAGCTCGGTCGGGGAATCCAGGTCTGCTGCGGGGCGCCGGTCGGCACCTCCCACATCCGGATCAGTCCGTCCTCACCAGTCGAGACCAGCAGGCAGCCGTCGCTGACATCTACTGTGCACAGATCGGTCAGCGGGCCTCCGGTTCGCAGAACCTGGACGCATGCCCCGGTCACGGGATCCCAGATCCGCACTGTGCCGTCGTAGCCGGCCGAGGCGAGCAGGGTACGGCCGGGGGTACGCACCGCGTACAGAGTGTTGACCCAGCCGAGGTGACCGGTGAGGACTTCAATCGGCTCCCCACCGGTCGCTGGGTCCCACAGCCGCACCGTGCCGTCGTAGCCGGTGGAGGCGAGCAACTGTCGGTCCCCGACGGGCACGTGGGTCACCGCCGTCACCCAACCGGTGTGCCCGCTCAGCACATGGCCTGGTCTGCCCGTGTCCGGATCCCACAACCGCACCGTCCGGTCGTCACCGGCGGAGGCGAGCAGGTCACCGTCGGGCATTGGGATCGCGCAGATGTTGCGTACCCAGTCGCCGTGGCCACGCAGCTCGTGCCGGCGGTGCCCGGCACGCGGATCCCACAGCCCGATGGTGCCGTCGTGACTGGCCGTGGCGAGCAGCACCTCACCGGTGGCGAGGCGCACCGCGCAGACGCTGTGGATCGTGTCGTCGTGGCCGGTGAACGCCTGCTCGGCCTGGTTGGTCAGCGGGTCCCAGAGTCGCACTGTGCCGTCGTCGCCGGCCGAGGCGAGCAGCCGACGCCCGTCGATGACGATCGCCGCGACGTCGTAGACGGCCTCGGAGTGTCCGTCGAGGATGCTGCGTTCCTGCCGGGGCGGGGTGTGCGCCCAGCCTGCCCGGTACGGGGCGGCCGCCGCCGTGATCCCGTTGTCCAGGCCGTCGAGCCGGTCGACGACGGAGAACAACGCGGCCCGCTCAGCCGGCGCGGCTGCCACCGCCAGCGGGGTCCGTTGCAGGAGCCGGGCACGGGTGACGGCGAGTGGCGCCTCGGCCGCGTCCGCCACCGTGAGCAACCGGTCCAGGTGGGCGTGCAGCAGATAGTCGTCGTCGGTGAGCAGGTCGTCGACCGCGCCGGCGCCGGCCGCGTGCTGCGGCAGCGACCGCAGCAGGTAGTCGAACGCGGTGGCCCATCCGGTAGCTCGCGCGGCGGCGGTCCAGATCGCCAGCAGCCGGGCGTGGTCGTCACGCCGCGAGGCCTGCGCGTCCCGATCGGCCAGCAGCGCGTCGTTGAGCGCCTGGTGGAACAGCCGGTACACGGGCTGAGCGCCGCCGCCGGTTTCGACGAGGAAGTTCGCCGCCGAGGTACGCGCGAAATCGGCGAGTTCCGGCTCGGTGACCGCCCCGCCGAGGGCTTCGATCGCGGACTGCCACAACGTCAGTGGCAGTCCCGGCGTCTCGGCGTACGCCAGGGCGGTCAGCGCCAGCCGGGCCGATGTCCGGCCGGCGGTCGGCAGCCCGGCCAGATAGGTGTCCAGGGCGTGCGCCACGGTAGCGGTGAACGACACCTCGTCCGGGTCGATCGCGGTGTTGTCGCGCAGTGCGTGAGCGCGGGCGACCAGGCCGGCGACCAGGAAGTTTCCCTTGGCGAGGGCGGCGATGCGGCGGGCGAGCGGCGCGGCGACGGTCGAATCGGCGTACGGGTTGCCTGGTCGTTCGGCACCGATCAGTTGCAGCGTCGCCTGGGCGTAGTCGGCCAGGTCGGATTCGGCGAAGTACTCCGGCGCGTCCAGGTCGACGAGTTCCGCGTTGCCGCCGAAGCGGCTGATCAGGTCACCGTGGTCGTCAGAGCGCCGGGTGCCGATCACGATGCGCAGGCCGCGAGGTCCACAGTCACGGGCCAGGGGCATCAGGACGTCGTCGATGACCATGCGCGCCTGCGCCGGGTCGGTAGCCTCGTCGAGTGCGTCGATGACCAGGGTGAACCGGGCCGGCCGGTGGGCCAGCTGATCGCGTACCACAGGCATCAGATCAGCTGGTACGCCTGGCAGCTCGACGGCGACGGCACGGGCGATCTCGGCGGCGACTTCGAGAGCGGTCTTGCCCTTGACGTGCACCGCGCATGAGACCGCACCGACCGGAGCTCGGACGGCCACGTCGGTGTCGGCCAGCTCCCGGCTGATCTGCTGGTCGGCGGTGGTGACGATCCGCCCGAGTACGGCTGACTTGCCGACTCCCGGTGACCCGGTGACGATCAACGGCCGGCTGACCGGTTCGGCGCTGTCGATCCAGTCGACGATGCGGTGCAGGGCGGCGGCCCGGCCGCGGAACCGCGCGCCGCCCTCGGTGTCGACCGCGACCCCGCGCGCCCTGGGCAGCCAGTGCCGGCCTGCCTCGCCGTCGGTGGCCAGGGCCCATCCCCAGGCGGCGAGGGCGGCGTCGTCCGCGTCGGCGGCCCGCCAGGCGGACAGAGTCGCCAGCTTCATGTCCGGTAGCTGCTGGTCGGCGTAGTGCAGGGTCACGGCCTGGCCGCCGCCCTGGGCGTCGGCGGTGACGACGACGCCGACCACCGCCTGGTACTCGGATGACCAGACCGCACCGCCGCTGAACCCTTTGCTCAGCTGGGTGGCCGGCGAGGTGTGGATCATGACGCGGCCCCACCCACCAGGCTGGCCGACACTACCTTCGGCATGGCAGCCGCCGACCACGTGCGTCGGGAACCCGTACGTCCAGTAAGGACTTCCCGCCAGCGGCTTGGCGGGCAGACAACGAAGTCGGGCCGGGGTCACCGATGCCGGTACCGGCTCCACGAGTTCAAGCATGACCAGGTCGACCTTGGCATCCCGCATTCCGTCGTGCAGGCAGCTGCCGATCCGGCGGCGGTCGAACCAGGTGACCTTCTCGGCCAGTGGAAACGAGATCCAGAGGTCGTCGTGCAGCTGCCCGTCGTTGCCGAACGCGACATGGTGGCAGGTCAGCACCAGGTTGCTCTCCACAACGACGCCGGTACCGACGGGGGTGTCCTGGTGCTGCCCACGGTGCAGGGCGACCAGCCAGGAGCAGTCGTCGGGTCCTGCGGTCACCAGCCGATCCGTCCCGGTCAGCGCCGCATCGTGGTGCCGGCGTCCGGCGGCCCACCCGGATACCAGCTGAGGGTGACTTCGAAATTCCCTTCAGCCGCTGCCTTGGCGACCACCCAGTTGGTCGTGCCGGTCGCCTTGATGCCGAACTTCACCTCGACGGCATCCGGAGAGACAGCTTTGACCTGGTCCAACAACACGCTGGCGGCGGCGATGGCAGGTGCGGCGGACTCCCGTACCCAGCCAACGACGTCGCCGACCCCGGCCGGCTGAAAACCCACCGGCGGATCGATCTCGACCATCGCTACCGTCTTGTCGTCGACCTGGTAGCGGACCACTTCGGACTGCACCGCACACCTCCGCTGCCCGACAGAAACGGGCATAAGTCCGCAGCCCGCGCTTTGCGGGCCGCCACCCGGGTTGCACCGACCAGCCATGCTGCCTCTCACCGACGAGATTTGGCAACGGTTCTATTCATGATCACTTTCCGGCCACTGCGAACAGGTGTTTCAGGCGACCTCCTGCCCTGCGACATTGAAGATCCACTCATGGCGGAGTGTCAGCTATCTGCACCGGCCGGACGGACCTTGCGCCGGTCCGGCGGTATCGGCAGAATCGGCCAGTGCCCAGGCCACCCCCGGCCCGACACCTCATCTTCCCGGCCACCCCGAGCTATTGATCATCGCCATGTCGATGCGACCGCTCACGCCCCTTGAGGAGCACCGCATGTCGGAGAAGGAACTCACCCTCGTCGAGCGGTGCGTACTCATCAACCTGATGGTCAAGGCCGCTCCGCTGCAGCAGAGCTACCTCATCAACGTCGCGGGCGTCACCGGGCTCAAGGCGACCCATCGCCGCGCCCTGGAAGCCCTTGGGCTGATCGAGGTGACGGAGAAGCCGATCACCCTGCACCTGACCGACAGCGGGTGGGAGGCGGCCAAGGCGGAGTTGAGCAAGGACGAGCCACCGAAGGGTGCCGGTACCGCCGGTGCGACGCTCTACACGGTGCTCGACTTCGTTCGCCGGCTGATCGACCACTCGGGCGTACGAGCGGACGACCTGTTCCGGATGCAGTTCAAGCCCAACGAGATCGCCTCCACCATCGACCCGGCAGAGCCGGTCGCGTCTCCGGCCAGCGGCAGCGAAGCGAGCCAGGTCGACGTGGCCACGCGGATCCGGCGGGCGTACCACGAGCTTGTCGACCAGCCCGGCGACTACGTCATGCTGGCCGCGCTGCGGGCCGCGCTCGCCGATCTGCCGGGCGATGATCTCGACGCCGCGCTGATCAAGCTCAACCAGGACCCCGACGTTGACCTGATCCCGGAATCCAACCAGAAGTCACTCACGCCACAGAACCGTGCTGCAGCAGTAAGCATCGGCAACCAGGACAAGCACCTCATCGCCATCTCGTCATGATCACGGAACAGGAACGGCGCGCCCTCGCCGCGCTCCGGTTCAACTGGGCGCCCACCCCGGACGATGTCTGGAAGCCAGCCCCGTTTCACGTCGACGGGCTGCACCACGAAATCGTCCAGCTGGTGATGGAGAGCTTTGCCGAAGCCCACCACACGATCGACTCCAGCCCGGTGGGACTGGCGATCCTGGGGCAGCGCGGCACCGGCAAGACGCACCTGCTCGGCGAGGTGCGCCACCGCGTGCAAGGAGCCGGAGGCTTCTTTTTCCTGGTAAGCCTGCTGGAGGCTAGCGCCTTCTGGCGCAGCGCGGCGCTGTCGATGATAGATGGTTTTGCTCGGCCGCTGCCCGACGGTACGACCCAGGTACGCGGCTTCCTTCTCCGGCTGGCAGACAAGATCAAGGCGCCGAGAGCCGTCCGCCGGGCCATCACCGGCGATAGTGAACTCACCCGGCATGCCCTTGACGCCTTCGTCGATCAGATTCGCAAGGCCGACCGTCATATCGGCACTGAGTGCCAGGACACGGCACGGGCGCTGGTCCTGTTCGGCTCAGACATCGGCACTGCGCAGGATGTCGGCCACGACTTCCTCTGCTCGAACGACGAGGAGGAAGTCGGCGCTCGGACCGACTGGGGTATGCGGCGCCACCGGCGGGCGCCACAGGAAGTGGTTCGCGACACGTCCCGACTGTTGGCGATGGTTGGTCCGACAGTCGTCGCGGTCGATCAGATCGATCTGCTCGTCGCGCAGTCGGTCAAGTCGACCAGCCTCGAGACCCGTGGTGAGGTCGACTGGCAGGCTTCGCTGCTCTTGGAGCAGGCGGCAACCGGGTTGATGTCACTACGGGAAACAATGCGTCGCTCACTGTCAATTGTCTCCTGCCTGCCGCACACCTGGCAGAGCATCAAGGAGCAGGCCACCGACACCGTGCAGGACCGGTTCCGGGAGGCGGTGCGGCTCAAGGAGATCCCGTCGCCGGAGATCGGCCGAGAGTTGGTGGAGAAGCGGTTCGGCCTGGTCTTCGACGAGCTGGGCTTCACCCCGCCGTACCCGACGTGGCCGATTCATCCGTCCGCCTTCACTGAGGTCGTCCAGTTCACGCCGCGCGAACTGCTCCGTCGGATCGACACCCACGTGCGCTCCTGTCTGGCCGACGGGCAGGTGCGCGAGCTTACCCATCTGCTGCATGCGCGGTCCGGAGACAACGGCCCGGCCAAGAGGTCCGATGCCGTTCCCACACCCGATCGGTCCGACAAGTCCGAGGTGCGGGACGACACGCAGCCGGTGCCGGCCGAGTCCGACGAGCTCGCCAAGATCGACATCAGCTACGCCGAGTTGATCGAGTCAGCCGAGACCGTGAGCGCGGTGCAGCAGTCCAGCGAGGACCTGAGGGTGCCGGCGCTGCTACAGGCCGGGTTGACCGCGTGGATCGCCGCCCAGGGCGGATCGGCCGATGAGTTCAGCCTCGACCCGCTACCGTTCAGCGGCAAACCGGCCCTGCACGCCCGGTTGCGGCGGACGCTCGACGAGGAGACCGAGGACGAAGAGCACTGGTCGTTCCGGGCCGTCTGCGCCCCGCACCACATCGCGGCGCTCAACCGGATCCGCAACGCCATGACCACCGCCGGGTTGACCGAAGGGGTCACCAAGCGGCGACTCTTCCTGCTCCGCAGCGCGGGCTGGTCCGCCGGTGCACGTACCCGGGAACTGCTCGACGCGTTCACCAGAGCCGGCGGGCGGACGCTTCCCTTCCCCACTGCGGACATCAGGCGCCTTGCCGCCCTGGAACAGCTGATCCAGCAGTACGGATTGGAACGACTACGGCCTTGGTTCGCCTCCCGGCAGCCGGCCTCCACCGTCGCTTTCCTGCGCGACGCGCTCGATGGCGGTGCCGACGCCAACAGGGAAAGCCATGCCGACAGTCACGACACGACGGCACCAACCGAGCCCGATCCGGCCATGCAACCGGTCGGCCCGCCGGTGCGGGCGGTCGGTCGGGCCTCCGTATCGGTGCGGCCGGCGGTTAGCGAGAACTCGTCCACTGGTCGCGGGGGGCCCGCCGAGAAGCCGGCGACGCTGGCCGGGATCGACCCGCCCCAGTTGACGATCGGGTCCGTCGCCGGCCGGGCGGACCCGGTCAAGATGGACTTGGAGTCGATGCGTCGGCATACGGTGATATTCGCTGGCTCGGGATCCGGCAAGACGGTGCTGATCCGCCGGCTTGTCGAGGAGTGCGCGCTGCGGGGCGTGTCCGCGATCGTGCTTGACCCGAACAACGACCTCGCCCGGCTTGGCGATGCCTGGCCGGAGCCGCCGACCGGCTGGGGTCCGGAGGATCCCGATCGGGCTGCTGCCTACCTCGCCGGCACCGATGTGGTCGTCTGGACGCCGGGGCGTCGTGCTGGTCGCCCGCTGAGTTTTCAACCGTTGCCGAACTTCGGTGACGTGCTCGACGACCCCGACGGGTTCCGCGCCGCCGTCGACTCAGCCGTCGCCACGCTCGCGCCACATGCCCGGGTCGACGGCGGCACCGACAAGGCGAGGCTGGGGCGAGCCGTGCTGCGCGAGGCACTGATTGGTTACGCCCGCAACGGTGGCAGCGACCTGCAGGCGTTCACCGATCTGTTGAACGACCTACCGGACGGGGTCAGCCAGCTCGACAGCGCACCGAAGCTGGCAGCAGGCATGGCGCAACTACTCAAGGCAGCGTTGATCGATGATCCGCTGTTCGGCGGTGACGGCACTCCCGTCGACCCGGGCACCTTACTCACGCCGCCGCCGGGGCGACACGCCCGCATCTCGGTGATCAGCTTCGTCGGACTGCCACACGACCACCAGCGCCAGAGCTTCGTCAACCAGTTGCAGCTCGCCCTGTTCACGTGGATCAAGCGAAATCCGGCCGGCGACCGACCACTCGGCGGACTGTTCGTGATGGATGAGGCCCAGACCCTCGCTCCATCCGGCTCGGTCACAGCCTGCACCCAGAGCACCCTCGCGTTGACGTCGCAGGCCCGTAAGTACGGGCTCGGTCTGGTCTTCGCGACCCAGGCCCCGAAGGCGCTGCACAATCAGATCCCCGGCAACGCTGCCACCCAGTTCTTCGGCCTGTTGACCGCACCGGTGCAGATCGAGGCGGCCCGAGACGTCGCGCGGGCCAAGGGTGCCGACATCCCTGACGTCGGCAAGATGGCTACCGGACAGTTCTACGCAGCGGTGGAGGGCGCGCGGTTCGTCAAGCTACAGGCACCGATGTGCCTGAGCCACCACCCACGCAGCCCGTTGACGACCGAGGAGGTCGTGCAACGGGCCGCTGTCCACCGGTGACCATATCGGTGACGATGACATTGGTTCGCGGCGCGAGACAGGTCACGCCAATCAGCGAATTGGCAGCCACCGACGGACTCACGGCGGAGGTAGCCCCGGCCATATCGGCCGAGGCTACCTTTGGACGGGACGGATCAGGTGGACGGGACGGATCAGGCCGGAGAGATGCCTTCGGCGAAGTCGTACAGGCTCTTGATGTCGTTGTCGAAGTACGGGCCGTCGAATTGACCGTTGCCCGGGTTGTCACCGTGGCTGACCACGCTGTTGATGTACCCGTAGCCGGTCGTGTCGTTGTATTCCTGCAGCCAGGGTCCGCCGCTGGAACCGTACGTCATGTTGCAGTACATCCGGATCTGCTGGCCGCCGGGGTTCCACGTGGTGCCCTGGCAGTAGTACTGACTCTCGCCGCCACCCAGGTTGGACGGGTAACCGAGAGCGGTGACATAGACGCTGTAGCTGTAGTTCCAGCGCAGCCCGTGGCCGCCGACGGTGTCGACGACCTTGGCACCGTAGATGCCGCCGTTGTTCATGATGGCGATACCCATGTCCTCGGCGTAGCTGCCGCTGTTGATCCAGGCGGTACGGGTGTTGAGGCTGGACGCCACGAAGGTGCCGAACGGGCGCGAGCCGTTGCGGTAGCGCGGGACGAACTGCCAGTTGCTGTACCACTGTCCGCCGGGGCCCTGGTGGACGCAGTGCCCGGCGGTCATGACCAGCCGGCGCTTGCCGCTGGCGACCGTGCTGGCCGAGCAGGAGGCGGTGCCACCCGTGGGGGTGGTGAAGTAGACCTTGCCGACGGCGAGCGACTCGTTGACCATCAGTCCGACGTCACCGCGGCTGCCGAGGCTCGGAGCCAGCGGCGCCACCGCGCCCGCCGGCCCGTTGGGCTTGGCGTCGGCGATCGACGCTCCGGCGCCCTTCGCCGACCCGGCGAAGGTCATGTCGACCGCGGACGCCATCCGCTCCTCGGTCCAGAATTCGCTGACCTCCTTCGCGATCTTCGCGTTGGTGATCGCCCGTCCATCGAGAGTACGGGCGACGGTGGATGTGTTGCCGTTCACGTCGATCGGTGCGGGCTTCGCCTGAGCGGCGGGTGCGCCGGTCAGAACGAGGGTGAGCGACAGTCCGACCAATGCGGACCAACGCAGGGTTGATTTCAACAGGACCTCCCTTGTCCTTGGTGCCCGTCTGGGCCTTCCGCAGCATATTTATATGCCTCCATTGATCACAATGCCGAAAACCTTGACGGATCATGGACACATTCAGGGAGAAGCGCTTTCACCAGCGACTACACAATTGTCGATCACCACTCGTTGCCCACATTCGAATCGCGCTGACTTGAAGAAGTCAGAACATCGACATGATAAAAGCAGAATCGACAATGCGAATCACGTGAAACGTGATGGATGGCGGCGAGTTGCGCGCCCTGCGCCTACGTCGTACCGGTTTGGTCTGCGACGCCCCGACGACGGACCCGCCGGCTACGCGTCGACGACCGGGGCCCGCCGGCTACGCGTCGACCGGGCCGAGGGTGACCGTGCCGTCCGCCGCGACCTGCCAGCCCGGGTTGTACGCGACCTCCCAGACCGTGCCGTTCGGGTCGGCGAAGTGCCCGTGGTAGCCACCGAACGCCGCCTGCCGACCGGTCTTGCGGATCGTCCCACCGGCCGCCACCGCCTCGGTCAGCACCTGGTCGACCTCCGCCGGCGAGGCGACGTTGTACGCCAGGGTGAAGCCGGCCGGCGTCACCGCTGCCTCGACCCCCGCAGACGGCGCATCGACCGTCGGAGACGGCACAACCGGGACGTCGGCCGGCACCGTCGGATCCATGTCGCGGCCGAACGCCGTCGCCTCGAAGAAGCCGAGGATCATGCCGGGACCGATCTGAAAGAAGATGATCTCCCCTGGTACGTCGAGCGTCGGCCGCCAGCCCAGACCGTCCCGGTAGAAGCGACGGGCCGCGGCGAGATCGGCAGTGGCCACCGTGATGAAGTGCACCTGCTGCCGCACGCCGCGGCCTCCTTTCGCCTGCGCTTGCTCAGTCCCAGGTCACCGACCAGATCGTCATGCCGTCCGGCACCGCTGGGACGTCGACGTACTCGTCGACCAACCCGTCGATGATGCCACTGGACTCCAGCCCGTCCAGCCACGACTCGCAGGTCGCCTCGTCAGCGGAGGTGCAGATGGCGACCGCCTCGCCCAGCACCTCGTCGGTCTCGAGCGTCTCCGGATGCAGTTGCACCCGCACCCATGCCACGTCGTCGCGCTGCTCGATCTCCCGGAACCGTTCGGCCAGTTCCGCCAGCGGCGGACGGCCGTACTCCCACTGGTTGGGGGCGATCGCCCCCTCCTCGTCGTTGCCGTCGAAGAATTCCCCGATGGTCACCAGCGGCAGGGCGTCGTCGTCCCCGGACCGCCGCACCAGCTCTGCAATCGAGATCACGATGCGCAGTCTGCCACCGGCGTCCGGCCGCCCGCCGCCCCGGTTCGATCAGTCCGCGCGGTCCGCCACGGCGGCGGGGTCGAGCAGATCCGGGTCGAGCAGATCCGGACCGGTTTCCCGCAGGTGCCGGTTGTTGCGCGGCTCCTGTCGGGTCTTCGTGTCGTTGAGCCGCCGGCGCAGATCGTCGCGTACGTCGTGCAGCGCCGCCCGCAGGTCCTCCTCCGTCGACGTCGTGACGATCTTCGGCCAGCCGGCGATCCAGCACTCCAAGGTGACCTTCTGACCGCGCGACTCGCGGTCCTTCACCGACAGCTCCAGCTCGGTGCTGTCGGCCGGGAACGCCGCGAGCCGACTGTCGACGGCCGCGAACTCGCTGACGATCCATCCCCGGTCGCGCTGGCCGAAGCCCGCACCCAGACGCAGGCACACCTCGACGGTCGCCGGCTCGGTCGGGGTGCTCATCGGCGCGCTCATCGGCCTGCCCCCGACCGGGTGCCGGCGCTCGCGCGGAGTGGAGTGTGGTTCGGCATCACGTGACCCTTCGTCCGGACGGTGCCGACGATGCGCCGACGCCCGTCGTGGTTCGTCGTGGGTCAGCTCCATACCCGGCCCGGTGCCGGTGGGAAACCCTGGGCCGCCGAGCATTCGCGTCGTCAGCCGTACGGCCGCCTGCCGCGCCGTCGGCCGGTCAGCCGTACGGCATGCCGAGCTGTTGTCGGACGGCCGCCAGCTGGGCGTTGGCGTCCGCGACGACGTCGCCGGCCTCGGCCCTGGCCGCTGCCAACCCTTCGTGGTCGTCGCCGAACCGCTGCGGCGCCTGGGCCATCACCTCGTGCACCAGCTGGACGCCCCGGTCGACGTGCCCCACGATCAGGTAGAGCCGAGCCAGGTACAACGCCTCGAACGTCAACCGGGGGTCGTCCCAGCCCGGCCGGCGTCGGGCGCGGCGCAGCAGCTGCTGCTGCTTCTCGACCGCCTCGAACCCCAGCCCGCGGCGGACCAGCTGCTCCGCCCGCTGGCCCAGCACCCGCAGATCGTGTTCGACGTCGCGGGGTGCGGCGACGGCGGCACCGACCACCAGCACCGCGGCGAGGATCGCGACGTACACCCCGACGCCCGGGCCGATGTCCAGGGTGGCCCCGTCCGGCCCGGCCACGTCACCGATCTCCGCCTGGTTCAGCATCGCCCAGCTGAGCGCCAGGAGCCCGGCACCGGCCAGGGTCACCTGTTGCCAACGCCGGGCCCGACCCAGCGCGTACCAGACGGCGAGGGCCACGGCGACGGCACCGGCCAGCAGGGTCACGAACGCGTCCCCGCCGGCCAGGCCCGCGCGCGAGCCGAGCGCCGACCCGGTCCCGGTCGCGGCGGCGCCGTACGTCACCGCGTCGGCGTCGGGACCGCCGACCCACGGCAGCACCGAGCCGAGCAGCAGCAACAGCCCACCGGCTGCGGCCAGCCCGGCGGTGAGCAGGCCGCGCAGCGACGTCCGGAGCCGGGAGACCAACTGCAGCAGTACGGTCACGACGGCAACCTCACCAGGTCGGCGGTGGCGGTGAGCTCGGTGACGTAGCAGACCACCGGCACCAGCAGCAGGGCCGCCGGCATCAGGATCAGCCGGGCGGGCAACCGCAGCGCGGTCGGCTGCAGCCGGGCGGCGAGCACCGCCAGGCTGCCCGGCACCAGGAGCAGCAACGTCACCAGCGACAGCAGATAGCGGGCCGGACTGTCGCCCGGGGCCGGAAACAGCGGTGCCAGCACCGACTCCGTGGCCAGCCAGGCCGTACCCCGGGTCAGCCCGGACAGCACGGCACCCAGGACGACCACCGGCAGCACCAGCAGCAGCAGGTTCCACAGCCAGCCGGTACCGACACCGGCGGCCGGTCCCCGGCCCGGTCGCCGGACGGGGACGGGGACGGGGTCGGCCTCCCGTTCCCGCAGCTGGCGTTCCTGCTCGCGCCGGTAGGTCTCCTGCTCGGCGCCGCTCACCCCACCCCACCGGGCGCTGCTCAGCTCGGCATCACTCAACGACTGCAGCGGCTTGTCCGGATCCACCGGGTCCCACCTCCATCCGGTCAGGACGTCGTGTCGTCACATGCTTGCGCGGCGGGTGGCGCGTTGGCGCAGCACCACCGTCATGAGGCACACCAGCAGGCCGGCCACCGAGGTGAGCAGGCCGCCGGCGAAGACCCGGCCGTCGGCAGCCGTCGGCAGCGGACCGACCGCCAGCCCGGCGACACCGGGACCGGTGTACGCCTCAGCGTCGACGAGCGTGATCTGGTACTCGCCGGGGGTCAGGATCATCTCCCCGACGCCCCAGCCCTGCAGTTGCGCCGACTCGGTGGTCACCCGGTGGTCGTTGCCGAAGGTCGGCCCGACCGGCACCGGATCACCGTCGGGTCCGGTCACCCGGACGTCGACCAGCCGGACCTGCGCCGAGTCGAGCAGCCGCCGTACGGTCTCCGGACGCTCACCGCCGACGGTGGTCTCCAGCCAGACGCCGTACCCGCCGGCTTCGGTGACCTGCACGACGACCGGTTCGGCGAGGGCGGCACGCTGCAGCGTCTCGGCGGCGGCGGCGCGCTGCGACTGCAGGGTGTAGCCGTACCCGAACAGGCCGACGAAGCCCGCCACCCACAGTCCCAGCCCGACGACGTACCACCAGCGGGACGGACCGAGCCGGAGAAAGTAGCCGCGCGGGTTCACCGCGGTGCCCCGTCGGTCACGGCTGCCACCCGATGATGTGGTCGCCGACCCGGCCGGCGCCCGGGGCCACCTGGGCGAGGGGTGCCGGCTCGCCGCCGTCGATCGGCAGCAGGCTGAACTGGGTCACGTAGAGGTCGTCGACCACGCCACTGGCCAGCAGCACCTGGGTCGCGTCGGGGCTCAACGCGGCCTGCCGGATCGCCGGGCGCCGAGGCCCGTCGGAGTCGGTGATCAACGCCTGCTCGGTCAACGCCGACCCGGCGATCGTCAGGGCGTAGACCTGGTCCTGGGCGTACGCCAGCAGCGTCTGCTCGTCGACCCAGCTGACCAGCGTGTAACCGGGCGAGGCGAAGCGGGGCGCGTCGGAGATCTGGTACGGGTCACCGATCTGGGCGCCGGCACCGGCCAGGACGTACTTGGCACCGACCGTCCCGGTGTCGTCGACGACCATCACCTTGCCGTCGTCGTACGTCGGCACCGCGACGGCGGAGTCCGGGAAGTAGAACGGTTGGCCGACGACGGTCCTGGGCAGCTTCTCCTGGGTCGCCGCCTCGTGCCGGCGGTCCTGCCCGTCGAGGCCCACCGACATGAGCCGCCGCTGCCGGTCCTGATACTGCCAGTACCAGAGCCGGGCGGTCGCGTGGTGCACGGCGGGGTGGGACTGGACCGCCTTGTCCGGGTCGGTCGCGCCGTATCCGGACAGGTCGGTGAAGGTGCCGTCGATGGCGAGCAGCCCCACCCGGGTGGTGAAGCCGATCGGCTCGGCCGCTTCCTTGCGGATCACGACCAGCTGCCGGTAGTCCGGAGTGAAGTCCTCCCGTCGGAGCTGGCTGCTCGCCACGTCCTGGACCGGGTTGTCGGCGTACACCTTGGGGGTGAAGCGCCAGTTCTCGGTCACCGTGCCGTCGTCACCGACACTGTAGAGGACGAACTCCTCCTCGGTGAGGGTCTGCACCACGATCGCGCCGGGCGCGACGGTGTCGCGGGCCGCAGCCCCGCCGCCCTCGGTGAACGACACCGGCTCCGGGTCGGCGGACGGGCTCGTGACGGCCGCTGCCGACGGATCCGCCCCGTCCGACGCTTCGGACGCGGCGGTGACCGGGGCCGCCTCGTCGGTCGGGTCGCCGCCGCAGCCGGTGACCAGGAGCAACGCGCCGACGGCGAACAGGGCCGCCGCTTGGAAGGATCGGGTCGGGCCGGTGGATCGGGTCGGGCCACCCATCAGCAGACCCGGCCGCCATCGTCCTGACCGGACGGGCTGTCGTTCACCAGATCCAGGGCGGTCGTCGGTTCGGGATTCGGTACGTCCTCGCGCCCTTCTGGAGTGACCGGTCCAGCGTTTCCCATGGCGTGCGAAACGTAGAAGTCGTCGCCGTCCCATTCGAGCCACAGGTAGCACCTGGTGAACGCCATGTCGGCCTGGACCTTCCACTGGCCGTCCACGTCCACCGGCTCACCGAGCCCGGCGTACCCGGCGTCGGTCAGCGCCTGCAGGAACTCGTCCCGCTCGGCCTCACTGTTGGCGCCACCTGCTCCGATGATGCCGCAGCCGGCGATCGGAACAGCAAGGACAAATGACGCCAGCGCGTACGCTATCTTTCTTTTCTGCATTTTATCGAGATCCCCACCGAACGGTTGGCGTGCGTCGCGGTACGTTTCCTTGGTCGCCGGAACGTCACCGTATCCCGCCCCCGCAAGACCACTCGACCGGCCAGTGATCCACATCACACAGAGTGTCCACGAACGGACCAATTGGGGCTGGAAAACAAGTCGGGAATCGGCGATAGGACGTCGAGTCCGATCGGCTGATCGGTCGGCACACCGACGGCGGGCCAGACCCGCCTGCCTCCTGTCGGAGTTGCCGGCGGAACGAACGGCCGATCGACACCGCCGGTCCGGCACCATTGATCCTTGACCCCGCACCGGAGCGACCACGTGGAGGGCCGGTCAGTGCTGCTGAGCAATCTGGGGTCGGTCGACGTACCGGCCGCCGTCACCGTCGACGGACGGGCCCTGACCAGCGGAGAGCTGCTCGAGGCCGCTGGCGCGGTCGCCCGCGACGTCGCCGACGCCAGCGTGGTCGCCATCCGGGCGACCGCCAGCCCGGAAACGGTCGTGGCGGTCACCGGATGCCTGCTCGCCGGCGTCCCGCTGGTCCCCGTACCGCCCGACGCCGGCCCGGTCGAACGCGACCACATCCTGCGCGACTGCGCGGCCGACCTGCTCCTCGACCCTGGCGCCGGAGCGCGCTCCGCCGTCGGGGTCGGCCCCCGCAGCCCAGGACCGCGCTCCGGCTCCGACGGCGGACCACCGGTCGTGCCGGTCGTGCTCAGCCGTCGCGCCGACCCGCCGCCCGGGGCGGTGACCCCCGAACGGACCGCGCTGATCCTCTACACCAGCGGCACCACCGGAGCGCCCAAGGGCGTCCCGGCCACCCATGCTGCCATCGCCGCCGGCCTCGACGCCCTCGCCGAGGCATGGGCATGGAGCCCGGACGACGTCCTGGTCCACGGGCTCCCCCTGTTCCACGTGCACGGCCTGGTGCTCGGCGTCATCGGCGCGCTGCGCACCGGAAGCCGACTGGTCCACACCGGGCGACCCACGCCGCAGGGGTACGCGGCTGCCGGCGGCAGCCTCTACTTCGCGGTACCGACCGTCTGGTCCCGGGTCTGTGCCGATCCGACCGCCGCCCGTGCGCTGCGCGACGCCCGGCTACTCGTCTCCGGCAGTGCGGCGCTGCCGGTGCCGGTCTTCGCGGAACTGACCCGGCTCACCGGGCATCAGCCGGTCGAGCGGTACGGCATGACCGAGACATTGATCACAGTCAGCAGTCGGGTGGCCGATGACCGTCGACCAGGTTGGGTCGGTACGCCGCTGACCGGCGTACGGACCCGGCTGGCCGGCGAGGCCGGCGAACTCCTGCCGCACGACGGCGAGTCCGTCGGCGAACTGCAGGTGCGCGGACCGATGGTGTTCGGCGGCTACCTGGGACGGGCCGGTCGGGACGACTTCACCCCGGACGGCTGGTTCCGCACCGGCGACGTGGCGCGGATCGGCCCCGACGGCTGGCACCAGATCGTCGGCCGCGCCTCCACCGACCTGATCAAGAGCGGCGGCTACCGGATCGGTGCCGGCGAGGTGGAGAACGTCCTGCTGGCCCACCCCGCCGTACGCGAGGCTGCGGTCGTCGGCGCGCCCGACGCCGACCTCGGCCAACAGGTGGTCGCGTACGTCGTGGCCGACGGCGTACGGCCGCAGCAGCTCATCGATTTCGTCGCGACCGAACTCTCCGTTCACAAACGACCGCGCAAGGTGCACATCGTGGATCGACTTCCGCGCAACGCGATGGGTAAGGTGCAGAAGAAGGCGCTACTCGACGACAGTCGGTGACAGACAGTCACCGGCTGGTTGACCAGGGCGGTTGCGGCCCGACATCATCCGTTCGGCTGATGTCTGCGGTTCAATGTCGAGGTCATAAGTTTTCATTACCTTCGGCTCAAGAATCGATCATTTCTCGCTGGGAAGTTGATTCTTGATTGAACCGATCCCTAACGTATGCGTGAGGCCCGGCCGGCCACACTCACCGCCATCGGCGTCCCGCCGCACGGCCGCCGGCCAGCACAGCGACAATCACAGTACGGTGAGCGTTCGGAAGGTGTACACATGGGACGATCGGCTCACAGAAACGCCGCCACACCGCGCGCGGGCAGTCGGGTGCGCCGCGCCGTCATCGCGACCGCTACCCTCGGCGCGTTCGGGATCCTGATCGGCGTCAGTCAGATATCCAACGCCCAGACCGACCGTACGGCCACCACCCAGGTCAACGGTCTCGAGGTCATCGGCAACGGCTGTGAGAACAGCGCGTTGACGCCGCACACCGGGTTCCAGGAAGGCAGTCGCTGCGTCTCCACCGCCTTCGGTGAGGTCGGCGACGACGACCGTAACCCCACGCTGCTGATCACCGACGCCCCGCAGACGGTCGGCGTCGGCGAACCGTTCCAACTGCAGGTGAGCACCCGCAACCTGGTCCGCGACCGTTTCCTCCCCGCCGGCCAGGGCGGTTACTACATCGAATCGGCCCTGCTCACCGGCGAGGGCCTGACCCGCGGCCACTTCCACACCGCGTGCCGGATGCTGTCCAGCACCACCGAGGCGGTCGACCCCGCGCCGGTGCCGGCGTTCTTCGTCGCCACCGAGGACGGTGGCGGCGGGTCGGAGCCGGACGTGGTCACGATCCAGGTGCCGGGCCTGCCGCAGGAGGGCATCGCCCAGTGCGCGTCGTGGGCAGGCGACGGTTCCCACCGCATCCCCATGATGCAGCGGGCCAACCAGACGCCGGCCATCGACGCGGTCCGGATCCGGGTCCAGGCCGACGGTGCCGGAGAGCCCCCGGTCGAGGAACCTCCCGTGGAGGAGCCGCCGGTGGAGGAACCCCCGGTCGAGGAGCCGCCGGTGGAGGAGCCTCCTGTGGAGGAACCGCCCGCCAACGAGCCCCCGGTCGAGCCCCCGGTCGAGGAACCGGTCGAGGAAGAGCCGGTCGAGGAAGAGCCCGTCGAACAGGAGCCGGCGCCCGAGAGCCCGGCGGCGACGCCGTCGGCCCCGGCCAGTCCACAGGCTGAGGTCACCGAGTCTCCGGAACCCGCACGAGGCGACGCCGACCGCACCCCGGAGCCCACCGACCCGGCGACACCCGATCCCGAAACAGACGTCAAGGAAAAGGAAGAGGACGTCAAGGAAGAGGGCGAGCAGGATGTCGAGCCCAGCCCGTCGGCACCGGCGACCGGTGGCCTGAACGCCCCGGCCACCGACAACCTCGCCGACGTGACGGACGACGCGAACGAGGTCGACAGCCCCGAGGAGCTCGCGGACCGACTGGCCCTCACTGGCGCGAACACGATCAACATCATGGTGGGCGGTCTGGTGCTCGTCGCCGCTGGCGTCGGGCTCGTGTACCTCACCCAACGCCGCCGCGACCAGTACCGCCGCTGACGGCACCCGCCCCGCCGCACCAACGCCGCACCGCAACGCACCGCGCCGACCGGTCCCGAACCGGTCGGCGCGGTGCGTCGGAGCAACCCGATGCGTTCGGCGAAGCCGGTGCTGCGGCGTACCGGGTCAGGCGCTGAGCTGGACGGTGAGCTGGTAGTCGTCCAGGGTTCCGGTGAGGACGCTGCCCGCCGCCTGGTCGATCACCTGCCAGACCACTGTCACCACGTGATTGCCCTGGCCCACCCGCTTACATGCCTGGGTGGCGGTGGACTGGCCGACGTCCGTGGTGAACATCAGGTCGTTGTCCGGCGGCATCGGTGCCCCGTCGAGCAGGATCTGCACCTGAAGAAAGTCCACCGGAGTGGCGAAGGTGTTGGGTTGGCCGGTCAGCCGAGCCTCGGCATCGAACGTCACCAGGACCTGGGCGCTGTTGCCTGCCGGCACCACGAACGGGACCACCGCACCCGGCACCTGCACCGGGTTGACGGTCTCCCCGGTGGAGACCGGGCTGTCGTTGAGGCGCACCATGCTGGCGATCTGGGTACCGCCGTTGCAGGCCACGACCCCGCTGCCGTCGGCCGCATAGGCCAGGTCGTCGTCGACCAACTGCCGCGCGGTCGCGGGGGCCTGCCCGACCAGCACCGCACCGAGTGCGAGCAGCACCAGGCCCGGAACGATTGCGGTACGTAGCTTCTTCATGACTTTTCCCCTCTGGGTGAGCGCCGGACGTCGGCGCACGTCACAGTGCCGCCACGGGGTCAGGGTGAAGTCATGCCCCGGTCACGGGCACGGGCACGGGCCGCGCCGGGCGCGGCCAGGCCGGGCCGGGCCGGGCCGGGCCGGGCCGGGCCGGGCCGCGCACCATGACGCCACCGTGACGCGGCGGCGCACCCTGGGTACGCCCAGATCGTCGCCCCGGCAAGGGAGAGAGCACCATGAGCAGGAAACGGAACTGGCAGATCGCCGCAGCGGTGGCGCTCGTGATCGCCCCGGTCGCCACGGTGGCGACTCCGGTCACGGCGGCCCGGCCGGGTGAGCTACCCGACCTGGCGGTGCTCGTCAGCGGACACGACCCCGTACCGGTGAAATCGGTGACCGTGCACTGTCCACAACCTGGACAGTCGGTCTTCGGGGCGGGCGGCCGGATCATCGACGGCGCCGGCGCCGTGGCACTGACCGCGATCACCCCCGACCAGACGCTGTCGTCGGTGACCGTCGAGGCCACCGCCCGGGGCGGTCACGCCGCCGACTGGTCCGTGGAGGCCATCGCCGTCTGCGACATCTCGTCGGACCCACCGCACCGGCAGGTGTCGACCACCCTCGACGGTGCCACGGCCATCGTGAGCTGCCCGGACTCGACCCGGGTCACCGGCACCGGCTTCCGGGTCGACGGTGCCGTCGCCGCCGCCCACCTCGACGAGGTGGCACCCGACCAGGACCTGCGGCGGGTGCGCGTCCACGTCGGCGGCACCACCCCGGCCCGGGTCACCGCGTACGCCATCTGCAAACGGCCGACCAGCGTCGACGGCACGCCCGGCATCCGGCGCAGCGCCACGACCGGGACCGACGCCACCTGGCCGAAGACCGTCACCGTCGGAGCCGCCGGCTCGGGCGAGCGGGTGTACGGCGTCGGCGCGAGCGTCCGGGGCCGGGGCGCGATGCTCACCGCGCTCGTACCCCACCCGGTGCTGAACCTGGCCGGTGCCCGGGCGGACCAGGTGCCCCGGCCGGATCAGCCGACCTGGGACGGGACCGGGGCACGGCGGTACGACGCCAGCGACGACGGCGAACTGACCGGGTACGCCATCCTGCTCAGCCCCACGTTTCACTGAACCGCACCGGCGCCGGGACGGGGCCGGGTGGGCATCAGCAGAAGTCGGTCCGGTGGCCGTACGCCGATCTCACGCATCGCCTCGGCGTACCGGTCGAAGGCCCGGCGGGCCTCGCCGTGCTGGCCGGCCGCGACCAGCGCACGGACCAGTCCACGATGGGCCGGTTCGTCGTACGGATCCCGCTCCAGCAGCCGGAGCAGACAACCGACGGCGTCGGCCCGGTCCGCTCGGGCCAGCATCCGCAACATGTCCAGGTACGCCGCCCGCGCCTGCTCCCGCAGCGGCCGGGACCAGTCGTCGTACGGCTCGTCCTCGAACACGTCCGCGCGGTACTCCCGGTCGGCGGCACGCAGCATCGTGCGTGCCTGTTCCAGCATCGCGCGCTCCAGCAGCCGCCGGCCGTGCGCGACCTGGGCCAGGAAATCCTCGACGTCCACCCGGACGTTCGTCAGGTCCAGGGCGATGCTGCCCTGGTCGGCGACGATGAAATGGTCAGCCGGGAGATCCTTCGCCGGATCGAGCACTCCCCGGACGATGGAAAGCAGCACCGACAGTCGGTGCCCGGTCCGCTCCGGCTCGTCGCCCGGCCACAGCAGTTCACTCAGCTCGCCCCGGGGCACCGGGCGCCCCCGCCGAGCGACCAGGATTCGCAGCAGGTCACGGGCCTTGCGGGACTGCCACTGGGACGCCGGCACCGGCCGGCCGGCGAGCCGGACCTCGAAGCGACCCAGCGCCCGGATCGAGACCCCGCCGCCATCCGACGGTCCAGTGCCATCCGACGTCCCGGTGCCGGCCGACGCTGCGGTGCCGGCTGGGGGTGTGGCCCGGGTTCCGGGCCGGTCCACCTGGGCACCGGCAGCCGCGAGCCGCTCAGCCGCGAGCAGGCCCTCCAGCCGGTCGTCGGTGCCAGCGGTCGACAGCCGCCCGAGCACGACGAGCAGCCGGTCCGCCTCCAACCGTGCCCCGGTCCCGCTCCAGATCGCCTGTGCCTCGCGCAACGACTCGCGGACCCGGACCGGACTGGTCGCCGTCGCCGCCCGCAACTCCAGCGCGTCGGCGAGCCCCGCCCGGTCCCGCCGGGCCCTCGCCAGCTGCGCCGCCCGGTCGGCCAGCGCGGCGGCGTCGGCGAGGTCGCCGCCGCGTCGGGCCACCCACCCCCTGGCCAACAGGGCCGGTACGGCGAACTCGTCCACGGCCAGGTCGGTGGCCCGGTCCGCGTAGCTGGCCGCCGCGGTGGCGTCGTCGTCCAGCACCACCAGGGCCAGTCCGGCCAACGCCGGCACCAGCACGTACGTGTTGCCGATGGCCTCGCCGACGCGGACCACCTCCTCGTAGCCGGCGCGGGCCTGCTCCCGCCAGCCCCGGCGGCGGTACAGCTCGGCCATGCCCAGCATGGCGTTGGCGAACCGGCGCGAGCCTGCGCGCTGGTAGCGGGTGAGCGCCGTGGCGTACCGGGCGGCCGCCTCGTCGTAGCGGCCGAGCATCGCCAGCGCCTCCGCTTCGTTGCTGATCGCGATGGCGTGCAGGCTGGGCGCGGCGGCGACGGCCGCGTACCGGGCGGACAGCTGCGCGGCCACCAGCGCCTCCGCGTACCGGGCGGTGCGCAGCAGCTGGTAGGTGCGATTGGTATGGATGCGGGTGAGCAGCAGCACGTCGCCGATCCGCTCGGCGATCGGCTGGGCGATCGCGAAGTGCTCCTCGCTGCCGGCGGCGTCGCCTGCCACCGCCCGGCACAGCGCCATGCCGAGGTGCGCGGTGGCCAGTGCACCGTCACTGCCGACGCTGTCCCCGGATGCAGATGTGGTGGTGGTGGCTGCTGCGGCGAGCGCCTGCCGGGCGTACCCGGTCGCGACCTCGACCTCAC
Organism: Solwaraspora sp. WMMA2056; assembly: GCF_030345095.1. Lineage (NCBI taxonomy): Bacteria > Bacillati > Actinomycetota > Actinomycetes > Micromonosporales > Micromonosporaceae > Solwaraspora > Solwaraspora sp. WMMA2056. The sequence continues at coordinate 1,019,812 of NZ_CP128360.1, forward strand.
CGGCCAGCAGTTGGGCGTGCGCGGTCCAGGCCAGCAGAAGAACCACGTCGGGCGACGAGGATGGCCGACCCCCGTCGGCACTGTCCCGGCCACCGCAGGCACTGTCCCGGCCACCCTCGGCACAGGCACGGGCGAAGGTGTCCAGCGCCGCCTGGGCGTCGCCACGCTGGTAGTGGATGCGCCCCACCCGCCAGGCCAGGCCAGCGTCCCACTCGGGCCCTGCCGCCGCGTCGTACGCCTGTTCGGCAGCGGTCAGGTCACCGATCGTACGCAACGCATCGCCGAGCAGCAGACGTAGTCGACGGCTGACCAGAGGCTCAGGCAGCCCAGCGACCAGCTCCGCGACCTCGGCCGCCTGCCCGGCGGCGAGCATCCGGTCGCCGTGCTCGGCGAGGACGCGAGCGGCTTGCGCGTCGACACCGGCCCGCCGGTAGGCACGGGCCGCAGCCACCGGCGGGCCGTGCTGGTCGTACCAGGCGGCGGCGTTCGAGGCAAGGTCCACATGCTGCCGGGTCGGTTGCCGCTGCCGGACCACCTCGGCGACAACCGGCACGACGCGCTCCATCGGAGCCGACGCACCCGGTACGACCGGTGCCGCCCCGACGCGCGTCAGCAGTCCGATGCGGCGCAGCAACCGTACGGTCACCGTCGCCTGCCGGTGGCCCAGTGCCCGACCCAGGTCGGCGCTGAACGGTGCCAGGTCAGCGGCGCACCGCAGCAGCCGGACCGCCGACGACGGCAGTCCGGCCAGCACCTCACCAGTCAGATATGTCGCCAGTGGGCTGCCAGGCTGGCTGACGGCCCGCACCAGGTCGCCCGGCGGCACGCCGTCCAGCCGTAGCGTCTCGGCGGTCAGCGCGACGAGCGCCGGCCAGCCTCCGGTCGCCCCGTGCACCTGGTCCGCGAGGCCCGGATCGGACAGTCCATGTTCGACGGCGAGGAGCTCGGCGACCGCCTCCGCAGTGAGCGCCAGGTCGGTCGGACCAAGCTCCTGCCACCGGTGCCGGCCGACCCCGCTGGCCACCGGAGCCGCCAGCGGCCAGCGGCCGGAAAGCACCACCGTCGCGGTGTGCGGCAGGTCGTCGACGACCGCCGCCATGGCCTGCGCCTCGTCGGCGGACAGCCGGGGCAGGTCGTCGACGATCACTGGACGGTCGTCGGCGGTCGACCGGGTCTCGTCGAGCAGCCGTTGCGGTGTCGTGTCCGACCCTCGCCACCAGCGGGCGCTCGACGGCGGGAACCAGCGGAGCAGTGCGGTCGTCTTGCCGTAACCAGCGGCGGCGACCACGATCCGGCAATCCGGACGTCGATGCCCCGGACCCGACGAACGCACCGCAGCTCACCTGCCTCTCCGGTGGGCTCCCTCTTCGGGCAGAAACAGGCTGGTCCGCCACCGGCCCCGGCGGCAAGACCTGTGTCGGCAATCCGGCCGTGACGCGACGCTGAGCCGTCCGTGATCACCGTCGCGATCCTGATGGCGCCGGTCGCGGACGGCGGCCCGGCAGAGCGGAAGGAGCAACGGTGAGCAGGTACGTAGGTATCGGAATCCTGGTGACCATCGGCACGGCGATCGCGGTGGTCGGACCGGCCGGGCCGGCCGTCGCGACCCACACCTGCGACGGCGAGGCGGTGACCATCAGTGGCTCCGGCACGATCAACGGGACGAGCGGGCGGGACGTGATCCGTGGCTCGTCCGGCAGCGACATCATCGACGGCCGGGGCGGCAACGACGTCATCTGTGCCGGCGGCGGGGTGGACGCCGTCTACGGTGGCCAGGGCGCGGACCGCATCTTCGGAGAGGGCGGAGACGACTTCCTCTGGGGTGAGGGCCTCGGCGTCGTGGTGACCGGTGGCGCCGACGAGATCTGGGGTGGTACCGGCGACGACACCATCTACGGCCAGGTCGGGGGCGACACTCTGCGCGGCAACGAGGACAACGACGACATCTACGGTGGGGACGGGCCCGACACCATCTTCGGTGGGATCAACATGGCCGAGACCAGCGGCGCGCAACTCGACGCCTGCTACGGCGACAGCGGCAACGACACCATCCGGTCCTGGCTGACCGGTCACCCGGCGGAATGCGAGGTCGTCGTCGACTGATCACCGGTTGGGGTGGCCGAGGTTGAACCGTCAACGAGCTGTGAGTGGAGCCAAGGGGACTCGAACCCCTAACCCCTGCCTTGCAAAGGCAGTGCTCTGCCAGTTGAGCTATGGCCCCGTACGGTCCCCGCGCGACACTCCGACGGCTGCCGGCCGCGGTGCGGGAGGGACCAGGGTGCGGGTCAGCGCAGGTCGGGAGCGGTGGTCGCCTCGTGCCACAGCGCACGTTCGTCGCTGGTTTCCTTGACCTTCTTGGCGATCAGCGCGGCTACACCGATGACCGCCGCGATGATCAGGAGCTTCTTGGCCATGGGGCTGATCCCCTTACGCTCGACTGTCGTGGAGTGGGGCTAGCTGGAATCGAACCAGCGACCTCAGAGTTATCAGCTCTGCGCTCTAACCGACTGAGCTATAGCCCCGTACGCGACGAGCAAGGTTACCGCACCGGCCGTACGACACCCAACTCGGGGCCGGGTCCGCCGGATGGCCGACAGGTGGCGCGCCGGACACCGGAAGACTACCGGGCGACACGTGGCCGGGACGAGCAGGTTTCGCCCGTCCCGGCCACGTGTCCGGATCCTCCGGACGGGTCAGTCCCGCTCGGCCAGGGTCAGTTCGATCCCGCCGACCAGGTCGGCGCAGACGTTGTAGATGAACGCGCCGAGGGTGGCCAGCGCGGTGTAGAGCACGACGTTCACCAGACCGAAGAGCGCGGCACTGCCGATCACACCCTGGGCGGTGACCCGGAACGTCGGGCCTTCGCCGGTACCGGTGCCGATCAGGTCACCGAGGCTGGTGTTCACACTCTCGAAGACACCCATCGCGTCCAGCGCGAGGTAGAGCACGGACGTCGCCACGATCACCACGATGAACAGCACCAGGGAAACCGCGAACGAGAACTTCATCACCGACCACGGGTCGATGCGCTTGAGGTTCAGCCGGGCACGGCGGGGACCGCGCGACGCCGCCGAGCTGACTCCGGGGCGGGCGGTCCGGGCGCCGTCGCCACCGACCCGTGCCGCGCCGACGGCGGCGGAGCCGGCCGCCGCCGTACCAGCGGCCCCGACGGTACGTACGGTCGGTGATCCGAGTCCGCTGCGGGAGCCCGGCGCGGAGCCTGTCTTCGTGCCACCCACCGTGCCGAGCGGCTGGGTGGAGCCCACGCCGAGACCGGGCCGGGTGGCGGTGCCACTGGCGGCGGTGGCACCGAGTGCCCCGCCGGTGAATCCGCTACCGGAGCTGGCCGGTGGGGCGGAGGAAACTGGAGGTGCCGACGTCACTGGCGTGGCCGACCTTCCGGACGAGGCGGCACCGCCGCCAAGCGTGAGCGCGCCACCAGTGGCGCGGTCGCCGGTGCCGCCGGCTCGGGCTGATCCGTCCTCGGCACCGGCGTCGCTGCCGGGGTCGTCGGCGGGCTTGTCGGGTGGGGGCGGCATGCCCGGAGCCCGGGTGAACTTCGGCGCCGGCGAGTCGGCTGGGACGCTGGCCCGGCCGACGGCGGCCCGCCCGGTGGCCGTTGCCGGGCCTCCAGCGGCGGACTCCTCGTCGACCGGGGCCGCCGAGGCCCCCGTGGCCCCCGACTTCGCCTGGGTCTCCGTCATCAACTAGTCCTGTTCGTCAGGCTCGTCGGCATTGCGAGCAATCGCCACGATGGTCACGCCGTCCGGGAGGTCCATGAGCTTGACCCCCATTGTGTTCCGATCCCGCGTACGTCGTACAGGCTTCACCGGAGTCCGGATCACGCCACCGTTGCTGGTGATCGCGAAGAGCTCGTCATCCGGACTGATCACGACCGCACCGACCAGACCACCGCGGCGTTCGGTGATCTTGGCAGTCAGCACGCCCTTGCCTCCCCGGCCCTGGACCGGATACTCCTCGATCGGGGTGCGCTTCGCGTACCCGCCGTTGGTGGCCACCAAAACATCCAGGTCCATACCTTCACGGACGACCGCCATTGCCAGCAACTCGTCCGTGTCGGTGAACCGCATCCCGATCACCCCGGAGGTGGCCCGGCCCATCGGCCGCAGCGCCTCGTCGGTGGCGTTGAACCGGATCGCCTGGGCGTTCTTGGAGACCAGCAGCAGATCGTCGGTCGCCGAGGCCAGGGCGGCGCCGACCAGCTCGTCGGCATCACGCAGGTTGATGCCGATGATCCCGCCGGACCGGTTGGAGTCGAACTCCTCCAGCTTGGTCTTCTTGACCAGACCGTTACGGGTGGCCAGCACCAGGTAGGGCGCCACCTGGTAGTTCGGGATCTGGATGACCTGGGCGATGTGCTCGTCCGGCTGGAAGGCCAGCAGGTTGGCGACGTGCTGGCCGCGGGCGGTACGCGACGCCTCCGGCAGCTCGTACGCCTTGGCCCGGTACACCCGGCCCTTGTTGGTGAAGAACAGCATCCAGTCATGGGTGGACGCAACGAAGAAGTGGCTGACGATGTCGTCCTGGCGTAGCGTCGCCCCGCTGACGCCCTTGCCGCCCCGACGCTGTGAGCGGTAGAGGTCGACCTTGGTCCGCTTGGCGTACCCGGTCCGGGTGATGGTGACCACCACGTCCTCGCGGGCGATCAGGTCCTCCATCGAGACCTCGCCGTCGAACGGCACGATCTGCGTCCGTCGCTCGTCGCCCCACTTGGCGACGATCTCGCCCAACTCCTCGGAGACGATCTTCCGCTGCCGCTCCGGCTTGGCCAGGATGTCCTTGAGGTCGGTGATCTCCAGCTCGATCTTGGCGAGCTCGTCGATGATCTTCTGGCGCTCCAGCGCGGCGAGCCGGCGCAGCTGCATGTCCAGGATCGCGGTGGCCTGGATCTCGTCGACCTCGAGCAACCGCATCAGACCCTGGCGGGAGTCCTCGACCGTCGGCGAGCGCCGGATCAGTGCGATCACCTCGTCGAGCATGTCCAGCGCCTTGACCAGACCCCGCAGGATGTGCGCCCGCTCCTCGGCCTTACGCAGCCGGTACGCGGTCCGCCGGCGGATCACGTCGATCTGGTGCTCGACGTAGTAGCGGATGAACTGCGCCAGGTTCAGCGTGCGCGGCACCCCGTCGACGAGCGCCAGCATGTTGGCGCCGAACGTCTCCTGCAGCTGGGTGTGCTTGTAGAGGTTGTTGAGCACCACCTTGGCGACGGCGTCCCGCTTGAGCACCAGCACCAGCCGCATACCGGTACGCCCGGACGACTCGTCGCGGATGTCGGCGATCCCGCCGATCTTGCCTTCCTTGATCAGTTCGGCGACCCGCTCGGCGAGGTTGTCCGGGTTGACCTGGTACGGCAGCTCGGTGACGACGAGCGCGGTCCGCCCCTTCTTGTCCTCCTCGACCTCGACCACGGCCCGCATCCGGATCGAGCCACGACCGGTCCGGTATGCGTCCTGGATCGGCGTGGTGCCGACGATCAGCCCGGCGGTCGGGAAGTCCGGACCCTTGACGATCCCGAGCAGTGCTTCGAGCGTGTCGGCCTCGTCGACCTCCGGGTTCTCCAGACACCACTGCACCGCCGCCGCGATCTCCCGCAGGTTGTGCGGCGGGATCTTGGTGGCCATACCGACCGCGATGCCCTCGGAGCCGTTGATCAGCAGGTTGGGGATCCGGGCCGGCAGGATCACCGGCTCCTTGGCCCGCCCGTCGTAGTTGTCCTGGAAGTCGACGGTGTCCTCGTCGATGTCCCGCAGCATCTCCATCGCCAGCGGGTCGAGCTTGCACTCGGTGTTGTGGCTGACGAATCCGTCGGTGACGAAGGAATGGTCGTCGGTGTCCACCCGGAGGCTGTAGACCGGCTGCACGCCCGCGTCGGCGACCTCGGCGACCTCGGCGTAGTAGAAACGGCCGTCGACCAGCGGCTCGACGACGTCGCGCACCTCGCGTTCGGTGATCCGGGCGAGAATCTCGGACCGGTCACGCTCCCACCGTTCGATCCGGTCGACGTTGTGCCGGCGCAGCCAGTCACGCTCCGTCCAGCGGGTCGCGCCATGCGCGCGGATGAAATCGGCCAGGTAGGGAACGTGGTCGCTGGACATCGCACGACTGGTACGCGGCACGGCGCGCAGCTCGCCGCGCAGCTTGTCCTGCTTGCGGCCGAGGAACCCGATCCGTTGGGCGAAGATGCGGGCGTCTCGCCGGTTGGTCACCACCAGCTTGATCTCGCCGTTGCGGTACTCGCACTGCCGGCTGACCACACCGAATTCGAGCAGCAGTTGCTGGACTTCGTCGGCCAGGCGGTGGCTGCGGGTCGAGTAGCTGATCGCAATGGTGCCGCGTGGCAGCAACGACGACGACCCGTCGCCGGTGAACAACGCCTGCAGGAACGCGCGCTTGACCGCCGCCGGCCCGCGCCAGATCAGCTCGGGGACGAACTTGCCGGCGCTGCGGACGTCGACCAGATCGGCGAGCAGACTCTGCCGCAACGCGGCGACATCCTGCACGTCCAACTCGTACAGGGTGCTGCCGGAGGCGATGATTCGCTGGCTGACGTACCGTCGGCCGCCAACCGCGACGTCGTAGGCGGCGACCACCCGGGCGAAGAATTCCGGGTCGACGTTGTTGAATCCGGCACGGTTGGTCGAGAACCAGCCTTCGCTGACGAACGCACCGGCCAGCAGCGCGGCCTCGACGTGATCCGCCATCGGGTACCCGAACTCGTCGGCAACCACCCGCTGCATCGCGACCCGGTCTCCGCCGCGCACCTCACTGAGCAGCTTCCACAGCAGCGTCGGGACGCCGGCGACCTCGACCAGGCAGAGCACCGGATGGTTGTGGGTGCCGGTGAGCGCATAGCCTTCGCGGGTGCGCAGCCGCAATGTCGGATGCTCGCCGGAGTGGAACAGACGGTCAGCGCGGACCAGGTCACCGTTGCGGTCGCGGACCTTGAGGTCGATCTCCGTCTCGGAGGAGGGCGCGGCGTCCGGCGCGATCTGATCGATTCGAACCGTGCCATCCGCAGTACGGACCCGTACGTCGCCGGTGACACAGTAGCGCATCGCCGCAGCCGGATCGTTGCCCGGGGAGCCGAAGTTGCCGTTGCCGTCGACCAGTGGGTAGCGCAGCGACCAGGGCTGGGCCATCCGGACCAGCGCGTCGTAGATGGCCGAGTCGCCGTGCGGGTGGAACTGGCCCATCACGTCACCGACGACCCGGGAGCACTTCACGTAGCCCCGGTCCGGCCGGTAGCCGGAGTCGAACATCGCGTAGAGGATCTTGCGGTGGACGGGTTTGAGGCCGTCCCGTACGTCCGGCAGCGCCCGCCCGACGATCACGCTCATCGCGTAGTCGAGGTAGGAGCGCTGCATCTCGACTTCCAGCCCGACCGGCTCGATGCGGTCGTGGCCGGCGACCGCTGCGGCGGCGGGGGTGGCCGCTGCGGCTGCTGCGCTGTCCGACTCGCTGTCGAAGGACTCGGGAGTATCCGTCACAGTTAACCCTTATCAGACTTTATACCGTCATACCGCTGTGGATAACGGCTGTGGAATCTCGCGAAGCTGTGGATAACTCGGTCGGGCCGGTCCGGGTCACGGGTCGGGACCGACCGAGGTCGCTAGATGTCCAGGAACCGGACGTCCTTGGCGTTGCGCTGGATGAACGACCGTCGCGCCTCGACGTCCTCACCCATCAGGACGCTGAACAACTCGTCGGCGGTTGCGGCGTCGTCCAGAGTCACCTGACGCAGCGTACGCGTCGCCGGGTTCATCGTGGTGTCCCACAGCTCCGGGTAGTTCATCTCACCCAGACCCTTGAACCGCTGGATGTCGTCCGGCTTGGCGTTCGGCTTCTTCTGCTGCCGCAGCGCGATCAGACCGTCACGCTCGCGGTCGGAGTAGGCGTACTGCGCGTCGTCGCCCTTGCGGTTCCATTTGATCTTGTACAGCGGCGGCGCCGCCAGGTAGACGTGGCCGAGCTCGACCAGTGGCCGCATGAACCGGAACAGCAACGTCAGCAGCAGCGTCTGGATGTGCTGACCGTCGACGTCGGCGTCGGCCATCAGCACGATCTTGTGGTACCGCAGCTTCTCGATGTCGAAGTCGTCGTGGATGCCGGTGCCCAGCGCGGTGATCAGCGCCTGGACCTCGTTGTTCTTCAGCACCCGGTCGATCCGGGCCTTCTCCACGTTGAGGATCTTGCCCCGGATCGGCAGGATCGCCTGGGTCCGTGGATCCCGCCCCTGCTTGGCCGAACCGCCGGCCGAGTCACCCTCGACGATGAAGACCTCGGACTCGCGCGGATCGGTCGACTGACAGTCGGCCAGCTTGCCCGGCATCGACCCGGACTCCAGCAGCGACTTGCGCCGGGCCAGCTTGCGCGCCTGCTGGGCGGCGATCCGGGCGCGCGCCGCCTGGGTCGCCTTCGTGATGATCATCTTGCCTTCGGCCGGGTTGCGGTCCAGCCAGTCCACCAGCCACTCGTTGCACACCCGCTGCACGAAACTCTTCACCGGGGTGTTGCCCAGCTTGGTCTTGGTCTGCCCCTCGAACTGCGGGTTGGCCAGCTTGACCGAGATGATCGCGGCGAGCCCTTCCCGGATGTCCTCGCCGGAGAGCTTCTCGTCGCCCTTGAGCAGCTTCTTGTCGGTCGCGTACTTGTTGACCACGCTGGTCAGGGCGGACCGGAAGCCCTCTTCGTGGGTGCCACCCTCGTGGGTGTTGATGGTGTTCGCGAAGGTGTAGACCGACTCGCCGTACGACTCGTTCCACTGCATGGCGATCTCGACCGACATGCCCTCCTCCTCGGCCCCGAACTCCACCACACTCTTGTGGATCGGGTTCTTGGAGTTGTTGAGGTGACGGACGAAGTCCGAGATGCCGCCCTTGTAGCAGAAGGTGACCTCGCGGTGCTTGCCGTCCTCGTCGGTCGCCCGCTCGTCGCGCAGCTGGATGGTCAACCCTCGGTTCAGGAACGCCATCTCCTGCAACCGACGGTAGATCGTCTCGAAGGCGTACTCGGTGGTCTCGAAGATCGTCGGATCCGGCCAGAAGGCGACCGCGGACCCTGTCCGGTTGGTCGCCTCGCCCTTGTCCAGGGGTGTCGGCTTGGAGTTGTGGTACTGCTGACGCCAGACGTGGCCGTCCTTGTGGATCTCCACCTCCATCTTCACGGAGAGTGCGTTCACCACCGAGACACCGACACCGTGCAGACCGCCGGAGACCGCGTACGCCTTGCCGTCGAACTTGCCACCGGCGTGCAGCACGGTCAGCGCGACCTCGACCCCCGGCTTGCCCAGCTTCGGGTGCAGGTCCACTGGAAAGCCACGGCCGTTGTCGGTGACCCGCACCCCGCCGTCGGCCAGCAGCACCACGTCGATGGTGTCGCAGTGGCCCGCCAGCGCCTCGTCGACCGCGTTGTCCACGACCTCCCAGACCAGGTGGTGCAGGCCACGTTCACCGGTGGAGCCGATGTACATACCCGGCCGCTTGCGGACGGCCTCCAGGCCCTCCAGCACGGTGATCGACTCGGCGCCGTACTCCTGCTTCTTCTGCGCTGACACCCTCAGCCACTTTCTCGCGCACCTGGCCACGGGCGGGCACAGGGACGCGGGGTTCGGCGGACACCCGGCAGCGGGGCGGGCGCGGACCGGCACCATGGCCGACAACCCGCAACTTCGGGTGGATCGCCGACGGGTGGCGAAACGCGCCGTACGCCGCAGAGCACCCGCGGATCACGAACGGCTGGGTCCCGCGCGTCTCGACGCACGGGTCTCCCTCGTCTCTACCTACGATCCTACTGTGCCGAGCCGACATAACAGGGATGCGGCACCCCCGTAAAGCGCCTGAGAGGTTCGTAGCCGGCCGCACCCCACCCACCGCGACCACCCCCACACGGACCTGACCACCCGGCGAGGATGATGCGGGGCCGTCCGACACCTGTGGTCACCACGCCGGCACCGGTCACCGCACCCACCTGTGGTGAGGCCCCGGACCCGCTGCCGCTACAGTGCCGCTACCGCTCAGGCGCGCCGACAGCGGCACTGCGGTGCAGTCGACCCGTCCGCTGAACCGGCCGCGCCATCAGCTGCAGAAGGGTGACGTGTGCGATGGGGCTGGACAACGTCGCGGTGCAGTGGCCACGGGTCGGCGAGTTCTACGAACCGGTGGCACCGGCCGAGTTCGTCGACTTCGGTGACCTCGCGGAGCAGGCCGACGTCGCCGCGCCGACCGCCGCGCTAGCCGGGTACGTAGCCAAGACCGGCAGTGTCCGGGCCACCGCGTACACCGAGCTGGTGGACCTGCTGCTGGGCCTGACCGGGGTGCTGTACGCCACCGAGGCGGCCGCCGAGGACGAGGACCCGGTGATCGACCCGGACGGCTGTGCCTGGATCGCCGGCGGGCTGGAGCGCTTCGTGGCCGGCCACGACCGGTACGGCGACACCGTCACCTTCGACACCGTCGGCGCGGTCCTGCGCGATGCCCTCGCCGACGCCCGCCTCGCCGAACAGCAGCTGCGCTGGCTGGACAGCCGACTCGACGCGCTGCGCGACGAGGCCGGCGACGCGCCGCAGTGGAGCTTCCCCCGCTCCGAGCTCGCCGTGCTGTCCCGTTTCTACCGCCGCTGCGCCGACCGGGGCTTCGCCGTCTACGCCGACGCCGAGGCCTGACCCGAACAGCCCGACCCGACCCGACCCCACCGGGCCCGAGCCGGCGGCGGGTGCCCGGGTCGGGCCCGGTCAGCCGTACGTGTCGCGGGGCCCTCGGCCCCGGACCCGCCGTGGCCCTTTCGACCACGACGGCGCGGCCGGACCGTGGATGTGCAGCTTGCGGACCACGTTGTGGCCGACCTCCTTGGCGATCCGATGCAGTAGAGACCGGGCGAGCAGCCGCAGCTGGGTCGCCCAGGCGGTCGACTCCGCCTCGACGGTCAGCTCACCGTCCTCGAGCTTGACCGGCCGGCAGTGGGTGGCTATCTCCGCGCCGACCACCCGCTCCCAGGCCCCGAAGACGGTCGCCTCGGCGGTCGGCCGCTGCCAGCCGCGGGCAGCCACCAACCGGGCCAGTACGTCGCCGAACAGCTGCGGATCCCGAGGATCCGGCCCCGGTCCCGAGTAGCCGCGCAGCCGTCGCCCGCTGCCGGCTCCCGCACCAGCGGATCCGCCCCGGCCGTCGCCCGCACCACGCCGCGACCGCCCTGCCTCCCGACGGGCCCGGGCGGCGTCGAGCACCGCGCGGGCCAGCTGCGGGCCGGTCGACGGCGGCGGCAGGACCACCGGCTGCTCCGCCGCAGCCGGCTCGGCAGCCGGCTGCCGGTCCTGAGCCTTAGGCTGCCGGCCCTTTGCCTGCCGAGGGGACGGTGCGGGCTGCCGACGCGTCGGATCGGTCGGTGTCGGTTCAGCCGGCATGCCGGACACCTCCCGGGAAGACTTCGAAGCGTGCTCCGCGCAACGCTACCGGTACGTCGTCGGCGACGGCACAGGTCACCAGCAGCTGGCTGGCACCGGCCACCAGATCGGCCAACCGCTCCCGGCGGCCGGTGTCCAGCTCGGCGAAGACGTCGTCGAGGACCAGCACCGGCTCGATTCCCTCGCCACGCAACAGGTCGTACGCGGCGAGCCGCAGCGCCAGCGCGCACGACCAGGTCTCCCCGTGGCTGGCGTACCCCTTGACCGGCAGGTCGCCGATTGTCAGGTTCAGGTCGTCGCGGTGCGGTCCGACCAGGGTGACACCGCGCTCCACCTCGCTGCGCCGCGCCTCCTGCAGTGCCGTACGCAGTGCCGACTCCAACGCGGCCCGGTCCGGCAGACGGGCGCCGCCGTCGGCGGCCGGCAGGTCGACGGCACACCGGTAGGCGATGCCGGCTGGCGCGGACCCGGCGGCGACCGCCGCGTACGCCTTGGCCACGTGCGGGGCCAGGGCGTCGACCAGCTCCAGCCGGCCGGCCAGTAGCTCGGCGCCGTGCCGGGCCAGGTGGGTGTCCCACACGTCCAGGGTGCTCAGGTCGCCGCCGCGCGTACCACCGGTCTTGCGGGCCAGGTAGGCGCTGCGCAGCAGCGCGTTGCGCTGCTTGACCACCCGGTCGTAGTCGGCCCGGACGCCGGCGAACCGGGGCAGTCGGGCCACCAGCAGGTCGTCGAGGTAGCGGCGGCGTTCGGCCGGATCCCCTCGGACGATCTCCAGGTCCTCGGGGGCGAACAGCACCAGCCGCAGCGCGCCGAGCACGTCGCGGGCCCGCCGGGCCGGGGACCGCCCCAGCCGGGCCCGGTTCGCCCGGCCCGGCACGATCTCCAGCTCCACCAGCAGCTCCCGCTGGTCGTGCATGATCAGGCAGCGGATGATCGCACTGTCGGCCCCGACCCGCACCAGCGGCGCGTCGGTGGCCACCCGGTGGCTGCCCAGGGTGGCCAGGTAGCCGAGCGCCTCGACGAGGTTGGTCTTGCCGACCCCGTTCGGCCCGACCAGGACGCTGCCACCCGGATCGAAGGTGACGTCGACCCGCTCGTACGAGCGGAAGTTGATCAGTTCGAGCCGACGGACGTACACCGGGGCGTCAGGGGCTGGACTGGACGGCGTGCCCGCCGAACTGGTTACGCAGCGCGGCCACCGCCTTCATCGCCGGGGAGTCGTCCTGCCGGGAGGTGAAGCGGGCGAACAGCGACGCGGCGATCACGTTCATCGGCACCCCGAGCCGGATCGCCTCCTCGACCGTCCAGCGCCCCTCACCGGTGTCCTCGGCGTAGCCGCGCAACGCGGCCAGCTGCGGGTCCTCGTCGAGGGCCGCGTCGAGCAGGTCCAGCAGCCAGGACCGCACCACGGTGCCCTCGCGCCACGACTTGATCACCCCGGGCACGTCGGTGATGAGGTCGGACTGCAGCATCAGCTCGTAGCCCTCGGCGTAGGCGTGCATCAACGCGTACTCGACGCCGTTGTGCACCATCTTCGCGTAGTGGCCGGCACCGACCGGGCCGGCGTGGGCGAAGCCGTGCTCGCCGGGCGGCTTGAGCGCGTCGAAGATCGGCATCATCCGCCGTACGTGCTCGGCGTCGCCGCCGACCATCAGGCCGTAGCCGGCCTGCCGACCCCAGACCCCGCCGGAGACGCCGACGTCGAGATAGCCGATGCCGTGCTCGGCCAGCCGGGCGGCGCGCGGCGCGTCGTCGCTGAACCGCGAGTTGCCACCGTCGATCACCAGATCGTCGGGGGCCAGCAGACCGCACAGCTCGTCGACGACCGACGAGGTCACCGGTGCCGGCACCATGGTCCAGACCGCGCGCGGGGCGTCGAGTCGGTCGACCAGCTCGGCGAGGCTGCCGACGTCGCTCACCGCCGGATCCCGGTCGTAGCCGTACGCCTGGTGGCCGGCGTCGCGCAGCCGGTCCCGCATGTTGCCGCCCATTCGGCCCAGGCCGATGATGCCCAACTGCACGGTCTGTCCCCTTTCCGTCGCCGCGATCGTCACGGTTGCCGGCGGATGATCGTCGTGGTGCCGATTCCCGCGCCTACCGGGTTACCCGGATGGGCATGATCAGATAGCGGTAACCGGGGATGATCTGGTCGTCCTCGCCGGCCGGCGAGATCACCGCCGGTTTGAACGCGTCGACGAAGGCGAACACGGCGGTGGCCGACCCGAGGTTCTGCAGGCCGTCGATCAGGTACTGCGGGTTGAAGCCGATGGTCAGCGGCTCGCCGGTGAAGGTGGCCTCCATCGCCTCGCTGGCCCGCGCCTCCTCGGTGTTGCCGGCCTCCACCACCAGTCCGTCGGCGCTGAAGCTCAGCAGCACCGGCGTGGTGCGTTCGGCGACCAGCGCCACCCGGCGGACGACCTCGACGAGGCCGGCGACGCTGACCCGGGCCTCGGCGTTGTGGCTGGCGGGGAAGAGCGACCGGACCGGCGGGTAGTTGGCTCCGTCGAGCAGTCGGCTCGTCGTCCGGCGGGTACCGCCGGCGAACCCGATCATGCCTTCACCGGCACCGCCCTGCGCCAGGGCGATGGTGACCTCGCCGCCGATCGGCCCGAGGGTCTTCGCCGTGTCGGCGAGGGTACGGGCGGGCACCAGGGCGTTGAGGCTGATCCCGGAGTCGTCCGGCTGCCAGTCGATCTCGCGGATCGCCAGCCGGTACCGGTCGGTGGCGAGCATGGCGAGCTTCGGGCCGTCGAGCTCCAGCCGGACGCCGGTCATCATCGGCAGCGTCTCGTCCCGCCCGGCGGCGACCGCCACCTGGGCGACGGCGGCGGCGAAGGTGGGGGCGTCGACCGTACCGGCGCTGGAGGGCATCTCCGGCAGCGTCGGGTAGTCCTCGACCGGCATCGTCGGCAGGGTGAACCGGGCGCTGCCGCAGACCAGCTCCAGATGCGCCCCGACGGCGGCGATGTCCACCGGCTTGGCCGGCAGCGACTTGGTGATCTCCGCCAGGAGCCGGCCGGAGACCAGGGCCGCGCCGTCGGCGTCGCCCTGTACGTCGACGGTCACCTGGCTGGACACCTCGTAGTCGAACCCGGAGACGTGCAACGAGCCGTCGGTGACCCGCAGCATGGCTCCGGCCAGTACCGGCACCGACGGCCGGTTCGGCAGGCTCTTGGCCGTCCAGGCGACCGCGTCGGCGAGCGCATCGCGCTCCACCCGGAACTTCATCCCTTGCCTCCGCACTTCATGGGCGTGCCTCCGCGTCGACTCGAACGATCTTCTATGACACCGGGCGGCGAGGGTGACCGCTTCGCCCGGTGCGGCTGCTGTCGGTCAACGGACCTCACCGAACGATAGGCCAGAGCGTGGCGGTGGCGCGTCCGCCCCCAGGCTTGGCCGGTCTCCTCCTCCTGCGGTGGACCGTCGCTGCGCTCCATCCACACAAACCCCCAACGCCGATGATTGGGTTTTGTTGTCTAGAAGATAAAACTCATCGTCTTCATCGGTCCTGTGCACTCTGTGGACATCTCACGTTTACGCAGCTCAGCTGGGTTGGATGGGGGTGGATGAGCTGTGGATGAGGGTGGGTACAACCCGCCCCGTCATCCACAGGCCGTCCGGTCGCACACAGGCTCCCCAGGTTATCCACCGGTTATCCACCGGTTATCCCAAGGGTTCGTCCCCAGCTGTGGACAACCTTTCGACGATCGCGGGTCCGGTCGTCCCCAGAACCTTCAACAGGCCGTCCACAGCCCCCCACCGAGCTGTGGACAAACAATCACTCCGAGTAACTGTCCACAGCGGTTTCCCCAGCCGTCGTCCACAGCCTGTGGACAACGCTCCACCATCGGGGTGCCGACGGCAAGGGGGTTGTCCACCGACGGTGGACAACCCCCTGTGGAAAACCTGTGGGTACGGGGTCAGGCGGTCTGCTTGATCCGGTTGGTCAGTTCGGCGATCTGGTTGTAGAGCGACCGCCGTTCGGCCATCTGCTGACGGATCTTGCGGTCGGCGTGCATCACCGTGGTGTGGTCCCGGCCACCGAACGCCTGCCCGATCCGGGGCAGCGACAGGTCGGTCAGCTCCCGGCACAGGTACATCGCGACCTGCCGGGCGTTGACCAGGACCCGCGACCGTGAGTGCCCGCGCAGGTCCTCCAGGCTGACCCCGAAGTAGTCGGCGGTCGACACCATGATCTGGTCGGCGGTGATCTCCGGTCCGGCGCCGTCGGGGATGAAGTCCCGCAGCACCTCCTCGGCCAGCGCCAGCTCCACCGGCGATCGGGTCAGGCTGGCGAACGCGGTCACCCTGATCAGCGCGCCCTCCAGCTCCCGGATCGAGTTGGCGATCCGGGACGCGATGAACTCCAGTACGTCCGGTGGCGCGTACAGCCGCTCCTGGGCCGCCTTCTTCTGCAGGATGGCGATCCGGGTCTCCAGGTCGGGCGGCTGGATGTCGGCCAGCAGCCCCCATTCGAACCGGGTCCGCAGCCGGTCCTCCAGCGTGGCGAGCTGCTTGGGCGAGCGGTCCGAGGTGATGACGATCTGCTTGTTCGCGTTGTGCAGCGTGTTGAAGGTGTGGAAGAACTCCTCCTGGGTCCGTTCCCGGTTCTCCAGGAACTGGATGTCGTCGATCAGCAGGATGTCGACGTCCCGGTAGCGACGCTGGAACGCGCTGGTCTTGTCGTCGCGCAGCGAGTTGATGAAGTCGTTGGTGAACTCCTCGGTCGACACGTACCGCACCGACCGGGCGTGCCCGAGCGTGGTCGCGTAGTGACCGATGGCGTGCAGCAGGTGGGTCTTGCCCAGCCCGGAGCTGCCGTAGATGAACAGCGGGTTGTAGGCCTTGGCCGGCGACTCGGCCACCGCGACCGAGGCGGCGTGTGCGAACCGGTTGGACGAGCCGATGACGAACGTCTCGAACATGTACTTCGGGTTCAACCGGTTCCCGCCGGTGTCCACCCCCGGACCACTCAACCGACGGTCGTCGCGGCCGGTGCCGCGATGGTCGTAGCCACCCCGGCCCGGGCCGTTGTCCGGCGGACTGCCCACCGGGTCGGCGCGCGTGCCGTAGCGCTGGTCCGGTGGCCGGTAGTCGGCCGCCGGCGGCGGCCCGGACAGCGGCGGTGGTTCAGGCCCGGACGGGGGCGGATGCTCGTCGCGCGTGCCGGTGCCGCCGCGGGCCTCCCCGTCGGCACCTGGCGGATCGACGTCGACCACCCGGGCGTACTCGTCGCCGAAGAGCGCTCCCTGGTCACCGCTGCGGGCACCGGGCACCACCGGTCGGCCGCCGCCGGGGTGCGGTCCGGGACCGGGGTGCGGTCCGGCGCCCGGCTCGGGTCCGGGTCGGGGCCCGTCCGCCGGGTCCGCACCGGGCCGGTCCGCAAGCGCCGGTACGGCGGCACCGAGATCGGTCGTTCCGAGCTCGGTCAGCCTCGGCTCGACGGTGGCGGTGCCGTACACGGTGCCGACCGGCCGGCCGTGACCGTCCTCGGGCGGGCGGACCGTCACCGCCACCTGGATCGGCCGGCCGAGCCGGCGCGACAGGGCATCGGTGATCGCCGGCCGTAACCGGGACTCGATCACGTCCCGGGTGAAGGCGTCGGGTACGGACAGCAGCGCGGTGTCGTCGACGATGGCACGCAGCCGGGTGAGCCGCAGATAGGCACGTTGCTGAGCGGAGACGATCTCGTCCGCCAACTCGTCCGTGGTCGCCAACCAGACCGCGCCGAGGTCGATCGTCTCGGCCACCGTTGCGCCACCCCCATCGCATCCGAGTACCCCGGCGCCGCCACTGTCGGTGGCTGGCTGCCGGTCGGGACCGGTCCCGCTCTCGAACAGGTACGACGAGCATGCCGCGGGCCGCTCAACTGACCGTCATCCACAAGTTATCCACAACCTGTGTGTACTGCTGACCCGGCTCCCCCGTCGGCCGCCCCGAGTCGCCCCCCCACCGGTCCGGCGCCCCGGTGGTCACCGGTGTCCGCGACCGACCTGGCTGGTCGATCCTCGCCGATGAACCGGTGCCAGGTGTCGCCTGATGCGTGACCGGCAATCGCGCACGCTAACAGCGTCGTCCACGACCGTTCAACCGGCGGTGCCGGGCCGCCGTTGTCGGTGTGCGGCAAATCGGTGACGGTGCCGCTGGCCGGGTGGTCCGGATCCCGGCGGCCAGGTGGTGCGCCGGTGGGCCGGGCAGGTCAGGGGACTGGATCGCTCTGGTAAGCTCGACCGGTGTGTTGTGCCTGCACAGGCAGGCGCACTGGCAACCACAGACCGGTGACTGGTAACCACAGGCCGGTGACCAGCACCACCCGGTTATCGAGTACCACCCGGTTTGACGACACCGACTCCGGTCCCCGGCCGGGGCCACACCTGACGGAGTGACTGACGTGAGCAAGCGTACCTACCAGCCGAACAACCGCCGGCGTGCCAAGACCCACGGCTTCCGGCTGCGTATGCGTACGCGTGCCGGTCGGGCCATCCTCGCCACCCGTCGCGCCAAGGGCCGCGCCCGCCTGTCGGCCTGACGGCCTTCGCCGGCGTCGCGGGTATGTAACAGCCATGCTGGCCGCCGCACAGCGCGTCCGACACCGTGCCGACTTCTCCGAGGTCGTACGCGGTGGTCGGCGAGCCGGCCGGGGGTCACTCGTCGTGCATCTGCTGCTTCCACCGGGCTCTACGGTCACCGAACCCGGCGCGGCCGCTCCCGTCCAGGGAGCCCGCGCCGGGTTCATCGTGTCCAAAGCGGTGGGCGACGCGGTGACCCGCAACACGGTGCGCCGCCGGCTGCGACACCTGGTCCGGCCGAGGCTGGCGGGCCTGCCCGCCGGTGCGACGGTCGTGGTGCGGGCGCTGCCCCCGGCAGCCGGGTGCTCCTCTGCTCAACTCGCCACTGATCTCGACGCGGCGCTGGCGGCGGCCCACCGGCCGTCCGGTGGACGGGGGCCGCGCCGTACCGCCGGTGTCGCCCGACGGCCGACCGCCGGTACCGCGTCAGCGACCGACGACGGCCGACAGCGGCCCGGGGAGGCGCGATGAACTCCGCCGACGGACTGCCCCGGCCGAAGACACCGGGTGGCCGCCTGCTGACAGCGGCCATCGTCGCGTACCGTCGTTGGATAAGCCCGGCTCTGCCGGCCCGCTGTCGGTTCTACCCGTCGTGCAGCGCGTACGCCCAGGAGGCGATCGCCCGGCACGGTGCACTACGGGGCGTGCTGCTGGCGGGCGGGCGGTTGCTGCGATGCCATCCCTTCCACCCCGGTGGATATGACCCGGTACCGATGCCGGGCGGCCGCCGTGCCGATGCGACTGGAGCCCCGAATTGAGTCTCGACTGGATCTACTGGGCGATCTCGTGGATCCTCCTGTTCTGGCACTCGGCCTGGGACCGGATCGGTGTGCCGTCCGGGGAGGTCCTCGGCACCAACTGGTCGTGGATCCTGGCCATCATCTTCCTGGTGGTCACCGTCCGGGTGATCCTGTTCCCGGTCTTCGTCAAGCAGATCAAGTCGCAGCGTGCGATGCAGGCACTGCAGCCGAAGGTCAAGGAGCTCCAGGAGAAGCACAAGGGTGACCGGGAGACGCTCCAGAAGGAAATGATGGAGCTGTACCGGGTGGAGAAGGCCAACCCGTTGATGGGCTGCCTTCCGATGTTCCTCCAGATCCCGGTCTTCATCGGCCTGTTCCACATCCTGCGCCGGCTCAACCCGGAGCGCACGGTCAACACCGACCTCTACGGCTGGACCACGGACCAGTTCCTCGACGCCTCCCGGGCCAACCTGTTCACCGCGCCGATCGCCGGCAAGTTCGGCTCCACCGCCGAGGAGCTGGCGGCGATGGGCGCCAACGGCACCACGGTCAAGGTGATCGCCGGGATCCTCGTGCTGGTCATGATCGTGACGACCTACCTGACCAGCCGGCAGATGATCCTCAAGACCGGATGGGCCGAGGACCCGCAGCAGAAGATGATCCAGCGGCTGATGCTCTACGGCATCCCGGCCTCGCTGCTCGTCTCCGGCGCGATCTTCCCGATCGGCGTGATCATCTACTGGGTGGTCAACAACCTGGTGACGCTGGGCCAGCAGCAGTGGGTGCTGCGCAAGTTCCCGCCACCGCCGATGCCCGCCGGCAAGGGCAAGCCGGCTGACCGGTCGTCGGGTGCCCGCTCGTCGACCCGCCCCGCCACCGGTGGCTCGGGCCGTACCGCTGCCGCCGCCGCGGACACCAAGCCGAAGTCGGGCGGGATCTTCGCCCGCAAGGCCAACGGGGCCAAGGCGGAGCCCGAGCCGCAGCCGGCTCCGGTCAACGAGGCGCTCAAGCCCAAGCCGGGTGCCAAACCGGTCAACCCGAAGAAGCGGCGCCCGGCCAAGCGTCCGGGGTGACCGTCCGGCTCGGACGTTTCGCGGTGACCGGTACGGTCCCGGTCACCCGCCGATGTCCGTCCGGGCCACCACCCGCCCCGACTGCGGGAAACACAGACGTCCCCAGAGGCTCGGCGCCCGTCCGCCGGCCCCTGGGAAACCAGCGGACCGACCGGTCCCGCCGAGCGAGTACGGAGATGACACCGTGACCGATACCAGCCTGCCCAGTGCCGACTCATCCGTGGATGAGGAGGTGGCTCCGACCGGGGCCGCGGTGGACGCGGAGGACGACATCGACGACGCAGATGACGCCGACGCGGCGGGTGAGGCAGCGGCACCGCCGGCTGCGGCGCCGAGCGACAACGACCTGTTCCGGCAGAGCGAGATCGCGGCGGACTACGTCGAGGGTCTGCTGGACATCCTCGACTACGACGGCGACATCGACGAACTGGTGTCCGGCGGACGGCCGGTGGTCGAGGTGGTCGGCGGGCAGCTCAACGCGCTGGTGGGACAGCGCGGTGCCACCCTGGAGGCGCTGCAGGAGCTGACCCGGCTCGCGATCTTCCGGCAGACCGGTACGCCGAGCCGGCTGCTGCTCGACGTCGGCGGCTACCGGGCAAGCCGCCGCAAGGAGCTGGCGGCCGTCGCGAAGAACGCGGTGGAGAAGGTCAAGGAGTACGGCGAGCCGGTACGGCTCGAGCCGATGTCGGCGTTCGAGCGCAAGTGCGTCCACGACGTGGTGAACGCGCTCGACGGCGTACTGAGTGAGTCCGAGGGTGTCGAACCGACCCGGCGGATCGTCGTCCGGCCGGCCGACTGACACCATGACGCCTCAGCCCGAGTCAGACGACCGGGCGGCCACCGGCCCGGACAGGGACCACCTGTCCGGGCCGGTTCCGTCCACGGCGGTACCTGCGGCGGCCGCGGAGATCTTCGGCCCGCAACGGCTGCCGCTCGCGGTCCGGTACGCCGACCTGTTGGCGACCGAGGGCACGCTCCGAGGCCTCATCGGCCCGCGTGAGGTGCCCCGGCTGTGGGACCGCCACCTGCTCAACTGCGCGGTCCTCGGCGAACTGGTGCCGACCGGTTCGACGGTGGTGGACGTCGGCTCCGGCGCGGGGCTACCCGGGTTGGCGCTCGCCATCGCCCGACCGGATCTGTCGGTGATGCTCGTCGAACCGCTGGCCCGACGTACCGCGTTCCTGGTCGAGGCGGTCGATCTGCTGGGTCTCGGCGGATCGGTGGAGGTGGTCCGGGGCCGAGCCGAGGAGCTGAGCCGCAGCCGTCCGGATGGCGCTGCCCCGATCGTCACCGCGCGGGCGGTAGCGCCGCTGGACCGCCTCGTCGGTTGGTGCCTGCCGTTGGCCGAGCCGGGTGGCCGGCTGTTGGCGATGAAGGGCGGCTCGGCTGCCGCCGAGGTGGCCGAGCACCGGGTCGCGGTGGTCCGCGCGGGTGGTGCGGAGCCGGTGCTGCGGACGTGCGGTGAACGGTGGCTCGACCCTCCGACGACGGTGGTGGAGATCGGCCGGGTGGGTGGCCCGGCCGGTCCGGCTCCTGCTGCCCGGGGTCGGACCGCAGCCGGGCGCGGCCGATCACACCGCAGCGGTCGCGCCGACGGTCAGGGCCGATCCCAGGGCCACGGTCGGTCCGACGGTCAGGGCCGATCCCAGGGCCACGGTCGGTCCGACGGTCAGGGCCGCGCGGGTGGTGGACCGGGACGAAGCGCCCCGCGTCGGGGCAGCTCCTGATCCGCGACCGACCACCCGTCCTGCCGTGAAGGCTGCGACACGTCGGACAGTCGGCCGTGGCCACGCCGGCCCTGATCCCCGTAGGCTGGCCGCGCGTCGATAGTGTGGACCGGGCGGCATCGTGTAACGGCTCGATCATGCCGCCTCTTGCTGGTCCGCACGCCACGCCCGAAAGCGCGGACGTGAGCGCTGGCGGTGCCGATCCATCCACGGCGGGCAGGGATGACACGGTGCATGACAACGGTAGGTACGACGATCCACGGCTGACGGGCGATCGCCAGGGCGGTGACCCTGCGGTGGTTTCACGTGAAACCTCGTACGCCCCCGACTGGTCGAATGGGAGGACCGGATCGATGGCTGACGCCGGTGCACCACCGACCACACGGTCAGCGCCGGTCGCTGTGCCGACGGCGCCCGTGGGACCACCGACAGCGGTACCGCCACAGGCCGGGGAACCGGTGCCGGCGGCTGTGGTGGGTCCCGGGCCGCAGGCCCCGCCGGGGGGACCTGGCCCGTCGGCCGTCGACGCCCCCTACGTTTCACGTGAAACACCGAACCGGGAAGAGGATGATCCCCCCTTGGCAATGGAGGCTTTGCGCGCCGTGCAGATTCTGAACCCGAGCGGCGAGGTGACCATGCCCCGGCCGGACCGGACCCGGGTGATGTGTGTCGCGAATCAGAAGGGCGGCGTCGGAAAAACGACCACCACGGTCAACCTCGCCGTGGCGCTGGCGTTGCACGGAAACCGGGTCATGGTCGTGGACCTCGACCCGCAGGGCAACGCCTCGACCGGACTCAACGTCCCGCACCACGCCGGCGTGCCCGACGTCTACGACTGCCTGATCGACAACGTCCCGCTGACCGAAGTGGCGCAGCCGGTCGAAGGCATCCCCAACCTCTGGTGTGTGCCGGCGACCATCGACCTCGCCGGTGCCGAGATCGAGCTGGTCTCAGTGGTCGCCCGCGAATCGCGGCTGTCCCGGGCGATCACCGCCTACCCGGCCGAGCTGGACTACGTGTTCATCGACTGCCCTCCGTCGTTGGGCCTGCTGACGGTCAACGCGCTGGTCGCCGCCCAGGAGGTGCTGATCCCGATCCAGTGCGAGTACTACGCGCTGGAAGGGCTCAACCAGCTGATCAACAACATCAACCTGGTCCGGCAGCACCTCAACCCGACACTGGACGTTTCGACGATCCTGTTGACCATGTACGACCGCCGGACCCGGTTGGCTGACGCGGTGGAGCAGGACGTCCGCAACCACTTCGGCGAGAAGGTTCTGCAGTCGGTCATCCCGCGCAACGTCCGGGTCTCCGAGGCACCGAGCTACGGGCAGTCGGTGATGACCTACGATCCCGGTTCGCGGGGTGCGACGAGCTACTTCGAGGCGGCTCAGGAGATCGCCGAACGTGGGGCGGCACGGCGTGTGGGCAATGTCTGACACTGTGGGTAGTTCGGGAGGCAGGGCATGAAGAACCGTCCCAAGGGCGGGCTCGGTCGAGGGCTCGGCGCCTTGATCCCTACGGCGGCACCCGCCCCTGCCCAGACCGGTACGCAGGTCGCGCCGCCGCCGGCTGTCCGGCCCACCGGTCCGGTGGCACCGGTGGCGACCGCCGACCGTCTCGACCCGGCCCCGCCGTACCCGCCGGAGGCACCTCCGGCCCCGGTCGAGGAGGCACTCTCGCCGGTGCCGGGTGCCCGATTCGCCGAGTTGTCGGTGAATGCGATCGTCCCGAACCCCAAGCAGCCGCGGCAGGTCTTCGATGACGAGGCGCTCGAGGAGCTGAAGGTCTCGATCGAGCAGGTCGGCTTTCTTCAGCCGATCGTCGTGCGGCAGCTGGACGGCGGCGAGCAGTACGAGCTCGTCATGGGCGAGCGTCGGTGGCGGGCCGCCCAGGCGATCGGCCGGGAGAGCATCCCGGCGATCGTCCGGGAGACCAAGGACGACGCGATGCTCCGGGACGCGCTCCTGGAGAACATCCATCGCGCCAATCTGAACCCGCTCGAGGAGGCTGCCGCCTACCAGCAGTTGCTGGAGGAGTTCGGGGCCACGCATGAGGAGCTGGCGCGGCGGATCGGCCGGAGCCGGCCGCAGATCTCGAACACGATCCGCCTGCTGAACCTGCCGGCGCAGGTGCAGCGGCGGGTGGCGGCCGGCGTGCTCTCCGCCGGACATGCCCGTGCGTTGCTCGGACTCGACGACACGGAGGCCCAGGACGCGCTGGCGCTGCGGATCGTCGCCGAGGGTCTGTCGGTACGGGCGACCGAGGAACTGGTTGCCCTGGCGGCTACCGAGGAGCCCGCCAAGCGTCCAGGCACGCCCCCACGGCGTCCGAAGGCGCACGCGCCCGCGCTGGCGGACCTGGCGGACCGGCTCTCCGACCGGTTCGACACCCGGGTGAAGGTGGACATCGGTCGGAGCAAGGGCAAGATCACGATCGAGTTCGCCACGGTCGACGATCTCGAGCGGATCGTCGGGATCATCGGCATGGACGGTGAAGAGGTTCCTGCCGACCAGGACTGACCGTCGGTACCACGTTTCACGTGAACGGCCCCACCCGCAACCCTCGGGTCGGGGCCGTTTCACGTGAAACGCCAAGCCCGCCCGTTCCACGTGAAACGCCAAGCCCGCCCGTTCCACGTGAAACGCCGGCGGCCTGACCCGGGCCGCGCGTACGCGACGCGCCCGACAGGGGCCCGCGGTGTGTGGTCACCATCGCGGGACTGGATCGTTGAGGACCGGGGGCCACCGACGACCCGGTCGACGCTGACTCAGCTGGCAGAGGGCGGGCCGGGTCAACCGGGACCCGGCAAGCGTCAGCAGGCGGTGTGAGTAGGTAGCGCGTTGTCCACAGGCGTTGTCCACAGGGCGCGTCGTTTCACGTGAAACAGCGGGTGGATCGGGTTGTCTGCCTGTGGATAACTTCTGTGGACAACGCTGTGGATGGCGGCGACGACCGCCGTGGCCGGTGTCTGCGGCCGACCTCCAGGGGCGGTCCGGCCCGCTTGGCGGGACGGGCACGCACGGCGGGCGGCGGCCGTCCGAAACGGGGAACGACAGGTCGGGCAGACTCGGTTAGGGTCAGCGTCGTGCCCCACACCCCAGACGCGATTCCCGACTTTGCGCGATGGCCCTCCTTCCCCTTCGAAGGTGACCTGCGGGTCAAGCAGCTCGACGACCCGGTCGACGTCGAGCCGCCACGCAAGGGGGAAGGTACGGCGGAGTGCTCGTCCTGCGCCGCGCCGGACGACGCCTACATCTGGGTGAGCGAGCGTTGGCGGGTCCGGGCCATGGACCGGCCGACCGGTCTGCCGATGGTGCTGATCCTGGAGTCCCGGTCCCACTTCGACCTCGGGGACCTGCCGAATCTTCTCGCCGCTGAGCTGGGCGTGCTGACGGTACGGCTGGAGCGTGCCATCCGGTCCCTGGACGGCGTGGCGCGGGTGCACGTGAACCGGTGGGGCGACGGCTCCGCGCATCTGCACCTGTGGTTCCTGGCCCGTCCGTACGGGCAGCTGCAGCTACGGGGTACGTTCCTCTCGCTGTGGGACAGCATCCTGCCGCCGATCTCCGAGTCGCGGTGGCGGGAGAATCTGGCGTTGGTGGCGGCCTGGCTCGCCGAGTTCGGCGGGCGGCCGTTGGCCGAGCCACCGCGCATCGAGTGGCGCGCCCCGTCGAGCCTGACCGAGCAGGCGAGTCACCCGATCGACCCGGACACCAACTTCGACGAGGACGCGCCCGCCAGCGGCCCAACCGACGGCGACGGGTCGGTGGCGGTCGCCGTACTGCCGATCGAGAGTATCGAGCCCGCTGCTGACCTTGACGAGCTCGCCGTGCAGGCGCTGACCGGGCGGGCCGAGAACGCAGTCGGCGAACCGGCCGACGTAGATCGCGACGCTGCGGACCCGGACGGCGACGAGACGGCACCGCCGACGGGTGGGCCGGACGCCGCCCGGGAGGCGGACGAGGCGGACGAGGCTACGACCGGGCCGGAGACGCCAGTGGCGACGCAGCCGCCACGGGCACCAGCGGCACCAGCAGGTGCCGCTGTCCCTGCGGGGTCACCGACGGGCGGCGGCCCGGTCGACCAGGGCGGCAAGTAGTCGGCCGAGATCCAGCCCGGCGGCCTCCACCGCGAGCGGCAGCAACGAGGTCTCGGTCATCCCGGGGGAGACGTTGACCTCCAGCACGTGCGGCTGACCCTGCCGGTCCACGATCAGGTCGACCCGGGAGACGTCCCGCAGGCCGAGCGCCCGGTGTGCGGCGACGGCGGTGGCGGCCACCTGACCGGCCACCTCGTCGTCGAGCCGGGCCGGGGCGTGCCAGGTGGTCAGGCCGGCGGTGTAGCGGGCCGCGTAGTCGTAGACCCCGTTGCGCGGCACGATCTCGACCGCCGGCAGGCTCTCCGGCCCGTCACCCCGGTCGACCACCGACACCGCGACGTCCATGCCGGTCACGTACCGCTCGACCAGTGCTGTCGAGTCGTACGCGAAACAACCGACCATGGCGGCGGACAGTTCGGCGGCCTCGCGCACGACGGCGGCCCCCAACCCTGAGCCGCCCTGCGCCGGCTTGACCATCAGCGGCAGGCCGAGGCGTTCCACGATCCGTTCCAGTACGGCGACCGCGCCCAGCTCGGAGAACCGGTCGTGCGGCAACGCCACCCAGTCCGGGGTAGGGATGCCGGCCTCCCGCAACACCGCCTTCGCCGAGGGCTTGTCCCAGGCCAGCCGGGCCGCTCGGGCGTCGCAGCCGACGTACGGCACGCCGCACAGGTCGAGCACCCCGCGCAGCGACCCGTCCTCCCCGGTGGCACCGTGCAACGCGATCACGACGGCGTCCGGCGGGTCGGCGCGCAACGCCGGCAGCAGGGTGACGTCGGCGTCGCGCAGTTCGGCCTCCACGCCGGCCGAGCGCAGCGCGTCCAGCACCCGGCGGCCGGACTTCAGGGAGACGTCCCGCTCGTAGGACAGGCCGCCGGCGAGAACCAGTACCCGCAGGTCACGGGCGGCGGCGGTGGGCTCGGGCTGTGGGCTCATGCCCGAATCATGCCAAGTCTGGCCCGGGGGTGTCCGCGCCGGGGCGTCGCCGCCGGGCACCGGCACCGGTGACCGGGCCGAACACCTCCCGCATCGCGGCCTCGCGTTCCATCACCCCGGCGAGTCGGCGGACCCCTTCGCGGATCCGCTCCGGCGGCGGGAAGGAGAAGTTCAGCCGCATGTTGCCGGCGCCCGAGCCGTCGGCGTAGAAACCGGTCCCGGGCACGTACGCGACCCGCGCGGCGATCGCCCGGGGCACCATGGCCTTGGCGTCGAGCCCTTCCGGCAGCGACGCCCAGACGAACAGGCCACCACTAGGCCGGGTCCAGGTGGTGCCGGCGGGCATCAGATCGGTGAGCGCGTCCAGCAGCGCGTCCCGCCGCTCCCGGTACACCTCGCGGTACGTCTTGAGCTGCTCCCGCCACGGCATCGTCGCCAGGTAGGTGGCGACGGCGGCCTGCGCGTACGCGCTAGGGCAGAGGATCTGCGCCTCGCTGGCGATGACCAGCTTCTCGCGTACCGCGTGCGGCGCCAGGATCCAACCGACCCGCAGGCCCGGCGCGAAGGTCTTGGAGAACGTACTCAGGTAGAACACGCCGTGCCGGCGGCGGGCCCGCAGCGGCGCGGGGGCCTCGCCGTCGAAACTGAGCTGGCCGTACGGGTCGTCCTCGATCACCAACAGGCCGGCGCGTTCACAGATGTCCAGCACCCGCTCCCGGCGCTCCTCGGTGAGGGTCACCCCGGCCGGGTTCTGGAACGTGGGGATCGTGTACAGGAACTTCGCCCGCCGCCCCGACCTGGCGACCTCGGTGATCGCCTGCTCCAGGGCCTCGGGGATCAACCCGTCGGCGTCCATCGGTACGTGCTCCACCTGGGCCTGGGCCGCCTGGAAGACGCCGAGGGCACCGACGTAGGTGGGCCCCTCGGCGAGCACCACGTCGCCCGGGTCCAGGAAGAGCCGGGCGACCAGGTCGAGGGCCTGCTGGCCGCCGACGGTCACCACGACGTCCTCCGGGGAGGCACCGGAGGAGACGTCGATGCCGGACAAAGACATCACCTCGCAGATGCGTTCCCGCAGGTCGAGGGTGCCCTGACCGATGCCGTACTGCAGGGTGGAGGTGCCGGTCTCCGACGCCAGCCGGCCGAGCATCTCGCCGACGGCGTCGAGCGGCAGCGCCGCGACGTACGGTGCCCCACCGGCGAGCGAGACCACCTCGGGCCGACTGGCGACGGCGAACAGTGCCCGGATCTCGGATGCGGTCATGCCGCGGACCCGGCGGGCATAGCGGTCGGTGTAGTCGTCGAGCGTCGTGCCGGTCATGGGCTTCACCTCGATACGCGTCGCTCCGGTGGTGCCGGGGATGGCCGACCGCGACACGCACTGATCGTTTGATGGTAGTCCGGCGTGTCGCCGTACCGCGTCGGCATTACCATGCGGGCCCACATGTCGGACCAGCCGATCGGGATTGGCCCCACCGGCCATTCTCGGCCTGTCCGACCCCTCCCCGGACGGGCGGTTGCGGCGTACGATCGCTCGTTGGGGACGAAGAGACGGCGCCTGGTGGAGCTCGGCGGGTTTCACGACATGATCCGGTGGGGTGTGGGGGAACGCGCATGTCGCGACGTCTGGTCAGTCTGACGCTGGACACGCTGGAGGAACTGCCCGGCTCGTGCCGGCAGTGCGTCTTCTGGGAGCTCGATCCGGTCGCCGCCGACCGCGCCCGCGCCTGTGGCGATCCCGGCCTGGAGAAGGAGGCCTGGGTCTCCCAGACCCTCCTCGAGTGGGGTTCCTGCGGCAAGCTCGCCTACGTCGACGGGATGCCGGCCGGCTTCGTCATGTACGCCCCGCCGGCGTACCTGCCCCGGTCGATGGCCTTCCCCACCTCGCCGGTGTCGGCCGACGCGGTGCTGCTGACCACGGCGCACGTGGTGCCACCGTTCGCCGGCGGCGGCCTGGGCCGGATGCTGGTGCAGGGCGTCGCCCGGGACCTCACCAAACGGGGCATCCGGGCGATCGAGGCGTTCGGCGACGCCCGGCCGGTCGACCCGGACCTGGCCGACGACGGGCCGTCGAACTGCCTAGCCCCGGCCGACTTCTACCTGTCGGTCGGCTTCAAGACGGTCCGGCAGCATCCCCGGTTCCCCCGGCTGCGGCTGGAGCTGCGGACCGCGCTGTCGTGGAAGTCGGACGTGGAGTACGCGCTGGAGAAGCTGCTCGGCTCGATGAGCCCGGAGAGTCTGCTGCGCCCGGCGACCCGGGCGATGACCAACTGACCGGCGACCCGTCGACCGGGCCGACTCAGGCGTCCGCCGTGGCCTCTATGGCGGCCTGCAACGTCCGTACGTCGATCGACCCGGTCGGCACATCCAGCTCCGTCGGGTAGTACATCCGCTGCACTGCGGCCACCAGCGCCTCGGCGACCTGGTCACGGAAGCCGGGGCGGACCAGCCTGGCCCGGTCCCCGGCGCAGGTGAGGTAGCCGACGTCCGCTCGGACCGCCGGCATCCGGGTCAGCCGCAGCAGCTCCCAGCTCTTGGCGTGCACCCGGCAGTCGTGCAGCCCGGTGCGGACCACGATCTCCCGCTGCACCAGCCCGGCGAGGCGCTCGCCGACCGTCGACGTGGCACCGGTGCCGGTGCCGTAGTGGTACGTCGCGACCCCCTCCGCCGCCGGGTTGGTGTGCCCGTCGACGTGCAGCGAGATGAACAGGTCCGCACCGAGTTCGTTGGCGGTCCGGGTGCGCTCCAGGTCGGTCACGCCGGTCTCCGCGTACGGGCCCCGGGTCAGGTGGACCCGCATGCCGGCGGCGGCCAGCCGGCCCTCCAACCGGGCGGCCAGGTCGAACGCCAGGTCCGCCTCGGCCCAGCTCAGCTCGCCGTCGGTCACCACCACGCCCCGGTCGGGGCCGCCGTGGCCGGGGTCGACGACGATGGTCTTGCCGACCAGGGTCGGGCCGGACTGGCGCAGGGCGTCGGACTCGCGCAGCCACTGTGGCCGGCCGCCGACGACCTTGCGGCCCAACCGGCGCAGTGCGTGCATGGTGTACGGGCCACAGGTACCGTCCGCGGTCAGCCCTACCTCCCGCTGGAACTGGGTGAGGGCGCGGGCGGTCCGACTGCCGTAGACCCCGTCTGCCCGGCCCACGTCGTAGCCCATCTCCAGCAGGCGTTCCTGCAGGGTCCGTACGTCCTCACCCACCAGCGGGTCGGCGACGGAGTGGTACAGCGCCCGGTCGCCGAGGCGCCACCGGGCGGCGTCGAGTGCCCGCCAGGTCTCCGCGCCGACCCGGCCGTCGATGCTCAGGCCACGGCACTGCTGAAAAGCGCGTACGGCGTGTTCGGTGGCCGCGTCGAACCGGTCGGCTCCGGGGTCGGGGGCGAGCAGCTCCAGGTTGACCAGGATCGAGCGGATCTCGGCCACGGCGGGACCCTGATCGTCACGGCGGATGGGACGCACGGGACCCCGACCTCCCCCCTGGATCGAGCGGGACGTCCGGAGCGTAACCCGGTTGCGCGGCGACCGTACCGGGGTTGCCCCGATGCGGACCGGACGGGTGCCCGGTCACGGGCCAGCGGCGGCGACACGGGTACGGGCAACGAGATGGGCACGGAAACGACGCCGGCCCGGTGCTGTACAGCACCGGGCCGGCGTCGTCTCGTGTTTTGACCATCGGGGGGATTCGTGGTGGTCGAGGTCTAGCGGAACGGGGAGGACCCTGTCCATGATCCTGAGTTCTCACACAAAGATCATCAATGGGCAGGGTCCTCGATGAGGAGCGTAACGGCTACCGGCACCGGTCACAGCGAGCTGGGCCGGATCTTGCTGGACTCGTGGCGGCGGGAGTTGTACGAGGGAGTCCTCACATCCCGGTCACGGACGTTGTTCACGCTGGTCGACGAGTTGGCCACCGATCAGGGCCGGTGTGGCTGTCCGGCGCATCTGTCGCTGGGCACCGTCACCGGGCACGCCGCCGCGTACCGGGCGTTACGCGACGGCGAGATCGACACCGGCCGGGCGTTGCGGGCGGCGTGCCGGATCGCCGCGCGGTCCGGCCTGCCCCGGGTGTACGCCGTCGACACCACCGCGTGGCCACGGCCGAACTCGCCGACCAGCCCGGACCGGCAGCCCCAGTACACCCCGGGCGGCCCGCGCGGCGCGGCCCAGATCAAGACCGGGTGGCGGTACCAGCACGTCGTCCGGTTGACCCTGACCCCGGACTCGTGGGTCGTGCCGGTCCTGGCCGACCGGATCGCCTCCGACGACGACCTGGTCGAGGTCACCGTGGACCACATCGCCCGGGTCTGCGCCACCGACGGCGCCCGCCCGGCCGATCCGTCACTGTTCCTGCTGGACTCCGGCTACCCCGCGGCCCGGATCACCCACCTGCTGCGCGAACGCGGGATTCCCGCGGACGTCCTGGTCCGGCTGGCGACCTCGCAGACCATGTGGACCAGACCCGAACGCCGGGCCGCGCACCCCCTCGGCGGCCGCCCCCGCCGCCACGGGTTCCGCCTGGCCCTGCGCCAGCCCGACCTGCACCCCGACGCCGGTGTCAGCGGACCACTCGACATCTACGGCACCGTCACCGTCCGGGCCTGGCACCAGGTCCACCCCAAACTCACCCGCGCCAGCCGAGGCTTCACCAACCAGTCCACCCTCCCGATCGTCGAGGGCAGCGTCCTCCTCGCCCGGGTCCAGCACCTGCGCCCCAGCCGCCGCGCGGGCGACCTCGCGCTCTGGTACTCCGGTACCCGCCGTGACCTGCTCACCCTGGTCATGACCTACCTGGCCCGCTTCGACATCGAGCACTACTTCCGATACCTGAAGACCACCGCCCACGCCCCGGACTTCCACCCCCCGCCAACCCGACACCCTGACCACCTGGCTCCGCCTGCACTCCTACGCCTACCTGCACCTGTTCTGCGCCCGCACCCACCTGACCCACCACCGGCTGCCCTGGGAACCCGCCACCACCACGACACCCACCCCCGGCCAGACCCGCCGACAGGTTTCACCCGCTCTGCGCAACGCCTGGCAACCACCAGGCCACCCGAAACCCGGCCACCCCGGCCCCGGACGCCCCGCCGGCAGACGCCGCAAACGCCGCACCCGCTACCCCGTCATCCGCAGGAACGCCATCCACAAGGGCAAATAACAGCCCTCACCCACACCACCACGAACACACCCACACCACACCACCAGACCACCCTGCCCACAGAACGGTCAAAACACGAGCGACGCCGGCCCGGTGCTGTACAGCACCGGGCCGGCGTCGTCAGGTCGGTACGGATCAGAAGGCGGACTCGATGAGCTTCACCAGGTCGCCCTTGGGCCGGGCACCGGCGACGGACTGCACCGGCTCGCCGCCCTTGAACACGGTCAGCGTGGGCACCGACATCACCCGGTACTTGCGGGCGATCTCCGGGTTCTCGTCGATGTTCAGCTTGACGATCTCCACCTTGTCGCCCATCTCGGCGGCGATCTCCTCCAGCAGTGGTGCGACCTTGCGGCAGGGCTGGCACCATTCAGCCCAGAAGTCCACCAGCACCGGCTTGTCGGACATGAGCACGTCGCTGGTGAAACTGGCTTCGGTGACCGCTCGGGTAGCTCCCACGAAATCCTCCTCCTCGACCGCCCGCGACGCAGGTGGTCAGACCTCTTCGAGTGTGGCGAGGTAGCGCTCGGCGTCGAGCGCCGCCGCGCAGCCGCTGCCGGCAGCGGTGATCGCCTGCTGATATGTGTGGTCGACCAGGTCACCGGCGGCGAAGACGCCCGGGACGCTGGTCCGGGTGCTCGGCGAGTCGACCAGCACGTAGCCGTTGCCGTCGAGCTCCACCTGGCCGCGGAACATCTCACTGCGCGGGTCGTGGCCGATGGCGACGAAGACCCCGGTCACGTCGAGCGTCGTGGACTCACCGCTGTGCGTGTTACGGATCCGGACCCCGGAGACTTTACCGTCGGTGCCGAGGATCTCCTCGACGACACTGTTCCACTCGACCCGGATCTTCTCGTTGCCCAGGGCCCGGGCCGCCATGATCCGGCTCGCCCGGAACTCGTCGCGACGGTGCACGATCGTCACCGACTCGGCGAACCTGGTCAGGAAGGTCGCCTCCTCCATCGCCGAGTCGCCGCCGCCGACCACCACGATGTGCTGGCTGCGGAAGAAGAACCCGTCGCAGGTGGCACAGGAGGAGACGCCGTGGCCGAGGAACTCCTGCTCGCCGGGGACACCCAGCGGACGCCACGCCGAGCCGGTCGCGAGGATCACGGCCTTGGCCCGGTACGCCGTCTCGCCGACGTAGACCGTGCTCGTCTCGGCGGAACCCGGCGTGCCGGTGTCGGCCAGCTCCACCCGGGTGACGTCGTCGGTGACGAACTCGGCACCGAACCGTTCGGCCTGCTTGCGGATCGAGTCCATCAGCTCCGGGCCCATGATCCCGTCGGGGAAGCCGGGGAAGTTCTCGACCTCGGTCGTGGTCATCAGCGCGCCGCCCGACTGCACCCCCTCGATGACGAGCGGCTTCAGGTTGGCGCGTGCGGCGTACACCGCGGCGGTGTATCCGGCCGGACCCGAGCCGATGATGATCAGGTTGCGGACCTCGTCCACTGCCGACTCCCAAGGTGTGATGTTGCCGATCGGCGACTGTTGATTCAAACGTCACGGCGTCGCGGCGACATTCCCGTCCCGGCCGGGCGTGGCTCACGTCACGCCGTGCGTCCCGGTCACCCTACCTGGGTCGAGTATCGGGTGTCCGCGCCGGCGGCAGGCACCCCACAGCGGGATCCGCTGACCCAGATCCAGGCGGCACCGGCACTGTCGGTGAACGAGATGACCAGCGCCGGGGCGCCTTCGAAGAGTGCGAGGTCGACCACGCCGACGCCGAGCGCGCCGGTGCCGTGCTCGGCGGTGACGCTCGCCAGGCAGTCGGCCAGCGCGGCCTGGTCGGTGAAACGGCCGAGGGCGGCCGACGGGGTCGGCTCCTCCTGCAGGACGACATCGTCCGGGCTCTGCTGCGTGTAGTCCTCGCCGGCGCGGCCCACGGCCGCCTCGACTGCCGGTGCGAGCGTCGCACGCTGGTAGTCGTTCCCCGAGGCCAGGATGCGCGGCGCGGTGGGGGCACCGGGCTCCATCATCGTGTTCGGCGACCCCTCCTGCTGAGCGGACTCCACCCCGCCGGCGCTGTCCGGCGCGCCGCCGGCCGTGGTGCTGGCCTCGTCGGTGAAGCCGCCGCCGAGCAACTGCTGCAGACCGAGGCCGGCGAGCGCGGCAGCAGCTGCGGCGACCGCGACCGGGGTGGCGTACCGCTGCCACCGGCGGCGCCGACCGTCCCGGCGGGTGCGGTCGCGGCCGGTCGCGCTGGTGATCTCCACCGGCGGTGCCAGGTGGTCGGCTGCCGTACCGGTGCGGTCGGCCAGCGGTGCCGCAACCATGGCCGGTACGGCGGCGGGAAGGGGCTCGGCGGCGAGCGCCGCGGTGATCCGGTCGGCGACGCCCTGCGGCATCGGCTCTGCCTGACTGCCCCACTCGGCCAGCGTCGACTGGACCAGGCGGGAGGCGTCGACCAGCTCGTCGTGGGCGGTCCGCCAGGCCGGGTGCTGAGCGATCAACCGGTCCACCACGACCTGGTCCGGGGTGCCGTCGAGCGCCCCACCGACATAGTCGGCGAGCAGGTCCCGATCGACCTCGGCGAACCGGTCGGCGGTCACCGTTCCTCCTTGGCGCTGTCGCCGCGTGCGGACCCTGATGGGACGTCGTCGAGTCGGCTGGGGTTCCGTGGCGTGAGCGAGGGCACTGGCCCGCAGGGCGGTGCGACAGCGACGTCCGCCCGGTGCGGGCGGAGATGTCCGAGTAGTCCGGCGAGGCGCGCCCGCCCACGGGCGCAACGGCTCTTGACCGTGCCCTCGGCGACGCCGAGCAGCACCGCGACCTCAGCGACCGGATAGCCCTGCACGTCGACCAGGATCAACGCGGCCCGCTGCTCCACCGGCAGTTCGGCCAGGGCCTGCCGGACGACGAGCGCGGTGTCGTGGTCGACCGCCGGTGCGGCCGGTTCGACGCCACGTACCCCGTCGTCGTCGTCGTGGCTGCCGTCGGGCAGTGGGACCGTCGGATGGGTCCGCCGCCGCCGCAGCCGGTCCAGGCAGGCGTTCACGACGATCCGGTGCAGCCAGGTGGTGACCGCGGAGTCACCGCGGAAGCGGGCAGCCCCCCGGTGCGCCGACAGCAGCGCGTCCTGCAGCGCGTCGGCGGCTTCCTCCCGGTCCCCCACCGTCCGCAGCGCCACGGCCCAGAGCCGGTCCCGGTGCCGGTTCACCAGCTCGGCGAACGCCTCCGGATCGCCCTCGACGTGCGCCCGGAGCAGTTCGTCGTCGCCGAGGTCAGCCCGGCGTTCGGTCATGGCCCCTCTACCGTTATCTCCTGGACGCCAATCTGGTACTTCTCGCCGCCGATCGGCGGGAGCTTGGTGATCCACACCATGAGGTACTGGTACGTCTCGTCGGGCGAGAAACCGCTGAAGGTCAGGGTCGCGCCGTCGGCGTTCTCGAACGGTTCGCCGATGCGTTGGGTGAAGGTGTCGACCACCTCGTTGTCGCCGTCCCGGCTCGACCCGGGGTCGGCCGGGCCGACCAGCAGCTCGGCGGAGCTGCCGGAGGCGGAGAGTTCCACCCGGACGCTGGTCACCGACCGGGGCTCCTGCAGGTCGATCAGCACACCCATGCCCCGCTTGAGGTTGCCGAAGTTCGGGTTGCGCTCGTAGGCGTCGGTCAACCAGCCGGTGCTGGTGTCCCCGTCGACCGTGGCCTCGGCACCGTCGAGCTCGTCGCGGGCCCCGTCGGCGTCGACGATGCGCACCTGGTCGGCGGTGAGCGGGATCGGCTTGGGCGGTGCCGGGGCGGCGGTCTCCCCGGTGCCGGGCGTCGCGCTGGTCTGGGTCTGCGGTGCGGGTGACTGGCCGTCGCCGCCGTCACCGTCGCCGCCGAGGGCGCTGATGCCGAAGAAGAGCCCGATCACCGCGATCACGACCAGGCCGGCGATGCCCGCCGCGATCTTGCGCCGGGAGGCCTGCGCCGGCTCGCTGGGATCGTCGGCCGACGCGGTGAACCGCAGCGGGCCGACGCTGTCGAGGTAGTGCTCCTCGGTGGCCGCGTCGAGCCGGCTCAGCTCGGCCGCGAGCACCTCGGACGAGGGCAGCGCGAGGCGCGGGTCGAGCAGGTCCATGGTCAGGTCGTCGACGTACGCCGGCACGCCGGGACGCAGCTGCCGGGGTGCGACCACCGCACCGGTGGTGTCGCGGACCGCGTCCGGCAGGGCGGTGACGCCCGCCTCGTGATGTGGCCAGTGGCCGGTCATCGCGAAGTAGAGCACCCCGCCGATGGCCCGGATGTCGGTCTCGTAGGTGTCGGAGCTGTCGGCACGGGCATCGGCGAGGACCACCCGACCGTCGTGGCCGATCATCACGGTGCCCGGGTGGATGTTGCCGTGCACCATGCCGGTGGCGTGCACCGCCGCGATCGCCGAGGCGACCGAGTGGGCGATCATCGTCGCGCGGGCGGCGTCGAGCGGCCCGGCGGCCGCGATCACCTCACGCAGGGAGTCGCCGTCGACCCACTCGCGGACCACGTACGCCCGCTGACCTTCGTCGATCGCGTCGTAGACGCCGACGAGGTTGGAGTGGATGACCCGACTGGCCCGTACGGCCGCCTGCAGCATCTCCATCGCGGAGTCGCCGCCGGGGTAGCGCAGCACGACCGCGACCGGACGACGGAGCACCACGTCGACGCCACGCCAGACCTGCCTACCGGCGCTGTCGTCGTTGACGTGCGCAGCCAGCTGGTACCGCTCGGCGAGGATCTCGCCGACGGTTGGCGCTCCGAAGGCCATCATCGGCGGACTGACCTCGTCCGCCTCTTGGCCTTCGCCGACCTGGGTCACCCGTCCTCCCTTGTTGATCGTCCGGTCCTTGTTGATCGTTTCGGTCGAACGGCCGCGCCGCTGCTCGCACAGTGTCTGTCGCTGCCCGCGCGGGTGCCGGTGGGACGTTGCTTCCTACGATAGATGTCGCACGCACCCGTCCAGAGCGACCTTACCTGTGTTCCGCGACGACCAACATGCCAGCTTCCCGCAGCACCTCGGGGCTCGCCCGCACTGCCCACCGGGCCGCTGCGGCCATCTGGGCCAGGCCGACCCACCGGACCGCGATCATCCGCATAACCTCTGCGGCTGATAATACGTTGTACCGCCCGGACGGGCTCGGGCTGACCGACGAGGTCCGGACACCGCCCGTAACGAGGATCTTGTTCCTGAGTTATCCACAGCCTCTGACCTGCTGTCGAGCGTGATAGCCGAAGTTATCCACAGGTTGGTCCACAGGGCGTGGGTACGCCGTACCGCTGTGGAGTCGCCGGCGGTCTCAGCGCCCCAGCCGGCGGCGCACCATCGACAACAGGTCGCTCACCTCGCGGATCCGCAGCACCACGGCGAGCCCGAGATAGACCAGCCCGATCACCGCGCCGCCCACGAACAACTGGACGAAGGCCATGATCTGACTGGGCGAGTCGCCACCCGGCAGCACGAACAGCACCAGCCACCCGGCCAGCGCGGCACCGACCGCCGCCAACGCCACCTTGCCGAAGGTGACCATGATGGCGCCGAACCCGATCCGGCCGACCCGCCGACGGACCAGCCAGGCCGACAGCACCGCCGCCGCCAGGTACGACACACCGTTGCCGATCATCAGCCCGGCCGCCGCGAACTGCACCGACAACGCGGCGAACAGCCCGATCTGCACCAGCACCCGCAAGCCCACCACCGGGATGTTGATCAACGCCGGGGTCCGGGTGTCCGGCAGCGCGTAGAACGCGAAGGTGAACAGCTGACTGACCGCGAACGGCACCAGGGCCAGGGCGGCGGCGAGTAGCACCACCGAGGTGGCGGTGGCCGCCTCCGAGCTGAAGGCGCCGTACCGGAACAGGGCGAACGACACCGGCGTGGCCAGCACCGCGTAACAGACCGCGATCGGTGCGAGCACCGCGGTCACCGTGCGGGTGCCGCGCGACAGGTCGGCCGCGACGTCGTCGAGCCGGCCGTCGGCGGCGGCACTGCTCATCCGGGGCATCAGCGCGGTGATCACCGAGACCGCGATGATGCCGTGCGCCATCATGAGCAGCAGGAACACGTTGTTGTAGATCAGCGGGCCGGCCTTGTCCTCGTCGCCGGCACGGTTGAGCAGGTTGAAGAGCACCACCAGGCCGAGCTGACTGACCGCGACGTAGCAGAACATCCAGGCACCGAGCCGGCCCAGCTCGGCCAGCCCCAGCTGCCGGAAGTCGAACCGCCACCGCCACCGGAACCCGACCTTGCGCAGGGCCGGGACCAGGCCGGCTGCCTGCACGACGACGCCGAGCAGGGTGCCGCCGCCGAGCAGCACGATCCGACCCGCCGTCATCTCCTCGGGGCTGACGATCCGGGCACCGAAGACCGCGATGTACGTGCCGAGGGTGGCGATCACGACCAGGTTGTTGAGGATCGGCGCCCACATCGGGGCGGCGAAGTGCCCCCGGGTGTTGAGCAGCGCGCTGACCAGCGCCGACAACCCGGTGAAGAAGATCATCGGCAACATCAGGTACGACAGCAGCGTGACCAGCCGCCGGAACTCGCCGGTGGTCTCGTCGCTGGAGTACAGGATCGTCAGCAGCGGTGCCGCCGCCATCGCGACCAGCGTCGCCACCGCGAGCGCGAGCACCGCCAAGGTGAGCAGCCGCTGCGCGTACGCCTGCCCCTGGTCGGCGTCCGACTTGCGCCGCCGCATCAGCACCGGCACCAGAACGCTGGTCAGGATGCCGCCGAGCAGGAACTCGTAGACCATGCCGGGGAAGATCTGCGCCGTGGTGTAGGCGTTGCCGACCAACGCACCACCGAGGGCGGCGGTCAGCACCAGGGTGCGCAGGAACCCGGTGCCCCGGCTGACCAGGCTGCCCAGCGCCATGACCGCGCTGTTGGTGGCCGCGCTGCCGCCGCCGTTCGGATCCGCCTCGGCACCGCCGGGCCGGTCACCCGGCACGTCCGGACCGGCGGCACCGGTGAGCACCGTCGGCGGCTCGGCCGGCGGCGCCGACGCCTCCACCAGCGGCTGCCCGCCCGGACCGACCGAGATGACCGTGGCACCGTCCGGATCCGGGCCGCCCCGGCCGGGGCCGGCGTTCGCGCTCCGGTACAACCCGTTGCCCATCGGACCTCCACCCCGTCGGTACGCCGGAATCGCCACGCCGGATGCCGGCACGAGCCTATCGGCCGTCGTCGTCGGCCGGGACGATGCCCGACAGTGCGTCGACCACCCAGGCCGCCTCGGCCGGCACCACCGGCGCGGTCAGCGCGTCCAGCAGGGTCGGATGGTCGCAGCCGGCGTCGGCCAGTGCCCGGCCGAGCGCCGGGACCGCCGCCGGGTCGCCGGACTCGCGGACCCGCTGCAGCAGCGGAGCGATCCGCGGTGCCCGCCGCCAGGGCGCGTCGAGCAGCCGCCGGTGCCGGGCGGCCGCCCGGCGGACGAGTTCGGCGACGTCGTCGAACGGGAACGACTCGGCGCCGAGGGTCCGCAGTGGCGTACCGCCGCCGTCGGCAGGCCCGGCCGCCACCCAGCCCCAGCCGGCCGCGTACCGCCAGTGCACCCCACCGGTGTGCGCCAGATGGTCGCCGACCTGTCGGGCCACCGCGTCGTCGTCGAAGATCCGCGGGTCGTCGGCGACTGGCGTCGGCCACCAGCGGGGATCGTCGAACAGCGCCAGCGGCGGCTGGTCCGGACCGGCCGCGGGCATCTGCTCCGGCTCCGGGTCGGCCGACCGGGACAGCCCGCGAAGCGCGGTGGCCAGCATGGTCGCCGGCCGGTCCGGCGCGGCCATCCGATCGGCGGCCACCTGGTCGGCGGCCACCTGGTCGTCCGCCGACGCGTACCGGTGCAGCAGCGCCACCAGCAGCCCAGGGTGCCGCCACTGCGGGTCGTCCAGGGCGAGCAACTGACCGATCAGGTTCAGCTCCGCCCAGCGCAACACGGTCGGGTACGGCCGGCCCGGGTCGGTGCGGGCCAGCGGCAGCGGCTCGGTGGCCCCCGGCTGACGCAGCCCGAGATGACACTCGCCGTACGCCAGGTCGATCTCCAGCACCAGCCCGTAGCCGCCGGCCACCGGCACCGACACCCGCAGCTCGGCGTGGTGTCCGGGCACCGGCTCGCCGGCCGGCGGCAGGTACGCCGCCCAGAACGCCGGATCGGTGGTCAGGCCGCGCAGGCTCTCGGGAATCGACACGGTGGTTCATCCTGCCCGCCGGCTGCCGGGGCGGCCACAGCGGATAGTCTGGCGGTCCCATGTCCGAGACCTCCGCGCCCCGCGCCACCGATGCCCGTACCAGCACCGATGCCCGCACCAGCACCGACTCCCGTACCGTCGTGCAACGCAACGCCGTCGCCGAATTGCTGCGGGTGTCACCCGTCGCCGACGAGCTGGGCCGGCGGTTCGTCGCCGCCGGGCACGAGTTGCACCTGGTCGGTGGCTCGGTCCGCGACGCACTGCTCGGGCGCCTCGGCAACGACCTCGACTTCTGCACCGACGCACACCCGGACCAGACCCTGGCGGTGCTCAAGGGCTGGGCGGAGGCGACCTGGGAGACCGGTCGCGAGTTCGGCACGATCGGCGCCCGACGCGGCGGCCTCACCCTGGAGATCACCACGTTCCGGGCGGAGGCCTACGACGGGGTGACCCGCAACCCGGTCGTCGCCTACGGCAACGATCTCGGCGACGACCTGCGGCGGCGTGACTTCACCATCAACGCCATGGCGGTCAGCCTGCCCGACCACGATTTCACCGACCCGTACGGTGGCATCGCCGACCTCGCCGCGAAGATCATCCGGACACCCGGCACGCCGCAGGAGTCCTTCGGCGACGACCCGCTGCGGATGCTGCGGGCCGCCCGGTTCGCCGCCCAGTTGCGGTTCGCCGTGCACCCCGACGTCCGTACGGCGATGAGCACGATGGCCGCCGACCTGGACCGGATCACCGCCGAACGGATCCGTGACGAGTTCACCAAGCTGCTCTGCGGCGCCGACCCGGTCGCCGGTCTGCGGCTGCTGGTCGACGCCGGACTCGCCGACCGGTTCCTGCCGGAACTGTCCGGCCTGCGGCTGGAGATCGACGAACACGCCCAGCACAAGGACGTGTACGAACACACCCTGACGGTGGTGAACAACGCCGTCCGGCTGGAGGACGACGGCTGTGACTTCGTGCTGCGGATGGCCGCGCTGATGCACGACATCGGCAAGCCGGCGACCAAGGCCGTCGGACCGGACGGCCGGGTCAGCTTCCACCACCACGAAGTCGTCGGTGCCCGGCTGACCCGGCACCGGATGAAGGCCATGCGCTACCCGAAGGAGACCACCGCCCAAGTGGCCAAGCTGGTCGGCCTGCACCTGCGGTTCTACGGGTACGGGCGGGGCGAGTGGACCGACTCGGCGGTCCGGCGCTACGTCACCGACGCCGGTGACCTGCTGGCCCGACTGCACAAGCTGACCCGTTCCGACTGCACCACCCGCAACCGGCGCAAGGCCGCCGGGCTCGCCGCCGACTACGACGCGCTGGAGGAACGGATCGCCCGGATCCAGGCCGACGAGGACCTGGCCCGGGTGCGACCGGATCTCGACGGCAACGCGATCATGGAGTTGCTCGGCGTACCGCCGGGGCCGATCGTCGGCCGGGCCTGGCGGCACCTGAAGGAGCTGCGGTTGGAGCAGGGCCCACTCGACCGGGACGCGGCCGAGGCGGAACTGCTGCGCTGGGCCCGTGCCGAAGGAATCGGGCCGGCCACCGACTAGCGTCGACCACACTGCCGGCGACAGGGCCCCGGGGAGGTCGGATGCAGCCGTACCCGCCACCGTCCGGACCACTCCCGTTCCCGCCGCCGGCCGGCGGCCGGTCCCCGCAGATGCCGCCAAGTGGTGGCCGGTCCTACCTGGTGCCGATCGTCGCGCTCGCCACCACCTTCGTGCTGCTGGTCGCGGCGATCCTGGTGGTGCTGGTGGTCCGGTACGGCGACCGTGTCGGCGGCGACCAGCGGGTCACCGCCGACGGCGATCCCTGCGTGGTCGGCAGCTGGCAGGTGGACGACTACCAGGAGGACGTCGCGCTGCCCGAGCCGTTCGGCCGCGCCCGGTTCACCGGGACCGGGCCGGGCGCCCGGGTCGAGCTGCGCGCGGACGGGTACGGCAGGACCGACTACGGCGACGGTACGACGTTCGCCGGTGTGGTCTCCGGGGTCGCGCTGACCCTCACCGTCACCGGTGAGGTCACCTACCGGTACCGGGCCGTCGACGGCACTGTCGCCTTCACCGACGTCGTCGCCGACGGCACGGTCACCCTCAGCGGAGCCGGCCTCGCACCCCAGCGTGACGCGCTCACCGCCGACTTCGACCCGGCCAGCTACGACTGCAGCGGTGACACCCTGACCCAGCAGACCTCGCTCTACTCGGCCCGGATGTCGCGCCGCTGACCACCCGTCGGCAGGTGGGCCGACGGGCGGCCAGCGGATCTCCGGCAGTGCCGGCGTGGCCGGCGGCTCAGCCGCGACCGGCGCCGTCGGACGGACCGGCCACCGGGGTGCGGTCGGTACGCCCGGCGGCGACCGACTCGGCGCCGGCGCCGCCCAGCCGGGCGAGCAGACCGGCCAGGTCGATCCCGGTCAGGTCGTTGCCCAGCTGCAGACCCTGCGCCACGTTGTTCGCCACCGACCTGGTCAGCGACGACGCGCCGTCGGTGGAGATGACGGTCATCTTGTCGATCGAGCCCATCGGGGCGCTCGCCGCCTCCACCACCTGCGGCAGCATCTTGACCAGCAGGTCGAGCACTGCGGCCTCGCCGTACGCGGCGAATGCCTCGGCCTTGCGGGCCATCGCCTCGGCCTCCGCCTCACCGCGGGCCCGGATCGCCGCCGCCTCGGCGCTGCCCTCCCGCTCGACCGCGTCGGCGATGGCGGTACGGCGCCGCTGCTCCGCCTCACCTTCCTTGGCACCCTCGATCGCGTTCGCCTCCGCCAACGCGGCCCGTCGGGCCCGCTCGCCCTCACCGGTCAGCCGGGACTGTTCGGCGGCGGCCTGGGCGGCGGCGATCGTCGCCTGCCGGTCGGCGTCGGCGGCCAGCACCGCCGCGCTGCGCGCCGCCTCGGCCTCCTGCT
The DNA here is from genome assembly GCF_030345095.1 of Solwaraspora sp. WMMA2056. NCBI lineage: Bacteria > Bacillati > Actinomycetota > Actinomycetes > Micromonosporales > Micromonosporaceae > Solwaraspora > Solwaraspora sp. WMMA2056. The sequence goes on from NZ_CP128360.1 coordinate 1,062,595, forward strand.
CCACCCGGTACCGGGCGGCGTCGGCCGGCTTGCGGACCTCGGTGTCGAGCTGGCGTTCCTTCAGCTCCGCGTTGCGCTCGGCGACCTTCTGCTGCTCGGAGAGGATCGCCTGGTCGCGTTCGGCCTGGGCGAGCGGACCGGCCGCCGCCGACCTGGCCTTCGCCGCGTCGATCTCGGCCTGGATGGCCGCCTGCTTCAACGACAGGTTGCGGTTGGCCTCGGCGATCGCCTCCTCGGCCAGCAGCCGCTCCTGCTCGGCGGCCTGCCGGGCCCGCGCCTCGGCGATCGCTGCGTCCTTGAGTACCCGGGCCGCCTCCGGCCGGCCCAGGTCCTGCAGGTAGGAACCCTCGGCGATGATGTCCTGCAGCTGGAAGGTGTCCAGCACCAGTCCCTGGTTGGTCATCGAGTGTTCGGCTTCCTCGGCGACCGCGCTGGCGAACGCCGCCCGGTCCCGGATGATCTCCTCGATGGTGAGCCGGCCGACGATCGAGCGCAGCGCACCGGCCAGCACCTCGCGGGTGAAGTCCTCGATCTCGTCCTGCTGGTGGAGGAACCGCTGAGCGGCGGCCCGGATCGCGTCCTCCGTACCGCCGATCTTGACGATCGCCACGCCCTGCAGGTTCGCCCGGATGCCCTGCTTGGAGACCGCGCCGGTGATCTCGACGTGGATCCGGCGGCTGGACAGGTCGAGCACCTGCAGCTTCTGCACGACGGGCAGGACGAACACCGAGGCACCCATGACGACCTTCTGCCCGGACAGGTCGGTGGAGCGGGAACCGTCGAGCGCCTGGGTGGTGCGGCCCTTGCGCCCGGTCACGATGAAGGCCTCGTTGGAGCCGGCGACCTTGATCCGGGAGAGCACGAACAGGATGAGGACGAGCACCAGCGCCGCGGCGCCGATGATCGCGATGAGCAGTGGGGTCACGGTGTTCCTCCAGTGGGGCTGCCCCGGACGACCTCCGCCGGCGGGGCTGGGTGGGTGGGCCGTCAGCCGGCGGACGGGGTCTGCTCGACCACGACGCTGGTGTCGCTGACCGCCTCGACGACGAAGACTTCGGCACCGAGTGGGATCGACCGGTCGGCGCGGGCACTCAACTTGACCGGCTGCCCGCCGAGGCGGACCCGGATCTCCCCGTACCCGCCGGGGTGGATCGGGGTGATCACCACGCCGATGGCGCCGACCAGGTCGGTGCGGTGCGGGGTCGCGTCGGTCGGCATGTTGCGGGCGGCGCGGGACAGTCGGGCGGTCAACCAGCCGACCGGCACCGCTGCGGCGACGCCGATCGCTGCGGCGGCCACGGTCAGGCCGGCGCTGTCGGCGCCGATCAGTTCGTTGGCGATCGCGGCGGCGAATCCGAACGCCCCGGCGAAGCCGGCGACCACCTCGAGCGACACCGGACCGTCGGCGCTGACGTCACCGAGGTGCAGCAACTCCCCGCCGAGCAGCCCGATGGCGAGCACCGCCACACCGAGACCACCGATGACCAGGAATACGAGCGTCGCTGTCTGCACACTCGGCACGGTAGCCGTCACCCTCAACCGGACCGCCCGGCAAGCGATCCGGGGCCGGCGCGGGGTCCCAGGCCCACCAGCCGCCGATCAGGCGTTTTCTGACAATAGTCTGTTTTGCCGGCGTTAGCCGGTTAGCGTTACTGATGCCTGGCTTGACCCTGGGGATACGGCGACGCGTAGCGGAGACGAGGGATGGTGCACGTCAAGAACGATGTCGTGAACCGGCCGGCGCCCGCTGCCGCTCGCGGCCGCCGGGTCGTGGTGGTCCGGGTCCTTGGCGTGCTCGACGTCGGCGGGACCGAGCTGAGAACGATCGAGCTCATGCCGCTACTGGTCGAGGCCGGTATCGAGCTGCACTTCGTCACCTTGTCCGGTCGCGAGGGGGTGCTCGCGTCCCAGGTGCGACAGCTGCGTGGACATGTACACGCGATCCGGCTGGCGCCAGGCTTCCCCGCACGTTTCCTCGCCCTGCTGCGAGCGCTGCGCCCGCACGTCGTGCATTCCGACGTGGCGACGTTCTCCGGCGCGATTCTGCTCCTCGCAGCCCTCGCCCGGGTGCCGGTCCGCATCGCCCACTTCCGCAGCGACGGTGACGGTCGACCCGACAGTCCGCGTCGCCGCCTGCAACGGTGGCTGCTGCGCGCGCTCATCCGCAGGTGCGCCACCAACGTGGTCGGCGTGGCGCCGGGGGCGCTCCAGCACGGGTACTCGCCGGCCTGGAGATCGGACCCGCGATGCCGGGTCATCCCGAACGGGGTCGACCTCGACCGCCTCGGCCGCGCATCGAGCCGTGACCTCCGCGCGGAGATCGGTGCACAGCCGGCGGACGTCGTGTGCCTGCATGTCGGCCGCCCGTCCGGAGCGAAACGCCGCTGGCTCATCCCACCGGTGGTGGCGAGGGCGCGAGAGGCCGGCCTGCCGGTCCGCGCTGTGCTGGTGGGCACCCGGAACGCAGCTGACGACGCGCAGGTCCGCGCGGTCGCGGACGAACACCGGGTCGGCGAGTACGTCCACCTGCTCGGGCCGACCGAGGACGTCGGCGCCCTGATGCGCCAGGCCGACATCGTGATCCTGCCGTCGGCGCGCGAGGGCCTGCCCGGGGCCGTCCTCGAAGCAGCGGCTGTCGGCACCCCGGTGGTCGCCTCGGACCTTCCCGGTACCCGGTTCATCGCCGAGCGACTGGCCGGCGTCACGCTGGTCGCCCCGGACGCACCCGCCCAGGTGTGGGCCGAGGCGCTGCGGCGCGCCACCCGACGTCGGGTCACCGGGCAGGACCGCGCGGCTGCGGTCGCCGCCTGCGCCGGGAGCGACTTCTCCGTGCCGGCCGCCGCCGCAGCCCACCTGGCGATGTACCACGGGCGCGGATAGCCGTAAGGGGACAAGGAGTGTCGCAGAGTGATCCGGTGACGCGCGTTCTTCTGATCGCCGTGGTGGTGTTTCTGGGCACCTGGCTCTTCGTCTCGGTAGCGCGCTACCCCAGACATGCGGTCCTGATGGCGATACCCGTCCTGATGTGGCCGGTTCCGCTCCGGATCGACGGGGTGGCCCTGCAACAGCCTCTGACTGCAATTCTGCTCTGTGGCGTCATCTTCGGCGTCCGACGCGAGTTGCGGAGACACTGGGTGCTCACGGCACTCGTCGGGTCCTTCGCTCTCCTCGTGGTGGCGAGCGGATTCTTGCGCGGTCCGACGAACGTCATGGAGGTCAGTGAGGCCAGGAACCATGCGCTGACACTCGCCCTCAACGCGGGGTTGGTACTGGCCGTCGCCCTGGCCTCACCGAATGCGCTGTCCTGTTTGAAGGCGATCGGCCTGTCCGGCGTACTCATCTCCGCCTACCTGCACGGCTTCGGTGAAGTGCGAGGTGGGCGTACCATTCTCGATGGGTTCAATGCAAACGCCGGAGGGCATTCTCTGGCCATTGCCGTGGTGACACTCGCTGGCCTTTCGGTCGTGACCCGGCAGGTGCGGTGGCTGCTGGTCGCAGCCCTTCCTGTCTCCGCTCTGTTCGCGACCCAGTCGCGTGGTGCGTTCATCGTTCTGGTCGTCGGACTGGCGGCCCTGTGGCTCGCCGTGGAGCGCGCCGCGCTGCGCCTGACCGCACTCGCTGCAGGTCTGGTTGTCGTACTGGTTGCCGGGCAGAACTTCGTCGACCTGGTCGAGCGGGAGGTGTTCCGGTTCAGGGACCAGTCCTTCATCGAGAACGAACATCGGATCTGGGTACTTGAACTCGCATTCAACCTGGTGGAGAAGGATCCGCTTTTCGGAGCTGGATACGGGCAGTTTCTCGACTATTCGCAGCGGATGCTCGGTTATGCGATCAACACGCACAACGACTGGGTTCGAATTGCGGCGGAATGCGGTGTTCCCGCCTTCGTTCTGCTCGTCGTGATCGCGCTGGTCCCGATGCTGCGGATAGATGTCACGGAGGTGGCTGGCCGAGCTCTCCGCGGAGGTCTCGTTGCGATCTGCGTGTCGTTCCTGTTTGCCAACACGATGACCGACCTTCGAGTGTCCCTTCCAATGTGGGTCTTTCTTGGTCTCGCGTGGTCGGGGTGGCTGCGGGTGTCGAGCGCGGCTGAGCGTTCCGGCGGTGAGGGCTGGTCGTGGCTGCGCCCGCAGGGAGAAGCTGACTGGCTCTCCTGGACACGGTGTGACGAGCCCGGAAACTCGATCGAAGAAGGTGAGGACGGACATGCGCGTGCTCTTCATCGGCGGCATCAGTAGGAGTGGAAGTACCCTCCTTGAGCGGGTCCTTGGTGAACTGCCGGACACCTGCGCGGTGGGCGAGGTCGGCAACCTGTGGCGCCGTGGCCTACGGGACGACGAGCAGTGCGGCTGCGGCTGTCGGTTCTCCGCGTGCGAGTTCTGGCAGGCGGTCGGCGAGCAGGCGTTCGGCGGCTGGCAGAAGGTGGACCCGCACCGGGTGACGAGCCTCAAACGTACCGTCGAACGTGTCCGGCACCTCCCGCTGCTGGCGCGCCCGAAGCTGACCACCGGATGGGCGGCCGTGGTCGAGGAGTACGCCAGCTACTACACGCGCGTGTACGCCGCCGCAGCCGCGCTCACCGGCGCGCGAACCGTCGTCGACTCGTCCAAGTCCGCGATGCTCGCCCTGACTCTCCGGTGGGCACCCGACCTCGACCTGCGGGTCGTCCACCTGGTTCGCGACCCCCGGGGCGTCGCCCACTCGCTCACCAAGCGGGTGCCACGCCTGCCGGGTTCGCCGAGTGCGGCGACCATGATGCGCTACCCGCCGGCCCGCACCGCCCTCGAATGGAACCTGTTCAACGGAGCGTTCGACCTGCTTGGTCGATTGCCGGGCACGGACGTCGGAAGGGGAACCGGTGGTGGTCCGCGTTGCGTGCCGGTGACGCGGATCCGGTACGAGGAGTTCCTGAACGACCCCCGTCGGGTCGTGGGCGATGTGGCCAGCTACGCCGGCATCGACGCCACCGACGCCGCGCTGTCCTACCTGACCCGCGAGCACGCCGAGCTGGGTACCGTACACAATCCTTCGGGGAATCCGATGCGGTTCGCGACCGGGCGGGTCAGCCTGCGCCGGGACGACGCGTGGCGCGCCTCGCTTCCGTCGCGGCACCGCTGGCTGGTGAACGCCATGTGTGCCCCGCTGCTCACCGCGTACGGGTTTCCGCTCCGGGTCCCGCACCCCCGCGACTGTGCGGCCCTGCCGAGGTGAGCGCGGGGTGGCGGTCGGGGGCCCCCGACGCGGCGGTCTGCCGGGTGGGCGGGTGCACCGCAGGTGTCCGAGTCGTCGCGTGCGCGTCGCCCGGCGGCGCGGGTACGACGGTCCGGAGAGCGGGTACGACGATCCGGAGATAGGCAACGGCCTGCTGCAGGCCCTTGACGAGTGCGCCGACGAGGACCGCGACGGCGGCGCCCATCATCCCCATCCGTGGTACGGCGAGAAACGACGTGACCACGACGGCGGCGACGGCGACGAGATGGATCGGCAACTGCACCCGGAAGACCCGGATCGCGTCGAGCGCGGTGCCGACGAAGACCGTCGCGTAGCCGATGGTCCCGGCGACCATCAGCACGAGAAGCACATCCGTGTGCCGCCCGTATTCGGGGCCGTAGAAGATCTCCAGGGCGGGCCGCCCGACGACCACGACGGCGAGCACTCCGGCGAGGCCCAGCGCCGCACCGAGCCCGACCGCAGACCAGAGCAGCCGGTGGAAGGCACGCACGTGGCCTTCGTTGCGGTGGCTGGCCAGGCGTGGGCTCACCGCGAGCGCCAGGGCGCCGACCACCGTGCTACCGGTGACCGTCAGGTACGCCAGCGCCGCGAAGATGCCGACCGCCTCGGTGCCGTGGGTGCCGGTAAGGACGTACCTGGGTACGTTGACCAGCAGTGACGCCAGCGCCATGGCGATGCCGAGCGGGATGGCGATGGCCGCGAGTCGCCACAGCAGCCGACGGTCGAAGCGGGGCCGGACGTCGAACCCGAGGGCGCGTACGCGGGCGATCTCCACGGCGCTCTGCGCGATGGTGAGCAGCGCCGCAGCGCCGGCGGCGAGTTCGACCCGGCGCGTCGTGACCACGACGACGGTGAACAGCAGCAGACCCCCGACGGCGCGGACGGTCAGGGACCGGGCGACGAGCTGGAGCTGTTCGCGTTGCTGGATCGCGCCGTAGCAGACATCGATGATCGATTCGCCGCCCTTGCCCACGGCGACCGCCGTGAGGACGAGGGCGCCCTGGGGCGACAGCGGGAGTGCGCCGGCGGCGACCACGACGGCGACGGCGGCCAGTAGCCCGGTGATCAATCGGAGGGCGAGGTAGTGCCCGAAGCTGAACTGCTGGGCGAGGTCGGTGGCCTGGATCTGGCGCAGTTTCAGGGTGCTGAGGGCGAAGATCGGGCCGCAGATGGCCAGTGCCAGCATGAACTGGCCGACCGCCTCGGTGGACGTCGTCCGTGCGAGCACGGCGACGATGCCCATCTGGGCGGCCGCGTAGAGGCCGTTGCCGTACAGGCCGCTGACCAGATTGCGGCGCAGCGGCCGGGAGTCAGGCCGCACGCTTCGCCGAGATGATGAAGTGGCTGTTGGTGAGGTAGCCACCGACCCGGTTGCCGAGCACGAGCTGACCGAGTCCGCGCAGTCTGCTCGGTGAGTCCCAGCGCACCCGGATCGTCTGGAAGCCCGCCCTGCGCATCAGGCCGGCCCAGACGTCGGGCTGCTGGTGGATGCGCCAGTCGATGCTGGGGGCGAAGACGTTGGGCAGCTGGAGATCTCCCCAGAGGTTCCGTCGGGCGCAGTCCGTGACGATCAGATCACCGTCGTCCGTCATCAGGTCTGCCAGTTTGCGGAACACCTGCTCGTAGCTGCGCGCGGCGGCGGACGCGGGAAGCGCCGCACACGCCTCCTCGTCCAGGTGGTTGATGGCGTTGTGGATCAGGACGATGTCGAACTTCCGGTCACCGGGCCCGAGATCCTGGAACCGCTCGTGACGGAGCTCGACGTCCACCCGGGTGCCCAGTTCCGCTGCCATCAGCCGGTACTGGCGCTCCATGGCGACGTTCGATCCGGCTGCGGCCGGCTCCAGGCAGACGACGGGGCCGGCACCCCGGGCCGCCGCGTAGAAGCTCATCACGCCGTTGCCGCCGCCGATGTCCAGCAGGCTGCGTCCGGCGAGGTGGACGCCTCGAAAGAGCAACTTCTGGTACGCGGTGAACCGGGTGGGCGAGGGAACGACCGGACGCACCGCAGACCGGTAGATGTCGATTGTCTGGGTCACCACCAGAAGGTACCGTGCGAAAAGTAGTGATATAGGGCAATCAGGAGTAGTTTGTGCGTGGACCGGGACGCGGGCCACGTACCCGCGACATCCGGTCCGGGGTCGTCCGCGTGCGACGATGCGTCGGTGGAGATCAGGATTCGCAGCCTGCTCGGCGCGACCGAGCTGGCGGCGCTGCGACTCCTCGACACCTCCTACTCCACCGAGCTGGTCTACCAGGTCACAGTGGATGACGGCGGGTTCGTGCTGCGCGAGGTGCCGGTCGCCCCTGCGCTGCGTAAGCGGTACGACCTGACCGAGGGCGTCACCGTCGGCAGCCGACCGTGGGACCTGTACGCGGTGGCGGTCGTCGACGCCGCGCCGGTCGGGTTCGTGGCGACGACGTACGAGCGGTGGAACGGCCGGCAGGTGCTCAACGAGTTGCACGTGGCACCGGCGTACCGACGTCGGGGTCTGGCCCGGGAACTGCTCGGGATCGTGCGCGTCACCGCCCGGGACAACGGTGCCCGGGAGATCTGGTTGGAGACCCAGAACGTCAACGTCGGGGCGGTACGCGCCTACCGTCGGCTCGGGTTCACCCTGACCGGCATCGACACCACCCGCTACCTGCCGCCGTACGACGACGAGGTGGCCCTGTTCATGTCGGCGCCGGTGCCACCGGCCCCGGCGTCGGACGGTGCGGCCACGGTGCCGCGGACGCCCGGCGGATAATCGGCGGATGCGATGGGCGGTGCTGGAGTCCCCGATCGGTGACCTGTCGGTGGCAGTCGACGACGTCGGTGTCTGCGGGGTGCGGTTCGGCCGGGTCGACGCGGTGGTGCAGGCCACGGAACCGGACCCGGCGCTACGGGCGGCCCTGGCCGAACTACGCGGCTACTTCGCCGGCGAGCTGACCGGATTCACCGTGCCGCTGTCGGTGCGGCAGGGCTCCGCGTTCGAACGGGCGGTGTGGCGAAGGATGACCGGGATCCCGTACGGGCAGACCGAGACGTACGGCGAGGTCGCCGCCGCGTTGGGCGACCCGCTCGCGGCGCGGGCGGTCGGGGTGGCCTGCAACCGCAACCCGATCCCGGTGATCGTGCCCTGCCACCGGATCGTCGGCGCCGGCGGCAAGCTGGTCGGCTTCGGTGGCGGGCTGCCCCGCAAACGCCACCTGCTGGAGTTGGAGGCCGGGGTGGCGTTCCGTCAGGAGTGGAGCTGATCCACTGCGGCCCGGTGCGGTCGGGCGGTACGCGCGTGGGGCGGTCCACCAGGTCATGGCGGACCGCCCCACGCGGTGTCGGCGGCAAGCGGTGGCTCGACGCCCGGTCGGATCGGCTCAGCGCCCGATCAGGTCGGCTCAGCGCTCGATCTTGTTGGCGATGAAGTCCTCGACGGCCTGCCGTGCGTCGTGGTCGGCGTACTGCTCCGGCGGCGACTTCATGAAGTAGGAGGAGGCCGAGAGGATCGGGCCGCCGACGCCGCGGTCCAGGGCGATCTTCGCGGCGCGCAGCGCGTCGATGATCACACCGGCGGAGTTGGGCGAGTCCCAGACCTCCAGCTTGAGCTCGGCGTTGAGCGGCGTGTCGCCGAAGGAACGACCTTCCAGCCGGATGTACGCCCACTTGCGGTCGTCGAGCCACGGCACGTGGTCGGACGGCCCGATGTGTACGTCGCTCTTGGCCATCTCGTGGGGCACCTGGGAGGTGACCGACTGGGTCTTGGAGATCTTCTTGGAGACCAGCCGGGTGCGCTCCAACATGTTCATGAAGTCCATGTTGCCGCCGAAGTTGAGCTGGTAGGTCCGCAGCAGCTCGACGCCGCGGTCCTCGAAGAGCTTGGCCAGGGCACGGTGCACGATGGTCGCGCCGACCTGGCTCTTGATGTCGTCGCCGACGATCGGCAGCCCGGCGTCGGTGAACTTCTGCGCCCAGGTCGGGTCCGAGGCGATGAAGACCGGCAGGGCGTTGACGAACGCACAGCCGGCGTCGATGGCGGCCTGGGCGTAGTACCGGGCGGCCTGCTCGGAGCCGACCGGCAGGTAGCAGACGACGACCTCGGCGCGGGCGTCCCGCAGGGCCTGGGCGACGTCCACCGGCTGCTGGTCGGATTCCTGGATCATCTCCTGGTAGTACTCGCCGACCCCGTCGAAGGTGGGGCCGCGCTGCACCAGCACCCCGGTGGGGGGTACGTCGCAGAAGCTGATCGTGTTGTTCTCGCTGGCGTTGATCGCCTCGGCGAGGTCCATGCCGACCTTCTTGGCGTCCACGTCGAACGCCGCGACGAACTCCACGTCCGAGACGTGGTAGTCGCCGAAGGTGACGTGCATGAGACCCGGGACGCGGTCGGTGGGGTCGGCGCCGCGGTAGTACTCCACGCCCTGGACCAGGGACGAGGCGCAGTTTCCGACACCGACGATGGCGACGCGGACGGAGCCCATCGCGTTTGCCTCCTTCTTGTTCGTCACAGCCGCTCCTGCTCGTCTCCGGGTTGTCCGGGCGGAGCTTCCCTGGTCGGTCCAGGCGGAGGCGGTTCGCTTGCTGCGGGTTCGGATTTCGTGGGTTCGTGGTGGCCGGTGCGTGGGGCCCGACCGGACCGCTCGTTGGCGATCAGCTCCTCCAGCCACCGCACCTCGCGTTCACAGGCGTCGAGGCCGTGCCGTTGGAGTTCGAGGGTGTACGCGTCGAGGCGTTCGGCGGCGCGGCCGAGCACGTCGCGGAGACCTTCCCTACGTTCCTCGATCTTGCGTCGCCGGCCCTCCAGGATCCGCAGCCGGGTGGCCCGGTCGGTCCGGGAGAAGAAGGCGAAGTGCACGCCGAACCCGGTGTCCTCGTAGGTTTCCGGGCCGGTCTGGGCGATCAGTTCGGCGAACCGCTCCTTGCCCTCGGCGGTGATGGTGTAGACGACCCGGCCGCGGCGGCTGGTCAGCGCGGGGATCCCCGCCTCGGTGCCGGGCGGCTCGTCGGCCTCGGCGATGAGTCCGTTGGTCTGCAGCCGGCGCAGGGTGGGGTAGAGCGACCCGTAGCTGATCGCGGCGCGGATCGCACCGAGCTTGGCGGCGAGCTCCTTGCGGAGCTCGTAGCCGTGCATCGGAGACTCCTGGAGCAGGCCGAGGATGGCGAGTTCCAGCACGCCGCACCCCTCCCACCAGGTCGTCTTCTCCGGTTCACCGGCTCGATGTATCGCACCGATACATCGTCACGGTAGACGGGATTCCGACAACGGGCAAACTGTTCCTGAGCACCCGTACGACTACTGATCGTGACGGCAGTCGCCAATGTCAACCTGGACCGCGTACCCTCGGGGCCATGCGTTCGCAGCGGCAGATCGTCGACTACTCGCTCCAGCGGCGAGCAGTGCTGCGCGAGGTCCACTCCGGCCGGGTCGGCGCCTACGAGGTCTGTGACGCCTCGCCGTACCTGAAGAACGCCGCCCGGTTCCACGGCGAGCCGACCGACCAGCGCTGCCCGATCTGCCGCCGTGAGAACCTCATCCACGTGCACTACATCTACGGCGACGAGCTGAAGCAGTCCGCCGGGCAGGCCCGCAACCGGGCCGAGCTCTCCCTGCTCGCGATGACGCTGCGTGAGTTCCAGGTGTACGTCGTCGAGGTGTGCCGCCTGTGCAACTGGAACCATCTGGTCGAGCAGTACCTGCTCGGCCGGGACGGGCTCGGCGCTGGCGACAGTGGTTCGCCGGCCGGCGCGGCGCTGGCGGTGGCCGGCGGCATGTCGATGGGCCAACGAAGGCGAGAGACCGACCGATGAACCACCTTGCCCGGCCGCTGCGTAGGCACCAGAGAGTGGGCAGGGCAATGTAAATGGTTAACCGGACAAGTCACGATATTTCTGATGAAGTGGCTTTCGGCTGCTGGTGCCGCTGCGGTGCCGGCAGTGGGCCAACTCACGGCAGACCGGTGGTGTCGCAGCCGCGCATCACCGCAACCGGCAGGGTGTGACACATGAACTCGTACGGCGAACCCCACTCCGCCTCCGGGCGTGCCTATGGATCAGGCACCGGCGGCGGATACGGATCAGAGCCGGATGACCACCGCTGGAGCCACGGCCCGGACGATGCCGGACAGGCACGTTCCCGCGCCCGGCGGGCCGACGCGGACGCCGGATGGCACGGCGGCGACGCCCCCGCCGGGCCGGGTACGCCCGGCCGGGCCTCGGTCGGTGGCAGCGCCCCGGTCAGCGGCGGCCGCGCCTCGGTCGGTGGCAGCGCCCCGGTCAGCGGCGGCCGCGCCTCGGTCGGTGGCAGCGCCCCGGCGGGTCGGGCCTCGGCGGGTCGGGCCTCGGTCGGTGGTTCGGCGGGCCGCGCCTCGGTCGGCGGCGTGGCCCCGGTCAGCGGTGGCCGCGCCTCGGTCGGTGGGGTGGCCCCGGTCAGCGGCAGCGCGTCCGTCGGTGGCAGCGCCGGCCGCGCCGGAGTCGGCCGGGCGACGGTCGGGCGGGCCAGCGTACGCCCGGTCTCGCCTGCCGGCGGATTCGGCGGCGGTCCCGGCGGCCCGGACGGGCCGGGTGGGCCCGGCGGACCCGGCGGACCGGGTGGTCCCGGCGGACCGGGTGGTCCCGGCGGACCGGGTCGGCGCGGCCGTGGCGGCCGCAACGATCCCGCCGCGATCAAGAAGGCCAAGCAGCGGCGGCGGATCAACCTGCTGATCGCCTCCTTCGCCATCCTGATCATGCTCACCGGTGGCGCGGTGGTCGGTGGGACCTACTACACGACCACGGTGGCCCTGCCGGAGGAGCTGCCGTTGCCGTTGGCCAGTTCGATCTACGCCAACGACGGCAACACCCGCATCGCCAAGCTCGGCGAGTTCAACCGGGTCTTCGTGCCGGTGGAGCAGATCCCGGAGCACGTGCAGCAGGCGGTCGCCTCGGCCGAGGACCGCAAGTTCTACGACCACTCCGGCATCGACTACGTCGGCATCGCCCGCGCCGCGTGGAACAACTTCACCGGCGGCAGCCGGCAGGGTGCCTCCACGATCACCCAGCAGTACGCGCGTAACGCGATGGACCTGCAGGAGGTCTCCTACGCGCGGAAGGTCCGTGAGGCGGTGCTCGCCTCGAAGCTGAACGACAAGTACGAAAAGCACGAGATCATGGGGTTCTACCTGAACACCATCTACTTCGGCCGGGGCGCGTACGGCATCGAGGCCGCCGCCCAGCAGTACTTCGGCAAGTCGGTCGCCGACCTGTCGGTCGCCGAAGGTGCGGTGATCGCCGCCGTGATCAAGCAGCCCGAGCCGGACGCCACCACCGGTCACCAGGGCTTCGACCCGGCGGTCAACGAGGCCGAGGCCCAGGGGCGTTGGGGCTACGTGCTCGACGGCATGGTGGAGAAGGGCTGGCTGCCAGCTGCCGAACGACCGACCGAGTACCCCGAGGTCAAGGTGGTCGACCCGAACAGCTGCATCATCGACTGTGGGATCAACACGCCGGAAGGCAACGTGATCAACTATGTCCGGGACGAGATGGTGCAGCTGGGCATCTGCACCCCGGACACCTGTTCCGCCGAGCTCCGGCAGGGCGGTTACAAGATCACGACGACGATCGACCCGAAGATGCAGGACGCGCTGGAGAAGGCCATCTGGCGGCAGGCCGAGGGCTCGGCGATGGACGGCCAGCCGGAGAACCTGATGGCGGCGATGGTCGCGATCGAGCCCAGCACCGGCCGGGTGCTCGCCTACTTCGGCGGCGACAACGGCACCGGCCACGACTACGCCGGGCGCAACTACGAGAACGGCCAGTGGACCGGCGGTCACTCGCCCGGCTCGACGTTCAAGATCTACACCCTGGCCGCCGCGCTGGACAACGACATCTCGGTCGACTCGCGGTGGACCGCCAAGCCGTTCAAGGTCGAGGGCACCGAGATCGAGGTGCAGAACGCCGGCCGCAACGCCAGCTGCGGTGAGTACTGCACGCTCGAAGAGTCCACCGTCCAGTCGTACAACGTGCCGTTCTACCACGTCACGGAGCAGATCGGCGCGGACAAGGTCGTCGGCATGGCCAAGGCCGCCGGCATCAACACGATGTGGAACACCGCCGACAACAAGCCCTACGACCTGACGAGCGTCGACCCCAAGGAGGTCGCGCCGTCGCCGTTCTTCAACGTCGTCGGGTACGGGCAGTACCCCGTGACGGTGCTCGACCACGCCAACGGGGTGGCCACCCTGGCCAACCGGGGTGTCTACAACAAGGCCCACTTCGTGGTCTCGGTCGAGCAGAAGAACCTCACCACCGGCGAGTGGCTCAACGTCGGTGGCGAGCAGCTCAAGCCGGAGCAGCGGATCCGGCAGGAGGTCGTCGCGGACCTCACCGACGTACTGACCAAGATCCCCGACAACATCAACAAGGATCTCAGCGGCGGGCGGGCCGTCGCCGGCAAGACCGGTACCTGGGAGCTCGACGAATCCAGCGGCGAGAACGGTGACGCCTGGATGGTCGGCTACACCCCGCAGATCGCCGCCGCCGTCTGGGTCGGCAACGTCGGAGACCGCAAGGCGATCCGCGACAAGAACAACAACAAGATCGGCGGTAGCGGGCTGCCCGCCACCATCTGGCAGCGGTTCATGAACGAGGCGCACAAGGGCATGGACCTGGAGCGCTTCCCGGCGGCCCGGCAGATCGGCAGCGTCGACGCCGGCAACGGCAAGTCGCCGGCCCCACCGACACCGGAGCCGGGCCGGGGCGGCGTCTGTGACGGGCCGTTGGGCGTCATCTTCTGCCCCGACGGCACCCCGCCGGCCAACGGCCAGGGCAACAACGGTGGCCAGGGCAACAACGGCGGCCAGGGCAACGGTGACAACGGTGACGGCACCGATCCCAACAGCGGAGGGCAGGACGGCGGCGGCGACGGCACCGGATTCAACTTCGGTGGCGGTGGCGGCGGCGTGACGACGCTGCCGACCCCGACCGGCTGACGACGCCCGCACGGGCCCCGCACCAGCACCGGTGGCCGGCGGCCAGGTCAGGTCGACCTGGCCGCCGGCCACCGGTGTCTGAGCCGGTCACGACGACATGCCGGACGCGGGCAGACGAAAGGCAGTCGGGTACGGCAGGATTCCTGTTCATGAGCGTGCAGCCACCGAACAGCATCGATGAAGCTCAGCGCGACGAGCCAGTCGGGCAGCCCGGCACCGGCACCGGCGTCGATCCGGACGCGGCACCGGTCGACTACCCGTCCCGGGCCGACGGCTTCGTCCGCGGCCTCTCCGAGGCCATCGGTGGCCCACTCGGCCGGCACGCGGCCGGGCAGGACGTGGTCGCCGCCCGTACCGGACGGTTCTGGACCGCCGCCCGGGTGGTGCTGGCGCTGATCTGCCTCAGCCTGGCGGCGCACTGGGTGCAGAAATCGCCCTGCATGGACGGAGGCTGGCACAGCAACGTCCAGTACACCCGGTTCTGCTACACCGACGTCCTCGCCCTCTACTACGCCGAAGGGCTCAACGAAGGCAAGGTCCCCTACCTGGACCACCCCGTCGAGTACCCGGTGGTGACCGGCTACTTCATGGGCGTACTCGGTCTGCCGGTGCACGCGCTCGGTGCCGACCGGCCCGACCTCAACCAGGCGATGTGGTTCTACAACGCCAACGCGTTGGTGCTCTGCGCGCTCGCGGTGGCGGCGGTGGCGACGATCCTGGCGCTGCGCCGCCGCCGACCATGGGACGCCGCCATGTTCGCGCTCGCCCCGGCCCTGGTGCTGACCGCCACCGTCAACTGGGACATGCTGCCGATCGCCTTCGCCGCGTTCGGCCTCTACGCCTGGGCCAGGAAACGCCCGGTGCTCGCCGGCATCCTGCTCGGCATCGGCGGCGCCGCCAAGATGTGGCCGCTGTTCCTGCTCGGACCGATCCTGGTGCTCGGCCTGCGGTCGGCCCGGATCCGGGCGACGGCCACGGCGATCGCCGTGGCGGTGGCCACCGTCGTCGCCGTCAACCTGCCCGTCTACCTCTGGGCCAACGACGGCTGGCGGCGGTTCTTCGAGCTCAACTCGGAGCGGCCGATCGACTGGGGAACGCTCTGGTACATCGGGCGCTACCTCGACGGCAAGTGGGCCGCCGGCGCACCCGGCGACCAGGGCCCGTTCCAGTGGCTCAGCGCGAACATCCCGACCCTCAACACCCTGTCGTACGTCCTGTTCGGCCTGGCCTGCGTCGGCGTCGGAGCGCTGGCGCTGCTCGCCCCGCGCCGGCCCCGGCTCGCCGCGCTGGCCTTCCTGGTCGTCGCCGCGTTCCTGATCTTCAGCAAGGTGTGGTCCCAGCAGTTCACCCTCTGGCTGCTGCCGCTGATCGTGCTGGCCCGGCCCCGCTGGGGCGCGTTCCTGGCCTGGCAGGCCGCCGAGGTCGGCTATTTCTTCGCCTTCTACGGCCAGCTCCTCGGTGCCACCAACGGCAGCCCGGTGATCCCCGAAGGGGTCTTCGTGCTGGCCGCCACCCTGCGGCTGGCCACCGTGGTGGCGCTGTGCGTGTTCATCATCCGTGACATTCTCGCCCCGGAGCGTGACGTGGTACGCGGCAACTACCTCGACGACCCCGACGGCGGGGTGTTCGACGGTGCGACCGACGCGGCCTGGATCAGTTCGCTGCGCCGCTGGTTCGGCTCCGGCGGCCCAGGTGCCGGGGCACGCGCACCGTCACAGCCGGAAGACGACCGTGTCGCCGATGTCGGCGCGCTCGATGCCGAGCCCGTCAACCGGTAGGTCGATCGTGGTCTGCCACGGCGTGCCGGCGACCCGGTCACGGCGCAGCACCACCGTCCGTACCCCGAGCTCCCGCAGGTAGGAGATGCTGGCCTGGTCGGGGAAGGTCCGGGTCAACTCGCGTACCTCGGCGAGCCGGTCAGGGGTGAAGCCGCTGCCGCCGTTGACCACCGGCTGGAACCGGGTCGTCGACCAGAGCATCACGTGCTGGTCGAGGTTCTGGCCGCTGGGCAGCACCAGGATCGGGCCTTCGTCGACCCGCATGATCTGCGGCTGTTCGGGCACCTCCGGATGCGGGGTGGTGTTGAGTCCCTCGACCAGGACCAGCAGCAGCGGTAGCAGCGTGGCCAGCCGCAACCACCCGCCGGGGCGCCCGGTGACCCGCTGCCGGGCGATGTCGTCGACCCGGCGGACGAACGCCCCGACGGCGCCGGCGGCGAGGATCGCCAACAGCAGCGTCGTCCACAGCATCATCCGGCCCGGGGTACGGATCCCGTCCCAACCCGGCAGATACTCGAACAGCAGACCGTACGTGTAGGTGCCGCCGAAGAACTCGGTGCCCATCGCGAGGATGCCGCTGAGCAGCACTCCGGCGAGCAGCAGCAGGCGCTGCCGCAGCGTCCAGATGGAGAAGACCAGCCCGGCCAGGGCCAGCGCGTACAGCACGAACCCGGGCAGCAGCGTCATCTCCGGATGCCAGGGCATGGTGGCGCGGGCGTCGGCGTGCCGGTCACCCCACAGCAGCGACTCCTGCGGCGCGGTGAAGAAGCCCACCAGCGGCGGCGAGTATGCGGCCAGGTCGTCGAGGGTGCGCGCGGCGTTGGGGTGCAGCTCGGCGACCCGGAAGTACGGGATCGCCAGCAGTACGCCGACCGCGGCGAACAGGGCACCGCCGGCAAGATCGGTCAACAGCAGGACGGCACCGAACGGCCGGCGGGGCCGCCAGAACCAGGCGCGCCGGACGACGTACATGGTCAGGGAGACCAGGCAGACGACCGCCAGGATGTAGATGAACGGCAGCCCGATGCCGAAGCCGAGACTGATCTGCCAGGCCGCGGTCAGCCAGCCGGCCAGCGCCCAACCGATGCTGCGCCGCTGCGGGCGGTAGCCGTACCGCAGCGACCAGCCATGACCCCGGGCCAGCATGGCCAGCGCCAGCGGGATCCCGCCGTTGGAGACGATGTGCAGGTGGCCGGCCTGGGCCAGCAGCCACGGTGCGTACGCGTACGCGGCACCGCCGACCGCCGCTGCGGTACGTCCGGCACCCAGTTGCCGGATCAGCGCGTACGCGCCGAGCGTCGCCAGCGCGTGGGCGAGCACGAAGATGATGTTGTAGCGGAGGACGGCCGCGACGGGTCCGTCCCCGATCATCCCGGCCGGGGCGTAGCCGAGGAGCGTGTCGGAGAATGCGAAACTCCACGGCTCGGGATAGAACGTGTTCGACCGCCACAGTTGGGTGGGGTCGGTCAGCAGGATGTGCCCGGACCAGGCCATCTGCCAGGCCTGCAGGGTCGGATCGAAGGTGTCCTGCGGGATCGTGTACAGCGGGTAGCGCAGGGTCGGCCAGGTCATCACCACGGCGACGACGAGGGCCGCCACGGTGGCCAGGGTCCACTCGTGGACCAGCACCCGGGCGACGGCCCGACCCGCGCGACGAAGCCGGCCGGGCTGACGTTCCGGCTCCGGCGCGAAGGACACGAACGGGTCGGCCGGCTCAGCTGGCTTGTCGGTCTCAGCTGGCTTGTCGGTCTCAGCTGGCTTGTCGGTCTCAGCTGGCTTGTCGGGCGCGGCTGGTTCCTCGGCCTTGGTCGGCGTATCAGGCTCGGCCGGCTTGTCGGCCTTGGTCGGCTGGTCGGGAGCGGCCGTGGGGTTCTCGTCGGTCATCGCGGCGGGTCCTGCTGA
The DNA here is from genome assembly GCF_030345095.1 of Solwaraspora sp. WMMA2056. Lineage (NCBI taxonomy): Bacteria > Bacillati > Actinomycetota > Actinomycetes > Micromonosporales > Micromonosporaceae > Solwaraspora > Solwaraspora sp. WMMA2056. The sequence continues at coordinate 1,080,450 of NZ_CP128360.1, forward strand.
CCCAGGCGGTGCCGGAGGTAGTCGATGTCGGCTGACTGGCCCTCGGCCCCGCCTGGGGTCTCGACGATCACCGGTGCGTCGGCAGCGCGGACCGCCGCGACGATGAGCTCCGGGTCGATCGACCCGGCCTGGAGGTTCTCGTGCCGGTCCCGGCCGCTGTCGAAGCCGTCCTTCGAACCGTTGGCGTGGATCAGGTCGATCCGGCCGGTGATCGCCTTGATTCGGTCGACGATGCCGACAAGGTCCTCGCCGGCGGCATGGGCGTGGCAGGTGTCGAGGCAGAAGCCGGGGTCGAACTCGCCGATGGCATCCCACAGCCGGGCGAGCGATTCGAACCGGCGGGCACAGGCGTTGTCGCCACCAGCGGTGTTCTCGATCAACACCGGGAGTGGGAATCCGCCCTGCTCCTCGGCGTAGGCGAAGGTCTTGCGCCAGTTGGCGAAGCCCACCGCCGGGTCGTCGCCACGGTTGACGTGTCCACCGTGCACGATGAGCCCCTTGGCGCCGACCTCGCGAGCGCGGGCGGCATGGCTCACCAGCAGCTTGCGACTCGGAATCCGGATCCGGTTGTTGGAGGTGGCGACGTTGACGACGTACGGCGCGTGGACGTAGACGTCGACGCCGGACTCGCGCAGCCGGTCCGCGTCGGTCCGCGGCGTCGGGGCCTGCCAGCCCTGCGGATCGGCCAGGAAGAACTGGACGGCGTCGGCGTGCCGGTCGGTGGCCTCGGCGAGCGGGTCGGTGGGGTCGACGTGGGCTCCGATACGCATGGGGGCGAGCCTACGTGGCCGGGCGGACCGTCGTCGCGCGCCGGCTGGCGTCACCGCCGACGGTGTGCGGTCGTTGGTCCTGGTGGACGTCCGGCCCGACCGAGCCCTCGGTTGGCGTGCCGGCCCGCCGTCCGGGCAGGAGAGACCATGTCGACGCAGCTGTCCTTCAGCCTCGGACACGCCGACTCGTGGCTTGCCGATCTGTCGGGTCATGAACAGCCAATCGGACTTTTAGCGCTTGTCGCGTTAATTACGGTGATTGGCACGTCTGTAGCTGCGATCAGGGTTATTATCGTGCAACACAGGCAGAAGGCACGACATCTGCCCTGATGGCCGGCTCTGCCGGACAACTGCACAGGCTCCGCGGGGCGCTTCTCGTCCAACCTCGTCGGTGTGGTCGTTCCTCCCCAGGTCCCACCCAAAGAATGCGGACAGGGCGCCCCGCGGCTCGTGCATCCCGTGCCACCGGCCGCAGCCGGTGACGCCCCGACTGCCAGCGGCCGGGGTGGACCGATGTTCGTCGCCGACGACCAGCTATCCTTGTCCGGTTGCGCAGTCGCCAGGTCACCTGATCTGCCGCCCGCGCCACGACGCTGGACCTCCTGCCACGGAAGGACCGTGGCCGCCAAGCCCACAGGAGGTGAGTACGTCTTGCGTCATTACGAGATCATGGTGATTCTCGATCCCAGCCTCGAGGAGCGCACGGTCGCGCCCTCGCTCGACACGTACCTGAACGTGATCCGGACCGCTGGTGGCTCAGTCGAGAAACTCGACGTCTGGGGCCGTCGCCGCCTCTCCTTCGAGATCAACAAGAAGGCGGAAGGCATCTACGCCGTCATCGACCTGCAGGCAGATCCGGACGCCGTCGCCGAGCTGGACCGCCAGCTGCGGCTCAACGAGTCGGTCCTGCGCACCAAGGTCATTCGGCCGGAAACGCGCTGACCGCGTCCCAGCAGGTACGCCCGACAGCCGCCGCATCGAACCTGTCACAGGGCTCTGGCAGCCTTGAGCCAGGGATCGACTGAGCGCGCGAGGAGATGGTCATGGCAGGAGATACCACCATCACGGTCATCGGCAACCTGACCGATGATCCTGAGTTGCGTTTTACCCCTTCCGGAGCGGCGGTGGCCAAGTTCCGGGTCGCCTCGACGCCCCGGTTCATGGACAAGGCCTCCGGCGAATGGAAGGACGGCGAGCCGCTCTTCCTGTCCTGCACGGTGTGGCGCCAGGCGGCCGAGCACGTCGCCGAGTCACTCCAGCGGGGTGCCCGGGTGATCGTCTCGGGTCGACTGCGGCAGCGGTCGTACGAGACCCGCGAGGGCGAGAAGCGGACCGTCATCGAGCTGGAAGTGGACGAGATCGGCCCGTCGCTGCGGTACGCCACGGCGAAGGTGCAGAAGATGTCCCGGTCCGGAGCTGGTGGCGGCGGCTTCGGTGGTTCCGGAGGCGGTGGTAACCAGGGCGGCGGAAACTTCGACGACCCCTGGGCCACGGCCGCGCCAGCTGCCTCGTCTGCTCGATCGGGCGGCGGGAACTTCGACGAGGAACCCCCATTCTGATATGGCTAACAACGCCCGTGATCGCAAACCAGGAGCAAGATCAATGGCCAAGGCTGCGGCACTTCGCAAGCCGAAGAAGAAGGTGAACCCGCTCGACAAGGACGGGATCACCTATATCGATTACAAGGACACCGCTCTGCTGCGCAAGTTCATCTCCGACCGTGGCAAGATCCGCGCCCGGCGGGTGACCGGAGTGACCTCCCAGCAGCAGCGGCAGATCGCCCGTGCGGTCAAGAACGCCCGCGAGATGGCGCTCCTGCCGTACACCACGACGGCTCGCTGAGCGGAGGCACCGATATGAAGATCATCCTGACTCAGGAGGTGTCTGGGCTCGGTTCCCCCGGGGACATCGTCGAGGTCAAGAACGGCTACGGCCGTAACTACCTGCTGCCCCAGGGCTACGCGATCACCTGGACCAAGGGCGCGGAGAAGCAGGTCACCTCGATCAAGCGGGCCCGGTCCGCACGGGAGATCCGCGACCTCGGCCACGCCAACGAGGTCAAGGGGCAGCTGGAGAACCTCACGGTCACCCTGACCGTGCGGGCCGGCGAGGGCGGTCGACTGTTCGGCTCGGTCACCCCGGCCGAGGTCGTTGACGCCGTCCGTACCGCCGGTGGACCGGCGCTGGACCGTCGACGGCTCGAACTGCCCGGCCACATCAAGTCGGTCGGCGCCTATCCGGTGAAGGTCAAGCTCCACCCGGACGTCACCGCGTCGTTCAACCTCAACGTGCTCCAGGCCAAGTAGGTCCGGCCACCCGAGCGCAGCTCAGCGAAGGGACCACACCGACCGGTGTGGTCCCTTCGCCGTGATCAGCGCAGGGTGCTGGAGACCACCACCGGTTCCCCCGCACCGAGAAAGAAGATCCCCGGGTAGCCGGCCGTGGCGAAGCCGTCGTTGACGTTGCGCCGCAGCACCGAGCCGGTCACCTCCAAGGTGCCGGACCGGTCGTTGCTGACGAAGAAGATCGCCCCGCCACCCTCCTTCGCCGTGTTCTCGGCGACCACGCTGCCGGCGACGGTCACCGTGAACCGGTTGCCGTCGGCGTAGATCGCGCCACCGCTGCCACCGCCGGGGGTGCCCGGCTTCGCCGGGTTCGCGCCGTGCCCGACCGCCGCGTTGTGGGTCAGTACGCTGTTCAGAACGATCCACGAGACGCCGATGCTGCTCAGCGCGCCACCGTTGGCGCACACGCCGCCGTCGTCCGGCGCTCCGCCGAAGGTGCTGCCCACCACGTACACCGGTCGGTCCTGCCACTGGTCCAGCACCCGGATCGCGGCGCCACCCAGGTCCGGACCGGTCGGGTCGCAGCGGTTGCGGACGAACCGGCTGTCGACGACCCGGAACCGACCGCCGCGTACGAAGATCGCTCCACCGCCACCACCGTCGACCCGTTCGCCGGTGGCGTCGCCGTCGGCGAACGTCAGGTTCTGCACGACCAGCTCGGGATGGTCCTGGTCGTTGCAGTGTGAGGTCGTCCAGCCCTGCGTCTCGTCACAGGTGTTCATGTAGAGGATGCGCCGTTCGCCGCCGCCGCTGAGGGTGACCAGACCGCCGCCGTCGAGCACCACCCGCCGGCTGGCCGCGTTGCGGACCTTTGCCGTCTGCTTCAGCACGATGACCACCGGCCGTGGACCACAGGCGAAGGTGATGATCCCGCCGGCGGCGACCGCCGACACGACCGCGTCCGAGGTGCAACTCGCCGGCGTACCGTCGCCGACGGTCCGGGTGGGTCGGCTGGTGTCCACCGCCCGCGCGTGCGACGGCACGTCCGCGCCGCCGTCCGGATTACCGGGGGGCGGGCCGGCGGCACCGCCGTCAGCGGTCGGCGGGTCGGCCGGGGCGGTCGGCGGCGGGGCCGGACCGAGCCCGGCGTCGCCGCCGCGCGGCGCCACGGTCGCGGTGGGATCCGGCGGTGCCGACGCTGGTGCGTCGGTCGCCGCACCGACCACACCGGCCGGCCCGGACCCGGCCGCGTCGCCGCAACCGGCGAGCAGCGCCATCGTGACAAGGCCGGTCAGGATGTGCCTGACCGCCCGAGGTCTGCTGGGCACCGACCGATGGTACGAGCGGGTACGCCGCCCGGACCAGCGCGATCAGTCGTCGAACCGCCACCGCCGGGGCAGCCGGCCGCCACCGAACGGCCGTCAACCGATCGGCTGACCGGTGATGGCGCTCGCCACCACCTGCGACATGCCACCTCCGATGACGGCCGCCGCCAGGCCGACGCTCGACGCCCGCCAGGTCCCGCTCACCCACCGGATCAGGACGGCGAGGACCAGAGAGATCATCAGTGCGTACGCGAAGGCGGGTGCCGCCGCGAGCAGCGAGCTGATCGCCTGGGCACGGGCCGACAGGCAGTCGCCGTCCACGCCCAGGACGCAGTCGTTCGTGGCGGGGGTGCCGTCCAGCGTGAGGCTCCAGATCAGGAACGCCACCACCGGCAGGGCGTACCAGGCCGCCGTGTAGAGCAACGACGACAGGTAGCCGCCCTGGTCGGCGTCGATGAGTTCGTCGTCGATCCGGTAGGTGAGCCGCCGCTGCGACGGTGGTTCGTACCGGGGCCGTGGCCGCTGCTCGGGCAGCACCCGCGAGCGTGGGGCACTGGGCAGCGCCACCACGGGCGACCGGGGAGCGGACGACGGCGTCTCGACCCACCGGGGGTCGTCGGCGGCCAGCCGGGTGCCGGACCAGAAGGTGCCTTCGCGGCCGGGTTCGACCTCGGGCCACGGGTCGACCGGCGGGATCTCGTCGGCGTACCCGCCCGCCTCCAGCGCACGTCGCTTGCGGGCCCCGGTCCGACTTCCGGTTGGCCAGCTCTGCGGATCGTCGTCGCGGTCCCACTGCTGGGTGTAGTCGCTGGCGGCCCGCCAGCCGTCGAACAGCGCCGGGTCGTCCCCGGCGTCGCGGTGGCCCCGGCCCACGCTGGTCGACGCCGCCGAAGGGCCTGGGCCGATCGCGCGCGGCGCCGACGCGGTACGCGACCAGCCGTCGATCTCGCGTGGCTGCTCCCGCCTCGGTGCCTCGATCTCCCGGCGGGCGGCACGGGTACGGCGAGCGGCCCGGCCGGACTCGCGTTGCTTGTCTTCGGTTGGCGGCCGGGACCATTCGCTGGTGTAGTCGGCTGCTGCCGCTGACCACGCATCGTCGCGGGACCATTCGCTGGTGTAGTCGGCTGCTGCCGCTGACCACGCGCCGTCGCGGGACCAGCCGCCGGTGTGCTCGCCTGGTCCGCTGTCGCGACGGCTGTCGATCGCGCGCTGCCGGGGCACCGGTCGTCGGGCGCTGTCAGTACGCCGGCCCGGTGGGGCGTCGTCGGGCAGCCACTGCGCCGGGTCGTCGTACCCGCGTCGCGACGCTGCCTCGCCACCGCGTCGCGACGCTGCCTCGTCGCTACGTCGCCGTCGCCGCCGGGGCGGCGTGTCGGCCCGGTCGTCCGGTTCGCGGGCCAGGCCACGGGAGAGCCAACTGTCGTCGTCGGCGGGGCGGTCACCGGGTGGCGGCGACCATCTTGCCGGGGGCGCGGACCAGGACGTGCGCGGTTCGTCGGACCAGGCGGTACGCGGTTCGTCGGACCACGACGTGTGCGGTTCGTCGGACCAGCGGCTGACCGGCCCGGCGTCGCTGCGCGGCGGGTCGCGCTGCCAGCCACGACGACCGCCGGAGGTCGGGGCCGGGGAGACCGGCCCACCCGAGGTGGGGCTGCCGGAGACCGGGCCACCGGAGATCGGGCCGCCCGAGATCGGATCCTCCGGTGCGCGACGCCGGCCGACTGTCCGGCGGCGACTACGCGTCGGTTGCTCCGGGATCTGCCACGAACCGTCGCGATGCCGCCCGGCCCGCCCGCCCCGGTCATACTGGTCGGCCCGGTCCGGGGCGGCCGCCGTGTCGTCCCAGCCGGCCGGTCGGCCACGGTCCCAGGACCGGTCCCCGTCCCAGGACCGGTCGGCCGCCCCGGATCGGCTGCCGTGGTCGGCCGGTGGCCGGTGGTCGGCGGAGGACGGCCCGGCGGGCAGCGCCCACCGTGCGCCGCCCGGTGCAGCGCGCCTCTCCACTGGCTCGTCTTCCGGGTCGTGGCGTCGGCGACGCCCTCGCGGCGGTTCATTGGCATCATCCGGTGCGGCGTACCGGGCGCGACGCGACCGTGGCGTCGGGTCGACCTCGGCGTCATCGGACCAACGAGGAGCAGGCCGCCGCTCACGCGGAGCGCGGTCGCCGTACTCCCAATCCCGGTAGTCCACCGCCGGAGCCTCGCCCCTTCGCTATCCAGCCATGATCGGCTGAGCCGGCGACACAGTCACCGCCGATACTAGCCGGTACCTGGGCCAGCAGCCTGGTGACGAATTTTGTCCACCGGCTGTGGACAGCGTAGCCCCAGCTCAGCAGGGGGTCGACCGCGCGGCGAACGAGTTTTCCACAGCCTGTGCACAAGGTTGTGCACAGGCTGCGGCCGGCTGTCCACAGCTTGTCCAGAGGTTCATCCACCGCGCCGTTTGGGTCTGCCGCCGGGGAGTCCGTATCGTTCACGCCAGCCCTCCCGCTACCAGCGCGACGTCCCCCGGTCGCCCGACCTGTGGCAGGTCGGCCCGGTGGACCGCGACGTGCCGCAGCGGATGTCGTACCCGCGACGTTCACTGGCACCACAGGCGACGACGAAGGGGGGTGGCGGATGTCCATCACGGATGACCGGCAGACCGACGCCCGGCCGGCGCGCCCCGCCGGCCCACCTGGGCCTCCGACGCCACCACCGGGCCCACCCACCGGCGGCGGGTTCGACCGCACCCCGCCGCAGGACATCGCCGCCGAGCAATGCGTCCTCGGCGGAATGCTGCTGTCCAAGGACGCCATCGCCGACGTCGTCGAGATCCTCAAGTCGCACGACTTCTACCGGCCGATCCACGCGACCATCTTCGACGCGGTGCTCGACCTGTACGGTCGCGGTGAGCCCGCCGACCCGATCACGGTCTCCGCCGCGCTCGCCGACTCCGGTGACATCGGCCGCGTGGGTGGCGCGCCGTACCTGCACACGCTGATCGCCAGCGTGCCGACCGCCGCCAACGCCTCCTACTACGCCCGGATCGTCGCCGAGCGTGCCGTCCTCCGTCGGCTCGTCGAAGCCGGCACCAAGATCGTCCAGCTGGGCTACGGCTCCGCCGCCGGCGGCGGCCGCGACATCGACGACGTGGTCGACCTGGCCCAGCAGGCGGTGTACGACGTCACCGAGCGCCGGGTCAGCGAGGACTTCGCGGTGCTCGCCGACATGCTGCAGCCGACCCTCGACGAGATCGAGGCGGTCGGTGCCCAGGGCGGCGTGATGACCGGCGTCCCCACCGGCTTCACCGACCTGGACAGGCTGCTCAACGGCCTGCACCCCGGCCAGCTGATCATCGTTGCCGGCCGGCCGGGTCTGGGCAAGGCACTGGCACTGGACACCCCGCTGCCGACCCCCACCGGGTGGACCACCATGGGTGAGGTCGCGGTCGGTGACCAACTGCTCGACGCGGACGGCCGGCCGACCACGGTCGTCGGCACCTCCGAGATCCTCCTCGGTGGTCGGTCGTACCAGGTGGAGTTCAGCGACGGCTCGACGATCGTCGCCGACGCTGACCACCTCTGGCAGGTGACCCATCAACCCGCCGGCCTGGCGTTGGCCGGTGCCGGTCCGGCCGGTGGCACCGTACCGGGCTGGCGTGGGCCGGCGGCCACGGCGGCGACCGAGGTGCTGACCACCGAACAGCTCGTCGACCTGCTGGGGCGCGACCCGCAGGCCACGTCGGGCATCGCGGTACGCAACAGTCGGCCACTGGTGCTGCCCGAGCGCACCGACCTGCCGGTGCCCCCGTACCAGCTGGGGGTCGAACTGGCCGGGGGTGAACCGCCGTCCGACGGCGACCCCGACGAGCGTCGCGTCCCCGACCTGTACCTGCGCGCCAGCGAGGCGCAGCGCCGGGCGGTGCTCGCCGGCCTGCTCGACACCGCCGGCACCTGCGGCGTCGGCGGTCTCGTCGAGTACCGCACCACCGGCCGTCGGCTGGCCGATTCGGTGCGGGAGCTGGTGGCGACCCTGGGCGGGCACTGCACGGTGACGGCCGCCACCGTGCCGGGCCGGATGACCGCGCCGTCGACCTTGTACACGGTCACCGTCGGCGCGGACACCGACCGGGAACGGTTCGTCACGGCGATCCGGCCGGTGCCCAGCGTGCCGGTACGGTGCGTCACCGTGGACAACCCGGACCACCTCTACCTGGCGGGGCGCACGATGGTCCCGACCCACAACTCCACCGCGTCGATGGACTTCGCCCGTAACGCCGCGATCCGGGCCGGCTGCGCCGCCGCCATCTTCTCGCTGGAAATGAGCAAGGTGGAGATCGTCATGCGGCTGCTCTCGGCCGAGGCGAAGGTACCGCTGCACGTCCTGCGTTCCGGTCAGCTGTCCGACGACGACTGGACCAAGCTGGCCCGGAGGATGGGCGAGATCAGCGAAGCGCCGCTGTTCGTCGATGACACACCGAACATGAACCTGATGGAGATCCGGGCGAAGGCACGGCGGCTGCGTCAACGGCACGACCTGAAGATGATCGTGGTGGACTACCTGCAGCTGATGAGCTCACCCAAGCGGACGGAGAGCCGGCAGCAGGAGGTCGCCGAGTTGTCGCGAGGGCTGAAACTGCTGGCCAAGGAGGTCGAGTGCCCGGTCATCGCGGTCAGCCAGCTCAACCGGGGCCCGGAGCAGCGGACCGACAAGCGTCCTCAGCTGTCCGACCTGCGGGAGTCAGGCTCGATCGAGCAGGACGCGGACGTGGTGATCCTGCTGCACCGGGACGACTACTACGACAAGGAGTCGCCCCGGGCGGGAGAGGCGGACTTCATCGTGGCGAAGCACCGTAACGGTCCCACCGACACGGTGACCGTCGCCGCGCAGCTCCACCTCTCCCGCTTCGTCGACATGGCCATCTGACGCGTCGCGGTGCGGCCGTAGGCCGGCGCGGGGTCAGTCGAAGAGTTGGTTCAGGAAGCTCTTCTGCCGCTTGTGCCGCTTGTGCCCGTGGTAGCCGTGGTGGCCGTAGGCGGGCGCCGGCGGGTAGGCCGGTGCCGGCGGGTAGCCGGGCTGGTGGTGAACCGGCGGCGGGTAGCCACTGGCCGGCGGGGGCGGCGGCGGGTAGCCACTGGCCGGCGGTGCCGGCGGACGGGCCGGCTGACCGGGCTGACCCGCCGAGCCGCCACCGTTCCAGGCAGCCTCCGCGTCGAAGAGCCGTTCGAGTTCGCCCCGGTCGAGGAAGATGCCCCGACACTCGGTGCACTGGTCGATGGTGATTCCGCTGCGCTCGTACTGCCGCATGGAGCCGTGGCACTTGGGACAGTTCATCTGCATGATTCGACGGTACCGGCTGCTGTCCTCACCCGCCGACAGGCAACCCGACGACCTCGTCGTCGCCGACCTGATGGAAGTCGTCGTAGTACTGGCCGACAGCCTGGAAGTCGTCCGGCTGCAGCGGGCAGACCAGGCCGTCGACCACGTCGCGCAGGGCGGCGACGGCTGCGGCGGAGCCCACCGGCACGGCCACCATCACGCGCGCGGCGCCGAGACCCCGACAGACCGCGACGGCGGCCCGGGCCGTCGCGCCGGTGGCCAGGCCGTCGTCGACCAGCACGGCCGTACGTCCGGCCAGGTCCACCGCCGGTCGGTCGCCCCGGAAGCGGCGCTCCCGGCGGTGCAGCTCGGCCGTCTCCACTTCGGTCACCTGGGCGATCTGTGCGGCGTCGAGGCGGTCGGCCACCTCCCGGTTGATCACCCGTACGCCGCCGGAGCCGATCGCGCCGAACGCGACCTCGGGGGCGGCCGGGAGCCCGAGTTTGCGGATGACGAGCACGTCGTAGGCCACCTGGAGCCGGTTGGCGACGACCGCCGCGACCGGTGCCCCGCCCCGGAGCAGGCCCAGTACGACGACGTCCGGCCGCCCGGTCAGGCTGGCCAGGTCGCGGGCGAGCCGCGCGCCGGCGTCTTCGCGGTCCCGGTACACACTGTCCATGGCCTCAGGTGTACGCCGGATCCGCCGTCGTCGCCGGGTGGTCGGGCGAAATCCGTCGATCGGGCACCCCGCGTCGCCGCCATGTCGCTGCTATCTGGCGAGCGCTGCGGCCATCGCGTGTGCCGTCACCAGGGCGGTGAATCCGACCGTCAGGGTCGCCGCCGCGTAGCCCGCTGCCCGCCAGCGGTCCCGGGCGCCACCGCCGGCCAGCTGCACCACCTCGTAGGCGAAGGTCGAATAGGTGGTCAGCGCACCACACAGACCGGTGGCGAGCAGCCGGGCCAGCGGGCCGTCGAGTGCCGTACCGGTGCCGGCGATCCCACCGAGCAGCGCCGCTCCGACGACGTTGACCGCGAACGTGCCCCAGTAGCTGGGCCGGCCGGCCCCGACCACCACCCGGTCGACCAGGTAGCGCAGCACCGCCCCGACGGCACCGCCGGTCATCACCAGCAGCAGTGTCACGACCCGGCTCCCGCCCACCGGTCGGCGACCGGCCGGGCCGCCGCACCGCCGATCAGCACCGCGACCAGCGCTGCGGCGAGGGTGCCGAGGGCGTAGCCGCCGGCCAACCAGGGGCGTCCGGTGGCGAACAGTTCGGCGACCTCCAGGGTCTGGATCGAGAAGGTGGTGAAGCCGCCGAGCAGGCCCGCCCCGAGCAGCGGCCGGAGCAGGCGGTGCGGCCGGGGCCGGGCGGTGACGACCCGCATGAGTACGCCGATGAGGGTGCAGCCGACGAGGTTGGTGACCAGGGTCGGCCAGGGTGGGCCGTCGGCGGCGACGGGCCAGGTCAGGGCGATGCCGTACCGGGCGGCGGCACCGACGGCACCGCCGACGGCGACCGCGGTCAGTACGGCCGGCGACACCGACCCGGCGGGCAACTTCACGGGCCGCCACCGGTGACGGCCCGCTCTCCGGCAGCTGCCCCCGGCTGGCCGGTGCTGGACCCACCGTTGCTGGACCCGGCGTTGCTGGACCCTGCGTCGCTGGACCCTGCGTCGTACAGCACCGGCACCCAGCTGAACAGCGCGATCGGGTACAGCAGATATCCGAACCGGGTCGCCGGCAGCAACATCGTGGCGACGAGCAGACCGGCCGCGCAGATCGTCGCCGCCCCGGCGACGGTACGTGGCGGCTGGTGCCGCAGGCGTACCGCGATCGCGAGGCCGACCAGGATCAGCAGCGTGCCCGCGACGAACCGACCGCCCGGTAGCCAGTCGGCGATCAGGTGACCGGGCAGCGGCGACGCCGCCGGAGTGTCGACCACGCCCGCCCCGAGCGGGAAACCGACGACGTTGTGCGCCAGCGCGGCATGGTCCACGGCGGCCACCGGGACCAGGGCGAGCAACGGCAGCCCGACGCCGGCGGCGGCGACCTTCACCAGCTCGCGCTGCCCCTTGGCGGCGGCGTGCAGTGCCACCACGACCAGGATCGGCCAGGCGAACAGTTTGAGCGCGGCGGCGGCACCGACCGCGAACCCGGCGGCACCGTACCGGCCGGTGGCGCAGAGCGTCAGCCCGAGCAGGGCCAGCGCCAGGACCGGCAGGTCGTTGCCTCCGGTGCTCAGGGTCAACGCGGAGATCGGCAGGACCGCGCTGAGCTGCACCGTCCGTACCAGGGTGGCGCCGTCGACGCCGACCTGCGCGCGCAGCAGCACCAGGGCGGTGCCGCCGAGGACGACGGTGGCGAGGGCGAACCACACCCGGGCATCGGTCCACCAGGCCACGCCGGCCAGCGCCCGGGCCATGCCGAACAGCACCATCCCGGGCTGGTACGGCAGGTAGCCGAGCAACTGCTCGTCGCTGGGCAGGGCGGTGATCTGCTGCTCGGACAGGTACGGGGTGCCGTGGGCGAGCAACCTGCTGGCCCCGTCCTCGACGACCAGGACCTCTTCCTGCGCCCGGTCGGTCCGTCCGCCCGCGCGTTGCGCGGACTGCACCAGCAGCGGTACGGCGACCACCGCCGTCCAGGTGAGTCCGGTCAGCCAGCCACGTCCGGCGACGGGGACGTCCGGCCCGATGGCGGCGGCTCTGCGGAAGGCGAGCTGGCTGAGTACGACGAGGACGGCGGCGCCGTACCCGACGGTGGCGACGGTGCCCCAGGCCCGGTGCGGGGCGAGGGTCGACGTGGTCGCGGTGATCCCGGCGAAGGCGGCGGAGAGTCCGTAGACGGTGAGGTCGCCGACGAGCCCGGCACCGGCCCGGTGCAACCGGTTCCACCGTCGGGTGACGTCGGCCCGCCACCGCCGGGCGGAGTCGGCCGGGCGGCGCGGGCGGGTTGCGGGTCCGGCCGACGCGACGGTCACGTCGCAAGTCTGGCAGAACGGTCACGCCGGTAGGTGCGGTACCTTCTCGGTCCGCTGCCGTTGATGTGCCCGGCGGTTCTGATCGAGCCGGATGACGGCACCCTCGTCGTGCAGCGGCCCGGCCAGGCTACCGGGGCGGCCGCCGGAGCCGCACTGCAGTGCGGTCAGCAACCGGTGGGCCGGCATCGGGCGGGCGAAGAGGTGGCCCTGACCGGCGGTGCAGCCAAGTGCCCACAACGCCTGGCGCTGTGGTTCACTCTCCACGCCTTCGGCGACGACGGCCAGGCCGAGGCTGCGGCCGAGGTCGACGGTCGACCGGATGACGGCGACCGCCTCGGCGGAGGTCTCCATGCTCCGCACGAACGACCGGGCGATCTTCAGTTCGTGCACCGGCACCCGCGACAGCATCGACAGTGACGAGTAGCCGGTGCCGAACTCGTCGAGGGCGAGTCGGATCCCGGCGTCGCGGAGTTGGCCGAGCACCTGGTCGACCACTTCGAGTTGACTGATGGTGAGCGTCTCGGTCAGCTCGAGGACGAGCCGGCTGGGCGGGATGTCGTGGGCGCGGAGCCGGGCGAGGACGGCGCTGGGGTAGCGCGGGTCGAGCAGGCTGCGCGGGGACAGGTTGACCGCGACGGGCAGGGCGAAGCCGGCTTCGGCCCAGGTGGCGGCGGCGATCAGGGACTGGTCGAGGACCGCGTCGGCGAACGCGGGGAGCAGCCCGGACCGTTCGACGGTGTCCAGGAAGCGTGGCGGGTCGAGTCGGCCCTGGTCCGGGTGCTGCCAGCGGGCGAGCGCTTCGGCGGCGATCACTTCGCCGGTGCCGAGGTCGACGATCGGCTGGAAGGCGACGCTGAACTCGTGCTCGGCGACGGCGCGGGGCAGGTCTCCACCGAGGGCCAACCGGCCGACGTCGGCGGTGTCCCGGCCGCGGGCGTACGAGGCGATCCGTCCGCCGGACCGTTTCGCCTGGTACATGGCTACGTCGGCGCGACGCAGCAGCTCGGGCATGCCGCCGTTGCCGGGGGCGACGGCGATGCCACCGCTGGCTTCGACGTTGATCCGCATGCCGTCGAGGTCCATCGGGGCACAGATCGCGGCGAGCAGGGCATCGGCCCGGTGGGTGGCGATCGCGGGTGCGGGCAGGCCGGTCAACAGTACGGCGAACTCGTCGCCGCCGAGCCGGGCGACCATGTCGCCCGCGTGCGCGGTGGCGCAGAGCCGGCGCGCCACCTGGATCAGCACCTCGTCGCCGGCGGCGTGCCCGAGCGTGTCGTTGATCTCCTTGAAGTGGTTGAGGTCGATCAGGAGCAGGGCGGTGATCCCGCCGGTGCGCCGACCGCCGAGGAGTTGCGCGCCGTGGTCCATCAGCCGACGTCGGTTGGCCAGTCCGGTGAGCGAGTCCTGCGCCGCCTGCCGGGCATGCCGTTCGGCCTCCTCGTTGAGCTGCTGGTAGAGGGTGGCGTTGCGGACCGCCGTACACAGTGCCGAGGCGAACGTACGCAGGGTGTAGTGCTCGCGGTCGGAGAACTTGACCGGGCCGGCCAGGCACAGCCGTAGGGTCCCGACGCTGACGGTGCTGTCCGGACTGGCGAGCGGGACGGCGATCACCGTACGCATGTGCGGGGTGGGCGCGGTATCGGCCGGGCCGTCGTACTGCACGCCGTCGCTGTTGCCCTGGACGAGCCGGTGCGGGCTGTTGAGCTCCACCTCGACCCGGTCGGTGGAGAACAGGTCGGCGGCCTGCACCACCGCGGTGGACAGCACCACGTCGAGGTCGATGACGTTGAGTGCGTCGGTGGCCCGGGCCAGTCGTTGCCAGGCCTGCTGGTCGGCCCGGGAGCGGGCCTGACCGGCGTAGGCCAGGTGGATGCAGAGCACCACCGGCGGGATGGTCACCAGCAGCCATTGATCCGCCTTGAGGATCAGCAGGGTGGCCAGGATCAGCGGAAATCGGATGACCGCGCTGGAAATGCGCAGGCCGAGGTCTTGTCGGAACATGACCCGCAGCCGGGTCCGGGTGGCGCGGGCGATGACCGGAAGGGTCAGGACCTCGTCGAGTACGACCGCCACCACATAGGCGCCGGCGAGTGGTCCGAAGAACGTGATGCTGGAGATCGGTTGGGCCAGGTCCCAGTTCAGCGCGTGCAGGACGCCGCCGGCGGCTGCGGCGAGCAGCATGTTCTTGGCGACGGCGAAGGTCGCTTTTATCCGGGCGACCCGTTGAACGATCATCACGAGTCCGACGCCGAGGCCGGTGCAGAGCAGAACCAGGGTGGCCGGGGCCACCGCGAGGCCGACCAGGATGGCGACTTCGCTCCAGGCGATGGCGTGGGCGGTGGAGCGGATCCGTACGTGCCACTGGACGGTCACGCCGACTGCGGCGAGGAAGACGAGTGCGGCGACCAGCGCGAATTGGTCCGGGGTGGTGACCAGGGATCCGGCGACGAGAACAAGAGAGGCGATTCCGACAGTTGCCGCACAAACGGCGACGAGACCGACGAGCAGCAGGAGCTGCCGATCGGTCTCAATGTCGCGTCGAACTGTGCGGGTCACGCCCGTTCCTGATCTTGTTGCCGTGCGTACCCCGCGAGACTACTGCTTGTCATCGGGAGATGACAGTATCAGAGCCATTCGTGACTGCGCATGGTGTTCTCCTCCACTCGATCGGGCAGTTGGTGCTGCCGTTTCCGTGATGGGAGAACCATAGAGTTGCGATATGCCACTTGCATACGAATAAATGTCCATATGCGCATGATTAGTGAAGATGGTGGTGGTTTGTCACTGATCGTTATTGGCTGCCGACGGAATGCGTTCGAACGCCTTCGTTCATAACCTTAAGCATTCCTTATGGATGCACCATTTGGTCATGTAACTAGGTATCCGCGAAACTGATCCGGTAAGCGTGTCGAGAGCACCATGGACGGTCTGGTCGCCCGTACCCGTGACCAGGGTGTCAGGTCGACTCTGCCGGTGGACAGGGCCGTCGGGCCAGAGTCGACCGGTCAGCTCGCTAGGCTCGTTCAGGTGACCGAGGTGCCGAACCTGACCCATGTCGACGACGCGGGTGCCGCGCGGATGGTGGACGTGACCGCCAAGACACCGTCCGTACGCCGTGCGGTGGCCGCCGGCCGGCTGCGGACCACCCGCGAAGTGACCGATCTGCTCCGCCGCGACGGGCTGCCGAAGGGCGACGCCCTGGCGGTCGCCCGGATCGCCGGCATCATGGGAGCCAAACGCACTCCCGACCTGATCCCGCTGTGCCACCCCATCGCGCTGCACGGGGTGACCGTCGACCTGGAGATCACCGACGACTCCGTCGAGATCACCGCGACCGCCCGGACCGCCGACCGGACCGGCGTCGAGATGGAGGCTCTGACCTCGGTCGCGACCGCCGGCCTGGCGTTGATCGACATGGTCAAGGCCGTCGACCCGGCGGCCACCCTCGACGCGGTCCGGGTGCTGACCAAGTCCGGCGGCAAGACCGGCGACTGGCAGCGACCGGCGGACCGGCCGTGACCCCGTACGCGCGGGTCGTGGTGGCCTCGAACCGGGCCGCCTCCGGGGTGTACGCGGACACCAGCGGCCCGCTGCTCGTCGCCGGCCTGCGGGACCTCGGCTGCCGGGTCGACGACCCGGAGGTCGTGCCGGACGGGGAGCCGGTCACGCAGGCGTTGCGCCGGGCCGTCGCCGACGGCGTCCAACTGGTCCTGACCAGTGGCGGTACGGGGATCACCCCGACCGACCGCACCCCCGAGGCGACCCGCTCGGTGCTCGACTACGAGATCCCGGGGATCGCCGAGGCGATCCGGGCGGTCAGCCGTACGGCGGTGCCCACCGCTGCACTGTCGCGCGGTGTCGCCGGGGTGGCCGGCCGGACGTTGATCGTCAATCTGCCCGGCTCCACCGGTGGTGCCCGCGACGGACTCGCCGTACTCGGGCCGATCCTGCGGCACGCGCTGGACCAGTTGAGCGGCGGCGACCACCCCCGTGGCTGACCGATAGGCTCGCCCGGTGACCGCCGAACCGTCCGCCGGTGTGGCTCAGCCGGCCATGGACCACCGCCCCGTCGACTGGGCGCACGCCCGTGCCCTCGTCCACGCGGCGGGCCGGACCGCCCGTCGCCCGCCGGTGCAGGTGCCGTTGCCGCAGGCCGACGGCCACACCCTCGCCGCCCCGCTGGTGACCCTGACCGACCTGCCGGCGTTCCGGACCTCCAGCGTCGACGGCTGGGCGGTCCGTGGTGCCGGGCCGTGGCGGGTGGTGGGCCGGATACTGGCCGGTGGGGTGCCGTCGGCGCTCGGCGACGACGGGGTGGCGGTGCAGATCGCCACCGGTGCGATGGTGCCCGCCGACGCGACCAGCGTGCTGCGGGTCGAGGAGTCGACCGTCGACGAGGCAGGGCTGGTGCACGGCGACCCCCGGCCGCAACCGGAGTGGCGATCGCCGGGCGAGGAGGCCACCGCCGGTGAGGAACTGCTGCCGGCCGGTACGCCGGTCGACCCCGCCGTGATCGGCCTCGCCGCCTCCTGCGGCTACGACACCCTGCCGGTGCACCGTCCGGTGCGGGCCGCGCTGCTGGTCTTCGGCGACGAACTGCTGACCGGCGGGCCACCCGGGGCCGGCCGGGTCCGCGACGCCCTCGGCCCGTCGGTGCCGGGCTGGCTGCGCCGCTACGGCTGTGAGCTGCCCGCCGACGCCGTCGTCGGCCCGGTCGCGGACACCCTCGACGCGCACGTCGACGGGCTGCGTACGGCGTTGGCCGACGCCGACCTGGTCTGCACCACCGGCGGCACCATGCATGGCCCGGTCGACCATCTGCATCCGGCGTTGGCGCAGCTCGGTGCCGGGTACGTGGTCAACACGGTCGCGGTCCGTCCCGGGTTCCCGATGCTGCTCGCCCGGGTGTCCGGCGGCGACGGCCGGGACCGGTTCGTCGCCGGTCTGCCGGGCAACCCCCAGTCGGCCGTCATCGCCCTGGTGTCCCTGGTCGCGCCGCTGCTGGCCGGGATGCACGGGCGGGCGCTGCCCACCCTGCCCCGGCACCGGCTCGGTGCCGCCGTACCCGGCCGGGGCGACTTCACCCACCTTGCGCTGGTACGGCTGGACCCGGTGACCGGTACGGCGTACCCGGTGCCGCACGTGGGGTCGGCGATGCTGCGGGGGCTGGCCACCGCCGCCGGCTTCGCGGTGATCCCGCCGGGGGGTGCCGGCGCGGCCGGTGACGAGGTGTCCGTCGTACCACTGCCGATGCTGCCCGGGGAGCGACTGCCGTGACCGTACCGATCCGACCTGTCCTGGTGGCGGTGACCGCGACGCCGCTCGACCTGGCGGCGCACGAGGCGGCGGTCGCGGACCACCGCGCCGGCGCGGTGGTCTCCTTCCAGGGGGTGGTCCGCGACCACGACCATGGCCGGTCGGTGACCCGGCTGGAGTACGAGGGCCACCCCAGCGCGGCGGAGATCCTGCACGAGGTGGCCCGGGAGGTGGCCGCCGACCCGGCGGTGTACGCGGTCGCGGTGTCGCACCGGCTCGGTCCGTTGGCCATCGGTGACGTGGCGTTGGTGGCGGCGGTGAGCACCGCGCACCGGGCGGCGGCCTTCACCGCCTGCGCCCGGCTGGTCGACGAGGCGAAGGCCCGGTTGCCGATCTGGAAGCGGCAGTTCTTCGCCGACGGCACCGAGGAGTGGGTCAACTGCCCGTAGGACCGCCTCGCGCCGATCGGCGCGAGGCCGGCCGGTGGGCGTAGGTCAGCTGCCGGTACGTGCCCGGCCGGTGGGCGCGGTGAGCCGGCGCCGGATCTGCGGACGAGGGTCCAGGTAGAAGGCCGGCTCCGCGCCGGGCCGCCACGGCAGGGCGGCGACGAGCGCGATCAGCGCCAGGCCGAGCGAGTTCTCCATCAGCACCCCCCACAGTCCGTCGTGGTAGTGCGACACCTGCGGCAGCTTGTGCTCGTAGGGCCAGATCGGGGAGATCAGGAAGAGCAGGTAGAGCGCGACGGCGGCGGCCGCGTGCCGCAGCCCGGTCAGCGCCGGGAACCAGATCGGGGTACGCAGCCCCGCGACGCCGCTGATCCCCGGGCCGGTCGGCGGGTAGGTACGCCGTGAGATCAGCCCCTGACTGGCGCTGCGTCGGCGCAGCGCCGCGTCGGCCAGCACGATGATCGCCGGGATGACGAAGACCAGGTGGTGTGACCAGCTGATCGGGCTGATCACGTTGGCGGTGAGGCCGATCAGGGTGAACGCGGTCAGTTCGTCGCCGTCGGCGTGGGCGTGGGCGGCCCGGCTGAGCCCGAGGGCGAGCAGCAGGGCGGCGAACGAGAACCAGAGCAGCCCCGGGGTCTGCATCGAGTCGTAGAGCCGGGCCAGGACGCCGGCGAGCGACTGGTTCGGGGTCATGTCGGCCACGCCGACCCGGCCGGTGTCCCAGAGCACCGAGGTGAAGTAGGCAGCCGACTCCTTCGTCGCGACGACCATCGCGCCGACGGTGACCAGCGCGGCGGTGCCGATGGCCGTGGTGGCGGCGCGCCACTGCCGGGTGACCAGCAGGTAGACGATGAACAGCGCAGGGGTCAGCTTGATCGAGGTGGCCAGCCCGATGCCGGCTCCGGCCCAGATGCCGCTGAAGAAGATCCGGCGCAGCGGTCCGCCGGTGGCCAGCCGGTGCGGCGTCGGCGCGGCCCGCCAGCGCAGCGCCACCAGGTCGGCGATGATCAGGCCGAAGAGCAGCAGGTTGACCTGGCCGTAGCCGAGGGTCTCGCGGGCCGGTTCGATGGCCACCGCCAGGGGGACCGCCAGACCGACGGCGAACCAGCGCGGCCACCCGCAGCGGTCGGCGATCGGCCCGAGCAGGACGGCGAGGACCAGGGCCAGGGCGGTGATGCCGAGCAGGACGTTGATCCATCCGGCGGCGAGCATCGGGACCAGCGCCATCGGCAGCATGGTGAGCCCGGCGAACGGTGGATAGGTGAAACCGAGGGTGGTCTCGGGGGCGATGAACTCGTACAGCTCGCCGCCGTTGGTCCACCACAGCATCGCTCCGTGGTAGATCCGCATGTCGAAGAAGTTGTACGGCCGGCCGAACATGCCGATCGCGTACCAGGCGGCGTAGCAGGTCAGCGCGATCAGGCCGAGCCGTAGCAGGGTGGCGCGGTCGAGCCCGCGCCACGCGTCGCGGACCCGCCCCAGCTGGCGGCGGCGCAACGGGGTGAGACGACGGACCCGCTCACGGACGTCCGTCACCATGATCCACCCACCCCCGGTTGTCGATCGCAGAGAAATTCCGTCTGTCCGTCCGAGCCTAGAACGCAGTGTCGTCCCCGACCGCGCGCGTTACCCTACCGTGTCCGATCCCACACTAGTTCGCGACATTTCCACCGCGTTAACGCTGTGTGGCGCCTTCTGTATGGTTCGTGGTCTTCAATGGTCAACTAAACATTGAAGTCCGATATTTACCGACGACGCTGTGTCATCCCCGCAGGCCCGGGCGCAGGACCGGCAGCGTGTCGTCACCGGCCCGGCAGCCGGCGGGCGGTGGCCGCCGAGCGGACCGCGATCCGGGCGTCCCGGCGCGCCGACCGCACGGCCCGCCGTACCGACCGCCGGCCGGTGCGGACCGCGTGACCGGTACGCCACCGCAGCCCGGGACGACCTCCAGTATCCGCCGCAGCCAGCAACAATCCGCCGAGAAGGCCCAGATTCTTCAGGAAGTGCACCTGATGGAGCTGCCGCTCGGCCGGATCGGTGGCCGACCAGAACGGATGCCCGGCGACCGTGGTCGGCACCAGGGAGGCGGCCAGCACGGCCGCCGCCGGACGGGTGGCGTGGCCGGTGGCCAGCAACAGCCCGCCGGCGAGCTGGGTGGCACCGTGCAGCCGTACCAGGTTCTCGGTGTCGGCGGGCAGGCGCGGCGCGGCCCGGCGGATCGTCGGAGCGACCCGGTCGGTGACCGGCCGGGCCCGCTCGACGTACGGGCCGGGGTCGGCGACCGCGCGGGCGCCGCTGACGATGAAGATGCCGCTGAGCAGGGCGCGGGCAATGGTGCGTACGGGTCTCATGCCTCAGTCATACCCGGTTGGCCGGTCTGTCACCCGGTAAACGCCCGGCCGCCGCGATCCGGCGCGGCCCGCACCGGTTCAGCCGGGCTGGGTCCGCAGATAGCGGCCGAAGTGCGGGACGGTGAAAGCGACCGTTCCGCGTTCCCCCGAATAGATCAGCCCTTTTTTGATCAAGGCGTCCCGGGCCGGTGACAGGCTCGCCGGTTTGCGGCCCAGCGCCCGGGCGATCTCGGCGGTCGACACCGCCGCGTCCGGATCGGCGGCGTCGTCATCCGACAACCTCCCGCCCGATGACGGCTGCCTCCCGCCGCCCGATGACGACGGCGGTCCGCTGATCGGGTCGGCGGTGCCGGCCAGCGACGCCATCGCCCGCATGTACTCGCGCTCGGCAGGAGTGGCGCGCTCGAAGCGGGAACCGAAGAAGCCCACAGCCAGCTCGGCCTCGGCGTCCGGCGCGGCCATCCGTACGTCGGCGGCGGTGATCGGCGAACGGGGCGCGTGGTCCCAGGTCGCCTTGCCGTACGCCTGCACGAAGTACGGGTAGCCGCCGGACTTGTCGTACAGCAGGTCCAGGGCCTTGGGCTCGTACTCGACCTGCTCGCGCTGCGCCGGTGCGGTCAGGGCCTGGTCGGCGGCGACCCGGTCCAGCCGGTCGATCCGTTGGTAACGGAACAGCCGTTCGGAGTAGGACTTGGCAGCGGACAGCACCGCCGGCAGGTGCGGCAGCCCGGCGCCGACCACGATCAGTGGGCCGCCGAGCTGGGACAACTCGTGGCAGGCGGCGCAGAGCGCCGAGACGTCGTCGGTGCCGACGTCCTGCATCTCGTCGATGAACAGCGCGATCCCGGTGCCGACGTCGGTGGCGACGGCGGCGGCGTCGGTGAACAGCTCGACCAGGTCGATCTCGATGTCGCCGGAGTCGGCCCGCCCGACGGCCGCCGGCACGTCGATGCCGGGCTGCCACCGGTCGCGCAGCCGGGTCGTCCCGCCGCGTCCGCTGGCGGCCGGCGGGTTCGCACGCAGAGCAAATGCCTTGAGTACGCCGAGGAAGTCGTCGATCCGCTCGGGTGCCCGGTGCCGGGGGGCGAGTTCGCGGACCGCCATGTGCAGGGCGGCGGCGACCGGGCGGCGCAGCGACTGGTCCGGCCGGGCCTCGATCTTGCCGGTGCCCCAGAGCCGGTTGATGGCCTGGGACCGCAGGGTGTTGAGCAGGACGGTCTTGCCGACGCCCCGCAGTCCGGTGAGCATCAGGCTACGTTCGGGCCGGCCCCGGGCGACGCGCTCCAGCACGATGTCGAAGACGTCGACCTCGCGGCCCCGGCCGGCGAGTTCGGGTGGGCGCTGGCCGGCGCCGGGGGCGTACGGGTTGCGGATCGGGTCCACTCTCGCACCGTATCGGGTCGTCTAGCGTGATCGCTAGAACCCGGTAGAAGTGGCGAGAGGTGCCGGCTCAGAAAGCCTAGGGCTCTCTAGCGTCAACGCTAGAGAGCCCTAGGATCTGCTACGGACGGGCCCGCTCAGAGCTCCTTCATGCAGAGCACGTAGTCGAGGATCGTCTGTTCGCTGTCGAACACGTAGGTGGTGTCGGTCTCCTCGTGGCCGAAGACCGGGTCGTCGCAGCGTGCGGTGTCGGTGGTCAGCGGGATCCGGGCGAGCACCTCGTACGAGCCCGGCTCGCAGGCCACCTTGCGCAGCTCGGCGTCGTCGTCCGTACCGTCGTTGACCACGCAGTCGCCGACCACGATCAGGCCGCTGTCGCCGGTCGCCGGCGGAGCCGACGACGCGGGATCGTCGTCCGGGGCCGGCTCCACCTCGACCGTCGGTGCGGGGGCCGGGTCACTGGCGCTCGAGTCGCTCTCGCTGTCGGCCAGCGCTCCGATCGCCACGAGCGCGCCGCAGCCGCAGAGCACCAGCAGCACCACCGCGCCGATCACCAACCCGATGATCAGGCCGGTCCGGGACTTCTTCGGCGGCTGACCGCCGGGCATCCCCGGCGGGGGCGGACCCCAGCCCGGCGGGGGCGGTGGCGGCGGGAAACCGCCCGATCCCGGTGGCGGCGGGTACGCCCCACCGCCCGATTCCGGTGGCGGGTATGCCCCGCCACCCGAGGCCGGCGGCGGGTAACCGGCCGGCTGTCCCGGATCCGGGTAGCCACCGCCGGGCGGGTACGACGAGTAGGGGGTCGTCGGATCGGGGTAGCCGCCGCCGGACACCGGCTGGGCACCGGGCGGTGGGTAGCCGGCACCCGGCGGGTAGGCCGGACCCTGCGGCGGATATCCGGAGTGACCCGGTGTGCCGGCCGGGTCGTCGGGCTGTCCCGCACCGGGGTAGCCCGGCGGACCATAGCTGGACATGATCTCCCTAGCGTTGTCGCTGCGGTGGGTGGGATGGTCGGGCAGCGTGGCGCGGACCAACCGTGCTACCGGAGACGGTAACCAACGGTTGCCAGTTCCCGGTCAGTGCGGTGGGTCTCACCTTTGCTTCAGGCAGAGCACGAAGTCCAGGGCGTCCAACTGGCTGTTGAAGAAATACCAGTTGGTGTAACCGGTAACATCGGCGCACTTGGTCTTGGCGTCCTCCTCGCCGTCGGTGACGCCGTCGAAGCGGGCGAGCACTTCGTATGCTCCTTCGTCACAGTCGGTGATGGTGAGCACCGGGGTCTCCTCCTCCGCCACCGCCTCGTTGCGGACACACTGGCCGACGGTGACGAACCGCGCGTCGTTCGACGACGTGGGCGTCGGCGTCGCGGTGGCCTGGTCCGGATCGGGCGTCGCGGTCGGCTCTGCCGGGGGCTCGGCCGACGGGTCGACCTGCGGCCCGGCGGTCGGCACCGCCAACTCGTCCTGGTTGCCCTCGGTCGAGTCCGGCCGGGTCATCAGGTAGACCCCGGCCGCGCCGCCGCCGCAGAGCAGCAGCGTGACACCGATCAGTACGGCCAGCAGGCCACCGCTCAACCCGCCACCGCTGCGCCCCGCCCGCCCCGGTGTGGCGGTGGGCTCCCAGGCCGGCGGCTGTCCGGCCGGCGGCGGCTGTCCGGCCGGTGGGCCCGACGGGGACTGCTGCCAGGTCTGCTCCGTCGCACCCGCCCAGCCGGTGCCCGTCGGGGTGTGCCAGTTCTGGTCGGCAGAGGACGGCTGCTGACCGTACCCCTGCCAGTCGGAGCCCGCCGGCGGTGGCTGACCCGCGCCGCCCTGCCAGGTCTGCTCCGAGCCGCCCTGCCACGGTTGCTGCTGGCCTGCGCCGCCCGGCCAGGCCTGCTCGGTCCCGCGGTCCTGCCACGGCTGCTCCGCCCGGCCGGTCGGGGTGTCCCCCCAGGGTTCGTTGCCACCCCACGGGTCGGACGGCTCCCGGTACGGCTCCGACGGCTGCCGGTCAGCCCACCGGTCCGGCTGCTGGTCCGGGTACGGCCCGCCCGGCGGTCCGTAGTGCGACATGTCCTGTCCTCCTGCGCGGCGGCGTTCGACGCTGGCCACCCACTGATTCCGACGGCGATGACGTCACCGTAGCGTGAGCCTCCGATGGACTCACCTCCCCGAAGTACGCCAACTCCCGGCGAGCCGCCCGATTCGCGGGGACTTGCCGGGCCGGTGGTGACCGCGACCACTGCCGTGTCGGCAACCCGACCAGCGCTGATCTGGTCGGCCCTGATGATCGTCTACGTCGTCTGGGGCTCGACCTACCTGGCGATCCGGGTGGTGGTGGAGACGATGCCACCGATGGCGGCGGCGGGTGCCCGGTTCGGCCTGGCGGCACTG
This sequence comes from Solwaraspora sp. WMMA2056, assembly GCF_030345095.1. Classification (NCBI taxonomy): domain Bacteria; kingdom Bacillati; phylum Actinomycetota; class Actinomycetes; order Micromonosporales; family Micromonosporaceae; genus Solwaraspora; species Solwaraspora sp. WMMA2056. The sequence goes on from NZ_CP128360.1 coordinate 1,104,922, forward strand.
CTGCTCGCGGTGATCCTGCGGGTCAGCCGGGGTCGCGGCGCGCTGCGGGTCACCGCCCGACAACTCGCCGGTGCGGCACTGGTGGGCGTACTGCTGCTCACCGGCGGGAACGGCTTGGTGATGCTGGCCGAGTCCGGGCCGCCCGGGGTCGCCGTACCGTCCGGGGTCGCCGCGCTGCTCATCGCGATGGTGCCGTTGCTGGTCGTGGTGTACCGGCTCGCGGTGCGGGACCGTCCCCGGCCGACCACCGTCGTCGGCGTACTCGTCGGCCTGGGTGGACTGGTCGTGCTGATCGCCCCGACCGGTGGCGCGGCGGCCGCGCCGCTGACCGGGTCGCTGGTCGTGGTGGCCGCCGCCACCGCCTGGTCGGCCGGTTCGTTCATCGCCGGCCGGATCAGCATGCCGACCGACGCCTTCGTCACCACCGTCTACCAGATGGCCGCCGGCGCGGCCGCGCTGGTGGCGTTCGGTGTGCTGCGGGGCGAACTGCGCGGCGTCGACCTGACCCAGATCTCGGCGAGATCCTGGTGGGCACTGGCGTACCTGCTGGTGGCCGGCTCGCTGATCGCGTTCACCGCGTACGTGTGGCTGTTGCAGCACGCGCCGATCTCGCTGGTCGCCACCTACGCGTACGTCAACCCGGTGGTCGCGGTCGCGCTCGGCGCGCTGCTGGCCGCCGAACCGGTCACCCCGCGCATCCTGCTCGGCGGCCTGGTGATCGTCGTCGGGGTGGCGCTGGTGGTGACCACCGAACGGCCGCGGGTCAGCGGCCGGGTCAGCGGACGAACAGGGTGGCCCGGCCGTCGCGGATCCCGACGATCTGTCCCCGGACGTTGACGTCGACGACCCGGTCGGTGGGGCGCAGGCCCAGGGTGGTCAGGTCGACCATGGTGCCGTGCTGCCAGCGGAACGGATGGCTGGCGCCGGTCGCGGTGTCTGCGTGGCCGATCACCACGCCCCGGTCGCTGATCGCGACGGCGGAACTGTCGGCACCGCCGAGGGTGCCGAGATCCCTGATCGCGCCGTCCCGCCACAGGTAGGCGTGCCATTGCCGGTCCGCCGTCGTCGAGCCACCGACGATCTCCCGCCGGTTGTTGACGTCGGCCGGTTGGTTGGGCCACAGCCCGTCGCCACCCAGGGTGCCGAGGTCGGTCCGGACGCCCCGGTGCCAGCGGTAGCCACGGCAGTTGCACGGGTACCCAGGGGTCGGTTCGTACTCGCCGACGATGTCGCCCCAGTTGTTGATGCCGGTCTGCGCCGCGTACGCGTTGTTGTGCCAGAGCATGGTCAGCTCGCCCCGGTGCCAGAGGAAGCTCTGGTCCGGTGAGGTCACCTCGGCGGTGCCGAAGACCACGCCGAGATCGTTGATGGAGACCGCGTACGAGGATCCGGCATCGGGAATCTCGATCGTGGTGAATGCGCCTCGATGCCAGACCGCCACCTGGGAGAGTCCGGTGGCCGTGATCGCGTTGCCCACCACCATCCCCGCCTCGTTGATCTCTGCGGCGTGGAACCGGTCGAAGCCGTCGGGTGCGCCGAGCGGTGTCAGTTCCCCGGCCTGCCACAGGTGACCGCCGCCGACGACCTGGCCCCGGTCGTTGATCGCCAGGCTCCATTCGGTCGCGGCGAAGCCGAGATCAACCGCCCGGTACGGACGGTCCGTCCGGCTGGCAGCGGCACCGTCGGCCGTCGGGCCACCGGCACCCGCCGCCGACGGACCGACGGCCACGCCGATCGACATCGCCAGCGTGGCGACGAGCACCGTGGCGACGCGCACCGTGGCGACGCGCACCGTAGCGACGCGCGGACTGGTTCGGGGGAACGTCCGGAGTGACTGACCCATGGTAGTCAGGGTGCTAGCTGAGCGTAACGCTCGTCAATGCGTGTCGGGTGTCTATCGGTGAGGTGACAGTTGCCCATTGTCACAACAGACGTAGTTGGCGATCCTTCGGGCGGCGCGGACCTTCCGCCCCGAGCCGGTCGAACAGGCCGGCGTCGATCGCGTCCAGGAACGGTGTCGGCCGCATGTCCCGCTCCTGGCCGTGCCGCAGCCGCCGACCCGCGTGGGAGACGTACAGCCGGTCCTGCGCCCGGGTCAGCCCGACGAAGAACAGCCGCCGTTCCTCGGCGATCTCGTCCTCGCTGGGCGCCCTACCGGCGAACCGCAACGGCAGCAGGCCGTCCTCGCAGCCGACCAGGAAGACCACCGGGAACTCCAGGCCCTTCGCGGCGTGCAGGGTGAGCAGGGTGACCGCCTCGGCCCGAGGGTCCAGCGCGTCCACCTCGGCGCCGGTCTCCAGCTGCGCCAGCAGCAGCGACAGGTCCTCGCCGCAGCGGTGCGCCAACGGGGTCAGCAGCTCCACCGCCGCCCAGACGTCCGCCGGCACCAGCTGCGGCCCGGTCGGCGTGTCCAGGGTCGGCGCGGTCAACCGGTCGGCCAGCACCTGACCAGCGGCCCGGACCCGGGCGGTGAGGGCGGCGTCCGGCCCGCCGGCACCGACGTGGCGCAGCTCCCGGGCGATCGCCAGCACCCCCGGACGGTCCCGCAGCCGGTTGTGCGAACGCTTCTGCACCGGTACGCCCGCCCGGGTCAACGCCTCCACGATCGGCCCCGACTGGGCGTCGGTGCGGTACAGCACGGCGATGTCGGAGAACGACACCGTCGACGACTGCCCGTCGATTCGCCCCGAGTCCAGCGACCGGTGCGACACCCCGCCGACCAGCTCGTCGACCGTACGCACGACGAACGTCGCCTCGTCGGCGGCCGTCGCGGCCGGGTACAGCCCGATCAGCGGTGCCTGCGGATCCAGCCGGGCCGGCTCCAGCCGGCGGCCGCGTACCAGCGAACTGGGCGCGATGGCCTGCACGGCGGCGGCCAGGATCGGCGCCGCCGACCGGTAGTTGCGGGCCAGCCGGACCAGCCGGGCGTCGACGAAGTCCTCCGAGAACCGCAGGAAGTAGCGCACGTCGGCACCGCGGAACGAGTAGATCGCCTGGTCCGGGTCGCCGATCGCGCAGAGGTTGCCGTCGGCCGGGCTGAGTAGCCGCAGCAGGTCGTACTGGTCGGCGTCGACGTCCTGATACTCGTCGACGAAGATCCACCGCCAGCGGTCCCGGTAGCGCGCCACCAGCTTCGGGTCCTCGCGCAGCAGCCGCAGCGGCAGGGTGACCAGCTCGTCCAGGTCGACCAGGCCGGCGGCGCGCAGCAGCTTGGCGTACGTCGCGTCGTCCTCGCCGGCCTCGGCGCGGGCCTGGTCGCGTTCGGCGTCGTCGGCGATCCGGAAGCCCTTCGGCAGCCCGGCGGCCTTCGGGTTCTCCCGCAGGATGGTCAGCCCGAGCGAGTGGAAGGTGGCCACCGTGACGTCCTCGGCGACCGGGCCGAGCAGCCCGTCGAGCCGGTGCCGCAGCTCCTCGGCGGCCCGCCGGGTGAAGGTGATCGCCAGGCAGTGCTCGGGGAAGACGTTGAGTTCGGCGCAGAGGTACGCGATCCGGTGGGTCAGCGTCCGGGTCTTGCCGGTGCCCGGCCCGGCCACGATCAGCAGCGGCCCGCCCGGCGCGGACGCGGCGACCCGCTGCATCGCGTCGAGCCGGTCCAGCAGCCCGGTGCCGACCTCCTCCATGCCGGCCAGCATCGGCTCGAACGGCTCGTGCGGCGACGGCGTCGGTGGCGGCGGGATCGGCGGCGGTGCCGGCTCCGTACCGGCCCGGCCGCCACGGGACGCGCGGCCGGTAGCGGCACGGCCGGCGCGCCGGGCACCGGCCGGGGTCGGTCCGTCGGCGGCCGCCGACTCGCTGGGCGGTCGCTGCGCCGGCACCGGTACGTCGAACAGCGCCTCCGGCTGACCGGCACCGCCACCGGTCGCCAACTCGCCCGGCGCGAACAGGGTGATCACCCCGTACTCGCCGTCGTAGCCCGGCACCCGGTGGACCTCGCCGCGACGCAGCCGCCCGATCGCCTCGGCGAGCAGTTCCCCGCCGACCCGCCGGATGTCGTCCACCGGCACCGTGGTCAGGATGTCCAGCTCCGGGCCGAGCGCGGCGACCAGGTTGACCACCTGGCCCTCGACGGTCTTGGACCGGGCACCGACCCGGTGGATCTCGCCGACGATCTCCGGCAGCGCCACCAGGTGGGTGACCTGCTTCGCGTGCGCCGGCCGGTGCCCGTCCGGCCGGTCGGCGAGATCCTCGACCCGGCTCAGCACTCCGACGGTCAGCGGCTTGCCGCACTGCGGGCAGCGGCCGGCGGCCTGCCGGGTCTGCTCCGGCGACCAGTTGACGCCACAGTTGCGGTGCCCGTCGGCGTGGTACTTGCCCTCCTCCGGGAAGAACTCGATCGTGCCGACCAGCCCGTCTCCGGTGCGCAGCGCCTCCCGTACGGCGTAGTAGTCGAGCGCGCTGTCCAGCACGGTGGCCTCCCGGGCCAGCGCGGGCGGCGAATGGGCGTCGGAGTTCGACACCAGCTGGTATTTGTCCAGATGGGACACCCGCCAGTTCATCGCCGGGTCCGACGACAGGCCGGTCTCCACCGCGAAGATGTGCCCGGCCAGGTCGGCGTAGCAGTCGGCGATCGCGTCGAAGCCGGACTTGGAGCCCAGCGCGGAGAACCACGGCGTCCAGATGTGCGCCGGCACCAGGTAGCCGTCCTCGCTCGCCGCCAGGGTGATCTCCAGCAGGTCGCGGGAGTCCAGCCCGAGGATCGGGCGGCCGTCGGAGCCGAGGTTGCCGATGCGGCCCAACGCGGTGTTGAACCGCGCCACCGCGTCCAGATCCGGCAGGTAGATCAGGTGGTGCACCTTGCGGGTGCGGTCGTCCCGCTTGTAGATCGTCGAGATCTCGACGCTGAGCATGTAACGCACCGGGTGCGCTTCGGCCTCGCTGGCCAGTCGGGGCGGCAGTCGGCGGGCGACGTCGCGCTCCGCCTCCGGGCTGAGCCGGTACAGCCCCGGCTCGGCCGGGCGCAGCGACTCACGCAGGTGCTCGAACCACGCCGGGTGGGTGAAGTCGCCGGTGCCGAGCAGGCTGACGCCCTTGCGTCGGGCCCACCAGGCCAGGTTCGACATGTTCAGGTCGCGGCTGCAGGCGCGCGAGTACCGGGAGTGGATGTGCAGGTCGGCGACGAAGGACCCGGGACCCGTGGCGGAGCCGGGGGAGGGCACGGCGCGGTACGGGGGCACGCCGCATCCTGTCACGAACGCCGGCCGGGCGCAGGGTCGCCACGCGCGCGAACGCACGAGACGTGACTCTCACTCGCTGCGCAGCTGCACCAGGGAGACCTGCGGTGGGGCGCCGACGCGCACCGGCGGGCCCCAGAATCCGGCGCCGTTGGTCACGTACACCTGGGTGCCGTCGACCGTCGCCAGGCCGGAGACGACCGGCTGGACCAGCCGTACGGCCAGGTTGAACGGGACGATCTGACCGCCGTGGGTGTGCCCGGACAGTTGCAGGTCGACGCCGTACCGGGCGGCCTCGTGGGCCTGCACCGGCTGGTGGGCGAGCAGCACCACCGGGCGGTCGCGGTCCCGGTCGCCGAGCGCCCGGTCGTAGTCCGGGCCGGCCAGTGGACCGTCCGGCGGGCCGGCCTGCGCACCGGCGGGCGGGCTCGCCGTCGCGCCGGTCGGGTCGTTGACCCCGGCCAGGTCGAGCACCCCGCCCGGGGTGACGATCTCCCGGCGTTCGTTGACCAGCACCTGCAGGCCGAGCCGCTGCACCTCGGTGACCCACTCCTGCGCGCCGGAGTAGTACTCGTGGTTGCCGGTGACGAAGAAGCTGCCGTACCGGGCCCGCAGCCCGGCCAGCGGGGCGGCGGTCGGGCCGAGCTCGTCGACCGTGCCGTCGACCAGGTCGCCGACGACCGCGACCAGGTCGGCGTCCAGGCTGTTGATCAGCTCCACGATCCGGGCGGTGTGCCCGACCCCGGTCAGCGGTCCGATGTGGATGTCCGACACGGTGGCGATCCGCAGCCCGTCCATGGCCCGGGGCAGGCGGGCGAGCGGGATCTGCACCCGGTCCAGCTGGGGCGGGCCGAGCGCGGTCCGTACGCCGTAGCCGGTGACGCCGGCGGCGGTCAACCCGGCGAAGATCGCCGCGCCCCGGGCGATCAGCAGCCGCCGGCCCGGGTCCGGCACGATGTCGGTGGCGGGTCGGCCGCCGGGCAGCGCGGTCGGCGGCGGCGGGGCCGCCGCGGCCGCCGGGGCGGTCACCGGCACCGAGTCCAGCGTGCCGACCTGCCGGCCGCGCGCCCGCCCGACCAGCCGGACCACCAGCAGCGGCAGCTCCAGCGCCAGCAGGACGACCAGCAGGTAGAACATCACCGCCAGCCACACGTATCCGGGCCAGGCCAGCCAGGACATCCCGGCGGACCGGGTGCTGACCATCGTCGTCGGCACCAGCACCGCCAACCCGAGGGCCAGCAGGCTGCCGGCCCGCCGCCACCGGCCCGGCCGGGTGGTGTCGCGCACCAGGCGTCGCCACAGGTAGAGGTGGATCAGGCCGGTGATCAGCGTCAGGGTGCCGACGAACCCGAGTACGGCGAGCACAGCGTCGGACTCTCCTCAGCCGCCGGCAAATGGTGGCAGTACGTCGACCGTGGCACCGGCCGGCAACGGTGTGTGACGATCATGCCAGACGGTGCCGTCGACCAGGAAACTCGCCACCGCCAGCACCCGGCCCAGCCCGTCGCCGTGCCGGCTGGTCAACTCGGTGACGAAGCCGTCGCGGTCCAGCCCGGCCGGTACGGCGTCGCTGGTCCGACCGGCCGCCGCCCGCGCCCCAGCGAAGTAACGCACCGTCACCGATTCCATGCTCAGCCGCCAATCGCCGACATCGGGCGGGCCGGCTGCAGGAACGTCGGGTCGTCGATGCCGTGCCCGGCCCGTTTTCCGGCCATCGCCACCCGCCAGCGCCGGGCCAGCTCGGCATCGTCGGCCCCGGCCCGCAACGCGCCCCGAAGGTCGGACTCGTGCCGGGCGAACAGGCAGTCCCGCACCTGGCCGTCGGCGGTCAGCCGGGTCCGGTCGCAGTCGCCGCAGAACGGCCTGGTCACCGTACCGATGACACCGACCCGGGCCGGTCGGCCGTCGGCGGCCTCGGCTCCGTCGACCAGCCACGTCTCGGCGGGTGCGCCACCACGTTCGGCGGGATCCGGCAGCAGGGTGAACTCGGCCTGCAGCGCCGCTAGGGTCTCGGCGGCGGTGACCATCTGCGCCCGGTCCCAGGACTGCTGGGCATCCAACGGCATCTGCTCGATGAAGCGCAGCTCGTAGCCGTGCCGCAGGGCGTACCGCAGCAGGGCCGGTGCCTCGTCGTCGTTGACGCCGCGCAGCAGCACGGCGTTGATCTTGACCGGGGTCAGCCCGGCCGCCGCCGCCCCGGCCAGCCCGGCGAGCACGTCCGGCAGCCGACGCCGGTGCGCCAACCGGGCGAACCGCTCCGGATCGAGGGTGTCCAACGACACATTCACCCGGTCCAGCCCGGCCGCGCGCAGCCCCGGCGCCAACCGATCCAGCCCGATCCCGTTGGTGGTCAGCGACAGCACCGGTCGGGGCCGCAGCGCCGCCACCGCCGCGACGATCCGGGACAGGCCGGGACGCAGCAGCGGCTCCCCGCCGGTGAACCGCACCTCGGTCACCCCGAGCCGGGTCACCGCCACGGCGACCAGCCGGATCACCTCGTCGTCGGTGAGAATGTCCGCGCTGGGCAGCCAGGGCAGACCTTCCGGCGGCATGCAGTACGAGCAGCGCAGGTTGCACCGGTCGGTCAGGGACACCCGCAGGTCCGTGGCGACCCGTCCGTACCGGTCGGTGAGCCGGCCGTCGACGGGCCGCGCGCTCGGTTCCATGCGCCGACGGTAGCGCGCCGGTCCGACGTCCGTGTTTCGGCGGGATGCTCAGCCACGGTGCGCTGGCAGGTCCGCCGCGCAGCGCAGGTTCGCGGTGCGGTCAGCCACGCAGCGCGGCGCGGGCCGCGTCGGCGACCGCCGAGCGGTACGCCGCCCCGAACAGCGCGGTGTGCACCAGCAGCAGCTGCAGTTGGTGCAGCGGCACCCGGGCGGCCCAGCCGTCGGCCAGCGGCCACTGCTGCTGGTAGCCGGCCAGGATCCGGTCCAGGTGCGGGGCACCACCGAAGAGGGCCAACTGCGCCAGGTCGGTTTCCCGGTGACCGCCGTGCGCCGCCGGGTCGACCAGCCGGACCCGCCCGTCCGCCCCCCACAGCAGGTTGCCCGGCCACAGGTCACCGTGCACCCGGGCCGGCGGCTCGTCGCCGCCGTACTCGTCGATCCGGTCGATCAACTGCTCGACCAGAGCGACCTCGGCGGCGGTGAGCGCGCCGCCGTCGGCCGACATCCGCAGGTACGGCACCAGCCGGCGCTGGGCGAACCACTGCGGCCACGGCTGACCGGTCGTCGGGGTGTTGTCCTGCGGCAACGCGCCGATCACACCCGGCCAGTCGGCACCGAAACACGCCGCGCCGGCCCGATGGGTGATCGCGAGCTCCCGGCCGAACCGTTCGGCGGCGGCGGCGTCCGGCTCGCCCGGCTCGACCCACTCCAGGGCCAGCAGCTGCGGCAGGGCCACGATCACCTCGGGCACCGGGGCGCCGCCGGCCGCGCCCAACCAGCGCAGCCCGGCGGCCTCGGCGGCGAAGAAACCCTCGGGCACCGGCGCGGCGGCGGTCTCCGGCCAGGTCTTCGCGAACACCGAGTTGCCGTCGTCGAGCGTCAGCCGGCTCGCCGCGCAGATGCTGCCACCGGCCACCGGGGTCTCCCGGATGCGCTGATGGGTCAGGAAGGTCGGCAGGTGCTCCGGGTGGGCCCGCAGGTACGCCAGATCCATGCCGGCACCGTAACGCCGGATCGTGGGCACACCGCACCGGGGCCGACCGACGCCACGCCGACGACGCCGCCACCCGCTTGAGGGCATCCGGAAATCGCCCTACCTGCGCCAATACGGAGCGTAGCTGTGGATAAGTCGGCGTGTCGCCGGCCGGCGGCCCCGTTGTCCACAGGGGGTCGGTGTGCTGCCGTCCCGGCCGGAACAGTTGTCCACATGACGCCCATCGATCCCGCCCCTGCCGCGCTGACCGTCCGCGAGCCCGCCGACCTGATCGCCGCCGTGCCGTACCTGATCGGCTTCCACCCCACCGACAGCATGGTGGTGGTCGGGATGCGCGACGCCACCGTCGTCTTCGCCGCCCGCGCCGACCTGCCCGACGACACCGCCAGCGCCGAGCTGCGCGCCGCCGCCACCGCCCAGCTGACCACGATCGTCGACCGACAGCAGGTGGACGCCGCCGTACTGCTCGGCTATGGCCCACCCGAGGCCGTCGCCCCCGCCCTGGCGGCCACCACGGCGGCCCTGCGCGACCAGGAGATCGTGCTGCTCGACGCGCTGCGGGTCACCGACGACCGCTACTGGTCCGCGTTCTGCGACGACCCGACCTGCTGCCCACCCGAGGGCCACCCCATCGACACCCGGTTCAGCCCGCTCGCCGTGGCCGCCACCGTCGCCGGTCAGGTCGCCCTGCCCGACCGGGCCGCCCTGCGCCGCCAGGTCGAGCCGGTCACCGGGGCCGCCCGCTCGGCGATGCGGGCCGCCACCGAACGGGCCCGCGCCCGACGCCGCGCACTGCTCGACGAAGCCCCGCCCGGTGACCTGCTCGGCGCCCGCACCCTGCGCCGGGCCGGCGAGAAGACCGTACGGCTGTTGCTGGACCGGCAGCGACGTGGCAGCGCCCCGACCGACGACGACGTCGCCTGGCTCAGCCTGGCCCTGACCGACCTGGAAATCCGCGACTACGCCTGGGAACGGGTCACCGAGGAACCCTGGCAGGTCACCTTCTGGCAGGACGTCGCCTGCCGCGCCGAGCCGGACCTGGCCGCCGGGCCGGCCAGCCTGCTCGCGTTCGCCGCCTGGCGAATCGGCAACGGTGCCCTCGCCCGGGTCGCCCTCGACCGGGCCCTCGACGTCGAGCCGCAGTACTCGATGGCCCGGCTGATGGACGACGTCCTGGTCCGGGGCATCCCGCCGGCGGCGCTCGGCCCGTGGCCCAAGCCGGGCCGCAAGGGCCGGCCGGGCCGCTCCGGCACCCGCCCACGCCGCCGCCCCGACGGCGAGCAGCGCGACCGCGCCCGCCCCGCCGGTCGCCGCCGCCCCTGACGGAGGCAACGACCGGGCCTGCGCCGGTCGGTCACCCGCCCGGCCACAGGTCAGGACGTGGGCTGGCCCGATCCGGCGCATCTGGCCCGGCTTCCCGGGCTCTGATGCGCCGGCGCGGGCTGCCCGGGTGCGGTGGTCACCTGCTGGCCACAGACCGAGCATCTACCTCTTGGCGCCACGAACGGACTCCTTCCGGGATCTGGTAGTCCGGGTACGGGTCCTCGTTGGGCTCCCCTGCGATGCCGCCGGGTCCGGTGGTCGAGGTCGCCCGGAGGAAGACGGCGCTGCCGTCCCGGCAGGTGATCTTCACGCCGGACGGAGACATGTGCACGCCAGGGAAGGCGCACGGCTCCCACGACGTGAACTCCTCAGGGCGCGCGAAGTCCAACAACTGCACGGCGAACGCCAACGTGCGACGCGCCCGCTCACGCGGTGCCGGCATCTCGGCCGGTAACGCCGCCGATGCGGGCGCGGGCTTGCCTGCGGCAGCCCACAGCATCCCGGTCGATCCGGTCGAGTAGTAGACCCGTACCCCGGCCGGTGAGTTGCCACCGGGCTCGGAGTCCTGCCCGTACCGCCGGACGTCGGTGATGTCCGGGTGCTTGCTGCTCTGGAACAGTGCTTCGAGCACGCCCAGGACTTCGGCGACCTGCATGGCCCGCGTCTCCGATCTTGGCTGTCTGCGCTGTTCAGCGCCGGCAAGTCTAGACGCGGTCGGGATCTTGTGGGGGCTGCCGCGCCCGTCGTGGCCGGCAGTCTGGTCAACCCAGGGGCTGCGCCAGCCGGTCCGCGCCGGCGTAGACGTTCATCGTCGCGTCGCGCAGGAACCCGACCAGGGTCATCCCCGCCTCCTCGGCGAGGGCGACCGCCAGACTGCTCGGCGCGGAGATCGCGGCCAGCACCGGGATGCCGGCCATCCACGCCTTCTGGGTGAGCTCGAAACTGGCCCGGCCGGAGACCAGCAGCAGATGACCCCGCAGCGGCAGCAGCCCTTCCCGGGCGGCCCAGCCGATCACCTTGTCGACGGCGTTGTGCCGGCCGACGTCCTCGCGGACCACGCGTACCTGCCCGTCGGCGGTGAACAGACCGGCGGCGTGCAGCCCGCCGGTGCGGTCGAAGCCCTGCTGGGCGGCGCGCAGCCGGTCCGGCAGCGCGGCGAGCAGCCACGGGTCGAGTTCGAACCGGTCGGCGGCGACGTCGAACCGGGACCGGGTGCGCACCGCGTCGATGCTCGCTTTGCCGCACACCCCGCACGAACTGGTCGTGTAGAAGTTGCGGGCCGGGTCCGTCTCCGGCGGCGGCACGTGCCCGGCGAGGGTCACGTCGACGACGTTGTACGTGTTCGGCGTGTCGGTGCCGGCGCACAGTTGAGCGGTCACCACGTCGTCGGCCGCCCCGATCAGCCCTTCGGTGAGCAGAAAACCGATCGCCAGGTCGATGTCGTTGCCCGGCGTACGCATGGTGACCGCCAGCGGACGCCGCCGGGCCGGTCCGGCCGGCCCGACCCGGATCTCCAGCGGCTCCTCCCCGGCGACGGTGTCCATCCGGCGTACCTGCCGCGTCGATCTGCCCGTGCCGGCGGCGCCACTGCCGTCGCCGACCTCGATCCGCAGCACCGTGCGGCGCTCACTCGCCCTGCCCATGCCACCCATCCTGCCGCCGACCTCGGTCGACAGCCCACCGGTCCGACGCGTCCCGGCTGGCGGGACACCGGCGGCGGATGTGGCCGGCGGTGTCCCGCCGGCGGTGCGATGAGGCATCTGTGGTGCATCTGTGCGGCAGAGAGCCTCGCTCGGTGCCTCTCCCGTACGCTGGATCGCAGTCCGTGGATGCGTCGAGGTGCAGGACCGCTGGAGCGAGTCGAGGCCAAATCCGGTGGCCGACGTCGCAGCCCTGAGGAGAGTCAAGCCGATCATGAGTGACGAAGCGGGTCGTCTGTTCCGGGAAGCGTGGATCGCCGGAGTCCGCAGGCACTACCCGGGGGAACCGAAGCCCGGGTACGTGGCCTCGTGGGACACCACCCCGGAGTGGGAGCGGCAGGCGGCGGCTGCCGTGTGCGGTCAGATCCGTGACTTCGTACGGGTCAGCTCGGGGGCGACCGCGAAGCTGAGTCGGGAGCAGAAGGGCCGGTTCGTCGCTCTGTGCTGGATCGCGCAGATTCACAAGCACTTCGACGACCCGAAGCCGTCGTACGTCGCCGACTGGGACGCGCTGCCTCGCTGGCAGCAGGAGACCGACGCCGACATCTTCGAGTACGTCGCGGCGAGTTAGCTGGCAGCACGCCGCCGGAAGCGCTGGCGGTATACCTACCGAAGGGCTCGGGCGATGACGGTGAAACGCTCAATCGACATCCCCGACGATGTCGCCCAGTGGCTCGACGGACAACCCAACGCCAGCGCCGCCATCACCGCAGCCCTACGCGCTCAGATGGCCGGCACCCAACTTGACGAGGTGCTGCGCCGCGCCGGCATCGAGGTCACCGGTGCGGGCAAGAGCCGCTGGCGCGACCGCCTGGCGGCACCCATCTCTGTCGAAGCCCTTGCCGAGGGACGGCGCATGCTCGACGGGGCGGTGTGAGCGTCGAGCCGATCGCCGTGGCCAGCCGGGTCAGATGTCGTCGGCCGGAATGGAGTGGACCTGGTCATCGGGAACCACCGTCGGCGTCAGGTGCGGTTCGCTGGTGAGGTAGTAGGCGCCGTGGTCGAGCGCGGCCCACACCGCGTGGGCGCGGGCGAGGTCGCCCTTGACGAGAGGGGCGATCGCGGCCGCGTCGGACGCCTCACCGGCGTCCAGCGGCAGCACCGCGACGCTGGGCAGGGTGGCCAGCACCCCGAGCCGGGCGCGGGCGGGCGCGTCGGTGACCCGGGTGTAGGCGTCGAGCAACGCCACGGCGGGCAAACCGGTGTACGCGCCGTCGTCGGCGATCTCGACCAGCAACTCCCCGACGTGCACGTGCCCTCGGGCGTAGGACAACATCGCGGACGTGTCGAGCACGGCGCGGATCTCGACCTCGTCGTGGGCCATCAGGCGGCGGTGTCGTCGGCCGGCCAGGTGCCTGCGCGCACCATGTCCCGGCGGCGCTGATTCTCCGCCCGCTGCTCAGCGGTCAGCTGCGGCAACGCGCCCCGGACCCGGTCACGGCCGGCGTCGGTGACCTCGATACCCACCGTCCGCAGCATCTCTACCGTCGCGGCGGCCCGATTCATCCGTGCACGCAACGCTTCAGTCACCGCAGCCGAAACGTTCTCCTCCCGGTCCAGGTACGCGGCGACGTCGTCGGGCAGGCTCACCGTCACACGCTTAGTCATACTCAAATCATACTCGCGTCGGGAGCGTTGCCGAGGTCGCTAGTCGAATTCGAGGCAGAACGGGTGGCCGGCGGGGTCGGCGTACACCCGGAAGCCCGGCTCGACGTCGGAGAGCTTGGTGGCACCGAGCGCGAGCACGGCCTGCTCCGCACGGTCGATGTCGTCGACCCGCACGTCCAGGTGGATCTGCTGCGGCCGGGCCGGGTCCGGCCAGCGGGGCGGCTGGTGGTCGGGGGCGTGCTGGAAACTGATCCGTGGGCCGTCGCCGGCGGAGATGTCGATCCAGCTGCCGTCGACCCGGGTGATCTCGTACCCGAGCAGCTCACAGTAGAACCGGGCCAGCCGCTGCGGGTCCGGGCAGTCGAGCACGATCGCCGAGAGTCGTCCGATCATCGGGTCAGGCTACCGCCGCCGCCGGGGCTGCGCTGCGCAAGCACGCGCGGCCTACCCGGCCCGCCGCCGAGCCCGGTGCAGCGTCAGCCGGGCGGCGGCCAGCAGGCCGCTGGCGGCGAACATCGCCGCGCTGACCAGCAGCCAGCGGCGTAGGTACGGCTCCTGGGTCAGGCCCGTGGCGCGGGTGAAGGCACCGTCGCCGAGCCGCAGGATGCCCGGCAGGTACACGAGGAACAGCAGCGCCGTGCCGAGCGTCGGGACCCGGACGTGGTTCACTATCGCCCGCCGTACGGCCGGTCGGAGCCGGCCGCCGATGCCGGCGACGGCGACCAGGACCCGGTCGGCCGCTGCCGCGAGCGGATAGAGGATCAGGTCGTGGGCGACGACCGCGGCCACGAACCAGACCGCCATCCGTACGGCGGTGGCCTCACCGGACAGGCGCGCGACGACCCATCCGGTGACGGTGAAGCAGCCGACCAGCAGCGGCAGCTGCCAGAGCGGTGCGCCGTACCCGAGCCGGGTCATCGGCGCGACCCCTGGAACTCGATGGCGCGCACCCACTTGGTGCACCGCACCCCGGGCAGGGCGGGCACGATGATCCGGGCCGGGAAGCCGTGGTCCGCCGACAGATCGACCCCGTTGACCCGCAGGGCCAGCAGCGAGTCACCGTCGAGGACCTGGTTGCGCTGCAGGATCGCCGTGTTGAACAGCCCGCCGCGCTGGATCGAGCGGACCAGGGCCGCCGTCGGCTCCGGCACCCCGGCGAGGGCGGCGAGGTCACGCAGCCGTACGCCGGTCCAGGTCTGCAGCGTCGACCAGCCCTCCACGCAGGCGATCGGCAGCCGGGCGGTGTGCAGCGGCATGGCGAGCAGCTGGTCGCGGTCCAGCCGTACCGTCCGGCCGGCGGCGTCGCGCAGCTCCAGCCGCCACGCCGGGCCGGTGTCGGCGGGCCGGATGCCGGCGGCGACCGCCGTCCGGTTGACCGGGAAGCCGTTCGGTCCGTCGTCGGGTTGCCGCCCCCGGGGCAGTAGGAACGCGAGTCGCCGCCACGGGCCGTCGAGGCTCTGCCCGACCGTCGTCACGCCGAGCAGCAGCGACCCGCCGCCGGTCAGGGCGAGCAGCCCGCGCCGGCTGATGGTCGCCGGACCGGGGCGCGGGGCGACCAGCTCGTCGGGCTCGACCCGGCCGGTTCGGGACCGCAGTACGGCGATCATCCGGGGCAGTTTGAGTGCGACGTGGACGACGAACGCGGCGGTGAACACCCAGGCCCCGAAGTAGTGGGCGGTGTAGAAGTCGAAACCGAACAGGTACGCGTACTGCACGTTGAGCACGCCGGTGACGGTCTGGAACAGGATGCCGCCGACGAGCAGGAGCAGCGAGAGGCGTTCCAGCGCGTGTGCCGCCGAGCGGACCGGCGGCCAGGCGAACAGCTTCGGAATCACCGACCAGAGTTTGACCAGGATCACCGGGATCAGTGCGATGCCGAGGGCGACGTGCAGGCCCTGACTGACCCGGAACAGCCAGGAGGGTCGGGTCGGCCAGTCGACGTACGGCAGCCGCAGCCAGCCCACGTCGGCCGGCATCGCCTGCGGCCCGTAGGCGACGTGGTCGAGCAGCCCGGTGACGACGACCAGCGGCAGACCGACCAGCAGTACGGCGCCGAGGACCGAGGTCAGCCAGGCACCGCGCAGCGGGCTGCGCCACCGGACGAGCGCGGTGCCGCCGGTGGCCTCCGTGCCGCCGGTGGCCTCCGTGCCGCCGGTGGCCTCCGTGGTGCCGGCCGCACCCACGGGCGGCGGTGCGGGTGCGGGTTCGTCGACGGGCACGATGGTCTCCTCGGGACGGTCTCGGTACCGACCGGTGCCTGCAGGCTATGCGCCGCAGCCGGCGACGATGGCCGTTCCGGCGCTTACGGATTCCTTACGCGGCCCCGTTGGCAGTGCTCGCCGACCGCGACCGGCCATACGGTGACCGGATGCGGATTCTGCTCACCGGCGCGGCCGGGTTCATCGGCTCGCACATCGCCGACCTGCTGGCCGACGACGGGCACGACGTGCTGGCGGTGGACGCGCTGCTGCCGCAGGCCCACGATGGCGAGCCTCCCGAGTGGACCAGCCGGCACGACCTGGTGCGGGGCGACGTCCGCGACGGCGAGCTGCTCGACCGGCTGCTGACCGGCGTGGACGCCGTCTGCCACCAGGCGGCGATGGTGGGCCACGGCCTCGACCCGTCGGACGCGCCGGGCTATGCGGGCCACAACGACTACGGCACCGCCGTCCTGCTCGCCGCGATGCACCGGGCCCGGGTGACCCGGCTGGTGCTGGCCAGTTCGATGGTCGTGTACGGCGAGGGCCGGTACACCTGCGCCCGGCACGGCATCGTACGGCCGCAGCCACGCCGCCCGGCGGACCTGGCCGCCGGCCGGTACGACCCGGGCTGCCCACACTGCGGCGACGCGTTGTCGTGGGCGACGGTCCCGGAGGACGCCCCGCTGGAGCCGCGCAGCACGTACGCGGCGACGAAGCTCGCCCAGGAGCACCTGGCGGCGGCGTGGGCCCGTCAGACCGGCGGCGGCTGCTGGGCGCTGCGCTACCACAACGTGTACGGCCCTCGGATGCCGCGCGACACCCCGTACGCCGGGGTGGCCTCGATCTTCCGGTCGGCGCTGGCTGACGGCCGGCCGCCACAGGTGTTGGAGGACGGTCGGCAGCAGCGTGACTTCGTCCACGTCGCCGACGTCGCGCGGATCAACGTCCGAGCGTTGGTCGCCGAGCCGCCGGTGGGCGACCTGGTGCCGTTGAACGTCTGCTCCGGCGAGCCACGGACCGTCGGCGAACTGGCCGGGACGCTGGCGACCGCGATGGGCGGACCCGCACCGGTGGTCGTCGGCGGCGCGCGGGCGGCCGACGTACGGCACGTGGTGGCTGATCCCCGCCGGGCCACCGAGCTGCTCGGCTTCACCGCGAGCGTCCGGTTCGCCGACGGGGTGGCGGCGTTCGCCACCGATCCGCTGCGGGCACCGGCGGTCGGCGTCGGCTGAGCCGCCGCCCGCTGGTCAGGAGAAGGTGAGCAGCAGGTGGTTGACCGCCAGCGCGGTCGCCGCCTGCCCGGCCAGCCACCAGCGGTGGGTACGTGCCGGCAGGTGGGCGGTGGCGATCAGCAGCCAGACGACGAACGGCAGCCAGATCCGTTCGACCTCGGCCTTGCTCAGCCCGGACAGGTCGGCCGCGACGATCGCCAGCGCGGCGGTGAGCGGCAGCAGGATCGTGGGCCGGGTCGCGGCGTACCGCCATCCGCGCGCCACCGTGCCGTCGCCGGCCGGGCCGCGCCAGGCGTGGCGGGCCGCGACGATCGTGCGGCGCAGCGCCGGGCCGGTGACCAGCCCGGCGGAGAGCAGCATCGCGGCCAGGTTCGCCCACACCCAGTAGGCGTACGGACGTTCGGCGGCCCACCCCTGGTAGTAGCGCACCACGACCAGCTGGTAGCCGTCCCACCACCAGAAACCGGCGGCGGTGAAGGCGGCGACCACGGCGGCGACCCCGGCTGCGGCGGTGAGCAGCGCCGGCAGGAACCGGCCCGGCCGTAGCACCAGCACCGCGACGGCGAGCAGTCCGATCAGGACGAACCCGTACGACAGGTAGAGCGCGAAGCCGAGCAGGATGCCACCGGCGAGCGGCGCGACCGGATGCCGGGCGGCGAGCAGCGCCAGCCCGGCGGCGACGACACCGGTGAAGACGCCGTCGCCGGAGGCACCGATCCAGACCGCTCCGGGCAGTAGCACCAGGAACGGCAGTACGGCGCGGGCGGCGTCGGCCGCACCGAGCCAGCGCAGCGCCGCCGGGATCGACACCACCATGGTCGCGCCGATCAGGATGCAGGCCATACCGGCGGCGGCTCCACCGCCGAGGCCGATGCGGTCCAGCCAGACGAAGACCAGCAGCGCGCCGGGGGGATGGCCGGCGGTGTGCGTCGACCACGATTCCGGCTGGAAGTCGACGATCCGGCCGCTGAAGCCGGCCAGCATGGCCGGGATGTCGGTGATCCGGTGTACCTCGTGCAGGTACTCCGCCTGGTTGGTGAGCCGCCTGGCGACTCCGGCGGACCAGCCGTCGACCAGGGCCAGGGCCAGGGTCCAGGCGACGGCGGCGAGGTAGCCGGCCCCGAGCAACGGACCCCAGCGGGCGGTCCGCGCCCACCGTACGCCCCAGATGATCACCACGGCCGCGACCGCGACCGCGACCGGCGTACCCCAGCCGACGTGTGGCCGCCAGAAGGCGTAGATCGGGGCGGTCTCGGCGTAGAGGCCGACGCCGCGCCGGTTGAGGACCACCCCGACGACCACGGCGGTGGCGATCAGGGCCAGTTCGACACCGAGCACGATCCAGTCGGCGCGGGCGGGCCGCCGCGCGGCGGTCGGCGAGGAAGACGAGGACATGATTGGCGCACCGTACGGCCTGCGGTGGGCCCGTCGGCGGGTGGCGACGCGGCCGTAAGCAAGCCGTAAGAACCGACCGTCGCGTAAGGATTCCGTAAGCACTGACGGGCCACCGTACGGTGGTGGCGCGCCCTAGCGTCGGCGGTATGCCGACACCGATCGACGTGGTGCTGCCCTGCCTCGACGAGGCCGCCGCCCTGCCCGGCGTGCTCACCGCCCTGCCGCCCGGCTACCGG
The DNA here is from genome assembly GCF_030345095.1 of Solwaraspora sp. WMMA2056. Lineage (NCBI taxonomy): Bacteria > Bacillati > Actinomycetota > Actinomycetes > Micromonosporales > Micromonosporaceae > Solwaraspora > Solwaraspora sp. WMMA2056. Next base: position 1,123,448 of record NZ_CP128360.1, read on the forward strand.
GCGATTGTCGTCGACAACGGTTCCCGGGACGGTTCGCCGCAGGTGGCGGCGGCGCACGGGGCCCGGGTCGTGCACGAGCCCCGCCGGGGTTACGGTGCCGCCGTCCACACCGGGCTGTTGGCCGCCGAGACCGAGCTCGTCTGCGTCCTGGACGCGGACGGCTCGTTCGATCCGCAGCAACTTCCGGCGCTGGTCGAGCCGGTGGCGGCCGACCGGGCGGAGCTGGCCGTCGGCCGTCGCCGACCGGTCTCGGTGTCGGCCTGGCCCTGGCATGCCCGCGTCGGGACCGCGCTGGTCGCGGCCCTGCTGCGGCACCGGGGCGTACCGCTGCGTGATCTGAGCCCGATCCGGGTGGCCCGCCGGCGGGCGCTGCTGGACCTCGGGGTCGCCGACCGGGCGTTCGGCTACCCGTTGGAGCTGCTGGTCCGGGCGGCCGGTGCCGGCTGGCGGATCGTCGAGCTGGATGTCCGGTACGCGCCACGGGCGGCCGGCACCCGGTCGAAGGTCTCCGGCTCCGTGCGGGGCACGTACCGCGCGACCCGCGACTTCGTCGGGGTGCTGCGTACGGTGGGCAACTCCCGGTGACCGTGCTGCTGGTGATGGCGAAGTCGCCGGTCGCCGGGCTGGTGAAGACCCGGCTCTGCCCACCGGCGACGCCGACCGAAGCGGCCCGGATCGCGGCGGCGGCGCTGCTGGACACGATGGCTGCGGTACGGGACACCGCCGGGGTCGAGCCGGTGCTGGCCCTGGCCGGCCGGTTCGCCGACGCCGACGTCACCGCCGGAACGGCCGCCGAGTTGACGGCGGCGACCGCCGGCTGGCGGGTGCTGGTGCAGCGCGGGTCGGGGCTCGCCGACCGGTTGGCGAACGCGCACGCCGACGTGGCGGACGCCTGGCCGGGGCGGCAGGTGCTGCAGATCGGGATGGACACGCCACAGCTGACGCCCGCGCGGTTGGCGTCGGCCGTCGACCGGTTGACCGAGGCCGGTGCGGTGCTCGGCCCGGCCGCCGACGGCGGCTGGTGGGCGCTGGGCCTGCGGGATCCACGCGACGCTGACGCGCTGCGGGCCGTACCGATGTCCACTGCCCGGACCGGACGACGCACCTGGCTCGCCTTGGTCGGGCGCGGCCTGGCCCCGGTACGCCTGCCGGTGCTGCGCGACGTCGACGAGTGGCCCGACGCGGTGGCGGTGGCGCGAGGTGTCCCCGGCAGCCGGTTCGCCCGCCAGGTCGCGGCGGTGCGGCGGTGCCGGCCGGCGATGTCCGCCGAGGCCGATCGGTGACCGTCGGCGTCCGGCAGCGGGCCGGCGACAGCGGCTTCGTGGCCCCGCTCGGCGCCGTCGTGCCCGGTGGGCACTGGCTGGTGCAGGGCGACGGGACACGGTCACGGCTGCCGGTACGGCGGTGGCACGGTGTGGCCGAGCCGGCGGTCGACGCGGTGGTGGCCCGCTGCGGCGGGCCGACGGTCGACCTCGGCTGTGGTCCGGGTCGGGTCACCGCGGCCCTGGCGCGGGCCGGAGTGACCGCCCTCGGGGTCGACGTCTCGGCGCAGGCGGTCGCCGCTACCCGGTCCCGTGGGGTCGTGGCGGTCCGTCAGGACCTGTTCGACCGGCTGCCCGGTGAGGGCCGCTGGGCGCACACCGTCCTGCTCGACGGCAACATCGGCATCGGTGGCGACCCGGTCGCGCTGCTGCGCCGCTGCCGCGCGCTGATCCAGCCACAGGGGACCGTGCTGGTCGAGTTGGAGCCGCCCGGCGTGGGGTTGTGGCGTGGGCAGGCGTACGTGGCCACTGTGGCCCGGCGGGGCCGGCCCCGGCCGGGGCCGGTCTTCCAGTGGGCGCGCCTGGACGTCGCGGCGGTACGGGACACGGCCGCCGACAGCGGCCTGACCGTGGGCGACCTGTTCAGCATCGACGGACGGTGGTTCGGGGAGCTGCGGCCCTAGGTATTCCCGGGTGCTTACGTGCCGCCGGATCACCGACCCCCACACCTGCCCACCGCGTACCCACCAGCGCAACCGGCAGCCGTCGCGGCTGCCGGAGACATGCGGCGCAAGGTAGGGAGAAGCGCGAATGAGAACATCACCGGGCCGGTTCCGATCGATCGGAACCGGCAAGGCCCGAGCCGTCACGTTGTCGATCGCCGTGGTGAGCCTCGGCGCTGTCGCGACGGTCACCTTCGTCTCCGGTGGCGGGCGCAACACCGCCGCCGCCGAGGTCGGCCTGGACGACTTCGTCCGCATCCAGAACGTCGCACCGAACGTGGTCGCGATCCCGCCCGGCCGCAACGCGTCCACCGGGGTGTTCACCGTCGACTGCGGAGTGAACGCCAACGGCAAGTTCAGCTCCGACAACCCGGTGGCGCAGCCCGGCATCAGCCACGGCGCGGAGCACCTGCACGACTTCGTCGGCAACCTGGCGATCACCGCCGACACCAGCGACGAGGCGTTGGCCGCTTCCGACACGACGTGCCGCAACGGCGACCGGTCGTCGTACTTCTGGCCGGTGGTCCGGATCGACCGGTCCGTCCGGGACCAGGCCGCAGAACCCGGCCCGGCGACGGTCGCCTGCCCACGGGCCATCGACCGGCTGCCGTCGGTGCCGTCCCCGGCGGTCGTCGAGGTCCGGCGTGGCCTCATCGCGCTCGACGAGCAGATCGCCGAGGCGAACCGGCGGCTGGCCGGCAGCGAGGGCATCGACGTGCGCCGCAACAACGCGGTGCTGGACTGGCTGCGGGTCCGCCGCGCCGAGACCCTGAAGCGGATCGCCACCGAACTCGGCCGGCACGGTGCCCGGCCGACCGGGATGGTGTCGATGGTCGACTGTGCCGTGTACTACGGCGGGACGCACGGCGGATACTCCGGTGGCGTGGCGACGGTGAGTCCACTCGCCACGCCTACGGTGGACTGCCCCGGGGTCCGGGACCGGCTGCCCGCGGTGCCGCCGCAGGCGGTCGCCGAGGTGGACCGGAACCTGCAGCTGCTGGACCAGCAGATCGCCAAGGCCAACGCACGTCTGGTCAGCACGGCCGGGCAGGGCGGCCCGAACTTCATCGACAACGCGATCCTGGGGCCGCTGCGGGACAAGCGGTTCGCCACGCTCGACCGGATCGAGATCGCGATCGGCCGCAACGCCGCGCGGCCGACCAACCTGACCCCACTGGCCGGCTGCACCCTGGCCGGCAACCCCAACGGGGGCGGCAACGGCAACAACAACAGCAACGGCGGCAACCCCGGGCAGGGCGAGGAACCAGCGGAGCTGCCGGTGCCGTCCGGTCCGAACCTGGAGCTGCCCGGTAACACCGGCGAGATCGTCCGCCCCGCCGAGGTACGCATCGAGTACCGGGGCAACCCCACCAGCAAGGTCACCCCGATGCCCCGGTTCCTGCGCGCGCTGACCGGTGACTCGAAGCCGATCAGCCGGGGCCCGGCGAACGCCCGTAACAGCTGGACCTGTGCCGGCTTCGCCGACCGGCTCGCCGGCAAGTACCCGATCTGCCCGGACGGCAGCCAGGTCCTGCGGGTGCACGACTTCCCGGGCTGCTGGGACGGCGAGAACATCGACAGTGAGAACCACCGGTCGCACCTGTCGTTCGCCGACGCCACCACCGGGGCCTGCCCGAGCGGCTTCGTGGCGATCCCCCAGCTGCGCATCACCATCGCGTACGACATCCCGCGCGACGTCCAGCTCAACGGCCAGTATCGGCTCGACTCCTTCCCGGAGGAGGACCACAACCCGTTCTCGGACCACAACGACTTCATCAATGTGAACTCCGAGAAGCAGATGCGGAAGATCGCCAAGTGCATCAACACCGGCCGTAGCTGTCGGTGACCCGTACCGCCGGTCGGCCGCCCGCCCAGCAGAACCTCGACGGGGCGGGCGGTCGACTACGGTGGACGGGATGACCGGATTCGCGGCGGTGGTGCTGACCGGCGGGGCCGCGCGCCGGATGGGCGGCGTGGACAAACCAGCCGTACCGGTGGGTGGGGTGGCCATGCGGGACCGGGTGCTCGCGGCCGTCGCGGCCGCCGACCCACGGATCGTCGTGGGCCCGCTCGCCGACCCACCGCCGGGTGTCCTGGCGGTACGCGAGGAGCCGCCCGGCGCCGGTCCGGTGGCCGCCACCGCCGCCGGCCTGGCCGCGCTCGCCCCGAGCACCGCCACCACCAGCGGCGACCTGGTCGCGGTGCTCGCCGGTGACCTGCCGCTGCTCACCCCGCACGCGGTGGAACTGCTCGTCGTCGCCGTCCGGCAACGCGACGTCGACGGGGCGCTGTACGTCGACGACACCGGCCGACGGCAGCTGCTCTGCGGAGTGTGGCGCACCGCCCGGCTGTGCGACGCCGTCAGCCGGCTCGCCGTAGCGCGCGGTGGCGTACTTGCTGGGGCGTCGATGCGGGCGTCGTTCGCCGACCTGGCCGTCGCCGAGGTGACCTGGCGCGACACCGGCCCGCCACCGTGGTTCGATTGCGACACCGACCGCGACGTCCGGCAGGCGCAGGAGTGGACCGGATCTAGCTAGGGCTCACTTGGGTTCGGCGACGAACACGCCGACGCCGTGAGCGCTCTCGACCAGGCCCTCAGTGCGCAGGGCATGCATTGCGTAGCGGATCACCGAGTCCGAGATGTCGTGCTCGGCCTTGAGCTGGGCAGTTGACGGGAGCTTGTCGCCTGGCTGCAACTCGCCGCTCCTGATCTGAGCGCGAATGTGGTCGGCAAGCTTCTCCCACGCGCCCTCGTGCCGGCCGGGCACAAGTAAGGATGTCGGTTTCCTGCCGGATCAGTCCTCGCGCTGGCTCGGCCGGTTGGCAGCGATCCAGGCCGCCACCTCGTCGCGACTCCAAATGCGCATCCGGCCGTTGCCCACCACATCGATCGGCTCGGGGAATCCCGGCCGGCGGACGATCTCCACCGTCCTGGTTCGCGACACGCCGCCGAGCATCGTAGCGATGTCTGCCAGGGCGACGAGCTTCACGCCCTGAACGTAGCGGTAGACCGGAAGTGGACGTATCAGGGCTGGTGCTGGCTGACCGGCTATGCGATCGACATCGACGGAAACGCCGCCGAGCGGCGGGAGATATTCGTACAGCGTCGTGGGCTCTACCGACTGCCCGCACGCCAGACGTCTGAGCATCGATCGAGGAGTGCAATGATCACCGAGAGGAAGCACGGATGACGTGGACGGGCCACACCTCGATGCTCCGTAGCCGAACCGGTGACAGGGAGTCAGGGATGAGTGACACGATGGACGAGTGGGTGGCGGTTGCCACCGCCGAACTCGGGCTCGACCCGGGTGACGTGCCGGTGCCGGTGGTGCTGGACCTGGCCCGCGACGTGGCGCACAACGTGCTGCGCCCCGGCGCGCCGGTCACCGCGTACCTGCTGGGGTTGGCGGTTGGTCGTGGCGCCGACCCGGTCGAAGCCGGCACCCGGCTGGCCGCGCTGGCCCGCGCCTACGGCGGCGGCGAGGCCGGGCCGAGTCCAGGTGAGGTCAGTCCGGCGCCAGGTGAGGTCAGGCCCGCTCCAGGCGGATGATGATCTGCTTCGACGTCGGGGTGTTCGAACCTGCGGCCGTCGAGTCCAACGGCACCAGCACGTTCGCCTCCGGGAAGTACGCCGCCGCGCAGCCGCGCGCCGTCGGGTAGCTGACCGCCCGGAACGCCTTCGCCCGGCGTTCGACCTGGTCGGACCACTCCGATACCAGGTCGACGACGTCACCGTCGGCGACCCCGAGCGCGGCCAGGTCGTCCGGGTGCACGAAGACCACCCGCCGTCCGCCCCGGATGCCCCGGTAACGGTCGTCGAGCCCGTAGATCGTGGTGTTGTACTGGTCGTGGCTGCGCATCGTCTGCAGCAGCAGCCGACCCGGCGGCACCTCGATCACCGTCAACGGGCTCACCGTGAACGCGGCCCGGCCCGACGGCGTGGCGAAGGTGCGCCGGTCGCGCGGCGGGTGCGGCAGGACGAAACCGTCCGGCTCGGCGACCCGGCGTTCGAAGTCGGCGAAGCCCGGCACCGCCCCGGCGATGGTGGCCCGGATCGTCGCGTAGTCGGCCTGGTACGCCTCCCACGGCACCGGCGAGTCGGGCAGCGTGGCGCGGGCCAGCCGGGCGACGATCGCCACCTCGGAGAGCAGGTGGTCGCTGGCCGGGGCGAGCCGGCCCCGGGAGGCGTGCACCGCCGACATCGAATCCTCGACGGTGACGAACTGCTCGCCACCGGGCTGCCGGTCCCGTTCGGTGCGGCCCAGGCAGGGCAGGATCAGTGAGGTCCCACCGGGCACCACGTGCGAGCGGTTCAGCTTCGTCGACACGTGCACGGTCAGCGCACACGAGGCCAGGGCGGCCTCGGTCACGGCGGTGTCCGGGCTGGCGGCGGCGAAGTTGCCGCCGAGGGCCATGAAGACGCGGACGTCGCCGTCGCGCATCGCCCGGATCGCGCCGACGGTGTCCAACCCGGTCGCGGTCGGCATCGGTACGCCGAGTTGCCGGCCCAGCGCCGGCAACCAGGCCGGCGGCTCGTGCCAGATGCCCATGGTCCGGTCGCCCTGCACGTTCGAGTGCCCACGGACCGGGCACAACCCGGCACCGGGCTTGCCGATCATGCCGCGCAGCAGCTGCACGTTGACGATCTCGCGGATCGCGTCGACCGAGTCCTGCCGCTGGGTCAGCCCCATCGCCCAGCAGACGATGGTCGCCTCGGAGTCGGCGAACAGCTTCGCGACCTCGACGATCTGGGCCCGGTCCAGCCCGGTGGCGGCGGTCACGGTCGGCCAGTCCACCTGGGCGCGGGCGGCACGGTAGTCGGCATACCCGCTGGTGTGGGTGTCGACGAAGTCGGTGTCGACCGCGTCGGTGGCGACCAGCAGCGCGCCGATCGCCTGGAACAGCGCCAGGTCGCCGCCGATGCGGATCTGCAGGAAGTGGTCGGCCAGCGGGGTGCCGGCACCGACCAGGCCGCCGGGGCGTTGCGGGTTGCGGAACCGGATCAGCCCGGCCTCGGGCAGCGGGTTGACCGCGACGATGGTGGCCCCGTCGCGTTTGGCCCGTTCCAGGGCCGACAGCATCCGGGGGTGGTTGGTGCCGGGGTTCTGCCCGACCACCACGATCAGCTTGGCCCGGTGCAGGTCGTCGAGGGTCACCGAGCCTTTGCCGATGCCGATGGTGCTCAGCAGTGCGACGCCGGACGACTCGTGGCACATGTTGGAACAGTCCGGCAGATTGTTGGTGCCGAGTGACCGGGCGAACAGCTGGTAGAGGAACGCGGCCTCGTTGGAGGTGCGGCCGGAGGTGTAGAAGGCGGCCCGGTCCGGAGAGTCGAGTGCCCGCAGCTGGTCGGCGATCAGCCCGAACGCCTCGTCCCAGTCGATCGGCGTGTAGTGGTCGGCACCGGGCCGGCGGACCATCGGGTGGGTGAGCCGGCCCTGCTGGCCGAGCCAGTGGTCGGAGCGGGTGGCGAGTTCGCTGATCGGGTGGGCGGCGAAGAACTCCGGGGTGACCCGGCGCAGGGTCGCCTCCTCGGCGACGGCCTTGGCTCCGTTCTCGCAGAACTCGGCGTGGGCGCGGTGCTTCGCGGCCGGCTCCGGCCAGGCACAGCCGGGGCAGTCGAAGCCGCCGGGCTGGTTGACCCGGGCCAGGGTGAGCGCGGTACGGCGTACCCCCATCTGTGCGACGCCGGCGCGCAGCGCGTGGGTGACGCCCGGCAGCCCGGCCGCGCTGGTCGCCGGCTCACCGACGGTCAGGTCGCGGTCACCGGCGTCGTCTCGAGGGGCGGAACGGGCCATGCTGCCAGCCTCTCACGGCCGGCGACCGGCGGGCTACATCGGAAAGCGCAGGCCAGCGGCGGTACGGCGGGGTCGTCGTGACGATGGCGGCAATCCGACCGCCGCTGGGGCTAGCCGGCATGGTGGCTCACCTGGGTAGGGTGTGCGCACAGTGGGACTGAGTTGATCATGGTGGGGGAGCAGGTGCCGGGGACAGCAGACCAGGTGAGCGGGGACCAGACGACTGGGGACCAACCAGCGGCGCCCGAGCCGCTCCTGCTCGACGAGCCGAGCACGGCCGACCTGCGGGAGAAGGTGACCCAGGCGTGGCGTGACTTCGCCGCCGCGCTCGCCGCGACGCTGCCGACCCTGCCGGCCGGCGGCCAGGTGGAGCTCACCCTCGACCCGACCGCGTCCGGCACCGGGGACGCGATCTACTCGGTGGGCGTACGGATCGGCCTGCAGGACCGGCTGAACGCCTCGGCGGTCAGCAACGCGACCCTGCCGGCGGAGTACCGGATGAACCGGGACGCGGTGGCCGAGCTGGTCGCGCTGGGCTGGTCCCCGCCGGGCGTGGTGGCCGGGTCGGGGGACAACTTCGGGCTGACCACGACCACCGCCGACGTGAGCCGGCTGGCCTCGGTGATCACCCACACGCTGCGTCAGGTGTACGGCGCACCGCATCCGGCGTTCGTCGTCTACGCGGTGCACGACGCCAACGACGAGCCGATCGAGGTGGAGCCGCTGGGTACCGCCCGGCCGCAGTCGTCGATCGGTGACACCTTCGGGCTGCCCACCGACGACGATCTCGTCGGCACCGGCGACGACGTCGACCCGGCCGACGCGCTGCCACTCGACGACCAGGTCCGCACGGTCGTCGCGACGATGATGCGCAGTACGCCGGAGCACCTGCACGTCGACGCCGACGGCGACATCGGCATCCGGGCCGGCTCGGCGATGGTCTTCGTCCGGATCCGCGACAATCCGCCGCTGGTGGACGTCTTCTCGCCGGTACTGACCGAGGTGGAGCCGACCGAGCAGCTGTACGTGAAGCTCTCCGAGTTGACCAACCGGATGCCGATCGGGCGGCTGTACTGCACCAACGACACCGTCTGGGCGTCGATCCCGGTGTTCGGCCGCAACTTCCAGGCGACCCATCTGATGCTCGCCGTCCAGGTGATGACCGGGCTGGCCGACGAGCTGGACGACCGGCTGCATGGCGAGTTCGGCGGCAAGCGGTTCTTCGGCGACGGGGACAAGCCGTCGCGCGGCGACACCGGCGGTCACCGTACCGGCATGTATCTCTGACGCCGGCGTGTGTCTCTGACGCCGGCCGGTGTCTCTGACGCCGGCCGGTTGCCGCCGCTGGCGGACAGGTCAGGCCGGCTGGTCGGGGACGGCCACCGGCGGCGGGGCGTCGACCAGCCGGGACAGCACGATCATGCTGCGCGTGGAGGTGACGAACGGCTCGGCGCGCAGCCGTTCGAGGGCCTGTTCCAGGTGGGCGATGTCGGCGGCGCGCAGGTGCACCAGGGCGTCGGCCTGGCCGCTGACCGTGTAGGCGCCGACGACCTCCGGATGGCGGCGGGTGGCGGCGGCGAGCTGCGCCGGGGTGGTCCGTCCGGTGCAGTACAGCTCGACGAACGCCTCGGTGGTCCAGCCCACCGCCGCCGGGTCGACCACGGCGGTGAAACCCCGGATCACGCCGGCCGCCCGGAGCCGGTCCACGCGGCGTTTGACCGCCGGCGCGGACAGCGACACCCGGGCCCCGATGTCGGCGTACGAGGAGCGGGCATCGGCCATCAGCGACGCAATGATCCGCTGGTCCACGGTGTCGATCTGCAACGTTCGACCCTTCACGCGCAACGATCGTGGCTTCTTATTGTGTAACAGCGTACCTACTCTTGGTTCCCGTGACCGTCGCGCGTGCCGCCACCGACCCGTCGCGGGTCTACCTGATGTGCCCGCCCGAGCACTTCGGCGTCGAGTACGTGATCAATCCCTGGATGGACCCGCAGCAGCCGGTCGACGCCGAGCTTGCCCTCAAGCAGTGGCAGTGTCTGCGGGAGACGTTGACCGGGCTCGGCCACGAGGTCCACGTACTGCCGCCGCGACCCGGCCTGCCCGACATGGTGTACGCCGCCAACGGTGCGTTCACCGTCGACGGCACCGCGTACGGAGCCCGTTTCGCCCATCCCCAGCGGGCCGCCGAAGCGGGCGCACACCGCGACTTCTACCAGGACCTCGGCTGGCGCTACGTCCGACCGACCGAGACCAACGAGGGCGGAGGCGACTTCGCCTACCTGCCGACGGCGTACGGCGGAACGATCCTCGCCGGCTACGGCTTCCGCACCGACCCCGACGCGCACCGACGGGTGCAGGAGACGCTCGGCCGCCCGGTGGTGTCGCTGCGGCTGGTCGACCCGCTCTTCTACCACCTGGACACCGCGCTGGCCGTCCTCGACGACGAGAACGTCGCCTACTACCCTGCGGCCTTCTCCCCCGCCTCCCAACGGGTGCTGCGCCAACTCTTCCCGGACGCCCTGCTGGCCAGCCGTGCCGACGCGCTCGCCTTCGGGCTGAACCTGGTCAGCGACGGCCGGCACGTGGTGCTCAACGACGCGGCGACCGCGATGACCGCGAAGCTGGCCGCCGCCGGCTACCAGCCGGTCCCGGTGGAGTTCACCGAGCTGCACAAGGGCGGCGGCAGCGTGAAATGCTGCGTCGCCGAGCTCCGCGGCTGAGCCGTCGCGCTGCCACGACCCCGCTGCGGCCGGGTCGCCGACCCCGCTGCGGCCGGGTCGCCGGGCCGGCTCAGCCGAGAGTGGCCAGCTCGGTGATCAGGACGTTCGACAGCACCGGGCCGTCGCGGAGCACCTCGCGCAGGTACCACTTCTGCTGCGGCGTACGTGGCTGGTTGAACTGCCACGGTCCGCGCGGGCTGTCGATCTGCCCGATCCGCCCGAGCGCCAGGTTCAGCTCCTGCGCCGTCACCCCGGCGCCGGCGGTACGGATCGCCTTGTCCAGCACGTGCGCCGCGTCGTACGACGCCATCGCGTACGTCGTCGGCGACGCCCCGTACCGCTTGCGGTAGCCACTGGCGAACCGCAGGTTGGCCGAGTTGTCCAGGTCGGCGGAGTAGTTGAGCGCGGTGATGATCCCACTGGCCTCGTCGCCGAGCTGATCCACGACGTTGCCCTCGGTCAGGAAGCCCGGTCCGTAGATCGGCCCGTCGTAGCCGGCGTCGCGCAACTGCCGGACGAACTCGACAGCGGCGGTCCCGGTGAAGAAGCAGTACACCGCCTCCGGATCCCGGTCGACGACCTCCTCGATCGGTTCGGAGAACGTGTCCCGGCCCGGGTTCGGCGTCGAGTCCGCCCAGATCACCGGAGCCGAGATCCGCTCGTCACCGGTGCCGAAACCCTCCCGGAAACCCTGCACCAGGTCCCGGCCGGCCGGCTGGTCGGCAGCGACGATCGCGACCTCGCCGTCGTCGCTGATCTCTCGGGCCAGGTACGCGCCGAGGGCCAGACCGGCCTCGTCGGCCACGTACGACGTGCGCCAGATGTAGACGACGCTCTGCAGGTTGCGTGGGGAGGCGTTGGACCCGATCAGCGGCACCCGGGCCTCCTCCACCCGGTCCCGGATGGCGAGCATCACCGCGGAGTTGGCCACCCCGGTCAACGCGAGCACCTGCTGGCTCAGCAGCGACTCCACCGCCGCCAGCCCGGACTCTGCGGTCTCCCCCTCGTCGGCGATCACCAGGTCGACCGGCCGACCGCCGAAACGCCGATCGTTGTTGTCCAGGAACAGCTGGAAGCCGTTGAGCATCTCGTCGCCGATCGGCTTGTAGCCGCCGGTCTGCGGGACGATGAGGCCGATCCGTACCGGAACGTCGCTGACCAGGCCGTCATCGTCGGCCGAGTCGTCGCCCGTGCCGATGCTGCACGCGCTGGCCAGCCCGGTGGCGCCGAGCGCGGCCAGCAGCTTCAGAGCTTGCCGGCGGTCGATGTGGGGCACGGGGGGTCCTCTCGCAAGGGGTGCGACGGGGCTGGTCGACGGCCCATCCGGCGTTCTACCCGCTCGGCCGGGCGGCGTCAATGCTATGTGACTGACCAGGCGGCGCGGCCGACAGCCGGGGCCCGGGGCGGACCCGGCCAAGGCTAGCCGGCTTCCCCGGGGCGGACCGGTCAAGGCTAGCCGAGGCGGCGGGATCGGGGGACCGCCGAGCGGGCGGTGCGGATGCTGCGTCAAGATGGATGGCATGACCGATACACCAGAGGCCCCGGAAGTGACCGAAGAGTCCGCTGCGACCGGTGGCCGGCCCGGTGCGGTGGTGGTGGTCGGCCCGGACGGCCGACCGATCGGCACGGTCGGCACCGGTGCGGCCGGCGGTGCGGACGACGATGCCGCCGATCCGGACGACCCGTCGCGGCTGATCGAGCAGCCGGCCAAGGTGATGCGGATCGGCAGCATGATCAAGCAGCTGTTGGAGGAGGTTCGGGCCGCCCCGCTGGACGAGGCCAGTCGGCAACGGCTGCGTGAGATCCACCAGCGGTCGATCACCGAGCTGGAGGACGGGCTCGCCCCGGAGCTGCGCGAGGAGCTGGAGCGGATCTCCCTGCCGTTCGAGGACGGCGCGACGCCGAGCGAGGGTGAGCTGCGGGTCGCCCAGGCGCAGCTGGTCGGCTGGTTGGAAGGGCTGTTCCACGGCATCCAGGCGGCGCTGATGGCCCAGCAGATGGCGGCCCGGCTGCAGCTGGAGCAGATGCGTACCGGCAACCGGCCGGCGCTGCCGATGGGGCCGGGCGGGATGATCCCCGGCATGCCGGGTCAGCAGGGGCAGCCCGGGCAGCCCGGTGACGGTAGTTCCCGCACCGGCCAGTACCTCTGAGCCGGCCGCCGCTGCTGCTGCCGCTGCGCCGCTGCGCCTCAGGCTGACCGACGCTGCTGCCGCTGCGCCATGAGCTCCTCCAGGTAGGCGGCGACGCCGTCGTCGGCGTTGGACGCGGTCACCGCGTCGGCGAGGTCCCGTACCGTCGGGTGGGCGTTCGCCACGGCGACCGCCCGCCCGGCCCAGGTCAGCATCGGTACGTCGTTGGGCATGTCGCCGAAGGCGACCACCTCGGCGGCCGGCACGCCCAGCCGGGCACAGAGCCAGGCCAGCCCGGCGGCCTTGGTCACGCCGGCCGCCGAGATCTCCACCAGCCCGGACTTCGACGAGTGGGTGGCCTCGGCGATGCCGGCCAGCGCGCCGGCGACGATGCGGACGAACAGGTCCGGGTCGTCGTGACTGCTGCGGACCAGCAGTTTCACCGCCGGTGCGGCGAGCAGTTCCGCCGGGTCGGTGACGACCCGGGCGGTCGGATGGTCGCTGTTCCAGTGCTCCGGCCAGTCGACGCCGTGGCGCATCAGCCGGCCGTCCTCGACCTCGACGGCGAAGACGACGTCGGGCACCTCGGCCCGCAGCCGGCGGGCGACCTCGGCCATGATCTCCGGGGCGAGCGGGTCGGCGCGCAGCACCGTGTCGGTCTGCGGGTCGTAGACCACCGCGCCGTTTGCGCAGACCGCCGGTACGGGTTCACGCAGCTGCTCGTACACGGCGGGCAGCCAGCGCACCGGACGGCCGGTGACGAGCAGGATCTGCCCGCCGCTGGCCCGGAAGGCGTCGAGCGCAGCCGCGGTGCGGGCGCTGAGCGACTTATCGGGCCGCAGCAGTGTCCCGTCGAGGTCGGTGGCGACCACGCGTGGATGCACTTCCATCACCGGACATTAACCGATCCAGGTAAATCGCTACGCCGTCATCGTCATTACGCAGTGTAATCTCATCGGCGGCTCGGCGTACTGTCGGATGGGCGTTCGACACCGCGACCCGTCCCCACCCGGCCCAGGCGAACATCGGCAGGTCGTTCGGCATGTCGCCGAAGACCAGGACGTCCGCCGGGTCGACGCCGAGGGTCTCGGCGACCACCGCCAGCCCGCTGGCCTTGTCCACTCCGGGTGGGCAGATCTCGATGAAGCCGAGACCGGCCTGGGTGACCGTCGCCAGCGTCGGCGGGATCAGCCGGATCGCGGCGGCGAGCAGCGCGTCGACATCATGTGACGGGGTCCGCGCGAACGCCTTGATCACCTCCCCGGACAGGCACTGTTCTCGGGTGCGGGCCTCGAACCGCTCCGGGTAGCGCCAGTGCGGGTCGAAGTCGCCCCACAACGGGGCGTCGTGCTCGTCGGACGCCTCGACCATGACGGTGAGCGGGCCGACCGCCGCCTCCAGGTGGGTGACGATCTCGGCCAGGGTGTCACCGGGCAGCCGTTCGTCGCGCAGCACCCGTACCCCGGTCGGGTCGCTCTGGTCGACCACCCGGCCGCCGCCGGCCATCACCAGGTAGTCGGCGGCCCGGATGTCGTTGCGGGTCAACTCGATCAGCCGCGGCCCGCGCCCGGTCGCCCCGACGACCGGGATGCCGAGCGACCGGGCCCGGTCGAGCACCTCATGGGTGTACGCGGAGACGGTCTCGTCGCTGCGGACCAGTGTGCCGTCAAGGTCCGTGGCGATCAGCTTGGGTAGGCCGGGGCGCGGCATGCTGTCCTCCTTGATCCCCAAGGTCGACGATCTCCAAGGCGACGCTCTCCTTGGTCGATGATCTCCTCGGTCGGCGGGGCAGCAACCGTACCTCGCGTACCGTGACCTGACCATGACTTCCGCGCGAAGACCGCGTGCACACTGACCAGGCATCGGTGTCCGCCGTCACAGCACGATCCAGTACCGCTGGACCGACCCGAACGCGGCATCACACACGCCTTCGAGGACCCCGCCACACCGTGAGCATCCGGCTCAGCGCCCAGGTGGCCAGCTCACGCCCCCGCGCGGACGGTCGGATGCCGCAACCCACGTGCCCGGCCCACTGCACGTAGTCGTCGTCGCCGTGCCGGGCCAGCCTGGGTCCCCATTCGGCATGACGTCGAGGTGAGGCTCATCCACGTCAAACTCGACAGATGACGTGGATGAGCCTCACCTCGATGCTGCCTCAACCTGGCTGGACTGCCAGCGGCGCAGGGCGTCCTTGATCCGGTCGTTCTGTTCGTAGGTGCGGTCGAGTTCGGCGTACAGGATGCCGAGGTCGTGGGCGACCCGTTCGAGGAAGGCGGCGACCTCGCCGGGGTCCAGGCCGCCGCCGCGCCGGGGGACCGTCGGGAAGCGGTGGCTGCGCACCTGCCAGGGCCGGATCGGCCGGTACGCAACCGGTCGCTGGTTGCGGCTGCGATCGGCCGGTACGCGGTACACGCCGCTGCCGTTCGGCCAGTCACGCGGTGGCGTGCCGGCCATCGTGCGGCGTTGCCGCCTTAGTCGCCAGCGTCGCCAGAGCTCTCGCATCACGTGTTACCTCCTGTCGGTGGGCTTCCTCGCTCGTGCTTGTCTCGGGCGTTCGTCGGCCTGGCCGGTGGATGGAGTGGCCGGTGGATGGGGTGGCCGGTGGATGGGGTGGCCCCGCCGCTTGCCGATCCGGCGGGGCCACCCCGGCCGCCGATCACCGCAGCCCTCCTCGGCAGTACGGCGACCAGGGCACATCTTCGGGGCCGGGACGCCCGACGGCGTGACTCGCCGACCGCCCCGACCTGCCGCGTGGTGTCCTCTGCGGGTTGGAGACCAAGGAGGAAACCTCGCACCAGGAACCTAAGCGAAGTAGTTCGCTTAAGTCACCAGCACTAGTCCGCTGTACCGGCATCTTGCTGCCTGTACTGCGAACGTGTTCTCATGGTCGGCGGAGACCAAGGAGTGCCCATGCCCGCCACCAAGTGGGAGAAGCTTGCCGATCACATCCGCGCTCAGATCAAGAGCGGCGAACTACGACCCGGCGACAAGCTCCCGTCAACTGCCCAGCTCAAGGCTGAACACAAGATCTCGGATTCGGTGATCCGCTACGCAATGCACGCCCTGCGGACCGAGGGCCTGGTCGAGAGTGCCCACGGCGTCGGCGTGTTCGTGGCTGAACCGAAGTAGGACGTTTACGTCAGCGACCCCTGCCGCCTTCTGGCGCCCGGGCCCGCCAAGATCAGTTGTTGTGAATACGGACGACACGCCGGTGCCGCTCTGGTTTTACATCAACTGATCTTGAAACGCGGGTCGCCAGAGCCAGCGCAGCGCATCCGGCAGCAGCGCGCCGGGGTGGTTCGGGCTGTGCCCACCGTCGCCGAGCACCAGCCGGAAGTCGTATCCGGACTGCGCCAGGGCGGCCGCGACGTGCAGGTTGCTGGCGAGCCAGTTGCGCTCCGGCTCGTTCCAGTTGATGTCCCGGTGCGCGGCCTGCAGGAAGATCCGCAAAGGCTTGCGTGGGATGTCCCGGATCAGCTCCGGATAAGGGTTGCCGCCGGGCATCTGGGCGAAGCTGGACAGGCAGCAGAGCACCCGGCGGAACCTGTCCGGGCGCAGCCAGGCGACAGTGAAAGCGCAGTTGCCGCCGCTGCTGATCCCGCAGATCCCCCACTGATCCGGGTCATCGGTGATCGAAAAACGCCCTGTCACCTGGGGGATGATCTCGCTCAACAGGAAGGTGGCACAGCGGTCGTCGAAAGCGTCGTACTCGACGTTGCGCTGCTTACGCCTGCCGCCGCCAGCAGCGCCACCGTCACCAGCGCCGCTGCCGCCGTCACCAGGGCCGTCACCAGCGGCAGCGCCGTCAGGCATGGACCCAGGGTCGACGAACACACCGATCATCGGAGGGAGGTCGCCGTTGTGGATCAGGTTGTCCAGGACGACGGCGCCACGGACCTCGCCGGCCGGGTCCAGGTTCCACCAGCCGTCCTGGAACACCAACAGGGCGGCAGGGCGGGACGGGTCGTACTGCGCCGGCAGGTGCACCCAGAACTTCCGCGCCGTACCCGGGTAGACGGCGCTGTCCGCCCAGTCGAACTCGATGGTCCGGCCGACCGGGACACCGGGTAGGCGTACCGAGTCGGGGCCGTGCCGGTAGCGGACGTCGGACTGGTCGACCGGCAACTGCCGGTACGGCACGTCCACCCGCAGCCGATTCACTCCGTCGCGCCCAGCAGAGCGGGTAGCGGTCAGGCGGTGGCCAGGGGTTCCAGGACGTCGCGGCCGCCGAGGTAGGGCTGCAGCGCCTTCGGCACCCGTACCGAACCGTCCGGCTGCTGGTGGTTCTCCAGGATCGGGATCAGCCACCGGGTCGTCGCCAGGGTGCCGTTGAGGGTCGCCACCGGCTGGGTGCGGCCCTCGGCGTCGCGGTAGCGGATGTTCAGCCGGCGGGCCTGGAAGGTGGTGCAGTTCGACGTGGAGGTGACCTCGCGGTAGCGGCCCTGCGACGGCACCCACGCCTCGCAGTCGTACTTGCGGGCCGCGCTGGTGCCCAGGTCGCCGGCGGCGACGTCGATCACCCGGTACGGGATCTCGACCTTGGCCAGCATCTCCTCCTCCCAGGCGAGCAGCCGCAGATGCTCGTCGTGGGCCTGCTCCGGCGGGCAGAAGGAGAACATCTCCACCTTGTCGAACTGGTGCACCCGCAGGATGCCGCGCACGTCCCGGCCGTACGACCCGGCTTCGCGCCGGAAGCACGACGACCAGCCGGCGTAGCGGACCGGGCCGTCGAGGGTCAGGATCTCGTTCGAGTGGTACGCCGCCAGCGGCACCTCGCTGGTGCCGACCAGGTACAGGTCGTCGGCTTCGAGCCGGTAGACCTCGCTGGCGTGCTCGCCGAGGAAACCGGTGCCCTCCATCGACTCCGGCTTGACCAGCACCGGGGTGATCGTCGGGGTGAGGCCGTACTCGACGGCCTGGGCGATGGCCAGCTGCAGCAGGCCAAGTTGCAGCAGCGCGCCGACGCCGGTCAGGTAGTAGAACCGGCTGCCGGAGACCTTCGCGCCGCGTTCGACGTCGATCGCGCCGAGCGCCTCGCCGATCGCCAGGTGATCGCGGGGGTTGTCGATGTCGGGCCGGTCACCGACCTCGCGCAGCACGACGTAGTCGTCCTCGCCGCCGGACGGCGCCCCGTCCTCGACCAGGTTGGGGAAGGCCAACTGCGCCCGGCGCAGCGCCTGCTCGGCCTCGGTCACGGCCGTTTCGGCCGCCTTCACCTGGGCCGACAACTTCTTGGTACGGGCGAGCAGCTCAAGCTTCTCGGCCGGTTCGGCCCGGGACAGGCGCTTGCCGAGTTGCTTCTGCTCGGCACGCAACGCCTCGAACGCCTGCACGGCCGTCCGTCGGGCCTCGTCGGTGGCGATCAGATCGTCCACCCGGGACTCGGACTCACCGCGGGCACGCTGGCTGGCACGGAAGAGGTCCGGGTCGTCACGGAGCAGGCGGAGATCGATCACAGCAGCCAACGATACCGGCAGCGCCGGCCACCTCGCGCGCAGGTTTACGCCAGGCCGGTGTGCGCACTCCAGGTGGGTCCACCTTTGCACCGGGCTTCGTCGCAGCGGCCATCGCCGTGAGCTAGCGTCATGGCCATGCCTATCCGTACCGCATCAGCCCGCTGGCAGGGCAATCTGACCGAGGGTTCCGGCACCATCCGCACCGGCAAGGGCGGATACGAGGGGAACTATTCGTTCAAGTCCCGTTTCGAGGAGGGCGAGGGCACCAACCCGGAGGAGCTGATCGGGGCGGCCCACGCCGGCTGCTTCTCGATGGCGTTCTCCAAGGGGCTGGCGGACGCCGGCTTCACGCCGACGTCGGTGCAGACCACCGCGTCGGTGCACCTGGACAAGATCGACGCCGGGATGACCGTCACCCGCATCGACCTGGAGACGGTCGGTGAGGTCCCGGGCATCGACCCGGACACGTTCCAGAAGCTGGCCGAGGCCGCGAAGGCCAACTGCCCGATCTCCCGGCTGCTGTCGCCGGGCGCCGAGATCACCTTGAACGCCAGCCTGTCCGTCTGACGAACCACATCGAAGCGCACGATCCGATTCCACGTCCAAGGTCGTCCCCGGCGACGAGCGGTGCGGCAGAATGGACCGATGCCGGTCGAGATGAGCCGCGAACGCTTCGAGGAGCTCGTCGGGGAGGCCCTGGATGAGGTGCCTCCGGAGCTGCTCCGGTTGATGAGCAACGTGGTGATCCTCGTCGAGGACGACACCCCGGCCGGTGAACCGGAGCTGCTCGGACTCTACGAGGGGCACGCGTTGACCAGCCGGGGCTGGGACTACGCCGGGGTGCTGCCGGACCGGATCCTGATCTACCGCAATCCGATTCTGCGGATCTGCGACACCGAGGCCGACGTGGTCGAGGAGGTGGCCATCACGGTGGTCCACGAGATCGCCCACCACTTCGGCATCGACGACGAACGGCTGCACGCCCTCGGCTGGGGTTGAGCCCCGCCTCCGACCTTTCGAGCTGGCCTCCGACCTTTCGAACCGGCCTCCGGCCGGTTCGGCGATGACCCTCCTTGCGCTGGTCACCTACCCTTCGGGGCGATCGACCTGACCAGGAGGGACCCCCCATGCGCAGTGCCCTGTTCTCCGCCGAGCACCTGGAGAAGGAGTCGGCCCAGCCCGGCATGCGGCTGCAGAACTCCAAGATGCTGAAGATCGAACTCAACGGGGAGGCGATGGCCCGGACCGGGTCGATGGTCGCCTACCAGGGCCACGTGCAGTTCCAGGCGCTCGGTTCGGGCGGGCTCGGCAACTTCATCAAGCAGCGGCTCACCGGCGAAGGCGTACCGCTGATGAAGTTGACCGGTCAGGGTGACGTGTTCCTCGCCAACGAGGCCAGCGACGTGCACATCATCGACCTGGAACCGGGCGACGCGCTGTCGATCAACGGGTCCAGCGTGCTGGCCTTCGACTCGACCCTGCAGTACGACATCCGGATGGTGCAGGGGATGGGCTTCGCCTCGTCCGCCGGGCTGTTCAACTGCGTCTTCACCGGTCAGGGCCGGCTCGCCATCACCACCAAGGGCACCCCGGTGGTGCTGACCGTGGACCAGCCGACGTACGTCGACCCGCAGGCGGCGGTCTGCTGGTCGGCCAGTCTGCAGACCGGCTACCACCGGGCCGAGCAGTTGGGCATCGGTACGCTGCTGGGCCGCCGTACCGGTGAGGCGTTCACGATGAGCTTCGCCGGGCAGGGCTTCGTGATCGTCCAGCCGTCGGAGGAGCCGCCGGTGCGCGGCGCCGGCCACCAGCAGCAGTAGCCGGCACCGGCACCGGCACCGGTAGCGGTAGCCAGCGTCCGTCAGCCGGGCTGGCCGGAGCGGATCCGGGCCAGCCATTCGGCGGCACGGGCGTACCCGTCGTCACCGCGCAGGGCCGGGCCGTCGACGGCCCGGCCGCTGCCGGCCGGCGGCCAGTCGTGCCGTGGGTAGGACCCGAGGAACCGGACGTCGGCGCAGACCCGGTGCAGACCACGCAGCGCCTCGCCCATCCGGTCGTCGGCGACGTGCCCGGAGCAGTCGAGAAAGAACGCGTACCGGCCGAGGGCCTCGCCGGTGGGGCGGGACTCGATGCGGGTCAGGTTGACCTCGCGTACCGCCAGCTCCATCAGCACCGCGAGCAGCGCGCCGACCCGGTCGTGGGCGATGTAGACGGCCAGCGTGGTGATGTCGTCGCCGGTGGCCGCCGGCAGCGGGCCGGGCCGGCGGACCAGCACGAAGCGGGTCACGGCGTCGCCGTGGTCGGCGATCTTGTCGGCCAGTACGGTCAGCGCGTGCCCGCTGGCACCGATCGGCGCGCAGATCGCCGCGTCGAACTCGCCGTTGGCGACGCCGGCGGCGGCCGCCCCGTTGGACAGTACGTCGACCACGGTCGCGTCCGGCACCTGCCGGCGCAGCCAACCACGGCACTGGGTCGACGCCTGCGGGTGCGCGGCGATGCTGCGGACCCGCTCCAGCGCCACCCCGTCGCGGGCGGCCAGCACGAACTCGACCGGCAGCACCACCTCCTGGGTGATCATCAGCGGGTCGCCGCCGGTCAACTCGTCGAAGGTGACCCCGACCGCCCCGCCGATCGAGTTCTCCAGCGGTACCAGGGCGGCGTCGACGGTCCCGGCACGGACCGCGTCGAGCGCCTCGGGCACGCTGCGGGCCGGGATCCGCTCCGCGCGTTGCGCCGCCGGGATGCTCCGCAGCGCCTGTTCGGCGAAGGTGCCTTCCGGGCCGAGGTAGGCGAACCGGGTCGGTGTGGCGACGGACATGCCGGCCAGCTTACGGAGTGGTCGGCGGGATCGGCACCGACTCGCAGGCGAGGGTACGGATCCCGGCCGGCGCGCCGACCCGTACCGGGATGACACAGACGTCGGTGCCGGCGGTGACCAGCGTGATCGACTCCGGCGATCCTTCGGTGACCACCTGCAGCGGCTCACGCGCGGGGATCTGCACGACGGTGTACTGCCAGCTGCCGGCGCAGCGTGGCGCGACCCGTACGGTCGTCCGGGCGCCGGCGGGCAGCAGCCCGTCGGCGCGCAGTACGGCGATCACCCGATCGGCGCTGGGCCGGCCGGCACAGTCGACGGCGATTGCCACCGGGAACCCGGTGGCGGTCGGGGTCGGCACACGTGGCGGGGTGGCGGTCGGGGTCGGCGTCCGCGTCGGTGTGGCGGTCGGGGTCGGCCCGTCCGGCGGCGTGCCGGTGTCGCCGACACCGGCCGGCAGGGAGATCTCGGGCGCGGGCTCGGCGAGCCCGGGTGGCCGGCCGCAGCCGGCGACGGCGACGGCGCTGATCAGCAGCAGACCGAACCAGGCCGGCAGGTTGCGCCGCGACCGCTGCGGCCCGCTGCCCCGACGTGGCCGGAGCGCGGATGTCACCGGCTCATCGTAGGTGCTGCGACGGTGCCTGTCGGCCCCGGCGAGCCGGCCGGATCAGGGCCGGCCGGATCAGGGCCGGCCGGATCAGCTGGCCGGATCGAGGCCGGCCGGATCGAGGCAGGCCGGATCAGGGCAGGCCGGATCAGCTGGCCGAGAAGGCGGTGGAGATGGGGGCGAAGAAGGTCAGCGACCCGGCCACCTTGTTGCCGCTCCACACCGGCGTGGCGACGGCGTCGACGGTGCCGTCGCCCTGGCCGTCGACGATGGCGGTGGCGACGCGCAGCAGCCCCCGGGCGAGTCGACCCGAGGTGAGCGCGAGCAACGGCGGGATCTTGTCGATTTCGGTCTCGTCGAGTTCGCTGCGGGCGGCGGTGAAGTCGACCAGTCGCAGGCCGGCCAGCAACGGGCTGCCCTCGACGGTGCCGGGATCGCCGAGGCCCAGCAGCTCGCAGCAGGAGCGTGACGCCGCGACGATCCGGTAGTCCTGGTCGATGACCAGGCACGGCTCCAGCGCGACCGCAGCTGTGGCGACCCAGAGCTGGAAATTGTCGGCGCGCATCGGCTCCATCGGCTCGCGGGCCTGCGGCACCAACGGTTCCGAGATTGAGAGCTCGACGTGCGCCACCGCGCCTCCCCTGACTCCGCCGGACACCCGCAACGCTAACCGGTCTCTGCGGCGTCCGTCGACTGGTGCCGGTCAGGGCCACCAAGGGGACGGGAAGCGGCAAACACGCGCGGTCGTCACATGTCCGATTTCAGCGGATGTACGTCGCAGAGAGGCGGTCAGCGCCTGCGCCGAGGCTACCGCCGGCCGGCAGGCTTGTCAGCCGCCGTTCGGTCGGCCCCGTACCACCGGTAGTCGGCGGCCTGGCGGTACGGAGCGTTGACCCAGGTGCCCGGATGGCGGGCGACCTGGGACAGCTTCTCCGCGGTGGCGGCGCTGATCCGGGTGCCGCCGGCGATGAGCAGCCGGTCCAGCTCCCGGTGGGTGGTGACCATGCACTCCTTGGGCAGCCCGTAGACGCTGATCACGCCCGAGCCGACGAAGGTGAGCACCGGGGCGACCGGGATGGTGTGCCCGATGGCGGCGGACATCGCCTTGCTGGCCCGCTTGGCGTCGCGGCGGGCCTCGGCGACGTACGGCGGGCGCTTGCCGTTGATCTGCACGACGTCGCCGGCGACGAGCACCCGGCTGCGTCCATGGTCGACGACGGTGACCGCGAACAGCCCGCTCGGGCCGATGGCGAGGAAACCGGCGCGCTCACCGCGGCCGACGGTGTCCAGACCGAGTACGTGGTCCGGGCTGTCGGTACGCGGCCAGTTGACCACGTGCCAGGCGGGCCCGAGATGGTCGAGGCGGTGCAGGGCACGGGCCCCGGCGGCCTCGATACGGCGGGCGCCCCGCTCGGCGCGGCGGCGGCGGGCCCACTCCATCGGCGAGGGCCGGATGGCCTCCAGCGTTCCGGGCGGAGACTCCTCCATGGGCCGTGCTTCTGCTTGGCGGGGCAGGGCCCGCTGGGCGGGCAGTACGCGGCGCTCATGGAACACAGTCATCACGACCTCCGGCAAAAGGTCCCCTGGACGATGGACTACCCACTACCGTACGTGGCGACACCGGTACTGAAGCAAGACGCCGAGCCGGAGTGAGTAGGGATGAATGCCCTATTCACCCAACGACTCTTTCGACAGATGGTGCCAAACGACTGCCCTAGGCTGCGAGTGTGACGCACTACGTCGACAGTGAGGTCGGCCACCTTCGGACCGTTCTGCTGCACCGCCCCGGCGCCGAACTCGCCCGGCTGACCCCGCGCAACAGCGGCAGCCTGCTCTTCGACGCGATCCCCTGGGTCAGCCGCGCCCAGGCCGAACACGACGCCTTCGCGGCGGTGCTGCGCGAACGCGACGTGGAGGTGCTCTACCTGGAACAGTTGCTCGCCGAGACCGTCGCCCACCCGGACGCCCGCGCCGAGGCCGTGACGACCGTCCTCGACGGCGCCCGACTCGGCGTCAGCCTGCGGCAGCGGGTCGCCGATCAGCTCGGCTACCTCGACCCCGCCGGACTCGCCCGGGTCCTCGTCGCCGGCATCGCCCGCGGCGAACTGCGGATCCGCGCCGACCAGCCGCCCGGTCTGGGCTACACCCTGATGGACCCCCACGACTTCGTCATCGCGCCGCTGCCGAACCTGTTGTTCACCCGGGATTCATCCGTCTGGATCCGCGACCGGGTCGCGGTGACCAGCCTCGCGATGCGGGCCCGACGACGGGAGGGCCATCTCACCGACCTGATCTACCGGCACCACCCCCGGTTCGCCGGCACCGAACTGCTGCACCGCCCCAGCGGCGCCCACGTCGAGGGCGGCGACGTCCTGCTGCTGGCACCCGGGGTCCTCGCGATCGGCGTCGGCGAACGCACCACCCCCGCCGGAGTGGAGCAACTGGCCCACCGGGTGCTGTGCGCCGGGCTGGCCCACACCGTCCTGGTGGTGCCGATCGCCCAACGGCGGGCCACCATGCACCTGGACACCGTCTGCACCCTCGTCGACGTGGACGCCGTACTGATGTATCCGCCGATGGCCGACAGCCTCCGCGCGTACACGGTGATCCTCGACAGTGCCGGTGAGCTGCAGGTAGACGGCCCGGCACCGTGGCTGCGGGCCGCCGCCGACGCCATGGACCTGGACCGGCTGCGTCTGGTCGGCACCGGCCTGGACCCGGTCACCGCCGAGCGGGAACAGTGGGACGACGGCAACAACACCCTGGCCCTGTCGCCCGGGGTGTGCGTCGCCTACGAACGCAACACCGCCACCAACGCCCAGCTGCGCCGGGCCGGCATCGAGGTGGTCACGATCCCCGGTGCCGAACTCGGCTCCGGGCGGGGCGGCCCCCGGTGCATGTCGGCCCCGTTGGTCCGCGACCCGCTCACCCGCTGAGCCGCTGTCCGTGCCGGACCGCTGTCCGTGCCGGACCGCTGCCCCGGCGGCCCTCGGCGGGGGCGGAGCGGGTCAGCGCAGCGTGAGTTGCCGGCCGAGCAGGCCCTGTCGGGCCCGCCGGGCGGCCGCGTCGAGCGCGCCGGAGTCGGTGGCCGCCTCGGCGTACCGCTTGGCGAACTCCGCCAGCGGACCCTCCCACTCGTCGGCCGACGGCGCCGCCGGCAGATCCCAGACCGGCACCAGCATCCCGTGCGCCCGGAACATGCCGGCGAACTTGGTCTGCGGCCCCAACGGCAGGTCCCCGGCGGCGCTCAGCCGGGCCAGGGTGTCCAGCGCCCGGTCCTCCTCGTCGCCCAGCACCCAGCGCACGTGCGCCCGGTCACCCACCCGGCACCAGTACGCGGCGGTCGCCGCCGCCATCCGGGTGGTCGGGTAGACCGACGCGTCGGCGCGCTCCAGCGACGCCTGCACCGCCGGATCGTCGGCCGCCTCGGGGGTCACCCAGAAGCTGAAACCGTCGTGCACGGTCACCGACAGCGCCCCGTCGGCCAGCACGTCCTGCAGTCGAGGGCCCGGCCCGGGCAACGGCGGCACCACGACGGTCTCGCCCGGCGCGGTCTCCAACGCCGACAGCAGCGCGGCGGCCAGGTCCCGGGACACGTCACCGGACTGGGCGTGCCGCTGCAGTCCGAGCATGACGTGCCCGTCGGCGCGCACCAGCGCCGGCACCGCCATCGGCAGGACGGTCGCCAGCGTGACCGTCCGGTCGGCGTACTTCTCGGTCAGCTCCGCAGCCAGGACCAGCGGGGCGGTGCCGGCCGGGACCAGCTCGCGGAGCGCGACCCAGTCCGGTTCGTCGGCCAGCCCGGCGAACGGCCGGGGCACGAATACGTCGCGGATCTTCTCCCGCTTGCCGCCGCTCGCGGCCCGGTCCTGCTTTCGGCGCTTGCTCACGGCCAGTCAGCCTAGAGGATTCCACCGCTTCGCGGTCAGCGGAGTTCGGCCCAGACACACCGGCCGGCACCGGACTCGGCCACCCCCCACCGCCGTGCGAGCGCCGCGACGATGCCCAGCCCCCGGCCGTTGAGCGCCTCCGGCGTCGCCGGGCGCACCTGCGGTGCGTCGGCCGAGCCACCGTCGGTGACCTGGATGCGTACCGTCCGGCCGGGTTCACGCAACATCAGTTGACAGGTGATCCGGACCATCCCGTCGGGCAGCGGTCGGGCATGCCGTACCGCGTTGCCGACCAGCTCCGCGACGACCGTCATCACGTCAGCCAGCAGACCGGGTCGGATCCGGTCGGTCAGGCAGGTGGTGAGCCGGTGCCGGGCGAGCCGTGCACCACTGGGATGGTGCGGCACCAGGACGCTCCAGGTCCGTCCCACCAGTGCCGCCTTCACGCCTGTCTCCTCTCACCCCCGGGGCAGTCGCACCTCCGCGACCGTCCCCCCGCCGTCGCGGGGTCGTAGGGACACCCATCCGTGTTGTCGCTCGACGATCTGCCGCACGAGGTAGAGCCCCAGGCCGGCACCCGGGTAGCGGCGCTGATCGCCCTGTTCGCCCTGCCAGAACCGGTCGAACGCTCGTTCCACGTGCTCTGGACGTACCCCGATGCCACGATCGCTAATCCGGAACACCACGGTGCGTTCGTCGGCGTCGGCGGTCAGCTCGACCGCCGTGCCGGGTGGTGAGTACTTGTCGGCGTTGGTGGCGAGCTCGGTCACGACGGTGGCCAGGCTGCCCCGGTCGCCGCACGCCTTCGGCAGGTCCTCCGGCAGGTCGATGGTGAGCCGGCGACGCAGCCCGGCCGGCAGGTGCTCGGCGGCCGTGCGCAGGGTTTCGACGAGGTCGAACGGGGCCGGCGGGCTGCCGACCGCCGGCCCGGCGTCGTTCGCCGCGGACAGCAGCCGGTCGACGAGCCGGGCCAGTTCGGTGGCGCGTTGGCCGAGCACCCGGGCCGCGTCGCGGCGGTCCGCGTCGGTGAGCTGATCCCAGTGCTCGCTGAGCGTCTCGGCGTAACCCTTGATCACGGTCACGGGTGTCCGCAGCTCGTGGCTGGTGACGGAGATGAACAGGTCGACGTCGTGGTCGCGGCGGTGCTGGTCGGTGATGTCGCGGAAGGTGACGACCCGTGAGGCGACGACGCCGGGCAGGTCCCCGGAGGTCAGCCGCAGCCAGCGGCCGTCCGACAGCTGGTGGTCGACGACCTGACCCGGTGGCGGCACCGGGAACGGGATCGGCCGGTGCAGTCGCTGCGCGGCCGGGCTGCCGGTGAGTCGTTCGGCGGCCGGGTTCCACAGTCGTACGCAGGACTCGTCGTCGATGATCGCCAGTCCGTCGGCGAGCGCGGCGACCACCGGGCCGTCGCCGTGCACCGGCAGGCCGGTCTGGTCGCCGTACATGTGCGCGATGCAGGACGACAGGTACGCGATCAGGGTGTGGTGGTCGGGGCTGGCCTCGCCGTCGGCGTCCGGATAGTAGGCGTGCAGGCTGCCGATGAGGACGCCGCCGATCTCGGCGCGGGCGGTCAGCATCCGGTGCAGGCCCCGCCCGGTGATCTGGTCGGCCTGCTCGGCGGCGAGGGCCGAGACCGGAAATTCGATCGTACGGGGGCCGGTGAGCAGCCGCGCGGTGGCCGGGTTCGCCAGGTCGACCGGGCGGCCGATGGACCACTCGGCGGCCCCGGCGGCGGCGATGATCCGGCCGCTGGTGGGGCCGTACTCGGCGAAGGAGGTCCCGGCGGCACCGAGCGCCCGCTGTGCCAGGCGCAGCAGGTGGTGCAGCACCGGCAGGCCGGACTCCCCGTTGTTGATCATGTCCAGGACGACGGTGTGTCCGGCGATCAGGCTCGGGTAGTCGGGGCGTTCCGGCATGCCTGTGAGTGTGCCGTGTTCGGGCCGATTTCGGCAGTGGCCGCCGACCGCCGTGCGTCCGGTGGTGTCCGCCCGTCGGCGTACGGTGGTGTCCGCCGCCTGTCGGCGTACGGTGCTTCGGCCGGTCAGAGCACCTGGGCCGGCTGTCCGGTCTCGCTGACCATCGCCCGGCCGTTCGCCGCCCAGCTCTGCATGCCGCCGTCGAGGTTGCGGACGTTGTCCCACCCGTGCTGGCGCAGGTACGCGACGACTTTGCCGGAGCGGCCGCCGGAGCGGCAGACGACCACCACGTCGCCGTCGGAGGGCACGTCGGCGAGCCGGTGCGGGATCTCCATCATCGGCAGGTGGTGGGCACCGGGGGCGTGCCCGGCGGCCCACTCCTCGGGCTCGCGGACGTCGAGCAGATAGGCGTCGTCGGCGACGTCCGGGGCGGCGACGACGGGCACAGCAGGTCCGAACATGCCGTCAGCCTATTGCTGACCGGCGAGGACGGTGGGATTGGCCAGGATGAAGTCGTCCAGAGTGTCGTTCTTCACGGCGCGGAACATCTCCATGGACAGCGGGGTCAGCTCCTCACGGCCGGAATCGTTGCCGTTGAAGCTGCCGTCGTTGGTGCGCAACATCACCAGGTCGTTGGCGGCCACCCCACGCATGGTGAAGACGAAGTCGGCGACCGGTACGGGGCCGGTGTCCAGCACGAAGGCCTTGCCGGCCGACTCGATCAGCTGGGTCAGCTTCAGCGGGTTGGTCATCACACCGTCGGCCATCGCCTTCTTGGCCATGCCCTTGAGCAGCTTCTGCTGGTTCTTCTGCCGGTCGTAGTCGCCATTGGCCAGGCCGTACCGCTGCCGGGAGAAGTCCAGCGCCTCCCAGCCGGCCATCTCGCGGCAGCCCTTCTTGTGCACGACCTGCTGCTTGTCGCCGTTGGTCTGCTCGGCGTCGGAGTTCCACATCGGCTTGCCGTCGACCAGGGTCATGTGGGCCGACGGGGTGTCCTCGTCGACGCAGATCGGGATGGTGCCGAGGCTGTCGATCACCGACTTGAAGCCGCTGAAGTTGATGATCGCGGCCCCGTCGAAGCTGATCCCGGTCATGTTCTTGATCGTCTCGGCCATCAGCTGCGCACCGCCGGCGTGCCCGGCTCCGTTCTGGGCGCCGTGGAAGAAGGCCTCGGTGGCCTTGGCGACCCCACCGGGGTACCCGCTGGCCGGGAAGGCCGGCACCTCGACCTCGGTGTCCCGGGGGATGGAGATCAGGTAGGCCTGGTCGTGAGTGGCCGGGATGTGCAGGATGATGATCGTGTCGGCGCGGGTGTCCGACTCCTCCCAGCTGGCCCGGTGGTCGATGCCGAGCAGCAGCATGTCGATCGGGCCTTCGAGGTTGTTGCCGCCCTCGGCCTCGGTCTTGCCGGCCACCCCGAGCAGGTTGGACTGCTCGATGCCACCGGTCGCCCGGTCGATCAGCCACTTGCTGCCGACGATGGTGGTGCCGCTGAGCATCATCAGCAGCGCGCCCATGATGACCATCGTGCGGGCCCAGATCGGGTCCTTGCGGCGCGGCCGCTTACCGCCGGTGGTGGTGCCGCGGCCGGAGCGTGCGGCCGGGCCGCCGCGGCCGGCCGGACCGGTCCGCGCGCCCGACTGCCGCACCGACGAGGCCCGGCCGGAGACGGCTCCGGTCGACTCGTTCGACGCCGAGCGTCGGCGGGACTGAACCGGCATGCCTGCTCCTGGGGGGCGTGACAATAGGGCGAGCCCACTGTACGGATGTTTGATGGATAAATCGACCCTATGAAGGTTTCAGATTCGTGTCGGATTCGATCGGTCACTCAACGAAATTGGTGATCATGGTCACTCAGTCACTGGCGCCTGGACTGGGCGTGACATTGGTCTGCACCCAGGCCGTCATCTGGTCGGCCGCCATCGCCTGATACATGGTCAACGCCTTCTCCCGGTCCGAGACGACCACCGACTCGCCGTTGATCGTCTCGCTGCCGTTGTGCGGGCTGGTGAGGAACTGCAGGTTCTCCCCACGCAGCTTGCGGAACTGCAGCGCCATGTCGACCAGTGAGAACCCCTCGTCGACCGTCACCGCCTTGGTCGTCGCCTGAAGAAACGCGTTCAGCTTGGCCGGGTTCGACAGTGTGCCGGAGCTCACAGCCTTGTCCATCAATGCCCGGAGGAACTCCTGCTGGTGGCGCATACGCGCGAAGTCACCGTCCGGGAACTGTTTGCGCTGACGGACCCAGTCGAGCGCCTCGGCGCCATTCATGTGATTGACACCCTGGCTGAACTGCCGGTACGGCTTGTGGATCGAGGTGACGTCCTGCTCGACGGTCAGCTCCACCCCGCCGAGCGCATCGGTCACCTCGACGAAACCGCCGAAGTCGATCGCCATCACGTGGTCGATCCGTACGTCGGTGAAGCACTCCACCGTGCGTACCGCCAGCGGCATGCCACCGAACGCGAACGCCGCGTTGATCTTCGCCCGCTCCCCGGTCTCGCAGGGGGCGCTCGCCTCGGCGGGAATCGGCACGTACAGGTCGCGTGGGATGGAGACCAGGTAGGCCCGGTCGTGCGAGGACGGGATGTGCATCACGATGATGGTGTCGGCCCGCCACCGGCCGGCGGTGTCGAGCGGGGCGTCCGGGTCCCGCGAGTCGGTGCCGATCATCAGGATGTTCAACGCGCCGTCGACCGCCGCCGGCGGCCGGCCCTCGGTGATCGCCGAGAACGGGTCGGTGCGGCCCAGATCGTTGTCCAACCCCCGGGCGTACGCCCACAGCCCGCCGCCGGCGACCAGCGCCAGCAGCAGCAGCGACACCACACCGACGAGAGCGATCCGACCCCACCGGGGGCGTGCCCGGCGCGGCGGGCCGCCGTAGGACCGACCGGTCGCACCGCCGCCGGGCCCGGGCACCCGGGCGCGCCCGGCGGTGCCGGCGGGTACGGGTCGGGCGCGCCCGGCACCGGGGACATGTCCGGGCTGGTGGCCGTGGTGACTGCTGGCTGACATGCATCCAGCGTACGGACTGCGCGCTCGCTGACCGCCGACTCGGCACACCGGGACCGGTACGGGCAGGTCAGCCCGGGGCCGGGGGCTGGTCGCGAGCTAGCCCAGCCGTTGGCGGAAGTAGGCGATCGTGCGCCGCAGCCCGTCCTGCGGACCGACCGTCGGGGTGAAACCGAGCCGGGTGCGGGCCAGGGTCAGGTCCGGGCGGCGCATCTCCGGGTCGTCCGATGCCCGGGTGACCAGGTCGACCGTCGAGGAACTGCCGACCAGTTCGATGATCGTCTCGGCGAGCCGGCGCATCGACATCTCGTGTTCGGTACCGCAGTTGATCGGCCCGACCTCGGTCGAGTCCAGCAGCGCGACGATGCCGGTCACCAGGTCGTCGACGTAGCAGATCGACCTGGTCTGGTCGCCGGTGCCGTGCACGGTGATCGGCTCGCCCCGCAGCGCCTGGCTGATGAAGGTCGGGATGGCCCGCCCGTCGTCAGGGCGCATCCGGGGCCCGTACGTGTTGAAGATCCGCACGATCCCGGCGTCCACGCCCCGGTACCGGTGGTACGCCATCGTCGCCGACTCGGCGAAGCGCTTGGCCTCGTCGTAGACGCTGCGGATGCCGATCGGGTTGACGTTGCCCCAGTAGGTCTCCGGCTGCGGGTGCACCAGCGGGTCGCCGTACGCCTCCGACGTCGAGGCCATGATGAACCGGGCCCGGTCGGTGACCGCCCGGTCCAGCAGGTGCAACGTGGCGACGGAGCCGACCCGCAGGATCTCGACCGGCAGGGTGCCGAAGTCGGTGGGGCTGGCCGGCGACGCGAAGTGCATGATCGCGTCGAAGCGCTGCTGCACCGCTGGATGGTGGTCCGGCACCCCGTCGGAGATGTCCGCCTCGACCAGGGTGAACCGTGGCTCGTCGGCGAGATGGGCGACGTTGTCCTTCGAGCCGGTGACGAAGTTGTCCACCGCGACGACCGTGCAGCCGCGTGCGACGAGCCGGTCGACCAGGTGGCTACCGACGAAGCCGGCGCCACCGGTGACCAGCACCCGGTGACCGTCGCCGAATCGGGGAACAGGCAGCATGCCCTGAGCCTAGTGGTAGCCGGACCCTGTGGTGCCGGTCAGCTCCCGGTAGCGGGCCCGGACGGTCCGGTCAGCTCCCGGTAGCGGCCCCGGTAGTGCAGCAGCGGCCCAGGATCGGGCTGCTCGGTCACCGTCACCGACTCGACCGTCGCCTCGACCAGCATCGACCACCCGTACGGCCGGGCGTCGTCCAGCCGGCAGCCGGCCCAGCTGGTGACCTGCGGATGCACCGGGCCGAACGGCGTGTCCTGCCAGTCGACGCCGGTGAACGGGCCGCCCGGTGCCGGCATCAACCCGGCGAACCGGTCCGCCAGTTGGCGGTGGGCCGGACCCAGTGGGGCGACAGTGAACCGCCGCGACTCGCGGAGCACCTCCCACAGGTCGGACTCCTCGTCGAGCAGGCCGATCAGCCGGGCGGGCTCCCCGTCGGCGAGCACGGTGGAGGAGACGGTCAGCCCGGCCGGCGTACCGTCGGCCGGGTCGACGGCGGTCCAGAGGGTGACCGGGGCCGCCAGCCGGCCCCGCAGCCGGCGGGCCGGCGACCGCTGGTCGGGTGCGGTGGCGAACGGGTCGCGGTAGTGGATCTCGGCACCAGGCTCGGGATGATTCACGTGAAA
Source organism: Solwaraspora sp. WMMA2056 (assembly GCF_030345095.1). Classification (NCBI taxonomy): domain Bacteria; kingdom Bacillati; phylum Actinomycetota; class Actinomycetes; order Micromonosporales; family Micromonosporaceae; genus Solwaraspora; species Solwaraspora sp. WMMA2056. The sequence goes on from NZ_CP128360.1 coordinate 1,155,475, forward strand.
CATTGGATCACCGCCGGGACGCCACCGTCGCCAACAGTTCCGGCATCCGTCGGTCGAGCAGGTCGCCGGTGATGTAGAGGCCCAGCAGCACCGCACCGAACCCGTACCCGACGCCGACCGGCAGCGCGAGCCACTGCCAGACGTCGCCGAGCAGCGCGGTGGCGACCACCATCGGTACGGCGGCCGCCGCCGACGCGATCATCGCCAGGAACGCCAGCAGACTCTTGGCCATCCCGGCCCCGCTGTTCAACGCGAACGGGTTCGACGTCTCCGGCAGCGAGTAGGCGCCGATCACCGAGATGGCCAGGTTCACCGCCAGGCCGGCGCCGTACGCGGCGAACAGCGTCCCGGCGGCGACCGGGATCCAGCCCGGCTCCTGCAGGAACAGCCCGAGCCCGGCGGAGATCACGACCAGCATCGGCACGATGTAGAGCGAGAAGGCGACCACCCGGGCCCGCAGTTCCAGCCGACCCGGTACGCCGGCGATCACGTTCGCGGCGTACGCGCTGCCGTCGAAGCCGAACTGGTTGGCCAGGGTGACCGCGGCCAGTGCGCCGACGAACAGCATCGAGAGGCTGACCGAGACGGCCGACGCCGTCATCCGGAGAGCGTCGGGGTCGGCACCGAAGGTGAAGCCGCCGACGTTGACCATGACCGGTACGAAGACCCCGACCACGGCCACGGTGATCAGGTTGGCCCGTCGACGCATGTCCCGCCACCAGTAGCGCGCCTCGCGGGCGACCAGGGCACCGTACCGGTCGCGGGGGAGCCGGCCCAGCAGGCGGGGGAACAGCTGCGCCACCGGTGCGCCCGGCTCGCCAGCGGCGGCCTTCGCCGGGCCGGCGTTGGCGGTACCGACCATGGCCGATTCGAGCGACCGCGACCACCAGGCCAGCAGCGCGACCACGGTCACCGCTGTGATGAGCAACTTCACCGGTACGGCCCACGCCCGGCCCTCCACCACGTCGAATCCGACCGTGTACGGGGCGGCCAGCGGCGTCCAGCCGAGAACCCGGGCCACCTCGGCGAGCCGGTCCCAGTCGGCGTTGCCCAGCCCGCCGATCACCAGCAGTTGCAGCGGGCCGAGCAGTGCGGCCAGCACCGCCAGCAGGACGGCGGCCAGGTCACGCACCTTCCGGGAGCGCAGCATCCCGGCGAAGGCGCTGGTGATGGCCCGGCTGCCGGTCACGCAGACGAGCAGGCCGGCGGCGACGCCGATCAGCTGGACCAGCCCGGCCAGGGCTCCGCCGAGCAGCAGGGCGCTGACCACGATGCCGAGGGTGGCCAGCCCGGTGGCGATCGTCGGGGTGCCGACCAGGGCCGCCGCCAGCAGGCCGCTGACCAGGGTGCGGCGGCGCAACGGCAGCAGCGCGAACCTGGCGGGGTCGAGGGTCTCGTCGACGCCGAAGAAGACCAGGGGCAGCAGCAGCCAGCCGACCACCAGCAGGGCCCCACCGAAACCGGCGGTGAGCAGCATCCCCTGCGGGTTGTCACCGAAGCCCGGCGCGGCCAGCATGAGGAAGGCGGTGCCGGCGAACCACAGCCCGGCGAGCAGGCCGCCGATGAACAGGCCGACCCGCCAGCCCTGGCCGCGCAGGTTGTTGCCCATCACCCGCAGCTTGAGCCGGATGAAGTGCCGGGGGCGGACCGGCCGGGGCGCGGCGGTGCCGGTGCCGGTGCCTCCGGTGGGGGCGATCACAGCCATGACAGCTCCTCGCCGGTTGCCGTACGGCCGCCGACGACCTCGACGAACACCTCTTCCAGGGACCGGCCGGACCGCACCTGTTCGAGGGTGCCGACCCGCTTGATCACCCCGTCGGCGAGGATCGCGACGTCGCTGCAGAGCCGCTCGACGACGTCCATCACATGGCTGGAGAAGATCACCGTGCCGCCGCCGGCGACGTAGCGCTGCAGGATGTCGCGGATCAGCGCCGCCGACACCGGGTCGACCGCCTCGAACGGTTCGTCGAGGACGAGCAGGCGTGGCCCGTGCAGCAGCGCGCAGGCCAGGCCGATCTTCTTCTTCATCCCGGCCGAGTAGTCCACCACCAGGGTCCGTCCGGCGTCGTCGAGGGCGAGCACGTCGAGCAGTTCGCGGGCCCGCTGGTCGACCACGGCCGGGTCCATGCCGCGCAACAGGCCCTGGTAGGCGAGCAGTTCGGCACCGGTGAGCCGGTCGAACAGCCGCATCCCGTCCGGCAGTACGCCGAGCATCCGCTTGGCCTGCACCGGGTCGGCCCAGACGTCGTGACCGAGGACGTGCGCGCTGCCGGCGTCCGGGCGCAGCAGACCGACGGCCATCGACAGGGTGGTCGTCTTCCCGGCCCCGTTCGGGCCGAGCAGGCCGTAGAACGAGCCGACCGGCACGTCCAGGTGGACACCGGCCACCGCGATCTTGTGGTCGAACCGCTTGGCGAGCCCACGCAGGGCCAACGCCTGCGGGCCGGGTGCCGGGGAGGCTGACTGCTGCGCGTCGGTCATGGGCCGACGGTAACCACTGGGCGGGGGTCGTCAAACCCGCTCAGGGACGAACCGTCGCTCGTACCCAGGCACGAGAGGGTCAACTGCGCAGGCTCTCCGGGGCGTGCAGGCGCAGCATGACTGAGTTCACGTTGCCGGGCAGCCGCCGGCGGCTGACCAGTGACACCAGCACCATCACCGCGAACGCCAGCGGCACGGTCCAGGCGGCCGGCTGGGCGACGAGGACCGCCGGCCAGCCGGTCAACGCCGGCCCGAGCATCGTCCACAGCACCGCCCCGATGGCGGCCCCGCCGCCGGCGACGATGCCGGCGGCGGCCCCGGCGTCGGTCAGCCCCCGCCACCAGATGCCCAGCACCAGCAGCGGGCAGAAACTCGACGCCGCCACCGCGAACGCCAACCCGACCACCTGTGACACGTCGAGGCCGGAGACGTTCAACGCCAGCACCACCGGGACCGCACCGGAGACCAGGGTGGCCAGCCGGAAACCCCGTACCGAGGGGCGGCGCAGCACGTCGGTGGAGACGGCGCCGGCCACGCTGGTCAGCAACCCGGACGAGGTCGACAGGAAGGCCGCGAAGGCACCGGCGGCGACCAGCGCCGCGAGCAGCTGGCCGAGCAGGCCACCGCCGAGCGCGGCCTCGGGCAGCAGCACGACCACGGCGTCCGACCGGCCGGTCATCAGCAACTGCGGGGTGTACACCCGGCCGAGTACGCCGTACAGGGTGGGGAACAGGTAGAAGAGGCCGACCAGGGCGAGCACCACCAGGGTGGTCCGGCGGGCGGCGGCACCGTCGGGGTTGGTGTAGAACCGCACCAGTACGTGCGGCAACCCCATGGTGCCCAGGAAGGTCGCCAGGATCAGCGAATAGGTGGCGAACAGCCCCTGGTCGCCGCGTTCCGGGTCGCCCGGCAGCAGCCAGGCCAGCCCCCGGTCGACGTCGACGCCGGAGACCTCGGGCACCGGGTCGCCGGCGTCGAAGGCCAGGCTGGTGCCGGCGTCGACCTGTTCGGTGCGCCCGTCCGGGAAGGTCAGGGTGGCCTCCCGCTCGACGACGACGGTGGTCGCCTCGACGAAGGTCGCTCCCTGCGGCGGGCTGACCGTCGGCCGGCCGTCGGCCTGCCACTGCAGCGCGAGGAAGATCGCCGGTACGGCGAGCGCGGTCAGCTTCAACCAGTACTGGAACGCCTGGACGAAGGTGACCGCCCGCATCCCGCCGAGCGCCACGTTGGCGGTCACCACGCCGCCTACCAGCAGGGCACCGAGCGGGTACGGCGCACCGGTGACCGTCGCCAGGGTCAGCCCCGCGCCCTGCAGCTGGGGCAGCAGGTAGAACCAGCCGATGAAGATCACGAAAGCGGTGGCCAGCCGACGCAGCCGCCGCGAGCCGAGACGGATCTCACAGAAGTCCGGCAGAGTGAAGGCGCCGGAGCGGCGCAGCGGGGCCGCCACGAACAGCAGCAGGGCCAGATAGCCGGCGGCGAAGCCGACCGGGTACCAGAGCACGTCCACGCCGTACTTGAGGATCAGTCCGGCGATGCCGAGGAACGACGCCGCCGACAGGTACTCCCCGCTGATCGCCGCGGCGTTCCAGGCCGGGCTGACGGTCCGGGAGGCGACCAGGAAGTCCGACGTCGTGCGGGCCAGCTTCAGCCCGTAGAAGCCGATCGCGACGGTCACCAGGGTGACCACCACGAGCGCCGGTACCACGTACGGATTGGTCATCGGGCCGGCTCAGCGCTCCGGCCGCCGCACCAGGGCGACGAAGTCCTGCTCGTTGCGTTCGGCGAGGTGGACGTAGGCGAGTCCGACGACGACCAGGAACGGGAACGCCGCCACCCCGAGCAGCAGCCAGGCCAGGTTGACCCCGGCGACCTTCAGCCCGCCGAACGCGGGGGCCAGCGAGAACAGCAGCGGCAGCGCACCCAGGGCGATCGCCACGACGGCCGACAGCCGTACCGCCAGCGCCAGTTGGGCCCGGACCAGGCCACGGACCAGAGCCTCGCCGACCTGGCTCTGCTCGGTCAGGTCGGTACGGAGCCGGTCGGCGTCGCCGCGTCGGCTCACCTCGCCCAGCACGACCCGCACCCGGCGCGGCGGCGTCGCCGGGTGGTCGGACGTCGGCGGATCGCCGGCGCCATCGTGTTCGGCCATGCCGGCAGTCTCACGGCCCGTCGCGGATTGTCAAGCGCGGGTACGCGGTCCGTCCGGTTCAGGCCGGTTCAGCGGGATACCGCCGCAGGTTCGACGACAAGCGAAGCGCCCAACCGCAGGAGGCGATTGGGCGCTTCGAAAGCCCGGCGAGAGGCTCTGTGGCCAGGGGCGGGGTCGAACCGCCGACCTTCCGATTTTCAGTCGGACGCTCGTACCAACTGAGCTACCTGGCCAGGTGTCCGGGCCATCATACCTGCCCGGAGAAGTGACCACCGGGTGGGTGGACGGCACCGAAAACGAATCGCCGCGCGAAGCGTGCCGCACGGCGATCATCGTTGCGCGGTCCTGACGGGACTTGAACCCGCGACCTCCGCCTTGACAGGGCGGCGAGCACTCCGACTGCTCCACAGGACCTCGGTGTTGCTCCGGCCGGTCGGTCGGCCGGTGGTGCCCCCAACGGGATTCGAACCCGTGCTACCGCCTTGAAAGGGCGGCGTCCTGGGCCGCTAGACGATGAGGGCGGCCCCGTCATCATCGCACATCATGACTCTGACGGTAGTGCTCCCATCCGGCCCCGCCGGAAGCTTGCGAAAGCATACGTGACGAGTATGCCCCGGACCAAACCAGATCGGCGAACCGGACGGATCAGGGGGAAAGGCTAGCACCGAGCAGGGTGATCCCGTACCGCTGCCTCAGGTCGTTGATCACGGCCGGCAGCGCCGCGACGGTGGCCGACCGGTCGCCGCCGCCGTCGTGCAGCAGCAGCACCGAGCCGAGCCGGACCTCGTCACGGACGTGCGCGACGATCTCGTCCCGGGTCGGCTTGCGCCAGTCCTGCGGGTCGACGTCCCAGTCCAGCGCCGCCAGCCCCAGCTCCTCGGCGACCGCCACCGCCTCCGGGGTCCACAACCCGCCCGGGTGCCGGAAGTGCGCGACCGGCACTCCCGGGACCACCCGGTGGATCTCCTTGGTGGTCCGCGCCAGGTCGGCCCGGATCTCGGCGGCCGGCCGGGTGCCGAGCTCCAGGTCGTGGTCCCAGCTGTGGTTGCACAGGGTGTGACCTTCCCGCACGATCCGGGTGACCAGCGCCGGGTACCGCCGCACCTGGCTGCCGACCACGCAGAACATCGCCCGGACCCCGGCGGCCCGCAGCTCGTCGAGAATCAGCGGTGTCCACTGCGGATGTGGGCCGTCGTCGAAGGTCAACGCCACCTGCCGGATACCGGTACGGCGCTGCAGCAACCCAGGGTCCACGGTGGTGCGGGGGGAGGCACCCGGGTCGCCACCGGCCGGCGGTGACCCCGCCGGATCGCCACCGGCGGCGGGCGACGGGTCGGGCGCTGCCGCCGGAGCGGTCGGCTCCGGGGTTGGCCGGCCGAGGGCGTCGTCGGGCCGGACCTCGGGAGCCGGGCCGAGCCCGACGACGGCGGGAAGCTGCGGCGGTACCTGCCGGGCAGCGCGCACCGCGACGAGACTCTCGCTGCCGACCAGTAGTGCGAACACTGCCAGACCTGCAGCGAATACGGCACGTTTCGCCATGTCGACTCCGAGTGAGGGGGTGGGCGGAGATCGAATGCCCCCACACGCTAGTCGATCAACAGGTACATTTCGACCCTGTCCCCGGCAGTGGTGCCGGGCGTCGCCGGGTGACTAGTGGACGGTGGGTTCGTCGGTCCGGTGACCGGCGACCTCGTCCGCCGTACGGCACCGGGCCACCGCGTCGGCCAGACCGGCGCAGTGGTCGACGCCGGCCGGCAGGTCCGCCACCGCCCAGCCGGGCCCGATCGCCAGCACCAGCACCGGCCGGTGCCGCCCGGACCTCGCGGTCAGCAACTGGTCGGGGTCGGCCGTCGCCGAGGTGTGCGACCAGAGCACCACAGCGGACGGCCCGGTCCGCTCGATCGCGGCGGCCAACGCTGCCGGCGGAACCCGGGCACCGAGCAGCCGGCTGGTCACCCCGGCCTCGGCCAGGGCCGCGGAGAGCGCCTCCAGCGGCAGCGTGTGCTGCTCCTCGTCGGCGCAGGCCAGCAGCGCGCCCGGTCCGACCGGGTGCCGGGAGTGCCAGCCGCCAGGTGCGCCGCCGTGGTCGCCGGCACCGTCGTCGTCGCGGTTGCGGGGCCGGGCCCGGGGGCGGTTCACCAGGGCGAACGCCTCGGAGACACACCGGGACAGCAGATGCTCCACCTCGACGAAGCCGGCGGTCGCCGCGTACCGGTCGCCGACCCCGGCCAGCACCGGGCGGACCACCCGGTCCCAGGTGGCGATCACCCCGTCGGTGTGCAGCGCCCGTTCGAGGATGTCGCGCATCGCCTGGTTGTCCAGGCGTACCGCCGCCCTGGCCAGGCCACGGGCGGCCGGGCCGGCCGCCCCGACACCGATGGTGAAGCCACCGCCGGCCCGGCCCGGCTCGACGATGTCGAACGGGACCAGCTCAGTGCCGGCGGCCCCGTCCGGGCCCAGGGCAGACCCGACGCGGCGCGCCCAGCGGGCCGCCTCGGCCGGCGCCACACCCTGCGCGGTGAGCCGCCGCATCACCTCCAGGCGGGCCAGGTCGTCGGGGCCGTACCGGCGGTGGTGACCCTTGACGTGCCGGGTCGGGCCCAGGCCGTACCGCTGATGCCAGGTCCGCAGCGTGGTCACCGCCACGCCGAGCCGGCGTGCCACGCTGCCCGCGCTCAGCGCGTCATCGCTCACCCGGCCGCTCCACGGCCGCGCCGTGGTCCGGCTGCCCCAGAGCGAACAACTGCTCGGCCACCCCGGCGAGCCACGGGGCGTACCGGTCCGGCTCGTCGGCCAGGCCGGCCCGCAGCCGCGCCGGCTCGACCCAGCGAAGCTCGGCGACCTCGGCCGGGTCGGGCCGCAGCGGGGTCCGTGGGTCGAGACTGCCCAGCAGTACGTGGTCGTACTCGTACTCGGTCCGTCCGGTGACCGGGTCGGTGGCCTGGTAGGTGTGCACGCCGATCTCGGTCAGCGCCACCGGGCCCACGCCGACCTCCTCGCCGAGGCGGCGGTTGGCCGCCACCGACAGGTCCTCGCCGGGCAGCGGATGGCCGCAGCAGGTGTTGGCCCAGCGCAACGGGAACCGGGTCTTCACAGCGGCCCGCTGCTGCAGCAGCAGCCGTCCCGCGTCGTCGACCAGGAGCACCGAGAACGCCCGGTGCAGCTGACCCGGCGGCTGGTGGGCATCGGCGACGGTGGCCGCGCCGACCGGCTGCCCGGCGGGGTCCACCAACTCGACGAGATGGCTCTCGCGGGACGCGACGGACATCAGGCACCCTCCAGGCTGCTGCGGCTGCGGGACCGGCCACCGGTGGAACCGGTCACCCGTCCGGCGGCCAACTTGCCGGAGATCAGCACCATCGGTACGCCGACCCCCGGCTGGGTCCCGGAGCCGACGAAAACCACGTTCTCCAGTGTGGGATGCAGGTTACCGGGGCGGAACGGGCCGGTCTGGAACAGGCTGTGCGCGGCGGCGAACGGCGTACCGGCGGCCATGCCGGCGTCGGCCCAGTCGGCCGGGGTCACCACCTCACGGACCTCGATGCCGTCGGCGAAGCCCCGGTAGCCGCGATCCTCCAGGGTGGCGACGAGCTCGTCGGCGTAGCGCTGCGGCAGGTCGCCGCGCCAGTTGAGCCGCCCGCTCTGCAGGTTGGGCACCGGTGCCAGGACGTAGTAGGTGTGCCCGCCCACCGGGGCCACCGACGGGTCGGTCCGGCTCGGGTTGGTGACCAGCAGCGACGGGTCGCTCATCAGCTCACCTCGGCGGATCACCTCGTCGAAGGTGCCCTTCCAGAGCCGGCCGAAGTGGATGTTGTGGTGGGCGATCTTGTCGTAGCCCTGCCGGGAACCGACGTGCAGCACCACGCAGGAGGGCGAGTAGCGCAGCCGCCGCTGCCGGCTGGGCGGCAGCAGTTCGGCGTAGGCGACCGGCAGGTCCGGGTTGAGCACCACGACGTCGGCGGGGATCCGCTCGCCGTCGGCGGTGCGCACCGCGCGGGCCCGGCCGGCGGAGGTCTCCACCTCGGTCACCGTGGTGCCGTAGCGGATCTGCACGCCGTGCTTCTCGGCCGCCCCGGCCAGGGCCCGGGGCACCGCGTGCATCCCGCCGCGCGGGAACGACACCCCGGCGACCGAGTCCAGGTAGGCGATGACGGTGTAGATGGCCAGCGCGTCGTGCGGCGCCAGGCCGGCGTACATGGCCTGGAAGGAGAAGATCCGCCGGGTACGGGGATCCGCGAAGAACTGGTCGATCTTGGTCTGCATCCGGCGGAACGCCCCGGCGGCGAGCAGCCGCAGCAGGTTGCCGGTGAGCAGGTCCGGCGGGCTGTCGAGGTTCCGGTCGATGAAGTCGGCGCGTTCCAGCTGCCACAGCCGGCGGGCGTACTCGACGAACCGCAGGTACCCGTCGGCCTCCCGGGGCCCGCAGACCCGGGACACCTCGGCGGCCATCCGGGCGGTGTCGGTGATGACGTCCAGGGTGGACCCGTCCGGGTAGTAGGCCCGGTACGCCGGCTCCAGCGGGGTCAGCTCCAACCAGTCGGTGAGCTCCTCGCCGACGGCGGCGAGCGCCTCGGCGATCAGCTCCGGCATGGTCAGCACGGTCGGCCCGGTGTCGAACTCGTACCCGGCGACCGCCCGGCGGCCGGCCCGCCCGCCCGGCACCGCCTCGCGTTCCAGCAGGGTGACCTGCCGGCCGGCGCCGGCCAGGTGCAGGGCGCAGGCCAGGCCACCCAGCCCGGCACCGACGATGACGACCCGCTCGCTCGCCCCGGTCACGGTACGCATGCCGCGACCACCTCCTTCTGAGCAGTGCTCACCTTATGTCTGGCGGGTCGTGGCGGTCACCGCGAGGCCGGTGAGCGCGGTACGGGCGGCGTCGTCGATCGGCGCGGCGTCGATCGCGGCGACCGCCGTCGCCACCCGTTGCTCGATCATGCGTTCCACCCGGACGGCGGCACCGGTCTCGACGACGATCTCGGTCATCCGCGCGACCGCCGCTGTACCGTTCGGTCCTGCTGCCGTGTCCGGTCCGGCTGCCGTGTCCGGTCCGGTGTCGCCGGTCGGCGACACCGCGTCGAGTTCGGCGCGCTGGGCATCGGTGGCCAGCTCGCGGGCGATCAGCAGCAGCGCGGTCGGTTTGCCGGTCCGCAGGTCGTCGCCGGCGGGCTTGCCGGTGCGGGCCGGGTCCCCGAAGACGCCGAGCAGGTCGTCGCGGAGCTGGAACGCCTCGCCGACGTCGGTGCCGTAGCGCCGGTACGCCGCCCAGACCGCCGGGTCGGTGGCCGGGCCGGCCAGCGCCGCACCGAGGTGCAACGGGCGCAGCACGGTGTAGCAGGCGGTCTTGTACCGGGCCACCCGCATCGCGCGGTCGATCGACCAGTCGGCCGACTCGGCCTCACCGAGGACGTCCAGGTACTGCCCGGCGATCGTCTCGACCCGCATCTGGTCGTAGCAACGGCGTACCGCCAGCAGGGTCGACGCCGGCAGGTCGGCGGTGGCCAGCAGCCGGTCGGCCCAGACCAGGCAGAGGTCGCCGACCAGGACGGCGGCGGCGTCGCCGAACCGGTCGGGGTCGCCGGCCCGACCGGCGTCCCGGTGCTGGCCGGCGAGCCGGCGGTGTGCGGTGGGCAGGCCGCGTCGGGTGGCGGAGGCGTCCATGACGTCGTCGTGGACCAGGGCGAAGGCGTGCAGCAGCTCCAGCGCGGCCAGCGCCGGTAGGAGCGGGGTCACCGGCGGTGCGGTGCCGACCACGCCACGCCAGCCCCAGTGGGCGAACATCGGGCGTAGCTGCTTGCCGCCGCCGAGCACGGTGTCCCGCGCGACCTGGGCGAACGGCCGCAGCGACGGGTCGATCCGGTCGAGCATGGACAGTTCGGCGCTGAGGAAATCGATCAGTGTGTCGGTGACCGCGGCGGTCAGCTCGCGGCCCTCGCCGGTGGGCGTCGGCCCGGCGACGGCCGGGGCGTGCACCGTGCTGCCGACACCGGTACCCACGGTATCGCCGGATTTCAGGGTATTGCCGGCAACGGTGTGATTGGCCACGCGATCGAGCGTACCCTAGGCTGTGAAATTGCGTCGATTCTTGCGTCGAAAGTTCTGCGTCGAAATATGAGGGGGGCCGGTGGTCACGGACCTGTCAGCTGCCTACGCCAGCTGCCGCGAGCTGCACAAACGGCACGGCCGTACCTACTATCTCGCGACCCGGCTGCTACCGCAGTGGAAACGACGCCATGTTCATGCTTTGTACGGATTCACCCGGTACGCCGATGAAATCGTCGACCGTACCGACGCGCTCCCTGCCGCCGACCGGGCCGCCGCCCTCGACCAGTGGTCCGAGCGGTTCCTCGCCGGCCTGCACGGTGCCGCCGTCGACGACCCGCTGCTGCCGGCGGTGCTGCACACCATCGCCGTGTTCGACCTGGACACCGCCGACTTCACCGCGTTCCTGCGCAGCATGACGATGGACCTGACCGTCACCTCGTACCCGCGCTACACCGACCTGCTCGACTACATGGAAGGCTCGGCGGCGGTGATCGGCACCATGATGCTGCCGATCCTCGGCAGCACCGACCGGGCCGCCGCCCGCGAACCGGCCCGCCAACTCGGCTTCGCCTTCCAACTCACCAACTTCATCCGCGACGTCGGCGAGGACCTCGAACGCGGCCGCACCTACCTGCCCGACGAGGACCTGGACCGGTTCGGCCTGACCCGCGCCGACCTCGTCGAGGCCGCCCGCCGGCGTCGGGCCACCCCGGCGATCATCGAGCTGATCCAGTACGAGATCGCCCGCGCACAGGCCCACTACACGGCCGCGGCACCGGGCATCACGATGCTCGAACCCGCCTCGCAGGCCTGCATACGCACCGCGTACGCCCTCTACGGCGGCATCCTCGACGAGGTCGCCGCGCAGGGCTACGACGTGTTCCGTCGCCGCGCCACCGTGCCGCACCGGCGCCGCGCGGCCGTCGCCGCCCGCGCGCTGCTCACCCCGACCGGCACGCCGGTGACGATGCCCGGCCCCACCCTCACGGTCCGGGTCGACCCGCCGACCCGGCGGCAGCCCGAACTGGCCGCAGTCCCCGTGCCACCGGCCGCGCCGTAACCGTGCGTACCGCCGTCGTGCTGTTCACCCGCGACCTGCGGGTGCACGACCACCCGGCACTGGCCACCGCCTGCGCCACCGCCGAGCGGGTCGTGCCGCTGTTCGTGCTCGACCCCCGGCTCGCCGGGCGCAGCCCCAACCGGGACCGGTTCCTGCACCAGGCCCTCGCCGACCTGCGCGCCGTGCTGCGCGAACGCGGCGGCGACCTGGTGCTGCGCCACGGCGACCCGGTCGCCGAGACGATCCGGCTCGCCCGCGACGTCGCCGCCGACGGTGTCGCGGTCTCCGCCGATGTCAGCCACTACGCCCGGCAGCGGCAGCGGCGGCTACGCGACGAATGCGAGCGGCACCGCATCGCGTACCGCGACTTCCCCGGCCTGACCGTCGTCGACCCGGCGGCGCTCACCCCGACCGGCGGCGACCACTACAAGGTCTTCACCCCGTACTTCCGGGCCTGGAGCGCCGCCGACTGGCGGAGCGCCTGTGCCGCCCCGGACCGGGTGCCGACCCCCGAGGGCCTGACCGTCGGCCGGCTGCCGGCGCTGCCCGCCGGCGAGTCGCCGCAGCCCGGCACCGGCGGGTCGCCGCAGGTCGCCGTCGGGGGCGAGACCGTCGGCCGGCGCCGACTGCGCGACTGGCTGGGCAACCTCGACCAGTACGGCGACCGCCACGACGACCTGCCCGGCGACGCCACCTCCCGGCTCAGTCCGTACCTGCGGTTCGGCTGCCTGTCCCCGCTGGAGGTGGCCACCGCCGCCGGTGACCGCGACGGGCCGTTCGTCCGGCAACTGTGCTGGCGGGACTTCCACTACCAGGTCGCGTACGCCTTCCCCGACCTGGCCACCACCGCCTACCGGCGGGGCGCCAAGGAGGAGTGGCGCTACGACGCCGCCGCGCTGGACGCCTGGCAGACCGGGCACACCGGGCTGCCGATCGTCGACGCCGGCATGCGACAGCTACGGGCCGAAGGCTGGATGCACAACCGGGCCCGGCTGATCACCGCCGCGTACCTGACCAAGGAGCTCGGCCTGGACTGGCGGGCCGGCCGGGCCTGGTTCGACCGGTGGCTGCTCGACGGCGACCTGCCGAACAACTCCGGCAACTGGCAGTGGGTCGCCGGCACCGGCAACGACACCCGGCCCAACCGGCGGTTCAACCCGCTGCGCCAGGCCCACCGCTTCGACCCGGCCGGCGACTACGTCCGCCGCTGGGTGCCGGAGCTTGCCGACGTCACCGGAGCCGCCGTCCACGAGCCCTGGCGGTTGCCGCTGGCCGTCCGCGCCGGCCTCGACTACCCGCCGCCACTGTCCGAGCGCTGAGCTTCGCCGCCCGGTCGGTGGCGGTTCGTGCCCTCTGACATGCTGGGCCCATGCGTGAGCCGGAACAGGTGGACGTCGTGGTCGTCGGGCTCGGGGTCGGTGGCGAGGAGGTCGCCGGCCGGCTCGGCCAGGCCGGCCTGACCGTCGTCGGCGTCGAACGCCGACTCGTCGGCGGCGAATGCCCCTACTGGGGCTGCGTGCCGAGCAAGATGATGATCCGGGCCGCGAACGCCCTCGCCGAAGGGCGGCGCATCGACGGCCTGGCCGGCACCGCCAGCGTCCGTCCGGACTGGACACCGGTGGCGCGGCGGATCCGCGACGAGGCCACCGCCGACTGGACCGACACCGCCGCCGTGGACCGGCTCACCACCAAAGGGGTACGGGTGCTGCACGGCACCGCCCGGCTCACCGGACCCGGCCGGGTCGACGTCGACGGGCAGTCCTTCACCGCCCGCCGGGGCGTCGTCCTCGCCACCGGCACCGTCGCCGTGGTGCCACCGATCGACGGCCTCGCCGGTACGCCGTACTGGACCAACAAGGAAGCCATCGAGGTCACCGAGCTGCCCGAGTCGCTGGTCGTCCTCGGCGGCGGCGCGATCGGGCTGGAGCTGGCCCAGGTCTTCGCCCGGTTCGGCGTACGGGTGACCATCGTCGAGGCCGGCGAGCGGCTGCTGTCCCGCGAGGAGCCGGAGTCGTCGGCGCTGGCCGCCCGGGTCCTCGGCGACGACGGGGTACGGATCCGGCTCGGCAGCCGTGCCGAGTGGATCGAGCACCGCGACGACACGTTCGCCGTACACCTGTCCCAGGGCGGCCCGGAGAGCGGACAGCGACTGCTGGTCGCCACCGGCCGGCGCAGCGACCTCGGCGACCTCGGCCTCGACACCGTCGGCCTGGACCCGGCCGCCCGGCACCTGCCGGTCGACGAGCGGATGCGCGTCGGCGACGGGATGTGGGCGGTCGGCGACGTCGCCGGCCACGGCGCCTTCACCCACCTGGCCATGTACCAGGCGGACGTGGCGGTCCGCGACATCCTCGACCAGGGCGGGCCGGCCGCCGAGTACCGGGCGGTGCCCCGGGTCACCTTCACCGACCCGGAGATCGGCGCCGTCGGCCTGACCGAGCAGCAGGCCCGCGAGCAGGGCATCGACGTGCGGACCGCGATCACCGACGTCGCGGACTCGTCCCGCGGCTGGATCCACGGGCCGGGCAACGACGGCTTCGTCAAGCTGGTCGCCGACGCCGACCGGGGGGTGCTGGTCGGGGCGACGTCGGCCGGTCCGACCGGCGGCGAGGTGCTCGGCGCGCTCGCCGTCGCCGTCCACGGTGAAGTGCCGCTGACCAGCCTGCGACACATGATCTACGCGTACCCGACCGTGCACCGCGCCATCCAGACCGCCGTAGCGCAACTCACCTGACCACCGACGTACTGCAATCCGGAGCCGGGCAAGGAATGATGGTCGTCCATGAGATACTTCCCGGACGGCTTCCTCTTCGGCGTCGCCACCTCCGGCCACCAGACCGAGGGCGACAACACCAGCAGCGACACCTGGTTCCTGGAGAACATCGCGCCGACGGTCTTCACCGAACGCTCCGGCCGGGCCTGCAACAGTTGGGAACTGTGGCAGGAAGATCTGGATCTGGTGCAGGCAATGGGGCTGGGCGCGTTCCGGTTCTCCATCGAGTGGGCCCGGGTCGAGCCGCAGGAGGGCACGTTCGCCAGCGAAGCGTTGGACCACTACGCGGCGATCGTCGACGGCTGCGCGCAGCGGGGCCTGGCAGCGGTGGTGACGCTCAACCACATGACCTGCCCGCACTGGTTCGCCAAGCGCGGTGGCTGGCTCGACCCGGCCGCACCGGAGCTGTTCGCCCGCTACTGCGACCAGGTGATGCGCCACCTCGGTGACCGGATCGCGGTGGCCGTCACCCTCAACGAGCCGAACCTGCCGCAGCTGCTCTCCTGGACCGATGTGCCCGAGTCGGACCGGAAACTGGAACGGGCCACCCTGGAGGCGGCCAGCGCGGCCGCCGGGGTGCCCCGCTACCGGGTCAGCAACATCATGCTGCCGGAGGAGTTCGACGCGATGCGCGACGGCATGACGGCCGGTCATCTCGCCGCCCGTACGGCGATCAAGGCCAGGCGGCCCGACCTGCCGGTGGGGCTGTCCATCGCCATCGTCGACGACCGGGTGACCGGCGACGACGCCACGCTGCGCGACCGCAAGCGCGCCGAGGTGTACGACCACTGGCTGCGGCTGGCCAGCGCCGACGACTTCATCGGCATCCAGAACTACGAGAGTGCCGGCTACGACGCCAACGGCCTGTTGCCGCCGCCGCCCGGGGCCACCCTGCACCAGCTGGGCTCGGCGATCGACCCGACGTCACTCGGCGGTGCGGTGCGGTACGCGTACCAGGTCAGCGGGGTGCCGGTCTTCGTGACCGAACACGGCGTCGGTGTCGACGACGACGCCCTGCGGGCCGACTTCATCGCACCGTCGCTCGCCGGTCTGCTCGACGCGATCGACGACGGCGTACCGGTGCTCGGCTACTGCCACTGGACGCTGCTGGACAACTTCGAGTGGGCCGCCGGCTACCGCTTCCACTTCGGCCTGCACATCGTCGACCGGGAGACCTTCGCTCGGACCCCGAAGCCGAGCACCGCCCGGTACGCCGCCGTCGCGACCAGCCGCGCCCTGCCCTGATCATCCAGCACCCTCCACTCATCATCCGGCGGGACCCCGCCGGTCAGCTCACCCGGTGCGGCGGCAGCCGGTAGCCGAGTTGCTGGCCGTAGGTCATCAGTGGACGCAGCGTCGGGACCAGGACGGTAGCCTCCGTCGACCAGTGGCGTCCCCGGTTTCCGTCGAGTCGACGGTGCCGGGCCGTCGTACGGCCGCGTTGGTGTTGTCCGTGCCGTTCGCGGCGCAGGTATTCGAGTCGCCTGGACGCCGTGGACCGGCCGGAGCGCCAGTCGAGCCAGCGCAGCCACCAGTCACGTACCATCTCGGTGATCATCTTTTCTCTCCTTGATCAATTGCTATGTCGACTGCCGTTTGGCCAGTCGGTAGAGTCCGTCGCGTTGCACGAATATCTCCCGCCGCTCGGCGGCGTACCCACGTTCGTCTATGACGTAGCCGGTGAGCCAGACCCAGCCGTCGTAGGTCGGTTTCCGGTCCACCGAGATGACCCGAAATCGAACTCTCCGGTCGCCGGCGAACTGCATGCGCGCTTCCTGGCCGACCAACAGCACGTCCCCTGGTTTCGGCTCCGGCGTCCGCAGCAGCCGGCTACCCATCGGGCCTTCCATCGCCTCGTGGCCGTTGGACACCGTCGGCGCCCCGCTCCATCGGCCAGGTCGCGCGCCCGCAGCTGGGGCACCATCTGGATTTGACTTTGAACGACCACAGCCCGGCGCAGAAGCCGAGCAGCGCCGCCCCGACGAGCGCCCCCACCTCCACCGTCGCCCCCTCACTCGTCGAGTCAATCTCCCGTCGTGATCCACCCTGGACTCCTGCCCGAACATAGGGCAATATGAAAATCGCAGAGATAAAGATGAGCCCGAGTTATTGGAGGTTATAAACATGACTGAACTGCCTGTAGAGCTTCGACGGCTCCGGCTGTCCCAGCGCATGAACCAGACCCAGTTGGCCAAAGCGGCAGGCGTGTCGAAGTCGCTCATCGCCAGCTTCGAGACCGGCCGGCTGGTGCCCAAGGAGGACACCGCGAAGGATCTCGACAAGTTACTGAACTCCGGTGACCAGCTTCAGCAGCTGTCGAGAGAGGGCAGAGAGGACCGCCAACCTTGGCTGCGCTCCTGGGTCGACCACGAGCGACGCGCGGTGCTGCTACGGGCCTGGGAGCCGACCCTGGTTCCTGGGCTGCTGCAGACCGAGGCGTACATGCGGCAGGTCTTCACGGGCGTGCCGTCCAACCGGGGCCGGCTCGAGGAGGTGATCGCGACCCGTCAGGAGCGGCAACGCGCGGTGCTGGACCGCGATCCCCCGGTGGACCTGGTGGTCCTGGTCGAGGAGACCGCGTTGCGTCGTGGTCCGCGCGAGGTGATGAAGGACCAGCTTGCCCACCTGGTCGACCTCGGGCACCGGCCAACCATCCGGATCCGTGCGGTCCCCGAGTCGGCCGGCCTCCACGCTGGCCTCAGCGGACCTCTGGCGCTGGCCACCATGAGCGACGGGAGGCGGGTCGGCTATCTGGACGATCTGCTGCGAGGACGCCTCGCCACCACCGCTGGTGACGTACTCGAACTGGAACTAATCTGGGAGGCAGTCAACGAGTTGGCGCTGTCCGCCGACCAGACCCGAGACCTGATGTTAAGGATGATCCAGTGATCAATGAACCAGCATGGCGGAAGTCGTCGCGGTCGAACGGTGCATCCGGCAACTGCGTCGAGGTAGCCGACAACCTGCCCGGCCGGGTGCTGGTCCGGGACACCAAGGACCGCGACGGCGGCACCCTGGCCTTCGGCCCGTCCGCCTGGCGCTCCTTCGTCGAGCTGGCCAAGCACCACCACTGACCAGCCGCGCCTACCACTCCTCCGCCGACAATATCGAGAAGCGCCTGCCCTGGTCTCAGGGGATGGAGCCGTCCCGTACGCCCGCCGGACCGCTGGCGTAGCGTGACCGCAAATCGCGCATCTCGGTCTATCGAGTCTCGGTGCGCCGTCGAGTGGAGGGCTCAGGCACGTTATTCGCGCGAGTAACGTGCCTGAGCCCTCCACTCGAAGCAGCGTCGCCGATCGCGGGCGTCCGGATCTGAACCTGCCACCACGCGCTGCTCCGGCGGTTGACGGTGTCGGGGCGGTACAGCGAGATCCGCTCACGCCGCGAACCGATCGTCCCAACGGGTGATGGCGGTGCCAGCTGCCGGCTCCGGACGCGCCGAGATCAGCACAGCTGATCATCCCGATGTTCGTACAGGTGCCCCGCTGGCAATCGTTTGCGCGACCCGACCACAGCCCACGCCGATGGTGATGTCGTTTCTCGCTGCCGACCACCAAACCGCGATGCGCAACTCGGCGCGACGTCTTCGCGTTGAGGTTAGGTAAGCCGGTTCATGGCAGCCCGGATCTTCAGCCATGACGGGTCGCTGTCTGATGCGTCGGTGACCGTTTGCAGATCGCTGGGCTGCCAGATCCGGTTTCCATCGGTGAGGTCAAGTTGGTTCATGTCGATGACCGAAGCCTCAGAGGTGCCGGCAAGGAACTCGGTTACTGCGGCGGTTGATGCCTCGGCTGGGCCGGCCCGTCCCCCCGACAGCACCAGAAGCGTGCCGTCGCGGCCGGCAACGATCAACTCGCCTGTAGCGGCGGCCGCCAGGGCCGTCACCATCGACCCGGGCAGCGCATCAAACTCGGCCGCCCGTTTCCCGTCGATCTCGAACTCGATGACGGCACCCTCCGGCGTACCGATCCAGAGAACACCCGGAGCTGGCCCGAACGCGACGTTGTGGCGCGACCAGGCGCGCATATTGTCCACCCGCTCCTGCGGGTACGGGTACTCCGGACTTGGGTCCCCGAGTGTCAGGCCGAGAACGCGACGCAGCGAAGGAAACTCGAACACCTCCAGCGATTCTTCGTAGGCGTTGCCCCGCACTACGAAATACCGCCCATCCGGGCTGAAGATAGGTGTCTCGTATCCGTCGCAGTCGAGGACCAACACCCGCCGCAATGGCCGCAGCACCGGCTCATCCCGAGAGAAGAGCACCAGCGTGGCACCCTGCTCGCTTTGTAGAGTGGCTAAGAGGCCACCGCCCGGATACGCCGCGACTCCGGTGTCCCAGCGCGGGCCGACTGCGGTTGCGCCGGAGGCGAGGTCGAGCGCGATGGAGGACTCCCAGCCGTTCTCTCCGCCGCTGGGCGACAACCAGAGCGTCTGACCGTCCGGACCGAATGCCACTTCCCGTTGGTACTCAGTCGGCGGAACGCCATCGATTGTGGTGATGCCCAAAGGAGTCCAGCAGGCCGTACTGTTACCGTCCGCTACGATCAGCTGCGGCTCGTCCGGATGCCAGGCGGCGGAGGGTGTCCGCTTGCGCCGGGCATAGTCGGGGGCGTCGTAGACGGCCGAATCTGCACCGACACCGCCAACCTCGCGCAACTGCCCGACCGTGTACTCCCAGATCCGGATCGCCGGGCGTTCGGTCTCCCAACCGGCTATCAACGGCAGCCTGGGATGGCAGAGCAACCGTTCGAGCGTGGTTACGGACCGCATCTGCGCCAAGATTTCCACCGGCGCATCGTACCGGTGAGAATCGCTCATGGACGGGCTACCGGGCCAGCGGATATGACCTTGAACTCGCCGACCTGCCGCTGCTGTCTGGATCTGCTGCGGATCGGGCGTTCAGGGGATCCGAGGGGGTAGACGGCGTCCGTGCTGCTGATCAGTTCGTCCAGCGGCCACCAGCGGTGTCCGACGTGGTGTCGGCCCAGCCGAGATCGGCGTACCCGGAGCGCTTCGGGTGCGTCGAGCGCAGGCGGGTCCAGCTACACCGTTACCGGGAACTGTGGTAGACGACGCCATCGAGTTCGTCGTCGGCGTAGGCGGCCGAGTTGGTGAGGTGTCCATCGTACGGTCCCACCTTGGTCACTGTGGCACCGTCGCGGAACACGATCTGCAGGCCGTGCTCAGGTTCCCAGGCACACTCGCCCCCGATCGAGACATAGACGCGGCGATCGTCGTAGGGGTCGCGCACGACGATCGGCTCGTTGCCAAGCTGGACATGGGCCAGGACCTCGTCGGGGCCGCTGATCCCAACGTGCCACTCGTCGTCGCCGGCGGCCAGGAGGTCATCCGCGACATCGCGGTAGTAGGCGTAGATCGATGGCGCAGCCACCGCCAACGCCGATCGGTCGAGCGCGAGGAAGTTGCGAATCGCGGCGTGGAAGTCCTCCTGCGCCGGGTCGTCGTCGTAGCCGTCGACCCGGATGCGGCAAGACCCACCGCCCAACACCGGCACCGGTATCGGCGCACTGCGATACCAGCCCGGCTCGGCGGTCTTCGTCACCGTACCGAGATGGGGAATCTGCACACCACCACCGTAGTCCTCGCGGTGAGGCAGCCTCTGATGAAGCATCCGCACCTGCCGCCGTCGGGCGTCACACCGAGTCGCAGGCGGCAATCGAGGCACGACCTTGCCGATGGTGTCGAGTCGTCGCAGGACGACGACGGCCACCTCCGCGAACGATTTGCGGACGTGCCCCTCCCCGCGGCCCCCTCCGCGGCCGACAAGGCGACCCTGGTCGATGAACTGGCCACCACCTTGCGAGGCAAGACGGCACGACCCGTGCTCCGGGTCAAGCTCGGGCGGCGGCCGATAGGTCCAGGCCGAGCTCAGGCGGGAGATTGTCGGTACGCGATGCTCTGCTCTTCTCGGCCTTCCGTCAGGGTACGAACTCATGCGGCAAGCCAAACTTGTCATTGACAAGATGTCCGCCCTGGACGATATCTTGTCAGTGACAAGATATGGAGGTACGCGATGGCTCCCCTGGTCGCCCTCATCGGCGGCTGGCTGGTCCTGCGCATGGCTGGACTGCTCGGCATCGACGCGCTCGACGACTGGCAGCCGGCCCTGCGTGGCGGACTGGCCCTCATGTTTGTGCTGACCGGTGTGGCCCACTTCAGTGCGAAGCGGCGCCACTCACTCATCGCGATGGTGCCGCCCCGGCTGCCCCGGGCACCGTTGCTGGTCACCGTCACCGGGGTCCTTGAGCTGGCCGGAGCCGTCGGCCTCGCGTTCCCGTCGACCGCACCGGTCGCGGCGATCTGCCTCGCGCTCCTGCTCCTGGCGATGTTCCCCGCCAACGTGTCGGCGGCACGGCGTCAGCTGACGATCGCCGATCGGCCGGTCACGCCGCTGGTTCCGCGCACGATGCTGCAGGTGCTCTTCGTCGCCTGCTGCATCGCCGCCGCGCTCTGACCACAGGATGGCATCGAACGGAGCTGCCGCACCGAGTGCGCGGGCGTCTGGTCCCGGGCGCGGACCGGTACTGCGGCAGCCCGGTATACCTGTGGGGAATATTCATACCTCTGAGGAATACTGTCCGGACGGATACCTGGTGGGTGCCCGTCACGCACAGTGATGGAGTGCGGCGGCATCCTGCGTCGCCGGCTGCGCCGCGCCGGTTTGGCTGGACGCCAGGTGGGAACGTCGCAGCGATGCGGGCACTGTTGATGAAGATCGAGCAGGCGGCTGTGTTGGACCGGATCGGTGACCGGCTGCAGCGCTCCGTTCAGCGGCGGATCAGCAGCGAACGCGTCCGGGACCTGCTGCACGGGGTGTGGCTGGGGCATCCGCTGCACCCGGTGCTCATCCAGGTGCCGATGGGTGCCTGGCTCAGTGCCGCCGTACTCGATGTGCTGCCCGGCCAGCGACGGGCCGCGACCACCCTGGTCGGCGTCGGCACCGTCGCCGCGCTCCCGGCGGCAGTGGCCGGGGCGAACGACTGGGCGAGCCTTTCGCGCGACCAGCGCCGGGTCGGTCTGGTGCACGCGGTCGCCAACACGGTTGGCGTCGCCTGCTACGCCGGCTCGCTGCTCGCCCGGCTGCGCGGGCAGCACCGCACCGGCCGTACGCTCGGATTTGTCGGCCTGGCCGCGGTCAGTGCCGGCGGCTTCCTCGGCGGACATCTGGCCTACAAGCAGGCGGCCGGGGTGAACCAGGCGGCACCCGACCTGCACCGGATCTCCGCCGGCTGGCATCCGGTCGTCGACTTCGCGGGGTTGCCCGAGTCGACGATGGTCTCCCGCCGGGTCGACGACGTGCCGGTGCTGGTCTACCGGCACGGCGAGGACGTGACGGTGCTGCTGGCGCACTGCGCGCACCAGAACGGGCCACTCGACGAAGGTGCGGTCATCAGCTCGAACGGGCACGCCTGCGTGGTCTGCCCGTGGCACGGCAGCGCGTTCCGGCTCACCGACGGTACGGTCGCGCACGGGCCGGCCGCCACCGACCAGCAGGTGCTGCGCAGCCGGGTGGTCGCCGGTGTCGTCCAGGCCCAACTGCCCTGAAACACAAGCCCCTGAAGAGCAGGGACGCCCCGGTCAGGGTCGGGACCGCCAGGCGCGGCCGAGGGTCACGCCGCCGGTCAGGAACCGGCCGGCGGTCGACGCCGGGCGGGTCACGTGTCCGCCGGCAACCGGAAGCCGTACGGTGAACCGCGCGCCGGCCCCCGGATGGCCGGTCGCCTCGATGGTGCCGCGATGCGCGGTCACCACCTCGCGCAGCAGCGCCAGGCCGAGGCCGGTGTGCCGGCGGTCCGACCCGGGACCTCGATGGAACCGGTCGAAGATGCGTTCGTCGGGGTCGAAGCCCTCGCCGGTGTCGGCGACGGTCAACTCGACGGTGTCGCCGGCGGCGGACCGGCGTACGTCGACGTCGATCCGGCCGCCGGGGCGGGAGTGGCGCAACGCGTTGGTCAGCAGCTCGGAGACCACCCGGCGCAGTGCCGACGGAACCCCGGTAACCGGTAGCGGGCCGTCGGCGGCGGTCAGGGCGATGACGACGCCGAACTCCTGCGCCCGGTCGGTCTCGGCGTCGACCGCGCCCTCGACGACGGCGGCCAGGTCCACCGGGGCGTCGGCGACCCGGTCGGGGGCGGCGGCGAGCCGGGCGGAGAGCAGCAGGTCGTCGACGACCTCACCGAGCTGTCGGGTGGTGCCGACCAGCCGTTCCAGGTCGGCGGCGTAGCCGGTCGGCAGCGTACCGTTGCGGGCCCGACGGGCGAGCAGTTGCGCGCGGGTGTGCACCTGTGCGATCGGTGTCCGGAGTTCGTGGCTGGCGTCGGCGATGAAGCGCCGCTGGCGCGTCAGCGCGTCGGCCAGCGGCGCGACGGTGAGCCAGCCGACGACGAGCCCGCTGATCAGCGCGGCGATCAGCCCGATCGCCTCGGTGACGGTCAGCGCCAGCAGCAGCTGCCGGCGGTCGGCGAGGTGGTAGCGGGCGTCGAAGACCGCCTGTACGGTGTCGTCGCCCTTGGGCTGGGTCAGGACATGGTAGACGGTGCCGTTGCGTTCGATCGTGGTCGACTGCGCGACTCCGGTGGCGGCGACGGCCTCCATGGCGGTGTGCAGCGGGAACCCGGCGGGGACGGGCGGCGACGGTACGCCGCTGCGCAGGTGGTCGCCGCTGCGCAGGAACATCCAGGTGCAACCCGGTGGCCCGGCCGGGTCGACCCGGCTGGCGGCGTACCGCAGCTCACGGTCGATCTGCTTCTCCTGGCCGTGGACGAGCATGCCGTACGCGATGCCACCGACCAGGGTGACCAGCGCGGTGACCGCGAGGCCGACCAGGACGCCGACCCGCAGCCTGGCCCGCGCGAGGACGGTACGTTCGGCGGCTGCCCAGGAGGTGCCGTACGGTTCGGCCGACGATCGTGACATCAGAGTTCCCCGATCCGGTAGCCGAGTCCGTGCACGGTCCGGATCACCGACCGGCCGAGCTTGCGGCGCAGATAGTAGACGTACGTGTCGACGATGGACGTAGCGTGGGCATCGTCGAAGACCTGCCGGCGCAGCCCCGACCGGGAGTGCACCCGGGTCGGTGCCGTGGCGATCACCCGGAGCAGTTCGAACTCCCGCAGCGACAGCGCGACCCGGGAGCCGTCCGGCAGGACGGCGTCGCGCAGCCCGAGGTCGAGCCAGCCGGCGCCGATCCGTACCGTCTCGGCGGTGTGGACGCTGCGCCGGCACAGTGCCCGCAGCCGGGCCGCCAACTCGTCCAGTTCGAACGGTTTCACCAGGTAGTCGTCGGCGCCCGCGTCGAGCCCGGCGACCCGGTCGTCGACCGCGCCGAGCGCGGTCAGGATCAGCGCCCGGGCTCCGACCGCGCGGGAGCGCAGCCGGGCGAGCAGGTTCAGCCCGTCGATCGCCGGCAGCATCCGGTCGATGACCATGACGTCGTACGGTCGGGTCAACCCCAGATGCAGTCCCTGTTGCCCGTCGCGGGCGGTGTCGACCCGGTAGCCTTCGTCGGCGAGCATCTCGGTCAGCAGACCGGCGAGCTCGGCGTCGTCCTCGATGAGGAGCAGGCGGTGTGCCGGTGGCGACGTCACGCTTGCCGTCATCACCCGCCGAGAATCGCACACAGGGCACGGTTGCCCATAGGGTCTAATCGATTTCTAGGGACTTCGGTGGGGCAGGGTGGACGGTTCGGCCCGGTCGAAGTGGTTGGCGCACAACCGCAGTCGGCGCGCGTGCAGCACCATCACGGTGCCGAGCACCAGCTGGACCAGGCTGCGCCACACGTCGGCCCACCGGTCCCCGGTGCGCATCGACCACAGTCGCAGCCGGCCCGGTGCCGCGCCGGCGGCGACAACAGCGGCGTCGGCTGGCGGCCCGGCCACTGCGTCGGCCGGTGGCCCGGCCGGGACCAGGTAGCACGGGCCCCGGCTCGGCAACGACCGGTCGTGGCGCACCGAGGAGACCAACGCGTACCGGCGCAGCACCTCGCGGGCCACCGCGCGCATCATCACCGGTGCGACGCCGCGCGCCGGACAGGCCCGGTTCGCGGTGACGCCGAACGGCAGGAAGTGCGCCTCCCGCCGGGACAGCCGCAGCCACCGGTCGGGGTCGAAGTCCTCGTCTGCCGCCGGCCCGGTCCGCTGGTAGGCGAGATAGTTGAACAGCAGCACCGAGCCGGTCGGCAGCGTGACGTCGGGGGTCACCTCGATCGGCGCCGAGGTGATCCGGTGCGCCACCCCGAACAGCGGATGCACCCGCATCGTCTCGTCGATGACCCGGTCCAGCAGCCGGTCGGCGTCGGCCGCCGGCCCGTCCAGCGCCCGGCGGAGCGCGAGCTGCGTCGGCGGATGCTGGGCGATGGCCAGCAGCAGATGCGCCATCGCCTCGGACATCTGCACCACGGCCGTGTTGAAGAACGCACCCTGCAGCCACCAGGCGGTCTCCTGCGCGGTGAACGGTTCCGGCAGGACCACCGGGGAGGTGCCCGCGTCGACACGGGCCCGCAGGTAGCGGGTCAACCGGTCCCGTCGGTCCATGTGCCGCAACCCGCAGCACTTCAACGCGGTCACCACGTCGTCGGCGTTCGCCACGATCAACGCCCGGGCGTCCGGCGGGCACGGCTCGCCGAAGACCAGCTCGTAGTAGGCCTCGGCCCAGATCGGCATCGTCAGGTCCCGCAGCCGGACCCGGCTGACCCGGTCGGCCGGTAGCCGGTCCAACTGCCGGCGGGCGGCTTCGGCGGCCAGCTCCGTCGACCGGTCGTGTGACACCGCCAGCACCCGCCGGGTGGCCCGGGCCACCGTCCGGTACCGCTCACCCGGCTCGAGATGCTCCTGATGCATGTGCGGCCCCGGTGCCAGCCAGTACCAGAACAGGTCGGACAGCCCGGCACCCCGACTGCGCCCGTCCGCCGCCGGGTTCGCGTACACCTTCTCGAAGTGTTCCGCGCCGACCAGTGGGCCGGGCACCGGGATCCCCTCGGTACCGTTGACCCGGGCGAAGACCCACTGGCGCAGCCAGATCACCGCCGGCGGCAGCCACCGGGGCAGCGTCCAGAGCGCGGCCGCCGCCGCGACGGCCAGCAGCACCGGTACGGCGAGCCCGGTCACCGCCGTACCGCCGGTCTGATCAGGTCCGGGGTGACGTCGGCCGGCCGGGCGACCCCGGCCAGCGCCATCGCCCGGTCCAGGTCCGACCGCAGCAGCTCCAACACCTGTCGTACGCCGGTCTCGCCGTCGGCGGCCAGACCCCAGAGCGCCGGGCGGCCGACGCCGACGGCGGTCGCGCCCAGCGCCAGTGCGGTGAGGACGTCGGTGCCCCGGCGCACCCCGCCGTCGAGCAGCACCGGAAGGCGGCCGGCGACCGCGTCGACGACGGCGGGCAGCGTGTCGAGACTGGCCGGTACGCCGTCGAGCTGCCGTCCGCCGTGGTTGGACACCAGGATCGCGTCGACGCCGTGGTCGACGGCCAGCACCGCGTCGGCGGGATGCAGGATGCCCTTGAGTACGACAGGCAGTCGGGTGATGCCGCGCAGCCACTCGATCCGCTGCCAGTCCAGGCTGGCGTCCATCGTGATCGGCCGGATCTCGCCGGTCTCCGGGTCGCGCATGTTCTCGCAGCGCAGCCCGTCCGGCAGGTCCAGGAAGCCGTGCCGCAGGTCCCGTTCGCGGCGGCCGAACACCGGCGAGTCGACGGTGACCACCAGGGCGGCGCAGCCGGCCGCCTCCGCACGGCGGATCACCGACTCGGTGAACGCCAGGTCCGGCTGCGGGTAGAGCTGAAACCACAGCGTCGTCGACGCGGCGGCGGCCGCGATCGCCTCCACCGGGGTGGTCGCGGCCATGCTCACCACCATGATCGTGCCGGCGGCGGCAGTCGCGCGGGCACAGCCCACCTCACCGTCGGGGTGAGCCAGCCGGTGGAAGGCCGTCGGAGAGACCAGGACCGGCATCGACATCGTCGCGCCGAACAGCGTCGTCCGCAGGTCCCGTGCTCCGATACCGCGCAGCACCCGGGGCAGCACCCGGTAGGAGTCGAAGGCGGCCTCGTTGTCCCGTACCGTCCGTTCGTCGCCGGCCCCGCCCGCGAAGAAGTCGTCGTGGGCCGGGTCGAGCCGGCGCCGCGCCGCCGCCCGCAGGTCGGCCAGGTTCACCGGTGCGGCGGGGACGGCCACCAGGTGCCCGTTCATCCGCGCCCGGCCCGCGGCGACGAACGGCCACCCCGCACCCGGCCGCGTATCGCCGCAGTCACTCCGATGTGCACTGCGGCAGCCACGCGCCGTAGGTTGGCCGGGTGCAAGGGGCCGGTCGGGTCGATGACACCGAGCCTGGTGGCCGTATGACGGGTCACCTCGCTGACCGTATCGACGGATTCTCAGAACGCTCTCAGTACGGCTGCCCGCCCGCCGGACAGAACGGTCTGAGGAATCTCTGATTCCGTACCGCTAGGGTCGCCGCCATGGCCCCCGACCGTCACCCGCAGGCGATCCTGGACCTGCTCGCCGCCGCCGCCGACCGACCGGTGTTCGAACACGGCCAGCGTGTCGTCACCGGGGCCGAACTGCTCGACGCCGTCGGGCGGATCGCGACCGGCCTGCGTAGCGCCGGGATCGGACCGGGCGACGGGGTGGCGATCTCGCTCGGTGTCGACCCGGTGGCGTTCGCCGCGATGATCGCCGCCCAGGTGGTCGGTGCCCGGGTCGCCGGTGTCCGGACCGGACTGACCCCGGGGCAGTTGCGGCACGTCCTCACCGGTGGCGCCAGTGCCCCGGCCAACCGGGCGGTGGTGGTCGACCGGTCGACGGCGACCGACAGCCTGCGGGCCGCCGCCGACGGCCTCGACCTGCTCGCCGTCGGCCCGGTGGACGGGGTCACCGATCTGCTCGCGGCGGCGGCCTCGTCGAACGCGCTGGACTGCGCGGGCCGGCCGGACGACATCGGGCGGATCACCTACACCAGCGGCAGTACCGGCGAGCCGAAGGGCTGCATGGAGACCTACGCCGGGCTCGGCGCGGCCTGGGCGCCGTACCCGGACCGGTGGCCGTCGGTCGTCCGGGACCTCGCCGCCCAGCTGGACCGGTTCCTGGTCTTCGGCTCGCTGAGCAGCCTGGTGATGATGGAGTACACCACGCTGGCCCTGGCCGCCGGCGGCACCGCCGTGGTGGCCGAACCGACGGGCGGCCCGGAACCGTTCCTGCCGCACGCGATCGCCCGACTGCGGGCCACCGCCAGCGTGACCGCCGTACCCCGACTGCATCAGCTGGTCACCGGCCAGCTCACCGACCCGGTCGACCTGAGCACGTTGCGGGCCCTGATGGTTTCCGGCTCGCCACTGGAGCCCGGCCGGCTGGCGCAGGCCCAGGCGGTGCTGGGGCCGGTGGTCTACCACGGGTACGGCCAGACAGAGACCGGTCTGATCACCCTGATGACGCCGGCCGAGACCGCCGCCGTGCCGGCCAGGCTGGCCAGCGTGGGCCGGCCACCCGAGGTGGTGCGGACGCAGATCCGGGACAGCGCCGGCAACCCGGTGCCGACCGGCGAGGTGGGCGAACTGTTCGTCCGTACCCCGTCGCAGGCGGTCGGCTACCTGGCCGACCCGGCCGAGACGGCGGCCGTGTTCGTCGACGGCTGGGTACGCACCCGCGACCTCGCCCGCTTCGACGACGACGGCTACCTGTACCTGCTCGGCCGCACCCGGGACGTGATCATCGTCAACGCCGACATCCGCTACGCCGGCCCGATCGAACGGGTCCTGGCCAGCGATCCCGCCGTCGCCGAGGCGTACGTCGTGGGACGGCCCGACGAGCAGACCGGGGAGGCCGTGCACGCCTTCGTCGTACCCACCACCGCCGAGCGGCCGGACCCGACGGCGCTCGCCGAACTGGTCGCCGACCAGCTCGGCGAGGGCAGCCGGCCGCGCACGGTGACCTTCATCGACGCGGTGCCGGTCGGTCCGAGCGGCAAACCGGACAAGCGGCAGCTGCGTGTGCCCGGTGCCAGCCCGGTTCAGTCGCGGTAGCGGCGGTGCCGGCCGGAGTCGGTCGGTGCCCCGGCGGTCCGCCGCTTGAGCCCCAGTACGGTGCCGATCTGCGCGCCGACGATGCTCGCCGCAGTGATCACTGCGGCGACGGCGAGCGGTCGGTTGAGGTTCTGCTGCGGCCCGGACGACCCGGCGGAGACCCCGCCGCCGAGGTTGCCGGCGGCCCCGTCGTCGCCGATCGGCCAGGCCGGCCGCTGCGTCGGCGCGGTGCCGGCGTCGGACGGTACGTCGACGGTCGGCGGCGGAGTCGTCGGCTGCCCGGCGGGCGGCTGCTGCGCCGCCGGGGGTTGCGGTGCCGCCGGGGGTTGCGGTGCCGCCGGGGGTTGCGGTGCCGGCTGCTCCGCCGCCGGTGGTGTGGGGGACTCCGGGGCCAGCACGGTGCCGTTGGCGTGTGGCCGTACCCCGGTGTCCGTCGCGTCGGCCGGCAACCGCAGCAGCTGGCCGGCCCGGATCCGGTCCGGGTCGTCGATCTCGTTGAGCGCGGCCAGTTGCCGGTAGTCGCCGAACTCACCCAGGTAGCGGTCGGCGATGTGGCCCAGGTAGTCGCCCTTGGCGACCCGGTACACCGGGTCGGTGGCGTCAGCGTCGGTGCCGGGCCGATCTGGTGTGGACGCCGTTGCGGTGGCGAGCGTGTGCAGCGCGGCGGGCGAGACCAGCGGCCCGGCCTGGCCGGCACCGGCCAGCTGGTGCGGGGTCGCCCGGCCGGCAGCGGCCGGCGCGTCGGTTGGCGCCGCACCGAACCCGGTGCTCGCCGCCACCACCGTCGTCGCCTCGACCGTCCCCGGTGCGGCGAACGCCGCCGCCGGGCTGGCCACCAGGATCAGCGAGATCGACCCGATCAGTGCGGCCGCGACCCGCTGCTGCCGGTTCAGTCCGGGCAGCCGGGGTGCCGGCCGGCGCAGTAGCCGCGCCGGCACCTCCACCAGTACGGAGACCAGGAACGTCGCCCAACCCAGCCAGCCGACGACGGCCAACGCCCGCAGGAACAACTGGCCGTCGTCGCGGCTGGTCAGGGCGGCACCGATGGCGGCGGCCGACGGCACCTCGTCGGGCAGCGGGTTGCCGGCGAACGCGAGCAACGCGACCGGTGCCCCGGCGAGCAGGATCAACAGGACGATCAGGGCGCCCAGGCCGGTGACGACCTGCCCGAGCCGCCGGGCGGGGGTGACGCGCGTCGTGCTCATGTCCGCTCCTATCGAGGGGTTCGCGGCCTGCTAGGGCTCCGTCCGTAGCAGGGCGGTGGCCTGCCCGGTGACCGGGATGGCCGACGGGAAGCCGAAGAGGCTGAGCATGGTGGTTTCGTAGGACATGTCGACGGTCACCGTCAGCTGCTGCTGATCGGGGGCGACGGTGACGGTGTGCCCGGTGACCAGCGGCAGGTCGTCGAGGTAGGCGTCGACCGCTGCTGTCGCCGCCACCACGTCGAGGACCGCGCCGTCGCCGCCGACGGCGAGCCCGATGTCGATCTGCTGCCCACCGGTACGGGCGGCCTCGGCCGCCAGGTTGTCGGCCCGATGCTGGGTGCGGTACTTGCCGGCGGCGTCCACGGTGATCCCGATGACGGTGGCCACCGCCATGAACGCCACGGCCAGGAAGACACTGACCCGACCGGCGTCGACGGCGGCCCGGCCGCCCGCCGGCTTCACTGCCGCCCCCGGAACCGGTCCAACGGGGACCGGAACTCGGCGCTGAGCAGCCGGTCGTCCGGCACCCAGGGCAGCCCGAGGTCGTCGAAGCGCACCGCGCAGGTGATCCGGACGTGGATCAGTGCGGTGGCGGCACCGGGCGGGCTGTCGAACGCCGCCGTGAGGGTGTCCACCCCGTCGTGCTGGAAGTTCGGGACCGGTTCGTCGGCGCAGGCGATCCCGGCCCAGTCCAGCCGCTGCTGTACGGCGTGCGCGGCGTGGGTCTGCGCCTCGGCCTTCGTCCGGGAGATGGAGGCGGCGCGGGCGGCGTCGTGGGCCGCCGCGTCGAGGGCGTTGCGGGCCACCACGGTCCGCCCACTCACCCAGGCGACGACGATGAGCAGCAGGAACACCGGGGTCAGGATCGCGACCTCCACCGAGATCGACCCGCGCTGCGCCGCACCCGCCGCGTCGGTGCCGCGCCGCGCCGCCTGTCGTCGCATGGTCACCCCCTACTGCTCGAACCGTTCGATCTCGCCGGTGGCGGTCTCGCTCACGGTGAAGGTCACGCCGGGCACCAGGGACAACGCCGTACCGCTGACGGTGTAGGAGACGTAGCGTCCGGAGGAGTCGACCACGGGCTCGGGCAACGGGTCGGGGTCGAGCCAGTCGCCGGCACCGGCCAGGAACGCCGCCGCCCGCTGCGCGCCGACCCCGGTGTCGGCGTTGCCGCTGCCCAGCACGTCGTAGCCGCGTTCGGCGCTGACCGCCTGCTGGGCGGCGGTCAGCGCCACCGTCCGGGCCAGGAACAGGGACGCGACCTGGATCGAGGCGAACAGCAGCACGAGGATTCCGGGCAGCAGGATCGCCAACTCGACCGGGGCGGCCCCCCGGTCCGGGCAGGCGCGTCCGCCGGGCCGGGCCACCACCGGGTCAGCGGTGGCCCGGCCCGTGCGTCGGTCGGGCGGGCGCGGCACGGTACGGCTCAGCCGCCGGTGCCGTCGCCGCCGTTGCCGCCGGGGATGTTGTTGGGGTCGGGCAGGTCGTTGCTCGGGTCCGGGTTGGCGTTCATGAAGTCGAAGGCCAGGTTGGAGGCCCAGGCGAGGACGGCGATGGCGACCAGCGCCAGGCCGACGATGATCACGGCGGTCGGCACCGGGCTGTCGCCCCGGTCGCGTTCGGTGGCGTCGCGCAACTCGGCGAGGCGTTGCGCCACCACTACCTGAAGGCGGGTCAGTACCTGCATGTCGGGTCCTTTCGGGAGGGGCTGGCGGGGGATACCGCGGTCAGATGCGGGCCAGAAAGGGATAGAGGACGAATCCGATGAGGACGAAGACCAGGAAGGCGCCCGGGATGTCGAGCCGACCGGTGACCGCTTCGGCCCGGGCCAGGTTGTCGGTCCTGATCTGGTCGCGCAACGAGTCGGCGCGGCTGCGCAACGTCTCGTGCACCTGGGCACCTTCGGTGCCGGACGACTGCATGATCGATCCGACGTCGCCGAGCTCCGGTACGCCGATCTGGTCGGACAGGTCCCGCAGCTCGTCCCAGGGCGAGTGCATCTGCAGCTGGGCCAGCCGCAGCGCCTCCCGGATCCGCTCGAACACCCATCCGTCGCACACCTTCGCCGCCCGTTCCAGGGCCTGGACCGGCCCGTGCGCGGCGGCCATCTGCAGGGCGACGAGGTCCAGGTAGGTGCAGACCGCCCGGCTGAACTCCCGTCGTGCCTGCGCGGCCCGGCTCAGCACGTCCTGGTGGGCCAGCACGGCGGCACCGACGGCCAGCGCCAGCCCGGCGATCACCGGTACGGCGACCGGCAGGTCGATGCCGACGACCCCGAGGGCCATGGTGAGCACGGTCGGGGCGGCCAGCCCGATCAGCGCCGACAACAGCAGGGAGAGGGCGTACTGCTCCGGGGTGCGCCCGAGCAGGGCGAGTTCCTTGTGTGGCGGCCGTAGCCAGCGGACCACCCCGGTCAGCCAGGCCAGGTCGCCGTCGGCGGCGACCGCCCGGGGCCTTTCCTGGGCCTGGTGCAGCCGGCGCAGCGCGGGGCCGAGCGCCGGCGTCGCCGGGCTGGTCTCCCGGACCAGCAGAAACACGCCGAACCCGACCAGTGCGCCACCGGCGACCGCGATGGTCGTCTGCCAGTTGAGGAGCAGCTGCCAGTCGAAGGTCACCGCAGCACCTCCTCCGGTTCGGGCGCGGCGAGGAACCGGGCCGGGCGGGGCGGGATGCTCATCTGCCGCACCCAGACCAGCAGGGCGACGAACAGGCCACCGAGCGCGGTCATCACCAGCTGTCCGGTGGGAGTGCCGTACGGGGCCATGTAGGCCGGGTTGACCAGCCCGTACCCGAGGACGACCAGGGTCATCACGGTCAGGAACCGTACGGCGAACCGGGGCTGGGTCCGTTTGGCCTCCACCTCGCGGCGGGTGGCGACCTCGGCGGCGGCGGCGTTGGCGATCGACCCGAGAACGTCGCCGAGGCGTTCACCCCGGTCGGTGAGGTGCAGGATCAGCGCCGCGACGACCTGGTCGCAGACCGGGTCACCGATCTCGTCGGCGAACGCCAGCAGCGCGCTGCGGCCCAGCCAGCCGGCCTGCAGCCGGGCGGCGAGGTCCCGTACCTCGGAATTGATCTCGGCCGGCGCGGTCGCGACGGTCCCGATGATCGCCTGCTGCAGCCCCTGGCCGGTGCCGGAGACGTCCTTGAGCCGGCGGGTCCACTCGCCGACGGCTTCGATCCGGGCGATCGCCCGGCGTTCGGCCTTGCCGACGCTGAACAGCCACGGCGCGCCCGGCACCGCGACCGCGACCAGCAGGCCGGCGATCGGCAGCCCGGTGATCAGGAAGGCGAGGACGCCGGCCAGGCCGGCGGCGATCAGCAGCGCCTGGTGCTGGCGTTGTTCGCGTTGGCCGGCCCCGGAGCCCTGCCAGATCCGCGCGACCAGCCGGCCGGTGCGCGACGGCGGGCCGGGTGGCCGGCTGGTGCCGATCACCGCGACGATGGTGAGGACCAGCCCGCCGACGCAGGCCGCGCCGGCGATGACCGCGATCACCTCGATGTTGGCGGGCAGGTTCATCGGCCACCCCGCAGCACGCTGTGCCGGGGCCGCCGCCAGCCACCCACCCCGGCTTCGATGTAGCGGGTCAGGCCGCGTACGTCGTAGCCGACCCGCATCAGCTGTTCGCGGATCCGTTCCGGCAGGTGCCGGGGGATGGCCCGGCCGTCCGGTCCGGGACCGAAGACGGTGGTGGTGGCGATCCGGCCCCCCTCGCCGACGCCGATGACCTCCTCGACGTGCGAGACGAACCGGTGCTTGCGCCCGCCGATGCCGGTCTCGTCCTCGACGGTGACGTAGACGATCAGGTCGAGGGCGTTGCCGGCCATCCGTCGGGCCTGGTCGACGGTCATTTCCCGGCCGTGTGACAGGGCCAACTCGACGATCCGTTCGCCGACCCCGGACGGGGTGCGGGCGTGGATGGTGCACATCGAACCCCGGCTGGTGGTCATCGCCTGCAGCATCGGGACGATTTCCCGGGAGCGGACCTCGCCGACGATGATCCGCAGTACGCCCATCCGCAGCGAGACCGGGATCAGATCGGCGATGCTGACCTCGCCGGCGGGTCGGCCGTCGAGTCCCCGTTCGCCGTGGCCTTCGCGGGCCTCGAAACTCATCACCGCGCGGTGCCGTTCGGTGCGTTTCGCCGGCAGCAGCTCCCGGCTCTCCTCCAGCAGCACGTACGGCTCGTTGGCCGGGATCTCGTTCATCAACGCCCGGATGACGGTGGTCTTGCCGGCCCCGGCGAGCCCGGCGACCATGATGTTCAGCCCGGCCCGCATCGACGCCCGCAGGAAGTCGCGGACCAGCACGTCGATCATCTCGTCGAGGTCGGCCCGGCCGCCGGCCACGTCGTCGAGGCTGATGTCGAGGGTGTTGTGTTTGCGGATCACCGCGTACGGCCGGTGGCTGACCAGGTAGACGGCGGCGAGCCGGCTGCCGTCGGGCAGTTGCAGGTCCAGGGTGGGTTTCGAGGTGGACAGCGACCGTTCGGTGGCGCCGGCCCGGCGGGCGGCGGCCTGCAGGATCTCGACGAGTTCGTCGTCGCTGTCGGCGATCGGATCGTGCCAGTCGACCTGCCCGTCGCGGCGGGTGATCCGGACCTGGTCGCAGCCGAGGATGTGGACCTCCTCGATGGTGTCGTCGACCAGCAGGGTCTGCAGCCGGCCGAGGCCGACGAGTTCGGCGGTGACCTGGTCGAGCAGGACCCGTTCCTCGTGGGCGGTGAGCGGGGTGCCGGCCCGACGGACCTGGTCGGCGTACTCGGCGACGACGGCGATCGCGATCCGGGCCCGCTCGACGTCCTCCTCGTCGATGGTGAATTCGCGGCCGCGCTGCCAGCGGGTCAGCCGGGTGCTGAGCTCGCGGCGCAGTTCGCGCACGAGCGCGAAGTCGGTGCGGGGCCGGGGCGGGGCGGCGGCGGTCGGGGTGCGGACACCGCCGCCGGTCTGCGGGGCGCGGGCACCGCCGCTGGCCGGCGGGTGGTGGCCGTTGGTCGGCGGCGCGGTCGGCCGGCCGGGTGGTGCGCCGCCGGGTCGGCTACCCGGCCGGGTCGGCCCGGCGGTACGCGGTACGGGTACCGCCGGCACGCCCGGTACCGCTGGGGTGCCCGGTGCCGCTGGGGTGCCCGGCACTGCGGGGGTGCCCGGCACCGTCGGGGCGGTGAGCGCCGCCGCGATCGGGGTCGACAGGCCGGGCGGAGCCGGTGGACCGGGCGGGGCGAGCAGCGGCCAGTTGCGCCGGCCGGCGTACGTCGTCGGCACCTGGTCCGGCCCGGTCTCGCCGGGGATGCCGTTGGGGCCCAGCGGCGGCGTGATCGAGGTGACCGGGTCCGGCCGGCCGGACCACGGTCGCGCGGGCTGGTCGGTCCCGACCGGCTGATCGGGCCAGGTCGGCTCATCTGGCTGCGCGGTCTGGTCTGGCTGTGCGGGCTGGTCGGGTCGGGCCGGCTGCTGGACCGGGTGGTCGCGGGGGTCGCTGGACACTGGTTCAAACCGCATGCGGGACCCCTTCCAGCGCGGGCCAGCGCAGCCGCGCCTGCCGGCGTTCGATCAGCGACCGGACCGGGACCTCCAGCGCCCCGGCGGCGCGCAGCAGCGGCCGGTTGAGCTTGACGGTGCCGCCGTGGCTGAGCACTTCGGCGGTCCGGGGGTCGGCCGGCAGCCGGGCGATCACCGGCAGCTGCAGGGCCTTGCTGATCTCGGCACGGCTGTGCCCGTCACCGACCAGCAGCAGCCGCAGCGATCCGGGCGGCACCCGGTGTTCGGCGAAGTCCCGCTCGATCGTGGCGACCGCCGAGCGGGCGCTGGACAGGTCGGGCAGGTGGGCGGCGGCGACCACCAGGACGATCGTCGCCGCCCGCAGGATCGGCCACGGTGGGTTGGCGACGTACAGCCGACCACAGTCGACGATCACATCGTACGGTGGTCGACCCTGCTCAAGGCCGACGAAGAAGTCCGCGAAGCGTTGCCACAGCGGGGTGACGCTGCCGATCTGCGCGGGGTCGACGACCCCGGGCAGCAGCAGCCGCTCCCGCCGGGGCGCGTCCAGGTCGACCAGCTGGCTCCAGAACGCCTCCTCCAGGTTGCCGTCGCGTAGCTCGCTGACGGCGAGTTCGCCGATGCCGCGGGGGCCGGCCAACGCGCCACCCAGGTAGCCGGCCATCAGCGTCCCGCCGGCCGGGTCGCACTCGGCGAGCACCACCCGGTGGTGCCAGGAGAGGGTGCAGGCCAGCGCGCTGGTGGTCACCCCGGGAGACCCCTTGGCCGAGACGAGGGCGACGATGGCCATCCGTCAGGCCGCCGGGGTCAGCACGACCGCGACCCGGTTCTCGGCGGCGAGCACCACCACGGCTGGTACGTCCCGGGCGGCCAGCGCCAGGTAGGCGATCACCCCGCCCCGGTCGTCGGCGGCCACGTCGATCACGGTCGCGTCGAACCGGGTGACCGCGGCATCGCCGGCGTTGCGCCCCGGGGTGCCGACGAGCAGCAGTTTGTCGCCCGGGTTCAGCCGCCGGGCCGGCACCTGCTCGGCGCGTAGCCCGAGGGCGATCTGCTGCTGGTCGGGCCCGATCATCGGTTCGTTGGTCAGCTGCGCCGGGGTGAGCAGGCTGCCCGGCACCAGGGCCACCGCCGCCCGCAGGCCGATCACCTGGTCGAGCTGGCTGGCTGGCACCGGCTTGATCGCCTGCCCGCCGGCCACCTGCACGGTCACCAGGTCGTCGGCGCTCAGCACGGTGCCGACCGGCACGTCGCGGGCGATCGCCAGGTAGGAGCCGGTGGCCCGGACCGAGGTGACCGCGAACGCCGAACCGAGCCCGCCGAGGGCGATCAGCAGGACCGCCAGGCCGAGCAGGCCGGGCCGCATCCGCCGCTGCCGGACGATCTTCGGCGGGGTGACCGGGGCGTCGGTGCCGGTGCCGGTATGGGTCGTCGCCACGGTCATTCGCGCACCACCTGAAGCTCGTCGATCTCGATGGTGACCGGAACCGACTCGAAGTCGAGGGTGGCGAAGGTGCCCTGCGGCTCACCGTTGATCGTCCAGGTCACGTTCCAGGTGACGGTCGCGGTGACCGCGTACTGTCCGGGGGCCCGGTAGCCCGGCAGGTATCCGCAGCTGGGATCGAGCGGGTCGTCGACGCCCGGCTGGTAGGCGTCGAAAAGGTCACCGGGGGCGCATTCGACGCTGTCGCCGTTGCCCATGTCGATGGTGACTCCGCTGACCTCGGCGCGGACGACGACGCTGACGTCCCGGTCGCGTTCGGACTCATCGAGCGGCCCCCAGGCGGCCTCGGTGCGCTCGGACCAGACCCAGACCGGCAGGCCGACCAGGCCCGGTGCCTGGTCGGGGTCGGGCGCGGTGTGCAGCGCCGGCCGTTCGAAGTCGATCCGGGCGTACGCGCGGCGGCGCAGCTCGGCTGGGTCCGGCGGAGCCTCGTACCCAGGCGGCGGGTTCTCGAGCCATTCCGGTTCGAGGGAGACCTGCCCGGCTACGCAACTGATCTGATACGCCGTCCAACCCTCCCGGCCGCCGGGCGGCTGGGGTTCGGCGGCCTTGTAGTAGCACTCGTCCTCGCGGTTGAACCAGCCGACGATGTCGTCGTAGCAGGGCAACTCGACGCCGTCGCGGTAGCAGGGGCCGGCCCCGCCGCCGTCGCCACCACCGCCGTCGCCACCGCCGGAGTCGCCGCCACCACCGCCGTCGCCACCGCCGGAGTCGCCGCCACCGCCGTCGTCGCCGGGCCCCTCGCTCCAGCCGTCGCAGTGTGCCTGGGTGATCGTGCACTGGCTGCCGGACTGGGCGGCGACCGGCGCGGCGGCGACCAGCACGGCGGCGCCGGCCAGCACGGCGACTCCGGCGACTGCCGTGAGCAGGGTGCCGACGGCCCGGCCGGCGAGCCGGCCCGGCTGCTTCGGGTCGGCGGCGGTCAGCATGGCTGGTCCGGGTGGGCGACGCCGCTGCTGATCAGCCAGCGACCGTCGTCGTAGCGGGTCGCGGTGGCGGTGGCCAGGTAGCGGCCGACCTCGGTGCCGGGGACGACCTTGTCGGTGTCGTCGGCGTAGACCATCCGGTAATTCTTGGCGTCGAGGCAGTCCTGGATCACCACCGTCACCGGCACCGAATCAAGATTGACTTCGGTCACCGTCGGGTCGGAGATGAGTGAGCCGGTACGCATGGCTCCACGCTCCTTTGCGTCTCGAATGCCCAGCCGGACCTGCGTCAGGAGAGGATCCGCCAGATACTTCTTCAAATCGGGGTGATGCGGGTCTGCCTCGTGTTCGGCGTCCTCGGCGACGGCGAGGTACCCCTCGTACGCGGCGAGAGCGGCGTCGGCCGCCTGCGCGGCGGCCGGGTCGTCGGTGGCGGCGGGTGCGGTCAGCGGCGGCAGCGCGGCGGTCGGTTCGGTGGCGCACGCGGTGAGGCCGACAGCCGCGAGCGCCGACGCGACGAGCGTCGCTGCTGCCCAGCGTGGCGCGGTGAGCCCCACGGTCCGTCCTCCTCGTGCCTGCCGGGCCGGACGTCGCGGCGTACGGTGACCGACACTATTACCAACGTCGATGTTCCGGGGTGCGGTCGCACTCCCCGCTGGAATGTGCCTCCGGTTGCCTCCGGCTGCGCGCTCACCTCCGCCAACGACACAATTCAGCCGGTGGAGTCCGATGTTTCCCGGCAGTAGTGCATCGCTCAAGGGGGGAGCATAGGCTGACGCTCGCGACAGCAACAGGGGCAATTCAGAACAACACTCAGAGTCACGATCTTTGGGTTCGGTGGCGATGGAAGGAGGAGTGCCGTCCGTCTATTCCTGTTCATCTCCCGGAGCCGGGGGTGGTCGCGCTGTCAAGCGATGACAACTGATCGAAAACGGCCATCGGCGTTAGCGAATTGCCGGCAACGTTCGCGTTCTGTCCGATTTGGAAGTCGCCGTCGATGGGGTGGAGTCTCGGTCCGGCGGTCGGTGGTGCTGGATGGCGCGAGTGGTTCGGCCCGGCGCGTCGGGTCCGGTGCCACGCAGAGTCAGCGATCATGAAACTACTGAGAGTGAGGTGTTGGTCGGATGCTTCGACCCGGTCTGGTCGGCGTACCGGTGATCACCCCGGTGCTGCGGTGGGCCGTCGCCGCCCACGCGGTCCCGGCCGGTGAACCCTGGCGTACCGGCTGCCCACGGTGCCGGGCCCCGATCGGACCGCGCCGGTCGCCCCGGACGCTGTCCGCCCTGGCCCGCTGCGACGGCTGCGGTACGCGGATCGGTGCGCCCCCGTTCGCCGTCGAAGCCGTCGGGCTCGTCGTCGGGCTCGCGGTCCTCGCCGCCGGCACGCCCTGGCCGGTCACCATCGCACTGCTCTGGTGGGCCGCCTGGATGGTCCCGCTGGTCTTCGTCGACCTCGCCGTGCACCGGCTGCCCGACCGGCTCACCTACCCGGCGGCGGCCGGCACCTGGGCGCTGCTCGGCCTCGCCGCACTGGTCACCGGCCGGCCCGACGCCGGGCTGCGCGCCGTCGCCGCCGGTGCGGCCGTCGCCCTGCTGTTCGCCGCCACCACGGTGATCTTCGGTGCCCGGGGCTTCGGCCTCGGCGACGCCAAGCTGGCGTTGAGCATCGGCGCGGTGCTCGGCTGGTTCGGCTGGCCGACCGTCCTGGCCGGACTGCTCGTCGCCTTCGTCGGCTCCGGCGCGGTCGCGGTGGGGCTGCTGCTGCTCGGCCGGATCCGCTGGTCGCAGCAGTTGCCGTTCGGGCCGTTCCTGGTGGCGGGCACCGTCGCCGCGCTGACCCTGGTGGGACAGCAATGATCACCATGGACACCGTCGGGCTGTGGGCGGAACGGCTGATCGTCGGCAACAGCCGCCCCTGGCTGTGCCGTCGGGCGACCGGCCGGACCCTGGAGATCGCCGTCGGCACCGGCCGCAACGTCTCGTTCTACCCATCCGACGTCGAGTTGGTGGCCATCGACGTCGACCCCGGCATGCTCGACGTCACCCGGCGTCGGGCCGCCGCCGCCGGCCGGCGGGTCGCCCTCGGGCAGGCCGACGCCGCCGCGCTGCCATACGCCGACGAGTCGTTCGACACTGTCGTCTGCACCCTGGCGCTCTGCTCGGTGTACGACCGGGCCGCCGTACTCGCCGAGATGCGCCGGGTGCTGCGACCCGGCGGCCGACTGCTCCTGCTCGACCACCGCGAACACCGGTGGCGGCACGCCCACCCGGCCGACCTGGCGCTGCGCGGCGGCTTCGTGGCCGAGGGACGCCGGCGGCTGTGGTTCGGCCTGATCGAGCGGCTGGCCGCCCGTCGGCCGTGACGAACGGCGGATGCCGCCGGGCCAACGGCCCGGCGGCATCCGTCAGTGCGCAGGTGCGTACGGTCAGTCGACGACCGTGACGATCCGACGACGGCGGAACATCAGCACCGCCACCGCGCCAGCGGCGACCAGGAGCGCTCCGGCGCCGGCCAGCAGCGCGGCCGGGGCACCCGTGACCGGCAGCCCGTCGCCGGCGCCGCCGCCACCGCCCGTGCCGAGGGTGATCTCCGCGACGTCGTTGCTGGTGTCCGGGTCCTGTACACCACCGTCGACGACGACCGTGCCGACGGCACCGGCCGCGCCGACGATCTTCACCTGGAATGCGAAGAGGTACGACTCACCCGCGACCGGGCTGTGCGTCGGGAAGCACAGGTAGACCAGGCCGACCGGCTTGCCCCGGTCGTCCCAGACCGGCTGGTCGTCCACGACCGGCGTGCAGCGCTCGTCGACGGTCACCGCCTCGACTCCGTCCGGCAGCGTGACCAGTGCCGACGGTGCCCACACCTCGTTCGGGGAGTTCAGCCTGGCGGGCCCGTCGTTGCGCATCCCCACCTCGATGTCGACCGTGTCGCCGACGCTGCCGTCCACCGTGGCACCGACCGCGACGGTGTCGGCGGGCTGCCTGGGGATGTCGACGAGGAAGTCGGTCCAGTTGTCGGAGTCGTTCAGGTCCCACAGCGGCTCCACCGAGGTGAGCCGCAACTGCTCCCCGGCCGCCTCGGCGGACCGGAACCCGAGCGCGGAGACCTGCTCGTCGCCGAGCGGGTGCACCACGACGTTGACGATCCGCTCTCCCGGGCCAGGTGCGTCGTCGGCGACCTTCACCCGCAGCGGGGTCTCCTCGTGCAGCGCGAAGACCTCCCCCGGGCCGACCTCACCGAGGATCTGGCAGGTCAGCTCCAGGAAGTTTGCGTCGTAGTCGCAGTTGTCGTACCGGTCCGGCAGCTCCAGGTCCAGCCCGACGCTGAGCACCACCTCGACCCCGGCGGCGGCCACCGTACCGACGTTCGCGGCCTCGACCGGCACGGCCATGCTCTGACCCGGCTCCAGCGTCACGTCGTCGATGGGGGCGACGACCAGGTCGACCCCGGGCCAGGCCAGCTGGACGTACCCCTCGGTCTGCTGGTCCTGCGGCATGTTCGCGGCGGAGGTGGTGACCTGGATCAGGCCCTGGTACTCGAGGACCTCGAGATCGCCGGGGAGGGCGTCGATGGTGTAGACGTGCGACGAGTCACCCGGCAGTTCGTCGAGAACGCAGGTGGCGACCTTCCCGGCGACCGTGCAGCCCTGGTCCGTGCCCGGCAGGTCGAGCTGGAACGCGTCCGACACCATCGAGGCGTCGATCGTCACGGACACGTCCACGGCCGTGGTGGGGACGCTGTTCTCAATGGTGACCTTGACCGGCTTCGGGATGGTCGCGTCCATCGCGATGTTGACCACGTACTCCATGTACGGCTGGGCCCAGGCGACGTCAGCCGGCTCGGTGGCCCGCGCCGGTGTGGCGATCGACAGGCCGGCGAGGCCGGCGGCGAGGCCGGCCGCGGCGATCCGCCGGAAAGGTGTCCTGATGTGCATGCGCTGTTTGTCTCCCCGCTGGACGATTCAACGAATGTCGCTTCGCACGGTCTATTCACGAAGGACAGCGCACGGTAGCCATGATCCATCCAGGACCGCAACTCCCCTGACGATTCGTCGCGGAGATCCGAAAGGCGCGCAACATAGGTCTTCGCCGGCATATGACGCAGACACTGGCTGCCCGCTGCCCGCTGCCCGCTGCCCGCTGCCCGTGGCCCGTGGCCCGCTGCCCGTGGCCCGGCCTGCCCGCGCGGCCCCGTGCTGCCCGCTCCCAGGACATACCGGCCAGCGGTAGAGGCGTTGTGCCCGACGACACCGGGCGGCGATCCCCTGGCCGGCCGGCGTCGCAGCGACCACGCTGAACGGGTGGCACACACTCCGACGCCGGCCGCGACGAGCCTGCCGGCGGTCATACAGGGTGGGATGGGCGTCGGCGTGTCGAGCTGGCGCCTGGCCCGCGCCGTCGCCCGGACCGGCCAGCTCGGCGTGGTCTCCGGCGTGGCCCTCGACGTACTGCTCGCCCGTCGCCTGCAGCGTGGCGACCCGGGCGGGCACGTCCGACGGGCACTCGCCCGGTTCCCGGTGCCCCGGATCGCGCAACAGGTGCAGGACCGGTACTTCGTACCGGACGGGGCGTCGCCGACGGCCGCGTACCGGCCGGTGCCCCGGCTCGGGCTGCGGACCGCCCGCCACGGTCAACTGCTGGCCGTCGT
Organism: Solwaraspora sp. WMMA2056; assembly: GCF_030345095.1. Lineage (NCBI taxonomy): Bacteria > Bacillati > Actinomycetota > Actinomycetes > Micromonosporales > Micromonosporaceae > Solwaraspora > Solwaraspora sp. WMMA2056. The sequence continues at coordinate 1,197,801 of NZ_CP128360.1, forward strand.
GGCGAACTTCGTCGAGGTGGATCTGGCCCGCGAGGGCCACGACGGTCCGGTCGGGGTGAACTATCTGGAGAAGATCCAGCTGGCGACCCCGGCGGCGGTGTACGGTGCCATGCTCGCCGGGGTGGACTACGTCCTGATGGGTGCCGGGCTGCCGACCGAGATCCCGCGCCTGCTGGACGGGCTCGCCGGACACCGTCCGGTACGGCTGACCGTGCCGGTGCACGGGGCCGTTCCCGGCGAGGAGCACCACGTCCGCTTTAACCCGGTGGAACTGCTCGGCGAGGCCGTCGGTGACCTGCGCCGCCCCCGGCTGCTGGCGATCGTCTCCTCCGCGACCCTGGCCGGGTACCTCGCCCGCGACGAGGTCACCCGCCCCGACGGCTTCGTCCTGGAGTCCCCGGTCGCCGGTGGCCACAGTGCCCGCCCACGCGGGCGGCTCACCGTCGACGACGACGGCGAACCGGTGTACGGCCCGCGCGACCAGCTCGACGTGCCGAAGGTGGCCGGTCTGGGGCTGCCGTTCTGGCTGGCCGGCGGGCAGACCGGCCCGCAGCGGTTGGCCGAGGCCCGCGCCGCCGGGGCCGCCGGCGTCCAGGTCGGTACGGCGTTCGCCCTGTGCCGCGAGTCCGGGCTGGACGAGGCGATCCGCCGACGCATGCTGCACGAGGCCGGTCAGGGCGCACTGGTGGTGCGCAACGACGTACGGGCCTCGCCGACCGGGTTTCCGTTCAAGATCGCCGCATTGCCGGACACCGTCGCCGACGAGCAGATCTACGCCGACCGGCCCCGCCTGTGCGACCTCGGCTACCTGCGGACCCCGTACCGCCGTGACGGTGGTGGTGTCGGGTACCGCTGCCCGGCGGAACCGGTCGACGAGTACGTGCGCAAGGGCGGGTCGGTCGAGGAGACCGTCGGCAGCCGCTGCCTGTGCAACGGCCTGGTCGCGGCGGTCGGCCTCGGCCAGCACCGGTCGGACGGCTACGCCGAGCCACCGCTGGTGACCCTCGGGCAGGACCTGGCCTTCCTGCGTCAGCTGACCCGCCACGGCGTCGACTATTCGGCGGCCGACGTCGTCGACCATCTGCTCGCCGCGGCACGGTCTTAACGGACTTTCATCTTCCTCCCGTCCGGCTCCCATCCGTGGCGGGTGTGATCGGGGCATGCGGATCTGGAGACCACGTAGTCGGCGCGCGTGGCTGGCGGTCACAGCGGTCGGGCTCGTCCTCGCCACCCTGCTCGTCGCCGACCGGGTCGCGGCGCGGCTGGTCGCCGGGCGGCTCGCCGACGCCGTGGCCTGTGCCACCGGGATGGCCGAGCCGCCCCGCGTCACCGTGCACGGCTTCCCGTTCGTCAGCCAGCTGCTGACCGGGCGGTTCGCCGGGCTCACGATCACCGCCGACGAGCTCGGCGGCGGCGAACTGGACATCGGCGGTGGGCTGGACATCGGCGGTGAGCCGCTGGTCGCCGGGGTGACCGTGCGGCTGAGCGACGTCGAGATCGTCGGTGACCTGACCAGCCCGTCCGGCGTGCGGGTCGGTCAGCTGTCCGCAGCGGCCACCATCGACCTCGGCCGGCTCACCGAGCTGGCCGGAACCCTGCCGGACGGCGGCGCGGCGGACGACACCACATCGGATGACACCGCGCCCGACGCCGGCACCGTGTTCGGTGGTGGACTGTTCGACGCGTCCGACCTGCGCATCCGGGGCACCGACAACGGTCAGCTCGTGGTGGAGCTGACCGCGCAGATGCTCGGCCAGGCCCTACCGGTCACCGTGTACGCCGTCCCGGAGCTCGACGGGCGGATGTTGCGCATCACCCCGGTCGAGGTCGAACTGTTCGGCCTGCGCCGCAGCGCCGACCAGCTGCCCGGTGCCCTCGGCGAGCGCCGGATCGAGCGGGAACTGCCCGAGTTGCCCGCCGGGCTCACGTACCAGGAACTGACCGTGACCGCCGACGGCCTGCTCCTGGCGGTCGGCGGGGAGTCGATCGATCTCGACGACATGGCCCGGCTGCGCCCCACCGCGTCGGCCGGGAGCAACGACACCGAGCCATGCCGGGAGCAGGGGTGAGCACCCACCGGCAACCGGCACGGTCCTTCGTGGACGAGCCGCTCACCGACCACTCCCACCGGTACGCAGAGCGACGACCGATTACCGGCTGGCGAGCCGATCCGGCCGCTGAGCGCGTAAGCGGGGCTGCCGTGCACCGGTGGTAGTAACGCAACGTAGTATGCCTCCAGGGCTGGAACACAGGGGGTGCGGTGGCGGGGCGGCTGGCGGACAGACTGGGAGCGGCCCGCGACGAGGCGTTCGTCGGCCGTACCGCCGAACTTGCCGCCTTCCGGGCCGCGCTCGCCGGGGCCGCCGACAGCCTTCCGGTGTGGTACCTGCACGGGCCCGGCGGCATCGGCAAGTCCATGTTGCTGCGTCGCTTCGCGGCGCTGGCCCGCGACGCCGGCCGGATCGTCGTCCAGATCGACAGCGCCGGGATCGACCCGTCCCCGGCCGGGTTCACCGCGGCGGCGTACGCGGCTCTCAGCGGCGCGCCCTCGGTGCTGCTGGTGGACACCTTCGAACGCTGCCAAGGGCTGGAAAGCTGGCTACGGGACCGGTTCCTGCCGCGCATCCCCGACGGCGTGCTGGTGGTGATCGCCAGCCAGCACCCGCCGGACCGGGAGTGGACCTCCGACCTCGGCTGGTCCGGGCTGCTGCAGGTGGTGGGCCTCGACGAGCTGCCGCCGGAGTCCGCCACCGAGCTGCTCGACCGACGGGGCGTCCCGCCGGAGCTGTGGGACGGGCTGCTGCGGTTCGCCGGCGGGCACCCGTTCGCGTTGAATCTCTCCGCGACGGTCGCCGTCCGCGACGGCCAGGGAGCCGCCAGCTGGGCCCCGTCCCCGGACGTGGTCGCGACGCTGCTGCGGCAGCTCGTCGGCGAGGTGCCGTCGGCGCAGCACCGGCTCGCCCTGGAGACCTGCTCACATGCCCTGACCACCACCGAGGACCTGCTGCGGGCGGTGGTCGGCGAGCCGGCCGCCGAACTGTTCGCCTGGCTGCGTCGGCTGCCGTTCGTCGAGTCCGACCAGGACGGAGTGATGCCGCACGACGTGGTGCGCAGTGTGCTCGACGCCGACCTGCGGTGGCGCGACCCGCACGGCTACCAGGTGATGCACGCCCGGGTCGCCGCACACCTGCTCGACCGGGCCCGCGCCGCCAGCGGCGACGCGGTGCTGCCGGCGGTCCGCTCGCTGTACCACATCCTGCAGGACAGCCCGATCATGGCGCCGTACGCGATGCGTCGCGCCGGTGGCGCGGTCTACCCGGACCAGCTGCGGGTCGCCGACCGCACGACGCTGCTGCGGATCGCCCGCGACGCCGACGACGGGGGAGCCGACCTGGTCGCCTTCTGGCTGGACCGCCAGCCGGAGGCGTTCGACGTGTACCGCCGTTCGGTCGACGCCGTCGTCGCCGGCTTCCAGGTGACGCTGCGGCTGACCGGGCCCGACCCTGAGGAGGTCGCCGTCGACCCGGTGGTCGCGGCAGCCTGGCGGTACGTCGCCACTGCGCCGCCCCGGCCGGGCGAGCACATCCTGCTGACCAGGTTCAGCTACCCGCTGCCCCGACAGCGGAGCTCCGGTGTGCGGGACCTGATGCACGTGCGCACCCTGCAAGGGTGGATCAGGTCGGAGCGGGTCGCCTGGTCGTTCGTCAGCCTCGACCCCGAGGCGGTCGGGGTCGCCGAGTTCATCGACCACCGGCTGGTCGAGCCGCGGCCGGTCGTCGGCGGCCGACCCTTCGACATGTACGCCCACGACTGGCGGGCGGTGCCGGTCGACGTGTGGGCCGACCGGATCACCGCCTGGCCCCTGGCCGGCGCACCAGGGCCGACGGTCGACCCGCCGGCGCGTACCGTCCTGGCCCGGCCGGACTTCGACAAGGCGGTCCGCGCCGCCCTGCGGCACCTGCACGACCCCGCCCGGCTACGGGGCAACCCACTGACCCGCAGCGCGGTGGTGACCCTCAGCTCTGGGTCCGGTGCCATCGACCCGGCCGAGGCGCTGGGTACGGTGCTGACCGCCACGGCACGGTCGATGCGGGACGACCCCCGGGACGCGAAGCTGCACCGGGTGCTGGCTGCCACCTACTTCGACGGCCCGACCACCCAGGAGGCGGCAGCCGACCGGCTCGGCCTGCCGGCCTCCACCTACAAGCGACACCTGCGCGGCGCCATCGACCGGCTGAGCGACCTGCTCTGGCGCGCCGACTCGTAGCCGGCCGGCATCGTCGCATGGTCAGCTCAGCCGTGCACCTCGTGGTCCCAGAGCAGATCGCTCAGCCGGTCCAGCCCCCTCGTCAGGTGCCGACGGTAGGTGCTGAACGGCAGCCCCAGCCGGTCGGCCGCCGCCTCCTGGGTCGGCGTACCGTGCACGAAGGTGGTGACCAGCACCCGGTGCAGCCGGGAATCGTCGCGCAGGTCGTCGATCGCCGCACCCAGCACGTCGCGCAGCGCCGCCACCGGGTCGGCACTGCCGTGGTCGGCCACCAGCCGGCTGCGGGTCAGCGGGTTGGCCGCCAACTCGTCCGGGCGACGCCAGGCCCGGACGGCGGAGCGGACCGCCGCGTCGAACTCCGGCCGGGACAGCACCAGCAGGTCCGCGCCGGTGTTCGCCGGCCTCGGCTGCAGGCCGTACAGCAGTTGCTGCTGGTTGTGGGCCAGCCACTGCATCAGCGGCGTCACCCGCCAGTCGTGGAAGAACAGGTGGTACGCGCGTGCGCCGACCCGGGGCGGAGCCTCGCCGACCGGGTGGTCGTCGAAGTACGTCACGTGGGCCGCCCAGAACTCCGCGTCGTGCAGCACCAGGTAGTGCAGGGCGAGGCCCTTGTCGTGGAGGAAGTGGGCGAGCATCCGCATCTGCATCAGGTCGTTGACCGGCGACGGACGCTGATAGGCCGGCGGGTGCACCATGAACCGGGCGATCCCGATGTGCTCGGCGGCCCGCAGCGGAGCCGTCGACCGGCAGTGCCGCCAGGCCCGGGCCACCACCGGATCGGCGTCCAGTTCGGCCTGGTCGGGGTCGGTCAGCCGCAACCAGACCAGAAAGGCGACCACCTCGTCGGTCGCCGAACTGCGGTAGACGTAGCAGGTGTCCGGCTGGCGGGCCAACCAGAAGTCGACGATGGCGGCGGACTGTGCGCCCTCGGCCTCGGTGGCCAGCCGCAGCACCGCCGTCCGGTCCGGCGGCCGGTAGACGTCCTCGTAGACCTTGCCCTCGCCGCCGAAGGTGAAGTACCGGCGGATCACCTGGGCGTGCCGCTGCAGGTACATCATCGCGCCGACGGCGGGCAGCACCGCCGCGCCGGTCGCCGCCAACGCCTGCTCCAGCAGGTAGTCGTGCAGCCGCCGGTGCATGGTCTCGTAGCCCTGCGGATCCCGCCAGCGCAGGTCGTCGTCGAGCGCGTCGCGGACGACGTCGTGCGGGTAGAGGCCCCGGGCGTCGGACTCGATGAACGGCAGCTCCCGCAACCAGGCGAAGATCGGCCCCGGTTCGACGTCCAGCACGGCCCGCAGCAGCCCTTCGGTGGTGGTCCGGGCGTGCGCGCAGATCTCCAACGCCAGCCGGTGCTGCGGCGACGGGGTCTCCCCGATCAGCTGGGTGAGCAGCGTTTCCACCACGTTCAGGCTGGGCCGCCAGGTGGCGGTGACCGCCGGGGTGTGGGTGACCGCCACCTCGGCGGCGAGCCGCAGCGCCAGCGGATGCCCGCCGGCGAAGGCCAGCACCGATTCGTGCAGCTCCGCCGGTACGCCCCGGCGGGTCAGCAGCGCCACCGCGTGCTCCCGGGCCAGGTCCCGCAGCGGTACCACCTTGAGCAGGTCCCGCCATGCCGGGTCGGCCCGCCACTGCGGGCCGGGCACGGAGCGCCCGGCCAGCACCACCGGTACGGACTCGGGCAGCCGGGGCAGGAACCGGTTCCGCAGCCAGTCCTCCAGCCCCTGGCAGTACTCGAAGGAGTCGACGAGCAGGACGGCCGACTCGTCGGTCAGCGCCGCTGCCGCGGCGGCCTCGAACCGGGCCGGGGACGGGCTGACCGCGCGACCGTCGACGTGCACCACCCGCCGCCCCGCTGCCGTCGCCTCGTCACCGAAGTAACGCAGCAGGGTCGACTTGCCGACGCCACCGGATCCGTGCAGGTAGAGCACGCTGAACGGCTCGGGCGCCCGAGCCAGGGCCTGGCGGAGCAGGTCGAGTTCCGCTACCCGGCCGACGAAGTAGCGCTCCCGGGTCTGCTTCAGCCGCTGGCCCAGACTGCTGGAAACTTCGCCACATCCGGCTGTCACAAATCGATATCTTAGTGAGGACGGCTCACCTGCGGCCGCCCGGTCCGCCCGCCCCGACGGGGCGGTACGCGGACCGGGCCCGGCGAGGCCGTCAGCGCGACTGCAGGGCGTCCAGCGCGACCGCCATGACGATGACCAACCGCCGGTCCAACTGCGGGTGGTGGATGTCGACCAGATAGCTGTCCCGCAGACCCCACTTGCGGACCACCGAGAACGCCGGCTGACCGTCGATCGTGAAGTCGAAGTGGTACGGCAGCCACGACAGCATGTCGCTGAGCCGCCGAAGGATCGCCACCGCCATGTTGCGTTCCGCGCCGGTGGCCACGCCCAGGCCGGGCTGCTCCAGGTGCCAGGTGGACCGCAGCAGGGACTTGGCGAAGTCCTTGCGGAACAGTCCGATCGGCGTGCCGGCGGCGTCGGTCACGTCGTAGGTGGCGCCGAGGTCGATGACCTGCCGGGCCTTGAAGCCCAGCAGCGGCTGCTGCCGCTGGTCGTCGGCGTAGAGGGTGACCTGCTCCCGGAAGGCCATCCGCTTCTGCTGGGCGAAGGCCAGCAACGGACCCGGCGAGCCGTCGGGCTGCGCCGCGCACACCTCGTACTGGTTGACCATCAGCCGGATGCGCTGCCGTACGAGCAGCTGTCGTTGGGATTGCAGGAACTGCTGGTCCATCGGTCGCCGACCTTCTCTTGCGCAAAGGGGTGGGGATCTGGCGGTACGGCGCCGGTGCTCCCGCGCCGAGCAGGCAGTGTGCCACGTGCCGGCCAGGCAGTGTGCCCCGCGCCGGCCAGGCAGTCTGCCCCACCGGCCAGCGCTACCGAGGTCGGTGCGGTGCCGATCGGCATAATCGACCGGTGACCGCCACCACCGGACGACCCGCCGCCGCGCCGCCGGCTGGCGCGGCGCGGCCCGGTGCCGTCCTGGACGCGGTCCTGGAACGGATCACCTACGCCAACGAGGAGACCGGCTACACCATCGCCCGGGTGGCCACCGACCGCTCCGGTGCCGACCTGCTGACCGTGGTCGGTTCGCTGCTCGGCGTACAGCCGGGGGAGAGCCTGCGGCTGGTCGGCCGCTGGGGGTCGCACCCGAAGTACGGCCGGCAGTTCGAGGTCCACTCGTACACGACCGTGCTGCCGGCGACGGTGCAGGGCATCGAACGCTACCTGGGGTCCGGGCTGATCAAGGGGATCGGCCCGAAAATGGCCGGCCGGATCGTCGCCCACTTCGGTGCCGACACGCTGCGGGTCATCGAGGAGGAGGCGGCCCGCCTGGTCGAAGTGCCAGGGCTCGGCCCGAAGCGGACCTCGCTGATCGCCAAGGCGTGGATCGAACAGCAGGCGATCAAGGAAGTGATGATCTTCCTGCAGGGCGTCGGGGTCACCACCTCACTCGCCGTACGGATCTACAAGAAGTACGGCGACGCGTCGATCTCGATCGTGCGTAACGAGCCGTACCGGCTGGCCGCCGACGTCTGGGGCATCGGGTTCAAGACCGCCGACACCATCGCGCAGGCGGTCGGTATCCCGCACGACAGCCCGGAACGGATCAAGGCCGGCATTCAGTACACCCTCTCCGAGGCCGCCGACAACGGCCACTGCTACCTGCCGGAACCGAACCTGTGTGCCGACGCCGCCGGCATCCTCGGCGTCGCCGTCGAGCTGGTCCGCGACGCACTCGCCGCGCTGGTCACCGAGGAAGGCGTGGTACGCGAGGCGGTGCCGAACCCGACCAGCGACGGCGGCACCATCCCGGCGGTCTACCTGGTGCCGTTCCACCGGGCCGAATGTTCGCTGGCCGGCAGCCTGCTGCGGCTGCTGCACTACCGGGCCGACCGGCTGTCGGCGTTCGCCGACGTCGACTGGGCAAAGGCGCTGGCCTGGCTGCGTGCCGGGACCGGCGCCGACCTCGCCCCCGAACAGGAGCAGGCGGTACGCCTGGCGCTGACGTCGAAGGTCGCGGTGCTCACCGGCGGTCCGGGCTGCGGCAAGTCGTTCACCGTCAAGTCGATCATTACGTTGGCTGCCGCCAAGGGTGCCAAGATCGTCCTCGCCGCGCCGACCGGCCGGGCCGCGAAGCGGATGACCGAGCTCACCGGGCACCCGGCCGCCACCGTGCACCGGCTGCTGCAACTGCGGCCCGGCGGCGATCCGACGTACGACCGGGACAACCCGATCGACGCGGACCTGATCGTCGTCGACGAGGCCTCGATGCTCGACCTGATCCTGGCCAACAAGCTGGTCAAGGCGGTGGCGCCCGGCACGCATCTGCTGCTGGTCGGCGACGTCGACCAGCTGCCGTCGGTCGGCGCCGGCGAGGTGCTGCGCGACGTGCTCGCCGCGCCCGCCGTACCGCAGGTGCGGTTGACCCGGATCTTCCGCCAGGCTCAGGAGTCCGGGGTGGTGGTCAACGCACACCGGATCAACGCCGGCGAGCAGCCCCGTACCGACGGCATGGCCGACTTCTTCCTGTTCGCCGCCGACGACCCGGAAGCGGTCGCCGGCCTGGTCGTCGACGTCGTCGCCCGCCGGATTCCGCGCAAGTTCCGGGTGCCGGCCCGCGACATCCAGGTGCTCGCCCCGATGCACCGGGGCCCGGCCGGTGCCGGCAACCTCAACGTCGCCCTGCAGGAGGCCCTCGCACCGCCGCGCGACGACCGGCCCGAACGGCGCCACGGGGCCCGGGTGTTCCGGATCAACGACAAGGTCATCCAGATCCGTAACAACTACGACAAGGGCACCGCCGGGGTCTTCAACGGCACCATCGGCGTGGTCACCGCCATCAGCACCGAGGACCGCAGACTCACCGTCCGCACCGACGAGGACGAGGACATCGAGTACGAGTTCGACGAGCTCGACGAGCTGCAGCACGCGTACGCCATCACCGTGCACCGCTCCCAGGGCAGCGAATACCCGGCGGTGGTCATCCCGGTGACGATGAGCTCGTACACGCTGCTGCAGCGCAACCTGCTCTACACGGCGGTGACCCGGGCGAAGAAGCTCGTCGTGCTGGTCGGCTCGCGCAAGGCGATCGCGATCGCGGTCCGGACCGCCGGGGCCGGTCGCCGGCACACCGCACTCACCCACCGACTGGCACCCGACTGACCCCTGCCCGACCCGTTTCTCATAGCCCGGGCCTGGATCTCACGGCCGCAGCGCGGCGACGACGACCTGCGCGGCCTGTGCGATCAGCGCGTTGTCGTACCCGGCGTCCGGATCGTCCCGGTCGGAAAGCACCGCCAGCACGATCGGTTGGCCGTCGGGCGGCCAGACCACGGCGATGTCGTTGCGCGTGCCGTATCCGGCGGCGCCGGTCTTGTCGCCGACGCGCCAGCCGGCCGGTACACCGGCCCGGATCAGCTCGTCGCCGGTGGTGTTCGCCACCAGCAGGTCGACCAGCAGGTCCCGGTCGTCCGTGGCGAGCGCGTCGCCGACGGCGTACGCCCGCAGACTTTCGGCCAGTGCCTGCGGCGTGCTGGTGTCCCGGGGGTCGCCCGGGGTGTAGTCGTTCAGCTCGGTCTCCCAGCGGTCCGGATCGGTCACGTCGTCGCCGATCTCCCGCAGCCGCTTCTCGAAGCCGGCAGGGCCACCGAGCTGCTCCAGCAACAGGTTGCCGGCGGTGTTGTCGCTGTACCGGATCGCCGCGTCGGCGATGTCGCGCAGCGGCATTCCGGTCTCGACGTGCTGTTCCGTGATCGGTGAATAAGTGACCAGGTCATCGGTGCTGTAACGGATCACCTGATCGAGCTCGGCATCGGTGGTCTGGTCGAACACCGCGGCTGCGGCGAGTGGCTTGAAGGTCGAGGCGTACGCGAACCGCTCGTCTGCCCGGTGTTCGACAATCTGGCCGGTGCCGGTGTCGACGGCGTAGACGCCGAGCCGGACGTCGAAGCTTTCCTCCAGGCGTCGGAGCTCGACCAGCTGTGCGCCGGTGGTCGCCGTCGTGGTCGGCTGCCCGACAGCGCTCGGGGCGGCGTCGGGCGGGCCCGAGGTCACACAGCCCGCCAGCGGTACGAGTGCCACCACCGCGACGGCGATACGGACAGAGGTACGCAAAGTCATGCGGAGCATCCTTTCCCGGTGTACTTGGGACGCCAGTCAGCCTGGCAGAGGAGTCGGATGCGGTAAAAGACGGCGACGCGCGTTCTGATGCTGATTCGGCATAGGGCCGGCATAGAATCAGCTGCCGTGGACGTGGTGGCCGCCTGCCGGGCTTTCGTTGCGGTGAGCGCCCACGGCAGCTTCACCATCGGCGCGGCGGCGGCCCGCATCCCGCAGTCCGTGGCCAGCCGGCGGATCGCCACCCTCGAACAGCACCTCGGTGCCCGGCTGTTCGACCGCTCGTCACGCGCCATCACCCTGACCGCTTTCGGGCGGGACGTGCTGCCCTCGGCCCGGCGCCTGGTCGACTTCGCAGACACCCTGGAACACCACGCCGAGCAGGCCCGACAGCGCCCGCTCCGGCTAGCCGTACCGGCGATCTGCCCGCCCCGGCGGCTGGCCCGGTTGGTCGCCGAAGCCCGGACCGACGGTCTGCGACTGGATCTGGTCCCCGCCGATCCGGCGGGGCGCGCCGACCTCGTCCACGGCCTGGAGGTACGCGCGGCGCTGCTCGCCGTGGCACCCGACGGCAGCCGGTGGCAGGTGCCGCTGGGGCTTGCCGGCTCGTCCGACGACTCCACCGGCGACGCCGCCGATCCGGAAGCCGCCGACCCGATCTTCCTCGCCGCGCTGCGCCCTGGTCGGTTTCGGCGTGACCCGGTCCGCCACCGGATCTGGATTCAGCCCGAGGACGACGTCCCGCATGTACGGGACCGGATGATCCATCTCGCCCAGTCCGTTGGTCTGGCACCCACGCAGGTCGGGCTCGCCCCCGGACTCGTCGCCGCGCTCGCCGACGTGTACGGCGGCGACCTGTTGCTCTGCTCGGCCAGTCAGGCCCGGGATCTCGGGCTGCGCTGGCGCCCGATCGGCGAGCAGGTGTTCGCCCGAGGCTACGACATCGCCGCCGGGTTGGCCGAGGACGCCCGGCGGTTGCACGACCTACCGGACGCCGCAGTGCGAGCCTGCCTCGGTGCCCCGCCCGACGAGCAACGGTAGGGAAGGCATGGGCGTCGCCAAGGTGCTGCGGCTGGCACGGGCCACCCTCGACGAGGCGGGACTCCGTGGCTCCGTCCTGGTCCGTGACCTGCGTACCGGCGACGAGCTTGGCATCGACCCCGACCTGGAGTTCCCGGCGGCGTCGCTGGTCAAGGTCCCGCTGGCGGTGGTCACGTTGGACCGGATCCACCGGGGGGAACTCGATCCGGCGACGCCGATCCTGGTGCGCCCGAACCGGGTCGCCGGGCCCGGCCCGACCGGGTTGAGCAAGTTCCGCCACCCGGCCACAGTGGCCGTCGAGGACCTGCTCTATCTCAGTACAGCGATCAGCGACGGCGCCGCCGCCGACGCGTTGTTCGGCCTCACGCCGCCAGCGGAGGTCACCATCGGGCTGCGCCGGCTCGGGCTGTCCGGGATCATCGTCCGGCACCCGATCAGTGACCTGACCGACACCCCTGCCGAACGGTTCGCCCCGCAGGAGAGTCACCTGGCGCAGTCGTTGGCCATCGGCGCGGCGACCGCCGGTCATGGCCACCCGGTCGCCCAACTCGACGTCAGCCGGGCCAGTACCGGATCGGCCCGCGCCTTCGTCGACCTCCTGCACGAACTCTGGCTGCCGACCGCGATGGACCAACGGGTTGCCGGCCGGGTCCGCGAGCTGATGGGTGACAACGTGCTGCGACAGCGACTCGCACCCGATTTCAGCTCCGATGCTGCCCGCTGGTCGTCGAAGACCGGCACCCTGCTCAATCTGCGGCACGAAATCGGCGTCGTGGAACACGCCAATGGCCAGATCTACGCGGTCGCCGCGCTGACCGAGTCCCGGGTGCCGGCGATGGTGCAGCCGGCGGCCGAGGCCTCGATGGCGTACGTCGCCCGCAGTCTGCACGACGAGCTTCGGCTGGTGGGCGGCTGACCCGACCGACATCCCAAGATCAGGTGGGCGCTATGGACCTCTCGACGGCGGGGTGCGGTCCAGGTCCATAGCACTCACCTGATCTTGGCGCGGTCAGCTTTCGGAGCCGGCTCGCTTTGGCCAGGTCGACGAACCCACGCCAGGCCGCCGGCGCAAACACGGCGCGCTCGACCGCGAACAGATTCAGCCATGCCGCCTTGCTTGCTATCGATCCTTCCGTGCGATGCCCGAGGGCCTGCTCCGCGCGCCGCTCCTGGCCCTGCCGCCCTGCGTCGGCACCTGCTGGGAGCCTCCTGCTGCCGGTTCGGCGGCCGCCGGTGCCGGCTGCCGGCCGGCCGACGCGCGTTGCCGGCCGGCCGGGCGCCAGGTGCGGCCGTTGGCGTAGACGATCCGGAACCCCAGGTACGCCGCCAACGGTGCCCAGTGCGACGAGCCCATCCGCAGCTCGGCGGCGTTGTTGTAGACCCCGTTGGCGAGTACGTCGAGCAGTACCGTCTCGAACGCGGCCGACTCCACCCAGTCGACCTCCCGGGTGTAGCCGCAGATCAGCGCGGCACCGGTGGTGGCGAGGAACTCCCGCATCCGCACGTCGGAGGCTCGCAGCACCGAGCAGCTGCCGAAGTAGAGCCGCTTGCCGGCACACCGGCCGGCCATCTGGTCGGCGACGTCGTCGAGGTCGACGTGGTGGCGTTCGGTCAGGCAGAGCCGGGTCGGCTCGCCGTGCATCGCGAAGAAGCCGACCCGGTAGTCGGCGTACTGGCGTAGCAGCCAGCGGTCCAGGAAGTAGGCGAGCTCGTCGGGGGTGGCGGCGTCCCGGTGGATGAACCGGATCCGGCCGAGCCGTTCCAGCAACTCCAGCGTGGGCAGCACGGATCCACGTTCGTTGAGGTCACGGTGCCACTGACCTTCGATGCAGAAGACACCACCGCGCGCCACGTCGCCCCCCACCGTGCCGGTCCGCCCGGTGACCATACCGCCGGTCAGGCGGGTGGTGTCACCTCGGATCGGGAAACGGTCAGTCGGACCGTGCCGACCTCGACCGCCGCGATCTGGTCCGCCCCGGCGTAGCCGACGCCGTCGATCTTGATGAACCCGGTACGCAGCAGCCGCGCGGCGATGTCCGGAGCGGTGGTCGGCTCGTCGCCGGCCTGTGGGTGCGGCACCTGGTCGCCGATCGCGTCCTGCGGGTCGACGTCGCCCTCGACGGCCACCGCCGCCGGGTCGCCGACCTGGGCCAGGGCGACCCGGCCGACGACATCACCGTGTACGTCGACCACCGTCATCCCAGGCGCTGTCCGCTGGATCGGGTCCGATGTCCCGAATTCGTCGACGCTGCTCATGGTTGCCCGGTTCCCCGCGCCGGCGGCGGACAAACCTCTTCGGCCGTCCGGTGGCGGGCAGCTGGGGGTCCGTCGGAGACCTCCCGCCAGTCGCCCGGCCCGGCGAGCAGGTGACGGACCATGTCGTACGCCGCGTCCTCGGTGCCGTGTTCGGTGAACCGGGACCGTCCGTCGGCCCCGCCCACCCGGGCCTCCACGTACCAGTGGTCGGCGTCGGTACGCAGGAAGACGTCCCGCCGGGCGAGCCGCCCCCACACCCCGTTCCACCAGTGCTTACGTTGCTCCACCGGGCGACCCTATCGAACATGTGTTCGACAGGACAGGTGTTTGGTCAGTCGGTTTCCGGGCGCTGGTAGCAGGCGCCGCAGGTCGGGTCGTCGCACCGGCTCCGGATGAGCGTGGCCGCCCGCCCGCCGGCCGGTCTCGCGGGTGGGCGGTTCAGGTCGGGTAGGGGGCGGGCGGGCGTCGCACAGTCCTGGGAGCTCGTCCCGGCTAGCTGCTGCATGTGTTCAGTGTCACTCAGGCCGGGTCGGCCTGTCGTCTTCTTTTCGACAACTGGGAGCGATATAGCAACTACGAAGGGTTGTCGACTGGGGGTGTGGAGTGAATCAGCGGAACTGGCCCGGCTGACCTGGCTGGCCCGGTTGCCCCGGCGTGCCTGGCTGGCTTGCGCGGGCGACCAGCGCGTCCCGGATCTCGGTCAGCAGCTTGATCTCCTCGCTCGGCGCGGCGGGCGGCGGCTCCTCGCCCCGACGGCGCCGCTCGGCCAGCCGATTCATCGGCAGGACGACCAGGAAGTAGAGCGCGGCGGCGGTCAGCGCGAACGTGATCACCGCGTTTACGAACGCCGGCCAGTCGAACTCGACTCCGCGGACGGTGACCACCGAGCCCGCGACGCCGTCTCCGCCGGTCAGCAGCACTGTCAGTAGCCGGATGAACGGTTCGAGGAACGACTTGGTCAACTGGGTGACGACAGCGGTGAACGCCGCACCGATCACGATGCCGACCGCGAGGTCGATGACGTTGCCGCGCAGGATGAAATCCTTGAAACCCTTAAGCATGAGGGGTACTCCCGGGGCCAGAGCGAGATGTCGCGGACAACCTACCCGTGACCGCCACCGCGGTGGTCCCTGGCCTGCGCGGTCCCTGGCCTGCGCGGTCCCTGGCCTGCGCGGCTCCGCCCGCAGGCCGGCCCGGAATGATCCGCCGGGCCGGGTCGTTGTGCATGGTCCGCGACGCGCAGTAGACCGCTTCGGCCAGCCCCCCGGCATGCCTGCCCGTTCCACCTGCCCGTTCCGACCTGCCTGGGCGTCCTGGCGGACCGGTACTGCGGTAGAACAGTATTCCTGTGAGGAATAATCATTCCTCTGAGGTATATCGTCCAGACCGGTATCCCTGTGTAGTGCCGTCACGGTCGGTGACGTGGCGGGCCGCGAGGCCCCGGCGGGGAATGGCCGGCCGGCCCGCATGGTTGTACATGGTCGCGACGCACGGAAGGCCAGCCCCGAGCGGGCGAGCAGCCGCCGCGGCGTCCCCGTACCACCCGGATGACCGTTTACCGCACACCCCGCACGACCGCCCGCCCCGGCACGCTTCCCGGGGCCCGGGTGGCGGGTGTGCCCCCTCGGAAAACGGAAGGTGGACCCCCCTATGACCACGATCATCACCCGCACCCTGGCCACCAGCCTGCGCACCACCGCTCTGGGCATCGCCGGTCTCACCCTGGCCGGCGGCGCGATCGCCGGCCCCGCGCTGGCCGCCGACCACGCCCCCGCCAGCATCGCCGCACCCGCCGCCGCAGCCGCGAGCGACAGCGGCGTCGACACCGCCAAGCTGATCCCGCACGGTGTGCAGGGCGAGCAGTCCCGCATCGACCTGAGCAGCGAGCAGACCGACAACGTCAAGGGCATCATCGCCGCCACGAAGAAGGCGGGCATGGACGAGCGGGCCGCCGTGGTCGCGATCGCGACCGCGCTGCAGGAGTCGAAGTTGGAGAACCTGGGCCACCTGGGTGACCGTAACGACCACGACTCGCAGGGCCTGTTCCAGCAGCGGCCGTCGTCCGGCTGGGGCACGGTGGAGCAGATCACCGACGTCGAGTACTCGACCACCGCGTTCCTCAACGGGTTGAAGCAGGTCGACGGCTGGCAGGACATGCCGCTGACCGAGGCCGCGCAGACCGTGCAGGTGTCGGCGTACCCGGACCACTACGCCCAGTGGGAGACCCAGGCCGCCGAACTCGTCGCCCAGCACTGGAACAGCTGACCCGGACGTAGACACAGACACCGTGCAAGGGCCGGACCCCGTACCCGGGGTCCGGCCCTTCCACGCGTACCCGCCGGGGTCAGTCGATGGTGAGGTAGGCCGCTGCCTCCCGGGCGGCCCGGTCCGGGTCGCCGTCGCGGATCGCCTCGACCAGCCGGGCGTGGTCGACGTGCCGGTCGGGGTGCAACTGTGGGCCGACGGCTTCGGCGACGGTCGTCCGCATCGCCGCGCCGATCGAGTCGTACAGCTCGGCGAGCATCACGTTGTGCGCCGCCGCCAGGATCGCCCGGTGCAGGGCCATGTCGGCCTCGACGAACGGGGTGAGGTCGCCGGTGCGCCACGCCGCCTCGCGGTCGGCGAGGGCCCGGTCCAGCGCGGCGATGTCGGCCGGGGTACGGCGTTGGGCGGCGAGCCGGGCCGCTTCGACCTCGAAGGCGCGCCTGACCTCGACGGTTTCCCGCCATTCGGCGGTGGCGCAGCGGCGGGCGACGGCACCGGCGAGTTCGTCGGTGGAGACGACGTACGTGCCGGAGCCCTGCCGGCACTCCAGGATGCCGGCGTGGACGAGCGCCCGTACCGCCTCCCGGACGGTGTTGCGCCCGACGCCGAGCGCCTCGGCCAGCTTCGGCTCGGTGGGGATGCGGGAGCCGAGGGGCCAGTCGCCGGCGGCGATCGGCTCGCGCAGCGACTCGATCGCCTGGCGGACCAGGGTCTGCCGGGAGCGGGCGGGCCGGGCAGCGGCCGCAGGGGAAGGTACCGGTGGTGTCATCCGTTACATCACCCGACCATAAATCATCCCATGATTTTAGGATGGCAGGCATGACTCCGCCAACCGCCCTCGCCACCCGGACCGCCGTCCGCACCGGTACGGCACCGGCGCCGGCACCGGCCCCGACCGGCCCGGCGGGCGACCGGCTGCCGGATCCCGGCGGGCGCGGGCGGCACCGGGCCACCCACCGCCAGCAGGTCCGGTCCGGCCAGGGCGCGCTCCTGGTGCTCGCCGCGATGGTGCTCGTCGCGCTCAACCTGCGGATGGCGATCACCAGCCTCGGTCCGCTGCTCGACGAGGTCCGCACCGGCCTGCCGATGTCCGCCCTGCAAGCCGGAGTGGTGACCACCCTGCCGGCGTTGGCCTTCGCAGCGGTCGGGTCGGCCACCCCGTGGCTGGTCCGTCGCTTCTCCCCGCCGCGACTACTGGTCGCGGCGATGGGCGCGCTCGCCCTCGGGCAGCTGCTGCGGGTGGCGACCGGCGACGCCTGGCTGTTCGTGGCGACCAGCGCGCTGGCCCTGGCCGGGATCGCGGTCGCGAACGTCCTGCTGCCGATGCTGGTCCGACAGTACTTTCCGCACCGGATCGGCCTGGTGACCGGCGCGTACAGCATGTCTCTGACCATCGGTGCCTCGGTGGCCGCCGGTACGGCGGTGCCGATCGCCCACGCGGCGGGCAGCTGGCGGGTGGGGCTCGGCTTCTGGGCGCTGGTCGCGGTGGCCGCCGCCGTGCTGTGGGTGCCGATCGCCTGGCGGAGTCGGCGCCGCGCCGCTGCCGCTGCTGCCCGTACCGCTGTCGATGCCGGCACCCCGCGCCCGGCGGCCGCCGCCGGGGTACGGATCCGGGCGGGCCGGACCCGGCTCGGCTGGCTGATGGCGGTCTTCTTCGGTGCCCAGTCGTTCGCGGCGTACGCGCAGATGGGCTGGTTGGCGCAGCTGTTCCGGGACGCCGGCTTCCGG
The DNA here is from genome assembly GCF_030345095.1 of Solwaraspora sp. WMMA2056. NCBI lineage: Bacteria > Bacillati > Actinomycetota > Actinomycetes > Micromonosporales > Micromonosporaceae > Solwaraspora > Solwaraspora sp. WMMA2056. The sequence goes on from NZ_CP128360.1 coordinate 1,215,480, forward strand.
GCGGAGACCGCCGGGCTGCTGCTGGCCGGTGTCACGGCGGTGAGCGTGCCGATCGCGATGGTCATGCCGACGTTGGCCGGCCGGATGACCAGTCTGCGGCCGCTGGTGCTCGGTACCGCCCTGGCGTCCGGGCTGAGCTACGCCGGGCTGCTGTGGTCGCCGTACGACCTGGCGTTGGTCTGGATGGTGCTGCTCGCCCTCGGTCAGGGCACCTTCCCGATGGCGCTGGCCATGATCGGGCTACGGGCCCGGACCGGCGCGGGCATCGTGTCGCTGTCGGCGTTCACCCAGAGCGTCGGTTACCTGATCGCGGCGGTCGGCCCGCTGTCGGTGGGCCTGCTGTACGGGCGGACCGGTGACTGGGTGGCGCCGGTCGGCCTGCTCGTTGTGGCGTTGCTGGTGCAGACCGGTGTCGGCTGGTCGATTGCCCGTCCACGGTGGATCGAGGACGAACTGCGCTGACCGGTCGAGCGACGACCGCCAGTCGGCCGGGCCGGGGCGACCTCAGTCGGTCGCCGCCGGCTCCGGTGCGGAGACGGCCTCGTCGACGGTGGGGAAGGTCTGCAGGACCTCGACGAGCCCACTGACTTCGAGGATGCGCAGCACGCCACGTTGCGGGGCGGCGAGTCGGACGACGCCGCCCGCCTCGTCGCAACCGTTCTTGGCCCGGACGAAGACCGACAGGCCGGTGGAGTCGCAGAACGAGACGTCGGCGAGGTCGAAGACCAGCCTGCTGCGGCCTTTGTCCAGTAGGTCGGTAATCTGGTCCTGCAGCTGCGGGGCGGTGGCCATGTCCAACTCGCCACCGACCGACACCACGACGACATCGCCGCGCTGCTGCGTCTCCACCGTCAAAGACATTCACGACCTCCAGCCATTCCGCTCGAACGGTACTCCACTCGATGTCGTCCGTGCCGGACCGGGAGTTCGTCGTCGGTGCCACCATAATCGGTGGCCCGGCGACGAATCGCACCACCGGCACCTTACCCGTCCGCTCCGGGGCGGCCGGCCGTCTCAGTCCCCGGCCCGGCCCACCCGGTCGAGGATCCAGGCGGTGACGAACGCCTCCTCGTGCCAGGCGTCGTAGCGGCCGCTCGGACCCCCGTGCCCGGCACCCATCTCCGTCTTGAGCAGGTACGACCCGCCCGGTGCCACCGCCCGCAGCTTCGCGACCCACTTCGCCGGCTCGTGGTAGAACACCCTGGTGTCGTTCAGGCTGGTCACCGCCAGGATCGGCGGGTAGTTGACGGCGGTCACGTTCTCGTACGGCGTGTACGAGCGCATGTACGCGTACACCTCCGGGTCGGCCAGCGGGTTGCCCCACTCCTCCCATTCGGTGACGGTCAGCGGCAGCGACGGATCCAGGATCGTGTTCAGCGCGTCGACGAACGGCACCTGCGCGACGACCCCGCCGAACGCCTCGGGCGCGAGGTTGGCCACCGCGCCCATCAGCAGCCCGCCGGCGGAGCCGCCCCGGGCGACCAGCCGGTCGGTCGTCGTCCAGCCCGCCTTCACCAGATGCCGGGCGCAGGCCACGAAGTCGGTGAACGAGTTCTTCTTGGCCAGCATCTTGCCGTGGTCGTACCAGCGGCGGCCGAGTTCACCGCCGCCGCGTACGTGCGCGACGGCGAAGACCACGCCCCGGTCGAGCAGTGACAACCGGGGGACCGAGAACCAGGGGTCCATGCTGATCTCGTACGAGCCGTAGCCGTAGATGACGCAGGCGGCGGAGCCGTCGCGCGGGGTGCCGGCGCGGCACACCACCGAGATCGGCACCCGGGTGCCGTCGTCGGCCATCGCCCATTCCCGATGCTGTTCGTAGTCGTCGGGGTCGTAGCCGCCGAGCACCGGCTTGCGCTTGAGCAGCGTCATCGCCCGGGTGACCAGGTCGTAGTCGTAGACGGAGTCGGGGGTGACCAGCGAGGTGTACCGGATCCGCAGGGTGCTGGTGGTGTACTCCGGGTTGGCGTCCAGCCCGACGCTGTAGATCGGCTCGGGGAACTCCAGGTCGAAGGTGTCGGTGCCGCCGGCGGGCAGCACCCGCAGCCCGGTGAGTCCGTCGGTGCGCAGCGAGACCACCAGGTGGTTGGCGAAGGCATCCACCGACTCGAGCCGGGTGCCGGGCGTGTGGTCGATCAACGGCACCCAGTCGCCGGGGGTGTCCGCCGAGGTGTACGCCAGGGCGAAGTCCTCGGCACCGTCGTTGTGCAGGATCAGGAACCGGTGCCCGTGGTGCTCGACCGAGTAGTCGACGCCCTGGCGGCGGGGCGCGATGACGACCGGCTCGGCGGTGGGGTCGGCGGCTGGCAGCGCCCGTACCTCGCTGGTGGTCTTGCTGTGCGCGTCGATCAGGATGAAGCGCTCGGAGCGGGTGAGCTCCACGCCGACCCAGAACCGTTCGTCGTCCTCCTGGTAGAGCACGTCGTCGGTGTCGGCGGCGGTCCCGACCCGGTGCCGCCAGACCCGGTACGGCCGCCACGCGTCGTCGACGGTCAGGTAGAACAGCACGCTGCCGTCGGCCGACCAGGCGGTGCCGTAGAAGGTCGACGGGATCTCGTCGGGCAGCACCTGCCCGCTGGCCAGGTCCTTGACCCGCAAAGTGAAGCGTTCGTCGCCGGTGAAGTCGGTGGAGTAGGCCAGCCACCGTCCGTCGGGGCTGATGTCGAAGGTGCCCAACGCGAAGAAGTCGTGTCCTTCGGCGAGGGCGTTGCCGTCGAGCAGGATCTCCTCGTCGGGCGGTGGTGCGCCGTCGACGGTGGCCGGCGGCTGCGTCTCGTCTGGACTGACCGGCCGTCGGCACTGGATTCCGTACTGCTGACCCTCGACCGTCCGGGTGTAGTACCAGTGGTCGCCCTTGCGGGTGGGCACCGACAGGTCGGTCTCCTGGGTGCGCCGCTTCGTCTCGGCGAACAACGTCTCGCGCAGCGCGGCGAGGTGTGCCGTGGCACCCTCGGTGTAGGCGTTCTCCGCCTCCAGGTAGGCGATGGTGTCCGGGTCGTCCTTGACCGCCAGCCAGGCGTACTCGTCGATGACGGTGTCGCCGTGGTGGGTGCGCTCGGTCGGGACACGCTTGGCGGCGGGAGGCACGGGTGCGTCGGTCGTCACCCGGCCACGGTACCGCCCGGGTGCGACGGGTCGGTGCCGGTCGTCGACCACTCGACGTCGATTAGAACATGTGTACGATGTCCGGTGGGAGGTGTGTGGTGTGCTTGATCACCTGGCGGAGATCTGCGGTGCCCGGTACGCGCGCCGGGGCGGCGAGGGCGACGCGGTGGCGGCGACCACGCCGCGGTGGGTGGTGTCGCCCGGCAGTCCCGGGGTGGTCGCTGATGTCCTGCGGCTCTGCGCCGATCGGGGTCTGACGCTGGTGCCCCGGGGTTCGGGCAGCAAACTGGACTGGGGTGCCGCTCCGCCGCATGTGGACATCTTGTTGGACACCGTGCGGCTCTCCGGGATCTGGCACCATCCGCCGGGTTCGGCCACCGTACGGGTCGGTGCCGGCACCACCCTGCAGGCGGCCCAGCGGGCGGTCGGTCGGACCGGGTGGCGACTGCCGTTCGATCCGCCCTCGGCCGCCGCCACGGTGGGCGGGGTCGTCGCCACGGCTGAGGCCGGGCCGTTGAGCCACCGGCACGGCTCACCCTGTCGGCATCTGACCGGCGTCGACTACGTCGACGCCACTGGTGCCCTGGTCCGGGCCGGGTCCAGCGGCGGTGGCCCCGACCAGGTGCCGGAGCTGCTCTGCGGGTCGCAGGGCGCGTTGGCGGTGCTGGTCTCGGCGACCGTACGCCTGCAGCCCGCACCGGCCGACCGTCGCTGGGTCTGCCGGTCCGTCGCCACCCCGCTGGAGGTGCACGACCTCGTCGAGGAGCTGACCGGCATCGGGCTGCAACCGGCGGCGATCGAGCTGGACCTGCCGGCGTCCGACGCGCCGTCCGGGTCGGGACCGACCGGGCCGGACCGGGCCGCCGGGCCGAGACCGACGGTACGGTCGGGACCAGCCGTACGGTCGGGCACGCTCGCGGTGCTGTTCGAGGGTGAACCGGGCCCCACCGGCAGCCGCGCCGACCGCGCCGCCGCCCTGCTCGGCGGCACCGCCACCGTCACCGACCGCCCACCGTCCTGGTGGCAGCGCTACCCGTTCGGTCCTGGTGACGTCGCGATCCGGTTGGCCGTACCGGCGGCCCACCTGCACGCGGCGATCTACGCCCTGCGGGACGCCGTCGGCGCGCCGGTCGGGGTGCGTGGTTCGGCCGGCACCGGCGTGGTGCACGCCGTGCTGCCCGGGGCGACCTCACCGGAGCGGATCGGCGGGCTGCTCGCGACGGTGCGCACGGTGCTGCTCGCCCGGGGCGGGACCTGCCAGGTGCTGGCGGCACCGGCAGCGGTACGCCGGTCCGTCGACATCTGGGGCGACGTGCCTGATCTGCCCCGGTTGCGCCAGCTCAAGCAGGCCTTCGACCCGCACCGCCGGCTGGCCCCCGGCCGGCTTCCCGGCGGCCTGTGAGGTGGTCGGTCTGGCCCGTGCCGGCCGGGCCCGTGCCCGCCGTCAGTTCGTTACGGACCACCAGGATCGCGATGTCGTCGCGGGGTGCCTCGGCGGAGAAGTCCAGCGTGGCGGTCCGCAGCCGGGCCGCGACCACCTCGGCCGAGAAGCCGGCCAGCGGTGCCGCCGCGCGGCGCAGCCGTTCGGTGCCGAACAGTTCCCGGCCGTCCCGCCGCTCGGTGATCCCGTCGGTGTAGAACACCAGGGAGTCGCCCGCCGCCAGGCTCAGCTCCACCGACGGCGCGGTGATCCGGTCCAGCAGACCCAGCGCGGTCCCACCGGCGCCGACGAACCGGGCCTGCCCGTCGCCGCTGACCAGCACCGGCCGGTCGTGTCCGGCGAGGTGCAGCCGGACGTCGAGCCGCTGGTCGTCGGTGACCCCGACAGCCGCCATGGCCAGTGTGCAGTACCTCCCACCGCCGCGTTCGACGAGCGTGTCGTTGAGCCGGCCCAGCACCTCCGGCAGCGCCTTGCCGTCGCGGACCAGCACCCGGATGACGTCGCGGACCAGTCCGGTGACGGTCGCCGCCTGGACGCCCTTGCCGGAGACGTCGCCGACGACCACCAGCCACCGGCCGCCGGGCAGCGGCACCACGTCGTAGAAGTCGCCGCCGACCTCCACGGCGTCGCCGCTGGGTACGTACTCGGCGGCCAGCCCGATGCCGTCGATCACCGGCAGCACCGGGGGCAGCAGCGACTGCTGCAGGGTGTGCGCGACCCGGCGACGTTCCTGATGGATCCGGGCGTTGTCGATGGCCAGCGCGGCCCGCCGGGCGACGTCCTCCAGCACGGCGACCTCGTCGGGGTCGTGCCGGTGTCGTTCGTGCCGGCCGACGGCGAGGGTGCCCAGCCGCTGCCCCCGGGCCACCAGCGGTACGGCGAAGCCGTCCATCGGGGCGCCGAGCGGCACCTGGGATCCGATGCGGGATGCCTCCCGTAGCCGGGCGGAGACCGAGTCGGGGCCGGATTCGGTCAGCGTGGCGTGCAGCGCCGGCAGGACCGTCTCGTCGGCGTGGATCGCGGCGGCCAACTGCAGCTGACCCCACTCGTCGGCGGTGTGCACCGCGCACCACCGGCCGAGTCGGGGCACCACCAGTTGCGGGATGAGTGCCATGGTCAGGTCCACGTCGAGCGACTGGGCGAGCAGTTCGCTGGCTTCGGCCAGGAAGGTCAGCCAGGTCTGCCGGCGCAGGTCGGCGCGGCGCAGCCGGTCGTTCTCCAGGTGCAGGGAGAGCCGCTCGGCGACCAGGGTGGCCAGCGGTCGGGCGTAGTCGGAGGGTGCGGCGTCCAGTTCCAGTTCACCGCTGTACGGCCGGTGCAGGGTGAGCGGCACGCGCAGCAGCTCACCGGAGCGCGGTGACCGGCCGTAGCGGGCGAGCACCTGGGTGCCGTACCCGTCGCCCCGGTCGACCCGGATGGTGCCGCCGGCCGCCCCGACCAGGTCGGCGACCCGGGCCAGCAGGGTCCCGGCCAGGTCGGCGAGCGGATCGTCGGCGTACGGCTCCGGGGCGGCCTGCAGGAGTGCGGCGAGCGTGGCGGCGCTGGGGGCGGCCGGTCGGTGCTCGTCGTCGACCGGCGGTGCGGGTACGGCGGACACGCCCTGCCACGGGTCGACCGGGCCGGCTGGGTCGGCCGGGCCGGTCGGGTCGACCTGGTCGGGCGTCGGCGTGGCGGGGTGCCGGTCGAGCCGGAACCAGACGCCCTTGCCGCTGGGCAGGTGGGTGGTGCCCCAGCGGCTGGCGAAGTGGTCGACCAGCAGCAGGCCGCGACCGCGTTCGGGCACCTCACCGATGTTCTGCCGGTCGTTGCGGGGGTGGGCGGCGACGGTTTCGATGGGCCCGGCGGCGAAGTCGGTGACCGTGACGGTGAGCCCGACCGCGTCGGCCGCCACTTCGATGATCAGCTCGGTGCCGGCGTGTACGACCGCGTTGGTGGACAGCTCGGTGGTCAGCAGCAGGGCCTCGTTGAGCAGGTCGTCCAGGGCTGCGTCAGAGAGTATGGATCTGACTACTGCTCGTGCTGTTGCTGGGGTGCGTCGGTCGGCGGGCAGGCGTACTCGTCGGAAATGTTCACTCCCAGTACCGGTGGTGGGACCCTCGGCCCTTGCTGTCACCTGCCAGTTCCTCCGATCGCCCGGTTCATCGAAACGGTCGTGCACCTCGCATCTGTCACGGTAGTCGAGCAATGATGAGGTCAGCCCACTCCCAGAGCTGAGCGAGGATCCGATGACCCGCGCGAAAGAGCTGTCCACCGACCGCCTGCCCACCGAGCATCCGCCGGCCGGCGACGAGACCGCGTTGCTCGTCGAACTCGCCGCGGCGCTGCGCCGGATCGGGCAGGGCGACCTCAAGGTGCGGCTGCCCCGCCGGGTCGGGGTGGCCGGCGAGGTCGCGGACGCCTTCAACGAGGTGGTCTCGTTGCAGGAGCGCCAGCACCTGGACCTGCGTCGGATCAGCCGGATCGTCGGCCGGGACGGTCGACTGACCGAACGCCTCGACGAGGAGGGCTTCGGCGGCGCCTGGGCCGACAACCACCAGGCGATCAACGCGTTGATCGACGACCTGGGCCGGCCGACCACCGAGATCGCCCGGGTCATCCGGGCGGTCGCCGAGGGCGATCTGTCCCAGCACATGGAGCTGGAGATCGACGGGCAGCCGCTGCGGGGCGAGTTCCTGCGGATCGGCCGGACGGTGAACACGATGGTGGATCAGCTGTCGTCGTTCGCCGACGAGGTGACCCGGGTCGCCCGGGAGGTGGGTACCGAGGGCAAGCTCGGTGGCCAGGCGCGGGTCAAGGGCGTCTCCGGGACGTGGAAGGACCTGACCGACAACGTCAACTCGATGGCGTCGAACCTCACCCACCAGGTGCGGTCCATCTCGCAGGTGGCGACCGCGATGTCCCGGGGCGACCTGTCCCAGAAGATCACCGTCTCCGCCAAGGGCGAGGTCGCCGAGCTGGCGGACACCATCAACATGCTCACCGACACGCTGCGCCTGTTCGCCGAACAGGTGACCCGGGTGGCCCGGGAGGTGGGTACCGAGGGCAAGCTCGGCGGCCAGGCGCAGGTGCCGAACGTCGCGGGCACCTGGAAGGACCTGACCGACAGCGTCAACTCGATGGCGTCGAACCTGACCGCGCAGGTGCGCAACATCGCCCAGGTGTCGACGGCGGTGGCCAAGGGCGACCTGTCGCAGAAGATCACCGTCGCGGCGCAGGGCGAGATCCTCGAACTGAAGTCGACGGTGAACACGATGGTGGACCAGCTGTCCTGGTTCGCCGACGAGGTGACCCGGGTGGCCCGCGAGGTCGGCATCGAGGGCAAACTGGGCGGTCAGGCCCAGGTCCGGGGCCTTTCCGGTACGTGGCGTGACCTCACCGAGAACGTCAACCAGCTGGCCGGCAACCTGACCAGCCAGGTCCGCAACATCTCGCAGGTGTCGACGGCGGTGGCCAAGGGTGACCTGTCGCAGAAGATCACTGTCGACGCGCGGGGCGAGATCCTGGAGTTGAAGTCGACGGTGAACACGATGGTGGATCAGCTGTCGCTGTTCGCCGACGAGGTGACCCGGGTGGCCCGGGAGGTGGGTACCGAGGGCAAGTTGGGTGGTCAGGCCCAGGTCAAGGGCGTTTCGGGTACGTGGCGGGACCTGACGGACAACGTGAACTCGATGGCGTCGAACCTGACCAGTCAGGTGCGTAACATCGCGTCGGTCACCACCGCGGTGGCCAAGGGTGACCTGTCGCAGAAGATCACTGTCGACGCGCGGGGCGAGATCCTGGAGTTGAAGTCGACGGTGAACACGATGGTGGATCAGCTGTCGTCGTTCGCCGACGAGGTGACCCGGGTGGCCCGGGAGGTGGGCACCGAGGGCAAGTTGGGTGGCCAGGCCCAGGTGCGTGGGGTTGCCGGCACCTGGCGGGACCTGACCGACAACGTGAACTCGATGGCGTCGAACCTGACCGCGCAGGTGCGCAACATCGCCCAGGTGTCGACGGCGGTGGCCAAGGGTGACCTGTCGCAGAAGATCACTGTCGACGCCCAGGGCGAGATCCTGGAGCTCAAGGACACCGTCAACACGATGGTGGATCAGCTGTCGTCGTTCGCCGACGAGGTGACGCGGGTCGCCCGGGAGGTGGGCACCGAGGGCAAGTTGGGTGGTCAGGCCCAGGTCAAGGGCGTTTCGGGTACGTGGCGGGACCTGACGGACAACGTGAACTCGATGGCGTCGAACCTGACCAGTCAGGTGCGTAACATCGCGTCGGTCACCACCGCGGTCGCCAAGGGCGATCTGTCGCAGAAGATCACTGTCGACGCGCAGGGCGAGATCCTGGAGTTGAAGTCGACGGTGAACACGATGGTGGACCAGCTGTCGTCGTTCGCCGACGAGGTGACCCGGGTGGCCCGGGAGGTGGGCACCGAGGGCAAGCTGGGTGGCCAGGCCCAGGTCAAGGGGGTCTCCGGCACCTGGCGGGACCTGACCGAGAACGTGAACCAGCTGGCCTCGACCCTGACCACCCAGCTGCGGGCGATCGCACAGGTGTCGACCTCGGTGACCCGCGGCGACATGACCCAGCACATCACCGTCCAGGCTCAGGGCGAGGTCGCCGAGCTGAAGGACAACATCAACCAGATGATCGTGACCCTGCGGGACACGACGAAGAAGAACGCCGAACAGGGCTGGCTCGACTCGAACCTGGCCCGCATCGGTGGGCTGCTGCAGGGTCAGCGGGACCTCGGCGAGGTCTGCCGCATGATCATGAACGAGGTCACGCCGCTGGTCGACGCGCAGCTCGGCACCTTCTTCCTCGCCGACGTCGACGAAGGGGTGATGCGGCTGGGGCTGACCGCCTCGTACGGCTACGTGGCCCGTGACCACATCGTCATCTTCGGGCCCGGCGAAGGCCTGGTCGGTCAGGCCGCGGTGTCCCGGCGCACGATCCGGGTCGGTGCCGGCAGCACCGGTGCCCTCACCCTGCGGTCCGGTCTGCTCAGCGCCGCGCCGCGTGACCATGTCGTCCTGCCGGTGCTGTTCGAGGGCGAGATGCTCGGGGTGATCGAGTTCGCCTCGGTCGCCGCCTTCTCCGAACTGCATCTGGCGTTCCTGGAGCGGCTGGTGGCCACCATCGGCATCGCCGTCAACACCATCCAGGCCAACAAGCGCACCGAGGAGCTGCTCGCCCAGTCGCAGCGGCTGGCCAACGAGATGCAGGCGCAGTCCGCCGAGCTGCAGCGCACCAACGCCGAGCTGGAGGACAAGGCCCGGCTGTTGTCCGAGCAGAAGGGCAACATCGAGACCAAGAACCGGGAGATCGAACTGGCCCGGCTCGGCCTGGAGGAGAAGGCGCAGCAGCTGTCGCGGGCCTCGGCGTACAAGTCGGAGTTCCTCGCCAACATGAGCCACGAGCTGCGGACGCCGCTGAACTCGCTGCTGCTGCTGGCCCGGCTGCTGGCCGACAACCCGGACGACAACCTGACCGAGAAGCAGATCGAGTTCGCCAAGACGATCCACAGCGCCGGCTCCGACCTGCTGTCGCTGATCGACGACATCCTGGACCTGTCGAAGATCGAAGCCGGCCGGATGGACGTGCAACCGGCCGAGGTGCCGTTCGTCGAGATCCAGGCGTACGTCGAGCAGGCGTTCACGCCGCAGGCCGACGAGAAGGGCCTGCAGTTGCACGTCGAGGTCGCCCCGGACCTGCCGCCGGCGATCGTCACCGACGCACAGCGGCTGCAGCAGATCCTGCGCAACCTGCTATCCAACGCGGTGAAGTTCACCGACAGCGGCTCGGTGATCCTGCGGATCGGCCCGGCGGCACCCGGCCAGGAGTTCAGCGTGCCGGCGCTGTCGGCCGCCGCGCAGGTGGTGGCGTTCACCGTCATCGACACCGGGATCGGCGTCTCCGACGACAAGCTCTCGTTGATCTTCGAGGCGTTCCAGCAGGCCGACGGAACCACCAGCCGACGCTACGGCGGCACCGGGCTGGGACTGTCGATCAGCCGCGACCTGGCCCGGCTGATCGGTGGCACGATCACCGTGTCGTCCGCTCCGGGTGCCGGCTCCACCTTCACGCTGTACGTTCCCGACGTGCTCGACGCCGACGCCGTACTGTCGCAGGCGCCGCTGCCGAGCGCGGCGCCGATCCGGACCGCGTTGCCGCCGCTGACCCGGCCGATCGAGGTCGACCGGCCGGAGCCGCCGGCCACCCGGCGGTTGGACGGCGCCACCGTACTGATCATCGACGACGACGTGCGCAACGTCTTCGCCCTGACCAGCGCCCTGGAACTGCACGGCATGACCGTGCTGTACTCCGACAACGGGGTCGACGGGGTGCGTAAACTCGCCGAACGCCCGGAGGTCGACATCGTGTTGATGGACGCGATGATGCCGGACCAGGACGGCTACGAGACGACCCGGATCATCCGCCGCAACGAGCGGTTCGCCGACCTGCCGGTGGTCTTCCTGACCGCCAAGGCGATGCCCGGCGACCGGGAGTCGGCGCTGCAGGCCGGTGCCACCGACTACATCACCAAGCCGGTGGACCTCGACGAACTGATCACGCTGATGGTGACCTGGATCAACGCCGCAGAGGAGCAGAATCGATGACCGCCGCGACGGCGAAGGCACTGCTGGTGGACGACCGGCGGGAGAACCTCATGGCGTTGGAGGCGATCCTGCAGGGTCTGCCGGTGCAGACCGTGGCCGTGGAGAGCGGCGAGGCCGCGTTGAAACAGCTGCTCGTCGACGACTTCGCGGTGATCCTGCTCGACGCGCAGATGCCGGAGATGGACGGCTTCGAAACCGCCAACCACATCAAGCGGCGGGAGCGGACCCGGCACGTACCGATCCTGTTCCTGACCGCTGCGGACCGGGACAACCAGCTCGCGCTGCGCGGCTACGCCGCCGGCGCGGTCGACTACCTGATCAAGCCGTTCGACCCGTGGGTGCTGCGGGCCAAGGTCGGCGTCTTCGTCGACCTGTGGGTGAAGAACCGGCAGCTGGCCACCCAGGCCGACCTGGTCCGCCAGCGCGACGAGCAGTTGCGCGGGCTGGTCGCTGCCGTGGACCGGGCGGTCGGGCAGCTGCGGGCCGGTGACGCCGCCCCGGCTACGGTAGCCGACGAGCTGGAGGCGGCCCGGTGGGGCGGGGACCGTACGGCGCAGCCGTGACCGTCACCGGATGGTTTGGCGCGGCGCAGCCGTGACCGTCACCGGATGGTTTGGCGCGGCGCAGCCGTGACCGTCACCGGATGGTTTGGCGCGGCGCAGCCGTGACCGTCACCGGATGGTTTGGCGCGGCGCAGCCGTGACCGTCACCGGATGGTCAGCGCCGAGCGTAGCCCGGTGATGTTCAACACCCGGAGCAGAAACTCGCCGACGTTGGTGAGCAGCAGCAGGCTCTGCGCGTGACTCGCCTTACGGGTGAGCACCACCAGGGTGCCCAGCCCCTGTGAGTCGCAGAAGGTGATCCCGCCCATGTCCAGCACGATCCGCGCCGGGGCGTCGCTGAGCAGTTCGTTGACGGTGTTGGTCAGCTGGGTGGCGGTGAGCATGTCGATCTCTCCGGCGAGGCGGAGCATCGCCTCGTCGGAAGTGCGCTGCAGCGCGATAGACAGCTCCGCCCGCTCCACCCGGCCAGCGTATCGCGATCAGGCGAGCCGGGCCCGGCTACGCCCGGCGCGGGTGGCCGCGAGCTGGGCACGGGGCGGATGTGCACCCCCACGGGCGCGACTGCCACAATGGCAGTGCCGTGACTGCCACCGACACCGCCGGCGCCCGCCCGTACCCGGCTGACGCGCCCGCTTCCCAGGCCCTGTTCGACCGCGCCAGCTCGATCGTCCCCGGCGGGGTCAACTCACCCGTGCGCGCCTTCCGGGCGGTCGGCGGGACACCCCGCTTCATGGTGCGCGGCAGCGGACCGTGGCTGTTCGACGCGGACGAGCGCCGCTACCTCGACCTGGTCTGCTCCTGGGGCCCGCTGATCCTCGGCCACGCCCACCCTGAGGTGGTCGCCGCGATCGGCCGGGCCGCCGCGCTGGGCACCAGCTTCGGTACGCCGACCCCCGGTGAGGTGGAGCTGGCCACGGAGATCGTCGAGCGGACCCCGGTCGAGCAGGTCCGGCTGGTCAACTCCGGCACCGAGGCGACGATGTCGGCGATCCGCCTGGCCCGTGGCCACACCGGCCGGTCGCGCATCGTCAAGTTCGCCGGCTGCTACCACGGTCACGTCGACGCGTTGCTCGCCGCCGCCGGCAGCGGGGTGGCCACCCTCGGGCTGCCCGACTCGCCCGGCGTCACCGGCGCTGCGGCCAGCGAGACGATCGTGCTGCCGTACAACGACGTGGCTGCGGTCGAGCGGGCCTTCGCCGAGTACGGCGACCAGATCGCCGCGATCGTCACCGAGGCGGCGGCCGGCAACATGGGGGTGGTCGCCCCCGGCGCCGGGTTCAACGCCGCGTTGGCCCGGATCGCCCACGCGCACGGCGCGTTGCTCATCGTCGACGAGGTGATGACCGGTTTCCGGGTCGCCCGGGGCGGCTGGGCCGAGCTGGATCCGGCCGACGCCGACCTCTACACGTACGGCAAGGTGATGGGCGGCGGCCTGCCGGCAGCGGCGTTCGGCGGCCGGGCCGAGATCATGGCGCAGCTGGCCCCGGCCGGTCCGGTCTACCAGGCCGGCACCCTCTCCGGGAACCCGCTGGCCTGCGCGGCCGGCCTGGCCACGCTCCGGCTGGCCGACGCCGACGTCTACCGGCGGCTGGCCGACACCGCCACCCAGGTAGCGACGATGGCCACCGGGGCGCTGCGCGCCGCCGGCGTGCCGCACCGGCTCTCCACCGCCGGCACCATGTTCTCCATTTTCTTCACCGACGCCGAGGTCACCGACTACGCGAGCGCCCGGACCCAGGACACCGACGCCTACCGGGCCTTCTTCCACGCGATGCTCGCGCACGGCGTCTACCTGCCCCCCAGCGCGTTCGAAGCATGGTTCGTCTCGGCGGCGATCGACGACGCCGCCCTGGAGCAGCTGGCCGCCGCGCTGCCTGCTGCGGCCACGGCCGCAGCCGCCGCCGGTGACCTGCGGACGGTGGGGGATTAGCGGATGAAACGTACGGTGGTCCACGTCCTGCGGCACGGTGAGGTACACAACCCGACCAAGATCCTCTACGGTCGGCTGCCCGGCTTCCGGCTGTCCGAGCTGGGTGTGCAGATGGCGAAAGCGGCCAGTCAGGCGCTCGCCGACCGGGACGTGGTGCACGTGGTCGCCAGCCCGCTGGAGCGCGCCCAGGAGACCGCCGAGCCGATCGCGGCCCAGTTCCGGCTGCCGGTGTCCGTCGACGAGCGGCTGATCGAGTCCGCGAACTGGTTCGAGGGCCGGCGGGTCTCCCCGGGCGACGGATCGTTCCGCGACCCGCGCAACTGGTGGGTGCTGCGGGATCCGGTCACCCCGTCCTGGGGCGAGGCCTACACGGTGATCGCCGAACGGATGTTCGCCGCCGTGCACGCGGCCCGGGTGGCGGCCGAAGGTCACGAGGCGGTCTGCGTCTCCCACCAGTTGCCGATCTGGACCCTGCGCCGCTACCTGGAGCGCAAGCGGCTCTGGCACGACCCTCGGCGTCGCCAGTGCGGCCTGGCCAGCCTGACCTCGATCCACTTCGAGGACGCCAAGGTGGTCGGCATCGGCTACTCCGAGCCGGCCGCCCACCTGATCGCGATGTCCCCGTCGGCGCGGACCGCCAAGGGCGCCTGACATGCGGGTCCGACGGGCGTCGGTGGTGGCGGCGGTGGTCGCCGTACTCGCCCTGACCGGCTGTGGTGCCGCCAGCGACTGGGCCACCGACTGCGACACCGACGGGCAGGGTGTGATCCGCTGCGTCGGCGACGACCGGCCCCCGGCCCCGCAACTGGAGCTCGAACTGCTCGACGGCGGCACCTTGGACGCGGCGGCGCTGCGCGGCCAGGTCGTGGTGATCAACTTCTGGGGGTCGTGGTGTCCGCCCTGCCGGGCCGAGGCCGCCGACCTCGAAGCCATCTACCAGGCGACCCGCGACCGGGGCGTCGCGTTCGTCGGCGTCAACGTCCGTGACGAACGCGACCGGGCCCGCGCCTTCGAACGGGGCCGGGTGACGTACCCGAGCCTGTTCGACCCGGCCAGCCGCCTGGCGCTGGACTTCAACATCCCACCGAACAGCATCCCCGCGACGATGATCGTCGACCGGAACGGCCGGATCGCCGTCGTGATCCGCGAAGCCGTCCGCCAGGACGACCTGCAGCCGCTCGTCGAGCAGATCGTCGCCGAACCGATCAAGGCGGAGCCGGTCGATGGGTGAGACCTTCGCCGAGATCACCCGGGGCGGGCCGGTGCTGGTCGCGCTCGGCCTGGCCGCGCTCGCCGGGCTGGTCAGCTTCCTGTCACCCTGCATCCTGCCGCTGACCCCGGGCTACCTGTCGTACGTCACCGGGCTGGCCGGCTCCGACCTGGACTCCGCCGGCGGCGACTCCGCCCGCCGGTACGGCCGGGTGCTGGCCGGCACCCTGCTGTTCGTCGGCGGCTTCACCCTGGTCTTCACGCTGACGGCGATCCTGATGGCCGGCGTCGGCCGCTACCTGTTCGTCTACCAGCGGCCCGTCGAGATCGGCGTCGGTCTGCTGATCGTGCTGTTCGGCCTGGCCTTCCTCGGCCTGGTGCCCGGGATGCAGCGGGAGATCCGGATGCACCGGCTGCCGGAGGCCGGGCTGTTCGGGGCCCCGGTGTTCGGCGCGGTCTTCGCGCTGTCCTGGACCCCCTGCGTCAGCCCGACCCTCGGCGCGGTGATCGGCATGGCGACCGTCAGCGGCAAGACCGACCGGGCCGTCGCCCTGGCGATCGCGTACTGCCTCGGCCTCGGGCTGCCGTTCGTCATCTTCGGGCTGGCGTTCCGTCGGCTGCTCGGCGTCTTCACGGTGATCCGCCGCAACAGTCAGTGGGTCACCCGCATCGGCGGCGTCATGCTGATCGCAGTCGGGACGGCGCTGGTCACCGGCGCCTGGAGCAGCTTCGTCATCTGGCTGCAGGCCACCGTCGGATCGGGCGAGGTCGGGATCTGATGTCCCGGTCCGGAGCGGTACGGGCACTGCTGCGCAACTCCTGGCGGCAGCTGACCAGCATGCGTACCGCCCTGATCCTGCTCTTCTGCCTGGCGGTCGCCGCCATCCCCGGCTCCCTGCTGCCGCAGCGCGACGTCAACATCGAAAACGTCAACGCCTACTTCCAGGACAACCCCCGGCTGGCCCCGGTGCTGGACCGGCTCGGCATGTTCGACGTCTTCGCCGCGCCCTGGTTCGCCGCGATCTACCTGCTGCTGTTCACCTCGCTGGTCGGCTGCATCGTGCCCCGGCTGCGCGACCACGTCCGCGCGCTGCGGGCCGCGCCGCCGGCCGCGCCCCGCCGGCTGGACCGGCTGCCGCAGCACGCCAGCTGGACCGGCACCGGCGACATCACCGCGATCGCCGCGCAGCTGCGACGCCGCCGCTGGCGGGTCACCGTCACCGGCGACACCGTCAACGCCGAGAAGGGCCACCTGAAGGAGACCGGCAACCTGGTCTTCCACCTGTCGTTGGTCGCCGTCCTGTGCGGCGTCGCGCTCGGTTCGTGGTACGGCTGGCACGGCAACCGGCTGCTGGTCGCCGGCCCGGAGACCGCGTTCTGCAACACCGTCCAGCAGTACGACGAGTACGGCCTCGGCCCGCGCGTCGCCGACACCGACCTGCCCCGGTTCTGCCTCGAACTGACCGATTTCACGGCCACCTTCCTGGAGACCGGCCAACCGGACAGCTACACCGCCGAGGTACGGGTCGACGAAGGTGGCGGCACCCCCCGCGACGCGACGTTCTCGGTGAACTCACCGCTGCGCCTGGCCGACGCCAACGTCTACCTGCTCGGCCACGGCTACGTGCCGGTGCTGCGCTACACCGACCGGTACGGGCAGGCCCAGACGGTCACCGCGCCGTTCCTGGCCGTCGACGACATGATCACCAGCGAGGGAGTGGCGAGCTTCCCGGACGCCAACGTCGACCCGGCCAGCGGCGAGCGCGACCCCGACCTGCAGGTCGCGTTCGAAGGACTGTTCCTGCCGACCGCCCCGGCACAGGCACCGTACATCCGTTCCACCCATCCCGAGCTGCGCGACCCGGCGCTGATGCTGTGGGCGTACCGGGGCAACCTCGGGCTGGACGCCGGCATCCCCGGCTCGGTCTACCGCATCGACCAGAGTCAGGTGGAAGCCGGCCGGCTGCTGCCGGTCGGGGATCCGCAACTGCTGCGCGTCGGCGAGACGATGACCCTGGACGACGGCACCAGCATCGAGTTCCTGGACATCACGCAGTACGTCACCCTCTCCGTACGCCATGATCCGGGCAGCGGGCTACTGCTGGCCAGCTCGGTGCTGCTGCTCGCCGGGTTGATGCCGTCGCTGTTCGTCCGGCGGCGTCGGGTGTGGTTCCGGGTCACACCGGCCGCCCCCGGCGACGGCTCCACGACAACCGGTAGTAGCGTCATCGAGGCCGGTGGGCTGCCGCGTACCGACCATCCTGGGTTCGGCGACGAGTTCCGGGAGCTCGTCCGGGCGGTCGGCGGTGCCGGCCCGCCACGGGAAGGAACGCAGTGATGGCAGAGCTGTCCGACCAACTCCTGGTCGTCACGATCTTCGCGTACCTGTTCGCGATGATCTGTCATGCGGTCGAGGCCGGTTTCGGCAGCGGCAGCCGGCGGAGCGCGCCGGTCGCGGCCCGCGACCGGGAACTCGCCACCGCCACCGTCGGTGGGTCGTCGCCGACGGTGACCGCCGTGGTGCCGGGCGCCGCTGACGACCTGATCCCGGACGGTCCGGTCTCCAGAGCGCCGACCCCGGGCGGCCCGGTCGGGCTTGAGCCGGAGCGGACCGGCTGGGCCCGCGTCGGACTCGCCGGCTGGTTCGCCATCGGCGCGACGGTCCTCGGCGCGCTGGTGCACCTCGCCGCCCTGGTCGCCCGGGGTGTCGCCGCCGAGCGGCTGCCCTGGGGCAACATGTACGAGTACGTGCTGGCCATCACCTTCGTCGGTGTCGCCGCTTGGCTGGTGATGGTCTACCGGCATCCGTCGCTGCGCCCACTCGGGCTGTTCGTCGCCCTGGTGATGGTCGCTCTGCTCGGAATGGCCGGACTGGTCTTCTACACGCCGATCACCCCGCTGGTGCCGGCGCTGGAGTCCTACTGGTACGCCATCCACGTCTCGACGATCATGGCGTCGTCCGGGGTGCTGCTGCTCGGGTCGATTCCGGCCGCGATGTTCCTGCTCCGGCACGGGTACGAGCAGGGGCGGCGCGGATTCCCGTACCTGCTGGCCAAGCGGGTGCCGGCGGCGGTGTCGCTGGAACGGCTCACCTTCGGGCTGCACGCGATCGGCTTCCCGGTCTTCACCTTCGCGGTGATCGCCGGGGCGATCTGGGCCGAACACGCCTGGTCCCGGCCGTGGGCGTGGGACCCGAAGGAGACCTGGGCGTTCATCTCCTGGGTGGTCTACGCCGGCTACCTGCACGCCCGGGCCACCCCGAGCGTACGGCGGACCACCGTCACCTGGATCGCGATCCTCGGGTTCCTCACGATGCTGATGAACCTGATCGGCGTCAACTACTTCTTCGAGAGCCTGCACTCGTACGCCTGACCGCCGGTCGCGCGCATCTCGTCCGTAGCCGACCGGGGCGGGGGTGCATCGGTCGGAGTACTCCGACCGATGCACCCCCGCCCCGGACCGACCGCCTGACGGCGACGGGTTACTTCGACGAACTGGTCTCGTCGTCGCCGGTGACCAGCACGACCCGCTTGCGCCGGCCGAGCAGGAAGACCGCCACACCGACGACCAGGATCGCGGCACCACCGGCCGCGACCAGCCCGGCCTGCGCGCCGGTGACCGGCAGCCCGCCGTCGCCGGCACCGCCACCACCGGATCCGCCGCCGGTGCCCGGGTGCTCACCGGTCGGGTTGATCAGCACCAGTGCCTCGTTGTTGTCCAGGTTCCGGTCGTACCACGGCTCCGGTGACCCGTCCCAGTCGACGACCTCGACCAGGCCCTCCGCGTCCGGGATCACCTCGTTGATCAGCAGGGTGAAGGTGTGCTCGAACTCCTCACCTGCCTTGATGATGATCAAGGGACTGCGGCAGATGTACCAGTCCGCGCCGGGCACCTGGTCACCGGACTCCTCCGGCGTGTGCGCGGTGCGGCAGCCCTCCGGCACCTCGGTGACCTCGGTGCCTTCCGGGGTGTGGAAGGCGAAGTAGGCGGCCGGATTGCCGGACCGGTCGAACACCGTGCCCGGTCCAAGGTTGGTCAGCCCGAGGGTCACCTCGACCTCGTCGCCGGCCACGCCGCTGGCCTCGGCACCGGCCACCGCGAAATCGGCCTGGTTGTCGACATTGAGGAACACTGAGCCGTAGTTGTCCGACTCGTCGAGATCGGCAGCCGACCGGCTGGCCACCCGGCTGCCGGTGGCGACGGCGCGTAGGGTCGCGCCTCGGCCCCGGCTCAGCTCAGCCTGGCTGGACAGGCTGACCTCGCCAGCGGGCAGCACCGTGTAGATGAGGTGCTCGCGCAGCGCGGCCTCGGTCGGCGTGACCTCGAACCCGTCGACGATCTCGAAGCCATCGCCCGGCTCCAGCTCGAGCGCGATATCGCAGACCGCGTAGTTGGAGAGCGGGTAGCTGGTGTACACGCAGTTGTCGTACTGGCCGAACTCGCTGGAGGTGACGTCGATGGTCAACTGCAGGCCGTCGGTCGGCTGGTTGCCGGCGTTGTAGCCCTCGATCGGCACCGCGACCGATTCACCGGGGGCCACCAGGCCGAGGTCCTCGTCGCCGGTGGTGACCACCAGGTCCGGGCCGTCGCCGAGGGTGATCGTCGCCGAGCCGGATCGAGCGCCGGCGTTGGCGGCGGTGGCCGTCCAGCTGATCTGGCCGCTGTCGCCGACGTCGGCGCCGCTGGCGGCGGCCAGGCCGATCGGCATCACGAAGGAGCCGTACGGGTCGGCGTCGAACAGATCCAGCTCGCAGGTGACGGTGTCGGCGTCGACGGTGCACTGCGCCGGGAACTCCACGTCGACGACTCCGGCCAGTCCGGAGACGTCGACGGTGACCAGCGGGTCGACGATCCCGTCGCTGAGGTAGATCTGTGCGGGGACGTACTTGCCGGGGGCACCGGGGCCGCCGATGGTGACGTCGTTGAGCCAGAACTCGAGGTAGCCGTCCTCGCCCTGGGCCGCTGCGGCGGCCGGCACGGCGGCGAGCAGCGCGCCGGCGGCGACCAGGGAAACTCCCAGGCGGGCCGAGTGGCGCCGCCGGGATGTGCGTACGAACATGGGTGTCCTTACGAGGGATTATGGGGGACGCACGATGATAAACGGACCGTGCGACAGCGCGGGGTCCCGTCGGGACGAAGACCGGACGAACCGGACGCGGCGCGAATCACCGCCCCGGATGGTGGCACCGGCGCCCTGGTAGGCCAGACTTGGCGACATGGCGGCTGCAGGGTTCCCGTACCAGGATCTGAAAGACTTCGTCGCGGCGCTGGAGACCGCCGGCGAGCTGCGCCGGGTCGACGTGCCGGTGGATCCCACGCTGGAGATCAGCGAGGTGGTGACCCGCACGGTCCGCGCCGGCGGCCCGGCGCTGCTGTTCGAGCGCCCCACCCGGGGTGAGATGCCGCTGGCGATCAACCTGTTCGGCACCGAGCGGCGCACCGCCATGGCGCTCGGGGTCGAGCACCTGAACGAGATCGGCGACCGGATCGGTGCCATGATCAAGCCCGACCTGCCGGTCGGCTGGTCCGGCATCCGTGACGGGCTGGGCAAGGTCATGCAGCTCACCTCGCTGCCGCCGCGCAAGGTCAAGACCGCACCGTGCCAGGAGGTCGTCTACACCGGTGCCGACGTCGACCTGAACCGGCTCCCCGGGCTGCAGGTCTGGCCGGGCGACGGCGGGATCTTCCACAACTACGGGCTCACCCACACCAAGCATCCGGAGACCGGCAAACGCAACCTGGGTCTCTACCGGCTGCAGCAGCACTCGCCCAACACCCTCGGCATGCACTGGCAGATCCACAAGGACTCGACCGCCCACCACGCGGTCGCGGAGCGGCGCGGCGAACGGCTTCCGGTGGCGGTGGCGATCGGCTGCGACCCGGTGGTCAGCTACTCGGCGTCGGCGCCGCTGCCCGGCGACATCGACGAATACCTGTTCGCCGGGTTCCTGCGCGGCCAGCGGGTCGAGATGGTCGACTGCCGGACCGTGCCGCTGCAGGTGCCGGCGCACGCCCAGATCGTGCTGGAGGGCTACCTGGAGCCGGGCGAGCGGCTGCCGGAAGGGCCGTTCGGCGACCACACCGGCTTCTACACCCCGGTCGAACCGTTCCCGGTGCTGCACATCGAATGCATGACCTTGCAGCGCGACGCGCTCTACCACTCGATCATCACCTCCAAGCCGCCGCAGGAGGACCACGGGCTCGGCAAGGCCACCGAACGGATCTTCCTGCCGCTGCTGCGGATGCTGATCCCGGACATCGTCGACTA
Source organism: Solwaraspora sp. WMMA2056 (assembly GCF_030345095.1). Classification (NCBI taxonomy): domain Bacteria; kingdom Bacillati; phylum Actinomycetota; class Actinomycetes; order Micromonosporales; family Micromonosporaceae; genus Solwaraspora; species Solwaraspora sp. WMMA2056. The sequence goes on from NZ_CP128360.1 coordinate 1,236,601, forward strand.
CGACCTGCCGGCCGCCGGGGTGTTCCACAACTGCGTGATCGTGTCGATCCGCAAGCGCTACCCGAAGCACGCCCAGAAGATCATGTCGGCGATCTGGGGCGCCCACCTGCTGTCGCTGTCCAAGCTGATCGTCGTGGTCGACGACGACTGCGACGTGCACGACTACGCCGAGGTGGCGTTCCGTGCCTTCGGCAACGTCGACTACTCCCGTGACCTGCTGCTCACCGAGGGCCCGGTGGACCACCTCGACCACTCGTCGTACCAGCAGTTCTGGGGCGGCAAGGCCGGCGTCGACGCGACCCGTAAGCTGCCCACCGAGGGCTACACCCGGGGCTGGCCCGAGGAGATGACCATGTCACCGGAGATCGTGTCGCTTGTGGACAAGCGGTGGCGGGAGTACGGGATCTCGTGAGCGCCGCAGCCACCACCGCCGGGCCGGCCGGCGTACCGGTCGGCCGGGTCCGGGCCTTCCTGCGGCTGGTCGCGATCGAACACTCGGTCTTCGCGCTGCCGTTCGCCTACCTGTCCGCGCTGACCGCGATGGTCAGCCTCGACGGTGGGGTCCGCTGGCTCGACCTGCTGCTGATCACCGTCGCGATGGTCGGGGCACGCACGTTCGCCATGGCCGCGAACCGGATCATCGACCGGCACGTCGACGCGCGCAATCCGCGTACCGCCGGTCGGGAGCTGGTGACCGGGGCGGTCAGCGTCCGGACGGCCTGGACCGGTGCGGTGGTCGCCCTGGTGGTCTTCCTCGGTGCCGCTGCCGCGCTGAATCCGCTCTGCCTCGTGCTCGCCCCGCTGGCGGCGGTGCCGCTGGTCGTCTACCCGTACGCCAAGCGGTTCACCAACTGGCCGCACGCGGTGCTGGGGCTGGCCCAGATGGTCGGCCCGGTCGGTGCCTGGCTGGCGGTCACCGGCACTGTCGACGGCGCCGGACCGGCGATCGTGCTCGGCGCGGCGGTCGGCCTGTGGATCGGCGGATTCGACCTCATCTACGCCTGCCAGGACGCGGAGATCGACCGCGAGATCGGGGTACGTAGCGTGCCGGCGCGGTACGGGCGGGCGTTCGCGCTGCACGCCTCGACGGCGGCGCACGTGGTGACGTTCGGGCTGTTCGGCTGGTTCGGTTTCGTGGTCGGCTTCGGCTGGCCGTGGTGGCTCGGCCTGGCCCTGACCGCCGTGGCCTTCGGCTACCAGCATCTGGTGGTCACCCCGACCGACCTGTCGAAGGTGAACCGGGCGTTCTTCACCGCCAACGGCTTCGTCGGCATCGCGCTGTTCGTCTTCGCCCTGCTCGACCTGGTGTTCCGACTCGGCCTACGGCCCTGACCCCGGCTCACCCGCCCGCCCGCCTCGACCTGGCGGGCGGTACCGGCCCGACTCGGCGGACCAGTCGATGGTGCCGCGTACCGCGTGGCCGATCCCGTCCAGCAGCGCGGCGGCGGCCCGGTCGTACGCCGGCCCGAACGACGGCACCGCCGCGCGGCGGGCCGCGAAGAGGTCCAGCTGGGCGCGCCACCGCCCGGCGACCAGGTCGACGGCCGCCGCCAGTGGGATCCGGTCCGCCTCGGCCACCGCCACCACCAGGTTGTGCCCACCGCCGACCCGCAGGTCCCCGGGGAGCGAGTACAGGTCGTTGTACCAGGAGAGCAGGTCGTTGCCGGTGTCGGCGAGCTCCCGGACCCGGGGGTGGTGGAACACCGCGTCCGGCACCGGTTCGCCGGTGGCGAACTCGATCAACGTGTACGCGACGTTCGCCGCCGACGTGGCCCGGCGCAGCTCGACGTACTCGGCCGGGTCCGGGCGGTGGCCGGTGGCCTTGTTCCGGGCCTCGCGGACCGCACCGTCGAGGTGCTCGGCCACCGCGTCGACGAACCGCTCGCGCCACCACGGCGGCATGGTCCGGACCAGCACCCGCCACGGCCCGGTCAGCATCCGCCGGGCCGGGCCGACGAACACCGGGCCAGCGTCGGAGTCCGGGCCGGCGTCGGACCGGGCGTCCGCGCCCGTGGTCTGCCCGGTACGCAGCAGCGCGAGGATCTCGCTGGCGACGCGGTGCAGCCGGTCCTGCTGCGGCTCGGCTACCTGGTCGAACTCGTCGTCGTTCAGGAAGAACCAGGCGAACAGCGCGGTCAGCAGACGCAGCCGGCCCAGGTCGGCGGCCGGGTAGAGGCGGGCGGCGTACCCGCCGATCTGTGCCCCGGCGAGCCGCCGGTGGGCGGTGGTGTCGGGCGGCAGGCCGCAGCGCCGCAGCCAGCCGGGCAGCCAGCCGTCGGCGGCGTGCAGGTGCGGGGAGACCACGACCGGCAACCGGCACTGCGCCTGTAGCTCGGCCAGCAGGCCGGTGAGGTCGGTGCGGTTGCCGGAGTCCATCACCTACCTGCGTGGTTGCTGCCACAGTGTCCGTACGGGGTGCGACCTACCCTATGGGGTGATCGTGCTGGGCGACAGCCGGTGAGTGGACGGGGAGCAGATGAGAAGACCGTGGGTGATCGGCGTCTCGGGTGCCTCCGGTACGCCGTACCCGGCGGCGGTGCTGCGGGCCCTGCTCGACGCCGGGCATCCGGTGGACCTGGTGGTGTCGCGGGCGGCCCGGCTCACCATCCTCGACGAGACCGGTGGACCGTTGCGCGACAGCCACTGGCGCGACGATCTCGGCCGGTGGCTCGGCCGTGCGGTGCACGACGCGGACGTCCGGTTCTGGCCGGCGGGTGACCTGGCCGCCGGTCCGAGCAGCGGCTCCTATCCGGCGCGGGGGATGGTGGTGGTGCCGGCCAGCACGGCTGCCTGCGCCGGGATCGCGATCGGGCTGTCCAAGGACCTGCTGCAGCGGGCAGCCGAGGTGAACCTGAAGGAGCGCCGACCGGTGGTGCTGGTCCCCCGGGAGACCCCGGTGACCCGCAGTCATCTGGAGCACCTGATCACCCTGCACGACGCGGGAGCGGTGGTGCTGCCGGCGAGCCCCGGCTTCTACAGTGCGGGTGCGGCCGCCTCCGCCGCCCAGCTGGTCGACTTCGTCGCCGGCAAGGTGCTGGACGCGCTCGGCGTACCGCATTCGTTGTTCCGCCGGTGGTCCGGCGAGCTCGGCGCGGCCCGCGACGCGCCGGCTGGGTCCTGACGGGTCAGCCGACGTAGCCGCCGGATCCGTTCTCGGTGTGCCGGGGGCGGTTCTCCGCCGCGCTCTCCGCCTGCATCTCCTCCAGTACGCCTTCGCCTTCGAGTAGCGCGCGTACCTCGGACTCGCGGAACCGGCGATGGCCTCCGGGAGTACGGATGCTGCCGATCCGGCCGGCCGCCGCCCAACGTGTGACGGTCTTCGGGTCGACGCGGAACAGCGCGGCCACCTCGCCCGGCGTCAGCAGACGATCTCCAGTGTCCACGGTCCCCTCCTCGCGTCCACGACAGCCCTGACCTAGCCAGTGAGCCCCCCGATGGACCGTGTGCCAGCTGCCGTCGTGCCAGACGTACGGCCATTAGAGCACCGGCTGCCTGCCCTGTCCGGGAAATGGGGAAAGCTACCTGCCTGGGAAGTTGTCCAGTATGATTTGCACCCTATATTGTGATTTACACTAGCTTAGCGTGAACTCGTGTCACCTGTCCTTGAATCATCCGAGGGAGCCACCGACCGGCCGGCAGGTACTAGGGTGTACTTCCCGTGGACGTCATCGACCTGCGGCTCGTCGACCTGCTCCGTGGCAACGCCCGGCTCTCCTACGCCGAGCTCGCCCGCCAGGTCGGCCTCTCCGCCCCCGCCGTGCACGAGCGGATCGGCAAGCTGGAGGCCGCGGGCGTGCTGCGCGGCTACCGGGCGGACGTACGCCCCGAATCCGTCGGCCTCGGGGTGACCGCCCTGATCGGCCTGGTCGAGGATTCCGGAGCCGAGACCGACGCCGTGCTCGACGCGCTCCGCGCGATGCCGGAGATCGAGTCGTGCTACTTCATGGCCGGCGTCGAGTCGTTCCTCTGCCTGGCCCGGGTCGGCACCATCGCCGAACTCGAACAACTGATCATGCGGCTGAACCGGACTGCCGGGATCGCCAACACCCGGACCAGCGTCACCCTCTCCACCAAGTGGGAGAACCGTCCCCGACCCCTCACCGGCTGATCCGACCGGCGGTGTTGTTACCGTCAGCGGGTGGATCAACTGGACCGGTGCGACGACGCCGACCGGGCCTGGGTGACCGAGGCGATCGCCAAGGTCGAGGCGGACGCCAACCGGTCCGCCGACACCCACCTGCTGCCGTTCCCGCTGCCGCCGTCCTGGGGGATCGACCTCTACCTCAAGGACGAGTCGGTGCACCCCACCGGCTCGCTCAAGCACCGGCTGGCCCGGTCGCTGTTCCTCTACGGGCTGTGCAACGGCTGGATCGGACCGCAGACCACGATCGTGGAGGCGTCGAGCGGTTCCACCGCGATCTCCGAGGCGTACTTCGCCCGGATGCTGGGCCTGCCGTTCGTCGCGGTGATGCCGGCGGCCACCTCGGCCGAGAAGATCGCCCAGATCGAGTTCCACGGCGGCCGGCCGCACCTGGTCCGTGATCCGGCGGCGGTCGTCGTCGAGGCCCGGTGGCTGGCCGAGGACCTCGGCGGGCACTTCATGGACCAGTTCACCTACGCGGAGCGGGCCACCGACTGGCGGGGCAACAACAACATCGCCGAGTCGATCTTCGCGCAGCTCGCCCTGGAACGGCACCCGATCCCCAGCTGGATCGTGGTCGGCGCCGGCACCGGCGGCACCAGCGCCACCATCGGCCGGTACGTGCGCTTCCAGCGCCACCGCACCAAGGTGTGCGTGGTCGACCCGGAACACTCGGCCTACTATCCGGCGTGGACCAGCGGCGACTGGACCACCACCACCGGGCGCGGCTCGACGATCGAGGGCATCGGCCGGCCGACCGTCGAGGCCTCGTTCCAACCGTCCGTCGTGGACCGGATGATCCAGGTCCCGGACGCGGCGTCGTTGGCCGCAATGCGCCTGGCCACCGATCTGCTGGGCCGGCGGGTCGGCGGATCGACCGGCACGAACCTGTGGGGGGCGTTCGCACTGATCGCCCAGCTCCGCGCGGCAGGCCAGCAGGGATCGGTGGTCACCCTGCTCTGCGACAGCGGCGAGCGGTACGCCGACAGTTACTACTCGGCCGACTGGCTCGCCGGCCAGGGCCTCGACCTGACCCCGTACCTGGCGGTGGTCGAGCGTTTCCTGCGCACCGGTGACTGGTCGACCGACGTCGTCAGCTGAGTCAGGCCGCCGTCGGCCGGCGCCGGCTCGGTGACCTGCGGCCGGTGCCTGGTCAGGCGCGTTGCGCCAGCCCCGGGTAGTGCCGGACGAATCCGTCCGGATCGACGGTCAGTTCGGCGGTGAAGCTGCCGCTACGGAACCGGACCCGGTCGACGTCGAGCACGGTGTAGACCTGCTCGACCGGCAGCACCTCCAGGCTCGGCACCCGGACCCAGGCGACCGTCAACCGGTGCTCCTCACCTGCCGGGCGCTGCGCCAACCGCAGTCGACGTACCACCAGGGTGTTGAACAGCGGCGCCGCACCGAGATCGACGTCGAGGGCCGGGTCGAGCCGCCCCGGCTCCTCGGTGCCCGGCAACCCCACCGGGGGGTGCCCCGCCGCGCGCAGCGCCCCGTCCAGGTCACCCTGCTCGGCGGTGCTGACCCGCCACCGGCCGAGCGCCCGCTCCATCCGTACCGTGCGCAGCCAGCCGGCACCTTCGGCGGTGACGGTGAGCCGCGCCGACTCCCACTGCTCGTCGGTGGCGAGCTCGTAGTGGCAGCTGTACGGCAGCGGTGCCGCCGCCATCGACACACCCCGGGCAGTCAGTCCACGCCGGTCGTCGAAGAGCACGTGGTCGGCGCCGCCGGTGTCGGTGCGCGCCCAGATGATCGATTTCGGCAACGTCGGCATGAGCCGACCGTACCGGCAGATCGGGCCGGCGGGGAGCCGGACCGATCTGCCGGTGTCAGTCGATGCCCGTCAGTCGGTGCGACAGGCTGTCATGGCTGCGGTGACCCGTCAGCCGGTGCGGTGATCCGTCAGTGGCTGCGGGTGGGCCGTCGGTCGGCGAAGCGTCGCTCGCCACCGCGACGGTCGTCGCGGGGCGGCCGGTTGCCGTCGTGGCGGAACCCGCCACGACGCTCCCCGGACCGGTCGGCGTCGCCGCGCGGGCCACGGTCGGCGTCCCCGCGCGGCCCGCGGTCGACGTCACCGCGCCGGCTCCGGTCGGTGTCGCTGCGCGGGCCACGGTCCGTCTCACTCCGGCCCCGGTCGCCCCGGCCACGGAACCGGTCCGGACGGTCGGACCGGAAGCGGTCGGGCCGCTGACGGTGCTGACGCGGCGGCTCCGGCTCCTCGACGATCGGTACGCCACTCGGTTCAGCGGCACCGGTCAGCTCGGTCAGGACGGCGTCGCCCCGGCGTACCCGGGTCTGCGCCGGCTCGACGCCGGCCTTCTCCATCATGGCGAGCGTGCTGCGACGCTGCTTCGGCAGTACCAGGGTGGCGACCGCGCCGGACTCCCCGGCCCGAGCGGTCCGGCCGGCCCGGTGCAGGTAGTCCTTCGGGTCCTTCGGCGGATCCACGTGCACCACCAGCGAGACCCCGTCGACGTGGATGCCACGGGCCGCGACGTCCGTCGCGACCAGCACGTTGACCCGGCCCTCCTTGAACTCGGCGAGGGTGCGGGTCCGTACCCGCTGGGTCTTGCCGCCGTGCAGGGCGCCGGCCCGGACTCCGACGGCGGCCAGCTGGTCGACCAGCCGGTCCACCCCCATCTGGGTACGGGCGAACATCATGGTGCGGCCGGACCGGGCGGCGATCGACGCGGCGACGGCGAACTTGTCGTTCGGCGGGATCAGCAGCAGATGGTGGTCCATGGTGGTGACCGCTGCGGTCGGCGGCGCGGTGGAGTGGGTGACCGGATCGGTCATGAACCGCCGCACCAGAGCGTCGACGTCGTTGTCCAACGTGGCCGAGAAGAGCAGCCGCTGGGCGTTGGCGGGCGTCTTGTCCAGCAGTTCGGTGACCTCCGGCAGGAAGCCCATGTCGGCCATCTGGTCTGCCTCGTCCAGCACGGTGACCTCGACGTCGTCGAGGTTGCACACGCCGCGCGCGATGAGGTCGCCGAGCCGGCCCGGGGTCGCGACGATGATCTCCACGCCCCGGCGCAGCGAGTCGATCTGCCGGTCGTACGGCACGCCGCCGACGGTGGTCTTGAGGAACACGCCGACGGCCCGGCCCAGCGGGAACAGCGCGTCGTTGACCTGCATCGCAAGCTCGCGGGTGGGGACCAGGATGAGTGCGCGGGGGTGCAACGGACGGGCCCGGGGGCCGTCGGCCATCCGGGTCAGCACCGGCAGGCCGAAGGCGAGGGTCTTACCGGAACCGGTCTGGCCACGGCCCAGCACGTCACGGCCGGCGAGCGCGTCGGGCACGGTGGCCCGCTGGATCTCGAACGGGGCGGTGATGCCTTCCCGGGCGAGGGCCTTGACCAGCGGTCGCGGCAGGCCGAGCTCGGCGAAGTCCGGCTCGTGGACCGCCTCGGCGACTGGTTCGGCGACTGGTTCGGTCGGCTGCTCGACGGGCTCGACCGGGGTGTCGAGGACGGAGGGGAACGTGCTGGGGTCAGCGAAGGTGGTCAAGAAAACCTCTCAGAGCGGGGCAGATCTTCGCGAATGGCCCGTTCCGGTGTCGCACCGTTGAATCGCCCGCAAGATTGCCCATGAGCACGCGTGAGCATGCCGGATTGATGATCGGGTGCAAGTGTACGGGTTTGCCGCGCTGTTGCCACCCGACCTGTCCGGCCGGTGGGCCGGCTCACGCCGGTCGGCGGTCCGGGCGCGCCCGACCCACCGGGTCGGGCGCGCCGGACCGGGCCGAGGTCAGCCGCCGAGCAGGCCGTCGAAAAGACTGTTGAAGGCGTTGCCGACGACCAGGGCGATCAGTACGCCGAGCACCACGACCACACCGAGTCCGATCGCCATGACCAGGACCACCTTGGTGGTGCCACGGTCCTCCCGGTCCGGCGTGTCCGCCCAGCCCTGGGCCAGGATGTGACCGGTCAGCGAGCCGGAGTTCTCCACGGCCGGGTCGAACGTCATGCCGCCGCGCGGCGCACCCATCGGCAGCGCCATCGTCGAGTCCGCGCCGGGTTCGGCGCGCCGGGCACCGTACACCGTCCCGGTCGACGGTGCCGGCGGCGACCACGGTGCGGCGGCCGGCGGTGCGGAGACCGCCGGCGGTGCGGACACGGCCGGCGGTGCGGAAACGGGCGGTGGCGGTGGCGTCGGGTGCCAGGTCGGCGACGTGGCCGCCGGGATGGTGTATCCGCCGGCGGCGAACTGGCCGGGCGGTGGCGGGAAGGGCCCCGGAGCCGGGGCGGGTGGTGCCGGCGGCGAGGTGGGCCGCGACGGTGGTGGCGAGCCGGGCAGCGGTGGCGGGAACGGCGCCGGGGGCGGCGGCTGCGCGGGGGCGGGCGGCGAGACCGGTGCCGGCGGTACGGCCGGCTCCGGCGCGGTCGACTCGCGCCGGGCGCCGTAGACCCGGGTGCCGCCGGTCGGGAACCGCAGTGCACCGACGTCGCTGGCGGAGACCTGCGCCGCCCCGGTCACCGCAGCTCTGGCCCGAGCGGCGGAGCCGGGCGACGCGGCGGGATCGTCAGCGTCGGCGGAGGCCGTCGGCGAGTGCTCCACGGCGGGTACGGCAGGAGGAGCCGGTGTGGCGGCAGCACTGTCCGGTGGTTGCCAGGTGTCGGCGAACGCGGACCAGGCCGACGCCGCCGATCGGCCGGCACCCGGATCGGCCGAGACGGGCGCGCCGGAGACGGGAGCGTCGGACACCGAGGGGTCGGACACCGAACCGCCGGATACGGGCGCGTCGGTCGCGCCCGGCACCACCGGTACGTCGGCGCCGCCCACGTTGGTCGGCCAGAGGGCGCCACCCGGTGGCGGTGGCGGTGGCGGACTGTACGGCTCCGGCAGCGGAACGTACGGCTCGGGCGGCTGGGGCGTACTGCCGGACGAGCCGGAACGGTCGGGCTGACCGGGCACGAGTGGCTGCCCGGCGTCGACCTGGTCCACCGTTGACCAGCGCCGATCTTCGTCCATTGGTTGCCTCCCGTGACAGGGGTCCGCCCGGATACGCCTCCGGCCGGTGAGGCGTTCCTGTGATCACCGTGCCATACCGGTGCCCGTCGGCACACCCGGAGTATCGGCGTACCGACCGCGGGTCGGCACGTTCGGCACGACCAGCCGACCCGGTCAGCTCTCCTGCGGACCCGCGCTGGGGCTGCCGGTGGCCGTGGCGGACGCGCTCGGGCTGGCCGACGCCGTGCCCGTCACGCCGCTCGGCGTCGCGGTCGGGGTGCCCGTGCCGGTCTCGTCCGGGTCCGGGGTGCCGGTCTCGTCCGGATCCGGCGTGCCCGGCACGGTGGTCGGCGTCGTGGTCGGCGACACGCTGGTCGACGGGGTCGGCGCCGGGGTGCTCGGGGTGCCGGTCGGTGTCGGCGTCGGACCCCCGGTCGGCGTCGGGGTGGGCGACGCCGAGCCCGTCGGGGTCGGCTTCGGTGTGGCCGGGGTGGACGGGGTCGGCTTCGGGGTGGCCGGGGTGGTCGGCGTCGGCGTGGGCGTGGGCGTCGTCGTCGGGGCGGCGACGGCGTCGAACACCCTGGTCGCCCGGTAGAAGCGCGACCACCAGACGGTGGCGACCTTGACCACGTCGCCGGTGGTCGGTGCGTGCACCATCTGGCCGTCGCCGACGTACATGCCGACGTGGTGGACGGTGGTCCAGCTGGAGCCGGACGCGAAGAAGATCAGGTCGCCGGGGAGCAGCTCCGAGCGGTCGACGGTCTTGCCTCTGGTCGCCCAGTACTGGTCGGCGGCGACCCGGGGCAGACTGAAGTAGTCGGCGCCGGGTGACCGGTAGGCGGCCCACATCAGGCCGGAGCAGTCGTATCGGCTCGGGCCCTCGGCACCCCAGAGGTACGGCTTGCCGAGCTGTCTGAGCGCGAAGTCCAGGGCGGCGACCGCGCGCGGGTGGGCGGTGGTGCCGGTGATCCCGTCGACACCGTCGATGCCGCGGCCGATCTCCTGCTCGGCGGCCTCCCGCTGCCGCTCGATGGTGACCAGTTCCTGGGTGTTGCGGGCCTTCAGTTCCAGCAGCGCGGTCTCCCGCTGCTTGAAGGTGCCCTCGGTGGAGCCGAATTCGGCGCGCAGCGCGTCGACCCGGGCCAGCGCGGCGGTGTAGGTCCGGTGCGCCTCCTGCTCGGCGGCGGCGGCCAGGGACACCTCCCGGTTGGCGGCGTCGGCGCTGGTGCCGGGCTCACCGCGCTGCAGCCGGGACAGCGCGTCCCACCCGTGCAGGTCGCCCCGGTACTCGCCGGGCGGCAGCGCGGCGGCGTCCTTGATCGCCGAGGCGGCGGTGTTCTCGGCGGCCCGCTGGGCGTCGAGCAACGCGGTACGCCGCTGCCGCAGCGCCAGCTCGGCGGCGTGCAGCGCCGACTCGGCCTCGGTCTGCTGCTCCTCCAGGTCGATCAGTTTGGCGCCGAGCAGGGCCACCTCGGTCTCGCTGGCGTAGATCTGCGACGCGAGCGGGCCCTGCACGGTGCTGGGTACGAAGTTCGGCGGGACGGGAGGGCCGGTCGTCGGTGCCGCACCGGGCAGTTGCAGGCCGCCGGCGGGGACCGGCCGGGCACCGGTGTCGGGCACGGCCACCGGCTGGGCGGCGACCGGGGAGGCCAGCGCGAGGGCGGTGACGGCACCGAGCAGTGCGGCCCACAGGGCCGGGCTCAGCCGTACCGGGACGACGTCGGGCGCACCGGGTGCCGGACGCGACCAGCGTCGGACGTTTCGTCGGCCTGCCCTGTCCCTGCTCTTGCCAATCATGCCTGCTCGCTCCCCGTACGGCGCATTTGTCCCGATGCCGTTGCCCCGGAACCGGGTCGCGTCGCCTGGTGTCAGCTGTCCCCCATCGGTCTTACCGCACGGGACGCGTGATGTCGATGTTCCAGGAGGTAACGAGACCCTGTGAGGTTGGCGGCCGGGACATGACGCAGATCGCTGCGGAGTCGGCCGACGCGCCGGACGGGCCCGTCGGGACGTACGCTCGAACGCGGATCTCGGCGGGACTGGCCGTCGACGGGCGGGTCGTCGACGCGCCCGGCCGGTGGAAGGGACGTGGCGGACGTGGACGCTGGTCGCAAGCGCGAGCTCGAAGAAAAGGTGTACGCCGGGGAGCGGCTCGACTACACCGACGGGGTGGACCTGTACGCCAGCGACGACCTGGCCTGGCTGGGGCGGCTGGCGCACCACCGGCGTACCGAACTCAACGGCGACCGGGTGATGTTCAACGTCAACCGGCACCTGAACCTGACCAACGTCTGCAGCGCCTCGTGCGCGTACTGCTCGTTCCAGCGCAAGCCGGGCGAGAAGGACGCGTACACGATGCGGATCGAAGAGGCCGTCCGCAAGGCCAAGGAGATGGAGGACGAGCAGCTCACCGAGCTGCACATCGTCAACGGCCTGCATCCCACGCTGCCCTGGCGCTACTACCCGAAGGTGCTGCGCGAGCTGAAGGCCGCGCTGCCGAACGTCAAACTGAAGGCGTTCACCGCGACCGAGGTGCAGTGGTTCGAGAAGATCAGCGGCCTGCCGGCCGACGAGATCCTCGACGAGCTGATGGACGCCGGCCTGGAGTCGCTGACCGGCGGCGGCGCGGAGATCTTCGACTGGGAGGTCCGCCAGCACATCGTCGACCACGCCTGCCACTGGGAGGACTGGTCGCGGATCCACCGGCTCGCCCACAGCAAGGGGCTGCGGACCCCGTCGACGATGCTCTACGGCCACATCGAGGAGCCCCGCCACCGGGTCGACCACGTGCTGCGGCTGCGTGAGCTGCAGGACGAGACCGGCGGCTTCACGGTCTTCATCCCACTGCGCTACCAGCACGACTTCGTCGACTCGGCGGACGGCAAGATCCGTAACCGGATCCAGGAGCGGACCACGATGGCCGCGCCGGCCGAGTCGCTGAAGACGTTCGCGGTGTCCCGGCTGCTGTTCGACAACGTGCCGCACGTCAAGTGCTTCTGGGTGATGCACGGATTGTCCGTGGCGCAGTTGTCGCTCAACTTCGGCGTCGACGACCTGGACGGTTCGGTGGTCGAGTACAAGATCACCCACGACGCGGACTCCTACGGCACGCCGAACACCATGCACCGCGACGACCTGCTGCACCTTATCTGGGACGCCGGCTTCCAGCCGGTCGAGCGGGACACCCGCTACCAGGTGGTCCGCGAGTACGACCGGCCGCCGTCGTTGGCGCAGCGGCGGGCCGAGCCGCAGCAGATCTGGGCCTGACCCGGGTGCCGGCAGTCGGGGCGGACAGGTGTCGACCCGCCCCGATCAGGGAATGACGTACCGGTGAGTCAGCCACGTAGCGTGATCTCGCGCCTGCGTGGCGTGTGGAGGAGTTTCTGGGCCGTCCCGGCGGCGTTCGCGGTCGGATCGGTCCTCCTCGCCGTCGTTCTCACCGCGTTGGAGCTGCGCCTGCGGCTGCCACTGGACTCGTACCTGCCCAGCGGGCCCGCCGGGGCGAGATCGCTGCTCTCGTCGATCATCACCGCGATGATCTCGTTCACCGCGCTGGTCTTCTCGATCACCGTGGTGGCGCTGCAGTTGGCGTCCAGCCAGTACACCCCACGGGTTCTGCGGACCTTCCTGCAGGACCGGGTGACCCAGGCCACCCTCGGTACGTTCGTCGCGACGTTCCTGTTCGCCATGGTGGTGCTCGCCGCGCTGCCGGACGAGTCCGACGCCCGCCTGCCGGCCCTGTCCCTGGCGGTGTCGATGGGCCTCGTGCTCGGCAGCACCGGGATGTTCCTCTACTACCTGCACCACATGACCGCGCTGATGCGGGTCTCCCACATGATCGCGGCGATCGGCGCGCAGACCCGCCGCAGCATCGACCGGTGGGCGCCCCGGCCCGCCGACCCGGACGACGCGCCGAACGGTCCGATCGTCGACGTGCTGGTGGCCCCCGGGACCGGTTCGGTCACCGCCGTCGACGTCGACCAGCTGGCCCGGATCGCCCGCCGGCACGACTGCGCCGTCACGGTCGCACGGATACCGGGCGAGTTCGTCGTGGCCGGCATGCCGCTGCTCGCCGTACACGCGGTCGGTGACGCCCCGCCCCGGCCGCTGGACGTGTCCCAGGCGGCCCAGGCCGTCGAGATCGGCGTCGAACGGATTCCCGGCCAGGACGTCGGCTTCGGCCTGCGGCAACTCGCCGACATCGCCGAACGGGCGCTCTCCCCGGGCATCAACGACACCACTACCGCCGTGCGGGCCCTGCAGGAGTCCCACGACCTGCTGCGCCGGCTCGCCGACCGACCGGACCGGCCCCGGATCGTCCGCGACGACGACGGCACCGTCCGCGTCCATCTGCGCCGGCAGACGTTCGCCGAGCATCTCGACACGTCCGTCACCGACGTGCGGCGGGCCGCCGGCGAGCAGCCCAGGGTCACCAACCTGGTCGGCGACATCGTCGACGATCTGCTGACGGTGGCGCGGGCCGAGCACCGACCGGCCCTGCGGCGACACCGCACGGGTACGGCGCAGCAGCGGCGCGACCAGGCAGGCGTACCCTCGTCTGGTCATGACTGAATCGAAGAGCGAGGGTTCGCCGCGCCGCGACGCGGCGGGCCGGATCGTCGCGCTGCCGGACCTGTACGGCGTCGTCGGCGCCGGCCTGGTGATCGGTCTGCTCCTGCTGCTGCTGTTCGACGGCGTGTTCACCCTCATCGGACCCGGACGGATCGGCCAGTCCAACGGCTGGCTCGCGGTGATCCTGCCGGCGTGGCTGTTCGCCGAGGAGTTCCGGGCCTGGCACGGCGGGTCCGCCCGGTTCGCCGCCGCCGCAGTCGCGGCCGGGGTCGGGACCACCTCCGGGCTGCTGGCCGCCGGGCTCGCCGCCGACCTGCCGCCGTTGGCCGGCGGCGGGATCGGAGCGGCGGTCTCCACACTGGTGTACGCGACGGTCTGGTTCCACGGCGTCCGGTGGCTGGACAGCCGGACGCCGACGAGACGGTGAGGAGAGACATGAGCCCTGCGGTGAAGTACACCCTCGGCCGGATCGGGCTGTTCGTGGTCGTCGTGCTGGCCCTGTGGCCGATCGACATGAACATCTTCCTGAAGTTGATGATCGCGGTGATCTTCTCTGCGGCGTTGTCGTTCTTTCTGATGCGCGGCTGGCGCGACGAGATGGCCCAGCAGATCACCGAGGTCACCGAGCGCCGCCGGGCCGAGAAGGAGCGGTTGCGGTCCGCGCTGGCCGGCGACGACCAACCCGGTGGTACGGACGGCAGATCCCAGGAGAATTGATAGCTTTCGGTCACAAAGGATTGACCCGGCAACCCGATGCTCGCTTGAATGTCGCCGGAATCGCCTTGGCGGATGCACCTGAGACGGTGGTGGATCGTGTTGCCCGGCAACTTGTCAATCCGACGTCGGCTCGGCCGGCTCCCACGGCGTACCACGGCCGGGGTCCTTGCCGGCGTGGCCGCGCTGTCGACGATCGTCGCCACCATCGGATTCGGTGCCGCCTCGGCCCGCGACGACGACCTGATCGGCGAGCCGGTCTCCGCCGAGCAGCTGGTGGTGATCGTCGCCGCCGCCCAGTCCTGCCCGATGCTCACCCCGGCCAGGGTCGCCGGGCAGTTGATGGCCGAGTCCGGATTGGACGCCGCCGCCGACGTCACCACCTCCGGGGGGCAGGGCATCGCCGGCCTGGACGAGCGTGACTGGACGGAATGGGCGCCGTGGCCGGCCGCCCAGCGGGCCGACGTCGCCGCGAACGTGGTGGCCCTCGCCCGGCAGATGTGCCAGCTGAGCGGCAAGCTGCGGGTGGCCGAGGTGCCGGGTGACCCGTGGTGGCTGGCGCTGGCCGCCTTCCACACCGGACTCGACGCCGTCACCGACGCGGTCGGGGTGCCCGACCCGGCGCTCGGCTACGTCGGCGAGGCGAGCGGGTACGCCGCCTACTACAGCCAGTTGCCACAGTTCGGCGGTGCCGACAAGGCGCCGGCCGACCCGACCCGGCAGCCGAAGGCCATCCCCGCCGAGTACGTCGACCTGATCGTCGCGGCCGGGTCGGTCTGCGCACCGGTCACCCCACCGGCGGTCGCCGCCCAGCTGATGGCCCTGTCCGGGTTCGACGCCACCGCGACCGGCGAGGACGGCCGGGCGGGCATCGCGCAGTTCCGCCCGCAACTGTGGGAGCAGTACGGCCCCGACGACGCGACCGCCTACGTCCCGGCCGCCGCCATCCCGGCGCTGGGGGCCGCGATGTGTGCACTCGTCGCCGAGTTCGCCGACGTCGACGGCGGTGACCCGTACGAGTTGGCGCTCGCCGCGTACCACCGGGGCGTCGACGCGGTCCGCGACGCCGACGAGCCGCTCGGCAAGCAGACCGAGGACCTGGTGGCGGCGGTACGCCGGCTCACCGACTTCTACGCGATGGACGGCCGGATGGTGTCGCCGTCGACGTCCCCGTCGCCGTCGGTGTCGCCGTCGGTCACGGCGTCCCCGCGGACGCCTGCGGCGGATCCGACCCGACCCGGCCCGGGGGCGACCACGCCGCCGGCCAAGGTCGTCACCCCGCCGGCGGCCGCGCCGCCGCCGGACACCCGGGCGACGAACAACCCGCCGCCGCAGCAGACCACCCCGGCCGCACCCCCGGCCCCGGTCCGGCCGTCGAACATGCGTCAGCTGGTCGGCAAGGAGACCGGGCTGTGCGTCAGCGCCGGTGCCGGCAGTGACGGGACCCAGTTGACCCTGCAACGCTGCGCGGAGAACAAGTCACAGTGGTGGGAGATCCGTAGCGACGGCACCATCCGGGCCAACGGACTCTGCATGGACGTCGCCTGGGGTGCCAGCGCCGACGGCACCGCCGTGCAGGTGGCGTACTGCAGCGGCAATCCGGCGCAGAACTGGCAGAAGTGGCAGGGCCGCAGTGGCACGCTGGTCAACCCGTTGACCGGCAAGTGCCTGGACGTGGCCGGCCACGGCGTCGGCGCGCCGCTGATGATCTGGCACTGCGTGGGTCATCCGAAGCAGACCTTCGACGCCCGCTGACCGACGCCCGCTATAGCCTGCCGAAGGCCAAGGTGCGATCCGACGGTATACCTGTGTGGAATAATCATTCCACACAGGTATACCGTCAGGAGCCGTACCTGTCTGAGGAGCCGTTGCGGACAGTCACGGCACCTGAGCGGGCAGGTGCTTCTCGATGGCGGCCACCAGCGCGGCATCGGTCGGCGCGACCCGGGGCCGGAACCGGCCGGCCACCGTACCGTCGGGGGCGATCAGGAACTTCTCGAAGTTCCACTGCACGTCACCGGCCTCGCCGTCGGCGTCGGGCGTGGCCACCAGTTCGGCGTACAGCGGGTGCCGGCCCGGCCCGTTGACTTCGATCTTGGCGAACATCGGGAACGTCACCCCGTACGTCGTCGCGCAGAACTCCTGGATCTCCTCGGCGCTGCCCGGCTCCTGACCGCCGAACTGGTTGCACGGGAAACCGGCCACCGTGAAGCCCCGGTCGGCGTACCGCTCGTGCAGCCGTTCCAGGTCGGCGTACTGCGGAGTGAGCCCGCACTTCGACGCCACGTTGACCACCAGCACGGCCCTGCCCGCGAAGTCCCCGAGTGATCCGGGCTCCCCGGCCAGGGAGGTCAGCGCAATGTCGTAGATCCCCATGTCCCGATCCTCTCTGTCCCACCCGTCAGGGCGGTGCCGATCGCGGTCCGCCAGTAGAGTACTTCCCGCCCGGACCTGCGCTTGGTGACCAGGCCGGCGTCGAGCAGCACCTTCAAATGGTCGCCGACCGTGCCGGTGCCGAGCCCGGTGGCCGTGGCCAACTGCGAAGTGCTCATCGGGGTCGCCAGCCGGATCAGGATCGCCGCCCGGTTCGCGCCGATCAGCCGGCCCAGCCCGGTCGCCGTCACCGGTGTCGGGTCGGCGAGGATGCCGCTGGCCGGATAGACCATGCCGAACCGGGTGGGCTGGTCCCACAGCACCCAGCCACGGGCGCAGTGCGCGGGGACGAAGACCAACTGTTCCGCCGCGTCGAGCCGCATCGGCGGCGACGGGTAGTCGTTGACCTGCAGTCGGCCGTCGCCCAACCAGCGCATCTTCTGGTTGAGGTCGGCGAAGACGCCGGCCCAGCCCTGGCTGCTGAGTCGGGCGGTGCGCCCGACGATGTCGGCCCGCAGCCGGCGCTCCCGGTCCGGCCACTGTGGCTGCACCGTCTGCCGCCACACCCAGTCGAGCAGCTCCGCCGCCCGCCCGGCGAGCCCGTCGGCCAGCAGTACGTCAGCGAGCGGCCCCGGTCGGGTCTCGCGCAGGTCGGCGCGGATCTGCGCGTCCCCGCGACCGGCGACGGCGGTGAGCTCCTCGGCGAAGGTCGGTGCCGTCGACAACGGAGCCAGGGTGAGGTAGTCGGCCGTATACCGGGGCCGGAACGACGCCGCCAACAGGGCGCGCAGCACCGGCCGGTCGTCCAGCAGATGCTGGAACGCGGCCAGGTACGGTCGCCGCCAGTCGTGCTGCCACGGCCGACGTGGGTAGTACAGGGCGCGCAGCGCGGCGACGGTGTCGGTCAGCGGCGAGACGACGAACCGACTGCGGGCCAGCAGATCCGCCGGCACCTGCCAGACCGTCAACTTTCGCCTCCAGACGTAACGCTACTGGTCCGGCACCGCCGGGCCGCAGCATCAGCGGGTGAGGACCTACTCGGAGTTGTTCGCGGTCGGTGAGTTCCGCAATCTGTTCGTGGCCAATTGTGCCGGCATCGCCGCGCACACCAGTTCATCGCTGGCGCTCGGCGCGCTGACCTACGCGACGACCGGGTCCGCCCTGCTCACCGCGCTGAGCATGTTCGGTGCGCCGCTCGCTGGCGTGCTCGGCAGCGTGACTCTGCTGTCGGCGGCGGACAGCCTGCCGCCGCGTCGGGCGATGACCATCGCGGCGCTGGTCGCCCTGGTCGGTGCCGCTGCCCAGGCCGTACCGGGGCTGCCGCTGTGGGCCCGGTTCGCCATCATCGGGCTGGTCACCTACGTCGCGTCGATCACCGCCGGTGCCCGGTGGGCACTGATCAACGACATCCTGCCGACCGGGGCCTACGTGCTGGCCCGGTCCACGATGAACGCCAGCGTGGGCATCATGCAGATCGCCGGGTTCGGCGTCGGCGGGGTTCTGCTGGTCTGGCTCAGCCCGTACCAGGTGTTCCTGGTCGCCGCCGGGCTGCGCGCGGTCGCGGCGGCGGTGGTCCGCTTCGGTCTGACGGAACGGCCGGCCCGGACCACCGAGCGGACCTCGACCGCCCGTACCTGGCGGATCAACCGGCAGCTGTGGGCCGATCCGGGACGCCGGTCGCTGCTGCTCAACCTCTGGCTGCCCAACGGACTGGTGGTCGGCTGCGAGGCCCTGTTCGTGCCGTACGCCGGGGACCGGGCCGGATTCCTGTTCGCCGCCGGCGCGTTCGGGATGCTCGCCGGTGACGTACTGGTCGGACGGATTCTGTCGCCGGCGGCCCGGCAGTGGTGCGTGCTGCCGCTGCGGCTGCTGCTTCCCCTGCCGTACCTCGTGTTCCTGATCCGTCCGGAGCTGCCGCTGGCGATGCTGCTCGCCATGGTCGCCTCGGTCGGCTTCGCCGCCGCGCTGCCGCTGCAGGAGCGGCTGATCGCCCACTCGCCGGCGCAGGCGCGCGGCCAGGTCCTCGGCCTGCAGCAGAACGGCATGCTGGCCGGGCAGGCGGTCTGCGCGATCCTCGCCGGCACGGTCGCCGACCATCTACCGGTGCACCAGGCGGTCGCCGTACTGGCCGGGCTGTCGCTGGTCGCCACGATGCTGTTGACCCGTGGCCTGCGGCGCACCCGCCCGGCGCTCAGCCGCGCCGCCACTTCTGGTTGGCGCCGCCGTGGCATTCGTAGATGACC
Organism: Solwaraspora sp. WMMA2056; assembly: GCF_030345095.1. Lineage (NCBI taxonomy): Bacteria > Bacillati > Actinomycetota > Actinomycetes > Micromonosporales > Micromonosporaceae > Solwaraspora > Solwaraspora sp. WMMA2056. The sequence continues at coordinate 1,255,594 of NZ_CP128360.1, forward strand.
AGCCGGGCACCGTCGGCGGTGTTCCAGTCGACGACGTCGACACACTTGTTGGCCTGCGGGTTGACCAGGTCGCCGGCCCCGCTGAGCACCCACTGCTGGGCCGGGTTGCCGCTGCAGTTGGCGAGCTGGACGACCGCGCCGTTGGCGGTGGACCCCCAGGCGACGTCCATGCAGAGCCCCAGCGCCCGGATGGTGCCGTCACCGGGGAAGGTCCAGTTCTGCGCGTTGGTGCCGTTGCAGCGGTACAGCTGCAGGTGCTGGCCGTCGACGCCGTTGGAGTTCGGTACGTCGATGCACTTGTCGGCCAGCCCGATCAGCCGGCTGGTCGAGCCGCCGCTGCCGGTGGTGGTCAACGACAGCCCGTAGCGGGACAGGATCTCGTTGACCGGCTGGTAGACGGTGGTGCCGCCGGAGGCGCAGGTGCCGCCGGCGCCGGAGGTGACGCCCTGGGCCTGGGTGCCGGCCAGCACCGCGCCGCCGGAGTCGCCGGGCTGGGCGCAGGCGGTGCTGGAGACCAGCCCGTAGACGGTACGTCCGCCCGAGTAGTTGACGGTGACGTTCTTCGCGGTGATGGTGCCGCACCGCCAGCCGGTGGTGCGGCCGGACCGGCAGATGGCGGCCCCGACGGCCGCCTCCTGGGAGCCGCTGACGGTGACGGTGCCGCCGCCGTAGTTGTTGACCCAGGGCCGGGGCACCCAGTTGGCGTTGGTCTGCACCCAGGCGTAGTCGTCGCCGGGGAACGACGAGCCACGGAAGGTGCCCTGGGCGGCGCCGCTGCCGGTGGTCGTCGCGCCGACGGTGCCGCAGTGGCCGGCGGTGACGAAGCCGCCGGCGACGGCGAAGCCGACCGAGCAGAGCACGCTGTTGTTGATGGTGTACTGGTCGCCGCCCCGGATGTCGTACACCGGCCGGTAGGCGTCGGCGTCGACGACGACGGAGACGGCGTCGGCGGGCAGCCCGGCGGTACGGGCGAAGGCGGTGGCCGCCGTGGCCGTGGCGGCCTGGATCGTCACGGTGTTGTCGACCGGGTCGACGTACCAGGCGTGCACGGCGGGGCCGGCGACCGTGGCCCGCTGGTCCAGCCCGGCGGCGAGCCGGTCGAGCTCGCGCAGGCCACGGGGGACGACCCGGGCCTCGGCACCGGCGGCGCGGACCCGGTCGACCTGCGCGGGGTCGGTCACCCCGACGACCACGGTACGTCCGTCGGCGTCGACCCAGGTGCCGGCGTACGCGTCGGCCAGTTCGAGGCGCAGTCGCTGCTCGATGTCCGGGGCGGTGGCCTCGACGGCGAGCCGGGTGTCGAGTTCCTCGACGGTGAGGTCGAGGTCGCGGCGTAGGGCGGCGAGTTGGCCGGCCGGGAGCACCCCGGCCGGTGTCGTGGCGGCTGTCGGTGCTGTCTGGGCGGGCGTGACGGTCGGGGCCGCCACGGCGGCCGACGGCGGGGCGATCAGTGCCGTGCCCAGGGTCAGGCCCAGCAGTGCTCTCAGCGTGCGGTTCATCGGGGGAACCTCCGGGGGTGGGAGGGATCGCAAGGGCTGAGAGCGCTCTCTCTAAACAAAGCTTCCAGATAGGCGCCAGTCTGTCAACATCAACTAAAATCGATAGTCCCTGCTCCTGGCGCGCACCGGGCCGCGCTTGGGCGTGGGCAGCAGCCCCCGCCGCTCCCGCCGAAGCCTCAGGCCTTGCGGGCGACCAGGATGCCGAGCGGCGGCCGGTCCGGGGCCGGCGGAGTCTGTTCCACGGTCACCAGGACCAGAAAACCTGCCTCGGCCAGCAACCTCGCCACCTCGGCCGGCCGCTGCCGATGGAAGCTCAGGTCGATCCGCTTGCCCTCGAACTCGTCGCGGTGCCGGATCTCGTCGCCGACCTGGAACACCAACATCAGGTAGCCGCCGGGCGTCAGCACCCGGTGGAACTCGGCGAACGCCGCCGGTCGCCGGTCGTACGGCAGGTGGATGATCGAGAAGTAGGCGAGCAGCCCGCCGAGCCCGCTGTCGGGCAGGTCCAGCTCCAGCATCGAGCCGACCTCGAACCGCAGCTGCGGGTACGCCTGCCGGGCGTGGGTGATCATGCCCGGTGACAGGTCGACGCCGACGGCGTCCAGCCCGTGCCCGGCCAACAGTACGGTGACCCGGCCTGGCCCGCAGCCCACGTCGGCGACCGTACGGTTGCCCGTCGAGAGCACCAGTTCGGCGAACAGGCCCAGCATGGCCCGGTCCAGCGGGGCCTCGTCCAGGGCCGTCTGCACCTCCCGGACGTACTCGTCGACGATGGCGTCGTAGGAGTCCCGGGTGGCGGTCAGGAAGTCGGAGTCAGTCACCCGCAGCACGGTAGCGGCGGCGCAGCCGCACCGTCACCGGCACCACGACGACGGCCAGGCCGACGGCGAGCCACAGCCAGAGCCGGGGGCCGGGCCACCGGGAGGGCACCTGCGCCGGCCGGACCGTCCCGGTCGCGACCGCCCGGTCCGCGACGTCGACCGCCCGCACCCCGTCGGCAAACGTCATCCACACCGTCGGCGCGTCGGCACCGGGGGCCAACGACACCAGCTGTACGCCGCCGACGTGTCCGGCGTGGATCCGCTGGCTCAGCGCCCAGACCCCACTCATGCCGGCGGAAGCTGGCTGGTAGGCGACCACCAGGGCGCTGCCGTCCGGCCGCCAGCCGAGCAGCCGTACCGCCGTCACGTCCGCCACGGTCGGTAGTCGCGGACCCGGCGCGTCGGCCCCGGTCACCGGGTCGACCGCGACGAGCCGCCAGTCGTCGCCGTCACGTTCGGCCAGGGTCACCGCCTGCCCGTCCGGCTGCCAGGCGCCCTTGCCGGCCAAGGTCCGACCGGGCGGCAGGTCGAGCGTATGCCGCCGGCCCGAGCCCAGGTCCATGATGGTCAGTCGGCTGCCGGACTGCAGCGCCAGACGTCGGCCGTCGGCGGCGAACGCCACCGCGTACCCGGCGACGAGCGTGTCGTCGACGGTGGCCAACTTCCGCACGGACCCGTCGGCCACGTCGACCAGACTGACGACCGCCGCGTACGCCGACCGGTCCGACGTACGCGGCACCGAGTCCACCACCACCAGCTGGTCGCCGGACGGCGACCAGGCCAGCGGCCGGGTCAGGACACTGGCGGCGTCCCCCGGCCCGAGCGCGGCCACCGTACGGTCACCGAGGTGCCGGATCCGCACCCCGGTGCCCCCCTGCGCGGAGTCCCACTGATGCGCCAGGCGGGTCCCGTCCGGTGAGAGCAGCACCACCTCACCGGCCGGTGCGTCCACCCCGACCCGGTGCACCCGGTACCGGTCCGCGCCAGCGTCGACCACCGCCACGGCCCCGGCATCGTCACCGCCGAATCCGCTGACCGCGACCGCCGCCGCACCGATCGGGAACGGATCGGTGATCCGCAGAGCGCCCCACGGCGGCGTGCCGACCCGGTCCGGCAGGGCATCGGCGGTCCCACCCACCGGCCGGGAGCCGGCCAGCAGCACGGATCCGCCGATCAACAGCAGAACGGCAGTGGTGGTGGCGGCCCACCGCCACCGGCGGACGATCGTCGCCGTCGTCGGGTGCATAAGGCATCGACGCGCCACGTACCGCCTTCGGTTGTCGGTCCGTTCGATCGTCGACCCAGTCGCGGTGTCGCACCTGGCTGCTTGGATGGTCGTCATGGGAGTGCTCTACGACTACTTTCGGGCGGCCGGCGACGACGCGGCGGTCGCCCTGATCGACGGTCTGGTGGGCGGCCCGACGACCGCCGCCGGTGCGGTGGACGCCGTCGACTGCAAGGGCATCGACCCCGACGTCGCCCTCGGCAGCCTCGTCGCCTTCGTCCGTGGCGTCGCCTGGCGGCCCGACCTGGTGCGCAGCGATCTTGTCGGGGACCCCGACGACGACACTCCCTGGCTGCTGCGTATCGACGACGGCACCCGGGACACCCTGGCCGGCATCGACAGCGGCCAGGCGCCGCAGCTGTCGGCACGATGGGGGCGGACCGACGAGCTGGCGCCCACCGGCCCGCTGCCCGACGATCACCTCGTACCGGTGATCGAGGCCATCGCCGGTCTCGCCAGGCGGGCCCGCGACGACGGTGACCACCTCTACTGCTGGTGCAGCCTCTGACCGATTCTCATCCGACTCCCATGTTCGCGTGATCTGATCGGCGGACATGGGCAGCTCAGGCGAACGCATCCTGGTCGTCGACGACCAGCCGAACATCGTCGACATGCTCGTCACCGTGCTCACCTTCCACGGCTACACGGTCGACACCGCCGGCACCGTGACCGAGGCGCAGCAGTCGGCGGTACGACACCGACCCGACCTGGTGGTACTCGACGTGATGCTGCCCGACGGTGACGGGTTCGACCTCTGCCGGCGGCTGCGGGCCGACGGGCACCGGTTCGGCATCGTCTTCCTGACCGCCCGCGACGCCCGGCGTGACCTGGTCTCCGGGCTCACCCTCGGTGGCGACGACTACCTGACCAAGCCCTTCGCCGTCGACGAACTGCTGGCCCGGATCCGGGCGGTGCTGCGCCGGGTCGGTGCCGTCGGGCGACCCGATGACGCCGCCCGGTCCGTGCTGCGTTACGCGGACCTTTCGCTGGACGAGGACACGCTGCTGGTGACCCGGGCCGGCCAGCCGGTACGGCTGTCGCCGACCGAGTTCAAACTGCTGCGGTACCTGATGCTCAACGCCGGCCGGGTGCTGTCCCGGACCCAGATCCTGGAAGCGGTGTGGAGCTACGACTTCGGCGGCGAGTCGAACGTCGTCGACACCTACGTCGGGTACCTGCGGCGCAAACTCGACCCGCTCGGCGAACCGATCATCGTTACCCACCGTGGGTTCGGATACGCATTGCGTACTGGTGGGGGGTGAGGTGGCATGCCGGTTGATCGCCCTCGTCGTGCCCCCCGCTGGTCGCTGCGCCGGTCGCTGACCGCCAGCACCGTCGCCTTGACCTGCGCCGCACTGCTCATCACCGGACTGGTCAGCGCGGTCGCGACCCGCCACCACCTGGTGAACCAGATCGACGACCAGCTGACCGCCGCCGCCGGACTGGTGACCCAGGGCAGCCGGCAGATCGCGCTGATCAGCGAGCGGGACCGGACGGTCCGCGCGGTCGTCGGACCGACCGAGTTCCTGGTGGAGATCCGCACCGGCACCGGGGAGCTGTCCCGGTTCGCCTCGACCGCCCCGGTGCCGGCGACGCCACTGCTGAACTCCGCGCCGGCACCATCACCAGGTGGGCGGTCACCACTGAGCACCGTCGCCACCCCGGAGGGCAAGTACCGGGTGGTGACCATCGACGTGGGGCCGGCCGTGGTGCTGCTCGGACTGCCGCTGGCCCCGGTCCAGCGGACCGTGACCCGGCTGATCGGCATCGAGGTGCTGGTCTCCATCGCGGTCGCCGTCGGGCTGGCGTTCCTGGCCAGGATGCTGATCGCGGCCCGGCTGCGGCCGCTGGACGACATCGCCCACACCGCCGACGCCATCGCCGCCGGCCAGGTGGACCGGCGGGTGCCGGTCACCGACGACCCACGACGGGTACGGCGTACCGAGGCAGGTCGGTTGACCCTGGCGGTCAACGGCATGCTGGACCGGATCCACGCCGCCCTGGCCGCCCGGGAACGCTCGGAGCAGCGGATGCGCGCCTTCGTCGCCGACGCCTCACACGAGCTGCGGACCCCGCTGACCGCGATCCGGGGTTACACCCAGCTGCTGCGCGCCGGAATGGTCGACGAGCAGCGGCGACCGGACGTCCTGCGCCGGCTCGACGACGAGGCCACCCGGATGTCGAAACTCGTCGGCGACCTGCTGTTCCTGGCCCGGCTGGACGTCGAGCCGCAGCTGCGGGACGAGCCGGTCGACGTCGCCGTCCTGGCCCGCGACGCGGTCGCCGACGCGCTCGCCGTCGAGCCGCACCGGGTGATCGCCCTGGACTCGCCGCCGCACGTGTGGGTCCGTGGTGACGCCGACGGGCTGCGGCAGGTGCTGGCGAACCTGCTGGCCAACGTACGGGAGCACACGCCGGCCACGGCGCACGCCGAGGTGTCGGTGCGGCCGGACCGGGCCGGTGGTCCGGTCCGGGTCGCGGTGGCCGACAGCGGCCCGGGGCTGGCACCGGACGCCGTCGACCGGATCTTCGACCGCTTCTACCGGGCGGGTCCGTCGGTCGGGGCGGCGGCGGGTCCGTCGGCCGGCCCGTCGGCCGGCCCGGTGGGCCGCAGCGGGCAGGGGGCCGGGCTCGGCCTGGCGATCGTCGCCGCTACGGTCCGCACGCTCGGTGGTGAGGTCGGCGTCGACCCCGCTGCGGGTGACGGCACCACCGTGTGGTTCACCGTGCCGGCCGGGCCGCCACCTGCCGAGACCGGACCTGGCGAAACGTGTCCGTAACGCGGTAGCGCCAGCATACGGCCATGCTGTTGCGCATCGAGCGGGCCGACTTCGCCGACCCGGGACTGTCCGTGTTCCTGCAGGCCCACCTCGACGACATCGCGCCGACCGCGCCGGCCGAGAGCCGGCACGCGCTGGACCTGACCGGGTTGCGCAAGCCCGGCGTCCAGCTCTGGGTGGCGCGCGACGGGGCGACGATCGTCGGTACCGGCGGGTTGGCAGAGGTCGAGCCGGGCCATGAGGAGATCAAGAGCATGCGGACCGACCCGCGGCACCGGGGCCGGGGCATCGCCACCGCGGTGCTGCGCCATCTGCTCGAGGACGCCCGCAGGCGCGGGGTTCGGCGGGTGTCGTTGGAGACCGGCAGCATGGAGTTCTTCGCCGCTGCCCGGGCGTTGTACGCGAAGGCCGGCTTCGTGGAGTGTGCCCCGTTCGGTAGCTACCGGGACGATCCCAACAGCACCTTCTTCACGAAGCGGCTGGAGCAGTCGTTGACCGGGTCGGCTCAGGCCGTCACCTAGCCGCGCGACACCGGTCCGAGCACGGTCTACACCGACATGTACGTCCGCAGCTCCAGAAACGACTGCGCGATCACCTGGTACACGCTCCGAACGGAGGTCGGCCGCCGCAGATGTGCCAGTTGCCATCAGCAAGGGTTTTCCCGTAGAAATGTGCCTCAATCGCCGGCCTGGCCGCTGTCGGCAACCGATGCATGCACGCTGGACGGGGCGAGGGCATGCGGATCGGCCTCGTGGAGCTGGAGGTCTGGTGGTGATGGCGCTGCTGTCGCGGTGGCTCAGGCGGCGACCGCTGCCGGACGGTCCCGGCACCACACTGCCGCAGGCCGTTCATCCGCTGTGGCACGGCCGGGTCGCCGTCGTCTCGCACGCTGACGATCCGCCGGCGCTGCTGTGGCGACTGATGCGCGACGCTACCGCCGCCCTCAGCCAGGACATCCTGGTCGTCGTGACCGACGCGGCGCTGTCCGACTCCTCCTGCGGCGCCGCGCTGCGTCAGGTGGTCGAACACGCGACGCGTAACCTGGGTGCCCGTCGGATCTGGGTGGACGCCGCCGGTATCGGCAGTCCGGACAACGTCTACGCCTCCTGGCTGCTGCGGCTGGCGGCGCACGTCAAGGTCGAACTGCTCGCCCCGGACGGGCCGCCGCACCTCACCGCGGACGGCACCCGGTACGTCGGTACCGGTACCGACGCCGGTGGTTGGTGGTCGTTTCAGCCCGGGGCCGATCCTGCCGTGGTCGCGAACCGGTTTCCGCCGCCGCCGTGGGAGGCGGCGATGCCGGATCATCCGGTCGGGCTGCCCGGCCTCGTCGCCGACCCGATTCCCGCCGGGTTCCTGCTGCGGGCCAGTGGCACGGCGGTGGTCGAGCCCACCGACCCGGCCTTCGACGTACCCGTGGACCGCCGAGGTCCGACGCTGGTGCTCCGGCATGTCGGCGAGCCGCCGGTGGAGCCGGCCGAGCTGGCCGCGCTCTTCGCTGGCCTGCCGGCCCGGACGATGGTCCGCGTCGAGGTCGGTCTGCTGGATCCCGACCGGGTCCAGCCTCGACCACAGTGGCTCGACCGGCTGTCGGCGGCGCTCGACGCGGTACTCGACGGGGGCCGGTCCACCGCCGTACCGGAGCCGGTGGGGATCCGCCGGTCGACGCAGCCGCCACCGGAGTTGCTCAACAGCGGATGGACGCGGGTCGGTACCCGGCTCTACCGGCACATAGCCGAGCCCCAGTTGGTGGCGGAGGTCTCCGCAGCCGGCGTCCTGCTACGCAGGGCGGACGAGTTCCGCCGCGCGGACCTGGCCTTCATCGACCCGGCCACCGGCATCCTGAGGCCCGATGCGGCGGCGTCGCGGCCACTGATGGCGGCGCTGCGCCGGGTCGTCGCGATGGCTCCCGACGGTCTGCTGGTCGACCTGGGACCGGAGCAACCGGTAGCCGTACGGCCGGCCGGGTCGCAGCCCGACCGACCGGTCGAGGCGTCGACGGGGGAACCGGTCGAGAAGGGGTACGTCGACCAGTCCGCCGCCGGGCCTCCGCCGCCGGCCGATGCAGCACCTCGCTCGACTGTGCCGTCGCAACCGGCAGTGGCGCGCCGGCCAGCCGTCGCGTCTCGACCAGTGACACTCGCGCCGGGACTGGACCCGGTCGGGCCGGTGCCGCAGTCGGCGCCACCGCACGTGTCACCGGCGCCCGCACCGGCATCACCTGCGTCGCCGGTGCTCGCACCCCCTCCGACGTTCCCGGCGCCCGCACATCCCGCACATCCCGCACCGACCCCGATCCCGACGCCCGCACCGCCACCGCCGTCGTTCGCCTACCCGCCGGTGATCACCAGCTCCGGACCGGACCCGGACGTGGCCGAGGACGAGCGGCCGGACGACGTCCCAGCGACGGTGGACGTACTACCGCCGGCGGTGATTCCGCTGCCGGCAACGTCCGCCGGGGAGTCCGCCGTGGCGGACAGCGACCACGCCGGACCGGCCGGCCGGTACGTGCCTGCTGTCGCGACAGCGGTACCGGACCGTGACAGTACGCCGGCCGAGCAGCGTGAGTTCACCGCAGCCCTCGGATCGGCGTACACGGATTCGATCACCACGGTGAACGCAGCGCTGGCCGCCTGGCCCTCGCTTCGCCAGGACATCTCGGCGACCGCGAAGACCGACCTGGTGGCGATACGGGTCTACTTCGGCCGGTCGGAGCTGGGCGCGGCACGACTCAACGCCGGGTTGCGGGCCGGGCGGCAGCCGGAGCTGACCAGCTATCTGTCGTGCCTGGTGTCCGGGTTACGCCGGCTGCCGCCGTGCCGACGGGCGATGCTCTGCCAGAGCCGGTTGGCGGTGCCGGCACGACAGCTCTACTCGGAGGGGGCGACGCTGGTCGAGCCGGGCTTCCGCAGCGTGAGCGGAGCCGGGCTGGCCGTCGAGGGTGCCGACGTCGACTATCTGGTCTGGTCCCGTACCGCCCGTCAGGCCGGCGCCCTCGCCGAGCGACAGGAGCTGGACGAGGCGGTCTTCCTGGCCGGGGCCCGGTTCAAGGTGCTCGCCGTGCGGGACATCGGCAAAAGGTGTGTCCATTTCGGCATCGGCCTTGCCGCCTGCCGGGCGGCCTGCCCCGGGACACCGACAACAGGCCAGCTCGAGCCCGGTAACCTGCCCCGGGGCGGCGCGGCACCATCTCCATGTCGATCTCCCGCAAGAGTCGACCGCGCCGCCCCACCAACCCCAACACCCCACCAACCACCCGACGCCCCAGCACGACCACCGACCACACGCCCGGCAACACCGCCCACCCGCCAGCCGCAAACATCCGACAACCCAGGTAGCAGACAGGCCGACGTAGGGCCCGCAGCCAGGCGGAGTAGGGTAGGCCCTTGACGGGCCGTTAGCTCAATCGGCAGAGCTGAGGACTTTTAATCCTTAGGTTCTGGGTTCGAGTCCCAGGCGGCCCACCACCTGAACTGGGAAAATATAAGTTCATAAATGGAAGGCTCGGCTTTATCGAGCCGGGCTTGTCGGAAATGTGAGCTCTGCGGGGAACACCCAAGGAACACCCAGGTGCCACGACGGCATCGGCTGCGCGGGAGATGCTGGACCAGTGACCGCGTTCGCCGCCGAGTTCAGCCAGGTCATTCCCGGTAGCATGGGGGTGTGTGCCGAGGAGCGCCAGCACTGGACTCGGTCCTCCTCGGTGGTACTGCCCGTCTGATCGCGACGCCCGGTGCTGTCGTACTCGCCGTCACCGCTTGACTGGCGCGGATACCCACGCGACCGATTGGCCCGCCGCATCGGCGGGCGAGGGCCCCACCACACCGGCTACTCCTTGACCGGCTCGACCCTCCCATTGCCCAGGTGGGAGGGTGTCCTCCGTAGCGGAGCGGTGCCCGGTGTCGGCGTACAGGTAGCAGTCCACAGCCAGGTACCCCGTCAATAGGCCTAGGGCCAGTGGGCGTCGTCGCTGCGCTACCACGACGGCATGTTCTACGTCGCGTTCAACACCAACAACCTGGGCGGCGCCTACATCTACCGTACCGACGATATCGACGACGGCGCCTGGCAGCGGACCGCGCTCGGCCGCGGCCTGCACGACCCGTCGCTCTTCTTCGACCTCGACGGAACCCCGTACATCTTCTACGGATCCGGTGGCACCAGCGCGGTGCGGCTCAACGCCGACCTGACCGCCATCGAGCAGAACTACCCGAACATCTTCACCGCCGCCGACTACGCCGGCCAGCCGTTCATCGGCGGACTGTTCGAGGGTGCCCAGTTCTACTACATCGACGGCTACTACTACGCTTTGATCATCACCTGGCCGTCCGGGAAGGGCCGGCAGGTCGTCATGTTCCGCTCGACCGAGCTGCTCGGCCGCTACACCTCGGCCGGTGGCGTCAACACGTACGTCGCCCGTGGGGTGCTCAACTCCAACGGCTTCGCCCAGGGCAGCCTGGTGCCGATCGCCACCGCCGACGGCGGCACCGACTGGCACGGCATGTTCTTCCGCGACACCTTCCCGATCGGCCGCATCCCGGCGCTGATCCCGGCCGTCTGGTCCGACGGCTGGCCGGTCTTCGGCACCAACGGCGTGGTGCCGGTCGGCGGCGCGTTCGACAAGCCGATCCGGCTCGACCCGGCCGAGGAGAGCTACCAGCGGCAGCAGAGCATCGTCGCGTCCGACGACTTCGCCAACGACGCCCCGCACAAGGCGTACCAGGATGAACAGTGGACGATCCCGGACCCGCCGCCGACCGGCGAACCCCCGACCGAGGCGGAGATCGCCCCCAACGGTTCCCGGCTGGACATGGCCTGGCAGTGGAACCACGCCCCGGACAACCGCTACTGGTCGCTCACCGACCGCGACGGCTGGCTGCGGCTGACCACCGGCAAGGTCGTCACCGGCGGGTACGTCTACACGAAGCTGTCCAACCGGGCCGAGCTGGCCTGGTTCGAGGAGGCCCGCAACACGCTGTCGCAGCGGACCTTCGGCCCGCGCCAGTCGGCCGAGACGAGGATGGACGTCTCCGCGATGCGCGACGGCGACGTCGCCGGGATCGCCGCCTACAACCGGGGATTCTCGTACGCGGCGGTGAAACGCGTCGCCGGCGTCAACACCCTCGGCGTGGTCAACCGGGGCCAGCCGTTCGCGGTCGACCTCGACCAGGCGACCCTGGAGAACTTCCTGCCGGGCAGCACCGTGCCACTGGGCGACGCCACCGAGGTGCACCTCAAGGCGGACCTGGACTTCGCCGCGCCGACCGGACAGCTCTGGACCACCTTCCACTACAGCCTCGACGGGCTCAGCTGGCACCAACTCGGCAGCCGGGTCGGCCCGCAGACCCTCGACGGCTCGCTGGCGCACTTCATGGGCCACCGGGTCGGCCTGTTCAACTACGCGACGCAGACCACCGGCGGGCACGTCGACTTCGACCACTACCTGCTCAGCGACACACTGACCGCGCAGGGCCGGCCGCTGGACACCGGTGCGCTCGACGACGCCATCGCGTACGCGGCGACGCTGCGCGAAGCCGACCACCCGGCGGACGCCTGGGCGGCGATGCGGGCCGCGCTGGACGACGCGGTGACCGCGCGGGCCGGTCAGTTCGGCACCCAGAACCAGATCGACGCGCCGGAGCGGGCGCTCAGCTACCAGCTGGCCCGTCTCGGCGTGCTCCGACTGGACACACCGAGGCTGCTGTCGGTCACCACGTCGAGCCGCTGCCTGGCGAAGAAGGTGCAGCTCGTCGTGGAGCTGACCGGTGTCGCACCGGCACGGGTGACCGGCACGGTCGCCTCGCCGTACGGCACCAAGGAGTACGGGGTCGCTCCGTCCGCGAGCAAGGTGCGGACCTTCCCGACCGGTACGGCGTCGATGCCGGCCGGTGCGGTGACGGTGACCGCGACGGCCCGCGTCGACGGCACCCCGGTCAGCGCGACCGTGACCGTGCCGTACGCCGCGCGGACCTGCCAGTGACCTGTTCTTCCACCGGCAGTCAACTCGCAGATCAGAAGGGATCCTCGTGAGACCACCCGTGCACCGCACCACCCGCCGGCGCGCCACGGCGCTCGTCGCGGTCAGCGCCCTGGTAGTCGCCGGGTTCGTCGCCCCGGCGTCGCCAGGGTACGCCGACGACGCCGATCTCATCGTCAACGGCGGCTTCGAAACCGGCCTCGACGGCTGGTTCGTCAACAACGGCAACGCCACCGACAGCGCGACGCTGGCACTGACCGACGACGCCTACTCGGGGGACAACGCGGTACTGGTCACCGACCGGGCGACGACCGGGTCCGGCCCGATGCAGGACCTGACCGGCAAGGTGCAGGCCGGGCAGACGTACACCCTCACCGCCCGGATCCGGTACGACGACGCGGCGTCGCCGGCGACCAAGCAGTTCTTCGCGACGATGCACTATGGCGGGGCCACCTACACGAACCTGGTCAGCGTGACCGCGACCAGGGGACAGTGGGCGCAGTTCGCCGGGCAGTTCACCATCCCGGCGGGCCAGGGCGTCTCCACGGCCCGGTTGTTCTTCGAGACGCCGTGGACAGCCGACCCAGCGGCCGATCCGGACCTGCACCTGATGGACTTCCGCCTCGACGACGTGTCGGTGGTCGGTGCCCCACCGCCGCCGGCACCGTCGAAGACCATCGAGGTGGTCGGCAAGCTGCCCGGCGAGCACAACCCGTTGATCGGGCACAAGTTCGGTGCCGACGGGTACGGGTTCGTGCACGACGGCCGGGTCTACCTGTATTTGACCAACGACACCCAGGGGTACGCGCCGGATCCGGCCACCGGGGTCTCGCCGGGCATCAACTACGGCGACATCAACCAGATCACGGTGATCTCGACGACCGACATGGTCAACTGGACCGACCACGGGGAGATCCAGGTCGCCGGCCCGAACGGGGTCGCGCCGTTCACCAACAACTCGTGGGCGCCCGGCATGGCCAGCAAGGTGGTCGACGGCCAGGAGAAGTTCTTCCTCTACTACGCCAACGGCGGCGGATCGAGCAACGTGATCACTGGTGCGTCGCCGCTGGGCCCGTGGGTCAGTGAGCGGACGAGCACCCTGATCGACGGCCGCACGCCCGGTGCGGAGGATGTGGCGTGGAAGTTCGACCCGGCGCCGTTCGTCGACGACGACGGCGAGGAGTACCTCTACTTCGGTGGCGGTCCCGCGTCGACCAGCATGCCGCCGGCCGAGCGGTTCAACAACCCGAAGAACCTGCGGGCGATCGAGCTCGGTGCCGACATGGTGTCGACCGAGGGTACGGCGGCCGTGGTGGACGCGCCGGTGGCCTTCGAGGCGGCGCAGGTGTTCAAGCGCGACGGCAGGTACTACCTGTCGTACTCGTCGCACTTCGGCGGGCCCGACTTCGGTGGCAACCAGACGCCGCTGCCCGGCTACCCCGGCGGCGGCCAGATCGGCTACCTGATCTCCGACGACCCGATGTCGTGGCCGAAGGAGACCTACGCTGGCGTGCTGTTCCCCAACCAGTCGCAGTTCTTCGGGGCCGGCACCGGTGGCAACAACCACCAGTCCGTCTTCGAGTACGAGGGCAGGTACTACTTCACCTACCACGCCCCGACGCTGAACAAGCGGATCAACGGCAACACCACCCAGGGCTACCGCAGCCCGCACATCCAGGAGCTGACCTTCAACTCCGACGGCACGATCCAGCAGGTCGTCGGCACCTACGCCGGGGTCGACCAGGTCCGCGACTTCGATCCGTACCGTGTCTTCGAGGCCGAGACGTTCGGCTGGAGCAAGGGGGTCGCGACCGCGAAGGTCGACGGTGGATCGCCGCAGTTCGGTGACGGCGCACCCAACCTGGTGGTGCGCGACGTCGACAACGGCGACTGGACGGCGCTCTCCTCGGTGGACTTCGGCACCGGTGCGGCGAGCCTGACCGCGAAGGTCCGCCCGCTGGTGGCCGGCGGGTCGATCCAGGTGCGGCTCGGTGACGTCACCGCGCCGCCGGGTGAGTGGGCGGAGCTGACCGCTGCCCTCGACGGGGTCACCGGGGTGCACGACGTCTACTTCACCTACGCCGGACCGGCCGGGGACGACCTGTTCGAGATCGACACGTGGTCGTTCACCCCGGCGGCCGACGGCCCGACGCTGGCCGTGTCGGCGACGGCCGGTGTCCGGTGCTTCGGGCGCAACGCGCAACTCGTCGTCGACGTCACCAACGACGCGCCGGCCCGGATCACCGGCACCGTCACCACCGGATACGGCGAGAAGCAGTACGGCGTGGCACCGGCGACGAGCAAGGCGCGGACCTTCCCGACCGGCGGGGCGGTCGTCCCGGCCGGTACGGCGACGGTGACCGCGGCGGCGCGCCTCGACGGTGAGCTGGTGTCGGTCTCGGTGGAGGTGCCCTACGAAGCGCACGTCTGCGACTGATCGTGCCGTTCGCTCAGACAGCCGGTCGCTGACCGGGTGAGGCTGATCGCCGTGCCGATGCCGGTCGGGCATCGGCACGGCGATTCTCACTACGGCTTGCCGTCCTCCGACGGCAACGACTTCACGGCGGATGGATCGGGCAGTCGTGCCCGGTCGCGCCAGTCGGGATGTCGGCACAACCGCTGGTAGGCGTGGTGCCACCGCACGGCGGACTCCTCGCGCCACAGCCGGGCGGCGGCGTGGCGGTGTACTGCTGGACAGAGGTGGAAGCCGCCCGGCGCAGGGGTGTCGGTCAGCAGGCCCTGCTCGGTCAGCCCGTCCAGAGCGCGCGCGGTCGCCGCCGGGCCGAGCGTGGTCAGCAGGTCGGCGACCGTCGTCGGGTGGTCGCCGGGGCGCAGCAACGCCAGCCGTCGGAACAGGTGGCGCTGGTCGGTCGGCAACCGCAGGTAGGCGGCGTCGATGCTGGCCGGACCGGGGGCAGGTGCCGAGCCGGACAGCGGTGCCAGCGGGCACCAGCGGGCTCCGAACAGTCCGGCGAGCCCACTACGGCTGGCCACGATCGTCAACCACCCCGCCGACGCGGGTAGCACCGGCCGGACCTGCTCCTCGGCGTACGCGTCGTCCAGGACGAGGATCCCGCGCCGATCGGACATGACGGACCGTAACAGTCCGGCCCGGTCGTGAATCGGCCGTGGGGTCCGGTGCTCCGGTATGCCGAACGCGCGGAGCAGGCGGTCGATCGCCGTCCCGACGGCCAGTGGCTGGCGGGACGTGCCGGCCAGGTCGAGCAGCAGACCGTCGACGCCGTGCCGGTCGGCGGCGCGCTGCGCCGCCGCCACGGCGAGGTCGGTCTTGCCGACCCCCGCCGGCCCGCACACCACGACGACGGCCGGCCCGGCCGCCGACGGCCGCGCGTCGACGGCAGCGGTGGCAAGAGCGTCGAGTTGGCGTAGCTCGGCCCGGCGGTCGGGGCAGGACCGTCGCCGCACCGGCAGGGCCAGCGGGTGGCAGGTCTCCGGTCGACGGGTCACCGGGGCGGCCGCTGCCCGGGTGAGCTGGTCCACCACCGCCGCGTCGACGGATGCCGTCGCGCGCAGTGCCGCCGCGATCCGTTCGATTGTCAACGGGTGCGGGGCCACCCGGCCGCGTTCCATGTTGCCGACGGTGCGTGCGGACAGGCCGGCGGCCTCGGCGAGCCGTTCCTGCGACAGACCGGCCGCCCGCCGCAACGCCACGAGCAGCGACGGCAGGTCGGTCGGTGACCGGCCGTCGGGTGTGGTCGGGGCAACCTCGAGTGTCGGCATGCCTGATGATCATTCCTTTCCGGTGCTTCGGTTGTGTGGCTGCGGAATTGATGTCCGGTAACTTGTGGCCGCACGGTCAGCGTCGGTGTGTCGAAAGGCCGGACCATGAGCCTCGGTGCTGCGGACCCGGCGGGTCCGGACGCGTTCGCCGTGCTGCTGCGCCGGTACCGGCGGGCCGCCGGCCTCAGCCAGCAGCAGTTGGCGCAGGCCGCCGGTCTGGGCGTGCGGACGCTGCGCGACCTGGAACGCGGCCGGGTCGGCCGGCCGCAGCGGGCCACGGTGACCGGGCTCGCCGAGGCGTTGCGGTTGCCGCCGGCCGAGGCGCAGCGGCTGCGCCGGTCGGCGACGTCGGACCAGCCGGTCGACGGCGATCCGGATCTCGCCCTGATCGGTCTGGCCGCGCCGGCGCGGGTGCCGCTGCCGGCGGATCCGTCCGATTTCAGCGGGCGGGACACTGAACTGCACCGGCTGGCGGGCCTGTTGGCCCGTCCCGGGTCGATCGTGGTGGTCCACGGTCCGCCCGGGATCGGGAAGACCAGCGTGGTCGTGCGCGCTGCCCGTACGGTGGCGGCCGAGTTGTCGGACGGGGCGTTCTTCGTCGATCTCCGAGGCACCCAGCAACAACCGACGACGGTACGCGGTGCGGTCGCGCAGTTGCTCGCCGAGCTCGGTGTGGACCGCCGTCGGCTGCCCGCTGGCCTCGACGCGCGGTTGGCGTCGTACCGCGAGGCGTCGGCCGAGCGTAGCGCCGTACTGGTCCTCGACGATGCCCGCGACGCCGCGCAGGTCCGGTCGTTGCTGCCGGTCGGCGGCGACTGGCGGGTTCTGGTTTCCAGTCGTCGCCAGCTGACCGACCTGGCCGGTGCCGCCGGGGCCGGTGCCGGGCCGGGGCACGTCGAGCGGATCGCGCTCGGTGCGCTGTCCGGACCCGATGCCCGGGCCCTGCTGGCCGGGGTGGTCGGACCGGCCCGGCTGGCCACCGAGCCGGCGGCGGTCGACGAGCTGGTCCGGATCTGCGGCGGCCTGCCGTTGGCCCTGCGGATCGTGGCCAGCCGGTTGGCTAGCCGTCCGTTGTGGACAATAGCGGGGCTGTTGGACCGGTTGCGCGACAGTCAGCGCCGGCTCGACGGCCTGTACGCCGGGGACATCGAGGTCCGTACCGCGTTCCTGGTGTCCTACCGGCAGCTCGACCCGGAACATCGGACGGCGCTGCGGCGGCTGGCGCTGCTGCCATGGCCCGGCTACGACGCGGCGGTCGTGGCGGACCTGCTGGACAGCGGGACCGACCGGGCCGCCACGGTGGTGGCCGGTATCGCCGAGGCGGGGCTGCTCACGCCGTTGGCGGACAGCGGCCGGTACCGGCTGCACGATCTGCTGGCGGTGTTCGGGCAGGAACGCGCGGCGGCCGAGGACGGTCCGGCGGATCGGCAGGCGGCTCTCGACCGGGTCCGGGCCGGCCTGCTGGCGACGGTGGCAGATGTCGGCGGCTGGTTCCCGTCGTACCAGGAGCCGCTGACCCGGCACCGGTTCCCCGCTGCCCGTACGCCGTTCAGGTCCGCCACGGCCGCCCTGGACTGGTGCACCGCGCAGCGCCGGGCGATCACCTGGGCGTTGCGGCGTACGGCACAGCAGCACCGCCACGCCGAGATCGTGACCGTGGTGGACGCGATCCGTGGGGTCGCCAACCGCCATCACCATCTGGCGCCCTGGCGGGAGGTCTTCCAGACGGCGGTGGACTCCTCCGTCGTCCTCGGTGACCCGGCGGCGGAGGCCCGGCACCGCGACTCCCTGGGCTTCGCGTTGAAGTACCAGGTCCGTCGCCCCGAGCAGGCGTTGCCGGAGCACGAACGGGCGCGGTGGCTGCACGCGGAGATCGGCGACCGGACCGGGTACGCGTGGAGCACGCTCTACACCACCGGTGCGCTGCACCGCTGCGGTCGTCTGGCGGAGGCGCTCGACCGGGCGCGGCTCGCCGCAGACCTGTTCGCCGCGCTCGGTGAGACCCAGGGGGCGGTGATCGCCAGTTACGCCGTCGGCGACATCGAACGCGACCTGGGGCAGCCGCAGCAGGCGGCCCGGACCCACCGCCGTGGGCTCGCCCAGCTCGCTGATCCGGCGGGCCGGGACCGGGTGACGGCCGGCATGTTCGGCTACCGGCTCGGCCTCGACCTGGCCGCCGCCGGGGACCTGCCGGGCGCGGTGCAGGTGCTCGAATCGGCGTACGCGGCGTTCGCCGCCGAGCACCATCCTACCGGGATCGCCGAATGTCTCGGTGCGCTCAGCGAGGTGCTCGCCCAACTGGGCAGCTCACGCGCGGTCGCGGTCGCCACCCGTGCCGTCGGGGTCTGCCACGAGCTGGGCGACACGCTGCGCGAAGCCCAGGCCTGGTACGCGTTGGGCCTGGTGGCCCAGGCGGAGCAGCGCGCCGAGGACCATGCCCGGTGCTTCGACCGGGCCCGGTCGCTCTGCGCGGGGTCGGCCGACCTCGAGGTACGCAGCCTGCTCGTTCGGCTCGCCCGGCAGTGACGCAGCCCCTCGGCAGTGACGCAGGCCCTCGGCAGTGACGAATCCGGTTCTGCCGGTCGGTTTTCCTGTTCCGGCCGTCGGGGATCGGGTTCCATCCGAGGGTCGAGGCGATCGCGTGCGGCGAGGTCGCCTGCGTCGAGATCACGAGCGTCGAGACGTCGACGCCGACCGTGCCCGGAGGACAGTGATGCAGCTCGGCCAGCAATCGTCAGCCGGGGACGCACCCGCCGGCCACCTGCCGGCCGACCGCGCGCGGGCAGCGTTCGCCGACGCGGTCGCGACCCGGGTGCTGCACCGCGACCCGGCGGCCTCACCCGCGCGACGCGGTGCCGCCGCATTGGTCGCGGTGCTGCTGACCCTGGTCGTCGTGGCTGTCGCCGGGTTCCTGGTCGAGTACCTGAGCAGCGGAAAGGGCACCGCGCGGGCGGCTGCCGTACCGGGTGCCACCGCGCCGACCACCGACCCGGACAGCCCGGTCGGGCCGGACGGGTCCGAGAGCCCGGGTCAGCCGACCGGGCCGGACGGCTCTGCCCCGACCAAGGGTCCGACGACGGCCGGCCAGCAGCCGGATACGCCGACTGGCGCGCACCTGGTGCCGCCGCCGGCCGGAACGCAGCCGACGACCGCCCCTGTCGTGGCATCGGCGACCCGGACCACACCACCGGCTACCGCCGAGCAGAGCCGGTCGGTCGCGACGCAGCCGACCAGCGCGGCGCGGCTGGCGGCCACCACGTACTCGGCGATCGCCGGTCCCGGCTGCGCCGGCAACAACGACGCACACAACTGGTACAGCCACGGGGTGTACCGCGACGGCACCGCCGGCTGGTACGACATCACCGGCGGCCACCGGGGCGACGGCTGTTCCGGGTCGGCGCTGGCGATCCCGATGTCCGGCAGCTCCACCGCGACCGGCCGCAACTACGTGGTCTGGTGGTTCGAGACAGCTCCCGTCGTCAACGGCACCTGCACCTTCTCCGTCCTCGTCCCGAACAGCGGCTCGGCGCGCGACGTCGCCGGCAACCCGGCGGTGTACAAGGTGCTCGGCGGTCGGACGTCGACGAGCCCGTACGCCCAGTTCTCGATCAACCAGACGGCGAACCGGGGACAGTGGGTCGGCACCGGGGCGGTGGCGGTCCGCAACGGTGCCATCTCGCTGCACCTGCAGGACTCCGGCCGGGACCCGAACGGTGAACACATCGGTGCCGCACAGGTCCGGGTGAACTGCACCGCCGGATAGGCGACCGGGACCGGTGGCCGGTCGTACCGATCCGGGTCAGGAGCCGGGGGCGGCCAGCTGCGCCGGTACGTAGCCGAACTCGATCGCCCGCCTGGTCAGCTCGGCCTTGTTGCCCACGGCGAGCTTGGTCCGGATCCGCTTCACGTAGGTGTCGACGGTGGCGGCGGTCAACCCCAGTTCCCGGGCGGCCTGTGCGTGAGTGAGACCCCGGGCGATCAGCCGCAGGGTCTGCACCTCCCGGGGAGCGAGCGCCGGAAGCTGTCGGCTTTCGGCGGCGACCGAGCCGGTACGGGCCGGCACCGCCCGGACGGGCTCGGCCGGTGCCCACTGCAGACCCCGTCCGAGGTGGATTCCGCCGGACACGACGGCGTTCAGGGCGATGCGCATCTCAGCCGGGTCGGTCGCCGCCGCGACGAGCACCGAACGGGCACCGCACCGGACTGCGGCCAGTGCCGAGCTCATCGCCGTCGCCGAGGCCACCACCAGGGTCGGCCACCGGTCGCAGATCCGGCGCAGCTGCGCCGGGGGCAGGTCGACGCCGAGCACCGCCACCGTCGGCCGACGCGGCGCGGCGCAGGTGTCGGGCACCGTACCGTTGTGCAGGTCCTGGACCTGACAGCGCAGCGCGACGTCGCGGATCCGGTCGGCCTCGGAGAGCAGGAAGCGTACGCCCATGCCGGCCAGCGGATCCCGGACGAGGGCGACGACGTCGTACGGGGCCGGTTCGACGGTCAACGCGTCCTCCCGTGCGGCGCTGCGCCGGGGCGCCCGCCTGGCTGCCCGGGTTGCGGCGACCCGCCGCCGGTACGCCACCCACCTGGTAATCCAACCGGCAGCCTGGGGCCGGCGACAGGAAATCGCACCGGCAGAACCGGAGCGACGAGACGTGCTCAGCGCTCGGCGGAGCTGGCCTGCGCGTACCCGAGCTCGATCGCCCGCCGGGTGAGGTCGGCCTTGTTGACCGCGTCGAGTTTGCGGCGCAGCCGCTTCGCGTACGTGTGGACGGTCGCCTCGGTGACGCCGATGCGCCGGGCTACCTGCCGGTGGGTCAGGCCCTGGGTGATGCCCTGCAGGACATCGAGTTCCCGGTAGGTCAACGGGATCCGGTCCGGTGGTGCCGGCTCGTCGACGGATGCGACGAACCGGTCGACCAGCCCGGCCGAGACGTACCGGCCTCCCGCGGCGGCCGCCGCCATCGCCAGGTCGAGATCGGGTACGGGGTCGCCGACGGCGACCAGCGCACGCACTCCCGCCCGCAGCAGCCCCACCAGGTCCACCGGTTCGTCGGCCGGGACGGCCAGGACCACGCGGCGCTTTCCGGCAGCTGCGGCCACGGCGGCGTACCGGCCGGCGGGCAGCGACGCCCAGTCGAGCAGCAGCACCAGCTGTGGCGTCGTCGGCTCAGCGGCCGGGTCGGTGGGCATCGTGCGGTCGGTGGGCATCGTGCGGTCGGCGGGAACGGATCGGTCAGTCAGCGTCATCAGGCACGTCCTGCGGTCGGAGGTCGGTCAGCTCGGCCTCGCTCGCCCCGGGGGTCGTGGCGACGCGTAGCGCGTGGCGTTCGGTCATCCGCTGGAACACGTGCCGGGCGGCCCGGCCGTTGCCGAATCCGTCGACCCGGGGGAGCCGGTCGAACAGTGCGGTCAGGGTGTCCCGGGTGGATCCGGTGAGCCGGTAGCGGTGCTGTTCGGCCTGGGCTTCGACGATGCGGACCAGCTCGGCCGACCGGTAGTCGGGGAACCGCAGCGTACGGGTGAACCGGGACGCCAGGCCCGGGTTCGAGGCGACGAACCGGGCCATGTCGTCGGGGTAGCCGGCGGCGATGACGACGACGTCGTCGCGGTGGTCCTCCATCAGTTTGACCAGGGTGGCGACCGCTTCGGCGCCGAAGTCGGCGCCCTGCCCGGTCGGGGCGAGCGCGTACGCCTCGTCGATGAACAGCACGCCGCCCCGGGCCCGTTGGAAGACACCGGTGGTCTTCGGCGCGGTGTGTCCGACGTACTCACCGACCAGGTCGCTACGGCTGGCCTCGACGAGATGCCCCCGGGTGAGCAGGCCCAGCGCGTGCAGGATCCGACCGTACAGGCGGGCCACGGTGGTCTTGCCGGTCCCCGGGTTGCCGGCGAAGACCAGATGCCGGCTCAGCGGTGGCGGCGGCAGCCCGGCGTCGCGCCGCAACCGGACCAGCCGCATGACGGTGACCAGGGCGCCGACGTCGCGTTTGACGTCGTCGAGTCCGACGAGCTGGTCGAGTTGGCGCAGCAGCCGGGCCACCGACTCGTCCGGGTCGGCCGGATCGTCGGCCGGCGCCGGGGCCGCCTGCCCCGGCGTCGGCTGCTCGTCACGGGGTCCCGGGTCGGGGCAGCGCAGCACCGCCCACGGTCCGCCGTGGACGGTGCCGTGCAGCGTCGGGCCGGCGAGCACAGTGGTGCACTCGGCGCCGACCTGCACGGCGACACCACCGGTGCCGGTGATCGCGCCGCCGCGTAGCAGCGGCCGGTGCGCGGTGTCGACGACCAGGCCGGTGCCGCCGGAGATCGTCGCGCCGTCGGCGGTGAGGTCGCCCCGGTCGCAGACGTGCACACCGGTCAGCCGGGCACCGGTGATCCGTCCGCCGGTCAGCTGCGCCGTCGCGCCGTCGGCCACCGCCACCCCGTGCTCGCCGCTGCCGTCCAGTTCGCATCCGGTCAGTTCGGCGCGGGCCTGCCCGCCGACGTGCACCGTGCTGTACCCGGACCCGGTGGCGACGACCCCGGTCATCGTGATCCGGGCCCGCCCGGTCAGGTACGCGGCGTTGCCGCGCGCGTCGACCAGCCGACCTGCGGTGACGGTCAGTCGGGCGTCGTCGCGGGCTGCCAGCGCCGAGTCCCGTACCCCGGTGAGCGTGCAGTCGTCGAGCCGTACCTCGGCGGTACCGGTGGCCAGGACCCCGGCGCCGGTGCTGTCCTCGATCCGGCTGCCGGTGACGTCGACCCGGCCGCCGACGACCCGCAGCCCGCAGCCGCCGACCCCGGCCAGGAGACAGTCGGTGACCGTGACGGTGGCGTCGTCGGTCACCTGGACCCCGTCGCCGGCGACCTGCCGGATGGTCACCCGACGCAGCGTCGCCGTCGTGGTGCCGGTGACCATCACGCCGGCACCGACGACCGTGCAGTCCTCCAGGAGCGCGTTGCCCTGGTCGAGCAGCACGGCGGCGGTGTGCCCGTCCGGCGTACCCGGGTGGGTCGGCGGCGCCTCGAAGACCACGCCCCGGATGGTCACCGTCGCGCCGACCACCAGCACCGGGGCGACCGGCGTGACGATCCGGACGGATCCCGGTTCGCCCTCGGCGACCAGGGTGACGGCCCGGTCGAGGACCAGCGCCTCCCGGTAGCGGCCGGCCCGGATCGTGACGGTGCCGCCGACGGCGGCCGCCCGCAGGGCGGCACCGACGCTGCGGTGGGCGCCCCAACCGTGCGTCGCTACCCGCAGACGTGTGGTCATTGGCCCGATTCTCGGCGGTGCCTGGCCTGGCGCACCACGTCCCTGTTCTGGTCGCCCGCCCCGACGTCGGGGATTTGGTGACTGGTGGTGCCCGGGCCGGCCGGACACGATGACGGATGCCAGGTGGAGGACGCGAAATGAGGCAGGTGAACCGACGGTGGCCGACTACGGCGTAACCCCGTTGCAGGTGCAGGCCGGCGCGCAGAGCGCCGCCGCGATCGCCGACGAGATCTCCGTCGGGCTCGATCAGCTGCGGCAGTACGTGGCGTCGCTGCGCGGCGCATGGGAAGGCGTGGCGCAGGTGAGTTTCGACGAGCTGATGCAGCGGTGGGCGGTCGATGCCCAGAACCTGCACAACGCGCTGATGGGGATCTCGAACGGGCTGAACACCACCTACCAGAACTACGTGGGCAGCGAGACGGCCAACAACCAGTCGGTGCAGCAGGTCCTCGCGTCCATGCCACCGGCCCGGCTCGGCTGACGACGTCAAGGAGTGATCGATGAGCATCGACAGTAGTTTTCTGCGGGTCACCTCGGCGCAGGAGACCGCCGGTAGCTACGTGCTGTCCCGGTCCGCCGAGATGGAGGAACGGCTCTCCCAGCTGAAGACCCAGCTCGCCGAGTTGGAGTCGATCTGGACCGGTGAGGCCCGGGAGCACTACTTCGAGCTGCGTAACCAGTGGAGCGTCGCCGCCGCCGACCTGTTCGGACCCACCGGGGTGCTCGGCATGGTCGGCCACGCGCTGAACACCTGCTGGGACAACTACACCGGGGCGGAGGAGAGCAACCGGGCGACGTGGCGGTCGTCGTGACGCCGGCCACCGCCGGCACCGGCGTCGGCGCCGATCTCAGCACCGGCGCCGGTGCCGCGACGGGCCACCGCTGTCCGGTCACCGTGGTCGGTGCCCACCGCCGGGTCGACCTCGCCCTGCCGGTGGACGTGCCGGTCGGCGAGTATCTCGGGCTGATCCTCGACCTGTGTGAGCAGCCCACCACCGGCGCCCACCCGCAGGTGTGGTCGCTGGCCCCGTTGGGCGCTCGGCCGCTGCCGCTGGACGCCCCGCTCGCCGACTGCGCACCGACCGAGGGGATGGTGCTGTACCTGGTCGACCTGGCCGCCGACGAGGACCACGAGGCGCAGGTGACCGACATCGACGAGGTGGTCGCCGAAGCCACCGACGAGTTGGGGCGGTGGCGGTGGAACCAACGGGCGGCGGCCGCGACCCTGGTGGCGGCGGGCGTCGGGTGGCTGGTGGCGACGGTCGGCTTGGCGACGTTCGGGCCTGCGGCGTCCGGACCGGCCACGTCCGGGCCGGGTCGGCCGGTCGGTGTCGAGCTGCTCGCCGTCGTCGTTGGGCTGGCCGTTCCGGGGCTGGTCGCCCTCGCCCGACGGCGCGGCTGGCCGTTGCCGGAGCCGCTGCTGGCCGGCCTGGCCCTGACCGCCCCGGTCGCCCTGGGCTGCGCCGGCGCGATGACGCTGGGCAGTGTGTCGGGCGCGGCGGTGGCCGCCAGCGTCGGCGGTCTGCTGGCGTTCGCGGCGGCGCCGTCCGCCGGGACGCTGGCGGTGGCGTTGTGGATCGCCGTCGCCGCCGGGTGCGCCGTACCGCTGGTCGTGCTGCGGCCCTCGGGCGCCGGCCTGCTGGCGGTGGTGGCGCTGGTCGGTTTCGCGATGTTGGTCGCCGCCGCGCCGGCCGCCGGCCGGCTGGCCATGTTCGGCCAGGGCCGGGCCGGTTCGGCGCCGGCTGACGACCCGGTGACGGTCACCGCGGCGGTACGCCGGGCGTACCGGGTCCTGGCCGGGTGGACGGTGGCGGCGGCGCTGCTCACCGCGACCGGCCTGGTGGGGGTGGCCCGATCGCCGGACTGGGCGGCGTGGCTGCTGGTCGGCGCGCTGGCGGTGGCGTTGGTGCTGCGTGCGGTCAGCCACGAGTTCGCGGTGGAGGCGGTGGCGACGGTCGCTGCCGCGGCGGCCGGCCTGGTCACCCTGACCGTGACCGTCGCAGCCCGGTGGCCGGTCGCGGTCGCAGTGGGCGTGCTGGTGGCGCTGACCCTGGTGGGCTGCGGCGCCTGGCTGGCGTCGCGGTCGCCGCTGGCGGACCGTCGGCCCCGCTGGCTGCTGGGTGCCTCGGCGCTGTTCGTGGCGGTGGCGCTGGTCGCGGCGCTGACGATCTGGGGGGCGGTGGGCGTGATGCTCGACCTGGGCCGGTCGATCGCGTCCTGACCGGCCCAGGTCGAGCAGGCCCGGAGGATCAGCCGGAGTCGAACCGGGAGTGGTCGTCGGCGGTGGCGTACCCGTCGCCGGTGGCCTCCAACGCCTGGACGTACGCGCCGAGCAGCTGCAGCGTCTTGGCGAAGTCGTCCAGCGCCTGCGCCATGTACGGACGGATCCCGGGGAATTCGTCGGTCCCGTCGGCGAACCCGATCGCGTAGGTTTGCAGGGAGTCCGGTACGTCCCGCCGGATGTAGTACTGCTGGTGTGGCGCGCCGGGGTTGTCCTGCACGATCTCGTCGTGGGTCACGGTCTGCCCGAAGACGGTGTCCTGGGTCGTCGCCACCCGGTTGCGGAGCTCCTCGTACCGGGCGGTGAGGTCCCGCACGGCGGTGAGCAGGGACCCTTCGGTGGCGGCCAGGTCGGCCAACGACACGGACAGTTGGGAGTAGGTCGCGGTGCGGCCGTCCTCGTCCGACTCGCCGGAGCTGTCCGACGAGCCGCCGGGTTCGTAGGAGATCGAGAAGCCCGGGTCGACGGTGACCGAGTCCAGGGTGATCTGTTCCGGCGGCGGCGAGGAGTCGCCGCCCGGGTTCGGTGGGGGCACCGGCAGGCCCGGGTCGCGGACCTCGTCACCCGGATTGTTGCTCGTCGTTCCCATGCCACCTCCCGGTCGTGCCGTCGTTCCGGCGCAGCATCCCCCGGATCCGGTGACCACCGGAACGTCCATGTTCTGGGTACCGGGCCCGAAAGCGGAGCTGTCCGGGGCATCGGCCGGCGACCTACGGTGACCGCATCCGGCGTCGCGTCGCCTGGCGCGCCCGCAGGTGGGGAAAGGAGCCGGCATGCCGTTGATGTACTACGTCGACATGGACGCGGTGCGTGCCGCGATCACGACCATCAGGACCGAACGCGACACCGTCGACGAGCTGCTGACCGGCATCGAGGGCGCGTTGGACAGCGCCACCGCCGTCTGGTCCGGGCCGGCGGCGTCGACCTTCGCCGACCTGTCGCAGCAGTTGGTCGGCGCGAACACCGACCTGATCGACGCGATCGACGCGATCATCGGCCGGATGCAGACCACCCTGGACAACTACGAGCGTACGGAGACCGCGAACTACTACACCATCCGGGGAACCTGACATGCCCCTGGCCGACAACCCGCTCGGGCCGAACCCGGTCTACAACACCAGCAGCATCTCCTGCGACATCACCACCCTGGCCGCCAACGGCCAGCAGGTGCTCGACGACGCCGGCCGGGTCGCGGGATGCCTGGAACGGATCGTCGGCGCGCTGAACGGCCTGTCCGAGGCGGGCGCCTGGCTGGGTCCGAGCGCGACCGACGCACAGCTGCTGTTCGACAACTTCAACGCGGCGGCCAGCGAGCTGTTCAACGACGAACCACCCGGGCTCTTCGCGGTGATCGGGGTCAATCTGCGTCGGGCGGCGCTGAACTACGACGCCGCCGAGACCCAGATCGTCGCCATGTTCGACGCGTTCGTCGACGTGGTCGGCGGTGGCTCCGGCGGCGGCACCGGCCCGTCCGGCGGTCCGGATCCGTCCGGCGGCGACACCCCGCCGGGCGGCACCCCCAACCCCGTGACCCTCACCGAGGTGGCCCGGTCCTGAACCGGGCCGGACCACAGGAAGCCATGTCGACATCAGAATCCGCGCCCCCCGTGCGGCTGCTGCACCGGGCCGCGCGCACCGCCGGGCCGGCCCTGCCGCAGGGCCGGCTGACCGTGGCGGCCCCGCCCACCGACCCTGCCGGCAACGGCGGCATCGCGCTGATCACCCTGCTGTTGCCGCTGCTCAGCACGATCGCGATGGCCGGCTACATGATCACGCTCGGGCACCGGTGGATGGTGGTGGCCGGCATCGCGTTCATCGTGATCTCGATCGTGTCGACCTTCGGTATCCGCTACCAGATGAGCTCGCACGCCCGCCGCCAGCGGGCCCGCCAGCGGATCCGCTACCACGCGCATCTGACCGGGATCCGCCGCAGCGCCCGCGACATCGCCGCCCAGCAGCGCGCGGCGGTGCCGGTGACGCATCCGTCACCGCAGCGACTGCTCGCCATCGCCTGGCACCGGCAGCGGCTGTGGGAGCGTCGACCCACCGATCCGGACTTTCTGCGGATCCGGATCGGCCTCGGCAGCGGGCCGCTGTGCGTACCGGTCACCCTGTCGGCCAGGGCCGACCCGATGGCCGACACCGATCCGGACCTCACTGCGGCCGCCGAGGCGATGGTCCGGCAGGTCGGTTCGGTCGGCCGCCAGCCCGGCCTGATCGACCTGGGCCGGGCCGGCGTGGTCAGCGTGATCGGCCCGCCGGCGGCGGCCCGCGCGGTGGGCCGGGCGATGCTGTGCCAGACGGCGGCGTTGCACGCACCGGAGGACGTGGCCGTGATGGTCTGCGCGCCGGACACCGTCCGGGACTGGCAGTGGGCGGTCTGGCTACCGCACGTACGGACCGCCGGCCCCACCGGTCAGGTCGCCGACCTGCCGCCGACGGTCGCGCAGGTCGCCGTCGCCGACGACCTGTCCGCCCTGGTCGGGCTGCTGCAGCTGTGGCTGGCCCGGCTCGACACCACCGACGAACCGGTCCTGCTGACCCGGGCCGACACCGACCCGGGCCGCCGGCTGGTGCTGCTGATCGACGGCTACGACCCGGCCAGTACCTGGGTCCGGGAGCCGGTCCTCACCGAACTGCTGGCCCGGGCCGGCAAGGCCAGCGGGGTGAGCGTGGTGTGTCTGGTGACCAGCCCGTCGTACCAGCCGCCCCGGGCCGACGTACGGGTCAGCGTCGACGACGCCGGCCGGCTCACCCTCGCCGGCCGGTCGGAGCTGGTCGCCGCGGTCGACGACCTGGTCGGCGACGCCCCGACCCCGGCGTTGGCCCGGTGCCTGGCCCGGGCCATGGCGCCGCTTCGGCTGCGGCCGCCCCGGGCCGGCGAGCTGGTCGACTCGCTGTCGGTGCCGGAACTGCTGGGTCTGTCCCGCGACGAGGTGGTCGGCACCGGACGCTGGTTGCCGGCCGGCAGCGACGAACTGCTGCGCGCACCGATCGGCATCGACAGCGACGGCCGGCCGGTGGTGCTCGACCTGAAGGAGTCGGCGCAGGGCGGTGTCGGCCCGCACGGGCTGGTGATCGGCGCGACCGGCTCCGGCAAGAGTGAACTGCTGCGTACCCTGCTGGTGGGGTTGGCCATGACCCACCCACCGGACCTGCTCAGTTTCGTGCTTGTCGACTTCAAGGGCGGGGCCACCTTCGCCAACGCCGTGGATCTGCCGCACGTCGCCGGTCTGATCACCAACCTGGCCGACGACATGGCGTTGGTGGACCGGGTCAGGGCGGCGCTCGTCGGGGAACAGCAGCGTCGGCAGCGGCTGCTGCGCGACGCCGGCAACGTCGACTCGGTACGCGAGTACCAGGTGCGCCGTGCCGCCGGCGGTACGGGTGTCGACGGTGCCCCGCTGCCGGCCCTGCCGTACCTGCTGGTGATCGTGGACGAGTTCGGTGAGCTGCTCACCGGGCGGCCCGACTTCATCGACCTGTTCGTGCAGATCGGTCGGGTGGGCCGCAGCCTCGGGATCCATCTGCTGCTGGCCAGCCAGCGGCTCGACGAGGGCCGGCTGCGTGGCCTGGAGTCGCACCTGTCGTACCGGATCGGGTTGCGGACGTTCAGTGCCGCCGAGAGCCGGGCGGTGCTCGGCACCGCCGACGCGTACCTGCTGCCGCCGCTGCCCGGTTCGGCGTACCTGAAGGTCGACGAGTCGGCGTACCGCCGGTTCCGGGTCTCGCACGTCTCCGGCCCGGCCTGGCCGCCGGCCCGGCCGGCCGCGCCGGCCAATCTCGTCCCGGTGCCGTTCGGCCCGGTCACCCGCGACGCGCCGTACCCCGGTGGGTCGGCCGGGACCGACACCGGTCGGGCCTCCGACACCGGGTCGGCCGAGGGCAGTGTCGACGGACCATCCACACTGGATCTGGTGACGACCGCGTTGGCCCAGGTCGACGCGGTGGCCCATCAGGTGTGGCTGCCGCCGCTGCCACCGGCGATCGCCCTCGGATCCGTGCTCGGCCCGGTGAGCGAGGTGCCGGAGCGGGGGCTGCAGGCCGAGAGCTGGCCGTGGCTCGGCGGGCTGCGGGTGCCGCTGGGCGTCCTCGACGAGCCGGCCACCCAGCAGCAGTCCCCGATGCTGGTGGACTTCGGCGTGGCCGGGAACCTCGCCGTGGTCGGCGCTCCGCAGACCGGCAAGAGCACCCTGCTGCGCACCACGGTGCTGGCCCTGATGCTGACCCACACCCCGGACGAGGCCCAGTTCGCCTGCGTCGACCTCGGTGGCGGTGGGCTGCGGGCGCTCGCCGCCGCCCCGCACGTCGCCGGGGTCGCCGGTCGCCGGGACGTGGAGCTGGCCCGCCGGATCCTGTTGGACACCCGGCGGCTCGTCGACGAACGCGAACGGATCTTCGCCGATCTGGGCGTCGACTCGGCCGGCCGCTGGCGGCAGCTGCGGGCCAGCGGCGGAATCCCCGCCGACGTACGCGCCGCCGACGTGTTCCTGGTGCTGGACAACTGGCCCGCCATCCGGGCCGAGTTCGACCTGGCCGACGAGGTCGTCGTGGACGTGGCGGCGCGCGGCCTCGGCGTCGGGGTGCACGTCGTGGTGACCGCGAACCGCTGGTTCGACATCCGGTCCAATCTGCGTGACAGCCTCGCCGGCCGGCTCGAACTGCGGCTCAACGACCCGGCGGAGAGCGAGATCAGCCGGCCGGCGGCCCGCGCGCTCGGCGACGTCGTCGCCGGCCGGGGACTGGCCCCGCCCGGCGTGCCGTACCAGGCGTTGCTGCCCAGGGTCGACGACACCGACACCGTCGACGCCCTGACCGAGGCGGTCGACGAGGTGATCGGCAAACTGGCCGCCGGCTGGAGCGGACCGGCCGCCCCCGAGGTGCGGGTACTGCCGCGCCGGCTGGCCGCCGCGCAACTGCCGGTCGACGCCACCAGCGCCGGTGTACCGGTCGGGCTGGACGAGGTCGGCCTCGCCCCGGTCCACCTCGACCTGATCGGTGACGATCCGCACCTGGTGGTGCTCGGCGACTCCGGCACCGGCAAGACCCAGCTGCTGCGTACCTGGATGGCGGCGATGGCCCGGCGCTACACGGCGTGGGAGATCCGGTTCGTCGTAATCGACTACCGGCGGACCCTGCTGGGCGCGGTGCCCGAGGACTACCTGGGTGCCTACGCCGCCGACCCGACCGCCGCCGCAGAGTACGTCGGACAGGTCGACGGCAAGCTTGCCGAGCGGATGCCGCCGCCCGGTCTGACCGGTCAGGACCTGGCCCGCCGGGACTGGTGGCAGGGGCCGCAGCTGTTCGTCGTGGTCGACGATCACGACCTGGTCGGTGGCGGCAGCTCGCCGCTGTCGCCGCTGGTCGACCGGCTGCCGCACGGGCACGACCTCGGGTTTCACGTGGTACTCGCCCGGCGGGTCACCGGCAGTTCCCGGGGGTTCGCGGTCGATCAGCTGCTCGCCCGGCTGCGGGAGCAGCAGCCGGCCGCAGTGATCCTGCCCGGGGACAGCCGTGAAGGCGTGCTGTTCGGCGGCCACCGGGCCGAGAACGGGCCACCGGGTCGGGGCCGGCTGCTGCGCCGCGCGCACCCCGACACCGTCATCCAGGTGGCGATCGAGGAGGCCTGACGTGCCGATCTTTCCAACGGAGATCGACGACCAGCAGATCCAGAGCCTCGGCAACGCGTTCGTCGCCCTGGGCAACGAGCTGTACCGGCAGGCCGGCGGGATCACCGGGCCGCTCGGCGAGATCGCCTGGCAGGGCACCGGCCGCGACCGGGCGGTGCAGGCCTGGGACGGGATCGTCACCAACACGGTGGTGCCGGTCGCCAACGAGATGATCGCGGTCGGCCAGGCGATCCAGGACTTCGCCCAGCAGGTCCGGGACGCGCGGGCCGAACAGGAACAGATGCGGACCATCGAGATCATCGTCGGGGTGATCGGGGTGGTGCTGACCCCGCTGACGTTCGCCATCGGGCCGCTGTTCGCCGCCATCACCAGGGCCGTCTCCGTACTGCTGTCCAGCCTGGTGCGGGTCGTGGTGAACGTGTCGGTCAATTTCGGCCGGGCGCTGCGGATCGTCTCGGCCGGGATGCCGCGGATCACCACCGTGCAGGTGGGCGACGGGCTGGTCGCGGCGTTGCAGGTCGCGACCCGCAACGGCGCCGCCGTGGTGCCGCCGGCGGTCCGGACCCCGGCGCAGGTGGCGAGTGCGGCGGTACGCTCCAGCCAGGCCGTCATCCGGCCGGCGGCGGAGGTCATCTCCAACGTCGGCGTCAACATGGCGGTGGACCTCGGCCCCGATGCGATCGTCAAGACGGCGTACGGAGTGAAGTACGAAGCCGATCCGACCGTGATCGGCATCTCGGCCGCGATGGGCCTGTCAGGTGCCGTACCGGGCCTGCACGACATGGTCCCGGCCACCTCCCGCCCCGGGCCCGTCACCGGGTTGCCCGCGTCGGTCGGCCCGCCCCTGCCGGTGCCGGCGCAGTCGGTACCGAACGCGCCGGTCATCGGATCGGTCACGTCGCCGCCGAAGGTGGACCTGAGCATCACCAACAGCGGTGTCTCGCTGCCGCCGAAGCTGACCGTCGACCCACCGGCGGTGCGTCCGCCGGGTGAGGCTCCGGTCGTACGCCCGGTCGGCGGCCCCTCGGCGGTACGCCCGACAGGTGAGCCGTCGGCGGTGCGTCCGGTTGGCGAGGCGCGCGCGGGGTCGCTCCCGCCGGCGAACCTGGGGACCGCCCCGAAGACCTCGGCGAGTGTCGTCCCCGCCCCGGTCGTGCCGGACAACTCCCCGCGCACCTCGGTGAGCAGCCTCGACCGGCCGACGTCGACCTCGTCCGCCCCGGCCCGGCCGTCGACGATCGCCGACCTGCCTCAGCAGACGCCGGCGCAGTCGCAGACGCCCCAGACGCAGTCGACGACGGCGCAGTCGCAGACGCCCCAGACGCAGTCGACGACGGCGCAGGCGGGGCAGACGCTCTCGCCGCAGACGCAGTCGGTGTCCCCACCGGATCCGGTGCTGCCGACGATGCGGGATGCGGGCACCTCCCAGTCGCAGCCGGCTACGACACCGCCGCCGTCGCCGCAGTCGCAGGCACAACCCTGGACTCCACAGTTGACTACCGAGGCCCGGCAGGCCCTGGACAGCGAGTACGGGAACCTGCTGGACCGCGCGGAACTGTTCAGCCCGCATCCCGACCAGCGCGGGCAGGACGGCCGCAGCTGGGCCGAGCGCGCCGACGGTCGCAAGGTTCTCGGCGTCACCGACGCCGAGTGGCTCGGCCTGAACCGGTTGCTGGCCGAGTCCCGGCTGAACCCCTTCGAGGATCACCGTGCCGACATCCAGCAACGATTGCACGATCTTGACCTGGACAGTGCCGACCTGGCCGCGTACCAGAAAGGTCTCGAACGCGGTGTGCGCCCGAGCGAGTTGCTGAAACTCAACGCGCAACGGCAGAACGACCTGGGCATCTCCGAACCGCTGACCCAGCAGGAGGCAAAACTGGCCCTGCACCCCGACGCCGGGGAGCGGCAGGCCGCGAACCTGATCGGCCGTCGGCGGGACCAGCCGTTCCCGGACCTCGACCGGTGGCGCGACCAGGCCCTGCCCGGACATGTACGGGACCGGCTCGGCAGCGGGCAGGAGCACATCACCACGGTGGGGCAACTGCTCGACGGCGGCGACAACCCGTACCCGTCACCGGCACAGCTGTGGGAGGCGACCACCGGCAAGGCCCCGCCCGGCGTACTGGACAGCCCGGACGGTCTGCGGCACATCCAGGTCGAGCTGTTCAACCAGGCGTACGTCGACTGGCAGCTGGGCACCCCGAAGTCCACGCTGTCCCCCGAAGGGCTGGCGGCCGTCAACGGGCGCTGGGAGCAGACGGTGCGGGCGGCGTACCGCGAAGCCCTGGACGCCGGCAACGGGGCTCCGCTGGAACACCTGCTGGAAACCGTAGCGGCGAACCAGGCAAGACTGTACGACGCCTTCACGGCCGAGGCCGCTTTCGAACGTACGCTGAATCAGGCCCGGGGCACGTTCGACGAGGTCGCCGCGTACTTCCCCGAGCTGGGCGCGACCGCGCTGGATCGCGCCTGGAACGTGTTCAAGCAGGACTTCCGGGCGGTGTTCGAGGAGTCACTGCCGACGAACTCCCGTCCTGAGGACATCACCACCGCGCCGTACCGTGATCTGCTCGACCTCGACAACCTGTCCGACCGGTTCATCGGCGAGATCAAGTCGAACCGGGCGGTGGTCGAGGCCCGCGACGGGTTCCAGCAGTTGGCGTACAACCGTGGTCTGTCCCGTGACGTACTCGACCAGATCGGTGCCGACTACCGTGAGGACTTCGTCTACCTGGCCCGTGAGCAGTTGAACTCGGGCGGCCACAGCAAACTCTGGCTCGATCACGAGCAGGCCAACGGCGATGTGTTCTCGTCGTACACCACCAGAGCCGACGCCGACGTGCGGGCGGCGGACGCCGCGCGGACCGACCGGTGGCGCGAGGAAGTGCTGGCGTTCTGGCGCACGATCCCCAAACCGCCGGAGCCGGCCACCGCTGCCACTGCGGGGCCGGCCACCCGTACGGTGGGGTCGACCGCCGACACGGCGCGGTCGCTGCAGCAGGCGCGCCTGGCCGACCCGCAGCCATTGGACTGCCTTCCCCAGCTGCACAACGTCGACACCGGCCTGACCAGGGCCGGCGTACTCGCGAAGCGGCCGAATGTGGTGCGCGACTCCGCGTACCTGGAGGCCGGGCCGGCGCAGCGGTTCGCGATCGACCACGGGCAACCCTGGCGACAGGCGGGCGGTGTCGAGCAGGTCGCCGACCTGTTGCGCGACGTGCCAGGATCCGTCGCGTACCTGACGGCCGGTCCGCCCAATGCGCCGACCCACGCCTTCGCGCTGGTCAACGACCACTCGTCGGGGTTGATGTTCGTCGACGTGACGGCTCCCGCCGGCCAGGACCCGGTGACCTCCTACGACAGCCGTTCGCCGAGCCAGGTCGCGCCGGTCGGGCTGGTCGACCTGCGGTTCATCGCCTTCACCCCGGACCGGGTTCCGCTGACCGGGCCGGACTTCGCACACCATGACGGCGTCTCCGGCCTGCTGCTGGCCCCACACGACTACCGACCCGGCACCCTCGACCAGACCGCGCAGACCCCCGAGAACGTCGAGGCACTGCGGCAACGCCTCGAACGACTGGTCGACGAACGAACCATGCTGACGACCGGATCGTCGAGCGCGCCGATCCCTGCGGAGGCCGCGTCGCTCACGGCCGAAATCAACCTGATCGAGCAGCAACTGCAGGAAATTGGCGAAAGCGCCGTCGCGGCGGCAGCCACCGCCACCGAGCACGTGGATCACGTGGATCACGTCGAGCACGTGGATCACGTCGAGCACGTCGAGCACGTGGATCACGCGGAGCACGTCGATCACGTCGAGCAGGAAATGCGGGTGCCGGGCTGGAACACGGTCTCGGACGGGCTCACCGTGAGTGTCGCCAAGGTGTTCGAGTTCGACGGGTCCTTCGACAAGGCGCCCACCTGGACGTTGCAGCTGTTGGACGCCGTGTTCCACGGGCTGCGGGTCGACGCGCCGGTACCGCCGACGGCGGTGATCTTCGCTGCGGTGGACCGGGAGTCCGGCGAGGTCGTCGAAGTCGGCCGGGACGAGACACGCAAGCTTGACGAACTCATCCAGGAGACGGCTCCGGATCACGGCGCCAACCTCGTCGTGCTGCTGGTGAACAACCCCGGCGAGCTCGACCAGGCGGTACGCGAGACGCTGCCGGAAGGCACCCGCCTGGTGCAGTTGTCCGACGCGTTCAGCGCGGGTCTGCGGTCCGTCGACCGGCGGCACTGGCCCGAACTGGTGCAGCGGTACGTCGACTTCGCCGGTGAGCGTCACGGGATCACGTTCGGGCCGCCGGCGCACGCCCAGCAGTTCGACGCGTTGGGCGACGGGCAGTTTGACTCCGGCCTGACCGACCTCGGCGGCTTCGCGGACCGGGTCACCCAGCTCACGTCGCTGTCGCAGTCCGTGGCCCGCCAGTTGGCCGCCGACCTGACCGACGACCACTATCTGCGGAACCTGGCGAACAGCGGCGACGTCGTATCGTCCGGCGGCAACATGTACGAGGTACGGCTGAGGCTGGGTCAGGCCGTCCCCCGGCCGGCGTTCAAGGCCGGCGAGGTCAACTTCGCGGTGCCGTACGGTGCGCGGTCGGCGCCGAAGTCCGTCACCGCCACGAGCCAGACCGGGGCGGTGTCGACCCCGGCGATCGGACTGCCGCCGGAGAGCGGGGTGGTGGCGGCGGTGGCGGCGACCGCCGCGGTCACCACCAGCACCGGGCAGTCGGTGATCACGATGGCGGAGTACGCCACCTCGATCAAGAGCTTCAAGGCACCCGGCTACTTCGACTACCCCGAACCCCGGATCACCGTACGTCGGATCGGTGGTGCGCAGGCCGCGAGGTCGGTGCTGATCGGCAAGCCGCTCACCGTCCGCTACCTGAAGGAGACGCTGGTCCCGGACCTGAGTGGGCTGCGCCCGCCCGACGGCTCCCGGGACCAGTTGTCGCCGGGCACCGTCACCGGCGATCTCGACGGTGCCTGGAAGAAGGTCGTCTCGGTCGACCTCGGTGCCATCAGATCGCGGCTGCTGGATCACTACCATTCGGACACGACCGACGCCAACGGGGTGGTGCACCAGCGGCGGGCCCGCCCGGAGGTGCTGAAGTCCATCGCGGAGTTCCTCAGCGAACGTACGCTGACCCACCATCCGCGTGACCTGGCGTCCGGGGCGCTGCTGCTGTCCGTACCGCACACCCTCGACGGCCGGACCCGCACCGACCAGCTGACACTGACCCTGACGCCGAAGGTCACCAGTCCCTCCCCGCACACCTGGGCCGTAGACCGGCTGTCGAACACGATCCTGCGGCTGGACGCACTGGGCGGGACGAAGGCCGCCGGCAAGGACGGCAACGGCAGCAGCGCCCAACTGGCCGCGAACGTCGGCGTCGGGTTCGGGATCAACGAGATGACCGATCCACAGACCGGGGACGTCGTCGAGACCCCGGGTCGCGGCATCGTCCGTGGCATCCTCGGCGGCGCAACGGCGAAAGGGATCAACGTCGGCGACGCCAGTCAGCATGCGCAGAAGGCCGTGGTCGAACGGACGACCGACGCGCTGCTGATGAACAAGCCGCTGTTCGCGGAAGTGGTCGTCACCCCCGAGGTCGGGGTCAGACGGCGCTTCACGCGGCAGGTCCGCACCTTCCTCGCCGCCGCCCGCGACGAGGCCGGCAGCACGAGCGCCCTGACCCCGCTGACGTTCCTGACCCCGGCGCGGACCGGCATCCAGCAGCCGTTCACCGTGCTGCCCATGGTCACCGGCATCAGCAAGGTGGAGCAGGTCCTTCCGGCGGTGCTGCACTCGATCCGGACGGCATTCAGCGGGCTCACCAAGCCGGCCGTGTCACCGGTCGAGACCGCAGCCATGGAGCGCCACTTCGCGGCCCACTTCTCGGGTAGCGCCCTGCTCACCGGGCACGGCAAGGCGGCCGACAGCGGCCTGCTGGCGTCGTACGAACTCGGCACGTACCTGGCGTACGTCAGGTTCTGGATCGAACAGGAGGGGGACGCCACCGACCAGTCCCTGTTCGGCGTCGCCGGATCGGCCCGGTCCGACGACAAGCTGACCATCGACTCGTCGGCCAAGTACGGCGGGAAGGTGGTCACCCGTACCGGCGTGACCACCGGTCAGCAGATCGGCATCGACGGGACGGTCGTCGGGCGCACGAAGTTCGGTCCCGGTAGCGACTGGCAGGTGCAGGGCGGGGTCAACTTCGGCACGGAACTGGCGTTCAGCCAGGTGCACTCCGACAGTGCCATGGTCGGCTATCGGGGGAACCGGCGGATCAAGTTGACCGGCGCGGGGGTGCGCGGCAGGTACAAAGCGCTGCTGCACGTGGAGACGGCGGTGTTCGACCTGACGGGCAAGGCACATCTGCCGCCGGCGACCACCTCGATCGAGAGCGTGGTCACGACGATCGGGCGGCTCGACAGCGACCGGGTCGACGCCCTACCGCAGCTCGGCGAACTCGATCTCGCCGACCCCGGTCCGGAGGTGAAGCTGCCGCCAGGTTCGACTCCGCTGACCCCGCCGCAGACCGCCGGGGTGCTGGCGGCCATCGGCGAGCTGCTCGGCTACCCCGAAGAGATGGAGGTCGACCAGGTCGACAAGGACATGATCACCACCGCGGTACGGGTGATGGACCGGTTCGGGCCGGCGGACGCGATGAGCCCCTCCGGCACGACGTACCTGGGCCTGTACACCGCCGTCGACGGCACGTCGTGGTACCTGACGGTCCATCGGCGGCTCTACCAGGCGCGTCCGGTCGACATCCTGCGTGACCCGGTCAAAGCGCTGACAGATGTCGACCTGCAGCGGGGCTCGCAGTTCAGTGGCGGTCCGGAGAACGTCAAGGACGTCAACAGCAGTCTCGACACATCGGCGGCGTACAGGATCAAGTGGCCCTGGCGGCTGCTCGTCACCCTCGGACTGCGGCGTGCGCAGGACGGCACCGCCATCGGGCTGACCGGCACCTACGGCGGCCAGGCGGCGTTCACGCTCTGGGACCACTCGTCCGGTCACGGCATCAGCGGCATCAACCGCCGGTCCGCCAAGGACACCACCGCCAGTGACCTGTACCAGTTCCACACCGTCTTCGAGGTACGGGCGACCCGCAAGGGCGCCGACGACACGATGGTCACCGAGACGAGGCTCGTCCCGGCCGGGTCGATGACCGCCGTGCTGCTGCGAACCGAGACGCTGCGTTTCCCTGACCGGTACAACCTGCCCGCGCCGGCGCTCACTGCTTCGGTCACGGACGCACTCGTCGGCCAGTTCGTGGCGAGCGGCGAGAACCGGCGCCACCTCCCGCCGACGGTCGCCTCCGGCCAGTCGCTCGGCCTCGGCGACGTGGCGGAGATGACCAACGCCGACGACGTCATGCCGACGGTGCTCACCCTGCTGCCCCACGTCACCGGGACCAGCCAGGCGTGGAGCGTCGGCGCCCGACGGCAGGACAAACTGGCCATGCTGTTGGAGGCCGACGCCCTGCACGTCCTCGCCCCGTACCTCGGCGCCAACGGTGCCCTGCACCTGCTGCTGCCGCGCAAGACCTGGTACGGGTGGACCGTCGACATGGTCACGGTGACCGCCCGGATGGGCCAGGGTACGCACATCGGCAGCCTGCCGGCCAAGGAGAAGTCGGACACCTACCACCAGGGCGGCGTCCAGCGCGAGGACCGTCGCGTCCGGGGCTTCGAGTGGAGTCGTGGCGGTGGGCTGTCGGTGCCGGGGTCGGCTGAGGCCCTCGGAGCGGCTGTCCGGCTGTTCGGCAGGGCGCTGGGCCGGAACCGGGTACGGACGGTGGCCGTGTCGAACTCCGACCGCCGGCAGGAACGCCTCAAGATCGACGACAGGGCGAACAAGGCGACCACCGACTCCCGCAAGTACGTCGGTTTCGAGGAGTACACCCACCCGTGGATCTTCACTGTCCGGACCGCCACGGTGTCCAGCCCACCCGAGATGGTGGTCTGGATGAGTCTCGGACAGGCCGGCCCGATCACCGCCTGGTGGGCGCGGCAACGACCGCAGCCGGCCCAGACCCGTACCTTGCCCGGGACGCTGCGGCTGCACTATCCGACCGCGCTGACCACCGACACCCCGATGCTGCCGGTCGGCAGCGCGGTGACCCAGGTCGTCGTCTACCGCAACCGCCGGCCGGCCGACCTGTTGCCGTACTACGACCTTTCGGCGCGGCGTCTTGAAGCCATCGAAGGCAAGGTCCGATCGAAGGTGCTGCTCAACGATCTGACCGTCGACAGGTCGATGCTGGCGGCGGCCGTCCGGGGTGTGCAGAACACGGTGTTCCGGCACACCGACCGGCTGCCCCACCCGCCGTCCTGGCTGGCTCCGGGCACTGAGGGCCACCTGGCCACACAGGTCGTCCCGGCGGTGCTGCTCGGGCTCGGCGACCGCATCCTGCAACCCGGCGGGGTCAGGATCCCCGGGCTGAGTCACCTGTTGATCGCCGACCCGACCGTCCAGCTGTTGCCGCACACGTTGACGTACCTCTACTCGGTCAAGCTCACCAACGAGAGCGTGCGGGAACTCGGCGACGAGACGGAGACCGACACCGCCGTCACCAACAGTCGCGATCAGGAGGTCCTGCAATTCAAACTGGCGTCGAGCAAAGACAGGCCGGATCCGCTCACGGTGTCGGCCACCGTCGAGCACACCCACGAGGACAAGACCGAGGGGTACGTCTACCTGGTTTCGAGCGGTACCTTCCGGATCACCGGGACGCACACCGTCCACCAGCCGATCACGATCGACCTGACGGTCAGCAACGCGGCGGTGATCACCGTGACGGCGGCTGCGGCCAAGGCGCTGAACCTGCCGGAGGCCGTACCGCTGGCCGGGCCGCCGACGCACTCGCACACCACGGCGCTGCGCGACGGTGCAGTCCTGGTCGTCGAGTCCACCCGGGCCAGCGACCTGACCCCGCTCGACCCGCAGACGTTGCCGCACCACCCGGGCGTCACCACCGTCGTGGTCGACATCGACTCGACCGGCACGGTCCATCTTGGCAGCCAGGAGACCGACGATCCGCAGGCAGTGGCGGCGCAGATCCGGCACACCGTCGGCTGGAACCGCCAGGACATTCTGCTGCTGCCGAAACATCCGGCGGAGCTCTCCGGCACCAGCGGCGCGGCACACCTGCGCAAACTCGCCCGGGACCTGCACCGGGCGCTCAGCGTGCACGTGGTCGTGCCGACGAGGGCTACCTTCGACAGTCCCGGGCGGATCTGGCGGTGGTACCGCGACGACCGTGGGGCCTGGTTCACCGCTGACGGCGTCGTGCACATACAGGAACTGATCGGCGGACCCCTGCGGTCGCACGTCGAAGCCGTCGAACGGCTGCCCAAGCGGGTCCGGCGCGATCTGGTGAACCGGGCCGCACTGGCCGGCCTTGACTACGGCATTGCCAGTACGGCGATCGAGCGGACCGCCGTACTGGCAGAGCAGATGTTCGGTGACCTCGACCGGGTCGAGACCCGGCGGCTGTGGACGATGGTCAAGCTGGTCGTCGTTCAGCTGTCGGTCGCCAACGATCCGCAGCGGATCACCGTGAGCCGGCTGACCACCGTGGTACGGACACTGCTGAATCTGGACTACGACCAGGCGATCGAGGACGGGCACTGGACGTTGATCGACGAACTCGTCCGCTGCTGAACCGCCCTCGACCGCTGCGGGTCACTTCGCGCAGAGCGCGGCGTCGACGAGCGCGGCCCGCTCGGCGGCGACGGACTTGTCGGTCACCGATCCGGTCATCGAGGTGACCGTGAGGGTCGCCGCCCGACCGTCGTCGGTGGCGCCGTTGGCGGTCGAGTAGCCCGGGATGTCGCCGCCGTGTCCCCAGGCCACCCCGCCGCAGCTCAACGGGGTGCTGAAGAGACCGAGCCCGTACCGCACGTCCGATTGCGGGTGTACGGAGACGGTGGTGCGCATCTCGGCCAGCTGCGCGGGCTTGAGCAGCTTGCCGTCGAGCAGCGCCCGCATGAAGGTGTTCAGGTCGGCCGGGGTGGAGATCAGCTGGCCGGCGGCCCACCCCCAGCTCGGGTCCATCCGGGTGAAGTCGAGCAGCTCGCCGGTGGCGTCGTCGAGTTGGTAACCCTTGGGGTGCCTGCCCCGGATGCCTTCCTCGCCGACCTCGGGCGCGTACGTGTCGCGCAGGCCGAGCCGCTCGATGACCCGGGTGGTGACCAGTTCGTTGAACGGGCGGCCGGTGACCCGTTGGGCGATCAGACCGGCCAGCAGGTAGTTGGTGTTGCTGTAGGCCCAGGTGCCGGCCGGCCGGCCTTCCATGGCGTTGGCCATGTCGAGCAGGTCCCGGGGCTCGAGGTAGATGTGCTGGTACGGCGGGATGTCGATCATTTCCGGGAACATCGAGTCGGTGTAGTCGGGCAGTCCGCTGGTGTGCTGCAGCAGTTGGCGGACGGTGATCGTGTCGGGGTCGACGCCGGGGCTGCGGACCAGGCCCGGCAGGTAGGTCTCGACCGACCCGTCGAGGTCGACTGTGCCTTCGTCGACGAGCTGCAGTATGACGACGGAGGCGAACATCTTGCTGGCGCTAGGTGCGGCCGTCCAACGGGTTCTCCGCGTAGGCCACCGTCGCCCCGTCCGGCAGCGTGCCGAGGATGAAGTTGCCGGACTGTCCGGCGTAGAGCCCGGCGTAGAGCGGCACCACGTGCAGCAGCAGCCGGTCGCGCCGCGACATCTCCACCAGGTGCAGCAGCTGCTCCTTCATCACCACCGGGTCGCCTCGGCGCAGCGCCGCCTCGTCGACGATGAACGAGGTGACCGGCGGCGTCCTGCGGTCGAAGACGGTCACCTGGCGGGCGAGCCGGTGCGCCAGCCGCTGCTCGGCCACCTCCGGCGGGAGCATGCCGACGGCGAGCACCGCGCGGGCGTACGCCTCGGTCTGCAGCAGGCCGGGGACGTAGGTCGACTGGTACGCGCGCAGCATCTCGGCCTCGGCCTCGTACTCCGGCCAGGGCTGGAACCAGTCCGGTGGGACGGCCCGGCGGGCGTTGTCGGCGGTCTCCTGCACCAGCGTGCCGCTGCCGAAGACCTCGTCGATCTGCACGGCGGTGTCCGGCAGCGGGATCTGCCGGGCCGTCTCGAACTTGGCAATCAGCGAGGTGGAGACGCTCAACCGCTGCGCCAACTGCTCCTGCGTCATGCCGCCGTTGAGCGTACGGAGGAACTTGAGGATGCGAGGAACCCCGTTGGTGGTCACGAATTACCGGTCCTTCCCGATTCAAGATCGAAACTTCGGAACGGGTTCTGTTGGTGGAAATCCTTCCACTGCGGACCGGCTGCGTCCAGGGTGGATGTCGTCAGATCTTCTTGGACGGGAGAAGTCGATGATCAATAAGGAGTCGGGCTCCGATGCCGACGTGGATGTCGACGCGGACGCCGAACGGGTGTTGCGGCACGC
This sequence comes from Solwaraspora sp. WMMA2056, assembly GCF_030345095.1. NCBI lineage: Bacteria > Bacillati > Actinomycetota > Actinomycetes > Micromonosporales > Micromonosporaceae > Solwaraspora > Solwaraspora sp. WMMA2056. Next base: position 1,298,307 of record NZ_CP128360.1, read on the forward strand.
GCGGGAGACCGCCGAGAAGCACCTGCCGTTACGGACCGGCGAATGCCCGGCCTGCGGATCGGTGGCGTTCTGCGCACCGTTCACCATGGCCCTGGCGATCCTCGACCGGCGTGACGTGCCACGTGCCCGCCGGATCCGGACTGTGCTCACCGTTGCCGGCCTGTCGCCGCCGGAGTTCCCACACCCGCCGGAGAACGGCAACAGCGGAGGGTGGTGCGAAATTGTCCGGTGAACCGTTGATCAAGGTCGGCGACGTGTTGCGGCTGCGCGCCGAAGACTGGGCATTCGGCAACGGACCGGTGGCGATCCGGGTGTCACATCTGCGGCACGGTCACGACATTCCGCACGTGACCATGATCGCGGTGATGGGCACCGTCGTCAGCGGCCCCCGTACCGGCCAGATGATGCTGCTGTCGGTGTTCAAACACGCATTGCGGCGGCCCGGCGTCGTCGAGCGCGACGGCCGTACCCCCGAATCTCGCCCCTGACCAGAAACACCCGACAGCGATCCCGTCGAAATGCGAAAGGCGGTTCCACCGTGCGCAGGCTTCTCCACCTCGTTCTGTTCCCCCGGCGTACCCGGCAGCAGTCCCGGCCGCACACCCGCAACGCCGGTGCCCGCCACTACCGCGCTGCGGCCCGGCCGCCGATCAGCCCCGGGCTGGTCCGCGACCGTCAGTTCCTGGACCGCACCCGGCGCGGTCTCGACCCGACCGAGGTCCGCGCCTTCCTGCACCTGGTCGCCGACGAGCTGGCCGCAGTGCGGGCCGAGCTGGCGATGACCCGCGACGAGAACGTACGGATCAAGCAGGCGCTGCGGGACTGGCAGTCGAGGCAGTTCCAGGCCCGAATGCCGGTGTAGGCCGTCGGCCCGTCACCACGAAGAAAGCCACGATGGTCGACCGCGCCGGGGCCACGGCCAGGGCCGGAGCCGGAGTCGGGGCCGCCGATGGCGTCGCGGACCAGCGGACTGAACGCTCCACCGACCTGCTGCACGACCTCGCTATGCAGGAACTGCATGACGAGTAGGCTTTCGGCATGCTTCCGGATCTGGACCTGCGGCTGGTCCGGTACTTCATCGTGGTCGCCGAGCAGCTGAACTTCGCGCGCGCCGCCGAGCAGCTCCGGGTCGCCCAGCCGTCGCTGAGCCGACAGATCCAGCGGCTGGAGGACGCTCTCGGCGTACGCCTGCTGGAACGCACCAGCCAGGGCAGCCGGCTCACCGCCGCCGGTTCGGCGTTCCTGCCCCGTGCCGAGCAGCTACTGCACGGTGCCGAACAGGCGGTACTCGCCGCGCGGGCGGCGGCGCCGGAGCGCACCATCACCATCGGGTACGTCGACGATCTGATCGTCACCCCCGCTGTACGCGACCTGCGCCACCGGTTTCCCGACGCCCACGTCCGCACCCGCCACCTCGACAGCCGGGACGCCGACGCACTGCTGCGCCGGCAGGCCGACGCCCTGGTGATCCGTACGCCGCTGCCGGTTCCGGCCGACGACCTCGACGTGGCTGTCCTATACGACGAACCCCGGGTCCTGGTCGTGCCCGCCGCGCACCGGCTGGCCGGCAAGGAGTCGGTGACCGTCGCGGACATCGCTGCGGAACCGCTGGTCGGCTGCACCGGCATGGGTGCCGACTGGACCGGCTTCTGGCGGCTCGAACCCCGCCCGGACGGCAGTCCCGCCCAGCTCGGCCCCACGCTGGCCGACACCTACGACGACAAACTCGAAGCCATCGCCGACGGCAGTGCCATCGCCGTCGTCCCGGCCAATGACCGGCGGTTCAGCCTGCGTCCCGACCTGGTCACCGTTGCCATCCACGAGGTCGAGCCCTGCCAGGTCGCCGTGGTCACCCGCGCCGGGGACGCCAACCCGTTGGTCGCGGAGTTCGTCCGCTCTGCTGAGCGGCTCCTCGTTGGCTGACCCCGGGTCCCGATCGTCATGCGCCTGTTGCATGACGGGGTGCGAAACAGGTCTTGGACACCGCCGCCGGCAGAACGTTGGCTGGTCGTATGCCTGTCGACTACCGCTCACAGACCGTTCTGCTCACCGGGGCGAGCTCCGGGATCGGTGCCGCCTTCGCCAGGGCGCTGGCCGGGCGCGGCGCGAACCTCGTGCTGGTCGCGCGGCGCGCCGACCGGTTGGCGTCGATTGCGGACGAGCTGCGCCGCACTGCTGATGTGCGAATCGAGGTCGTCCCCGTGGACCTGTCCAGTCCTGGTGCGCCAACCGAGATCCGCCGAGTGGTCGCCGACCGGGGCGTCGAGGTGACAAGCCTGATCAACAATGCCGCGATCGGCTCTTTCGCCCTGTTTGCCGATGTGGACCCGAGTCAGTCGACCGCCGAGGTCGCCGTTGACGTGATGGCACCGGTCGCGCTGACAGCGGCCTTCATGCCGCAGCTGACGGGTGCCGCCAACGGCTTCATCATCAACCTTGCCAGCGTGTCCGCGTACTTCCCGACTCCCCGGATGGCCGTCTACAGTGCCGCCAAGGCGTTCATGCTCAGCTTCACCGAGTCACTATGGACGGAGCTGCGTGGCACCGGCCTGACGGTGTTCGCGGTCGCCCCCGGAGCCACCGGCACCGACTTCACGGCCGGGATGGGTCCGGACGCGGCGGTGCTGGCCGCAGGGAAGGTACGGGCCGCAGAGGACGTCGTCGCGACCGCGCTGCGGCACCTTGAGCTCCGGGATCCGGGCCCGATCGTCGTTGACGGCGGTGGCAACCGGCTCGGCGTGCTCGTGAGCCGCTTCGTGAGTCGGCGCCGGGCCGCCCTGATGATGGCCCGCGTCTTCGACCCCGCTCGCCGGCCCCCGTCTCGCACGCCCGGTTGACGTGGGTGAGGGCGTTGCTGGGAGCAGACCGTAGCCCCACGGTGGAGCCTCCCCAGGAGCCACCTGCTACTCGAACGTCCAGAAGAAGTAGTAGACGGCGGGCGGGTTGCCGTAGGCCCGGTACTGGCAGAGGTACGAGCTCCACAGGCCGTTCTGGACTCCGTAGGTGCCGTACGAGTTACAGAAGCTGAGGGTACTGTAGACGTTGCGCAGCGTGCCGCCCGGTGGGTCCGGGTAGTCCGCCGACGCCGGGGCGGCGGTGGTCGCGAACAGGCCGGCCATGGCGATCGTGAACGCCACCAGTAATGTGGTCAGTCTTCGCATTGACACTCCCATCGGATCGTTCGCCGACCTCCGCGTGCCCTGCTGCCGGGAGTTCGACGTGTAGCGATCTCATCTTTTCATTGTGATCGATGCGATGGAAGGGGTGCTGTCGGATCCTCAGTCGAGGCAGAACTCATTCCCCTCGATGTCGCGCATAACGAGGCACGACTCGTTAAAACCATCTGCGCTTAGCAATTCCACCCGTACCGCGCCGAGCGCGACCAACCGGGCGCATTCGGCTTCGAGTGCGGCGACCCGTTCGTCGCCCACGAGCCCGCTGCCGACCCGTACGTCGAGATGTAGCCGGTTCTTGACGGTTTTGCCTTCGGGAACCCGCTGGAAGAACAGTCGTGGGCCGACGCCGGTCGGGTCGACGCAGGCGAACGCCGACCCTTGGCGCTCCGGCGGCAGCGCCTGATCGAACTCCGTCCAAGAGGTGAACCCCGGTGGCGGTGGCGGTACGACGTACCCCAGCGCCTCGCACCAGAAGCGGGCGACGCGCTCCGGCTGGGCGCAGTCGAAGGTGACCTGGAACTGCCTGACCGCTGCCATCGGTTCACCATAGACGCAGGTGCAGGTCCCCGCCTCCCGGTTTCACCCGGCACGCCGGGCTTGACTTTGTCGCATGCTCTGTCGCATGCTCATGGGACAAGTCTTGCGACATAAGGATGTGGTGACATGAGCCAGACGGCGCACCCGGAGACCAGACAGTGGCTGGACCGGCACGGGCTGACCGAGGCGGAGCCGACCCCGCTGCTCGCCGCGCGGCTGGCCGTACGCCGACAGGCCAACTCCTACGGCAGCCTCCTGCTGGCCACGTTCATGATCGGCGCGTCGCTCACCCACGTCTCCCGGCTCGGCGACGGCACGTCCGCCGAGTTCCGACTCCTGGCACTCTCCGCGCTGGTGGTCGCACTGCTGACCGGCCAGTGGCTGCTCGGCTGGTGGATCCGTCGCGCCGATCAGCGGGCCGGCGCCGCGCTGCCCCGACGGGTGGCCCACCCGGTCGGCTTCGGCTGGCAGGCGGTGCTGGGCCGGCCGTACGCCGTCTTCGCGGTCGCGACGTTCGCCGGCGCGCTGCTGCTCGCGCTCAGCGTACTGCCGATCTCCGATCCTGACCTGCGCGCCGGCGCGGCCGTCGTCCTCATCGGCCTCGCCGGTGCCGGTGCCGGCACCATCCTGCAACTACGCCAGGTGCTGACCACCCCGGCCGTCGCCGAGGACGAGGTGTCGCTCACGGCCGACGTCATCATGCGGGTCTCCGACGCCCGCGCCCTGGTCACCCCCAGCCTGGTCTGGACGCTGCCGGCAATCTTCCTGTACGGCGAGTCGCTCGGCTGGTGGAACGCCGTCGCGATCGGCCTCGTCCCGGTCGGCGTCGCCGCGCTCGCCCTGATCCACCGCCGGACCGCCGGCGTCGGGGCGACTGCCCGGCAGGCCATGATCGTCCGATGATCGTCATCGACGCCGCGTCGCCGACGCCGCCGTACGAGCAGCTGCGGGCCCAGCTCGCGAAGCAGATCCAGGACCGGTCGCTGGCCGTCGGCACCCGGTTGCCGACGGTCCGCCGGCTCGCCGCCGACCTCGGTCTCGCCGTGAACACCGTCGGTCGGGCGTACCGGGAGTTGGAGGAGGCCGGCCTGATCGAGACCCGGGGGCGGGCCGGCTCGTTCGTCTCGGCCGCCGGTGACCAGGCTCTCGAACAGGCCCGCCGCGCCGCCCGCGACTACGCGACGATCATCAGCCGGGTCGGCATCGACCCCGCCGAAGCGGTCCGGATCGTCCAGGCGGCCCTGGCCCACCCGACTTCACCGTAGACACCTGCGCTAGGTGTGGGCGGTGCCGGCGGCCGTCGGTTGCTGGTCGCGGCGGTACCGCCGCCAGCGGTCGATGCCGAGGTGCATAAGCACCAACGGCAGTACGCCCACCGGGTACCACGCCAGATCGGTGGCGTCGAACTGGACGCCCAGCACCAGCCGCGCGATGACGCTGCGCTCGGACAGCGCCGCCGGGATCCCGGTCAGCTGCAGAAGCTCGACGAGCCAGCAGAAAGCGACGGCCACCACGCCAGCCACGACCGGCGTGACCCGGGGGGCGAGGACGAAGACGCCCGCGTAGACCATCGACGCGTACAGGGCGGTGCCGGAGTGCTGCTGCAGCACACCGGAACTGTCCAGCACACCGTCCCCACTGGCCAACAATCGGATGCCGAGGGCGATCGCGAGGAACCCGCCAGCGGCCGCCAGGGATGCCAGCCGCACCCGCCACCCCGGCACCCATGAGCTCCGATCCGTCACAGCGCCCAACCGTAGCCGCCTCCACAGTGCTCCCGACAGGCATGATCAAGATCAATGTGAGCGTCGTTGTTGTCAACAGCGCGAGATGACAGCAACGACGCTCACATTGATCTTGCGTCAGGGCGCCTGGGCCGGGCGGCGCAGGGTCAGCGACTGGAAGCGGAAGCCGCCGTCGACGTCGAGGGCGTGGAAGTCGACGAGGTCGAAGACGTCGGTGGCGTACCGCCGGATCTGTTCGTCGGTGCGCATCGAGAAGAACCGGGGCGGGTCGTGATCGTCCCAGTCGGCGACGCCCTCGCTGCCGTCGCCGCCGTAGACGCCGAGGAAGAACAGCCCGCCCGGCCGCAGCACGTCTCCGATCGCCGTCAGGGCGGCCGGCAGGTCGGCGTTCGGCACGTGCAGCAAACAGTTCATCGTGTAGACCGCGTCGAACGACGCCACCGGGAAGTCCATGGCCAGGACGTCCATCAGCCGGGCGTCGAGGCCCTTCGCCCGGCAGGCGGCGACCATCGCCGGGGTGAGGTCGGTGGCGACCACGTCGAAGCCCTGCTCCTGGAAGTACCGGCTGTCCTGTCCGGTGCCCGCACCGATCTCCAGCAGGGACCGGGCCCCGCGTCGCGCCAGCCGGTCGCCGAACGCGGATCGCTCGGCGATCTTCCACGCCGACTTCGGATGCTGGTCGCGGGCGGCGGCGCCCGTGTCGTACGCCCGGCGTAGTCGTTCCAGCATCGCGTGGCGGCGGTCACCCGTCATCGGGCCCACCCTAGCCTGGGATCGACAGGTCCTGGCAACGATCCACATCGGTGATCAGGGTGGAAGGGCAGCCGACCGGTTGCCCGCCACCGGGTTCCACCCGGCGCGCCCCGTCCGACGCCGTTCGGAGATGATCGATGATTCCAGGTTGGCCGCCAGCAACCTGGCCGACTACATGGTCCCCGTCAACGCCGACATTCCGGTCATCGACGTTCACTTCATCGACCGGCCCGACCCGGTCGTCAACGGTCTCGGTGCGCGTGGCGTCGGTGAACTCGGCACCGTCGGGTCGGCGGCAGCGATCGGCAACGCCATCTACAACGCCACCGGGATCCGGGTGCATGATCTCCCCATCACCCTCGACAAACTGCTGTGAGCTGCGGACACTCCGCTGCGTGCTGTCCGGTACGCGAAGTATCCGCACCGTGTGATGATCAGCTTGGCATGGAACTGAGGGTAATGGATATTGATATGACCATGTGACTAATGGTGCAGTTGTGCTCACTAGCGGAGTCCTCCCCACCCCCAGGAGGTCTACATGCGATTCCGCGCACCATCTGCGAACGCCGCCGGCTCGTGGCGCAGGACCACCGTCCTGCTGATCGCCACCGTCGTCGGCCTGTTCGCCGTCGTGACCGGCCCGGTATCGGCCGATCCCAAGCCCAGCGGCGTCGACCGGGACTCGATCGCCGGTCCGTACCGGGTCCTCGGGCCGAAGACCTTCGCCGACCGCGACGCGGTGGCGAAGACCGGCGCCGCCATCGACTTCATCGAACACGGCGTCATCAACGTCACCGCGACCCGCAACGAGGTCACGGCGATCCAGGCGCTCGGCTTCGACGTCGAAGCGGTCCGTGCCCCGGTCCGTGCCACCGACGACGTGGGCACCCTGGACTTCCCGCCGTCGGACTCGGCGTACCACAACTACGCGGAGATGACCGCCGCCGTGAACCAGGTGGTCGCGGACCATCCGAGCATCGCCCGCAAGGTCAGCATCGGTACGTCGTACGAGGGTCGTGACCTGATGGCGGTCAAGATCTCCGACAACGTCGGCACCGACGAGAACGAACCGGAGATCCTGTTCAACTCCCAGCAGCACGCCCGCGAGCACCTCACCGTCGAGATGGCGATCTACCTGCTGAACCTGTTCACCGACAGCTACGGCAGCGACTCGCGGATCACCAACATCGTCAACAACCGGGAACTGTGGATCATCCCCAGTGTCAACCCGGACGGCAGCGAGTACGACATCGCCACCGGCTCGTACCGGTCCTGGCGAAAGAACCGGCAACCCAACAGCGGGTCGTCGTTCGTCGGCACCGACCTCAACCGTAACTGGGGCTACCTGTGGGGCTGCTGCGGCGGCTCCTCCGGATCGCCGTCGTCGGACACCTACCGTGGCCCGTCGGCGTTCTCCGCCCCGGAGACCCAGGCGCTGCGCAACTTCGTCAACAGCCGGGTCGTCGGCGGCACCCAGCAGATCAAGGCCAACATCGACTTCCACTCCTACTCGGAGCTGGTGCTCTGGCCGTTCGGGCACACCACCGCCAACACCACCACCGGGATGACCGCCGACCAGTACAACACCTTCGCCACCATCGGCGGCCAGATGGCGGCCACCAACGGCTACACCCCGGAGCAATCGTCGGACCTCTACATCACCGACGGCAGCAGCATCGACTGGATGTGGGCCCAACACGGCATCTGGGCGTACACCTTCGAGCTCTACCCCCGGGGTGCCGCCGGCGGCGGCTTCTACCCGCCCGCCTCGGTCATCAACCGGGAGACCACCCGCAACCGGGACGCGGTGCTGATCCTCAGCGAGTACGCCGACTGTCCGTACCGGGCGATCGGCAAGCAGTCCCAGTACTGCGGCGGCGGCGGCGACCCGGACCCCGACCCGGGCACCACCGTCTGGTCGGACACCTTCGAGACCGCCACCGGCTGGACGACCAACCCGGCCGGCACCGACACCGCCACCGCCGGGCAGTTCGAGCGCGGCGTGGCGCAGGCCACCAGCTCCGGCGGGGCCCTGCAGCTGACCGCCTACGCCGGCAGCAACAGCCTGGTCACCGGCCGGCTCGCCGGTAGCTCCGCCGGTGTGCACGACGTCGACGGCGGGGTCACCAGCGCCCAGTCGCCGGCGATTTCGCTGCCGTCGAGCGGCACCCTCACGCTGTCCCTGGCGTGGTACCTCGCCCACCTCAACAACTCGTCGTCGGCCGACTACCTGCGGGTCAGCGTGGTCCACAGCGGCGGCACCACCACCCTGCTCAACCAGTCCGGGGCGGCCAGCAACCGGTACGGATCCTGGTCGACCAACAGCTACAACCTGACCCCGTACGCGGGCCAGTCGGTGCGCATCCTGGTCCAGGCGGCGGACACCTCCACCGCCAGCCTGGTCGAGGCCGCCATCGACAACGTGACGATCACCCGCTCCTGACCCTCCTGCGACACCCTTCTACGACCAGGGCTGCCGTGCGGCGAACATCACCGTACGGCAGCCCTGGGCTGTCGCGATGACGACCCGGCGGCACCGGTGGGTTACCGTGCTAGCGACCGCCCCGCAGCGAAGCCGGTGAGAACCCGGCGCTGTCCCGCAACTGTGATGCCCCGACCGGCGAGCGCCGCCCGGGGTGAGCCAGGTCGCCTGCGGTGTGGTCGCGAACCGCGCTCTCGAGGAAGGGCGCCTCGCCAACCTGGCCGGGGCCAGCCCAGCGGCACCCCGGACCTGTCGGCGAAGCAGCACCCCTCGACCGACAGGAGGACCAATGAGGACACCATATCGGCTGCGGGCGGCGCTGCTGCGTACCGCTGCGGTCACCGCCGCCGCCACGCTCGCCCTGGCCGGCTGCGGCTCCGGCGACGCCGACGACGCACAGCCCGGCGCGAGCCCGCAGGCGGGGGCCAGCTTCCCGGTCACCGTCGGCGACCTGACCCTCGACGTACGGCCGGAGAAGATCGTCTCGCTGTCGCCGACGCTGACCGAGATGCTCTTCGCGATCGACGCCGGTGACCAGGTAGCCGCCGTCGACGACAACTCCAACCACCCGGCCGAGGCACCGACCACCGATCTGTCCGGGTTCACCCCGAACGTCGAGGCGATCGTCACCTACGAGCCCGACCTGGTGGTGCTCTCCACCGACGCCAACGGGGTGGTGGCCGGGCTGGAACGGCTGTCGGTCCCGGTGTACGTCGCCGACGCGGCGGTCACCCTGGAGGACACGTACCGCCAGATCACCGAACTGGGCGCGCTCACCGGGCATCCGGACGCGGCGGCCGACCTGGCCGACAGCATGCGTACGGAGATCGACAAGCTGGTCGCCGACGCGCCGGAGCTGGCCGAGCCGCTGACCTACTACTACGAGCTGGACCCGACGTTCTACACGGTGACCAGCCAGACCTTCGTCGGTTCGCTGTTCGCCATGGTGGGGCTGACCAACATCGCCGACGCGGCCGACCCGCAGGGCGACGCCGGCGGCTACCCGCAGCTGTCCGCCGAGGCGCTGATCGACGCCGACCCGGACCTGATCTTCCTGGCCGACACCAAGTGCTGCGAGCAGGACGCGCAGACCGTGGCGGCCCGCGCCGGCTGGTCCACGATCACCGCCGTACAGGCCGGCCAGGTGGTCGAACTCGACGACGACATCGCCTCCCGGTGGGGCCCGCGCGTCGTCGACCTGGTCCGGGCGATCGTCGACGCGGTCGACGCGGCGACGAACTGACATGCTCCGGACGGCCCGCCGGCCGTCGGCGGGCGGACTGGACGGCGGCCGCCACCGGCCGGGCCTGACCGTCGGCTGGTTCGCCGCAGCGGTGACCGCCGTCGTCCTGGCGGTGCTGGCCGGGCTCGCTTTCGGCCCGGCCAGCCTGCCGCCGCTGGCGGTCGGCGTCGAACTGCTCGACCAACTCCCCGGGGTGGAGCTCGACAGTGGACTGACTGACCGGCAGGCCGCGATCGTCACCCAGCTGCGGCTGCCCCGGGTGGTGCTGGCGCTGCTGGTCGGCGGCATGCTGGCCCTGGCCGGCGGCTGCTACCAGGGGGTGTTCCGCAACCCGCTGGCCGACCCGCACCTGCTCGGGGTCGCCGCCGGGGCCGGGCTGGCGGTGACTGCGGTGATCGCGCTTCGCCCCGGCACCGGAGTGCTGACCGGGCTGCCGGTCACCGTACCGGTGGCCGCCTTCGTCGGCGCCGTCGGCGCGGTCGCGCTGACCTACCTGCTCGGCGCGGCCGGCGGCCGGGACCGGTCCACCGCGACGCTGATCCTGGCCGGCGTCGCGGTCTCGGCGTTCCTCGCCGCCGGCCAGACCTACCTGCTGCAACGGCACGTCGACACGATCCGGGAGGTCTACTCCTGGCTGCTCGGCCGGCTCGCCACCGACGGCTGGCACGAGGTGCGGCTGATCGCCCCGTACGCGGTGCTGGCCGGCCTGGTGGTGCTGGTGCACGGCCGGGAACTCGACGTACTGTCGGTCGGCGACGAGGAGGCCGCGAGCCTCGGGCTGCACCCGCAGCGGTCCCGCTATCTGCTGCTCGCTGCGGCGTCGCTGGGCACCGCGGCGGCGGTGTCGGTCTCCGGGCTGATCGGGTTCGTCGGGCTGATCGTGCCGCACCTGGTCCGGTTGGTGGTCGGCAGCAGCTACCGGGTCATTCTGCCGCTGTCGATGCTGCTCGGCGGTGCGTTCCTGACCGTCACCGACGTCGTGGCGCGGACCGTCGCCGCCCCCGCCGAGATCCCGATCGGCGTGGTCACCGCCTTCTTCGGTGCCCCGTTCTTCGTCCTGGTGCTGCGCACCACCCGCCGGACGGTGACGCTGTGACCGCCCGATCCGCCCCCGACCCTGCCGGTCCCGTCGCCGACTCCGTCGTGGTCCAGGTTCGTGACCTGCGGGTACGCCTCGACCGTACGCCGGTGCTCGACGGAGTCGACCTGACGGTGCGCGCCGGGGAGTGGGTGGCCGTGATCGGCCCCAACGGTGCCGGCAAGTCGACCCTGCTGCGGGCGGTCGGCGGGCTGGTGCCGGCCACCGGCACCCTGGAGCTGTTCGGTACGCCGATCGCCCGGCTCGGCCGGCGGGACCGGGCACGGCGGGTCGCCACCGTCGTGCAGTCCCCTGTGGTGCCCGCCGGGATGGCCGTCGCCGCGTACGTCCTGCTCGGACGGACCCCGTACGTCCCGCCGTTGGGCCGGGAATCGGCCGCCGACCTGGCGGTGGTCGACGAGGTGCTGGACCGGCTCGACCTGTCCGGGTTCGCGCACCGGCAGCTGAGCACCCTGTCCGGCGGCGAACGCCAGCGGGTGCTGCTGGCCCGGGCGCTCGCCCAGCAGGCCCCGCTGCTGCTGCTCGACGAGCCGACCAGTGCGCTGGACATCGGCCACCAGCAGGAGGTGCTGGAGCTGGTCGACGAGCTGCGCCGCGACCGGGGGCTGACCGTGCTGGCGACCATGCACGACCTGTCGGTGGCCGGTGAGTACGCCGACCGGCTGGTGCTGCTCGCCGCCGGCCGTGCGGTCGCCGACGGCCCACCGGCGCAGGTGCTGACCGAGGAGAACCTGGCCCGCTACTACCGGGCCCGGGTACGGGTGCTGCCGGGCGCCCACGGCCCGCTGGTCGTCCCGGTCCGCGACCGGTCGACCCACGCGACCGGGCAGCCGTCAGTCCCCGGCGATGCGGATGACCGAGAAGAACGCCCCCTGCGGGTCGTGGAGCACGGCGAACCGGCCGTGCGGCAGGTCGGTGGGGGCGACTGACACGGTGCCACCGAGCGCGGTGGCGTGTTCGACGGTCGCGTCGCAGTCGTTGACCGCGAAGTAGACCATCCAGTGGGCGGGCAGCTCGGCCGGCCAGTCGTCGCCGACCATCGGCATCATCCCGGCGACCGGCTGCTGCTCGACCAGCCACTCCGTGTACATGATCGGGGGGAACGGGGTGTCGCGTACCTCCCAGTCGAACACCTCGCCGTAGAACTCCTTGGCACCGTCGGGGTCGCGGGTGGTCAGCTCGTTCCAGCAGAGCGCACCGGGCACGTTCATCAACTCGGCACCGACCATCCCGACCGGCTGCCAGACGGCGAAGCTGGCACCGCCCGGGTCGGTGAAGACGGCGGCCCGCCCCCGGTCCAGCACGTCGAACGGCGGCATCAGTACGGTGCCGCCGGCCGACTCCACCAGTTTGGCGGTGGCCTGGGCGTCCAGGGTGCCGATGTAGGTGGTCCAGGTGGGCGGTTGCCCGTCGGTGGAGACCGCGCCGGCACCGGCGACCAGCTTGTCGTCCTTGCTGAACAGGACGTACCCCTCACCGTCCGGCTCATCGGGCATCCGGGCGGTCCAGCCGAACAGTTCGCCGTAGAACCGGATCGCACCAGCCAGGTCGGGGGTGCCGAGATCGACCCAGGCGGGGACCCCGGCTGCGGCGACGGACATGACGGCCTCTCCTCCTGCGGGACGTCGGGCGCACCCCACTGACCGCATCGTGGCACCCGACCGGGCCGTGGCGCGCGCGATCGGGCCGAAACGACCGGCGGTACGGCGAATCTTAGGCGCGGTGTCGGGTATCCGCGCCACAGGCGGGCGGCCACCCAGCGGCGGTGGCGCGCGGGACGGACGCGACCAGGGGGAGCGATGGGACAAGTGATCGAGGCACTGCCGGGTGACATCGACCGGGCGATCCGCGACGACCACATCCTGCTGGACCGGATCTTCCAGCGGCTGGAGGCAGGCCAGGGGGACCGGCGGATCCTCGCCGACCAGGTGGTGTTCCGGATGTCCATGCACCTGGTCGCCGAGGAGCAGACCCTCGACCCGGTACTCGACGAGCCCGAGGTGGCGCAGCGGATGGCTGCCGGCGGGCTGCCGGCCGAAGCGGTGGCCGATCTGATCGGCCGGGGCCGGGACACCCGGCAACGGATCAAGGAGGCGGCGGCGGAGATCGACCGGTCCAAACCCGGCAACCTGGACTTCGAGGAGGCGCTCAACCACCTGATCGCCGACGTCCGGCGGCAGGCCACCGAGCAGGAGGGCATCCTGCTGCCGGCGTTGCGGGCCGCCGTCGGACCGCAGCGGATGGCGCAGCTGGGGGAGCAGTTCAGCGCCGCCAAGCACCGGGCACCGACGCACCCGCACCCGCAGGCACCGAACACCGCCCGGGGCGGTCGGCTGCTGGGCGGGCCGACCGCGCTGCTCGACCGGCTGCGGGACCGGACGTCGGGGCGGCGCGGCTGGGTCGCCACCGACGCCTCCGGGTTGCTGGAGCCGCAGTCGCAGGCGCTGCTGGACGCGTTCGCCGCGCTGGGGCCCCGGCCGACCGAGATCCTCGACCCGGCGGAGGCCCGCCGGCAGCCGACGCTCACCGACGCGGTGGCCCGGATCCGCGCCGACCGGGGCGACCTCGACGAACGGGAACCGGTCGACTCGGTCTTCGACTACGTGATCGACGGGCCCGGCGGCGGGCTGACCCTGCGGGTGTACCGGCCGACGTCGGCCTCACCGTCGGCCGGCCTGCCGGTGCTGGTCTACCTCTACGCCGGCGGCTGGGTGGTCGGCAGCCTGGACACCTACGACGCCACCCCCCGGGCGCTGTGCAACCGGGAGCGGTGCATGGTGGTCGCCGTCGACTACCGGCACGCGCCGGAGCATCCCTTCCCCGCCGCCCACGACGACGTCCTCGCCGCCACCCGGTGGCTGCTGGCCAACGCCGGGGAGATCGGCGGGGATCCGCAGCGGATCGCGATCGCCGGGGAGGCAGCCGGCGGCAACATGGCGGCGGCGACCTGCCTGCAACTGCGTGACGCCGGCGAACGGCTGCCCCTGCTCCAGGTGCTGATCTACCCGCTGACCAGCATCGTCGTCGATGACGACTCGACCGTGGACGCCGCCGACGCGGCACCGTTGAACCGGGCGATGCTGAGCTGGTTCGCCCGGCACACCTTCCCGTCGGCGCAGCTGCTCGCCGATCCCCGGGTGGCGCTGCTCGACGTGCCGGTGCAGCGCCTCGCCGGACTGCCGCCAGCGGTGGTGATCACCGTGGAGCGGGATCCGCTGCGCAGCCAGGGGCAGGAGTTCGCCGCCCGGCTGCGGGCCGCCGGGGTGCCGGTCGAGCACATCCACTACGACGGCGTACCGCATGAGTTCTTCGGCATGGGGGCGGTGCTGGACGTGGCGGTGCAGGCCCAGGACCGGGTGGCGGCCGCACTGCACGCGGCGTTCAACCCGTCCGGTCAGTCGTCCAGTGGCTGGCCCACCGGGATCTGACCCCGGCGGCTGCGGTTCAGCGTTCGACGAGGTCGGCGACGGTGTTGACCAGGCCGGCCACGGTCGCCGCGTCCCGGGTGCTCGCCACGAGGTAGCGCCCGCCGGACAGCTCGACCCGCACCCCCGGGCCGGATCCGGTGATCAGGCCACGACCCCGCATGTCGGGATGCAGCCGGTATCCCCAGCCGCCCCACTCGGCTACCCGGACGGTGGTTTCGACCGCGCCGGCGATCTCCCGCGCCGGGACCGTCAGCCGGGGCCAGCCGAACGGGCCGAACCCGATGTGGATGCCGGTCCGGTCGATGCTCAGCCGGTTGACCAGCGTCAGGCCCACCAGCGCTGCGGCGAACAGCGCCGGGCTGGCCGCCCAGATGTTGAGCCAGAACGCGACCAGCGCGGTCAGCAGCAGCAGCGGGACCAGCAGCCAGAACCCGTGACGGGACACCGCCGCCGGCGCGGTCCAGCTGCCCGTACCGGGCGGCAGCGGCACCCGGGGCAGGTCGGCGGCGGGTCGGCCGGCTGCGGCCGGTGCCGCCGGTGGTGGGCCGCAGGCCCGGTACGCCGCGAAGGTCCAGCCGCTGACGCCGATCAGCAGCGCCGGCACGTGCCAGCTCGGTGCCGGTGCCTGCGCCGGATCCAGTACGTCGATCGACAGCGACACGGTGGTCAGCCAGATCGCGGCGACGAAGGCCGCCACCGCCGCCCCGATGGTGATCAGCCACCGGCGGAGCCGCCACCGCAGCCCCAGCGGCAGCACGCCGACGGCGGCGAGCACCGCCCCGACGGAGGCCCCGATCGTGTACCCGGTGACGCTGTTGGTCAGCGAACTCGTCGCGTCGACCACGTCGGCGGCGTTCCAGTGCATCGGCAGCCGGTGCGGCAGCCGGTGGCGCAGCAGTTCGGCGGTGATCGGCACCAGGGCGACCGGTACGACGGCGAGCAGGAAGGCGAGCAGCCGGCGCAGCCCGCCGCCGGTCGACTTCTCCTCGCTCACCTGGCGATTGTTCCGCAGCGGTCGGTGCCGGACCGGGGCGGGTCCGGGGTGGTCACACTCAGTCGTCTGCTAGCGCCGCCGACGGGCTGGCCGGCGCGCCCAGCCCGGCCATGAGCGTGGCGGTGACCGCCGGATCCGGTAGCTGGTCGACGGTCCGCTGCGGCCAACTGCGCTGCACGCTCTGGAAGATGACCCGGTCGAACTCCGGCACCTGACCGGCGCGGGCCATCGGCAGGAAATCGTCCCAGTGCAAGGTGTGCAGCTGCGCGAAGTACGGTGTCAGCTGCGCCTCGGCCAGGTAGAAGAACGAGTCGTACACCACCAGGGTCCGACCGGGCACCATCGGCGTACCGTCCGGGGCGACCGTGGTGTGGACCCGCTCGGTACGCCCCGAGGCCAGCTCGGTGGCCGTGGTCTCCACGGTGACACCCTCCCGGCGCACGACCCAGTTCGCCACCTTGTCCTTGCGGGGGATGCCCATCAGCGGGTAGAGGTCGCCGGCCAGGCTCCGGTCGGGCCGCTGCTGCGCGCCCGGTGCGTCGCGCAGCTCGTCCGGCGCACCGCCCCGGACGGCCAGTCGCTCAAGTACGGCACGGGTGAACATCATCGCGCCCTGGTAGCTCCAGTGGCTGTCGCCGGTCTGCCAGATCCGACCTGGTTCGGCCAGCTCCGCTTCGGCGAACTGTGGCCAGAGGGTCACCACCGGCCCGGCGTGGTCGTCGCCCCACTGTGCCTGGGACTGCTCCCGCACCGGGTCGGCGCAGACCATCAGCACGTCCGCCGGCCAGCCGAGCTTGTGCCGCAGTACGGAGGTCTTGTCCGGCGCGACGACGAAGAGCACGTCCTTGCCGGAGGCCCGGGCGGTTTCCTCGAACGACCGCAGGCGGGCGTCGACCGCCTCGGCGTCGAAGGGCGTGAGGCAGGGTTTGGTGAAGTCCTCCGTGAAGAACGGCACCTGGTCCTCGCCGACGTAGACCCTGCTGCTGAAGCTGGTCCCCAGCCCGTCGTACCCGACTTTGCCGACCGCCTTGACCACCTGACGCCGCAGGGTCAGCCGGTCCCGCAGGGCCGCGTCGAACTGGCGGTAGGTGTCGGTGTCGGCGACCGTGTCGGAGTTCAGCTCGGGGAAGGGCACCGAGGCCCGGTTCTCCACCGCGTCGTCGGCATCCCGGATGCTCATCAGGGTCGGCACCAGCAGTAGTGCCGCCAGCCCGAGGGTGAGCAGCCGGGCCGCGAGTCGACTACGCCGACCGGCCTGCGCCGTACCGTCGGCCGGGTCGCCGGGGTCGGTCGTGGTGCCCGGGCTGTCGGTCTGCCCACGGTCGCGTGCGAGATTCGGCGTCTGGGTCATCGGAATCCTCAGAACTGGAAGTAGAGGAACGGGCTGAAGTCGATCCAGAGCGCGCCCACGACCGCCACGCCGAGCAGCACCGGGGCGGTGACGGTGGCCACCCGCATGCGGAAGCCCTGGAACTGGCCGTGCACCAACTGGAAACCGGTCGTCGACCGGGGCGCGAAGAACGCGGCCACGCCCAGCAGGATCGCCGCGACGGTCAACGGGGTGAGCGTGACCAGCACCACCGGCGGTGGCGCGGCCAGCCCGCCGGTCACCATCGCGTTCCAGATCTGCCCGGTCTGGGTCATCGTCTGGGACCGGAACGGGACCCAGGCGGCGATGATGAACACGGCGGTCACCACTCGACGTAGCCAGGTCAGCCGGGTGCTGTCACGAACGCCGGTGATCCGCTCGACCAACAGACCGAGGCTGTGCAGCCCGCCCCAGACCAGGAACGGCCAGGTGGCGCCGTGCCACAGCGAGGTGAGCAGGAAGGTGATCAGCAGGGCCGCGTACTCCCGCCGGAGCCCGTGTCGACTGCCGCCGAGCGGGATGTAGACGTAGTCCCGGAACCACCGGGAGAGCGTCATGTGCCAGCGCCGCCAGAAGTCCGCCGGCCCCAGCGCGGTGTACGGCGCCCGGAAGTTCTCCGGGAAGCGGAACCCGAACAACATGGCCAGCCCGATCGCCATGTCGGAGTATCCGCTGAAGTCGAAATAGATCTGGACGGTGTAGGCGACGGCGGCCAGCCATGCCGTCGGGGCGGACATGTCACCGCCTGCCGAACCGAAAGCGGCGTCCGCGACGATACCTGCGGAATCGGCGATGCACACTTTCTTCGCCAGACCCCAGGCGAATCGGGTGATCCCGTACACCGCCATTTCCAGGTGCACGTCGCGGCGGCTCTTCAGTTCGTCGACGATCTCCGCGTACCGGACGATCGGGCCGGCGATCTGGTGTGGAAAGAGGAAGAGGTAGAGCAGGTAGTCGCGTAGCGACCGTTCTGCCGGGATCGCGCCCCGGGCGGTGTCCACGACGTACGAGATGGCGTGGAAGGTGAAGAACGAGATACCCAGCGGCAGCGCCCAGGTGACCGGACCGACGCCGAACCGGTCGCTCCACCCGATCGAGTCCGCGAAGTCGGCCAGGGGTGGCAGATATTTGAAGAGGAAGAGTGGTACGAGAAGCAACGCGATCAGCGAAACGATCGCGGCCTTCGGCATTGCGGCCCGGCCCCCGGCGTCCTGCGCGGCCTGGGCCCGTCGCCCGGCCCGCCATCCGATCAACGCCCCGAAGAAGCTGATCAGCCCCACGTAGAGCAGGACGCCGATTTCACCGCCGGCACCCCAGAAGTAGAAGAGCATGCTCGCGGCCAGCAGCCACAGGTTGCGCAGTCGGGCCGGCGCGGCCAGGTAGCCGAGCAGGGTCAGCGGCAGGAACAGGAACAGGAAGGTAGGGGACGAGAAGGCCATTCTCGGACTTCCAGGTGAGTGGGGGGGCGGGCAGTGGCGGTACGGGGTGGGTCTGAGGCGAAAGGGTGTGGGGAGAAACGCGTCATGCTAACGGCAACTCGCGGTCGCCCCGACGCCGACTCCCAGTCGAGTGCGGACAGTGAAGTCGTTGTGGCCGAAGGTGTTTGGTGGACGGTGTTCGGGGCGCAGCGGCCGGTCAGTCGTCGGCGAGTGCGTCCGGCAGCGGCGCGCTGTGCAGCACCACCAGCCGGGACACCGCGCGGGTCAACACGACGTACAGCCGGTGCAGGCCGCGTGGCTCGGCGGCGACGATCTGTGCGGGCTCGACGACGATCACGTGGTCGTACTCCAGGCCCTTGACGTCGGTGGCGGCGACCACGGTCACCCGTACCGCCGGGTCGGGGTCGTCGACGTCGGTGGTCGCGACGCCGGCGGCGGCCAGCGCGTCCCGCAGGCCGGCGGTCGTGTCCCGTGCGGCGATCACCCCGACCGAGCCGTCGTGCGTCAGGGCCGCGCGGACCTCGGCCACCGTGGCGGTCGCCAGGTCTGCGACGGTACGCACGGACAGCGAGCCGTCGCGCCGCAGTGACACGCCCGGGGGCACGTCCACCCCGAGCGCGGGCAGCAACCGGTTCGCCAGCGCCACCACCACCGCCGGCACCCGGAACCCGACCGACAGCGGCACCACCCGGGTCTGCGGGCGGCCCAGGTGGGTCAGGGCGTCGCGCCAGTCGGTGGCCGCCCACACGGCGGTGCCCTGCGCCAGGTCACCGAGCAGGGTGATCGAGCCGTGTTCGCTGCGCCGGGCGATCACCCGGCACTGCATCGGGGACAGGTCCTGTGCCTCGTCGACGATGACGTGGCCGAACCCGGCCGGCCGGTGCAGCAGCCCGGCGACCTCGTCGATGAGCACCAGATCGGCGTCGGTCCACCGCACACTGCCCAGCGAGCGGGCCGCCGGACGGATCAGCGCCGCCTGCTCGGCGTCGTCGAGCACCCCGGTCGCCGCGTCGGCCAGTCGGCGCGCGTCGGTGAGCAGCGCCGCCACCACCTGCGGTGCGGTCGGTGCGGGCCAGACCTGGTCCAGGAAGCCGCGTACCGGCGCGACCCGCGCCATCCGCCGCAGCCAGGCGTCGCTGGGCGACTCCGCCCGCCGGGTCTCGGCCTGGCGTTGCAGCAGCGCGACGACGCGGGCCAGCACCCGTTCCCGGCCGAGCAGGTACGGCGGATTCTCGGCGCGGACCGTGGCGACGACCCGGTGCAGGGCCTCGGCACCGATCCGCCAGCGGTACGAGCCGTCGGCGACGGTGATCGGCTCCTGCGGCTCGCCGAGGTACGCGGCGACGGCCCGGCGCAGCACCTCGGCCATCCGGGGGTCGTGTTTGAGCGCGGCGACGGCGGGGTCGTCCACGCCCCGGACCGGCACCGCGTCGATCAGGTCGGCGATCGTGCACTGGGCGACCTCGACCTCGCCGAGCGCGGGTAGCACGTTCGCGATGTACGCCAGGAAGGCCCGGTTCGGTCCGATGATCAGCACTCCGGCGCGGCGCAGCCGCTCCCGGTAGGCGTACAGCAGGTATGCGGCCCGGTGCAGGCCGACGGCGGTCTTGCCGGTGCCGGGCGCCCCCTGTACGCAGATCGAGGTGCCCAGGTCGGCGCGGACCAGCGCGTCCTGTTCGGGCTGGATGGTGGCGACGATGTCGCGCATCGGTCCGACCCGGGGCCGTTCGATCTCGGTGGTGAGGATGCGGGAGCTGGTGCCGAGCTCCTCGCCCCGGTCGAGGTGTTCGTCCTCGAAGCCGGTGATGTCGCCACCGACGTAGCCGAACCGGCGGCGGACCCGTACCTGCTGCGGGTCGGCGGCGCTGGCCTGGTAGAAGGCGCGGCTGACCGGTGCCCGCCAGTCCAGGACGAGTGGTTCGCCGGCGTCGTCGGCGACGTGCCGCCGGCCGATGTGGTGGCGGCCTGTGATCTGGTCCGTCGGTGCGGTGGCCTGGTCCGTCGGTGCGGTGGCGTCGTCGGCCGGGCCGAAGTCGAGGCGGCCGAAGAACAGCGGGGTGTGCGGGTCGTCGGCCAGTTCGGCGACCCGTCGGGACAGGTGCCGGCCGAGGGTCTCGGCGGTGTACGCGTCCCCGGCGACGGTGTCCCCGGCGGCGAAGAGGGTCTCCGCCCGCTGCCGCATCCGCTGCAGCGCGGCGCGGGACGCGGCCAGGTGGGCGCGTTCGGTGGCGAGTTCGGTGTCGAGATCTGGTACGGGCATGCGGACTCCAGCGCGGATCGTCGGCGTGCTCGCTCGCGTGTCCGGGTCGCCCGTCGGGGCCCCGGCGCGGTGACGTCCGTCAGCGGTGCCTGTTCACCATGGCCGTCAAGCGACCAGTGACACTACTCGCCGTCGTCGACGTCCTCCACCGATTTCGACCCGTACGCCGTCCGCCGGGTGTGGCGTCCGGACCGGCGCGGCGACCTCACAGGTCCAGGTGCAGCCGGATGGCGGCGTCGAGGTCCCGGAGCTGCTCCGGGGAGAGCGCACCGAGCCGGCGATGCACCCGGGCGACGTCGATGGAGCGGATCTGCTCGGCCTGGCATTTGGAGGCCACGGTCAGCCCGGTACCCGGATCCGGCGGCAGCAGGATCTGAAACGGGTAGACCCGGGAGGTGTTGCTGGTCACCGGCGCGACGGTGATGACGCCCCGGCCGCGCGACACCGCGCTGCGGTTGGCGGCGTCGTTGCTGACCACGACCGATGGTCGGCGCTTGGCCGCCTCCGCTCCGATGATGGGGTTGAGGTCGACCAGGACCACGTCGCCCCGTTTCACCGCAGCAGGTCTCCGGTCACGGCGTCCCAGACGTCGGCCTCACCGCTGGACACCCATTCGTCGTTCGCCGACTCGTACTCGGCGGCCAGGTCGCGCTGACGCAGCAACTGGACGGCCTCGTGCAGGACGGCGGAGCGCGTCTTGCCACGGTCGCGGGCATAGCGTTCCACGAAGGCGAGGTCGTCGTCGGGCAGACTCACACTGACCTTCATACCGCGATGCTACCGCGTTCCTACCTTCGTTGCTACCGTCTCGCGGGCGGCCACGGGGTTGTCCCGGCAAACGGCGACGAATATCCGGCCGGGTCGTCGGGTCGCCCCGGACTGCGTGGTACGCCACTCGCCGGCCGTGTACCCGCGCCGCCCGGCGGACCGCCCGATACGGTGGGGATCATGAGTCGTGGTGACGGGGGAGCGGGCGGCGAGCTGCGCCGGCCCCGGGTCGGGCACATCCAGTTCCTGAACTGCCTGCCCATCTACTGGGGGCTGATGCGCTCCGGCGCGCTGCTCGACGTCGACCTGCACAAGGACTCGCCGGAGCGGCTCAGCGCCGCGCTGGTCGCCGGTGACCTCGACATCGGTCCGATCTCGCTGGTCGAGTACCTGCGGCACGCCGACGAGCTGCTGTTGCTGCCGCAGATCGCGGTGGGCAGCGACGGCCCGGTGCTGTCGGTGAACGTCGTCGCCACCCGGCCACTGGAGGAGCTGTCGGGCCGGCCGGTCGCCCTCGGCTCCACCTCGCGTACCGGGGTGTTGCTGGCCCGGATGCTGCTGGCGCAGCGGTACGGGGTCACCCCGGAGTTCTTCACCTGCCCGCCCGACCTCACCCAGATGCTGCTGGAGGCGGACGCGGCGGTGCTGATCGGCGACGTCGCGCTGCGGGCGCACTACGAGGCCCCCGCCCGTGGTCTGACCGTCACCGACCTGGGGCAGGCCTGGCGGGACTGGACCGGTCTGCCGATGGTGTTCGCCGTCTGGGCGGTCCGCCGTGACTTCGCCGCCGCCCATCCTGGCCGGGTCAAGGAGGTCCACCAGGCCTTCCTGCGCTCCCGTGACCTGTGCCTGGCCGAGCTCGACGACGTGGCGCAGGCAGCCGCCCGGTGGGAGCCGTTCGACGCGGCGACGCTGGCGTCGTACTTCCGGGTGTTGGATTTCTCCCTCGGCGACCGGCAGGTGGCCGGTCTGCGGGAGTTCGCCGGTCGGGCCGCCCGGCTCGGCGAGGCGCCGCCGCTACCCGCCGACGGCCCGGAGTTCTTCCTGGCCTGACGGCCGGCCCGCCCCTGCGCCCGTGCCGTCGACCTCGACGTCCGGCGGTGCCGCAGACTCCGCAGGTGTCCCTGCCTCCGCAGGTGTCGCTGCCGCCGCGCGGAGCTGGGCGGTCACGTCCTGGCACACCTGGCCGCCGTAGCTGTAGTCGTGGCTGGTCGGGAAGCGGACCATCACGCCGATGGTCCAGCCGTCACCGATCGCCAGGCAGTTGACGTGCCACTGCCGTTCCTCGTCGCGGATCACCCAGCCGTTCTTGATGGCGATGTCGGCTGCCTCGGCGCCGTCGAAGGCCTGCAGTACGCCGAAGTCGCCGGGGCTGCGGACGGTACGCATCTGGGTCAGCAACCAGTCCGTCCAGGTCGCGCCGGCCGCCCGCCCGTCGGCGATGCAGGCGCCGAGCCGGGCGACGTCGCGGGGGGACAGCAGGGTGGTGCTCCACCGGTTCTCGGTGGAGCTGCTGTCGGTGAGTCCGCAGATGTCGATCATCCGGTCGATCGCCGCCGACCGGCCGATCTCCTGCCAGAGCTGCTCGGCCACCGCGTTGTCGCTGTCCCGGATCATGATCTCCAGTTGGTACATCCGGTAGTCGTCCGGCGTACGGCCGTCCTCGGCGGCCCGGCGCAGGTAGTCGGCACCGATCCAGGCCTTGATCAACGACGCGGTGGTGCTGGTCTCGGCCAGGTTGGCCGACCCGTGGATCTCCCCGGTGCGCTGGTCGAGCAGCGCCCACGACCACCAGCCGTCGACGTCGAGTCGTACGTCGGCCGGCGCCACCGCCAGCGGTGGCAGCGTCGGGCTGGCCTGCGGGGTGGGTGTGGGATCCGACTGCGGTACGCCGTCGTGCCACTGCCCGGCGGCGGGCTGCCCGGCGGCGCTGGCCAGCGGCGCGTCGGGGACGAACCGTAGAGCGGCGACCGTGACGGCGATCATCACCAGCACCCCGGCCAGCGCCAGCGGCACCGGCCAGCGGCGTCCGCCGAGGCGCCGGCCGGGTCGCCGGCCGTGGCGGGCGATACCGGTCGGTCGGGTGTGCGTGACCGGGATCCGGGGGTGTGGGACGTCACCGGCCCGGTCGGTGGGGTGTCGATCCGCCATGTCAGCTACGGGGTGCCGGCGTGGCGGCGGTGGCGGGAAGCTGGATCGACGCGCCGGCGTGCGGGGTGACCAGCTGCCGGGTGACGTCGCGGCAGAGGTTGGCACCGTAGTCGAGTCCGTACTCGCCGGGGTAGCGGGTCAGCACGGCGAGCACCCAGTCGTCGGTGACCGCGAGGCAGTTCAGGTGCCAGGAGGCATCGGCCCAGATCCGGGTCCAGCCGTTCTTGATCCCGACCTCGACTGAGTCGAGGAGGCTCTGTGGCAGCCCGTCGACGATCCCCCAACGGCCGCCGCCGGAGCGGGCCTGCTGGTCCGTCGCCGCGGTGCTGCCCCGGACCTGCGCCATCTCGTTCAGCACCCAGTCGGTCCATTTCGGCCCGGCGGCGGTGCCGTTGCGGACACACTCGCCCATCAGGACGGCGTCGCGGGCGGACATCTGGGTGTAGCTCCACCAGATGTTGCGTTCCCCCGGCGGGATCACCGCCCGGGTCTGCGCCAACCCGCACATCTTGATCATCCGGTCGAGCACGATGTCGCCGCCGGCGGCGTAGTAGAGCCGGTTGGTCGCGTCGTCGTCGCTGTCCCGGATGGCCAGCTCGGCCTGCGCCAGGTTGTCCGGGCTCGGCTCGGCCTCGCCCAGTTCGCGCAGGTAGTCGGAGACGATCCAGATTTTGATCATCGACTCGGTCGAGCTGGTCTCGGTGATGTTGTCCGAGCCGTTGATCTCGCCGCTGGCCCGGTCCAGCAGTGCCCAGGAGAGGAATCCGTCGACGGGGACGGAGACCGGTGCGGCCCGCAGCGTCGGTACGGCGGGCGGCTCAGGAGACTCGGGGGCGGTCGGCGTCGACTCGGTCAGCGCGGTCGCCGGCTGGTTGTCGGCGTTCGACGTCATGTCGCCCACCAGGCGGGCGGAGGCGGTGGGGATCATCAGGACTGCGCCGACCACCAGGGCTGCCAGCACGACAGTGACCGTCACGCGTGAAGTCATTGGGGGCTGCTCCGGGAGGTGAGCGTGGATGATTCTGCGTCGGATGTCCTGATCGACGGTGGGTGTCCGGTCTGGCGCGCTCGGTGTGGCCCGACGCGACACAGGGCAGTTTACGTCGGGAATCTCGATCGGCCAGTGGAGGGAGTTTCAAGTTCAGGTTAATTGCGGCGACAATGAACGTTTATGTCCAATTAGTTCCATAATAATGGCACAATAGGTGGATCGGAATCATGTCCGTGGTGAGTTGCCTCATGGGATCGCCGATGGTGCATCTCCCTGCCGTCCGATGCTGCCCGGAGTCTGGACTGTTTTGTTACAGGCCTTGGCGTACGGGTGGGTTAGTTGTAACACTGGACGGGTGGACGGCGATCACCCCCAGTCGATGCGTGAGACACCGGGCGGCATCCTCGGCGAAGTCGAGGCCGCCGAGGCGGAGCTGCGAGCGGCCGCAGCCCGGCACCGGGCCGGGCCGACTGCCGACCCGGGGCGGCATGACGACCCCGCCACGTACTTCACCGGGACCATCGAGGCGGACCAGAAGATCGAGCCGCGCGACTGGATGCCGGACGGCTACCGGCGCACCCTGATCCGGCAGATCGCCCAGCACGCGCACTCGGAGATCATCGGTATGCAGCCCGAAGGGAACTGGCTCAGCCGGGCCCCCAGCCTGCACCGCAAGGCGATCCTGCTGGCCAAGGTCCAGGACGAGGCGGGCCACGGCCTCTACCTCTACGCCGCCGCCGAAACCCTCGGGGTGACCCGCGAGGAACTTGTCGACCTACTGCTGTCCGGCCGCCAGAAATACAGCTCCATCTTCAACTACCCCACGCTGACCTGGGCCGACGTCGGTGCCATCGGCTGGCTGGTGGACGGCGCCGCGATCATCAACCAGGTGCCGCTGTGCCGCTGCTCGTACGGCCCGTACGCCCGCGCCATGATCCGCATCTGCAAGGAGGAGTCGTTCCACCAGCGTCAGGGGTACGAGATCCTGCACACCCTCGCCCACGGCACCCCTGGCCAGCGACAGATGGCCCAGGACGCCATCGACCGCTGGTGGTACCCGTCCCTGGCGATGTTCGGCCCACCCGACGCCGACTCCACCCACTCGGCCCAGTCGATGAGCTGGAAGATCAAGCGTTTCTCCAACGACGAGCTGCGGCAACGCTTCGTCGACATGTGCGTCCAGCAGATCGGGTCCCTCGGCCTGACTCTGCCGGATCCGCACCTGCGCTGGAACGAGCAGCGTCAGGCGTACGACTTCACCGCCCCCGACTACGCCGAACTGCACCGGGTGATCAGCGGCGACGGCCCCTGCAACCGGCAGCGGCTCGCCCACCGTCGGGCGGCACACGACGACGGCGGGTGGGTGCGCGCCGCCGCCCGGGCGTACGCCGACAAGCAGGCCGCCCGGTCCGCGACCGCGACCCGGTCCGCCGCCGCGACGGCCGGGGCGGGCGCCCGATGAGCGAGCAGGCCAACGCCACCACCCCCACCCCGCTGTGGGAGGTCTTCGTCCGCCCCCGGCGCGGTCTGGCCCACACCCACGTCGGCAGCCTGCACGCGCCCGACGCGGTGCTGGCCCTACGGCACGCCCGCGACCTCTACACCCGCCGCCAGGAAGGCGTCTCGATCTGGGTGGTGCCGGCCGAGGCGATCACCGCCTCCAGCCCGGACGAAAAGGACGCCTTCTTCGACCCGGCGGCCGACAAGGTCTACCGGCATCCGACCTTCTACGAGGTGCCGGACGGGGTGCGTCACCTGTGAGCGGCAGCACCCCGGTCGACCAGCTGCTCTGCTGGGCCGACGACGCGTTGATCACCGCCCAGCGGTTGACCTGGTGGTGCACCCGGGCTCCCGAGCTCGAAGAGGACGTCGCGCTCGCCAACGTCGCGCTCGACCAGCTCGGTGTGGCCCGGCTGCTGCTGACGTACGCCGCCGAGCAGCTGCCACCCGGTGCCGTGCCGGCCGCCCCGGCGGACGCCCCGATCACCGAGGACACCCTGGCGTATCTGCGTACCGACCAGGAGTTCCACAACTGCCTGCTGGTCGAACTGCCCGACGACGACTTCGCGGTCGCCATCGGCAAGCTGCTGTTCGTCGCCGCCTACCAGAGCCAGCTCCACGCCGTGCTGCGGTCCGGCCCCGACTCCCGGCTCGCGGCGATCGCCGGCAAGGCGGCGAAGGAATCGGCGTACCACTTCGACCACGCCCGGATCTGGACGCTGCGACTCGGCGACGGCACCGAGGAGTCGCACCGGCGGATGCAGCGTGCGGTCGACCAGCTGTGGCCGTACACGCACGAGCTGGTCGCCCCGCCGCCCGGCGGCGGGGTCGCCGACCTGCGCGAGAGCTGGCTCGGCATGGTCGGACCGGTCCTCGACGAGGCGACACTGCGCCGGCCCGACGACGGCTGGCGACCCGACGGCGGCCGGCACGGCCGGCACACCGAGCACCTGTCCTACCTGCTGGCCGAGATGCAGGTGGTGTACCGGGCACATCCGGGAGCGCGGTGGTGAGCGCCACCGAGAGCGCTGCCCGGGCGGCGGCCGCCGCGGTGGTCGACCCGGAGATCCGCGTCCTCACCATCGACGACCTCGGCATCCTGCGCGGCGTCGAGCTCGACGCCGGCACCGGCGCGGTCCGGGTGACCATCACCCCGACCTACACCGGGTGCCCGGCGATGGAGCTGATCCGCAGCGAGATCCGGGCGGCGCTGGCCCGCGCCGGCTTCGCCGAGGCGACGGTCGCCACCGTGCTCGCCCCGGCCTGGAGCACCGACTGGATCTCCGCCGCCGGCCGGGAGAAGCTCGCCGCCGCCGGGATCGCCCCACCGCATCCGGTGACCACCGGGCCGGTGCCTGTGCCGTTGACCGTGCGCTGCCCCGCCTGCGGGTCGCCACGGACCGAGCAACTCAGCCGGTTCGGCGCGACCGCCTGCAAGTCGCTGTGGCGGTGCCAGGCCTGCACCGAACCGTTCGAGCAGATCAAGGCCCTGTGATGGCAGGCGAGGGGGTGGTGCCGCGATGGCGGTGACGATCAGCCGGCCGGTGCGGCGGCGGCCGGTGTTCCACCCGCTGCCGGTCTTCGCCGTCGACCGGCTCACCGACGACGCGGTCGCGGTCACCTTCGCCGTACCGTCGGCGGTCCGCGAGACGTTCCGGTTCGCCGCCGGGCAGCATCTGACCGTACGGCTGGTCGACCCGGCCGGCGGCCCCGACGTGCGCCGCTCGTACTCGATCTGCTCCACCCCGGCGGAGCTCGACGACCACGGCCGGCTGCGGATCGGCGTGCGGCAGGTGCCCGGCGGCGCATTTTCCGGGTACGCGGTGCGTCAGCTCACCGTCGGGGCGACCGTGGACGTGCTGCCGCCGCTCGGGAACTTCACCACCGGGTTCGCCCCGCAGCGCAGCCGGCACTACGGCATGCTGGCCGGCGGCTCCGGCATCACCCCGGTGCTGTCGCTGCTCGCCACCGGACTGGCCACCGAGCCGGCCAGCCGGTTCACCCTGATCTTCGGCAACCGGTCGGCGCACACCGTCATGTTCGCCGACGAGATCGCCGACCTGAAGGACCGGTACCCGACGCGGCTGCAGGTGGTGCACGTGCTCTC
Source organism: Solwaraspora sp. WMMA2056 (assembly GCF_030345095.1). Classification (NCBI taxonomy): domain Bacteria; kingdom Bacillati; phylum Actinomycetota; class Actinomycetes; order Micromonosporales; family Micromonosporaceae; genus Solwaraspora; species Solwaraspora sp. WMMA2056. The sequence continues at coordinate 1,326,349 of NZ_CP128360.1, forward strand.
CCGGGAGGTCACCGGCGCGCAGCTGTTGTCCGGGCGGATCGACGCCGCCCGCTTCGGCCAGCTGTTGGACACCCTGGTGCCGGGTGACCGGATCGACGAATGGTTCCTCTGCGGACCGTACGGTCTGGTGACTGCGGCCCAGCAGGTGCTCGGCGACCGGGGTGTGCCGGCCGGGGCGGTGCACAGCGAGCTGTTCCACGCCGGCGACGCGCCGACCGTCGCCACGCCGGCCGAGCCGGTACCGGCCGCTGCCGAGGCGACCGGCGCGGAGGCGACCGGCGCGGAGGTGACCGTGCTGCTCGACGGACGGGCCTCGACGGTGCGGATGCAGCCGGGGGAGCGGGTGCTCGACGCGGCGCTGCGGGTCCGCTCCGAGCTGCCGTACGCCTGCCGGGGCGGGGTCTGCTCCACCTGTCGCGCGAAGGTGGTCGACGGCGCGGTCACGATGGTCCGCAACTACGCCCTGGAGCCCGACGAGCTGGCCGCCGGCTACGTGCTGACCTGTCAGTCCAGCCCGACCACCGACCGGCTCACCGTCGACTACGACGCCTGACGGCGCAGCTCGACGCGGGAGTTCACCGGTCCAGGTCGTGCAGCAGTCGTCGGGCCTGGGCGTGTGCGGTGATCCGGACGATCCGCAGGTGACTCCAGCGCGGGTCGGTCAGCGCGGCCTGGTAGCGGCTGCGGTAGTGCGGGTACTGCTGCCACGCCCAGACGACGATCGAGTGTTCCGGGTCGCGGCTGAGCAGGTTGGTCCAGCGTTCCCGGTTGCCGTTCCACAGCTCGACCCGACTCCACGCCCGGTGCACGGTGCGCCACACGATCTGGCGCATCACCTGCCAGCGGGGCAGGTCGTACCAGATCACCGTGTCTGCGCGCTGCCAGATCGTCTCCTGCACCGACGAGTAGTTGCCGTCGGCGACCCAGCCGTCGCCGGCGGTCGCGTCGGCCACCGCGGCCCGGAACTCCTCGGGCGGCGTCGGCTGCCAGTCCGGTTGGTGGAACAGCGCGTCCAGCTCGACGTGCGGTACACCGAGCCGGGCCGCCAACGCTGTGGCCAGGGTGGACTTCCCCGACCCTGGCACCCCGACCACCGACACCCGCCGCACGACCGATCAGGCTAGCGGCGGGCCGCCAACTCGGCATCCGGATTCGGCACCTGTTCGACGTCGCCGGCCCGCTGGCCGGGGACCGGGGCTGCCGACAGGGCGACCTCGACGGTGCCACGGGTGCCCCAGCCGGTCTTCCAACAGGTGGCCACGCCGTACCAGCGGGTGGCGCGCAGCACCAGCATCGCCCAGGCCACCGCGATCGGCGCGAGCGCCCAGGTGCCCCACTGGTACGCCGTCGACTGGTCGGACCGGCGGATCGTCAGGTACCGCAGGCACTGCGCGTACCCGATGACGATCGGGACGCTGACCAGCCAGGGCAGGGCGGCCAGCGACGGCTCCCGGATCGGGATCACCACCGCAACGGTCACGAACAGCGTGGTGGACAGCAGCGTCGTCGCCCACCGGATCAGGTGCAGCCAGTAGGCCCACGAACGCAGCGGCAGGTACCGCATCCGCCACAGCGACCGGATGAACGAGCCCCGCATCCAGCGGACGAACATTCGCAGGAAATGGCCGGCCTTCTCGGGCATCAGCGCGAAGGCGAACGCCGAGGGCTGCTGGACGGTCCGACCCGCCAACATGGCGAACAGGGTCAGCATCGAGTCGTCACTGAACGGCACCCGCCGCCCGGCGAAGGTCTCGTTGAGGTAGCTGTCCAGGTTGTCGCGGATCACCCGGCCGCGGTAGACCGCGATCGGTCCGGAGTTGACCCAGACGGCGTTGAGGACGGAGAGGCTGGACCGGTCGGTCAGCTGCCCGGTGACGAACCACAGGTCGGTGAAGCGGGTCAGCAACGACGACCGGACGTTGGCGGCCATCACGATCCCCGCGACCGACTGCACCGCCGGGTCGGCCAGTGGCGCGAGCAGCTCGCCGAGGGCGTGCGGATCGCTGATCGTGTCCGAGTCGACGGTCCAGTAGACGTCGGCGTCGGGTGCGGAGACGACGGCGGCGGCCTGGGCGTGGCGTTTGCCCGCGTTGTCCTGGCGTCGCCACACCGGCCGGATCCCGGCCTGGGTGGCGGCCGGCCCGAACCAGTCCCGGATCTCGGCGTAGGCGTCCGCACCGGTGGTGGAGCCGTCGTCGACGACGACGATCGTCCGGGGCCGTCGGCGTTGCCCGATCATCGATTCCAGGCAGGCGCGCAGCGCCGTCGGGTCCTCGTTGTACACCGGGACGAGGGCCGCCACGTCGAGCGCGTCGAGGGCCCGCCGCCCGGCGCGGCCGACCCGGTACGGCTGATTGAGGTAGGCGAACCCCAACTGCCACACCAGCAGGCCGTACATGAGCACGTAGATCGCGGTGAAACGGTGCCCGGAACCGTGGGTGAGCAGGCCGAACGCGGCGAGCGCGTGATGGGCGGCCCACACCGCCACCGCTGCCAGCAGGGCAGCGGCGGCGGCGTAGGTGCGCCCCGGTACGAGGGTCGCGGTCACCGGTTCGACGCGGGGCGACCCGGACGGAAGGACAGCCGGACGAGCAACGCACCAATGACGATCATGGTGACTGCGGCGGTGACCAGGGCCGCCGGCAGCGGAAGGCTCAACTGGCCGATACCGCCAATTCCGCCGATGGTGACCGCGGCGCTGGTGCCGGTGCGCGGCAGGGAAGCAGCAGACATCGATTGTCTCCTTGGAGATGAGCGGGTGAGATGGGGGAATCCGGGCAGCATGATCCGTCGCACCCGGCGGCATTCGACGTCGTGGTGCGAAACAATTTCACGCGGATCGTGGAACCCGCGACAGTTTCTAACTGTCGCGGTGTCGGCTGAATCGAGATAGGCGGATCTGTATCAGCTCCATCGACATCGGGGGCGCTGCCGGACGACCGGGCACCGGCGGGCGAGCCGGTCCCGGAGTCGCGGCCCAGCGTAGTTGCGGTGTCCCGGTCGCGCCAGAGTTGGTCACGCTCATTTGCAAAATATGGTGGACGTGAATTCCTCTACGATTTACTGCGCTTGCCTTTCGGAGTCCGACTGCCTTGTCGTGCCGCCTTACCGTGTTTCCCGGTCGGCGTGGTCGGCGTGGTCGGTCTGGTCGGCAGTCGCCGTGGCACCCTGCGCGTCCCGATGGATCAGACCCTGTGCGGCCAACGCGACCGTCGCCGCCGCCAGCGGCAGGGCCGGAAGCGCGTAGCGCGGCTCGTACATGCCGATCGCCACGGTGAACACGGCCAGACCCGGCCCGGCGAGCACCAGCAGGACCGTGTCGAGCCGGATCCAGCCGGCTACCCGGCGGCCGGCGACCAGCGCGGCGATGGTCAACAGCACCGCCAGCGACAGCACCACCGGGATGCCCCGGGTCCAGGTGCCGTACCAGTGCAGGGCGCGGCTGAGCGTGGTGGCCGGGGGTGCCACCGCCGGCTCGGCGACCTGGGGATGGTAGGCGGCGGAGGCCTGGGCGGGCGGGCAGTGGTCCTCGACGCGGACCTCGGCGGAGCGGAACCGCGCCGGCGGCACCAGGCGCTGCCGTAGGCAGTCGTTCATCGGTCCGAGGTACAGGCCCGGCACGAAGTGCGCGGCGCTCTCCTTGCCGACGGTCGCCAGGTAGTCACCGGGCTGCTGACGGATCACCGACCGGGAGAAGCTGGTCAGCACCCGGGTGCCCTCGTCGGTGTAGACCCAGTTGCCGAGCCGGTCGGGCCGCCGCCAGAAGAACGCGTCGGCGCGGTCCCACCGCTGCCCGAGCTGCTGGTCGGGGCAGGCGATGCGTTCCTCGTCGGTCAGCTCGATCCGGTCGCAGTCGGCGATCATCGCGGCGCGGCCGTACAGGGCGGTGCCGCTCTGCGCGCCGTACACGCTCTGCCGGTCACCAACCCAGACCATGACCAGGACGTACGGCACGGCGAAGGCGACCAGGTAGCCGACCACCGGACGCCAGCCGACCCGCCGGACGACCAGATAGATCGCCAGTAGCAGGGCGACCGGCAGGGCGGTGGGTTTGGTCACCCAGGCGAGGGCGATCAGGCCGCCGGAGACGATCGCGGCGACCAGGCCCGGCCGGGGCGACCAGAGCAGCGCGCCGACGGCAGTGGCGAACAACACCATGAAGAGCAGGTCGGGCAGCAGGTAGTGGCCCATGGTGAGGACAAGGGAGTCGAAGATCACCGGTACGGCGGCCAGCGTGGCCAGCCACCGGGCGACCCCCCGGTGCAGCAGCAGGGCGTACAGGCCGACCGCGAGCAGCAGGCTGAGCAGGTGCTGGACACCGGCGACGGCGGCCAGGGTGCGGGTCGGCTCCAACGCGGCCAGCAGCAGGACGTAGCCGAGCGGCCGGTTCGGGTGCGGCTCCAGCGGCTGGTCGAGCATCAACAGGTAGGCGCCGCTGTCGCCATGGAACCAGAAGGCCGGCTGGTACGCCATCAGGTAGGCGACCCGCAGCGCGACGCCGGCGGCCAGCAGGATCACGATGGGCAGGTGCCGACGGAGCAGGGTCATCCGGTGGCTCTGCCTCTCCTGCACCCGGGCAGTACGCTTCATGCGTGACTACCAGCCGGGAGATCGACAGCATCCTGCAGCGTGGCGCCGACGGTGGCCGGATCACTCCGGAGGAGGCGCTGCTGATCTACACCGATGCGCCCTTCCACGCCCTCGGTGAGGCCGCCGACGCGGTACGCCGCCGCCGGTACCCGGACAACGTCGTGACCTATCTGATCGATCGCAACATCAATTACACCAACGTCTGCGTCACGGCGTGCCGGTTCTGCGCATTCTTCCGCGCTCCCAAGCATGCCGAAGGCTGGGCCCACCCGACCGAGGAGATCCTGCGTCGCTGTGGTGAAGCGGTCGAGCTCGGCGCGACCCAGGTGATGCTGCAGGGCGGGCATCACCCTGACTTCGGTGTCGAGTACTACGAGGAACTGTTCGGCGCGGTGAAGTCCGCGTTCCCCCAGTTGGTGATCCACTCGATCGGCCCGAGCGAGATTCTGCACATGGCCAGAGTATCCGGTGTCACCCTGGACGAGGCGATTGCCCGGATCAAGGCGGCGGGTCTGGATTCGATCGCCGGGGCCGGCGCCGAAATGCTGCCGGACCGGCCGCGTCGGGCTATCGCGCCGCTCAAGGAGTCCGGTGCGCGCTGGCTCGAGGTGATGGAGTTGGCGCACCGGCACGGCATCGAGTCGACCGCGACGATGATGATGGGCACCGGGGAGACCAACGCCGAGCGGATCGAGCACCTGCGGATGATCCGGGACGTGCAGGACTCCACCGGTGGCTTCCGGGCGTTCATCCCGTGGACGTACCAGCCGGAGAACAACCACCTGAAGGGCCGTACCCAGGCGACGACCCTGGAATACCTGCGCATGATCGCGGTGTCGCGGCTCTTCTTCGACCAGGTCGCGCACCTGCAGGCTTCCTGGTTGACCACCGGCAAGGACGTCGGGCAGCTGGCCCTGCACATGGGCGTCGACGACCTGGGTTCGATCATGCTGGAGGAGAACGTGATCTCCTCCGCCGGTGCCCGGCACCGGTCGAACCTGCACGAGCTGATCTGGATGATCCGGTCGGCCGGCCGGATCCCGGCGCAGCGCGACACCGAGTACCGCCACCTCGCTGTGCACCACACCCCGGCGGACGACCCGACCGACGACCGGGTGGTGTCGCACTTCTCGTCGATCGCTCTGCCCGGTGGTGGCGCCCGCCGGGATCTTCCGCTGGTCGACGCCCACTGACGGGCACCGCCCACCGCCGGGGCATCGGCCCGCTGAGCGGCCCGCTCTCCCCTGATCGGGGGAGCCTGGTGACCGACCGGACGAGTCGACTTCATCGGTACGGCGATCACGCTCGGCCGGTTGTGGTGCGTACCGCTGTCGATGCGGCGGAGGGTGCGCGCACCTTAGGTCAGAGGGCCATAACGTGTTGATCACGAGGCGCGCGAAGCTGCGGGCCGGCCGCTAACGTCGCCGTCAACAACGTTCCGGCAGCCACCCACGCCGCGCCGACACCCCCTGTCGGTGCTGGTCACGTCCCCCAGGGCGGGTTGCCGGAAGGGTACTCCAGCGGCCCGCGGGGGCCGTCTACATAACGCACGGCGCGTCGGGCGGGATGGTTCAACCATCCCGCCCGACGTGTGTCCGGGTGTCGGGCGTGCATTCAGTGCATTCGATGGCTACGCTACGTCGCCATGGGCTGGAAGTGGAAACTGCCAGCGGTCCGGCGTACGGCAACCGTCGCGTTCGTGGCCGCCTGGATGTGCGTCGCCGTCGGTCCGGTCGCCGGCCCGGCCGCTGCCGCCCCTGCCCCGGCCGACCCGACTCCCTCGGCAACCGTCGCCACGCCGGTCGCCGCGCCGGCCTCCCCGGACGCTGACCTGGCGGTACGGATCACCGGTGCCACGATCAACGCGCCCGGCTACAAGTCGACGGTGATCACGGTGACCAACCACGGGCCCGGTACGGCCAGCGGAATCATCCTGGATCTGAGCGAGTCGAGGGTGGACAGCGAAGCGGTCGACGCCGGCACCATCTACTTCTGTGACACCCTGCCCGGGACGATGCCGCCCTACGATCCGCCGTCGCCGGACCCGGACTTCCCCAACCGGGGCTACGACATCCCGGTGGCCGGCGAGTGCGCGTTGGACGACCTGCCGGCCGGGCGCTCGATCCGGCTCGAGACCCGGATCCGGCCGTGGATCGGTGCCGGCATGCGGATCGGTGTGCTCCGGGCGACGGTGCGCCACGACGGTCGCGACCCCGACCCGGCCAACGACAGCACGCAGGCGCCGGTGAGCATCGCCGGGCAGCCGGTCACCGACGTGTACGTACGGGCATGGGACGTGCCGTACCTGCCCGACGACCCGGCGGCGACGGTGGCGCCGGGCGACACCACCGCGCTGCGGTACGAGGTGGGCAACGTCGGCACGGTGCCGGTGACCGGAATCACGCTCACTGTGCGCCTGCCCGAGCACGTGACCTTCGCCGAGACCCTGCCGGGCTGCCGGTATGCGGCCGACCGGGCCGAGGCCACCTGCGCGTACCCCGAGCTCGTCCTGGCCACGAGGTCGGCGCAGACCGGTTCGGCGGTGGTCTTCACCCACCCGGTCCAGGTCGGGGCGGGTGCCCCGGCCCCGGCGGTGCTTGCCGGCGGCGTCGTCACGGCGGCGATCGACGAGGTGGCCGACCCGGTGGCGCTGGCGGCGGCCGACCCGGTCGCCACGCTGGCGACCCTGCCGGCCGGCGCGGTGGCCGCGACCGCCGTGGACGTCGATCCCAGCGACAACCAGGACACGTTCACGGTGCTGACCGCGCCGCCCGGCGGCGACGGTCTGCCGGTCACCGGACCGTCGGTCGCCACCCTGGTCGGGCTCGGCCTGGTCGCGGTGCTGCTGGGGATGCTGGTGAGAGTGGTCGGGACCCGCTCCGCCGGTCGCCGCCGGTAGCTGGCAGAGTGCGAAGGTGTGAACCAGAATCCGCCTGCCGTCCGCGCCAGCCTGGACAAACAACCGGCCGAGGTCGCCGCGATGTTCGACGGCGTGGCCGGCCGTTACGACCTGACCAACACGGTGATCTCGTTCGGCCAGGACCGCCGGTGGCGTCGGGCCACCCGGGCGGCGGCAGAACTGCGCCCCGGGGACAAGGTCCTCGACGTCGGGGCGGGGACCGGGGTGTCGACCGCCGAGCTGGGCCGCGACGGAGTGTGGGCGGTCGGCTCGGACATCTCGCTCGGGATGCTGCGGGCCGGTCGCCGGGCCCGTCCGCAGGTGCCGCTGCTCGCCGGTGACGCCCTCGCCCTGCCGTTCCCGGACGCGACCTTCGACGCGGTGACGATCTCCTTCGCGCTGCGCAACGTGGTCGACACCGATGCCGCGTTGGCCGAGTTCGCCCGGGTGACCCGACCCGGTGGGCGGCTGGTGGTCTGCGAGTTCTCCCAGCCGACCAACCCGGCCTTCCGGACCGTCTACCTTTCCTACCTGATGCGGTCGTTGCCGACCGTGGCACGCGCGGTGGCGAGCAACCCGCAGGCGTACGTCTATCTGGCCGAGTCCATCCGGCAGTGGCCGGACCAGGCGGCGCTGGCCGGGCGGATCGGCGCGGCGGGTTGGCGGACGGTGCAGTGGCGCAACCTGACCGGCGGCATCGTGGCGCTGCACCGGGCTACCCGGGCGTAGCCGGTCCGGACCCGCTCGCGCGGGCGTAGCCGGTCCGGTCCGGGCGCTGCGGGCGTAGCCGGTCCGACCCGTTTCCGGCGGTGGTGTCGCGGTCCGGTTACTCCTCGGTGTCCGTCGATGGGAGGTTCCGTGTCGTCGGTCACCCGACGGGGTCGCTACCTCGCAGGGTTAGGGTCGCCTAACCGATCGCCGCCCTGTTAACGGTTCTAGACTCACCCCCGAGACGGCTTGTGAAGCATTTCACGAGCGGCCCGGAGGTGAATGGGAGGTGGCTGTGAGCGACACCGAAGCCGACGTCATCGTCGTCGGCGCGGGTCCAGGAGGGTCTGCGACCGCCTACCACCTCGCCCGGCACGGCGTACGGGTGCTGCTGCTGGAGAAGACCAGCTTCCCCCGGGAGAAGGTCTGCGGTGACGGGCTCACCCCGCGTGCCGTCAAGCAGTTGATCAAGCTCGGGGTGGACACCTCGCCGGAGGCCGGCTGGCTGCACAACCGCGGCCTACGGGTGATCGGCGGCGGGATCCGGCTCGAGCTGGACTGGCCCGACCTGGCCAGCTTCCCCAACTACGGCCTGGTGCGCACCCGGCTCGACTTCGACGACCTGTTGGCCAAACGGGCGGTCGAGGCCGGCGCGCTGCTGCACACCGGCACCAACGTGGTCGCCCCGGTGCTCGACGACACCGGCCGGGCGGTCGGGGTCACCGCCGAGGTCGGCCCGGACAAGCAGCCGACGACCTTCCGGGCCCCGCTGATCGTCGCCGCCGACGGCGTCTCCGGCCGGTTCCCGCTGGCCATGGGGCTCGCCAAGCGGGAGGACCGGCCGCTGGGCGTCGCGGTCCGCCGCTACTACCGCTCCCCCCGCCACTCCGACGACTACCTGGAGTCCTGGCTGGAGCTGCGCAGCCGTGAGGGCGGCGACACACTGCTGCCCGGCTACGGCTGGATCTTCGGCATGGGCGACGGCCGGGTCAACGTCGGTCTCGGTGTGCTCAACTCGTCGTCGGCCTTCGGTAAGACCAACTACCGGCGGATGCTGACCGACTGGCTGGGCAGCACCCCGGCGGACTGGGGCCTGGCCGACGAGGCCAACGCCGACGGTCCGATTCTCGGCGCGGCGCTGCCGATGGGCTTCAACCGGGTGCCGCACTACACCCGGGGAGTCCTGCTGGTCGGCGACTCCGGCGGTATGGTCAACCCGTTCAACGGCGAGGGCATCGCGTACGCGATGGAGTCCGGTGAGCTGGCCGCCGAGGTCGCGGTGCAGGCACTGGCCCGGTCCGCCGGGGCCGACCGGGAGCGGGCGCTGGCGCAGTACCCGGCCGAGTTGAAGATCCGGTACGGCGGCTACTACCGGCTCGGCAACATCTTCGTGAAGCTGATCGGCAATCCACAGATCATGCGGATCGCCACCAAACACGGCATGCCGCATCCGACACTGATGCGGTTCGTCCTGAAACTGCTGGCGAACCTCACCGATCCACGGGGTGGGGACGCCATGGACCGGATGATCAACGCGATGACCAAGGTGGCTCCCGCCGTGTGACGCCACCACGAGCACGACCGGGCCGGCACCGGCCCACCGCAGCAACCACCGGGGCGGGCAAGGGTGCCCGACCCGGGCAGTCAACACGCTGGATCGCTGGAAACTGACCGCGGGCAGGGAAGGACGAGCAGGAGAAGACCATGTCGCTCTCGCCTTACATACCCATCGTCGGGGTGTTCGCCCTCGCCTCGGCCTTCGCGCTGTTCTCGGTGGCCGCCGCCCGGCTGGCCGGACCGCTGCGCTACAACCGGGCGAAGCTCGAAGCGTACGAGTGCGGCATCGAGCCGAGCCCGGAGCCGGTCGGCGGCGGTCGGATCCCGATCAAGTTCTATCTGACCGCGATGATGTTCATCATCTTCGACATCGAGATCATCTTCTTGATCCCGTGGGCGGTCTCGCTCGACCCGCTCGGCGCGTTCGGGTACGTCGCGGTCTCGCTGTTCATCGTCGCCGTCTCGGTCGCCTACGTGTACGAGTGGCGGCGCGGCGGGCTCGACTGGGACTGACGGAGGAACCATGGGAATCGAGGAGAAACTCCCCGCCGGCGTACTGCTCACCTCGGTGGAGAAGCTGGTCAACTGGTCCCGTAAGACCTCGGTCTGGGGGGCGACCTTCGGGCTGGCCTGCTGCGCGATCGAGATGATGGCGGCCGGTGCCCCGCACTACGACATGGGGCGTTGGGGCATGGAGGTCTTCCGGGCCTCGCCCCGGCAGGCCGACCTGATGATCGTCGCCGGCCGGGTCAGCCAGAAGATGGCCCCGGTGCTGCGGCAGATCTACGACCAGATGGCCGAGCCGCGCTGGGTGCTGTCGATGGGCGTCTGCGCCTCCAGCGGCGGCATGTTCAACAACTACGCGATCGTGCAGGGCGTCGACCACGTGGTGCCGGTCGACATGTACCTGCCGGGCTGCCCGCCGCGTCCGGAGATGCTCATCGACGCGGTCCTGAAACTGCGCGAGAAGATCGGCCACGAGCCGCTCGGACCGAACGGCCGCAAGATGCTCGAGGCCCGCCGCGCCCGCGGTGACGTGCCGGTGGTCGCCCCCGGGTCGATGCCGTCGTCGTACCGCTCCGACAAGACCCGCCGGGCCGAGTGGGAGCAGGCCGTCCGCGAGGGCCGCGAGGAGCAGCTGCGGATCGAGAACTGGATGAAAGCCGAGAACCACCTGCACGTCCGGGAGCGGCTGAAGTGATGTCCGCGTCGACCAGCGAAAGGACGATCCAGTGACGGGGCCGACCAACGCGCCGAGCGAGCAGCCCGGTGGCGGCGTACCCGCCGCCGCGCCGCCGGTCGGGGCGACCAGCGGCGCGCCGGCCGAGTACCCGCCGGCAAGTCCGGCCGGGCGTGGCATGTTCGGCATCCAGGGTTCCGGCGACACCTCCGGCTTCGGCGGTCTGGTCCGCCGCCGGGCCTCCGTGGCCGGCAGCGAGCGGCCGTACGGCGGCTACTTCGACGAGGTCTGCGACGCGCTGGAGGAGGCCTACCCGGCGTTCGCCGACGCGATCGAGAAGGTCGTCGTCGACCGGGGCGAGCTGACCCTGCACATCAAGCCGGAGCGCATCGCCGAGGTGTGCCGGGTGATGCGCGACGACGAGTCGCTGCGTTTCGAGCTCTGCTCCTCCGTCTCCGGAGTGGACTACCTCGGTGCCGACGAGCGTCGACTGCACGTCGTCTACCAGCTGACCTCGATGACGTACCGCCGTCGGGTCCGGCTGGAAGCGGCGGTCAGCGCCGAGGACCCGCACCTGCCCAGCGTCACCGCCGTCTACCCGACCGCCGACTGGCAGGAGCGGGAGACGTACGACATGTTCGGGGTGGTCTTCGACGGCCACCCGGCGCTGACCCGGATCCTGATGCCGGACGACTGGGAGGGCCACCCGCAGCGCAAGGACTACCCGCTGGGCGGTGTCCCGGTGGAGTACAAGGGCGCCGAGATCCCACCGCCGGACAAGCGGAGGAGCTACCAATGACCGCCGGATACGCAACCGAGCGCGACACCGACGAGGGCAAGGTCTTCACCGTCACCGGTGGGGACTGGGACACCGTGGTCGGCGGCACCGACCCGCTCACCGACGAGCGGATCATCGTCAACATGGGTCCGCAGCACCCGTCCACCCACGGCGTACTGCGCCTGGTGCTGGAGCTGGAGGGTGAGACGGTCCGGGAGGCCCGGACGGTCGTCGGCTACCTGCACACCGGGATCGAGAAGAACCTCGAGTACCGCAACTGGGTGCAGGGCACCACCTTCGTCACCCGGATGGACTACCTGGCGCCGATCTTCAACGAGACGGCGTACAGCCTCGCGGTCGAGAAGCTGCTGGGGATCACCGACGACATCACCGACCGGGCGAACACCATCCGGGTGCTGATGATGGAGCTCAACCGGATCTCCTCGCACCTGATCTGGCTGGGCACCACCGGTCTGGAGCTCGGCGCGATCTCGATCATGCTGTACTGCTTCCGGGAACGCGAGTACATCCTGGAGATCTTCGAACTGGTCTCCGGGCTGCGGATGAACATGGCCTACGTCCGTCCCGGCGGGGTCGCCCAGGACATCCCGGACGAGGCGATCACCAAGATCCGCGAGTTCCTGAAGATGATGCCGAAGCGGCTCAAGGAGTACGAGGACCTGCTCTCCGGGCAGCCGATCTGGCTGGAGCGGACGCAGAACGTCGCGGTGCTCGACGTCACCGGCTGCCTGGCGCTGGGCATCACCGGTCCGGTGCTGCGCTCGGCCGGGCTCGCCTGGGACCTGCGCAAGACCATGCCGTACTGCGGCTACGAGAACTACGAGTTCGACGTACCGACCACGCCGACCGCCGACGTCTGGGGCCGCTACCTGGTCCGGATGGCCGAGATGCGGGAGTCGCTGAAGATCGTCGAGCAGGCGCTGGACCGGCTCGAGCCCGGCCCGATCATGGTGGCCGACAAGAAGATCGCCTGGCCGGCGCAGCTGGCCATCGGCGTCGACGGCATGGGCAACTCGCTGGAGCACGTCGCCAAGATCATGGGTCAGTCGATGGAGTCGCTGATCCACCACTTCAAGCTGGTGACCGAGGGCTTCCGGGTGCCACCCGGCCAGGTGTACGTCGGCATCGAGTCACCCCGGGGCGAGCTGGGCGTACACGCCGTCTCCGACGGCGGGACCCGCCCGTACCGGGTGCACTACCGCGAACCGAGCTTCGTCAACCTTCAGGCGATCCCGGCCATGGCCGAAGGCGGGCTGCTCGCCGACGTGATCGCCGGGGGCGCCTCGTTGGACCCCGTGATGGGTGGGTGTGACCGCTGATGGGCTTCAGTCAGGAAACGCACGACCGGGCCCGGGAAATCATCGCCCGGTATCCGGCGGACCGGTCCCGCTCGGCGCTGCTGCCGCTGCTGCACCTGGTGCAGTCCGAGGACGGCTACGTCTCGCCGGCCGGCGTCGAGTTCTGCGCCGAGCAGCTGGGGATCAACAAGGCCCAGGTCAGCGCGGTCGCCACCTTCTACACGATGTACAAGCGCCGGCCCACCGGTGACTGGCTGGTCAGCGTCTGCACCAACACCATGTGCGACGTGCTCGGCGGGCAGCGGGTCTACGACGCGCTCAGCGAGCACCTCGGTGTCGGGCACGAGGAGACCACCGCCGACGGCACGGTCACCCTGGAACACGCCGAATGCCTGGCCGCCTGCGACTACGGCCCGGTGATGACGGTCAACTACGACTTCTTCGACAAGGTCGACCCGGACATCGCGCTCGGGGTCGTCGAGGAGTTGCGCGCCGGCGGCCGGCCGACCCCCACCCGGGGTGCCCGGCTGTGCACCCTGAAGGAGATGTCGCTGCAGCTCGCCGGCTTCTCCGACACCCGCGAGGGTGCGGTCGCCGACGGACCGGCCGGCGACGCCACCCTGCGCGGGCTGCGGCTGGCCCAGCAGCACGGCATCGCCGTCGCCGGCTTCGACCCGAACACCCCGATCACCGGCGACGCGCCGGAGCCAGCGGCCAGCCGGCCGGCACCGGCCGCGACCGGCAGCACCGCTCCGGACGTCAAGGCCCCGCAGGCCAAGTCGCCGGAGATCCGGGCCGCCGAGACCCGCGCGCCGGACGCGAAGACGCCGGCGCCGGACGCGCCCGGCACCACCGTGCCGGCCGACCGGGCCGAGCCGGACAGCGACGCCGAGGCCGCCGAGGCGGCCGGCACCGCCGCCAACCCGCCGGCCGGCGACGCCAAACCGGCCGGTGACAGCCCGCAGCCGCAGCGTGAGGCGCTGCGGGACGCGCGCAGCGAGGAGGGCACGGCATGACCGAGCCGCGACGGGAGACCCTGGAGAAGCTGACGCCGGTGCTGACCAAGCGCTGGCTGTCGCCGGACGCCTGGAAGATCGACGTCTACGAGCAGCTCGACGGCTACGCGGCCCTGCGCAAGGTGCTCGCCGGTACGCCGAGCGGCCGGGGCCGCGCCAGTGACCCGGTGCACCCGGACGACCTGATCAAACTGATCAAGGACTCCGGGCTGCGTGGTCGCGGCGGGGCCGGGTTCCCCACCGGGCTGAAGTGGGGCTTCATCCCGCAGGGCGACGGCAAGCCGCACTACCTGGTGGTCAACGCCGACGAGGGCGAGCCGGGCACCTGCAAGGACCTCCCGCTGATGATGTACGACCCGCACTCGCTGGTCGAAGGCGTCATCATCGCCTCGTACGCGATCCGGGCCAGCCGCGCCTTCATCTACATCCGGGGCGAGGCGGTGCACGCCGCCCGGCGGCTGCGTAACGCCGTCGACGAGGCGTACCGGGCCGGCTACCTCGGCACCGACATCCTCGGCTCCGGCTTCGACCTGGACCTGGTGGTACACAGCGGTGCCGGCGCGTACATCTGCGGCGAGGAGACCGCGCTGCTGGACTCCCTCGAAGGTTTCCGGGGCCAGCCCCGGTTGCGGCCACCGTTCCCGGCCACCCACGGCCTGTACGCCTGCCCGACCGTGGTCAACAACGTCGGCACCATCGCCAGCGTGCCGTACATCGTGCTCGGCGGCGCCAACTGGTGGAAGTCCATGGGTACGGAGAAGTCGTCCGGCCCGATGATCTACTCGCTCTCCGGCCGGATCGCCAACCCCGGCCAGTACGAGTGCTCGATGGGCATCACCCTGCGCGAGCTGATCGAGCTGGCCGGCGGCATGCAACCCGGGCACGAGCTGCGGTTCTGGACCCCCGGTGGGTCGTCCACCCCGCTGCTGACCGCCGAGCACCTGGACGTGCCACTCGACTTCGAAGGGGTGGCCGCGGCCGGGTCGATCCTCGGCACCACCGCCACCCAGATCTTCTCCGACCAGGACTGCCCGGTGTACGCGACCTACCGGTGGCTGGAGTTCTACCACCACGAGTCGTGCGGCAAGTGCACCCCGTGCCGCGAGGGCAACTACTGGATGGTGCGGGTCTACCGGCGGATCCTGGCCGGTCAGGGCACCCACGAGGACCTCGACACCCTGCTCGACACCTGCGACAACATCCTCGGCCGGTCGTTCTGCGGCCTCGGTGACGGTGCGACCAGCTCGGTGACCTCCTCGCTGAAGTACTTCAAGCAGGACTACCTCGACTACATCGAGGGCCGCACGGCGCCGAAGCTGTCGGAGAAAGCATTGGTAGGTGCGCACTGATGAGCGACGTAGCCAAGACCACCGAGACGGTGACGTTGACCATCGACGGCGTCGAGGTCACCGCGCCCAAGGGGGCGCTGCTGATCCGGGTGGCCGAGAAGCTGGGCATCGAGATCCCCAGGTTCTGTGACCACCCGCTGCTCGCCCCGGCCGGTGCCTGCCGGCAGTGTCTGGTCGACGTCGAGGGCCAGCGCAAGCCGGTCGCCTCGTGCACCCAGACCGTCGCCGAGGGCATGGTGGTCCGCACCCAGCTCACCTCCGACGTGGCCAAGAAGGCCCAGCAGGGGGTCATGGAGCTGCTGCTGGTCAACCACCCGCTGGACTGCCCGATGTGCGACAAGGGCGGTGAGTGCCCGCTGCAGAACCAGGCGATGTCCACCGGTCGGCCGGACTCCCGCTTCCACGAGCACAAGCGGGAGTACCCCAAGCCGGTCGAGATCTCCAGCCAGGTGCTGCTGGACCGGGAACGCTGCGTACTGTGCCAACGCTGCACCCGGTTCTCCGAGGAGATCGCCGGTGACACGTTCATCGACCTGATGGACCGCTCCTCCGGCGAGCAGATCAACGTCTACCGCGACGAGGCGTTCGGCGCCGACCCGGCGGTCGACGGCGAGGCCGGTGCCGGCGACGAGCCGTTCAACTCCTACTTCTCCGGCAACACCGTGCAGATCTGCCCGGTCGGCGCCCTCACCGGCGCCCAGTACCGGTTCCGGGCCCGCCCGTTCGACCTGGTGTCCACGCCGAGCGTCTGCGAGCACTGCTCGGCCGGCTGCGCCCAGCGCACCGACCACCGGCGCGGCAAGGTGATGCGCCGGCTGGCCGGCGACGACCCGGCCGTCAACGAGGAATGGAACTGCGACAAGGGCCGGTGGGGTTTCCGCTACGCCACCGCCACCGACCGGCTGACCACCCCGCTGGTGCGCGACGCCGACAGCGGTGAGCTGCGCGAAGCGTCCTGGAGCGAGGCCCTGGCGGTCGCCGCCGACGGGCTGCGCAAGGCCCGCGACGGCGCGTACGGCGTCGGGGTGCTCACCGGCGGCCGGCTCACCGTCGAGGACGCCTACGCCTACGCGAAGTTCGCCCGGGTGGCGCTGCGTACCAACGACATCGACTTCCGGGCCCGGCCGATCGCCGGTGCCGCCGGCTCCACCGAGGAGGCCGAGTTCCTGGCCGCCCGGGTCGCCGGCAGCGCCGAGGTGACCTACGCCGACGTCGAGCAGGCCCCGGTGGTGGTGCTCGCCGGGCTGGAACCGGAGGAGGAGTGCCCGATCCTCTTCCTGCGGCTGCGTAAGGCGTACACCAAGAAGGGCCTGCGGGTGGTGGCGCTCGCGCCGTACCTGAGCCGGGGCCTGGAGAAGCTCGGCGCCACGCTGGTGCCGACCGTGCCCGGCGACGAGGCGCGGCTGCTCACCGAGGATGCCACGGTCACCGAGGCACTCGCCCGCTCCGGCGCGATCCTGATCGTCGGCGAGCGGCTGGCCGGCGTACCCGGCGGGTTGTCGGCCGCCGGCGCGGTCGCCGACCGGGCCGGCGCGAAGCTTGCCTGGGTGCCCCGCCGGGCCGGTGACCGGGGCGCGGTCGACGCCGGCTGCCTGCCGAACCTGCTGCCCGGTGGCCGCCCGGTCGCCGACGCGGCGGCCCGCGCCGAGCTCACTGGAGCCTGGGACATCGGGGCCGGGATCATCCCGGCCGAGCCGGGCCGCGACGTCGACGCGATCGTCGCGGCGACCGCCGCCGGCAAGATCGGCGCGCTGGTCGTCGCCGGCGTCGACCCGGCCGACCTGACCGATCCGCGGCTGGCCGAGCAGGCCCTGGACGAGGTGCCGTTCCTGGTCAGCCTGGAGATCCGGCACAGCGCGGTGACCCGCCGCGCCGACGTGGTCTTCCCGGTCGCCCCGGTGGTGGAGAAGGCCGGCAGCTTCGTCGACTGGGAAGGCCGGCTGCGCACCTTCGGGGTGGTGCTGGAGACGACCGCGATGCCCGACGCGCGGGTGCTCGACGCGCTCGCCGCCCAACTCGGCGTCACCCTCGGCACCGGCGAGGTCAACCTGATCCGCCGGGAGCTTGGCGCGCTGCCGGCTACCAAGGCCCAGCGGCCCGGTCTGCCGCTGGTCGACCCGGTCGCGGTGGCGGCACCGGGAGCCGGCGAAGCGGTCCTGGCCACCTGGCACCACCTGATCGACCTCGGCACCCTCACCGACGGCGACACCCACCTGGGTGGCACGGCGCGGCGGCCGGTGGTCCGGCTCGGCAAGGCGCTGGCCGGCGCGCTCGACGTCGCCGACGGCGACCCGGTCACCGTCGGCACCGACCGGGGCGCGGTCACCCTGCCGGCGGCGGTCACCGACGGGCTGCCCGACGGGGTGGTCTGGCTGCCGACGAACTCGCCCGGCTCCACCGTGCGCCGCAGCCTCGGCGTGGCCGGCGGAGCGGTGGTCCGGGTCGGCGCGGCCGCCGGCCCGACCGGCGACAGCACGGCCGCCGGTGGTGCGGTCGGCGGCAACGGCGCGACGAACCTCAACGTAGGGGGTCTGCGGTGAACCCAGTGGCACAGGATCCCACCCTGGCCGACTTCGGGCTGGACCCGTGGTGGCTGATCCTGATCAAGGTGGTCTTCGCCTTCGTGTTCGGCCTGGTCGGCACGCTGCTCGGCGTCTGGTTCGAGCGGCGGGTCGTCGGCCGGATGCAGGTGCGGCCCGGCCCGAACCAGGCCGGTCCGTTCGGTCTGCTGCAGACCCTGGCGGACGGCCTGAAGATGGCCTTCAAGGAGGACATCCTGCCGAAGGCCTCCGACAAGGTGGTCTACTTCTTCGCCCCGACGATCTCGGTGATCTGCGCGGTGACCGCGCTGTCGGTGATCCCGTTCGGGCCGATGGTGAGCATCTTCGGCACCCGGACCCCGCTGCAGGTAACCGACGTGCCGGTGGCGGTGCTGGTGCTGCTGGCCTGCTCGTCGATGGGCGTGTACGGCCTGGTGCTCGGCGGCTGGGCGTCCGGGTCGACGTACCCGCTGCTCGGCGGCCTGCGCTCGACGGCGCAGGTGATCTCCTACGAGATCGCACTCGGGCTGTCGGTGGTCGGCGTGTTCATGACCGCCGGCACGATGTCGACCAGCGGCATCGTCGCCGCCCAGTCGGGCGGTGACCGGGTCACCTCGATCGCTGGCTTCGACCTGTACGCGCCGGGCTGGTACGCGATCCTGCTGCTGCCCAGCTTCATCATCTTCTTCATCGCGGCGGTCGCCGAGACCAACCGGGCACCGTTCGACCTGCCCGAGGCCGAGTCCGAGCTGGTCGCCGGCTACATGACCGAGTACAGCTCGCTGAAGTTCGCGCTGTTCATGCTCTCCGAGTACGTCGCCATGGTGACCATGTCGGCGGTGACGGTGACGCTGTTCCTCGGCGGCTGGCGGGCACCCTGGCCGATCAGCATCTGGGACGGGGCCAACTCCGGCTGGTGGCCGATGCTCTGGTTCATGGGCAAGGTCATCGCGCTGGTGTTCGTCTTCGTCTGGCTGCGCGGCACCCTGCCCCGGTTGCGCTACGACCAGTTCATGCGGTTCGGCTGGAAGGTACTGCTGCCGATCAACCTGCTCTGGATCCTGGCGCTCGGCGGTATCCGGGTGACCAGCGGCTGGGAGCGCAACGACCGGCTGGTCGCGATCGGCATCCCGGTCGCGATCCTGCTGGCCGTGGTGATCTTCTGGCCGAGCCGCAGGCAACAGCCGACGCCGACCCTGCAGGAGCAGGTCGACACCCGTCCGCCGGGCAGCTTCCCGCTGCCCCCGATGGACCTGCAGGTCCCGCCCAGCCCCCGGGCCAAGCGGGCGGTAGCCGAACGGGAACCGGCCCAGGTCGGTCCCGCCGCCGACGACAAGGAGGTGTGACGTGGGCGCGATCACGGGAACGTTCAAGGGGTTCGGGGTCACCTTCTCCCACATGTTCCGCAAGGTGGTCACCACCGACTACCCGTTCAAGCCGCCGGTGTCCGCGCCGCGTTACCACGGCCGGCACATTCTCAACCGGCACCCGGACGGGCTGGAGAAGTGCATCGGCTGTGAGCTGTGCGCGTGGGCCTGCCCGGCGGACGCGATCTACGTCGAGGGCGGCGACAACACCGAGGAACAGCGGTTCTCCCCGGGTGAGCGGTACGCCAGCACGTACCAGATCAACTACGCCCGGTGCATCTTCTGTGGGCTGTGCATCGAGGCCTGCCCGACCCGCTCGTTGACCATGAGTAACGAGTACGAGCTGGCCCGCGACTCCCGGCAGGACCTGATCTTCACCAAGGAGCAGCTGCTGGCGCCGCTGCTGCCGGGCATGGAGCAGCCGCCGCACCCGATGCGGCTGGGCGACAGCGAGAAGGACTACTACGTCGGGGCGCTGACCAACCCCGGTACGTCGGCCGGTGCGGAACGGGCGCCCTGGTCGGAGCAGGGCACCGAGGACGGCTCGGGGACGACGACGGGAGAGGCCAAGCCATGACCGAGGTCCTCGCAGCGGAGGTCTCCACTGGAGAGGCGGTGACCTTCTGGATCCTGGCTCCGCTCGCGCTGCTCGGCGCGATCGGCATGGTGTGGGCCCGCAACGCGGTGCACTCCGCGCTCTGGCTGGTCCTGACCATGCTCTGCCTCGGCGTCTTCTACGTCGTGCAGGGCGGGCCGTTCATCGGCCTGGTGCAGATCATCGTCTACACCGGCGCCATCATGATGCTGTTCCTGTTCGTGCTGATGCTGGTCGGCCGGGACGCCTCGGACTCGCTGATCGAGACCCTGCGCGGGCAGCGGGTCGCCGCCGTCGTGCTCGGCGTCGGCTTCGCCGCGCTGGTCGGCACCGGGCTGTATCGGGGCCTGGGCGGGGTGCAGGCGGTCGGTCTGGAGCAGGCCAACGCGGACGGCAACGTCCAGGGCATCGCCGCTCTGCTGTTCACCCGCTACCTGGTGGCCTTCGAGGTGACCGCCGCTCTGCTGACCACCGCCGCGATCGGCGCGCTGATCCTGGCGCACATCGAGAAGCGCAAGGAGGAGCGGCGCGGTCAGCCGGAGATGATGCGGCAACGGTTCGCGCCGGGCAACTACCCGGGCCCGAAGCCGGGGCCGGGTGTCTACGCCACCTCCACCTCGGTCGCCACGCCGGGCCGGCTGCCCGACGGCACGCTCACCGAGCGGAGCATCCCGGCGATCCTGCCGACGCGTGAACTTTCGCCGAGCGAGGCCGCCCCGAAGGGGACTGACAAATGACTCCGGACAACTACCTGATCCTGTCGGCGGTGCTGTTCACCATCGGCGCGGTCGGCGTGCTGGTCCGCCGAAACGCGATCGTGCTGTTCATGTGCATCGAGCTGATGCTCAATGCGGCGAACCTGGCGCTGGTCACCTTCAGCCGGATCAACGGTGACCTCAACGGCCAGATCATCGCCTTCTTCGTGATGGTCGTGGCGGCCGCCGAGGTGGTCGTGGGGCTCGCCATCATCACGACCATCTTCCGGACTCGACGCTCGGCGAGCGTCGACGACGCCAACCTGCTGAAGTACTAAGGGGCCCACACGTGGAACCGACTGTGGAGTACGCCCAGGCCACGGGGCTGCTGAGTAGCGTGTGGCTGCTGGTGGCCATCCCGCTGGCCAGCGCGGCGATCCTGCTGCTGCTCGGCAAGCGCGCCGACAAGTGGGGGCACTGGCTCGGCGTGGTCGCCGTCGGGGCGATCTTCGTCCTCGGCCTGACCTACTTCTTCCAGCTACGCGGCCTGGACAACCGGGCGGTCGAGCTGAGCCTGTGGCAGTTCATCGAGGTCGGTGGCCTGTCGGTGGACTTCGGGCTGCTGTTCGACCCGCTGTCGGCGGTCTTCGTGCTGCTGATCACCGGCGTGGGTTTCCTGATCCACGTGTACGCGGTCGAGTACATGTCGCACGACGCGGGGCGGCGGCGCTTCTTCGCGTACTTCAACCTGTTCGTCGCCGCGATGCTGGTGCTGGTGCTCGGCAACAACTACGTGATGCTCTTCCTCGGCTGGGAGGGCGTCGGTCTGGCGTCGTACCTGCTGATCTCCTTCTGGTACAACCTGCCGGCCGCGGCGACCGCCGGTAAGAAGGCGTTCCTGATGAACCGGGTCGGCGACGCCGGCCTGGTGCTGGCGATCTTCCTGATGTTCGCCACCCTCGGCACCACCCAGTTCGACGCGGTCTTCACCGGCGCCGGCGCGCTGGCCTCCGGCACGATCCTGGCGATGGGCCTGCTGCTGCTGCTCGGCGCCACCGGTAAGTCCGGCCAGTTCCCGCTGCAGGCCTGGTTGCCCGACGCCATGGAGGGCCCCACCCCGGTCTCGGCGCTGATCCACGCCGCGACGATGGTCACCGCCGGCGTCTACCTGATCGCCCGGTCCAACCCGATCTTCTCGGCCAACCCGACGCTGCAGACCGTGGTGGTCAGCGTCGGTGCGGCCACCCTGCTGATCGGCGCGATCATCGGCTGCGCCAAGGACGACATCAAGCGGGTGCTGGCCTGGTCGACGGTCTCCCAGATCGGCTACATGTTCCTCGGTGTCGGGCTCGGCGGCGGCGCGTACGCCCTGGCGATCGTGCACCTGCTGGCGCACGGCTTCTTCAAGGCCGGGCTGTTCCTCGGCGCCGGCTCGGTGATGCACGGCATGTCCGACCAGACCGACATCCGCCGCTTCGGTGGCCTGTGGCGCTACATGAAGATCACTTGGGCCACCTTCGGGCTGGCCTGGCTGGCGATCATCGGCATCCCACCGTTGTCCGGCTACTTCTCCAAGGAGCCGATCATCGCGGTGGCCTTCGAGCGGGAGGGCTGGACCGCCTGGCTGTTCGGCGGGGCCGCGCTGCTCGGTGCCGGGCTGACCGCCTTCTACATGACCCGGCTGTTCGTGCTGACCTTCCACGGCCCGAAGCGGTGGACCTCCGACATCGACCACCCGCACGAGTCGCCGGCGCTGATGACCGTACCGCTGATTCTGCTGGCGGTCGGCTCGGTCGCCGCCGGTTGGCTGATGTCCACCTCGGTGCCCGAGTGGCTGACCCCGGTCTTCGGGGCCGAGGAGAGCGGCCACGAGGCGATGCTGTCGCACACCGCAGTCACCATCCTGGCGTTGGTGGTCACGGTGATCGGCGCGGTCGGCGGCTGGCTGCTGTTCCGCAACGGCACCGCCGAGCAGGAGCAGCCGGCCGGCGTACTGGTCACCGCTGCCCGCAACAACCTCTACACCGACGCGGTCAACCGGGCGGTCTTCGAAAAGCCGGGTGTCTTCCTCACCCGGGCGCTGGTCTTCCTCGACAACCGGGGAGTCGACGGCCTGGTCAACGGCCTGGCCGCCGCGATCGGCGGCAGCTCCGGGCGGCTGCGGCGGCTGCAGACCGGCTTCGTGCGTTCGTACGCGATGTCTGTGCTCGCCGGTGCCTTCGTGGTGGTCGCGGCGTTCCTCGCCCTGCAGATGGGATGGCTGGCGTGAACGACTTTCCGTTCCTCTCGGTGCTGACCGTGGCGCCGCTGGTCGGCGCGCTCGTGGTGGCGCTCGTCCCGCGCCGCCAGGGGGAGCTGGCCAAGTGGCTGGCGCTCGGCTGGTCGGTGGCGGTGCTGGTGCTGTCACTGGTGATGTGGTTCGCCTTCTCCGCCGGTGGTGAGCGCTTCCAGTTCCGTGAGTCGTACCCGTGGATCCCCAACTGGGGGGTGAACTTCACCTTCGCCGCCGACGGCATCGCGCTGGTCATGCTGATGCTGATCGCCGTACTGGTGCCGTTGGTGATCCTCGCCTCCTGGCACGACGCGGAGGCGTCGAAGCGGTCGGTGCCGGTCTACTTCGGTCTGCTCCTGCTGCTCGAAGGCACGATGATCGGCGTCTTCGCGGCCGCCGACATCTTCCTGTTCTACGTGTTCTTCGAGGTCATGCTGGTGCCGATGTACTTCCTGATCGGCAGCTACGGCGGCCACCAGCGGCAGTACGCGGCGGTCAAGTTCTTCCTCTACTCGCTGGTCGGCGGCCTGTTCATGCTGGCCGCCGTGATCGGCCTGTGGGTGGTCGGCGGGCAGACCTTCGACTGGCAGGCGCTCAGCCAGATCGACATGTCCACCGGCGTGGAGCGCTGGCTGTTCCTCGGCTTCTTCGTGGCGTTCGCGATCAAGGCACCGTTCTTCCCGTTCCACACCTGGCTGCCCGACGCCGGTGGCGCCGCGCCGGCCGGCTCGGCCGCGCTGCTGGTCGGCGTGATGGACAAGGTCGGTACGTTCGGCATCCTGCGCTACTGCCTGGGGCTGTTCCCGGAGGCGTCCCAGTGGTTCGCCCCCTGGGCGTTGACGCTGGCGGTGATCGGCATCATCTACGCCGCGCTGCTCGCGGTCGGCCAGAACGACCTGAAGCGACTGGTGTCGTACACCTCGATCTCGCACTTCGGGTTCATCGGCGTCGGCATCTTCGCGTTCACCACCCAGGCCGGCACCGGTGCGGTGCTCTACATGGTCAACCACGGGCTCGCCACCGGCCTGCTGTTCCTGGTCGTCGGCATGTTCGTGGCGCGGCGCGGATCCGCGCTGATCAGCGACTTCGGCGGTGCCGGGAAACTGGTCCCGGTGCTGGCCGGCGTCTTCTTCTTCGCCGGACTGGCGTCGCTGGCGCTGCCCGGCACCGCCCCGTTCATCTCCGAGTTCCTGGTGCTGATCGGCACCTTCTCGGTGAACAAGCCGGTCGCTGTGATCGCCACCCTCGGCATCATCCTGGCCGCCGCGTACGTGCTGTGGATGGTGCAGCGCACCACCCAGGGCACGCTCAATCCGGCGTTGACCGAGGTCGAGGCGATGAAGCGGGACATCACTCTGCGGGAGAAGATCGTGGTCGCCCCGCTGATCGCGCTGATCCTGCTGTTCGGCTTCTACCCCAAGCCGTTGACCGACGTCATCAACCCGGCGATCGAGGCGACGTTGTCCGATGACGTCGGCAGGTCCGACCCCGCCCCGACCGTGGGCGTTATTCAGGAGGCGGCCCGGTGAGCGACATTTCGTTCCCCGAGATCAGCTACGCGGCGATCGCGCCGATGCTGATCCTGTTCGGCGCGGCGATGGTCGGCGTGCTGGTCGAGGCGTTCGTGCCCCGGTCGGTACGCAACCCGGTGCAGCTGGTGCTCACCCTTGCCAGCATGGTCGCCGCCCTGGTGGCGGTCGTCATGCAGGGCGGCACCCGGACGGTGACCGCCGGCGAGGCGATCGCGGTCGACGGCCCGACGCTGTTCCTGCAGGGGGCGATCCTGGTCCTCGGGGTGATGGCGATGCTGCTGATCGGCGAACGGTCGCTGGAGACCGGCGGCGCCTTCGTCGCGCAGGCGGCGATCGTGGTCAACTCGCCGGAGGACCGTAGGCAGGCGGCCGGCCGGGGTGGCGCGACCGAGGTCTACCCGCTGGCGTTGTTCGCCATCGCCGGCATGCTGCTGTTCGTCGCGGCCAACGACCTGCTGACGATGTTCATCGCCCTGGAAGCCTTCTCGCTGCCGCTGTACCTGCTCTGCGCGTTGGCCCGCCGTCGGCGGCTGCTCAGCCAGGAAGCCGCCCTGAAGTACTTCATGCTCGGCGCCTACTCGTCGGCGTTCTTCCTGTTCGGGCTGGCGCTGACCTACGGCTTCACCTCCGGCGTGGACAGCCCGACCGGACCGGGGGTCGACTTCGCCACCATCCGTACGGCGGTGGAGACCTCCAACGCCAGCCCGGTGCTGCTCTTCGCCGGCATCGCGTTGATCTCCGTCGGGCTGCTGTTCAAGGCGACCGCGGCGCCGTTCCACGTCTGGGCACCGGACGTCTACCAGGGCGCGCCGACCCCGGTCACCGGCTTCATGGCCGCCTGCACCAAGGTCGCCGCGTTCGGCGCGCTGCTGCGGGTGCTGCACGTGGCCTTCTACGGGGCCGCCTGGGACTTCACCCCGGTGCTGGGCGTGATCGCCATCCTGACCATGCTGGTCGGGGCGATCATGGCGGTCACCCAGACCGACATCAAGCGGCTGCTGGCGTACTCGTCGGTGGCCAACGCCGGCTACCTGCTGGTGGGTGTGCTGTCGCTGTCCGCCGAGGGCCTGGCCAGCACGATGTTCTACCTGGTGGCGTACGGCTTCATCGTCATCGCGGCGTTCGCCGTGGTGACCCTGGTCCGCGACGACGAGGGTGAGGCCACCCACCTGTCCCGCTGGGCCGGGCTGGGCCGCCGGTCGCCACTGTTCGCCGGGATCTTCACCTTCATCCTGCTGGCGTTCGCCGGAATCCCGCTGACCAGCGGGTTCACCAGCAAGTTCGCGGTGTTCGGGGCGGCGGTCGGGGACGGTCAGGTCTGGCTGGTGATCGCCGGTGTGGTGACCAGCATGATTCTCGCCTTCCCGTACCTGCGGGTGGTGGTGATGATGTGGCTGAGTGAGCCGAGCGAGACCACCCCGACGGTGGTGATCCCCGGGGCGCTGACCTCGGCGGCGCTGATGATCGGCGTACTGGCCACGCTGCTGCTCGGGGTCGCGCCGGGCGCACTGCTGGATCTCACCAGCAACGCCGCCGAGTTTGTCCGATGAGTCACCTCACCCGCCCCCAACCTGGGCCGCACGGACCGCTGTGGCATGGTTGGGGGTGTGGTGAGGACGGCTGACGGCAGCTCCATCGCGTCTGGCGGCGGGGCGGTGACCTCGATCGGGATCGACATCGTCGACCCGCGCTTGCAGGCGTCCGTCACCGGCATCATGGCGTCGGTCGAGGCCGAGTTGCGCGACAGTGTGTTCAGCGCCGATCCGTTCGTCACCGAGGCGGCCCGACACCTGGTCGAGGCCGGCGGCAAGCGGTTCCGGCCGCTGCTGGTGGCGCTCGGCGCGCATTTCGGCGACCCGGACCGGCCGCTGGTGGTGCCGGCGGCGGTGGTGATGGAGCTCACTCACCTGGCGACGCTCTACCACGACGACGTGATGGACGAGGCCCCGGTGCGCCGGGGTGCGCCCAGCGCCAACTCCAGGTGGACCAACTCGGTGGCGATCCTGGTCGGCGACTACCTGTTCGCCCGGGCCGCCGATCTCGCCGCCGACCTGGGTATCGAGGCGGTCCGGCTGCAGGCCCGCACCTTCGCCCGGCTGGTGCACGGTCAGATCGCCGAGACCGTCGGTCCGCGCGACGGTGAACCGTCGGTCGACCACTACCTGCAGGTGATCGGGGACAAAACAGGCTCGTTGATCGCGACGTCCGCCCGGTTCGGCGGCATGTTCGGCGGTGCGACGCCGACCCACGTCGAGGCCCTCGGCGGGTACGGCGAGATCATCGGCGTGGCGTTCCAGCTCTCCGACGACCTGCTCGACATCGCCTCCGAGTCGGCCCAGTCGGGCAAGACACCCGGCACCGACCTGCGGGAGGGGGTGCCGACCCTGCCGATGCTGTACGCCCTGGCCGACGACGACGGGGACGCCGCCTCCCGGCGGTTGCGGGAGATCCTGGCCGCCGGCCCGGTGACCGACGACGACCTGCACGCCGAAGCCCTTGGCCTGCTGCGCGAGTCGCCGGCGCTCAAGCGGGCCCGGGAGACCGTGCGCAGCTACGCCGAGGAGGCGCGGTCCCGGCTGGCACCGCTGCCGGCGGGGCCGGCCCGGCAGGCGATGGAGTCCCTCTGCGACTTCATCGCCGACCGCACCAACTGACGAGGTCCGTACCGCCGACGGCCGGCTTGCCGGACGGTGTCGTCGGCGTAGCCTGGCAGTCGGATTTCCGCTGTCCAGGGGCGGTACGGCGAGGGCGGTGGGTGCTCCCATTTGCGAGGAGCTCAGGCCAGCCAATAGCATGAACCGTACGTGTCGGGCGCCACACCGATAGTCGCCATCTGGTGCCCCTGATTCGAAAGGGCATTCCACAGGCGGCTGTCTTTTCATATGGTGTAAGTCCCCGGCGGCGGAGGTGGTTGTGCGCGACCCCTTGGCGGAACCTTCGGACCTCATCCGGAGCGTTTCACGGGCACTTCGGGTGCTCGAAGCGGTCGGTCGTGCCCCGCGCGGACTGACCGTCAAACAGATTGCCCGGCGCTGCGAGCTGACCGTGGCCACCACGTACCACCTGGTGCGCACCCTGGCGTACGAGGGTTATGTGATCCGTCGTGAGGACGGCACCTACATCGTGGGGCTCGAGGTCGCCGACCGGTACCGGGAACTGGTGGCCGCGTTCCGTGGACCGCCGGCGGTGGGCGAGGCCCTGCGCCGGGCGGCCGTCGAGACCGGCTACAGCCACTATCTCGGCCGGTTCGTCGGCACCCAGGTGGCCGTGACGGCCTCAGCGGACGGACTGCGGTCGCCGTACCTGGAGGACATGGTCCCCGGCTTCGACGAAGGCGCCCACGCGACCGCGCTCGGCAAGGCGCTGCTCGCCACCCTCACCCCCGATCAGCGGTTCCGCTACCTCAAGGAATTCGGCATGCGGCCGTTCACCTCGGCGACGATCACGACGATCGAGGGTTTCGAGGCCGACATCGCGGTCGGCGACCGGCGCGGTATGCATCTGGAGATCGGCCAGTACCGGCAGGGGGTGGCCTGCGCGGCGGTGATGGTCAACGTCGACAAGGACGTCGAACGACGGGTCGCGATCGCGTGTGCGCTGCCGGCCGCCGAGATGATGACCTCGGCCCGGGTGGTCCGCGCGAAGCTGCTGACCGCCGCCCGGGCGGTCGCCGACGCGATGACCGCGCCGGAACAGCCGATGAACTGAGCTGTTTTCGCAGGACGTTGAACCGCCGGGCCGGCGGCTACGTGTCAAGAGGCGGAAGGGAAGGGCGCCTCTTGACCGACCAGGATTCACAACTGATGCGCGCGTTGCACGAAGAGCACGGCGACGCGCTCTTCGCCCATGCCCTGCGGCTGGCCGGCGGTGACCGCCAACGAGCCGAGGACCTGGTGCAGGAGACGCTGCTGCGGGCCTGGCGACACCCCGAGTCGCTGGACCCGGAGCGAGGCTCCGTACGGGCCTGGCTGTTCACCACGGCCCGCAACCTCGCCATCGACGCCTGGCGTCGACGCAGCGTACGGGTCGGGGAGGTCGTCACCGACGAGCTGCCGGAGCCACCGCCCGCGGTGGACGAGGCGGACCGCGCGGTGGAGGCGTGGACGGTGGCCGAGGCTCTCGGCCGGTTGTCCCCACCGCACCGCGAGGTGCTGATCGAATGTTTCTACCGGGGTCGCTCGGTCTCCGAGGCGGCCGCCCGGCTCGGGGTGCCACCCGGGACCGTGAAGTCACGTACACATTACGCACTGCGCTCGCTACGGTTGGTGCTGGAGGAGATGGGGGTGACCCAGTGAAGTGTGACTACGCGCACGACGACGGCGCGTACGTCCTGGGTGCCCTGTCCCCGTCGGAACGTGCCGCGTACGAGCACCACCTCAGCGGATGTCCGAGCTGCCGGCAGGCGGTCGCCGAGATCGCCGTACTGCCGGGTCTGCTCGGCCGGCTCGACCCGGCGGGTTTCGAGCAGATCAGCGACCCACCGTCGGCCGGACCCCGGCTGGCGACGCTGGTCACCGCCGCCGGACAGGCCCGCCGCAAGGGCCGCCGGATGCGGCGCTGGCAGACCGCCGGCGCGACGTTGGCCGCCGCCGGACTCGCGATCGTGGTCGGTTTCGGGGTCGGCTGGGTCGGTGCCGGCGGTACGCCGGAGACCAACCCCGGCACGCAGCTCACCGCGATGCAGCCGGTGGCGTCGCAGTTGCCGATCCACGCCGAGGTCGGCCTGCAGAAGGTCGCCAACGGCACCGAGGTGACGATGCGATGCTGGTGGGAGCCGACCAATCCGGACGGTGAACCGATGAACTTCGAGCTGGTCGCCTACGACCGCGACGGCGCGAAGCAGCGGGTCGGTTCGTGGGCGGTGAGTCCCGGCGCGGAGATCGTCTTCACCGGTGCCACCCGGTTCGCCCAGACCGACCTGGAACGGCTGGAGCTGGTGCGGGCCGACGGATCGGCGATCCTGACCCACCAGGTCGGCTGAGCCGCCAGGTCGGCTGAGCCGCCAGGCCGGGCCTGCGGTCAGCCGCCGAGGGCCGGATCGGCCGTCGGCGGTGCCGTCAGCTCCATCCAGCGGCCCGGCTCGGCCAGCGGGGCGAAGCCCAACGCGGCGTAGACGCCGTGCGCGTCCAGAGTGCCCAGCAGCAGCCGGCGTACGCCCCGTCGGGCCAGCTCGTCGCGGGCCGCCGCCACCAGCCGGCGGCCGAGTCCACGACCCCGTACCGACCGGTCGATGTAGACGTCACAGAGCCAGCCGAAGGTCGCCTGGTCGGTGACGACTCGGGCGAAACCGACCTGGCCACCGTCGCCGCCCCGGTACACGCCGAACACCAGTGAGTTGGCGATCGACCGGGCGACCACCTCCCGGGGGCGGCCCAGCGCCCAGTACGCGTCAGTGGAGAGCCAGTCGTGGACCCGGTCGACGTCGACCCGGGTCGGGTCGTCGCAGATCTGATGGCCGTCCGCAAGCATGATCGACACCATCCGCCGACCGTAGGCCCCGGGCGACCGGCTGTCGTACGAGTTTCCCAACGGGTGACGCGATGTCCGGCGGTCAGTCCCGGTCCAGTACCAGCCCCAGCAGCCAGGTGACCACGCTGACGAACAGCGCGCCGAGCACGGCGGCCGGCCAGAACCCGTCGACCTGGAACGGCAGGTCCAGCTGCTCGGCGATGACCCCGGTCAGCAGGAACAGCAGTCCGTTCACGACGATCGCGATCAGGCCGAGCGTCAGCACGTAGAGGCCGCAGCCCAGGGTCTTGATGATCGGCTGCAGGATCGCGTTCACCAGACCGAAGATCACCGACACGAACAGCAACGTGACGATGCTTTCGCCGACCGCGTCGGTCTCCAGGCTGATGCCGGGGATGACGAAGGTCGCGAGCCAGAACGCGAGCGCGGTGCTGCCGAGCCGAATGAGCAGGCTAGTCACGAAACCCATCCCCGGATCTTGCCATGACGGCGGATCGCCGTACCGCCCCGCATCGTCGGTCGGCGATACGATCTCTCACCGTCGACCAACCGGTCACGCCGGGTTGTCGGCGCTGTCCCAGGTGGAGTGCGGAGGTGGGCGATGGCATCGCGGCGGGAACTGCTGCGGTCGCACCGGTACGCGGGGAACCGGACGGTGGCCGCACTGGTGACCGGCGACGCCGATCCGGCCCAGCCGGTGCCGGGCGGTCGGGCCGGGACCGTGGCCCTGGCCGGCCTGCTGGCCGCCGTCATCGGAGTGGGCGGTGCGGCGGCGTACGGAGCGGTCGGCGGGTCGGCCCGGCAGGACTGGCGGGACGGTCGGGCGATCATCGTCGAGCGCGAGTCCGGTGTCCGGTACGTCTTCCGCGACGGACTGCTCCATCCGGTGCACAACTACAGTTCGGCGGCGCTGCTCGTGGCGAGCGCGCCGCCGCGCACCGTGCTGGTGTCCCGCGACGCGCTGCGGAGCGTGCCGCGTGGGGCACTGCTGGGCATCCAGGGCGCTCCCGACTCGCTGCCGCAGCAGCAGGACCTGCTCGACGGCGCCTGGACGGTCTGCACGGGCACCACGCCGGCAGTGTCCGCCGCGACCGGCCCGCCGGCGTCGGTGGTCCAGGTCGGGGTCACGAGCGCGGCGAACCGCCCGCTGGGTGAGGACGGGCTGCTGGTCCAGACACCCGACGGCGCGGTCGCGCTGCTCTGGCGCGGCCGGCGGCACGGCGTACCGGAGCCGCAGCTGGTGCGCGGCGCGCTCGGCTGGGGGCAGCACCGGCCCCTGCCGGTCGCGACGGCGTTCCTGCGCGCGGTGCCGGCCGGTGCCGAGCTGGTCGGGCCGACGGTGCCCGGCGTCGGCGACCGGTCGTCCGGCGTACCGGGGGCCCGGGTCGGCGAGGTCTTCGTGGTGGCGACCCAGAGCGGATCGCGACAGTACGCGGTGGCGGTGCGCGATGGACTGGCGCAGATCACCCAGGTGCAGGCCGATCTGCTGCTCACCAGCCACGACCAGGCGGTGCCGACTCCGCTGACGCAGGGCAGGTTCCGTGCCCTTGCCGGTGCGGGGGACCTGACGCCGTCCGGGTCGGCGCCACCACCGGCGACCACACCGCGACTACGTGAAGCCGCGAAGGGTCGACTCTGCGTACGGATCGCCGCGCCGGACGCTCCGGTGGAGATCGACCTGGATCCGTCGGGGCCGTCGGGGCCGGCGGCCGGTGGGGTGCAGGTGCCACCCGGCCGCGCGGCGCTCGTCCGGGCGGTCTCGGCAGGCGACGGTACGGCGCCCGCCTCCGCGACCGCCTCCGCGCCAGCGCCCGCGCTGTCGCCGGCGCCGGTCAGCCTGGTCACCGAGACCGGGGTGCGGCACGAGGTCACCGATCCGGCGACGCTCGCGGTGCTCGGCTATCCCGACGCGGTGCCGGTACCGATGCCCGCCGACGTGGTCGGGCTGGTCCCGGCCGGCCCGGCGTTGGACGCGCGGGCCGCTCTCCGGTGACGGCCCGCAGCGGCAGCGGGCGGCACGTCATCCACAGCGGACGGGTTCGGGGCAGCGCCGGGGGGCCGGCCCGGCTACGTTCGTCGGTGAGGGTGACGGCAGGCGAGACATGACGGGTGGTCAGATGTCGCAGACACAGGTCGATCCGGCGGCGATGCAGCAGGTCGCCGCCCGGTTCGAGCAGACCGACGAGGAGCTGCAGGCGATGTTGCGCGGGCTGCTGCAGCGCCTCGAGTCGGTGCGCAGCGCCTGGCGGGGCGCCGGCGGCCGATCGTTTGAGCAGGTCAAGACGGCGTGGGCGCAGGAGCAGGCGGCCCTGCACCGGGCGCTGCGCGAGACGGCGGGTGCGGTGCGCGGCGCGGGCGTGCACTATCGCGGCACCGACACGGCCGCCGCCGACCGGGTCGCGGCCGTCGCCCGACGCATCGAGCTGCCGCTGTGAGCCGAGGTGTGCCGGTTCCGGGTGCCGGCGGGTCGGTGGTGACCCGATGAACGACGACGTCCTGGTGGTCGACTTCCGGGTGCTGCAGCAGGCGAGCGTCGACATCCAGCAGGCGTTGCGCACGCTGGAGACCCAGCTCGATCAGGTGGAGCGCGACGCCGCGCCGCTGGTCGGCAGTTGGGACGGCGCGGCCCGCCAGGCGTACGAGGCCCGCCAGGCGCACTGGCGGGCGGCGGCCGGCCGGTTGCGCACGATGCTGCAGGAGATCAAGGTGGCGGTGGATGAATCGGCGGCCGACTATCTCAGTACGGAGCAGCGCAACGTCCGGCTGTTTCAGTGACCGGCCGGGGAAATTGTGTTTCGATCGGCACGCTGAGTGATAGTCGGGGCGTGATCGAGAACGCCTCCCCGCCGGCCGTTGTGATCGCCGCCCCACCTTGTAGGTTGTATCCGACGCGTGTGGCCTGTCCGGCGGAAGGGGGGCGGCCGTGACCGACTGGGAACCGGCCACCGAGGTCGAGGCCGCGATGCGTGATGCGCTGCTCCGGCAGGACCAGGAGCTGTACTTCCAGATCCTGGCCGGTACGGAGCTGCTGCTGCCGGTGTCGGCGGAGGCGCTGGCCGGCCAGGCTCCACTCGGCTGGGGTACCTGGACCACCAACGGCCGTACCCACGTGCTCGCCTTCACCTCCCCGGTCACCCTGCGCGCCTGCCTCGGTGACAACGGCAGTTCCGCCCGTCGGGTGACCTTCGCCGAGCTCGCCGCCACCTGGCCGAATCTCGAGTGGTGGCTGGCGGTCAACCCCGGTCTGCCGATCGAAGGCTGGCTGCCGGCCTGGTTCGTCGCTCAGCTGGCGCGGGGCGACGCGCGACTGCCGAACCGCGGCGGGCAGGCCCGCGCGCGGGCCACCGCCACCGTGCCGACCGGCATGGGGCCGACCGGCATGGGCGGTCACGGTGATCAGGGCGGTCACGGTGCTCCGGCCCGGCCCGGGGAGCCCGTGCCGCCGCCGCACGACCGGTACACCACCGACCACGCCGCACCACCGGCACCCGCACCACCGGCACCCGCGCCGCCGACCACCCCGGCCCCGCAGGGCCAGTGGCCGCACCGCCCGCAACCCGACCTCGCCACGGCGTCACCGACCGCGCCGCCGGCGCCTGCCAGCCCACCGCCGTACGGGTCGACCCGTACGAGTGGCAGTGCCGGTGGCGGCGTAGGGCCCAACGGCCTGCCGCGTCGTGTCCCGACACCACCTGCCGGTCCGGCGCCGGTCGAACCTGCGGCGTCGGCCCCCGCATCGGCTGCTCCGGCCCCGGCGAACGTCGCCCCAGCTCCAGCCCCCGCCCCAGCCCCGGTCGAGGTCGCGGCACCGGGCCCGGTCCCCGCGCCAACGGTCGCCCCGGTCGAGCGCGTCGAACAGCCCGTACAGCCGCAGCCCGAGCCAGAGCCACAGCTGCCGGAGCCTGAGCCGGCCGTCGTCTTCGATCCGGCGAACGACGTCGAGCGCGACCTGGTCGCCGCTGCCGGTGGCGGCGGCAGCAACTCCTTCCTCTCCACGCTGCTGCTCGCCCGGGTCCTGCTGCCGGTCTCGCCCGAGTCTGCGGCCGGGGCGCGGCCCGGCGACGACGGCTTCGTGTGGCGTACCGAGACAGTGGACGGTGACACCTTCGTCCTGGTGTTCACGTCGCCGGAACGCATCGCCGACCACTTCGACAGCCCGCTCGAAACGGTCGAGGTCAAGTTCGTCCAGCTGATCCGGCGTTGGCCCGACACCCAGTGGTCGTTCGTCATCAACCCCGGCACCCCGGTCGGCGCGAAGCTGCCCGGCACCGAGATCGTCGGCCTGGCCAGCTGGGCCGCCGAGCTCGGCCTCGGTGACGAGACCGAGGCCGAGCCGGCGGAGGCCCGGCCGGCCGAGTCGCCGGTCGCGCAGCCGGTCGCCGCGACCGGTGGCACCGATCCTGACCAGCCGACGATGATGCAGAAGGCCATCGCGGCCAGCCAGGTCGACTACTACCTGGAGCGCGGATACGACCGGGTGTCCGGCTTCGTGCACCGGGCCGCCGAGGTCGCCCATCTGAACACCCCGGGCAAACTGCACGCCGCGCTCGGCCTGGGCTACGCGGGCTCACCGTTCGACCGGGCGGCGACGGAGATCTTCGTGCTCCGCTGGCCGGCCTACCGGCCGAGTCTCTACCGCATCCCCTACGGCGGGCAGCACGAGTCCGCGATGCGGGCGATGGAAGGCTGGGTCATCGAGCGTCCGCCGTTCCGGGGCAACGGGTTCGCCCCGGGCGAGAGCAGCGACGTGGTGGCCGAGTTCAAGGTGGACAGCATCCGGCTGCCGCACGGATCCCAGCTGTGGCGGCTGACCGCCGACGGCACCGAGACTCTCGTCGCCCGCCTGGACGTCGACGAGGCGGCGTGGCAGCGGGTCAAGGAGGAATGATGCGTGACGGCTACGTCGCCCGCTGGCGGGGGCAGGAGTACGACGCCAGCCCGGACGGCGACCACGTCCGGATCTACCAGCCCACCGACGGCGACGGATTCACCGCCATCCGCCCCGGCCGGTGCGTCCGGGTGGTGCCGGCCGCCGAGATCGACGACCTGGCGTACGTGCGGACCACCTGCACCTGGCACGGCCAGCCGTTCGTGGTGCTCGCCAAGCACGACAGCTGGCTGCGGGTCGAGTACACCGGCGGACGCGCCCCGGTCGCCCAGTCCCTCGGGCTGGAAGAGTTCGACTTCGGTGTCTACCAGGGCTGGGCACCGGCCAACGAGGTCACCGAGCTGCGGGAGCAGCGGGTCTGAGCCGCGGATCCGCCGCCGGGCCGGGGCGCCGCTGGATCGGCCCGGTCAGCTCTTCGCCCACCGCAGCACCTCACCGAGGACCACGTCGGGAGATTCGACGTGCGGGAAGTGGCCCACCCCGTCCAGTAGCCGCCACTCGTACGGGGCGATCACGTACCGCCCGGAGCCTTGCGCGGTACGCGGCAGGACCGCCGGGTCCAGCGCACCGTGCAGCTGCAGCGTCGGCGTCACCAGCGGTTCCTGCAGCAGTTTCACGAAGCGGTAGCCGTGCAGCCGCAGCAGTGACCGGAACGCCCAGCGGTAGCCCTCCAGCGCGCAGAACGACGCCTGCGGGATCCGCATAGCGGTGCGGCACCGCTGCTCGTACTCGGCGAAGCGCGGCCCGTCCGTCCAGGCCGGCCCGCCCCAGCGTCGGAGGAATTCACCGATCATCGTGGCGTCGTCGCGGGTCAGCACGTGCTCGTAGCGGGGCAGCTGGAACCGTAGTGACGGGGTGGAGGCGGTGAACTGCCCCCGTGGATCGGAGAAGATCGCCGATCGTAGCCGCAGCGGGTGGGCGGCCCCGATGACGACCAACCGGCGCACCATCCGGGGGTGGAACGCGGCGGCCGTCCAGCCGATCATGCCGCCGAACCCGGCGCCGACGATGACGGCCGAACGCTCGCCGAGGGCCCGGATCAGGCCGGTGACGTCGGCGGCCAGCGTGTAGCCGTCGTAGCCACGGGGTGGTTTGTCGCTGGCCCCGAAGCCGCGCATGTCGACCGCGACGGCCCGGTACCCGGCGTCGGCGACGGCCGGCAGCATCTCGTGCCAGGCCCACCAGAACTCGGGAAAACCGTGCAGGAACAACACCAGCGGGCCGGTGCCCGCCTCGACGACGTGGAACCTGCTGCCGTTCGCGCCGACGTACCGGTGCTCCCATGGGCCGTCGATGAGCACGCAGGACTCGTCCACCGGACCGACCGCCCCGCCGTCATCTGCCATGGCCACAGCGTAGGCGGCCGCCGCACCCTGCGGATAAGGCCTGGTCAGACAATCAGGGAAGATTCCGGGGCAGGTCTCGTCACTGGCGACGATAGGGTGATCCCCGTGGCTGATGATGTCGCCCGGCACGATCTGCGGGCCCCGCTGCGCGTCGCCGGAGTCCCGGTGGTCGACGTCACCGGCGCGCCCGCCGAGTGCGGTGCCGGGTACGGCGTCGCCGCCGCCGATCTGATCGCCGACAACGTCGACCGGTACCTGCGCCGCTTCCTGGACGAGGCCGGGCTGAGCCGGGCAGCGGTACGCGTGGCCGGAGGCACGTTCCGGAACGCCAGCCGGGCCGTGCACCCGCGAGTGACCGACATGCTCGACGGGCTGGCCGAGGGCGCCGGCGTGCACGTCGACGAGATCTACGCGCTCAACGCGCGTACCGAACTGCTCTACGGCACCCGGCCCCCCGCCGCGCCGGCGCATCCGGACGGTGCCGACGGCGGCTGTACGGCGGTCGGCGTGCTCGGCACCCACACCACCGACGGTCACCTGCTGCTCGGGCAGAACTGGGACTGGCACCCCGATCAGCGGGACACGATGGTGGTGCTGCGTACCGTCGACGAGCGTGGCGACGCGGTGCTCACCCTCGCCGAGGCCGGCATGCTCGCCAAGACCGGGCTGAACTCCGCCGGCCTCGGGGTCTGCGTCAACATGCTCGGCACCGACCGGGACGGGCTGTCGGCCGGCCGTACGCCGGGGGTGCCGTACCACGTTCTGCTGCGTGCCGTGCTGGAAGCCGGCAGTCTCGGTCAGGCGACCAGGGTGGCCTGCCGTACGCCGCGCAACGCCTCGATCAACATGCTGCTCGGTCAGGCCGGGCCGGGCGGCGGCGAGCTGCTGGATCTGGAGGTCGTACCCGGTGACGTGGGCTGGCTGCACCCGGCGGACGGGGTGTTGACGCACGCCAACCACCTGGAGAGCGCCCTGGCGGTGCGGGACACGATCAAGGACATGGGCGGGTCGTCGCTGTTCCGTTCGGCGCGGGCCCGACGGCTGCTGGTCGAACGGGCCGGTCGCGGCCCGGTCGGGCTCGACGCGCTGGCCGACGTGTTCCACGACCACCTGGGGCTGCCGTTGGCGATCTGCCGGCACCTCGACGAACGGGACGCCCCGGCGGACCAGGCCGAGACGGTCCACTCGGTACTGCTCGATCTGGACAGTCGACGACTGGGTCTGGCGGCGGGGCCGCCGTGCCGGCACGACTACCAGTGGCTGGAGCTGGCCGACGACGCCGACGTCAGCGCAGCAGCTCCGCGCGTACCAGCCGCCACGACTGACCGGGCCCGCAGCTGATCCGTACGTCGAGCGGCTCGACCTTGACCCGGATGCGGGTGTGCCGGACGAGTGGTGCACCAGCGTCGCCGTACAGCGCATGCTCCACGCCGTCGTCGGTGACCAGGCCGTAGCAGGGGCCGGTGCCGCCGGTGGTGACGGTGCCGACCAGCCAGTCGCCGGTGATCAGGTCGGACGGTGTCGACGGCGGCGTACCGGGGCGGGTCGGCACCGGCGGGTCGGTGCGCGACAGCGGCGGCCCCGTCGGGTCGGCGGACCTGGTCGGGGTCTCGCCTGGCTCCGTCGGGGTCTCGCCGGGCTCAGTGGGCATCGTGTCTCCCGGCTGCGGGGTGGCCGACGTCGTGTCTCCCGGCGGTGGGGCGCAGGCCGCGGCGGTGAGGGCGAGGGCGCAGACGCCGACGGCCAGCCACCCGGCGCGGGTCGGACGACGCCGGATGGCTGACCGATGAATCAGCTGCGGAGGTGTCATGTCGGGTTG
Organism: Solwaraspora sp. WMMA2056; assembly: GCF_030345095.1. Lineage (NCBI taxonomy): Bacteria > Bacillati > Actinomycetota > Actinomycetes > Micromonosporales > Micromonosporaceae > Solwaraspora > Solwaraspora sp. WMMA2056. The sequence continues at coordinate 1,364,268 of NZ_CP128360.1, forward strand.
GACGCCGCCCGGCCGGCCGACGTTGCATCCGCCGGCCGGGCAGCACCGGCTCAGGAGATCCTGATCTTCATGGTGGTGCCGTCGACATCCACCACCCGGATCTTGACGCCGACGGCCGGCAGCTTGACCCCGTGGTTCGGCAACTCCTCGAAGAAGTACTTCTTGGTGTCGTCGAACACTGGTTGGGCCGCCTGGCCACGGATGTACTGCGGCTGGCTGTTGATGTGCAGGGTGAACGAGTCGGCCTTCTCCAAGCTGAACGGCGCGTCGTACACCTGGACCCGGGCCCGCCACGGCGCGCCGGTCAGGTTGTACATCGGCCGTGGCCGGGAGTCGATGTAGAGGTTGCGACCCTCACCCGGGTGCACGTTGGTGTTGTTGTCGGCCTGGGAGGTGTCCCAGTACGAGATCAGCAGACCCTCCTGGTAGGCGTAGTGGTCCACCCAGTCCGGCTTGCTGTCGGCGTAACCGAAGTAGTACGGACCGGTCTCGAGGTACCGGTCGTAGGAGACGTACGAGCGGTGCCCGGCGATGTAGTAGTTGTCGAACTCGCCGGTGGCGCTGGCGCCGACCGCCGACCAGCCGGTCAGGGTCCAGTCGCCGTCGCCTTCCGCGCCGTCGGTGAAGATCGGCGATCCGTCGGCGGTGACGACGATCTCGTCACCGAAGAAGCCGCCGTACGCCACCGCGCCGTCGGTGCGGTAGAGCAGCCGCACCAGCACCTCGTCACCGGCGTACGCGTCGAGCGGTACGGCGATGTCCACCCACTGGCCACCGGTCGAGCTGTCGATCGCCGGGGTGCCGCTGCCGTCGGTGCCGAACGGGTCGCCGTTGATGGTGCCGTCCAGCGACGTCCAGCTCGCGCCGCCGTCGGTGGACGCCTGGTAGTACAGGTAGTCGTAGTCGTCCTCGATGTCGTAGCGGGCCTTCATCGACAGGGCGGCGGTGGCGGCCCCGGTCAGATCGAACTCGCGGGTCATCGTGTTGTTCAGGTCGTCGGAGTTGCCGGAGAAGTACTGCAGGTCACCGGCGTACGGTTCGCCGAGCTCGGTGGTGACCTCCTTCTTCGGCAGGACCACCACGACCGCCTGCGCCCGCTTGGTGTTGTACTCCTGCGGTCCGAGGTGCAGGGTCCGCTTCTGGCCGGCGACCACCACCTCGTAGTCCAGCCAGCCGAGCTGCAGCTTGTTCCAGGCACCGAGGTCGCCGGGGCGCTCGCCGATTCCTTCGTCGGTGGCGGCACCGAGTCGGCTCTGCGCCATCAACGTCCAGTGCTCGTTGTTGTTGTCGCCACCGCCGGAGGTGTCGTAGTCGTCCGGCAGGCCCAGGTCGTGGGCGTACTCGTGGACGAAGACGCTCAGGCCGCCGTTCTCCGGCTGGATGGTGTAGTCACCGATCCACAGTCCGGTGTCGGCGATCTGGGTGCCGCCCAACAGGTTGTCGGCGGGGCCGGTCAGGCCGGCGTCGCTGGCGAAGGCGTACCAGCGGTGGCTCCAGATGGCGTCCTCACCCTGCCACGGGTCGCCGTCCTCCTGGCCGTGACCGGCGTGGACGATCTGGAAGTGGTCGAGGTAGCCGTCGGGCTCGTTGAAGTCGCCGTCGCCGTCGAAGTCGTACCGGTCCCACTTGTCGAACTCGCGCAGCTCGGCGGTGATCTCGGCGTCGGTGCGCCCGAGCGCCCGCTGGTCGGCGACCCACTGGTTGGCGGCGTCACGGACCAGCTGCCAGACGTTGCTGCACACGTTGCTGCCGCACAGGTCGCGGCCGTAGCGGGCGCCGTTGTAGCGGACCTTCACCCAGTCGGTGACGGTGCCGTCGACGCTGTACCGGCCGGAGGACTGCGTCTCGAAGTACGTCTTGACCGACTCGACGCCCTCGCCGGCGCCGAAGTACAGCTGCCGGTAGTGCTCGGCGGAGTAGTCGGCCTGCCAGACGGTGCTGTTGTTGACCGACCGGTCCGGCTCGGGGATCTGGTTGTGCAGCGGTCCGTCGAAGCTGACCGGGCCGGGCCAGCCGGGGTTGCTGTCCACGTCCGGGTAGCTGGGGTGCCGTTCGTCGCCGTACTCGGCCAGGATCACGAAGATCCGGTCGGTGGTCTCCCGGGAGAGCTCGACGTACTGGTCCTTGCCGGCGGCGGCGGTGCCCCGCCCGGCGAGGCCGGTGCCGGCTGTCTCACCGATCTTCGCGACGGTGCTGGCACCCCGGCGCTGCGGGGCGATCCGTCCGCTGACGACCTCGCTGACCGCACGTTCACGCAGCTCACGCCGCTTTTCGCCGAGCGGGTTGGGCAGGTCGTCGATGCTGGGGGCTACGGCCTGGGAGGGCGCTGCCGCCGGTGTGTCCACCGGCGGTGCCGCCCCCGCTGACGCGGGGAGAGCGACACCCATTCCCGAGGCAAGCGACACGGTGAGCATTCCCACCATGACTTTGCGCACGTGGTTACCTCCGGTTCGGGGGATACCGAGCCGCCACTTGGGTGAGTGGGGCTGGGGGTTCCGGATGATCCGGCCTCGTGTTGCGGGGCCATCGTGAACCTAGTCACCCGAGGGAACTTCTGTGAAGGTCCATGCGTCGATTTGTTTCACGATCATGGTTGGAACGCCCTGATATGTCACAACGCTCAGGGCACGCGAAAAAGCCGGTCCGGCCGCCGAAGCGGCCGAACCGGCCAGAGTGTCCAGCCCAGCGGGTACGCTGTCAGTCCTCGTCGGACTTGCCGCCCTGCATGCCGGAGGAGATCAGCTCCATCACGGTGGAGTCCTGCAGGGTCGTGACGTCACCGAGGGAACGGTTCTCGGCGACGTCCCGCAGCAACCGGCGCATGATCTTGCCGGACCGGGTCTTCGGCAGCTCCGGCACCAGCATGATCTGCCGGGGCTTGGCGATCGGCCCGAGCGTACGGGCGACGTGGTTGCGCAGCTCCTGGATCAACGCCTCGCCCGCGTCGCCGGCCGTGTCGGCGCTGCCCCGGGGGATCGCGAACGCGACGATCGCCTGACCGGTCGTCGGATCGGTCGCGCCGACCACCGCCGCCTCCGCCACCGACGGGTGCGACACCAGCGCCGACTCCACTTCGGTGGTCGAGATGTTGTGCCCGGACACCAGCATCACGTCGTCGACCCGGCCGAGCAGCCAGACGTGCCCGTCGGCGTCCTTCTTGGCCCCGTCACCGGCGAAGTACATCGTGTCGAACCGCGACCAGTAGGTGTCGATGAACCGCTGGTCGTCACCCCAGATGGTGCGCAACATCGACGGCCACGGCTCGCGCAGCACCAGGTAGCCGCCGCCCCCGTCGGGCACCGACGCACCCTGGTCGTCGACCACGTCGGCGCTGATCCCCGGCAGCGGGGTCATCGCCGAACCCGGCTTGGTCGCGGTCACGCCGGGCAGCGGCGAGATCATGATCGCCCCGGTCTCGGTCTGCCACCAGGTGTCCACGATCGGACACCGGCCGGCACCGATGTGCTCCCGGTACCACATCCAGGCCTCCGGGTTGATCGGCTCACCGACGCTGCCGAGCAGCCGCAGCGAACCCAGGTCGTACTTGGCGGGGATGTCCTCGCCCCACTTCATCATGGTGCGGATCAGCGTCGGCGCGGTGTACAGGATGCTCACCTTGTACTTCTGCACCAGCTCCCAGAACCGGCCCTTGTGCGGGGTGTCCGGGGTTCCCTCGTACATCAACTGGGTGGCACCGTTGGACAGCGGCCCGTACACGATGTAGGAATGCCCGGTGACCCAGCCGATGTCGGCGGTGCACCAGTAGACGTCCGTCTCCGGCTTGAGGTCGAAGACCGCGTGGTGGGTGTACGACGCCTGGGTGAGGTAGCCGCCGGTGGTGTGCAGGATGCCCTTCGGCTTGGCCGTGGTGCCGCTGGTGTAGAGGATGAACAGCGGGTGCTCGGCGTCGAACGGCTGCGCCTCGTGCGTGCTGCTCGCCGTCTCGACCGTCTCGTGCCACCAGTGGTCCTTGTCGGTCCAGGCGACATCTTCACCGGTACGCCGTACCACCAGCACGTTCTCCACCGACGGACACTGCGCGACCGCCTCGTCGACGGTCGGCTTGAGCGCCGACGGCTTGCCCCGGCGGTAGCCGCCGTCCGCCGTGACGATCACCTTGGCGCTGGCGTCGCGGACCCGGCCGGAGAGCGCGTCGACGGAGAACCCGCCGAAGACCACGTTGTGGGTGGCGCCGATCCGGGCGCAGGCCAGCATCGCGACCGCGGCCTCCGGGATCATCGGCAGGTAGATCGCCACCCGGTCGCCGGCGGTGACGCCGAGGTCGGTCAACGCGTTCGCCGCCTGGCAGGTCATCCGGTGCAGTTCGGCGTAGGTGATGGTGCGGGTGTCACCCGGCTCGCCCTCCCAGTGGATGGCGACCCGGTCACCGGCGCCGGCGGCCACGTGGCGGTCCAGACAGTTGTACGCGACGTTGAGCTGACCGCCGACGAACCACTTGGCGAACGGCGGGTTGGACCAGTCCAGCACCTGGTCCCACTCCTTGGCCCAGTGCAGCCGGCGGGCCTGGTCCGCCCAGAAGCCGAGCCGGTCGGCGGCCGCGGTGTCGTAGGCGGCCGCAGTGACGTTGGCCGCCCCGGCCAGTTCGGCCGGCGGCTCGAACCGCCGATTCTCCTGAAGTAGGTTCTCCAGCGTTTCGCTCATCCGTGGGGCTCCTCACACGTCGCTTGACTTGCTCCGAGGTTAGTGTCGCGGTCCAGCCGGCACGAGAGTTGTCGGATACCGGGGTACCCACCACGCGCCGAAAGGCCACACCCGCGCGGCGGGCGGTTGCTCGCGCCGGCTTGTACCGTGGCCGACGTGACAAGGACCGATCCGCTCGCCCCGCTGCTGGACCTCGCCGACGTGGCACCGGCGCTGGCCGCCGCCCGCGAACAGGTCGACGCCGCGCTGCGGCACCGCGCCCTGCGCCGCCACGGCGGAGCGGTCGCGGCCGAGGTCAGCCTGCGTTCGGCGGTCGCCAGCGCCGCGCTGGAAGGCCACCCGCACCCGGTCGCCGACGTCCGCGCCGGCACGGTGACGGACCCGGTGACGCAGGGGGCGCTGCGGGTGGCCGAGGCGGTGCCCGGGCTGGCCGACCGGTGGCCCCGTACCCCCCGTCAGGTCCTGGCCAGGTTGCACGTGCTCGCCGCCCGCGACCAGGTCCCGGCCGACCAGCTGGGGCGTCCGATCAGCGGTACGCCGGCCGTCGCCGCCCGGCTGGACGGGCTCGCGGAGCTGGTCGGCGGCGGTACGTCGGCACCGGCGCTGCTGGTGGCCGCGGTGGTGCACGCCGAACTGCTCGCGCTGCGCCCGTTCGCCGGCCCGAGCGGGCTGGTCGCCCGGGGTGCCGGGCGGCTCACCCTGGTCGCGGCCGGGGTGGATCCCCGTGGCCTGCTCGCCGTCGAGGTCGGCCACCGCGAGCGCGAACCGGAGTACGTCGGCGCGGCCGGTGCCTTCGCGACCGGTACGCCGGACGGCATCCGCTCCTGGCTGCGGCACTACCTCACCGCTGTCGAGTTGGCCGCGCGGGAGCTGACGACCGTCGCCGACGAGGTGCTGGCCACAGCCTGACCCGCCGGTCCGGTCCTCCTGGTGCGGCGGGTCTCGTCGGTGTCGTCAGACCGAGGTGGCCCGGGTGCGGCGGTGCCGGCCGTACCAGGCGATGCCGATCGCGACCCCGACCCCGACGCTGAGCGCGGCGGCGGCGACCGGCACGGCCGGACGTTCCCGCAGCCGACGCCCGAGCGGTACGGGGTGGCGGAACGCCAGCACCGGCCAGCCCTGCTCGGCGGCGATCCGACGCAGTTGCCGGTCCGGGTTCACCGCGCTGGGGTGCCCGACGCATTCCAGCATCGGCACGTCAGTGTAGGAATCGGAATAGGCGTAGCACTCCGCCAGGTCGTAGCCACGCTGCTCGGCCAGCTCGACGATGCCCGTCGCCTTGGCCGGACCGGCGGCATAGAACTCGATGTCGCCACTGTAGCGGCCGTCCTCGACCGCCATCCGGGTGGCGATGACGTCGGTGATCCCGAGCAGCTCGCCGATCGGCCGGACCATCTCCTCGCCGGAGGCGGAAACGAGCACCACGTCCCTGCCTGCGGCCTGGTGTTCCTCGATGAGCGCGGCGGCCTCGGCGTACACGTACGGGTTGATCAGCTCGTGCAGGGTCTCGGCGACGAGCTGGCGGACCTGCTCCACCGGCCAGCCCTTGCACAGCGCGGCGAGGTAGTCCCGGGTGCGGGCCATGGTCTGCTCGTCGGTGCCGCCGAGGCGGAACATCAACTGCGCGTACGCCGATTTGACCACGTCCCGGCGGGTGATCAGCCCATCGCGGTAGAAAGGCCGGCCGAACGCCAAGGCGCTGGACTTGGCGATGACGGTCTTGTCGAGATCAAAAAAAGCGGCGCTGCGGCCCACGACGCTGAAGTCTAGCCGTACCGCGCCGCTGTCGGCGGTCCCCGGGGTGGCCCCCGGGCGGGACCAGCGGGCAGCCCCGGTTACTGACCGTTGGATCAGCGGCCGGGCGGCTGCGGCCGCTGCTCGGGTCGGCTGCCGTTACGCGACTCGCCGGAAACACCACTCGACGTGTGGCGGTCCGCTCAGGCATGCTTGTTTGTGACACGGTTTCATCTCCCGGGTCGCGGCATCCAACAGACGCTCGGCGGTTGCACCCCCCGTGACCGCTGAGAGGGTTCGGCTCGACCCCCCCGGAGCCGAACCCCAGACGACCCCCGCCATCCCCCCGGCGGGGGTCGTCGCTATCTCCAGGTCGGTGCCCGGCGGTTCGCATGCGGCACTCGCTGTAGCAGATCAACTGGCTGTCGACGGCGTTGTCCACAGGCGGCCCGGTTGTCCACAGGCCGCCGGGTCGACAGCGCGTTGGGCCCAGATCTGCACCCACAGTTACGGCATCCCTCACCGACCGCAGGAGGTCCGGATGCCGCCGCGTACCAGCACCGTCGTACCCCGCCGGCTGCCGCTGGTCGTCACCGCCGACGAACGGCTCCTCGACGACCTGCTGCGCCTCGCGGCGCTCGCCGGCACCGAGGTCGACCTGGCCGCCGACCCGGTGGCCGCCCGCTCCCGGCAGGCCGTCGCCCCACTCGTCCTGGTCGGCGCCGACCAGGCCGACGCCTACCTGCGGGCCCGGCTGCCCCGCCGACCCCGGCTGGTCCTGGTCGGCCGCGCGGACCAGGAGCCGCCCTGGCAGATCGCCGAGGTGCTCGGTGCCGAGCACATCGCGATCCTGCCGGCCGCCGAGCCGTGGCTGGTCGACCGGTTCACCGACGACGGCGACGCCGAGCGACCAGCGGCGGCGGTCGTCGGGGTGATCGGCGGCCGGGGCGGGGCCGGTGCCAGCGTGCTGGCCGGTGCCCTGTCGGTCACCGCCGCCCGGCGTGGCCTGCGCAGCCTGCTGGTCGACGCCGACCCGCTCGGCGGCGGCCTCGACCTGGTCCTCGGCTGGGAGCAGATCGACGGCCTGCGCTGGCCGGCCCTGGCCGACAGCGACGGCCGGATCGACCCGGCCGCCCTCGCCGTCGCCCTGCCCTGCCGGGGCGACCTCGGCCTGCTCTCCTGGGACCGGGGCGAGCCGCTGCCACTGCCGGCCGCGACGATGACCGCCGCGCTCGACGCCGCCCGGCGGGAGCGGGACCTGATCGTCGTCGACCTGCCCCGCCGGCCCGACGACGCCGCCGTCGCCGCGATGCACCTTACCGACCGGGTCCTCGTCCTGGTCCCGGCCGAGTTGCGGGCCACCGCCGCGACCGCCCGGGTGATCGCCCGCATCCACCGGCACTGCTCCGACCTGTCGCTGGTCGTGCGCGGGCCGGCACCGGGCCGGCTGCGGGCCCGGGAGATCGGGCGGACCCTCGGGCTGCCGGTGACCGGGGTGCTGCAGCCTGAGCCACGGGTCAGCCGTGGGCTGGAGCGCGGCGAAGCGCCGGGTGCGTCGGGTCGCGGCCCGTTGGCCGAGTTGTGTCAGCGGATCGTCGCCGGCCTGGTCGACCGTACGGCGGCAGCGTCGTGACGACCGGTCCGGCTCGTTCGGACGCGGGCGACCGACGTTCCGGTGATGCGGCCTCCAGGCACACGCCGTTATCGCAGTTCTGCTATATTGGCCAGGCGTCGTGGCCTGTCTACTACCACCCCGAGGCGGAAGCGGAGTTGCGTGAGTTGCGAGCCGCTGAGCGTGTGGCGATCGGCCATGCAGTAGACAAACTGGTAGCAATCGGGCCAAACCTTGGGTACCCGCACTCGAGCGACATCAAGACAGCCACAAACCTTCGGGAGCTACGCCCACGAGCCGGCCGTAGCCGCTGGCGAGCCCTCTATCGCCAGGTCGGCAACGCCTATGTCATCGGAGCCATCGCCCCCGAGGTGAGCGTCAACCAACGAGCCTTCCGAAAGGCAATCGCGGTAGCTGAGAAGCGCATCGACGAAGTGAGGGGCGACGAGTGATGAACCTGTCCGATCTGAAGACCTCGGCCCAAGTCCACGACGAGCAGCGCCACGACCCAGAGTTCAGCTCGGAGTGGAACCGCACAGCGTTCGCTAACGATGTCGCACTGCGCATCTTGCGCTACCGCCGGGAGCATGGCCTCACTCAGACGGCGCTCGCCCGCGAGGTCGGGATGACCCAGTCGGTGATCGCGCGCCTTGAGTCGGGCGACCAGCCGCCGTCGATCGCGACCCTGGCCAAGCTGTCGAAGGGTACTGGCATGGACTTCAATATCAAGGTCAGCAGTGGTGCTGTCGAGTTCATCGCAGCCTGACCGCCTGCCCTGACGCCAGCGTATGCCCCTGGTCCCGTTCATGGGATCAGGGGCAGGCGTTCAGTGAGTTCAGAGGTCGAACTGGCCGACCTTGATTCCCTGGACGAAGCCGGTCCAGGTGCCGGCGGTGAACGACAGGATCGGCCCGGCCTGGTCCTTGCTGTCACGGACCTGGGCGGCTTGGGCGACGAACCGGGCTTCTACACAGTCACCGGACGAACCAGACCGGGTGCTCTTGCGCCACGCCGAGTCCACGTCATGCTCCTTCTGCTGAGTCGGCTGCCGATGCCAGACCTCGTAGTAGCCCTGAGGGCTGACACGCGCCTCGCTCGTCGCGCGTCGGTCGGCCCTTGGGCCCTGGCAAATCCGTTGATCGTCGTGACGGCAGCATCCGCGATCATGTTTCTGGTGCCCTGCGCGATGCGCCGATAGTACGGTGCCCGGACATTATCAAGGCCTTGGCCGAGCTCATGCGAGCCATCCGCTCTGAAGGTCGAGGCGAGGCGACGTGACCAGCAATCGGGCAGTTGGTGTACATCTCGCCCGTCACGCTGAGTGTTCGTACATGTGTCGGAGGTGCAGTGCTGGGCATGGAGTCGCCGACGTACACGACTCTCTAAAATCACACAACATCTTGTGTGTAGGTCTCGCCTAGACGGCACATGTAGACAGTTGGTCGAACTATGCGAGTGTGTGATCAACTTGACGGGGTCTGGCTTGGCCCCTACGCTTCGTGACCGGGACAGAAAAAGGACCCCAGACCCAGATGGTCGAAGGTCCGACATTTCCGGGCTGGGGTCCACTGCAACTTTGCCGCTGCAGTGTGACCTTACAACGGGTGTGCCCTGACGCGCACGGCGAGTCGGGCACAGTTGTCCGGGATGGCTCTGCCTCGCTGTGCGCTGCCGACAGACGGCAGGCGCCCCGGAAGGTGAGCAAGTGGAAATCCAGATCCATTACTCGAGCAACCCGACGCAGCAGTACTACTGGCAGATCGTTGCCAGCAACGGCCGGATCCTCGCCACGTCGGAGACGTACTACAACAAGAGCGACGCGATGAGCGCCGCCCGGTCCGTCAAGTACCAGGCGGGCTCCGCTCCGATCGTGGACCACACCGTCGGGTCGTCGTCGTACGGCCGTTGGTGATCTGACGCCCCGATCTGCCCTCGGTCCCATGCCTGGGATCGGGGGCAGCCGGTCAGCGAGTTCAGAGGTCGAACTGTCCGACCTTGATCCCTCGGACGAAGCCGGTCCAGGTGCCGGCGGTGAACGACAGGATTGGTCCGGCCTGGTCCTTGCTGTCACGGACCAGGACTGCTCGGTTGGGGCTGGCGACCTCGACGCAGTCCCCGCCGGCGTTGCTGCGGGTGCTCTTCTTCCACACGAGTTCGGTCATGTCAGTTCCTCCGCGATCGATGAGATGAGTTTGCGAGACTGCGCCTCGCTCAGTGCCGTGGACTCGACGGTTGACCAGACCTCCTCGTACGCCGCCGCCTCGGCGGGCTTGTCGAGGTAGAGCGCACCGGTCAGCCCGTCGGCGTAGACGATCGTCGGTTCGTCGGAACCGTCGAAATCCAGGATGGTGAACGCGCCGTTCGCCAACGTAGCGCGGTGCAGGCCCGCGCTGAACGGCACCACCCGGACGGAGACGTTGGGTTGGCGGCTGACGGTGACGATCTGGTTCAGCTGCTCAGCGTCGATGTCGCGCCGGAGCACGGCCTCGTCGAGGATGATGTCGACCTGCGGCGCGGGTGGCGTGGCTCGGGTCAGTAGCGCCTGACGGTCGAGCCGCAAGGCAACCCCTCGGTCGACGTCCTCGCGCTTCATGTCGGGGCGTCCGGCCTCATATACCCGGGTCGCGTACGCCTTGGTCTGCAGGAGGCCGGGGATCAGGTGTGCCTCGTACTTGCGCAGCCGGGTCGCGCCTGACTCAAGGCCGACGTACAGCTCGAACCACTCAGGGATGGCATCGCCGTACGAGTGCCACCAGCCACGGGCCCTGGTTTCCTTGGCGAGACCCATCAACGCCTCGGTGATTTCTGGTGACGCTCCGTACACCTTGCACATGGCTTCGACGTCGAGGGACCGCATCGACGTCGCACCGGTTTCGATGCGCCAGATCTTGGGCGTGGACCATTCCAGCGCGGTGGCCGCAGCCTTCACGGTCATGCGGGCCTCCTCGCGGAGCTGCCGTAGATGCCTGCCGAGCTGTCGCCTCGGGACGGTCGAGCCGGTGTCGGTCGTCACTGGATTCTCCTCTCCGCGACTACACACCGGGCGACATTCGCACTCGATATGTAGCACCCATCGACCACGCTCGACAATGAAACATCACTATATGAAGTATCGTCAAGTGTTTCATCTAGAATGTAATATTGCATTGATCATGGTTCGTGAGAACCATGGTTGCTGGGTGTGGCGGTCGGATGACCGATAGGCCCGGCCGTCACATCCCCTCACTGAAGGAGGGGCTCATGACCCAGCGCGTCACCTACGAGGCGTACGTCGTCGCGGTCGCACGGACTCTGGCCAGGCGACATCGGCCGGTGTGGTCCTGGAGCAAGTGGCAGCAGGTCTGTCGGTGCGGGTCGGCGTTGCCCTGCCGGGCGCGGCACCGGATTCCGATCAACCGGGGTCACTGGCCGGAGGATGGCGAGTGAGCGTCCACATTCCGATCCAGCCGGCGTGGACCTGCGCGGGATGCGCGGATCCCTGGCCCTGTCACAGCCGTCGTCAGGAACTGCTGGCGGAGTACGCGGGGGCGACGGTGTCGCTGTCGGTCTACATGGCGACGTGCCTGCTCGACGCGATGATCGACCTGGCCGACGACCGCAGCGGCTACCTGTACTGGCGCTTCATGGGGTGGTGGCGCTGATGTCGGTCATCCGGCCCGGCGACGAGGACATGCACTTCGAGGATGGTTCCCACCGCTGGTACCCGTTCGATCCCGCCGACGACGACCAGCAGGCATGGGAAGACCGGGTGCGCGAGCACCAGCGCCAACACCGCGAGGAGGAGCCGCGCCCACGCCGGCGCTGGCCACGCCGTTCGATCTGACCCGGTCGATTCGGTGCCCCGGTTGCCATAGCAGATCACCTGCGCCGGGAGGAGTTATCCACAGGCAGGTCGGTTGTCCACAGGCTGTCTGATCGGCCAGGCGTGGACGCCGTGTCGACGTCCACAGTTTCGGCATCGCTTCCTGATCTGTAGGAGGGCTCAGATGCCGCCGCCGTACCCCACCGCGATGCACCGCACCAACCCGCCGCTCGTCACCGCCGAGGGGCGACCCCGGGGTGACGTCGCGGGCCAGGTCGATCGTGCGGCGGTGGCGGCCCGGGTGCGGGAGCGGTTCGTCGCGGACGGTACGCCGGTGACGCCGGCGTCGGTGGTCAGTGCGGTGCGGGCCGAGCCGGGGGCGGCGTTGCGCGGTGACGCCGGGTTGTTGCGGCTGGCCGACCGGGTGCACGGGGAGTTGGCCGGCGCTGGGCCGTTGGCGCCGTTGCTGGCCGACGTACGGGTGACCGATGTGCTGGTCAACGGCGTGCAGGTGTGGGTGGACCGGGGTGGCGGGCTGGAGCGGGCTGCGGTGGCGTTGCGGTCGGTCGACGAGGTACGGCGGTTGGCGCAGCGGCTGGCGGCTGCGTGTGGGCGTCGGCTCGACGACGGTTGCCCGTACGTCGACGCCCGGTTGCCGGACGGGACGCGGTTGCACGCGGTGTTGCCGCCGGTGGCGGCGACGGGGCCGTACCTGTCGTTGCGGACGTTCCGGCAGCGGCCGTTCCAGTTGGCGGAGCTGGTGGCCAACGGCATGGTCGACGACGGGGTGGCGCAGCTGCTGCGGGCGGTGGTGGCCGGCCGGTTGGCGTACCTGATCGCGGGCGGGACGGGGTCGGGCAAGACGACCCTGTTGAACACGATGCTCGGGCTGGTGCCGGCCGGTGAGCGGATCGTGATGGTGGAGGACGCGGCGGAGTTGCGGCCGGAGCATCCGCATGTGGTGACGCTGCAGGCGCGGACGGCCAACGTGGAGGGTGTCGGGTCGGTCGGGCTGGGGGAGCTGGTCCGGCAGGCGTTGCGGATGCGGCCGGACCGGCTGGTCGTCGGCGAGTGTCGGGGCGCCGAGGTCGTCGATCTGCTGGCCGCGCTCAACACCGGCCACGACGGCGGCGCCGGCACCCTGCACGCCAACGCGGCCAGCGACGTACCGGCCCGGCTGGAGGCGTTGGGGCTGCTCGGCGGGCTGCCGCGCGCCGCACTGCACGCGCAGATCGCCGCCGCGATCCAGGTCGTCGTCCAGCTGCGCCGGATCGGCGGGCGGCGGGTGGTCGACGCGGTGTGCCTGCTCACTCCGCAGGGCCCGGACCAGCTGATCACGGTCACCTCGGCCTGGCGGCGCGGTGCGGGCCCGCAACCGGCCGGGCCGGCCCTGGCCCGGTTGCTCACCGAACGCGGCGTACCGGTGCCGGCGGTGCTCGACGGCGGGGGACCGCGATGACCCGGGCCGACCCGCCGCGCCGGCGTCCCGGTCCGCTACTTCGGCGCTGGCCTGGCCCGTTGCGGCCACGGAGTTACCGCCGTCGGCTGCTGGCGGTGACCGGCCCGGCCCCGACGTTGCCGGCACCGAGCGCACCGGCGAGCACCCAGGTCGGCGTCCGGCTGCGCGCCGGGGCGCGGTGGCTCGGCGACGCCGCCCGCAGGCATCCACGCTGGACGCTGGTCGCGGTGGCCGGCGGCGGTGGGCTGGCCGCTGGCTGGCTGGGCGGGCCGGTGGCGGCGGTGGTCGCCGCCGCGTACCTGGGGCTCGGCCTGCGGACGGCGGTGGTCCGCGCGGCCGGCAAGGCCCGACGGGACGGGCGGGTACGGCAGGTGGACGCACTGGCCGCGCACGCCGCTGACCTGCGGGCCGGTCTTCCGGTGCAGCCGGTGACGCTGACGGCCGCACCGGCGGACGCCGCCGCGACGCGGCTCGCGCACCTGTCGGCCGCCGCCGTACGGCTGGCGGAACGCACCGGCGCGCCACTGGCCGACCTGATCGAACGGATCGAAGCCGACGCCCGGGCGGTGGACCGGTCACGGGAGGCGGTGGCCGCGCAGGCCGCCGGGGCGCAGATGACGGCCTGGCTGTTGGCCGGGCTGCCGGTCGGCGGTCTGGCGCTCGGCTACAGCATCGGAGTGGACCCGTTGGCGGTGCTGCTGCGGACCCCGACCGGTGCCGGCTGCGCGGTGGCCGCCGTCGCCTTGCAGGTCGCCGGGCTGGCCTGGACCGAGCGGCTGAACCGGGCACCGGAGGCGACCAGCTGATGGCGACCAGCATCCGTGCGCCGCTGCGGACCGCCGCCGGGCCGGTCACGGCGCGTGCTGCCCGCCGCCGGCTGGCCCGCCTCGGCGGGGAACCGGCACCGGAGTTCGATCTGTCCCGGCTGGTGCGGCCGGTCGCGGCACTGTCCGGCTTGGCGGTGCTGGTGATCGGCGGCAGCGGGTGGTACCTGCCGGTGGCTGTCGGGGTCGCTGTCGGGGTCGACCGGTCGCTGCGGCGGATCGAACCCCCGTCGGTACGCCGTCGACGGCTGCGCGCCGCCGCTGACCTGCCGTTGGCCGCCGACCTGCTAGCGGCGGCGTTGCGCGCCGGAGCGCCGGTGGATCAGGCGGTGGTCGCCGTGGCCGACGCCGTCGCCGGGCCGCTCGGTGCCCGGCTGGGCCGGGTGGCGCGGGCGTTGCGGCTCGGGGCGGAGCCGGTCGAGGCGTGGCGGCAGCTCGACGCGGTGCCGGGCGGCGACCGGCTGGCCGCCGCCGCGGTGCGCTCCGCCGCCAGCGGAGCGGCTCTCGCCGGTGCGGCGATCCGGCTCGCCGACGACCTGCGGGCCGGCCGTTCGGCGGCGGCCGAGGCGGCGGCCCGTCGCGCCGGGGTGCTGATCGTGCTTCCACTCGGGCTGTGTTTCCTGCCCGCCTTCATTCTCGCCGGCCTGGTGCCGGTGATCGTCGCCGTCCTCGGCGACGTCCTCTGAGGAAAGGAACGACCATGCGGTTGACGAAGGTTCCGCTCGACGCGGCGACGACGACAGCGGAGGTGACGACGACAGCGGAGGTGACGGCGGCCGGCGCGTCCGGCCGGCCCTCGGGTGGCCGGTGGCGTGCCCGGTTGGCCAACCGGCTACGCGACGACGCCGGGATGAACACCGCCGAGTACGCCGTCGGCACCCTGGCCGCCGTCGCCTTCGCCGGGATCCTGCTGAAGGTGCTGACCAGCGACGGTGTGCAGGCAGCCCTCGCCTCGGTGATCGATCGGGCGCTCGGATGAGGCCGCGCCGGCGGACCGGCGGTGACCGGGGTTCGTTCACCGCCGAGTTGGCCGCCGGTCTGCCGGCGCTGGTCCTGCTGCTGGCGGTCGGGCTCTCGGCCGTCGCCGCCGTGGTCACCAAGGCCGAGTGCCTCGACCTGGCCCGGTCGGTCGCGTTGGCCACCGCCCGTGGCGACCGTACGGCGGCCCCGCCCGGCCCGGCCGGGGCCGAGGTCCGCGTCGTCGTGGACGGTGACCTGGTCACGGTGACCGTCCGGGCACCGTTGCGGGCGTTGGGTGCCCGACTCGGGCCGGCGGCGGTCACCGCCTCGGCGACCGCCGCCCTCGAACCCGGTACCACCGACGCGCCGGGGAGGGCCGACCAGCCCAGCTCCACCGACGTGCCCGGCTCCACCGACGGCACCGACGCCCCGGTGGAGCACCGGTGACCGTGGGCCAGCGTCGGTCGGATCCTGCAGCCGGCGACCGGCAGCGGGGCAGTGCCAGCCTGTGGCTGCTCGCGGTCGGGTTGACGCTGGTCGCCGCCGGTACGGCCGGCGCGCTGATCGGTGCGGTCCGCCTCGCCCGCCAGCAGGCCTCGGTGGCGGCCGACCTGGCCGCCCTGGCCGGTGCCGCCCGGGTGTTCGCCGGCCCCGACGTCGCCTGTGCCCGGGCGGCCGAGGTCGCCGGGCGCAACGGCGGACGGCTGCGGGTCTGCACCGTCGACGGGCTGGAGGTCGTCGTCACTGTCGCGGTGACGCTGCCACCGGCCACCGGCCTCGACCTGCCGGTGACCGCCACCGCCCG
Source organism: Solwaraspora sp. WMMA2056 (assembly GCF_030345095.1). Classification (NCBI taxonomy): domain Bacteria; kingdom Bacillati; phylum Actinomycetota; class Actinomycetes; order Micromonosporales; family Micromonosporaceae; genus Solwaraspora; species Solwaraspora sp. WMMA2056. The sequence goes on from NZ_CP128360.1 coordinate 1,380,126, forward strand.
TGCCGGGCCGCTGCGGGCCGATCCATGGGGAGGCGCCGACGCGCAGGACTGAGCCGGAGATCAGCGGGCCGGACCGTCGGCGGTGGTGGCGTGCATCGCCCAGCGGGAGATGACCTGATGGATGTTGTAGAGGCGTTGCTGGATCAGCTCGAGACGTTCGGCCTGGGCCAGGGACGCGTACGCCTGGGCCAGGGCTATCTGCTGGTCGACGGTGAGGTTCTGCTGGTCGATCGAGTAGAGCAACTCGACGGTCTCGGTCACTGTGTCGGCCACGGCGTTCTCCTCCGGCGACGTGCTGGAAGCGCTCCCATGACCTAATCTATCCAGATCAGCTGAGATCTATGCCAGCAAATCAACCAGGATCCGATGGTTGATCGGCCGATGTCTGCGGCAGGTTCGTCAACACCACGTCCAGCACCCGCACCGCGTCGGCCTTGCCCAGCGGGTTGTTGCCGTTGCCGCACTTGGGTGACTGGACGCACGACGGGCAGCCGGTCTCGCAGCCGCAGGCGGCGATCAGGTCACGGGTGGCACCGAGCCAGGTGCGGGCCGCCCGGTACGCCCGTTCGGCGAAGCCGGCACCACCGGGGTGGCCGTCGTAGACGAACACGGTCGGTGCCTCGGTGTCGGCGTGCGACGCCGTGGACAGGCCGCCGATGTCCCACCGGTCGCAGGTGGCGACCAGCGGCAGCAGGCCGATCGCCGCGTGTTCGGCGGCGTGCAGCGCACCCGGTACGTCGGCCGGGTCGATCCCGGCGGCGGCGAGCGCGGCCGGCGACGCCGTGAACCACACCGCGACGGTACGCAGCTGCCGGGCCGGCAGGTCCAGCGGTCGGGTGTCCAGTACCTCGCCCGAGCCGATCCGCCGCCGCTGATAGGAGACGATCTGGCTGGTCACGTCGACGTCACCGACGAACAGGCCGACCGGTCCGGCGTCGCGGTACTCGCGTACCGACACGACCGACAGTGAGGTCACCTCGCGGGCGTGGGTCGACCAGTCCGGCTCCTCGGCGTGCACCAGGGCGTAGGCGTCGGCCAGGTCGAGGTCGTCGACGACGTACGACACGCCCTGGTGCAGGTAGACCGCGCCGGGGTGGACCAGAAAGTGCGACGAGCCGGGGTCGACGGTGCCCAGCAGCCGCCCGGTGGCCTCCTCCACCACCTGGACCGGCGCGCCGCCCTCACCGCGCAGGTCCACGTCGGGTCGACCCGCCGCCGTCCAGTACCAGCCGGTCGGCCGACGGCGCAGCAGCCCGGCCGCGACCAGTTCGTCCAGCGTCTGCTTGACCACCGCGCCGCCGAACAGTTCGACGTCGGCCGAGGTGAGCGCCCCTTCGGCGGCGGCGCAGCACAGTTGCGGCCCGAGCACGTACGGGTTCGTGGGGTCGAGCACGGTGGCTTCGACCGGCCGGCCGAAGACCGCCTCCGGGTGGTGCACGAGGTACGTGTCGAGCGGGTCGTCGCGGGCGATCAGCACCGCGAGGGCCTCCCGTCCGGCCCGGCCGGCGCGCCCCGCCTGCTGCCACAGCGACGCCCGGGTGCCGGGGTAGCCGCAGATCAGCACCGCGTCCAGACCGACCAGGTCCACGCCGAGTTCCAGCGCGTTGGTGGTGGCCATCCCGAGCAGTTCGCCGCTGGCCAGGGAGCGTTCCAGCGCGCGACGCTCCTCGGCGAGAAACCCGGCCCGGTACGCCGCCACCCGCGCGCCCAGCCCGGGGACCGCCTCGTCCAGGGCCCGGCGGGCGGTGGTGGCGACCACCTCGGCACCCCGCCGGGAACGGACGAACGCCAGCGTCCGTACCCCGGCGGAGACGGCGTCGGCGAGCAGGTCGGCGCTTTCCCGCAGGGCGGAGCGGCGGGCCGGGGTGAGGTCCTCGGTGTCGGCGCGGGCGCCGGGCAGCAACGGCGGCTCCCACAGGGCGAACGTCACCGCGCCCCGAGGCGCCCCGTCCTCGGTCACCGCCGTCACCGGCAGCCCGGTCAGCTGCCCGGCGGACTGCTCCGGCGCACCGGAGGTGGCCGACGCGAGAACGAACGTCGGCCCGGCCCGGCCGTCGACCCCGGCCCGGCCGGCAGCGCCAGTCCGGCCGTCGACCCCGCCCCGGCGGGCAGCGGGTACGCCGGCCTGCTGGCGGACCCGGCCGTACCGCTCGGTCTGTCGGCGCAGCCGACGCAGTACGTGTGCCACGTGGGAGCCGAAGACCCCCCGGTAGCTGTGGCATTCGTCGACGATCACGTACGTCAGCCGGCGCAGGAACTGCGACCAGCCGTTGTGCCCCGGCAGGATGCCCCGGTGCAGCATGTCCGGGTTGGTCAGCACGAAGCGGGCGTGCTGGCGGATCCAGGCCCGTTCGCTCTGCGGGGTGTCGCCGTCGTAGCAGGCCGGTCGGACGCCGTCCAGACCGAGCCCGGCGACGGTCCGCAGCTGGTCGGCCGCGAGTGCCTTGGTCGGTGCCAGGTAGAGCACGGTGGCCCGGGGGTCGGCCAGCAGCGTCGCCAGCGCCGGCAGCAGGTACGCCAACGATTTTCCCGAACCGGTGCCGGTGGCGACGACGACGTGGCGTCCGGCGCGGGCCAGCTCGGCGGCGTACGCCTGATGTTGCCAGGGCCGGTCGACCCCACGGGCCGCCAGCGCCGCGCGCAGCTGGTCCGGCACCCAGTCGGGCCACGGCACGCTCACCCCGTCCCGGGCCGGCAGCCGCTCGACATGGGTGACCGCGTCCGGCCCCTGCCGGGGCAGCTGCCCGCCGGCCCGCCAGCGGCGCAGCAACCCCGCCGGGTCCGGTGCCGGCCCAGGCGTTACGGTGGCGGGTGAGGTCACCACTGCACTCTCGCACTGGTGTGCGGACGTCGGCACCCCGGGGGCGCACGCGGTCGACGGACCGGCAGCCGCGCGGCGCGGGTGTGCCGGTCGGTGGTTAGATGCCAACAGCACGCGTCGCAGCCGAGGAGGAGACCGATGGAGCTGTCGTTGTCGACTCGCACGGCGGGCGAGCACACGGTGCTGGAAGTCGGCGGCGAGGTGGACGTCTACACCGCTCCACGCCTGCGGGAGCGGCTGATCGAGCTGATCGACGCCGGCAGTCGCAAGATCGTGGTGGATCTGCGGCGGGTCGACTTCCTCGACTCCACCGGACTCGGTGTGCTGGTCGGCGCGCTCAAGCGGCTGCGCCCCGCTGGCGGCACCTTCGGGCTGGTCTGCGACAAGGAGCCGCTGTTGAAGATCTTCCGGATCACCGCGCTGGACCAGGTCTTCCCGATCTTCCCGACGGTCGAGGCCGCCACCGGCGACGGACCGGACGGCCCACTCGGCGTAGCTCCGACGGCGTGATGGCCACGGTCCGCCTGTCGTTCTCCCCGGCACCGGTGCACGTGCGCACCGCGCGCCTGGTCGGCGTCGCTGTCGCGCGTCGTGCCGGTGTCGCCGAGGAGCTGCTCGACGAGGTGCGGTTGGCGATCGGTGAGGCGTGCACCCGGGCGGTCGCCCTGCACCGCCAGTACGGGCTGGCCGACCTGGTGCAGGTCGAGATGTCCGATGAGGAGACGTACACCGTACGGGTGATCGACCGGGCGCCGATCGAGGCCGGTCTGGGGCTCAGTGCGTTGCCGCCGGACGAGCTGGCCGACGAGTCGCTGACCGACGAGGCGTTGACCGTCGGCGTGGGCTTCGCGCTGCTGGCCGGCTTCGTCGAGGATCTGCAGGTGCGCCCGGTCGACGAGGGCATCGGCACCGAGGTACGGATGGTCTGGCCGGTCGGCCGCTGATCCCGCTGATCCCGTTGCACGCAGCCGCTGGATCGTGCCGTTGGGCGGTCCATCGATGCCACCCACCGCAGCGTCGATGCCACTGAGCGCAATGTCGGCGAGTGCCCCCAAACCGACGAAGATCAACATCGGTCGTCACATAATTCTCGCTGCCTGCGAGAATGATCCACAACTCGGTGGGTAGACGGTGTGACCTGGCTTACCTCGGGCCGCTAGAGTACGCGGGTTATCACCAACTGTCCTGGCCCCACAAACCGTGGGCGCCAGCAGACCTCGTTGCTCCCCGCGTGGAGTCGCCCCGACGGTTCGTCCACCGGCCGGGGCGAGCGTTCGGTACAGGAGGACACTGATGTCCGGGACCACCTTGGCCGCCGAAGGCGGCGGGCTGTCCCTTACCGGCTCACACCTGACGTATGTCGTCATCGCCGCGGTCATCGCGCTGGTGGCACTGGGTTTCGCCGCCGCCCTGGTACGGGCGGTGCTGGCGACCGGTAAGGGCACCACGAACATGCAGGAGATCGCCGGCGCCGTGCAGGAAGGCGCGTCGGCGTACCTGTTCCGCCAATTCAAGACCCTCGGCGTGTTCGTCGTACTCGCCGTCGTACTGCTGTTCCTGCTGCCCGTCCACGAGACACAGGGCAGCGAGACGATGGTGAAGATCGGCCGGTCCGTCTTCTTCGTGGTGGGCGCGGTGTTCAGCGCCTTCATCGGCGGCGCCGGGATGGCCCTGGCCACCCGGGCGAACCTGCGGGTCGCCGCCGCCGCCGGGACCGGCCAGGGCGGCCGGGAGAACGCGATGAAGATCGCCTTCCGCACCGGCGGTGTGGTCGGCTTCCTGACCGTGGGTCTCGGCCTGTTCGGCGCGGCCCTGGTGGTGGTCATCTACCGGGTCGACGCGCCGACCGTCCTCGAGGGCTTCGGCTTCGGCGCCGCCCTGCTGGCCATGTTCATGCGGGTCGGCGGCGGCATCTTCACCAAGGCCGCCGACGTCGGCGCCGACCTGGTCGGCAAGGTGGAGCAGGGCATCCCGGAGGACGACGCCCGTAACCCGGCGACCATCGCCGACAACGTGGGCGACAACGTGGGTGACTGCGCCGGCATGGCCGCCGACCTGTTCGAGTCGTACGCGGTGACCCTGGTCGCCGCCCTGATCCTGGGCCGGGCCGCGTTCGGCGAGGAGGGCCTGGTCTTCCCGCTGATCGTCTCCACCATCGGCGCGGTGATCGCGCTGTTCGGCGTACTGATCACCCGGCTGCGCCCGTCGGACCGCAACGGCATGGTGGCGATCAACCGGGCCTTCTTCACCTCGGCGGTCCTCGCCGCCGTACTGGTCGCCATCGCCGCCTTCCTCTACCTGCCCGGCAGCTGGACCGACCTGCTCGGCGACGACTGGCGTACGCAACTCGGCGTCGACGACGGCGTGGACCTGCCGCTGTCCCCGGCCGGCCTGGCCATCGGCTCCGTGATCATCGGTATCGTGCTGGCCGCCGCGATCCAGCTGCTCACCGGCTACTTCACCGAGGTGCACCGCCGCCCGGTGCAGGACATCGGCAAGAGCTCGCTGACCGGCCCGGCCACCGTCATCCTGGCCGGCATCAGCGTCGGCCTGGAGTCGGCCGTCTACTCGGCGCTGCTGGTCGGCGCCGCCGTGTTCGGCGCGTTCCTGCTCGGCGGCGGCTCCATCACCCTGTCGCTGTTCGCCGTGGCGCTGGCCGGCACCGGTCTGCTCACCACGGTCGGCGTGATCGTGGCGATGGACACCTTCGGCCCGATCTCCGACAACGCGCAGGGCATCGCCGAGATGTCCGGCGACATCGACGAGGCCGGTGCCCGGACCCTCACCGAGCTGGACGCGGTCGGCAACACCACCAAGGCGATCACCAAGGGCATCGCGATCGCGACCGCCGTACTCGCCGCGACCGCGCTGTTCGGCTCCTACACCGACACGGTCAGCATCGCCCTCAACGACGCCGGCATCGACGACGTACCGGCGTACCTCGCCGACTCGCTCAACGTCGCCAACCCGGGCAACCTGGTCGGTCTGATCATCGGTGCCGCGGTGGTCTTCCTCTTCTCCGGCCTGGCGATCAACGCGGTGTCGCGCTCCGCCGGCGCCGTCGTGATGGAGGTCCGTCGCCAGTTCCGGGAGCACCCCGGAATCATGGAACGGACCGAACGGCCGGAGTACGGCAAGGTCGTCGACATCTGCACCCGCGACGCCCAGCGGGAACTGCTCACCCCGGGTCTGCTGGCGGTGCTGGCACCGATCGCGGTCGGCTTCGGCCTGGGCGCCGGTGCGCTCGCCGCGTACCTGGCCGGTGCGATCGGCACCGGTGTGCTGATGGCGGTCTTCCTGGCCAACTCCGGTGGTGCCTGGGACAACGCCAAGAAGCTGGTCGAGGACGGCGCGCACGGCGGCAAGGGCTCCGAGGCGCACGCGGCGACGGTCATCGGCGACACCGTCGGCGACCCGTTCAAGGACACCGCCGGCCCGGCGATCAACCCGCTGCTGAAGGTGATGAACCTGGTGGCGCTGCTGATCGCGCCCGCCGTGATCATGTGGGGTGTCGGGACCGACCAGAACGACCCGCTGCGGATCACCATCGCCGTGGTGGCCACGCTGATCGTGGTGGCCGCCGTGGTGTTCACCAAGCGCAAGCCGATGGCGATGGGCGAGAACATCGGCGACGGCCCGGCCGGCGGCGCGACCGGCTCGGAGACGGAGCGGGTGAGCGTCTGACCCGTCCGGTGGCCCCGGGCGGCCCGCGCACCCCTCGCGGGTGGGCCGCCCGGGGCCACCGGCATCGACGTATCGTGCCACCGGCGGCGGGCCGTACGGCTGTCGGCGCCGGTGCGTACGCTGCACATCATGGGAGCGCACCACGTGGGATCCACCGCCCGGACCACAGTGGTGCTCGTCGTCGCCGTACTGACTCTGGCCGCCTGCGGCGGTGGGCCGAGCCCGGTCATGTGGGCCGCCGAGGTCTGCACCGCGCTGCGCCCGTGGCGGGCGGAGATCAGCAACCTGACCAGCAGCACCCAGCAGCAGATGACGGCGCAGACCACCCCGGCGCAGGCCCAGGAGAACCTGGTGCGGCTGCTCGCCGGGGCGGAGGCCGCCACCGAGACCGCCCGGACCCGGGTGGCCGACGCCGGGATCCCCGACGCCGACCAGGGCGAGCAGGTCGCCGCCGGCTTCGTCGCGTCGCTGAGTGCGGTCCGGGACGCGTACGGCAAGGCCGAGGAAGGTATCGCCGGGCTGGACGCCAGCGGCCCGTCGGACACCTTCTACGACGGGGTCGAGGCGGTGCTGGCGACGCTCACCGACGACTACCAGCGCAGCGCGTTGGACACCAGCTCGTTGGATTCCGCCGAACTGAACCGGGCCTTCGACGAGGTCCCGGAGTGTCGCTGACCCCGCCGGTCGAGCCGTCCGCCGGTGCCCTGACCGCGCGGCAGTTGTCCCTGTTCGGGGTGGCGGCGGTCGATCCGACGCCGGGCGATCTGGCGGGCCTGCTCGCCGGGCCGGGCCGGATCACCCGGATGGGCGGTACGGTCCGGGTGTCGGTGCGGGTCGACCATCCCTGGCGGGTGCACGTGCTGGTGGCCGAGCTGCGGCTGCGCGGGTTGACGCCGAGCTGGCGGCAGCTGCCGGAGGGCGGCGGCCTGGTGGTGCGGACCGCCTACACGGCGGTGCTGGCCCGGTTGGGCACCGACTGGCTGCGTCCACCGCTGCTGGTCAAGCGGCCACCGGCGGGCTTTCACCTGGCCGGGCAGCGGCTCCGGCTGTGGGCCGCCGCCGCTGGCCTGCGCGACCAGCTCGGCTACCGGCTCGGCCTGGACGCGGCGGACGCCGACAACTGGCCCCAGGTGGGTGCGGCGCTCGCCGCGATCGGCCTGCCGGCGGTGCTGCTCGACGCCGGGTCGGGTGGTCCGGCGTACCGGATCGTCGGCCGGCGGCGGCTGACCCGGCTGACGGAGCTGCTCGGCGACCGGCCCGCCGCCGCCCCGGTCGACGGCTGGGCGTGACGCGGGGAGAGCTGGGCGTGACGCGGGGAGCTGGGCGTGACGCGGGGGACAGGTACGGTTTTCGTCGGTATTCCTGTGAGGAATATTTATTCCCTACAGGAATACTGCTGGAAAGCAGTACCTGTACGGTGGGCGGGCAGGTGCCGGCCAGAGTCACTGGCCGGGTTCGATCCGGTGCGGTGCGCCACGTCACGCCCACCGTTCGGTGTACCGTGTCGCCGTTGGTGCGGTGGGTACGAGCTGGTTCAGCGTCGGGCGGGCTGCTGGTCGGCTGCAACGGAACAACCGGACGACCGAGGCGAATCGGGCGTACGGCTGGTGTGCGTGTGCCCCACTGGCCCCGGGTTCGCGTTACGTTGGACGTCGTGACTGTCGCCCGCCCGCCGTGGCGGGCGCCGGTCGATCTGGGCCGAGGTCAGGAGAGAAGTGCCGAGCAACACCTCAAGCAGCCGTCTGGTCATCGTCGAATCGCCGGCGAAGGCCAAGACGATCTCGGGCTACCTAGGCCCGGGGTACGTCGTGGAGGCCAGCCTCGGGCACGTCCGGGACCTGCCGCGCAACGCAGCCGACGTGCCCGCCCGCTACAAGAAGGAGCCGTGGGCCCGGCTCGGCGTCGACGTGGACAACGGATTCTCCGCCCTGTACGTCGTCTCCCCCGACCGTAAGCAGCAGATCGCCAAACTGACCAGGCTGGCCAAGGAGGTCGACGAGGTCTTTCTCGCCACGGACGAGGACCGCGAGGGCGAGGCGATCGCCTGGCATCTGGTGGAGACCCTCAAGCCGAAGGTGCCGGTCCGGCGGATGGTCTTCCACGAGATCACCCGGGCCGCCATCCAGGCCGCCGTGGCCAACCCCCGGGAGATCGACCGGGACCTGGTCGACGCCCAGGAGGCACGGCGCATCCTGGACCGGCTGTACGGCTACGAGGTCTCGCCGGTGCTGTGGAAGAAGGTGATGCCCCGGCTCTCCGCTGGCCGGGTGCAGTCGGTCGCCACCCGGATCGTGGTGGAGCGGGAACGGCAGCGGATGGCTTTCCGTACCGCCGAATACTGGGACATCCAGGCCACCCTGGCGCTGACCGGCCGGACGGGCGCCGACGCGGACGGACCGCGCAGCTTCACCGCCACGCTGATCGCGCTGGGCGGGGACCGGATCGCCACCGGCAAGGACTTCGAGCCGACCACCGGCCGGGTCCGCCCGGAGGCGTCGGTGGTGCACCTCGACGGCGACGGGGCCCGGGGTCTGGCGGCCCGCCTGGACGGCCGACCGTTCACCGTCACCCGGGTGGAGGAGAAGCCGTACCGGCGTCGGCCGTACGCCCCGTTCATCACCTCGACGCTGCAGCAGGAGGCGGCCCGCAAGCTGCGGTTCTCCTCGCAGCAGACGATGCGCACCGCGCAGCGGCTGTACGAGAACGGCTACATCACCTACATGCGTACCGACTCGGTCAACCTGTCGGAGACGGCGATCGCCGCCGCCCGCAGCCAGGTCGCCGAGCTGTACGGCGACCGGTTCGTGCCGCCGGAGCCGCGCCGCTACACCGGCAAGGTCAAGAACGCCCAGGAGGCGCACGAGGCGATCCGGCCCGCCGGGGACCAGTTCCGGACCCCCGGTGAGCTGGCCAACGAACTGTCCGGCGAGGAGTTCAAGCTCTACGAGCTGATCTGGCGGCGGACCATCGCCTCGCAGATGACCGACGCGGTCGGTTCCAGCGTCTCGGTGCGCATCCGGGCGGTCTCCACCGCCGGCGAGGAGTGCGACTTCGGCGCCACCGGCAAGACGATCACCGACCCCGGGTTCCTGCGTGCCTACGTCGAGTCCTCCGACGACGAGTCGGCCGAGGCCGAGGACGCCGAGCGGCGGCTGCCGAACCTGACCAAGGACCAGCCGCTGACCGCCCAGGAGCTGGCCGCGGTCGGCCACAGCACCCAGCCGCCGGCGCGTTACACCGAGGCGTCGCTGGTCAAGGCGCTGGAGGAGCTGGGCATCGGCCGGCCGTCGACCTACGCGTCGATCATGCAGACGATCCAGGACCGGGGGTACGTCGCCAAACGCGGGCAGGCGCTGATCCCGTCGTTCCTGGCGTTCGCGGTGATCGGCCTGCTCGAGACGCACTACCCGCGGCTGGTCGACTACAACTTCACCGCCAGCATGGAGAACGAGCTGGACGAGATCGCCTCCGGCGACCACCAGGCGGTCGACTTCCTGACCTCGTTCTACTTCGGCAGCGACAGCGCCGGCGACCAGTCGGTCGCCCGCTCCGGCGGTCTGAAACGGCTGGTCACCGAGAAACTCGGCGAGATCGACGCGCGCAGCGTCAACTCGATCCCGCTGTTCGCCGACGACGACGGGCGGCAGGTCGTCGTCCGGGTCGGCCGGTACGGCCCGTACCTGCAGCGGTTCCTGCCCGGTGCGGACGGTGCCGACGGCGCGGACGGTGCCGACGGCGCGGACAACGCCGAACGGCCGGCCGAGGACCGGGTGTCGCTGCCGGAAGGGATCGCCCCGGACGAGTTGACGCCGGAGAAGGTCAACGAGCTGTTCCTCGGCGGTGGTGGCGAGCGCAAGCTCGGCGAGCACCCGGAGACCGGCGAGCCGATCGTGCTGAAGTCCGGCCGGTTCGGCCCGTACGTCGCCAGCGGCGAACGTCGATCATCGCTGCTGCGCTCCCAGTCGCCGGAGTCGTTGAGCATCGCCGAGGCGCTGCAACTGCTCTCCCTGCCCCGGCTGGTCGGCACCGCACCCGACGGTGCCGAGGTGCTCGCCGCAGCCGGCCGGTACGGCCCGTACGTGAAGAAGGGCGACGAGTTCCGGTCGCTGGAGTCCGAGGAGAAGATCTTCACCGTCTCGCTGGACGAGGCGCTGGCGTTGCTCGCCGCGCCGAAGACCCGGCAGCGGCGGGCCGCCGCGCCGCCGCTGCGCGAGATGGGCGTGGATCCGCTCACCGAACTGCCGCTGGTGATCAAGGACGGCCGGTTCGGTCCGTACGTCACCGACGGCGAGAGCAACGCCTCGTTGCGGCGGGGCCAGACCCCGGAGTCGCTGACCATCGAGCAGGCCTCGGAGATGCTCGCCGAGAAGCGGGCGAAGGGGCCGGCACCGCGCAAGAAGGCGGCTGCCAAGAAGGCCACGCCGGCGAAGAAGGCGACCGCGACGAAGTCGACCGCCGCGAAGAAGGCCACTACCGCCAAGAAGGCCACCACCGCGAAGAAGGCCGCGCCCCGTAAGGCCACCACCGCCCGCAAGGCGACCGGCCAACCGGACGAGGGCTGAACCAGGGCCGGGCCGGGGCGGCTGATTGGGGCCGGGGCGGCTGACCGGCGGTCAGCCGCCGAGGACCCGCTCGGTGTAGTCGTTGGCGAAGACCCTGCCCGGGTCGAGCCGGTCGCGGACCGCCAGGAAATCGGCGAACCGTGGGTACGCCGACGCGAGCGTCTCGGCGGTCCGCCAGTGCAGTTTGCCCCAGTGCGGTCGCCCGCCCAGGTCGGTGGCGACCCGCTCGAACGCCTGGAAGTACTCCTCGTACGGCATCCCGGTGTACTGGTGGATCGCCACGTACCCGCAGTCCTGCCGGTGGCCCGGTGACAGCCAGCTGTCGTCGCCGGCGCTGAACCGTACCTCCACCGGCAGCATCACCCGGTGCGGCAGGCGGTCGACGATGTCGGCCAGGGCGGTCAACGCCGGGTCGAGTGCCGAGCGGGGCAGCGCGTACTCCATCTCGGCGAACCGCACCCGACGGGGGCTGCAGAAGACCTGGTCGGAGCGGCCGGTGTAGCTACGGGTGGCTGCGGCGCGGGCGGTGAGCGTGTTCAACGTCGGCACGACGCGGGGTATCGCCCGGCCGAGCCGGCAGACCCCGTCGAGCACGGTGTTGGCCATGAAGTCGTCGTCGAACCAGCCGCGCCAGGACGGCAGCGGCTGGTCGTCGACCGGGGTCCGGTTGTTGACCCGCAGCTGCACCCGGTCGGTGTACGGGAACCAGAAGAACTCGGCGTGGTCGTTGCCGTCGGCCAGCTCCGACAGGGTGGCGCGGACGTCGGCGAGGGTGCCGGGCCGTTCGGCGGCGCGCAGCACGAAAGCGTCCACGCAGCGCAGGGTCACGTCGACGAGTACGCCGAGTGCGCCGAGGCCGACCCGGGCGGCGGCGAACACGTCCGGGTGCTGCCGCTGCGAACAGTGCAGCACCTCGCCGGCGGCGGTGACCATGGTGAGGGAGTCGACGAACCCGGCGAGCCCGGGCAGCCCGGCGCCGGTGCCGTGGGTGCCGGTGGAGATCGCCCCGGCGATGGTCTGCGCATCGATGTCGCCGAGGTTCGGCAGGGCCAGCCGGTGGCTGGCGAGCAGGGCGTTGAGCCGGCGCAGCGTCATCCCGGCCGGTACGGTGACCAGCCGCGCCCCGGTGTTCACCGTCACCGCGGTGGTCAGGGCGCTCAGGTCGAGCTGCCGGTCGGGGGCGCTGGCGATGTCGGTGAACGAGTGCCCGCTGCCGACCGGCTTCACCCGGCCGCCGGCGTCGGTGGCGGCCCGCACCTGGGCGCAGAGCTCGTCGACGGTCGCCGGTCGCAGCACCTGTCGGACCGTGACCTGCTGGTTGCCGGCCCAGTTCGACCAGTGCACCGGGCCGGTCGGGGGCGACGCGGCAGTGGCTGACATCCGGCCTCCCGGGCGCTGGGACACACGTGAATCATCTTCATATCAGCCCCATCCTGGGCAGGTAAATACCGATATCGGGTTCGATCGTTAATCCGAGTAACGTTTTCGATCTCGCTGCTGCTGACGTGCATCCGACGCGCGGGGGATCCTTCTCGGAAAGGAGTGGGACAAGTGTCGACACCGGCCGTCACCAGTGGCCCGCTGCGTCGGGTTCCGGTCCAGGGGCGAAGTCTCGCCCGGGTCCAACGGATGCTCGACGCGTGCGCCGAGATCGTCGACGAGGTGGGCTATGAGGGCCTGACCACCACCTTGCTGGCCGAACGGGCCGAGGTGGCCATCGGCTCGGTCTACCAGTTCTTCCCCGACAAGCGGGCGATCGTGCAGGCGTTGACGCTGCGCAACATCGAGGCCTATCTGCAACGGCTGAACGACCGGTTCGCCGGGGGCGACTTCGCCCACTGGTGGGACGGTGTCGACGCCGGCATCGACGAGTACATCTGCATGCACCGTACGGTGCCCGGATTCCGGACCCTGCACTTCGGCGACGTGGTGGACGTCCGGCTGCTGGACGACAGCCGGGACAACAACGCGGTGATCGCCGGGGAGCTGACCAGGGTGCTCGTGGAGCGGTTCGGCATCCCGGACGAACCGCGACTACGGTTCGCGTTGCAGATCGCGGTGGAGGCCGCCGACGCGCTGATCAAGCTGGCGTTCCGCCGCGACACCGAGGGCGACGACAGCGTGCTGCGCGAGGCCAAGGCGCTGATCCGGGAGTACCTGCACCGCCACGTCGACCCGGCGGACGCCCCCACGGCCCGTACCGCACCGCCGCAGTAGGGCACCGACGGACCAGCTGACGTCGCACCGGTTTCAGAGGAAGGCGAAACCCTCGCCACGGTAGGTGGGTGCCGCGCCGTCGAGCCGGTCACCGGTCACCAGGTGCAGTTCGGTGACGTGTTCGCACAGTTCACCGGCTTTCGCGTGGCGGAACCAGACCCGGTCGCCGACCCGCAGCCCGGCGGCGTCCGGTCCGACCAGCGGGGTCTGCACCTCGCCGGCGCCCTCGGCACCGAGCAGCCGCAGCCGGCCCGGCAGCCAGGGGCTGGGCAGCCGGTCCCGCTGCGCCGGCCCGGAGGCGATCCACCCGCCGCCGAGCACCGTGGCGATGCCGGGCGCGGGACGACGTACCACCGGCAGGGCGAACAGCGCCGCCGGCTGCGGCTGCCAGGCCCGGTAGTGGTCGAACAGGGTCGGCCCGAACAGCCCCGATCCGGCGGTCACCTCGGTGACCGCCGGATCGGCGCTGGTGGCCGCGACACTGCCGGTACCGCCACCGTTGACGAACTCCAGTTCGGCGTACCGGGAGACGGCCGCCACCGCCGCCGCCCGGCGGCGCAGCAGCTCCTGGTACGACCGTCGCTGCACCACCCGGATCGCCGCCGCCCGCAGCGCCTGCCGGGCGGGCGCGTCGCCGAGCCCGGCGATCTGCGCCTCGTACGCCATCAGCCCGACCAGGCGGAAACCGGGCCGCCCGGCGATGACGGCGGCCAGGTCGGCGGCGGTCGTGGCGGCGTGCACCGGGGACCGGCGTACCCCGACGTGGGCGCGGTCGGTGCCGAACGGCCGCCAGGAGGCGTCCAGGTCGACACAGACCCGGACGACCGGCCGGTCGCCCGGTCGCCGGACCGCGTCGACGATGTCCAGCTGGGCCGGGTCGTCGACCATCAGGGTGACCCCGCCGGCCAGCGCTTCGCTGCTGGTCAGCGCGCCGAGCGCGGTGCGGTCGCAGGTCGGGTAGGCCACCAGTGCGTCGTCGGTGACGCCGGAGCGGACCAGCCAGTTCGCCTCGGCGAGGGTGTACGCCAGCACCCCGCGCCAGCCGTCGCCGGCCAGCACCCGCCGCAGCAGCTGCCGGGACCGGACGGATTTGCTGGCCACCCGCAGCGGCTTGCCGTCCGCGCGGCGGACCAGCGCGGCGGCGTTGGCGTCGAAAGCGGCCAGGTCGACGACGGCGAACGGCGGGTCCAGCTGGGCGGTGGCCCGGTCGAGTCGGGCGCGCAGACGCTGCCGGTCGGAATCCACGTACGCACGGTAGCCGGTGCCGACGGAACGCGAAACAGGCTCGTATCTTGCGGGTCGTGGGCGGGCCCGGTACGCCGCACGAATGTCGGTCGGGGGCAGGTGCCGGCCACGATTAGAGTGTCAGCGGGGCCCGACGCCGGCCCGACGGGGAGGAACGATCATCGACGACAACGTCAGCGGTCCGCGACGCGGTGGCGCGCCGGACGCGCCACCCGCCGACCAGGCCGCTGCGCCGGTCGACCTCTCCGGCCTGCCCGCGCTCCGCTCGGTACTGCGGATCCGGCCGTTCCGCCGGCTCTGGCTGGTGCTCAGCGTCGCCTCCTTCAGTGACTGGCTCGGCCTGCTCGCCACCTCGGTCTTCGCCGCCGCCCAGGTCTCCGGCAGCGCGGCGCAGGGTGCCGCGTTCGGCGGGGTCATCGCCGTACGGCTGCTGCCGGCGCTGGTGCTCGGCCCGGTCGCCGGGGTGCTGGCCGACCGGTTCGACCGCCGCTACACCATGGTCATCTGCGACCTGCTGCGGTTCGCCCTGTTCGCCTCCATCCCGCTGCTGCCGATGTTCGGGGCCAGCGGGGCCGCCACCGTGGCGTGGGCGGCGATCGCCATCTTCCTGATCGAGACGATCACCCTGATCTGGATCCCGGCGAAGGAAGCCGCCGTCCCCAACCTGATTCCCCGGGCCCGGCTGGAGATCGCCAACCAGTTGACCCTGATCGCCACGTACGGCATCACCCCGGTGCTGGCCGCGATCAGCCTGGCGGTCCTCGACGGCGCGGTCCGGGCGGCCGGTGGCGGCGGCGAGCTGCCGTCCTGGGTGGAGCCGGCGCAGCTCGCGCTCTTCTTCAACGCCGCGTCCCGGCTGGCCACGGCGATCGTCGTCTTCTACGGCATCAAGGAGATCAGCGGCCGCGCCGGGGCGGCCGAGGCCAGCCAGCAGAGCATGCTGCGCCAGTTCGTCGACGGCTGGCGGTTCATCGGCAAGACCCCGCTGGTGCGCGGCCTGGTGCTGGGCATCTTCGGTGCCTTCGCCGGCGGCGGCATCGTCATCGGTACGGCCCAGTTCTTCACCGCCTCGCTCAGTGCCGGTGACGCCGCCTTCTACCTGCTTTTCGCGGCCCTGTTCGTGGGCCTGGGCGCCGGGATCGGGCTCGGCCCGACCATCGTGCGGGACCTGTCCCGGCGGCGCTGGTTCGGGTTGAGCATCATGCTGGCCAGCGGCTCGGTGCTGATCCTGGCCCTGTCGATCCACCTGTCGATGGCGATCCTCGGCGCGGTGCTGGTCGGGGCGGCCGCCGGGATGGCGTTCCTGGCCGGCATCACCCTGCTCGGCGGGGAGATCGCCGACGACGTACGGGGCCGGGTGTTCGCCGTCGTGCAGACCGGCACCCGGGTGGTGCTGATGCTGGCCATCTCGCTGAGCAGCGTGCTGGTCGGGGTCGGCGGCTCCCGCCAGTTCCAGGTGGCGAACCTGGGCCTGTCGTTCTCGTCGACCCGACTGTTGCTGCTGCTCGCCGGGGCGGCCGGGATCTTCGCCGGGCTCAGCGCGTTCCGCCAGATGGACGACAAGCCGGGCGTGCCGATCCTGGCCGACCTGTGGGGGTCGGTCCGGGGTCGGCCGCTTGCGCCCGCCGAGCCGTTCACCTCCAGCGGGGTCTTCATCGTCTTCGAGGGCGGTGAGGGTGCCGGCAAGTCGACCCAGGTCGCCGAGCTCGCGCAGACGCTGCGGGAGCAGGGCCGCGACGTGGTGGTCACCCGCGAACCGGGGTCGAGCGGCCTCGGCGAGAAGATCCGCCGGCTGGTGCTGGAAGGCGGGGCGGACGCGCCGTCGCCCCGCGCGGAGGCCCTGCTGTACGCCGCCGACCGGGCCCATCACGTGGCGACCGTGGTCCGCCCGGCGCTCGCCCGGGGCGCGGTGGTGATCAGTGACCGGTACGTCGACTCGTCGCTGGCCTACCAGGGTGCCGGGCGGGTTCTGCCGGTGGAGGAGGTCACCTGGCTCTCCTCCTGGGCCACCGGTGGGCTCAAGCCGGACCTGGTGGTGCTGCTGGACATCGAACCGGCGGCGGGGCTGACCCGGGCGCAGCGGCGCGGTGCGGGCGTGGACCGGCTGGAGAGCGAGTCGCTGGCCTTTCACGAGCGGGTCCGGTACGCGTTCCTGGACCTGGCGGCCGCCGACCCGAAGCGTTACCTGGTGCTCGACGCCAGCCGGGCACCGGACGAGCTGCACGACGCGGTCCGTACCCGGGTCGCGCCACTGACCGGCCCGGCCGACCAAAGCCCAGCCGAGGGTGGCCGGGCGGACGCACCGGCGGCGGACGCGTCGGCGGCCGACGCACCGGCGGCCGACGCGGAAGCCGGCCGGCGCGGGTGAGCATCATGGCGGACACCGACGTCTTCACCGAACTGGTCGGCCAGGACGAGGCGGTGCAGATCCTGCGCCGGGCCGCCGTAGCCGCCGCCGACCTGCTCGCCGCCGGCGACGGCGAGCCACCGCCGTCCGCCGCCGCGATGACCCACGCGTGGATCTTCACCGGGCCACCCGGTTCCGGCCGGTCGGTCGCCGCCCGCGCCCTCGCCGCCGCCCTGCAGTGCGTGCACGGCCGGGGTTGCGGCGAGTGCCCCGGCTGCCACACCACCCGGGCCGGCACCCACGCCGACGTCCGGTTCGTGGTGCCCGACGGGCTCTCCATCGGCGTCGGCGAGATGCGTGCCCTGGTGTTGCGCTCGGCCAGCACCCCGTCCGGCGGCCGCTGGCAGGTCCTGGTCATCGAGGACGCCGACCGGCTCACCGAAGCCGCCGGCAACGCACTGCTCAAAGCCGTCGAGGAGCCACCACCCCGGACGGTGTTCCTGCTCTGCACCCCGTCCACCCACCCGGACGACATCTCGGTCACCATCCGGTCCCGCTGCCGGGTGGTCGCCCTGCGCCAGCCGCCGGCCGACGCCGTCGCCCAGGTGCTGACCAGCCGCGACGGCGTACCGCAGGAGACCGCGATGTGGGCGGCGGCGGCCGCCCAGGGTCACGTCGGCCGCGCCCGACGGCTGGCCCGGGACCCGCAGGCGCGGCAGCGGCGGGAGGCGGTGCTGGCCGTACCGCGTCGGTTGACCAACGTCGGTGCCTGCTTCGACGCCGCCTCCGCGCTGATCGAGGCCGCCGAGGCCGAAGCCGAGGCGGCGGTCGCCGAGACCGACGCGGCGGAACGCGCCGCCCTGCAGACCGCGCTCGGCGCCGGCGGCACCGGCCGCGGCGCGGCCGGTGCCGCCCGGGGCTCCGCCGGCCAGCTCAAGGAGCTGGAACGGCGGCAGAAGTCACGGGCCACCCGGGCCCAGCGCGACGCCCTGGACCGGGCCCTGGTCGACCTCGCCGGCTTCTACCGCGACGTGCTGGTGGCGGCGCTGCGGGCACCGGTGGCGCCGGTGCACACCGACGTCGCGCCGCTGGCCGACGCGGCTGCCGAAAAGTGGACACCGGAGGCGACGCTGCGCCGGCTGGAAGCCGTACTGACCTGCCGGGACGCCATCGCCGGCAACGTCAAGCCACGCATCGCCGTCGAAGCGATGATGCTCAGCCTCTGGCGCGGCTAGACCTCCGCCCGGTACGGTTCGGTGCCGTAGCGCAGCCCCATCCGTACGTTGGGTGCAGACGTCGTCTGCGTCCGTTCGCCGCGAACGATGGTGAGGGATCCCGGTGGTACGCGAGATCGACGAGGCGTGGATCGAGGACGCGGTCGAGCGGTACCGCGGCATCGAGGCCCGGCAGGCCGAGTTCGACAAGGCGGTACACACCGTCGAGGTCACCGTCCGCTCACCGGACGGGTCGGTCGAGATCGTGGTCAACGCCGCCGGCACCGTGACCGACGTACGGATCCTCGGCCCGTTGCACTCCCGCAGCAACGCCGACCTGGCTGGCGCGGTGCGCTCCACCGTGGTCGCCGCCGCCGACGCCGCCCGCTGGGCCCGGGAGAAACTGTGGGCCGAGACCGTCGGCGGCCATCCGACCCTGCGGGGGGTCTGAGTGGACGCCGTCACGCAGGTCGCCGCCGACCTGACCCGCTGCGCCGACCAGCTGGCAGAGACCGCCCGTCGACTGCCTGACCTGGACAGCGCGGTCGACGCCGTACTTGGCGGGGACGCGCCGGGGCGGCTCGGGGAGCTGACCGCCACGCTGGTCGGGCACTGGCACGCCGCCACGGCGCAGCGGGCGGCCGAGGCGGCCGAGGCGGCGCGGCGGCTGACCGACACCGCCGCAGCGCTGCGCGCCGTGGCGCAGGCGTACCGGGACATCGACACGCAGGCCGGGCAGCACCACCCGGAGGCACCGTGATGGACGCCCTGGACCGGGTCGCCGGGCCGGCGCTGACCCTGCTGACACTGGTGGACACCAGCCTGGCCCGCAACGGGGCCGCCGCCGACGACCCGGTCTGGCCGCTGGCGCGACGGCTGCGGGCGCTGCCGGGGGACGCGGTGGCCGCGTTCGTCGCGGTCCGACCCACGCCGCTGGTCGCCGCCGGCACCGCGATCGGACCGCACCTCGACCGGTACGCCGAGGCGGCCGACGCCCTGGCGGTGCACCGGGACTGGTCCGGTGCGGCGGCGCAGGCGTACGACGCAGGCCGGCAGGCGCTGGCGGCCCGGCTGGTCGGCGGTCCGGACCCGGGGGCGGTCAGTCACGCCGGCCGGTTGGCGGCGACCGCCGCGTACGCCGAGGCGACCGCCCGGTGGGTGTCGTTGAGCCGGGCGGCGTTGGCCCGCACCCTGGCCGAGGTGCTGGGCTCGGCCGATGCGGTCACCGTCACCACGGGCTCTCGTGCCGGCACCGGTGCCGATGGCCCGGGTGGCCCGGCCGGCGCGGACGCGGCGGCGCGCATCGCCGTACCGGTGCTGTCGGTCCTGGTGGAGATCGTCGAGCACGGCGAGAGTCTGGCGGCGTGGTGGGGGCCGCTGCTCGCGCCGACGGACGCCGCCGGCCCGGTCGACGAGGCACCCGTACGGCCCGACGGGTCGATCCGGCTGCGCTACTGACGCCGGCTGGCTGTCACCCGGCGCCGGACATGGCGACGACGCCGGACATGGCGACGGCGCCGCGCTCAGGGAGCCAGGCTTCTCGCCTATTGCTCCCGGCTGCGACGCCGTGGCCCTTTCCCTGCACCCCCCGCAGGCTTGTGACACCGGGTGGAACGCGGCCGGCCGTTGCGGGTTACGCCCTGCCCGCCGGATCCGGCCGTTCGGTCGGCCGGCACTACCGGATCGGGCAGCGCCGGGACGGCTGTTCGACGTACGGCGGCCTTCTCGGCGTGCCCGCGGGGACGTAGGGTGGGGGCCATGGGGATGCTCTGCGCGGTCAGCTTCAACCGGTACGGGCGCCTCTTCTACCTCGACCCGGGCGACCTGCGACCGGCGGTCGGTGACAAGGTCCTGGTGCCGACCGACGACGGCACCGAGGTCGCCGAGTGCGTGTGGGCGCCGCAGTGGGTCGACGAGCCCACCGACGGGTTCCCCCGGCTCGCCGGCGTCGCCACCGACCAGGATCTGCGCCGCGACGAGGTGCAGCGCAAACGCAAGGCGGAGGCGAAGGTCGCCGCGAAGCGGCTGATCCGCGAGCACGGCCTGCCGATGAAGGTCGTCGCCGTCGACCACGTGCTGGAGCCCGGCACGTTGAACAGTTCCCGCGCCACCATCTACTTCACCGCGCCGCACCGGGTCGACTTCCGGTCCCTGGTGCGTGACCTCGGTGCCACCCTGCACTGCCGGGTGGAGCTGCGCCAGCTCTCCGCCCGTGACTCGGCGCGGGTGCAGGGCGGGATCGGGTCCTGTGGGCGGGACCTGTGCTGCGCCACGTTCCTGACCGACTTCGAGCCGGTGACGATCCGGATGGCCAAGGACCAGGACCTGCCGCTGAACCCGCTGCGGATCTCCGGTGCCTGCGGCCGGCTGATGTGCTGCCTGAAGTACGAGCACCCGCTGTACGCCAAGTTCACCGAGTCCGCCCCGCCGATCGGTGCCCGGGTCTCGACCCCCGACGGTGACGGGCGGGTGGTCGGCCACAGCGTCCCCCGGGACGCGGTCGTGGTCCGGATGGACGCCGACGGCAGCCGGTGCAGCTGCAGCCGGGCGTCGGTCTGCGGCCCGCGAAAGGCCCACGACGAGGCGTACGGCTGACCGCCAGCGTTCGCTGCCGGCACCGCCGATGGTCGCTCGCTGCCGCTGGCACCGCCGCTGCGCGTCGCGTCACCGGACGGTGATCGGCTCCTCGGCGAGCCGGGCGGTCAGCGGCTGCTCCGGCACGATCCACGGGTCGTGCGGTGCGCCGGCCGGGTCGGCCCGCCAGCGCCGGCACACCCGGTCGACCGCCATCGGGTAGATGGTCAGCGCCCCGTCGGCGGTGATCCGCATCCGGACGAAACTCTTCGAGTCCTCGATGCCCTGCCCGGCGAAGAGCTCGTTGACGTTGACGTCGAAGGCACCGGCCAGCACCAGGTAGCCGGCGGTCAACTGGCTGGCGACCAGGCCGGCGACCGGCCCGTACACGACGGCGGCGGCGACCACCGGCAGCGGCCACGGCCAGTCGACGAACGGCAGCTGCAGCCAGATCAGCGCGCCGACCCAGGCCAGCGCGATGTGCGCGGCGCCGTGCCCGAGCCCGAGCAGCCAGTGCCGGGAATGTCGCACGCCGCTGGCGCTCGGTGGCTTGGCGAAGACCACCGACGCGCCGAGGGTGAGCACCACCATCGCGACCAGCGGGATGCTGAACAGCCGCTGCCCGTTGGTGTCGGCCCAGGAGACGATGACGCCGGCGACGGCCAGCATCAGCAGGGTCTGCAGGGTGCCGAGCAGGGTGGCGAAGCCAGGGTTGCGGCGCGGCAGCCGGTGGAAGATGCCCCAGCTGTAGCGGCGGGACCGGTCGGCCTGCGGGTAACGCCCGGCCAGGGCGTACTGGCGGCGCGGGCTGGTGTTGCGGGTGATGGTGTCGACCGGCGGCACGGTGATCCGCTCCGGCAGCTTGTGGGTGGCCGACAGGTAGGCGCCACCCCCGCCGCAGGTGATCAACTCCCGCTCCGGGTGGGCGTACCGGGCGTAGTGGTGCTGGTCGCCGGAGATCATCAACGGCACCCGGGCACCGGTCGGTTTGATCACCGTACGCAGGAAGTAGTCGACGGCGTCGTATGCCTGGTGGTCGACGACGGCCTTGACCCAGGTCGGCTCCGGCACGGCCAGAATGATCCGGTCGTCCGGCCCGAGCTGCTCGGCCGCCTTCTCGAAGTAGATCAGCTGCGGGTCGTCCAGGTATGCGCCGAACTGCTCGTCGATGGCGAACAGCCACCAGTTGTGCGGCAGCCGGGCGGCGAAGTACGACCGCTTCTGCTCGGTGCGCCAGCCGCCGATCGAGGCGTCCCGCCGTCGGGCGAACAGCCGCAGGAACGCGGTGAGCCCGTCGTACCAGTCGTGGTTGCCCGGGATGGCGTACAGCGTCGGCGGCGGCTGACCGGCCGGTGTCGTCGGCAGCGCCGCCTGGTACGGCCCCTTGCACCGGTCCTCGTACGCTTCGCCGCTGGCCGACGGGTAGACCTGGTCGCCCCCCATCACCAGCAGATCGCCGCGGCGCAGCCGGCCGGCGCCGTCGACCGCCAGCTCCGGCTGCGCCAGCAGGTACGCCAACGAGTACGTGGCCGGGAAACCGTCACCGAGGTCGGCGACGTAGTCGATCCACAGCTCGCCGTCGACCGCGTCGTGCTGGTGCACGTCGTCGGGGAGCGCGCCCTGCAGTTCCCGTTTGTCGAGGTACGCTCCGAACAGCATCGCCAGCACCGTCCGCAGCCCGGTGCTGAGCAGCAGCATCGGGGCGAGCCACGGCACCGGCGGTCGGGGCGTGAAGCCCAGCTCCGAAGGGTCGAGTGAGCGGGGCCGGGGGCGGCGGTCGCCGGTCGGATCGACGCTGCCCGTGCCGGTCTGGCCGGGGCCGGTCGGGGAGTCGGGCGGGGCGGTTCCGGTCGGATCGTCCACGTCTGGCAGCCTACTGTCGGTCATCGACCTCTGTCATCCGCCGGCCTGGTGCCCGGTCGGGGCCGGCTTCCGGCCGGCGGGCGTACCGGCGGTGCGGTGCCGTACACTGGTTGATCGTTGCCGCCTTAGCTCAGTCGGCAGAGCGACGCACTCGTAATGCGTAGGTCGACGGTTCGATTCCGTCAGGCGGCTCGGCAACCGGTGCCCCCGTCACCTCGGCGAACAGCCGAGGCGACGGGGGCACCCTCGCATCCGATCAAGCTGACCAAGGTCAGCGGGCGGCACCGTTGCGGTACGCCCAGATCACGACGTTGAGCCGGTCCCGGACCCCGAGCTTGGCCAGTATTCGGCCGACGTGGGTCTTGACGGTCACCTCGGCGAGATGGAGTCGCTGGGCGATTTCGGCGTTGCTGGCTCCGGCGAGGATGAGGTTGAAGACGTCGCGTTCCCGGGTGGTGAAGGTGTCCAGCGGCGCGGGGTCCCGGGGCGGGAGTGGTGGTGTGGTGCGGGCGGCGACCAGGTGGTGGGTGGTGGTCGGGGCGAGGACCGATCCGCCGTGGTGGACGGTGCGAATGGCGGCGGTGAGGCCCTCGCCGGTGGTGTCCTTCAGCAGGTAGCCGCTGGCACCAGCGGTGAGGATACGAGTGGCGTAGTCGCCGCTGTCGTATGTGGTGAGGGCGAGGATTTTCGGTGGGGGGTTGGCGCTGGCGAGGATGACGCGGGTGGCGGTGATGCCGTCGAGTTCGGGCATGCGGATGTCCATCAGAATGATGTGGGGTCGGTGTCGGGCGGCGAGGGCGATGGCTGCGGAACCGGTGGCTGCGGTGGCGACGACCCGCATGTCGGGAGCGGCGTCGACGACCATGGCGAAACCGGTACGGACGAGGTCCTGGTCGTCGGCGATGAGTACGTCGATCGTCATACCCGTGCTCCTTGGGCGGTCAGTGGCCAGGTCGTGGTGACGGTGAGGTCCTCGCCGGTGCTGATGGTGCAGGTGCCGTTGAAGAGCGCACACCGGTGGCGGATGCCGGTCAGGCCCCGGCCTGGGATGGGTGGTTCGTTGTGGCTGGGCGACAGAGGGCTGCGCACCGTGACGGTGAGCAGGGTGGGTGTCCACTGCATGGCCAGGTGGGCGCGGCGTTCGTGGGTATGTTTCAGGACGTTGGTCAGGGACTCCTGGATCACCCGGTAGACGGCGAGGTCCATGCCTGCTGCCAAGGGCTGATCCTCCCCGCTGGACTGGGCGGTCAGGTCGAGGCCAGCGTCGATGAACCCGCCGAGGAGCTCCGGGAGCCGGCCGAGTCCTTCGCCTTGCCAGTCCTGGTTGCCGTCCTCGACGACGGTCAGCAGCCGTTTCACGTCGGTGAGGGCCTGCCGGCCGAGGTGCGCGATCCGGTCGAGAACGGGGCCGACGGCTCCGCTGTCGACCCTGGCGGTGGCGCGGCCACCTTCGGCCTGGGCGATGATGGAGGCGAGGGAGTGCGCGATGATGTCGTGCATCTCCTGGCTGATTCGGATGCGTTCCTCCTGGGCGGCCAGTTGAGCCCGGATAGCGCTGTCCTGCTCGGCCAACCTCCGGCGGTGCTCGGCGTCGGCAACAGCGATCCGTTGCTGACGTTGCATCAGGCCGGTCGACCAGGCAGCCAGTACGGTCGCCATGATCAGCACGGCGGGCAGGGCGGCACCGAGCCGCCGGTCATGCAGCGCTTGGGCGACGACCAGTATCGCGCTGGCGGCACCCGGCAGCAGTCCCGCGTGCCGCCAATGTCTGGGGGCGTAGGCTGCGGTGGCGTGCACGGCAACGAGGCTGACGAGGTCGCCGGGGAACATGAAACTCCGGGAGACGGCCAGGTGCGCGGCTGAGATGGCGGCGACTACCGCGAGAAACAGCAGCGGTGCGCTGCGGCGGATCAGCAGGGGCACGGCGATCATCGCCGACCAGTACCACTCGGAAAGCCCGGCCAAGCCGAGCAGCAGGCAACAGATGACGGCTGCGGTGGCGATCGCGACATCGAGGGCGGGCACCGGTCTGCGTCGTAACCCCACACGTCCAGGCTAGGCAACGCCTGTCGTTCACGGAAACCTGCCGCAAAGATCGATACCTGCGCCTGATACCAAGGTATCGGCTTTTTCCGGCAGACGGATTCCTTGGTGGGATGTGTCGGGATGCGCTGATTCCTACCGTGGGTACGGTGACGACGCATACGACATTTGCCGAGATGGTGAGCTGCCGCGAGGTCCGGAAGACCTACGGCACCGGTGCGGCAGCGGTGGTCGCGGTGGACGGCGTATCTGCGGATTTCCTGGCTGGGGAGTTCACCGCGATCATGGGCCCGTCCGGATCGGGCAAAACCACGTTGATGCACCTGATGGCCGGTCTGGACACCCCGACCCAGGGCACAGTGAGCCTGGCGGGAACGTCGCTGGCCGGCTTGAACGACCGCGCGTTGACTGACCTGCGCCGAGACCGGGTCGGCTTCATCTTCCAGGCGTTCAACCTGCTGCCGACGCTGACCGCCGAGCAGAACATCGTGCTGCCGTTGCGGCTGGCCGGGCGGCGTCCCGACCCGGACGAACTGCGCCGGGTCACAGGGGCGCTGCAGATCGGCGACCGGCTGGCACACCGGCCGGCCGAGCTATCCGGCGGCCAGCAGCAGCGGGTCGCGGTGGCCAGGGCGCTGCTGACCAGGCCCTCGGTTATCTTCGCCGACGAACCGACCGGCGCCCTGGACATCGCCACCGGGCGGGCCCTGCTGGGAACCCTGCGGGAGGCGGCCCGCCGGGAGGGACAGACGATCATCATGGTGACTCACGATCCGGGCGCGGCCACCTACGCCGACCGGGTCCTGGTAATGGCGGACGGTCGGATCCACGCCGAACTACGCAGCCCGACCCGGGAACAGATCCTGGTGGCGATGGCAGCGGTGGCGGTGTGACCATGATCTTCGCGTTTGCCTGGTCGCAGCTGCGGTCGTACCCGGCCCGCCTGCTCGCCATCGTCATGGCGGTGACCCTGGCTACCGGCTTCCTGACGGCGACCGCGACCTTCGCAGCGACCTCCAGCGAGGGACTACGCCGTACCGCCGCCGCACCCTTGACCACCGCCGACATAGTCTTGGAGGCCGACGACACGGTCAAGGACCCGGAGTGGTACCAGGCTGCAGCCTCCGTACCGGGGGTGCGCTCGGCCGACCCGCAGCACGCCCGTACGGTCACCGTCTTTGGTGGCTCCCGTCGCGGCGACGCCAACGTGCAGAGCATCGCTGCTACCGAACGGGTGCGCTGGTTCGCCTTGGACGGGGGGCAGTGGCCTAGCCGTTCCAACCAGGTGGTGGCCGACCAGCGGACCCTCGACGACCTCGGCGTGGAGGTCGGTGCCACCCTGACGTTCCGACAGGGCGACCTGGCACCGGTTCCGGTGACCGTGACCGGCGCGGCCGATCTGGGTTTCCAGCCGCTGACCGGTTCATCCTTCCGGTTTTACGCCCCGGCGTCGTTCTTCTCCGGGGACGTGCCGCCTGCCGCGCTGCTGACCGTCGCCGACCGGGCGCAGTTGGCCGCCACCCTCGACGCGCTCCGCGAAAGACTGGGCGACGGAATCACCGTCTCCGAGGCCTCGGTCGTCGCCGACCAGGCGGCTGCCCGCTTCGCCGGCGGCAACGGACAACTCGTCGTACTGATGCTGGCGTTCGCGGCGGTGGCGCTGCTGGCCGCCATGCTGGTCGTGGCCAACACCTTCCACGTGGTGATCGTCGCGCGGGTTCGGCAGATCGCGCTGCTGCGCCTGGTCGGCGGCCACCGGTCGCAGGCCAGGCGCATGGTACTGGCGGAGGCTGCGATCGTCGGTGGGATCGGCGGTCTGGCTGGTGCCGCTGTCGGGGTGGGTCTCGGCTACCTCGGCGCGACTACCCTGGACATCGCTGGTGGCGGCCTACGGGTCTCACCGACCGCCCTGGCCGGTTGCGTTGCCGTCGGAATGGTGGCCACGGTGGTGGCTGCCTGGACACCAGCCCGGCGGGCCACCCGGATCCCTCCCGTCCGGGCCCTGCAGACAGCTGAAGAGCCACCGGCCGGATCGGTCCGGATCGGTCGTCGTCTGGTCGTCGGCAGCATCATCACCGCCATCGGTGCGGTGGCGCTGGTCGTGGCCGCCGTCGGTGCCGCACTACCCCTGGCCCTGGTGGGCGGGCTGCTTCTGGCGACCGGCCTCCTGACGGGCCTGCCCTCACTGATCGGCCTGCTGCTGGCTCCGGTGGCCCGACTACTCGAACGCTTCGGGGTTGCCGCTGGTCTGGCCGGCACCAGTCTTAGCCAGAACGCCCGCCGCACTGCCTCGGCCGCGATGGTCGTGGTGGTCGGCGCCGCCCTGATCAGCAGCCTGGCGGTGGCCGCCACCACCGGACGTGCCACCGTGGCCGCGGACCTGGAGGCTCGGTACCCGATCGCGGCCAGCCTCCGCACCGACGGCTCGGCGATCAGCATCGACACAGTTGAGGCTCTGGCCCGGGTACCGCAGGTCACGACCACCGCGACGGTCGGCACCATCACCGCACGCTTCCCCGACGGTGGCAGGGCCACACCCCGGCTGCTCGCGGCCACACCCGAGAACCTCGCTCCCCAGGCCCGGCCAGAAGGGACCGTCCTGCTCCCCGCCACCTACCTCACCGCCCTCGGACTGGCCGAGGGTGAGCCCATCACCGTGGCGGTGGGCGAGCGGGAACTCCGGTTGACCGCCCACGCCTCCCGGCTGGCCGACACCACGGGACAACTCCTCGGTGTGGTCAACCCGGCGACCCTGGCCGCGCATCAGATCACGACGACCCCGACCGCAGTGTGGGCAGCGGCGGCGGTGGGCTTCGACCGGGACGCCCTGACCGCCGACGTCAACGCGGTGGCTGCGCGCGACCCCAGAGTCCAGGTCGGCGGCGGCGTCACCGAGGGCGGCGACATCGCCAACGTCCTGTCCATCCTGCTCGGTCTCTCCCTGGCGATGTTGCTGGTGACCGTCGTGATCGCCCTGCTGGGCATCGCGAACCTGCTCGGCCTGTCGGTCATCGAACGGGCCCGGGAGATGGCGCTGCTGCGGGCTCTCGGCACCCGCCGGGGGCGACTGAGGTCGATGCTCACGGCTGAGGCCGTCACCATCACCACCCTGGGCACCCTCATCGGAATCCTGATCGGGGTTCCCGTGGGCCTGGCCGGGGTCGCCGCAGCGGTGGGGCGCACCGCTGAGCCGGTGATCCGGCTGCCCTGGGGGCAACTCGTCCTAGTCCTCGTAGTTGCCATCCTGACCGGGGTGCTGGCGAGTGTGGCGCCGGCCCGCCGAGCGGCCAGGGTGGCACCCGCCGAGGGGCTGACTCGGTAGCAAAATGTGCAACTTCGCATGCTGAAAGTGAACTTATATTGACTTGATCAAATATGTCTATTACCGTCCTTGCTGTCAGGTTGTTCAGACTCGGCTTGGCGGGGGACGGTTCGTGACGGATGTGCTGGTGGTAGGCGACGAGACCCTGATCAGTGTCGGAATCAAGATGATTCTGGAGAGCGGCGGAGGACTCGATGTCGCCACCACTGAGTGGAAGGACGCCCGATCCGCTGTCGAGCAGCGCCGGCCGGCCGTGGTGCTGCTCGCCGGCTTGCGGGAACAAATCACTGTGCTCGACCAACTGCAGGCTCTGGGTGGAGTATCCGCCATCGCCGTCCTGACCACTCGGGCTGTGCCGGACCTTGTGCTCGATGCGTTACGAGGTGGGGCGTGCGGCTTTCTGCTGCGCGACACTCAACCTGAGCAGCTTGTCGCGGCAGTGCGGGCGCTTGCCCGGGGTAGCGTCGTGCTGGCGCCCGAGGCATCCTCGGTGGTGATGCATGCGGCCATCCGGCCTGAGGTCGTTCCCACTTACGGTTCACGAGCGGTCGAGCGGCTCAAACAGCTTTCTGACCGAGACCAGAGCATCCTGCGGTTACTCACTGCAGGACTCACCAACTCCGAGATTAGCAAACAAGTCTTTCTCAGCACGGCGACCGTGAAGGAGCACGTCAGCCTCATACTCGCAAAGTTGCACGTGAGAAACCGCGTACAGGCTGCGGTCCTGGCTTGCTCCGCTGGCCTTTGTGTCGACGAGGATGGCCGTCGCTGCTGAACGACCCTGGATCTTGTAGAGAACTTCCCCGCTTGGAAGGATCGAGAGATGGCGGGAACGAAGCAGTAACCGCAGGCGTTGCAGGATCCGGCGGTGCGTCGACTGATGCTGTGGTCTGCGCATGCATTCCGCCATATAAATATCGGATTACCCAAATGCGAATTACATCCTCTGTGCTCAAATCCAGCTCCGCGAGGTGGTTGGCGCCGGCAGCCGAGGTTTGCAGAACACTGCGGTTCACTGCCTGTTCTGATTATTCCACTGACAGTCGAAATTCCTCCGCAAGCAGCTCGTATGAGCGCTGCCGCGCCCCAAGGCCGGGGCAGTTCGTCGTCAGCATCACCTCATGGACGTCGTAGAGGGTCTGCAGCCTGCGGATCTCCTTCCCCACCACGGCGGGTGTGCCTGCGATCTGCAGGTACGGGCGGGATTCGCGCAGTCTGCGATCCTCGTCCGTGAGCTGGTAACGGCGGGCATCATCGAGATTCGGCGCGCCCCCTCGGTACTCGTCGGTGCGCTGAACTTGCGCCCTCCACCCCGTGGTGCACGACATCCAGAAGCAGGCCGCCAACTCCTCGGCCTCAGCATCCGAATCAGCGCATAGCACCCGTAGAGCCAACATCGCCTGTGGCTGTTCCAGCCACGCCGAGGGGCGGAATTTTTCCCGGTACACCGCGAGGGCCTCCGGGCATTCGGCGGGGGCGATGAACTGGGCGAGGCAGAAGGGTAGCCCGAGCATCCCAGCCATCTGGGCGCTGGATTTTCCAGAGCCGAGCATCCACGGTATCGGCGGCGTTGGTATCTCGGGCGTCACAGACACCCTGGTGATCGTCCGGCCATCGCCAAGGAATCCGAGCAATCCTCCGATCTGCTGTAGAAAAGCCTCGTCAGTGCGGATCGCGTAGGGATTGAGTAGTTCCGCGAAGGCGGGCGGACCGCCGAGTCCACGCCCGAAACCGAGATCGATGCGTCCCGGGTGCAGAGCCGTGAGAACACGGAACGTTTCGGCCACCTTGAGGGGACTGTAATGAGGTAACAGCACGCCGCCGCTGCCAACCCGAATCCGGCTGGTGACTGCAGCCGCCGCAGCCGCGACCACCTCGGGCGCGGCGCACGCATGTGCCGCACTGCCGTGGTGTTCGGCAATCCAGTACCGGTGGTAGCCGTGCGACTCGACGCTGTGGGCCAACGTGACGCAGTCGCGGACCGCCTCAGCCGGGCTGCCGTCACGGAACACCGGAACCTGATCCAACACGCTGAGCACGATGTCTCCCAAGGCTTCCTCCTCACGAGTGTTCACTCGATGAACGCTCAGATCAGCAGCTGCCGACCCGCGAACTCCCGGTAGAGCTCGTTGTTGGTGAGCAGGTCATCGTGTTGTCCGACGGCTGTGGCGCGGCCCTCGTCGATAACCACGATCCGGTCGGCGCGTACCACGGTGGCCAGCCGATGCGCGACGATCAGGACGGTGCGTCCGGCGGCGAGCGTTCCGAGACTGTCCTGCAGTAGCTGCTCGTTGCGGGCGTCCAGATGTGCGGTCGGTTCGTCGAAGAGCAGAACTGGCGACTTGGCGAGCAGCGCCCGGGCGACCGCCAACCGCTGCCGCTCCCCGCCGGAAAGCATGCCCCCACCCTCGCCGACCGGAGCTTGCAGGCCAGCTGGGTGCCGCGCGATCAGCAGGTCCAGGTTCACCGCTCGGGCAACTGCATCGATCTCGAGATCGGATGCTTCCTGAGCCGCAAGGGTGAGGTTGTCCCGGACGGAGCCGGCCAGCACCGGCGCCTCCTGCTCCACGTATCCGAGAAGGGCGCGTAACTCGTCCAAGGGGTACTCGCGGATGTCACGACCGTACAACCGGATCTCTCCCTTGGAGACCTCGTACAGGCGAGCGATCAATGCCAGGATGGTGGACTTGCCAGCTCCGGACGGTCCCACCAGGGCGGTGGTACTGCCTTCAGGAATCTGGAAGCTGACGTTACGCAGCACCACGTCGCCGTGATAGCCGAATGACACGTCATCGAACTCGATGGCGGGTACGGGGTGCCAGGTGGGGGAGATGGTCGACGACCGTGCCGGCATGACCTGTTTCTCGTCCGGCAAGGTGAGAATCTCCTGGATTCGGCTCAATGCGCCCCGCCCGCTCTGTATCGTGGTCACGGCGTCGGCGACTTGGGCTAGCGGCAGTGCGAGGACGAACAGGAACAACAGGAACGCCACCAAGTCCCCAAGTTGCATGGCACCCTGTGCAACCCGCAGACCGCCGAATCCGATCACGGCGACGAACGCACCCTGCAGGGCAAGCCGCACGATCGGGCCGATGTACGCGGAGACCTGCGCGAGCCGGACGCCTGCGCGTCGAGCCTGGTCGGCGCACTCGACCACTTTGGCGGTCTCAGAATCGGTGGCGCCTGCGATGCGGATCGTACGGACGGCACCGAGGGCGCGAGCCAACGCGGCGATCAGCCCCCCGACCGTCTCTTGGACGGTCCCACTCACGGCCGCCAGTCTCCGGCTGAGGAAGCGGACGCCCACCGCCCCCAGCAGCACCGGCAACAGGCTGACGCCGAGTAGTAGGGGGTCGATGATCGCCATTGCTATCAATGCTCCGGACACCAGGAGCAGTCCGCTGACCATATCGACCACACCGGAGGCGAACATCGAGCGGAGCAGCGGCGTGTCCGAGCCGACCCTGGCGATCAGGTCGCCGGACTCGCGCCCATCGTAAACACTGACCGGCAGCCGTAGCAGGTGCACGACGAGGGCGCGTCGCGCGGCGAACACCACCGCCTCCCCGGTGCACTGCAAAAGGAACTGCTGTGCGGCACCCACACCCGCTCCAGCGACCATCACGGCCAGCACCAACGTCGCAGCCGTCCCATAGGGCTCGCCCGACTCAAGAGCGGTCAGTACTCGACGTATGAGCAACGGTTGGCAGAGCTGTCCCGCGACCCCGACGAGCGCGAGCACCCCAGCTGCGATCAGCTTGCCCCGATGCGCGGACAGGCTACGCCGCAGCACGCTCGAACGACTCAGCACGTGCGTGGGCTGTCGGGCGTTTCCAGCCAGGCGATCGCAGGAACTTCGGCCGGGTACGCAAGTCGCAGCAGGCCCAGGCAAATGCCGGCGGCGCCCAACATCAGGCCCGGCATGTAGATGTCTCCGACCAGACCGCAACGCATTCCGTTCGTGGCGATGTCACCGACCACCGATGCGGTCAGTCGTTCGTACCTGCCCGGTGCCGGTAGGACCCGCTCTGCGAGATCGAACAGCGACAAGGCACCGAAGTCACCGTGGCAGACGCTGTGATTCAGACCGAAACCCTTGGCAGCCACCAGGCTCAGGGCTGCGTCGGCCTCCGCGATCAACCCGCTGTCACCCTGACGGTGGTCTCGGAGGATGAGAAGCCGAGACAGCCCGATGCCGGCACCACCGTGGCACCACAGGGCAGGGTAGGAGCCAGTACCCGCCATCTCCGGGCGCAGGTCGCGCCAGGCGCCATCGGCAGGCACGTACAGGGCGCGATCGAAATCGACCGCCCGGCTCGCCAGCTCGTGCAGCGACTGATCGTCAAACTCTGCGGCGAGCCGGTACAGCGGCCATGCGATACCGGCCGCGCCGTGTGAGAAGCCCCCCAGCAGCGGACCATCTGGGGTGGCTGGCCAGCCGGCTGCGCCGTTCACGTCGACCACGTTCGCCGCCAAGCGTTCAGCGCACACTGCCGCCACGTCCCGTACGCCGGGCATCTGATGTCGCCGGTGTAGATCCAGAGCGACCACTGCGCACCCGGCCAGTCCGGCGATGAGGTCGGGACACTCCTCGCGCGTGGCGCACTCGCGCCACCACGGGACCGCTTCGGAGATCGCCTCCCAGTATACCGGCTCGCCCGTCGCGTGTGCAACGTGGTCCAGGGCGTAGAGCAAGCCGGCGGTACCGCTGTAGGCACCGACCGTCTCGACGATACGATGCTCGGCGAGGTACCGCAGGTAGCCCACTACAGGGCGGGCGGCACGGTGCGCGATCTCCAGGTACCGGTCGTCACCGAACACTCGGGCCGCATATGCGTACATCACCGCGAGCCCCGCGATACCGTCGTACAGTCCAGTCGCCAACGGCTTGTAGCTGTAGGTTTCCTGCGTGATGCCCTCGATGCTGACGCCGATCCAGGATACGTCGTCGGTGCCGAGGATCGCCTCGTCCGCCAGCCGCCGCGCGATCCGGTTGGCGAGCACAGCGGGATCCGTCTCATGTCCACCAGGGCGGGCGACGGGCTGGCCGACGACCGGCCGCGGCCGCGGCAGGGTGCCCATCGAGTCCTCGATTATCCGGACCTGGGCAGCGCGGTGCGCCGGTCCGAACTCGGCCAGCCGCCCGGTCAACACCGAGATGGCTGAGGCACCGAAGTACCCCGGATGCAGCAGACGGGCTCCAGTGCGGATTTCGCGGCTCCCCGCGATGCTCTGGAAGCAGGGGATGTCACCGGCGAGCAGTTGACGTCGCTCGGATTCGATGATCGGGACAAGTTCCGGACGGGCGTCGGCGGCGGCCCACAGCTTGTCAAGCAGCCTGTCCCGGTCGTTGGCATCGCGCAGATAATCCGGGTGGAAGCTCTCCGTCAGGAAGAGGCTGTACCGCCGGGTCGGACGAGCCAGATGGCGTACCTCGACGTCCCGGAACCCGTGTAGCAGCCGGTCGAAGTCGGAGCGGTGCGCAACCATCAGGTCGTACGCCTCGGTGAAGCCGGCGACCACCTCGGAGGTATGCGTCCAGGGCTGCACCTCCCCGCCGGTGACAACTGGACGGTTCAATGCGCCGGCCATGACTGCCTCGACTGCTTCGATGCGGGCAACGTCGGTGTAGGCGTCCACCACGCGGGGAATCGGGCGCGGAGCGGCCTGCGGTTCCCCGCCTCCGATGGCGCTGACGTCGACACTGTGGCGTTGCCGGCCACCGAAAGCGCGGGCCGGAAGGATACCGACCGCCAGCACACTACGGTTGAGCACGTCCAGCGCGCGCCCGTACGCATCTTCGGCCGAGCGGCCGAGTTCACCGCACTGCAGTACGGTCTCCAGGTCAATGGGCGTGAACGACGAACCGGCAGCGATCACGTTCTCCATGTGCATGTCCACGCCGCCGAGCAGCAGCATCACCGCCAGCACGGAACCTGCTCGCCGGTAGAAGTCGGATAGTTCGTCGGCGTCGACGCAGGGCGCGTGCCGGACGAACTCACACCAGCCATGCCCGCCGCAGTCGAGCACCCGTGGAGCGGTCACCGGCACACTCAGTCCTTGCCGGTCCAGAGCGGCGACTGTCTCGGCGTACGCCTTCTCGGCTGCTACCGACCGCGGCTTGTAGATCAGATCGGTGCCGTCGGAGAAGGTCACCTGCGCCACTGACCGTCCACCATGGTGTGGATCTCCAAGGTCAAGCCGGAAGGCGCTCACGACGGTCGCTGACGGGGGTAACAGTCCAACGCGCCGCAGTTGATGCTCATCCCCGGCTAAGCGCTCGAACAGTTCTGCTGTGTAGTCGACCCAACGCCGGCCGGCTTCGATGAGACACCGACCGAGCACGGGATACTCGCCGAACAACGCACGAAGGTAATCTGGGTCGGTGAGCAGCCGCCTGTCGTAGTCGTCGTACCTCTCCTGCGGGGTGTCGCCCATGAGCTTGCCGTGCAAGCGAGCGACGTTGAGTTCCAACAGCATGGTTCGGGTTGCGATCGACAGTAACCGGTTGGCGAGTGCCTCAAGCAGTGAATTGCGTAAGCCGGCGATGGACGTTCGCTCCGCTAGGCGCTCCCGTAGTCGCGCCTCGTAGAAAGCGAGAAACGGATGAATCAGGCCGCTGAAAAGTAGCCGGTCGAACCCTTGGGACCACAATCTGGTGGGCAGTTTGAGAAAGGCTACCTCGCTGGCGTCCGTGTCGAGCACCACTGCGAGTTCGTTCGCCCAGTCGAGCAGATGGTCGGGTGGGTCGAAATCCTCCCCCGAGATCATTTTCCCAAATGCAGCACGACTTATCGCCAACTCGCGTAACCGGATGTCGAGAATGCGGTCATCGAGGAAGGCGGAATCTCGCCACGAACAAACAAGATCATCGTGTCCCGGTGTCGGCTGGTCGTTCGTCGATGCCGGACGTTCGTGCAGGTAGGCACTTCGTCGAATATTGAAGGGATCAAGTGCAAGGGCCGGTGACATTGCTGCTCCTGCGGGGAAGGGGAGGCCCGGGAGGGTGCGCTGCACGCTCCCGGGCCCGATGGCCGGTCCTCAGCAGGCGCAGATCAGCGTGCCGCACTCGATGGTCAGGGTGCAGACCCAGCCGCTGCTGGCGGCGTAGACGGTCCGATCCTCGCGGAGGTCCTCGAACGTCAGTTCGCCGAAGCCGCTGCCTGCCGGGTCGACGGTGTCCCCGTCCCGCAGATCAGCGTTCTTCCAGGCCTTTTCGATGGCAAGAGTGGACATCTATTTCCTTCCTTCCTGTGAATCACCGGGCGATCGCCCAGGATCGACCAAATGCAGCCACGGCGCCATGGCCGCAATTCCGTCCAACCTGAATTGGTAACCCGTCGTCAATTGAAACGACGCCGATCGACGATTCGCTACCCGCCATGTGGGGGGTGGGTGGAGATGATCGGAGATGAAGAAACATCCAGCCGACGGTTGACCGAATCTTGAATCTCAAGATAGAAGGTGTCGGTAGCGCGTGGAAACTGGCTCCGGCAAACGTTCTCTGATTGATCTTGG
The DNA here is from genome assembly GCF_030345095.1 of Solwaraspora sp. WMMA2056. Classification (NCBI taxonomy): domain Bacteria; kingdom Bacillati; phylum Actinomycetota; class Actinomycetes; order Micromonosporales; family Micromonosporaceae; genus Solwaraspora; species Solwaraspora sp. WMMA2056. Next base: position 1,415,536 of record NZ_CP128360.1, read on the forward strand.
TGGCGGTTCGCGCGGATCGCGTGGGCTGGTCGGAGCGCGTTCGTGGGGAGGGCCGAGGTTCGCGCGGCCATACATCTGTCGCTTGCTCGCCTTGGTGCGGTTGGTGGCGAACCAGCGCGGTGAACCCGCAGGCGGGGCCAACGACAGTGTCGAAGAGCGGCGGGGGCGCCAGCGAGATCAACGTCGCCAGGTGCTGCACCTGGCGACTCGGCTGGGCTGACGCCGAACGGTCAGGTGAGGCGGACGGACAGGCCCTTGCCGCCGAACTCCTGGCAGATGAACGACGGGGCGTCGGGGGTGCTGGACGCCGGGTCGTACCGGTAGCCGATGTCGTCGAACGCGCGCAGCTCGGCGACCGGGTCGGCGGTGTCGGCGATCCGGCGCGACACCAGCCACCGGGCGAACGCGCCACGGGCGATCTTGGCGTGGACCACCACGAACTTCGGTTCGCCGGATGCCGGGTCGACGGTGCGGAACCGTGGGGTGACCACCCGGCCGGGGTCGACGTGCGGCAGGACGGCCTTGCTGTACTCGTTGGCGGCGAGGTTGACGATCCGACCGGTCGCCGGCAGCTGCGCGGCGATCGAGTCCGCCCAGTACCGGTACAGGTTGGCGTACGGCTCGGCGGGCAGGCGGTAACCCATCTCCAGGCGGTACGGGCAGACGCCGTCGAAGGGGCGCAGGATTCCGTACAGGCCGGAGAGGATGCGCAGGTGCGCGTCGGCGTGCGACCGGTCGGCCGGGCCGAACGTGTCGATCTGCAGCCCGCTGTAGATGTCACCGACGAACGTCGCCGCCGCGGGGCTCTGGTGCTGCGGCGTGGTGGTCCACTCGGCGTACTGCTGCCGGGTCCGCTGCGCCAGTTCGGTGGAGACGGCCATCATCCGGCGGAGCTGATCGGCCGAGAGGGTCCGCAGGTAGGTGATCAGCTCGGTGGACCGCGCCAGCAGCGCCGGTACGCCGGGCGTCGGGTGACCGTGGTCGCCCGTCGGTGGGCGCATCGTCTTGGAGCTGTGCATCAGGATGATCATGGGTCCGTCTCGCCGGGTCGTGGTGGCGCATCGCCGGCTGTGGCGCTGCCGTCGCCCCGATACAACCGCACGACCCGGACCTGTCGTCGGCCGGGGCCGGCGAGCTGCCCCGGCCCGCCGCCGGTCGCCCGGTCGCTCGTCGCCGGTCGCCCGGTCCGGCTGGTGCCGGCGTACTGTTCGCAAAACTTCCGGAAATGTGGTCGCCCGCAGCTCGCAATCCCGGTCCGTCGAGCCGGCCAGGCCGCAGCGGTACGGCGCCGTCTGGTGACCCACGTCGATGTGTCACCGATCGTGTACGCCAGGTCAGGTGCCATGTGAGGGCGACCGTGGTGAATGCGGGACGAGTCGGATCCCGACGGTTGCCAACCCCGGAACCTTCTGCAACTCTAGATGAATCTACATCGATGTTAGCGCTAACAATCCGTCCCGCTCCAACCAGTGCACATCCGTCCACCGCACCGGAGGATCAGTGAACCCTCACCACCGTCCGGCCCGGCGTCGATTCCGAACGCTCTGGGCCACAGGCGCCGCCATGCTCGTCGCGGTCCTCACCGTGACCCTGCTTCCCAACCTCGCCAACGCCGCCGAGTCCACGCTGGGGGCGGCCGCCGCCCAGTCGGGCCGGTACTTCGGCACCGCCGTCGCGGCGAACAAGCTCGGTGATTCGACGTACGTGAACATCCTGAACCGGGAGTTCAACAGCGTCACCGCCGAGAACGAGATGAAGCTCGACGCGACCGAGCCGCAGCAGAACCAGTTCAACTTCACCAACGGGGACCGGATCGTCAACCACGCGATCTCGCGGGGCATGGCGGTGCGCGGTCACACCCTGGCCTGGCACTCGCAGCAGCCGCCGTGGATGGAGCGGATGGAGGGCACCGCGCTGCGGCAGGCGATGCTCAACCACGTGACCCGGGTCGCGTCCTACTACCGGGGCAAGATCCACTCGTGGGACGTGGTGAACGAGGCGTTCGAGGACGGTAACTCGGGTGCCCGGCGTAACTCGAACCTGCAGCGTACGGGTAACGACTGGATCGAGGCGGCGTTCCGGGCCGCGCGGGCGGCCGACCCGGGGGCGAAGCTGTGTTACAACGACTACAACATCGACAACTGGTCGTGGGCGAAGACGCAGGCGGCGTACAACCTGGTGCGGGACTTCAAGCAGCGGGGGGTGCCGATCGACTGTGTGGGTCTGCAGTCGCACTTCAACTCGCAGTCGCCGTACCCGTCGAACTACCGGACGACGTTGTCGAGCTTCGCCGCGCTGGGTGTGGACGTGCAGATCACCGAGCTGGACATCGAGGGCTCGGGGCAGGCGCAGGCGAACGCGTTCCGGGGTGTGGTCAACGACTGTCTGGCGGCGATCGCCCGGTGCACCGGGATCACGGTGTGGGGTATCCGGGACAGTGACTCGTGGCGGTCCTACGGCACGCCGCTGCTGTTCGACAACAACGGCAACAAGAAGCAGGCGTACGACGCGACTCTCTCCGCGCTGAACAGCGTCACTCCGGGCCCGAGCCCGACCACCCCGGGGCCCAACCCCACCACGCCACCACCGACGAACGGTCCGATCGACCCGAGCGCCTACTACGAGGTGTTGAACCGCAACAGCGGCAAGGCGCTGGACGTCTGCGGCGTGTCCACGGCGGACAACGCCTGTATCCAGCAGTACGCCAGATCGGGTGGGAACAACCAACAGTGGCAGTTCGTCGACTCCGGCGGCGGCTACTACCGGCTACGCGCTCGGCACTCCGGCAAGGTCCTCGACGTCTACAACTGGTCCACCGCCAACGGCGGCGCCGTCGTGCAGTACGACGACTGGGGCGGCACCAACCAGCAGTGGCAGTTGGTCCGGGTCGGTGGCAACCCGAACCCCAACCCGACGACCGCACCGCCGGCGACCACACCGCCGCCGGGTGGCACCTGCAACCTGCCGTCGACGTACCGCTGGTCGTCCACCGGCGCGCTGGCCCAGCCCCGCTCCGGCTGGGTGTCGTTGAAGGACTTCACCCACGCCCCGTACAACGGCCAGCACCTCGTCTACGGCACCACCCACGACTTCGGCACCAGCTGGGGCTCGATGAACTTCGGCCTGTTCTCCAACTGGAACCAGATGGGCTCGGCCAGCCAGAACGCCATGCCCTTCTCCGCCGTCGCACCGTCGCTGTTCTACTTCGCGCCCCGTAACGTCTGGGTGCTGGCCTACCAGTGGGGCGGCCCGGCGTTCTCCTACCGGACGTCGACCGACCCGACGAACGTGAACAGCTGGTCGGCGCACCAGACCCTGTTCACCGGCAGCATCTCCAACTCCGGCACCGGACCCATCGACCAGGCACTCATCGGCGACGACCAGAACATGTACCTCTTCTTCGCCGGCGACAACGGCCGCATCTACCGCGCCAGCATGCCCATCGGCAACTTCCCCGGCAGCTTCGGCTCCAACTACACCACCATCATGACCGACACCACCAACAACCTCTTCGAAGGCGTCCAGGTCTACAAACTCCAGGGCCAACAGCGCTACCTCATGATCGTCGAGGCCATCGGCTCCCAGGGCCGCTACTTCCGCTCCTTCACCGCCACCAACCTCGGCGGCACCTGGACCCCCCAGGCCACCAGCGAATCCAACCCCTTCGCCGGAAAGGCCAACAGCGGCGCCACCTGGACCAACGACATCAGCCACGGCGAACTCATCCGCACCAACGCCGACCAGACCATGACCATCGACCCCTGCAACCTCCAGTTCCTCTACCAGGGCCGGGACCCGAACTCCGGCGGCGACTACGGACTCCTGCCGTACCGGCCGGGTGTGCTGACCCTGCAACGCTGAACCACCGGCACGGCCGCAACCACCGCACCACCTGACACCGTCTGCTCCGGCCCGGCACCCGTCCGGGTCGGAGCAGACCCACAGGTCCGCCCCCCACGGTCGGGTTTGCCGTCCCTGTCCGTGGGTACGCGCCGGGGATGCTGCCCCCGCGACCGGGCGGGTCCACCCTCCCGCCCGGGGCGGGCCGTACGGGAGGTGCCGGATGAGTCAACCCCGCGACCAGATGCAGGACCGTGGCTGGGATCCGATCGGCAATCTGCAGTCGCTCTGGTCGGAGCTGAACCGCGCCCTCGGCGGTGACGCGGGCCCGCCCGAGATGGAACTGCAGGACACCCACGACGGCTGGCGGGTGGTCGCCCGACTGGCCGGCGTCGCCCCGGAGGAGGTCGCCGTCGAGGTCGACGGCGCCGACCTGTGTGTGCGGGCGCGATCGGAGCAGGAAGTCAACATCGACAACGGGATGCCGGACACCGGTTCGACCGAGCGCGGCTTCGAGTACCGCCTGCGCCTGCCCAGCGGGGTCGACGTCCGACGGATGGACGCGGTGATGGACCACGGCCTGCTGACCGTCACGATGCCCCGGGCCGAGCCGGGCGGGCGCCGGTCGATCACCGTCGGTCGACCGCAGTACCAGCAGCCGACCGCCGGCTCGGCCGCCGCCCGGGCCAGTGGCGGCGCGAAGCAGGTGCGGATCGCCACCGACGCCGACGCGATCGGCGCCGCTGAAGCCGACGCGATCGCCGCCGACGAGGTCGACCCGGCCGCCGACCGGGAGATGCATCATCCGCACGTCGGCGAGGCGTCCATGCAGCGCCAGCAGGCCAGCACCGCCCGATGACCGACGCCGTGCCGCCCGGTCCGCACGCCGTGCCGCCCGGTCCGTCCGCAGCGCCGCTGCTACTGGAGCATCCCGGGCTGGTGCCCGACGTGCGGCGGATCGCCGTACTGCGGGCCAACGCGCTCGGTGACTTCATTTTCGCCGTACCGGCGTTGACCGCGTTGCGGGCGGCGTACCCGCAGGCGGAGCTGGTGCTGCTCGGTGCCCCGTGGCACGCCCGGTGGCTGGACGCCCGAGCGGTGGCCGACCGGCCCGGCCCGGTCGACCGGGTGCTGGTGGTGCCCGCCGCCGACGGGATCCGGGCCGCCACGACCGACGACGAGCCGACGACGATGGCGCAGTTCGTGCAGCGGGCCCGCCGCGAGCGGTTCGACCTGGCGGTGCAGCTGCACGGCGGCGGACGCAACAGCAACCCGCTGGTCACGGCGTTGGGCGCGCGGCTGACGGCCGGGTTGCGGGCGGTCGACGCCCCGCCGTTGGACCGCTGGATCCGCTACGTCTACTACCAGCCGGAGGTGTTCCGCTACCTGGAGGTGGCGGGGCTGCTCGGGGCCGCGCCGGTGACGATGCTGCCCCGGGTGCCGGTGACCGAGACCGACCGGGAAGAGGCCGGCGAGGTTCTCGGGCCGGCCCGGCGGCCCCGGGTGGTGCTGCACCCGGGGGCGAGCGACCCCCGGCGGCGCTGGCCGGCCGAGCGGTTCGCGGCGGTCGCCGACATCTGCGTCGACCGGGGGTTCGAGGTGCTGGTGACCGGTACCGGGCCGGAGCGGGCGGTGGTCGAGCAGGTCGCGGCGGCGGCGACCCGACCCGTGCGTACGGTGGTCGACGCGCTGAGCCTGGGCGGGCTGGCCGGGCTGCTCGCCGGCAGCGCCGTCCTGGTCGCCAACGACACCGGCCCGCTGCACCTGGCGGCGGCCGTCGGCACCCCGACGGTCGGCATCTACTGGATCGGCAACCTGCTCAACGGCGCCCCGCCGCTGCGTGGCCGACACCGGCCGCTGGCCGCGTTCACGATCCACTGTCCGGTGTGCGGGCAGGACGTCAGCCGGGTCGGTTTCCCGGCCCGGGGCGGCGGGCCGAGCTGCGGGCATCAGGAGTCGTTCGTCGTCGACGTGCCGGTGGCCGAGGTGCTGGAGGCGGTCGCCGAGTTAACCGGTGCCGACGGCGTGCACCCGGACCGGCTGCGGGAACAGGGCACGGACGTCGTCGGGCAGCGGTAGCTGCACCCGGTAGAGCAGCCCGGCCGGGCAGTGGCCGGCGACGCGGCCCAGCGCGGCGCGGATCTCCTCGCGTACCGCGTCGTCGTCGAGGTCGTAGGTCGCGGTGCGTCGCCGGACCCGGCGGACCAACTCGCCCTGGTCGCTCGGGTCGCTGCCCGGGTCGCCCCGGTCGTCAGGGCCGGCGTGGGCGTCGGGCCGGGCGGCGACCGCCAGCAGCGGCGGCAAGGCGTCGACCAGCAGCGCGGCCTCACCGGCGGGCAGGGTCTCGACGAGGGTACGCAGCACCGCCACGTCCCACTGCCAGATCGTGGTGGTCGGCCGGACCAGCCGTACCGTCATCGCTGTACCTCCTGGTGTCGTCGCTGCTGCCGCTCGTCGGCCTCGCCGGCGTCGCCGGCGTCGTCGAGCAGCAGTTGCCAGCACTCGACCCGCCGTTCGGTGACGGTCGTCGGCGATTCGAGGTGGTAGGCGCCGCTGGGCACGATGCCGGCGCCGCCGTAGCGGCGCAGCACCGCGAGCTGGGCGGCGACGTCCTCGCCCTGGTGGTCGGGGGGCATCTGCCGCCAGAAGTCGAAGCCGCCGGCGGCGACCAGCTTGGCCCGGTCGAACAGCACGCAGCCGCCGATCCAGGAGATCCGGTACGCCCGCCACTCGTCGGCGCGCAGCCGCAGCCGTTCGGTGACGTGCAGCAGGTTGGCGGCGGAGTGCAGCCGGGCCCGCTGCCACTGCGGGGTGCCGGGCAGGATCCGTTCCGGCTCCGGCCGGCCGTCCCACTCGACGTAGGCGTCGTGGTCCTGCGGCCGTACGTCGTCCAGGTACGACAATCCGTGTACGGCGTTGCCGACGAAGCCGCAGCGCAGCTCGCGCAGCGCGGTGACCAGCCGGTCCACGGTGCCGGGGGCCAGCCAGACGTCGTCGTCGAGCAGCAGCGTCAGCCGGGCGGTGGAGAGGCTGAGCAGGTACGCCCGGTGTTCGGCCAGCCCGCGTCGGGGCAGCCGGCGGGTGAGCAGCACCGGGTGACCGGTGTGCCGCAGCGCCCGGACCATGCTCGCGGGGGCGGGTTGCGCCCACGCCGGCCCATCGTCGGACTGGTCGCTGACCACGACGCCGAACTCCGCCGGCAGCTCCTGGGCGGCCAGCCCGGCGAGCGTGGTGGCGAGCTCGGCGGGTCGGTTGCGGGTCGGGATCAGTACGTCGAGCAGCCGGTTGCGGCGGAACTCGGCCGGGTCGCCGGGGGACAGCGGCCGGTTCATGCGCCGCCCCGTACGTCGACGTTCTCGGCCCGGATCTTGTCGATGATCGCCGAGGTGGAGCGGTCGGCGACGTAGCCGAGGATGTGCACCTCGCCGCCGAGCCGGCGGACCAGCGGCGCTTCGGGCACCATCTCCGGCGGGTAGTCGCCGCCCTTGACGTACACGTCGGGCCGGATCCGTTCGATCAGTGCCGCCGGCGAGTCCTCCTCGAAGGTCACGACGTGGTCGACGCAGGTCAGCGAGGTCAGGACGGCGACCCGGTCCTCGACCGGGTTGACCGGCCGGTCGGGCCCCTTCAGCCGGCGGACGCTGTCGTCGGAGTTGACGGCGACGATCAGCAGGTGACCGAGGGCGGCGGCCTCGGCCAGGTAGGTGACGTGGCCGCGGTGCAGGACGTCGAAGCAGCCGTTGGTGAAGACGATCCGGGCGCCGGCGGCGCGGGCGGTGCGGACCTGGTCGACGAGGTCGGCCGGGGCGGTGCCGGCGTCGGTGAGGGTGGCGAGCAGGGTTTCCCGGTGGCAGACGCAGGTGCCGGTGTCGCGGACGGTGAGCGCGGCGGCGCGCTGGGCCAGTTCGGCGGCGGCCGGGCCGGCGGCACCGACGCTGACGGCGAGGGTGAGGGTGGCCAGGTAGGCGTCGCCGGCGCCGACGGCCCGGCTGGCCGGGACCGGCGTGGTCGGGCTGTGGTGCGCCGCGCCGTGGCCGTCGTCGACGACCGCGCCGTCGACGTCCAGGGTCACCGCGACCACCTCGGCGCCGGTGGCGGCCCGCAGCCGGGCCAGCAGCGACCGGGCCGCGTCGGCGCGGCGGTGATCCGGTACGGCGTACCCGATGGCCAGGGCTGCCTCGGCGATGCTGGGGGTGATCACGGTGGGCCGCAGTCCGGCCCACTGGCGCAGGTCGTGGGCGTCGAGGGCGACGGTGCCGTACCGGTGCCGGTTGTCGATCAGCCAGCGCCGGACCGGCTCCGCCAGGCCGCCGAGTCCGTAGTCGCAGATGACCAGGTCGGGGCGGTCGGGTCCGGCCGGGCCGGCGGCGGGGCCGAGGCGGATCTGCTCGGTGCTGGCGGCGATCGCGGCGAGCAGCCGTTCGGTGGCGGCGGCGGGCCGCGTACCGCCCAGGTCGCCTTCGTCCTCGCGCAGCAGGATCTGGTCGGCGGCGATCAGCCGGCGTTTCACCGGGGTACGGGCTCCCGGCTGGGCGACCATCCGGTCCTGGACGCCGGCCTGGTGCAGGCAGCGGGCCACCTGGTCGCCGATCGGGTCGACGCCGATCGGGGCGACCAGCAGCGGCCGGGCGCCGAGGGCGGCCAGGTTGACGGCGGTGTTGGCGGCGCCGCCGGCGGCGATCTGCCGGTGGTCGAGGGTGAGTACCGGGGCGGGTGCCTCCCGGCACAGCCGGGTGGAGGTGGCGAAGCGCCATTCGTCGAGCATCGCGTCGCCGACGACGAGGACGGGCCGGCCGGCCCAGCGGTCGACGATGCCGGCCAGGTGCCGTGGGTCGGTGGACGAGGGCCCCATGCGCTGCGGGTGCCCCGGTCGGTGCCGGCCAAACCTGTCGTCGACGGCGGGCCGGTCCGGGTGCGGGAAGTTGCGGTGTTGTCCGGGATCACAGGAAATCGGCTCGCCATCCGCTGCCGACGTGACAGAATGCTTGTAGCAAGCAACTATCGGATGGGGTGCAGGTGGCGACGCAGGCCGACCCACTGAGCGGATCCGACGCCGAACTGATCGCCCTGGGCAAGCAGTTCGGCGTCTTCCACCGCGCGGTGCACATGTTCTACCAACGGTTGCGCTTCGACCCGCCGTTGGAGCGGGCGGCGTACACCCTGCTGGTGCGGGTCGCCGGGGACCGGCCGGCGCGACTCAGCGTGCTCGCCGAGGACATGGCGTTGGACCTGTCCACGGTCAGCCGCCAGGTGGCCGCCCTGGAGGCCGCCGGCCTGGCCACCCGTACCCCCGATCCGACCGACCGGCGGGCCAGCGTGATCGCCCCGACGGCGCTCGGCCAGGAGGTCTTCACCCGCAACCGGGCCGTCTGGGTGAACGCGATGCGCGAGTTGCTGGCCGACTGGACCCCGGACGAGATGAGCGAGTTCAAACACCTGCTCACCCGGCTGAACGAGACGATCAACGCCCGCTACGGGGGGACCGATCCGGCGGACCGGTGTCCGCGGGTGGAAGAGGAGAAGCCGTGACAACCACCGAGGACCGGGTCGCGCCCGCCCTCAACAACCGGCAGATCATGCTGCTGATGGGCAGCCTGATGACCGGCATGCTGCTGGCCGCGCTGGACCAGACCATCGTCGGCGTGGCGTTGCCGACGATCGTCGGCGAACTCGGCGGCATCAACCACTACTCGTGGGTGGTGACCGCGTACCTGCTGGCGTCGACGGCCTCCACCCCGCTGTACGGCAAGACCGCCGACCTGCTCGGCCGCCGCCCGGTGTTCCTGTTCTCCATCGGCACGTTCCTGCTGGGCTCGCTGCTGGCCGGCATGTCCCAGGACATGACCCAGCTGATCGTCACCCGGGGTATCCAGGGCATCGGCGCCGGCGGCCTGATGACGCTGGCGTTCACCATCATCTCCGACGTGGTCTCGCCCCGTGAGCGGGGCCGCTACCAGGGGCTGTTCGGTGCGGTGTTCGGCCTGTCGTCGGTGGCCGGCCCACTGGTCGGCGGCTACTTCGCCGAGACCAACTGGCGGTGGATCTTCTACATCAACGTGCCGTTGGCGATCGTCGCGATGGTGATCTGCTGGTACGTGATGCGGCTGATCCCGTTCAAGCGGCGCGACCACGCGATCGACTGGCTCGGCGCGACCCTGCTCGTCGCCGGGGTCAGCTCGATCCTGCTGGCGTTGAGCTGGGGCGGCGGCGAGTACCCGTGGAGCTCCCCGCTGATCATCGGGCTGTTCGTCGCCGGTGCCGTGCTCGCCGTCCTGTTCCTGATGCAGGAGTCCCGGGTCGCCGAGCCGATCCTGCCGCTGGGGCTGTTCCGGGAACGGACCGTCGCGCTGGCCACCGCCGCCGGCTTCGTGCTCGGCCTGGTGATGTTCGGCTCGATCATCTTCATCCCGCTGTACCTGCAGATCGTCAAGGGCGCCTCGCCGACCGCCAGCGGTCTGCTGATGCTGCCGATGATGGCGGGCATCATCGTCACCTCGGTGGTCGCGGGCCGGGCGATGACCCGGTACGGGCGGTACAAGTGGTTCCCGGTGGCCGGCTCGGTCTCGCTGGTCCTCGGCGGACTGCTGTTCACCCGGTTGGAGGTGGACACCTCACTGTGGCTGGCGTTCCTGATGATGGTGATCATCGGTGTCGGGCTGGGACTGTCGATGCAGTCGCTGGTGCTCGCCGTACAGAACGCGATCCCGCTGCGGGACCTGGGGGCCGGTACCTCGGCGGTGACCTTCTTCCGGTCGTTGGGCGGCTCGTTCGGCGTGGCGATCCTGGGCGCGGTGCTCAACGCCCGGTTGACCGGGGAGCTGGCCGACCGGATGCCGGGCGCGGTCGCCCAGCTGCCGCCGGAGCAGGCGGCGTCGGTGGCCGCTGCCGGCGGCACCGAGATCTCGATCGACCAGCCGTCGGCGATCCTGGCGCTGCCCGACCCGGTCCGGGAGGCCATCCAGTACGCCTTCGTCGAGTCGCTGCACACCGTGTTCCTGGTGACCGGGCTGGTCGGGCTGGTCGCGGTGCTGATCACCCTGGTGCTGCCGGACCGGGAGCTGCGCGGCGAGCTGGAGGAGTCGACGACCCCCGCCGACCTGGCCGGCTGACCTACTTGAGGACGAGCTGGCCGGAGTGTTCGAAGGCGGCCAGGTCGGTCAGGGTCTCGCCGACGGTGCCGGCCAGCGGCGTCGGCAGCGCGTCGGGGTCGAAGAAGCCGGCGTCGGTGGTCTCGTCGGTGCTGGTCAACAGCTCGCCGCTGAAACCGTCGACCCGGAAGCAGGTCACGAAGAGCTGGTACGTGTCGCCGAACATGTTGGTGAAGGTGTAGTCGACGCCGGTGTGCATGGCGAACGGGGTCACGCCGGCTGCCCGCAGCCCGGTCTCCTCGAAGACCTCGCGGGCGGCGCAGCCGGCGATCGACTCACCGAGCTCCATCGCACCGGCCGGCAGCGCCCACAGCCCGTTGTCGGAGCGCTGGATCAGCAGGACCCGGTCGTGGGCGTCGCGGACCACGCAGCGGGCGCCGACGAACATCAACGTACGGTCGCCGGCCAACGCCCGCAGCTGACCGAGGTACGACTCGGTCCAGGAGATACTCGTCACCGGTTCACCTTAGGCGGCGCGGGCCCACCTCTGCCGTCGCGCGGCCGAACCTGGCGGACACGTACTGCGGTGGACCGGAACCTGGCGGACACGTACTGCCGTAGACCAGTATTCCTGTGAGGAATAATTATTCCTCACAGGAATATCCGCTGAACGCGTACCTGTCTGCCGGACGGTGACCGTCCGTGACGTCACAGCCCCTGACGTCACAGCCCTGACGTCACCGGGCGGTCCGTCGGCCGCGCGGCCCGCTTCAGTGGCCGGTACGGGACCGGAACAGCCAGCCGGCGGCGAGCATCGACGCGGCGGCGATCCCCGCGCACCAGGCCAGCGCCGGCCCCACGCTGTCCCCGACCGGCTGGTCCAGCAGCAGCCCACGCAGGGTTTCGATGACCGGGGTGGCGGGTTGGTGTTCGGCGAAGCCGTGCAGCCAGCTCGGCATGGTGTCGATCGGGACGAAGGCGCTGCTCGGGTAGGGCAGGAACAGCACGAAGAAGGTGAAGCCGCTGGCTGCCTCGGCGGACCTGGCGAGCAGCCCGACGGCCGCGGACAGCCAGGAGAGGGCGACGATGAAGGCGAGCAGTACGCCGCCGGCGGCGACCCACTGCACCGGTCCGGCGCTCGGCCGGAAACCGATCAGGTAGGCCACGGCGAGCACCAGGCCGGCGGAGGCGAGGTTGCGGGCGCTGCTGGCGGTGACGTGGCCGGCGAGGATCGCCGCGCCGGCCACGTCCATCGACCGGAACCGGTCGATGACCCCTTCGGCCATGTCGCTGGCCACCGCCACGGCGGTCATCGACGCGCCGTACGCGGCGCAGAGCAGGATCACGCCCGGCACGACGTAGGTGACGTACCGGGTGCCGGTCTGGATCGCGCCGCCGAACAGGTAGACGAACAGCAGCATCAGCATGACCGGCAGCATCAGGGCGGTGATCAGCCCGTCGACGTTGCGCAGGCTGATCCGCAGACTGCGCCGGGACATCACGGCGACGTCAGACATGGGCGGGCTCGCTTCCGGTGAGGGTGAGGAAGACGTCGTCGAGGCTGGCGGCGTGTACGGCGAAGCGGGCGACGACGTCGCGGCCGGGGTCGAGGTCGTCGAGCAGCGCCCGGACGTGTCCGGCGCTGCCATCGGTCGGCACGCTGACCAGCAGCCGGTCCGGGTCCACCGGCCCGGCCCGGTCGCCGGCCCGCAGGACGAGTTGCCCGAACGCGGCCCGGTCGGCGGCGGTCAGGTCGAGCCGCTGGCCGCCGACCCGCCGCTTCAGCTCGTCCGAGGTGCCCTCGGCGACGATCCGGCCGCCGTCCAGGACGCCGATCCGGTCGGCGAGCTGGTCGGCCTCCTCCAGGTACTGGGTGGTGAGCAGTACGGTGGCGCCGGCGGTGGCGAGTTCGCCGATCACCCGCCACAGGTCGGCGCGGCTGCGCGGGTCGAGGCCGGTGGTCGGCTCGTCGAGGAATATCACCGACGGTGACCCGACGAGTCCGGCGGCGAGGTCGAGCCGGCGCAGCATCCCGCCGGAGTAGGTGCCGACCCGGCGGTTGCCGGCGTCGACCAGGTCGAACCGGTCGATGAGTGCGGCGGCCCGGTGGCGGGCGTCGGTGCGGGACAGCCCGGCGAGGCGGCCCAGCATCCGCAGGTTCTCGACACCGGTCTGCAGGGTGTCGATGGCGGCGTGCTGCCCGGTGAGGCTGATGGTCCGCCGTACCGCCCGACGTTGCCGGACCACGTCGTGGCCGGCCACCCGGGCCTGGCCGCCGTCCGGGCGCAGCAGGGTGGCCAGGATCCGTACGGTCGTGGTCTTGCCGGCACCGTTCGGCCCGAGCAGGGCGTAGATGCTGCCGGCGGGTACGGCGAGGTCGACGCCGGTCAGCACCGGCTGTCTGCCGTACGCCTTGGTGAGGGCGGTCGTGCGCACCGCCATGTCGTCGGCCATGTCATGCTCCCGAGGTCCGGAGAGGTTCTGCGTATGGCATACGCTAATGCGTGCGTTATACGCAGTCAACCGGACGTGTCCTGTGGACAAAGGTGTGGAAAACCTGTGGGTACCTGTGGAAGGTGGCGGACTGATGACGGACACTCCGACCGGCCTGCCGGCGAGCATCGAGGTCGCCTGGGGTCTGCGGGACCGTGCGCAGAAGGGGCCCCGACCGGCGTTGACGTTGGCCCGGGTGGTGGCCGCCGGGGTCGCGGTGGCGCGTGCCGAGGGCATCGGCGCGGTGTCGATGAGCCGGGTCGCCAAGGAGCTCGGCGCGGCCACGATGTCGCTCTACCGCTACGTGTCGGCAAAGCACGAGTTGGTCGACCTGATGGTGGACGCCGTCTACGGTGATCCGCCGCCGATCGCGCCGGACGAGGACTGGCGGTCCGGCCTGGACCGCTGGGCCTGGGCGGTCGTGGAGATCTACCAGCGGGATCCGTGGACCGTGCAGGTCCCGGTGAGTGGCCCGCCGATCACGCCGAACGCGGTGGCCTGGGCGGACAACGCGCTCCAGCGGCTCGCCGGCACCGGCCTGGAGCCGGGAGAGAAACTCGCCGTGGTCCTGCTGGTCGCCAACCTGGTGCGGGGCGAGATGATCCTGGCGTTGCAGCTGGCCGAGGTCTCCCGGGGCCCCGCCGCCGGCAACATGGTCGACTATGGCGGCCGGTTGTCCCGCCTGATCGACGAGCGTCGGTTCCCGGCGATGAGCGAGGTCGTCGCGAGCGGGGTCTTCGACGGGCCGGGCGGCGAACACGACGAACTGCGGTTCGCCCTCGACCGCGTCCTGGACGGCATCGAGGTGCTGATCCACTCCCGTACCAGCTGAGGTCTGCTACTCTTTCACGTGTAAGAATGTTCTGACACGTGAAGGAGAGCGATGACATCGGCAGCGCCCTCCGGCGACGACCTGGTCGAGAAGCTGGCGGCGCTGGCCCACCCGCTACGGCTGCGGATCATCGGTCGGCTCGCCGCCGGCCGTGACTACGTCAGCCATCTCTCCCGGGAGATCGGCATCAGCCGGCCGCTGCTGCACATGCACCTGCAGCGGCTGGAGGCCGCCGGCCTGATCGTCGGCAGCCTCGAGCTCTCCGCCGACGGCAAGGCGATGAAGTACTACGAGGTCGTCGACGTCGACCTGCGGTTGACGCCGACGACCCTGGCCGCAGCCGCGGCGACCCTCACCGAACCGGACCCGTCCGCACCGGGTCCCGCGCGCAAGGAGAAATCCTGATGTACGTCCACGCGGCGCAGGCCGCCGAACCCACCACCTGGCCGGGCACCATTCTCGTCCTCGGGGTGCTCGCCCTCGGGGTCGTGCTGATCATCGCGGTCATGGCCACCCTGCACGAGTTCCGCAAGACCCGGGTCCTGGCCGGACAGGAGGAGACGATGCGCCAACTCGTCCAGCGCTACGAGCAGCTCGCCGCGAACTCCCTCGACGCCCAGCAGCGGGTGGCCGCCGACCTGGCCGAGCTGCGCTCCCGGACCAACACCATCGAGCAGATCCTGCGGACCGTCGAATGAGCACCGGGAGCAGCACCGAGGGCACGGACCAGCTTGCCGCCACGATGCGGGCTCTCACCCAGGACCGCTACGGGTCCGCCGAGGTGCTGTCCGTGCGACAGCTGCCGCGTCCGTCGATCACCGACTCCGAGCTGCTGGTACGGGTCCGGGCCGCCTCGATCAATGATGCCGACCTGCGGCTGATGACCGGTGAGCCGTACATCGGTCGACTGGCTCTGGGCCTGACCCGCCCGAAGTCGGCGGTCCGTGGTCGCGACGTCGCCGGGGAGGTGGTCGCGGTCGGCGCGGCGGTGACCGATTTCCGCCCCGGTGACGCCGTGTACGCCGAGATCGAGACCGGCAGCTTCGCCGAGTACGCCGCCGTACCCGCCGGTCGGGCCTGGCACCGGCCGGCCCACCTCACGGTCACGCAGGCGGCGACGGTGCCGTTGGCCGGGGTCACCGCCTGGCAGGGGTTGCACCGGCACGGCCGGCTCCAGCCCGGTCAACGGGTGCTGGTCAACGGTGCCTCCGGCGGTGTGGGCACGTTCGCCGTACTGTTGGCGACGGCGCTCGGCGCCGAGGTGACAGGCGTCTGCCGGACCCGCAACGTGGAGCTGGTGCGCGGGCTCGGCGCATCCGACGTGATCGACTACACCCGGCAGGACTTCACCCGCTCCGGCCGGCAGTGGGACCTGATCCTCGACGTGGCCGGCCGGCACCGGTTGGCAGACTGTCGTCGGGCGTTGACCCCGCGCGGGACATTGATCCTGTGCAGCGGGGCGGGCGGGCGGTGGCTCGGTCCGCTGCCCCGGCTGGCGCGCGCCGTTGCCTGGTCGCCGTTCGTCGGCCAGCGTCTGGCGGGCTACCTGGCGATGGCGGACCAGCGGTCGCTGCGTGAGGTCACCGAGCTGATCGAGGCCCACCGGATCGTGCCGCCGGTGGAGCGGACGTTTCCCCTGGCTGACGCCGCCGAGGCGATGCGGGTCTTCGCCACCGAGCATCCCCGCTCGAAGTACGTCATCGAGATGTGACTCGCGGCGCGTCGACGTCGGCAGCCACCGCCGACGATGCGGGAGACTGGTCGACGACGACACCCGGCAGGTGGGTCGTCGGCCGAGCTGGAGGTGGTGGCGTGCGGTCACGTCGGATGGTCCCGCTGGCGGTGCTCCCCGCGCTGCTGGTCGCCGGGCTGCTGGTCGCCGGATGCGCGGCGACGTCCGATCCGGCGGCGGCACCGGCCGTCCGCGACGCGGCCCCGGAGTCGGTGTCGGAGTCCGTGGAGCCCCTGCGGGTCGAGGTGCTGGAGCGGTATCCGCACGACCCGGCGGCCTTCACCCAGGGGCTGGAGCTGCACGACGGCGACCTCTACGAGGGCACCGGCCAGTACGGCGAGTCCGAGCTGCGGGTCGTCGACCTCGACACCGGTGAGGTACGTCGGTCGGTCGACCTGCCGGTGGGTGACTTCGGTGAGGGCATCACGGTGGCAGGCTCGCGGGTCTGGCAGATCACCTGGCGGGAGGGGGTCGCCTACGAGCGGGATCCGGTGACCCTGGCCGAGCGGCGTCGGGTCGACTACGCCGGTGAGGGGTGGGGTATCTGCCACGACACCGCCGCCGACCGGCTGATCATGAGCGACGGCACCGACAAGCTGACCTTCCGGGATCCGGCGAGCTTCGCCGAGACCGGGTCGGTGTCGGTGACCCGGGCCGGTACGCCGTTGACGCAGATCAACGAGCTGGAGTGCGTCGACGGCGTGGTCTGGGCGAACGTCTGGCAGACCGACGAGATCGTCCGGATCGATCCGGGCTCCGGCGCGGTGACCGGGCAGGTGGATGCCGCCGGTCTGCTCAGTGACGCCGAGCGGGCCGGTGCGGACGTGCTCAACGGCATCGCCGCCGTGCCCGACTCCGACGAGTTCCTCATCACCGGCAAGTACTGGCCGACGCTGCTGCGGGTCCGGTTCGTCGCCGGTTGACGCACCTGGGCTTCTCGGTGGAGCCGCCGGTCAGCGTGCTGGTGGCCCGGCGACGGCGCGCAGCGCGATGTCGACGGACGCCTGCAGTTGCTCGCGGCTGGCACCGGCCGCCGCCTGCACGGCGTGGCCCTCGCTGAGCGCCATCACGAACCGGGCCAACGCCCGGGCATCCACACCCTCGGGCAGGTCGCCGTCCTCGGCCGCGCGGGACAGCCGCTCCGCGACGGCGGCTTCGGTGGCGGCCCGGCCGGCGGCCAGCATCTCGGTGATCCGGGTGTTCTCCGGCGAGCAGCTCAGGCCACCCTGGACGGAGAAACAGCCGGCCGGGTGGCTGTCGGCGGTGAGGCCGTCGGCGCTGGCGCGCAGGAACGCTTCTATCGCGGCGTACGCGGTGGGCTGGTCGAGCGCGGTGCGCACGGTGGCCAGCTGAGCTTCCTGGTAGCGGGCGAGGGTGCGCTGGAACAGCTGCTCCTTGCTGCCGAACGCGGCGTACAGGCTCGGCCGGTTGATGCCCATCGCGGCGGTGAGGGTGCTCAGCGAGGCGCCTTCGTAGCCGTACCGCCAGAACGCCTCCGTGGCCCGGTCGAGGACGGCTTCCTCGTCGAAGGCGCGCGGTCGGCCGGCGGGGTGCGTCCCAGTGCCCATGGCCCCACCCTACCGCTCGGTACAGATCGTGACCGGGCTCACCAACCGATCGGTACAGAATATGCTACGGTTCCTCCCAACCGATCGGTACAAAAGTGGGGGCACCGGCCCCGCCGCCACTGGGAGGAGACGCATGTCAGTCGCACTGGTCACCGGCGCCAACAAGGGTCTGGGCTTCGAGACCGCCCGGCAGCTTCTCGCGTTGGGCCACACCGTCTACATCGGTGCCCGCGACGCCGAGCGGGGCCAGCAGGCCGCCGCGACGCTCGGCGCGCGGTTCGTCCAGCTCGACGTCACCGACGACGCATCGGTCCGCGAAGCCCTGGCGGTGGTCGCCACGGCCGAGGGCCGCCTCGACATTCTGGTGAACAACGCGGGCGTCCTCGGACTCGACGCCGCCGACGGGCCGGCGGCCCTGCGGGTGTTCGACACCAACGTGGTCGGAATCTACCGCGTCACCGAGGCGGCGCTGCCGCTGCTGCGCAAGTCTGAGAACGCCACGGTGGTCACGGTGTCGAGCAGCATGGGTTCCTTCTGGGCGGTGACCAATCCGCAGCGTCCGGAGTTCGGTATCCCGGCGGCGCTGTACGCGGCGTCCAAGGCGGCGGCCACCATGCTCACCGTTCAGTACGCCAAGGCCGAGCCGGGCATCAGGTTCAACGCGGTCGAACCCGGCTTCACCGCCACCGACATGACGGCCGCCATGCCCGGCGGACGGCCGGCGGCGGACAGCGCCCGGGTCATCGTGCACTGGGCCACCCTCGACGCCGACGGTCCCACCGGGACCTTCCACGACGAGTCCGGTCCGTTGAGCTGGTGACGAGAACGATCGGGATCATCGGTGCCGGGGAGGTCGGCAGCCAGATCGCGCGGGCGGCGGTGTCGGTCGGCTACCGGGTCGTCATCGCCAACTCCCGGGGGCCCGCGACGCTGGCGGGCCTCGTCGCCGAACTCGGCCCGATGGCGCGGGCGGCGTCCGCCGCGCAGGCCGCAGCCGCCGGCGACTTCGCCGTCGTGGCGGTGCCGCTCAAGGTCGTCAACGACATGCCGGTCGAGGAACTCGCGGGCAAGATCGTGCTGGACACCAACAACTACATGGTCTGGCGCGACGGCAACATTCCGGTCCTCGACTCCGGCGAGAAGACGGTCCACGAACTCCGTCAGGAACAGCTCCCGACGTCCAAGGTCGCCAAGGCGTTCACCCACATCCAGGCTCCCCGGCTGCTCGCCGCCGGCCGGCCGTCGGGCGCCCCCGACCGGCTGGCGCTGTCGGTGTCGAGCGATTTCCCGGAGGCCGTGGCGCTGGTGACCCGGCTGTACGACCAGTTCGGGTTCGACACCGTCGACAACAGCCCGCTGGCCGAGTCGTGGCGCAGTGGTCCGGGCCAACCCGCCTGGCTCCGGCACGCGCAGCAGAACCGGGACGAGTTGATCGTCAACCTGCGGAACGCGCGGCGTGTGATCCCCGGCTGACCTGCGTACCCGTGGGTTGACCTGCGGTTCGACCATGCTAGCTTGCCGACATGAAAACCGTTACCGTTTCCGCTGGGCTGGCGGTGGTGCTGGCGGTCGGCCTGGCCGGCTGCGCCACCGCCAGCCCCACCGACAGCGCCGGCACCGCCACCACCCCGGCGGCCGACGCCGTCGAGATCACCAACTGCGGCACCACGCTGACCGTCGCCGCACCGCCGCGCCGGGCCCTCGCCATGGAGCAGAACGCCACCGAGATCCTGCTCAGCCTCGGCCTGGCCGACAGCATGATCGGCACCAGCTACCAGACCGACCCGGTGCTGCCCGAACTCGCCGACGACTACGCGGCCGTACCGGTCCTCGCCGACCTCTACCCCAACCGCGAAGCCGTCCTCGACGCCGCGCCCGACTTCGTCTACTCCACCTTCACCTCCGCGTACGGCCCGGAGGCCGCCGGCCCGCGCGCCGACCTGGCCGCCCTCGACGTGCCCGCCTACCTGTCCCGCTTCGCCTGCGAGGACCCCGCCACCGGCGAGACCACGGTCGACTTCGACGGCATCTTCGCCGAGATCACCGAGATCGCCACCATCTTCGGCGTCACCGAGCGGGGTGAGGCACTCGTCGCCGACCAGCGCGGCCGGCTCGACGCCGCCATCGCGGAGGCCACCGCACCGGCCGACACCAGCCTGCTCTGGTACTACTCCGGCACCGCCACCCCGTACGTCGCCGGCTCCGGCGGCCTGCCCGACGCGATCAGCACCCGACTCGGCGTCACCAACGCCTACGGTGACGCCGAACAGACCTGGCCGGCCGGCAGCTGGGAGGAGATCGCCGCCCGCAACCCCGACGTCATCGTCCTGGCCGACCTGACCCGGGGTGGTGACGGCGACAGCGCCCAGGCGAAGATCGACTACCTGCGGAGCAACCCGACCACCGCCGAACTCGACGCCGTCAAGGCCGGCCGGTTCATCACCGTCTCCGGATCGTCGATGGACCCGTCCGTACGCAGCGTCACCGCCGTCGAAGCGGTCGCCGCCGGCCTCGCCCAGCTCACCGACTCCTGAGGAAGCAACCCGATGACCGACCTGATGACCGACCAGCTCACCCCGGCCGACGCCCGTCGACTGCTCGACCTGTGGGACACCCAACAGGAGGCGTACGTCGCCCACCGGGAGAACCGATTCCAGGCGATGCGCGACGTGCTGCGCCTGCACCTCGGCGACCGGCCGGCGACCGTACTCGACCTGGCCTGCGGACCCGGCGCCCTCACCGACCGGGTGCTCACCGAACTGCCCGCCGCCCGCTGCGTCGCCGTCGACTACGACCCGATGCTGCTGCGCATCGCCGCCGCCGCGCTCACCGACCACGGCGACCGCGCCGACGTACGCGACCTCGACCTGGTCGCCGACGACTGGGCCGACCGGCTCGGCGTCGACACCGTCGACGCGGTGGTCAGCTCCACCGCCCTGCACTGGCTCTCCCCGGCGCAACTGCTCGCCGTCTACACCGCCGCCGCCCGGCTGCTGCGCCCCGGCGGAATCCTGCTCAACGCCGACCACCTGCGGTTCGGCCCCGAGCAGCCGACCCTGGCGACGCTGGCCCAGCGGCACGACGAGCAGACCCAGCAGGACGGGTTCGCCGCCGGGGCGCTGCGCTACGACGCCTGGCACACCGAGGCGGCGCAGGTCCCCGCACTCGCCGCGCTGACCGCCGAGCGGCAGCGGCGCTTCGCCGACCGGCCGCAGCAGCCGGACTCGCCGCTGCAGTTCCACCTCGCCGCGCTGCGTACCGCCGGCTTCACCGAGGTCGGCACCATCTGGCAGTACCTCGACGACTACGTGGTCTTCGCCCGCCGATGACCATCGCGCCGCCACGGCCGAGTCCCACCCGGGTGCGGGCGGCACGGGGTGCCCGCACCCGAGGGCCGGTCCTCGCCCTGGCCCTGGCCGTCCTGGCCCTGAGCATCGCCGCCGCGACCACGATCGGCACCGCCGACCTGACCGTCGCCGACGTGTTCCGCACCCACGCCGTCCACCTCGGACTCCCGGTCACCGGGCTGCCGCCGTTGGCCGACAGCATCGTGTGGAACCTGCGTACCCCCAGGGTCCTGCTCGCCGGCCTGGTCGGCGGCGGCCTCGCGGTCTGCGGCGCGGTCCTGCAGGCGTTGACCCGCAACCCGCTGGCCGACCCGTACCTGCTGGGCATCTCCGCCGGGGCGTCGACCGGCGCGGTGTCGGTGCTGGTCTTCGGCCTCGGCGTCGGCACCGCCGCGCTCACCGGCGGCGCGTTCGTCGGCGCCGTCGCCGCGTTCGCCGCCGCCCTGGCCATGGCCGGCCGGCGCTGGACCGAACCGTCCCGGATCCTGCTCGCCGGGGTCGCCGTCGGCCAACTCTTCGCCGCCGTCACCAGCCTGATCGTCGTCTCGGCCGCCTCACCGCAGCAGACCCGGGGCGTCACCTTCTGGCTGCTCGGTTCGCTGACCATGGCCAGCTGGCCGTCGGTGGCGCTGGCCGCCGCGGTCACCGCCGTCGCGGTCGGAATCTGCTGGGCCGCCACCCCGGCGCTCGACGCGTTCACCTACGGCACCGACGTCGCCCAGTCCCTCGGCTTCGCCCCGGCGAAGGTCCGGGCGGCCCTGTTCACCACCACGGCGCTGCTGGCGGCGGTCCTCGTCGCGGCCAGCGGCGCGATCGGCTTCGTCGGGTTGACCGTGCCGCACGCCGCCCGGTTCCTGGTCGGCTCCCGGCACCGGATCCTGCTGCCCACCTGCGCGATCATCGGCGCCACCTTCCTGATCTGGGCCGACACCGCCGCCCGTACCGTCTTCGCGCCGCAGGAGGTGCCCGTCGGGGTGGTCACCGCCCTGCTCGGGGTGCCGGCGTTCGCGCTGCTTATCCGCCGTCGGCAGGCGCGGGCATGAGACTGCGCGCCGAGAAGATCAGCTGGGCGGTACGCGGTACGCCGCTGCTCGCCGACGTCACCCTCGACGCCGCACCCGGCACCCTCGTCGGGCTACTCGGCCCCAACGGCTCCGGCAAGTCCAGCCTGCTGCGGGTGCTCGCCGGGCTGCAGCGGCCGGACACCGGGCGGGTGCTGCTCGACGGCGTCGACGCGACGACCGTCCCACGCCGGGCGCTGGCCCGTACGTTGGCACTGGTCAGCCAGCACACGGCGGCCGACGTGGACATGTCGGTACGTGACGTACTGCTGCTGGCCCGGATCCCGCACCGGCCGCTGCTCGCCGCGACCACGGCGGCGGAGGTCGCCGCCGCCGAGCAGGCCCTGGCCGACGCCGGACTGCCCGGCTTCGCCGACCGCCGCTGGTCGTCGCTGTCCGGCGGGGAACGTCAGCGGGTCGACATCACCCGGGCCCTGCTGCAGCAACCTCGGCTGCTGCTGCTCGACGAACCCACCAACCACCTGGACATCCGCCACCAGCTGGAGCTGCTGCACCGGCTGGCGGCCGGACCGACGACCGTGATAGCGGCCCTGCACGACATCAACCTGGCGGCCCGGTTCTGCGATCAGATCGTGCTGCTGCACGCTGGCCGGGTGGTGGCCGCCGGCCCACCGGATCAGGTGCTGACGCCGGCCCGGATCGGCGCGGTGTACGACGTACACGCCCAGGTCGACGACGACCCGGACGGCCGCCCGTACGTCCACCTGCGACACATCATCCAGGGGTGATGCCGCCGCCCCGGCCGGCCGGGGCGGTCCCGCTACGATGCCGCGAGGTCGGCCCGCGCCGCTGGGCCGTGCTGTCCGCTGGGCCGTGCTTGCGGTGTGACCGTTGTTGCCGGCGTCGCCGTCGATTCTGAAGGAGCCACCTGTGCCCACCCGTCCGCTGATCGTCCGCACCGACGACCTGGAGTTCGAGCCGTGCGTGGTGCGCACCGACTTCTCCGACGAGGCGGCCTGGCAGCAGGTGCTGCGCCGGTGCAACGACAACCCGGACTTCCCCACCGGCATCAACCCGGCGGCCATCGTCGACGACCCTGCCTTCGACGGCGCCACGATCGAGGAGATCCGGGCGGCGGTCGCGGCCGACGAGGGCCTGCCGGTCTTCTTTGTCGCCGACGCCGTGACCATGCGTGGTGAGCAGCCGCTGCTCGCCGTCCAGGTCGACGACGATGACGACGAGCTCGATGATGACGATGACGACGAGCTCGACGACGACGAGGATTATGACGACGACGCAGTGGAGTCGTCCGCAGGTCAGCCGTTCCGCCTGCTTCCGGAGCAGGTCCTCAGCGTGCACGGCAACCTGGCACTGGCCAACATGGACTTCGACGAGTTCGGCCCCGGCGCTGCCGACCCGACCACGTACATCCACCGTGGATTCTAGTGACCCAGTGTTGCGCTGACCTGCAACGTCGTTCACATGTTCATTGACAGTCAAGTATCCGCCCCGTAGCGTCACAGTCCACTCAGCTTCAAGGTCTCGCACGGGGGAGGACCGAATGGCAGTGGGTCGATGGCGCGCGTCCAGGCACGCACCACGGCGGACCGCGGTCATCACCGCGGTGGCGGTGCTGCTGGCCGTGACCGCCACAGTCTCCGTCGAGGATCCGGGGCGGTTCGACGCGCTGGCCGCCGCCGACCACACCGAGGAAGGCCGGGCCCTGCTGGCCGCCCGCGACAGCGGTGAACCGGTCCGCGTCGACGGCCAGACCACCGAGACCACCGAGGTCTGGGCCTGACCGGACGGACAACTGGAGGCCCGGATCTCCGCCGACGTTGTCCGGGTCCGCCGGGACGACGGCTGGGTGCCCGTCGACCTGCGCCTGCGGCGGGCCACCGACGGCACGGTCACCCCCGCCGCGCACCCGAACGACCTGCGGATCTCCGGTGCCCGCCCGGCCGGCACCCACGTACTGGCCGCCGTCGGCCACGGTGCCGCCCGGGTCGCGATGAGCTGGACCGGCGTCCTGCCGGAGCCGCAGCTGGATGGGGCCGTCGCCACCTACCGGGACGTGCTGCCGGACGTCGACCTGGTGGTGCGGGCCACCCGGATCGGCTTCGAACAACTGCTCGTGGTCGCCGACCGGGCAGCGGCCGACCGGGTCCGCGACGTCAGCCTCGCCCTCACCGGACCGGGCATCGCCGGGCACACCCACGACGAACTCGGCGGCGTCACCCTCACCGGTGCCGACGGCGTGACCCTGGCCACCGTACCGGCCCCGGCGATGTGGGACGCCCAGACGACCCCGGCCGGTACGCCGGCCCGTACCGCCCCGATCGACACCACCGTCACCGCCCGCCCCGACGGCGTCGACCTGCGGTTGCGGCCCGACACCGACTGGCTGGACGCACCCGACACCGTCTACCCGGTGACTCTCGACCCGACGGTCAACCCGCTGTCGACCACCTTCGACGGGTACGTGCAGGAGGGCGTCACCACCGACCGGAGCGGCACCACCGACCTGCAGATCGGGCTGCTCGCCACCAGCCCGCCGACGATCACCCGGTCGTTCGTCACGTGGAACGCGGCGGTGCTCGCCGGGAAGCAGATCAACTCGGCGACCGTCTACTTCTGGAACTGGTGGTCGCACTCCTGCACGCCGAAGGCCTGGGAGGTCTGGTCCACCGGTGCGGCCAGCACCGCGACCCGCTGGACGAACCAGCCGCAGTGGCTGCACCACGAGGCGACCTCCACGATGACCAAGGGCTACAACGCCAGCTGCGACGACGGCTGGTTGACGATCAGCGGCACCGCGTTCTTCCAACGGGCGGCGACCGCGGGGGCGAGCCAGGCCCACATGGGCATCCGGGCCACCGACGAAACCGACGTCGCCACCTTCAAGCAGTTCCGCTCCCGGGAGCACACGACCTCCGCCCATGTGCCGTACGCGTCGGTCACCTACAACGCGTGGCCGACGGTGACTGCCCGGTCGACGGTGCCGGTTACCGCCTGCGTCACCGGTTCGGGCCGACCGCTGGTCGACACGCTCACCCCGCAGCTGCGGGCCAGCGTCGCCGACGGCGACGGTACGGCGATGTCGGTCGAGTTCGAATGGTGGATGGTCGGTGCCTCGGCCCGTCTCGGCGGCCAGACCGTCGCCAACGTCGCCTCCGGCGCGACGGCGAGCGTCACCGTACCCGCCGGGGCGTTCCTCGACGGCGGCCGATACCAGTGGCGGGTGCGCGCCAACGACGGAGTCGCCGGTAGCGCCGTCTGGTCCAGCTTCTGCGAGATGACCGTCTACGTGACCGCGCCACCGGTCGACGGCTGCGTCGGCGGGGCCGCCAACGACTACAACGGTGACGGCGTGTCGGACGTTGCGATCGCCGACCCGGAAGCGACCGTCGCCGGGCAGGCCAAGGCCGGCCAGGTGCACGTGCGATACGCCGGCACCGGCACCGTCGACACCTTGCACGAGAACAATGCCCAGGTGGCCGGTGCAGCCGAGGCCGGCGACCAGTTCGGTACGGCGTTGGCCAGCTACGACGTCAACCATGACGGCTGCACCGACCTGGCGGTCGGGGTGCCGTACGAGGATCTGGACGGCAAGGCCGACGTGGGAGTCGTCTACGTACTGCTCGGTTCGCCGACCGGGCTCGCGACCGGGCCGGCGTCGCTGGTCTACCACCAGAGCCAGGCGGCGTTCCCGGAGACCGCCGAGGCCGGCGACTGGTTCGGCTTCTCCCTCGCGGCCGGGCACACCGCCGCCGGTGCGGCGTACCTGCTGATCGGCGCACCCGGCGAGGACGTCGGCACCGCCGTGGACACCGGCGTCGTGCACTACCTGCGCGGCACCGCGAACATCCTGCTCAGCCAGGGCGGCGGCGGCATCGTCGGGGACCTGGAGAACGACGACATGACCGGGTACGCCGTCGCCGCCTCACCACACCATCTGGCGGTCGGCGCCCCGGGCGAGGCGATCGGCACCGAGGTGTTCGCCGGCGGCGTCAACGTCTTCAGCCACCAGTTCACCTCGGGCCGGCCGACGCTGGTCGCCGTACTCGACCAGAACCGGGCCAACGTCTGGGGCACCTCGACCGCCA
Source organism: Solwaraspora sp. WMMA2056 (assembly GCF_030345095.1). Taxonomy (NCBI): domain Bacteria; kingdom Bacillati; phylum Actinomycetota; class Actinomycetes; order Micromonosporales; family Micromonosporaceae; genus Solwaraspora; species Solwaraspora sp. WMMA2056. The sequence continues at coordinate 1,441,564 of NZ_CP128360.1, forward strand.
ACGACACCTTCGGCAAGTCACTGTCGATGGTGGAGTACCGGGCGGTCGGGGCTCCGGCCGGCGGCACCGACTCGTTCCTTGCCGTCGGCGTGCCCGGCAAGGAGTACGGCGCGGCCGGCATCGCCGACACCGGCGTCGTCCAACGGTTCCACATCACCGACAGCGGGTTCACCGAGCTGCCGGTGCTGGCCCAGCACATCGTCGGCATCCCCAGCGGCGACGAGGAGGGCGACTACTTCGGCGAACGGGTCCACCTGGTCAACCTCGCCCCCGGATCGGCCGCGACCGCGCAGAACCTGCTGCTCGCCGTCGGTGCCCCCGGCGAGGACACCGGCCCGGCCGCCGACGCCGGCGTGGTGCGGGTGTTCGGCGCGGCGGCGGACCCGGTCAGCGGCTACGCCACGGTCGAGCGTGGTGCCACCGCCCTGCCCGGTACGCCGGTCGCCCAGGAACTCATCGGGGTGTCGATCTCCGGCAGCCCGACGCACCTGCACGTGGCCAGCCCGTACTCCGACCGGGCGGTCTACGCGATCGAGTGGTCGACGCTGGCCGCCGGGTCGGCGACCCCGCAGCACGTGTGGCGGGCCGGCGAGGGCGGTTTCCCGGCCGCAGCGGTCGCCTTCGGCGCGGCGGCGAACTGATGGTCGGCAACGGACGAAACGGCAGCACGGGGGAGGGCAGTGACGTGATCGGTGGCAGACGGACGATGCGTCGGCGGCGCGGGCTCGGGTTCGGCCTCGGGCTGGCCGGGTTGCTGGCCGGGTACGCGGTCGTGACCGGACCGGCGGTGGCCGCCCCGGACCAGGCGCGGCAGCAGACCGAGCCGGCCCCGGCGACCGACGCTGCGGCAGCGGAGACAGCCGAATCGGTGCACGTGGCGGCGACGGACGGCACGGAACCGGTGCGGCAGACCGAGGCCGAGGCGGTCGCCCACGCGGTCGACACCGGCGAGCGTGTCGAGATCGGCGCATTTCAGGGCGAGTCGAGCCAGACGTTTGCCAACCCGGACGGCACGCTCACCTCGGTGCAGCACGCCCAACCGTTCCGGGTGGTCCGGGACGGGCGTTGGGTGCCGACCGACCCGAACCTGGTCGCCGCCGCCGACGGCAGCATCGTCCCCCGGGCCGCCGCGCTCGGCATCCGGCTCTCCGGCGGCGACGTCGCCAGCGGCGACGAGACCCCGCTGGTACGGGTGGACCGCGCCGGCCGCAGCCTGGCCCTCGACTGGCCGGGCCCGCTACCGGCGCCGACCGTCGACGGCGACCAGGTCACCTACCCGGAGGTGCTGCCCGGCGTCGACCTGGTGGTCGACGTCGGCGTGACCGGGTTCTCACACGTCCTGGTGGTCAAGACTCCCGAGGCGGCCCAGCAGTCGGAGCTGGCTGAGCTGCAGTTCGACCTGGCCACGACCGGGTTGACCGTGCAGGACAGTGCCGACGGTGGGCTCGCCGCCGTCGACACGACGTCCGGTGCGCCGGTGCTGGAGGCCGCCGCCCCGGTGATGTGGGACTCGGGCGAGCCGGGCGCGGCACCGCAGGGCCGGGCCGCCACCGACGCCACGGCACCCGACGCGGCCGCCGTCGTCAGCGACCCGGCCGAGGCCGCGCCACCCGGCGCCAGCCTCGCCCCGGTGGACTGGCGGATCGACGGTGACCAGCTGACTCTGGTGCCGGACCAGGCGATGCTCACCGACCCGGCGACCCGCTGGCCGGTCTACATCGACCCGATCTGGCAGGACACCCGCAACAGTGCCTGGGCGATGGTCGCCAGCGGATACCCCAACCAGGAGTACTGGAAGTTCTCCGGCACCGAGGGCGTCGGCGACTGCCCGGTGAGCTCCGGGCAGTGCAACGACGTCGGGGTCAAGCGGATCTACTACGCGTTGCCGACGCCGTACTCGGGGCGGACCATCCTGAGCGCCGAGTTCCGGGTCACGATGACCCACACGTACAACTCGACTGCCAAGAACGTCTCGCTGTACCGTGCCGGCTCGGGGATCAGCTCCGGCACGAACTGGAACAACAAGCCGGCGCTGAGCGTGCTGCAGCAGACGAAGGCACCGACCGCGAAGCAGAGCTCCTGCACGTCGACCAACCAGAACGTCGGTTTCACCGCCACGGCGGCGGTGCGGGAAGCCGTGACGAGGGGCTGGTCGACGACCACGTTCGGACTCGCCGCCACCAACGAGAGCGACCAGACGGCGTTCAAGCGGTTCTGCGGAAACGCGATCCTGTCGGTGCACTACAACCGGACGCCGACCCAGCCGAAGCGGGCGGACCTGACCATGTCGCCGGGTGGGGTCTGCGTCACCGGCACCAACCGCCCGTACGTCGACACCCCGCCGACGCTGTTCATGGTGCTGCGCGACCCGGACCACAGCTCGGCGCACACCGAGCAGGTCCGTGGCGAGATCCTCTACTACTGGTACGACGCGGCCGGCACCCGGGTGAACCGCTACTTCACCACCGGGTGGAAGGCCAGCGGATCCCGCTTCCAGTACACCCTGCCGTCGAACATCCCGCAGAACACCCCGATCACCTGGGAGGTGCGCACCGGCGACTCGCACGCCTGGAGCAAGTGGAGCTGGGAGGCGGACGCGCACGCGAACTGCCAGTTCGTCTACGACTCCACCGCGCCGGCCGCGCCGGACATCGACTCGCCGGAGTACCTGCCGCTCGACGCCGGTGAGCACACCAGCGCCTGCGTCGAGGACGATCAGCACCGGGGCGGGGTCGGCATCTACGGCACCTTCACCTTCGACTCGGCCTCCACCGACACCGTCCGCTACCTGTACGGGTTCAACACCAACCCGTTGCCGGACAATGTCCTGGTGCCGAGCACCCCCGGCGGGCCGGTGTCGCTGCGCTGGATGCCGGTCGACGACGGCCCGAACCTCGTGACGGTGCAGGCGGTCGACCAGTCCGGCCTGCGGTCGGCGATTGCCTCGTGCCTGTTCTTCCTCCCGACCCGGCTGGCCGTCGGCGAGTGGGGGCTCGGCGAGACGGTCGGTGCCGCGACTGCCGAGGACGCCCGGGGCAACCACCCGGCGACCGCCGGAGCCGGGGTGACGTTCGGGGTGTCCGGGCCGGGCTGCGGCGACTCAGGCCCCCAGTGCCAGTTCGACCGGGCCATCCGGTTCACCGGTGACGCCGCCGACAGCTACCTGGCGACTACCAGTTCGGCGCTGGTCGACACGTCGACCGGGTTCGGAGCCAGCGCCTGGGTGCGGCTCACCGACGACACCGCCGACCGGGTCGCGATCAGTCAGGACGGCAGTGGCGAGCCCGGTTTCACCCTCGGCTTCGATGCTGGCACAAGTGGGAATTCGCGATCCCGTCGACGGACGTGCTGTCGCTGGGCGGCTGGTCGGTGACCAGCACCGCCCCGGCGATCCGCAACGAGTGGACGCACCTGGCGGCGGCGTACGATCCGCACCTGAAGACGATGACTCTGTACGTCAACGGGGACGTCCAACCGACGGCGCAGCGCCGGTCGGCCTGGAAGTCCCGGGGCGCGGTGCAGATCGGTCGGGCGTACGCCCGCAGCGGACACACCGCAGGCTGGGCCGGTGAACTGGCCGACATCGCCGTCTTCGACCGGGTGCTCGTACCCCGCGAGGTGAGCGTGCTGTCCACCCTGCGGCCGATCCGCCTCGGCTACTGGCCGCTGGACGACGTCTCCGACGACCGCAGCCCCGCCTACGACGAGGACGGCCAGGAGCTGCTGCTGGAAGGCGATGCACACCTCTACGCACCGGATGTCGACGCGGATCCGTTCGCCGAGCCGCCACTGGTCGGCGGCGGACATCTGGTGCTCGACGGGGTCGACGACCGGGCCCGCACCGACGCGCCGGTGGCGGTGACCGACGGCAGCTTCACCGTCGCCGCCCGGGTCCGACTGCCCAGCCCGACCTGCGGCGACCGGGACCAGGCAGTGCTCTCCCAGGCCGGCGTCGCGGCGAGCGGATTCGTGATCCGCTGCGGCAGCACCAACCGCTGGGAGCTGGTGCTGTCGCACAGCGATAACAACGACCCACAGACCACCCTGGTCTTCGATGGTGAACAGTTGCCGAGCGCCGACCAGTCCGGCCAGCACCTGGCGGTGGTCTACGACGCGTTCCGCAACGAGGTGCGGCTGTACGTCAACGGCATCGTCACCGCGACCGGGACCACGACGTACACCGCAGGTTGGCGGGCGAACGGGCCGCTGCAGGTGGGCCGAGCCCTGCACAACGGCACCTTCGGGCAGTACCTCGGCGGTGTCGTCGACGAGGTACGCGTCTACACCGGAGTCGCCGACGATACGACCATCCAACGGATGGCTGGCCGTAGTCCCGATCCGTACGTGTGATGCGCCGATTTCCCGCCTGCTTCGCCTTCTTCCCCCCTGGAGTGGTGATGAGTTCCCGGATTCTGGTTGCGACCCCGGCCCGCCGTCGACGGCTGACCGCCGGTGTCACCTGGGCAACGGCGGTCGTCGTCGCCGCCGGCCTGCTCCAGGGGGTGGACAGCCCGGCCCGGGCCGAGCCGTCCTCCGGGGCACCGCCCGTCCAGCAGCAGGACGAGCCGGCCCCGGACCGCCCGGCGGCTCCGGTGCCGCCCCGCGAGCCGAACCCGGTGGTGCAGGAGGCGCTGCGTACCGCACCGGAGGTTGCCTGGCCGGCGGCCGGGACGGTGGAGGTACCGGTGACGCCGGTGGCCAGCCCGGCATGTGCCGCGGGCCGGGCGGCCGGCACCGCACCGCCGAACAAGGTGCGGGTGCAGACCCTCGACCGCGCGGTGTCGACGAAAGCGAAGGTCGACGGACCGGTCACCCGGATCGGACGGGCCGCCGGCGAGACCGGTGCCGGCACCGTCCGGTTGGCGTTGAGCTACGCCGGGATCGCCGACGCGTACGGCGGAGACTTCGGTGCCCGGTTGCGGCTGGTCCGGTTGCCCGAGTGCGCCTTGACCACGCCGGACGCGCCGACGTGCGCGCCGGAGCCGGTGCCGGCGGTCAACAACGCGGAAGCGGACACCCTCACCGCCACGATCGATGTCGGTGCCGGCACGGCGTTGTTCGCGATGGTCGCCTCGGAGGCTTCCGCGCAGGGCAGTTTCGGCGCGACCGAGTTCGCGCCGTCGTCGAAGTGGAACGTGTCGCCGTCGTCGGGTGCGTTCAACTGGTCGTACCCGATGCGGGTGCCGCCGGTGCCGGGCGGGCTGGCCCCGTCGGTGGTGCTCGGCTACAACTCGCAGGCCACCGACGGGCGGACCGCAACCACCAACAACCAGGGCTCCTGGCTGGGCGAGGGCTTCAGCTACGAGCCCGGGTACGTGGAACGCCGCTACAACACCTGCCTCGACGACGGCCGCGACGGCATGGGCGACCTGTGCTGGGCGTTCGACAACGCCGTCCTGATGCTCAACGGCCGGTCCAGCACCCTGGTGCGTACCGGAGACACCTGGCGGTTCGCCAACGACGACGGGTCGAAGATCGAACGGTCCGACGGCCCGGTCGACGGTGCCGTCAACGGTGACAACGATGGTGAGTTCTGGAAGGTCACCACGATCGACGGCACCGAGCACTACTTCGGGCTCAACCGGCTGTACGGCTGGGCGTCCGGCAACGCGGAGACCAACTCGGTGTGGACGGTGCCGGTCTTCGGCGACGACGTCAACGAACCGTGTTACAACGCCACCCTGGCGAACGCCTGGTGCCACCAGGCGTGGCGATGGAACCTCGACTACGTCAAGGACCGGCACGGCAACGTCACCTCGTACTTCTACGAGCGGGAGACGAACCACTACGCCCTGCGGGCGCAGACCAGCGTCAACGGCACCGCGTACCACCGGGTGGCTGGCTCAAGCGGATCGACTACGGCCAGCGGCACAACGCCGTCTACTCCAGCCCGGCGGCGGCCCGGGTGGCCTTCACCGACGCCGAACGGTGCATCCCGGATGGCAGCATCACCTGCGCACCGGGCCAGCTCAACAACACCACCGCGAACGCCTGGCCGGACGTGCCGTGGGACCGCAACTGCGCCGCAGGCACCAACTGCACGGTCAGCCAGTCGTCGCCCAGCTTCTGGACCCGTAAGCGGGTCAGCCAGATCACCACCGAGATCCGTACCGCCAGTGGTTGGACGCCGGTCGACTCGTGGAACCTGACCCACCTGTTCACCAACAACTCCGACGGCAGCCGCTCACTGTGGCTGCACAAGATCGACCACCAGGGCCGGTACGGTGGCGGCACGCCGTTGACCGTGCCATCGGTCGAGCTTGGCGCACTGCAACTGGCCAACCGGATCGACATCCCCAACGACAACATCGCCCCGCTGATCCGGCCCCGACTCATCACCGTCTACACCGACTCCGGCGGTCAGGTCGACGTCACGTACGAAACCCCGGACTGCTCGGCGAACTCGTTGCCGACCGCCGGCAACAGCACCCGCCGCTGCTATCCGGTTAAGTGGTCGCCCGGCGGCGAGGCGAACCCGATCACCGACTGGTTCCACAAATATGTCGTCAAGTCGGTGAGCGAATCCGACCGGACGAACGTCGAGCCCGGCACCGCCCTGGCTCCGGACATGGTGACCAGCTACGAGTACCTGGGTGACGCGGCCTGGCGGCACTCCGATCCGGACGGCATCGGTGACACCAAGTTCCTCACCTGGAACCAGTGGCGCGGCTACGAGAAGGTCCGGGTCCGCCGCGGCAACGGTGTCACCTTCACCACCCGCACCGAGCACACCTACCTGCGCGGCATGCACGGCGACAAGCACCCGGCCGGTGGCACCCGCACGGTCACCCGTACCGATTCGGTCGGCACCTCCTACACCGACCACGACGAACTCGCCGGCTTCGAGATCGAGACCGCCGTCTACGACGGCTCCCAGGTCAGCAGCAAGTCGGTGACCAGCCCGTGGCGGTACGAGACCGCCAGTCACACCCGGCCGGGCGGCACCGACCGGGCGTTCTTCGTCAAACCGCAGGTCAGCCGAGGCTTCACGGCCCTGGCCGCCGGCGGTTGGCGGGAAACCAAATCGGTCACCACCTACGACCCGGCGTCGGGCAGCTACACCGACCCGGTCGGCCGGGTCACCCAGGTCGAGGATCTCGGCGACGTCAGCACGCCCGCCGACGACCGGTGCACCCGGACCACCTACGCCGACAACCACAACCTGCGGCTGCGGACCCTGGTCGCCCGGGAGGAGACCGGCTCGGTCGCCTGCTCGGTCGCCAACCCGAACCGAGCCACCCAACTGCTGACCGACAACCGGACCTCGTACGACGGCCAGGTGTACGGGGCAACGCCGACCAAGGGCAACGCCACCCGGATCGAGAAGCTCGGCAGCCACACCGGCTCCGCCGCCAGCTATGTCACCGTCGGCGAAGGCACCTTCGACGATTACGGTCGGCCGCTGACGGCCCAGGACGGCTCCGGCGCGGTCACCAACATCGCCTACACCGAGACCAACGGGTTGACCACCCGCAAGATGGAGACCGGGCCGCAGATCCGGGTCGGCACCGCCGACACCCGGTTCATCGCGACCACCGACTACCACCCAGCGTGGGGGCAGCCGGTCACCCAGATCGACTGGAACGGCAAGCGCACCGACGTCGAGTACGACAAGCTCGGTCGTGCCGTCCGGGTCTGGCTGCCACACCGTCCAAGAACGACTTACCCGAATAGCCCACGCATTCAATACACCTACCGGAACCAGGACAACGCGCCGGTCTCGGTGAAGACCGAGCGGCGTGACAACGCCGGAAACTGGGTGACTCCCGAGTACACCATCTACGACGGATTCCTTCGCCCCCGACAGATCCAGGTCCCTGGACCGGACGGTGGACGGCTCGTCTCGGAGACCTTCTACACCGCCACCGGCAAGGTGGCGAAGTTCAACGACAAGTTCCACGCCGCCGGTGCCCCGTCAGCAACACTGTTGAAGACGGTCAACGGCGACGTCGACCTGCAGACGGTGTACGAGTACGACGACCTCGACCGAGTCGAGCACACCATCACTCAGGTCGCCGGCCAGGAGAAGTGGCGGACCGTCACCACGTACGGCGGGGACCGGGTGCATGTCGACCCGCCGACGGGCGGTACCCCGACCACCACCATCACCGACGCCCGTGGGCAGGTCGTCGAGCTACAGCAGTACCACGGTGCCGGGCCGAGTGGCAGCTCAGACCGCACCACTTACACCTACACCCCGGCCGGCCAGCAGGCCAGCGTTACCGACCCGGCCGGCAACGTGTGGACCTACGAGTACGACCAGCGGGGCCGCAAGATCGAAGCGGTCGACCCGGACAGCGGGACCAGCACCTTCACCTACAACGACTACGACCAGCTGACCTCGACCACGGACGGCCGTGGTGTCACACTGAGCCACACCTACGATGTGCTCGGCCGCAAGACCGGCACCTACCAGGGCTCGGTCGAGACTGGCACCAAGCTGGCCGAATGGGCATACGACTCCGTCGCGAAGGGACAGCTCTACGTCGCCACCCGCATCGTCGCTGGCGGACACAAGTACCACACAATCTACCTCAGCCGAGACGATTTCTACCGCGTAAAGCAGGTAAACTACTCTATTCCAGCTGCCGACACGCATTCCGACCTGGGTGGCACGGTTTCCTTTACCACTGAATACAATCCTGATGGCACCGTCGCAACTACGGGATTCCCAGAAAAAGGTGGACTTCCCGGCGAAAGTATCACCTACGAGGCTTATTCAGCAGGGCCTCGATAGCCCACAGTGGACCCCCTGATAAATGAGACGGCCCGCCCTCCCATAGGATGGAGTTACCACACAACAACCAAAGAAAAGCGGACCGCCGAACATGTATCATACCACCGGCTTCACGACCGATCAGATCCGCGACCTCTGCGTGCTGGTCCGCGCCGAATGCCGGAACCTGGGCATGGAACCGTGGCCACCGATCCTCGGCCTCTACCGCGCCCTCGTGGTCACGTTGACCTACATGCGGCGCAACCGCGTCCAAGCGGAGATCGCCGAGGCGCACGGCGTCTCCCAGTCGACGATCTCACGGGCGGTCACCGCCATCACCCCGGTCCTCGACCGCGTGCTGGCGGGGTTCGTGCCGACCGCCGACGAGCTCGACCCGACCGTCCAGTACATCGTCGGCGGCACCCTGTTCCCCTGCTGGTCATGGCGCACGGACCGCTGTCTGTACTCCGGCAAGCACAAGACCACGGGCATGAGCGTCCAGGTCGCCTGCACCCTCGACGGCGCGCTCGTCTGGGTCTCCGATCCCGTCACCGGCAACCACCACGACTCGTACGCGATCAACGACACCGGTGTTCTCGTCAGCCTGAATCCTGCAGGCTGGATCGGCGACAAGGGATACGTCGGCAACGGCATGATCACCCCGTACAAGAAGCCCAAGGGCGGCGAGCTCACAGAGTGGCAGAAGGAATACAACAGGCAGGTCAACAAGATCCGCTGGGTCGTCGAACAGGTCATCGCGAATCTGAAGACCTGGAGAATCCTGCACACCGACTACCGCAGACCGCTCGCGACCTTCACAGAAACGATCTCCTGTGCCATCGGGCTGCACTTCTACAGGATCGCCTGTGAATAGACCTCTACAACTACGACAATCTGCAGAGACTTACGCAGGTCGTCGGATACCAGGCGTATCTGGGCGGTGCCGATTACGCTCCGACCGGTGAGCTGCTGCGCGCGCGGGTCAGCGCTGGTAGCCGCCTGGTCTGGGGCGCTTACGAGTACGAGAAGGGCACTAAACGGCTTACCCGCTCGACTCTGAGCCGACAGGCGTTCCCGGGCGACAACCCAGCAACGCCGACCAGCGACATCGACCAGCACTACGAGTACGACGCTGCCGGTAACGTGCTGTCGATCGCCGATCGGCCGGGCTCCGGTGTGCGGGACATCCAGTGTTTCCAGTACGACTACCTGCGGCGGATGACGCGGGCGTGGAGCACGGCGACGACCGCGAGTGATCCGTGTGCGGGTGGTCCGGGCACCAGTGGGGTGGGCGGTCCGGCGCCGTACCACCATTCGTACGAGTACGACCTGGCCGGTAACCGGTTGAGCGAGACGATCCACGCCGCTGGCGGGGCGGACGAGGTGGAGCGGACGTATTCGTATCCGCAGCCGGGTCAGGCGCAGCCGCACACGTTGTCGCAGGTGGTCGAGGAGACCTCGGCCGGTGACCGGTTGTACTCGTACGAGTACGACGCGGCGGGCAATACGACGAAGCGGGTCCGGGTCGGTGAGGAGCAGGACCTGGTCTGGAACGCCGAGGGCCGGCTGGAGTCGGTGACCGAGGACGGGAAGACCACCAGTTTCGTGTACGACGCCGATGGCGGTCGGTTGGTCCGGAAGGATCCGGATTCGATCACGGTGTATCTGCCGAACATGGAGTTGAAGCTGAACCGCTCCAATTCGGTGGTCGATGGAACGCGGTACTACCCGGTCGGTGGTCAGCTGACCGTGGTGCGGACGGTCGCTGGTGTGCAGGTGCAGGCGGCGGATCATCACGGGTCCGGGCAGGCTGCGGTGGACGGGGCGACGGGGCAGATCAGGCATCGTCGGATGGCGCCGTTCGGCACTGCGCGGGGTATCCAGCCGGGGACCGGTCAGTGGTTGGGTGAGAAGGGCTTCGTTGGTGGTACGGAGGATGTGTCGACGGGGTTGACGCATCTGGGTGCGCGGGAGTATGACCCGCAGACTGGTCGGTTCATTTCGGTGGATCCGATTATTGATGTGGGTGATCCACAGCAGATGCACGGGTACGCGTATGGGAACAATTCGCCGGTGTCGTTTACGGATCCGGATGGTTTGCGGCCGTTGGCGACGGGTGGTGGTGCGGAGGAGGACGCGTACTGGCAGTCGCGTGGTGAGCAGTTGGTGTACTCGATGTCGTCGAACCGGTGGACGGTGGTGCCGCGGCCGTCGCGGCCGCCGGTGCCGCCGGAGGTGGTGCAGGCGCGTCGGGATGTGGAGGAGGCGAAGCAGGTCGTTGTCGCGGTGGCGAAGGAGCTCGGCCAGATTTTGATGGACGAGTTGGGGATCACCGATGCGGTGGATTGTTTCATCAACGGTGACCTGGGTGCTTGTGCGATGACGGCGTTGAACGTGGTGTTGACGGCGGTGGGTGGTGCGGCGGGGAAGTTGTTGGCGCGGTATGGGTTGAAGCCGTGGAAGTTGAAGGAGCTCGGGGACCGGTTGTGGAACCTGGGCGGGAAGCTCAAGGACGCGGTCGGTACGTTTTTCTCCAGCCGGAGGAAGCTGGACGGTGCTGAGGCGGCGGCGCCTGGTTGCAACAGTTTCGTGCCGGGCACGTTGGTGTTGCTGGCTGATGGTTCGTCGAAGCCGATCGAGGATCTCGAGGTCGGGGATCTGGTGGTGGCGTCTGATCCGGAGTCTGGTGAGACGGCGGCGAAGGCGGTGGTCGCCACGATCGTCGGGCACGGGGTCAAGGATCTTGTCGAGATCACGGTCGACACCGACGGTGACCGGGGGGACGCCGAGGGGGTGCTGGTCGCGACCGACGGTCATCCGTTCTGGGTGCCGGAGGTGGGCGAGTGGCTCGACGCCGCCGAGTTGGCGGCCGGGCAGTGGCTGCGAACCTCCGCCGGTACGTGGGTCCAGGTCACCGCCGTACGTCAGTGGTCCGAGACCCGTACGGTCCACAACCTCACCATCGACGACATCCACACCTATCATGTACTCACCGGTGAGACTCCGGTCCTCGTCCACAATACAAGTGTCGGGGCCTGCCCAGTGAATGGGCTGCCTCACGGTGCAATGGGTGAGGCCGCGAGTTACCGTAGGATGTTGGCGGATGGATTCACGAACATTGAGAGCCAAGTTCGGTTCTTGAATGGGAACGGCGATGTCTTTATCGCCGACTTCGTTGGCAAAGACAAGAGTGGGGCATGGGTTGCTGTGGAGGCCAAGACGGGTCGAGGCGCTACAATTAGTCCGGCACAGCAGACCGGCTACAGCGGTTGAATAGCCGGGGTCTGTTGGGCGGTTCGGGTCTGGTTGATCACAGGCGGCGTGTCGGCGTGACCATCGATGACGGCCGGTCTATGCCGGAGGTATGAGGTACGCCGATAGTGGTGGTCTGTCCGCCGGCGGGCGGGCCAAGCGGGAAGAGATACGGATGCAGGCGGCGCGGATGTTCGCCGCCGGTGTCCCCGCGACCGAGGTCGCAGCCCGGCTGCGGGTATCGACGAAATCGGCCTACCAGTGGCGGCGCCGCTGGCAGACCGGCGGGATGACCGCCCTCGCCTCGACCGGACCCGGCGGAACCACCTGCCGGCTCGCACCCGACCAGCTCCTGCGACTACGCGCCGAGCTCGACCTCGGACCAGCCGAACACGGCTGGAGCGAGGACCAACGCTGGACCCTCGCCCGGGTCGCCACGCTCATCGGCCGGCTGTTCCACACCTCCTACACCCTGCGCGGGGTGTCCTACCTGCTGCACCGCATCGGCTACACCCCGCAGGTCCCGAAGCACCGGGCAGTCCAACGCGACGCCGACGCCATCGCCGCCTGGCGGGCCACGACCTGGGCCAAGGTACGAGGCTAGCGGCGGCGACCGGGGCGTGGATCGTCTTCGAGGACGAGGCCGGACAGACCCTGCGACCACCCCGGGCCACCACCTGGGCCCGCAGAGGACACACACCCGTCGTGCGGGTCAACGCCAAGGGCTCAGGCCGGGTCTCCATCGCCGGCCTGGTCTGCCTCAAACCCGGCCGGCGCGGCCACGTCTTCTACCGGCTCCGTGTGCACCGCAACCGCACCGGTGAACGCCGCAGCCTCTCCGAGGACGACTACGCCGCCCTGATCACCGCCGCGCACCACCAACTCCACGCCCCGATCATCCTGATCTGGGACGGGGTCAACACCCACACCAGCACCACGATGCGTCGCCTGACCGCCGCCCGTCACCGGTGGCTGACCGTGGTCCAGCTACCCGCGTACGCCCCGGACCTCAACCCCGTCGAGAGTCTGTGGTCGACAGTGAAAGCCGGCCTGGGCAACCTCGCCGTCGACGGCGTGGACCACCTCGCCGCGGTCATCCGCAACCGGCTCAAACGCATCCAGTACCGGCCAGAGCTGATACCCGGCTTCCTCGCCCAGACCGGACTCACACTCGAACCGGAACCACCATGACAACTACAGACCCCAGCTATTCAACCGCTGTATCCTGAGCTGGAGTCGACTGGTGCGGTTGTAGATACGACTAAATTGTCGGCGCACGGCATACCCAAGGGGGCAAGGGTGACAATGGGTGTCCAGTTTGATATCTGGAAGTGTCCTGCATGCGGATCCTAGTGGAAGCGTTTAAGCGTGGCGTCGGCCAAATGCTCGCTCAATCGGGCTGGGTCGAGGCATCTTTCGGCGACGAAGAGTATATTGTTTTTGAGATGCGGAAGTGCGGTGGTCTGAGCTTCCTGGTAGGGTTCGATCTTTCAGTTAGAGAATATGGCCTTTCCTTAAATCCTTCTGTTGGAATCCGCCATGACCAAATTTCACCCCTAATCGGTGAGCTCTACGGACTTTCTGACGGCGGCTGGCTCGTTGGCGCAACCCTGGCCGACCTATTCGATGCAGAAGGGCGCGAAGGAGGCCTGCTTCCGCGCTGGGTTGTGCTTCCCGGCGACAGAATCGACATGGTTGTCGACTTGGTCAAGTCGGATCTGGATGCGCATGCGGTTCCTTACCTGGAGGCATACGAAGATATTCGCGATGTCGCTCGTGAGATTCGGACAAAGAAGGCGAGCACACATTTTGACTTAGGTCGCTTGGCCGTCATAGATGCCGAGTGTGGTGATCTGAGATCGGCGTCGGAGGATGTTCGAAAACTCGAAAGTCTTATTCGCAAGGAGCCGCCTTTCGTTGTTGAGCAAATTGAAACCTTCATAAATAATTTTAGAATGCGGTATGGGTGCTAATTTGTCCAAGTGGTATTCATTTGAAGTTGGTGATCCGGAACTTGGGTCTATTGGTGCCGAGGAGGCCCTGGCTTTGGATTCCAGATCGCAGACTTGATTGAAGCTAGCGCTATGACGTCGAGATCGTAGCCGTCCTGGTGGAGTGCGACGGCACAACTCATTCGTAGAATTGCATTATTCCTTGTGGTCGGTTGGTCCGGAAGGATTCAGATTCGATCACGGTGGAGCAATGGGATGATGAACTCCGAGAGCTCTTGGATTAAGAATGACTGAACGTGTCGACTCGGGGGAGAAGAGGTTTCGGGTCGCATTTGACCTCCCACCTGAGGATGGCTCATGGGCTCCGTTCAAGACCGAGCGGCTGTGGGCTGCAAAAACCCAGGTCAAGCTCCATCTTCGGGTCCAGAACACTCCCTTCTACATTCGGGGTATCTCGTATGGGGACATCATTCTCGTGCGTCCAGACGGCGAGCGTCGGGAGATCGTTTTCGATAAGCTGGTCGAGGAATCTGGTAACTCGACAGTGCGCTTGCTGTTCAAAGGAAGCGGAGGGAAAGCTGCAGGCTGAACGATTGCTGACTGAGTTTGAATGTCCATGGGAGATCGGTGCTAAAGACTACGTCGCCGTAGACATCGCTCCGACGATCGACTATTCGATTCTTAGGCCAAGACTGATCCGGCTGAAGGATGAGGGCTTGATTGGTGTCCAAGAAAGCTCCATCTCAACACTTCATCAGGCACAGCTCCCCGCGTTCCCTTAGTTGGCGGAAGGTCGTGAGGAAATACCATTCAGTTCATGGCGTTTGGGCTGTCAGCGTAGGTGTGCTTGGTCGGGTAGGCTGTCATGCCGCTGTAGGTGAAGATGTCGGTCGAAGTAGCCGTAGCAGTTATCTATTGACAGTGATGCGATCGTTTCGTAGGGTAGCGATCCACTCGACTTCGAGGTCTGGCACGGGGGAGGACCGAATGACAGTAGACCCTTGCGCGCCCGCGCGCGGGCTGCAGCAGCTGGCGGTGCTGATCGCGATGGTGCTCGGCGTCCACGCCGTCGCCGCAGCTCCGGCGGTGGCCGGCCCGACCGGGCACGACACTGCGACGTCGAGCAACGTCGCCGCGCCGATCGCGCCGGACATCGACTCGCCGGAGTACCTGCCGCTCGACGCCGACGAGCACACCAGCGCCTGCGCCCAGGACTTCGAGCATCGCGGGGCGATCGGCGTCTACGGCACCTTCACCTTCCACTCGCCGTCCCCTCAGGTCGTCAAGTACCTGTACGGCTTCGGTACCACCCCGTTGCCGGACAACGTCCTGGTGCCGGCGAGCGTTGGCGCGCCAGTGTCGGTGCGCTGGATGCCGGACGGTGACGGGCCGAACCTCGTCACCGTGCAGGCGGTCGACGCCGACGGGTGGCGTTCGCCGATCGCATCCTGCCTGTTCTCCGTACCGACCCGGCTCGCCGCCGGCGAGTGGCCGCTCGACGACCCGGCCGGTGCCACGTCGGCGGCGGCCGCGCGCGGCACCCACCCGGCGGCTGCCGGCAGCGGCGTCACGTTCGGCGTACCCGGGTCGGAGTGCGCCGACCTGGGCGCGCAGTGCCAGCTCGGCCGGGCGGCCCGGCTCACCGGCGACGCGGCCACCAGCTATCTGGCGACCAGCAGTTCCGGCCTGATCGACACGTCGACCGGGTTCGGTGCCAGCGTCTGGGTGCGGCTGACCGCGACTCGGTCGACCGGGTCGCGGTCAGTCAGGACGGCTCCGATGCTCCCGGCTTCACCCTCGGCTTCGACGCCGACAGCGGCCGCTGGGCGTTCGAGATCGCCGCATCGGACTCGCCCGCACCGTCGGTGTGGTCGGTGACCAGCACCGCGCCGGTCGTACTCGGCGAGTGGACCCACCTGGCTGCCGCGTACGACCCGGAGCTGACGACGATGACGTTGTACGTCCACGGTGACGAACAGCCGGTGGCGCTGCGTCAGTCGGTGTGGGCGTCGCAGGGCGCGGTGCAGATCGGTCGCGCTGTCACCGGCAGCGGCTACACAGCAGGCTGGGCCGGGGACCTCGCCGACGTCGCGGTCTTCGATCGCGTACTGGTCTCCCACGAGGTGCGGGAGCTGTCGGCCCGGCCGCCGACCTCGCTCGGCTACTGGCCGTTGGACGAGGCCACCGACGGCAACAGCCCGGAATACGGCGTCGGTGTGGACCTGCGGTTGCACGGCGACTCGCACCTGTACGCCCCGGACCTGGACGAGGACCCGTTCGCTGAGTCTCCGCTGGTCGGCGACGGGCATCTGGTGCTCGACGGAGTCGACGACTGGGCCGAGACCGACGGGCCGATCGCGGTGACCGATCGCAGCTTCACCATCGGTGTACGGGTGCGGCTGACCGTACCGGGCTGCGGTGCCACCGACCAGGCGGTGCTGTCCCAGGCCGGCGTCACCGCCAGCGGCTTCGTCATCCGCTGCAGCGCCGCGTCGAACCGGTGGGAGCTGGTCCTGCCACATCAGGACACCATCGACCCGGCGACGACAGTCGTGCACGACGACTGGACGTACCCGGCAGCGGATTCCGTCGGGCAGCACCTGGCGGTGGTCTACGACTCGGTGCGCCACGAGGTGCGGCTCTACGTCGACGGTCAGCTCTCCGCGACGGGCACTGCTGCGTACACGGCCGGTTGGCGGGCGGACGGCGGCCTGCAGGTGGGCCGGGCGTTGCACAACGGGAGCTTCGGCCAGTACCTCACGGGCGTCGTCGACGAGGTCCGGGTGTATGCGGGGGCCGCCGACGAGATGATGATCGCCGAGATGGCAGGGATGGCGGGTGGCCCGATCGGGTGACCGTTCGCTGAGCGCGGCCTGCGTACCCGGGACAGGGCGCGGGCCGCGCTCAGTGCACGGGGCGGTCCGCGCTCAGTGCTCAGTGCACAGCGCGGGCCGCGCTCAGCGCAGGCAGGAGTCGTCGGGGTCGATGGTGGTGGTGATGCGTCGGCCGATGTCGCGCAACTGCCGGGACTGGGCCTTGGTGATCGGGTCGAAGACGAGGCGGCGTACCTCGGCGACGTGTCCGGGCGCGGTGGCGACCAGCTTGTCCCACCCGGCGTCGGTGAGCGTCGCGAGGGTGTAGCGGCCGTCGGTCGGGTCCGGTGCGCGGCTGACCCAGCCGCGTTTCTCCAGCCGGGTGACGACCTGTGACAGCCGGGACAGCGATCCGTCGGCGATCATGGCGAGCCGGCTCATCCGCATGGTGCGCTCGGGTGTCTCGGACAGCGCGGCCATCACCTGGTACTCGAAGTGGCTGATCCCGGCGTCGCGCTGCAGTTGCCGGTCGAGGGCGCCCGGCAGCCTGGCCAGTACGCCGACGAGGGCGAACCAGGTCTCCAGTTCCTCCTTGTCGAGCCAGTGCGGCTGCTCGGTCGGGGTGGCCATGTCGTCGAGTCTAGCTTCAAGCGTCAAGTGATCACGAGAGCTGCGTCACTTGACGCTTGAAGTCATTGCGGGCTAGCCTCGCTTCAAGCTTAAAGTGTGACGACATCGGAGACAGATATGAACATCGTTCTGTGGGTGCTCGCCGGCCTGCTCGCCGCAGCGTTCCTCGGCGCCGGGCTGATGAAGGTCAGCCAGCCGAGGGAGAAACTCGTCGAGAAGGGCATGGGCTTCGCCGCCGACTTCCCCCTGGGCCTGGTACGGACCATCGGCGCACTGGAGATCCTCGCCGCGATCGGCCTGATCCTGCCGGCGGTCACCGGCATCGCCCCGATCTTCGTCCCGCTGGCCGCTCTCGGCCTGGTCGCGATGATGATCGGCGCCGCGATCGTGCACATCCAGCGCAAGGAGTATCCGGCGATCGTGCCCAACCTGGTCCTCCTGGCCATGGCCGCCGTCGTCGCCTGGGGCCGCTTCGGCCCGTACGCCTTCTGACCCGCCACCTACCTGGGGAGACCTGACCATGCCTGACCTGTTCGAGCCGGTGAACATCGGCAAGTGGACGCTGCCCAACCGGATCGTCATGGCACCGATGACCCGCACCCGGGCCACACCGGACGGGCTGCCGAACGAGCACGCCGCCACCTACTACCAGCAGCGGGCCACCGCCGGGCTGATCATCACCGAGGGGGTGCAGCCCAGCGCCGTCGGGCAGGGCTACCCGAACACCCCCGGCCTGCACACGCCCGAGCAGGTCGACGGTTGGCGGAAGGTCGCCGACGCCGTACACGCCGCCGGTGGGCTGATCGTCGCCCAGTTGATGCACGCCGGCCGGATCGCCCACCCGGACAACAAGCACGGGCAGGAGACGGTAGCGCCGAGCGCCGTCGCCGCCGAGGGCACCATGACCACGGCGAGCGGCAAACAGCCGTACCCGATGCCTCGGGCCCTGACCACCGACGAGCTGCCACAGGTGGTCGACGAGTTCCGCCGGGCGGCGCGGGCGGCC
The DNA here is from genome assembly GCF_030345095.1 of Solwaraspora sp. WMMA2056. Taxonomy (NCBI): domain Bacteria; kingdom Bacillati; phylum Actinomycetota; class Actinomycetes; order Micromonosporales; family Micromonosporaceae; genus Solwaraspora; species Solwaraspora sp. WMMA2056. The sequence goes on from NZ_CP128360.1 coordinate 1,459,933, forward strand.
GTCGACGCCGGCCTCGACGGGGTCGAGCTGCACGGCGCCAACGGCTACCTGCTGCACCAGTTTCTCGCCCCGACGACCAACCAGCGCACCGACGGCTACGGCGGTTCGCCGGCCGCGCGGGCCCGGTTCGTCGTCGAGGCGGTGACCGCCGCCGCCCAGGAGATCGGCCCGGAGCGGGTCGGCCTGCGGATCTCCCCGGCCAACGGGGCCAACGGCCTGGTCGAGGACGACCCGGCCGAGACCGCCGCCACCTACCGGGCGCTGGTCGACGCGCTCGCCCCGCTCGGCCTGGCGTTCCTGCACCTGTCGATCGACTCGGCCGACCCGCTGCTGGCGGACCTGTCGGCCCGTTTCGGCGGCCCGGTCGTCGTCAACACCGGGTTCGCGTCGGTCACCGACCGGGACACCGCGCAGACCCTGGTACGCAGCGGAAAAGCGGCGGCGGTCGCGGTCGGTCGACCGTTCATCGCCAACCCTGACCTGGTACGCCGGTGGCGCGAGTCGGCTCCGCTCAACGAGGTCGACCAGTCGACGGTGTACGGCGGCGGCGCAGCCGGCTACACCGACTACCCGACGCTGGACTGACATAGCCGCGCGCCTGACGGCGGCTCGGCGGAGGCTCGACGCGGCCCGCCGCCGGCCCGCCGTCAGGCGCGCATGCCGGCGCGCATTCCTGGTCTCAGACCGCCGGGACGACGGTGACCTGGGCGCTTCCGGACAGGCAGGAGGTGTCGGGGGTCGCGGTGATCCGGGCCGTTGCTCCTTCGCTGCCGGCGGCGGCGGTGACGGTGACCTGGCGTTCCCGGGTGCCGGCCGGCAGCACCAGTGGCGACACGGTGATCCGGGGGTCACCGGTGACGGTCAGGGTCAACCCGGCGGTGTCGGTGCAGGCGGCCAGCGTGAAGATCATGGTCGTCGTACCGCCGGCCGGCACCTGCACCTGTGACGGGCAGGCGACCACCATCAGCGCCGGCGGCAGGGCGGCCGGGGTGAAGCCGACCTTCGGCGAGTCGGCGGTCGCCGCCGGAGCGACGGTGACGACCCGGGCGAAGGCGGTGTGCCGGGGGACGGTCGTCGAGCCGCCGCGCAGCGCCGGGTGGTCCGGTGGGACGTCGACGCTGTACGGGGCGGCGCTGTCGCTGCCGACCAGAATGTCGTTGATGTAGAACTCGACCCGCGCGATGGTCCCCACGTTGGTGGTGGCGTCGGCGGTCATCCGGATCGCGCAGACCCCGGTGTAGTAGCTGCCGTCCCGCGGGCTGGTCAGGGTCACCTCGGGTGCCGGGTCCGGCCCGGTGCCGTCACACGGGTCGCCGTTGATGGTGCATCCCGGGTCCTGCGGCCGGCCGCCGGTCCAGGCGCCGACGTACCCGATCTCGACCGACCGGCCGGCGGCGATGACGTTGTTCCACGTCGTCGGGGTGGCGGTGAGGGTCCTGCCCTCCAGTGTCCAGTTGGCGTTCCAGCCCTGCTGGACCGTTTCGCCGGCCGGCAGGGTCAGCACCAGCTTCCAGCCGGTGACCGCCGTGGCGCAGTTGTTGGTGATGGTGATGTCGCGAAAGACACCGCCACTGTCCGGGCCGTTGTTCCAGTAGCTGCTCTCGATTGTCACCGTCAGGCATCCGGCGCTGGTGGTGGCGTCGCCGGTCGTGCCGGTCGCGTGCGCCGGGACGCTGGCGGTCGCCGTACCGCTGGCGGCCAGGACCACGGCGGCGGCGACGCCGGCCGCGGCCCGCCACCACGAGGTCTGTCGGGAGCTGTGGGGCACTTCATCGGTACGGGAGTGCGTCGGTGGGGTGGACGACAACGACATGGGGCTGGTCTCCTTCGATCCCAGGTACCCGTGCCGACCCGGCGGGCCGGCAGGACGGACGGTCCCACAGCTGTCCGCCGGCCCAGGCCACTGTAGGCACTCCCATCGTGGCATCAGTAACTGTCGATACACAATGGGTGCGCCGTCAGCGCGCCCTGCGCCCACGGCACGCCAAGATCGCGACGATCTTGCGCTTATCGTTGACCGAATCCGACAAATCCTCGCGATGAATGCAAGATCGTCGAGGCGGAGTGCGTCAGCCTGGACCCGCGACGTATCCAGGTCAGCGCTGCCCGACTGCATGTGGTGCCAGGATCACTGGGCGTGCAGAAGTGGGGCGGTTGGGCGGCTGGAAGCGCGGCAGGTTTCTCAATGGATGTCGCGGCATGGTGATCGGATGCGCGTGGGCTGACGAGCCTTCGGCGTGTCTAGTCGATGAGGCGCAGTGGATCACCGGGTTCGATCAGGCTTGGCTACCGTAGGCATCTTCGACCCTCAGCTGGGCGTCGAGGCCGTACTCCTCGGTGGACGCGATGGCCTTCGCGAGGACTGCTTCCAGCTCGTCTGTGCCGATCCTTGCCTGGTCGAGGAGGTGCTGGACGATCGCCACCGCCGATGCTGCCGCCACCTCCTGCGGGATCTCCTCCCGACGCTTCGCGTCCAGCACCGACATGATCATCCCTTCGGTCGCCCGAGTGTCGATCGACGTGTCCGAGGGGAGGTTGAGGCGAAGCTCCGCGACGAAGCGGATGACCTCGCCCCGGCTGGCGCCCTCCGGGAACAGTCGTCTCACGGCGTGAATGAACAGGGAGGTGATGAGGGCTGCCGCGCCGAGCTGGTCCTCAGGTGAAACATCCTCCTGGGCGGTCGGCACGTCTGCGTCATCATCGAGGGTGAGTAGCGCCCGCACGAGGGCAACCGCCCCTGGGCTAATCCTCTTCACTCCACTCCTCCGCGAGTTGACCAACCTCTGCGAGGAAGCGGTCCAACTTGTCGGCCGGTGCGTCCGAAAGCAGGTGCCACAGCACGACGAGCTCGGTTTCAAGTAGTGCGCCCTGCTCGGCGTCCTCGACGTCGTCGGTTTCGCCGGTGAGTGCCGAGACCAGCAACTTTTCGGCCAGTTCCGGATCGAGATTAAGCGTCGTATCCGCGAACTTGCTGCGAATATCGGCGACCAGGTGAATAACCTCGCCTCTGGTGGTCCGGTCCCCGAGTCGTTCGCGCGCGGCGAGGAAAAACGCTGCTCCGAGCACCAGGCCAAGCTCCTGCCACCCTGCTTCGTCAAGCTGCTGGCAGCGTTCCTGGTATATGGCCGGGTTGCCGTGGGTCAGTTCCCGAAGCAGTTCCAGGTGTGGTGTCCGATCAGTCGTCAAGCTTCCGCCTCCGGGTCTTTCGGTCATCTAGTTTCTTGAGGATCAGGGCGACTGTTGCCGCGATGACGATTGCGGCGGACTCGGCAGAGTCGGCGTAACCAGGGGTTTGGTTCGAAGGTCCTGGTGTCGGCGGATGTTGCACCGTAGACGTGCTGCCCTTTGGTCCAAGCTGGGCAATTGCATCCGCGACTTTCCCGGTCACGTCGCCGGCGGTCTCGGCATTCTCGACACTCTTCTTGGCGACCCGTCGGTGCCAGCCCTTCGGGCGTCCGGTGCTGGCGACGATCTCTTCGCCGCTGGTAGGCTGGTGTCGGGGTTGGCCTGGAGGGTGGGCATCGAGCCGGGGATGAGGCAATTGCCGCACCGCGAGAACGCCTCCGCTGACTTGGCGAGCAAGTTGCCGAGCCTGCCGGCCTTGGCTGCTGCGGTCTCCGCCTCGGTGATGGCGTCGCGAATCTCGTTGTGGTTGGAACCGGTCCCGGCGGTCGTGAGGTGCTGGTGAGCCTGGTCCAGGTCAGCCTGGGCGCGGGCGGCTCCGACTGCGGCCTGATCGAGTCGTTCGACGGCGGTGCGGAGCTGAGCGACCACGTCAGCCAGGGTCATCCGAGAGCCCTCCGGTAGGCCTGGGCGTGCTCCACGCAGCTGTCGATCCGCCGGCAAATCATCTCGACCTCATCAATGGCAGCCGTCAAGTGGTGCTCGCCCTCCTTGACGTAGTCGCACTGACTGCCGCGAACGGTGCGAAGGGCCAGGCCACCTGCTTCCGTCGCGACGTCGCTGAGCTGCACGATGAGCCGCTTGCCTCCTCGGCGGCCTCGATGGCCTGCCCGATGCGCACCTTGACATCCTCGACTGTCATGAAGCCGCCCGTCCAGAGAGGGGTAGCGCGGCAGCCTTCTGGTGACATGAAGGCTACCGGTAGTGGCCAACTGCGGGAGGCCCCTCGCGGCACAGTGGAGTCAGGTGGGTGGAAGCGTGGCAAGCCTCTCGACGGACATCAGGGTGTGGTGATTCGGATGCGCGTGGGCTGACGAGCCGTCGGCGCGTCGAGTCGATGAGGCGCAGTGGATCATCAATTGAGCAACCCTCGCCGGTGAGCGGGAGAGGGGCCTACGGCTTGCGCATCCACGTCGCCGGATCGGTGACGTAGACACCTTTGCCCTGGTGGCGGTCGATGACCTCGAGTGCTTCGAGGCGCACGAACACCAGGCGGATCGTTGACGGGCTCACGTCGTACTGCTTGCAGAGCTGGGCGATCGACGGCAGTTTGTCGCCGGCCTTGAGTGTGCCGTTCTTGACGTCGGCAACGATGGCGTTCGAAATCTTGAAGTAGTCGGGCAAAACAGGCATGGCGCTCCCTCGCGTGGCGCCTCCATTCGACCACGTCACTTATGTGTGGAGCAAGGTTTAGGTAGCCTCCACGCAGAGGTTGACATCGACGACATCCGCACATAAGTTCATCGCTACGAACGCTCCCTCGCGTGGCAACGACGGAGTGCTCGTGCCCTGGTCGGGGCGGGGTGGTGGCGCGCGGCCTGCCCGCCCCGACCGCCCTACCCGAGCGAACCCCCGCGAAACCCGCAACCCGCGACACCCGTACCCAGGAAACACACCAAAAGCCGCTCCGGGGTCGTACCCGCCGAATGAGGCTGCGACCGGCCGGAGCTGGGGCGACCCGTCGGCTACGAGCACTCCCGCTTACGCCTTCCCTGCCGGCGGGTCGCCCCATCCAACTCCTGATGAAGGGGAACCCCCGCGATGCGCAACCTTCTCCACCGGATCTTCAGTCGGCCCCGCCGCCTCCACCACGTCATCGAGCCGCCGCCGGGGCGGCCCCGCAACGGTGAGGTCCCCCCGGTTTCACGGAGCTTCTGATCGTGGTCTGATGGCCATGGGAGGAGGCATTCGTGCCAGCACCGAAGAAGTACCCCGATGAGCTGCGTGCTCGTGCTGTCCGGTTGTATCGGGAGTCGGATCCGAAGCCGGTGATCCGTCGGCTGGCTGACCAGCTCGGCGTGCATCACGAGGCGCTGCGCAACTGGATCCGTCAGGACGAGGCCGACCAGGGTCAGCGCGGTGATCGGCCGACGACGGACATGGTTGAGGAGAACCGGCGGTTGCGGCGGGAGAACACCGAGTTGCGCAGGGCGAACGAGATCTTGAAGGCCGCGTCGGTGTATTTCGCCCAGGAGCTCGACCCGACCCGGCGTCGGTCATGAGGTTCGTTGACGAACATCGTGGCCGTTACGCGGTCGCGCTCCTGCTACGGGTCCTGAACATCACCGCGTCGACGTACTACGGCTGGCGCGACAAGACGGTCCGGCCGTGTGATCGGGCTGAGGTCGACCGGGCGTTGTTGTCCAACATCCACGAGATCTGGGTCGCGTCGGGGCACACCTATGGCGCGGACCGGGTGCATCGGCGGTTGGCGCGGGACGGTGTCCGGGTCGGCCGTAAGCGGGTGGAGCGGCTGATGGCCGGCCAGGGTTGGCAGGGGGCGTTCCTGCGACGTGGCTGGCGGGGCGGGTCCACGAAGCAGGACCCGCGGCACACTCCGGCACCGGACCTGGTCAACCGGGACTTCACCGCGTCGGCGCCGAACCGGTTGTGGGTTGCCGACGCGACCCGGATCCCGTGCGGTCAGGGTGTGTTCTGGCTGGCGGCGGTCCGGGACGCGTTCTCGAACCGGATCGTGGGGTGGAAGACCTCCGATCGGTGCGACACCGACCTGATCCTCGGCGCGTTGGAGTACGGGATCTGGTCGCGGGATGTGCGGGATCAGGAGTTGATCCACCACAGCGACAAGGGGTCGAACTATACGTCGTTCCGGTTCGGGCAACGGTTGGCGGACAACGGGATTCTGCCGTCGATGGGTTCCACTGGGGATAGTTATGACAACGCTCTGATGGAGAACTTCTTCTCGACGTTGAAGACCGAGTTGGTGTACCGGACGTCGTGGCGGACCCGCGACGAGGCCGAGAACGCGATCTTCACCTACATCGACGGGTGGTACAACCCTCGTCGGATCCAGCGTGACCTCGGCTACCTCAGCCCGGACGAGTACGAGACCGCCTGGGCGTCGACACGAATCGATCAGCCAGACTCGAACGGAACCATCCCGGCGCCGACCGGCGTCAGGTAACCACCGCTCCACGAAAGCGGGGGGACCTCAACGGCGGGGTGTTCCGCCGCCCGCCGCTGCGGCCCCGGATCTACCCCAGCCAGGTCCGCGACCGCCGGTTCCGCGAGGTCCGCCGTGGTCTCGACCCGGACGAGGTGTACGCCTTCCTGCACTACGTCGCCGAGGACCTGACCGCCCTGCGGGACGATCTGCGGCGCACCGACGACGAGAACCTGCGGATCAAGTGTGCGCTGCGCGAGTGGCAGTCGGCTCAGACCCGGATGTACGCATGAGCGGCGGGCCGCGTACCCACCTGGTGTTGACCGTCGCGAACCTGGACACCGGCGCGGTGGCCTCGGCCAGTGTCGCCGCCGGCACCCACGCCGACTTCGGCGGTGGCTGGCGGGTGCCGCTGACGCCGGTACGCGACGAACTCGCCGCACAGGTCAAAGTGGACTGCTCGACGCTGCGCGAGCTGCGCCACCCGGCGTGGACGATCCTGCTCGGGCGGACCGTGGCGGCTGCCCCGGCCGGCGCCGACGGCCGGCTCGGCCGGCTCTGCGCCCTCGCCGACCTGCTCTGCCTGGACCTGGTCGTCGAGGCCCGGCGGGGTGTGTACGCGGCCGGCCTGAACTGGGACCTCCGGTTCGAGGTGCCCGGCGCGGCCGTCCCACGTGACCAGCGTGGGTACGCCGACAGCCTGCCCGCCGCGCTGGAGCGCACCAGCGTGCCCGACGCGCTGGCGGGGCTCGCCGAGCGGTCGTTGACCGCGCCGGCGTACTTCCTGCGGCCGCAGCAGGCCCGGTCGACGCTGCCGCCCGAGGAGATCGACGCCGACCAGCTGGAACGCCGGATCGTCCGGGACTGCGGCGACGGGCCGCCGACGCCCGGGGCGCAGGCCATCTGGCGGGACGGCCGTTGGCGGCACACGTCGCTGCGGCGGATCCTCGGCCCCCGGCCGGCGATCCCGGAGCGTGCGCCGCTGCTGTGCCGGGCTCAGCAGCCGCCAGCGCCGACGTGGTGGGGTGAGCCGATCCCAGGGGTGCCGTGCCTGGACTGTCACGCCACCGGTTGGCGGCACCCGGTGCTGACCTGCCGGCGCTGCGGCGGCCACGGCCGGCGGTACGCCGGTGCCGTCGTCACCGTCACGAATCTGCGGGACCGGGCGACGCACGTCGAGTGGCGGGCGTCGACCAACGACCCCGATCCCGCTTCCGCAGACAGTGCGGACCGGTGGCGGGACCATCGGTTGCCGGAGCGGTTCCGGCTGGGCCGGTGGGCGGGCGTGTTCGGGGTACGGCCGGTGGACCTGCTGGATCTGACCCACGAGCGGGTGCTGTCGCTGTGGCTGCGTGACGGCATCGCGGCGCGCGACGGCAGCTCCGGCAGTTTCGGTCACCCGGTCCGGCGGTACGTGGCCGAGGCCGCCGCCGGCCGGCCCAGTGCCCGGCTGCTGGTGCAGGCCGCCGACTGGGCCGAGTTGCCGGCGTTCGACGCCGTCGCCGCGCTGGTCGTCGGGCTCGGTCTGGCGCTGCGGGTCACCGCCTGTGAACTGCCCCGCGACGTCGACCAGCCGATGATGTCGTACGGCCTGTTCTGGTCGGTCGACGCGGTGCCGGCGGCGGTCCCGGTCGACGAGTCGGCCCCGCTGGACCGGCCGTTGGGCGCGAGTGTGCAGCAGGCGGTCGGTGACTGCCTGTACCGCCTGGAGCTGCGTGCCGCCGAGTCGGTGCCGATCGATCCGGCGCAGCCGGTGCCGGTGCCGCAGCAGTTGGTGCCGCCGTTCGTGCCCGATCTCGTCGGTCGGCTCACCGCGCTGGCCGCCGATGCGGTCGGCCGGGTGGTGGCGGCCCATCTCGACCACGCCGGCTGCCGCTACTGGGCCACCGCCGCCAGCTGACCGGCGACCCGCTGGATGTCGGCGATCTAGAAGGATTGTGGCTGGTATTCCGGCGAAATCCTGCTAGATCACCAGTCCGACAGCGAGAACGGCGACTCCGGGAGCCGAACGACGGCGGTGTTTCTGTCACTCTCAGTTAGACAGTGGTGTACGCCACAATTTGCTGGCGCAACTATCATCCGGGAGCGCTCCCATGGTCCCTGGTGGACCGGTTTAGCCAGGTCGCGCCGAGGGTGAGCGACCCCCTACCCATCGACACCGAAGGGGTGGTGTTGACTACGAGCTCAGCGGTATCGTGCCACGCGCATCGGCGTTGGCCAGCTGTGGACGTGCGCTGCTCCACTCAGGCCGCCATTCGATTGGATACAAGTTGGCACGCACACAGGCCGACGGCCAGCAGCCGAAGAAATCCCGACGCGGCAACGACCGTCAGCAGTCGATCAAGCGTAGGGTCATCCGGCTGGTCCTCATCCCCGGCGTGGCCGCCCTGGCGCTCTGGCTGGCCGCCTCCGGCTACCTGGTCTTCCAGGGCTTCTACAACCGACAGGTCGCCGTCGGCGTCCGTGAGGTGTCGATCCCGGCCGTTCCGGCGCTCGCCTCCATCCAGGAGGAACGCCGCCTCGGCATCGCCTACCTGGCCCAGTCCGACAACGACCTGCAGGAACTGCTCGACCAGCGGCGGCAGACCGACGAGCAGCTGACCGCGCTGCGTACCGTCGCCGAAGGCTCCCTCGCCGCCGCCCCCGACTCGATCATCACCCAGTGGAACACCCTCACCGGGTACCTGGATCAGCTGCCGAGCATCCGGACCACGATCGACTCCCGGTCGGCCAGCGGCCAGGAGGCGTACGAGTTCTACAACGGCCTGCTCGACGCCGCGACCGAGATGTTCGACATCCAGGCCCGGATCGTGCCCGACGTGACCGCCGCCCAGGGTGGTATCGCCGCCACCGAGGCGTTCCTCTCCAGTGACCTGATGTCGCGGGCCGGCTCCCTCGGTGACGAGGCGTTCAGCTCCCGGTCCTTCACCGAGCAGGAACATCTCGCCTTCGTCCAGCTGGTCGGGGCGTACCGGGCCACCCTGGCCGCCGTCTCCCCGCACCTGCACCCCGACGCCCAGCAGCGCTACGAGGAGATCGTCGCCAGCGACGCCTGGCAGCGGCTGCAGATCGCCGAGGACAAGCTGATCGCCGCCGGTGCCTGGGGCAACTCGGTCCCCGGTGGGCTCGGCATCGACCGTGCGCAGTGGGCCCAGCTCACCGCGCAGGTCTCCGCCGACCTGGTCGACCTGACCATCGTGCAGGCCGACTCGGTCTCCGCGCAGACCCTGCGTACCGGTAACAACCAGCTGCTGCTGGCGCTGCTCGGCAGCCTCCTCGCCCTGGCCGTCGCGGTCGCCGCGACCGTCTGGGCGGTCCGGCAGTCGCAGGTCCTGGTCGACCAGGCACTGTCACTGCGCCTGGCGCAGCTCGGCCAGGACGCCTCCGCGATGGTCGACGAGCGGCTGCCGGCGGTCATGGACCGGCTGCGCCGCCGCGAACAGGTCGACCTCTCCGCCGAACTCGCCACCAAGGACTACGGCGCCGACGAGATCGGCCAGGTGGCCCAGGTCATCAACCGGTCGCTGCAGGCGGCGGCGGCCGCCGCCGTCAACGAGGCGCAGACCCGTACGTCGAGTATCACCATGCTGATGGGTGTCGCCCGGCGCCCGCAGCGGCCACTGCAGCGCGGCCTGCGGGTCATCGAGGACCTGCAAGGTCGAATCGGTGACGAGAAGCTGCTCGGCGAGCTGTTCGACATCAACCACCAGCTCACTCAGACCCGGCGCTTCCTGGAGAACCTGGTCATCCTCGCCGGTGGGCAGATCGGCCGTCGGTTCAAGAACCCCGTCCCGGTCCGCCGGGTGCTGCTGGCCGCCTTCGCCGAGTCGCAGCACTACCAGCGGATCACCCTGCGCAAGGCCGCCGACCTGGCGGTGCACGGGCACGCCGTCGCCGGCACCATCCACCTGCTCGCCGAGCTGCTGGACAACGCGCTGGCCTTCTCGCCGCCGGAGACGATGGTCTGGGTCACCTGCAACGAGGTCAAGCACGGCCTCGCGGTGGAGATCGAGGACGCCGGCATGGGGATGCGCGGCGAGGCGCTGGACCGGGCCAACGACCTGCTCGCCACCGCGCCGACCCCGGACGTGATGGCGTTGCGCGACGGCGCCCAGGTCGGTCTGCACGTCGTCGCCGAGCTGGCCAAGCGCGACGGCATCCAGGTCAGCCTGCGGACCTCGGCGTACGGCGGCCTGCTGGCGATCGTGCTGCTGCCGGAGCGGCTGCTCGCCGGCCGTACCGACGACCGGACCGGCCGGGACCTGGAGCAGGAACGGCTCGTCCCGGCCATGGCCGGGGCGGTGGCCCGACCGAACGCGCTGCGGCACCACCCCCGAGCCGCCGCCAACGCCGCAACCGCGACCGCGACCGCGACGGCACCTGCGCAGGCGTCGGCGACCGCGACGGCGCCGGCACACCCGCAGGCACCCTCGGCCACACCGGTTCCGACGACCGTCGGGACGACCGGGGCAGCGGCCACGAACGCCGTCGCGACCGCGGCGGCGCCCGGCAGCACCGTCGGGCCGGCCCCGGTGATCCCCGGACCGGCGTCGACGGCCGGTTCCGCCCCGGTGGGCGGCGGCACGGTGTACGAACGACGGAGCACAGGCGACGTGGCAGGACATCCGTACCGTACCGGCGACCCGGCCGACTACCGCCGCAACGGGGCCGCCCAGGTGGAGTGGCGGCTCGACCCGGAGCCGGCCGAGCCGGACCCGGCGGCCGGCGGCGGCACGACGGCCACCGGTACGCCGCCGTCCGCCCCGCCGGCCCGGCCGCCGCTGCCGCACCGCCAGCCGCAGCAGCACATCGCGCCGGAGCTGCGCGACGAGATCGCGGCGGACGGCGACCCTGGTACGGACGCCACGCCGATGCGCTCCCCGGAGGAGGCCAGGAACCGATTCAGCCGGTACCAGCGGGCCTGGAGCGCAGGTCAGGCGGCAGCCAGCGACGACGTGGCGGCCAACGACGCCCCGGCAACTAATGATGATCAAGGCAGGAACGCGTGACCAACTCTCACCCGCAGAACGACCTGACCTGGATGTTGGACGACCTCGTCGAGGTCCCCGACGTCCTGTACGCGGTGGTCCTGTCCACCGACGGTCTGATCATCCAGAAGTCCACATCGCTGCCGCAGGACCAGGCCGAACTGCTCGCCGCCGGGGCGTCGTCGCTGCACAGCGTCGCCGCCGGGGTCAGCCGCCGGTTCGACAGCGGCCCGGTGCACCAGGTCATCGTCGAGTACCGGGGACAGAGCCTGTTCATCGCCGCCGCCGGGCACAACGCCCGGCTCGCCGTACTCTGCGAGCAGAGCGTCGACATGGGCACCGTCGCGTACGAGATGAGCCGGCTGGTCACCCGCATCGGTGAGTACCTGAGCACCGATCCGCGGACCGCGGTGACGCAGATCAACGGCAATGCCGGGCCGGGCCGATGACACACGAAGTGTGGGACGGCGACGACGACTCGGAGGCGGGCCGACTGGTCCCGCTCTACATCCTGGTCAACGGGCGGACCAGCCCACGCAACACCAACCTCGACCTGGCCACCCAGGTGGTGGCGCTGCCCGCCGACCTGTCCCGGCTGGAACCGGAGTACCGGGAGATCGTCGAGCGCTGCTCGACCTGGATGTCGATCGCCGAGATCGGCGCCTACCTGCACCACCCGCTCACCATCACCAAGGTGATGGTCGACGTGCTCCTCGAGCAGGGCTACCTGGACATCGGTACGCCGGCCCAGCAGAAGATCGCCGACCGTGACCTGCTGGCGACCGTGCTCGCGGGCCTTCAGCGACTGTAGACGAGAAGGACTGATCACCGTGGATCGCAAATCGGTCAAGGTCGTGGTCGCTGGCGGATTCGGCACGGGCAAGACCACCATGGTCGGCTCGGTCAGCGAAATTCCGCCGCTGACCACCGAGGAGGTGCTGACCGAGGCCAGCATCGGCGTCGACGACGTCACCGGCATCGAGGACAAGACCAGCACCACCGTCGCCCTCGACTTCGGCCGGATCACCATCGCCGAGGACGTCGTGCTCTACCTGTTCGGCACCCCCGGGCAGGACCGCTTCTGGTTCATCTGGGACGAGTTGGCCCAGGGTGCGATCGGCGCGGTGGTGCTGGTCGACACCCGCCGGCTGGACAGCAGCTTCGCCGCCATCGACTACTTCGAGCGACGCGGCATCCCGTTCGTGGCTGCGGTCAACCAGTTCTTCGGTGAGTGCCTCTACACCGAGGACGAGATCCGGGGCGCGTTGGAGCTGGATCCGGCCGTACCGCTGCTGTGGACCGACGCCCGGGACCGGGCCTCCTGCAAGGAGACCCTGATCGAGCTGGTCAAGCACGCGATGCGCCGGCTACCGGTGGCCAGCTGAGCCTGCACCGCCCAAGGTCCGGCTACGCCGGGGCCAGCCGGACCTTTCATGCCCCGGCTACGCCGGGGCCAGCCGGACCTTGAAGTGGCGCAGCAGCGGCGGGGCGGAGACGATCCGGTAGCCGCCGACCCGCTGCGGGTCCTTGGCGATGTCGGCCAGCACCTCGGCGACGTACTCCAGATGGGCGTCGGTGTAGACCCGGCGCGGGATCGCCAGCCGGACCAGCTCGAACGGTGCCGGCGTGACCAGCTGGTGGTTGTCGTCGAGCCCGCCGAGGTACAGCGAGCCCAGCTCGGCGCAGCGGATCCCGCCGTCGAGGAAGAGCTGGCAGCCCAGCGCGTGGCCGGGGAACTGGTGCGGCGACAGGTGTGGCAGCAGCCGGCCCGCGTTCAGGTAGAGGGCGTGGATGCCGGCGGGGGCGACCGTGGCCACCCCGGCGTCGGCGAGCAGCCGGGCCAGCCGGGCGGTCGAGGCCGCACGGGAGCGCAGGTACGCCGGTTCGAGCACCTCCCGGACGCCCTGGGCGAGCCGTTCCAGGTCGTGGCCGGCGAGTCCGCCGTACGTGGAGAAGCCCTCGGTGGCGATCAGGTTGGCCTCGCAGGCGGTGTACCGGGCCTCGTCGCGCAGCCCGATGACACCGCCGATCGCCGACAGGCCGTCCTTCTTCAGGCTGATGACGCAGCCGTCGGCCAGGTCGAAGGCGGCGCGGGCGATCTCGCGCGGAGTCTTGTCGCGGTACGCGTCCTCCCGTTGCGACACCAGCCATGCGTTCTCGGCGAACCGGGCCGCGTCCAGGAAGAACGGCACGTCGAAGCGGCGGCACAGGTCGCGTACGGCGGTCAGGTTCGCCATCGACACCGGCTGTGCGCCGAGCCCGTTGTTGGTGATCGTCATCAGCACCACGCCGACCCGGTGCCCGTCCGGGCCGGCCAGGGTCCGTTCCAGCGCGTCGAGGTCGATGTCGCCCTTGAACGGTGCGTCGTCGTCCAGGTCGGTGGCGGCGGCGCAGGGCAGGTTGACCGCCTGCGCGCCGGCCAGCACCACGTTGGCGTGGGTGGTGTCGAAATGGGTGTTGCTGATGCTGATCTGGCCGGGTTTCAGCAGGTCACCGAAGAGGATCCGTTCACCGGCCCGGCCCTGGTGCACCGGCAGCACGTGCGGGTAGCCGGTCAGGTCGCGGATCTCGTCGCGGAACCGGAACCAGGAGCGGGCCCCGGCGTACGATTCGTCGCCGAGCGCCGCCGCGGCCTCCTGCAGGGTCGAGGTGGCCCCGGTGCCGGAGTCGGAGAGCAGGTCGATGGTGATCTGGTCGGCCCGCAGGTTGAACGGGTTGTAGCCGGCCTCGGCCAGCGCGGCGCGCCGTTCGTCGGCGGTCAGGAACGGGATCGGCTCCACCACTTTGATCCGGTACGGCGGCAGGGTGGTGCGTCGGTCGGCTGGCTGCATCACATGCTCCCGGCGTTCATCGGCGTACGGTCTCGCCCGGGTCGCGGTGCGGCGACCTGGTGGGCTTCGGCGGACAGGTAGACGGTGATGCCGGGGCGGGGGCGGCCGACCCGCAGTGACACGTGCGCGATCAGGCCGACGCCGTCGGCCAACGGCCGGTCGGTGACCGCCTCGATGGCCGGGTCGAGCCGGCTGGCGTCGAGGCCGTACCGGTCGAGCAGTTCGCGGACCCGGTCGCGGGCCTGGACGTCGTCGTCGACGTAGTCGCGGATCGGCACGTACAGGCTGTAGCCGACCGGCTGGGTGGCGCCGGTGGTGAAGGTGTAGCTGCTGACCAGCGGACGCCGTTCGTACGGGCCGGGGCCGCCGGCCGCCGTGGTGCAGAAGTCGGCGACCTGGTCGGGGTCGATGTCGTCGACCACGCTCGCGGCGCGGACGGCGTCGTCGACGGTCGCGTCGTACTGGCTGACGTAGAGCTTGACCCGGGACTGGTCGCCGTCGTGCAGGTCCAGCGCGAAGAACGTCAGCTGGTCGCGTCGGCCCAGCTCACCGGGGCGCAGGCCGCCGTCGACCATCATCGGGTACGCGGCGTCGAGCCCCAGCTTTCGTAGCGCTTCGACGACCAGCGTGGCGCTGTGCTCCTCGCCGCGTACCGCCGGGTTGAAGTAGACCTTGAGTTCGGGTCGGCGGCCGCTGCGGAAGACCAGCGAGTACCACAGTGCGAAGGCACCGCGCGGTCGGTCGGTGTCGAAGACCTCGCGGACCGCGTCGAACCGGCTGGTGGCCAGGTCGAACCGGTCGACCTGGCGGTCCAGGAAGCGGTACGCGGCCTGGGCGTGCGCGGCGAGGTCCCCGGTGGCGGCCTGGGCCTCGGCGAGGATCCGCAGGGTCGGCGGCTCGGCCTCGTTGAACGCGACGGAGTACTCGACCGGGGTGTGGTCGTCGGCGACGTCGGACGGCCAGGCCGGTGGCTGGTCGACGGGCCGGGTCGCGGCCGGGCCGAGCAGGTCGGCGACGAGTTGCCGAGGGACGGCCGGGTCGGCGTCGACGACCGCGCAGAGCCGGGTCAACTGTCCGGCCAGTCGGTCCAACAGGGAGGTTCCGTGCATGTGTCGCCTTCCGCCGCGCCTCGCAACATCCTGGCCCCTTGGTGATCACCCGACTTCACATAGTGATCTCCGACCGAGGTAGTTGTCGAGTGAGACAAATTTCACTGATCCTGAGTGGATTGTCAGGATGAGTGAAATGCCAGCTTGGCGTGGTGGACGAATCCGTCCTATGCAGGAGTAGTGGACCTGTGGCGACTGTGCCGAATAGTGGGATTGACCAAGTTTGATCAGCTGTGGTGCAACGCCGCTGGTCGGCGGGGTCACGCGGTGCGACCAGCAGTTATTCCTGTGTGGAATAAATATTCCACACAGGAATGCACGTCAACGGGAACCTGCGTCGGACTGCCGCCTGCCGCCTGCCGCCTGCCGCCTGCCGCCTGCCGGCTGCCGCCTGCCGGCCGATCAGGCTGCTGGCCGCCCGGCCGATCAGGCGGACTTACGGTCGGTGGCCTTCCTCGCCGTCGAGCTGCGGGAGCTGGCCTTCTTGGCGGCAGCCTTCTTGGTGGCGGTCTTCGTGCCGCCGGTCTGCTTGGCGGCAGCCTTCTTCGCCGGCTCGTTCTTGCTGGCCGGCTCGGCCTGCTTCGCTCGCTGAGTCTTCTTCGCCGGTTCGGCCTGCTTGGCGGGATCGGCCTTCTTCGCGGCGGTCCGGCGCGCCGCCGGGGCCTTGCCGCCCGCCTTCCTCGCCGAGGTGATCGGGGTCGGCTCGGCCGGGGCCCGGTCACTGTCGGCGGCCTCGCCACGGGCCACCCGGGCCCGCTCCACCGAGGCCCGCAACGCCGCCATCAGGTCCACCGCAGCCGGCGGAGCCTCCGCCTCCTCCTCCGGGGCGACGATCTCCCGGCCCTCCACCTTGGCGTCGATGACCTCCTGCAACGCGGCCCGGTAGTCGTCGGTGTACTCGTCCGGGGCGAACTCACCGGCCATCGAGTCGATCAACGACGCCGCCATCGCCAGCTCCGGCGGCCGGACCTGCACGTCGTCGTCGAGGAAACCGAACGACGCCTGGCGGATCTCGTCCGGCCAGAGCATCGTGTTGAGCACCAGCACGTTGTCGCGTACCCGCAGAGTGGCCAGCTGCTCCCGCTGCCGCAGCGCCACCTTCACGATCGCCACCCGGTCGGAGTCGGCCAGGGCGTCGCGCAGCAGCACGTACGGCTTGGTCGCCGTACCCTCCGGCTCCAGGTAGTAGGCCTTGTTGTAGAGGATCGGGTCGACCTGGTCGGCCGGCACGAACTCCAGTACGTCGATCGCCCGCGACGTGCTCAGCGGCAGATCCGAGAAATCCTCGTCGGTCAGGATCACCATCTCGCCACCGCCGAGGTCGTAGCCCTTGGCGATGTCGTCGTAGCTGACCTCCTCGCCGTCGACCGAGCAGACCCGCTTGTACCGGATCCGACCGCCGTCGGTGCGGTGCACCTGGTGGAACCGGATGTCCTTCTCCTCCGTGGCGGAGTACAGGCGTACCCCGATCGACACGAGGCCGAACGACACCGCGCCTTTCCAGATCGCGCGCATGGTGAGTCCCCTTCGCCACCACCGGCGGCCGCCGCCCTGTCCTGCCCTTCCCCAAGGTCAAGATCGTCCAGGTCAGCCCGGTGTTGATCCAGGATCGCATCCGACAGAACTCAGCGCGACCACTTCGTTGCTGGTTTTACAGTGGCAGGATGCCGGGTGGACCGCTGCGGCCGATGCTCGCGACGACCGGGGAGCTGCCCACAGGCCCCGGCTGGCGGTACGAGTTCAAGTGGGACGGCGTCCGCGCGCTGGCCGACATCTCCGGCGGCGCGCAGCGTCTGTACGCCCGCTCCGGCGCCGAGATCACGGTGGCCTACCCGGAACTGTCCGGCCTGCCCCGCGCCCTGGACGACGCCCTGCTCGACGGCGAGATGGTGCTGCTCGACGCCGCCGGCCGGCCGTCGTTCACCGCGCTCGCCGAGCGGATGCACGTACGGGACCCGGCGCGGGCCGCCCGGTTGGCCGCCGGGGCCCCGGCCACGTACATGATCTTCGACCTGCTGCGGCTGCGCGGCGCCGACCTGACCGGCTGGCCGTACCACGACCGGCGGCACGCGCTGGAAGCCCTCGGCCTGGCCGGGCCGGCGTGGGCGGTGCCGCCCGGCTTCGCCGACGGGCCGGCCACCCGGGCCGCCGCCGCTGAACACGGCCTGGAGGGGGTGGTCGCCAAACGGCACGACGCGATCTACCGTCCAGGGGTGCGCAGCCCCGACTGGGTCAAGGTCAAAATCGAGCTGACCAGGGATTTCGTCGTCGGCGGCTGGCGGCCGGGGGTACGCCGCGTCGGCGGGCTGCTGGTCGGCGTACCGGGGCGGGATCCGGCCGGTGCGGCGACCGGTGCCCTGCGGTTCACCGGCCGCGTCGGTGGCGGCATCGGGGCGGCGGCCGAGCGCGCCCTGCTGGCCGCGCTCGAACCGCTGCGTACCGACGGGTCGCCGTTCGACACGCCGCTGCCGCGCGAGGACGCCAGGGGCGCGATCTGGGTCCGCCCCGAGGTCGTGATCGAAGTACGGTACGGCCAGCAGACCCCGGACGGGCGGCTGCGCTTCCCCCGCTTCCTGCGGATCCGCCCGGACGTGCCGGCCACCGACGTCGACGCCGAGGCCGCCGATGGCGGCTGACTTGAGGCGGGGTGCCGCCGATGCCGGCTGACCGGGGAGCGGGCGCGGCCGGGCGGATCCGCGTGGAGGTGGCCGGCCGGGCGCTGGAGCTGTCGAACCTCGACAAGGTGCTCTACCCGGCGGCCGGGTTCACCAAGGGCGAGGTGATCGACTACTACACCCGGGTCTCCGGCGTACTGCTGCCGCACCTGGCCGACCGGGCGCTCACCCGGATCCGCTACCCGAACGGGGTCGACGGGCAGTACTTCTTCGAGAAGAACGCCCCAGCGAGCACCCCCGACTGGGTGCGTACCGCCCGGTTGCCGACCCCTGGGTCCTCGCGCGGCCGCGACGAGATCGACTTCGTCGTCGCCGACGACCTGCCCACCCTGGTGTGGCTGGCCAATCTGGCCGCGTTGGAGCTGCACACCCCGCAGTGGCGGGTCGGCGCCGACCCTGATCTGCTGGTCGTGGACCTCGATCCGGGGGCACCGGCCGGGATAGCGGAGTGCTGCGTGGTCGCGGTGGCGATCAGGGACCGGTTCGCCGACGACGGGATCGCCTGCTGGCCGAAGACCTCCGGCCGCAAGGGCATGCAGCTGTGTGCGCCGGTTTCTGCCACCCAGTCGGCCGAGGTGATCTCGGGGTACGTCAAGCAGGTCGCCGAGGAACTGGAGTCTTCTTCGCCGGCGAAGGTCACCTCCAGGATGGCGAAGCGGCTGCGCCCGGGAAGGGTCTTCATCGACTGGAGTCAGAACAACGCGGCGAAGACGACGGTGGCGCCGTACTCGCTGCGGGCCGGCCCGGTCCCGGCCGCCTCGACCCCGCTGACCTGGCCGGAGGTGGAGGCCGCAGCGGCGGGGGACCTACTAGGGGCCGTCCGCCAGTTCACCGCCGCCGAGGTGCTGGACCGGATCGACGAGTACGGCGACCTGCTGGCCGACCTGCTCACCCCCGGCCCACCCGTCCCCTCATGATCCCGACGATCTTGCGGTTATCGCGAGGATTTGTCGGATTCGGTCAACGATAAGCGCAAGATCGTCGCGATCATGGGGGTCAGGGGAGGGCGGGGCCGAGGACGTCGTCGGCGTCGACGATCGTGTACGCGTAGCCCTGCTCGGCGAGGAACCGTTGCCGGTGTGCGGCGTACTCGGTGTCGACGGTGTCCCGGGAGACCACGGTGTAGAAGTGCGCCTGCCGGCCGTCGGCCTTCGGGCGCAGCACCCGGCCAAGGCGCTGTGCCTCCTCCTGGCGGGAGCCGAACGTGCCGGAGACCTGGATCGCCACCGCCGCCTCCGGCAGGTCGATGGAAAAGTTGCCGACCTTGGAAATGATCAACGTCGGGATCTCGCCGTGGCGGAACGCGTCGAACAGCCGTTCCCGCTCCTTGTTCGTGGTGGCGCCCTGCACGATGGGGGCGTCGAGGTACTCGCCGAGCTGATGCAACTGGTCGATGTAGGCCCCGATGACCAGCACCTGGTCGCCCTGGTGCCGGTCCACCAGCGCCTTGACCACCGGCAGCTTGGTGCGTGCCGTCGCCGCCGACCGGTACCGCTCCTCGGTCTCGGTGACCGCGTACGCCATCCGTTCCGCGTCGGTCAGGGTGACCCGGACCTCGACGCACGCGGCCGGGGCGATCCAGCCCTGCGCCTCGATGTCCTTCCATGGCGCGTCGTACCGCTTCGGGCCGATCAGCGAGAAGACGTCACCTTCCCGGCCGTCCTCGCGGACCAGGGTGGCGGTCAGCCCGAGCCGCCGGCGGGCCTGCAGGTCGGCGGTGAACCGGAAGATCGGCGCCGGCAGCAGGTGCACCTCGTCGTAGACGACCAGGCCCCAGTCGCGGGCGTTGAACAGGTCCAGGTGGGTGAAGGCGCCCTTACGCCGCGACGTCAGCACCTGGTACGTGGCGATGGTGACCGGGCGGATCTCCTTGCGTTCACCGGAGTACTCGCCGATCTCCTCCTCGGTCAGCGAGGTCCGGGCGATCAGTTCCCGCTTCCACTGCCGGCCGGCGACCGTGTTGGTGACCAGGATCAGCGTGGTCGCCTTGGCCTGCGCCATCGCCGCCGCGCCGACCAGGGTCTTGCCGGCACCGCAGGGCAGCACCACCACCCCGGAGCCGCCGGCCCAGAACTGCTCCACCGCCTCCCGCTGGTACGAGCGCAGCGTCCAGCCGGGCTGCCCGTCACCGCCGGCGGTGGCCAGTTCGATCGGGTGCGCCTCGCCGTCGACGTAGCCGGCCAGGTCCTCGGCCGGCCACCCCAGCTTGAGCAGGCCCTGCTTGAGGCGTCCCCGCTCGGACGGGTGCACCGCGACGGTGTCGTCGTCGATCTTCGCGCCGAACATGCCGGCGAGTTTCTTGCTCTTGACCACCTCGGTCAGCACCGCGCGGTCGGTGGCCCGCAGCACCAGCCCGTGCGCCGGGTCGTTGGTCAGCTGCAGCCGGCCGTACCGGTCCATGGTCTCGGCGACGTCGACCAGCAGCGCGTTCGGTACGGGGTACCGGGAGAACTTCAGCAGCGCGTCGACGACGCTCTCGGCGTCGTGCCCGGCGGCACGGGCGTTCCACAGCCCGAGCGGGGTGAGCCGGTAGGTGTGCACGTGTTCCGGGGAGCGTTCCAGCTCGGCGAAGGGTGCGATGGCCATCCGGCAGGCGGTGGCGTCCGGGTGGTCGATCTCCAGCAGCAGGGTCTTGTCCGACTGGACGATGAGCGGGCCGTTGTGCACGTCATTCCCCCTTGTGGCCGACCTGCCAGTCTGGCACACCGGCCGGCCCCGCGCCCCGGCTGCGGTGATCGACGCCACTGTCGGGGTCCCGATTGAAGAGAATCGCTCGGATTACGCAACCGACCTGGCCGGTGTGGCGTCTGTAACCACGACGGCCGTCCCGGTCGGGTGCGTCCGTCACGGTGATCGGTGGGTGTCGCGGGACGCGTTCGATCCGCACAGCGACCCACTCCGGGCGGCAGCGCCGGCCGGAGAGTGCGGCGCGGCGGGCGGAGCAACGGGGGCGAGCGGTCCGTGGGCGGCGCCCGACCGGCACCGTACGGCCGCCGTCCGCTGACCGACCCTCCCCGGTCAGCGGGCGGCGGTCTCCGCGTGCGCGACGGCGGCCTGTGCCGGGGCGGTGGGTGTCCGGGGGGTGGCCGAGGCGTCCGGTCCGGTCGGGACCAGGCCGACACCGGGTACGTAGCGGACCGGGAGCGGGTCGGTGATCTCCCCGATGAACCGGCCGTCCTCGTGGTCGCGGAAGCCGATCAGTTGCCAACCGCCAGCGTCGTCGGGCAGCAGGCGTGGCGCGTAGAGGCTCGGATGGGCGTACGGCATCGCGGCGGCGACGTCCCACGGGCCGGTGGTGGAGGTCCCCGGTGCCACCCAGACCAGGGGCGCGTCCGGACCACCCCGGTCGGCGGTGACCGAGTTGGTGCAGAACAGCATCAGCGGCTGGCCGTCCATCACCACCACCTGCGGCACCTCGAGGTGGCCGAAGCCCGCCGGGGTGGACACCGGTGGCTGGACCTGCCAGGTGAGCAGGTCGTCGGAGGTGGCGTGGCCGGTGACACCACGCGAGTCGGCCGCGCCGTCGCGGGCGCGGGCGGTGATCAGCATGTGCCAGCCGTTGCCGGCCGGGTCCGGGTAGACCCACGGGTCCCGCCAGGCATGTTCGTACCAGGCGTCGGGGTCGAGGGTCTCGTACCAGGTGGGGTCGGCTTCGACGAGCGGTCCGTCGCCGTGGCGGTGCCAGCTGACCAGGTCGTCGCAGACTGCCAGGCCGATCCGCTGGACCAGGCCCTGTTCGGCCCGGCTGACGCCGGTGTAGAACAGGTACCACCGGCCGTCGGGGCCG
Organism: Solwaraspora sp. WMMA2056; assembly: GCF_030345095.1. NCBI lineage: Bacteria > Bacillati > Actinomycetota > Actinomycetes > Micromonosporales > Micromonosporaceae > Solwaraspora > Solwaraspora sp. WMMA2056. Next base: position 1,481,630 of record NZ_CP128360.1, read on the forward strand.
CGTACCGTGCTGCCGGTCCAGGTGGCCAGGTCGTCCCAGGCGGGGGTGTCGGCGGCGACCAGCGCGTCGGCGACCAGTCGCCAGTCGCGCAGGTCGGTGGAGACCGCGTGGCCGATGGTGGCGCGGTGGTGGCGGCGGTGCGGGTCGAGCAACGCCCGGGAGGCAGGCAGGAAGAACGCGTGCCACAGGCCGTCGTCGTCCCGTGCGTACCAGCTGTCCCACACCCAGTGGTCCGATAGCCGAAGCATGCGTTGGAACCTACGGTAAATCGGTTTAGCGCCAAGCGCGGGGACCGGTCCGGATCGGTCCCTACGCGGCCCGGGGGCGGCTTGAGGTCAGTGCGGCCGGGGGGCGGCGATCGACTTGCGGCGGCGCAGCGGCATCGGCACCACGTACGGGGCGCCGGGTGCGCCGTCGAGCAGGATCTCCACTGCCCGGCGGCCCATCTGCTCGTGCGGCAGGGCCGCGGTGAACAGTCCTGGGCGCAGCCAGGTGGCGATCGGGTCGTCGTCGAACGAGACGATCGAGATGTCCGCCGGGACGGTCAGGCCCGCGTCGGCGACCGCCTGGTACGCACCGAAGGCGAGCCGGTCGTTCATGCAGATCACGGCGGTGGGGCGGTCGGGTCGGTCGAGGATGCCGCGCATCGTGGTGTAGCCGTGTTCGGGCAGCCACTCCCGGCAGGACGGCTCGGCGTACAGCTTCGCCCCGGCGGCGGACAGCGCGTGCCGGATGCCGCGCAACCGGGCCTCGGCGGCGAGGGAGACCTCCGGGTCGCGTTCCTTGAGCCGGTTGCGCCCGATCAGCGCGATCCGGTCCCGGTGGCCCTGCTTGAGCAGGGCCTCGGTGACGGCGCGGCCGGCCTGTTCGTCGTCGGGGAGCACGCAGGGCAGGTCCTCGGCGCTGGTGGCGTTGAGCAGCACCACCGGTCCGCCCAGGATCGCCGGCGGTACGGTCAGCCGGCGGGTCGCCATCGCGGCGTAGATCACCCCGTCGACCTGACGGTCCAGCATGGCCTCGATCGCGTACCGATCGAAGGCCGCGTCGCCCTGGGTCTCGGTGATCAGCAGGACATGGTCGCGCTCCCGGGCGGCGTCCAGTGCGCCCCGGATCAGCCCGCCGGCAAATCGGGTCGTAGCCACAATGTCGGACACGAAGGCAATGGTGGCAGTTTTTCTGGTCCTGAGGCTTCGGGCGGCGACGTTGGGGCGGTAGCCTAGTTCCTCGGCGGCGGCGAAGACGCGCTGATGTGCCTCCACCGACAGGCGCGTCCCCTCCCGGCCGTTCAGCACCATCGACGCGGCGGTCTTGGACAGCCCGGCGCGTTGGGCGACATCTGCCAGTGTCGCCCGATTTCGCGGTGTTGATCCGTTAGATGAGGTTTCTTTGTCCACAGCGTTGCCTCCGCCGGTCAGGCCCATGCTCAATGATGCGATGGTGGGCCGGCCGGGTCACCGGCGGGTCACCGCCGTGGTGGCGCCGGATCGCTGGTAGCGACCGGTTCGCCGGGGTGGCGTCGGCCGATCGGGTGGCCGACCGACGACCGACGGGGTGGGTGTGCCGGGGCGGCCGGTCCAGTGTGAACGAGCCGTTTCCGGACCGCTGCCAACTAGTCCTTGACAGCAGCGAGCAATCGGAAGCATGCTCTGCTAAATCAGTTTAGCTAGGGAGTTCCCGACGACCTCGGCCGTCGGCCGGTGAACCCGAAACACCAGTTGCGCCGCGTGGGATCGGCGCAACTGGTGAGAACTCAAGGAGTCCCGATATGCGTAGTTTCGCGCGCGGAAGCTCCACGCCGGTCGCCCGGCCGTGGTGCTGGCGCCGCTGATGGCGGCGGCCCTCGCAGTCAGCTCATACCGTTCGGCGTGTTCTGGATGCGGACGCACTTCATCAACGTGCCACCGGAGCTGTCCGAGGCGGCCCGGGTCGACGGCAGCACCACCTGGCAGCTGTTCTGGCGGATCCATCTGCCGCTGGCCCGCCCGGCGATCGCCTCGCTGACGATCCTGCTGTTCCTGTGGACCTGGAACCAGTTCCTGCTGGCCATCGTGCTCGTCGACGACGGCACCAAGCGGACCATGGCCGGGGCGCTCGGCGCCTTCCAGGGCCAGTGGGGCACCGACCAGGTCCTGCACTGCGCCGGATCGCTGCTGATCCTGACGCCGACCCTGATCGTCTTCCTCATCTTCCAGCGCCAGTTCATCAAGGCCCTGCTGCAAGGGTCGGTCAAGGGATGAGCGTGCCGACAACCACTGCCGTGCACGGGGACGTGGCCGACGGCTACGGCCCAGTCGCCGACGTGTTCCGGGACAACTTCGCCACCCGCGGCGAGGTGGGTGCCGGCCTGGTCGTGCACGTCGACGGCCAGGTCGTCGTCGACCTGTACGGCGGACTGGCCGATTCGCGTACCGGACGGGCCTGGACCCGGGAGACACCGGCGGTCGTCTTCTCCTGCACGAAGGGGATCCTGGCGGTCTGCGCCTACCTGCTGGTGCAGTCCGGTCAGCTCGACCTGTCGGCGCCGGTCACCCGTTACTGGCCGGAGTTCGGCGCCAACGGCAAGGCGGACATCCCGGTCCGGTGGCTATTCACCCACCAGGCCGGGCTGCCCGCGCTGGACCGGGACCTGACCCGGGCCGAGGTCATCGCCGAACGGCCGGTGATCGAGGCGATCGAGCAGCAGCGATCGCTGTGGCAGCCGGGGACGGCGTACACGTACCACGCCCTGACGTACGGCTGGCTGGTCGGTGAGCTGATCCGGCGGGTCACCGGGCTGCCGGCGGGGGAGTACTTCCGCCGTACCCTCGCCGGGCCGTTGGGGCTGCGGACCTGGATCGGCCTGCCGGCGGCCGAGCGCGACGCGGTCGCCTGGACCCTGGCCCCGCCGGGCGGCCCGATGCCCTTCCCCGACGAGGTCAGTGAACGGTCGCTGACCATGGGCGGCGCGTTCGACTTCCCGGCCGACGCCGACGGGCTGGTGAGCTTCAACGACCCGGCGATCCAGGCCGCCGGGATCCCCGGCGCCGGCGGGGTGAGCTCGGCCGCCGGGCTGTCCCGGCTGTACGCCGCGTGTGTCTCCGACGTCGCCGGCGGGCCGCTGCTGAGCACCGCGTCGGTCGACGACGCCGTCGTGGTCCGGGTCCAGGGCCAGCAGCGGTACGGCGGACCGGACGCCGGCCAGCGGTGGGGGACCGGGTTCCTGCTGCGCTCGCCCCGGGTCCGCCCGATGCTCAGTGACCGCAGCTTCGGTCACGACGGGGCCGGTGGTCACCTGGCGTTCGCCGACGACCGGTTCCGGGTCGGTTTCGGGTACGTGCTCAACCAGATGGGCGGTGTGGTCGACGACCGGGCGAACCGGCTCACCGAGGCGCTGCGCGGCTGCCTGGACTGACCGCCGCACCGGGCTTGACCACCTGCGGCACGCCGGGCGGGACGTTTCCGTGGCAACGGATCTGTCCCGCCCGGCGTTTCGTCGTGGCAGGCGGCGTTCAGCTGGGGGTATCGGGGGTATCAGCCGTCCCGCCAGCATCTTTCGTATTTCCAGCCGATTTCCAGCCGGCGTCTTGACAGCGGCTGATCACGGCGAGCATGCTCCGAGCTAAATCAGTTTAGCATCGATCTACGACCAGTCGGGGAGTCATCTGGCCACCCCCCCCCGCACCTGGTAGCGACCCGGTGGTGACCTGGCTGGCACACGCGCTCTGCGCGAAAAGGAAGGACGCAGTGACCCTCCGCAGGAAGATGGTCGCGCTGCTGGCCACGGCCGCAGTGCTGACCAGCGCCGGAGCGGCATACGCTCAAGGTGGCAACAGCACGAACGTCGTCACCGGGATCCAGAGCATCACCCCGATCACCGAGGTCTACACGTACGGCCAGCGGGTCTCCGCCGTCGCCGTCGAGTACAGCGCCAACGTCGACCCCGCCTCGATCGACCCGACGTCGTTCACCGTCTCCGACACGGTGTACAACTTCCGGTTCAACCCGATCGACGAGCTGTCGAAGATGGCCGACCGGACCATCACCAACGTCTACACCAACAGCCGGGCGCACACCCGGCACAACAAGCAGTCCGTCCACGGCCGGTACGTCATCATCGAGCTCGACCCGGCCGACGTCGGTGGGTGGACCGTGATCGTCTCCAAGTGCCCGACGTTCCTGTGCACCGTCAAGGTCAACCCGGACCTGCCGACCACGCTGGTCCAGCGCAAGCCGGTCCGGGCCCTGGGCAACGGCGGGCCGGTGCTCGCCCCCGGCACCCCGAACCGCGTCCGCGCGATGACCAACGAGCCGGTGAACCTGCTCGTCGACGAGTTCTCCTCCGACGCCTTCCTCAGCGGCGGCATGGTGCTGCCGTACCACTACCACCTGCCGGCCAACTACGACCCGGCCAAGAAGTACCCACTGATGGTCGTCCTGCCCGGTCACGGCATGGGCTGGGACGGGGTCAACACCGGCGTACAGATCGCGGCGGACATCCCAGCGGTGGCCTGGCTGCAGCGCAGCTGGACCGGAAGCGACGAGGACGTCATCGTGCTGGCCCCGCAGAACCAGCGGGTCGGTGCCGCCGCCGAGGCCGACCTGCTGGTCAAGTTGATCGACCAGTTCATCGCCAACCACAGCGTCGACACCAGCCGGGTCTACGCGACCACCGTCTCCTACGGTTCGCAGTTGGCCTGGGAGGCGTTCGCCAAGCGGCCGGACCTGTGGGCGGCCGGCCTGATCACCGGCGGCTTCCAGGTCAACGCCACTCAGGCCGCGGCGATCGCCGAGGCCGAGATCCCGATCTACCTCACCCACGGGGTCAACGACCACCTGCTCAACATCTCGCTGGCCCGCAACTCCCGGGCGGCGCTGACCGCCGCGTACACCGAGGACGGCAAGACCGAGCAGGAGATCGCCGACTTGTTGCGCTACGTCGAGTACGGCAACGAGGAGTTCTCGCTGCCGGACTACCACGCCGCCTACGGTCCGACGTACGAGGATCGCAGCATCCTGAAGTGGGTGCTCAGCCAGCGCAAGGACGGCTGACCAGCCGGCCCTGTCGGCAGTCGTGTTGCCGGACCAGCCTGCTCGGACACCGTGCGGCGCGGCTGACCGGGCGGGAGCCGTGCGGCCGTTACCTACCTACCTACCTAACGCACCAGCGCGACCCGTCTGTCACCGTAGCCGGTGGCGGGCGGGTCGCTGCTTGCCGTCGAAACGGTTCGGCGTTTCGCTATTATAGTCAAGAACTCGGCGGCTGAAGCGTGGGTGGCGTCCTGCGTAGGAAAGACCCCTAAGTGGGATCTGTATTTGATCGGCCGCTCTTGACAACGTTTGGCGATTGTCGCTGCTCGATCTCTTGTGAATGTTGGCAATCACAACTATGCTCATGCTCGAGAGCGCAGGGCACGCTACGTGACTTCCGTGAAGGCCGACGCGGCCCGGCGGAGTCGGCACGGGCAGCGTTTGGACGCCGCCTGTCCGGGCCGCAGTGCCAGGCGCTTCATGCCGTCGATCCGGGCCCGACGGCGACCATCCGTTCCACCGGCCGCTCAGACCATCGATCCGTCACCGATGGCGACCTGGCGTGCCCGATCCCGCACCCCCTCCTGGTCCCGCGAGAAGGCGTACAGCAGTGCAACGCTCAGGTCTTCGACTCCTGACTGACGCGACGGCGGTGGCCACCGTCGAGGCTTCGATCGGGTATTCACGTTGCGCAACGGGTGGCAGTTCTTCGGTACCGGTTCGGGATCTGCAAATCGCGCGACGCGGGTGCTCGGTGGCGCCGTCACCGTCCGACGGTTCGAACTGAGCGTGCCGCGAAATGCCGCACGACACTGCACCCCCCCACGAAAGGCAAGGTAATGAGAAAGACCAGAAGCATCCATCTCATTGTCGCGGCCTCCGCGACGATGGTGATGGCTGCCGGAATGGCGGCGATTGTATCGACGCCAGCCAATGCGGCGACGACGCTTGGCGCGGCGGCGGCAGAGTCCGGCCGCTACTTCGGTGCCGCCACCAACTCGTTCATGCTGAACCGTCAACCACACGCCACGGTCCTCAACCGTGAGTTCAACTCGATCGTGGCCGAGAACGAGATGAAGTGGTACCACACCGAACCCAACCAGAACCAGTTCAACTTCACCGCAGGCGACCAGCTCATTGCCCACGCCCGCGCCCGAGGGATGACCGTACGCGGCCATACCCTCGTCTGGCACGCGCAGCAACCCGCGTGGGCGCAGAACCTGTCCGGCACCGCTTTGCGTAACGCCATGATCAACCACATCAACCGGGTCGCCGGCCACTGGCGGGGCCAGATCCACTCCTGGGACGTGGTCAACGAGGCCTTCGCCGACGGCAGCGGCGGCGGCCGGCGCGACTCCAACCTGCAACGCACCGGCAACGACTGGATCGAGGTCGCTTTCCGTACCGCCCGGGCCGCCGACCCGAGTGCCAAACTCTGCTACAACGACTACAACACCGACGGCGTCAACGCGAAGTCGACCGGCATCTACAACATGGTGCGCGATTTCAAGGCCCGTGGCGTGCCGATCGACTGCGTCGGACTGCAGTCGCACCTGGGCACCACCCTCGACCCCACCTACCAGCAGAACATTCAGCGCTTCGCCGACCTCGGCGTCGACGTACAGATCACCGAGCTCGACATCATGCAAGGCTCGAATCAGGCCAACATGTACGGCCAGGTCACCCGTGCCTGCCTCGCCGTCGCCCGGTGCACCGGCATCACCGTCTGGGGCGTCCTCGACCCCGACTCCTGGCGGACCGGAGCGAACCCGTTGCTGTTCGACGGCAACGGCAACAAGAAGCCCGCCTACGACGCAGTCCTCAACGCACTCAACGCCGGCGGCAACAACCCGCCGCCCACCACGGCGCCGCCCACCACCGGGCCGCCGCCAATTACCACTCCACCGCCGTCGGGCGGCGGCTGCTCGGCCAGCGTGTCGCTGAACTCCTGGAATGGCGGCTTCGTGGCGACCGTGCGGGTCACCGCCGGATCGTCGGCGATCAACGGCTGGCGGGTGCGGCTCACGGTGCCCTCCGGCGCCACGGTCACCGGCGCGTGGAACGCCAACCGCAGCGGCAACACCGGTGCGGTGGACTTCACCAACGTGGACTACAACGGCCGGGTCGCCGCCGGCCAGTCGACAGAGTTCGGCTTCCAAGCCACCGGAAACGGCTCCATTCCCGCGCCCAGTTGCACCGCCAGCTGAGCCCGAGGTCGGATCGGATGAGGAGTAACAGATGGGAAGACTGAAGACCAACGCCGCCATCGTGTCGACCGGTGCCGTCCTGCTGGCCTCGGCGGCCGTCGCTGCGGCGGTGCCGGCCTCAGCGGCGGCCGGCTGCTCGGTGAACTACACGGTGTCGTCGTCGTGGCCGGGTGGGTTCGGCGCCAGCGTCACCATCACCAACCTCGGTGACGCGGTGACGAGCTGGACGCTGAACTGGAGCTTCGGTGCCGGGCAGACCGTCACCCAGGCGTGGAACACCACATTGACCCAGAGCGGGGCAGCCGTCACCGCGAGGAACGTCAGCTACAACGGTACCATTGCGACAAACGGGACGACGTCGTTCGGCTTCAACGGCTCGTGGAACGGCAGCAACCCCGTACCGACCGCCTTCACGATGAACGGCGTGGCCTGCACCGGCAGCACCACGCCCACGACGGCGCCGCCGACCACCGCGCCGCCGACCACCGCGCCGCCGACGACCGCACCGCCCACAACGCGGCCGCCGACCGGCCCTGCGGACATCACGGTGAACACCGGCACCAGGTACCAGACAATCGACGGGTTCGGTGCCGCCACCTGGATCTGGGGCAGCAGCACCTGGTCGACAGCCGAGACCCAGACCCTGGTCGGGCTGGGCCCCAACCAACTGGGGTTGTCGATCGTCCGGACAGGCATCTCGCCGGAGTCCAGCGAATGGTCGAACCAGGTCAACGCGCTGCGAACGGCGAAGTCCGCCGGCTCCGGCGTGAAGATCCTGGCGTCACCGTGGACGGCGCCGGCGGCGTGGAAGACCAACAACAGTCGGATCAACGGCGGCAAGCTGCGGACCGACTACTACGACGACTACGCCAACCATCTGAACAGCTATGTCCAGTACATGCGCAACCAGGGGGTGACCGTCGACGTCACCTCGGTGCAGAACGAGCCGGACTGGCACCCCAGCTACGACTCGATGGACTGGAACGGGACCGAGCTGCGAAACTTCGTCCGCGACCACGGGTGGCGGGTGCAGAACACCGAGCTGATGGTTGCCGAGGCGGTCAACATGAACTACAGCTACACCGATCCGACCCTCAACGACGCAGGCGCGCGCAACAACATCGGCTACATTGGTGGCCATCTGTACGGCCTAGAGTCCCAGGGTCGACTGAAGCCGTACAACCTGGCCAACCAACACGGTAAGCCGGTGTGGATGACCGAGTGGAACCATCACGAGGCCGACGGCAGCGGCTCCAACATCTGGGGCAACCCGAGCAACGTTGCCGTCTGGGACGAGACGCTCGACGACATCATGCGTACCGTGCACCGGATTATGGAGGCCAACTGGGCCGCCTACATCTGGTGGTACGGCAAGCGGTTCTACTCCTTCATCGGTGACGGTGAGTCGGCCTTCGGCACCACGGCGGGGGCACCGCTCAAGCGCGGGTACGCCTTCTCGCAGTACGCCAAGTACGTCCGCCCCGGCTACCAGCGGGTCGCCCTGACCAAGAGCTCCAAGGCGTCACCGCTGGAGGTGACTGCGTACACCGGCGACGGGAAGACCACCCTGGTCATCCTCAACCGGTCGAACAGCGCGGTCAACGGTGCGGTCGTCGCGGCCCCGCAGAACGTCACGCGGGCCGAGCACTACCTCACCTCGCAGTACTCCAGCGCGGCCAGCCAGTCGGTCGGCGTCAACGGTAACCAGGTCACCGTAAACGTCGGCGCACGCAGCATCTCCACGGTCGTGCTCACCCACTGAGCCGATCCCGGTCCCGGTGCCGGTGCGGGCCCACGGCCCGCACCGGCACCGGAGGTCACCGTGCCGGACCTCCCGCCGGCAGGGCAACCTCCCGCCGGCACCGGGTGCCGCCGCCGACATCGGACACGTCGGCCGGCACCGGTTGCTGTCCGATCCCTCGCCGACCTGCCAGTCTGGAGACAGCGGTGTAACGATCGGACCGGGAGGCGGTCATGACGGTCAACGACAAGCCGGATCGACCAGGACCGGCCGACCGGAGCTACCCGGGGCCGGTCTCGCGGGCCACCCTCTTCTGGTACGCGTTCGCGTCCACTCTGCTCGTCGGCTGGTTCCTGTTCGGCTGGCTGGTCCTGCGCCAGGGCTTCATCGACTCCGTCGGCGAAGCCCTCGGCACCGGCTTCACGCTGCTGCTGGCCGTGTCGGTGGTCGAAGCAGCCCGCCGGCACCGACACGACGGCGGACCCCGCCCCGGCTGAAACCGGACGGCAGCCGGTCACCGCACCCCGCGGCCTGCCGCCGCCGTCGTCAGTCGTGCACCACGGCGGCCGTCACCCGCTGCAACGCGAAAGTGTGCAGCGTCTCGGTCCGCTCGTCCTCGGCCCGCAGGAAACCGGCCCCGATCGACACCGGCCGGACCAGACGTGACGCGGCGGCCCCGTGGGCGTCAACGTAACCCACCCAGACCAGCGACTTGTCCCGTACCGCCTGCTGCAGCACGGCCAGGGCCTGCGCGTGCGCCTGCACCGCCGCCAGCCCCTCGACCGGCTGGCCGTTTGCCGCCCGGACCGGCCCGGGGGCCCGCCGCGCCGCCCGGACCGCCGCCTCGCCACGCCGCAGCTGCTCCACCAGCGCGTCGATCCGGGGTTTGGTCAACGGCGGCGCCGCCAACGGGTCGACCGGGCGCATCGTCGCCGGATGCGGCGCCGGTGCCCGGCGTACCCGGGGCGGTCGCCGCAGCGCCGCCCCGGAACCGTCCTCCACCGTCGGCGCGTAGCCGGCCTGCCGCAGCGCGTCCACCAACCGGCCGGCCGTCGCCGCGCTGACCAGCACCGTCGGTGCCAGCCGCCGCAACGCCAGCCCGCCGAGCCGGCGGTCCGCCAGCACCTCGGCCAGCAGCGCCTCGTCGTCGCTGCGCAGGTACCCGCCGGCCGAACCGGCCCGCAGCCCACCGTGGGTACGGGCGGTGTCGTCGACCAGGTAGGTCAACCCCTGCGGCACCGGGGTGCGGGACCGGCGGGCGAACAGCTCGTGCAGATCGTCGGCGGACCAGCCGGCGTCCAGGGCGCGGCGGACACTGGCCGGGGTGACCCGGTGCACGCTCGCGGCCCCGGTCGACTCCGGCTCGGCCACCACCTCCAACTCGGCGGCGAGCGACGGCTCCGGCGGGCCCGGCACCACCACGGTCAGGTCGGCCTGGACCAGGAAATGGTCCACTGGGTCGGGCAGCAGCGCCGCCAACGCCCGCTCCACGGCGGACGCCTCGCCCCGATGCTCCCGCCCGGTCGACCGGACCCCGAGCGGGTCGTCGTCCACACTGGCCCAACCGGTCGCCGGATCGTCGGCGAGCAGCAGCCGGCCGTACCCGGTCAACGCCCCGAGCGCGGTGACGCCCAGGTGGGCCGCTTCGTCGAGCACCTCGCGGTGCAGCTCGTCGCGGCCCCGGCTGCGGCGCGGTGCCTGCCAGGCGAGCAGGGTCAGCACGTCGTCGGCGGTCGGTGCGCCCCCCGGCGCGAGCCCGGCCAGCACCGCCAGCACGGTACGGCGTACCGCCGGTGCGCCGGCCCGTTCCACCGCCGCCGACCGGGCGGTGATCGCCCGGTCCCGGTCGTCGCGGCCACCGATCAGACCGGGCCGGCGGGTCATCGCCAACCACGCCTGCGCCAGCTGCTCCCACCGGCGGGCCGGTGGCCGGGCGCACCACAGGTCGTAGCCGGTGGTCGGCAGCAGTTGCTGGTCGACGGCGGCCCGGTTGGCCGCGCCGCCGGCGTCGACCTCGCCGATCAGCCCGGCGGCGTACCCGACCTCGACCACCAGCCCGGCCAGCTGCTCGCTGACGCCGCCGGCGCGGGCCAGCCGCCGCAGCTCGCGTACGCCGATGCCGCCGGTACGCAGCATCGGCACCGGCTCCGCCGCCACCGCCTCCAACAGGTCGCCGGCGTGCCGGACGAACTCCATGGCCTGACCGGAGCCGGCCGCGTCGACGATTCTCGGCGTCCGCGCAGGGGCGGTCACCAGCGGCGGGTCGGGACGCAGCACGCCGAGCGGGCCGGTTTCCCGGCGCAGCAGCAGCCCGACCTCCCGGGGCAGTTCGACGGTCTGCCCGCCCTCGGCCCTCGGTACGTCGGTGACGACGGCCAGCAGTCCGGCGTCGACGAGCCACCGCACCGGACCCGGCTGGCCGGGCCCGGTCTCCGCGCCGCCGGTGCCGGTGCCGCCGGTGCCGGTGCCGCCGGTGCCGGTGCCGCCGGAGCCGGAGCCCGTGCCGCCGGTGCCGGATCCGACGGTGCCCAGCGGCGGCCCGGCGGCCAGCCGGTCGAGCACCGCCCGCGCCGGCGGTGCGGCGCTGAGCAGCGTACGGCGCAGCTGCGCCGGGTCCGCACACCGCCGCGCCACCTGGTCGTCCAGCTCGGCGGCGGGTCGGCCCAACCCCGCCGGGTACGGCGAACCCGCCTCGTCCACCCCGCCGGCCACCCGCAGCCCGGTCGGCGGACCGTAGAGCAGGCAGCGGGCCCGTAGCCGGTCCAGCGCCTGCCGTACCTGGTCGGTGGTGGCCGCGCCGCGCGGGGTGATGGCCATCGCGAGCACCGCGTCGACCGAGGTGACCCCGTCGGACGGATCCCTGGACAGCCGCGCCGCGTCGAGGATCCGCAGGGTGAACTCGTCCAGGTCGTCGAGGGCACGCGTGGTGGAGATCCGTGACTGGGCGCGGGCGGCCAGCGTCGCCAGGTCGGTCGGTGCCGGCACGACCAGATCCGGGCGCAGCCGCAGCAGTTCACCCAGCTCGGCATCGGAGCGGGACCGCAGGTGGTCGGCGAGTGTGGTGGTCATTGTTGTTCCACGCTAGCCCGCCGACGGCCGGCCGTGGCCCCGGCCGTGCCGCAGTGGGCCGAGTGGCCCGTGCGACGATGGCTGCCTGCCTGGGGAGGGAGCGGTGCGATGCCGCTGGTGGTCGGGTTCGACCTGGACATGACGTTGATCGACTCGCGGCCGGGGATCGCCGCGACGTACCGGGCGCTGACCGCGCGGACCGGGGTGCACGTCGACGCCGCGGTCGCGGTGTCCCGGCTGGGCCCGCCGCTACGCCACGAGATCAGCCAGTGGTTCCCGGCCGAGCAGGTCGACGCGGCGGTCGAGCAGTTCCGGGCGCTCTACCCCCGGTACGCGGTGGCGCCGTCGCTGCCGCTGCCCGGCGCGGTCGCCGCCCTCGACCTGATCCGCTCCCGGGGCGGCCAGGTGGTGGTGGTCACCTCCAAACTCGGCCGGCTCGCCCAACTGCACCTGGACCACCTGGGGCTGACGGTGGACGTTCTCGCCGGGGACCTGTTCGCCGAGGGCAAGGCGGCGGCACTGCGGGAGCACGGCGTACAGGTCTATGTGGGTGATCACACCGCGGACATGGTGGCCGCGCGGACCGCCGGCGTCCCCGGCCTGGGTGTCGCCTCCGGGCCCTGCCCGGCGGCGGATCTGCTGGCCGCCGGGGCGGCGGCGGTCATCGACGACCTGACCGGATTCCCAGCGGCGCTCGATGGTCGGCTCCGGCTAGCCTGGTGAGGTAAATCCGCCCAAGTGAAGTCGAGGTCAGTGGTGCCGACGGGTCGAGTGAAGTGGTACGACGCAGGGAAGGGTTACGGCTTCGTCACCAGCGACGAGGGCGGCGACGTGTTCCTGCCGAAGGGAGCGCTGCCAGCCGGCGTCACCGACCTCAAGTCCGGTCAACGGCTGGAGTTCGGCGTGGTCGACAGCCGGCGCGGTGCCCAGGCGCTCGGTGTGAAGCTGCTCGAGGCGCCACCGTCCGTCGCTGAGCTGCGACGCCGGCCGCCGGAGGAGCTGCATGGACTGGTCGAGGACATGATCAAGGTGTTGGAGGCGAAGGTCCAGCCGGACCTGCGCCGGGGTCGGTTCCCGGACCGCCGGACCGCGCAGACGGTCGCTCAGTTGGTGCACGCGGTCGCCCGCGAGCTGGAGACCTGAGCCACAGCAGGACAGGCAACGCAGCCGGACGCGGGCGGCAGCCCGATCAGCCGGGCAGCAGCCGCGGGGTCAGCCCCTGCGCTGCCGCCCGTTCCAGTAGGGCGGTCACCGCAGCCCGCCCGTCGGTGCCGAGGTCCTCGGTGAACTCGTTGACGTACAGCCCGATGTGCCGGTCCGCCACCTCCGGCTCCATCTCCTGGGCGTGCCGCAGCACGTAGTCCCGGGAGGCGGCCGGGTCGGCCCAGGCCCGGCGGACCGAGTCGCGCACCCAGTCGGCGGCCTGCCGCGCGTCGACCGTCGAGCGGCGGGCCAGGATCGCCCCGAGCGGGATCGGCAGTCCGGTGTCGGCCTCCCACCAGGCGCCGAGGTCGACCAGTTCGGTCAGCCCGTACCGGGGGTAGGTGAACCGGGCCTCGTGGATCACCAGTCCGGCGTCGTAGCGGCCGGCGGCCACCCCGGGCATGATCTCGTGGAACGGCACGACCTCGATCCGGGCCGGCGGACGGTCCGCCGACCAGAGCCGCAGCAGCAGGTACGCGGTGGTCCGTTCACCGGGTACGGCGACCGTCGCCCCGGTCAGGTCACCGGTGGCCAGGCCGCTGTCAGCTCGGGCATCGCCGGCCTGCTTGCCGGCCTGCTTGCCGGCGGTGAGCAGCAGCGGGCCGCAGCCCCGGCCGAGCGCCCCACCGCAGGGCAGCAGTTCGTACTGGTCGAGCAGCCACGGCAGCGCCGCGTAGCTGACCTTCACCAGGTCGAACTCGCCGCGCGCGGCGGCGGTGTTGGTGACGTCCACGTCGGCGTAGGTGACGGTCACCGGTGGCGCGCCCGGCACCTGGCCGTGCGCCAGGGCGTGGAACACGAACGTGTCGTTGGGGCAGGGGGAGAACGCCAGGTGCAGAGCCACGTCAGCCACGGTAGTCGGCGTACCGGCCGGTGAGCGCGGCGGCGGCGTCGGTCAGCGCGGCCAGCGCAGGTGGGATGCGCCACGCCGCGCGGTCGCGTGGGCCGACCGGGTTGGAGATGGTCCGCAGTTCCGCGAAGGGCAGGCCGAACAGCCGGGCCGCGACGGCCACCCCGAAACCTTCCATGGCTTCGGCGGTGGCGTCCGGGTAGCGGTCGGCGAGGGTGGCGGCTGTCGCGGCACTGCCGGTGACGGTGTTGACGGTCAGCACCACCCCCGGCACGGCCTGCGGCAGGGCGGCGCGCAGCCAGCTGGTGAGCCGCTCGTCGGTGCCCGCGACCGCGCTGCCGAAGCCGAGTTCGTCCAGGCTGAGGAAGCCGTCCGGGGACTGTGCGCCGAGGTCGGCGGCGACGCTGCGGGTCGCGACGGTGGTCTGTCCCAGGTCGATCCGGCCGGCGAAGCCGCCGCCGATCCCGACGCTGAGCACCCCCTGGTACGGCCGTCCGGCGCTGGCCGCGAGCGCCAGTTGCCGGCTGGTCGCGGCTGCCGCCACGGCGGCACCGACACCGACGGCGACCACCTCCGGCGGCGTACCGGGTGTCGCGGTCAGCCCGTGGCGTACGGCGGCGGCCTCGGCGTCGACCGCCGTCACGATCAGCAGTGGCACGCGGTGGTCCTTCCGGGGGTCACCGGCCCGGTGGCGGCCCGCTGGTCGGGCCCGCTCCGTCGGGGCGTGGCCGGGCCGTCGACGGTCGGTAGATGTGGAAGCCGGGTGGGGTGGCGTCGTCGGGGTCATCCTGCCCGACGTCGGTGCCGGCCGGTGCGGCGGTCGGCGCGCCGCCGGTGGCGGCTGGCCCGGGGGTGGCTCCGGCCGCTGGCCCGGCGGTGGCTGCCGATGTCGCCGGCTCGGCCCCGGTGGCTGAGGTGCCGGCCGGACCGGCGGGGACCGGTGCCGGTGGCGCGGACCGGGAGCGGGGCCGGGGCCGGGCCGGAAAAATGGACCGGCGGGCCCGTGGCGGCACGGGGCCCGGCCCGACCGCTTGCGCCGGGGCGGCCGCCGGGCCGTCCGCGCTGTCGTGGGAAGGGCCGTCGTCGGTCGCGCTGTCGTTTGCTGGGCTGTCGTGGGCCGGGCCGTCGTCGGCCGGGCTGTCGTGGGCCGGGCGACCGTTGAGCCGCTCCCGCCGGTGCCGGCTGGCGACGAACGCGGCCCGCGCCGCCGCGAGTACGGCGAACCCGGCCGCCGCCGCGACCCCGATCCGGCCGTCCATCGGGATGAGACCGAGCGCCCCACCGGCCACGAAGGCCAGCATCAGGATCGTCTCGGAGTGGGCGAAGGCGCTGGCCCGCTGTCGTTCGGCGATCCGTTCCTGGATCGTGGCGTCCACGGCGAGTTTCGCTATCCCGCTGATCACGGCGGTGACGAAGCAGAACAGTGCCACCATCGGCAGGGAGAACTGCACGATGGCGAGCACCCCGACGCCGGCGACGATCACCAGCCCGCTGGACTGCAGCGCCAGCGGTCGGTGGATGCGCATCCGGCTGCCGATCGCGGTGGCGATGAAGCTGCCGGCGGCCAACGCGGCGCCGACCACCCCGAGCGCGCCCTCGTCGCCGAGGTCGCGGCCCAGCACGACGGTGGTCAGGTCGCCGGCCTTGATCGCGAAGGCGAGGTAGAGCAGCAGGAAACCGTAGAGGCAGCGCAGCGTGGCGCTGCCGATCAGGGTCGCGATCACCAGCCGGCCGGTGAGAATCCGCTGCCGGTGTGCCTCGCGACGCAGCCCGAACACGCGCAACGCCCGCGGGACCCGCTCGGGTGGATCCGAGTCGGCGCGTGGCGGCAGGCGCAACGCGATGACCATGCCGACCAGGAAGATCACCGAGGCGACCCGCAGCGGCCACTGCGGTCCGAACCAGAACGCCGCCAACCCCAGCGGAGCCACCACGGCACCGGCGATCGTGCCGTAGACGCTGGCCCGGGCACCGGCCTGGGACAGTCCCAGGCCGGGTGGGAGCAGCCGGGGTACGGCGGCCGAGCGGCCGACGCCGTACGCGCGGGACAGGGCCAGCACCCCGAACGCCGCCGGGTACAGGCCGAAGCCGTTGAGGTGGTCGGCGATCAGCCAGGCCAGGAACGCCCGGCCCAGCATGGTGGTGGCCAGGGCGTACCGCCGGCCGTGCCGGAAATGGTCGAGCACCGGGCCGACGACCGGTGCCAGCAGGGCGAACGGGACCATGGTGACCAGCAGGTAGAGCGCGACGCTGCTGCGGGCCTCGCCCAGCGGGGCGCTGAAGAAGATCGTGCCGGCGAGCCCGATGGTGATCAGCGTGTCGCCGGCGCAGGAGGTGGCGTGCAGGTCGAACAGCCGGGTCATGCCGGGTTCGCCGCCGGCGCCGCGCTGGCGTACCTGCAGGACCTTGCGCCCCGCCCAGCGACTGCTGTACGCGGTGCCGCGCAGCACGGCGCGGGTGCAGCGGACCGCGGTCCCGGTGGTGCGCCCGATCGAGCGGAACAGCCCCATGTGCTCATCCTCACCCATCCGCACACGTCCCGTCTCGGGCTGTACCGGAAATCCGGCACGAGAGGGCGGACGCGGCGGCGGTACGGACCGGTCGGGGAGTGCCTGTCGCCGACGCCGGCCGGTAGGCAACAATGGGAGGGTGACCAGGAGCACCGCTCGCGCCTCCCGCCTCGATGCGGTCTGTGCCAAGGCTGTCGACGTCGCCTACGCGGCGCTTGCCGAGGCGGTGGACCCGGCCGAGATCGGCGACCACCTACAGGCGGTTGCGGAGGGTGAGAGATTGGTCACCCATCTGTTCGAGTGTCGGTTGTCCGGCTATCAGGGTTGGCGCTGGGCGGTCACCGTCACCCGGGTGTCGCGCAGTCGCCAGGTGACTGTCTGCGAGACGGTGCTGCTGCCCGGCCCGGACGCGCTGCTCGCCCCTGGCTGGCTGCCCTGGCACGAGCGTCTGCAGCCGGGCGACCTCGGCGTCGGCGATCTGCTGCCGACGTCGTTCGACGACGACCGGCTGGCCCCCGGCTACCTGCAGTCCGACGACCCCGCCGTGGAGGAGGTCAGTTGGGAGCTGGGCCTCGGGCGCAGCCGGGTGATGTCCCGGCAGGGGCGGGCCGACACGGCGCAGCGTTGGTACGACGGTGAGCACGGGCCGCAGGCACCCATCTCGACCGCTGCCCCGGCCACTGCCCGCTGCGGTACCTGCGGCTTCTACCTGCAACTGGCCGGGGCGTTGCGGCAGGCGTTCGGGGTGTGCGGCAACGTGTACGCGCCCGACGACGGCCGGGTGGTGAGCGTGGACCACGGCTGTGGGGCGCACTCCGAGGCGTTGTCCGGCCCGGTCGAGACGCCGGTCGACGAGTTGCCGACCATCTACGACGACGGCGAGGTGGAGACGGTCGACGTCACGACGCGGTCGGCGGCTCCGCAGGACTGACCCGCTCCCGGCGGCGGCGTCGGTGGGCGTCGTGCCGCAGCATCACCGCCAGACCGGGCAGCCCGACCAGCAGTCCGGCGAGGCAGGTCCACAGCCAGTCGGTCCGCCCGGTATCGGCCAGCCAGTCGCGGGCCAGCAGACAGACCAGCCCGGCGAGCGCCCAGGCGATCAGGCCGCCGGCGGCGATCGGCACCATCGGCGGGTCGAGCGGCTCCGGCCGGGGCGCCGACCGCAGCGGTAGCGGTAGGACACGGCCGCCGCCGGGCTCCGGCGGGTTCAGCGACGGCGATTCGGGCACCAGGCCAGCGTACGTCCTGGTTGATCACCTCGGGGGTACGGATGAGTCCGTCGTCACGGTGTCGTCGGCCGGCCCACCGCTGCCGCTGTTGCTGGACGTAACCAGGATGACCTTCCTCGGTAACAGTTGATCTGAGACGATGCGCCCATCCATCCTTATGATCAGCTGTGAGGACCCATGGCGACAGTACCGGCGGAGACGACCGGGCCGACCCCGGACCGCACCCCGCGTAACGCGTTCGACCGGTTCTTCGAGATCACCGCCCGGGGCTCGACCCCGGGCCGGGAGGTACGCGGCGGGCTGGCCACCTTCTTCACGATGGCCTACATCGTGGTGCTCAACCCGTTGATCCTGGGCAGCGCCGTGGACGGCGACGGGGCCGCGTTGGCGATCCCGGCGATCGCTGCGGCGACCGCCCTGGTCGCCGGATTGATGACCCTGCTGATGGGGGTGGTCGCCCGGTTCCCGTTGGCGCTGGCCGCCGGTCTCGGCGTGAACGCCCTGGTCGCCTTCGAGATCGCGCCGCAGATGACCTGGGCCGACGCCATGGGGCTGGTGGTCATCGAAGGCGTGATCATCCTGGTGCTGGTGCTGACCGGGCTGCGTACCGCCGTCTTCCGGGCGGTACCGACCCAGCTCAAGACCGCGATCGGGGTCGGCATCGGACTCTTCCTGGCGCTGATCGGCTTCGTCAACGCCGGGTTCGTCACCGGCGGCACCGCGTCGCCGCCGCTCGGCCTGGGCGTCAACGGCATGATCGCCACCTGGCCGGCGTTCGTCTTCGTGCTCGGCCTGCTGCTCACCCTGGTGCTGGTGGTCCGCAAGGTACGCGGCGCGATCCTGATCGGCATCCTCGGCTCCACGGTGCTGGCGATCGTCGTCGAGGCGATCGGCCGATTCGGCCCGGCCGGTGGCCCGGACGGCCGGCCCGGCGGCTGGGCGTTGACCGTGCCGAGCCTGCCGGACCAGGTCTTCGGGATGCCGGACCTGTCGCTGCTGGGCAACTTCAGCGTGCTCGGTGCCTGGGAGTCGGCGACCTGGCTGGTAGCCCTGATGTTCGTCTTCACGCTGCTGCTGACCGACTTCTTCGACACGATGGGCACCATGGTGGCCGTCGGCCAGGAAGGCGGTCTGCTCGACGACGAGGGGATGCCGCCGAGGACCAAGGAGATCCTGGTCGTCGACTCAATCGCCGCGGCGGCGGGCGGCATGGCCAGTACGTCGAGCAACACCTCGTACATCGAAAGTGCCGCCGGGGTCGCGGAGGGTGCCCGCACCGGGGTGGCCAACCTGGTCACCGGCGGGTTGTTCCTGCTCGCGGTCTTCCTGTCGCCGCTGGTCGAGGTGGTGCCGTTCGAGGCGGCGTCGACCGCGCTGGTGGTGGTCGGGTTCCTGATGCTGACCGCGGTGCGCACCATCGACTGGACCGACTACGAGATCGCCATCCCGGCGTTCCTGACGATCGTGCTGATGCCGTTCACCTACTCGATCTCCAACGGCATCGGTGCCGGGGTGATCACCTTCGTACTGATCAAGCTGGTGAAGGGCCGCGCGGCGGCGGTGCACCCGCTGCTGTACGGGGTGGCCGTGCTGTTCACCCTCTACTTCCTGCGTCACCCGTTGGAGCTGCTGATCGGCTGACCGCCCGGGCCGGCCTGCTCGGGGACCGGCTGACCGGCCGGGCCGGCCTGCTCGCTGATCGGCTGACCAGCCGGGGCCCGCCCGGGCCCCGGCACCGGCGGTACCCTGGGGGCCGCCGGTGACGGTGGTCATAACGGCTGGGCGATCAGTGGTTCGTTAGTTAGGCTAACGAACGTGACGGAGTGGGCGGTGATGGGAGAGCAGGTCTCAGCCGCGCAACTGGCCGTGTCGTTGCGCGACGCCATCACCCGACTCAACCGACGGGTCCGACAGGCCCGCCCGGTCGGCGACCTGACGGTCACCCAGCTCTCCGCGCTCACCAGCCTGCAACTGGCTGGTGCGCTGACCCCGCGGGAGCTGTCCGAGATCGAGCGGGTCCAGCCGCCGACGATGACCAAGATCGTCGCGAAGCTCGAAGAGCGCGGACTGGTCAGGCGTACCCCGCACCCGACCGACGGTCGGCAGGTGATCCTGTCGGCCACCGAATCGGGCCGCGAGGTGCTCGCCGCGTTCGAGCGGATACGTGACGAGTGGTTGGCCAGCCGGCTCGACGCGCTGAGCCCCGACCAACGCGACACGTTGCGCCAGGCCGCGGAGATCCTGCAGCAGGTGTCGCGCGGCTGACGCGCCGCTCGTCGGCCACCGGGTCCGCTTCGTCCCACGTGGATGACGCGTACGATCCGAGGAGGCGCACCCCGAGTGCGGGCGAAACTGACCACCACTTTCCAGTCCCTGCGGGTCCGGAACTACCGGATCTTCGCCACCGGTCAGCTGATCAAGCTGATCGGCGTGTGGATGATGTTCATCGCGCAGGACTGGCTCGTCCTGCAACTGTCCGACGACTCCGCCACCGCGCTCGGCGTCGTCGTCGCCCTGCAGTTCACCCCGGTGCTGCTGTTCACCCTGGTCTTCGGCCGGCTCGCCGACCGCTACGACAAGCGGATGCTGCTGTTCGTCGCGAACGCGATGTGGTTCGTGCTCGCCCTCGGCATGAGCGTGCTGGTGCTGACCGGCGCCGTGCAACTGTGGCACGTGTTCGTCTTCGCCGGACTGCTCGGCGTCGGCAACGCCCTGGAGACCCCGGTCCGGCAGGCCTTCGTCTCCGAGCTGGTCGGCACCCCGCTGCTGCCCAACGCCCTCGGCCTGTCCTCGGCGACGTTCAACACCGCGCGGATCGTCGGCCCGGCCGTCGCCGGCCTGGCGATCGCCGCGTTCGACGTCGGCCCGGTCTTCCTGATCAGCGCGATCGCGTCGGCCGCCCCGCTGGTGGGCCTGATCCAGATGCGCGCCAGCGAGCTGTACCGTGCCGACCTGCCCGTCGGCGGGGCCCGCGACAGCGCAAAGGTCGCCGACGGGCTGCGCTACGTCGCCCGCCGGCCCGACCTGATGCTGCCGATGGGTCTGATGGCCGTCATGGGGCTGCTGCTGTTCAACTTCCAGATCACCCTCGCCGCGTTGGCCAAGACGGTGTTCGACACCGGGGCGGCGTCGTTCGGTCTGTTCACCACCGCGTTGGCCACCGGCGCGTTGGCCGGCGCGCTCGCCGCCAGCGGCCGGCGTGGCCGCCCGTCGGTCTACGTGGTGCTCGGCAGCGCGCTGGCCTTCGCCGGCCTCGCCACCATGGTTGGGCTGGCACCGACGTACTGGCTGGTGGTGGCGTTGCTGGTGCCGACCGGATTCTTCATGGTCTACTTCGCGCAGGCGTCCAACCAGCGGGTCCAGCTCGGCGTCGACGCCGCGTTCCGCGGCCGGGTGATGGCGCTGTGGGTGCTGGTCTTCCTGGGCACCAACCCGGTCGGTGCTCCGGCCATCGGCTGGGTCGCCGAGCACCTAGGCGCCGGGGCGAGTATCTGGCTCGGCGGTGCCCTGTCGTTCCTGACCGCCGCCGCCGCGCTGCTGTGGCAGCTACGTCGTACCGGCGGTCGGCTGCGGCTGCGCTGGGCGCCACTGCCGAGGTTCTACGTCCTCCCCGCCCCACCCGCGACGATCTTGCAGTTATCGCGAGGAAATGTCGAGTTTGTCCAACGATAACTGCAAGATCGTCGGCGACGGGCGGGGGGGGTCAGGAGCTGGCGCGGTCGGCCGGGCCGCTGCCGAACAGCACGTCGTCCCAGCTGGGCAGCCGCTTGCGGGGCTTGCCGGTGCCATCGGCTGGGGTCTCACCGCCGGTGCCGGTGGCGGCACGACGGGGCCGCAGCACCGCCAGCGACGGCACGGCTGGGACCTCCTTGGGCGCGTCGGCGTCGTCGTCGAAGGCCGACCCGGCACCGCCGCCGAGCAACGCGGCCGCGCCGCCGGCCACCGGCCGCTGCCGGGGCGTCTCGGCGTTGGCCGCCGGCTCCAGACCGCGACCGGCCGCCGAACCCAGCGGACGGTCCAGCGACGCGAGCAGCGCGTCCCGCCCGGCGCGGATCGGGTCCCGGGAGGGCCGGGGCTGGTCGCCGGGGGCGGCGGGCAACGCGTGCCCGCGACCCAGCTCACCCCGGGACGGCCCGGGCAGGGCGTGCCCGCCACGCTCCGCCGTCGGCTCCTGGCCGAGGATCTGAGTGGGCCGCTCGGTGCAGAGGTACTGCGCCATGTCGTCGTGCGGTGAGATCACCTGACGGCTCTTGTCGAGCTCCCAGATGGCCTGGGCGGTGGCCTTGCCGGACGGCCAGGTGGCGATGATCCGCCAGGTGCCGTCGTCACGCCGGTACGCGTCCCAGGAGATCTTCTCCGCGTCGATGCCGTGCTGGGCCAGTCGCCCGTCCACGACCTCGGCCAGCGGGGCGCCCTTCTCGGAGTTCTTCAGCCGGGTCCGGCGGGCGTGCTGGGCGAGCATCGCCCGCTCCTGCAGCACCGGGCCGGCGTACCGCAGGACCCGGTCGACCGGTACCCCGGCGATGCGGGCGACGTCGTCGGCGGACTCGCCGGCCCGGATCCGGGCCTGGATGTCCCGCGGCGACAGCGACGGCTTCGGGTCACCCGGCGCGCCGGCGACCGCCAGCGTGGCGGGGCTGGTGCCGGGATCGGCCTGTACGGCGGTGGAGACCCGGTCGTCGATGGGCAGGGCGAGCAGTCGGCCGACCTCGTCAGCGAGGACCAGGGCCTGTCCGTCCTCGGAGAGGGCGACGAAGCGTACTGGGCGCATCGCGTTGCCTCCGTCCCGCCGAGCTGCCCCACGCCGTAGGCCGACCTCGCCCCCCGGCGTCCTCAGGCACACGGTACGCCGATAAGTCACCCGATGGGAGTAGGCCACGCCGGGCATGTCGAGTGAGCTGCCCGGATCCGCTCCGGCCGGCGAGTCGGGTGGTCGACAGTGATCGAGGACCGGCGATCACGGATGGTGAGACCGCCGACCAGATTATACGGCAAATCGGTCGGTTCAGCCACAATCAGTGACTGAACCGACCGTGTCACCCGATTTCGCTCAGAGCCGCTCGATGACGTAGTCGACGCAGGCGGTCAGCGCCTCGACGTCGGCCGGGTCGACCGCCGGGAACAGCGCCACCCGCAGCTGGTTGCGGCCGAGCTTGCGGTACGGCTCGGTGTCCACGATGCCGTTGGCGCGCAGCGCCTTGGCGATCGCCGAAGCATCCACCCCGTCGGCGAAGTCGATCGTCGCGACCACGTTCGAGCGCAGCGCCGGGTCGGTGACGAACGGCGTCGCCACCGTCGAACGCTCCGCCCAGCCGTAGACCGCCGCCGCGCTCTCCGCCGTCCGTTTCGCCGCCCAGGCCAGCCCACCCTGGGCGTTCATCCAGTCGGTCTGTTCGGCGGCCAGGAAGATCGTTGCCAGCGCCGGGGTGTTGTAGGTCTGCTCCAGCCGTGAGTTGTCGATCGCGGTGACCAGGTCCAGGAACGCCGGGATGTACCGGCCCGACGCCTTGACCTGGGCGGCCCGCTCCAGCGCGGCCGGGGACATCAGGGCCAGCCAGATCCCGCCGTCGGAGCCGAAGCACTTCTGCGGGGCGAAGTAGTAGACGTCGGTCTCGGCCGGGTCGACCTCCAGCCCGCCGGCACCGGACGTGGCGTCGATCAGCATCAGGGCGCCGTCGTCGGCGCCAGCCACCCGCCGGATCGGCACCGCCACGCCGGTCGAGGTCTCGTTGTGCGGGGTGGCGTAGACGTCCACCCCCGCCTCGGCGACCAGCGCGGGTGCCGAGCCCGGGTCGGCCTTGTGGACCGTCGGCTCGCCGAGGAACGGCGCGTCGCGTACCGCCTTGGCGAACTTCGCCCCGAACTCGCCGAAGCTGGCGAACTGCGCCCGGTCGCGGACCAGGCCGAACGTGGCGACCTCCCAGAACGCGGTGGTGCCGCCGTTGCCGAGGATCACCTCGTAACCCTCGGGCAGGGCGAAGAACTCGGCGATGCCCCGGCGCAGCCGGGCCACCTCGTCGCGGACCGTCTTCTGCCGGTGCGAGGTGCCCAGGTAGCTGGTCGCGACCTCGGCGAGCGCGGAGACGGCCGCCGGACGGACCTTCGACGGGCCGCAGCCGAACCGGCCGTCGGCGGGCTTGATCTCGTCGGGGATGCGGATGGTCGCAACGTCAGCCACGGTTACCAGAAGTCCTTCCGGGTGCGCTATGGGTCTCCCATCCTCGCACCCGGGGCACCGGGCCCGGGGCGTGGTCTCACGCCTGCGACTGAGGCGTGCCCCACATCCCGGGCCCGTCGTCCGGGCCTCGGGACGTGGGGCCGGCCGAGGAGCGCCGGCCGAGGAGCGCCGGCCGACCGGGCAGCGTCGTGCGTGCGGCTGACCGGGCAGCGTGCGTGGGTCAGACGTCGTGCGGTACGGCGTCCCAACCGGCGACGTCGTGCGGCTTGCGCGGGGCCGGGCCGACGTAGCGCGCCGACGGGCGGACCAGCCGCTTGAGCCGCTTCTGCTCCAGGATGTGCGCGCTCCAGCCGCCCATCCGGGCGCAGGTGAACATTGAGGTGAACATGTGCGCCGGCACCTCGGCGAAGTCGAGCACCACCGCCGACCAGAACTCGACGTTGGTGGCCAGCACCCGGTCCGGCTTGCGGTTGTGCAGCTCCTCCAGGGCGGCCTTCTCCAGTGCCTCGGCCACCTCGTAGCGGGGCGCGCCCAGCTCCTTGGCGGTGCGTCGCAGCACCCGGGCGCGGGGGTCCTCCGCCCGGTACACCCGGTGTCCGAAGCCCATCAGCCGTTCGCCGCGGTCGAGCACGCCCTTGACGTACGCCTCGGCGTCGCCGCTGCGCTCCACGCCCTCGATCATGTGCAGCACCCGCGACGGCGCGCCGCCGTGCAGCGGCCCGGAGAGCGCGCCGATGCCCGACGAGATGCAGGCGGCGGCGTCGGCCCCGGTGGAGGCGACGACCCGGGCGGTGAAGGTGGAGGCGTTCATGCCGTGCTCGGCGGCGGAGATGAAGTACGCGTCGACCGCCTTGACGTGCCGTGGATCCGGCTCGCCCCGCCACCGGCGCATGAAGCGTTCGACGATGGTCTGCGCCTTGTCGATCTCCTTCTGCGGCACGGCCGGCAGCCCGAGCCCGCGTGCCGACTGGGCGACGAACGACAACGCGGTGACCGACACCCGGGCCAGGTCCGCGCGGGCCTGCTCGTCGGAGATGTCCAGCAGCTGCGACAACCCCCAGTACGGGGCGAGCATGGCGACCGCGGACTGCACGTCGACCCGGATGTCGCCGGAGTGCACCGGCACCGGGAACGGCTCGGCCGGCGGCAGACCCGGCCCGAACCGGCCGTCGACCAGCAGCGCCCAGACGTTGCCGAAGGAGACCTGTCCGATCAGGTCTTCGATGTCGACCCCGCGGTACCGCAGCGCACCGCCTTCTTTGTCAGGTTCGGCGATCTCCGTCTCGAATGCGATCACACCTTCGAGTCCTGGCTTGAAGTCGGACATATGGCTCTCCTGGGTGGGGATTTTGGTGGTCCGGCCCGAACGCCCGGTAGAACTGCTTCAGGCGGCCCTGACGGCTGCTACGTACGTGTTGCCTTTATGGTGCCCGCGTTGTTGCCTGTCTGGTGTCCGGCCGTGCCGTTTCGGTGATGTGGTGGCTCGGCCTCGTGTCCGGTGGGTAACCAGCCTAGGTTCGAGTGCCGGGGTAGCCCTAGACCAGGAGAGCGACGTGACGGGAGACACACCACGACCGGCCCCGATGCGTCGGGACTACCGCGACGCTCCCGAGCTGCGTCGCAGCGTTCTCGCCGCCGACTGGCACACCCAGTTCGCACGCTGGTTCGCCGAGGCGGTCGCGGCCGGAATCGCCGAGCCGAACGCGATGGTGCTCGCGACGGCGGACGCCGATGGCCGGCCGAGTACCCGGACGGTGCTGCTGAAAGGGTACGACGAGACCGGACTGATCTTCTTCACGAACTACCGGTCCCGAAAGGGTGGGCAGCTCGTCGCCAATCCCGCGGCGAGTCTGCTGTTTCCCTGGTACCCGATGTCGCGGCAGGTCGAGGTGTGCGGATCGGTGGTCCAGGTGCCCCGGGAGCAGACCGAGGCGTACTTCGCGACCCGGCCGCGCGGCTCCCAACTGGGAGCGTGGGCCAGCCCGCAGTCGCAGGTGGTGGCGGACCGCGCGGCGGTCGAGGCTGGTCTGGTCGAAGCGGACCGTCGGTTTCCCGGACCGTCGGCGGTGCCCCCGCCGCCACATTGGGGCGGGTTCCGGGTGGTGCCCGGGACGGTCGAGTTCTGGCAGGGCCGGGCCGGTCGACTGCACGACCGGTTCCGCTACCGTCGGGAGCCGACCGGCGGCTGGTCGATCGAGCGGCTCGCGCCGTAGAGCGACCTTTAATTTACGCTTAGCTGTTGTGGATCATGGGGTCGCGGGTGCGACGGTGCGTGGATCGACCCGTTATCGTCGCCGCATGGACAACGTCGATGCACGTCCGGGCCCACCGTCCGGAGCGCAGTGGACGATCACGGCACACGGACACGAGGCCGTCGTGGTCGAGGTGGGTGGCGGCCTGCGGGCCTACCGGGCCGGTGGATTCGACTACGTCGACTCCTACGCCGAGGACGAGCTCTGCGTGGGCGGCGCCGGCCAGGTGCTGATCCCCTGGCCGAACCGGATCCGGGACGGCCGCTACACCTTCGACGGCGTCGACCGGCAGTTGCACCTGTCGGAGCCATCCCGGCACACCGCTCTGCACGGCCTGGTCTGCTGGTTGCCCTGGCAGCTGGTGTCCAAGGCGGCCGACGAGGTGGTGGTCGGAGTGACGCTGCCCGCCACACCCGGGTACCCGTGGACGTTGGTGCTGCGTACCAGGTGGCAGGTCGGCGCGGACGGCCTGCGGGTGACCCACCAGGCGACCAACGCGAGTGCCGAGCCGGCACCGTTCGGCCTCGGGGTCCATCCGTACCTGCGGTTGCCGGACACCGACGCCGACGACACCGTCGTGCGGTTGCCGGCCCGCAGTCGGGTCCTGGTCGACGGCCGGTTGCTGCCGATCGGTACGGCGAAGGTGGCCGGCAGCGAGTTCGACTTCACCGCCGGTCGGCGGGTCGGCGCCACCGTGCTGGACACCGCCTTCGGCGACCTGGACCGCGATCCGTCCGGCGGATCGGCGGCCCGGCTGTCCACGACGGACGGTTCGGCGGCCGTGTCGATCTGGGCCGATCCGGCCTTCGGCTGGTGGCAACTGTTCAGCGGCGACACGTTCGCACCGCCGCGCTACCGCCGGTCGATCGCGGTGGAGCCGATGACCTGCCCGCCGGACGCGTTCCGGTCCGGCCGCGACCTGATCGTGCTGGCGCCGGCCGAGACCTGGCAGGCCAGCTGGGGCATCCGCCCCGAGGCTGGGCCGGGCGCGCGCTGATGCAGCTGCGGGAGGTGATCCGCCGCCGGCGGATGGTGCGCAACTACGATCCGGACCGTCCGGTCCCACCCGAGGTCGTGCAGCGGCTGTTGGAGCACGCGATCCGGGCCCCGTCCGCCGGGTTCTCCCAGGGCTGGGGCTTCCTGGTGCTGGAGACCGCGGCCGACCGGGAGCTGTTCTGGACGGCGACGACGCCGGTCGCCGGGGATCCGGACACCGTGCGGCGCAGTCGCTGGTTGACCGGGATGAGCCGGGCCCCGCTGATCATCGTCCCGCACGCCAACCGGTCGGCCTATCTCGACCGGTACGCCCAACCGGACAAGGGCTGGACCGATCGGGACGAGGCCCGCTGGCCGGTGCCGTACTGGCACATCGACACCGGCTTCGCCGCGTTGCTGATGCTGCTGACCGCGGTCGACGAAGGGCTGGGCGCGTGTTTCTTCGGAATCCCGCCGGAACGCACGGACCACTACCGGGCGGCGTTCGGCGTACCGGAGGACTTCATCCCGATCGGCGCGGTGACCGTCGGCTACCGGGCACCGGACACCCGGTCGGCGTCGCTGCGCCGAGGGCGACGCCCGGTCGACGAGGTGGTCCACCGGGGGCGGTGGGGTGCCTAGTGCGGTGAAGCCGACAGCGAGGATCGGCCCGGTCGGTCGGACGAACTCGCTAGTCTGGCAGTCGCGCCGACGTACGGTGGCGGTCCGGCCCGGTGGTGTCCGACGGGTCGCGCCGGGTGACGGCGGCAGTGGCGAGGGGTTGTGAGTGGGCACATCGTTCGGTAGGCGACATGGGAGGAGCGCGCCGTCGTGATCTTCAAAGCGGTGCGGGACGGCCGTCCCTACCCGGAGCACGGGCTGACGCTCAAGCAGTGGGCCGAGATTCCACCCCGGCCGTTACGGCTGGATCAGTTGATCACCACCAAGCGTGAACTGGCACTGGACAAGCTCCTCGCCGAGGATTCGACCTTCTACGGGGATCTCTTTCCGCACGTCGTGCAGTGGAACGGCGCGCTCTACCTGGAGGACGGCCTGCACCGGGCGTTGCGGGCCGCGCTGCAGCAGCGCAACCAGATCCACGCCCGGGTCTACCTGCTCGCCGCCGAGCGGCTCGCCGGCTGAGCGTGGTCGCGCCGGTCGGCGCGACCGGGTCGCCGGCTGACCCGGTGCGGGGCGGCTTGCGGATGCGCGTGTCGTACCGGGGTCGTACGGTGTGCCCAGACGACCCGACCGTGGGCCGTCGTCTGGTGAGGACGGTGATCCAGATGCCCCGTGACGGCGATGGCCACGCAGCGACCCGGGAGTTTCCGGAGTATTCGGGCGGTGGAGCGGATCCGCAGACCGCCGGTGGACCTCCTGCCGAGCCCCGCTCGGGCGGTTGGCGCCGGGGGATGTTCTGGGCGGCGGTCGCTGCCGGCCTGGTAGCGGTGCTGGCGCTGACCACCCAGGCCGCCGGCATGTTGCCCAGCTGGCGTAACCCCTTCGCGCAGGAGGAGACCGACCGCACCCAGCCGCCGGTGCTGCAGTCGATCCAGGATCTGAGTCGGTTCGTCGCGGCGGAGGGCACCTTCCAGGTCGTCGTGGACCTGGAACAGGACCGACGGTACGTTCCGGACTTTCTGCTCAACGAACGTACCCTTTTTGTCGGTGTCGGCGCAGTCGAGGCATATGTTGATTTCGGGCAGATCGGCGAAGATGCGATCATTGTCGCTGAAGACGGTCTTTCCGCAGAAATTCGGTTGCCGGCACCGCAGTTGACCGATGCCGACCTGGACCTCGCCAACAGTTACGTCTTCGCCGAACAGCGCGGTCTGCTCAACCGACTCGGTGAGGTGTTCGGTGGGGACCCGAACCGGCAGCGACAGGTGTATCAGCTCGCCGAGGAGCGGATCGCGGCGGCCGCACGGGACAGTGGGATCGCCGAGCGGGCCGAGAACAACACCCGCAAGATGTTGGCCGGGCTGTTGCGTTCTCTGGGTTATGAAACGGTTACTGTAACGTTCGTGTCGCCCTGAGTGGTGACGTCGACCGACGGTCACTGGTGCGGTAGTAGCGCCGTGAGCTGCGCGATGATCGGCCAACGTGGTGCGAAACTTCCGCACAACTGGGTGACACCCTGAAAGGGTGGCGGCTCCGCGATCCGAATCATCCGCTGGGCCCGCGTTTCTTCACCGGGTCCGAGCGCGTGTCGGATGGCGGCCACGTTAGAGTGCAGCCGAAGGCCATTGTCGTAACGGCGCGCCGGCTGGACCGTCTTCCGTCGCGCGGCTGGCCTGATCGTGGGATCACTAGTTTTCGGGGGTATCACCCGTGCGCAGCGACCAGGTCGAGGTCACCGTCCTGCTTCCCTGCCTCAACGAGGCGGAGACCCTGGAGGTCTGCATCCGCAAGGCCCGCCAGGCGCTCGACGAGTTGGGCGTCCAGGGTGAGGTGCTGGTCAGCGACAACGGTTCCACCGACGGATCCCAGGAGATCGCGGTGCGGGCCGGCGCCCGGGTCTCGCATGCCCCGATCCGCGGCTACGGCGGTGCCCTGATCAACGGAATCGAGCAGGCCCGCGGTCAATACGTGATCATGGCGGACGCCGACGACTCCTATGACCTGTCCACGCTTGAGCCGTTCATTCAGGCGCTGCGTTCCGGTCACGACGTCGTCATGGGCAACCGCTTCCGGGGCGGCATCGCCCCAGGAGCCATGCCGTTCCTGCACCGCTACCTCGGCAACCCGGTGCTCTCCTGGCTCGGCCGGCGGCTGTTCAACCTGAAGGTCGGCGACTTCCACTGCGGCATCCGGGGGTTCAACCGGGACCGGATCCGGCAGCTGCAGCTGTGCATGCCGGGCATGGAGTTCGCCTCCGAGCTGGTGGTCCGGGCGGCGCTCAACGGATACGACATCGTCGAGGTGCCGACCACGCTCAGCCCGGACGGTCGCAGCCGCCCACCGCACCTGCGGACCTGGCGCGACGGCTGGCGGCACCTGCGTTTCCTGCTGGTCTTCGCGCCGCGCAAGACGCTGATCTGGCCAGGTTCGGCGCTGTTCATCCTCGGCCTGATCGGCACCGCGACCCTCGTTCTCGGCCCGCTCGTCGTCGCCGGCATCGGCTTCGACGTGAGCACCCTCGTCTACACCTGTCTCGCGATGCTGGTCGGCGCACAACTGCTGCTGTTCGGGGCGTTCGCGCTGATCTACGGCAGGTACGAGGGCATCACCAACCTGCAGCAGGCCGATCGCTGGGGTCGCTACATCCGGTTCGAGACCTGCACCGCCGGCGGCGTCGCGCTGATCCTGCTCGGCCTCGTCGGTACCATCGTCGCCGTCGCGACCTGGGGCGCGACCGGGTTCGGTGCCCAGGACGTGAGCGCCACGATGCGGGTGGTGCTGCCCTCCTCGACGGCGATCGGCCTGGGTGCCACACTCATCTTCGCCGGGCTCTTCTCCAGCCTGCTCAGCCTGCGACGGGTCTCCGCCGCAGTCGCCGACCAGGAGACCCCGTCGCCGAACACGCTGGCCGCGAGCGCCAACTGAGCGAGGCGGCCCGGGCCGGGCGCGGCGACCGAACCTGACAACGGCGACAGCTGACGGAGCACGATGACTGTCGAGACAACCCCCGCCGATCTCGGCGAGGCGCCGGACGGGGCCCGGCCTGCGCCGGGCGTCGTGGCCACCGCTGCCGCCGACCGTACGGCTGCGACCCGGCGCGGACCTCGACAGCTGGGCGCGGCCCTGCGCCATCCCAGCCTCGTCGCGGTGCTGGTCTGGCTGCTCGCCACCCCGGTGGCATTCGTACTGCCCGGCATCGTCGGCAAGGACCCGTTCACCGTCGCCGGCCGCGCGTTGCCGGTGGCCGGTGGCCTGCTGCTGGTGTCGGCGGTGCTGGCCGCGGCGGCGGTCGCCCGTCGCTGGGTGCCTGCGGCGCTGGACGCCCTGGCCGGTGCCGCCGCCGGACTGGCCGGTGCCTGGCTGGTGCTGGTGCTACGGTCCGCGCTGTACGGCACCCCGTTCGGCTTCGGTGGCCTCAGCGGCGACATGCTGCGGATGAGCGCGTCGGTGACCCGCTACACGGTCACCACCGCCAGCGCGGACACCAACATCGTCGGGCTGCCGTCGGAGTACCCGCCGCTGTACGCCTGGCTGGTCGGCCGGGCCTCGGTGCTGCTCGACCAGCCCGCCTGGCGGTTGCTGGCCGACGCCGAGGTGCTGTTCATCTCCGCGTCACTGCTGGCCGGCTTCCTGCTGTGGCGTCGGCAGGCGGGGGCCTGGACCGCGTTCGCGATCTCCTGTGTCGCGGTGCTCGCCTGGTCCGACCCGCGCAAGGCGTACGAGGTCCTGGCGTTGGTGATCTTCATCCCCTGGGTGCTGGAGACCTTCGCCCGCCCGCCGCGCAACCGCCTGCACTGGCTGAGCTCCGGGTTGCTCGGGGGTCTGCTGGTCGTGCTCTACCAGGCCTGGCTGGTCTACGCCGCGCTCGGGCTGATGGTGATCATCGTGCTGGCGTGGCGGGCGGAGCCGGACCGCTGGGCGTACGTCCGCCGGCTGGCGGGCGTCGCCCTCGTCGCCACCGTCACCTCGTCCTGGTACGTGCTGCCGTACGGCTGGACCCTGCTCACCGACGGCGGTGGGCAGCTGGTCTCCGACCTGTACACCTCGCCGTACTACCTCTCCGGCCTGCTGCCGTTCCTGGACATCCAGTCCTCCGACGGCAGCAACATCCTGCTGCGGGCCCTGCAACTGGTCGGCATGATCGGCCTCGTGTGGCTGCTGCGCCGCGCCTGGTGGGCGCCTCCGCTGCTGCTGATCGCCGGGGCCGCGTTCGCGTACCGACTGTTGTCGATGGTCCGTTTCCTGCTGACCGGGCACACCGCCTTCGCCCACTACACCGTGCGGCTGTACGGCGTGGTGCTGGCGATCGCCGGGGTGCTGACCCTGGTGCACGTCGTACCGCTGGTGCTGCGTCGGCTGCGGGTGGCGCCACCGGTCGGGCTGGTCGGCGCACCGCTCGCGGTACTGCTCGCCTGGGGTGTGACCGCCTACACCGGGGCGTGGATGCCGCCGAGCAACGGGTCCGGCTCGTCCTACGCGACCGCCGCTCACGCCGAACCGCTGCCCGGCGGCGGCTACCCCCGGTACGCGCCGGCCAGCGGGCGCCCGGCCTGGTTCCCGGTCGAGCCGGTCCGCCTGGCCGTCGAGGAGGTCACCGGGCCGGACCCCGAACGGGTGACGGTGAGCGTCGACGAACGGCTCTTCTCCTACCTGCCGTGGCCCGGGTACCTCAGCAACGACCGTACCGCCGGCGGCACGCTCACCCATTGGGACGAGCGCAAGGCCGAGCTGACGGCCCTGGCCGCGCAGCGGGACCCGGCGGCCTTCGCCGCCGAGTCCGCCGCCACGGCGTACGGGCCGATCGACGTCTTCGTGCTCACCCGCGACGGCGACGACCTGATCTGGGAGGATCTGCGGTTCCAGCGCGCCCAGTTCGACGAGCGGTACTGGGCGGTCCGCGAGGATCTGCCGGCACAGGTGGCGGTCTTCGTCCGGCGGTGACCGGGCCCAGGGTTCCGCCCGCCGGTGACCATGGTCAGTGCGAGGTGGCGAGGTACCGGTCCTCGTTCGGCATGATGATCCAGAGCGCCAGGTAGATGATCACCTGGGTGCCGGGCAGCAGTAGGGAGAGCAGGAACAGCAACCGGACCATCCCGGCCGAGATGCCGAACCGCCGGCCCAGGCCGGCGCAGACACCGGCGATCATCCGTCCGTCGCGGGGTCGTACCAGTTTGCGGCTCATCGCCACGCTCCTTGTCCACTAGTCTCGGCTGCCCTGTCGGCTGCCGACGGCTGTCGTCACGGTCGTGACCGCCAGCCATCTTCAACGGTAGGGGCGCCGTCGCCCGGCTCCATCAGTCCTGCGACGGATCGGCGACGGTGCCTCCCGTACGGGTCCTACCCTGATCCGATCAAGATCATCGCAGCCGGTCGATCGGGTCGGCTCCCGTCCGCGTCACCTGCCGGATGTGTGCGCTACCCGCCTTGTTCACCGACTGCTAACCTTGCCCGCGTCGTCCGCCCGGCGGTGTCCCCAACCGTCGGACAGGTGGTGTCGTCACGGGCCGCCGCTGGGCGACGCCACCCCTCGGAGCGCCCGGTCGCTCCCGGCTCGTACGACGGAAGCGCGGATGTGACACTGGCGATCCTCACCCCGGCCACCCGAGCCCCCGCCGCGGACCAGGGCGGACTGCTGAGCGCGGGCGGGCTGACCCTGCCCGATCGGATCCGGGCCCAGCTCGCCGAAACCGGTGCCGACGAGGTGCGCACCGCCGGGCCGGCCCAGCTGGCGGACCTTGCCGAGCAGGCGACCGGGCCGGTGCTGCTGTGCGCCGCCGACGTGGTCGCCCACACCGAGCTGTTCCGCCTGCTCGACTCGGGCCCGGCAGGCATCACGCGAGCGTTGCTGCTGCCCGCCGCCGAGGGCACCGGTGCCCTCGCGGTCGGGGCCCGGCGCGGGAACCTCGTCGTCGCCCCGGCACCGACCGCCGACGGTGCCGCCCCGGCCGGTACGGCCGTCGGCGGGCCGGTCTTCGGCGGGGTGCTGCGGGTCGGCGTCGGCGATCTGCCGGCGTTGGCCACCGCCGCCCGCCGGGTCGCCGACCGTCCCGGCGACGCTACCCGCCAACCGCTCGACGCGATCCTCGCCGAGCTGATGGCCGCCGGCACCACCGTCGGCGCGTACCCGCTGCGCCAACTGGTCGCCGTCCGGGTCGCCGACCAGGCCGGGGTGGCCGCTGCCGAGGCGCAGGTGCGGGCCGTCGACCCGGACCGGGCCCGGCTGCGGCTGGCGGTCAAGGAACACGACGACCTGTTCGCCACGTACTGCGTCAGCAGTTGGTCGCCGCTGGTCACCAGGGGTGCGGCGCGGCTCGGGCTGAGTCCGAGCGGGGTCACCGCCATCTCGGTGCTGTTCGCCGGCGCGGCCGCGCTGCTGTTCGCGGTCGGTGACCGGCCGCCGGTGCTGCTGCTCGGCGCGGTCCTGCTCTACCTGGGCTTCGTCCTCGACTGCGTCGACGGTCAGCTCGCCCGCTACACCGGGCGGTACAGCGCCTTCGGCGGCTGGCTCGACACCATCGCCGACCGGGGCAAGGAATACCTGGTGTACGCCGGACTGGGTGCCGGCGTGCAGCTGTCCGGTGCCGCCGACGGCTGGCTGCTGGCCACCGCCGCGATCGTGTTGCAGACCGTCCGGCACATGACCGACGCCTGGTACGGGGCGCTGCACGACGAGGCCGCCCGCCGCATCCCGGTGGCGTCGGCCGACTCGGGCGCGGCGGCGGGCGTCGGCAGCCGGCTCAGCCAGGTCTCCGACCGGGTCCTGGCCGCCCCCGGGTCACCGGTCTACTGGGCGAAGCGCACGGTGGTCTTCCCGATCGGCGAGCGGTGGGCGTTGATCGCCGTCACCGCCGCCGTCCTCGGCCAACGGGCCGCCCTGCTCGCCGTGCTCGGCTGGGGGGTGCTCGCGTTCTGCTACACGCTGGCGCTGCGGTCGCTGCGGTCACGGTCCATGCGGGTTCCGGTCCTCGCGGCGGTCGACACCGCCCGGTACCGCGACGACGGACCGCTCACCCGGCTGCTCGCCCACCGGGTCGGTGCGGTGGTCGTCGCCGGGTCCGGCCAGTTGCCGCTCGTCGGCGCCGCGGTGGCCGCGGCCACCGCGGCGCTGCTGCTGCCGGCGTTCGGCGTCGCCGGCGGGCTCAGTGCCGCGGCGCTGCTGGTAGGTGCGGGTGCGGCGCTGGTGGCGGGGATCGCCAGTGCGGCCCGGCCGGCCGTGGGGTCGCTGGACTGGTTGGTGCCGGCCGGACTGCGGGCCGTCGAGTTCCTGATCGTCGTCGCCGCCGGCGCGGTCGCCGACGTGCCTGCGCTCGTCACCTACGGACTGCTGTTCGTCCTCGCCCTGGGGCACTACGACCTGACCGCGCGGCTGGAGAAGCGGCTCGGTGCGCCGCCGCTGCACCGGTGGAGCCTCGGCTGGGACAGCCGGGTCCTGCTGATCACGCTGACCAGCGCCGGGGCGACTCTGGCCGCCGCCACCGGGTCGGGCGCGGCCGCCCCGACGACCCTGGCCACCGGCGCCACCGGCGCGCTCGCCGGCTACCTGGCGGTGCACTTCGTGGCCACCGCAGTACTCGACCACCGGCCGACACCGGCGCACCCCGACCACCGGCCGTCGGCCGGGGTGTCGGTGCCGGCTCCCCGCCGCCCCACCGACTTGCCGGTCGACCCGGCAGCACCCCTCAGCTCCGCCGGCCGCCCCGCCGGCCCGACCACAGGTGACCTCGGATGACATTGCTCAGCATCGTTGTGCCGGTCTACAAGGTGCAGGGTTACCTGCGGGAATGCCTCGACTCGATCCTCGACCAGTCGTTCACCGACGTCGAGGTGATCGCGGTCGACGACTGCTCCCCGGACAGCTCCGGGCAGATCCTCGCCGAGTACGCCGCCCGCGACCCCCGGCTGCGGGTGCTGTCCCTGCCGGTCAACGCCGGGCTCGGCGGTGCCCGCAACGCCGGGCTGGACGTGGCGACCGGTGAGTACGTCTGGTTCCTCGACAGCGACGACTGGCTGACCGACGGATCGCTGCGCGCGGTCGCCAACCGGCTCCGCGACACCACCCCGGACGTGCTGATCGTCGACCACGCGAGGGTGTTCTGGAACTTCCACGAATCGGCCAGTGCGCTGCGGCAGGCGTTCCCCACGTCACCCGGTGCCGAGGTGTTCGACGTACGGACCCGGCCCGAGACGCTCAAGGTGCTGCACACCGCCTGGAACAAGGTCACCCGGCGAGAGTTCCTGGTGGACCTGGGGCTGCGGTTCGCCGACGGCTGGTACGAGGACGTCTCGTTCACCTTCCCGCTGCTGGTCGCCGCCGAGCGGGTCACCGTACTCGACCGGGTGTGCGTCAACTACCGGCAACGGCGTACCGGTGCGATCACCCGGACCCGCAGCCCCCGGCACTTCGAGATGTTCGACCACTGGGGACACACCTTCGACTGGCTGGACCAGCGCGGGCCGCAGGTCGACGCCGTACGGCCGCAGTTGTTCGCTCTGATGATCTCGCACTACCTGATGGTGCTCGGCCACAGTGGCCGGCTGCCCCCGCAGCTGCACCAGCAGTTCTTCGCCCGCGCCCACGCCGACTACCAGCGTCGGCTCCCGCCCGGCGGGTACCCGGTGCCCGGCGGTGTCGAAGGGCTCAAGCGTCGGCTGCTCGCCGCCAACCGCTGGCGGACCTTCGCCGCGCTGCGGGTCGTCCAACGCGCCCGCAAGAAGGCGATCTCCACGGTCAAGCGGATCGGTCGTCCGGTCAAGCGCGGTCTGCGCGAACTGGCCCGCACCGGCCGGCGGACCGCGCTGCTCGGCTACTACCGGATCCAGCTGCGCCTGCCGATGGACCAGTCGATGGCGCTGTACGCCGCTTACTGGTACCGCGGCTACAGCTGCAACCCGGCCGCGATCCACGCCAAGGCGGCCGAGCTGGCCCCACACGTCAACGGGGTCTGGGTGGTCCGCCGGGACCGGGCCGCCAGCATGCCGGCCGGCGTGCCGTACGTCGTCGCCGGCACCTGGCGCTACTACCGGGCGCTGGCCCGTGCCAAGTGGCTGATCAACAACGTGAACTTCCCCGACTACGTGCGTAAACGGCCCGGATCAGTGCACATCCAGACCCACCATGGCACTCCGGTCAAGGTGATGGGGCTCGACCAGCAGCGGCACCCGGTCGGCGCCGCGTCGATGAACTTCCCCCATCTGCTGCGCCGCATCGACCGGTGGGACTTCAGCGTCAGCGCGAACCACTTCTCCACCCAGATGTGGGAGCGGGCCTACCCGGGCGACTTCGTCTCGCTCGACACCGGCTACCCGCGTAACGACCGGCTGGCGCTGGCCACCGACGCCGACGTGGCGGCGGCCCGCGCGGCGCTCGGTATCGGCCCCGACGAGCGGGTCGTGCTCTACCTGCCGACCCACCGGGAACACCAGCCCGGCTGGCAGCCCGACTTCGACGCCGACGCCCTGGCCGAAGTGCTCGGCCCGGACGCCTGGCTGCTCATCCGCAGCCACTACTTCCACGACCGGCAGCGCACCGGCCGGGCCCCGGATGCCCCGGCCAGCGGCCGGATCCGGGACATGTCCAGCCATCCGGTCGTCGAGGACCTGTACCTCGCGGCCGACGTACTCGTCACCGACTATTCTTCGGCGATGTTCGACTACGCGGTCCTGGACCGGCCGATCGTGATCTACGCGCCGGACGCCGAGGCGTACGCGATGGCCCGTGGCGTCTACTTCGACATCACCGCCGAGCCGCCGGGCGCCGTCGCCACCACCTTCGGGCACCTGCTCGACGTCTTCCGTACCGGTGCGGTCGGCGACGACGCCGCGGTCAAGGCCCGGACCCAGTTCCGCGCCCGGTTCTGCCATCTCGACGACGGGCACGCGGCCGAGCGGGTGGTCCGCCGGGCGTTGCTCGGGGAGCAGGGCTGAACCGCCCGATGGGTGCCCTGCTCAGCGTCGTCGTTCCGATCTACAACGTGGCCCGCTACCTGACCGAATGTCTTGATTCGCTGGCTGCGCAGACCCACCCCGACGTCCAGGTCGTCCTGGTCGACGACGGGTCGACCGACGACAGCGGCGACATCGCGGCCGCCCGGGTCGCCGCCGATACCCGGTTCCAGCTGATCCGTCAGTCGAACCAGGGCCTCGGCGCGGCCCGCAACACCGGTATCCGCGCGGCCACCGGCGACTACCTGGCGTTCGTCGACAGCGACGACGTGCTGCCGCCGTACGCCTTCGAAGTGCTGGTCGGTGCGGTGGAGTCGACCGGTTCGCAGATCGCCTCCGGCAACGTGGCGTTGTTCAACTCCCGTGGGCTGTGGCAGTCGCCGCTGCACCGCGGCACCCATCGGCAGACCTGGCTCGGCACCCGGCTGCGCCGTCGCCGCAACCTCGTCTACGACCGGCTGGCCTGCAACAAGGTGTTCCGGCGGGACTTCTGGACCGGTCACGACCTGTGGTTTCCCGAAGGGGTGCGCTACGAGGACATTCCGGTGACGATCCCGGCGTACGCGCTGGCCGAGTCGATCGACGTGCTGCCCACGGTGGTCTACCACTGGCGGCAGCGCGAGGCGGGTGCCGAAGAGTCGATCAGCCAGCGGCAGGCCGAGGTCGCCAACCTGGTGGACCGCTTCGCGGCGGTACGCAGCGCCAGCCGGTCACTGGCCGGGATCGGTGACCGGTCGTTGAAGAACCACTACGACGCCACCGCCCTGCGCAGCGACCTGCGGATGTTCCTGCACCTGCTGCCCCAGGTGCCGGACGGGACGTACCGGCGGCGGTTCTGCGAGCTGGCGGCGGAGTTCCTCGCCGAGGTGGATCCGGCGGTGCCGGACCGGCTCGATCCCCGGTTGCGGGTGGCGTGGCGGCTGGCCCGCGACGGCCGGCTGCCGGAGCTGCTGCGCGTGGTCGACGCGACCCGGTCCGGTGGCGTACCGCCGAGGGTCGACGGCGTCCCGGCGGCGCTGTACCGCCCGACGCCCCGGCTGCGTACGGCGCTACGGGCGATCTCCTTCTCGGGCGGGCAGCTGCGGATCGCCGGATACGCGCTGCGGACTCCGGCGGAACCGGACACACCGCCGGGGCCGCAGCTGCGCGCCCTGTGGCTGAGTGAGCAGGGCCGCCGCCGCCGGTTCGGGCCGGCGCCGACCCGGTCGCGGCTGTTGCGTCGCCGGTCCGTCGCGGCGGACCCGGCGACGGGCGACCTGCCGGCCTGGTCCGGGTTCGCCACGTCGTTGCCGGTGACGGCACTGCGCTCCGCCGCCGGCTGGCCGCCGGGGACCTGGCTGGTGATGGCGGGCCTGGTCGACGTGGCAGGCGGCCCGGAGAGCGGGCCGGTCAAGGTCGGCGAGGTGGTGCCGGCGTTGCCGGCGGTCTGGGTGGGACCAGGGGTACGGGTGGTGCCGCTGCTGCACGACGGAGCGCTGCGGCTGAGGGTGGAACATCCCTCGGTGTGGGCGACGGCGGCCCGGCTGGTCGGCGACGATCTGGTGATCAGCGGTACGGCCGTCGCGGGTGCTCCGGTGCCGTCGGCGTTGACCCTGGCCCGGACCCCGATGATCGTGGCCCGCCGTTATCCGAGCCGGCCCGACGGCACCGTCGGGTCCTCGTCGGGCGGCACCGGGTTCAGCTGCCGGATCCCGCTCGGCGACCTGGTGACCGGTCCGGTGTCCGCGCGACCGGCGGCGGTCGGCGACCCGGTGGCCGGCTGGCTGGTCGGCTGGGACGTCGACGGCGGTGCCGACGCCTCCGCCGGGCACGGGTTGCCGGTCGGCGCCGACTTCACCGAGCTGCGTCCGCTGCCCGGCGGGCCGGGGCTGCTGGCCGAGTCGGCCGACCAGGGGCAGCTGTCGATCCGGGTGCTACCGGCCGGGCCACTGGCGACCTGGGCCACCGTCGAGGAGGCCGGAGTCACCCTGGGCGGTGCCTGTCCGGTCGGTGCGGCGCCGTCGTCGGTGGTGCTGCGCCACGCCGACGACCTGCGGGACCCGGCGGCCCCGGCGGACCGGGAGCTGCCGGTCGAAGCCGTCGACGAAGGTTGGCTGGTGCGGATACCGGCGGACGGCCCCGATCGGCCGGAGCCGGGGCGCTGGTGGTTCGGCTACCGGCCGGCGGACGACGACCGGGTCCATGAGCTGTCGATGTCGCTGCGGATCCGGGACGGGGCGGGTCAGGTGGGGCCGGCGGGGCTGCCCCGGTTGCGGTTGGAGCCGGAGCGGCTGTACCGGGTGGCGCTGGTGGCGAACTGAGGCCAGGGCCGGCCTGATCAGCCCGCCGGCGGCGGCGACGCTGCCGGCGGCGACGCCGGCGGTGCGGTCGACGACGGTGCTGCGGCTGGCGGGGTCGGCCGCAGCCGGTTGCGGGCGGTACGGCGGGCGGTGCCCCACGCCCGGCCCCACAACGACCGGCCCTGCCGGGCACCCATCTGGGACAGCCACTGCGGGCTGCGGGCCACGGCACCGGCCGTGTCGGTGATGATCAACCGTGCGCCGTCCGGCCCCGGGGTCAGCCAGCCGACCCGGTCGCCGATGCGTGTCGGTCGGGTGCCGCGGGTGCCCCGGCCGCCCTGCTGAGGACCCGGCGGTACGGCGTACTCCCGGTCGTTGTCGCGCACCACGACCCGCACGTCGTAGCGCCCAGCGGGCAGCTGGTCGACCGGGATCGTGCAGGACCAGCGCAGGTCGTTGCCGGTCCGCCGGAGCACCGTGACCGGCTGCCGGGCCAGCCCGTCGCCGATCTCCACCAGCAGGTCGTGGCGGACCTGACCGGGTTCGCCGTCGATACCCTTGGCGCGGACACTGCCTTCGAGCGCGATGGCCGGCCCGCTACCGCGCATCCGGTGCAGGGTCGCGGTGATCTCCCGGATGAGCAGCAGGTCGCGGTAGGCGTCGAAGTCGGTGTGCCCGAGGTAGGCCTGCCCGGCGTACACCCGCAGTGGCAGCGCGGACCGGGGCTCCCGGATGGTCGCCGGATCCTGTTCGTAGATCGCGGCGGCGCGCAGCCCGGCGCCGGCGTTGCTGACGAATTCGGTCGCCAGCCGCACCGGGATGTCCTTGAACAGGGTGTGCATCCGGACCGCGAATTCGTCGAGCTGCTCGTCGTCACAGCCGTTCGCGGCCCGCCACGCATAGTGCAACTGCATGTAGGCGATCCACCGGTACACCGCGTCGCGGTCGTCGGACGGCAGATCGCGGCACTCGTCGGCGAGCTGCTCGACGATGGCGACGTGTTGCATGATCCGTAGCGGTTGACTGCGGGTGTCCATCAGTGAGGAGTTGTCCCCGCGTTG
This sequence comes from Solwaraspora sp. WMMA2056, assembly GCF_030345095.1. Classification (NCBI taxonomy): domain Bacteria; kingdom Bacillati; phylum Actinomycetota; class Actinomycetes; order Micromonosporales; family Micromonosporaceae; genus Solwaraspora; species Solwaraspora sp. WMMA2056. The sequence continues at coordinate 1,522,754 of NZ_CP128360.1, forward strand.
CCGGTACAGATAGCTCAGCCGGGGGGTCAGCGCCGTCCGTGGGGAACGGGCCAGCAGCGGTACGGTGAACAGCACGTCTTCGAAGGCGGTGTTCTCGGTGAACCGGACACCGGTCGAGTCGACCAGGTCACGCCGGAAGACCTTGTTGCACGCCGACGGGTTGCCGACCAGGCCGGGTGCCTGGGCGATCCGCTCCACGACCCGTTCCCCGACGAGCAGCTCCCGGCGCCACGCCGGGTTGGGCCGGGGCGGCAGCCCCTGCATGTCACCGACGGCCACCGCCGCCTGCTGGCGGTCGGCGAGCTCGACGAGGTAGCTCAGCGCCCCGTCCGGGTAGAGGTCGTCGGAGTCAAGAAAGGCCAGGTAGCGGCCGGTGGCAAGGCGTACCCCGTGATTGCGGGCCGCGCCGAGGCCGGCGTTGTCCTGGCGGACGTAGCGCACCCCGGTGGCCCGGTCGGCGTACCGGCGGGCGATGTCGGCCGAACCGTCGGTGGAGCCATCGTCGATGACGACTACCTCGATGTCGTCCCGGGCGGGCTGTCGTTCGATCGAGTCGAGTGCCTCTTCGAGCCACTTCTCGGTGTTGTAGACCGGCACGACGACGCTGACCGTCGGGGATGGCACGCGCTCACCTCGTGTCACGACTGGGTAATCTGGATCAGTGACCTATTTGCCTAGGGTACGTCGCCTGCTGCGTCCGGTCAGGAATGTGCTTCGTCGCTCCCGGGCGCGGATCATGCAACCAGCGGCGCTACTGTACAGCCCGAACATTACCCCGAACGAGATTCGGATACTCGCCAAGATTGCCAACGACAAGGGTGATCGGGCGATGGTGAACGCGGTGTTGCTGCGCATGGTGCAGCGAGGCGTTGCCAATGAGGGTGAACAGCGTGCGGCGCGACTGATCGGCGCCGGGGCACCGGCACCGGCGGTAGGTCACCGCCCAGCGGATCCGACGGACCAGGGAGAACCGCCCATCGCCGACCAGGCGGCCACCCGGCTGACCGTACGGCGGCCGGATGCGGCAGCACCGCTGCAGGTCACCGTCGGTGACGAGGGTGAGCCGCTGGCGTACTGGCGGGCCGCCTGGGCGGAGCTGCCGCCCGCCCTCGTCGACCAGCTCACCACCGGCGTACTGACCCGGCTCGCGGCCGACCGCCGGGTCAGCGCCGTGCACGCGGCGGACGCCGCCAGCGCCCCGGTCGCCCGGGCGGTCGCCGCCGGTATCGGTGCCCGGTACGGTGGTCAACCGTGATCGTTCCCTGGCGTCGGGGCACCTCCGCCGGCCACCTCGTCGACGATGCGTTGTCCGCCCTCGCCGCCGCCGACTGGGCGGACCGCGCCCGCCCGCCGATCGCCTGGCTGCACTGGCCGGTCGACTCGGCCAACCCGTACCAGTCGTTGATCTACAGCCGGTTCCCCCGGCACAACCTGGTGCCGATCCGGATCCGGCGCCTCGACCAGCTCGACCGCCTGTTGCCCGCGCTGCCGGACGGCGTCACCCGGGTGCTGCACGTCCACTGGCTGTACGACGTCACCGCCGGTTGCACCACCACCGCGCGGGCCGAGGCCGCCGTCGACGCCTTCGCGGCCACACTGGACGCGCTACGGGCCGACGGCGTACGGCTGGTCTGGACGGTGCACAATCTGCTGCCGCACGAAACCGTGCACCGGCAGACCGAGACCCGGCTGCGGCAGGTGATGCTGGCCGCCGCCGACGTCGTCCACCTGATGCACGACAGCCACCTGGAGATCCTGCAGGAGGCGTTCGGCACCTCGCCCCGGCAGGTGGTCGTCGCCCGGCACCCGACCTTCGTCGGGGCGTACCCGGACTGGGTGGACCGGGCGACGGCCCGCAGCCACCTGGGGATCCCGCTCGGTGCCCGGCTACTGGTCACCTTCGGCCAGGTCCGACCGTACAAGGGACACACCGACTTCCTCGACGTGCTCGACGTCGCGACCCGCCACGACCCGCGACTGCGCTGGCTGGTCGCCGGCAAGGTCCGGGAGGAGACCGGCGGGCCCGAGTTCATGCGCCGCGCCGCCGAACACCCGGCGGTCGTCTTCCACCCCGGCTTCGCCCCCGACTCCGACGTGCAGTACTTCCTGCGCGCGGCGGACGCCGCCGTCTACCCGTACCGGTCGTCGCTGAACTCCGGGGCGTTGGCTCTGACGGCCGGGTTCGGGTTGCCGGCGTTCGTCTCGACCGGCACCACCGTCGGCGGGTTGATGCCCGACGCCGCGCTGCGCCGGTTCGACCTCGCCGACCCCGACAAGGCTGCCGAGGTGATCACCGAGGCGACCGGGAGCGGCTGGGCGGCCGCCGACACGGTCCGTACGGCGCTGCGCGACCACCTCGGACCGCTCGCCCCGGCACAGGTCAGCGACCTGCTCGCCACCGAACTGCGCCGCCACCTGGACCCGACGACCTGACCTGCGCCGTTCTTGGTCCATCGTCGATGGTGCCGGCGCGCTACCCTGGCCGCATGTCGAGCCCTGCGTCGGACCGCCGCCCGGACCGTCAGCTGGTGTGGGCACCCGCCGAGGTGCTGACCGGCATCGCCGGGCAGATCGAGCCGCTGCAGGCCCGCGAACGGTTGCGGACCACGATCATCCGGTCGGTGCTGCTCGCGTACGTCTTCACCTGGCCGCCGGCCTTCGGCGTCCTCGCTGCCGCGACCGTGGCCGCGCCGACGCTGACCGATGCGGCCAGCGTCGGCGCGACCGCCGGTTGGGCGCTGCAGATCGCCACCTTGATCGCGCTGTGGGCCGCCGTGTCTGCGCTGATGTCGCACCGGCGGGCCGCTACCGAGTCGGCGGACCCCGAAGTCCTGAGCCGATCGCGACTGCTGCTGCGCCTGGCCGGCAACGCGGCGCGGACCGGGGCGCTCGCGGCGGTGGTGCTGGCACTGGCGGGGCTCGCCCCCGGCCAGGTCGCGGCGCTGGCCGGCGCGGTCGCCGTCGTCCTGCATCTGCTGCCGATGCTGGCGTTCCGGCTGCTGACGCGCGGTCGCCGAGCCGACCCTGTCGGCGAGCCGGCCGAGCGTCTCGCCGGACAGCCGGTCGGGCGGCCGACCGAGCGTCCCGCCAGCGAGCCCGCCCCGCCGCCGGCCGCGACGTCAGCCGGGCTCGACGGGTAGCCACAGCTCGCAGGTCGCGGTGCTGAAATCGGCCGCCCGCTCGACGACGGCGACGATCGACGGGCCGGGCCGCAGCCGCCACGGGTTCGACGGGAACCATTCGGCGGCGGTCGCCGCCCAGGTGGCCTGCAGCGCCTGCGGGTACGGTCCGGCGGTACGGAAGACCGCCCACCTGCCGGCCGGCACCTCGATCACATCGAGGTCGTCGGGGGCGGTCCCGGTCGCCGCGATGGCGACCCCGTGCAGGTAGGTCAACTCGCTGCCCTCGGGGTCGTCCGGCGCCAGGTCGTCGCTGACCTGCAGGATGCCGGCCGGCTCGGTGTCACTGAGGGTCTTCAGCCGCTGATGCTCCGCCGCCGGCAGAGCGGCGATGTGCTGCTGGATGTGCGGATTCACGCCGTGGTGGATCAGCGGGACCCGGGTGGCGTGGCCGACCAGCGTGAACGCGGGGCGGTCGACGATGCGGGTGTCCATGCGGGTGTTCCCTTCGACGGTCAGGCGGAACCTGAGCTGTGGTTGGCTGCGAAGGGGGCCACCGTCACGGCGTACCTCACCTGGACCGGCACCGTGGACCGCCCGGAACGCCCGCCCGAACGCCTCGGTCGAGCCGTACCCGGAGCGGACGGCGATGGTCAGCAGGTCGTCCTCGCCCCGGACCACGGCGGCGGCCGCCACGGTCATCCGCCGCCGGCGTACGTACTCCGACAGCGGCATTCCGGCCAACGACGAGAACATCCGGCGCAGGTGGTACCCGGTCGTGCCGTGCCTGCCCGCCACCGACTCGACGTCGAACTCCCCGATCGGAGGTTCCCCGACGAGGTGTGCCTCGACCGGGTCGGCGAGGTGTGCTTCGACCAGGTCGACGAGGTGATTGAGTGCCGAGATCACGATGGCCTCCCTTCACCGACCAGCCTGGTCGACCACCCCTGGCTCGCGCCCGACATCTGCGGTCCGATCCGATCACGGCTCGGGACCGTCGAGCTACTGGCGCGGCTCCCGCCACATCGGCCAGATCGGTGGGCCGTCGGGCAGGCGCATCGGCCCGTGTGCCCGGTAGCCGTGCCGCAGATACAGGTCCCGGTTGCGCGGCGTGGTCGCCTCCAGGTAGCCCGGCGTGCCGTGACCGTCGAGATGGCGGTGGTGGTGGCGCAGCAGCGCGCTGCCCAGGCCGCCGCCCTGACGCCAGGGTGCCACCGCCAGGTACGCCAGATGCCAGTGCGGCTGCCACGGGTGGTGCGCCGACAGCATCCGGGCGAGGGCGGCGAACCGCGGCTGCCAGCGCCCGGCGGCGCTCAGCAGGCGCAACTCGTGTTCGCTGACCGTCTCCGGATCGGTGGCGATCCGTCGGCCCCGGGGATGCCAGACGGCGACGCCGCTGAACTGGCCGGCGACGTGCACCGCGCCGCCGGACCGGATCGCGTGGTCGAGTTCGAGGGTGAACAGGGTCCGGAAGACGTCGGCCCGTGCGTCGAGGTCACCGATCAGCCACTGCGACACCGGGGCGATCAGGAACGCCTCGGTGAGCAGGGTCGCGGCCTGCGGGATGTCGTCCATCCCAGCGGTACGGATCGTCACGGCGGCGGGATGGATCGCGGTCATCGTGGGCTCCTGCCGGTCGGGCGGTACGCGGTGCACAGCGGGCCACGGCTGGTGGCCGAGGTACCCGCTAGACGCACACAGCGCCGGACCGGAGCACGAACCCGCTGGTCAGATGCCCGACAGTGGCGGCTTTCGGCAGCGTGACGCTGCCGAGACGCCCAGAATGTCACCGCTGCCTGATGTAATCGGCGCGACCGTCGAGGAAGGCGCGCGCGGAGGGGGCAGTTGTGGCCACGTTCGTTCTGATTCCCGGCGGCGGCACCGACCCCTGGTACTGGCACCGGCTCGTCGACGAACTGCGGCGGCGGGGCCACGAGGCGGTGCCGGTCGATCTGCCGTGCGAGGACGACGGGGCCGGCTGGGCCGAGTACGCCGACGCGGTGGTGACGGCGATCGGCGGCCGCACCGATGTCGTGCTGGTCGCGCATTCGCTCGCGGGATTCACCGCCCCGCTGGTCGCCGACCGGCTGCCGGTCCGTCTGCTGGTCCTGCTGACGGCGATGGTGCCGGTGCCGGGCGAGACCGGCGGCGACTGGTGGGCGAACACCGGGCACGCCGCCGCGCTGGCCGCCCAGGCCGTACGGGACGGGCGGCCGGCGGGCGAGGACGTGCTCGCGCTGTTTCTCGACGGCGTGCCGGACGAGTTGGCCGCGCAGGTGCTGCGGCACGACCGGGCACAGTCCGGTACGCCGTTCGGGCAACCATGGCCGCTGCCGGCCTGGCCGGATGTGCCGACCCGGTTCGTGCTCTGCCGCGACGACCGGTTCTTCCCGGCCGAGTTCGTCCGTCGGTTCGTCGACGACCGGCTCGGTATCGTCCCGGACGGGATCGATGGCGGACATCTGGCGGCGCTGACCCATCCACGGGAGCTGGCCGACCAGTTGACGGCCTATCTGAGGTGACGTGGCGGTGGGTGTGGCCGGCCGTCGCCGACCGACCACACCCACCGACCGGACGGTGCGTTACAGCGTCAGCGTCCAGGTGTCGATGTAGCCGGTGTCGCCGCTGAAGACGTCACGGACCCGCAACTGCCAGGTGCCGTCGGCCGCCTCGGAGGAGAGGTTCACCGAGTACGTGGTGATCACGTTGTCGGTGCCGTCGAACAGCGCCCAGCTCTTCAGCCGGTACGACGAGCCGTCCGGCGCGATCAGGTCGATGATCAGGTCGCCCCGGTAGGTGTGCTTGATGTCGACGTCCACGCTCGACGACGACGACGCGCTACGCCCGCAGCCGGCGATCACGATACTGCTGGCCGCCGTGCCGGGGTCGGGCAGCGCCACGTCGGTGCCGTTGGTGCCGGAGCAGCCGCCGCCGGAACCGGTCACCGTCAGGGTGAACGATGCGGTCCGGGTCGCCGAGGTGCCGGTGCCGGTGACGGTCACCGGGTAGCTGCCGGGGGCGGTGCCGCCCGACGTGGCGATGGTGAGGCTGGCGCTGCCGCCGGAGGTGACGGTGGCCGGGCTGAAGCTGGCCGTCGCGCCGCTCGGCAGACCGCTGGCCGAGAAGCTGACCGACTGCGGCGTACCGGAGGTGGTGCTGGTCGCGACCGTCGCCGACACCGTGCCGCCCGGGGCGGTCGAGCCGGCGGTCGGCGTGACCGAGACGGCGAAGTCGTCCGCCGGCGGGGTGCCGTCGTTGACGACGTACAGCAGCCGGTTCGGCGATCCGTTGCCCGGGTTGCCGACCGCGCCGACGGTGGCGTTGTCGTAGAGGTAGTCGCGGACCTGCTGCGGGCTCCAGCCGGGGTTGGCGGAGGCGACCAGGGCGGCCGCGCCGGCGACGTGCGGGGCGGCCATCGACGTACCGCTGATGGTGTTGGTGGCGGTGTTGCTGGTGTGCCACGGCGCGGTGATCGACGAGCCGGGCGCGAAGATGTCCAGGCAGGTGCCGAAGTTGGAGAAGCTGGACCGGGCGTCGGTGCTGGTGGTGGAGCCGACGGTGATGGCCTCGGTGACCCGCGCCGGCGACGTGTTGCAGGCGTTCGCGGAGCTGTTGCCGGCGGCCAGGCTGTAGGTGATGCCGGCACTGATCGAGTTGCGCACGGCGGTGTCGAGCGAGGTGTTCGCGCCGCCACCGAGGCTCATGTTCGCCACGGCCGGCTTCACGGCGTTGGCGGTGACCCAGTCGACGCCGCCGATGACGCCGGCGTTGGTGCCGCTGCCGGAGCAGTTGAGCACCCGCACGCCGACCAGGGTGGCGCCCTTGGCGACGCCGTACGCGGTGCCACCGACGGTGCCCGCGACGTGCGTGCCGTGGCCGTTGCAGTCGTCGGCGGAGCCGCCGTCGACGGCGTCGAACCCGCTGATCGCGCGGCCGCCGAAGTCGTTGTGGCTGAACCGGATTCCGGTGTCGATGATGTATGCGTGCACGTTCGACGCGGTGTTCGGGTACGTGTAGGAGTCGTCCAACGGCAGGGCGCGCTGGTCGATGCGGTCCAGGCCCCACGACGGCGGGTTCAGCTGGGTGTCGGCGAGCGTCACGGTGTGGTTCTGCTCGACGTAGTCGACCGACGGGTGGGCCGCGATCCGGGCGGCCTGACGGGCGGTCGCGCTGATCTCGAAGCCGCGCAGCGCCGCGCTGTAGGTGCGGGCCACGGTGCGTCCGTGCTGCCGGGCCAGGGCCTGCGCGGTGTCGCTGACCTGCCCGGGGGCCACGGCACTGTCCTTGAACACCACGATGTAGCTGTCCGGTACGGCGGTGGCGCCGCCGGCGTGCCGGATGGTGCCTTCCGGTGGGGCCGCGCTGACCGGTACGGCGGCAGCGGCCACCATGGCCAGCGCGGTGGCACCGACGATGACGACTCTGTGGGGGAGATGCATCTCCCGTCCTCCCATTCCACCGGCGGGTCCGTCCGCTGACGGTCACAGCGGATCAGTGAACGCCGATCTAGCTGAGAGTAATCTGAGTCGATACTGAAAGATGTATTCCGGATCGCTCATACCGTCGGCGGGATGGAACCTCTGGAAGGACCTCCGGCCAGCGGGTTCACCCGTCGCAAGAGCTGCGGTTCGCCGGCTGCGAAACGAGAAGTTTTCATGATTCACCGGGCTGGCGGTCGGTCCACGTACACCCGGACCGTGGTCCGTCCGGGCCGGGTGTACACCCGGACCAGATCGCACAGGTCGTGCACCAGCAGCAGTCCCCGGCCGCCCGGCTGGTCCGGTGGCCGGGGAATCCGCCCGGCCAGCGGGTCGGCCAGATGGCCGGAGTCCTCGACCTGGCAGACCACCGACTCCGAGGTGACCCACAGCCATACCCGGCCGCCGGCTGCGGTGTGCCGCACGGTGTTGGTGGCGAGCTCGTTGACGGCCAGGGCGAGATCGTCGACCCGGTCGCGGTCGAGCCCGGCCGCGCGCGCCTGCCCGGTGACGAACCGGCGGACCCCGGCCAGGGCCGGGGTGTCGGCGAACCCGATGGTCGCCGCCCGCCCCGGTGGTGCCGGCAACGGCCGGCGGACCCGGTGCAGCGCGGAGGTCGGCGGCAGGTACCGGGCGCTCGGCCGGCGGCCGGCACCGTCGGTCACGACCGGATGGGTACGCTGCGCGTCGGCCACCACCTCGGCGGGCAGCGACCGGGCGTCGTACGGGCACAGCAGCACCGCCGGACGACCGGCGAACGCCACGTTGACCAGGATCTCGTGCTCGATGCAGGCCGGGTGCTCGTCCGGGTGGCGGCCCGACCAGACCGGCTCGTCGACGATCCAGACCTGCCGGTCCGGGTACCGCTGCGCGAAGGCGAGCAGCACCTTGGGGATGATCCGGCCGGGATTACGGCCGACCACCGTCATGTCGACGAAGTCGACCTCGGCGGTGTCGACCGCCGGGTCCTCACCCAGGGCGCCGCGCAGCGCCGCCAGCTTCTCCGACGGTACGGCGATCAGCAGCGGGGCCGACGCGCGGACCGCGTCGCGGGCGAACCGGGTGACCGTGGTGAGGTACGCCTGTTCGTCGCCGTACAGCAGACCGATGTGGTCGAAACCCGGGCGGAGCCGGTCGACCGGGTCCAGGGCGTCGACCGTCGTGCTCATGGCCGGCCCGCCGGTGTCATCCGGCTCGACCTGCCGCTGCCGGCCATCGATCCACCACCTTCGGACCGTCGCACGTCACCGCCCACGTGGGGCGTCCCACTCCCACGGTAACGGGCTCGCGGAAACCCGGCCATCGAGGCTCGGTCAGGCCAGCGGCGCCGCCTGGCCGGCGGCCCGGTCAGGCCAGCGGCGCTGCCTGGTCTTGCCTGGCGGTCTCCGGGACGTGCGCGGGTGCGCCACGCTCAGCGGGACACCAGCCGTCGACGCACTCCACGGGCGTACTGCCGGGCGACGAAGACGGTGGCCCGGCCGAGGCTGCGGGCACCACCGACGGGTACGGTCTTCGCCGCCCGTCGGGGGGCCGCCGTCGTGGTGGCGTCGGCGGCACCGGGCCCGGCGGTGGCCAGGTCGACGACGTCGAACTCGCTGCCGGTCTCCCACCGTTGACCGTGACTTGCCGCGACCGCCTCGACCAGGGCATCCTCCGCCGTCCCGGCGTTGGTGGCCCGGCAGCGGGCGGCGGTGGACCACAGTTCGACGGCGTACGTCGCGGAGCCGGCACCGGCGGGCAGCACCCGCAGCAGACCGCAGCGCCACTTCTCCATGGCGGCGGTCACCGCACCCACGGTCCGGCGCCCGACGCCCAGCCGGGCCGGCACCCGCAGCAGGTACGGCGACGGGTAGGCGCTGGCCGGCGCGGTGTCGACCAGCCGGACCCGTGGCTCGTGGCGGTACTCGGCAGCCAGCAACCGCAGGTCGTCAGGCTGGTCGCCACCCCCGGTCGGCCCGGCGGCGGCCCAGTCGGCGACCAGGGCGACCTGCAGGTCCCGCTCGTCGCTGGCCAGCAGTCGGTCGACGCAGGCGCGAACCACCTCGTACGGCTGGTCCACCGGCACCATGGCGCAGATCAGCGGCACCTGCCAGGTCCGACCGGGCCGGTCACGGTGCTGGCGCGGGTACGGCAGCAGATCGGTCAGCGCGGCGCGGGCCTGCCGGTCGTCCCCGGCCGGATCGGTCGGGACGAGCGTCCACAGGCTGGCCGTCGGCTCCGGCACGAACACGGCACCGGCCTGCGCCAGCCGGTAGGCGACCTCGACGTCGGCGCCCTGGTACGGATCGGTGCCGGGCCGGTAGCGGCTGCGGTGGAAGGCGAAGGCGGTGCCGGCGGCGGTCAGGAAGGCGGTGTGGTCGGCGGTGCGCAGCTGATGGGTCGCCTCGAGGCGACGGGTCAGCCCGGCGTCGACGGCGCTGCCGGCGAAGAGCTGCCCGAGGGTGCCGGCGCTGGCGTGCGCGGCGACCATCTCCGGCTCCGGCACGGTGCCACCGAAGCGCGCCGGTACGGCCAGGCCGACCGCGTCCGGGTCGGCCTGTGGCCAGCGGGCGAGGGCGCCGACGAGATCCGGCCCGGGCACCGCGCCGGCCGGGATCCGGACGATGATCTCGCTCGTGGCCGCCGCGACCAGGTCGACGAATCCGTTGTCGTCGGCGCAGGTGACGACCTGCAGCAGCTCGGCGGGGTGGCGCTGCTGCGCGAGCGCCGCCGTGGTCCGGGCGGCCGCGCTCGGGTCGCCGCCGCCGACCACGCAGACGGTGACCTGGGCGGGGGGCGTCGACTGCCCCGGCTCAGCGGGCCGGATCCGCGACCAGTCGTTGTGTGGTGAGGCAGCGGAGGACACGGCGCCGGGCTGGGACACGCGTGCAGCGTACCGCAACGCCGACCGGTAGCCTCTGGCGTGACGTGGGTCGGACGCTGACGTGCGTCGGCCCCCGTCGCAGGATCTGATCCGAGGGCAGGGTGGCAGCAGGGTGACGGAGCAGGCGGCGGTGCAGTCCTCCTTGACGGAAGCGGACCGGGTGCGGGCCGGCGGTGTCGGCTCCCGCCGCTGGTGGCGGCGGATCCGGTTGTCCGAACAGGGCCCCGAACGGGCGTTGCCCGCGATGGCGGGCCCACTGCGTCACCTGCTGGTCGACGCCGAATCGCTGGCCGCGCTGCGCACGCTGTTCAGCGCGCCGGCCGCCCGTACCCCGGTGCGTCGGCTCACCGTCCGGGTGCGTCGCTGGCGCCCGCCGACGCCTGGCTGGTCGGGCCGGCTCGGCCCGGTGCCCGGCATCCGGGGGCACCGGGTGGAGCTGCCCGCCGGCGGCGGTGCCGCGCGGGTCACCGTCGAACTGGCCGCGCCGGTCGCGCTGCACGACGTACTGGCTGCGGTCTGGGCGGTGCTGGCGCCGGTGCGGCCGTTGCCGCGCCCGGCGAGCGCCGACGTCACCGTGGTCGGCCCGGTCCCTGCCTGGCAGGCGCCGGCCGGCACCGTCACGGTCGTCGACCAGCTGACGGTCAACCCGGAGATCCGGGCGTACGACGTGGTGCTCGCGCCGGACGCGGCGGCGCTGACCGCCGGGCCCGACCTGGTCGGGGTGGCGGTGACGGCCGGTGGGACCGGTGCCCGGGTGACGAACCGGCAGCCGCTGGTGCTGATCGACGCGGCGGCGGCGAACCCGATCGGGCGCGGCCGCCGGTACGGGCCGGAGGAACCGTCCGGGGTGCTGGAACTGCTGACCAACGAGCCGGTGCTGCGATGGCGGATCCGTCCGTCCGGTGCTGCCGACGCGCCAGCGGTCGCGTCCGGCCGTCTCGACGCGCTGCCGCTGACCGGCGACCAGCTGGCCGCGACCCGCCGGTTCGCCCAGCTGACCTGCTCCGAGCTGCCGGCGGCGGATCCGGCGGCGGAGGCGACGCTGCTGGCGCAGGTGGCGGCGGGCGGGGCGGTGCTGCGGGTGCCGCAGCTGCCGCCGTCGGTCGCCGACCGGCTCGCCGAAGGGCTGCTCGAGGTGCTGCGTACCGAGCTGCCCGGGGTGGGCGCGGACCCGTTGGAGTGGGAGATCCGCAGCGTACGGCAGCGGTCGGCGGCGCTGCGCGGGCACGGCGCGGCGTTCGCCGCCGGCGACGTCACCGGCGGTACGTTCCCGGCGTTGGCCGCCCCGCCGTCGGTGAGCGCGGTGCTGGTCACCCGCCGGCCCGAGTACCTGCCGGACGTGGTGCGCCAACTCGCCGGGCAGACCTACCCGGAGCTGGAGATCGTGCTCTGCCTGCACGGCATCGAGCTGGCGGCGGACGTCCGGTCGCAGCTGGCCGACTGCGGCCGGCCGATTCAGATCTTCAGTGCGCCGGACGGGTTGAGCTTCGGTGAGGTGATGGGGGCGGCGACCGCACGGGCCCGGGGGAGTCTGGTCACCAAGGTCGACGACGACGACGTGTACGGCCCGGAGCACGTCTGGGACCTGGTGCTGGCCCGCGAGTTCTCCGGCGCGATGCTGGTCGGCAAGGCGGCCGAGTTCGTGGTGCTGCAGACGTTGGGCGTGACGGTACGGCGGGCCGCCGTACCGCCGGAGACGTACGGCGCTCCGGTCGCCGGCGGCACCATGCTGATGGCCCGGGGCGACCTGGAGGCGGTCGGCGGCTGGCGGCCGGTGCCCCGGTCGGTGGACCGTGGTCTGATGGACCGGGTGCTGCGCGCCGGTGGGCTGATCTACCGGACCCATCCGCTCGGGTACCTGTACGAGCGGCGGGCGACCGGGCACACCTGGGACGCCGGGCTCGACTACTTCCTGCGCCGCTCCGGCCAGCAGTGGGACGGCGTCCCCCGGTACGCGGAGTTCGGCACCGCCCCGGCCCCGGTGCCCCACCCTGCGGAAGTAACCGCTCGGTAATCTCGTCGGCATCATCGGTAATCGCACTGTCACAATGCGAACATGGCACGTTTACCCGATGTGCCAGGCGCATGGTGCTCGTCACAGTCAATGCGGGGCGGGCAATCGATGCTGCGGGGAGGTGACGGTGACCACCGTCGCGCTCAAGGACGTGACCAAGGTCTTCACCGACGGGACCGTTGCCGTCGACAACGTCAATCTCGACGTCAACGACGGCGAGTTCATGGTGCTGCTCGGCCCTTCCGGCTGCGGCAAGTCGACCGTGCTGCGGATGGTCGCCGGTCTCGAGGACCCCAGCAGCGGCGCCATCATGCTCGACGGCGAGCTGGCCAACGACGTCCCGCCGCGCGACCGGCGGGTCGCCATGGTCTTCCAGGACTTCGCGCTCTACCCGCACATGACCGTCGGCGACAACATCGCCTTCCCGCTGCGGCTGGCCGGGGTCGACACCGAGGCCCGGTCCGAACGGGTCGCCGACGTCGCCAGCGCGCTGGGCATCGGTGACGTGCTCGCCCGTCGGCCGAGCCAGCTCTCCGGCGGCCAGCGGCAACGGGTGGCGATGGGCCGCGCGATCGTCCGTCGGCCCGGGCTGTTCCTGATGGACGAGCCGTTGTCCAACCTGGACAGCGGGTTGCGGGCCGAGCTGCGCGCCGAGATCTCCGGCCTGGTCCGCGAGCTCGGCGTCAGCACCATCTACGTCACCCACGACCAGGCCGAGGCGCTCACCATGGCCGACCGGGTGGCGATCATGCGCAAGGGCGTGCTCCAGGACGTCGGCACCCCGACCGAGGTGTACGGCCGACCGGCCACCCTCTACGTCGCCGCGTTCCTCGGCAGCCCCCGGATGAACCTGCTGGAAGCCTCGGTCTACGTACACCTCGACCGGTACGTCACGCTCAGCCTGGGCGACCAGGCCCTCTACCTGCCCTGGAACGACATCCGGGCCCGCGCCGTCTCGCACTACCACGGCGAACGCATCGTGGTCGGCATGCGCGCCGAGGCACTCACCCCGGTCGCCCCGGACACCCCCGGCGACGTCCTGCAGGGCCGGATCCGCTTCCTCGAACACCACGGCCACGAGTCCCTGGCCTACCTCGACATCGGCGCGACCGCGATCGTGGTCGACGACCTCGGCGGTACGCCGGTGGAGCCGACCGGCGGCTCCGGTCAGCGGCTGCGTCGTCTCGGCAGCGTGATGCAACGCCTCACCGGGCGGACCGCAGAGCCGGCGGCCGCCGACCCGGCCTCGCCCCGGCCCGGCGGTGCCCGGGAGAGCGTGCTCAGCGACGGCGGTCGGCACCACCGTCGCCCCGCCGAGCTGGCGGTACGGCTCGCCCCGTACCCGGCGGTCACCGCAGGGCACCCGTTGGCGGTTTCGGTCCGGATGGACGCGCTGCACTTCTTCGACGAGCGGGGTGACCGCATCGACGTCGGGTGGCGGTGACCGGCTCACCCGCCGTGTTCACCCGCCGCGCGCCGCCGGCGGGCGGCGGAAACCGGGCCGGCACCGTGGAGATCGGGTTAGATTGGCGGGGTGCTCGGTCTACCCACTCATGTGACCGCCTGCCTTTTCGACCTCGACGGGGTGTTGACCCAGACCGCGAAAGTACACAACAGGGCGTGGGAGGAGACCTTCAACGACTTCCTCCGCGCCCGTGCCCTGGCCGCCGGCCACCCCTTCCTTCCGTTCGATCCCGGCGCCGACTACAGCCGGTACGTCGACGGCCGACCACGGGCCGACGGGGTGCGTTCCTTCCTTGCCTCGCGAGGCGTTGAGCTTCCCGAGGGGTCGGTGGACGACCCCCCGGCTGCCGACACCGTCAACGGCATCGGCAACCGGAAGAACGAGGTCCTGCTGCGACGTATCGCCGAAGACGGCGTGCAGGTCTACGACGGTTCGCTGGCCTACCTTCATGCTGCCCGCTGGATCGGGCTGCACCGGGCCGTCGTGTCGGCCAGCGCCAACTGCCGGGACGTGCTGATCGCGGCGGGGATTGAGGAGTTGGTCGAGGTGCGGGTAGACGGGGTGATCGCGAGAGAGAAGGGCCTGCGCGGCAAGCCGGAACCGGACACGTTCCTGGCCGCCGCCGCGCAGTTGGGGGTGGAGCCGGCGAACGCGGCGGTCTTCGAGGACGCGCTGGCCGGGGTGACGGCGGCACGGGCCGGTGACTTCGGCTGCGTGGTGGGCGTCGACCGGGTCGGTATCGGCGACGAACTGCTCGCCCATGGTGCCGACATCGTGGTGAACGACCTGGGGGAGCTGCTGGTCGGAGCCGAACGGTGATCCGCGAGCGGGCCTACCCGGTCGAGCCCTGGCATGTCCGGGAGACCCGGCTGGACTTCGACATCCTGGCGCAGTCGGAGTCGGTCTTCGCACTGGCCAACGGGCACATCGGATTCCGTGGCAACCTGGACGAGGGGGAGCCGCACGGCTTGCCGGGCACCTACCTCAACTCGTTCTACGAGTTGCGGCCGCTGCCCTACGCCGAGGCCGGGTACGGCTTCCCCGAGTCCGGGCAGACCCTGGTGAACGTCACCAACGGCAAGCCGATCCGGCTGCTGGTCGACGACGAACCGTTCGATGTGCGCTACGGCGACCTGCTCTCCCACGAGCGGGTGCTCGACCTGCGGGCCGGGCTGCTGGACCGGCGCCTGGAGTGGCGGTCGCCGGCCGGTCGGACCTGCCGGGTCCGCAGTACCCGGCTGGTGTCGTTCACCCAGCGGGCGGTCGCCGCGGTCTGCTTCGAGGTCGAGGCGGTCGACGAGCCGCTGCGGATCATCGTGCAGTCCGAGCTGGTCGCCAACGAGGAGTTGCCGGCGCAGAGCAAGGACCCCCGGGTGGCCGCCGTACTGGACCAGCCGCTGCAGGCCGAGGAGCGGTTGGTGCAGTCCGACGGCGGGCTGCTGATCCACCGGACCAAGGCCAGCGGGCTGCGGATGGCGGCGGCGATGGGGCACGAGATCGACGGCCCCGGTGACGTGGCGGTGAGCACCGAAGGGTTCGACGACTGGGTCCGGACCACCGTCTCCTGCCTGCTGCAGCCGGGGCAGCGGCTGCGGGTGGTCAAGCTGTTGACGTACGGCTGGTCCAGTCAGCGCTCGTTGCCGGCGCTGCGCGACCAGGTCGGGGCGGCGTTGGCCGGCGCCCGAATCTCCGGCTGGGAAGGGCTCTGCGCCGAGCAGCGCAAGTACCTCGACGACTTCTGGGACCACTCCGACGTGCGGGTCGACGGCGACCCGGAGATCCAGCAGGCGGTCCGGTTCGGCCTGTTCCACGTGCTGCAGGCCGGGGCCCGCGCCGAGCAGCGGCCGATCGCCGCGAAGGGCCTGACCGGACCGGGGTACGACGGACACGCCTTCTGGGACACCGAGATGTTCGTACTGCCGGTGCTGACCTACACCCAGCCGGCGGCGGTCGCCTCGGTGCTGCGCTGGCGGCACTCGACGCTGGACCAGGCGCGGGAACGGGCCCGGATGCTCGGGCTCAACGGGGCGGCCTTCCCGTGGCGCACCATCCGGGGGCAGGAGTGTTCGGCGTACTGGCCGGCCGGCACCGCCGCCTTCCACGTGGCGGCGGACATCGCCGACGCGGTCCGGCGCTACGTGCACGCCACCGGTGACGTCGAGTTCGAGCGGGAGATCGGCCTCGAGCTGCTGGTGGAGACGGCCAGACTGTGGCGCTCGCTCGGCCACCACGACCGGCACGGCCGGTTCCACATCGACGGGGTGACCGGGCCGGACGAGTACACGGCGGTGGTCGACGACAACATCTACACCAACCTGATGGCGCAGCGGAACCTGCTGACGGCGGCCGACTGCGCGCTGCGCTACGCCGACCGGGCCTGGGTGCTCGGTGTCGACGACGAGGAGACCGCGGCCTGGCGGGACGCGGCGCTGTCCATGCACGTTCCGTACGACGACGAGCTCGGCGTGCACCCGCAGTCGGCCGGGTTCACCCGGCACCAGGAGTGGGACTTCGCGGGCACCTCGCAGGACCACTATCCGCTGCTGCTGCACTACCCGTACTTCGATCTGTACCGCAAGCAGGTGGTCAAGCAGGCCGACCTGGCGCTGGCGATGCACTGGCGGGGCGACGCCTTCACCGACGAGGAGAAGGCCCGCAACTTCGCCTACTACGAGCGGCGTACGGTGCGGGACTCCTCGTTGTCGGCCTGCACCCAGGCGGTGATCGCGGCCGAGACCGGTCACCTGGAGCTCGCCCACGACTACCTGGGCGAGGCCGCGTTGATGGACCTGCACGACATCAACCGCAACACCCGTGACGGCATCCACGTCGCGGCGCTGGCCGGGGCGTGGCTGGCGTTGGTGGCCGGGTTCGGCGGGATGCGCGACCACGCCGGGGAGCTCTCCTTCGCCCCCCGGTTGCCGCAGCGGATCAACCGGCTCGAGTTCGCCATGATGTGGCGGGGCATGCGGCTGCGGGTGTCCGTCGGGCGCGACGAGGTGACCTATGCGCTACGCGACGTGGATCCGAACGCGACGATCGAGCTGACGCACCACGGTGAGGCGATCACCGTCGCCGCCGACAAGCCGGTCACCCGGGCGATCGCGCCGGCCGGGGCGGCGGGCCCGCCGCCGCAGCAGCCGGCGGGCCGCTCCCCGGTGCGCCGGTCGGCCCGTACCGACTGACTGACCCCGCACCGGCCGCGGGGTCCGACGCGACCCCGCACCGGGCCGCGGGGCCCGACGCTTCGCGCGCCGGCCAGCCGTCCTGACTGACCGGCGCGCGGGCACTCAGAGCAGGGACAGGTGCACGTGGTTGGTGTGGTCGCTGCTCGGGTCGCCGCCGGCGCCGCTGTAGGAGCTCCAGCCTGTCGTCGGTGACCAGAACTGGCGGTACCAGATCACGTAGAGGATGCCGAGTTTGTCGGCGTTGCGGACCAGGAACGCGGTCAGGTTGTTGCCGTAGAGCCGGGCGTCGCCGGTGGCGTCGCCGCCGAAGCCGCTGGACTGCATGGAGAAGTCACAGGCCCGGCCCTTCGGGTGCTCGAACGGGCCACCGGGTCGGAAGCAGGAGACGAAGCGGGTGAAGCCGGCCTTCTTGGCCTCGTTGAGCGCGTGCATGGTGCGGGGGGTGATGCAGCCGCTCGTGGTGGGGTCGTCCAGGCTGCACGACTCGGACGGCCAGGAACCGTTCGCGTTGCGGGGTGCCTGCGCGGCGACCGGCGAGGTGGCCGAGACGAACCCGTTGGTGGCGACCGCGCCGACCAGCTGCAGGGCCTTCTCCGACTCCTTCTTCTGGCGGGACATCACCTCGAGCTGCTGTTCCTCGCGGGTCACCTCGGCCTCGATCGCCGCGACGGCCCGGGCGGCCTGTTCACGGGCCTCGTTGAGCTCGCGGACCCGCTTGTTGTCGTGCATGGCGATCATGTCCAGGCCTTCGGCCCGGTCCAGCAGGTCGTCCGGGCTGGCGCTGTTGAGCAGCACCATCACCGGGGTGATCCGGCCGAGACGGTACGAATTGGAGGCGACCTCGCCGATCTGCGGGGTGAGTGCCTCCAGTCGTTCCTCCACCTTCTCCAGTTCGAGGTTGAGCTGAAGTTGCCGCTTGCGGGACTCCTCGACGGCGGCCTTTGCTTCGACGAAGCCTCGGTTGGTCGACTCGATGACGTCGCTGAGCAGTGGCTGCGCGCCCTCGTCCGAGGGGTCCTGGGCGGCGGCCGGGGTGGCGACGACGAGGCCGGCGAGCAAGGTGGTCACGGCGGCCAGTGCGGCGGTGAACGGAACCCGCCGGTATAGGGGTGCGGTCATCCTGTTCCTTTCCTTGGCCGCCGACCGAGTTAGCTGACGGGTTCGGGACGGAACGATCCCTACCGCGACGTCGCGGATTCACCCCGGTGGAAACGTGGTTCCCCGGCTCACCCCGAAGGACGATTAGGCGGCGGTCACCGCCGGCACCGGTGGGTGCCGCCTGGCGGAGACCGCCGGCAAGCTTACCGGATCGGTGACCGGCGACAACACCTCGACGACCGTCGTTGACCAGGGAGAATTCCGTTACTGGACAACGACTTTAGGTAATGTCCACTTTCTGCGTCGGCGGGCCTACGGCATGTCGCGACCGGCTGGGTCGATAGTGCCGTGGTCGGGGGATGGAACTGCCTAAAATGCCATAGAAGCCGAAAGTAGGAAATAACCTCCGGATGGATTCCCTGATGACAGACGACCCGTTCCTGACGGCTGCCGATCCGTCCCCGGTCGGTGCGGCCGGCGACGGCGTCACTGACGACGACAGCGTGGCCGTCATCGGCCTGGGTCGATTCGGTGGGCAGGTGGCGCTGTCGCTGTGCCGGCTCGGTCACCGGGTGCTCGGCATCGACGGCGATCCCCGCCGGGTGCAGCGCTGGTCCGACCGGCTGCCCCGGACGGTGGAGGCGGATCCCACCGACGAAGAGTCGCTGCGGCACCTCGGGGTCGCCGACTACCCGTGCGCGGTCGTCGGCATCGGCGCCGACATCGAGGCCAGCATCCTGACCGTCGTGTCGCTGACCGAGATCGGCGTGCCGGAGATCTGGGCGAAGGCGATCACCGCCAAGCACGGCCGGATCCTCGCCTCGGTCGGTGCCCACCACGTGATCTTTCCGGAGGCCACCATGGGGGACCGGGTCGCGCACCTGCTGGCCAGCCGGATGCTCGACTTCATCGAGTTCGACGACGGCTTCGCGATCGCCAAGGTGTGCGCCCCGGCGGACAGCGCGGGTCAGACCCTGGCGCAGGCCCGGCTGCGGCAGCGGTACGGCATCACCGTCGTCGGCATCAAGGAGCGTGACCAGCATCTGCGGTACGCCGTACCGGACTCGGTGATCCCGCCGGACGCGCTGCTGATCGTCGCCGGGCCGACCGCGGACGTGCAGCGGTTCGGCGGTTGACCCAGGGATCCTGGGCGTAACCGTCTCGTCACGCCTTCATTTCGTGAGCTGATCAGCCTCTGGACTTTCGCAAACTCGTGACTCAGGCTACAGTCCTCCCATGGGAGCGCTTCCATTGATGGATGTGCACCAGAACACTGTACCGACGCGCGGCGTGGCGCTGTTCGCAGCGCTTCGCCGACCGCTCAGCCCTTGGGCTGGCGGCGGGCCAGCCCGGACTCCGCCGCCAGCCACGCACCGCCTGTCGAGAGGAGGTGGAACCAGAGCCACTCGCGTGGCCCGGCTCCCGCGCGTCACGCACGACCTGGACGCCAAACCGCTCGTGCGTGTCAGTAACTGATGGTGGGGACGGGGGTTGCCCTCCCCGTCCCCACGCTAGTCCTCGATTGTTACGACGTGGAATCGCCGACAAGTCAGGACCGCGACGCCGCTGCGTCCAACTGTCCTGCGCAGCCTGCCGATGCATCGGCAGGCTTCGTTGTGTATGGAGCTGTCGTGGCTGCCTGGCCCGGTCGCGGTCGGGATCGGCGGCAGCGCCGTGCGGGCATCGACAATCGTCCGGGGCCGCCGGTCGACGGTGTCCCAGCTCACAGTGGTCCGGCCGGGGCCCGCACGGCGGAACTGTCACCGGACGGCGGATGGCGCCCCGCGACATGCATCGTTGACCATGGATGTCCTGGCGCTGGTTCGTCCGCCGGTGCCCGCACCGAAAGCGAGTCACCCGTGACCACTGTGCCACCGCCGCCGTCGGATCGCGCAGCCCACCGCGACGGCAGCCGTCGCCCCCGGGCCGCCCGACGGCTGGGCGTCCTGCTCGCCGCCGTACTGCTCGGTCCCGCCCTGCCGGCGGCGAGCGCAAGCGCCGCGACCGGCGCCGACACCGAGGCGCCCACCACCCCCGGTGTCCCGACCGTCGCCGCCATCAGCACGGACCAGGTCACCCTCACCTGGACCGCCGCCACCGACGACGTCGCGGTCACCGGCTACGAGATCGCCCAGATGCAGGCCGACTACATCATCATCAAGACCAGCCCGGTCAACGAGATCACCATCGTCGGCCTGCAGCCGTCACGGACGTACCAGTTCTGGGTGGCCGCGCGCGACGCCGCCGGCAACCGGTCGCCGACGAGCCCCGCCCTGCGACTGACCATGCCGCCCGGCGACGACCAGGCACCCACCGCCCCCACCGGCCTGACCGCCACCCAGACCGGCACCGACGCGGTCACCCTGCGCTGGCAGCCGTCCACCGACAACGTCTACGTCGCCTGGTACGAGGTGCTGCGGGTGCACCCCGACGGCTCGACCACCCGGGTGGCCACTGCTCCGCAGCACCCGCCGACCGGTCCGACCGCCCGGGTCGGCGGCCTGCAGCCCGGCACCAGCTACACCTTCGCGGTACGGGCCCACGACGACGCCGGCAACAGCTCGCCGCTGTCCGCGCCGCTGACCGTGACCACCACCCCGGTCGCCCCGACCTGCGAGGTCGCCCACCAGGTGATCAACCACTGGCCGGGTGCCTTCCAGGCGCAGTTGGACGTCCGCAACCTCGCAGCGGAGCCGATCGACGGCTGGACGCTGAGCTGGACCACGCCCGACGACCAGCAGATCGCGTACCTGTGGGGTGCCGAGCCGGTCGACCTCACCCCACCCGACGTCACGGTCCGCAACTAGAAGTGGAACCGCCTGATCGCGCCCGGCGGCAGCGTCCAGCTCGGCTTCGTGGTCACCGGCGCCAGCACGACCACCGCGCCGACCGGCTTCACCCTCAACGGCGCGAAGTGCACGGCGGTACGCTGACCCGGAAACGGCCGGCGAAATGTCCCGGTGACGACAACTTGCTAGCCTCGCCCGCATGCGGGTGCTGGTGGTCGAGGACGACCCCGAGGTACGGGGCGCCGTCGTGACCGCGCTGCGTACCGGTGGCTTCGCGGTCGACCAGGCGGCCGACTGGAGCCAGGCCGACCTGAACATGAGCGTCAACGACTACGACTGCCTGGTGCTCGACCGGATCCTTCCGGAAGGCGACTCGCTGAACCAGCTCGGCCACCGCCGCCGCGCCGGCCTGACCGTACCGGCACTGGTGCTGACCGCCCTCGACAGCGCCGGGGACCGGATCGCCGGTTTCCAGGCCGGCGTCGACGACTACGTGGTGAAACCGTTCGTCACCGCCGAACTCGTGCTGCGGGTCCGGGCGCTGTGCCGGCGCCGGGGCGTCACCAGCCCGCCGCTGCTGCGCATCGCCGACCTGGAGGTCGACGCGGCCCGCCGGGAGGTCCGCCGGGCCGGCATCCTGCTGACCCTGACCCGCAAGGAGTTCGCCGTCCTGGAGATGCTCCTGGTCCGCTGCCCGGCCGCCGTCAGCCGCAGCGACCTGTTCGAACACTGCTGGGACGAGCTCGCCGACCCCAGCTCGAACGTGGTCGACGCGGTGGTCGCCCAACTGCGCCGCAAACTCGGCGAGCCGCAACTGATCCACACCGTACGCGGCTTCGGCTACCAGATCGCGGCGTCCCAGCCGTGACCGGACGACAGGCACCGACACCGTGAGCGGACGACAGGCGGGCAAACCGCTGCAGACCGCGGAGCGGCTGCGCGGCCTGCGGATCCGGATCACCGTCCTGGTCATGGCGATCAACGTGGTCGGGCTGGCCGGGATGGGTGCGGTCGCCCTGCTGGTCGACGAACGGCAACGCGACGAAGTGGTCGCCGCCGAACTACGGCGCACCGCCAGCACCGCCGCCGCCCTGCTCTACTACGACTCCGGTGCACTGCAACTCGACAAGCTGTTCGACAACGCGGTGGCCAACGGACCGACCGCCGTCTACGTCTACGAAGCCGGCCGGGCCGAGCTCAGCCTGGTCTTCGCGTACCCTGCGCGGCTGCCGGTGGTCCCGCCCGCGCAACTGCTCGCCCCCGCCCGGCAGGTCTGGTCGTCCGGCACCGAGATCGTCGACCCGCTCGCCGACCGCGCCGGTACGCAGACCCCGCTGCTCGCCGTACCGTTCGAACACGCGGTCACCGGCACCGTCGCCGGTGCCGTCGTCGTCCTCGGCGACACCGGCCCGGCGCAGGCGGCCAACCAGCGGCTCGCGCTCGCGTTGACCGCCGGCGGCGTCGCCTTCACCGTCCTCGCCTGCGCCGGCGGCTACCTGCTCGCCCGGCGCGGCACCGAGCCGATCGCCGACGCGCTCAACCAGCAGGAGCGGTTCGTCGCCGACGCCGCGCACGAGCTGCGTACCCCGCTCACGGTGATCCGGGCGGTCTCTGAGGACGCGCTGGCCGAACCGGACCGGCGGCCGGCGGCGCTGCGCCAGGTGGTGCGCTCCGCCGACCGGCTCGCCGACTCGGTCTCCGTCCTGCTCACCCGGGCGCAACTGGTCGCCGGCCTGCGGGACCTGCGCCGCGAACCGTTCCGGCTGGACCAGCTGGCGGAGGAGGTGCTCGCCGACACGGTGCAGCCGCCGCACGTCGCCGTACCGGACACCGTGCCGGTGGTCGCCGTCGGGGATCCGGCACTGGTGCGTATCGCGCTGCGCAACCTGATCCAGAACGCCGTCCAACATGGACGGATCGCCGACCGGCCGGCCGAGGTACGGCTGCAGGTCAGCGCCGAACCGCCGACCGTACGGGTCCGCGACCGGGGGGCGGGGCTCAGCGAAGCGGTGGCGGCCACCCCGGAACAGCGGTTCCGCACCGGTGCCGCCGACGGCACCGGGCTCGGCCTGGCGATCGCCAGCTGGGTGGCGCAACTGCACGGCGGCCAGCTGCGGCTGGGCAACGCCGAGGGCGGCGGCACCGAGGCCCGGCTGCGGCTGCCCGGTCAGGGCCCCTGACCCGCCCGCAGCCCGTTCGGGCTGATGGCGAACCACTCGTCGGACTGCCCGTGACCGTTCGTGTCGCCAGGCATCCGGTCACCGGTGTAGCCGTACAGCGGCCAACCCGCCAACGACAACTGCCGCCGGCCGTCGGACCGGGTGAAACAGGTGACCAGCTGCCGGTCGATGCCCTCGACCCGGACCTCGCCCTGGCACGGCACCGGCAGCCAGGACTGCAGGCACTGCCCGGTGCAGGCGGAGTCGCTCACACCGGCGGTGTCCCGGTCGGAGCGGTAGAGCACGAAGCCCTGCGCGTCGATGACGATCTCGTCCAGCGTCGCGGACTCCACCGCGAACAGCGCGGTGCCGGCGGCGGTGGCGACCGGGGTCGGCGGCGCGCCGGTCGGGCCGGGGGCCGCCGGCCGGTCGCAACCGGTCACCGCGAGCACCGCCGCGATCCACAGGATCCGTCTCATCAAAACCTCACGCTCCCAGGCGCAGGATATGCCGATCCGGCCGGGTGCAGGAGGTGGACGTGCTGACGTTACGGGCCCGCACGGTGTCGCTCGCCCTCGTCACCGTACTCGCGGGGTGCTCCGCGGCCGGTGACGACGAGCCGTCACCGGTCGATGCCTGCGGCAGTCGGATCGCGGTGCTGGGACCACTCAGCGGCGACTCGGCGGATTTCGGCGGCAACGTCTACGACGGTGCCCGCCTGGCGTTCGACCAGTACGCGGCGGCGCATCCGGACTGCCCGGTCGACCTGGTCGACTTCGACTCCCAGGGCGACCCGAAGCAGGCGCCGGCGCTGGCCCAGCGGATCGTGGACGATCCGCGCATCGTCGGCGTCATCGGACCGGGGTTCTCCGGCGAGGCGGAGGCCGCCCTGCCGATCCTCGACCAGGGCGGTGTCACCACGATCACCACCTCGGCCACCCGTACCGAGCTGAGCGCACGGGGCTGGCCGACCTTCCACCGGCTGGTCGGCAACGACGCGGCGCAGGGCCGCGCCGCCGGCTGGTACATCGACCGGGTGCTCGGCGGCACCGCCGTGTTCGTCGTCGACGACGACAGCGCGTACGGCCGGGGGCTCGCCGACGAGGTGGTGGACCGGCTCGGTGCCAAGGTGGTGCAGCGGGCGACGGTGTCCGCGCGGGCCACCGACTTCGGCGCGGTCGTCGGCCAGGTCCGCTCGGCCGACGCCGACGTCGTCTTCTACGGCGGCTACTACGCGGAGGCGGGTCGGCTGCTGCGGCAGCTGCGCGCCGGCGCGGTCCAGGCGACGTTCGTCGCCGGGGACGGGGTGAAGGCCGACGGGTTCCTGCGGGCCGCCGGCGACGCCGCCGACGACGACGTCGTGATCACCTGCCCGTGCCTGCCGCCGGAGCGGGCCGGGGAGCAGTTCCCCCAGCACTACCGGGACAGCTTCGGGCGGGAACCCGGCACCAACAGCGCCGAGTCGTACGACGCTGCCCAGGTGTTCCTGGCCGGGATCCGGGCCGGTCACGGCGACCGGGCCGGGATGGAGGCGTTCGTCGACGCGTACGACGGTCCCGGCGTGACCACCCGGATCGCCTGGACGTCCAGCGGCGAGCTGGTCAGCCCGTCCGTCTCGGTGTGGGCGTTCCGGGTCCGACAGGGCCTGTTCGTGGCGGAGCGGGCCGTTCCGGCGAGTTGACCACGCGCCCACCGGGGCGCATCCATGAACGCGGCGAGGGAGTGCGAAATGACCGTATCGATGACGAACGGTGGCACCATCGGCCTGGCCGACGCCCGTCCCGACCACCGTACGGGCACCGGGGTCGACAAGGTCCTGCGGGTCGTCGCGGAGGGGCCACTCGGGCCGTATCCGATGTTGGAGGCGGCGTTCTGCTGGAACGAGCGGCGACCGGTCGGCTGGCGACGGCTCGGCCCGGCACCGACCACGCCGCAGCGGCAGCTGCCGGTCGCCCAGACCGGGCAGCCGGCTGCCGCCGCCCGGCTGACCCGGCTGCTGACCACGATGACCTGGGCGGTCAGCACGCCGGTCGGCGGCTCGGCGGTGCTGACCCGGGTCGACGTGACCGCAGAGGCGTACCACCGGGTGCTGCGGGCGCTGGCCGGTGCGTGGCGCGACGGGCGGCGGATGCTGGCCTGCCCGGAGACCGCGGCGGCCCACTACCCGGCGGCGCTGGCGGTCTGGCGGATGGCGGCGCTGCTCGCCCCGACCGACCAGACCGCCGGGGTGCTCACCTTCGCGGTGAGCACCCCGGCGGCGGCCCTGCTGCGCAGCGCCGCGCCGGTGCTCGCGTTGCCGCACACCGTCCTGGAACGCGGTGCCCGTAGCACTGTCGTGCGGGTGGACCGACCGGCGCTGTTCCGGCGGCTGCTGGCCGACCTCGACCCGCCGGCGCTCGCCGGCCGGCCAGGCGGGTCCCTGACCGGCCGGCGAGCGCCGGTAGCCGTCGCCGGCTGACCGTCGGTCGACCGGCCGACGGTCAGCTGACAGCCGGCCGCCGGGGTCGCCGGGTCAGGCCGAAGCCGACGACGCCACCGACGGCGGCGAGCACCCCGCCGATGGTGGTCCAGACCCACCGGCTGGAGAACGCGGGCAGCCGGTCGGCGAACCAGCCGGCCAGCCGTTCCCACCACCACTGCCCGTCGTCGGTGTCAACGGTGTCCGTCCCGGCAGCGGCGGCGCCGTCGGTCGTGGTGTCGTCGGTCGTGGTGTCGTCCGCGACCGTGGTCAGCACCGCACCCTGCCGGGCCGTCGGGGTGAGCGGGGCGTCGAGCCGGCCACCTTCCGGGGTGACGTCGTCGGAGACCTCGGCGCTGATCCGCAACTCGACCTGCACCGGCAGCCCGAGGTCGGACTCGGGCAGGTCGGTGACGGCGATCCGGACGAAGTACGTGCCGGGCAGCGGGTCGGCCGACCACGGCTCGGCCCAGCCGCGTACCTGCCGGAGCACGCAGCCGGCCCGGACCGCACGGTCGGTGGCGGCACCGGTCGGTGCCTGCATGCCGGCCGTGCAGGGCTGTCGGCGGCGGAGCCCGTCGAAGACGTCGACCGACCAGGTGGACGGACCGCTTCGGTCGGCCGGGTCGGCCAGGGTGACCGTCGCGGAGATCGTGCTGGTCTGGCCGGCGACCGCCGGGAACGACCAGTACAGGTACTCGCCGGTGGCGGCGGCGACCCGGACCGGCTGGTCGATGTTGACCGCCGCCGCGGTGAGGAACGACGTACCGGCCTTGGTGAGGGTCGCGTCGACTGGCAGCGGCGTCGGCCCGTCGGCCGCGGCCGGTCGCGGGTCGAGCAGCGTGACGGCACCGGCGGCGAGCAGCACCGTGGCGCTGGCGGCGAGGCCGGTCCGGACCTGGTCGAGAATGTGCCGGGTCATTCAGCTCTCCTTCCAGACGGTGCCCCACCAGCGGGTCAGCCAGCCGGCGAGGAGCCCGGTCAGCAGGCCGGCGAGCCCGAGTACGACGAGCAGCAGCCAGCCACGTCCGAGGCCGGGGCTGTCCGGGGTCGGGGAGGCGTCGACCACGTCCACGGTGAGTTCGATCGGCATGCCGGGGGCGTCGCCGGGGCCGCCGGGGGCGGCGAACGAGTTGCTCACCACCAGGCAGACCTCGGTGGGTGGGGCCTCGGTGGCGGCGACCGCCGGCGGGTCCGACGGCGCACCGGCACGGTCGGCGTCGGCGTCTATGTCGCCGTCGTCCGGTGGATCGCGGTCGGTGTCCGGGTCGGCGGACCAGCGCAGACCGGTGGAGAGCACGTCGGTGCGGCCACTGCCGGCGTCGGTGCCCCGGACCAGTTCCCGACCGTTCGGGTGGACCGCGCGCAGCAGCACCCCGTAGTCGCGGTTGACCGGCCGGTCCAGCGCGATGCTGACCGAGGCGCGCAGTTCCTGGTCGGTGCGGACCGGTACGCGGTACCAACGGTGCTCCGAGAAGCGTTCCCGGTCGGTGTAGACACCGGCGGTGAGCAGTGGCGCCTCGGCACAGTCCGTGCTGCCGGTGACCAGTTCCGGGGTCTGGGTGTAGGTGTCCTGGGCCCGGTCGACCAGTTGGTTGATCCGGTCGGCGAGCTGGTCGGCGCTCTGCGCGGCGGTGTAGGTGCCGCCGGTGGCACCGGCGATGCAGACCAGCTGCTGGCGGACCTTGTCGTCGGCGATCAGGCCGAGCGTGTCGACGATCAGCCGGGTGCCCTGGGCGGCGAGCTCCCGGGCGACGTCGCACGGGTCCGGTGGCGCGCAGGTGTCCTCGCCGTCGGTGATCAGTACGATCCGGCGGGCGGTCTCGCCGGTGCCGAGGTCCTTGGCGGCCTCCCGCAGGGCGAGCCCGATCGGGGTGTACCCGGTCGGGCGCAGGCTGGCGATCGCCGCCTTGGCCTGGTCGCGGTCGACCGGACCGACCGGCACGATCTGCTGGGTGTCGCGACAGCCGAGCGCCTGGTCGTCGCCGGGGTAGGTGGCACCCAGGACCCGGATGCCGAGGTGGGTGCCGGCCGGCACCGCGTCGACGACCTCGTTGAACGCGCGCTGGGCGACGGCCATCCGGGTCTGCCCGTCGATGTCGGCTTCCCGCATCGAGCCGCTGACGTCCAGGACCAGTTCCATCCGCAGGTTCTCGGTTGGTCTGGTCTCGTCGGCCCGGGCGGGCGGTATTCCTGGCAGGATGATGGCGGCTAGCAGTCCGATCAGGACTGCTTGGGCCGTACGTCGGTTGATCACCGGGCGATCTTAATGATCATCCATAGTGCCATCCACAGTGGCGGTGCCCGGTCCGGTGCCGACCGGTGCGGCGAACATCTCGGTCACCAGCGCGGCGTAGTCGCGGGCCATCTCGCCGTACCGGTAGGTGCCGGCGGCGGCCCGCGCGGCCAGCTCCACCTGCCGGCCCCGCAGCGCGGTCGCGGCCAGCAACGCCTCGGTCAGCCCGTCGGGGTCGGCCGGGTCGTACCCGACGGTGTACGCCGGATCCAGCAACGACCGCAGGGCACCCACCCGGGGTGCCACGACCGGCCGCCCGTACGACACCGCCAGGTGGAAACTGCCCGAGTTGAGCACCGACCGGTACGGCAGCACCACGGAGTCCGCCGCCTTGAAGTAGAACTGGATCTCCTCGTCGGCGACGGGGTCGAACACCGCGGTGATCCGTGGGTCGCCGGCGCACCGCTGCGGCAGGTCGTCGCGGGGGTCGAGCCGCTTGGCGGCACCGGCGACGACCAGCCGCAGCCGGGGATCGCGCGCGGCGGCCGCGTCGAACGCGTCCAGCAGTTCCCCGACCCCCTTGTACGGGCGGATCCCGCCGAAGAACAGCAGGACGTGATCGTCGGCGTCGAAGCCGAACCGGCGTCGGGCGGCGAGCCGGCTCACCGCGTCCGGGTACACCCCGAGGTAGCTGCAGTGCCGGATCACCCGGGTCCGCTCGGACGGCAGCACGTAGTGCGGTGCGACCGCGGCGGCCGTCTCCGGGCAGAGCACGTGCACCACGTCGGCCTCGGCGGCCAGGAACGCCGCCAGCTCCCGTTCCACTTCCGGGTACTTCCATTCATGGGGGAAGACGTTGTGGATCGTCCAGATCAGCCGCCCGCCCCGGCGACGCAGGTCGCGGATCCGCTCCCGGAAACCGGCCAGCCGGGCGGCCGCCTGCCCGGCGTCGGTCGCCGGATGCACGACCGGGTCGGTCCAGTGCACGTGCAGGATGTAGTTGTCCAACCGCCCGCCGGCCTGGTGTGGTGCTGGCGCGGCGTCGACGACGTCCGGGACCGGGTACCACCGCACCCCGGCGTCGCGCAGACCCGACATCAGTAGCGTCTGGTACGGGTTGTCCACGTAGTACGGGTACACGCCGACGAACCGGTCACGGGCCCGCCGGGGCCGCCGGTCGAGGTCGCCGATCAGCGCGTCGAGCTCCTCGGCCCGGCGGTCGTAGGAATGCCGTTCGTGGACCACGTCGGCCAGCCGCCGCGCCAGCGCCGTCGTGGCGGCCGGGTCGGCGGTCAACCGGCTCAGCGCCTCGCCCAGGCTCGTCGTGTCGTGGTAGGCCGGCAGCTCGTCGAGCCCGAGTTCGGCCAGGCCGACCCGGCTGTTCGTCACCGGCAGCGCGCCCGCCGCGAGGCTCTCCAGCAGCCGGGAGTTGACGTTGCCGTACGGGCGGGTGGTGTGGTTCAGGTCGTCGAGCACCAGCAGCGACCGCCGGTAGATCTCCGGCAGGTTGAAGTAGCTGGTGGGACCGGCTCCGTAGCGGGAGAACCAGGAGTCGAGGCCGCGCCGTTCACCGAAGATGACGAACGGCAGGTCGAGGTCCAGCCCGCGCAGGCACTGGTACAGATGCCGTTGCCGGCCCCAGTTGTTCACCGTGGTCACCGCACCGACCCGGTTCCGGTCGTCGGCCGGCGGGGTGAACAGCTCGGTGTCCACCCCGAGCGGCAGCACGCCGGTCGGCCCGTCGTAACGGTCCCGTAGCCGGTGCAGCGACACCGATGACGATGCGACGACCATGTCGAACAGTGCCAGGTGCGGGTGCTGCTGCCAGGTGTCGGTCTCGTTGCGGACCCAGGCGATGGTCCGGCAGTCGTCCGGTACGGCCAACGGATCGAACGTGGGGATCATCGCGACAGCGATGTCGGTGTCCGGTGGCAGATCGGTCCACCGGTCGGCCGGCAGGTACGCCACCTCGTAGCCGCGCCGTTGCAGGTGGCGGCCGATGCCGACCGCGACGTAGAGGTCGCCGCGACCGGAGTCCAGGTCGGTCGTGGAGACGCAGAGCGCCACCCGTACCGCCCCGGTGGTGTGGAACCGGTCCTGCCGGCAGGCCGTCTCGTACGCCTGGCGGACCGCCGGGTCGGCGGTCAGCGTCCGGAAGTGGTCGGGGACCGGCGTGACCGGTGCCCCGCGACCGTCGGCGCCGTCGGCGCTGGCACCGCCGCCGGCGGCGCGGCCGGCGGCCCGCCCCCGCCGCCGTTTGACGGCCCGCATGCCTTCGGCCGGCCGCAGGACGTAGCGGACCACCTTTCCGGCCCGGTACGTGTTGCTGGTGGTCAGCTGCTGCACCCGGGCCTGGAGCTTGTTGGCCTTGTCCTGCAGCGCCCGTGCCTTGTCCTGGGTCTCCTTGAGCCTGGCCTGGCTCTCCTTGAGCTTGGCCTGGAAGTCGAGGCGCTCCTGCTCGGCCCGGCGCTGCATCTCGCGGGCCTGCAGCGCGTCGAGCCGTTCCTGGGCGACGGTGTCCTGGGCTTTGCGCAGCTGGGCGTCCAGCTGCTGGTGCCGGTGCTGCAGTTGCTGCAGCTGGGTGGCCAGGCGCTGGTTGTCGGTCAGGACGTTCAGATGCGCCGAATGTTCGGCGGTGAGCCGCCGCTCGGCGAGGTTGATCCGTACCGCCTCGGTCGAGGGCCGGGCCCCGATGACGTACTGGTAGGTCTCGGCGTCCTCGCCGAGCTTCGCCACGACCTTGCGCAGCTCGGGGTCGATCTCGACGGCCCGCGCGCGCTGGGCGGTCTGTTCGGCGGTACGGACCGTCCGGTGCAGCTCGGTGACCAGGTAGCCGGTGGACTCCAGCAGGGTCTGCATGCTGGTCCGGGTGAAGAACCGTAGGTGGGTCGAGTCCAGCAGCCCGGTGCGGGTGTACTCGAAGTTGCCGGTCATCAGCTCGAGGATCACCGACTCGTGTGCCATGTTCGGGAAGCTGACGACCAGGACGCCGTCCGCCGCGAGGATGCCCTCGGTGCGCAGGGCGCGCAGGACGAGTTCCGGTTCGACCAGGTGCTCCAGCACGTCGGCCAGGATCACCACGTCGTAGTCGCGTCCGGTGAGCTGCCGCGTCCACCCGGGTTCCCGCAGGTCGACCAGGACGGTCTCGGTGACGCCGGCGGCGCGGGCCTCGGCGAGCGCCTCGGCGTCGACGTCGGCGCAGGTGACGGTGCGGCCGGCAGCTGTGGCGAGGGCGCCGGCGACGATGCCCGGGCCGGAACCGAGGTCGAGCACCCGCTGACCGCCGGTCGACGCCAACCGGTAGACCGCGGCGGCGGTGTTGTTGGTGTCGTCGGGGTCGAAGCTGTACGAGTACCTGCTCATGTCCGCCTCCACAGGTGCGCTGGTGAACACGGGGCAGCCGGGGGGCCGCTCGCCCGGCTCCGGTCTGGTCCGACCGACGCCGGTCCGGTCCGACCAGGGTGACTTTGGTCCGACTAGCTGGGCACGAGGTCGCTGATGTCGTCACGCCGGCCGAGGCGACCCTCCCGGCCGTCGGCGAGCGCGATCTCAATGATCTTCTCGTACGCGTCGACGAGCGCGGGCGCGTGGGTGGCGACCTGCTTGCGCCAGCCCGAGATGAACGGCGCCAACTCGGCCTCGATCTCCGCGATCGCGGCGGCGAAGAAGCGTCGGCTGAAGTGCACCCGGTTGCGGCACATGTAGTAGACGTAGTGCGGCGGCGGGGGTTTCCCGGCCGACCGCTTGTAGTGCCAGGTCCGGGCCCGGGGCGCGAGGACGGTACGCCATCCGGCCCGTTGGGCCCGCAGACAGTAGTCGGTCTCCTCGTAGTACAGGAAGTAGTCCTCGGACAGCGGGCCGACCTGGTGCAGAGTGTCCCGCCGGACCAGGAAGCACGCGCCGGTCACGTAGTCGACGTCCCGGACCGTGCTGTCGGGGACGGCCGGGTCGAACTCGCCGGCGTTGGCGTGGAACGTGGACCCTTTGCCGGTGATGACCCCGCCGTTGAACAGGATCCGGGCCGGATGCCCGTCGTCGAGGATGCGGCAGCCGACGATGCCGGCGTCCGGCTCGTCCGCTGCCGTGGCCAGCAGCCGGCCCAGCGTCTCCTGACCGACCACCGCGTCCGGGTTGACCAGCCAGACGAAGTCGACGCCGGAGCGCAGTGCCGCCTGGATGCCGATGTTGCAGCCTGCGGCGAAGCCGACGTTGTCGCCGACGGTGATCACCTCGACGGCGGGGTCCAGCAGGTCGGCGAGGACCACGTCGGAATGCTCCGGCTCGGTGTTGTCGACCACGATGATCCGCTGATCGGCGTGCTCGCTGGCCTGCAACGACGTGAGGCACCGGACCGTGTCGTCGTCGTTGCGGTAGTTGACGACGACGGTCGCTATCCGGGGCCCGATCCGCACAGACAACCTCTTCCGCTAGACGGGTGGACGCTGGCCAGGTCGTCGGCCCGTGCCCGAGGTTATCAGGGCAGACAATGGCCGAGGCGGTTCCGGCAGATCGTCACCCGAGGGCCTCCGAGGGCGGCCCGACCGCCGCGATCGCGCTGCTCACCGCGTCGCGGACCGCCGGGTCGGTGTCCGGCCGGGACAGCAGGATGAACGCCACCTCGCCCAGCGGCGGCAGCTCCGTCGCCGCCACCGGGGTCAGCCCGGCGGGCACCAGCCGGGCCGAGTGCGGCAGCAGTCCGAGCCCGGCGCGGGTGGCCGCCACCAGGCCGCCGAGGCTGCCGCTGGTGCAGGCGACCTGCCAGGGCTGGCCGGCGGCGGACAGCGCGGCGAGGGCCTGCGCCCGGGAGATGCTCGGCGGCGGGTAGACCACCAGGGGTACGGGGTCGCCCGGCCGCCGCCGCCCCGCCGGCTGCCCGCCGGGCTCGGCCGTGCCGAGCCAGATCAGCCGGTCCCGCCAGATCACGCTGCCCCGGGTCTGGCCGGTCAACCGTTTGGCGAAGACCAGGTCGAGGCTGCGGGCGTCGAGCAGTTGGTGCAGGGTCCCGCTCAGCGCGACCGTCAACTCGACGTCGACCAGCGGGTTGCGCCGCCGCAACGTCTGCAGCACCGCCGGCAGGTAGGTGGAGATCAGGTCCTCGGAGACGCCGAGGCGCAGTTTGCCGCGTACCGTGCTGGCGCCGAAGTGGCGCTGGGCCCGGTCGTGGGCGTCGAGGATCTCGCGGGCGAACCCGATCATGGCCTCGCCGTCGACGGTCAGCTCGACGGTGTGGGTGTCGCGCAGCAGCAACGGCCGACCGACGGCCTCCTCCAGCCGGCGAACGTGGGCGCTGACCGTCGACTGGCCGACGTCGAGGCGACCGGCGGCGCGGGTGAAGCTGAGCGACTGGGCGACCGCCAGGAAGCTGCGCAGGTGAGTGGGGTCGTACACCGTACCCATGTTATCGCGGAATCCGATCACAGTGAGCGTGGCGATCGGCTTTCCCGCTGATCCCGGATCGGCTCAGAATGGCGGTGCACCCACCCCTGACCTGGAGCGACCCGGATGCGCTGGCCCCGTTGGCTGATCATCGACCCGTTCATCGCGATGCTGCTCGGCGTCGTGACCCTGGCGGCCCTGCTACCGGTACGCGGCACCGCCGCCTCGGTCGCCGGCGTCGTCGCCAGCATCGGCATCGCGCTGCTGTTCTTCCTGCACGGGGCCCGGATCGCCCCGGCGGCGGCGCTCGCCGGGGCCCGCCACTGGCGCCTGCACACGGTCGTGCTGAGCACCACGTTCGTGGTGTTCCCGCTGCTCGGCCTCGTCATCGGGCTGATCAGTCCGCAACTGCTGCCGGCCGACCTCTACCAGGGCGTGCTCTTCCTCTGCGTGGTGCCGTCGACCGTGCAGTCGTCGATTGCCTTCACCTCGCTCGCCCGCGGCAACGTCCCCGCCGCGGTGTTCAGCGCGTCCTTCTCCAACATCGCCGGGATCGCACTGACTCCGCTGCTCGCGGTGCTGCTGATGGCCGACACCGGGGATCTGCGCCTCACCGCCGGCTCGATCGGGTCGATCGTCGGCCAGCTGCTGCTGCCGTTCGTCGCCGGCCAGCTGTCACGCCGGTGGACCGCCGGGTGGATCACCCGGCACAAGAGTCTCACCTCGATGGTCGACCGCGGCTCGATCCTGCTGGTGGTCTACACGGCGTTCAGCGCCGGCATCGTCGCCGGGATCTGGCAGCAGATCTCCGTCGGGCAGCTGCTGATCCTGGCGGCCACCGTGAGCGCGCTGCTCGCCGTCGTCATGGGCCTGCTGTTCGGGGCGAGTCGACTGCTCGGTTTCGATCACGCCGACCGGGTGGCCACGGTCTTCTGCGGGGCGAAGAAGAGCCTCGCCACCGGGCTGCCGATGGCCGCCGTACTGTTCAGCCCGCAACTGCTCGGCCTGCTGGTCCTCCCGCTGATGATCTTCCACCAGATCCAGTTGATCGTCTGCGCGGCGCTGGCCCGCTGGTGGTCGGGCCGGGCGACCGCCGCCGAGGCCGAGGTGGCCGCCGGTGCCGAGGTAGCCGCCGGTGCCGAGGTAGCCGCCGGTCGGCCGACCGCCGCCGGCTGACCGGCGCGCCCGCCGGGGCCGGTCGAGCCCGGTCCCGCAGGCCCCGACGGGACAGGCGGACCTGACCCGCCGGGCGACCAGCCCGACCCCGGTCAGCAGCACCAGCCCGACCAGCAACGACGCGCCGACGACCGTCGGGGTGGTCACCATCTGCGCGGCCAGCGTCGCCGGCGTGCCGGTTTCACCTGGTGCGGGGAAAGCAACCCGGCCGGTGGCGCTGTGCTCGATCCGTCCACTGCGCAGCCGTACGGTGACCGTCCACGGCCCGGCCGGCAGATCCGCCGGCAGCTCGACCCGGACCTCGCCGGACTCCCCGGGTAGCAACGTGGTGGCGGTGGCGATGTCGAACGGCCCGGCCCGGACGCCGGCCGGGCCGTCGGCCATCTCGACCTCTCCGGTCAGGTCGACCGCCCGGCCGCCGGTGTTGCGTACCCCGACCGTGAGCGACGGTGTCCCGGTGTCGTCGCGGGCCGGCGTCAGGCCGTCGATCGAGAAGTCCGAGCGCGGCTCACCGCCCATCCCGACGTCCAGATAGACCCGGACACCGGTGCGGTGCACCTGGCGGATCTCGGCGGTATCGGTGCCGTCGACCGGTGCGCCGGTCGCGGCCCAGACCACCGCGTACCGCTCGCCCTCCGAGGCCTCCGCCGGTACGGCGATCGCGACCTCGACCTCGATCTGCCCGTACGGTGCCAGTTCCACCGTGGATTCGTCGACGGTGGTCCAGGAGGTCAGTTCGTTGCCGGTCCGGCCGGCCGCGAACCGGAACCGCCCCTGCTGGATGCCGATGCCGCCCTGCGCGGGCTGCTGGCCGGCGCCGGCCCGGGCGGTGAGGCCTGGACCGGCGACGAGGCACAGTGCGGCGACGCCGGCGACGGCGAGCCGGTGCCGGTAGCGGTCAGGCGACCGAATGGGTCACCGTCCCGGTGTAGGTGCCGGCGATGTTGGCGAGCGGCACGTTGACGTCCAGCGTCGGGTTCCAGGTGGCCGAGTTGTTGCCGGTGCCGCCGTCGTGGCTGAACGCGGTGACCGGTGTGACGTCGCTCAACGCGACGGCATTCTCCGCTGCCTCCTAGCCGGGGTTGAACGTCCCGTTGCCGGTGGTCGCGGTCGCCGTACCGGACCAGTAGTCGATGCTGGTCACGTCGATGATCTCGCTCGGGTCCCCGCCGTCGTCGGTCTCGAAGTCGGTCGCCTCGACGGTGGCGTCCCAGGAGGCGTCCGCCGCCGCGCGGGTGTCGTCGACGGTGATCGCGCCGAGCTGCGCGGTGATGGTGGTACCGCCGTCGCCCGAGCCGAGGTCGGCGGTCGCGGGCACGGAGAGGTCCAGCGTTCCGGCGTCGACGTCGAACGTCGTCGTGGTGTTCTCCTGAGCGAGGGCCGGCATGGCGGTCAGCGTGAGCGTGGCGACCGCCGCCGTCGCGACAATGCCTACCTTGTGGTGGTTACGCACGATGTTTCCTGCCTCCTGATCAATCGGGTGCGGCGCCTGTCGCCGCACGGTGGTGGTGGTCCACGCCGGGACCAGTGCCCCCGGGCTCCGGTGGTCCGCTACCCGGGGGCGCTCGCGGCGGGCCGGGTCAGCGCACGACGGTGTCGAGCTGGTCGGCGCCGTACCGGTCGATGTAGCTGTCGAGGTCGTCGTTGCGGACCGCGCTCCAGAAGTCCACGCCGCGTTCGGTGTCGAGCCACATCACCCACTGGTCGCCGACGAAGCCGGTGGAGGCGACCGGAGCAGTGACGAACCGGACATCGTTGCGGATCTTGCGCAGGTCGAAGGTGAGCTGGCGGAGCTTGTCGTTGGTCAGCCCGTCGTCGACGGTGACCGTGCCGGTGATCGCGTCGAGCAGGGCGCTGAGCTGGTGCGGGCTGGTCAGGGTGTCCCGGTCCAGGGTCTCGGTGAGCAGCGCCCGCAGGTAGTTCTGGTGCCGGCGCATTCGGTCGAAGTCGCCCTCGGGCAGGCCGTGGCGCTGCCGCACGTACTGGACGGCCTGCTCGCCGGTGAGCCGCTGCGGGCCGGCCGGCCAACTGGCGTTGAGGCTCAGCCCCGGCGTGCCGGCCGGGATGTCGACGGTGACTCCGCCGACCGCGTCGGTCAGGTCGCGCAGACCGGCGAGATCGATCACCGCGACGTG
Source organism: Solwaraspora sp. WMMA2056 (assembly GCF_030345095.1). Lineage (NCBI taxonomy): Bacteria > Bacillati > Actinomycetota > Actinomycetes > Micromonosporales > Micromonosporaceae > Solwaraspora > Solwaraspora sp. WMMA2056. Next base: position 1,559,308 of record NZ_CP128360.1, read on the forward strand.
GTCGATCCGTAGGCCGGTCGCGTTCTCGACGGTCTGGACGGCCAGGCTGACCCCGCCGAGGGCGTACGCCGAATTGATCTTGAAATTGTCGTGGCCGGGGATCGGCACCCAGGCGTCGCGGGGGATCGACACGACGTACGCCTGCTCGTGGTCGGCGGTGATCCGGACGACCATCAGCGAGTCGGTGCGCCCGTACGGGGTGTCCGCAGCGTCCGCTCCGGTCGCGCCGGGTGCCTGGCTGTCGATCCCGGCGAACAGGAACGTCATGCCCTCCGGTGTCGGCGCGGGGCGCTGCTCGGCGGGGATGGCCGCGAACGGGTCGGGAATCCGCTCGATCTCACCGAGGTAGTGGTGGCCGACGAGGGTGACCGCGCCGGCCGCCGCGAGTGCGGTGACCACCAGGCCGGTGATGCCGAGCAGGGCGATCCGGCGCAGTCGTCGGCGGGGCCGACGGGTGGGCTCCGGGCGGCGGTGCGCGCCGCCGCCGGTCGGCGAGACGGTGACCACCGGCTCCGGCGCCGGGCCCGCCGGCGCCGGTGCGTCAGGTACGGCGTGCTCGCCCGACCACTGCGCATGGTCGCCCGACCACTGCGCCTGCTCACCTGACCACTGCGCCTGCTCACCTGACCACTGCGCCTGCTCACCTGACCACTGCGCATGGTCCGTCGACCACTGCGCCTGCTCGGCCGACCAGGAGGACTGGTCGGCCGTCCACTGGGTCTGGTCGGCCGGCCATGCCTGCTGCTGGGACTGGTCGGGTTCCTGCGGGTACTCCGGGAATTGGTCCCGGTCATCCGGTCGTCCGGTCATTTCGTCACCTCTGACCTCGGTCGATTCGAGATCAGACTAACCAGACATTAGGTGTCTATCAGGAGAACTAATCAATAGCTGGAACGGATCTCGGGCTGTTCGGGTGGGCGGTTTCGGCGACTGGGGCCACTGGGGTGATCGGGACGGCTAGCGTCATGGTATGTCAGCAATAGTCGGAATTGTCGGTGATGCTGGCGGTGACGGTGAGCTGGCCCGGCGCCTCGCTGCCGCCTGCACGCCGGCGGACCTGGCCGACGCCGGTTGGTACGGCGACGACTGGGCGACCCTCGTTGCCCGCTCCTCGCCGTACGGCGGCGGCGGACCCGGACCGCGCTCCGCAACCGGTGCCGGGCGCGGACCCGACCCCGGTCGCGGGGCCGGGGACGGCATCGTCGCGGTCGGCACCGCAGCCCACCCGGACCTGGCCGAGCGCTACCGCCGCCACGGCGACGACCTTGTCCGGCACCTCGTCGGCGGGTTCGCCGTCGCGGTCTGGGACAGCAGTCGACGTCGACTGCTGCTGGCCGGCGACCATACCGGCCAGCAGACGATCTACTGGCAGCTGCGCGGCGGTCGGCTCGTCTTCGCCTCCCAACTGCGCGCCCTGCTCGCCGATCCCCGTACCGGCCGCGACCTGGACCTCGTCGCGCTGCACCACTACCTGACCTACCGGTACGTCCCGGCCCCCTGGTCGATCGTGGCCGGGGTCCGCAAGCTGGCGCCGGGCAGCCGGCTGATCTGGCAGGACGGGCGGGTCGTCGTCGACCGCTACTGGAGCCCGGCCGCGCCGGCCCACGCCGACGCCGCGCCTGCCGCCGCGACCGGCGACCTGTCGACCGCCGTGACCGGCGCCACGGCGGCGACCGGCGACCCGTCGGCCGGCGCGACCGCCGACGTCGCCGGGCAGTTCCGGCAGCGACTCGTCGCCGCGGTCCGTTCCCAACTGCCTGCCGACGGGCCTGCGCAGGTGCTGCTCTCCGGCGGAATCGGCGCGTCCCTGGTCGCGGCGGCGGCGGCGACCTGCACCGGCCGGCCGATCCGGACCTGCACGGTGACCTTCGACGATCCGCGTCTGGACCAGCGGGCGACCGCCCGCCAGATCGCCGGGCATCTCGGCGCCGAGCACCAGGAGTACCCGGCGTCGGGGATCGACCCGGCCGTCGCGCAGGAGCTGGTCCGCTGGTGCGACGAACCGTTCGGCGATCCGGCGGCGTTCGGTTCCTTCCTGGTCGCCCGGTACGCGGCGGTGCGTTCCACCGACGTCCTCAGCGGACTCGGCGGCCCGGCCGTGTACGGCGGGTTCCCGCACCACCTGCTGCTGGGCTGGCTCAGCCGCTGGCCGGACCGGGCCGGCGGGCTGCCCCGGGTGCAACGGATCGGAGCCGCGCTGGTCGACCGCACCGCCCCCGGTACGCCGGTACGTCGACTGGGTCGGCTGCTGGAGGTGGCAGGCTGTGCCCCGCCGCAGCGCTACGCCCGGATCGTCGGGCAGTGCAGTGGTGAACAGAAGGACGACCTGTACACCGAGGCACTGCGTACCGAACTTGCCGATGTGGACAGTGGTCGGCTCGCCGAGGCCGCCTATCTGGCCGGCGAGGGTGGCTCCACGCTGTCCCGGATGATCGACGCCGACCGGCGCGGCTACCTGCCCGGCGGCGTGCTCTACCGGTGGTCGGCGGTGACGGCCGGGGCCGGGCTGCGGCTGCGGGCGCCGCTGCTGGACCACCGGTTGCTGGACTGGGCGGCCGGCCTGCCGGCGCGGTGCAAGGTGCCGGGCGGTCGGCGGCAGCTGGCCCGGCAGGCGGCGTCCGGCTGGCTGCCGGCGCGGCTGACCTGGCCGGCGCCGGTGTCCGACCGGTTGCCGCTGGCCGGCTGGCTGCGCGTCGAGCTGCGGGACCTGGCCCGCGACGTGCTGACCGACCAGACCTGCCGGGACCGTGGTCTGTGGCGGCCGGCGGCGGTACGCCGGCTGCTGGACGAGCACGACGCGGGCCTGGACCACGCCTACACCCTGTTCACGCTGCTGCAACTGGAACTGTGGATCCGGCACTGGGCCGGGGTGGTGGCACCGGCGCCGACCGGGCACCGGGCCGGTGCGGCGGCTGCTCCACCGCTGCGGTAGGCGGTCGGGTCGGCGCGGTGAGTGGCGTCGCTCGTACGGTGGCCGCTCGGGCCGCCCGCCAGTCGCGCAGTGCCTGGTCGGACGAACATGACCTTGGAAGAATTCGGGTACCGGGGGAGCACGTGCCGCCCATGATCATGTTCACCATGTGCCGACCTTCAGTGATCGGGGCGAAACGGATAGTGTGGTGACCAGCCAGTGCGCCGGTGACCCACGCCAGCGGTGCCCGATGTGACAGTGGAGGTGGAGACCTACAACATGGCCGACCCGACCCCCACCAAGGCGTCCAAACCCGACAAGAACCCCACGCCGCCCGAGTCCCGCCGGCCGTTCCAGCTCTCCTCCTGGGCGGAGGCCAAGTTCATCGGCGACGTGCTGCGCACCGAGACCGTCGGCGGCGGGCTGTTGCTGCTCGGCGCGGTCATCGCGCTGATCTGGGCGAACTCGGCCTGGGGCGACAGCTACGAAAGTCTCGGGCAGTTCGTGCCCTGGCCCGGCGGGGAACCGCTGCACCTCGACGTCAACCTCGCCCACTGGGCGGCCGACGGACTGCTGGCGATCTTCTTCTTCGTGGTCGGTCTCGAACTCAAACGGGAATTCGTCGCCGGTGAACTGCGCAGCCCGCGCCGCGCCGCGCTGCCGGTGGTCGCCGCGATCGGCGGCATGGCGATCCCCGCGCTCATCTACGTGCTGATCAACCTGAACACCGGCGACAGCGCGCTGCGCGGCTGGGCGATCCCGACCGCCACCGACATCGCCTTCGCCCTGGCCGTCCTGGCCGTGATCGGCTCCCACCTGCCGCAGGGCCTGCGCGCATTCCTGCTCACCCTGGCCGTCGTCGACGACCTGCTGGCGATCACCATCATCGCCTTCTTCTACACCGAGCAGGTCAACTTCCTCGCCCTCGGCGGCTCACTGCTGCCGCTGCTGATCTTCGCGCTGCTGCTGCGGGCCGGAAAGACCTGGTGGTGGGCGCTCATCCCACTGGCCGCCGTCACCTGGACGCTGATGCATGCATCCGGGGTGCACGCCACCATCGCCGGGGTGCTGCTCGGCTTCATGGTCCCGGTACTGCCCCGCAAGGGCGAGCAGCACGGCCTCGCCGAGCACTTCGAGCATCTGTGGCGACCGGTCTCGGCCGGCTTCGCCGTACCCGTCTTCGCGTTCTTCGCCGCCGGGGTGTCGCTGCGCGAGGGCGGCATCGGCTCGGTGCTGACCGACCCGGTGGCCATCGGCGTCATTGCCGGCCTGGTCCTGGGCAAGACCATCGGTATCCTCGGCGCCACCGCGCTGATGACCCGGTTCACCCGGGCCGACCTGGGCGGCCTGAAATGGGTCGACCTGCTCGGGGTGTCACTGCTGGCCGGCATCGGCTTCACCGTGTCGCTGCTGATCGGTGAGTTGGCGTTCGGCGCCGGCAGCGACCGCGACGCCCACGTCAAGGCGGCCGTACTCATCGGTTCGCTGACCGCCGCCCTGCTCGCCGCCGTCATCCTGATCCAGCGCAACAAGGTCTACCGGCGGATCTCCGCACAGGAACGGCACGACGCCGACGGCGACGGGATTCCCGACATCTACCAGCAGCAGGACCCGCCGGACGTCACCGAGGCGGCCGACGATCCGACAGCGTCCGCCGACCCGACAGCGTCCGGGCGACCTCCGGTGGGCGGACCCGCCGGTACGCCCACAGCGGCACCCGACGACAGCCGCTGACCCGCGCGGCGGTGCCGGCGGCCCCGTAGTCCCACTCAGTCCAGGGACAGGTCCAGCAACGACTGGAACGCGGGGCCGCCGCCACCGCCGAGGGTGAGCCGGCGGGTCAGCCGGACCGACTCCAGCATCCGACGGTCGTGGGTCACCAGCAGCAGCGTGCCGGTGAACGACTCCAACGCCGACTCCAACTGCTCGATCGCCGGCAGGTCCAGATGGTTGGTCGGCTCGTCGAGCACCAGCAGGTTCACCCCACGTGCCTGCAGCAACGCCAACGCCGCCCGGGTCCGCTCACCCGGTGACAGGGTGGCCGCCGGCCGCAGCACGTGCCCGGCCCGCAGGCCGAACTTCGCCAGCACCGTACGGGCCTGCGCCGGGGCCAGATCGGCCGCCGCCCGGAACGCCTCCAGCACCGGCTCGTCGCGCAGGAACAAGCCCCGGGCCTGGTCGATCTCGCCGACCACCACCCCCGGGCCGAGCCACGACTCACCCGAGGCCAGCGGCAACCGGCCCAGCAGCGCGCCGAGCAGCGTCGACTTGCCCGAACCGTTCGGCCCGGTGATCGCCACCCGGTCCGCCCAGTCGATCTGCAGGTCCAGCGGACCGAGGGTGAACCCGCCACGGCGTACCACCGCTTGTCGCAGCACCGCGACCACCGCGCCGGCCCGGGGCGCGGCGGCGATCTCCATCCGCAGCTCCCACTCCTTGCGTGGCTCCTCGACGACCTCCAGCCGTTCGATCAGCCGTTCGGTCTGCCGGGCCTTCGCCGCCTGCTTCTCCGACGTCTCACCGCGAAAATGCGGGATGAACTTGTCGTTGTCGGTGGCCTTGCGTCGGGCGTTGCGGACGCCCTTCTCCATCCAGGCCCGCTGGGTGCGCGCCCGCGCCTCCAACCCGGCCCGGGTGTCGGCGTACTCCTCGTACGCCTCGCGGGCGTGCCGGCGGGCCACCTCCCGCTCGGCCAGGTAGCCGGCGTACCCGCCGCCGTAGTGGTTGACCTGCTGCTGGGCCAGGTCCAGCTCGACGATCCGGTCGACCGTGCGGGTCAGGAACTCGCGGTCGTGCGACACCAGTACGGTGCCGGCGCGCAGCCCGGTGACGAACTGCTCCAGCCGGGCCAGCCCGGCCAGGTCCAGATCGTTCGTCGGCTCGTCGAGCAGCACCACGTCGTAGCGGCTGAGCAGCAGCGACGCGAGCTGGGCGCGGGCCGCCTGGCCGCCGGAGAGCGCCGTCATCGGCTGGTCCAACGCCACCGCCAGACCCAGGTCGGCCACCACCTGCTCGGCACGTTCGGTCAGGTCGGCGCCGCCGAGATCCAGCCAGCGTTCCAACGCCACCGCGTAGTCGTCGTCGGCACCGGCCCGACCGTCGGCCAACGCCTGCGTCGACGCGTCCAGGTCGCGCTGCGCTGCCGCCACCCCGGTCCGGCGGGCCAGAAAGTCGCGCACCGACTCGCCCGGCCGGCGCTGCGGCTCCTGCGGCAGCAGCCCGACGGTGGCGGTCGGCGGGCTGAGGGTGACCGTGCCCGACTCGGGCGGCTCCACGCCGGCGAGGATCCGCAGCAGCGTCGACTTGCCGGCACCGTTCGCGCCGACCAGCCCGATCACGTCCCCCGGCGCGACGACGAGGTCCAGCCCGGCGAAGAGTTGCCGGTCACCGTGTCCGGCGGACAGGTCCCTGGCGATCAGTGTGGCGCTCATGGCCCGGCGATCGTAGCCGCCGACCGGCAAACTGTGCTGATGATTTCCACGCTGGCGATCGACTGCGGCGGCGGCGGCATCAAGGCGTCCGTACTCGACGAGGCCGGCACCATGCGGGCCCGGCCGCTGCGGGTGCCGACGCCGTACCCGCTGCCGCCGGAACGTTTCGTCGAGACCCTGCGCGGCCTGGGTGACAAGCTGCCGGCCGCCGACCGGGTCACCGTCGGGATGCCCGGCATGATCCGCCACGGCGTCGTGGTCGCCACCCCGCACTACGTGACGAAGGCCGGGCCGCGGAGCAAGGTCGACCCGGCGCTGCTCGCCGCATGGTCCGGCTTCGACGCCCGTACGGCGTTGCAGGCCGCCTTCGACAAGCCGGCCCTGGTGCTCAACGATGCCGAGGTGCACGGTGCCGGCGTGGTCGCCGGGACCGGCTGCGAACTGGTCCTGACTCTCGGCACCGGACTCGGCTGCGCGTTGTTCGACGGCGGCCTGCTCGCCCCGCACCTGGAGCTGTCCCAGGCGCCGGTGCGCTGGGGGCAGAGCTACGACACCTACGTCGGCGAGCACGAACGCCGCCGGCTCGGCGACGCGTTCTGGTCCCGACGGGTACGTGGCATCGTCGACGGCCTGCGTCCGGTGTTCTGCTGGGACCGGCTCTACCTCGGCGGCGGCAATTCGCGGCTGATCCGCCCCGAACAGCTGGCCAGAATGGGTGACGACGTGGTGGTGGTGCCGAACACCGCCGGCATCGTCGGCGGCGTCCGGGCCTGGACCCTGGTCGGGCCGTGACCGGTTCGTGGCGGAAACCGACGAAGCTGACCGGGTGACCGGCGGATGTCCGGTACGGGAACAGTCGCATTCCGTCCGTGGTTGTGCCAGCGTCAGGGTTGTCGGTGATCGCGAACCTGAAAGGTGGGGCGGCCATGGATCTGTTGGAGGAGTACCGCCGGGCGAACCTGTACTTCGACTCCGGTGACCCGTCCGGGGCGGCCCGGCTGCTGGAGCCGATCATCGCCGCCGAGCCCGACAACTCGGCCGTCCGCCAACTGCTGGCCCGCTCCTACTTCCAGTCCGCGCAGCTGGGCCGGGCCGAGGAGCAGCTGCGGGAGCTGATCGCCCGGGACCCGAGCGACCACTACGCCCACCACGTGCTGGGCCGTACCCTGGAACGGCTCGGTCGGCCGGCGCAGGCGCTGCGGCACCTGCGGCTGGCCGCCGCCATGCGGTCCGAGCACTCGGACTACCTGGCCGCGCTGCACCGGGTCGAGGAGAAGGTCAACGGAAGGGCGTCGTGAAGCTCAAACTGGACCTGCACGACATCTTCAACCGTGGGCAGGACATCGACCGGGCGTTGAAGGGGATCATCGACGAGGCGGTGGCCAAGAAGGCCACCCTCGTCGAGATCATTCCCGGCAAGGGCTCCGGCCAGCTGAAGAAGCGGGTGCTGCGGTTTCTCGACCAGAAGGAGATCAAGCAGCTCTACCACCGGGTGGAGAAGGACTCGAAGAACTTCGGCCGGCTGTTCGTCCACTTCCGCTGGAAGTGACTCCGCCAACGTCGTGGGAAGCGGCGCAACCACTCATCGTGGGCTGAGCGTCGCCATCGCGCGGTCGACGTACGCGGCCAGTGGGTCGGCCGTCGTCGATGCCAGCCAGGCGTGCTGTGCCGCGATCAGGCAGCCGAAGGCGGCGGCGGTGAGGGCGCGCGGCGTCGGGTCGTCGACGGCGTACGGGGTGCCGGCCGCCTCGGCGCGTTCGTGCAGCACCGCGACGACGGCGTTCTGCATGCTCTGCAGTTTGCCCAGGTAGACGGCGAGCAGCGCCGGTGTCTCCAGGATCACCTGCTGGACCGGCTTGGTGACCTGCTGGGCTGGCGACTCCACGATGTCGAACAGCCGACGCAGCGACGTCCAGACCGGTTCGTCGCCGGGTCGGGTCCGCAGGTTGTCGAGCATGCCGTCGGTGCCGAGGTCGAACTTGCCGACGACGATGTCCTCCTTCGTAGCGAAGTACCGGAAGACGCTGCGTTGGGACATGCCGACGGCCGCCGCGATGTCGTCGATGGTCGTGGCGTCGTAGCCGTGGGACACGAACAGCTGCAGCGCCGCTTCGGCGATGTCGCGCTGTACCGCTCGGCGGGTGCGCTCCCGCAGGCTGGTGGGTTGCTTGCCGCTCATGATGCCGCCACGTTAGCACCCGCCGCCAAGTTGGTCACCCGCCGCCGAAGTTGTCAGTCACTGACATGTTCGGCGTATGCTGTCACCATGACCAGGACGATCGTCATCACCGGCTCCAGCGACGGCATTGGCGCTGCGGCCGCCCGCCAACTCCACGACGACGGCCGCCGCGTCGTCATCGTCGGTCGATCCCCCGGCAAGACCGAGGCCGTCGCCCGCGCGATCGGCGCGGACCACTTCCTCGCCGACTTCACCCGCCTCGACGAGGTACGTAAACTCGCCGCCGAACTCGACGCCGCGTACCCGCGCATCGACGTGCTCGCCAACAACGCCGGCGGCGTCTTCGGCGATCCGACCAGGACAGTCGACGGCTTCGAACAGACCTTCCAGATCAACCACCTGGCCCCGTTCCTGCTGACCCGGCTGCTGATCGACAAGCTGACCGCCTCGCGGGCCACCGTCATCCAGACCTCCAGCGTCGGGGCGCGGCTGGCCGGCAAGCTCGACATCGACGACCTCAACCTCGACCGCAACTTTGACCCGGTCCGCGCCTACAGCGCCGCCAAACTGGAGAACATCCTGTTCACCACCGAACTGCACCGCCGATACCACACCGAGGGCATCGCCGCCGCCGCCTTCCACCCGGGCAACGTCGCGACCAGCTTCGGGACCAGGTCGGCAAGCCGGCTCATGCGGTTCATCACCACCAACCCGGTCACCCGGGCCATGCTGACCACCCCGGAAAAGGGCGCCGACCAGCTGGTCTGGCTGGCCACCAGCAAGCCCGACATCGACTGGGAGCCCGGCTTGTACTACGAGAGGCGCCGACCCGCCCGACGAGTCAACTCCCAGGCGTACGACCCTGATCTCGCCCGCCGGCTGTGGGAGCGCTCGGAGCAGTTGCTGGGCTGACCGGCGACGGCCCGGGCCGGTCGGTCGCGGCCGGCCCGGTCGACCAGGCCGCCAGCGCGGACGTCGGGTCGTCGGCGAAGAACCGGATCGTCCGTACGTGTGCGACACGGCCCAGCGGGCGGACCACCCGGACCGGTTCGGCCAGCTCGACCACCAGGTTCGTCTGCGCGATCGCCGACACGATCAGCGTGTCACCGTCGACGAGGATGGTGCCCTGCTCGTTGTAGTTGCGCACCATCCGTACCTCGGTGACCAGCCGGCGGGGCACCCGCACGTCCAGGAACGCGGCGGACCGGACCCGGATCTCGTCGGGCCCGATCACATGCGGTCGGGTCACGGTCGCGGCGATCACGGCCAGCGCGATCAGTACGCCGTACGCGTCGACGATCAGGATCCCGTGCCGCAGCGGGGCCGGCGCACCGATCGCTCGCAGCAGAATCTCCACCGCGACCAGCTCCACGACCGACACCACCAGGAACATCACCATCGTCAACGCCACCGCCCCGGCGTAGGGCACCGCCGTCGCCGACTCCGGTACGCCGTGGCGGCGACGGCGTACCCACAGCCAGAGGCTGACCAGGCCGGCACCCTCGAAGCCGGCCAGCCGGCGCAGCGCCACCCCGACCCGACGCGCGGTCACCGGTGACCTCGCAACCGGGCGACCAGCAGCCGGAACACCTCGGCCTGGGCGGGGGAGAACTCACCGGCGATAGTGGTCAGCCACTGGACCCCTGTCGCGTCGTCGGCGTTCGCAGCGATCGCCTCGGTCATCTCGGTTGGCAGGAAGCCCTCCAGGTCGGCGGCGAGCGACGCCACCCGTACGTCGGCCGGGTCGGCGTCGGCGATCTCGTCGAGCCGGCGGTAGAACTCCTGCGTACGGGCCAGCATCGCCGGCTCGGTCAACGGCTGGAACAGCGCGCTGAACTCGCCCCGCTGCTCCGGTGCCACCCCGGTGTCCAGCAGCGCCAGCATCTCCCGGTCCAGGGCGGCGAACGCCGAGCCGTCGGTCGGCAGCTGGCGCAGCACCGCCGCCATCTCCTCGGAGACGGTGGCATCGGCGTCCAGCTCGTCGACCGACTCGCCGGCGGCCAGCAGTACGGCGAGCCGCTGCCGCCGCTGGGCGATCGCCGCCTGCTGGCGGGCCAGGTCGGCGTCCAGTTCGGTGAGCACCTCGCGCAGCTCCCGGCCCCGATCGTCGGCGAGTACGTCGCGGATCTCGTCGAGCGAGAGCCCCAGCTCGCTCAACCGGCGTACCCGGGCCAGCGCGACCGCGTCCCGCAGGAGGTACTCCCGGTAGCCGTTGGACAGCCGTTCGGGCTCGGGTAGCAGCCCCAGGTGGTGGTAGTGGCGCACGGTCCGGGTGGAGACCCCGACCAGCGCGGCAAGCTCGCCGATCCGCATGCCACCAGTAGAAACGTTGCCGCTACGACAAGGTCAAGCAACGATCGTCAACGCGATGGGCCCGGTGCGGCGCTGTCGAGGGCGATGGTCACGACCTTGCGCACCGCCGGTGCGTCCGGCGGGTCGGTCTCCCGGTCAGCGAAGAGCAGATGTCCGGTCCCTACCAGCATCGGCGCGAGCGCGTCGATGTCGGCGTCGACCGCGATCCGACCGAGGTCGCGCTCGGCGGCCAGGTAGGACGCGATCATGGCCGTGGCGTCCGAGAGGATCGGCAGTCGCGGGTCCGGTCTGGCTTGCCGCAACCGTCCGCGCAGCTCGTCGCGGGAGACGATGAGACTGATCAGAGCCAAGGTCACCGATCCGAACAGCTCGGTGAGCAGCCCGGTCAGATTGTCGGCGACGGTGCCGGTCCCGGCTGCCTGCTGCAGGACGGCGGCCTGGGTATCGATCCGAGCCATCCGGTCCAGCACGAACTCGGTGAGGAAGGTGTCGAAGTCGGCGAAGTAGCGGTGCAGGACGCCCTTGGCGACCCCCGCCTCGGTGGTGACCGCCCGGCTGGTCAGACCACTTGGCCCAGCTTGGAGCAGGACCCGTTCGGCGGCGTCGAACAACTGCTCGCGCGCGTCGCGGATGGCCACACCGGTCGGCACTGTGGGCTCCTCCGCTCGCCTGTCGGGCCACCGGAGTGGGCGATTGCCCACTAGAGTGGGCGCATGCCCACTTCATCGTCCGGTAGGCCACCGGATCCTCATCTTGCCAGGGGCGTCGCCGAATCGTTCGGCGTCGACGCACCGCGCTACGACCGGGCCAGACCTCGCTACCCCGATTCGCTGGTACGGCGGATCGTCGCCGCCAGTCCCGGTTCCGGGATGTTGAACGTCGGCTGCGGCACCGGCATCGAAGCCCGACAGTTCCAGCAGGCCGGCTGCACGGTGCTCGGGGTCGAACCCGACCTGCGAATGGCGGACTTCGCGCGGCGCGCCGGCGTCGAGGTCGAGGTGGCGACATTCGAGAAGTGGCAGGCCGCCGGCCGGACCTTCGACGCTGTCATCGCCGGAACGGCCTGGCACTGGGTCGACCCGGTCGCCGGGGCGACCAAAGCCGCCCGGGTCCTGCGCGCCGGTGGTCTGCTGGCACCGTTCTGGCACGTGTTCCAGCTCCCGCCGCTCGTGGCGGAAGCCTTCGCCGCCACCTACCAGCGGGTGGTGCCCGACTCGCCGGTCACCTTCGAGCCGGACAAGCAGGGTGTCGACGCGTACCAGCCGCTGTTGACCAGAGCCGCCGACGGCATGCACGAGGTCGGCGGATTCAGCACCCCCGAGCAGCTGCGCTTCGACTGGACGCAGCCGTACACCCGCGACGAGCTGTTCGATCTCATGCTGACCCAGGGCCTCCTCACCCGGCTCGCACCGGAGGAACAGGCAGCGGTGCTGGACAGTGTCGGACCCGCTGTCGACAAGGCCGGCGGCAGCGTGACGATGTCCGGTACGACCGTTGCCGTCGTCGCGGTATGGACCAGCGGCGCCGCCGCAACAGCGGCCACGTCGGCGGAGTGAGCCGGGCGAGTGGTCGTCCGTGACCGTCAGCGGCGGTAGACGTCCGGGAATGCGGCGAGGGCGGTCTGCAGGTCGGCCAGGGGTCCGCCGTCGATCGGCGTACGGGCGGCCAGCAACGCGTCGGTGCCGCGCCAGACCGCCACCGCGTAGTCGGCCTCGGGCACCTGGCACAGCGGCCTGCCAGCGGGCGTGCTCAACCGCAGACCATGACGGCGGGTACGGCGTACGGCGAAACTCCATCCGCTGGCGGCGCTGGTCAACACGTAGCTGGCGTCCGGGTGCGCCAACAGGGTCACGACACCGCTGAGCATGTCTGCGGCGACGAGATACACCATCGACAAACCGCGAGACCCGAGCTGGCGGGAACTGTGGGCCCCGCCGTCCCAGCACAGACTGACGTGCCCCAGCTCGAACCCGGTCACCTGCCCAGGCGCGTCGACGGGCGCGTCGAACTGCACGGCGATCACCCCAGCATGATCACAGATCTGGCCAACCGGCCCAGAGCTTCGCCGGCGTAGCGGTGGCACGTCGATGCCCAGACTCTCGGCGGTGCCGTCGCTGTCGAAGTAGCCTGGAAATCCACCTAGCCAAGGAGCCCACACCGTGCTCGACGTGCTGCTCGACCTCGAACACCAGGGGTGGGCGTCGCTCTGCGACAGCACCGGCGCGGACTTCTACGGACGGATCATGACGGACGACGGCGTCATGGTCCTGGCCAACGGTCAGGTCTTCGATCGACAGGCAGTCATCGACTCCCTGAACGAGGCACCGCCGTGGCGGGCCTACGACATCGCCGACGAACGGCTCATTGCCCTCGACGGCGATCAGGCGATCGTCCTCTACAGAGGCCGCGCCTACCGCGAGGAGCCTGAACCCGCGTTCGTCGCGCTGATGTCCAGCGTCTACACCCGGCAAGGGGGCGACTGGCGACTCGCCCTCTACCAGCAGACGCCCGTCCCGACCCAGACCTAGCTGGCCGATCACGGACAACGTCGACGGCTGGGCCGGAGATGACCCGTACGCCTCCGGCGCGGAGGTCGGCGATGGCGGTTGCCGGTCAGTCCGGCTGTCGTCGTTCATCGTCACAAGCTGCCGAGGAACCATCCAGCTCGCGACTGTACGTAGGCTGTCGGAGACCGAAGGTACCGTCTGATGTGTTGGTGGGGTGTGACAAGCGCCTGGCCGGTGCCCGGACAGCTCTTGGGTGGTGACCTGAATGGCCCGAATCATCGATCCGCGCTGGCCGTCGACCCTGCGTGCGCTTCGCCAGGGGGCCGGTCTGTCGCTGCGCGATCTTGCTGGGAAGGCTCACTACGCGAAGTCGTACTTGCATGATCTGGAAACCGGCCGCAAGACGGCAACTGTCGATGTGGCCGGTCGGCTCGATGAGGTGTTGGGCTCCGGCGGTGTTCTCACCGAGATGCTCACCGATGGAGGTGAGCATGATTCTGCCGAGCTCGCCCGTCGGGTCGCTGCCACCGACATCGGCAGTACCACGGTCACCGGTCTTGAGGCGGCCGTTGATGAACTCGCCATGGCCTATCCGACTGCCTCCCCGCACGCGCTACTTCCGCGCGTCCGTCGGCACCTGACGTACATCACCACCCTCGTCGGTTCTGGTCGCCGGATGACGCTCAATCAGCACCGACGGATTCTGGTAGCCGGAGGGTGGCTGTCGCTGCTCACCGCCACCGTTCTGATCGACCTGCGTCGCAGTGACAGTGCGATCGCGCATCTGCGCACCGCCGAGGCGATGGGCGCGCACACGGAGCATGACGAGATCCGCGCCTGGTGCCTGGAAACCCGGGCATGGAGTGAATTGATCGCTGGCAATCCAACTGCGGCCCTCGACCTGGCTCGTGGTGCTCGGGCTATGGCCCCAGCCGGCAGCAGCGCCTATCTGCAGTCGACGGCGCAGACCGGCCGGGCGCTGGCGCTGCTCGGCGACCGTAAGGCGACTGGAGACACACTGGTCCGGCTGGAGCGGATGGTGTCGCCGTTGAGCCAGCCCGACCGACCTGAGCACCACTACCGCTACGACCCGGGCAAAGCGCGAGCCTACGTGGCAACCACCCTGGCGTGGGTCGGCGACCCGGCAGCGGCCACCGAGTCCAGCGACGTCCTGGCCGGCCTTCTCACGCAGGGAAGCCGGCCACGGCGGATCGCCTCGGCCAGGCTGGATCTCGGCCAGTCCCTGCTGCCGGTGGACCCGCACGAAGCGGTAGCGCAGGTCGCTGCGGCGGTGGTGTCGGGGCGGGTCGCGGCGTCGAACTGGTGGCGGGTCGACCGCGTACGCCGAGGCTTGGCGCGGATTCGGGTGCCGGCACCCGAGCTGGATGAGCTGTGCGAGACACATCAGCCCCTTCCGTGATGGCGGACAGCAGCCGGCGCTGGCGGACAGCAGCACTGTAGACCGCCGCTGGGTGTCGCGGGCAGGCTACAGGTAGGTCGCATTGCCGTTCGGTTCGCGATCTGCAAGCTGGGCCCGGCGTCGCATCCCGTGATCGCCCTTTTCGCGCGTCGGGCCCGCCTACGGCGGCGGCTTCGGGGTTGTCGTGGAGAGCCACCTCGGGGTCGCCGCCCTTCCAACTCTCGCCGAGGGGGGCATCGTGTTCGGGAAGTGGTTTCAGCGTGCGGACGTGCCGGTGGATGTGGTGTATCCGGTGCCGGGCCGGCGGCGGTTCGCCGAGGTGAGCGCTTCGCCGCCGGATCGGCGGCCGGCGACGCGGTCGGATCGGGCGTCGCGGCGGGGTGGTAACGCCGGCCGGCACTTCCTGCCGTGAGGACACCCGCAGCCGGTAGGGGGCCGGTGCATGAGCCGGTGCGGCCGTCGTGGTGGTGTGCGGTGTGTCCGGACGGTACGCCGTGGCCGTGTCCGCCGGGTCGGGTGCAGTTGGCGCAGGCCTACGTGGGTGAGCCGGTCGCGTTGTCGGTGGACGTCGGTGAACTGTTGCCGGTGGCGGCGCGGGAGGCCGGCATCACCGATGTGGTCGAGTTGTATGAACGGTTCGTGGCGTGGACGTGGATCGACGCGGGAGGCCGCCGGTGACCGTGACCGTGGGTGTGGGTCGTCGGGTCGCGCTGTGGCGGGTACGGCGTCAGATGACGCAGCAGGTGTTCGCCGATCGGATCGGCCGGTCGAAGAGCTGGGTCGACAAGGTCGAACGCGGCGTCCGGTCGTTGGACAGGTTTTCGGTGATCCGGCAGGTCGCCGAGGTGCTGCGGGTCGACCCGGCGGAGTTGCTCGACGGCGGCGAGGGTCGGCCGCAGACCGGTGAGGCGACGGCCGGTGTCGACGCGGTCCGGGCAGCACTGGCCAGCTACGACGTATTCGGCACCGCCGGCAACGTGCCGCCGCAGCTGTCGGGGGAGACGGTGCGGCGGGTGGAGCACGGGTGGGCGACGTACCGGCACGGCGACTATCCCCGACTGCTGCGGGCGGCACCCGAGTTGCTGGACACCGCCCGCCGGTTGCGTTCCGCCCGGCCGGAGCAGGGGGCGGACCTGTTGGCGTCGGCGTACCGGGTCACCGCGCTGGTGCTGATCAAGGTCGGCGAGCCGGACCTGGCGTGGCTGGCCGCCGACCGGGCGCTCGCCGCAGCCGGTGGCGACGTGGTGTCGGCCGGGTCGGCGGTGGTGCCACTCGCCCAGGCCCTACGGGCCCTCGACCAGCCCCGACTCGCCATGGCGGCGACGATCACCGCCGCCGACCGGGTAGCCGCGTCGACCGAACAAGCCGCGTCGACCGGGCCCGAACGGCGGGCGGTGTACGGGACGCTGCTGCTGCAGGCGGCCCTTGCCGCTGCCAGTTGTGGCGACACCCACAGCGCCAGCGAACTCCTCACCCAAGCCGCCACCGTCGCCGGGCAGGTCGGTGACGGGCAGGACTACCGCACCTCCACGTTCGGCCCGGCGGCCGTCGAACTGGCGCACGTCGTGGCGGCCGTCGAGTCAGGCGACGCCCGACAGGCCGTACGCCGACACGACACCGCCACCAGCCGACAACCCTGGCAAGGACTACCCGCCGAACACCGGGCCGCGTACCTGCTCGACGCCGCCCGCGCCCACCTCGACACCGGCGACACCGCCGGAGCGGCACGGTGGCTCGTCGACGCCGACCGCGTCGCACCGGCTGAAATCCGCGCCCGACCCTCCGCCCGTACCCTCGTCGCTGAGATCGCCCGCACCGGACCGCAATCGGCCGGCGTCGCCCGACTGGCCACGGCCCTCGGGCTCACCCGCTGACGCCGGACCGGGATGGCTACCATCGCCGGGTGAGTGAGGGGCAGCGGGGGAGCGACCACGGCGGGCAGCAGGGCGGCGACCAGGGCGAGCAGCGGCGCGGCACGCTGTCGGTGGTGCCGACGCCGATCGGCAACCCACGCGACATCACGCTGCGGGCGCTGGACGTGCTGCGGACCGCCGGGCTGGTCGCCGCCGAGGACACCCGGCGGGCCCGGCGGCTACTCGACGCGCACGACATCGACGTGCGGGTGGTCAGCTGCTACGACCACAACGAGCAGGCCCGGACCAAGGAGCTGGTCGCCGCGCTGAACGCTGGCACCGACGTCGCGTTGATCTCCGACGCCGGTACGCCGCTGGTCAACGATCCCGGCTACCTGGTGGTCGGGGCGGCGCTCGCCGACGGGCTACGGGTCGACCCGCTGCCGGGGGCGAGCGCTGCGGTGAGCGCGCTGGTCGGCTCCGGCCTGCCGGCCAACCGATTCCTGTACGTCGGGTTCCTGCCCCGCAAGTCGGCCGCCCGCCGGACCGCGTTGACCGAGGTCGCCCCGGTGGCCGCCACGTTGATCTTCTTCGAGGCGCCGCACCGGGTGGTGGAGATGCTGGCCGACGTGCGCGAGGTGCTCGGCGACCGGTCGGTGGCGCTGGTGCGCAACCTGACCAAGTCGTACGAGGAGTGGCTGCGCGGGCCGCTGTCCCAGGTGTACGCCGACCTGGCGGCCCGCGACGAGGTCAGGGGTGAGGTGACCGTGGTGGTGGAGGGTGCCCGGCGTCGCGAGTCGGCGACCGGCGGCGGTGCCGGTGCGCTCGACCCGGACCGGGTGATCGAGCTGTTGCTCGGCGCGGGCCTGGACACCCGTACGGTCCGGTCGCTCGCGGGTGAGCTGACCGGTCTGCACCGCAACGAGGTCTACGACCGGGTATCGGCGCTGCGCCCCCGGTGAAGGGGTCGAATAGATCTATTGACATGCTCGAAACACGCTGCGAATATTCGAGTACTGCGGGTGGGAGCGCTCCCATCCGCTGCTTTCGATGCACGACCGCTGACGCGGCGTCCGGCCCCACGGCGGCGCCGCACGACCATCGAAAGGACCCGGCGTGTCGATACTCTCCCGGCGGCGGACCGTTCCGCTCGCCGTTACCGCGGTGACGGCGCTGACCGCCACCGCCCTCACCGCCGCCGTTCCCGCCCACGCGCAGGACGAGGCACCCGAACAGATCGTCAACGGCACCTTCGACGACGGCCACGAACCCTGGTGGGGCACTCCCAACATCACCCTCGACTCCAGCAGCCAGCAGCTCTGTGCCGACATCCCCGGTGGCACCGTCAACCCGTGGGACGTCATCATCGGCCAGGACAACGTCCCGCTGGTCGCCGGTGAGACGTACGAGTACAAGTTCTTCGCCACCGCCACCCCGAACAAGGTGATCCGGGCGTTGATCCAGCTGCCGGTCGACCCGTGGACCCAGTTCATGGCGGCCAACCCCGAGGTCAGCGTCTCCGGCAACAACTACACGTACACCTTCACCGCCCCGGTGGACCTGCCCAACGCGCAGGTCGCCTTCCAGGTCGGCGGCAGCACCGACCCGTGGCGGCTCTGCCTCGACAACGTCTCGCTGCGCGGCGGGGCGGAACCGGAGGAGTACGTGCCGGACACCGGACCCCGGGTACGGGTCAACCAGGTCGGCTACCTTCCGAAGGGGCCGAAGAACGCCACCCTCGTCGCCGACGCCACCGACCCGCTGCCCTGGAAGCTGTACGACTCAGGCGGCAAGGTCGTCGTCAACGGCAAGACGAAGCCGCACGGGCTGGACGAATCCTCCGGCCAGAATGTCCACTCGATCACGTTCAGCCGCTTCGTCCGGCCCGGCACCGGCTACACCCTGGTCGCCGACGGCGAGACCAGCTACCCGTTCGAGATCGGCACCACCTTCTACACCCAGCTGCGCGCCGACGCGCTGAAGTTCTACTACACCCAGCGCAGCGGCATCGAGATTCGCGACGAGCTGCGGCCCGGCTACGGCCGCCCGGCCGGGCACGTCGGCGTCGCCCCCAACCAGGGTGACCTGGAGGTGCCCTGCCAGCCCGGCGTCTGTGACTACACCCTGGACGTCTCCGGTGGCTGGTACGACGCCGGTGACCACGGCAAGTACGTCGTCAACGGCGGCATCTCCGTCTACCAGCTGATGAACGAGTACGAGCGGAGTCTGCGGGTCGGCCAGGGCAACTCGTGGCTGCAGCGCGACGGCGTGCTGGACCTGCCGGAGAGCGGCAACAACCTGCCGGACATCCTCGACGAGGTTCGCTGGCAGCAGGAGTTCCTGCTGAAGATGCAGGTCCCGGCCGGGCAGCCGCTGGCCGGCATGGCCCACCACAAGATCCACGACGCCGCGTGGACCGGTCTGCCGCTGCTGCCGCACCTGGACGCCCAGCTGCGGGAGCTGCACCCGCCGTCGACCGCAGCCACCCTCAACCTGGCGGCGACCGCCGCCCAGGCGGCGCGGGTCTTCACGCCGTACGATCCGGCCTTCGCCGAGCGCAACCTGCGCGCGGCCCGGACCGCGTGGGCGGCGGCCAAGGCCAACCCCGAGATGTACGCCGACCCGGCCGACGCCATCGGCGGCGGTCCCTACGACGACGTCGACGTCACCGACGAGTTCTACTGGGCGGCGGCCGAGCTGTACCTGACCACCGGTGAGCGGGAGTTCCGCGACTTCGTGCTCGCCTCGCCGCACCACACCGGTGACATCTTCAAGGAGGGTGCGTTCGGCTGGCAGTGGACCGCGCCGCTGGGCCGGATGGCGCTGGCCACGGTGCCGAACAGCCTGCCGGGCTGGTGGCAGGTACGGGCGTCGGTGATCGAGGCGGCGGACCGCTACCTGGCCACGCTCAAGGCCCACCCGTACGGCATCCCGTACACCCCGGTCGGCAACATCTACGACTGGGGTTCGAACAGTGTCATCGTCAACAACGCGATCGTGATCGCCACCGCGTACGACCTGACCGGCAAGGAGAAGTACCGCGACGGGGTGCTGCAGTCGATGGACTACATCTTCGGCCGCAACGCGCTCAACATCTCCTACGTCACCGGCTACGGAACGGTGTCGTCGCAGAACCAGCACTCCCGCTGGTACGCCCGGCAGCTCAACCCTGAGCTGCCGAACCCGCCGCGTGGCACGCTCGCCGGCGGCCCGAACTCGTCGATCCAGGACCCGGTGGCGCAGCGCCTGCTGGCCGGTTGCGCGCCGCAGTTCTGCTACGTCGACGACATCGAGTCCTGGTCCACCAACGAGTTGACCATCAACTGGAACGCGCCGTTGGCCTGGATCGCGGCCTTCATCGTCGACCAGGGTCGCGGCTGATCCACCGTCCGCTGCCCCTTCCCGCCCCTCCCCTCCCATGATCGCGACGATCTTGCGCTTATCGTTGGACGAAACGGACAAAAGTTCTCGATAAGTGCAAGATCGTCGCGTCGCGTCGCGGGGCAAGATCGTCGCGGGGCGGGGCGGGGCGGGGCGGAGTGGGTGGGGGTCAGAACGGGTAGGTGCGGGCGACGGTGACCAGCTCACTGGTGTGCGAGCCGGCGATCCCCACCCCGAGGGGGCGGGGCGTGAAACCGGGCAGGTCCTGGAGGCCGTCGCTGCCGTCGGTGACCCGGATCCGCACCGAACCGTCGCCGGAGCCGGCCTGCAGTACCAGGGCGATCTCCAGCCCTTGCGGCGGCGGGGCGTGGAACACCGTACCGAAGCTCCACAGCCCAGCCTGGTAAGTGCCAGCGGCGGTACCCACCGGCAGGTCCTTCCCGGCGACCCGCGCCGACACCACCGTCGTCGACCCGGCCGCGACGTGCAACGTCACCAGCCGTACCGGGCGCTGCGGCAGCAGCCGCAGCCGCACCGTGCGCTGCCCGTCGGCGTCGACGCCGGTGTCGTCGAGCAGGTCCAGTGCCGGGGCCGGCAGGTCCGCCGCCGGGGCCGGCCCGGCACGCAGCGACTCGCCGCCCAGCAGCGGGAACTCGGCGTCCACCGTGGTGGTCGTGGCGACGTACCCGGCGGTCCAGGGCTGCGGCCGGGTCTCCTCGGTCAACCATCTGGCCTGCCCGGTGTCGGTGTCCAACGCGTACATCAGATGGGTCGGCACCGGATGGTCGGCGTCGAACCGGTCCACCGCCAGGCCGACCCCGACCAGCACCAGCGCCGCCAGCGCGGTGGCGACCGCGGGCACTGGCCCGGCGCGACGGGCCCGGACCGCCGCCAGCCCCCGCTGACCGCCGGCCTGTGGCAGGGCCAGATCCAGCACCGGCAGCGCCGCGAACGCCAGCAGCACCGCGACGAACGCGGCGACCCCGCCCAACCCCAGGCCCAGCGCCGGGAAGAGCAGCACCACCGTGGGCAGCAGGATCAGTACGCCGACCGACGCCCCGGCGGTCACCGCGACCACCGGCCACGCCCCGGTGGGCCGCACCGACAGCGCCACCAGACACCCGGCGGCACCCGCCAACGCCGGCAGCACCGCCAGGTACGACCCGCCGGGGGCGAACCCGGCGAGCAGCAGACCGAGCAACGCCAGCCAGGCCAGGCCGCCGACGGCGAGCGCCGCCGGGCCGACCCGCCGGCGCAGCAGGGCGTACCAGGTGAAGACCACGGCCGCGGTCAGCGCCAGCACCGCCAGCCGGTACGGCACCGGCCGGTACGGGTCGAGCAGGTCGGCGTACTGCGGCCGGAGCCCGACCACGACGGCCCAGAGCGCCTGCCCGGCGGCCGGCGCGGCGACCAGCGGTACGCCGGCCAGCCCGACGCCGGCGGCCAGCTGCGGCCAGCTGGCCCGACCCCGGCGGCGGGTCAGCCAGGCCAGCGCCCCGACGGCCACGGCGGCCAGCACCGCCAACGGCCAGGTCAGCGTGCCCGAGTAGTGCACCAGCCCGGCCGGGGTGGGGAAATAGGTGGCGTCGGTGTCGGCGGCCGGTGCCGACAGGTCGACCGCGCCGAACCCGCGCGCCAGGCCGAGGGTGTTGTCGCCGTGGTGCTGCAGGCTGGCCAGACTCATCGACGCCGCGGTGTCCTGCGGGGTGTGGTAGACCGCCGAGCCGTCGATGTACGCCGAGTTCAGCCCGGCGAATCCGGCGTCGAGGAACGGCGTGAAGTCGGTGTCGTTGGGCAGCGCCCGGTACACCTCGACCGCGAACGACGTACCGACCGGGTGCGGCGCGGCGCGGCCGAAGACGTCGATCAGCGCGGCGTTGCCCCGGGAGGTCTCGAAGGTGACCACCGGGCCGCTGCTGCCCCGCGCCTCCAGGTTGAGCACCACGGCGTCGCGGTCCACGGCGAGCGCGTGCCCGGCGACGAACGCCGACGCGCCGCACAGGCAGGCTTCCTCGGCGTCGGTGAACAGCAGTACGACGTCGTTGCGTGGCCGGTCGCCCTCGATCAGCGCGCGGGCCACCTCGAGCAGCGTGCCGACGCCTGCCCCGTCGTCGTTGCCGCCGGGACTGACCTGCGCCGAGTCGTAGTGGGTGACCAGCAGGACCTGGCCGGTGGGATCGGTACCGGGGATCTGGGCGATCACGTTGCGGACCCGGGCCAGGGTGGCTCCGGCGGCGGCCCCGCTGAGCTGCCCGGCCTCGCCGCCGATGGTCTCCTGCACCTCCGGCACCAGACCCAGCCCGGTCAACGTGTCGACGAGGTGGTCGCGGACGGCGTCGTTGGCGGGGCTGCCGACCGGGTGCGGCTGCCGCGCGACCTGTTCGACGTGCCGGTACGCGCGGGCCGCGCTGAACGCGGTGGCCGGCGCGTCGGCGCCGAGGGGCGTGGGTGGACGCAGGTCGACCAGGGCGCCGGCAGCGACCAGCCCGAGCGCGGCGAACGCGGCGAGCATGGCGGCCGGGCGGCGGCGGGGCCGGGTGAACGCCCGGTACGCGGCGGCGGCGAGGGGTGCGCCCATGTGGCTCTCCTGCTGGAGCGGGGTCGGGTGGACCCATCCTGCCGGACCTGGGCCGGCCGGGTCACCGGCCGACGGTCCGGTGGCCTAGTTTGTGAACATGCCCGCCCTCGCATCCGACGGTCCGACCGACCGCGCCACCAACACGGTGGCTGCGGTTGTGTGTCGGGTCAGGGTGGGAGACGATCGGCGGGTCACTTTCAAGGAGCCGGCCATCGACATTCACCGACCGCGACGCCGGTGCCTGCATGGCGGGCCGGCATGACCGGTTCGTCGGTGGTGCCGCCCCGCTCCCAGCCCTGTGCGCAGACCGGTGAGTCGACCGACGGGCTGACGCCCCTGCCGCCGACGCGGCGGCTGCGGGTGCTGCTGGTCGAGGACGACGAAGGCGACGCCTTCCTCGTCGGCGAGCTGCTGGCCGAGGCGCAGGCGGCGGTCGATCTGGTGGTGGCGAACAGCCTCAACCAGGCGCGGGAACGTATCGCCGGGGTCGACTGCGTACTGCTCGATCTGGGGCTGCCGGACGCGCAGGGGCTGGACGGCCTGCGTCGGGTGCTGGGCGTGGCCGGTCGGGCGGCGGTCTGCGTCCTGACCGGCCGTCAGGACGAGCACCTCGGGGTGGACGCCGTCGCCGAAGGCGCCCAGGACTACCTGGTCAAGGGCCAGGTCGACGGGGTGCTGCTGAGCCGGGCACTGCGGTACGCGGTGGAACGCAAGCGGGCCGACGAGAACGCCCGCCGGCTGCGGGAGGTGGAGCTGCGGCAGGCCGAGTCGGCCCGGCTGGAGCGGGGTCTGCTGCCGCAGCCGCTGATGGAGACCGACGAGATCTCGGTGCACACGTTCTACCGGCCGGGCCGGCACGCGGCACTGATCGGCGGCGATTTCTTCGACGTGGTGCAGACCTCGCCGGAGCGGGTCGACCTGATCGTCGGTGACGTCTGCGGGCACGGCGCCGACGAGGCGGCGCTCGGCGTCGAGCTGCGGGTCGCCTGGCGGGCGCTGGTGCTGGCCGGGGTGGCCGACGACGCCGTACTGCCGGCGTTGGAGCAGGTGCTGATGAGCGAACGCCGGCTCCGGGAGATCTTCGCCACGGTGGCTGCGGTCCGGCTGGATCTGCAGGCGAACCGGGCCACGGTACGGTTGGCGGGACATCCACCTCCGCTGCTGTTCAGCGGCGGCCAGGTCCGGCCGGTGCCCGCGCCGGGGGGCCTGCTGCTCGGTGTCCGACCCCGCCCACCCCGCGCTTTCGATGTGGAGTTCGACACCGATGAGTGGTCCCTGTTGATGTACACCGACGGTCTGATCGAGGGGCGCCTCGGCGACTCCAACGAGCGCCTCGACGTCGCCGGTCTGCAGCGGCTGGTGGCCGAGCCGGCGGCCCGCGCGGTGCCGTTGCCGGCGTTGCCGGGCTGGCTGGTCGGCCGGGCCGAGGAGATCAACGGTGGTCCGCTCGCCGACGACGTCGCGATGCTGCTGGTCAGCCGGGGCGGCGGCCGATGAGCGCGGTCATGCAGGCCAGCCGGCTGACCCTGCGGGCCCGGGTGGTGCTGCTCTGTGCGGTCGTCGGCGGTCTGCTCGCCGCGCTGGCCGCGGGCGCGGCGGTGGTCGCCAACGCCAACCGCGACCACATCGACACCATCCTGAGCGAGATCGGCCCACTCCGCACCGACGCGGAGAGTCTGCTCACCACGCTGGTCGACCAGGAGACCGGGGTACGCGGCTATGCCGTCTCCGGGGACCCGGCGGATCTCGCCCCCTACCGGGCCGGGGTGGAGCAGGAGCGGCAGCTGATCGGTCACATGGTGGCGCTGATCGATCCGGACGATCCGCTGCGGCCGCAGATCGACGAGGTGGCGATCGCCGCACAGCGGTGGCGCGACACCGTCGCCGAACCGGTGATCGCCGCCGTGGCCGCCGAGGGGACGGCGGCCGCCCAGGCGCTGCTGACCGACGCGGCCCGGCAGCAGTTCGACGGGCTGCGCGCCGACGTCGACCAGTTGCAGGCGGACATCCTGGTGGTGCGCAACCAGGTCGCCGGCGACGCCCGGAGCACCAGCGGCACCCTGGTGGTCCTGCTGATCGTCGCGGCGCTCGTCGTGGTGGCGGCCGGGATCGTCCTGATGGTGTCGTTGAACCGCCTGGTCATCGGCCCGGTCACCGGGCTGGCCGCCCAGGTGCGGCAGGTGGCCAACGGCGAGTACGAACGCGACATCGCCGGGGTCGGGCCGCCGGAGCTGGCGGCGCTGGCCAGCGACGTGGACGGGATGCGCCGCAAGATCGCCGCCGATCTGGACGAGGTGCGCGACGCCCGGGAACGCGTCGAATGGGTCAACAGCCAGCTGCAGAAGCAGGCGGAGGAGCTGGTGCGCTCCAACCGTGACCTGGAGCAGTTCGCCTACGTGGCCTCGCACGACCTGCAGGAGCCGCTGCGCAAGGTGGCCAGCTTCTGTCAGCTGCTGCAGCGCCGGTACGCCGGCCAGCTCGACGCCCGCGCCGACCAGTACATCGGGTTCGCGGTGGACGGGGCGCAGCGGATGCAGCGGCTGATCAACGACCTGCTGGCGTTCTCCCGGATCGGCCGGCTGACCAGCGGGTTCACCGATGTCGACCTGAACAAGGTGATGACCGACGTGGCCAGCCAGACCGAGTCGACCCGCGAGTACGTCGGCGGCGAGCTGACCTGGTCGGACCTGCCGGTGGTCTCCGGTGAGGAGCCGTTGCTGACGAACCTGCTGGTCAACCTGGTCAGCAACTCGTTCAAGTTCCGCCAGCCGGAGATCGCCCCGAAGGTGGAGGTCTCCGCCCG
Organism: Solwaraspora sp. WMMA2056; assembly: GCF_030345095.1. NCBI lineage: Bacteria > Bacillati > Actinomycetota > Actinomycetes > Micromonosporales > Micromonosporaceae > Solwaraspora > Solwaraspora sp. WMMA2056. Next base: position 1,584,684 of record NZ_CP128360.1, read on the forward strand.
CCAGATCGACGGCGAGTGGGAGATCACCTGCCGGGACAACGGCATCGGGATCGAAGCAGAGTTCGCCGACAAGATCTTCGTGATCTTCCAGCGGCTGCACTCGAAGGACGCCTACCCGGGCACCGGGATCGGGTTGGCGATCGGCAAGAAGATCGTCGAGTACCACGGCGGCCGGATCTGGGTCGACACCCAGGTCGAGCAGGGTACGGCGATCAGTTTTACTCTTCCGGTGACCCCACGCCAGGCCGAGGCGGCGGAAAACGACGGTGCACCGGCCGCTGCCACGCAGGCGGCGGTGTGATGATGGAGGCGGCAATGACCGAACCGGACGGCAAGAGCCCGATCGAGGTGCTGCTCGTCGAGGACGACCCGGGCGACGTGTTGATGACCCAGGAGGCGTTCGAGGAGCACAAGGTCCGTAACCGGCTCAACGTCGTGTCCGACGGAGCCGAGGCCCTGGCGTACCTGCGCCGGGAAGGTAAGTACGCCGACGCGGTGGTGCCCGACCTGATCCTGCTCGACCTGAACCTGCCCCGCCGGGACGGCCGGGAGGTGCTGGAGGAGATCAAGAAGGACGACGAGCTGGGCCGGATCCCGGTGGTGGTGCTGACCACGTCGCAGGCCGACGAGGACATTCTGCGCTCCTACCAGCTGCACGCCAACGCGTACGTGACCAAGCCGGTGGACTTCGAGCGGTTCATCGCGGTGATCCGCCAGATCGACGAGTTCTTCGTCAGCGTGGTGAAGCTGCCACCGCGTGGCTGACGCATGATCGACGAGGTAGGGAAGCTGCTGCGGGACGCGGCGGAGCAGGCGGTGCTGCCCTGGTTCCGCCGGTTGTCCGCGGAGCACATCGACGAGAAGGGCCCCGGTGACCTGGTGACCGTCGCCGACCGGCGGTCCGAGGAGATCATCACCGCCGGGCTGCTGCGGCTGGCCCCGGATTCGGTCGTGGTCGGCGAGGAAGCGGTCTCGGCCGACGCCGACCTGCTGCACCGGCTGCGCGACGCCGGCCGGGTCTGGCTGGTGGACCCGATCGACGGTACGGCGAACTTCGCCGCCGGCCGTCGACCGTTCGTGATGATGGTGGCGCTGCTCGACGCCGGCCAGCCGGTGGCGAGCTGGATCTACGATCCGGTCGCCGACTCGTTGGCGGTGGCGCGCCGGGGTGCCGGCAGCGCGGTGGACGGCGTACCGCTGGGTGTCGGGGGAAACGGCGCGGCACCGCCGCTGCGGACCTTGCGTGGCGCGGTGCCGTTGAAGTATCTGCCGGACCGGGTCCGGGTCACCGTGCAGGCCGGCGGGGGCCAGGTGGGTGCGGTGCTGCCGGGGCAGCACTGCGCGGGTCGGGAGCACTGGGACATCGCCGCCGGTACGCAGGACTTCGCCCTGTTCTGGCGGACCTTGCCGTGGGACCACGTGCCGGGGACGCTGCTGGTCGAGGAGTCGGGTGGGGTGGCGCGGCGCCTCGACGGCGGACCGTACGACTTCACCGACGACCGGGCCGGTCTGTTGGTGGCCCGGTCGGAGGCGGCCTGGCAGGAGCTGCAGCGGGCGCTGCTGGGCTGACGCCGGCACTGCGCCGTCAGCGCGGGCTGGTGCCGGCGTGGGCGAGGGCGCTGGCCGAGCGCCGTCCGACGATCGCCGGTGCCTCGTGTACGAGGGAGTCGTCGGTCAGCGCCGCCACCATGAACAGGGCGAAGTCGGTCCGCCGGGTCAGGTTGCTGGCGAGGACCGGGTCACCGACGTGCCGGCTCCACACGGGTAGCCCCTGGCTTTCGCCCTCTTCGAGGTCGCTGCCGCGCACGACCGTCCACCGGCGGTCGCTGGCGAAGATCCGCCGGCACGCCTCCACCTGGTCGTCGACCTCGACGGCCCGGATCGCGCGGGCCAGCCAGGTGACGAGCCGTACGGTGGCCCGGAACCGCCACGAGTAGCGGTCCTGCCCGTCGCGGCTGACGTGCCAGCCGCACGAGAAGACCAGCCGGGCGTCGGGTTCGCTGTGATCGAGTACGGCCTGCGCGGTGCCGGACGAGTACTGCTGCACACCCCAGGGGGCGAGCACGGTCAGGACCGCGTCGCAGCCGGCGACCGCCGTACGGATCGCGGCCCGGTCGTTGGTGGGTGCCGGCACGATGGTGATCCGGTCCGCGACGGCGGCGAGTTTCGGGACGCTGCGTTCGCGGCACACGCCGACGACCTCGTAGCCGCGGTCCAGGCAGTGCTGCACCAGGTACTGGCCGAGTTTGCCCGAGGCACCGACGACGCAGACGCGCCGGATCCGTTTGTTGCTCATGATCAGCCTTCCGGTTCGTGTCGGGGTTAACCTTACGCTGTAAGGCAGCGTAGGCTTACGACGTAAGGCAGTCAAGGGTGGTGGGAGGTGACCGGCGGTGACGGAGCGGTCCGGTGTCCGGCGTGCCCGGGCCGAACGGGCGTCGCTGACCCGCGACCGGGTGATCGCGGCCGCAGTGGCGCTGGCCGACGAGAAGGGCGCGGCCGGGGTCACCATGCGGGCGGTCGCCGCCCGGCTCGGCGTCGAGGCCATGTCGCTCTACCACCACGTGTCCGGCCGGGACGGCATCCTCGACGGCATGGTCGACGCGGTGTTCGCCGAGATCGGTACTCCGCCGACGGCGGTGCCCTGGCGGGCAGCCCTGCGGGACCGGGCGGTGGCGGTGCGTGCGGCGCTGTGGCGGCACCCGTGGGCGGTCGGCCTGCTGGACTCCCGTGCCGCACCCGGCCCGGCGACCCTGCGCCACCACGACGCGGTTCTCGGCTGCCTGCGGACCGGTGGCTTCTCCGTCCAGATGGCGGTGCACGCCATGTCGGTGCTCGACAGCTACCTGTACGGCTTCGTGCTCCAGGAGCGGAGCCTGCCCTTCGCTGACGCCGCCGACGCCGGTGTGGTCGCCGGCGGGATCCTGCAGGGCCTGCCGGCGGGCAGCCACCCGTACCTCGCCGAGGTGGTGGCGGAGCAGCTTCGTGTCGCCGGCTACGACCACACCGCCGAGTTCGAGTTCGGCCTCGACCTCATCCTCGACGCGCTGGGTCCGGACGAGCAGGAAACCGGTGGTCGGGTAGGCGGGGCGGTCTAGGGCTGGTCCAGCGCCTTCTCCCGGTCGGCGACGGTGCCGGACCCGGCGACGTCCGCCGCCGGCGGGGCGCCGTTGGTGTCGTCGGCCGCCGGCGGGGCGCCGTTGGTGTCGTCCGCCGCCGGCTGCCAGTCGACGGTCAGACCGTCCCGGGCACCGAGGCGCTCCAGATGGTCCCCGACCAGGTATTCGACGCGGGCAAGGCTGATGGTGTCGACCGCGTCGGCGGTCAGCGCCAGGCTGTCGTCGACGACCGTCAGCCGACAGGTGCCGAAGGTGAAGTCGATTTCCGCGGTATCGGCCGATTCCGTCACCGGGATCGCGACGGCGAAGTGTGCGCAGAGCTGCGTCAGGTGGTTGCGTGCCGCAAGGCTCCGCACGTGGGCCTCGGATCGTGGCACCGGGTCGTTCCTCACCGTTGATAATAAGGTTAGGCTATCTTAAATAGCGGCCAGAAAAGGCGAGACGTCGGGACGGACGGTGTCCATTCGACTACGACACTGCGACGCGACGCGCCGAGAGACCCGGTGTCACAATTTTCTGTGACTGGTTCACTGCGGCACGTAATTGTGCGGAGTTTGCTGCGCGCCATCTGCACGATGTGGTAATGCGCGAGCGCCCCGCGTGCACCGGACCCGGCGGCGAAATCCGGTAAGCTACGCGCGGTTTCGATATGCCCCACCGGCGAGTGACCCAGGAGGACCGGACTGTGGTCGGCACGACTACAGCACAACGGCGCCGCAGCGCGTTGGCATCGATCGTCACGCTGATCACCGCATTCGCACTCCTGTTCGGTGCGTCGGCGGCGAACGCCGCGCCCAACGCGCCGGACGAAGGTGACGACAAGAGCCTGCGGGAAGTCCTGGAGGCCGCCTCCAAAGGCCACATCGAGGCCAAGGCCAAGCTCGACAACTCGAAGAAGCGTCAGGGCGAGCTGGCCGCCCAGTACGACGCCCTCCAGCAGCAACTAGTCGCCCTCACCGACGAGGTGGGGACGATGGCTGCCGAGTCGTACCGGCTGGGCCGATTGACCTCGGTCACCATGCTGCTCAACAGCGCCTCCCCGGAGAACATGCTGGAGCGTGCGGCCGGCCTCGAAGTGATGGCCCAACGCGAAGGCCGCAACCTGCGGGCCCTCAACGAAGCCCACGAACAGGCCGCCCGAGCCAAGGCCGCCATCGACAACGAGGTCCGCGAGCAGGAGAAACAAGTCGCCATCATGGCGCGCAAGAAACAGGACGCCCAGCGCGCCCTGGCTGCTGTCGGCAGCCAGGCAAGCGGCGGTTTCATCAGCACCACCTCGGCCGCCGCGCAGCCGGCCCCCCGAAACTCCAACGGCTCCTGGCCCTCGGAGTCCTGCAACGTCGACGACCCGACCACCTCCGGGTGCATCACCCCGCGCACCCTGCACGCCATGAACCAGGCAAAGGCGGCCGGCTTCACCCGCTACGTCTCCTGCTTCCGCAGCGGTGGCAGCGGCGAGCACCCGAAGGGTCGGGCCTGCGACTTCTCCGCCGAAGCCGGCGGCTTCAAGGACCGGGACGCGACCGGCGACAACCGTACGTACGGCAACAACCTCGCCGCGTACTACGTCAACAACGCCGATCGGCTCGGCGTGCTGTACGTCATCTGGTACCGGCAGATCTGGATGCCCGGCAACGGGTGGAGCTCGTACAACGGCGGTGGCAGCCCGGCCGGCGACCATACCAACCACGTGCATCTGTCGATGCTCTGAACCAATCCACGTGCATCTGTCGATGCTCTGAACCAATCCACGTGCATCTGTCGATGCTCTGAACCAATCCACGTGCATCTGTCGATGCTCTGAACCAATCCACGTGCATCTGTCGATGCTCTGAACCAAATCCCCGTGCATCTGTCGATGCTCCGACGCGCTGACTGGTGACTGCTGACCGCCGGCCCGGCGGGTCGGGACCTGCGTACGATCGCAGGTGATGGAATCGCCACCGCCGCAGCGCGCCGACGCGCCGCCACCGCCATTACGCCCCGGACTCGCCGCCGCACTGGTCTTCGTCTCCAGCGGAGCCGTGCTCGTGCTGGAGATCGTCGCGTTGCGGCTGGTCGGCCCGTACGTCGGGGTCACCCTGCAGACCAACAGTGCGGTCATCGGCGTCGCGCTGGCCGCGATCGCGTACGGCACCTGGGCCGGCGGCCGCATCGCCGACCGCCGCGACCCGCGACCGCTGCTGCCGGCCGCACTCGTCCTGGCGGCGATCACCACCGCGGTCACCCTGCCGCTGGTGCGCTACGCCGGCGAACTGCTGCGGGGCAGCGCGATCGTCGGCATCCTGCTGCTCACCATGGTCGCCGTGGTGCTGCCTGCGGCGCTGCTGTCGGCGGTCACCCCGCTGGTGATCAAGCTGCAGCTGGGTGACCTGAGCCGCACCGGCGAGGTCGTCGGCAAACTGTCCAGCATCGGTACGCTCGGTGCGATCACCGCCACCCTCGGCACCGGCTTCTTCCTCGTCGCGACCCTGCCCAGCAGTGTGATCATGATCGGGTTGGCGGTGCTGCTCGGTGTCGGCGGCGTGGCCCTCGGCGTACACCTGCATCGGAGCCGGCCGCCCGCGACGGGCGGTGACCTGCCGGCGGGCGACGCGCCACCGGCCGCCGGCGGTCCGCTGTCCGCCTCGACCCGGGCGACGCTCGCCGTGATCGGGCTCACCGTCGCCGGCCTGGCCGTCGTCGCGCCGGACCCGTGCGACGTGGAGACCGAGTACCACTGCGCGACCGTGCAGGCCGACCCGGACCGCGACGGCGGCCGGCTGCTGCTGCTCAACTCGGCCCGGCACTCGTACGTGGACCTTGACGACCCCACCCACCTGGAGTTCGCCTACACCAAGTGGATCGGAGCGGTCACCGACGTCGTCGCGCCGCCCGGCGAGCCGCTCGACGCCCTGCACATCGGCGGCGGCGGGTTCACCATGCCCCGCTACCTCACCGCCACCCGGCCGGGCACCCGCAACACCGTGTACGAGATCGACGGTGGTCTGGTCGACCTGGGTGTCCGGGAGCTCGACGTGCGGCCCGGCCCGGACCTGACCGTCGCGGTCGGAGACGCCCGGGTGCTGGTCACCGACCTGCCCGGCGACAGCGTCGACCTGGTGGTCGGCGACGCGTTCGGGCACCTGGTGGTGCCGTGGCACCTGGCCACCCGGGAGATGGCGGCGCAGGTCCGTCGGGTGCTGCGCCCGGACGGCATCTACGCGCAGAACGTGATCGACTATCCGCCGCTGCGGTTCATCCAGGCCGAGGTGGCGACTGTGGCCGCCGAGTTCCCCGAGGTGGCGCTGGTCACCCGGCCGGACGGGTTGACGCTGCCGACCGGGAGCAACTTCGTGATCCTCGCGGCGGACCGGCCGTTGCCGCTGGACGAGATCGAGGCCAGGCTGACCGCTACGGTGGGAACTGAGTATTTGCTCCTGACCGGTGACGATCTGACTGGTTTCGTGGGCGATGCCCTGCCGTTGACCGACGACTACGCCCCGGTCGATCAACTGCTGGTTGCCCCCTGACCAGGTGTAGGCCGGCGCAGATCGGGCATCTTGCGAACCATGGGTGGGGTGGCGAACGATCGCGGGCAACTGCTCGGCGACCGGTACCGGCTGATCGAACGGCTCGGCGCCGGCGGCACGTCGGTGGTGTGGCGCGGTTACGACGAGATTCTCGACCGCCAGGTGGCGGTCAAGGTACTGGCTCCCCAGTATGCCCCTGATCAGGCATTCCGCACCCGGATCCGGGTCGAGGCCCAGGCCGCCGCCCGGCTGTGCCACCCGCACATCACCAACGTCTACGACTACGGTGAGGCGCGGCGCGACGACGCCACCCTGCCGTACGTCGTGATGGAACTCGTCGACGGCGAGTCGCTGGCCGACCGGCTGCGCCGCGACCACGTCCTGCCCTGGCGGGTGGCGGTGGCCGTCTGCGCCGAGGTCGCGTCGGCGCTGGCCGCCGCGCACGCCACCGGCGTGGTGCACCGCGACGTCACCCCGGCGAACGTGATGCTGACCAGCACCGGAGCGAAAGTCGTCGACTTCGGCATCTCCGCGTTGACCGGGGAGAGCGACGTCGGCCCGGACGGCAACCTGCTCGGCACCCCGGCGTACCTGGCTCCGGAGCGGCTCAACGGCGGGCAGGTCTCGCCGGCCACCGACGTGTACGCGGTCGGGCTGCTGCTCTACCGGTCGCTCACCGGCCGGCTGCCCTGGCCGGCGGCGAACGTCACCGAGATGCTGCGGGCGCACCTGCACACCGCGCCGGATCCGATGCCGCCGGTCGCCGGGCTGCCGGCGGAGGTGATCGGGCTGACCGTACGGTGCCTGGCGAAACGCCCGGCGGACCGGCCCACCAGCGAGGAGGTGGCGAAGACCCTGGCCGCCGCCGTCGGGGTGGCGGCAGGCCGGTCGTCGTCGACCATGGCGCTGCCGGTCCAGGCGCCGGGTGTCGACGCAGCCGACGCCGATGCCGGCCCTGGTGCCGGCCCCGATGCCGGGACCGACGGGCTCCCGCCGCTGGTCGACGTCACCTGCGGACTGGAGGTCACCGGTCTCGACCTGTCGGCGACCGACGCCTACCTGTCGACGACCGGTGCCGACCCGGCAAGGACCGACGGCGACCTGGTGGTGACCGGAGCAGTCGGCCGCGCGGCGTCGGGCCCGGTCGCCCTTTCGGCATCGGGCCCGGTCGCCGCCGCAGGACCCGCCCCGGCACCCGCCCCGGGATCCGCTGCCGCCACCGGGCCGGCGGGCGGCGCCGGCCGGCGCCGCAGACTACGTACCTCCTGGGTTCAGCGCCGGGCCGAAGCCGTCGTGATCGGCATCGGGCTGATGATGGTGAGCGCCCTGGTCTGGGCCGGTGCCGGCGCGACGCCCGCCACCGACCGGGCCAGGGAGGCCCTCGCCGCGCCACCCCGGTTGGGGCTCGCCGCCCAGACTCCGACACTGGCCGCCCAGTCGCCGGCGCCCTGCCAGGTCGACTACGCGGTGCACGCCGACGACGGTCGGCGCTTCGTCGCCGTCGCGACCGTCACCAACACCGGGTCGGCGGCCCTGACCGACTGGTCGGTGCGGTTCGCCTTCCCCGGCACCCAGCGGCTCACCGCCGTGGCCTCGGCCCAGTGGCACCAGCAGGGTCCGGACGTCGTGCTGCGACCGGTCAGCGACGGCGCGCCGCTGGCTGCCGGGGCGTCGACGGCGGTACGGCTGACCGGCGACTACCACGGCGTCAACACGCTGCCGTTGGAGTTCCACCTCGACGAACAGCACTGCGGCGTGACGGTCGCCGCGATCGCCGGGCAGTCGGCAGGTGCGCCCGATCTGCTGCACGCCGCCGTCGACACCCCGACCGACTGAATCCCGACCGCCTGACTCCCGCGCGGCGGCTCAGGTGGCGGCGGCTCAGGTGGCGGCGGCTCAGGTGGCGGCGGCGAAACGCTGCACCTGTTCGGTGGTGCCGGAAACGATGAGCAGCGCACCTTCGCGCAACTCCGTCTCCCCGTCGGCGTAGCTGAACCGTTCGCCGGGCATCTTGACCCCGATCACGGTCACCCCGTACCGGGAACGGATGCCGGCGTCGGCGAGACGGCGACCCACCGTGTCGGTCGGCAGCCGGGTCTCGGCGATCGAGAATCCGTCGTCGAACTCGATGAAGTCGAGCATCTTGCTGGTGATCAGGTGCGCGACCCGGTCGCCCATGGCGGCCTCCGGATAGATCACCTGACTGGCGCCGACCGACCGCAGGATCTTGCCATGCTTGCCGGAGACCGCCTTGGCCCACACGTCGGTGACGCCGATCTCGGCGAGGCTGAGCACGGTCAGCACGCTCGCTTCGACGTCCGAACCGATGCCGACCACCACCCGTTGGAAGTCGCGCAGCCCGAGTTGCCGCAGCGTCTCGGTGTCGGTCGAGTCGGCCTGGACCACGTACGTCAACCGGTCCGCCCACCGTTGCACGATGGACTGGTTGGTGTCCACGCCGAGCACCTCGAAGCCCAACCGGAGCATCGAATCGGCGACCTGGCCGCCGAACCGGCCGAGCCCGATGATGACGACGGTCCTGGCGGACCTGGTTGCGGTGCGGTCAGCCAACGATGGGTCGCTCCTCTGGATAGTGGAATCGTTTCCGTCTGGTGTTCAACGCGATCGCCGAACCCAACGTGACGCTGCCGATCCGGCCGACGAACATCAGTACGGCGAGCAGCACCTGGGCGGTCGCCGGCAGCTCACCGGTGATCCCGGTGGACAGGCCGGCGGTGCCGAACGCCGAGGTCACCTCGTACAGTGCCTGGTCGGCGCCGACGCCGTCGGTCAGGCCGATCAGCGCCAGGGTGCCGGCACCGACCAGGGCGACGCCGATCAGCGCCACGGTGAGGGCCTGCCGCTGGCTCGCCGACGCGATCCGGCGCTGCCCGATCACCACGTCGTGTTCACCGCGCAGCTCGGACCAGATCACGAATGCGAGCAGGAAGAACGTGGTCACCTTGATGCCGCCGGCGGTGCTGGCGCTACCGCCGCCGATGAACATCATGCCGATGGAGACCAGGGTCGTCTCCTGGTTGAGCGCGCCGACGTCGACGGTGTTGAAGCCGCCGGAGCGGGTCATCACGTCCTGGAAGAGCGCGGCCAGCACCTTGCCGGGCAGGTCCAACGGCCCCAGGGTGCGCGGGTTGGCCCATTCGAACGTCAACATCGCGACGAAGCCGACGCCGATCAGTGACAGGGTGCCCCAGACGGTCAGCCGGGTGTGCACCGACCAGCGTCGGGGCCGGCGGCGTTCCCGGACCAGCTCGAACAGGGCGGGGAAGCCGAGGCCACCGATCACCACGGCGACGATCAGCGGTACGCAGATCCACCAGTCGCTGACGAACTGGACCAGCCCGTCGGAGTAGAGCGCGAACCCGCCGTTGTTGAACGCCTGGACCGCGTGGAACAGCCCGTACCAGAGGGCACGGCCGGGCGGGTAGTCGTAGTGCAGCCACAGCCGGGCCGCCAGGAGCACGGTGACGGTCGCCTCGACCGCCAGCATGGTGAGCGCGATCCGCAGCAGCACCTGCCGGACGTCGGACAGGCCGAGGCTGCTCGTCTCCGCCTGCGCGGTGAGCCGGCTGCGCAGCCCGAGCCGCCGGGAGACCAGCAGGCCGAGCAGGGTGGCCATCGACATGATGCCGAAGCCCCCGGCCTGGGTGAGCACGGTGATCAGGACCAGGCCGAACGGAGTCCAGTAGGTCGAGGTGTCGGTGACCGCCAGCCCGGTCACACAGACCGCCGAGGTGGCGGTGAACAGGGCCGTGACGAACGGTGCCGGATCGGGTCCCTGCCGGCTGGCCGGCAGCATCATCAGTACGGTGCCGACGACTATCGCCCCGAGGAACGCGATCGGCACGATCCGGGCGGGGTTTCGCAGCGGCCGGCGCATCAGAGTTGTCATACCACCGCGAACCTGGATCTTTCAGTCAGTTGCCCCGCATTCATCCGCCGGCCAGCCCACGCTCCGCCGGCCGTCGCGTTCCGGACGCCCGAGCGTCGCCCGCCCCGGCTTCACTGATCCCGACCGATGTCCCGTTGGGACTGATCCCGACTGATGTCCCGTCGGGACCGATCCCGACTGATGCCCCTGCGGGACTGATCCCGACTGATGCCCTGACGGACTCCATCCCGCTCATCTGAAGGAGACGGTGTTGTCGCGTACCCTGCCGGTCATGATGCTCGCCGGCACCCTGCTGGCCGCCATGGCGATCCCGTCCGCTGTAAGTGCCACCGGCACCACCGGCATGACCGCAGCCACCGACGCCGCTGGTGCCGCGTCGCGCCACGGGTCGAAAGCCGAGCCGAAGCCGCTGGTCATCGCCCACCGGGGGGCCAGCGGCTATCGCCCCGAGCACACCCTGGAGGCGTACCGGCTGGCCATCCGCCAGGGCGCCGACTACATCGAACCCGACCTGGTGCCGACCGCCGACGGCGTGCTGGTCGCCCGGCACGAGAACGAGATCTCCGGCACCACCGACGTGGCGACCCGGCCCGAGTTCGCCGACCGGCGGACCACCAAGACCATCGACGGGGTTAGCGTCACCGGCTGGTTCACCGAGGACTTCACCCTCGCCGAGCTGCGTACCCTGCGGGCCGTCGAACGACTGCCGCAGGTCCGGCCGACCAACACGGCCTTCGACGGCCAGTTCCTGGTGCCGACCCTGCAGGAGGTCATCGACCTGGCCCGCAGCGAGAGCCGGCGACTGGGTCGGACCATCGGCATCTATCCGGAGACCAAGCACCCGACCTACTTCCGGTCGATCGGGCTGCCGCTGGAGGAGCCGCTGGTCGCCACCCTGCGACGCAACAAGTTGACCAGCCGGTCCGACGCCGTGTTCATCCAGTCGTTCGAGACGGCCAACCTGCGGGCACTCGACACGATGATCGACGTACGGCTGGTGCAGCTGCTCAACTCGACCGGCCGCCCGTACGACTTCACCGTCGCCGGTGACCGACGTACCTACGCCGACCTGGCCACCCCGGAAGGGCTGCGCTGGATCGCCGGCTACGCCGACGGGATCGGCCCCAACAAGGACCTGATCGTCCCGCGGGACGCCACCGGTGCGCTGCGCCCGCCGTCCACGCTGATCCGCGACGCCCACCGGGTACGGCTGGTCGTGCACGCCTGGACGTTCCGGGCCGAGAACCAGTTCCTGGCGGCCGACCACCGCATCGGCACCGACCCGGCCGCGCGCGGCGACATCACCAGCGAGTACGAACTCTTCTTCGGCCTCGGGCTGGACGGGCTCTTCGCCGACCACCCGGACACCGCCGTGGCCGCCCGTACCGCCATGCCATGACCCGGCTGGTCCCGACGATCTTGCGGTTATCGCGAAGATTTGTCCGACTCGTCCAACGATAACTGCAAGATCGTCGTGATCATGGGCGGCGTGGGCGGGCGGGACCGGCGGGCCTTGCTACCGTCGGCGGCATGAGCGTCACCGTGGACCGGGAAGCGTTGCGTGAGCGTGCCGAACAGGTGCTGCAGCGCCTCGCCGGGCCGGGCGCGCGGCTGCGCGACGACCAGTGGCGGGCGATCGAAGCGCTGGTCGTCGACCGGCGGCGGGTGCTCTGTGTGCAGCGCACCGGCTGGGGAAAGTCGGCGGTCTACTTCGTCGCCACCGCCCTGCTGCGCACGGGTGCCGCAGGCACCGCCAGCCCGGCCGCCGACGACCCGGCCCCGGCCGGGTCGTCGGCGGCCGGGGCCGGTCCGACGGTGATCGTCTCGCCGCTGCTGGCGTTGATGCGCAACCAGGTGGCGGCGGCTGAGCGGGCCGGGATCCAGGCGCGCACGATCAACTCCGCGAACCTGGAGGAGTGGGACACGATCAGCGCGGAGATCCGTGACAGCGCCGTCGACGTGCTGCTGATCAGCCCGGAACGGCTGAACAACCCGGACTTCCGGGACAACGTCCTGCCCAGCCTGGCCGCCACCACCGGGCTGCTGGTCATCGACGAGGCGCACTGCGTGTCGGACTGGGGGCACGACTTCCGCCCCGACTACCGGCGGATCCGTACCTTCCTGCACGACCTGCGCCCCGGTACGCCGGTGCTGGCCACCACGGCCACCGCCAACACCCGGGTCACCGACGACGTCGCCGAGCAACTCGACGCCACCAGCAGCGCCACCAGCGCCACCAACAATGCCGCCACCAGCAATGCCACCGCAGGCAGCGACGGCGGTGATGGCGGGGCCGGGACGCTCGCGGACACGCTGGTGCTGCGCGGCCCGCTGGACCGCCAGTCGCTGCGGCTGGCCGTGCTGGACCTGCCCGGTGCCGCGCACCGGCTCGGCTGGCTCGCCGAGCACCTCGACACGCTGCCCGGCTCCGGCATCGTTTACACCCTCACCGTGGCGGCCGCCGCCGAGACCGCCGAGTTCCTGCGCTCGCGTGGTTACGCCGTCGCCGCGTACAGCGGTCAGTCCGACGACGCGCAGCGCCGCGCCGCCGAGCAGGACCTGCTGGACAACAAGATCAAGGCGTTGGTGGCGACCTCCGCGCTCGGTATGGGCTTCGACAAGCCGGACCTCGGCTTCGTGGTGCACCTGGGCGCTCCGCCGTCGCCGATCGCCTACTACCAGCAGGTGGGCCGGGCCGGCCGGGCGCTCGACGGCGACCGGTACGCCGACGTGGTGCTGCTGCCCGGTCCCGAGGACCAGGCGATCTGGCGGTACTTCGCCTCCCTCGCCTTTCCCCGTGAGGAGCAGGTGCGGTCGGTGCTGGCCGCTCTGGAGCAGGCCGGCCGACCGCTGTCCACCCAGGCCCTGGAGCCGCTGGTCGACCTGCGGCGGACCCGGCTGGAGCTGATGCTCAAGGTGCTCGACGTCGACGGCGCGGTCCGCCGGGTCCGCGGCGGCTGGGTCGCCACCGGGCAGCCATGGCACTACGACGCCGCCCGGCTGGAGCGGGTCGCGCAGGCGCGCGCCGCCGAGCAGCAGATCATGCGCCAGTACGCCGTACCGGCCGCCGAGACCGTGGCCGGCCGGCCGGACTGCCGGATGGAGTTCCTCCGGCACTGCCTCGACGACCCGCAGGCGCAGCCGTGCGGGCGCTGTGACCGCTGCGCCGGTGGGTGGCTACCGACCGAGGTGAGCCCGGAGGCGTTGCGTGCCGCCGAGACGTTCCTCGGCCGGGCCGGGGTCGAGATCGCCCCGAAGAAGCTCTGGCCGACCGGGCTGGAGGCGGTCGGCGTACCGCTGCGGGGCCGGATCGGCCCCGACGAGCAGGCACTGCCTGGCCGGGCCGTGGGCCGGCTGTCCGACCTGGGCTGGGGTTCCCGGCTGCGGGACCTGCTCGGGCCGGGCCGGCCGGACGCGGCGCTGCCGCCGGACGTCGCCGCCGGGGTGATCGACGTGTTGCGGGACTGGGCGCGGGGCAGCCAGCCGTGGCCGGCCCGGCCGGTGGGGATCGTGGCGGTGGCGTCGCGGACCCGCCCGCAGTTGGTGGCCAGCACCGCCGGGCGGATCGCCGAGGTGGGCCGGTTGCCGCTGCTCGGCGCGGTCGAACCGGGCTGGGCGCAGCCGCCGTCGGCTGCCGGCCGGGGCAACAGTGCGCAGCGGGTCCGTACCCTGCATGACGCCTTCACCGCGCCGCCGGAGCTGGCCGCGGCGCTGTCCGGGCTGACCGGCCCGGTGCTGTTGGTGGACGACCTGGTCGATTCCGGGTGGACGATGACGGTGGTGGCGCGGCTGCTGCGGCAGGCCGGCGCCCCGGCGGTGCTGCCGCTGGCGCTGGCGACGACCAACTGACCCGGCCGGGGACCGGCCACCACGAACCGACCCCGCCGGGCGATCACCCGGCGGGGTCGGTGTGCGGCGGTGTGGTCGGTCAGCCGGGCCGGCCGTAGCCCCGGATCGGCATGTAGTCGATCCGGTCGACCCGGACGACCTCGCCGTGCCGAGGCGAGTGGATCATCTGCCCGGCACCGATGTAGATCCCGACGTGCTGGATGTTGCTGTAGAAGAAGACCAGGTCGCCGGGGCGGAGCTGGTCGCGGCCGACCCGGGGGATCGCGCCGAACTGGCGGCGGGCGTTGTGCGGCAACCGTACCCCGGCCTTCGCCCAGGCAGCCGAGGTCAACCCGGAGCAGTCGTACGAGTTCGGCCCGGCCGACCCCCACCGGTACGGCTTGCCGAGCTGGGCGTGCGCGAACGCCACCGCCGCCGCTGCCGCCCCGGTGGCGGCGGCGGGCAGCCGGGTGTGCGCCGGGCTGCGGCTGGCCGCTGACGCGCCCGAGCGGTTGAGCAGGGCCTGCTGGCGGTTGCGCAGCTCGGTGAGGTGCCGGATGTCGTTCTCGATCTGCTGGCGTTTCGCCGCCAGCTGCTGCTCCTGCAGTTGCTGCTGCTCGACCAGGGTGGTCGCGGCGCGGCGGGCCGATTCGCTGCGGTCGCGCACGTCGCGCAGGCCGGCGATGCTCCGCTCGTGGTCACGGTTGATCACGTCGGCCATCAGCAGCTGGTCGACGAAGTGTTCCGCCGAGGCGGTGGAGAGCAACGTGACGACCGGCCGGCTGCCGTTGACCCGGTAGGTGCTGGCGAGCAGCTGGCCGACCTGGTCGTGGCGGTCCGCGAGTTGCTGGTCCAGTTCGACGATGGTGGCACGGAGCCGGTCGAGCCGCTCCTGGTTGGCGTGCAGCACCACCCTGGTTTCGTTGTACTGCTCGACCACCGTCTCCAACTGGTGGGCCGCCTGGTCGATCCGCCGGTCCAGTTCGGCAAGCGAAGCCTGCGCCTGCGCCTGGGCCGGCAGCAGCGTGGCGGTTACAGCGGTGACGAGGGCGGCTGCCCTTACTGCCAAGCTATTAACGGTCACAGGGGGTACAACGACCGAACGTTACGAAAGCCACGGTCATCCACCCGGCTGGTGTCCGGCGGCCGCTGAACGGCTACCGTCAGACGGGCCGGGCGCGACCTGCGACGGTGAATGTGAAGGGGCGGGCACCGTGACGGAGACACCGACGATGCGCCTGGCCGCGATGGTCGGCGGCGTCGTGTTGACGCTGTTCGCCGGGTACGCGCTGGGTCGTGCCGTCGACGCCCCGACCAGCCTCGGTACGCAGGTCGCCGCCGGCTCCGCGGACCACACCCACCCGGCCGGCACCGCGCCGCACGTGCATGGCTCCGACACCGGTACGGGCACCGGCTCCGGTGCCGACGGCCAGGTCTCCGGGCTGTCGGTGAGCCTCGCCGGCTACACGCTGGTGCCGGAGCAGACCCAGCTGCCCGTCGGCGACGAGGTCGATCTGCGGTTCCGGATCGTCGGCCCGGATCAGCGAGCGGTGACCGACTTCGCGGTGGTGCACGACAAGCCGATGCACCTGATCGTGGCCCGCCGGGACCTGACCGGCTTCCAGCATCTGCATCCGGAGCTGGCGTCGGACGGCACCTGGAGCATTCCGCTGCGGCTGACCGCGCCGGGCGTCTGGCGGATGTACGGCGACTTCACCGTCACCGACCCGGCCGGTACGCCGGTGGCGTTGACGCTCGGCGTCGACCTGGTCGCGGCCGGGGACTACCAGCCGGTCGCGTTGCCGGCGGCGTCGGACACCGCCCAGGCCGGTGAGTTCACCGTACGGATGCAGGGTGTCCCGCAGCGCGGGGTCGTCGCGCCGCTGCTGTTCCAGGTGAGCGCCGCCGACGGCGCGGCGCCGACGCTGGAGCCCTACCTGGGTGCGTACGGGCACCTGGTGGCGTTGCGCGCCGGTGACCTCGGCTATCTGCACGTGCACCCGGAGGCCGAGCTGGTCGACGGGGCGGTGAAGTTCTGGCTGACCGCGCCGAGCGCCGGCGACTACCGGCTGTTCCTGGATTTCCAGGTGGCCGGGGTGGTGCACACCGCCGAGTTCACCGTGACGGTCAGCTGACCGCTGTCGCCGGAGGTCATGCGTCGCCGGAGGTCGTGCCGGCGGCGAGCAGGGTCTGCAGCCGGGGCGTCACGTTCCACTGGTCGACCAGTTCGGCGTAGGCCCGCTGGTGGGCCGGGGAGTCCGGTACGCCGCCCCGGCGGGCCCGCAGCAGCAGGTTGCGCGGGGTGTGCTGGGAGTCGATGAACTCGACGACGTCGACCCGGTAGCCGGCGGCCCGGAGCAGGGTGGCGCGCAGCGTGTCGGTGAGCACGTCGGCGAAGCGTTCGCGCAGGATGCCGGCGGAGACCAGCGGCCCGTACGGGTGGGGTGCCGGTTGGCGGCGCAGCTGTGCGGCGATGTCGTGGTGGCAGCACGGGGCAGCCAGGACCCAGCGGGCCTGCCAGGCGACGGCGCGGGCGAGCGCGTCGTCGGTGGCGGTGTCGCAGGCGTGCAGGGCGAGCACCAGGTCCGGTGGCGGGTCGACGACGGCCTGTTCGATCGTGCCGGCGACGAAGGTGACCTGGTCGGCGTAGCCGAGTTCGGCGGCGAGCGCGGTGTTGCGGCGGCGCTGGTCGGTGCGGACGTCGACGCCGGTGACGACCGGTTCGGCGCCGGCGTCGACGAGGTACCGGTAGGCGGCGAAGGTCAGGTACGCGTTGCCGCAGCCCAGGTCGACGACGCGCAGCGGCCCGGTGGGCAGCGGGTCGGGCAGGGTGGCGGCGAGGGCCCGCAGGAAGGCGTCGACCTGGCGGCGTTTCGCCGCGCTGGCCCCGATCGCGGTGAACAGCGGGTCGTCGGGGTCGAGCAGGTACTGCTTGGCCCGGTCGTGTCCGGCGGGTGCGGTGGCGGCCCGGTCCGCCGTCGACCGGTGCAGCTGGGCGGCGCCCTTCTTGGTGACCCGCAGCTGCACGGTGCTGTCGGTGGTCTCGACGTGCCAGTTGCCGAACGGTTCGGCGAGCAGTTCGTCGACGGCGGCTTCGGCTGGTGGGCCGGGTGCGACGTTGCGGGTCAGCGGCCGGGTGCCGTCGGTGGTGACGATCTGCAGGTGGGTGCCGGCGCGCAGGGTGACCGGCCGGAGTTGGGCGCGGGTCACCGACGGGGTCCGGCCGCGTTGCCGGCCGGCGGCGACGGCCCGGGTCAGCTGCGGGCTGAGCAGCAGTGCCCGGATGTCGGCGAGTGCGTCGGTGAGGGACTGCGACATGGTTGTCATGATCCGGGGTCCGTCCCGGCGGGCGTCGCCCGGCCCGGTCGGACCCCGGAAACTGGTCAGTTCTCGCTGCCGCCGCTGTCCTGGCTGGCGCTGCCGCCGCCGGCCTGGGCGCTGCCGCTGCGGGTACGCCGGCGACGTCGGCGCGGCGCGGCGCCGCCGGTGTCGGCCGCGCCGGTGAGGTGTTGGTCGGCCGTGACCTGGGTGTCGGTGGCGGTACGGGCGGCCGGGACGGCTGCGGCGGTGCTGCCGGCGGTGTCGGTGCCACCGTCGACGAGCTGACCGGCGCGGCGACGGCGGCGGGGCCGCCGCGCGCGGGTGCCGCCGGCGTCCTCGCTGGCGTCGGTCGGCGTACCGGCGGTCAGGTCGGTGTCGCCGTCGGCTGCGCCGGTGCGTGACCGGCCACCGGCCCGGGACCGGTCACCGGAACGGTCGCTGGAGCGGGACCGGTCGCCGGAGCCGCGCCGGGAGCGGCCTTCGCCGCGCGGGCCCCGGTCGGACCGGGCGCTGGAGTCGCCGCGTCGCCGGCCACCGGGAGAGCGGCCGCCGAGGTCCTCTTCGACTTCGGCACCGAGCCCCGCGCGGGTCCGTTCGGCGCTGGGCAGCGTGCCGGAGACCTCCCGGGAGATGTCGAGGTCGGCGTAGAGGTGGTCGGAGGTGTGGTACGTCTCCGGCGGTTCGGGCATGTCCAGCCCGAGGGTCTTGTCGATGATCCGCCAGCGGGTGGTGTCCTCCCAGTCGACGAAGGTGACCGCCACTCCGGTGGCGCCGGCGCGGCCGGTCCGCCCGATCCGGTGGGTGTAGGTGTCCTGGTCTTCCGGGCAGTCGTAGTTGATCACGTGGGTGACGCCGGAGACGTCCAGGCCGCGGGCGGCGACGTCGGTCGCCACCAGGATGTCGATCTTGCCGGTACGGAAGGCGCGCAGCGCCCGTTCCCGGGCTCCCTGGCCGAGGTCACCGTGTACGGCGGCGACCGCGAAGCCACGGAAGTCGAGGTCCTCGCTGACCCGGTCGGCGGCCCGCTTGGTCCGGGTGAAGATCATCGTCAGGCCACGCTCCTCGGCCTGCAGGATCCGGGCGACGATCTCGATCTTGTTCATCGGGTGGGTGCGGTAGACCACCTGGCGGGTCAGCGGTGCCGTACCGGCGATCGTGGCGTGCCCGGCGTGGATCGTCACCGGCTGGCGCAGGAAGCGCCGGGACAGCGCGACGATCGGGTCCGGCATGGTGGCCGAGAAGAGCATCGTCTGCCGGTCCTCGGGCAGCATCGCCAGGATCCGCTCGACGTCGTCGAGGAAGCCCAGGTCGAGCATCCGGTCGGCCTCGTCGAGCACCAGGGCCCGGATCCGGTCCAGCCGCAGCTTCTTCTGCTTGGCCAGGTCCATCAGCCGGCCCGGGGTGCCGACGAGGATCTCGACGCCGGCCTTGAGCGTCTCGATCTGCGTCTCGTAGGCGACGCCGCCGTAGATCGGCAGGACCCGGACGCCGCGCGTACTGCCGGCGGCGGCGAGGTCCTTGGCGACCTGCAGGCCGAGTTCGCGGGTGGGGACGACGACCAGGGCCTGCGGTACGCCGTCGGCGCCCTCGCCGGGGGCGAAGACCCGGTCGACAAGCGGTACGCCGAAGCCGAGGGTCTTGCCGGTGCCGGTGGGTGCCTGCCCGATCAGGTCGGTGCCGCGCAGCGCGATCGGCAGCGCGTACTCCTGGATCGCGAAGGTGTGCACGATCCCGACCTCGGCCAGCGCGGCGACCGTTTCCGGCCGCGCGCCCAGCTGGGCGAAGGTGGGGCTGTCCGGGCGGACCGGAGGACGTTTCGCCGGCTCGTCGTCGGTGGGGATATCGGTGAAGTCAGTCATCTGGTGTCGGGGGTGCCCTCTCGTGGTGCGCCCCGCATGCGTCGTGAGGGCGCGAATCGGATGTCGGCGCCGCCAGGGCGCCGCTGGTGTCCAGTGCCGGTACGGCACCGTTTGGGTTCAGTGCCGGTACGGCACCGTTTGGGTTCAGTGCCGGTACGGCACCGTCGTGGTTCAGTGCCGGTACGGCACCGGCGAGTAGCGGTGCCGGGTCGGCGCGGATGGTCCGGGTGACGTCGACGCGGCCGGGTGTGTGGATGCGGCGGTGCGTCAACTGACGGCGCTGGCCACACGCGATCGACAGGTCGCGGGCCGCACGCGCGCCGCGAACCCCGCGCGAGCAATCTCGACGGCCGCAGCATTTGCTGACCATCGTAGCCCACCGCCAGCGTCGACGTGGAAAAACCTCGGCGGCTGACCGGGTGACCGGAGCGCGATGGTGTGATTCGAGTCACCGGGAGTGGTGGCAGCAGGCGGGTCCATCGTGATGGACGACACATGCCTGCGTGTCGCCGGATGCTGCCGACAGCGTACGGCGGATGCGCGGCCACGCATCCGCCGACGGTGTCGGCACCCGCTGACGAGCAGCCGCTCAGCGGGTCACGGCGACGTCAACGTACGGTGAAGCCGACCGATCGGGGTGCGGCCTCGGCGATCTCGACGTAGGCGATCTTGGCCACCGGAACGATGACCCGTCGGCCACGCTCGTCGGTCAGTGACAGAGTCCCCTCGGTCGCGATTGCCTGGGTCACGATCTGCTCGATCTCCGCCGGAGACTGGGAACTCTCCAGAACGAGCTCACGCGGCGCGTACTGCACGCCGATCTTGACCTCCACGGGTCCTCCTTGAGGTGGGCGAAAACAGCGCCATCGCGAAGGTTAGCCGATGCGCGCGCACTGCGTTCAGGATGCCTCGCCCTGTAGTGGAAATCCGGCGATCCCACGCCAGGACAGCGCGGCGAGCAACGACTCCGCCTCGCCCTTGGGTACCTGCCGGCCACCGGCGAGCCAGAACTGGGCGGCGGTCTCCGCCGCCCCGACCAGTCCGGAGGCGAGCAGCTCGGCGCGGGACCGGCTCACCCCGGTGTCGGAGATGATGGTGTCGGTGATGGCGGCGATGCACTCCCGCTCGACCCGTTCGACCCGGGCCCGTACGGCCGGCTCGTTGCGCAGGTCGGAATCGAAGACCAGCCGGAACGCGCCGCTCTCCTCGTCGACGAAGTCGAAGTACGCCTGGACCGCGCCGCTGACCCGTTCCTTGTTGTCACTGGTGGCGGCCATCGCCGCCGCGACTTTGGCGATGATCGAGTCGCAGTGCGTGTCGAGAAGCGCCAGATACAACTCCAATTTGCCCGGAAAATGTTGGTACAGCACTGGCTTGGACACCCCGGCACGCTCCGCGATGTCATCCATCGCCGCCGCGTGGTAACCCTGTGCTACAAACACCTCCTGTGCGGCGGCGAGCAGTTGCTTACGGCGTGCGGAGCGCGGCATCCTCGCCGGCCGGCCGGCCGTCTGTGCGCCGCTCGACGCAGCGGTCATGTCGAACCTCCGAGTCCGGGTGGAACGATCTGGTCGGCGTATGAACGAAACGATCAGTGCATATCACCTGGCCGGTCAATTAGCCCGACGTTGCAACTTATCGCCACTGTCAGCACACGGTAGCCTCAGCGGGGGCGACCGAGGAGCGCACGGTGGACGAATCAGGTGAACCCCGCGGGGCCGCACCGGGACCAGACGATGGCGGAGCGGACTCGCGAGGCCGTCGTGACCAGGGAATGGGCAGTTGGGCGGGGTCGCCGACGAGGTGGTCGGACGGGTCCGGCATCGAGCCGGAAGGAGAGCGGTCCGGGACCGGCTGGACGTCGTCCGGTGCCCCGGGCAGCGCGGCCAACTGGGCCGATCCGCCGTCGCGGTACGCCGAGGTGCTGCCGTTCACCCGTACCCCGCGCAGCGGATCCACCCGGGGCCGGCTGGGCGCCGACACGGGGCGGGTGCTGTCCGAGCCGGTGAGCGCCAGCCCGTACCCGACGGGCCAGGGTGCCGCCCGCGAGCAGGCCGTGGTGCCGACCCCGCGTCCGGCGCCGGCCGGCGAGACGGTCGACGGGTCCGTCCAGCGCACCGACGGCTACCGTCCGGAGCGCGCCGACGGCCAGCGGCCGGACCGCGCCGACGGCCACCGTCCGGACCGCGCCGACGGCCACCGTCCGGACCGTCCCGGCTCCGACGACGACCGGACCGCGCCGAGCGCCAGCCGGGACACCGGTGGCGACGCCCCGCGTCGCCCGGCCGAACCCGCCCGACCGGTGCCGACCCCGGTGAACTCGCCGCCCCGGTGGCAGGAGACCGCCCGCGTGGTGCCGTCGACGCCGCTGCGGCCCGTGCCGGTCGCCTCGGCGACGCCGGTGTCGCCGGCCGCGCCGCGCCCGGTCCGCCCCGGCACACCACCCGGTTTCCAGGGCCCGACGGGGGCCGGCCCGGCAATCGAGGACGACCGGTCGCCCCGACGGCCGGGCGGCGGCGACAGCCGTCGCGCCGACGGTGCCCCGATGCGCCAGGAAACCACCGCGTCGGCCGACGACCGTCAGTCCGGCCCCGACCCGGCCGACTACGGTGCGGCGCGGGCCGACCGGTCCACCGACCGGGTGACCCGACCCGACCCGGGTGGGCCCGGCACCGGCCAGCCCGGCACCGCCGGACCCACGTCCGCGCCACCGGTCAGCGGGGCCCCGGCCTGGGCGCGGCCGTCGACCAGCGTCGGCGCGATCCGCCAGCCCACCGGCGAATGGCCCCGGCAGAGCAGCACCGGTGCCTGGCCGCAACAACCGACCGGGGACTGGGACCGGCGCGGCGACGCCGGCGACTGGCCCGGCCGGTCCGGTGCCGACGACTGGGACCATCCGCGTGCCGGCGACGCCGACCAGCCGCAGGCCGGGTCGCCGCAGGTCGGATCCGAGCCGTACGGCGGTGGCGCGCCCACCTCCGGCGGGCCGACCGGCGACGTCGGACCGGACTGGTCGTACGGGCAGAGCTGGGCGCCGACACAGCCGGAGTGGGCCGGCCCGGACGCCGATCAACAGTGGACATCTCAGGAGTCGGCCGGGCCGCGGCCCTGGTCCGACGGCCCGGCACCCGACTGGTCCGGTCCGACGTCGCAGACCGCTCCAGCGTCGCCGCACGGTCCGACGCCACAGCATGGTCCGACGTCACCGACCGGCCCATCGTCACCGCACGGGCCGACCGCGCAGCACGGTCCGTCGGCGCAGCACTGGTCCGACGACGCCGACCGTGGCTGGTCGCCGCCGGAACAGCCGCGCTGGCAGTCGAGCGGACCCACCGCCGAGTCCCCGCCCTGGCCGCCGGCCGAGTCCGGGACCGACCGGCCCTGGCCGTCGGCCACCGACTTCGGACCGGCCGGGCCCGGCGGCTTCGGACCCGACGATTCGGCACCACCGCCCGCACCCGACGCCGACCTGTCCACCCCGATCGCCGCTGCCGCGCTGGACTCGCTGCCGCAGCGGGTCCCAGCCGACCCGGACGTGCCAACTGTGCCGCAACCTCCCGCGGTGGAACCCTCGGCGGAAACGCCGGAACTTGCCCGGATCGCCTCCCACCTGCGTCGGGGCGACTCCGCCGGGCAGCCGCAGGAGCGGCCGGAAGGCTTCGACGTCAACGCCATCCTGGCCGCCGTACGGGGCGTCGGCGGGGTGCGGGACGCCTCCTTGCGGACCACCGAGGCCGGTGCGCACAGCCTGCGCCTGGACCTGTCCGAAGGTGCCGACCCGGCCGAGGTGAGCCGGATGGTGGCGCGGCTGCTGCAGGAACGCATGGGGCTGGCGGCGGCACCACAGAACCTGCCCGGTGCCGATCTCGGCGGCGGGTTGCCCGCGTTGCCGACCCGGGGCCGGGCGTCCGCTCCGCTGCCACCGGCGCCGCCGCCGGCCGCCGCGCCGGGCTGGTCGCACCCGGAGCCGGCGGACGTGCCGCGCCGGCGCCGCCCCGGTCAGCGACCCCAACCGGAGTACGGCGACCCGCCGCCGACCGCACCGGCGGAGCCGGCGGCAGTGAGCTGCCCGGACACCTCCACCGCACCGGCGAGCGGGCCGCCGCGCCCGCTGAACCCCGGTGGCCGCCCAGGTCCCCGGGTGGTGCTGGACCACGTGCAGGTCTCCACGTTCGGCGTGGACGCCACCGTCGAGGTACGGCTGACCGCCGGGCCGCGTACCACCTCCGGTGTCGCGACCGGGCCGGCGGTCGACGGCTACGTGCTGCGGCTGTGTGCGGTCGCCGCCGCGTCCGCGATCGAGGAGCTGCTCACCGGCCCGGCCGGGGCGTTCGACCGGGGGCGGTGCTTCGTGGAGCACGCGGCCGTGGTGCCGATGGGCGGCTGCGAGGTGGCGGTCGTCGTCGTACTGCTGGCCTGTGGTGGCTGGGTGGAGCAGCTCGCCGGTTCGGCGGTGGTCTCCGGTGACCCCCGGCAGGCTGTGGTGCGCGCCACGTTGGCGGCGGTCAACCGCAGGTTGGACGCCCTGCTGGCCTGATCCGACACGCCGTACCGGGTGTGGGTTGTGGCAAGGTGGACGGCGATGTCCGCCAGTGATGCCCGTCGCGCCCGTCGTCCCGGCCACCGCCGGGCCGCGCGCTTCCAGCCCGCGCGGTCGCGGGCTGCGCGCTCCCGGACCGGCCGGCCCCGGTCGCGGTGGCAGCGGCTGCGCTGGCCGGTGCTGACGGCGGCGCTGGTCGCCGCGATCGGGTTGGGCGTGATCGGGGTCGCGCTGCCCCGGGTCGGCGGCTGGGACGTGCTGGCCGCACCGGTGGGTGTCGGGCGGTCGACCGCCGTACCGCCGGGGTCGCAGTCGCCGACCCCGGCGCCGAGTGCCGCACCGACGAGCGCCGCCCCGCCGCCGACGACGGCGCCCCCGCCGCCGGTGTTGCAGGTGCCGGGTGCGGTGCCGTCGGTCGGCACCGGCGACTTCGCCTTCGGTGCCACCCAGGGCGACATCGCCGGCCGGTCCGGCACGCTGCGTCGCTACCGGGTGGCGGTGGAGGTCGGCGCGGACGAGGACGTCGAGGCGTTCGGCGAGATCGTCGACCGGACGTTGGCCGACCCGGGCAGCTGGACCGGCGGCGGCCAGTGGCGGTTGCAGCGGGTCCCGGACCGGGCCGGGCACGACTTCACCGTCTACCTGGCGACGGCGCAGACGGCGTACCGGATGTGCCAGGCGGGCTGGGTGGACATCCGCATCGACGGGGTGCCGTACACGTCCTGCCGCGCGCAGGGCAAGGTGATCATCAATCTGGACCGGTGGCGGCGGTCGGTCGACCACTACGTGCAGGCGCAGGTACCGCTGGACGTCTACCGGACGTACGTGCTCAACCACGAGGTCGGGCACGAGCTCGGGCACGGTCACGAGCGCTGCCCGGGTGACGGCGAGCCGGCACCGGTGATGATGCAGCAGACGCTGTTCCTCAACGGATGTGTGGCCAACCCGTGGCCGTTCCTGGCCGGGGAGCGGTACGCCGGTCCGCCGCTTTAGACCCTGCCCGACTGACGAAACGTCGGAGGATACGGGGCATTTGGTCAGATTGACCTGCTAAGTCGGTGACGCCCGCGCGTCGCCACGGTCAGGTGCATATGTCATGACAATCTGTGCGCATCAGGCGAGCTGTCAGGAGGGGCGGTCACCGTGCGCAAGATCCAGTCAACTGCGAACATCCGGACGTCGGCCTCCGCCAGCGGTCGACGGTCGGTCCGCGACGATGGTCGACGGTCGGCCCCCGACCCGGCGCGTCGCCGTGAGCTGCACGGCCGCCGCCGACGGGTCGGCGTACTCGCGTTGGTCACGGTCGCGGCGACGCTGATCGGGGTCGACCTGCTGCACGCCGGTGCCGACGCCGAGGGCCGACTACCGGCCGCCGTCCGCGAGCCCGGCCCCGGCGGCGCTGCCGACGCCGACGCCCCGGACAGCGGCAGCCCCGACGGCGCCGCCGCGCTGCCACCGGTGATCGCACCCGCCCCGAACGGCACCCCCGACCCCGACGCAACCGGCGGCGCCGACGCGCCCGACGCGCCCGACGCGCGCGGCGGGCCGCAGGCACCGCCGGCCAGCTACCCACAGGCCGGGACCGGCACCTTCGGCTACCTCACCGGCTCCGGGCCGGTGCTGGGCTGGGCCGGTGAACTGCGCCGGTTCCGCATCGCCGTCGAGGACGGCATCGGCCAGCGGGCCGACGAGTTCGCCGGGATCGTCGACGCCACCCTCGGCGACCAGCGCAGCTGGGTCGCCTCCCGGCAGTTCCGGCTGCAGCGGGTCTCCCGCGCCGACGCCGCCGAGTTCACCATCTACCTCGCCTCGCCGGCCACCTCCGAGCAGATGTGCGCACTCGGCGGCCTGTCGACCGAGCAGTACACCTCCTGCCGACTCCCCGGCCAGGTGATCATCAACGTGGCCCGGTGGCTGGAGGCCGTACCGCACTTCGACGCCCCGCTCGCCGAGTACCGGGCCTACGCGATCAACCACGAGGTCGGGCACCAGTTCGGCATGTTCCACGAGGTCTGCCCGGCACCCGGGCGGCCCGCCCCGGTCATGCAGCAGCAGACGTACGGGATGCAGGGCTGCGTCGCCAACGGCTGGCCGTACCTCGACGGCAAGCGGTACACCGGGCCACCGATGGTCTGAGACAGCTGATCGCAGCGGGGCAGCCCGGTATTCCCGGATCCCGGATGGCGGGCGGTGTCGCTGCTCATGGCCGGCCGGCCGCGAAGCGAGCAACAATAGCGCAGCCACCATTGCCGATCCCGGGGAGTTCACCGTGTCGTTGCCCCCGCTCGTCGAACCCGCCGCCGAGCTGACCGTCGATGAGATCCGCCGCTACTCGCGGCACCTCATCATCCCGGACGTCGGCGTCGACGGCCAGAAACGCCTCAAGAACGCCAAGGTCCTCTGCGTCGGCGCGGGTGGCCTCGGCTCGCCGGCGCTGATGTACCTGGCCGCCGCCGGCGTCGGCACGCTGGGCATCATCGACTTCGACACCGTCGACGAGTCGAACCTGCAGCGTCAGGTCATCCACGGCCAGTCCGACATCGGCCGGCCCAAGGCCGAGTCCGCCGCCGCGTCGGTCCGGGAGATCAACCCGTACGTCGACGTACGGATCCACAACGTGACCCTGGACAACGACAACGTCTTCGACATCTTCGGCCAGTACGACCTGATCCTCGACGGCACCGACAACTTCGCCACCCGTTACCTGGTCAACGACGCCTGCGTGCTGCTCGGCAAGCCGTACGTGTGGGGCTCGATCTACCGGTTCGACGGCCAGGTCAGTGTCTTCTGGGACCAGCACGGCCCGAACTACCGGGACCTCTACCCGGAGCCGCCGCCGCCCGGCATGGTGCCGTCCTGCGCCGAAGGTGGCGTGCTCGGCGTGCTCTGCGCCTCGATCGGGTCGGTCATGGTGACCGAGGCGATCAAGCTGATCACCGGCATCGGCGAGCCGCTGCTCGGCCGGCTGATGGTCTACGACGCCCTGGAGATGTCCTACCGGGTCATCAAGATCCGCAAGGACCCGAACGGCGAGCCGATCACCGGCCTGATCGACTACGACGACTTCTGCGGCGCGGTCTCCGCCGAGGCCGAGGAGGCGGCCGTCGACTCGACGATCACCCCCCGCGAGCTGAAGGAGTGGCAGGACGCCGGCAAGGACTTCTTCCTGGTCGACGTCCGGGAGCCCGCCGAGTACGAGATCGTGAAGATCCCCGGCTCGACGCTGATCCCCAAGGGTGAGTTCCTCACCGGGGAGGCCCTGGCGAAGCTGCCGCAGGGCCGGCAGATCGTGCTGCACTGCAAGTCCGGCGTACGGTCGGCCGAAGCCCTCGCCGCGGTCAAGGCCGCCGGGTTCGCCGACGCCGTCCACCTGCAGGGCGGCGTGGTCTCCTGGGTCAAGCAGATCGACCCGTCGTTGCCCAGCTACTGACGCCGCTGCCCAGCTACTGACACCGCCAGGCCACTGACCGGACGACGCCCCCGGGGATCTGGTTCATCCAGGTCCCTGGCCGGCTAGTTGACCTTGACTGACTTACCGAGGCAGGAATCCGGACCCGCCGGTAGCCTGTCGTCCGTGGTCGATATGGATGCCGCCATCGGGTTCGTCGTGGCGCACGGGGACACCGTCGATCGGGCCCGGCTGTCGTGGCTGCGTACCGGTGCCGCCCCGCAGCCGGATGTGCTCACCAGCGCCGAGATCGGGCAGGCCTCAGACGGGGGCTGGCCCGCCTTCTGGGCCGGTGACGTCGCCTCGGTCGACGCCACCTGCTTCCGCCTCGCCGAGCTGGACGACCTCGGCGCGCTGCACCGGCCACCGGCCCGCAAGGCCCTCGACTGGCTGGTCAGCCGGCAACGCGACGACGGCAGCTGGGAAGAGGACGAGTCACTGGCCGCCGAGGCACCCGAATGGGCCCGCCCCGGCGACCCGGAAGCCACCTACTACCTGACCGCCAACGCCGGCTACTGGCTCAGCGTCGCCGACGACCCCGCCTATCGGGACGCCGCGCAGCGCGCCGCCGGCTACCTGGCCGCCCAGATGCGCCCGGACGGCACCTGGCCGTCGTACCTGCTGGCCGGCTGGCTGGCCGCCGCCACCCTCTACCGGCAGACCATGTTCTACGAGTCGGCCCGGATGCAGGTGGTGCTCAACGACCGGCTCGCCACCATGACCCCCGGCGACGTCGCCCAGCTCGCCGCCGCCCTGCGCCGCGCCGGCCTCGCCGACGACGACTGGCTGCTGGTCAACGCCCGCCGCCGGCTGGCGGCCACCCAACGCAGCGACGGCGGCTGGGACAGCGACTCCGGCGACGCCTTCGAGGTGCACGCCGCCCTGGCCGCCATCCGCGCCTGCCGCTGAGCACCCACCTCTGTGTGAGCCCTGTCACCGTCGCAGGGGTCTTCTTCGGGTACGCACTCAGATCGGTCAGCGGCGCACCCGATAGCGCAGGTGAAGCACCCGGTTGCCCTGAACAACTACGTCTGGGCCTTCCAGCAGGTGCTGCGCGTCGACGGAGCCGAAGTAACGCTTACCGGACCCAAGCACCACGGGTGCGACGTCCATGCGTACCTCGTCGACCCAACCTGCGGCGAGCGCCTGGCCGCCGACGTCGCCGGCAGCGAACTCGACAGTGCGGTCACCCGCAAGCTCCCGCGCCCTGGCTACGGCCGCCTCGATGCCGTCGACAAAATGGAACGGCGCCTGGAGGTCCCAGCCCTCGGGCGCACCACGGTGACTCACCACGACCACATGGTCGATCCCACTCGGAGGCGTCCCATCCCAGCCGTCGGTGATGTCGAAGGAGCGACGACCGGCGATGGTCACCCCGACCTCGTCCCAGTACGGCCGGACGTAGTCGAACGAAGCCTGCGACACCTTCAGAACGCCACCGTCGTCCAACGGCACGTCACCGCTGACCAGCCACTCGAAGATCGGACCGGGATCGTCGTTCTCAGCCGCGATGAAACCATCGACCGAAACCGACGCGTTCATGACCACTTTCCCCATGGATTCCTCCTCTGTTCGGAGTCCCAAGTCTTGCGCGGCGTGACCTGTCGCCCTTGTACGAAATCAATCGGCCGGGAGCGGCCAGCCGGCCAGGACGTGGTCGGGATGATCGCGCAGGAATCGCCGCCGGACTTCGGCGTACCGGGTCGGCGTGAGCCCGGTGAACTCCCGGAACTCGCGCACGAAGTGGGCCTGGTCGAAGTAGCCCGCGCCAGCGGCAACGTTTCCCCAGTCGATCGGTGCAGCGACGTCGAGCGCCAGCACGGTGGAGCTGAAGCGGTAGCTGCGAGCCAGCCGTTTTGGCGTGACGCCGACTACGGCCTTGAACCGCTTCGCCAAGTACGTGCTGCTGGCGCGGGCCGCCACACCGATGTCGCTGATCGGCACTGTCCCGCCGGCCGCCGCGACGGCGCTGCTCATTTGGCGGACCAGCTCAAGGCCGTCGATCACCCGCAGCCGTCGCACCAGTTCCTCCTCGAGCAACATCAGCATTTCGTGCGGTGCGTCCGCCAAGGTCAGCCGGTGTCGCAATTCAGCGATGGCGGGCTGGCCCCAGATCTGCCCTACCGTCGCAGGTCGGTCGCACAACTCGGCCGCGGGCACCGGAAGGAACGGTGCCAGGCCCCACGGCCTGAAGTGGACGCCCACGGACCGGGTCGGGGTTGGGTAGCTGAACTCCCACGCACGCGTGGGCGTGGCGACCGCGCAGCCGTCGGCGTACTCCACGGCGTCTACGTCGGTGCCGGCGCGGATGAGAAACGGCGCCCCGAGGTTGACGATGAGCAGTGGCGCGGGCGCCGCCGGCAGCATCAACCGGGAGTACGGCGGAGCGCCCTCCAGGTAATAGAGGTCGACGATCAGCCCGTCCAACGGCGGACCGGGCACCCTGGCCACATACTCCACGCCGACATCATCGCCGACAACCCATTCGGCATCACGCGCCGCCGACCCAGCATCGAGCCGGCCAGCATCGAGCCGGCGCCGATCCTGACGGGCGCCCCGGCGCAGTCCGGTCCCCGCTACACCCGGGTTGTGAAGGGCCGGTTATCCGCGCAGGTGGCCGTCGCCGGTGACGACGTACTTCGTCGAGGTCAGCTCCGGCAGCCCCATCGGGCCACGGGCGTGCAGCTTCTGCGTCGAGATGCCGATCTCCGCGCCGAAGCCGAACTGCCCGCCGTCGGTGAACCGGGTGGACGCGTTGACCATCACCGCGGCCGCGTCGACCCGGGCGACGAACTCCCGGGCCGCGCTGGCCGAGTCTGTGACGATCGCCTCGGTGTGTCCGGTGCCGTACCGCTTGATGTGCGCCACCGCCGCGTCGAGCGAGTCGACCACGGCGACCGACAGGTCCGCCGACAAGTACTCGGTGGCGAAGTCGTCGTCGGTCGCCGGCACCACGTCGGCCGAGAACGCCACCACCTCCGGGGTGCCGTGCACCGTCACGTTCGCGTTACGCAGTTCCTTCAGCATTTTCGGCAGGAACGCCGCCGCGACGTCCACATGCACCAGCAGCGACTCGGCCGTGTTGCAGGTCGACAGCCGCTGCGTCTTCGAGTTCACCGCCACCGCGAGGGCCTTGTCCAGGTCGGCGGCCGCGTCGACGTACACGTGGCAGTTGCCGACCCCGGTCTCGATCACCGGCACCGTCGACTCCTCCACGACCGTACGGATCAGATCCGCGCCGCCGCGCGGAATCAGCACGTCGACCAGGCCCCGCGCCCGCATCAGCTCCTTCACCGAGTCCCGCGACGACGCGTCGAGCAGCTGCACCGCGTCGGCCGGCAACCCGGCCCCGACCAGCGCGTCCCGCAGCACCTCGACCAGAATCGCGTTGGAATGCGCCGCCGACGACGAGCCGCGCAGCAGCGCCGCGTTGCCCGACTTCAGGCAGATCCCGGCGGCGTCGACGGTCACGTTCGGCCGCGCCTCGTAGATGATGCCGACCACCCCGAACGGCACCCGCACCTGCCGCAGCTCCAGCCCGTTCGGCAGCGTGGAGCCGCGGACCACCTCACCGACCGGGTCGGCCAGCCCGGCCATCTCCCGCAACGCCTGCGCCATGTCGGCGATACGACCCTCGTTCAGGGCCAGTCGGTCCAGGATCGCCGTCGACAGGCCGCCGGCCCGTCCCGCGTCCAGGTCGGCCGCGTTCGCGGCCACGATCTCAGCGGTACGGGCGACGAGCGCATCGGCCATCGCCAGCAACCCGGCGTCCTTGGTCGCCCGGGTGGCGGTGACCAGCTCGTCGGCGGCCACCCGCGCCCGGCGGGCCTGCTCGATCACGCTCATCGTCGACGTCTCCTCGTTCGGTTGAGTTACAGCAGTACCAGATCGTCGCGGTGCACGACTTCCCGCTCGTACGCCGGGCCGAGAGTGGCGGCCAGCTCACCGGTGGAGCGGCCGAGCAGACCCGGCAACTCCACCGCGTCATAGTTGACCAGCCCTCGGGCCACCGGCGCACCGGCGGTGTCGACCAGGTCGACCGGGTCGCCGGCGGTGAACGCCCCGTCGACGGCGGTGATCCCGGCCGGCAGCAGCGACTTGCGGCGGGCCACGATCGCCTGCACCGCCCCGGCGTCCAGGTGCAGCCGGCCCCGGGGGGCGGTGGCGTGCGCCAGCCAGAACAGCCGGGCGGTCGGCCGGTGCGCCACCCGGTGGAAGAAGGTCCCGACGGTGTCGCCGGCCAGCGCCTGGGCGGCCAGCGGGGCGGCGGTGAGAATCACCGGGATGCCGAAGCCGGTGGCGATCCGGGCCGCCTCGACCTTGGTGACCATGCCGCCGGTGCCGACTCCGGCGCGCCCGGCCTTGCCGATCGCCACCCCGGCCAGGTCGGCGGCGTCGCGTACCTCGGTGATCCGTTCACTGGCCGGCTTCGCCGGGTCGCCGGTGTAGAGGGCGTCGACGTCGGAGAGCAGCACCAGCAGGTCGGCGTGGACCAGAGCGGCGACCAGCGCGGCCAACCGGTCGTTGTCGCCGAAGCGGATCTCGTCGGTGGCGACCGTGTCGTTCTCGTTGACGATCGGGACCGCCCCGAGGTCCAGTAGTTTGCGCAGCGTGCGGTACGCATTGCGGTAGTGCGCGCGGCGGGTCACGTCGTCGACGGTGAGCAGCACCTGACCGGTGGTCAGTCCGTGCCGGGCCAGGCTGGCGGCGTACCGGCCGATCAGCAGCCCCTGCCCGACGCTGGCCGCCGCCTGCTGGGTGGCCAGGTCACGCGGGCGTCGGGTCAGCCCGAGCGGCGCGAGCCCGGCCGCGATCGCCCCGGAGGAGACCAGCACGACTTCCTTCTTCTGGGCAACCAGCGAAGCGAGGACGTCGGCCAGGGCGTCCACCCGGTCGCCGTCGAGCCCGCCGGTCGCTGTCGTCAGCGACGACGAGCCGATCTTGACGACGACCCGTTTCGCCTCGGTGACTGCTGCACGCACCCGCCCATTCTGCGCGCCGCCGTGCGCGGCGTCGGCACGAGATCTCATATCGTGGCGTGCGTGACCCCGCAGGAGTACGTCGAGGAAGTGCTCGCCCTCGTCGAACGCATCCCGCCCGGCCGGGTCATGTCGTACGGCGCGATCGCCGACGCGCTGTCTGAGCTTTCCGGGCGTACGTCCGCCCGGCTGGTCGGCACCATCATGGCCCGGCACGGCGGCGGGGTCCCGTGGCACCGGGTGGTGTCGTCGTCCGGCCGGCTGCCGCCCGGTCACGAGGAGCGGGCGCGGGCCCTGCTGCGCGCCGACGGCTGCCCGTTGCGCGGCGACGGCGTCGACATGAAAGCCGCCGCCTGGTACCCGAGGCTCGACCCTCAGCCGTAGATCTGGTCCTTCAGGCTGCGGATCTGCGCGAACTGGTCACGGATCAGCGCGGTGGCGGCTTCCTGCACCCGTACGGTGAACTCGCCCTCCCGGAACCGGCGCAGGCTGCCCGGCGCGATGGCCACCGTCCAGCTCCGCATCCCCCGGACCGCGATGTGCACGGAGTTGTCCGCGCACGCGCCCTGCGCGACCAGGTTGTCCCGGGCGGCGGTGAAGTCGACGTCCTGCTGGCTGACCGGCGGCTCGTCGCGGTCGACCGGCATCTGCAGCGCGTCGCTGACGGCCGCGTGGTACGCCTTCATCCTGGCCGCCCAGAGCAGCCGGCCGACGGCGGCGAGCTGCTGCTCGACGTACTGCTCGGACAGCCACTGGTAGCGGCCGGCGGCGAAGGCGAGGCGGACGGAATCCCGGCCCCGCAGCTCACCAGAGATGTCACCCCCCGGTGCAGTCACCCGTACGTGCATCTCGTCCAGTCGCTGCGCCAGCAGTCCCACGATCCGCCCTCGGTCTCGTCTTCTACGTCGTCGTTATCTCGAGTAGCCCATGAACAGCGGGCCGGTGACGTCGGCCGCCGTGGCGTCGGCGAGCGCCGGCCGCTTGGCGACGAAGCTGTCCCGGTCCTGCATGATCTCCTGGTAGCTGTGGTTGAGCGCGTTGGCGATCTTGCGTTCCTGCTCGTCGATGTAGCCGCGCAGCAGCCCGATGGCGTCCCGCATCGACGCGATGACGGCGATCGCGGTCTCCCCCTGGAAGTTGACCTTGGGCGGGTCGTCCGGCACGCCGGCCGCCGCCACCTGCGAGCCCGCCGCGACGGCGGTCAAGCTGAGCGAGGCCCCGCCGCTGAACGGGGCGAGCGCCGCCCCGGAGACCGCCGCGACCGAGGAGAGCACGGTGAAGGTCATCACCCAGGAGTTCTTGCCGCAGTCGTCCATCCGGCCCAACGCGACGAGCGTGTCGTGGGCGATCTTGTCGATGTCGTTTCTCGCCCGTACCCAGATCTCCTGCTCCGCTTCGAGCGCGGAGCGCAGGATCACCGTCGCGATGAACTGGTTGGCGACGATCGACCGGAACGGCGCGATGAAGTTGCCTCGGAACTCCATCGCCGCCCGACCGGTCCACCGCACGATGTGGTTCGTCGCGTCGATCATCTTGTCGAGATCCCTGTTGGCCGAGTAGTGCCGGTCATTGAACGGATCGTCGGACGACCACCCCGACGACAGTTCGCCGATTGCAGCATCGAGGGCTTCGAGGCGAGGCGCGAATGCCTGTGGGTCGGGTATCTCGGCGAAGGCGCGGAAGAGATCCGGGATGTCGGCGAACTGTCCTTCGATGCTCCGCCGGGTCTCCAGCTCGTTGTGCCGGGGTGCCGGCTGCGGCAGCCCGTCCGGGGTTGCGGGGCGCACCCCGTGCTGGGTGAACGCCTTCAGCGTCGCCTGCTGCTGGATCTCGTACGCGTGCTGCATGAGCTCGTCGAAACTCATTCGTCACCGACCTTCGGCTCGCCGTTGACCTGCAACAGCCGGGCGAACTCGCTGGCTGCCTCGTAGTCGGTCCGGGCGTACTCGACCGTGGCGAGGCAGAGCGCGTCCGCGGTCATCTCGATGTTGTCGGCGGTGTCCCGGCAGATCTGGGCAATGGTGTCGCGCAGCAGCAGCCACGGCTCGTAGGCCGGGCCGTACGGGGCACCGGCGAGGTCACCGGTCCGCCGGAACGCCCCGGGGAGGCCGACGGTCGCGTCGTCGAGGGCATTGGCGGCCCGGGAGTAGGCGTTGGCCACGGTCGGCAGGTTGTCCCGGCCCGCGCACCAGAGGGCGTAGAGATCCACGCCCAGCTCTTCGCCGTGATGGCCTGCACTGTGCGTCACAGGAACCTCCGAGGGGGTCGATCGGGGGTAGTTGACCACCGGTTCGATCAGTTGAAAGGGACCATCGTCGGCTGGGGCGTGGTCGGCTCCATGCTGAAATCGCAGTACGGATAGGTCGACGTCGCCGACTCGTCGATGCCGTCGGGGATGGTGCTCATCATGTGCACGCCCTGATCGGTGGTCCCAGCGGCGCAGTAGATCGGGCCCCGGACGGCAGCGATGGCGCCGCCGACGATCTTCCCGGAGCTGTCCCGGAAGATGCTGCTCACTCCTCGGCTGACCAGACCCTGGCAGTAGGGCGACGTCATCTGCCAGTTGATGCGACCGCTCCAGTTCACGCCCTCCCTGTCCGACATCCTGATGCTGTCGTGCTGCGTCTCGATGGCAACGGTCGGCGCGTCGTCGGCCGCTACCCAGGTGGTGGCGTCGAAGTGGGTGGTCACCTGGGTGGCTTCGGTGACCGTCTTGCCGTCGTCGAGGTAGCTGCCCGTGCCGACGCCGACCTGGGCGCCGGGCAGGATCAGCGGTATCTCCAGCACGAGCGTCTCGCTGGTGGTGACGGCAGCTCCGCTCTCGTCGGTCACCTCGAACCGGATCAGGGTGCGGTAGGCGGCGTACTCGCTGGTGTTCTCGACCATGACACCGACGCTGGCGGTGTGAAGCGACCCTGCGCCTGACGGGACGAGCGACACGCCGGACTCGGTGACGCGCAGGCCGCCGCCGTCCGGGGCGGACTCGCCGGAGCCGGCAGTGCCGGGCAGCGGCTGATTCGGTGCCTCGACGCAGGAGGCGCTCGGGTCAGGTGCCGGCTCGCTTCTGCCGAAGGGTGCGCAGGCGGGCAATGCCCCGGCAGTCAAGAGGGCGACCAGCGCCACCGGGGTGAGCGCTCGGCGTCGCCCCAACTGTCGCCGGTGCGGTGATCGGCGGTCAGGCTCACTCGGTGTGGTCAAGGTCCGTCATCCCTACCTTGTGAGGTTGGCTTTCGGCGTCACGCCAATGTACTACCTGGACACAATGCGTGAAGGTGTGCCGCCGCGGTCAGTCGGCCCGTTCGGCGATCGCCTGTCGTACGGTGCGGACGAGTTGTTCGCTGCGCCGGAGTACGTCGTCGGCAGTGAAGCGCAGTGCCAGCCAGCCGGCGGCCCGCAGGGCGTTGAATCGGTGTACGTCGCGCCGGAAAGTGGCCCGTTCCCGGTGGTGGTCACCTTCGTACTCGATGGCAATGCGCCACTGCGGATAGGCAAGGTCGACTCGGGCGAGGAACTTCCCGCCGCTTGCCGAGCCGACTGAGCCGGTTGAGCCCGGCGCTGGTGTGCGTACTTCGTACTGCGGGGTGGGCTTCGGCAGGCCGGCGTCGTGCGGTAGCAGACGGAGTCGGCTCTCCATCGGTGACTCGCTCAACGGCTCGGCGAGCATCAGCAACTCCCGCAGCTGCTTGATTTTCCTCCGCCCCGGGTGGGCGTCGACGTACGCGGTGAGCTTCTCCCGGGTGGTGGCCCGGTGTCGGAGGAGCGCGTCGAGGGCGCCGAGTGCTTCGGCGCGAGGCAGCGATCGGCCGAGGTCGAAGGCGGTCCGGACCTCGGTGGTCAATGGCACACCGGTGAACGTCGTGATGTCCTGCCTTTCGAGCGCCCGGTAGACGTAGCTGACCCTTTCGTGCGGTTCAGGACGGGCTGTCTTCGGTAGCGCCACGTGCACTGGCGTCGGCCTGCTGCCGGCCCGCCGGGGGAGAAGATCGACTCCCCACAGGTACGCGGCGCTGAGGCCGTAGACGGCCGCACCTCGGGGCAGGCGGAGAGTGGCGGCGATGCACCACATGCGATGGTCGTCGGGATCGTACGAGTCGGCGTGGACGTAGACGTCGCGGAACAGTCGGCGCCAGGCGGGTCCGTCGAGCATCCGCCAGGTGAGCAGGCCGGCGGCGACAGCGCGGCTGCCGGAGAACGGCTCGAAGCTCAACTCGCGGGGGACCTTGGCGGGGCGGGACATTTGGCAGAGCTTGCCGGTCGGGTGGCGTCGTTTCTGCCCGGAACGCCGGTCGAGTCGCCGATCCGACTGACTGACCCACCCGGCAATCCGCACCGAGGTGAGGCTGGTCCACGTCAAGTCGCAAGGATGACGTGGACCAGCCTCACCTCGACAACGTTCGAGCGACTGCTTCGGCGAGGGTGGCGGCGGAGACGACGACCTGCCGATCAGGGGGCGTCGCTGTCTTCGGGAGGTGGACGGTGCAGCGGTCCGGGGTCAGGACCACGGCCACCGTGACCCCGGGATGCCTGCTCGCGAGCATGCTGAGCAGGGCTTCCGGAGACTCCGGGCCGGCGAGGACGGTGGAGGGGCGGGAGCCGTCGCCGGCCGGGGCGAGGATCGGGGTGGCGGGTTCGGCGGGTACGGCCTGGTCGCTGGCGTTGCGCAGGTAGCGCAGCGCCTGGTCGACGGCCTGGGCGACCGTACGGTGGTGTGCGCCCGGCGTCCAACAGGGCACGTCGATGCTTGCATGTGGCGGGGCAACTTTGGCACCCCAGCGCAGGCCCTGGACGAGGTACGGCGTACCGGTGTTGCCGCGGTGGTCGGCGACGCAGAGCACGACGTGCAGGCCCAGGGTGTGCACGATTGTGACCATGGTGGACAGTGGTGGGGCGTACGGTGGCGCGGCCTGGACGAAGACCCGGCCGGCGGGCTGCCCGTGGGCGACCTGCCGCAGGTAGACCTGCAACGGGTCGGCGTCGGGGTGGGGCAGGGTGACGTAGCCGTCGAGCAGCGCCGACTCCGGCAGGTAGTGGGCGTCGATGAGCGGCGCGCAGTCGTCCGGGTCGAGGCTGAGCGCGGTGAGCTGGGGCCGGAGCCGGTACTCCGGCGGCAGCTGGCGGACCAACGAGCTGACGGCCGGCGCGGGCGAGGCCGGATCAGCAGCTCGGTCGGCGGGCGGGCCGGCATCGGCGGGCGGGGCAGGACCGGCGGCCGGGGTCGGCCAGTTGAGGTGCCGGGCGCGGTGTGCGCCGTCCACGATGGTGACGCTGGCGGCGTGGAAGATGCGGTGGGTGCCATGGCAGGTGCGGCAGCCGCCGAGCCGGGGGCACCGGCAGCGGGCCAGGTCCGGCACGGGCGGGCAGGTCGGGCAGGCGGCGTACGGGATCGGTGGGCCCTGCCACGACGGCGGCGGCGGCTGCCAGGCGCGGACGGTGACCTCCCCGGCGGTACGCAGTGTGGTGTGCCACCAGCGGTTGTCGCGCCAGATGGCGTGCCCGCCGGCGGTGGGTTCGCCGGTGAGCAGGGCGGTGCAGTCGGCGAGGATGCGGCGTTCGAGCTGGTCGACGTCGACGCGGGGCAGGCCGGCGCGGCCGGCGTCGCGTGCCGGGGCGATGTGGTGGGCGGGGGCGTGCCGGCCGTGTTCGGCGAGGCCGGCGGCGGCCCGGCCGACGGTGGTCATGACGGCGGCTTCGGCCAGGTC
Organism: Solwaraspora sp. WMMA2056; assembly: GCF_030345095.1. Taxonomy (NCBI): domain Bacteria; kingdom Bacillati; phylum Actinomycetota; class Actinomycetes; order Micromonosporales; family Micromonosporaceae; genus Solwaraspora; species Solwaraspora sp. WMMA2056. Next base: position 1,622,899 of record NZ_CP128360.1, read on the forward strand.
GGACCAGGGGGCGAGGCGGTCGCCGACCGGGCCGTCGGGGAGTTCGAAGCGGATGTCCCAGCCGAGGGTGCCGTCGCCGGGGGTGAGCCGGCGGGCTTCGATGACCAGGTCGAGGCAGAGCTGTTCGGCGACGTGGCAGAGGTGGGCGAGCCGGCGGGACGGGTCGGTGGTCGGTGGTGGGCTGCTGCGGCCGAGCCAGATGTGCCACGGGTCGCGGGCTTCGTCGGCGATCACCTGGGCTTCGTAGGCGAGGCGTTGCGCGGCGGGCAGGTCGGGTTGCCACCCTTTCGGCAGGTCGGTCCAGGGGGCGATGACCGGGTCGTCGGGCAGGTCGGGTTCGTAGAGGTGGGTGGCGCCGACCTGTGCGGCGAGGCGGGCGACGACCGGGGCGAGGTCGAGGCACCAGAACAGGTCGTCGGCGTCGCGGGTCGGCGTGACGGTGCCGGGGGTGATGCTGGCGGAGGCGACGGCGGCGGTGTCGATGTTCGCGACGGTGAGGACGAGCTGGGCGCGTCGCCCGCTGCCGTCGGATGGAGCCGGCCAGGTCGGCGGCGTCGGCGGCGGGGTCGGCGGGGTCGGTTCAGACATCCGCCATCACCTCGGCGGCTGCTTCGGTGAGGGTGGCGGCGGTGGCGACCACCGTGGTGTGGTGCGGGCCGTCGGGCAGGTGTACGTCGTACCGCTGCGGGCTGAGCACGATGGTGACGACGGTGCCGGGGTGGTGGGTGGCGATTGCGGTGAGCGTCGGCACCGGGTCAACTGGGTCGCCGCCGGTGTCACCCGTACCGTCGTCGACGTTGGTGGGGGCGGGGATCGGGGTGGTGGGGTCGGTCGGCACGATCGTGTTGCTGGCGTTGCGGACGTACTCCAGGGCCTGGGCGATTGCTTTCGGCAGGCTGGGCTCGTACGCGCCGGGGTACCAGCGGCCGAGTGGGCTGGTGGTGTCGGGTGGGGCGAAGCGGACTCCCCAGCGCAGGCCCTGGATCTGGTACGGGATGCCGTCGTTGCGGCGGTGGTCGGCGACGCTGACGACCAGGGCCAGGCCGAGGGCGTACGCCATCTTGACCACTGTGGCCAGTGGTGGCACTTTCGGTGGGGTGGCGTGCAGCAGGATCCGCCCGCCGGGGTGCCCGTTGGTGACATTTTCGAGGTACGCGGTGACCGGGTCGCTGCCGGTGCGGGGCACGGTGGCGTAGCCGTGCAGCAGTTCGTGGTCGCGCAGGTGCATGGTGAGCCCGTCGAGGGTGGTCAGCTCGGTGGGGTCGAGGCCGAGTGCGGTCAGCTGGTGGGTGAGCTGGTATTCCGGCGGGAGTTGGTGGATCGGTTTGCCGCCCGGGTGGTAGCCGATGCGGGGCGGTGGGGTTGGCGGCGTACCGCTGTGGGGTGGCCAGTTGAGGTGGCGGACCTGGCGGCGACCGACGGCGATGGTGACGGTCGCACCGTGGTAGATGCGGTGGGTGCCGCCGCAGGTGGCGCAGCCGTTGATCCGGGCGCAGTCGCAGTGTTCCCAGCTTGGCCAGTGGGCGCAGTCGGGGCAGGGCCGGTACGGGATGGGCGGGCCCTGCCAGGTCGGCGGGGGCGGCTGCCAGGTGCGGACCAGCCGCCCGCCGGGGCCAGCGCCAGCGCCGGAGTCGGAGTCGGCGCGCAGGGTGGTGTGCCACCAGCGGCCGTTGCGCCAGATGGCCTGCGCGCCGGGGGCCGGCACGTCGGTGAGAAGTGCGGCGAGGCAGTCGGCGACGATGCGGCGTTCGAGCTGGTCGGGGTCGACGGGTGGCGGGCGGTGGGTGATGCGGCTGGCGGGGCGTGGGGTGACGTAGTGGGCGGGGGCGTGTCGGCTGCGGTCGACCAGCGCGTAGCTGGCGCGGGCGACGTCGATCCAGGTGGCGGCGTCGGTGAAGCTGTCGTAGCGGCCGACGCTGGCGGTGGTGGGGCTGCCGGGCAGTTCGAAGCGGATGTCCCAGTGGAAGAGGCCGCTGTCGGGGGCGAGTGAGCTGCGGAGGGCTTCGACGACCAGGTCGAGGCAGAGCAGTTCGGCGAGTTCGCAGAGGGTGGCGAGCCGGTGGGCGGGGTCGGTGGGCAGTTCAGGGGTGCTGCGGCCGAGCCAGATCCGCCACGGGTCGTACGCTTCGGCGGCGATCGCTTCGGATTCGAGGGCGTGCCGCTGGTCGGCGGGCAGGTCGGGCTGCCACCGTCGGGCGAGCTGCACCCAGGGGGCGAGGACCGGCTGGCCGGGGATTTCCGGGTCGTAGAGGTCGACGGCGGCGACCTGGCGGGCCAGGCCGACGAGGACCGGCGCCAGGTCGAGGCACCAGAACGGGCCAGCGTCGGTGGGGGTGGCGGTGGTGCCGCCGGGCAGTACGTTGGCGGAGGCGATCGCCCCGGTGTCGATGTTGACGACGGTGAGGACGAGCTGGGCGCGGCGTTTGCCGACCCCGCCGCAGCTGTCACATTCCCGGTCGGGGCTGTCGTAGTAGTTGGTGTCCTGCCCGCTGCCGTGGCACCAGGGGCAGGCGACGACGGTGACGCCGGTCGGGGGCTGGTCGGTCACGACTGCCCCGCGTACCGGGTGGTGGCGCTGGTGCCGGTCCAGGCGGGCAGGTGCATGGTGGTCTGCGCGGCGAGGGCCTGGCTGGTCTGCCAGCGACGGAGCGCGTCCTTGATGCGGTCGTTCTGTTCGTAGGTGCGGTCGAGTTCGGCGTAGACGATGCCGAGGTCGTGGGCGATCCGTTCGAGGAAGGCGGCGACTTCGCCGGGGTCGAGGCCCCGGCCGCCGCCGCGCCGGGGGGCCGTCGGGAAGCGGTGGCTGCGGATCTGCCAAGGGCGGATCGGCCGGTACGCGGTGGGTCGCTGGTTGCGGCTGCGACCAGCGGGTACGCGGTAGACGCCGCTGCCCTCCGGCCAGTCACGTGGCGGGGTGGTGGCCATCTTGCGGCGTTGCCAGCGCAGTCGCCAGCGTCGCCAGAGCTCTCGCATCACGTGTTCCTCCCCATTTTTCGCTGCTGGTGCCGATCGGGCGGTGTCGTGGGTGTGTCTGGACGGGGGTGGCCCTGCCGCTTGCCGATCCCGGCGGGGCCACCCCACCCCAATCGCCGCAGCCCTCCTTGGCAGTACGGCGACCAGGGCAAACCTTCGGGGCCGGGACGCCCAACGGCATGACTCGCTACACGCCCCGACCGGGTGGATCCACTCAGTTGCCGACCGAGTAGTTCCGCCTAGAACCTACGTTACTGGGTACCCTGGCGCTACCCCGTAACGCTGGTTTCTTGGCCATCGTCACCGAACCTCATCGACCAGGCGGTAAGTGGAGGCGTCTGACGCAGGCTGCGGACGAGTGCTGAGCAGCCTGCGTTACCCAGTAACGATTCAGTACCCCGTAACGCATGTTCTCCCCGGCGTGTGGTTTCTTGGACTTGCCGACCGAGGGAGTGCCGATGGCCACGCCGCTCTACCAGCAGATCGCCGACGACATTGCGGAGCAGATCCGCGCCGGGGTACTCAAGCCGGGTGACCGCCTGCCGTCGACCCGGCAGCTGATGGCGAACTACGACGTGAGCGAGACCGTCATCCGCTTCGTGATGATCCAGCTCAAGGCGCAGAGTCTCGTCTACGGACAGCCCGGACGTGGCGTCTACGTTCGTGACCCAGCCGATGGCGACGAAAGCCCGCGCAAGCACGTGTCGCTACGGCCCGTCGAGGACCCCGAATCGGAGCAGTGAGGTTGTCGCGATGCTGGCCTGGCCATCCCAGTGGTAGATCCTTCCGGGTTGTCGGACCGCTCGTAGCGGGGACGGCACCGGGAAGCAAGCTCCGATACTGTGGACCAACGGCCAGGGAGCCGTGACGAGTCCCCCGCCGTGTCTCTGTCGACAGGAGGAACGGATGGCCAGCATCCACGAGGTGCAGGCCGGCCTCGCCCAGGCCGCCGCACACGGCGGTGCAACGATCCGGGAGATCCGGGCCGCGCGGGAGATACTCGAAGGGGTCGCGGGTGACGTCCGAGTGCTGGGGGCTGGCACAGGGCATCCTCACATCGACGCGGCACTCAACGCCTGTAAGCGGGGTATGGAGCAGCTACATGAAGCGACCAACCTGATCTACGGAGCGACTGAGGCAACCCGCAACTACGGGAATCGGCTCGGCTGAGGCGCAGGCGATGAGTGTCGACGACATCAAAGCATCGCTTGTTGAGGCGAACAGCCTGATGGCCGGAGCCCGCGGGATATTTCTGGGTGCAACCGAGGTTGCTGAGGAAGGCAGAAGCTTAGCTGATAGTGCCTGTCACGACAGTGGTAAAGGTGAAGTTGTCGCGGCGGTAAGAGCATTCAACTCGGCAGTGCAGGAGATCGAGCGGGCTGTCCGCAGATTTGATAGCGCCATCGAGTTGGCCGACGAATATCGAGGTCAACTCTAGTGGCCGCAAGCATGGAACCTGTGCTTGCCCAGATTCAGGCGGCATTCGATAAGCTTGCCGAAGCGTCGGTGCGTGCAAGACGTGCGGCGTCTGACGCAAAGCAAGCCCGAGATATTTATCGTCAGGTTGCGCAAGGTGCTGAGGACCCAAAAGTTCGTCGGGCTTTGGCTGAAGCGCAAGTTGCATTTGATAAGTGTGGGCGATACGCGAACCTTCTGGATGCTGTCCGGGGTCGGTACGAAGCCTACTTTCAGATTGTCGCACCTGGCTGGCGGTTTAGTGGCGCTGACGGCATGCCGAGCGGTGAACGACTGAGCGAGGAAGCGTTGGCTCAGGAATCCTACATCGAGCAGATGCATCGCAAGTTTACCAACCTGGTTGCTGAGAACGAGGGGGAGATCAGGCAAGTCGAGCAGGTCACCCGGGAGTCGATCGGTGTCATCAAGGACCTGGTGCGACCTGGGGGCACCCAAGCTGGAACCGTTGCGCCGAGCGGGAACCCGACGGCCCAGCCGAGGATGCAAGATTCTCAACATCCACTTGCGGACGCGACTATCGCATTGGTTGGTATCGCAATGGTTGGTCGTGTGTGGGTTAAGAACATTAGAAGTTCGAGGTCAAGGGGAAAGAATGAAAATCAAGCCGGAGATAGTTGATTACATCCGTACCTTTGTTCGCGACGAGTATGACGAGAACGATCGAATCGAACGCATTCTTGATGAACAGGGATGGGGTGATGGCTTTGCGTCATACCTGGCAGCAGTCTTCTACTTCGTTATCGATCGCAGATTTGGAGGCATCTGGGATCAAGGTTCGGTAATCCAGTTCGTTGCGGACATGCGAGCCGCTAACTCTGCTGCGGCCGGAGTGGATCCGAGTGTCGCCGAGGCGGGTATTCGTGCTGCACTCGATCCAGCGGCTGGCCTGGATGTTCCCTTGGAGGAACTCACCAAGATGCAGACGTTTGCCATTCATCGGGCCGTTGCCGAACTAGATATGACCGACAGCGATCTCGACGATCTACTGGGCAAGGCCGAGCGCCTGGCGTCCCGATAAGTAGTCGCTCACGGCGGTGCAATCACATCTATCGGAGGTTGACGGTTGGCCAACATTCAGGAAGTCAAAACTGGGCTTTCCGTGTCTGTCGAAAAGGCTGACAAGGTCATGTCCCGTATCAAGAACGCAATTGAAGAGATCGACAAAATGCTTGCGGTATTGCGATACGTCTCCTCCAGTGCCGGTCATCCCTTGGTCCAAGCAGCGATCACCCGCTGCGAGCAGGGCAAACAGCGTCTCGTGGAAGCTGCAACCCTGGTGCGGGAAACTCGCTCGGCTGCATCTGAGTACCGAGGGCTCCTCGGCTGATTCCCAGGTTGAAGAGAAATAGAGGGCCAGATGCCTGACCTGCGAGATTACGTCGATATCCAGCTCGGCTCGGCGCGCGAGCAGTGGAGATCGATCGCCTCTCGCGTTCCGGTTCCCGGCAAGCGGCAAGTCGACTTCCTGCCGGTCGAGACTCTCATCTGCCTTGCCGTGGGCCTAGTTGTCGATCGTCGTCGGTATGGCGGCGGCACGGCAGACAACGCCGCCGAGCCCATACCGACGATCGCGCGGCTGTTCTGCCGGCCGAACGGAAGCATTCTGGCTAAGATGGCCAACCTCGATGGCAGTTTGCGTAACGGCGCCAAGCACGAGGTCCAGGTCGCTGCCCAGCTGCTCGCCGAGCCCGGACAGCTCGGCGCCGTCTATCGGCTCCTGCTCGCCGCCGCTCGCAGCGTCGGCATTGGGCCGGAGGCTTTGCCTGACTTTCTCGGCCTGGCCGACGACGACGGCGATCTGCTCCTGATCGGCCAGCGTGAGTTGGACGAGTCGGACGTCGCCGCCGCTGTTCGCCCGGCCGTGGATGTGTGGCGCGCTTCCCGGGCCGACCTGGACGAGCGGACCACGGAGCGTCTCCTGATGGCGGCCGTTCGCGTCGGCCAGCACCGGTTCGCCAGCGAAGTGCTGCGCAACCACGGGCATCAGTGCGTCTTCTGTGGCCTCTCGGTCTCGCTGCCGGAGAAGCGAGCGGCGCGGATGCTCGTCGCCAGTCACATCAAGCCGTGGCGGGCGTGCAGTAACGCCGAGCGGCTCGACGCGCGCAACGGGCTGACGGCCTGTCCGACGCACGATGTCGCGTTCGACACCGGGCTGTTGACCGTCAACGGTGGTTTGCGCATCCATGTCAAGCCCGCGCTCGTCGCAGCGGTCGAGACGGATCCGGCGACGCGAGCGGCCTTCGGGCGGCCACCGCTGGCCGAGCGGCTGCTGCTACCGGATGGCGCCCAGCCTCCGCACACCAAGTATCTGGCGTGGCATCGCCAGCACATCTTCGAGGAAGCGACGCACTGACCTCAGACGGCCGGCAACGGCAGTTGCTGAACGATCGCTCGGGGGCGTGACCGCTTCTGCTTCGTGTGATCCGCGACGTGGTCGACGATGGCCGTCCCGACGGCCTCCGCCAGCCGAGGCGGGACGGCGTTGCCGATCAGACGGCCGAGCGGCGCGAACTGGACGGGCTGATCGGGGGCCACGAACTCGTACTCCTCCGGGAAGCTCTGCAAGATCGCGGCCTCCCGCAGCGTGAGGGCCCGGTCCTGCTCCGGGTGCCCGAATCGGCCGGCGCCGTAGTTGTACGCGAGCGTCGTGATCGTCGGCGCGGGCTCGTCCCATGCCATCCGGGCGTACACGTTGCGGAAGGTCGACCCGGACGCCTTGCGATGGCAGGGCGCACGCAGCTCTTCGTCCCACTGCTCCCACGTACCGCCCGGCTTGGACTGCCTGATCCGCTTGAGGTTCGTGTCGCTCAGACTGCGGCACTTGTGCAGCGGGTCGTCGGCCGCGGCCTGCCCGTGCTCGACCGGAGTGAGGCCCTCGATCCGTTGGCGGACAGTGACGTACTCCGAGCTAGGGACCGTGCCCTTCGGAACCGCGATCGGGCCGAGCAACGAGGCGACCAGGACCATGCGCCGCCGGCGCTGCGGCACCCCGTACGCGGGGCAGAAGCACGACGAGTGATCGACCGAGTAGCCGAGCTCACGCAGCCCGACTACGAACTTGCGGAAGATCGCGGTGCTGACGATCCGTGGCACGTTCTCCATCGTGACGATCTCGGGCAGGGTGCCCGCGATTAGGCGGAGCATCTCGTCAACGAGGGGCCACTGGGCCTCCTGCGAGGTGTCGACGCCACGACGGTACGAGGAGAAAGGCTGGCATGGCGCGCACCCGGCGAGGACCCGGACGGACTTACCGGGCCACATCGCGGCCAGCTCGTCGGCGGTGATCTCACGGACGTCGCGGCGGTGGAACGGCGCATCGATGTTCGCGCGGAACGGGTAGTCGCAGCTGTCGTCGACGTCCACCCCGGCGGCGACGTGGATGCCGGCCTTCAAGAGACCGTACGAAAGCCCGCCGACTCCGCAGAACAGGTCGACAGCGGAGATCTTGATAGGTCGGGCGGCCATGCTGGGATCCTAGTGGATCAAACCAGGAGAGCGTACGCCCCGGGCCGTCGCCTGTGCGGTGCTGCGTCCGATCCTCGACAGACTCAAGATCCGTAGTGGACTGTGTGTCGACCAGGATGTTCGGAACATTCTCGGGGTCGACTTGCCAGCTGGATGACGTACCGTCGTGATTTCGACTGTGAATCTCGTACGTTCGTCTCGGTCGGCCTCGGCCGACGCGCCGGTCGCGGCGGGTGACACGTGGCCTTACCTGCGTGAAAGGGTCAAACCGGCTGCCATTCGAGTGGGCAACGACCCTCGTCGACACTCGAACATATGTATGAGAATCGTTTTCTTGTCGGTGTTCGTACCTATCATGGTGCCACTCGTGATCGAGGAGGCAATCGTCATGGTGATGGCGCGGTCGGCAGCACGACGGACGAAGCATCGATCGACCAGCGTAAACAAGGCGCACGTTGAAGAGCTGCGTGCGATCCTCGACCAGCACGAAGCTGAACAAGCCCGCAATCTAGTGGGCAACTTCTTGAATCGCTACCAGATCAGCCACCACGACGTGGATGCACTTTTGAACGGGCTGGCCGGCAGCCCGGAGGAGCAGGCGGCCGGTGGAGAGCCGGACGGACCTGTTGCCGGCGTCGACCTTGATCTCGATGATGGCCCGGCAGTGACGGTCGACGTCGCCGAGATGTCGACCGACGACGACGCCTTGGATTGGATGTTCGCGGACGAGCCACCCCTGCCAGCTCCGCGATCAGCCAGCGACGTCGTCGGGCGCGCGCTCGACGATCTCCTGGGAGACTGGGAGAGGAAGGGCGGGCAGCTGACGCGCGAAGAAGTGTCGCTCGTCGCCACGCACCGGAAGCTGACTCCGGAGCAGCGCGCCGACCTGCTGGACCAGCTCGTCGAGGCAGGCGTCCAATTGCCAGCCGTCGCAGCCGCCCGGCCGAGCCGAGTCCTACCGGAGGGCTACGAGTTCAACGGCGATGGCATCCGGCAGTACCTGCGTCAGGTCGCCCGCTACCCGCTCATCGGCGCAGCCCGGGAAGTGGAACTCTGGGCGTCGATCCAGCAGGGTTTGGCCGCCGAGGAGCGACTGAAGTCGGCAGACTCGGCCGAGGCGGCGCCCGAGCTGATGCGGAGCTTGCAGGAGCAGATCGCTGAAGGTAAGCGCGCGCACAGCGAGCTTGTCTGCGCCAACCTGCGCCTGGTCGTCTCCATCGCCAAGACGAGACAGGACGAAGTCTGCGGAGTCGAGTTCCTGGACCGGATACAGGATGGAAACCTCGGCCTCATGCACGCCGCGAACAAGTTCGACGGTTCGAAGGGATTCAAGTTCTCCACCTATGCGACGTGGTGGATCCGGCAGGCGATCGAGCGAGGCATCGCCGACCGAGGCAGGGCAATCAGAATTCCAGTGCATGTCCACGAGAAGATGGCAAGGGTTCGGAGGGAGAGGTTGAGGTTGGCTGCCTTGCTGGGCCGAGAGCCGGCGCTGTCGGAGATCTGCGAGCGCACCTGTTACGAGCCGGGCTTGGTGCAGGCGGCGCTTGACCTCATGCGGCCCCTGCGTAGTCTCGACGAGATGCTCGGCGAGGAAGGTGATCTGCGACTTTCTGACCTGCTCGCGCATGGAGGGGAGCGTGACTGCCTAGCCGATCCGGCCGATATAGTTTTGCATGATATTTTCCGCCGGGACGTGACCTATACTTTGCCGTCGGCGCTCCCTGATCGCGACCTGGAGGTCATCAAGCGGAGGTTTGGTTTTGATGACGGCGACGAGGAGACGCTAGAGCAAATCGGTGTCAGGCTCGGGCTATCTCGTGAACGTATTCGCCAGATCGAGAAGAAGTCAATGTCCAAGCTTCGCGCGAGCGGCGGAATCCGGGACCTCCGTTCCTATCTGATAGATGATTCCCGAGCGGTTGCGGCTACCCCTGCTGTGGGAAGGTGGGCTTCGTGACCAGCTCAGGAGTTCAGAGCTTGGAGCAGGCGTGCGAGGCGTTCGTTGCCTGGCTCGACCGCCGGGTGATCGCGGCAGGCCGTGGGGACGGCCTGGACCGCTTGGAGGTCGCTCCGTCGGGCACCTTCTGGCTGGGGCGGCTGTCCTGCGAGGACGAGGTCAAGGACGGACTCAACGACGACCGTTCGGAGCGGCTGGATCCGTGTGCGATCGGGATCAGACTGCGTCCGGCAGGCGGGCCGCCATGGTCGATGTCCGTCACGGTGCGGGCACGCGCCTGGGGCAAGGACGAGCCGAAGGACCCGGATCCGAGGGGCCGCTGGTGGCGCAGCGACCTGGTCGAAGAAGTCGTCTCGGTGTTGGTCGACGGCGCCGGTACAGAGGCCGGATCGAAACAGCTCGAGGATGCCTTCGCCGCCGTCGGCGTGCCCGGTCTGTCGGCGAAGGTCAAGGTCGACGTCGAGGACTGGCACAAGCAGACCGAGTTGGTCGTGCAGCTGGTCAACACCAGCCCGATCAAGGCGCCCGGCTTGGCCGACTCTCATCTGTTCGAGACACAGATCGAAGTGCGCGGCTTGTCGACCGTGCCGTTTCAGTTGGAGGCGCTGCCCGACAGCTTCCGCTACGACCGCCAGGTGCCTGCCTACGGCGTGAACGTCGGCGTCGAGGTGTTGGCGCCCGACGTCTTCCGTACGACCGACACGGTCACGGTGCAGACGTTTCGGCCGACGTACTGGAACGGCGCCGACGCGCCGCCGGACCTGTCGTTCGCGACGCTGGCGGCCGATCCGATCCCGCAGCTGACCGCGCTCGTGGAGGCGCTGGCGGCTTACGACGAGGCGCACTGGTCGCCGTCGGTGCTCGACGCCCGGCAGGCGGCCGAAGGCTGGACCCCGGCGATGCGGGCGGAGGCGAATCGCTCGGCCGGGGAGGTCTTCGGTGAGCTGGATCGTCTCCGCACCGGGCTCGAGCTGCTGCGCGCCCGACCGGAGCTGTGCCGTGCCTTCCAACTGATGAACAAGGCGATCGCCCGCAGCGCTCGTGGATACGACACGTGGCGGCCATTCCAGATCGGCTTCCTGCTGGCTACGGTTCGGTTCCTGGTCGAGCGGGACGAGGAAGCCGAGTACGTCGACACCGTCTGGTTCGCCACGGGTGGCGGCAAGACCGAGACGTACCTCGGTCTGCTGCTCACGGCGGCCTTCTTCGACCGGCTGACGGGCAAGACGATGGGTGTGACAGCCTGGTCGCGGTTCCCGCTGCGGTTGCTCAGCCTGCAGCAGACCCAGCGGTTCGCTGACGCGCTCGCCGGCGCCGAAATGGTCCGCCAGGAAGAGAACGTGGGAGGTACGCCGTTCAGCCTGGGCTTCCTCGTCGGTCAAGCGGGCACACCGAACAAGGTGGTCCCGAAGGCGGAGAAGGACGAGATCACTCCGGACAGCCCTGGTATGCCGGACAAGTACCAGGTCTTGCTGCACTGCCCGTTCTGTCGGGCGGAGAAGCTGACGATGCGGTTCGACCGCAAACGGTGGATGCTAGAACACCGCTGCACCAACCCCGACTGCACCAATGGCAGTCGTCCGCTTCCGATGTACGTGGTCGACCAAGAGGTGTTCCGCTTCCTGCCAACGGTTGTCGTGGGGACCTTGGACAAGGCTGCGTCCATCGGCATGCAGCAGGCGATGCGCGGGTTGGTGGGTCCGCCGCAGAAGGTGTGCTCGGTGCCCTGGCACGGGTTCACCTACGCCCAGCGATCCTCCTCGCCCAACGGGTGCCTGGTGCCGGACTGCCAAGGCGGGCCGGCTCTCAGGGACCTGCCGATGGACGGCGAGCGGTTCGGGCCGTCGCTGCGGCTGCAGGACGAGCTGCACCTGCTGCGTGACAGCCTTGGGGCGGTCGACTCCCATTACGAGAGCCTGCTGGATCATCTGCAGCAGAGGTTGTGCGGCTCTCGGGCGAAGATCGTCGCCAGTAGCGCGACGTTGACCGGCTACGAGCATCAGGTCGACGTGCTCTATCGCCGGCGCGGCCGCGTGTTTCCGCAGCCCGGTCCGCGTGCTGGCGAATCGTTCTGGACGATGCCGACCGACGAGCCGCTGCGGCGTTTCGTGGCGGTCGCGCCGCGCGGCGTCACGCTGGAGCACGTCAGCGACCGGACCTTGGACACACTGCAGCGCTGCATTCGCGAACTCAAGGACGAACCGGCAAGGGTTTGCGCGGACGCCGGGATCGACCTACAGCACGTCGAAAAGCTCGTGAGCCTGTACGGCACGGATGTCGTGTACGGCACCACTCTCTACGACGTGGAGGCCGCCGGGCGGAGCCTGGGCAGCAACAACACCGTGTCGGGCATCAACGTCGAGCAGCTCACCGGTCAGACCGACTTCGACGAGGTGCGAGCGATCCTCGATCGGCTGGATCACCCGGAGCCGAACTTCGACGACCGCATTCACGTGATCGCCGCCAGCTCGATGCTGTCGCACGGCGTCGACGTCGACCGGCTCAACACGATGGTGATGCTGGGGCTGCCGCTGACCACAGCCGAGTTCATCCAGACGACGGCCCGAGTCGGCCGCCGGCACCCCGGTTTGGTCTACGTGCTGCACAAGATCGGCCGGGAACGGGATGCCCAGACCTTCCGGCACTTCGGCCCCTACGTCCGACAGGGCGACCGTTTCGTCGACGCGATTCCGATCACGCGACGCAGCCGGCGAGTGCTGGATCTGACGATTCCGGGTGTCGTCGGTGCGCGAACGTTGATGATCCGCGAGCCGGCGAGCAAGCAGAGGCTCAGCACACCGGCGAACCTGCGCGGTTATGCCCGTGACTCCGGTATGTCACCCGCTGGCGAGGCCGCCGAGATCGCGGCGCTGCTCGGGTTCGACGACGTAACGGATCCGCTGCATTGTGAGCAGATCGCGCAGTGGATGAGAGAGTGGTTCGCAGACCTCGACGACCCGAGCACTCGGGCAAGGTTCACCAGTGAACTAGGTCCCCGGCAACCGATGAGGAGCCTCCGCGACGTCGAGGCCAGCGCACCGATCCACGAAGACAGGCGGTCGTGATGAAGCCTCTCGCATCTCGCAGTGGCAGCCAGATCCTGCGGACTTTCCTGCCGGAGCAGACGGTGGACTTACGTGGCGACATCTACCAGGTCACTGAATGGTCGGCGCCCGTCCCGATCGAGGTCGATACCGATCTGGTGCGCCGGCATCTGCTCGGGGAGATCGCCGCGTGGGCGGTCAAGGACAACGACAGCGGGATGAGCGGCGAACTGCTTCGCCGGGCGCCCGTCGAAGTCGTGGAGCTGGACGACCGACGCGGCGTTACAGTCGAACGTTATCCCAAGGTCTGGCTGTGCCGGGTCTGCAAGCGAATTGGTAAATCGCCGGACCGGCCCTGCAAGTGTCGGAAGGGCGGAAAGTGGGGTCAGCTGCACTTCGTGGGCATCCACGACTGCGGAAGGATCTACGAGCCGTGGATTCGACGCTGCAAGGAGCACGACGACGTCAAGGTCGTCATCCCGAAGAGCGCCAAAGCGGCCGACATCAGATTTATCTGCCCCACATGCGAAACCAAGACAATGCCAGGCCTTGGTTTCAACCGGACCTGCGACTGCGGTGAAGGCAACATTCGGTGGAACGTCCACAAGGCGCGCACCGTCTACACCCCGCGCGGCATGGTCCTCATCAATCCTCCAAGGCCGGAGCATCGGGAGGGCCTGAAGCTTGCCGGTGGCGCCCGCAAGGCGCTCGTCTGGGTCGTCGAAGGGCTGACCGCCGACCGCCCTGCCGACGTGTCGTCGAAGCAGACCCGGGAAGAGTTCCTGGCGAAGCTCGTAGCCGACGGTATGGATCCATCGTTTGCCGAGCAGATGACGGCGATGGCGGAGCAGGGTGGCCAGCTTGCCAAGCCGGGCGCGCATCCGATCGACCGGCTGTCGGGGCATCGGCGTGAAACGGCCGAACGCGAAGCCGCCGACATCGCGATGGCGCTGGCCGAGAGCCGGTTGCCGACGACCAAGCTGGGCGGATCGGGGGCCGGTGGTGCCCTCGCCGCTCGCTACCGCGACAGCTACCCGGCGGCGCTGGCCCGCGCCGGCGTGGCCGGGCTGGACCTGGTCGACAAGTTCCCAGTGCTCAGTGCCATGTACGGCTACACCCGTGGCGACGACGACCCGGCGAAGTGCCGGTTGATGCCGTTCCGCCGCAGACGAGGTGGCTACCGGCTGTACGGCAATCTTGCCGAGACGGAGGCGTTCCTGATCCGGCTGGATCCGCTGCGGGTGGCGACCTGGCTCTCCGGGCGCGGCCACCGGCTTTCCGGTTGGAAAGTCGGAGACCAGGACGAGGTTGCGGCGCGGGTCGCGATCCTGGAGTCGGCGGTGGTGCCGTCGAAGCGCGACGATCCGTCCGACGGCTCGCCCGGCACCGACCTTCTCAAGCTGGTGCACACCTACGCTCACCGGTTCATTCGCCAGACAGCGGTCTTCTCCGGCATCGAACGCGATGCGCTCAGCGAGTACCTGTTGCCTGGACATCTGGCGTTCTTCGTCTACGCCGGCGCCAAGGGCGACTTCGTGCTCGGCGGCATGCAGGCGGTGTTCGAGTCCAACCTCGACGACCTGATGCACACCTTCGTCGACGCGGAGCACCGGTGCCCGCTGGATCCGGGCTGCAGTCGAGGCAGCGGGGCGTGCAGTGCCTGCGTACATCTGGGTGAGCCGTCGTGCCGGTTCTTCAACCGGTTCCTCGATCGGGGGGTGTTGTTCGGACAGGGCGGCTACCTGCGGATCCGGCGGCCCGAGGAGTGACGGCCAGCAGTCGCCGCCACTGCGCTTCGACCCGGTCGGCGGCGGCTGCGGTGGCCTCGTGTTCCCACACGTGCAGCACGGTCCAGCTCAGGTCGGCCAGTGCCGCGTCCTTCGCACGGTCGCGGGCGACGTTGCGGTCCAGCTTCGCCTGCCACCAGTCCCGGTTGTTGCGCGGCAGGGTGCCGTGTTCGGGGCAGCGGTGCCAGAAGCAGCCGTCGACGAAGACCGCCAGCCGCGCTCGGGTGAAGACCACGTCGGGCCGGCCCGGCAGCCGCGCGTCGTGGATGCGGAAGCGCAGCCCCCGGCGGTGCAGTTCGCGGCGCAACAACAGCTCGGGCTTGGTGGAGGTGCGGGGTTGACGGCGGAGTCGGGCCGACGTGGCGGCATCGAGCGGTACGGGCAAGGGGGACTTTCGGCCCATCTCTCCAACCTATCTGGGGACGTTCCGTTAGATCACAGGCAGTTAGGCTTGTGAACTGGCGACAACGCGACTTGTCGGCGAACGTCTCATTTGTAACGATTCGAAAACGGAGAAAACACCTGTGACGGGATCGAAGCAAGACGTCCGCAGGTCGATCGCGCCGGGGTCGGTCGTCGTGATCCGCGACGAAGAGTGGCTCGTCGTCGCGACCGAGGAAACCGCCGACCGCACCTTGGTGCACGTCCAGGGCCTCGGCGATCTGGTCCGCGACACCACCGCCTCGTTCTATGACTCCCTCGACACGATCATGCCGCTGGAGCCGGCGGAGGCCACGGTCGTGGCCGACGACAGCCCGCGCTACCGCACCGCGCGGCTGTGGCTGGAATCGACGATCCGCAAGACGGCCGTACCGCTCGGCACCCGGGCGTTGTCGGTTGCCACCCGTGGCCTGGCCGACGCGCTCAGCTACCAGCAGTCGGCGGTGCGCAAGGCGCTGGCTCCGGAGAACCTGAGACCCAGGATCCTGCTCGCCGACGCGGTCGGCCTCGGCAAGACCCTCGAAATCGGCATGATCTTGTCGGAGTTGGTCCGCCGGGGGCGCGGTGACCGGATCCTGGTGGTGACGCCCCGGCACGTCCTGGAGCAGATGCAGCACGAGCTGTGGACCCGTTTCGCGTTGCCGTTCGTCCGGCTGGACTCCGCCGGCATCCAGCGGGTGCGGCAGAAGCTGCCAGCGACCCGCAACCCGTTCACCTACTACAAGCGGGCGATCATCTCGATCGACACGCTCAAGTCCGATCGGTACGTCGCCAGCCTGCGCAAGCAGCGGTGGGACGCGGTGGTCATCGACGAGTCGCACAACCTGTCGAACACCGCGACGCTGAACAACCGGCTGGCGCGGCTGCTCGCCCGCAACGCGGAGGCCCTGATCCTCGCGTCGGCGACGCCGCACAACGGCCGGGCGGATTCCTTCGCCGAGCTGCTGCGGCTGCTGGACCCGTCGGCGGTGCCACCCGACGGCACCCTCGACCGCGAGGAAGTGCGGCGGCTGGTGGTGCGCAGACACCGGCACAGCCCGGAGGTCGCGCAGGTCGTCGGCGCGGACTGGGCGAAACGGCAGGAACCCAACAACGTGCTCGTGCCGGCCACGCCCGCCGAGGACGCCGTCGCCCGCGAGCTGGAGGAAGTCTGGCTGTGGCCAGGCAAGGGCGGCAGCCCGTACTCGGGGCAGAACGCGTCGCTGTTTCCGTGGACGCTGGCCAAAGCGTTCCTGTCGTCCCCGGCCGCGCTGCGGGAAACCATCGAGGGCCGGCTGGGCCGGCTCGGGCACGACGACCGGGCCGACGTCGAGCGTCAGGCGCTGCGGCGGCTCGCCGCGCTCAACGAGCAGACCCTGCGCCAACCGTCGGCGAAGTACACGCGCCTGGTCGCCCACCTGAAGGAGATCGGCGTCGGCCGGGGATCGCCGGCCCGCGCGGTGGTCTTCGCCGAACGGCTGGAGACGCTGCGCTGGCTGCATCGCAGCCTGCCGAAGGACCTCGGTCTGCCCGCCGACGCCGTCGAGATCATGCACGGCGGCCTCGCCGACGACGAGCAGCAGCGCATCGTCGAGGCATTCAAGCAAGAGAAGACGGCGGTACGGGTGCTCGTCACCGGCGACGTCGCCTCCGAAGGTGTCAACCTGCACGCGCAGTGCCACGAGCTGGTCCACTACGACATCCCGTGGAGCCTGATCCGCATCGAGCAGCGCAACGGCCGGATCGACCGGTACGGGCAGAAGCACCCACCCCGGGTCACCGCGCTGCTGCTGGACCCGTCGAGCGAACGCTTCGCCGGCGACGTACGGATCCTCGCGAAGCTGGTGGAGAAGGAAGACCAGGCGCACACCGCGCTCGGTGACGCCGCCTCGCTGATGGGCTGCTACGACGTCAAGGGGGAGGAGGACGAGATCCGGGCGGTGCTCGCCGGGAAGAAGACCCTCGACGACGTCGTACGCCCGGTCGAGAAGGTCGCCACCGGCAACGACCTGGCCGCGATGTTCAGCCAGCTCTTCGACGCCCCCGCCGCCCCGGGCCCGCAGTCGACGGGCCCTGTGGCCGACGTCGCCGATCTCGACTCCGGCCTCTACCCCGACGACGTGTCCTACCTGGAGGACGCGCTGCAGGAGGCGTTCATCGAGCCGGCGGCCCCGCCGAAGAACGGGGGCGTCGGCTGGCGCCGCGACGCCGCGTTCGGCACCGTCGAGCTGACCCCACCACCGGACCTCGCGCAGCGCCTCGACGTGCTGCCACAGTCGTACCTCGCCGACCGGAAGGTCACCGAACGACTCGTGTTGGCCACCACCACGGCCCGAGGAAAGGACCGGCTCGCGGCGGCGTTGCGCGACGACAGCGACTCGACCTGGCCGGACGCGCACTTCCTCAGCCCACTGCATCCGGTGCTGGACTGGGCGTCGGACCGGGCGTTGGCGGCGCTCGGCCGCAACGAGGTCTTCGCCGTCCGAGGCGCCGTCGACGCGCCCACGGTGCTGCTGCTCGGCACGCTCACCAACCGGCGTGGGCAGATCGTCTCGGCGGCCTGGCTGACCGCCGAGTTCCCGTCGCCGGACGAGCCGTCGTTCTCGCTGGTCTCCCCGCACGAGTCCGCCCGCGACGCGCTGCACGCCCTCGGCTGGGGCACGGCCCGCAACAACCCCGGTCCGGTCGCCGACGTCGAAACTCTGCAGCGACTCGTCGCCCCGGCGGTGCACGAAGCCGAACGGCACCTGCGCACCGTGTTCGAGGCGTCGAAGAAGGACGTCGCCCAACGGGTCGAACAGTGGTCTCAGCGGCTGGACCGCTGGGACGTGGAAGCAGACGCACTCATCCAACGCAGCGACATCAAGCAGCGCCGGGCCAGCGTCGAACAGGAACGCGACATGGTGCAGGCGATGGCGCCCGATCGACAGCTCGTACGACCGCTGCTGATGGTCGTCCCCGACATGGAAGGTGGCAAGCGGTGAGCGGCTCGGACGCGATCCTCGTCGGCGAAGGATGGATCTCGGAGCACTACTTCACCACCGAGGCCAAGGGCGAATCGTTCCGCGCCGAGGTCAAGAAGCGCCGCGACGCCTGGGACGCTGAAGCCAAGGAAGGCCGACCGACCCCGAGGTCTCGCTTCACCGAGGCCCGGCAGACCCTGGAAACCGAGCTGGCGACCCTGGCCGAGCTGCTCGACCCGGCCGCCAGCGCCGACCTGCGAGACGGCCGTACGGCTGACGACGTCGCTATCACCGTCCGCGAGCGACTGATCGACGTGTTGGAGCTGACCGGCCACGGCCTGGTCCTGCACCGCGACGGGCCGCTGCTGCGGGTCTCCTCACCCGGCATCACCGACCGGGCGCCGCTGGTCGTCGTCTCGGCCCGCCCGGTGGCCGCCGTCGAGGAGCTGCTGGCCCGTGACGCGGCCACGCTGCCCGAACCGGTGAGCCTCACCGAGGACACCGAGGAGCTGAAGTCCGCCGCCCGGTTGGTGTCCGCGTTGTTCGTCGCCGACGACGCCCCCGACCTGGTCCTGGTGCTCGCCGGCCGATGGGCGCTGCTCGCCGAGCGGGAACGCTGGGCCGAAGGCCGCTACCTCGCCGTCGACGTGCAGCTGGTCTGCGAACGCAACGACACGAAGAAGGGCGGGGAGATCGACCGGGCGTTGACCTGCCTCTCCGCACAGTCGATCGCCCCGGACGCCGACGGCAAGCTGTGGTGGCACGACATCCTCGCCGCCTCGGTCAAGCACACCGTCGGCGTCTCCAAGGACCTGCGCGACGGTGTCCGGCTCTCGATCGAGATCATCGCCAACGAGGTCGTCGACCGTCGCCGCGCCAAGGGGCTCCCACCGCTGCCGGCCAGCGAAGCCCAGCCGCTGGCCAAGCAGTCGCTGCGGTTCCTCTACCGCATCCTGTTCCTGCTGTACGCCGAGGCGTCCCCCGAGTTGGGCGTGCTGCCGGTCGGTGCCGGCGAATACGACCAGGGCTACAGCCTGGACCGACTGCGGGACCTGGTCCAGGTGGAGTTGGCCACCCCACGCGCCCGCAGCGGCACCCACCTCTACGAATCGCTCGGTGTGCTGTTCCGCCTGGTCGACAAGGGGCACCAGCCGGACGCAGTCGCTGCCCTGGAGGCCGACGCCGCCGATGACGACGCTCCGTTGGCCGCCGAAGGACTGACCTTCAACGCGCTGCGCGCCGATCTGTTCCGCCCAGAGGCCACCGTCCACATCGACGCCGTCGGCCTGGGCAACGTCGCCCTGCAGCAGGTCCTCACCCACCTGCTGCTCAGCAAGGAGTCACGCGGCAAGGACCGAGGTTTCATCTCGTACGCCGAACTGGGCATCAACCAGCTCGGCGCGGTCTACGAGGGGCTGATGTCATACACCGGCTTCTTCGCCGAAACCGACCTGTACGAGGTCGCCAAGAACGGCGACTCGTCCAAGGGCTCCTGGGTGGTGCCCACCGACCGGGTGGACGGCATCTCCGCCGCCGACTTCGTCAAGGCAACCGACCCGCAGACCGGCGAGCGGAAGCCGGTGCTGCACCCGGAAGGCTCGTTCGTCTTCCGGCTCGCCGGCCGTGAACGCCAGCAATCCGCGTCGTACTACACCCCCGAGGTGCTGACCCGCTTCACCGTCGGCCAGGCCCTGGAGGAGCTGCTCGACCAGGACGGCCGCACCACCAAGGCCGCCGAAATCCTGGAGATGACCGTCTGCGAGCCGGCGCTCGGCTCCGGTGCGTTCGCCATCGAAGCCGTCCGGCAGCTCGCCGACCAGTACCTCAAGCGTCGCCAAGCCGAGCTGGGCATCCGGATCGACCCCGACGAGTACCCGCGTCGGTTGCAGGAAGTCAAGGCGTACCTGGCGCTGCACAACGTCTACGGCGTAGACCTCAACGCCACCGCCGTCGAGCTGGCCGAGATCTCGCTCTGGCTGGACACCATGGTCGAAGGCCTGGCCGCACCGTGGTTCGGCCTGCACCTGCGACGTGGCAATTCCCTCGTCGGCGCCCGCCGGGCCGTGTACCGGCGCAACCAGGTCAGTGACAAGTCGTGGCTCGGCGCGGTGCCGACCGACGTGCCACTGACCTCCCTGGTCGAAGACATGGACGCCGGACGTGTTGCCAGCGGCGGCATCCACCACTTCCTGCTGCCAGCTGACGGCTGGGGAGCCGCTGCCGACGCCAAGGAAGCCGCTGCACTCGCCCCCGTGGCCGCGAAGCGGCTGAAGTCGTGGCGCAGCAGCGTCAAGTCGAAGCCCAGCCAGCAGCAGGTCAACACGCTGGTCGAGCTGGCGCACCGGGTCGAGGTGCTCTGGCAGATCGCCTACCGTCGGCTGAGCATCGCCGAACGGGAGATTCGGCGGGCGATCCCGGTCTGGGAAGCGGGCGACCTGCCGGCGGGTGGCGGCGTGCAGCGGGAGCAGATCGAGGCCGCACTCGCCGACCCCGACGGCGCCTACCAGCGGTTGCGTCGGGTGATGGACGCCTGGACCGCGCTGTGGTTCTGGCCGCTGACCGACGAGATCACCACGGTTGACGGGGCACGGGTCGCGCCACCCACCATGACGGAATGGATTGCCGGGTTGCGTGATTTGCTCGGGCGCAGCCCTGAGCTGCGCAAGACTTCCATGCCACGCGAGACGCTCGCCGCCAGCGCAAGCTGGGACGAGCTGAACGAGGGCGAGAAGATCGACCTCGGCTTCGCGAACGCCCTTCCCATGGTCGACGTGCTGCGGAAGCACCCGTGGCTGGTGGTGTGCGAGCGGGTCGCCGACCAGCAAGGCTTCTTCCACTGGAACCTCGACTTCGCCACCGTCTTCGCGCGCGGCGGCTTCGACCTTCAAGTCGGTAACCCACCCTGGGTCCGACCTATTGTCGACATTCCTGCCCTACTGGCCGAGGGCGATCCGTGGTGGCAACTTGCCGTCAAGCCGAAGCAAGCTCAATTAGTGGCCCGACGAGAAACCACCCTCAGCTTGCCGGGAATCCAGAACTTGGTGGTTGACGGGGTATCGGATATTTCCTGTATCGCCGAGTTTGTTGGATCTCTCGAGCAATATCCTCAACTGCGAGGACTTCAGCCGGATCTCTATCGTTGTTTCATTGAGCAAATGTGGCGGAATTCATCTTCCCATGGTGCCGTGGGTCTGATTCACTATGAGAGTCATTTCACTGACGAAAGGGCTGGCGCCTTCCGATCTGAGGTGTACTTGCGACTTAGGCGTCATTGGCATTTTGTGAACGAGTTGCAGCTCTTTGAAATTCTGCATAATAACCATTATGGGCTGTCGGTTTTTGGGTCGCGTCGAGATGAAGTCGGTTTCTATCAGGCTGCATGGCTTTACCATCCGGATACTGTTCTGCGCTCATTTGACCATGATGGATCGGGTCCGGAGCCTGGGCTTAAAGACCTTGGAGGTAAATGGGATCTGCGTCCGCAGCGCGACCGGATTACCTACGTCACAGATGAAACGCTGGCAACCTGGCATGCGATCCTTGAGCTGCCGGAGGTGCCGATTCGACAAACTCGAATGGTGTATGTGGTCAATCGTTCGACTGCGTCGGCTCTAGACAAGCTGTCCCGAGCGAGGAGAATTGGTAGTCTTGGTCCGGCATATTCTGCGGGGTGGCATGAGAAGAATGGGAGAAGCGGGGGGTTTTTCGAATCGGAGTGGGGTGAGCCAAAGAAATGGGATGATGTTATCCTGCAAGGGCCACATATTTTTGTCTCCACTCCGTTCTACAAGGTGCCGAACCGTACGATGCTTCATCACCAGGACTGGTCTGCCGTGGACTTCGAGGGGCTCCATTCTTCGGCGGTTCCTGTCACATCCTATAAGCCGAGAGGTGACCTGCTCCGGTACGACCAAAACTACACGCGTTGGGGCGAGGCTACCTCGCGTTCTGCGCGTGAGTTCTACCGTGTCGCATGGCGAAAGATGGCGTCGAATACAGGTGAGCGGACACTGATTCCCGCAATCATCCCACCTGGTGCGGCTCATGTCGATAGCGTTCTGTCATTCGCATTTCTCGACGACGGATTTCGGTCGCTAGTGTCGGTTGCTGGGTTTGCTTCTTCGTTGGTCTCGGATGTGATTGTTCGAGCGGCACCTAAGGCTAATATCCGTTTTTCTACGGTCGCTCGATTGCCAATGTTTGCAGATCATCTTTTGTACGATGAGCTTGCCTTGCGCGTGCTTAGGCTTAATTGTTTAACGGACGCCTACGCTGAACTATGGATTAATTGCTACGTTGATGGATTTCGTGAAGCGAGATGGGCCGGTGGCTTCGTGCGCAACCGGCATGAACCTCTCGGTGACGTCAATGCTGATTGGAGTCCTGGGGTCCCGCTGCGTGTCGCTACTGATCGGAGACAGGCGCTCATTGAGATCGATGCCTTAGCTGCGTTCATGCTTGGGCTGACCGCCGACGAGCTGTGCACGATCTACCGGACACAGTTTTCCGTCCTCTATGGTCACGATCGCAACGTCTACTACTACGACGCCAACGGGCGACTCGTTCCGAACTCGGTGTTGAGCGTGTGGCGGAAGAAGGGTGACCGGATCACCGAGGAGGAGCGGACCGCGATCAACCAGGCGGGCAACACGTACACGTACGAGCTGCCGTTCGTGACCCTGGACCGGGAGGCGGACATGCGGCAGGCGTACGCCCACTTCGAGCAGCTGATGCGGGAGCGCACGTGAGCGAGCTGCTCCCCACCCACCAGGCGGACCGGATCCGGCACAGCCTCGTCGACTACCTGACGACGACGTTCGGACTCACCGACGGCGACGCCCGCGACGGCCTGGACCGCTTTTTGTCCGACCCGGACACCGGCATGTTCAAAGGCCCCTACGTGCGGCTGCGACTGCCGTACCGGCCCGCCGACGCCGGCTGGCGGGACACCCTGGAGTGGTACGAAGGCTTCCCACCGCCGTACGGCCATCAGGCCGCCGCGTTCGCCCGGCTCGCCTCGGCTGCCGGCGGGCAGCCGCGCCGGCCGCTGCCGACCCTGGTCACCACCGGCACCGGCTCCGGCAAGACCGAGGCGTTCCTGGCGCCGATCCTGGACCACGTGCTGCGGGCTCGCCGCGACGGGGTCACCGGAATCAAGGCGTTGATCCTCTACCCGATGAACGCGCTCGCCAACGACCAAGCGGCCCGGTTGACGAAGCTGCTGGTCGAGCAGCCCGACCTGGCCGAGGTGACCGCCGCGCTCTACACCGGGCAGGCCGGGGAGACCCGGCCGGCGGTGAGCGCCGACGGGCTGATCACCGACCGGGGGATCATCCGGGACACCGCGCCGGACATCCTGCTGACCAACTACAAGATGCTCGACCAGCTGCTGCTGCGAGTCGAGGACCAGGAGCTGTGGCGGCAGTCGGCGACCAGCCTGCGGTACCTCGTACTCGACGAATTTCACACCTACGACGGCGCGCAAGGCACCGACGTGGCGATGCTGCTGCGCCGGCTCGGCCTGGCCCTCAAGAGCCACTGGCGCGACGACGACCCGGCCATCGACGACGCCGCGCGCAGCCGGCCGCTGGGGTTGGCGACCCCGGTGGCGACCTCGGCGACCCTCGGCGACAAGGGCGACCCGCTGGTGATGCTCGACTTCGCCCACACCGTGTTCGGGGAGCGCTTCGGCGCCGACTCGATCGTCACCGAGACCCGGCTCGACCTCGACGAGTGGTCCGACGGCGCGGCCGAGCAGATCGCCGCCGCCGACCTTCACCCGGTCGAGGTCGGCACGCTGGACGTGGCGGCCGCGCTCGACGCCGTCGCCGATCTCGGCCACGACCCGACCGGGGAACAGCTCGCCCGCCTCGTCCTCAGCCAGCTCTACGGCGTCGAACCGGAGCGGTTCGTCGGCGCTGACCCGCAACTGCTGCTCGCGCTCTGCCAGGCGCATCCGCTGGTGCACACTCTGGCCCGCGAGGCTGCACACGCCGTCGCCCTGGACGACCTCGCCGAACGGGTCTTCGGCGTCGGCCACCCGGCCCGCGCCCAGGCGCTGCTGACGCACGTGATCGCCATGCTCGGGCACGTCCGCGCGGTCGCCGGACGCGACGCGCTCGCCGTCGACGTGCATCTGTGGATCCGGGAGCTGACCCGCATCGACCGGGCCGCCGCGACCGCCGCCCGGTTCCGGTGGAGCGACGACGGCCCGCCGATCCCCGGCGGCGACGCCGAAGACACCAGGCCGTCCTTCCCGGCCATCTTCTGCCGGCACTGCGGCAGATCCGGCTGGGGGATCGGCCTCGCCCCGGTCGGCAACAGCCTGACCCCTGACGACGACCACATCCGTCGCGACCACGCCGTCAAGGAGGGCCGGTTCCGGCCACTGCTGTACGCGCCAGCCGAAGCCGCCGCCAGCATCGACAGCGGCGAGCAGATCGACGGACTGGTGTGGTTTTCGATCCGCAGCCGGGAACTGCTCACCAGCGTCGCCGACGACGACCGGGAGCTGCGCGACGGCTGGATCCTGCCGGTGCTGACCAACCTCGGCACCGACGCCGACCAGCAGAGCCGCAAGGACACCTGCCCGTCGTGCGGGCAGGAAGACGGCATCCGGTTCCTCGGCAGCGCGGTCGCCACGCTGCTGTCGGTGTCGCTGTCGACGCTGTTCGGCTCGCCGACCCTCGACGCTCGAGAGAAGAAGGCGCTGGTCTTCACCGACTCGGTGCAGGACGCCGCGCACCGGGCCGGGTTCGTCCAGGCCCGGTCGCACACGTTGACGCTGCGGTCCGTGTTGCGGCACGCCGTCGCCGACGGGGAGCTGACCCTCGACGCACTCGTCGAGGAAGTGATCCGGCAGGCCGGCGACGACCCGTTCGCGCGCTACCGGGTCCTCGCCCCGGACTGCGCCGACCGGGAGTCCTTCGTGGAGTTCTGGAAGGCCGGGAAGCTGCGTGCGGTGCCCGCGAAGGTGCAGGCGCGGGTGCGCAAACGGCTCGCGCTCGACGCCGCGTTGGAGTTCGGGCTGAACTCCCGCACCGGCCGGACCCTGGAGCTCACCGGCACGGTCGCCGTCGGAGTCAACGCCGGTGAACCGGCCCGGATGGCCGGGACGGCCCGTGCCGTGCTCGACGGCACGTCCTGGCAGGCCGCGCTCGGCTCGACCGGGCCCGACGACGCGACCCTGGTGCGGTGGGTCCGTGGCCTGCTGGACCGGATGCGCGCGCAAGGCGCCATCGACCACCCGTGGTTCGACCGCTACCGGGCCGAAGACGGCCGCGACTGGTCGATCTGGGGTGGGCGGCCGCGCAGCGACGGCATGCCGGCGTTCCCCCGGGACCGGCCCCGGCCCGCGTACCCGAAGGTCGGCGGCGGCGCCGGACCGGCCAACAGCGGACTGGACCCGGTGACCACGCCACAATCCTGGTACGCCCGGTGGACGTCCCGCGTGCTCGACGTCTCCCCGCTCGACGGCGGCCGGCTCGCCCGGCAGCTGCTCGACCGGCTCGCCCGCGACGGGATCCTCAGCACGACGACCAGCGAATCCGGTGCCACCGTCTTCGCGATCCCCCCGTCTGCGGTCGTCGTCGCGCCCGTCGACGAAGCCGACCTGGCCGCCGGCCGGCACCTGCTGGTCTGCGACACCTGCCGGGCCATCACCCCGGGCACCGTCGACGTCGTCACCCAGCTCACCGGCGCACCCTGCCTGCACGTGCGCTGCCGTGGGCACCTGCAGCCCGACCGGCTGAAAGACAACTTCTACCGACGGCTGTACGGATCCCCGGACATGCGCCGCGTCGTCTCCCGGGAACACACCAGTCTCCTCGACGACGAGACCCGCCTGGCGTACGAAGACGGATTCCGCGACGCCGCGACCAGTCCGCAGGCCCCGAACGTCCTCGTCGCCACCCCCACCCTGGAGATGGGTATCGACATCGGCGACCTGTCGGCGGTGCTCCTCGCGTCGCTGCCCCGGACCGTCGCCTCCTACCTGCAGCGGGTCGGCCGCGCCGGCCGGCTCACCGGCAACGCGCTCAACCTGGCCTTCGTCACCGGGCGCGGCGAGCACCTGCCGAAACTCGGCGACCCGCTGTCGGTCATCGACGGAGAGGTGCGGCCGCCGGCGACCTACCTGGCGGCGGAGGAGATCCTGCGCCGGCAGTACACGGCGTACCTGGCCGACGGCTTCGCCCGCGACGTCGGCCGCCGCCACCCGAGGTCCGCCGTCGGGGCGATCGCCTCGACCAATCCGGGCACCTTCCTCGGCGACCTGGTGTCGCACGCCGAGACCAGCGCCGCCGAGCAGTTGCCCCGATTCGTCGCCACCTTCGACCTGCCCGAAGACGTCGTCGAGCGGCTGCGTGACTGGCTGCGGCCGGTCAGCGGGCCACGGACCAGCGGCTTCGCCGCGCACGTGCAGGACGCCAGCCGCCGCTGGCGGGACAACGTCGAGACGCTGGAACGACGGCGGACGAAGATCGCCGAACTGCTGCCCGAGCTCGAAGCGAAGACCGCGTCGCCGGCCGCCACCGACGACGACAAGCAGGCGCTGCGGTCGGCGCGATCCGCTCTCAGACTGACCGGCGGTCAGCTGGCCGACCTGCGCGGCGGCTACTGGATCAGCGTCCTCGAAGAATACGGACTGCTGCCCAACTACACGCTGCTCGACGACACCGTCACCCTCGACGTCGGGCTGTCCTGGATGGATCCCGACACCCTCACGTACACCTACGGCCGGGCGCACTTCGCGCGCGGCTCCGCGCAAGCGCTGCGCGAGTTCGCCCCCGGCGCCACCTTCTACGCCCGCGGCTGGGAAATCGACATCGACGCCGTCGACCTCGGCATGGACGGCTCGGCGATCCGCAGATGGGCGTTCTGCCCCGCCTGCGGATACGCCGTCGACGTCGCGCTGACCGGTCGCGAAGTGCCGGTCCCGGCCTGCCCGCGCTGCGGCAGCACCGGCATCGGCGACACCGGGCAACGTCTCGACGTGGTCGAGCTGACCCGGGTCTCCGCCGAAGTACGCCGCGACGAAGCCGCGATCTCCGACCGCAAGGACGACCGAACCCGTACCGGATTTCTGATCGTCGCCGCCGCCGACGTCGACCCCGCCAACGTCGCCCGCCGCTGGTTCGTCGAAGGCACCGGACTCGGCTGCACCTACCTGCGTGTCGTCGACCTACGCTGGATCAACCTGGGGCTACGCGGACACGGCACGACCCGGACCATCGCCGGCGAAGACCGGCAGGGCAACCTGTTTCGCGTCTGCTCCGGCTGCGGCAAGAAAGACACCGAAACCGGCCGCAACCGGCCGCACGAGCACCGGCCGTGGTGCCCGCATCGGATGTCACCCACCGAGAAGGCCAGCACCATCGCGCTGTCCCGGACCCTGCGTACCCAAGGGTTGCTGCTCCGGCTGCCGCACGCGGTCAGCATCGGCGACGACTTCGCCGTGCCCAGCCTCTCCGCCGCGCTCCTGCTCGGGCTCCGGGAACAGATGGGCGGCCACCCCGACCACATCCGGGTCGAACACGTCGTCGACCCCACCCTGTCCGACGGCACCGACAACCACGACGCCATCCTGCTGCACGACGCGGTGCCCGCCGGCACCGGCTACCTCGCCGAGACCGCCACCCCCGAGCGGCTACGCGAACTGCTCGTCCTCGCCTGGGAACGGGTCCGTGACTGCGAATGCCGCCACGAGGACCGACTCGCCTGCCACCGGTGCCTCCTGCCGTTCATCGACCCCAACATCGTGCGGCGAGTGTCCCGGGCATCGGCCGAGCGGCACCTGCGTGCCCTGCTCGGGCTCACACCTGACGCCGACACCGCAGAAGGGACGACCTGGACCGTGACCGAGGTGGCACCGCACGAGGAGCCCGAGTCGCATCTGGAACGCGCCTTCCACCGGGTCTTCGTCGGCCGACTGCGGCGAGCCGGCGCCGCCGTCTCCGAAGCGCCCGGGCCGACCGGCAACGTCGTACGGTTCACCCTGCCCGGCATGCACCGGCAGTGGACCCTCACCCCGCAGGCCAACGTTCTCGATTCCCGGCCCGACTTCCTGCTGGAAACCAACGACATGAACGTGCCCGCGGTCGCGATCTTCACCGACGGGCGGGCGTACCACGCCACCGCTGCCGCGAACCGGCTCGCCGACGACGCCGCGAAACGGGCCAACCTACGCGACGCCGGATTCGTGGTGCTCGCAGTCACCGTCGCCGACGTCGAACCCGGCGACCAGGGCCCCGCCCCGCCCTGGTGGTACAACGCCGCGATGGCCGGCAGCCTGATGACCATCCCGCAGCTGCAGGCGCCACCCGAGGTGTACCGCAGCCTCGGCCGAGGACCCGTCGACTGGCTCGTCGACTGGGTGTCGAACCCCCAACCGGCTGCGGTACGGGCCGTTGCCCGTGCCGTACCGATGTTCCTGTCGGCCGGGGCGCACACGATGTCCGTCGCCGACCCGTTCACCCCAGCAGAGCTGGCCCGCGCAGCCCTGCTCGACGAGCACCTGCCGACCGGCGAGCGAAAGCTCTACCTGAACCGTCGAGGAGCCCTCGCGGTCGTCGTCGAGATCCTCGC
This sequence comes from Solwaraspora sp. WMMA2056, assembly GCF_030345095.1. Taxonomy (NCBI): domain Bacteria; kingdom Bacillati; phylum Actinomycetota; class Actinomycetes; order Micromonosporales; family Micromonosporaceae; genus Solwaraspora; species Solwaraspora sp. WMMA2056. The sequence goes on from NZ_CP128360.1 coordinate 1,651,571, forward strand.
CGAAACGGTCGTCGAAGTCGCCGTGGTCCTCGACGACCGCGACGAAGCACTCGACGACGCCCACGCCGAAGCGTGGCGAGCATGGCTGCGGCTGTCCAACGCGCTGGCGCTGCGGGACTGGCCGACCGTCGTGACCACCACGAGCCTCGTCCACACCGCTGCCGGCGACCCCGCCGACGAGCAGACCGGATCCGGTCTCGGCCGCCCCGTCGGCGCCTGGGCCGACGTCTACGACGCCGCCGCACCCGGCGAGGAACGGCGACTCGTCGCCGCGCTCGCCGCACACGACGGAATCGCCCCGCCGGTGGTCGGTGCGGAAGGCCCCGACGGCATTCCGCTCGACCTTTCCTGGCCCACTCTGCGAGTGGCCGTCGCCTTCGCCCACATGTCGGCACAGGATCGCGCCGACCTCGCCGAAGCAGGCTGGCGACTCGTCGAGCCCACTCCCGAACTCGTCGCCGAAACCGTCACCCACGTCCTCGACCCCGCCGGAGAACGCTGATGCCGACGATCATCATGGGCAAGCCCGCCAACAAAATCGACGGCTCCGTGCGCGGCAAGGCCATGGCCTTCCTGCAGAAGCTGTGCACCGACGACGCCACGCCTGGCCTGCACGTGGAACCGATCCAGAAGTCCGCCGACCCGCGAGTACGCACCGGCCGGGTCGACGAATTCTGGCGGGCCGTCATGTTCCGCCTCGACGGAGACGGCGAAACGCACTACGTCATCCACGGGATCTGGCCGCACGACGACGCGATCGCCGTGGCCCAGCGCGTACGACTCAAGGTCAACCCGATCAACGGCCTGCCGCAGATCGAGGAGATCGACCCGACGCCGCCCCCGCCCCCACCGCCGCCGGTGCGGCCCGTCGCCGAACCACTGCTGCTGCGGCTCGGTCACCATCAGGCGGACCTGATCGACGTTCTCGGTCTGCCCGCCGACGTCGTCGCCGACGCGATGGCCGTCTCCGACGAGGACGCCATGCTCGAACTGGCGCAACGGCACGACGGCTGGGTCGGCACCATCCTCGTCGACCTCGCCGCCGGCGACACCGTCGATGCAATCGTCGCCCGGATGCAACTGGAGAAGACCGACCCTGCCGCCGACGCCGACGCCGACGTGCTGCAGTCGCTCAAGCGCCCGGCAGCCGCCCTCCAGTACGCCTTCATCGGCGACCAGGAAGAGCTGCGCCGCGTCATCGAAGACGGCGACTTCGGCGCCTGGCGGATCTTCCTGCACCCTGAGCAGCGCCGGTACGTCGAACGCCGCTACAACGGCCCGTACCGGGTCTCCGGTGGCGCCGGCACCGGCAAGACCGTCGTCCTGGTCCACCGCGCCCGCGCGCTGGCCCGCCGTGATCCGCAGGCGCGGATCGTGCTGACCACCTTCACCACCAACCTGGCCGAAGCCCTCGGCGACAACCTCACCCGACTCGACCCCCAGGTGCCGCAGACGAAGGCGCTCGGCCAGCCCGGCGTGTACGTGGCCGGAGTGGACGCGTTGGCCGCCGCCGTGCTGCGCGGTCCCGGCGGCGGGCTCGCCGCCGCCATGCGTGACGTGCTCGGCGAAGAACGGGCCACCCCGGTCGCCAGGACCGCAGGCACGCGTTGGCGGGAAACCATCGAATCGACCGGGACGACGCTGCCACCCGAGCTGGCCAACGAGACCTTCCTCGCCACCGAGTACGCCCACGTCGTACTGCCAAACAAGATCCACGACGAGGCCGGCTACCTGCGGGTCCGCCGCCCCGGCCGAGGCGTGGCACTCGACCGCGCCAAGCGCGCGGCGGTGTGGGAGTTGATCGCTGCCTACCGCGCGCAGAGCCGGATCGACGGCAGCCTCGACTTCGCTGAAGCCGCAGCGGTCGCCGCCGCGCACCTGACCAGCCAGCCCGACCGACCCGCCGACCACGTGCTGGTCGACGAGGGCCAGGACCTGTCGCCGACCCATTGGCAGCTGCTGCGTGCCCTCGTCGTCGCCGGACCCGACGACATGTTCATCGCCGAAGACTCCCACCAGCGCATCTACGGCGCCCGCACCGTCCTGTCCCGGTACGGCGTCGCCGTTGTCGGCCGATCCCACCGGCTGACCCTCAACTACCGCACCACCGCACAGAATCTGAAGTACGCGTTGGCGATCCTCGACGGCGCCGAGTTCGTCGACCTCGACGGCGACCGTGAAGCCACCGGCTACCGCTCCGCCCGAACCGGACCGACGCCGGTGGTGGAATCGGTCGACTCCATCACCGACGAACTGGCCGCGATCGTCGGCACCGTGCGCCGCTGGCTCGACGAGGGTGCCGCCCCCGACACGATCGCAGTCCTCGTCCAGGACCGATTCCACCGGGACCGCGTCGTGACCGCCCTCACCGATGAGGGCATCGACGCCCGCGCCGTCGACCGTGACCGGCCGCCGGCAGGCCGAGTGCCGGTGCTGACCATGCACCGAGCCAAGGGCACCGAATTCTCCAAGGTCGTACTCGCGCTCGGCAAACCGTCGCCGGCCGAACTCGCCAGGATGGAATCGCTGGACCCCGCAGACCGGGCCGACGCGGAACTGCGAGCCCGATCGCTGCGCTATGTCGCGGCGACCCGGGCACGTGACGAGCTGATGGTGGTCCGACGACCGGGGTCAGGTCAGTAGCGGTGCGTGTGGGGGCGGCACGATGGCGTCGATGCGCTGCTCCAGCTTGTGGGGGGTGGCGAAGAACTCCACGTCGCTCACCGACTCCAACTCGCGGACGATTGCCGGTGACCAGTCGTCCTGTGTCCCGTCAAGAGCTGCGATGCGCTGCTGCTTCGGCACCTCGGACAGGCTTGAGGTGTACCAAGGATCTTGGACATGTCCTCCGAGTTGAGAGGATGGATCCATGTCCGAGCAACGTCGTCGATACAGTCCGCAGTTCAAGGCCGAGGCTGTGCAGATGGTCGTCGAGACCGGTAGACCGATCGCCGCGGTGGCCCGTGATCTGGAGGTCCACGAAGCCACCCTGGGCAACTGGGTCAACACCTGGCGCCGTGAACACGCCACGCCCGTACCGCCGCACACCGACCGGACCGAGGACACCCGTGTGAAGGAGATGGAAGACGAGATCCGCCGCCTGCGGATGGAGAACGAGTTCCTGAAAAAAGCCGCGGCCTTCTTCGCCCGGACGCACCCGTAGCCCTGCGGTGCGCGGTGATCGACGCGGAGAAGGCCACCTACCCGATCGCCTGGATGTGCCGCCTGCTGGGCGTGCCCCGCTCCACCTACTACGCCTGGCGGGAACGCGCCGAGACGGTCACCGCCGCCCGACGTCGGACCCTCGCCGACCACGTGCGGCGGGTCTTCGACGCCTCCCGGGGCACCTACGGCTGCCGGCGGGTGACCGCCGCGCTCAACCGCAAGGGTGTCGCGTGCAGCGTCGGGCTCGTCGCCGACCTGATGCGCGAGCTCGGCCTGCGGGCCTGTCAACCCAGGGCGTACAAGCGGACCACGGTGCCCGGCCGGGACCCGGTCACCGCGAAGGATCTGATCGACAGGGACTTCACCGCCGACACCCCGGGCACCCGCCTGGTCGGCGACATCACCTACCTGAGGACGGGTGAGGGCTGGCTGTACCTGGCCACCGTCATCGACCTGGCCACCCGGATGGTCGTGGGCTGGCAGACCGCCGAGCACATGCGCACGAGCCTGGTGGTCGACGCCCTGGCCATGGCCATCCGACACGGCCACGTCCGCCCGGATGCGGTGTTCCATTCCGACCGGGGCGCGCAGTACACCTCGGCCAGGTTCGCCCGCCACTGCGCCGACAACCAGGTGCGGGTGAGCGTGGGACGTACCGGTGTCTGCTGGGACAACGCCGCCGCCGAATCGTTCTTCGCCACCATGAAGAACGAGATGTACCACCGGGAACGCTTCGACACCCGTGCCCGCGCCCGGTTCGCCGTCGCCGAGTACATCGAGGTGTTCTACAACAGACAACGGCTGCACTCCAGCCTTGACTACCGCACCCCGGCCGAAGCCCTCACCGGCTACCAGGCCCTGATAGCCGCCTGACCAGCAAACCTACGAAGACCTGTCCAAGATCCTTGACACAGCCCAGCTGAAGATGTGGTAGCAGTGCTCGGCGGCCTGCTCCTGGTCGCGTCCGCTGACCGCCTGCACGTACGCGGCCTTGTTAGCGGACGACACCTGCAGGGTGACCTGTCGCTCGCGACCCGAGCTCAGTCGCATCGGCGCCTCGCGCCGTACCCGTCGACCATCCTTGGTTGCCCACTCCTTGACCCGGTCGACGACTTGATCGGGGAACCGAACCAATGGTTGCTTCACCGCCAGCCACCGCAACTGGTCGACCCGCATCGACGCCTGGGCTACGGCCAGCACCAGCTCGCCCAGCGACTCCTTGGAGCCGTAGGTGGCCAACTCGCCGGGCACGGCGTTGAAGCCGTTCAGACCGGACAGGCGCGCGGCCTCGGCGATCGCTTCCGCCGGACGCCCATGATCGAAGTTGACGCCGGACATCGACAGCAAGGTCGTCGCGGTGGCGCGGTCGGAAACGCGGTAGCCCTCGCCGATCGGCTCGACGAGCAGGCGTACCGCGTCGCCGTCGCCGTAGGTGAGGGGCAGGTCGAGGAGCAGGCTGTCGCCGTACGGCTGGGTGACGCTGTGGTCGTTGACCGCGCGCAAGATCGCGCCTACGACGGTTTCGCTGTTCATCGCCACCCCTATCACGGCTCCAACTCAACCATCCAGTTCAACGAGGCACCTAACGCTTTGTCCTAATGCTGACGTTGCCCGATGTGGCTGCGGCTATGGACAATGATGTCGATTCGAGTCAGGGAGGCCATGGATGGCAGTCGACGGAGCGCCTACGGATGAGCCCGCCCCCCGTCCGCTTGCTGACGCTCTCGCTGCACCTCTGCTGAGCGCCTACCGTGCCGGCGGGTTTGGGTTGGCGTTTCTGCTGCTAGGCGCGTTGATCCTGACTGGTGCCGGAATTGCTGGTCGCGGGCTGGTCACCTACGTGCTGCTCAGCGTGGGCATCGTGCTTGTTCTCGTCCCCTGCTATTTCTTCTACGTCAAGGAGATCCGGCCCATCGATCGAGCCCGCCGGGCGGTGGTCAGCAACGAGGAGTTGATCAATGAGCTGCAGGAGGCGGCAGTCTCAGCCGCGCAGCTGGGATTGATGTTGCAGTCCGTGGTGTACAAGCACTCTCACGACGTCAACGTGGTGCTCAAGACGACCCGGTCGCAGCTGCGGCGTATTCCATTTGGCCTGGCCAAGCAGATTGCCGACCAGCCCGCCTTGATCAACGCCGACGCGCTGGCCACAAGCGTGGTGACGTTCTCGGAGCGGGCCGAGGAGGTGCTCCGTGAACTCAACGCAGCGATCGTTGAGTCCGACGCAGCCCGGCTGCGCAAGTACATCGACGAGGCAGACAAGCTCAAGGCGTCGATCCGTGGGCTCCTAGCCGCGCGCGATGAGCTGGCCGTCGAGGCCGGTACGGCCACTCCGCCGTCAGCCTGACGGAACGTCGTACGTCACTGGCGTGCGAGCATCAAACGGACTCCCAGTGGCCGAGGCAGCAGGCGGGTTGTCTTCTGCCGATCGAGCGATCTACCTGCCCCGCTAAAAGTTTGCTGGTCAACCACCACCAGCGCGGAGGCTCCATGGGACCGGTCCGTACCGCTGTTGTGGTTGACTGGGTGGTACGTACGTGTGGGGGAGCGGGGCCGGAGGAGGTGGCGGCGCGGTGGTGCAGTTGCCGGCGGTGCTCGGTGAGCCGATCCGGTTCGTGCTGAACTGGGGTCGCCGCTACTCGCTCTGGGTGTTCAACTTCGGCCTGGCCTGCTGCGCGATCGAGTTCATCGCCACCAGCATGGGCCGGCACGACTTCATCCGCCTCGGCGTCATCCCGTTCGCCCACGGGCCGCGCCAGGCCGACCTGATGGTCGTCTCCGGCACCGTCACCGACAAGATGGCGCCGGCGATCAAGCGGCTCTACGACCAGATGCCCGAACCCAAGTACGTCATCTCGTTCGGTGCCTGCTCCAACTGCGGCGGCCCCTACTGGGACTCGTACTCGGTGACCAAGGGCGTCGACCAGCTGATCCCCGTCGACGTGTACGTGCCCGGCTGCCCGCCCCGGCCCGAAGCGCTGCTCCACGGCATCCTGCGGCTGCAGGAGAAGATCGCCGCCGAGCGCTCCGGCATCGGCGGCGTGCACCGGCCCGACCCGCTCGCCTCCCCGGTCGACCTGGCCGCCGACCCGGCCACCGGCCCAGACAACCCTGGACCCGGCACGCAGCCTGCCCGGCCCCGCAGCGTCGACGCCCTCGGTGCGCCGATGGTCCGGCGGCCGAGCTGAGCCGCCCCGCCCAGCGTCTCAATCACCTGCCGGGGAGTAGGTCCTGCCGGCTCCAATCGTAATATTGGCCCCGCCCTCGCCTGGCAGCACCAACGGCGACTCTTTGCGCCCGCCTTCAATTAGTGGCGAGACCGCGATGATGCGCACCTCGCCGGTCGCATCGTTTCTCGGCAGCAGAGTCTTTCCGGCGGCGTCCGACCTTCCCGTCGCCAGGACCTGACCACCTGGGTCCACCATCGACACTTCCGCGTCCGGCACCCCGAGCGCGAAGCAGCCACCGTCGCCGTCAGCGCAGACGCTGACCCGCAGCTGCACCTCGACGCTGGCGGCCTCGTCGACCCCGCAGCCGACTGTGCCCGCAACAACGAGCATGACCCCGACGAGGGCACTGAGCCTTGCCCACGATCCTGCCACCACAGCCTCCGTTGTAGACGATGACCGAGCTCGCCGGCATCCTACCGGCAGAACCATCCTTCCGAGTTCTTCCAGATCTGACAGATATCAATCAACCGTCTCGGCAACGAATGGCTTCTTGAATGGCGCGACATGCCCCGCGCCGGATTCGATGGAGACATGGAAACCTGGATCGGATCGCCACCGACGTCGGTGCGTCGTCGTCACGCACCGTCCCGCTGGGCTGACCCGGCCGAGAGTCGACCCCGCTGAACGGCCGAGCTGTCTCGGCGTACAGCTGATTCTGACCCGGCGCTCAGCGGAGCTGTTGCCCACGCGCGGTAGCGTGCCCGGACGTGAGTGAGACGCAGCGCGCGACGCAGATCGTCGACATCCTGACCGCCGAGTTCGGTGAACTGATGGCCATCGACCCGGCCGCCTTCCAGCGCAAGTTCCGCAAGATGGCCGCCAGCCCGTTCGCGTTCTACCGGGGCACCGCCTGCCTGTTCTACGCCGACCAGACCGACCCCGGCGGGCCGTTCAACGACGACAGCTTCTGCGACAAGCGGACCAGCCGCGTCTGGATCCATGGTGACCTGCACGCCGAGAACTTCGGCACCTACATGAACGGCTCCGGCGAGCTGGTCTTCAACGTCAACGACTTCGACGAGGCGTATGTCGGGCCGTTCATCTGGGACCTGCGGCGCTTCGCCGCCAGCGTCGCCCTCATCGGCTACGCCAAGGCGCTCTCCGACGACGTCATCAGCACCCTCGTACGCACGTTCGCCACCGCCTACCTGGCGGAACTGCGCGCCATCGTCGCCGGCGGCGAGGAAGCGATCGGCTCGATCACCCTCGCCAACGCCACCGGCGTGCTGCGCCACGTGCTGCAGGAAGCCCGGCTCAACACCCGTGTCGGTCTGCTCGAGAACCTCACCACCATCAACGACTACGAGCGGCGGTTCATCCACCGCGACGGCGTGTACGCCATCGACGACGACACCCGGGCCGCGGTCACCGCCGCGTTCGCCGACTACCTGACCACGCTGCCGCAGCGGGCCGACGGCAGCCGCACCGACCCCGCCCACATCAAGGACATCGTGCTGCGCAAGGGCGTCGGCATCGGCTCCGCCGGGCTGCCGTCGTACAGCATCCTGCTCGAAGGCCACACCCAGGCGTTGGAGAACGACGTCATCGTCTACCTGAAGCAGGCCCAGGTGCCGGCCGTCGCCCGGCACATCGACGACGACGGCGTCCGCTCCTACTTTCGCCACCAGGGCCACCGGACCGCCGAATCGCAGCGGGCGTTGCAGGCCCACGCCGACCCGTGGCTCGGCTACACCGAACTCGGCGGCGTCGGGCAGCTGGTCGCCGAGGTGTCGCCGTACGCCGCCGACCTGGACTGGGCCGACGTCAACGAACTGGCCGACCTGACCGGCGTCGTCGCCGACCTGGCCCACTCGGTCGCGAGGATGCACTCGGTCGCCGACGACGAGTCCAGCCACGACCTGGTCGACTTCTCCACCGAGGAGGCGATCGTCGCGGCGGTCGACGCCGACGAGGCCGGCTTCGTCGAGGGCCTGGTCGACTTCGCCCACCGGTACGGTGCCCGCGCCCGCACCGACCACCGGATCTTCGTCGACCTGTTCCGCAACGGCCAGCTGCCCTGGGTCTGACCGTTAGCCGAGGACGGAGCGGATCAGGGCGACGACGCCGGCCCTGATCCGCTCCGGCGGCTCGTCGCGCAGTTGGTGCAGCAGGTCGCTGCGGACGGCGGCGAGCAGGGCGTGCGCCAGGAAGTCGGCGTGTTCCGAGCCGCGCACGCCAGTGATGATGGCGGCCAGGTGGCGGTGCAGTTCGTCGTACGCCGGGTTGAGGTACGGGCTGCCCCGGCCGGCGCTTTCCAGCGCGAGCGCCAGTGCCCGGTTGGTGTGTTTGTAGTCGAGGATCGCGTCGAAGATCGCGATGACCTGGGCCGTCGGGTCCCGGTCTGCTCCCTGTCCAGGATCGTGCAGGGTGGCCTGCAGGGCGGTGCCGCGCTGGGCGGCGAGGGCCTGCAGCAGGCCGGTGCGGTCGCCGAAGCCACGGAACAGGGTGCCCTTGCCGACGCCGGCCGCCTGGGCGATGGCGTCCATGGTGACCTCGTCCGGGTCGTCGGCGGCGTCGAGCAGCCGGCCGGCTGCGGCCAGCACGGTTTCCCGGTTGCGGGCGGCGTCGGCCCGTTCCTTGCGTGCTGCCGCCGGCACGGTTGACCGTCCTCTCGCCCCGCCTCGCTTATCCGGACCGACGGTCCGTATAGTTGATCCGGACCGCTGGTCCGAATCCTAGAGGAGGCACCATGACCGAAGCACCCATCCCCATCGGCAGCCCCGCCGTCCAACTGCTGCACCGCTGCCTCGACCACCTGCTCGCCAAGGACATGCCCGGCTTCCTCGCACACTGGCACGACGATGCGGTCGCCGAGTTCCCGTTCCCTCCACCCGGCCCCGCCGCCGTGATCCCGGCGGGCACCGATGTCTGACGCTGATCAGCGGACCGTCCTGGTCACCGGGGCGACCGGCAACATCGGCCGGCACATCGTCGCCACCCTCGCCGCAGCCGGCCACCCGGTGCGGGCCGCCAGCCGGCACCGCCCCACCGACCCGGCCGCCGCCACCAGCCACGTCCCCTTCGACTGGCACGACCCGGCCACCCACCAGCCTGCCGTCGACGGCGTCCACGCCGTCTACCTGATGCCGCCGCCGGCCAGCGCCGACCCAGTCGGCCAGGTCGGCGCGTTCCTCGACCTGGCCCAGGACGCCGGCGTACGCCGGATCGTGCTGCTCAGCTCATCGGCGGTCCGCACCGGCGACCCCGGCCCCGGCCAACTGCACGCCACCATCGCCGACCGGCTCCCGCAGTGGACGGTGCTGCGCCCGTCCTGGTTCATGCATAACTTCGTCGGCGCGCACCCGCACGCGCACAGCATCCTGCGCGACGGCGAGATCGTCACCGCCACCGGCGACGGCCGGGTCGGCTTCATCGACGCCGCCGACATCGCCGCCGTCGCCGTACGGGCCCTGACCGACCCGACCCCGCACAACGCCGAGCACCTGCTCACCGGCCCGCAGACGCACAGCTACGCCGACGTCGCCGCGATGATCAGCGAGGTCAGCGGCCGGCCGGTCCGCCACCGTACGGTCGACGCCGACACGATGCGCCACCGGCTCGCCGACCTCGGCATCCCGCACGGCTTCGCCGCCCTGCTGGCCGGTATGGACGCTGCCATCGCCGCCGGCTCCGAGGACCGGACCACCAGTACGGTCGCCGACGTCACCGGCCGGGCACCGACCAGCCTGCGCGACTTCTGCACCGCCCACGCCGCCCACTGGCGGCCGATCTGAGCTGTCGGCCCGCGGTGCGGATCGCCGTTTTCTACACCACATACCTTATGGTCGACGCTTAACGTGTGTGGTGTAGGAAACGGCGAGAGTGGATCACCCCAGCAAGACCAGCCCGGCGCTGCGGGCGCTGCTGTCAGAACTCGATGACGGTCTTGATGCCGCCCTGCTCGGCGTACGCCTGGGCGTAGTCGTCCAGGCCGTACCGGTGGGTGATCATGCCCATCAGCCAGTCGTGGTCGGCGCGGGCCAGCGCATCCGCCGCCTGCCGCCAGTGCCGCCGGTTGGCGTTGACCGTGCCGAAAATGACGTTGTTCTTCAACACCAGGCAGCGGTTCAGCTCGTTGAGATCCAACTCGACGTGGTGGGCACTCGCGTTGATCCCGGTCAGGCAGCCGACGCCGTTCGGGGCCAGCTTGCCGAATACGTCGTGCACCACCGGCGGCGCACCCGTGCACTCGATGATCACGTCCGGGTCGAAGTCCAGCTCCGCCACCGGCACCGTGTGGTACGTCGCACCCAGCCGCCGGGCCAGCTCCGGCTTCGGCCCGGACGTGCCGCGCGCCAACACGTGCGTCTCCAGGCCACGTTGCACACTCAGCAGCGCCGCCAGCAGGCCGATCGGGCCGGCCCCGGTGACCAGCACCCGCTGCGGCGCCCAGAACCCCCGCGCACCGATCCGGTCGACGTGGTCCCACGCCTTCGCCACCACACTCGTCGGCTCCAGCAGCACCCCCGCCAGCCCCAGCTCCGGGCGCAACGCCACCACGTACTCGGCGGGAGCCCGCCAGCGTTGCCGGCCGAACCCGTCGACGCCCTTGATCCCACACTCGGTGTACCGGCCGTTGCTGCACAGATCCCACTCGCCGGCCGCGCAGTACGGGCACGGCACCGGATCGCGGTGCCGGACGATCCCGGCGACCAGGTCACCCGGCTGCATCGTGCCGGTCGGGTCCTCGATCACCCGCCCCAGCGACTCGTGGCCGATCACCAGATCGTCCCGCCCGTCCGGCGGCTCGCCGTAGTCACCGGCAAGGATTTCCGAATCCGTACCGCAGATGCCGACCGCGACCGCCTCGACCAGCACCTCGCCCTCGTCGCGCGACGGCTCCGGCGCGTCGTCGACGAGCCGCAGCGAATCGGCCTTGCCCGGGGTGACAGTCAATGCGCGCATACGCGGAGAGTTCCCCGCCCGGCGGAAGCTACACCGCGAAAGACGAGCCCGAAATCTCGGTGGAGCGTGTCGGATCGAGACGGCAGCGTTCGTAGTAGGGGTGAGCGCCGGCCCGAGGGGCGGCCACCCGACGACAGGAGACGATCCCGATGGTGCAGTACCTGATGTCCGTTCTGACTGATTCGACCGACCTCGCCACCGAGCCGGAGATGGCCGCGATCGGTGCCTTCAACGAGCAGCTCAAGACCGACGGCCACTGGGTCTTCGCCGGCGGCCTCGCCGCACCTGACACGGCAACGGTCGTCGACGGCCGGGCCGGGTCGGCGGGGCCGGACACCGAGCCGGTGTTCAGCGACGGGCCCTACCTGGAGTCGAAGGAGTGGATCGCCGGCTTCTGGATCATCGAAGCCCCGCACCTGGACGTGGCGTTGCGGCTCGCCGCCCTGGGCTCGAAGCACTGCAACCGCCGGGTCGAGCTCCGGCCGTTGCTGGGCGGATGAGCGGGCGGGTCAGCCGGATGAGTGACGCAGCCGGATGAGTGACGTCGACGAGGTGATCACCCGGGTCCATCGTGCACAGTGGGCCCGGGTCGTCGCCACCCTGGTCGCGCGCTTCGGTGACCTCGACATCGCCGAAGAGATGGCCGCCGAGGCGTTCGCGACCGCCGTCGAGCGCTGGCCGGTCGACGGCGTCCCGCCGAACCTGGGCGGGTGGCTCACCACCACCGCCCACCGCAAGGCCATCGACCGGTTACGGCGCGAGGCCCGGCGCGCGGCGAAACACCGGGAGGCGCTGATGCTGTCCGATCCCACTGACCTGTTCGGCACCGCTGCCCCGCCCGGCGGTGCCATCGACGACGACCGGCTCCGCCTCGTTTTCACCTGCTGCCATCCGGCTCTCGCCATGCCGGCCCGGGTCGCGTTGACGCTGCGGATGGTCGGCGGGCTCACCGTGCCCGAGATCGCCCGCGCCTTCCTGGTCGGCGAGGCCGCGATGGGCCGGCGGATCACCCGGGCGAAAGAGAAAATCAAAGCCGCGAAGATTCCGTACGGCGTGCCGTCGCCGGCGGACGTGCCGGCCCGGGTCACCGGCGTGCTCGCCGTCCTCTACCTGATCTTCAACGAGGGCTACCTGAGCTCCAACCCGGAGCAGGACGCGATCCGCGGCGACCTGACCGCCGAGGCGATCCGGCTGACCCGGCTGGTCCATGCCCTGCTGCCAGCCGACGGGCCGACCGACCGTGCGGCCGACGGCGAGGCTGCTGGTGAGGCCGCCGGACTGCTGGCGTTGATGCTGCTCACCGAGGCCCGCCGGGCCGCCAGGGTGTCGGCCAACGGTGCGCTCGTCCCCCTCGACCAGCAGGACCGTCGCGCCTGGGGCCGCGAGCTGATCGCCGAAGGTCACGCCCTGGTCCGCGCCCGCCTCGCCAGCGGCCAGCCACCGGGGCGCTACCAGATTCTCGCCGCGATCAACGCCGTCCACACCGACGCCCGCGATGCCCGGGACACCGACTGGTCGCAGATCGTCGCCCTCTACGACCAGTTGACCCGCCTCGACCCGTCGCCGATCGTACGGCTCAACCGGGCGATCGCCGTCGCCGAACTCGACGGCCCACAGGTCGCCCTGGCCCAGGTGGACACTCTGCCGCTGCAGGGCTACCACGCCTTCCACGCCACCCGCGCCGAGCTGCTGCGCCGGCTGGGCCGGGGCGAAGCGGCGCGGGCCGCGTACGACCAGGCCATCGCGCTGGCCGGCAACACCGCCGAGACGGCGTACCTCACCCGGCGCCGCGACCAGCCTTAGGATCAGTGGCATGACCCCGGAGGAGATCGGCGCACATCTGGTCACCCTGCTGGAACAGTCGGGCCTGACCCACGGTGTCACCGCAACGGTCTCCGCAGGCGGGGGCGCCTACGCGCGGGCCACCATCGACGTACCGGTCGACAGGTGGCCGGCCGCGCTGCGCACCGCCCGCGACGACACCGACCTGAGCTGCGACTTCTTCGACTGGCTGTCCGCCGTCGACGAACTCGACGCCGGGTTCGCCATCGTCGCCCACCTGTGGTCGGTCCGGCACCGGCACGGCGTACTGCTGCGCACCCGCGTCCCCCGCGACAACCCGCAGCTGCCCAGCGTCGTTGACGTCTTCCCCGGCGCCGACTGGCACGAGCGGGAAACCCACGAAATGTTCGGCATCGACTTCACCGGCCACCCCAACCTGACCCCGCTGCTGCTGCCACCACAGTTCGAAGGCCACCCGCTGCGCAAGGAGTTCGTCCTCGCCTCCCGGGTCGCCAAGCCGTGGCCGGGCGCGAAAGAACCCGGCGAGCCCGGCGGCGGCGGGGCCAAACGTGCCCCGATGCGGCCACCGGGCGTACCGCTGCCGACCGAATGGGGTCCGCAGGCCGCCAAAGCCAACCCCGACGGAGGTACGGCCTGATGCCGCTCTGGCTGGAGTTGACGATCCGGGTCGGTGCCGTCGTCGTCGCGTTCCTCACCCTGCCGCTGCTCGTCGGACAGATGGAACACAAGGCGATGGCCCACATGCAGGGCCGGCTCGGCCCGATGTACGCCGGTGGGTTCCACGGCTGGGCGCAACTCGTCGCCGACGGCGTCAAGTTCGTGCAGAAAGAGGACATCACCCCACGCGCCGCTGACCGGCCGGTGTTCCGGCTCGCCCCGGCGATCGCCCTCGTGCCGTACCTGCTGGTCCTGCTCGTCATCCCACTCGGGCCGAACGACCTCGTCGGCCAGCCGCTCGACGTCGGCCTGTTCTTCGTCCTGGCCGTGATGGGCGTCGGCGTCGTCGCCGTGCTGATGGCCGCCTGGGCGTCGGCCAACAAGTACAGCCTGCTCGGCGGGCTACGCGGCGCCGCCCAACTGCTCGCCTACGAACTGCCGCTGGTGCTCGCCGCCGCCAGCGTCGCCATGGCCGCCGGCACCCTGTCCCTGTCCGGCATCGTCGAGGCGTGGCAGCCGTGGTGGCTGATCTGGCAGGCCCCCGCCCTGGTCGTGTTCTTCCTCGCCGGGATGGCCGAGATCCGCCGCCCCCCGTTCGACATGCCGATCGCCGACAGCGAACTCGTCTTCGGCTACCTCACCGAGTACACCGGGCTGCGGTTCGCGTTCTTCCTGCTCGCCGAGTACGCCGGCATCGTCGTCATCGCCGCGCTGACCACCGTGCTGTTCCTCGGCGGCTGGCACGGGCCGTTCGGCGTCGACCAGCTCGGCTGGCTGTGGACGCTGCTGAAGGTCTTCGCCGTCGCGTTCGTCATCATCTGGATCCGGGTGTCGTTTCCTCGACTACGGGAAGACCAGTTACAACGGTTGTGCTGGCTCGGACTGGTTCCGCTCGCCCTGGCCCAACTGGTGCTGACCGCCGGGGTCAAGGTCGCCATCGGATGACCCGGCAGACGTCCGGGTTCACCCTCCCGCGCGTCGCCCCCGGGCTCGTCCCCAACGCCCTGCTCGCCGTGGCGCTCGCCGTCGGCGCGGCCGGCCAGGTCCGCGTCTGGGCCGCCGGCACCTGGCTGTGGAACGACGAGACCGCCATCGCCATCAACCTGCGGCGCGGCTTCCTCGCCCTCACCCGGGGCCTGGAGTTCCAGCAGGTCGCCCCGGTCGGCTGGCTCTGGCTGGAAAAATCCCTGCTGTACGCCTTCGGCGCCGACGAACGCGTCCTGCGGCTGCCGTCCCTGCTCGGCATGCTCACCGTCCTGGCGTTGACGGCGGTCATCACCCACCGGGCGGTCGGCCGGTGGGCGGCCCTCGCCGCGACCGCGTCGATCGCCGTCGCGCCGATGATCCTGACCTACGTCGGCGAACTCAAGCAGTACGCCGTCGAAGCCGCCGTCGCCCTGGCGGTGCTCCTGGCCACCGACGCGGCGGCCCGCACCCGCCGGGTGCGTACCGTGCTGCCGCTGGTCGGCTGGGTGGCGGCCACCCTCGTCGCGGTCTTCGTCAGCCTGACCGCCGTACTCGCCCTGGCCGGTGCCGTCGCCGGAGCCACCCTGGTGACAGCGGTACGCCGCCGCTGGCGCGACACGCTGCTGCTCGCCGTCGGCGCGCTGCCGGCCGCCGCGTTCGCCGCCTGGCTGATCCACCGCCGCCGCCAGTACCCGTTCATGCCCGGCCAGGCCGACTACTTCGTCGGCGGCACCCCGCAGGCCGGGTCCGGACCGGCCGAGATCCTCACCTGGCTGCCGCAGATGTGGACCGGATTCGTCACCGTCACCCTGCAGTGGCGGTACCCGCTGCTGATCCTGGCGCTCACCCTGGCCGGGGTCGCGGCACTGGTGCGGCGGGGCCGGCCACAGTGGGCCGCCATGCTCGGCGGCGTACTGCTGATGGCGGTGCTGGCGGCGGCGGTCCGCGGCCTGCCGTTGGCCGACCGGGTCGCCACCTGGCTGATCGCCCCCACGGTGATCCTGGTCGTCGCCGGCGCGGACGGCTGCGTACGGGCGCTCCGGGAGGCGCTCCGGCGGGCCGGCCGCCGGCTCGTCCTGGCCCCGGCCGTCGGGGCAGCGCTGCTGGTCGTCGCGGTGCTGGTGCCGGTCGCGGTGCTGCCGGTGGTCGCCGCACCGGCGGCCCAGGCCGCGTACCGGCAGGTGCGCGAACCCCGGGTCAAGGACGCCGGGCCGGGCGCGCTCGTCGACGTCGCCCGGCAGGTCCGACCCGGCGACGTGGTGCTGGTCTACTGGTTCAGCTACCGGATGGTCCAGTGGTACGGGCCGCAGTACGGGATCGCGCCGCGCACCGTCCGGCTCTACCCGCCCGGCCACGACAGCTGCGACCCGCAGCGGCTCGCCGAATGGCTCGGCGACGCCCGCCGCGTCTGGTACGTGCACGGGCGCAACCTCAGCGGCGAGCCCCGCGACTACCCGGACCGCGTCGCCGCCGCGCTCGCCGCGCAGGGCACCGTCGCGGCGGTACGCCGATTCCCCGCCGACCGCAACTCCGGCTCCACGGCGGCGTGGGTGCTGGTCGACCTGACAGCCGGACCCGACCCGCACCCGCCGGCCGTCGAACCCAGCGCCGACTTCCACTGCCTCGGCCGCTGGTGACGCGCCCACCCGCGCGGCACCTCGAGTGGCTCCACGTAGCGCGGCGCGGTGCGGTGCGGCGGACAGGTATTGCGCATCGCGAGTATTCCTCAGAGGAATAATTATTCCTCTGAGGAATGCCGCTCAGAAACGTGCCTGCCTCCGGTGCCGTGCCGTGCCGTGCGGGGCGGGGCGCCGGTCCCCATCGTCGATCGGTGAGATCAGGTGCTCGCGTGGGCGGGCCGGATTCGGCAGGATGAGCACATGGACGGACACGGCGAGGGACTGCTGAAAGGTCTGGCGACCACGTTCAAGACGATGGTCAGCCCGACGCACACCCAGCAGTACCCGGACGTCGCGCCGGAGTTGCCGCCGCGCACCCGTGGCGTGATCGCGCTGCTCGCCGAGAACTGCACCGTCTGCATGCTCTGCGCCCGGGAATGCCCCGACTGGTGCATCTACATCGACTCGCACAAGGAGGAGGTGTCGGTGCCGGGCGCGGCCCGGGCCCGGCAGCGCAACGTCCTGGACCGGTTCGACATCGACTTCTCGCTCTGCATGTACTGCGGCATCTGCATCGAAGTGTGCCCGTTCGACGCGCTCTACTGGTCACCGGAGTTCGAGTACGCCGAGTACGACATCCGTGACCTGCTGCACGACAAGGAGCACCTCGGCGAGTGGCTGGCCAGCGTACCGCCGCCACCGGCGCACGACCCGAACGGCGAACCGGCCAAGGAGGAGACGGCCGCCGCCCGCAAGACCGCCGGCCCCGGCGCTGGCGCTGGCCCCGGCCGCGCCGCCGGCCCCGGACCTGGCAGGGCCCGCGCGTGACCGGTACGGACGTCCTGCTGCTCGCCCTCGGCGCGGTCGCCGTCGGCGCCGGTGCCCTGGTGGTGAGCACCCGGCACATCGTCCGCGCCGGGCTGTACCTGGTCGCCTGCCTCGGCGCGGTCGCCGGTCTCTACCTGGTGCTCGCCGCCGAACTCGTCGCCTGGGTGCAGGTGCTGATCTACGTCGGCGCGGTCGTCGTACTGCTGCTGTTCGCGGTGATGCTGACCCGGGCACCGATCGGGGCCGCCACCGACCTGGACCGGCCCGGCTGGCCGGCCGCGCTGATCGGCGGCGGTGCCGGGCTGGGCCTGGCCGCGTTGTTCGTCGACGCGTACCGCTGGTCCAGCGTGGAACTGCCGGCCGCCGGCACCGCCGACCGCCTCGGTACGGTGATCTTCGGCAGCTGGGTGCTGCCGTTCGAGGTGCTGTCGGTGCTGCTGCTGTCCGCGCTGATCGGCGCGATCGTGCTGTCGCGCCCCGACGTCGGCGCGGCACCCCGATCAGGTGGCGGCAGCTGATGCGCCCGGTCATCCCGTACGTCGTCGCCGCCGCGCTGTTCGGCCTCGGCGTGTACGGCGTGCTGCGCCGCCGCAACGCCGTCCTGCTGCTGATGTCGGTCGAGTTGATGCTCAACGCCGTCAACCTGGTGCTGGTCACCGCCGACAGCACGGTCCGCGCCGCGTTGCCACACACCGGGCAGACGTTCGCCCTGTTCATCATCGTGATCGCCGCCGCCGAGATCGGCGTCGGGCTGGCCATCGTGCTGCACCTGTACCGGCTACGGGCCAGCGTCGTCGTCGACGACGTCCCACTCGGCGACGACACCGACGACCGTAGCGCTGCCGACGACGGTAGCGCTGCCGACGACGCCGTGCGGGAGGTGCGACGGTGACCACCACCCGCCACCGGGTCGCTGCCGTCCTCGGCGTCGGCGGGGCAGCACTGGCCCTGGCCGCCGCCGTCACCCTGCTGGCCGCCGGCGCGCCGACCGTGGACGTGTCCCGGTCGTGGATCGACTTCGGCGGGCTCGCCGTCACGCTCGGCGTACGGCTCGACGGCCCCGCCGCCCTGCTCGCCGTCGCGGTCGCCGCGGTCGCGTTGGCCGTCCAGCTGTACTCCGTCGCCTACCTGGCCGACGACGAGCGCTACCCGACGTACGTCGCCCAGGTCAGCCTCTTCACCGCCGCGATGCTGCTGGTCGTCGTCGCCGGTGACCTGATCATGCTGCTGATCGGCTGGGAGGTGATGGGCGCCTGCTCGTACCTGCTGATCGCCCACGACCGACGGCTGCCCGAGGCCCCGGCGGCGGCCATGAAGGCGTTCCTGGTCACCCGCGTCGGCGACGTCGGATTCCTGCTCGGCGTCGCGGTGCTCGGCGTCGGTGCCGGCAGCTTCCGGATCGCCGACGTGCTCGCCCACGACTACCCGCCGGCGACGGTCACCACGGCGGCGCTGCTGCTGCTCGCCGGGGTGGCCGGCAAGAGCGCCCAGTTCCCGCTGCACACCTGGCTGCCGGACGCGATGGCCGGCCCGACGCCGATCTCCGCGCTGATCCACGCCGCGACGATGGTCGCCGCCGGGGTGTACGTGACCGTCCGGCTCTACCCGATCTTCGTCGCCGCCCCGGCCGCGTTGGTGGTGCTCGGCGTACTCGGCGTCGTCACCCTGCTGCTCGGCGCGTTCGCGGCGACCGCCGCCGACGACATCAAACGGGTCCTGGCCTGGTCGACGGTCTCCCAGCTGGGCTACATGACCGGCGCGTTGGCCGTCGGCTCCCCGCCGGCCGCCCTGTTCCACCTGCTCACCCACGCCGCGTTCAAGGCGCTGCTGTTCCTCGCCGCCGGCTGCGTCATCCACGCCGTCGGCAGCAACCTGATGTCGGCGATGGGCGGGCTGCGTCGGCCGATGCCGGTCACCTTCGCCGCCACGGCGGTCGGGCTGGGGGCACTTGCCGGGCTGCCGCCGCTGGCCGGCTTCTGGAGCAAGGAGAGCGTTCTGTACGCGGCCTCCCATGCGGCCAGGCATCCCGGTGACGGGCCGGCTCCAGCGTGGCTGGGCTGGCTGGTCTGGACCGCCGGGCTGGTCGGGGTGGCGGTCACCGCCTGGTACGCCACCCGGCTGCTGCTGCGTACCTTCTTCGGGCCGTCTCGGCTGCCCGCCGGCGCCCACCCGCACGACCCGCCGGCGTTGATGCGTTGGCCGGTGCTGGCGTTGACGGTGCCGGCGGCGCTGCTCGGCCTGGCCGCGTTCAGCCCTACCGTCGCCGGCTGGCTTAGGGCCACCACCCCGGGTTACCTGGTCCATGGCGGCGTCGACCTGGTGCTGCCGCTGCTGCTGCTGGCAGTGGGTGTCGGCGCGGCGGTGTGGCTGCACCGGCGCGATCCCGCCGCCGATCCGGCCACGGTGGCGCTGGGGCCGCTGCGGCCGGCGTTTGTGGCGGCGTTCTGGCTGGACGCGGTGCAGCGGGCTTTGGTGGTCCGCCCCGTCGTGGCGTTGGCGGGGATGGCCAGGGTCGGCGACGAAAGGGGCGTGGGCGGGGCGGTGAACGGCGTAGGTAAGGGTGTACTGGGGCTGGGGGGGATCCTGGGCCGCCGGTTCGCCGGCCCGCTGCCGTTGGCGGTGACCCTGGTGTTGGCTGGTGTCCTGCTGCTCGCCCTCGTCACCGCCGCCCTCACCCTGCTCACCTCCCCGCCCACCTCCTCGACGATCTTGCAGTTATCGAGAGGATTTGTCTACTTTGTCCAACGATAACTGCAAGATCGTCGGGATCTTGAGGGGAGGCGGGCGCTGCCGTGTACGCCGATGACGCGATGACGGCGGGGCAGCTCGCCCTGCTGGCCGTACTGATCCTGCCGGCGCTGGGGGCGCTGCTGGTGGTGGCCCTGCCGCTATGGGGCGACAGAGCAGCGAGGCTGCTGGGCACCGGCGTCGCGGCGGTGACAGTGCTGGCCAGCCTGCCGCTACTGGGAGATCCGGCCGGGGCGGGCTGGTTCGCGTACGGGTCACCGCTGGACGGCCCACCCGGGGTGCTGCCCTGGCACCAGCTGGACCTGCCCTGGGTGCCGGCCCTGGACCTACGGTTCCACATTGGTGTCGACGGCATCTCGTACCCGCTGGTGCTGCTCACCACCGTGCTGACGCTGCTCTGCTGCGCGTACACCGTCTGGCGGGTGCCGCACTCCCGCAACGGGCGGACGTTGGTCGCGTTGCTGCTGGTCGTCGAGGTCGGCATCATCGGCACCTTCCTCGCCCTCGACCTGGTGCTGTTCTTCGTCTTCTTCGAGGTCGTGCTGCTGCCGATGTACGCGATCATCGCCGGCTGGGGCGGCACAAAGGACCAGGCCGACGGGGGCGCGCACCGGCGGGCGGCGACGAAGTTCGCCGTCTACACCCTGGCCGGGTCGGTGCTGCTGCTCGTCGGCGTGGTGACCGTGGTGACCGCCGCCGGCACCGCCGACCTGACTGTGCTCACCGGCGGCGCCGACCTCACCAGGCGCACCCAGTTGGCGGCGTTCACGCTGCTGGCGCTGGCCTTCGCGGTCAAGGCCCCGCTCTGGCCGCTGCACAGCTGGCTGCCCGACGCGCACAGCCAGGCACCCACCGTCGGCAGCGTGATCCTCGCCGGGGTACTGCTCAAAATGGGCACGTACGGGCTGATTCGGGTCGCCGTCGGCGTCGCCCCGGAAGGTGCCAGGTGGGCCGCCCCGGTGCTCGGGACCCTCGCCGTCGCCGCGATCATCGTCGGATCCCTGGTGTGCCTGGCGCAGACCGAACTGAAACGGCTGATCGCCTACTCCAGCGTCGGTCACATGGGGTTCGTGCTGCTCGGCGTCGCCACGCTCAGCGCCACCGGCATCCAGGCCGCCCTGATCGGCAACATCGCCCACGGCGTCATCACCGGGCTGCTGTTCTTCCTCGCCGGGGCGGTCAAGGACCGCTACCACACCGGTGAACTGGCCGACCTCGGCGGACTGCGGGAACAGGCACCGGCACTGTCCGGGCTGCTCGGCTACGCCGCGCTCGCCTCGCTCGGCCTGCCCGGCCTGGCCGGCTTCTGGGGTGAGGCGTTCGCCGTCGTCGCCGCCTGGCAGCGCGGCGGACCACTGTGGATCACCCTGGCGGTGGTGGCGGCGATCGGGGCGGCGCTGACCGCCGCGTACCTGCTGCGGATGCTGCGCCGGGTCACCCACGGCCCGGCCGGCCCGGCGCTGCGGGCCGCCGGCCCGGCGGCGGCGATCAGCCGCGCCGAGGCGCTGGTCTGGGCGCCGCTGGTGGTGGCGGCACTGGCCATCGGACTGGTGCCGACGCTGGTGCTCGGCGTCGCCGAGGTGCCGGTGGACGTGCTGCTGGAGGTGATCCGGTGATCGGCGAACCCGCAGCACAGTCGGTCGACCATGTGGCGCTGCTGCCGGCGTACGTGGCGGCGCTGACCGCCGTCGCCGTCCTGCTGGTCGACCTGTTCGCCGCCCGCCGGGCGGCCACCGTGGCGACGGCGACGGCGGGGGCCGTCGCGGTCGGCGTCGCCGCGTCGGTGGCGCTGGGCCGACCGACCCGGGCCACCTTCTGCGGTACGCCGTCCGGGGTGCCCGGCGAGGACGGCTTCGCCTGCTCGTACGTAGCCGACCACCGGGCCGCCCTGGTCGCGCTGCTGTTCGCCGCGCTGACCGTCGGGGTGCTGGCCCTGTCGGCGCCGACGCTGCGGGCCCGCGCGGTGCCGGTCGGGGAGTACTGCTTCCTGCTGGCCTGTTCGATGACCGGCGGTGTGGTGCTCGGCGCCGCCGGCGACCTGATCACCCTGATCGTGGCGGTGGAGACGCTGACCCTGCCGCTGTACGTCCTGGTCGGGCTGCACCGGCAGCGGGTCGCCTCGGCCGAGTCGGCGGTGAGTTTCTTCGTCGTCAGTGTGGTCGCCACGGCGGTGGCGCTGCTCGGCGCGGCACTGCTGTACGCCGCGTACGGCGCGGTGCACCTGGACCTGCTCGCCGGCGCCAGCGGCCTGGCCGAGCCGGCGGGTCCGGCCGGTACGGTCGTCGGCGGCTCGGCCGACGGGCAGGCCCGGCTGGCCCGGGTCGGCCTGGTGCTGCTGCTGACCGGGCTGGCGTTCAAGGTGGCGGCGGTGCCGCTGCACGCCTGGGCGCCGAAGACCTACGACGGTGCGCCCTTGCCGGTCGCCGCGTACCTGTCGACCGCGTCGAAGCTCGGCGGTGTCGTGGCGATCGTCGCCGTCGTCGCCGAGGGGCTCACCCCGCAGCTGGCCACCTCCGGGCCGGTGCTGGCGGTGCTGGCGGTGGCGACGATGACGGTCGGCAACCTGGTGGCGCTGCGGCAGCGGCGGATGGTGCGGCTGCTGGCCTGGTCGTCGATCGCGCAGGCCGGCTACATCCTGGTGCCGCTGGCGGCGGCCGCCGGGCTGGCCGGGCGGGGCGTCGAGGAGCGGGCGGTGGCGGTCGCGGCGGTCTTCGCGTACACCGTTTTCTTCGTGGTGTTGGAGCTGGCGGCGTTCGCGGCGGTGGTGGCGTTGCGGCCGGCGGCCGGCGACGGCGGCACGATCGCCGAGTACGCGGGCGCTGCCCGGCGGCGGCCGTGGGTCGGTGCGGCGCTGGTGTTCGCGCTGATCGGGCTGGCGGGTCTGCCGCCCGGCCTGGCCGGCCTGTTCGCGAAGGTGGCGGTGGTCCGGTCGCTGCTGGTCGGCGGGGCCGGAGTGTTGGCGTTGGTGGTGGCGGCGAACGCGGTGCTCGGCCTGGTCTACTACCTGCGGGTCAGTGCCACGCTGTACGCCCGACCGGCAGTGATGCCGAGCGACGACGGCGCGCCGGCGTGGCCGGTCGCGGTGGCCCTGGCGGTGGCGACGATTGTGGCGGTAGTGATCGGTTTCGCCCCGCAAGTGGTGTTTGACGTCGTCGCAGGCTGACCGAAAACTTTGCCGCCGACTCTTGATTCCCAGTCAACTCTCAGCTATTGGCGGATGGATCGCGGGTATCTGGACGTTGCACCTGCCGTGGGGTCTTACCGACGACCCGGTGGAGAAGGAGTCAACGTGCACAGCCACCACAACGGTCTCAAGACGGCAGCCCTGCTCGGCCTGCTCACCGCCATGATCCTCGGCGTGGGCTACTGGTTCGGCGGCAGCGGCGGCCTGATCATCGCCGTCGGCGTCTCGCTGGCGATGAACGCCGGCACCTACTTCTGGTCCGACAAGATCGCGCTGCGGTCGATGCGGGCCCGGCCCGTCAGCGAAGCGGAGTTCCCGGCGCTCTACCAGATGGTCCGCGAGCTGGCGGTCGAGGCCGGCCAGCCGATGCCCCGGCTGTACGTCAGCCCGACCATGCAGCCGAACGCCTTCGCGACCGGCCGCAACCCGGCCAACGCCGCGGTCTGCGTCACCCAGGGGATCGTGCAGATCCTCGACTACCGCGAACTGCGCGGCGTCATCGGTCACGAACTGTCCCACGTCTACAACCGCGACATTCTGATCTCCAGCGTCGCGGCGTCGCTCGCCGGCATCGTCACCATGCTGGCGCACCTGGCGTGGTTCCTGCCGTTCGGTGGCGGGGACGACGAGGAGGGCGCCAACCCGTTGGCGCTGCTCGGCATGCTGATCCTCGGCCCCCTGGCCGCGTCGATCATCCAGCTGGCGATCAGCCGCAACCGCGAGTACCAGGCGGACGCGTCCGGCGCCGCCCTGACCCGCGACCCGCTCGCGCTGGCCAGCGCCCTGCGCAAGATTCACATGGGTACGCAACGGATGCCGTTGCCGGCCGAGGGCCAGCTCGCCAGCTCGGCCCACCTGATGATCGACAACCCGCTGCGCAAGGGCGGGTTCGCCGCGCTGTTCTCCACCCACCCGCCGATGGAGCAGCGGGTTGCCCGGCTGGAGCAGCTGGCGTACGCCGGTCCGGTGTCGCGCCGCTGACACCGCCCCACGCGCCGGCCTGGTCGAGCCGGTCGCTGACCGCTCTCTGTGATCGGATTCGCACCCCTGGCCGAGGAAATCGGCTGGGGGTGCGACCGGTTCGGCGTTAGGGTCGGCAGGTCGACCACCCGTTACCTGTGGTCGGCCCGCCGACCACAGGTTTCACCGCCGTCGGTGCCACCCGCAACACTGAGGAGGCCCGGTGGGCGGGCTACGTAAATACGCCGAAGTCTGGCGGATCCCCGGCGGCCCCACCCTGCTGCTGGCCGGCGTCATCGGCCGACTCAGCATCGGCATGACCCCGCTCGCCCTGCTCCTGGCGATCAGCGACGTCACCGGAAAATACTCCCTCGCCGCCGTCGCCGGCGGCATCTATGCCGTCGCCGGTGCGGTCGTCAGCCCGGTCGCCGGACGCCTCGCCGACCGGTTCGGCCCCACCCCGGTGCTGCTGACCACCGGCATCGCGCACCCAGTTGCCCTGGTCGGCCTGCTGTTCACCATCCGTGCCGACGCCCCGATCCTGCTGCTGTACGCGATGGCCGGCCTCGCCGGCGCCAGCTATCCGCCGCTGAGCGCCGCCATCCGGGGCGCCTGGACCCACCTGACCGACCCGGCCAGCGGCCGGTACGCACTGCGTAACACCGCGCTCGCCGCCGAGACGACCATCTTCGAGTTCGTCTTCGTGATCGGCCCACTGCTGGTCGCCGCCTCGGTGGTGCTCGCCGACGCCTCCGCCGCGCTGCTCGCCGCCGCCGTACTGACCCTGGCCGGCACCACCGCCGTGGCCCTCGGCACCGCCATGCGCTCCTGGCGGCCGCAGCCCACCGGCACCCACACCCGAGGGCTCGGCCCGCTGCGGGTACCCGGCTTTCCGGCGCTGCTGCTCTGTGTCGCCGGTCTCGGCATCGCGTTCGGCACCGCCGGGGTCGCCGTACCGGCGTACGTGACCGCGCACGCCGCATCTGCGGCGTCCTCCGCTGCCGCTGCCGCCTCAGCTGACGACGGTGGCCGGCTGGCCGGGATCCTGCTGGCCATCTGGGCGATCGGCAGCGCCTCCGGGGGCATCTACTTCGGCACCCGCCGGCCGGCCCTCGACGCCACCCGCCAGTTCGCCTGGTTGCTCGCTGCCGTCGCTGCCAGCTTCATCGTGTACGCCGTGATGCCGCACCCGTTGGCGTTGGGCGTGGCACTGGTGCTCGGCGGCGCGGTGATCGCCCCGGCCCTGACCGTCGAGAACACGATGGTCGGCCGGATCGCCCCGGTCGGCATGCTGAACGAGGCGTACACCTGGGTCGCCACGATGGCGGTCGGGTTCAGCGCGGCCGGCGGCGCGGTCGCCGGGGTGCTCGTCGACGGGCGAGGCGGGCCGCCAGCGGCGTTCCTGTTCGCCGGCGCCGCCGTCGCGGTGGCGGCGGCGGTCGCCGCCTGGCCGGCCGGGCCGATCCGCCGGGCTGAAACACGCTCGGCGGCCGACCCCGACCGGGTGCTGCTGAGCGAGACGGTCTGACCATCCCGGTCTGATGCGGCCCCGGCCGGATGCGGCCCCGGCCGGATGCGGCCCCGGGCAGCGGCCCGGCCCGTCGTCAGCCGGCCTCAGCTCACCGGTAGTTGGTGAACTGCAGGGCGATGCCGAAGTCCTCCGCCTTGAG
This sequence comes from Solwaraspora sp. WMMA2056, assembly GCF_030345095.1. NCBI lineage: Bacteria > Bacillati > Actinomycetota > Actinomycetes > Micromonosporales > Micromonosporaceae > Solwaraspora > Solwaraspora sp. WMMA2056. The sequence goes on from NZ_CP128360.1 coordinate 1,677,303, forward strand.
CAGCGCGATCACGGCCTGCAGGTCGTCGCGCTTCTTGCCGGTCACCCGCAGCTGGTCGCCCTGGATCTGCGCCTGGACGCCCTTGGGCCCCTCGTCGCGGATCTTCTTGCTGATCGCCTTGGCCTTGTCGGACTCGATACCCTGGATGATCTTGCAGTCGATCTTGTAGACCTTGCCGGACGACCGTGCGTCACCGGCGTCCAGCGACTTCAGCGAGATGTTCCGCTTGACCAGCTTCTCCTTGAAGACCTCCAGGCTGGCCTTGACCCGCTCCTCGGTCTCCGCCTGCAGGGAGACCGCCTCCTCGCCGGCCCAGGCGATCTCCGCCCCGGTGCCACGGAAGTCGAAGCGGGTGGCCAGCTCCTTCTCGGTCTGCCGGAGGGCGTTGTCGATCTCCTGCCGGTCGACCTTGCTGACGATGTCGAACGACGGGTTGGCTGCCATGATGATCTGCTCCTGCCAGTGCGGGTCTGGACGGTGGCTCGGACGTGGCCGAGCGGTGGACTCCCGCCGACCGTACCCGGTTGCGGGAACGCCCGGTGATGCCGCTATCCTTTCCTGCGTTGCCTCGCGCGCCGAGGCGGCACGCCCTGGCGGGTTGCCCGAGCGGCCAATGGGAGCGGACTGTAAATCCGTCGCGAAAGCTACAGAGGTTCGAATCCTCTACCCGCCACCAGGCGCACCAACAGCCCTTGACCTGCACCAACAGGTCAAGGGCTGTTGTCGTACGGGCAGGAGTCCCGTCCCGCCCGGTCTCGCCACTTCCAGCCGTCAGCGGCGTTCACGGGTGCAAGTCGGTCCCGTTCTTGGACCGGCGAGGCAGCCGGAAGGCCATGGATGGCGTCGCGGGTCCTGGCCCGGGTGTACGCGGACTGCGTCGACGGCGGGGACGACGGCATGAACGACAAGATCGCCAACGTGCTCGGATGATGCGCGTGCGTCGCCGTGTCACACTCCGGTTGGGCCCGCAACGCTCGGTATCGCGGCGGCCTGATCCCGGCCGCTGTCGTCGCGTGTGCCACCTGGAGCGCAACCTTCGCCGGCTTCTCCGAGGTGCCGTCGCTCTATCAGGGCGGTATGTCGGTGCTTGCCGCCCTCCTGGCAGGTTGGGTGCACTGGTTCAGTGGCTCGAACGAGGACCGCCACGGGCGGCGGTACGTCGGGTCGTCTCAAAAAAAGACCTAGCAATTTGCTACGTCGCAGATTCACTATCGGCGGGTGACCGGCTCGGGTGGGTCGTCCGCCGTGGGCGGATGGTGGGCGAGACTGCAAGGACTGCACAGGTCGGCCCGGCGGGGAGGCGGAGCACCAGGTCGTGACCCTGGGGGCCTCCCGGTGAGCTGGGGACCTGGCCGGTGAGCTGGGGACCTGGCTGGTGCCAGCGCGGCGTGGCAGGTCCACGTAATCCGCTGGGATGCTGGGGGCGGAGTGCCGGTTTCGGGCTCATCGTGCCGTTCGGGCTGCGATTTCCGAACCGACGAGTAGCCGCCGTCACCGAGCTGTAACCGAAAGAGCCCCTGCTGAGTTGCCCCTAGGGCTTAGCGTCGAGAACTGGCGACGGGGCGTGTCGATGGTGCCACTGGTCCGGGCTGCGTACCTGCATCTCAGTTAATAGTCGTATAAATTACGTGATAAATACTTCTTTTACTGAATCGGATTAAATCCGACATGTCGGTCGACGCAAAGTGCTCACTTCCCTTGACTCTGCCACCGTTTACGGTACTGATCGTGGCAATGCCGTGACGTCCACGCCAACCCGGAGTTATCTACCAGCGGCCGGCCTGACCTGCGACGGGACGAATGCCCCCGAGGAAAGCCGCCGCTAAGGTTCTCCTCGTCCGATTGGCTAGGATGGGCGGTGCTGAAGGTGCAGGCCGACCGCGTCAACCTACCCTTGGTGCCGTCCGGTGTGGCACCATCAGTCTCTGCCCCCTCAATCGCGTAAGTCATTCGCCTCCTGGACGGGAGTCTGTAACATGCGTGGACACACGATGGGCCGCCGGCTCGGCAGGGTCGTCGCGGTCGTCGCACTAGGGATTGCTGTCTCGTTCACCACGGGGACCGCCGCCCAGGCCGCTTACGCCTGGGTCACGGTCGGTGACGAAGTGCCGGTGGTCTTGCCGGTGGACAAGCCTGACTACAACGACTCGATCGATGCGCCGGTCTCGCTCTACGACTTCAGTTGGAACTGAACTGGACCTGACATCGAGGGAGTCGAGTGCCTAGGCCACAGGCTGCGGGGCGGCATTCGTCGGAGCGGGCGTGGTACGTAACCGGCCCGCTCGCTCTGACGGCGGTCCTTATTTCTGTGGCCATAGGCCTCAGTCACCCGGCCCCAACCGGTGACTGGCTTCTCGGGCTCCTTTTTCTCGGGCTGTTCGTCGCTGCGCACGCGACACTCGTTCTCTTCGAGGTGCGTCGGCAGTCGTTCACCCTGAACATCGGTGAGATTCCGTTTCTTCTGGGGCTGTTCTTTCTCCCGCCACTGACCTTGATTATCGGGCGCGTCATCGCGGCGGTCATTGGCCACATGATGCGCCGGCAGCCGCCCGTCAAGTTGTGGTTCAACGTGGCGAACGTCGCTGCGGGAACATCGATCGCCACGGCGATTGTCGTGAACGCCAGAGTGCTCGAAGCGGCGCAGCCGCACACCTGGCTGACGCTGGTGGGCGCGATGGCGGCCAACCAGGTCATCACGCTGGTGGCCGTCCTCGTGGTCATCACGCTGGTGCAGGGGCGGCTCTCCACAAGGGAGATCACCACCACCAGTGTCCCCGGCCTCATCGTCGCGTTCATCAACACCACGTTCGGCCTGGTGGTCCTGATCCTGCTCGCCCAGAGCCAGTGGGCGCTGGTGCTGCTGGTCGCCCTGATCACCTCCTTCGTGCTGGCGTACCGCTCCTATGCCCAGTCGCTGCGCCAGAATCGGACCCTGTCCGAGATCTATGCGTTGACCAGGGCGATCGCCGACACTCCGCACGATGGCACCATCTCCGATGTCCTGCTCAAACGGGTCCGCGAGGTCCTGCAGGCCGAGTACGCGACGCTGTGGTTGCCGAAACAGGGCCGCTATCCGGAGGTGCTGCTCTCCGCGACCGCGGACGGGCAGGGGCTGGTCGACACGGCCGGCGCGCCGCACGTCCTGCGGGAACACGTGTTCGCCACCGGCGCGTCGCTCGCCGTCGGCGGGAAGTTCGGCGACAGTCAGTTCGGTGACGCGCTGCGGGAATGGGGGACCAGGAACGCGGTCGTCGTGCCATTGCGGGCCGGTTCGTTGGTGATCGGCTGCCTCGAGGTCAGTGGCCGGCTCGGCGACTCCGCGCATTTCCTGCCGGGCGACGTGACGCTGCTGGAGGCCATCGCCGGGCACGCCGCGGTCGCGGTGGAGAACTCCCGGCTGGTCGACCGGCTGCGCTACGACGCGGCCCACGACGGGTTGACCCGGCTGGCCAACCGTCGTCGGCTGACCGCGGCCCTCGACGAGTCGGTGGCCATCCGCGCACCGGGTGAGGTCGTCGCGGTCCTGCTCTTCGACGTCGACGGTCTGCGCCAGGTCAACGAGTCCCTCGGGCACGCCGCCGGGGACAAGGTCCTCGTCGAGGTCGCCCGTCGGCTGCGGGCACACGTGCCGTCGTCGGCTCTGATCGGCCGCAGCGGCGGCGACGAGTTCGTCGTCACGCTCCGGATGGAGAGCATCGAGGCGGCCGTACAGCTGGCCACCGAGCTGCGTGACCAGATCCGCGACCAGATGGTCTTCGGCGCCCTGACCCTGGACGTCGACACCGTCGCCGGGGTGGCGGTGCATCCGGACCACGGCAGTGACGCGGCGACGCTGCTGCAGCGGGCGGACCTGGCGGCGACGGCGGCGAAGTCCATCCCCGGCGGGGTCCAGCTGTTCAACCCGGCACTGGAGTCCCGGTCGGTCCGCCGGCTCGGGCTCGCCGGCGACCTTCGGACGGCGCTGGACGAGGCGCAGCTGGAGGTCTACTACCAGCCGAAGGTGACGCTGCACGGCCGCCGGTTGGTCGGCGTCGAGTGTCTGACCCGCTGGGAGCATCCGACGCACGGGTCGGTCGCGCCGGAGGATTTCGTGGCGGTCGCCGAACACACCGGCCAGCTCGGCCGGCTGACCGAGTTCGTGCTGCGGGAAGGGCTGCGGCGCAGCCGGGAGTGGCAGATCGGCCAGCAGCCACTGCCGGTGGCGGTGAACCTCTCTGCCCGGACCCTGACCGATCCGGAGTTCCCGGAGCTGGTCCGGGCGTTGCTCGAGGAGCAGCAGGTCTCGCCGGAGCTGTTGACCCTGGAGATCGCCGAGGCGGGGGTGCTCGACGGCACCGACCGTCCGATGCCTTCCCTGCGTCGGCTGCGTGACCTGGGGGTACGCCTGTCGGTGGACGACTTCGGCACCGGCTACACGTCGTTGGCGCATCTGCGGCGGCTGCCGGTGCACGAGGTCAAGGTCGACCGTTCGTTCGTCCAGGGGATGGCGACCGACCCCGGCGACCTGGCCATCGTGAACGCGGTGGTGACCCTGTCGCAGCAGTTCGGGCTGACCGTGGTCGCCGAGGGTGTGGAGAGCGAGCTGACGCTGGAGCTGCTGCAGGACATCGGCTGCCAGGTCGGCCAGGGGTTCCTGTTCAGCCGGCCGCTGCCGTACGAGCGGTTGGCCGCCTGGTACGAGGCCCAGGCGGACCCGGAGACGCTGCAGTCCAGCGAGGTCCGTCGGCTGCGGGCCGTGCCCTGACCTGCAGATCCGGGTACGGGGGGAGCTGATTTCACCTGGCGGTCGGGTACGTGTACTCTTACCCGTGCGCATCCGCCCCCTGGGGCGGTGTGTGGCAGGCCCCCTTAGCTCAGTCGGCAGAGCGTCTCCATGGTAAGGAGAAGGTCTACGGTTCGATTCCGTAAGGGGGCTCAGTGGGTTCCGTTGGACCCGTCACGGCGGTGTAGCTCAGGTGGTAGAGCAAACGGCTCATAATCGTTGTGTCGCCGGTTCAAGTCCGGCCACCGCTACGGTCGGCTTCCCGGTGAGGCCGGTGCGTGAAGTACAGGGGGCGCCGTTGGCGCCCGCTTTGCATGTCTGCGTTCGCTCCGGCTACGCTGGCACGTTGTAGTTGTTCCGATAGCGAGGAAGGCACCCCGCCGTGGCCAAGGCGACCGACGTCCGTCCGAAGATCACTTTGGCGTGTGTGGAGTGCAAGGAGCGCAACTACATCACGCGGAAGAACCGCCGTAACGACCCGGACCGCATCGAGCTGAAGAAGTTCTGCCCCCGGGACGGCAAGCACACGCTGCACCGCGAGACCCGCTGACCCGGTCCCGTTCGGGCCGCACGTCGTCACGGCGGGTCCACCGGGTAGGTTCTGGCCATGCCCATGGACCCGTCCGTCGTCGGCCGTAGCTATCCGCCCGGCTCCTCCTACCTGGTGGGCCGGGAGAAGATCCGCGAGTTCGCCACCGCTGTCGGTGCCGCCGATCCGATCCATCACGATCCGGCTGCCGGGCGTGCGGCCGGCTATCCGGACGTGGTCGCGCCGCCGACGTTCCCGATCGTGATCACGATGTCGTCCGCCGAGCGGGTCGTTTCCGATCCCGACCTGGGGATGGACTACAGCCGCGTGGTGCACGGCGACCAGCGCTTCCAGTACGTCCGCCCAGTGGTCGCCGGGGACGAACTGGTCTGCACCGACGTGATCGAGGAGGTCATGTCGCGTGGTGGTCACGACTTCCTCACCGTCCGGACCGAGGTGGCGACGGTGGCCGGCGATCCGGTGGTCACCGCGTGGATGAAGCTGGTCGTGCGGGGGGAGAGCTGACATGCAACTGCCGGCACAGCGGTTCACGGTGACCCGGGCCGACCTGGTGCGGTACGCGGGTGCCTCCGGTGACTTCAACCCGATCCACTGGAGCGACCGGTTCGCCACCGGGGTGGGTCTGCCCGGGGTGATCGGCCATGGCATGTTCACCATGGCGTTGGCGGCCCGGGCGGTGGCGACGTGGGCCGGTGGCCCGGACGCGGTGGTCGAGTTCAACGTGCGGTTCACCCGCCCGGTGGTGGTGCCGGACACCGACGACGGCACCGAGATCGAGGTGACCGGGGTGGTCAAGGGTGCCACCGAGGCGGGTCTGACCAGGATCGATGTCACTGCGGTGTGCGCCGGCGAGAAGGTGCTGAGCCAGGCGCGGGCGCTGGTCCGTACCCGGGAATGAGGCCGGTGGTGTGCGGCCGGCGACGGCTCGCGCACCTTGCGGTGCGGTACCGGTTGGGAAAGTGGTCGCTCTACCCGTACACTGGTCCGCCGTGGGGTTCGTGACCCCTGTTCAGTCCTGCATGGGTGGTTCACCAGGCAGGATCGGCCAGGGTTTCCCGACCCGCACAGGGGTGTAGCTCAATTGGCAGAGCAGCGGTCTCCAAAACCGCAGGCTGCAGGTTCAAGTCCTGTCACCCCTGCGCCTAAGGCCTGACCGACCCGGTGGGTCGGCTGCCGTCCCCGTTGGCGGCCGTCCCGCAAGGGGAATGGCCGGCGTGCACGATGCATCACGTGCTTGACCTGGCGCGTGACCCCCACCACCGCGACGGAGGGCGAGATGGCCGAGAGGTACCGGCGTGGCGATGACGCCGCGGACGACCGCCCCGAGGACGAGGCGTTCGACGAGACGTCCGCTACGGACGACGACGTCGATGACGACGAGCCGGTAGCGCGGGGTGGCACGGCCACCCGGTCCAAGGCGAAGGCCGAGTCGGCCGACGGCCGTCCGAAGGCCAGGTCCGAGGCCCGTGTGGGCTTTTTTGGCCGGATCATCCGGTTCATCCGCGAAGTGGTCGCCGAACTGCGTAAGGTCATCTGGCCGACTCGGAAAGAGCTGCTGACCTACACCGCCGTCGTCGTCGTGTTCATCGCGGTCATGCTGACCATCGTGGCCGGGCTGGACTTCGCGTTCGCCAAGGGTGTGCTGTGGGTATTCGGTAACCCCAGCTGAGAGTGACGGAAGTGAGCAAGCGTGCCTGAGTACGACGAGACCGCCGGCGTTACCGACGACCAGTCGACGGTGGCAACGGCGGCGGCTGATGAGTCGGTTGAGGCCGCCAGCGCACCATCGGTCCCCGCCGCCGAGGCGGACGAGCCCGCCGCCGCGGCTGACGAGCCTGCTGTCGAGGCGGACGACGAAGAGTTCGACGCGGTGGCCGAGCTGCGGCAGAAGCTGCGCTACGCCCCGGGCGACTGGTACGTGGTCCACTCCTACGCCGGCTACGAGAACAAGGTCAAGACCAACCTCGAGACCCGGATCAGCAGCCTCGACATGGAGGAGTTCATCTTCCAGGTGGAGGTGCCCACCCGCGAAGAGGTCGAGGTCAAGAACGGCAAGCGCCTCCAGGTGCAGAACAAGGTCTTCCCCGGCTACATCCTGGTCCGGATGGACCTGACGCCGGAGTCGTACTCCTGTGTGCGCAACACCCCGGGGGTCACCGGCTTCGTCGGGGCGACCGACCGGGCCGACCGACCGGCGCCGCTGTCGCTCAACGAGGTGCTCAAGTGGCTGGCCCCGGCGGTCGCCGCCGAGCCGAAGAAGGCCAAGGCCGAGATCAAGGTGCTGGACTTCGAGGTCGGCGACTCGGTCACCGTCACCGACGGCGCGTTCGCCTCGCTGCCGGCCACGATCAGCGAGATCAACGCCGATCAGCAGAAGCTGAAGGTGCTGGTCTCCATCTTCGGCCGGGAGACCCCGGTGGAGCTGAACTTCAACCAGGTCGCCAAGATCTGATCCACCATCGCTGTCCGCCGACGCGGCGACCCGACGTGGGGTTGCCGCGTCGTTTGCGCTACCGTATAACGTCGGCCCCGGGCCGCGCCTGACCGTGCGCGCGTGCCGGGGGTTCGCCAGCCCGCGCCGGAGGGGTTGTCACCTCCGGTGACGTCCAGCAGATCCGGTGCGGACCACCGGATCAAGCCCCAGGAAGTGACATGCCTCCGAAGAAGAAGCTCGTCAAGACGTTCACGCTGCAGTTGCCGGCGGGTCAGGCCACCCCGGCGCCGCCGGTCGGTCCGGCGCTCGGCCAGCACGGCGTGAACATCATGGAGTTCTGCAAGTCCTACAACGCGCAGACCGAATCGCAGCGGGGCGACATCGTTCCGGCTGAGATCAGCGTGTACGAGGACCGGACCTTCACCTTCGTGCTGAAGACCCCGCCGGCGGCCCGGCTGCTGCTCAAGGCCGCCGGTATCCCGAAGGGCTCCGGGGTGCCGCACACCACCAAGGTCGGCTCGGTGACCGGCGCGCAGTTGCGCGAGATCGCCGAGAAGAAGATGGCCGACCTAAACGCCAACAGCGTCGAGCAGGCGGAGAAGATCATCGCCGGGACCGCCCGGTCGATGGGCATCACCGTCAAGGAATGATCCGGCCGACCCGCGCCGACGCGGGTCACCGACGCTGAAACCGGAATCGAACGGCCGGACACCGGCCGTCACCATCGTGGGAGGGTGCGCGCGACGCGCGGCCCGCCAGTGACCACAGGAGCAGAAACACATGCAGCGCAGCAAGAGCTACCGCAAGGCCACCGAGCAGATCGACCGGACGAAGCTGTACACCCCGGCCGAGGCGGTCAAGTTGGCCAAGGAGACGAGCGCCGTCAAGTTCGACGCCACGGTCGAGGTCGCCATGCGCCTCGGCGTCGACCCGCGTAAGGCGGACCAGATGGTGCGCGGCACGGTCAACCTGCCGCACGGCACGGGCAAGACCGCCCGGGTGATCGTCTTCGCCGCCGGCGCGAAGGCGGAGGAGGCCGTCGCGGCCGGTGCCGACGAGGTCGGTACGGATGAGCTGGTCGCCCGGATCCAGGGTGGCTGGCTGGACTTCGACGCGGCGATCGCCACTCCGGACCAGATGGCGAAGATCGGCCGGATCGCGCGGATCCTGGGCCCGCGCGGCCTGATGCCGAACCCGAAGACCGGCACCGTCACGATGGACGTGACCAAGGCCGTCGCCGACATCAAGGGCGGCAAGATCACCTTCCGGGTGGACAAGCACTCCAACCTGCACCTGATCATCGGCAAGGCCTCGTTCGGTGAGGCGCAGCTGATCGACAACTACGCCGCCGTACTGGACGAGGTGCTGCGGGCCAAGCCGTCCGCCGCCAAGGGCAAGTACCTGCGCAAGGTCGTGCTGACCACCACGATGGGCCCCGGCGTGCCGGTGGACCCGAACGTGGTGAAGAACCTCAACGAGGCGACCAGCGAGAGCTGAGCGCCCGCCGGCGTGATCGCCGGGCCGGGCCGACGGGTACGTCGGCCCGGCCCGGCGACTACGACCGGACGGACGGCCGCCCCACCCCGGCGACGTCGATTTGGCCCCGCGTCGGCTGTGCCGTACGCTGGTCGTATCCACACCCAAAGACCGCTGGTCACCGTGCCTCGGCACGGTTGAAGGTCCCGTTTCCACGGGCGGCCCGCGCAGGGGCGGAACGGAAGCCGAGCATCTCCCGTCGATTTCGACGGCTGCCCGCCCCGTGCGCCTCGCGCCGGGGCGTTTTTCGTGGGCGCGGGATCTTCACCGACCGTCCGGCCGTGCGCCGGTCGGTCGCCAGCCCTGAGCACCAGAGAGGAGGGACATGGCGGACAAGCCGGTTCGTGCCGACAAGGCCACTGCGGTCGCCGAGCTGACCGAGCGCTTCCGGGAGTCGGGAGCGGCGGTGCTCACCGAGTACCGTGGTCTCACCGTCGCCCAGCTGACCCAGCTGCGCCGTTCGCTGGGGCAGAGCGCGACCTACTCGGTGGCGAAGAACACCCTGGCCAAGCGGGCCGCGTCGGACGCGGGCATCGACGGACTCGACGAGCTGTTCACCGGTCCTACCGCGCTCACCTTCGTCTCCGGCGACGTGGTGGAGGCTGCCAAGGGCCTGCGCGACTTCGCCAAGGCCAACCCGATGCTCGTCATCAAGGGCGGGGTCTTCGAAGGACGCGCGATCACCGCGGCCGAGGTCACCAAGCTGGCCGACCTCGAGTCCCGTGAGGTGCTGCTGGCCAAGCTGGCCGGCGCCATGAAGGCGAACCTGAGCAAGGCCGCGGCCGTGCTGCAGGCGCCGTTGTCGAAGACCGCCCGCCTGGCGGCAGCGCTGCAGGACAAGCGCGAATCCGAGGGTACGCCGGCCTGACCGGCCCGTGCCCTCCTAACGTCACCACACCGAAAGGAAGCCGACCATGGCGAAGCTCAGCACCGACGAGCTGCTCGACGCGTTCAAGGAGATGACGCTGATCGAGCTCTCGGAGTTCGTGAAGCAGTTCGAGGAGACCTTCGAGGTCACCGCCGCCGCTCCGGTCGCCGTCGCGGCCGCCGGCCCGGCCGCCGCCGCGGCGGAAGCCGAGCCGGAGAAGGACGAGTTCGACGTCATCCTCGAGGCTGACGGCGGCAAGAAGATCCAGGTCATCAAGGTCGTGCGTGAGCTGACCGGGCTGGGCCTCAAGGAGGCCAAGGACCTGGTCGAGGCCGCGCCGAAGCCGGTCCTGGAGAAGGCCAACAAGGAGGCCGCCGACAAGGCCAAGGCCAAGCTGGAGGCGGAAGGCGCCAAGGTCACCCTCAAGTGACCTGACCCACACCGGGCCACGGGACGGGCGGCGATCCTCAGCGAGGGTCGCCGCCCGTCTCCGTTCGCACACCGGGTGCGACTGCCCAATGATCAGGGAATTTCACCTTTTGGGTGGGCGCGGTGGTCGATGGCTGCCTGGCAACCCGCTGGGGGAAAGGTGATCTGCCGGTACGACAGGCCTTGACGCGGCCGGTGACGGCAGGCACGCTGACTACTGCAGGACTGATCCTTCAGGTGTCGCATCGGGCCCGGTGTGCCGAGGCGGTTGACGGATCCAGGCTTGCGACGGCCAAAGCTGGGTAATGGCACCAGCGGCGGGCCGCCGGCTCCGGGTGATCCGGGGATCGGCGTCCCGTTGTCCGCCAGCCCCACGAGGCCCCGTGGGAAAGCGCCGCGTTCCGAGCGGTCCGGGAGGCGTCCGAGACGACGCCCCGGCCGGCTCCGCGACGTTCCTTCGGGGTCGGGCTGGACAGCGGTTAGCCGCTCGGCTACACTGCTAGTTTGCGCTGCCTTCCGACTTGCCTCGCGCCCGGAATGTCCGATCCTGGATATTTTGACCGAGGTTCCTTGGAGTGCGCGCGAAACAGCCGTCTGCAGCACCGGTCCTCGGAAGGACGCATCTTGGCAGCTTCCCGCCCTGCGAAGACCAGTCGTACGTCGAGCGCTTTCGCTCCTCGCCGAATCTCATTCGGCCGGATCACCGAACACCTCGAGGTCCCCAACCTTCTCTCCATCCAGACCGAATCCTTCGACTGGCTGGTGGGCAACGAGGCTTGGCAGGGCCGGTCGGCTGACGACCCGCACGCACGATCAGGCCTCGCGGAGATTCTCGACGAGATCAGTCCCATTGAGGACTTTTCCGGCACTATGTCGCTTTCCTTCTCCAGCCCGCGCTTCGACGAGGTCAAGGCCTCGATCGAGGAGTGCAAGGAGAAGGATCTGACCTACTGCGCACCGCTCTTCGTGACCGCGGAGTTCACCAACAACACCACTGGCGAGATCAAGAGCCAGACGGTGTTCATGGGTGACTTCCCGATGATGACGCCGAAGGGCACCTTCATCATCAACGGCACCGAGCGCGTCGTGGTCAGTCAGCTCGTCCGCTCGCCGGGCGTGTACTTCGACAAGCAGCCGGACAAGACCTCCGACCGCGATCTGTCCAGCGTCAAGGTGATCCCGAGCCGGGGTGCCTGGCTGGAGTTCGACATCGACAAGCGCGACACCGTCGGTGTCCGCATCGACCGTAAGCGGCGCCAGGCCGTGACCGTCCTGCTCAAGGCCATCGGTTGGTCCGCCGACCGGATCCGTGAGCGGTTCGGCTGGTCCGAGCTGATGATGACCACCCTGGAAAAGGACCACATCGCCGGGGTGGACGAGGCGCTGCTCGACATCTACCGCAAGCTGCGCCCTGGCGAGCCGCCGACCCGCGAGAACGCGCAGACCCTGCTCGACAACCTCTTCTTCAACCCGAAGCGGTACGACGTCGCCAAGGTCGGCCGGTACAAGTTCAACAAGAAGCTCGAGCTGGACGTCCCGATCAACAAGGGGACGCTGACCGAGGACGACATCGTCGCCACCGTCGAGTACCTCTGCCGGCTGCACGCCGGTGAGGAGGGCTACGAGGCCGACGACATCGACCACTTCGGCAACCGGCGGCTGCGTACCGTCGGCGAGCTGATCCAGAACCAGGTACGGGTCGGCCTGTCCCGGATGGAGCGGGTCGTCCGCGAGCGGATGACCACCCAGGACGTCGAGGCGATCACGCCGCAGACCCTGATCAACATCCGCCCGGTGGTGGCGGCGATCAAGGAGTTCTTCGGTACGTCGCAGCTGTCCCAGTTCATGGACCAGACCAACCCGCTCGCCGGGTTGACCCACCGTCGGCGGCTCAGCGCCCTCGGCCCGGGTGGTCTGTCCCGGGAGCGGGCCGGCTTCGAGGTCCGCGACGTGCACCCGTCGCACTACGGCCGGATGTGCCCGATCGAGACCCCGGAAGGGCCGAACATCGGTCTGATCGGGGCGTTGTCCACCTTCGGGCGGGTCAACCCGTTCGGCTTCATCGAGACGCCGTACCGCAAGGTTGTCGACGGCCGGGTCACCGACCAGATCGACTACCTGACCGCCGACGAGGAGGACCGCTTCGTCAAGGCGCAGGCCAACGCGCCGCTGATGGCCGATGGCACCTTCGCCGAGGACCGCGTCCTGGTCCGACGCAAGGGCGGTGAGGTCGACTTCGTCACGCCGGCCGCCGTCGACTACATGGACGTCTCACCGCGGCAGATGGTCTCCGTGGCCACCGCGATGATCCCGTTCCTGGAGCACGACGACGCCAACCGGGCCCTGATGGGCGCGAACATGCAGCGTCAGGCGGTTCCGCTGGTCAAGGCGGAGTCCCCGCTGGTCGGCACCGGCATGGAGTACCGCGCGGCGGTCGACGCCGGCGACGTGGTGCTGGCCGAGGCCGGCGGCGTGGTCGAGGACCTCTGCGCCGACTACGTCACGGTGCACCAGGACGACGGCCACCGCCGGACCTACCTGCTGCACAAGTTCCGCCGTTCCAACGCCGGCTCCTGCGTCAACCAGAAGCCGACCGTCTTCGAGGGCGACCGGGTCGAGGCCGGCCAGGTCATCGCGGACGGTCCGTGCACCGACGAAGGCGAGATGGCCCTCGGCCGTAACCTGCTCGTGGCGTTCATGCCGTGGGAGGGCTACAACTACGAGGACGCGATCATCCTGTCCCAGCGGCTGGTGCAGCAGGACGTGCTCACCTCGATCCACATCGAGGAGCACGAGGTCGACGCCCGGGACACCAAGCTCGGCCCGGAGGAGATCACCCGCGACATCCCGAACGTCAGCGAGGAGATGCTCGCCGACCTCGACGAGCGCGGCATCATCCGGATCGGCGCCGAGGTCGTCCCCGGCGACATCCTGGTCGGCAAGGTCACCCCGAAGGGCGAGACCGAGCTGACCCCGGAGGAGCGGCTGCTGCGGGCGATCTTCGGTGAGAAGGCCCGGGAGGTCCGGGACACCTCGCTGAAGGTGCCGCACGGTGAGACCGGCACGGTGATCGGCGTACGGACCTTCTCCCGCGACGACGGCGACGAGTTGCCGCCGGGCGTCAACGAGCTGGTCCGGGTCTACGTCGCCCAGAAGCGGAAGATCCAGGACGGCGACAAGCTCGCCGGCCGGCACGGCAACAAGGGTGTCATCTCCAAGATCCTGCCGGTGGAGGACATGCCGTTCCTCTCCGACGGTACGCCGGTCGACATCGTGCTCAACCCGCTCGGTGTGCCGGGCCGGATGAACATCGGTCAGATCCTGGAGACCCACCTCGGTTGGGTGGCCAAGACCGGTTGGAAGGTCGAGGGCGACGACGCCGAGTGGAAGGCCGCGCTGCGGGCCATCGGGTCCGACGAGGCCGAGCCGGACACCAACGTCGCGACCCCGGTCTTCGACGGTGTCCGCGAGGAGGAGATCACCGGCCTGCTCGGCAGCACCCTGCCGAACCGTGACGGTGTGCAGTTGATCGGCAACTCCGGCAAGGCCCAGCTGTTCGACGGGCGCTCCGGGGAGCCGTTGCCGGACGCGATCGCGGTCGGCTACATCTACATCCTCAAGCTCAACCACCTGGTCGACGACAAGATCCACGCGCGGTCGACCGGCCCGTACTCGATGATCACCCAGCAGCCGCTCGGCGGTAAGGCCCAGTTCGGTGGCCAGCGCTTCGGTGAGATGGAGTGCTGGGCGATGCAGGCGTACGGCGCCGCCTACGCCCTGCAGGAACTGCTGACCATCAAGTCCGACGACGTCCTGGGCCGGGTCAAGGTCTACGAGGCGATCGTCAAGGGCGAGAACATCCCCGAGCCGGGCATCCCCGAGTCGTTCAAGGTGCTGCTCAAGGAGCTGCAGTCGCTGTGCCTCAACGTCGAGGTGCTCTCCAGCGACGGCGTGGCCCTGGAGATGCGCGAGACCGACGACGAGGTGTTCCGGGCGGCGGAGGAACTCGGTATCGACCTGTCCCGGCGGGAGCCGAGCTCGGTCGAGGAAGTCTGAGGTGCGGTCGGCGGCCCTGTCGCGACAGGGCCGCCGACCTGCCCACGAACCAGCAGTAGAGACGACGACATAGGGGACACGTAACGTGCTCGACGTCAACTTCTTCGACGAGTTGCGCATCGGTCTCGCCACCGCCGACGACATCCGTCAGTGGTCCCACGGCGAGGTCAAGAAGCCCGAGACGATCAACTACCGCACCCTGAAGCCGGAAAAGGACGGGCTCTTCTGCGAGAAGATCTTCGGTCCGCAGCGGGACTGGGAGTGCTACTGCGGCAAGTACAAGCGGGTCCGCTTCAAGGGCATCATCTGTGAGCGCTGCGGCGTCGAGGTGACCCGCTCCAAGGTCCGTCGTGAGCGGATGGGGCACATCGAGCTCGCCGCGCCGGTCACCCACATCTGGTACTTCAAGGGCGTCCCGAGCCGGCTCGGCTACCTGCTGGACCTGGCTCCCAAGGACCTCGAGAAGATCATCTACTTCGCGTCGTACGTGATCACCGGGGTGGACGCCGAGGCGCGCCACCGCGACATGTCGACGATCGAGAACGAGATCTTCGCCGAGAAGCGCCAGTCGGAGAACAGCCGCGACTCGGAGATCGAGAAGCGGGCCGCCAAGCTGGAGGCCGACCTGGCCGAGCTGGAGGCCGAGGGCGCCAAGGCCGACGTTCGCCGCAAGGTCAAGGAGTCCGGCGAGCGCGAGATGCGCCAGATCCGGGACCGGGCGCAGCGGGAGATCGACCGGCTCGACGAGGTGCTCGACACCTTCCGCAAGCTGGAGCCGAAGCAGCTGGTCACCGACGAGCTGCTCTACCGCGAGCTGCGGGACCGGTTCGACCCGTACTTCACCGGTGGCATGGGCGCCGAGGCGATCAAGACCCTGCTGCACAACATGGATCTGGACGCCGAGGCCGACAACCTGCGCGAGATCATCCGCAGCGGCAAGGGCCAGCGCAAGATCCGCGCGCTCAAGCGGCTCAAGGTGGTCGCCGCGTTCCTCAGCACCCGCAACTCGCCGCAGGGCATGGTGCTCGACTGCGTACCGGTGATCCCGCCGGACCTGCGCCCGATGGTGCAGCTCGACGGTGGCCGGTTCGCGACCAGCGACCTCAACGACCTGTACCGCCGGGTGATCAACCGGAACAACCGGTTGAAGCGGCTGATCGACCTCGGCGCACCCGAGATCATCGTCAACAACGAGAAGCGGATGCTGCAGGAGGCCGTCGACGCGCTGTTCGACAACGGCCGCCGCGGCCGGCCGGTCACCGGCCCGGGTAACCGTCCGCTGAAGTCGCTGTCCGACATGCTCAAGGGCAAGCAGGGCCGGTTCCGGCAGAACCTGCTCGGCAAGCGGGTCGACTACTCCGGCCGGTCGGTCATCGTCGTCGGCCCCAAGCTCAAGCTGCACCAGTGCGGTCTGCCCAAGCAGATGGCGCTGGAGCTGTTCAAGCCGTTCGTGATGAAGCGTCTGGTTGATCTCAACCACGCGCAGAACATCAAGTCGGCCAAGCGGATGGTCGAGCGGCAGCGGCCGGTCGTGTGGGACGTGCTCGAAGAGGTCATCTCCGAGCACCCGGTGCTGCTCAACCGGGCACCGACCCTGCACCGCCTCGGCATCCAGGCGTTCGAGCCGCAGCTGGTCGAGGGCAAGGCGATCCAGATCCACCCGCTGGTCTGCACCGCCTTCAACGCCGACTTCGACGGTGACCAGATGGCGGTGCACGTACCGCTGTCGGCCGAGGCGCAGGCCGAGGCCCGGATCCTGATGCTGTCGTCGAACAACATCCTCAAGCCGTCCGACGGCAAGCCGGTGACCATGCCCACCCAGGACATGATCATCGGGCTGTACCACCTGACCCACCGGACCGAGGGGCTGCTCGGCGAAGGCCGGGTGTTCAGCTCCGACGCCGAGGCGCGGATGGCCTTCGACAACGGCGAGCTGCACCTGCAGTCGCCGGTGCGGATCCGGCTGCGCGGCGTCGTCGACGTCGACAACGGGGCCGGCGCGGCGCGGTGGACCGCTCCGGAGCAGTGGCAGCCGGGTGAGCCGCTGATCGTCGACACCACCCTGGGCCGGGTGCTGTTCAACGAGGTCATGCCGGTCGGCTACCGCTTCGTCAACTACGAGGTCCGCAAGAGCCAGCTGTCGGCGATCGTCAACGACCTGGCCGAGCGGTTCCCGAAGGTCGCCCTCGCGGCGACCCTCGACGGGCTCAAGGAGGCCGGCTACCACTGGGCCACCTGGTCCGGGGTGACGATCGGCATGCAGGACGTCATCGCACCGCCGCACAAGCAGGAGACCCTGGAGCGGTACGAGAAGGAAGCCGACCGGATCGACAAGCAGTACCAGCGTGGTCTGATGACCGGCGAAGAGCGGCGCGGTGAGCTGATCGAGATCTGGACCAAGGCGACCAACGAGATCGCCAAGGACCTGGAGACGGCGCTGCCCCAGGAGAACCCGCTGTGGAAGATGATCCACTCGGGCGCCCGAGGCAACCTGCTGCAGCTGCGGCAGATCGCCGCGATCCGTGGCCTGGTGGCCAACCCGAAGGGCGAGATCATCCCGCGGCCGATCAAGTCGAGCTACCGGGAAGGTCTGTCCGTGCTGGAGTACTTCATCTCCACGCACGGTGCCCGTAAGGGTCTGGCCGACACGGCGCTGCGGACCGCCGACTCGGGTTACCTGACCCGTCGTCTGGTCGACGTCTCGCAGGACGTCATCATCCGCGAGGAGGACTGCGGCACCGACCGGGCGATCACCATGCAGGTCGGTGAGCGCCTCGACGGCAAGCTGATGGTGCACGAGTTCGCGGAGACCGGCGTACACGCCCGAACCCTCGCGGAGGACATCAAGGGCGCCGACGGCGAGGTCGTGGTCGAGCGCGGCGCGGACCTCAACTCGATCCTGGTCGACAAGCTGGTCGCCGCCGGGGTCGAGATGGTCCGGGTACGCAGCGTGCTCACCTGCGAGTCGAAGCTCGGTGTCTGCGGTGCCTGCTACGGCCGGTCGCTGCCGACCGGCAAGACCGTGGACATCGGCGAGGCGGTCGGCATCATCGCCGCCCAGTCGATCGGTGAGCCGGGCACCCAGCTGACGATGCGGACCTTCCACACCGGTGGTGTCGCGGGTGAGGACATCACCCAGGGTCTGCCCCGGGTGCAGGAGATCTTCGAGGCGCGGGTGCCCAAGGGCAAGGCGCCGATCGCCGACACCCCGGGCCGGGTGCGGATCGAGGACGGCGAGCGGTCCCGGAAGATCATCGTGGTGCCGGACGACGGCAGCGACGAGATCACCTACGACAAGATCTCCAAGCGGGTCCGGCTGCGGGTGCACGACGGGGACCACGTCACCGTCGGCGAGAAGCTGACCGAGGGCACCATCGACCCGCACGAGCTGCTGCGGATCCTCGGCCCCCGGGCGGTGCAGGTCCACCTGACCCAGGAGGTCCAGGAGGTCTACCGCTCGCAGGGTGTGCTGATCCACGACAAGCACATCGAGATCATCATCCGGCAGATGCTCAAGCGGGTGACGGTCATCGACTCCGGCGGCACCGAGCT
This sequence comes from Solwaraspora sp. WMMA2056, assembly GCF_030345095.1. Taxonomy (NCBI): domain Bacteria; kingdom Bacillati; phylum Actinomycetota; class Actinomycetes; order Micromonosporales; family Micromonosporaceae; genus Solwaraspora; species Solwaraspora sp. WMMA2056. The sequence continues at coordinate 1,695,490 of NZ_CP128360.1, forward strand.
GCTACCGGGCGTGCTGGTGGACCGGGCGGTGTTCGAGTCGGAGAACCGTCGACTCGTCGCCGAGGGCGGCGAGCCCGCCGCCGGCCGGCCGATGCTGATGGGTATCACCAAGGCGTCGCTGGCCACCGACTCCTGGCTCTCGGCGGCCTCCTTCCAGGAGACCACCCGGGTGCTGACCGACGCGGCGATCAACGCGCGCAGCGACTCGCTGATCGGCCTCAAGGAGAACGTGATCATCGGAAAGCTCATCCCGGCGGGTACCGGCATCAGCAAGTACCGCAACGTCCGGGTCGAGCCGACCGAGGAAGCGAAGGCCAAGGTCTACTCGATGACCGGGTACCCGGAGACCGACTACGGGTTCGGGCCGGCCAGTGGGCAGGCTGTCCCGCTGGACGACTTCGACTTCGGTTCCTACCGCTGACCACCGGTCCGGTACAGCTGTGACGGCGCCTGTCCCACCGCGAGCGCGGCGGGGCAGGCGCCGTCAGCTTGTAGGCTGACACCGTGCAGGCGACCCCGGTGCCCTCGGCCACGTATCCGAGACCCCGGCATCCGGCGGATCCGGATCCGGTCCGGTCCAGCAAGGCGACGGCGGTCTTCGCGCTCGGGCTGATCGCCGCGATCACCGGTCTGCTGGTCGGCGGGGCGGTGCCCGCCACCGTGGCGCTGCTGCTGGGTCGGCAGGCGCGCCGTGAGGCGTACGACTCCCGGGGTTACCTGACCGGAGCGATCTGGCTGCGGCGCGGTGAGCGCCTGGCCTGGACGGGCCTGTTCCTCGCCGGCGCGGTACTGACCCTGGCGCTGGTGCTCGGCATCTTCACCTGGGCGACCGGTCCGGTCGGCCAGGACTTCGCCCCCGGGGTCGACTGACCGACGATCCACCGGCCCGGGTCGACCGGGGCGGTGACGGACCCCGCCGGCGGCGACCGACCGGCGACGGACGAGGAGGACGATCAGGTGACCCAGTTCCCGGGCTACCCGGCCGCGGGGCCGGCGGGCGGTCCGCCCGTCGCCGGGCCGATGGCGCCGCCACCGCCGCCGGAGGGTCGGCTGCGACCGCGCCGGGTCGATCCGGTCCCCGGTACGGAGTACGGCCTGGTCCACCTGGAGGTGGCGCCGGTGGTGTCCGGGCTGGCGGTCGCCGCGTTGATCGCCGGGGTGGTCTCGGTGCTGGTGTCGTTCGCGGTCGGCTGCCTCGGGGCAGGCGGTGCCGACAGCGGTTGGGGCGGCTGGGTGGCCGGTGCGTTCACCTTGCTCAGCGGCTCCTTCGGGGTCGCGGCGGTGACGCTGGGCATCCTCGGGTTGCGTCAGGTCCGCCGGGTCGCGCCGCCGCCGGCCGTCCGGTTCACCGGGCGTGGGGTGGCGGTCGCCGGGATCAGCTGCGGGGCCGTCGGGCTGGTCATCACCCTGCTCGGGCTGGTGCTGACCATGCTGCTGGCGCTCGTCTGACCGCAGCGGTGCCGGACGCCGGGCCGCCAGCCGGGTCCCGATGGGCCTGGTGCGGGGGCAAGGTCCGGGCCGGCCGGCCGACGGACTGGCGAGCCGGTACACTGGGTCACTGGAGTCGTCCGCCGCAGGCGGGCAGGTGGTGGCGGCTGACGCGACCGCTGCGGAAGCCGTTTTGACCTGCGCGTGTGGGGTGGGTACTCTTTCCTCTCGTGCCCGGCGTGACCGGGCAAGTCGTGCGTGCGCTCGACCTGGCCAGCGGCCATCGAGTGACGTCACGACGGATGCAGATCCCGGTGGGTGACAGTAGCGTGCCGGGTCCGCGTGCGGGCGACACGCCCGACCGCGGGTGCCGGGGCCCCAGCCGGGGCGGCCGGTCGGAATGTAGGAGAGCCGTCCACGGGCGGCTGAGGAACAGTGCGGCCGCCTGCGGCCGGAGGGAGCAAAGAAACCCGGTGCCAACGATCCAGCAGCTGGTCCGAAAGGGCCGCCAGGCGAAGACGAGCAAGACCAAGACGCCAGCGTTGAAGGGCAGCCCTCAGCGTCGTGGCGTGTGCACCCGCGTGTACACCACCACCCCCAAGAAGCCGAACTCCGCACTGCGCAAGGTCGCCCGGGTGAAGCTCAGCAGCCAGATCGAGGTCACCGCCTACATCCCCGGCGTCGGCCACAACCTGCAGGAACACTCGATCGTGCTGGTGCGTGGCGGCCGGGTGAAGGACCTGCCGGGCGTCCGCTACAAGATCGTCCGCGGTTCGCTGGACACCCAGGGTGTCCGCAACCGCAAGCAGGCTCGCAGCCGCTACGGCGCGAAGAAGGAGAAGAGCTGACATGCCGCGTAAGGGCCCAGCACCGCGTCGGCCACTGGTCGCGGACCCGGTGTACAACTCCCCGCTGGTCACCCAGCTGGTGAACAAGATCCTCCTGCGTGGCAAGCGTCAGCTCGCCGAGCGCATCGTCTACGGCGCCCTGGAGGGCTGCCGGGAGAAGTCCGGCACCGACCCGGTCGTCACGCTCAAGCGCGCCATGGACAACGTCAAGCCCACCCTGGAGGTGCGCAGCCGCCGGGTCGGTGGCGCGACCTACCAGGTGCCGGTCGAGGTCCGCCCGTCGCGGGCGACCACCCTGGGGCTGCGCTGGCTGGTCCAGTACTCGAAGGCCCGCCGGGAGAAGACCATGATCGAGCGCCTGATGAACGAGCTGCTGGACGCGAGCAACGGTCTGGGCGCCGCGGTCAAGCGTCGCGAGGACACCCACAAGATGGCGGAGTCCAACAAGGCCTTCGCGCACTACCGCTGGTAAGCGGCAGCTGTCATGCCTCCCGGCACAGCCGCGCAGACACAGTCGACGACGAGACGAAGTAGGGATTGAAGTGGCCGCCGCAGACGCGCTCGCCAAGGTTCGCAACATCGGCATCATGGCGCACATCGATGCCGGTAAGACCACGACCACTGAGCGGATCCTGTTCTACACCGGTATCACGTACAAGATCGGTGAGGTCCACGAGGGCGCTGCCGTCATGGACTGGATGGAGCAGGAGCAGGAGCGGGGGATCACCATCACCTCCGCCGCCACCAAGTGTGAGTGGAAGGGCCACACCATCCAGATCATCGACACGCCCGGCCACGTCGACTTCACGGTCGAGGTCGAGCGGTCGCTGCGCGTGCTCGACGGCGCGGTGGCGGTCTACGACGGCGTTGCCGGCGTGGAGCCGCAGACCGAGAACGTCTGGCGGCAGGCGGACAAGTACAAGGTCCCCCGGATGTGCTTCGTCAACAAGCTCGACCGGACCGGGGCCGACTTCTTCCGCTGCGTGCAGATGATGGTGGACCGGCTCAACGCCACCCCGCTGGTGCTGCAGATCCCGATCGGCCTGGAAGGCGACCACATCGGTGTCGTCGACCTGGTCGAGATGCGTGCGCTGACCTGGCGCGGGGAGACCCAGAAGGGCGAGGACTACGCGATCGAGGAGATCCCGGCCGACCTCGCCGACGCCGCCGCCGAGTGGCGCGAGAAGCTGGTGGAGACCCTCGCCGACGTCGACGACGCCATCATGGAGAAGTACCTCGAAGGTGAGGAACTCTCCGTCGCCGAGATCAAGGCCGCCATCCGGCGGGCCACCCTCGCCGACAAGGGCAACCCGGTGCTGTGCGGTTCGGCCTTCAAGAACAAGGGCGTGCAGCCGATGCTGGACGCCGTCGTCGACTACCTGCCGTCGCCGCTGGACATCCCGGCGATCGAGGGCACCGCGACCGACGGCGAGACCCCGATGCTGCGTAAGCCGTCGCCGAGCGAGCCGTTCTCCGGTCTGGCCTTCAAGATCCAGACCGACCGGCACCTCGGCAAGCTGACCTACGTACGGGTCTACTCCGGCAAGCTGGAGTCCGGGTCCCAGGTGGTGAACTCCACCAAGGACCGCAAGGAGCGGATCGGCAAGATCTACCAGATGCACGCGAACAAGCGTGAGGAGCGGCCGGCCGCGGTCGCCGGTGACATCATCGCCGTGCAGGGCCTGAAGCAGACCACCACCGGGGACACCCTGTGTGACCCGGCGAACCCGGTCATCCTGGAGTCGATGACGTTCCCGGAGCCGGTCATCGAGGTGGCGATCGAGCCCAAGACCAAGGCCGACCAGGAGAAGCTCAGCACCGCGATCCAGCGGCTGGCCGAGGAGGACCCGACCTTCCGCGTCAAGAACGACGAGGAGACCGGGCAGACGGTCATCGCCGGCATGGGCGAGCTGCACCTGGACATCCTGGTCGACCGGATGCGCCGCGAGTTCAACGTCGAGGCGAACATCGGCAAGCCGCAGGTGGCGTACCGGGAGACCATCCGCCGCAAGGTGGAGAAGGTCGAGTACACCCACAAGAAGCAGACCGGTGGGTCCGGCCAGTACGCCCGGGTGATCATCAGCCTGGAGCCGCTGCCGCTGGACAACGAGGCGCCGACGTACGAGTTCGCCAACGCGGTCACCGGTGGCCGGGTGCCGCGGGAGTTCATCCCGTCGGTCGACGCCGGTGCCCAGGACGCCATGCAGTACGGCATCCTCGCCGGCTACCCGCTGGTCGGGGTCAAGCTGACCCTGGTCGACGGGCAGTACCACGAGGTGGACTCGTCCGAGATGGCGTTCAAGATCGCCGGTTCGATGGCGCTCAAGGAGGCCGCCCGCCGGGCGGACCCGGCGCTGCTCGAGCCGATGATGGCCGTTGAAGTCACCACTCCCGAGGAGAACATGGGTGACGTCATCGGCGACCTCAACTCCCGGCGTGGCATCATCCAGGCGATGGAGGAGCGCGGCGGAGCCCGCGTCGTCCGGGCCCTGGTGCCGCTGTCGGAGATGTTCGGCTACGTCGGCGACCTGCGGTCGAAGACCCAGGGCCGGGCGAGCTACAGCATGCAGTTCGACTCCTACGCCGAAGTGCCGCAGAGCGTGGCGAAGGAGATCATCGCGAAGGCGACGGGCGAGTAACGGTCCGGGGGAGCGTCGCTTCCCCGGCCCGTCTCGGGCGAGCTGCGTACCGGGCCTGAAGGCGTGACCGCCGCAAGACCCAAGCACTTCCGGTCGCCGACATCGGACCGGAAAGGCTGTCGACAGAGTCCTAAGCGCCGAACGGCGCGCCGGGCGTACGAACCAAGAAGTCCACAGGAGGACACCAGTGGCGAAGGCGAAGTTCGAGCGGACTAAGCCGCACGTCAACATCGGCACCATTGGTCACATCGACCACGGTAAGACGACGCTGACGGCGGCCATCACCAAGGTCCTGCACGACAGGATGCCGGACCTCAACCCGTACACGCCGTTCGACGAGATCGACAAGGCGCCGGAGGAGAAGGCCCGCGGCATCACGATCTCGATCGCACACGTCGAGTACCAGACCGAGGCGCGGCACTACGCACACGTCGACTGCCCCGGTCACGCCGACTACATCAAGAACATGATCACCGGTGCCGCGCAGATGGACGGCGCGATCCTGGTGGTCGCGGCGACCGACGGCCCGATGCCGCAGACCCGCGAGCACGTGCTGCTGGCCCGCCAGGTCGGCGTCCCGTACATCGTCGTGGCGCTCAACAAGAGCGACATGGTCGACGACGAGGAGCTGCTCGAGCTGGTCGAGCTCGAGGTCCGCGAGCTGCTGTCGGCGCAGGAGTACCCGGGTGACGACCTGCCGGTCGTGCGGGTCTCCGCGCTCAAGGCGCTCGAGGGCGACCCGGAGTGGTCCGACAAGCTCATGGACCTGATGAACGCGGTCGACACCGCGATTCCGCAGCCGGAGCGGGAGACCGAGAAGCCGTTCCTCATGCCGATCGAGGACGTCTTCACGATCACCGGTCGGGGCACCGTGGTGACCGGCCGCGCCGAGCGGGGCATCCTCAAGCCGAACGAGGAGGTGGAGATCGTCGGCATCCGCGAGAAGTCGATGAAGACCACCTGCACCGGCATCGAGATGTTCCGCAAGCTGCTGGACGAGGCACGGGCCGGTGAGAACGTCGGTCTGCTGCTGCGTGGCATCAAGCGCGAGGACGTCGAGCGCGGCATGGTGGTCATCAAGCCGGGTACCACCACCCCGCACACCGAGTTCGAGGCGACGGTCTACATCCTCTCCAAGGAGGAAGGTGGCCGGCACACGCCGTTCTTCCAGAACTACCGGCCGCAGTTCTACTTCCGGACCACCGACGTGACCGGCGTGGTCACGTTGCCGGAGGGCACCGAGATGGTCATGCCGGGTGACAACACCTCCATGACGGTCAAGCTGATCCAGCCGATCGCGATGGAGGAGAACCTCAAGTTCGCGATCCGTGAGGGTGGCCGGACCGTCGGCGCCGGTCGGGTCACCAAGATCATCAAGTGAACTGGTAACCCGATTGGCCTTGTCGTACTCCGGTACGGCATACTGGTCAGGTTGCGTCCGCGTAGGGTGGCTGGCTGCCCGGCAGTCAGCCACCCTCGCACGGCGTCCGGGGCAGATCCCGCCACGGCGTCGCACCCGATCGACAGCGTCGCTCGTCGTCGCGTCGTCGTGAGGGTGTCGGCGTGGTCGGCCTGGCCCGGTGCTCACGGCCTCAGCGGCAGGGTCTGCCGCCGCACGGTCCAGATCGTTCCGGAGTCCCGGGGCGGAGCCTGGCCAGCGGTTGCGACACGCCCGACCGCGGGGGTCGGACACGAGAAGAAACGGCAGCGCCGGGGTCCGACCGGCGGCATCCGCTCGGCGAGCGGGCTCCATTGCGGGCGGAGAGAGAAGGAACAGAAGCCACCATGGCGGGACAAAAGATCCGCATCCGGCTCAAGGCCTATGACCACGAGGTCGTGGACTCCTCGGCGCGGAAGATCGTCGAGACGGTGACGCGCACCGGCGCTCAGGTCGCAGGCCCGGTGCCGCTGCCCACTGAGATCAACCGTTTCTGCGTCATCCGTTCGCCGCACAAGTACAAGGACTCGCGCGAGCACTTCGAGATGCGCACACACAAGCGTCTGATCGACATCATCGACCCGACCCCGAAGACGGTCGATTCGCTGATGCGCCTCGACCTGCCGGCTGGCGTCGACATCGAGATCAAGCTGTAGGGACCGGACAATGGACAGGCAAGTGAAGGGCATCCTGGGCGCCAAGCTCGGCATGACCCAGGTCTGGGACAACAACCGGGTCGTCCCGGTGACGGTGGTGCAGGCCGGCCCGTGTGTGGTGACCCAGGTGCGTACCGCCGACAAGGACGGCTACGCCGCGGTCCAGCTCGCGTTCGGCGCGATCGACCCGCGCAAGGTGAACAAGCCGGAATCCGGCCACTTCGCCAAGTCCGGCGTGGCACCGCGGCGGCACATCGTCGAGCTGCGCACCACTGACGCCAGCGAGTACGAGCTGGGTCAGGAGGTCACCGTCGAGACGTTCGAGCCGGGTGCTCGCATCGACGTGACCGGCCGGACCAAGGGCAAGGGCTTCGCCGGCGTCATGAAGCGGCACGGCTTCCACGGCCTGCGGGCCAGCCACGGTGTCGAGCGCAAGCACCGCTCGCCCGGCTCGATCGGCGCCTGCGCGACCCCCGGTCGCGTCTTCAAGGGCGTCCGGATGGCCGGCCGCATGGGCAGCGTGCGCTACACCGTGCAGAACCTCACCGTGCAGGCGGTCGACCCGGAGAACAACCTGCTGCTGGTCAAGGGAGCGATCCCGGGCCCGGCCGGCGCGTTGATCCTGGTCCGCAGCGCGGCGAAGGCACAGGCGAAGAAGGGCGGTGTCGCCAAATGACCACCGTTGACGTGATCAACGCCGAGGGCACCAAGAGCGGCACCGTCGACCTGCCCGGCGAGGTCTTCGACGTACAGGCCAACATCGCCCTGATGCACCAGGTCGTGGTCGCCCAGCTCGCCGCCGCGCGGCAGGGCACGCACAAGACCAAGACCCGGGGCGAGGTCGCCGGCGGCGGCAAGAAGCCGTACAAGCAGAAGGGCACCGGCCGGGCCCGGCAGGGCTCGATCCGGGCCCCGCAGTTCGCCGGCGGTGGCGTGGTGCACGGCCCGGTGCCGCGCGACTACAGCCAGCGCACCCCGAAGAAGATGAAGGCGGCCGCGCTGCGTGGCGCCCTCTCCGACCGGGCGCGCGCCGGCCAGGTGCACGTCGTCGAGGCGTTCGTCAGCGGCGAGACCCCGTCGACCAAGGCGGCGCTCGCCACCCTGCGCAAGGTCAGCTCCGCCAAGCGGGTGCTGGTCGTGCTCAGTGCGACCGACGAGCTGAACTGGTTGTCGCTGCGCAACCTGCGTAACAGCTCGACGCTCGTGCACCTCATCGAGGTGGGCCAGCTCAACACCTACGACGTGCTGGTCGCCGACGACGTGGTCTTCACCAAGGAGGCCCTCGACCAGTTCCTGGGCACGCCGGCGCAGACCGAGGAGGGCGACAAGTGAGCACGATTGCCGACCCGCGCGACATCATCGTGGCGCCGGTGGTCTCGGAGAAGAGCTACGCCGAGCTGAACCGGAACTGGTACACGTTCCTGGTCCACCCGGACGCCAACAAGACCCAGATCAAGATCGCTATCCAGCAGATTTTCGACGTCCGGGTGCTGACCGTGAACACGCTCAACCGTGAGGGCAAGCGTAAGCGGACCCGTACCGGGTTCGGTCAGCGCAAGGCGACCAAGCGGGCGATGGTGAAGCTGGCTGACGGTGACCGTATCGAGGCCTTCGGCGGCCCGGTCAGCTGAGGGGTGTAGACAATGCCAATCCGTAAGTACAAGCCGACGACGCCGGGCCGCCGTGGTTCGTCCGTCGCCGACTTCGCTGAGATCACCCGGTCCACGCCGGAGAAGTCCCTGCTGGTGCCGCTGCCGAAGAAGGGCGGGCGCAACGCGCACGGCCGGATCACCGCGCGGCACCACGGTGGTGGCCACAAGCGCCAGTACCGGCTGATCGACTTCAAGCGGGTGGACAAGGACGGCGTACCGGCCAAGGTCGCGCACATCGAGTACGACCCGAACCGGACCGCCCGGATCGCGCTGCTGCACTACGCCGACGGCGAGAAGCGCTACATCATCGCGCCGAAGGACCTCAAGCAGGGCGACGCCGTCGAGTCCGGCCCCGGTGCCGACATCAAGCCCGGCAACAACCTGCCGCTGCGCAACATCCCGGTCGGTTCCACGATCCACGCGGTGGAGCTGCGGCCGGGTGGCGGCGCCAAGCTGGCCCGCTCGGCCGGCGTCGGCATCCAGCTGCTCGGCCGGGAAGGTGCGTACGCCACGCTGCGGATGCCCTCCGGTGAGATCCGTCGGGTCGACGTGCGCTGCCGGGCCACCGTCGGTGAGATCGGCAACGCCGACCAGTCAAACATCAACTGGGGCAAGGCCGGCCGCATGCGGTGGAAGGGCAAGCGCCCGACCGTCCGTGGCGTCGCGATGAACCCGGTCGACCACCCGCACGGTGGTGGTGAAGGCAAGACCTCCGGTGGTCGCCACCCGGTGAACCCGCAGGGTAAGCCGGAGGGCCGGACCCGCCGTAAGGGCCAGCCGAGTGACCGGCTGATCGTCCGCCGCCGCTACGCGACCCGCAAGCGCGGCTAGAAGGAGTCTGGGACAACATGCCTCGCAGCCTGAAGAAGGGCCCGTTCGTCGACGACCACCTGATGAAGAAGGTGGAGACGCAGAACGACAAGGGCTCGAAGAACGTCATCAAGACCTGGTCGCGGCGCTCGACGATCACCCCGGAGATGCTCGGGCACACGATCGCCGTGCACGACGGGCGCAAGCACGTCCCGGTGTTCGTCACCGAGTCGATGGTCGGGCACAAGCTCGGCGAGTTTGCCCTGACCCGCACCTTCAAGGGTCACGAGAAGGACGACCGCAAGAGCCGTCGGCGCTGAGTCGCGGGCACGGATAGAGGATCAAGGGGTTACAGCGATGCCAGTAAAGGGCGACGCTCCGGTGCTTCCGGGCGCGCGGGCGGTTGCGCGGTACGTGCGCATCTCGCCGATGAAGGCGCGTCGGGTGGTCGACCTCGTCCGCGGTCTGCCCGCGAAGGAGGCGCTCACCGTCCTGCAGTTCGCGCCGCAGGCGGCAAGTGAGCAGGTGTACAAGGTCCTGGCCAGCGCGATCGCCAACGCGGAGAACAACGAGCAGCTGGACCCCGATGCCCTGCTGGTCAGCGAGGCGTTCGTCGACGAGGGTCCGACGCTGAAGCGGTTCCGGCCGCGGGCGCAGGGCCGGGCGTACCGGATCCGCAAGCGGACCTGCCACATCACCGTCGCGGTGGAGGCCGTCGCCCCGGCGACGCCGGCGCGTCGGGCGGGCAAGGCCCAGCCGGCGAAGGCGGCGAAGAAGGCTCAGCCGGCCGCGGCCGAGCAGGAGACCACGGCGCAGAGCGCGTCGGCGAACGAGCCGGCCGGCGGCCAGCAGAGCAGCACGGAGGGTGCCGAGTAATGGGTCAGAAAGTTCACCCGCACGGGTTCCGGCTCGGCATCTCGACCGACTGGAAGTCGCGCTGGTACGCGGACAAGCTCTACAAGGACTACATCGCCGAGGACGTCAAGATCCGGCGCATGATGTCCAAGGGTCTGGAGCGGGCCGGTATCTCCAAGGTGGACATCGAGCGGACCCGGGACCGGGTCCGGGTCGACATCCACACCGCCCGTCCGGGTATCGTCATCGGCCGTAAGGGTGCCGAGGCGGACCGGATCCGGGGCAACCTGGAGAAGCTCACCGGCAAGCAGGTCCAGCTCAACATCCTCGAGGTGAAGAGCCCCGAGTCGGACGCGCAGCTGGTCGCCCAGGGCGTGGCCGAGCAGCTCGCCAGCCGGGTCAGCTTCCGGCGGGCGATGCGCAAGGCCATGCAGTCGGCGATGAAGAACCCGATCGTCAAGGGCATCCGGGTACAGGTCTCCGGCCGCCTCGGCGGTGCCGAGATGAGCCGTACCGAGTTCTACCGTGAGGGTCGGGTGCCGCTGCACACGCTGCGCGCCAACATCGAGTACGGCTTCTTCGAGGCCCGTACCACCTTCGGTCGGATCGGCGTCAAGGTCTGGATCTACAAGGGCGACGCGGTCGCGGGCCGGGAGGCCCCGGCCGAGGCGCCGAGCCGGCCCCGCCGTGACCGGCCGGACCGGCCGCGCCGCGGCCGTTCCGGTTCCAGCGGCACGACCGCCGGTGGGACCGAGGCCGGCCGGGCGGCCGCCGCCGAGATCTCCGGCGGACCGTCGACCACCACCAGCAGTGCCGCGCCGGCTGACGCCGCGCCGGCCACTCCGGCCGCTGCGGCCGGAGCGGACAGCTCAGCGCAGGAGGGCTGACAGATGCTGATCCCGCGCAAGCCCCCGAAGGGCTTCCGCAAGCCGCATCACCCGAGCCGTACTGGCGCCGCCAAGGGCGGTACCCGGGTGGTGTTCGGCGAGTTCGGTATCCAGGCGCTCGAGCCGGCGTACGTGACCAACCGGCAGATCGAGTCGGCCCGTATCGCCATGACCCGCCACATCAAGCGTGGCGGCAAGGTCTGGATCACGGTCTTCCCGGACCAGGCGCTGACCAAGAAGCCGGCCGAGACCCGGATGGGTTCCGGTAAGGGCTCACCCGAGTGGTGGGTCGCCAACATCAAGCCGGGACGGGTGCTCTTCGAGATGTCCTTCCCGAACGAGCAGATCGCGCGTGAGGCGATGCGTCGTGCGATTCACAAGCTCCCGATGAAGTGCCGCATCGTGACGCGCGAAGTGGGTGAAAGCTGATGGCAGCGGGCGTTCCGGCCGCCGAGCTGCGTGAACTCTCCGAAGAGGAGCTGGTCACGAAGCTGCGGGAGGCCAAGGCGGAGCTGTTCAACCTCCGCGTGCAGGCCGCGACCGGTCAGCTGGACAACAACCGTCGGCTGCAGGTCATCCGTCGGGAGATTGCCCGGATCTACACGATCATGCGTGAGCGTGAGTTGGGACTCTCCGCCGCGCCGACTGAGGTGGCTGCATCATGAGTGAGAACACCGCCCCCGAGCAGGGCACGACCGTGGCCCGGCCGCGCCGTAAGGTGCGTGAAGGGCTCGTGGTCAGCGACAAGATGGAAAAGACCGTCGTCGTCGAGGTCGAGGACCGGGTCAAGCACCGGCTGTACGGCAAGGTCATGCGCCGTACCAGCAAGCTGAAGGCGCACGACGAGCAGAACGCGTGTGGCATCGGCGACCGGGTGCTGCTGATGGAGACCCGCCCGCTGTCGGCCACCAAGCGCTGGCGCGTCGTGGAGATCCTCGAAAAGGCGAAGTAGCCGAAAGACCGCGTCCGCCGCCCACCGGCGGCGGAGGCGGTCGATCGGGTCCGGATGGCAGCCCGCGCGTCGCGCGGACCAGGTTCTTCCAAGCTCCGGGCGACCGGAGGACTGGCAGACATAGGAGATAGACGTGATCCAGCAGGAGTCGCGACTGCGTGTCGCCGACAACACGGGTGCCCGGGAGATCCTGTGCATCCGCGTTCTCGGCGGCTCCGGTCGGCGCTACGCAGGCATCGGTGACGTGATCGTCGGGACGGTCAAGGACGCGATCCCCGGCGCCGGTGTGAAGAAGGGCGACGTGGTCAAGGCCGTCGTCGTCCGGACCGCGAAGGAGAAGCGGCGGCCGGACGGGTCGTACATCCGCTTCGACGAGAACGCTGCCGTCATCATCAAGGACGGTGGAGACCCGCGCGGTACCCGCATCTTCGGCCCGGTCGGTCGTGAGCTGCGGGACAAGCGGTTCATGAAGATCATTTCTTTGGCGCCGGAGGTGCTGTAGACCGTGAAGGTGAAGAAGGGCGACACGGTCGTCGTCATCGCCGGTAAGGACAAGGGTGCCAAGGGCAAGGTCATCGCGGCCTACCCTCGGCAGGACAAGGTCCTCGTCGAAGGCGTGAACCGGATCAAGAAGCACACCCGCATCCAGACCACCCAGCGCGGCGGCAAGACCGGTGGCATCGTCACCCAGGAAGCTCCGATCCACGTCTCGAACGTGCAGGTGCTCGACGCCGACGGCAAGCCGACCCGGGTCGGGTACCGCGTCGACGACAGCGGCCAGAAGGTCCGGATCGCGCGTAGCAACGGTAAGGACCTGTGATGACCACCGCTACCCAGACCAGGCCGGCACCGCGCCTCAAGCAGCGGTACCGCGAGGAGATCGCCGCGCAGCTGCGTGAGCAGTTCCAGTACGGCAACCCGATGCAGGTTCCCGGGCTCGTCAAGATCGTGGTGAACATGGGCGTCGGTGAGGCGGCCCGGGACGCCAAGCTGATCGACGGCGCCGTCCGCGACCTGGCCACCATCACCGGCCAGAAGCCGCAGGTCCGGCGGGCCACCAAGTCCATCGCGCAGTTCAAGCTCCGCGAGGGAATGCCGATCGGCGCCAAGGTCACGCTGCGGGGCGACCGGATGTGGGAGTTCCTGGACCGGCTGCTGTCCATCGCGCTGCCGCGTATCCGTGACTTCCGCGGGCTCGACGGCCGCAAGCTCGACGGGCACGGCAACTACACGTTCGGGCTCACCGAGCAGTCGGTGTTCCACGAGATCGACCAGGACCGGATCGATCGCACCCGGGGCATGGACATCACCGTGGTGACCACCGCCAAGACCGACGACGAGGGCCGGGCGCTGCTCAAGCTCCTGGGCTTCCCGTTCAAGGAGAACTGAGCAATGGCCAAGAAGGCGTTGATCATCAAGGCCGCCGCGAAGCCGAAGTTCTCGGTACGCGCGTACACCCGTTGCCAGCGGTGCGGACGTCCGAAGGCGGTGTACCGCAAGTTCGGCCTCTGCCGGGTGTGCATCCGGGAGATGGCGCACCGCGGTGAGCTGCCCGGCGTGTCCAAGGCTTCCTGGTAACCCACCTTGACAGGTCTTCGCCGTAGGCCCGACGGCACAGCCGTCGGGAACCCCGGCGAGAAAGGTTGACGAGACCCATGACGATGACCGACCCGATCGCAGACATGCTGACCCGTCTGCGCAACGCCAACCAGGCGTACCACGACCGGGTGACGATGCCGTACTCGAAGATCAAGGCGAACATCGCCGAGGTCCTCAAGGCCGAGGGTTACATCTCGACCTGGCAGGTCGAGGAGCCCGCCGAGGGCGCCGTCGGCCGGCGGCTGGTGGTCGATTTGAAGTACGGCCAGAACCGGGAGCGCAGCCTCGCCGGGATCAAGCGCGTGTCCAAGCCGGGTCTGCGGGTGTACGCCAAGTCGGACGAACTGCCGCGGGTGCTCGGTGGCCTGGGCGTGGCGATCATTTCGACGTCCCAGGGACTGCTCACCGACCGGCAGGCCCGTAAGCGGAGCGTTGGCGGGGAAGTCCTCGCCTTCGTCTGGTAATCGGGAGACTGGTAACAATGTCGCGTATTGGACGTAAGTCGATCCCGGTGCCGTCCGGCGTCGATGTCAAGATCGACGGCCAGACCGTCACGGTGAAGGGGCCCAAGGGCGAGCTCGCCCACGTGCTGCCCGAGCTGATCACGGTCGACCGCAGCGAGGACGGCCAGCTGCAGATCTCCCGCGCCAACGACGAGCGTCGGGCCAAGGAGCTGCACGGCCTGAGCCGCACGCTGGTGGCGAACATGATCGTCGGGGTGACCGACGGCTACCGCAAGACCTTGGAGATCGCCGGTACGGGTTACCGGGTCACCGCCAAGGGCAAGGACCTCGAGTTCGCGCTCGGGTTCTCGCACCCGGTGCTGGTGCAGGCCCCGGAAGGGATCACCTTCACCGTGGAGCGGCCGACGCTGTTCCACGTCGCCGGGATCAACAAGTGGCAGGTCGGCGAGGTGGCCGCCAACATCCGGAAGATCCGTCCGCCGGAGCCGTACAAGGGCAAGGGCGTGAAGTACCAGGGCGAGGTCATCCGCCGTAAGGCCGGAAAGGCAGGTAAGAAGTGAGCGCCACACTGCTGAAGCGCCGGGCGGGCGGCAGCGTCTCCGCGCGGCGTGCCATCGGGCGGGCGCGCCGGCACTTCCGGGTCCGCAAGAGCGTCAGCGGGACCGCCCAGCGGCCCCGCCTGGTGGTCACCCGTTCCCTGAAGCACATCGTCGCCCAGATCGTCGACGACACCAAGGGCCACACCCTGGCGTCGGCCTCGACGATGGACGCTTCGCTGCGCGGCACCGCCGGTGCCAAGAGCGAGCTGGCCGGCAAGGTGGGCACGCTGCTCGCCGAGCGGGCCAGGGCGGCAGGCGTTTCCAAGGTCGTGTTCGACCGTGGGGGCAACCGGTACGCGGGGCGGATCGCCGCGCTGGCCGACGCCGCCCGCGAAGCCGGACTCGAGTTCTGACGGCCGTCTGATGCGTATCCAGACGAGTCGAATCGAAGCAAACCCCGTCACGAGTAGGAAGGAAGACTGCTGATGCCAGGTCAACAGCGTCGTGGCGGCGGGTCCGGTGGCAGCGAAGGTGGTCGCCGCGACAACCGCCGTGAGGGCGGTCGCGGCAACGCGCCCGTCGAGAAGACCCCACACCTGGAGCGGGTCGTCGCGATCAACCGGGTCGCCAAGGTCGTCAAGGGCGGTCGGCGGTTCAGCTTCACCGCCCTGGTGATCGTGGGCGACGGCGACGGCACGGTGGGCGTGGGCTACGGCAAGGCCAAGGAGGTGCCCGCGGCGATCGCCAAGGGTGTCGAGGAGGCCAAGAAGCACTTCTTCAAGGTGCCCCGGATCGCCGCGTCGATCCCGCACCCGGTGCAGGGCGAGGACGCCGCCGGCGTGGTCCTGCTGAAGCCGGCGAGCGCCGGTACGGGTGTCATCGCGGGTGGACCGGTGCGTGCGGTGCTGGAGTGCGCGGGCATCCACGACGTGCTCTCCAAGAGCCTCGGCTCGTCCAACCCGATCAACATCGTGCACGCCACGGTGGCCGCGCTGAAGGGCCTGGAGTCGCCGGAGGCGGTGGCTGCCCGGCGTGGTCTGCCGGTCGAGGACGTGGCCCCGGCCGCGATGCTCGCCTCCCGCGCGGGCGCAGGGGCGTGACAGCGACAATGAACGGAGGGCGGCTGCAATGGCACGTCTGAAGGTGACCCAGGTCCGATCCGGGATCGGGACCAAGCGCAACCAGCGGGAGTCGCTGCGGTCGCTCGGTCTCAAGCGGATCAACGACGTGGTGGTCAAGGAGGACCGGCCCGAGATCCGGGGCATGATCTTCACCGTGAACCACCTCGTGCAGGTCGAGGAGGTCGAGTAATGACGATCAAGGTCCATCACCTCCGGCCGGCGCCGGGGTCCAAGACCGCGAAGACCCGGGTGGGTCGCGGTGAGGGCTCCAAGGGCAAGACGGCCGGTCGGGGCACCAAGGGCTCGAAGGCCCGGAAGAACATCCCTGCCGCGTTCGAGGGTGGGCAGATGCCCATCCACATGCGGCTGCCGAAGCTCAAGGGCTTCAAGAACCGGTTCAAGGTCGTCTACCAGGTGGTCAACCTGGACCGGCTGGCTGAACTCTTCCCCAACGGTGGAGCGGTCGGTCCGGAGCAGTTGACCGAGGCGGGCGCGGTCCGTAAGGGTCAACCGGTCAAGGTCCTCGGCAGCGGCGAGCTGGGCGGTGTGGCGCTCCAGGTGTCGGCGCACGCGTTCAGCGGTGCCGCCAAGGAGAAGATCACCGCTGCTGGTGGCTCGGTCACCGAGCTCTGAACACCTCAGCCTGGACGTGGCGCTCGCTCAGTTCTTCACGACTGACGGGCGCCACGGCCTACTGGGAAAGCTTTCATCCCGTTAACATCGGGATCGGTGTATGTTCTAGGGCACGCCTGCCCAGACCGACGCCGGACTGTTAGAGTCCGATGCCAGCCATGGATATCGGGCGCCCCGTACCCGCCCCGACCCGCCAGGACATCCGGCGGCCACCTCGCGCAGCAGGAGGAAGAAGTTGCTCTCCGCCTTTCTCAGTGCGTTCCGAACGCCTGACCTGCGCAAGAAGCTGCTGTTCACGGTCTTCATCGTCGCGATCTACCGGCTCGGGGCCACGCTGCCCAGCCCCGGTGTGTCGTACGGGAACGTGCAGCAGTGCATCAACACGATGGAGAACAGCGACACCAGCGGGGTCTTCACCCTGCTGAACCTCTTCTCTGGTGGCGCGCTGCTGTCGCTGTCGGTCTTCGCGCTGGGCATCATGCCCTACATCACCGCGTCGATCATCCTGCAGCTGCTCACCGTGGTCATCCCCCGGCTGGAGCAGCTGCGCAAGGAGGGCCAGTCCGGTCAGGCGAAGATCACCCAGTACACCCGGTACCTGACGCTGGGCCTGGGCGTCCTGCAGGCCTCGGCCTTCGTCGCGCTCGCCCGCTCCGGTCAGCTGTTCAACAACATGTGCGACCAGTGGCCGATCATCCCGGACGGCACCGGCCTGCCGACCTGGCTGACGCTCAGCGTCCTGGTCATCACGATGACCGCCGGCACCGGCGTGGTGATGTGGCTCGGCGAGCTGATCACCGACCGGGGCGTCGGCAACGGCATGTCCGTCCTGATCTTCACCTCGATCGCGGCGCGGCTGCCGAGCGAGGGCTGGGCCATCAAGAACACCCACGGCTGGGGGATGTTCGCCCTGGTGCTGCTGCTGGTCCTGATGGTCATCACCGCAGTGGTCTTCATCGAGCAGGCGCAGCGGCGCATCCCGGTGCAGTACGCCAAGCGGATGATCGGCCGGCGGATGTACGGCGGTACCTCCACCTACATCCCGCTGAAGGTCAACCAGGCCGGTGTCATCCCGGTGATCTTCGCCTCCTCGGTGCTCTACCTCCCGCAGCTCGGGCTACAGTTCTTCGATCCGAACGACCCTGGCCAGGTGCAGGCCTGGATCCAGAACAACCTGGCGAACCCGACCAGCCCGATCTACATCGTCACCTATTTCTTCATGATCATCTTCTTCACGTACTTCTACGTGTCGATCACGTTCAACCCGACCGAGGTCGCGGAGAACATGAAGAAGTACGGTGGCTTCGTCCCTGGTATCCGGCCTGGCCGGCCCACCGCCGAGTACCTCGACTTCATCCTCAGCCGGATCACCCTGCCGGGTGCGCTCTACCTGGGCATCATCTCCGTCCTGCCGAACTTCTTCTTCATCTGGCTGGACAGCGACCAGTACGTGAACTTCCCGTTCGGTGGCACCGCCGTGCTGATCATGGTCGGCGTCGGACTGGAGACCGTGAAGCAGATCGAGAGCCAACTCATGCAGCGCAACTACGAAGGGTTCCTCCGGTAGATGAGGCTGGTACTGGTCGGTCCCCCCGGGGCGGGGAAGGGGACCCAGGCCGAGTTCATCGCCGCTCACCTGGCCGTGCCCAAGATCTCGACCGGGGACATCTTCCGTGCCAACGTCACCCAGGGAACGCCGCTGGGCGTCGAGGCGAAGCGGTACATGGATGCCGGCAAGCTGGTCCCGGACGAAGTGACCATCAACATGGTCCGGGACCGGCTGGCCGAGCCGGACGCGGCCGACGGTTTCCTGCTCGACGGCTTCCCGCGGACCACTCCGCAGGCCGCCGCGTTGGACAAGCTGCTGGCTGACCTCGGTACCGCGTTGGACCTGGTGCTGGAGCTGGTCGTCGACGACGACGAGGTGATCCGGCGGCTGTCGGGCCGCCGTACCTGCCGCGGCTGCGGCAAGATCTGGCACGTCGAGTTCGACGCGCCGGCCACCGAGGGCCGCTGCGACCGGTGCGGGGCGGAGCTGTTCCAGCGCGACGACGACAAGTCGGAGACCATCGCCCGTCGGCTGGTGGAGTACGCCGACAAGACCGCGCCGCTGGTCGACTACTACGGAGCCCAGGGCAAGCTGGTGGGGATCGACGCCACCGGCCCGGTCGAGGACGTCACGGTACGCGCGATCGACGCCCTGCGCTCGTACGGCGGGTAACGCCCGATGCGCCGCCAACAGCTGGACATCCAGCTGAAGTCCCCCGAGCAGATCGACCTGATGCGGGCCGCCGGCCTGGTGGTGGCCGACGCGCTGGCCCGGATGCGGGCCGCGATCGCACCCGGTGTCACCACCGCCGACCTGGACGCGATCGCCGAGCAGACCATCCGGGACGCCGGCGCGGTGCCGTCGTTCAAGGGCTACCACGGGTTTCCGGCGACGATCTGCTCGTCGGTCAACGCCCAGGTGGTGCACGCCATCCCGGCTGCCGACCAGGTGCTGCGCGACGGGGACGTGATCTCGGTCGACTGCGGGGCGATCCTGGACGGCTGGCACGGCGACGCCGCGTTCACGGCGACGGTCGGCGAGGTCCGGCCCGAACTGCTGCGGATGGTCACGGTCGCCGAGGACGCGCTCTGGGCAGGGATCGCCGCCGCGGCGCGCGGCGCGGCCAGCGGCCGGGGCCGGCTCACCGACATCTCGTACGCGATCGAGCGGGCCATCCGGGCGGGTGGCCGCTACGGCATCGTCGAGGGGTACGGCGGGCACGGCATCGGCACCGAGATGCACCAGGACCCGCACGTGCTCAACTACGGCCGGCCCGGCAAGGGGCCGAAGCTGGTCCCGGGGATGGCGTTGGCGATCGAGCCGATGATCACCGAGGGGTCGGCCCGTACCGAGGAGCTGGCCGACGGCTGGACGGTGGTGACCCGGGACGGGTCGATGGCGGTGCACGTCGAGCACTCGATGGCGTTGCTGCCCGACGGTGTCTGGGTGTTGACCGAGCCCGACGGCGGCCGGTCCCGGCTGGGTGACCTGGTCACCGCCCGGCAGCCCGCGCAGTCGCGGAGCTGAGGTCGCGTTGCGGCCGACCCGCGTTGGCCGTCGCGGCCGACCCGCGTTGGCCAGCGGTGGCGGCGGGGTGTCATGCTCGTACCCATGGATCGGCGGGACGGGATGCGGGCGAGCGACGCCGACCGTGAAGCGGTGGCTGAGCGGTTGCGGACGGCCCTGAACGAGGGCCGGCTGGACCTGGCCGAGTTCGACGAGCGCCTCCAGCGGGTGTACGCGGCGAAGACGTACGGCGACCTGGGCGGCCTGTTGACCGATCTCCCGCCGGTGGCCGCCGCCGGATCAGCGCAGTTGGCACCGATCATCGGTGCCGGGCTGCCGGCGGAGCTGACCCCGGGCCCGGACGGTCGTTACCCGCATGCCACCCGCCGCTGGGTCACCAAACAGTGGGAGGGGTACGGCACCGCGGTGGGCATCACCACCGCGATCTGGGCGGTGATCTGTGTCATGTCCCAGGATCTGCTCTACTTCTGGCCGGGCTGGGTGGCCGGCCCGTGGGGTGCGGTGCTGATCGTCACCACGGTGCTTGGCCTGATGAACGGTGAGCCGCAGCGGTGGACCGCCAAGCAGGCGCAGCGGGAACTGGACAAGCAGGCGAGGTCCGAGCGGAAACGGATCGAACGGGAGCAGGGCCCGAGCGCCGCGTAGCGACGACGCCGACGCGCCCGCCCGCGCGGCGCAGGTGCCGCACGAGGGCTGCGGGCGACGACACCCGTACGGCTGAGGGTGGTAATCACCCATGGTGTCGGGGTTTGTCGGATACACTGACCCCCGGCGACGCGCGGTTTGCTGTCCGCGTGACAACCCGCGTACACTGATAGGTCGGCGCACAGCGTCCTCTCCAGCGTGCCTGCTCTGCGCTTCGGCAGGCCGTTTCTGATCGAGTGGCGGGCGGGTTTCACGATCCGTGTCGCACCCGGCAGATGTCTGGAGCCGCGGCTGGCGCGGGCGTGTCGCAAGGTCGGCGGACCGGTTCCCGGTCGGCGGGCCCAGGCGACGGTCCGCGAATGGTGTTGTGAGCCGATCCCGAGCAACCGACGTCAGGACAGCGGAGGACATGCCGAAAAAAGACGGGGCCATCGAGATCGAGGGCCGAGTGATCGAGCCACTCCCGAACGCCATGTTCCGGGTGGAGCTCGCCAACGGCCACAAGGTGCTGGCTCACATCAGCGGCAAGATGCGGCAGCACTACATCCGCAT
This sequence comes from Solwaraspora sp. WMMA2056, assembly GCF_030345095.1. Taxonomy (NCBI): domain Bacteria; kingdom Bacillati; phylum Actinomycetota; class Actinomycetes; order Micromonosporales; family Micromonosporaceae; genus Solwaraspora; species Solwaraspora sp. WMMA2056. Next base: position 1,716,284 of record NZ_CP128360.1, read on the forward strand.
CCTGCCCGAGGACCGGGTCGTCGTCGAGCTCTCGCCGTACGACCTCACCCGCGGGCGGATCGTCTATCGCTACAAGTAACCACCTGACGGCGGCCGGGGCGTCCCGTGTCCGTCCTCAAGCCCGGTCCGCGCCTGCGGACAGGGCGTCACTGGAAGTAAGGCACACCGTGAAGGTCAAGCCGAGCGTCAAGAGGATCTGCAACAAGTGCCGGGTTATCCGCCGGCACGGCCGGGTGATGGTGATCTGCACCGACCCCCGGCACAAGCAGCGCCAGGGCTGACCCCAGGGGCCGACCGGCAACCGCCGGGCCGGCGACGGGGCGGCTCAGGCGGCCGATCCGCACAACAGCACATGCTCGTCCCAGCCGCGAGCCACAGCGCGACACGTCGCTGTGCGACGCGGCCCAACCCCCGGTCGGAGGCCGGGGCCCGGCACGTCGACGGCCCGTACGGGTCGGCCGACCTGGGCAGCCGGGGTGGGGCGGGCTCAGACCTCCGCGCACACCACCTGAGGAGTACGCCCGCACATGGCACGTCTAGTCGGCGTCGATCTGCCCCGCGAAAAGCGGATGGAGATCGCGCTCACCTACATTTTCGGGATCGGCCGGACCCGTTCGATCGCCACGCTCGCCGCGACTGGCATCGACCCGAACAAGCGGGTCCGCGACCTCACCGACGAGGAGCTGGTCCAGCTCCGCGATCACATCGAGGCCAGCTTCAAGGTCGAAGGTGATCTGCGTCGTGAGGTCGCCGCAGACATCCGCCGCAAGGTGGAGATCGGCTGCTACGAGGGCATCCGGCACCGCCGCGGACTGCCCGTGCGCGGCCAGCGCACCCGGACCAACGCCCGGACCCGCAAGGGCCCGAAGCGGACCGTCGCCGGCAAGAAGAAGCCGGGCAAGAAGTAGTACTGGCCGTCACCGGGTCCGACCGGATACCTCGATCGTCCAATAGGAGCGCAGAAAACTCATGCCACCGAAGGCTCGCGCTGGAGCCGCTGTCAAGAAGGTCCGGCGCAAGGAACGCAAGAACGTCGCCCACGGGCAGGCGCACATCAAGAGCACCTTCAACAACACCATCGTTTCGATCACCGACCCGACCGGCGCGGTGATCTCCTGGGCCTCCGCCGGCCAGGTCGGTTTCAAGGGCTCCCGCAAGTCGACTCCGTTCGCCGCGCAGCTGGCCGCCGAGGCAGCCGCCCGTCGGGCGATGGAGCACGGCATGCGCAAGGTCGACGTCTTCGTCAAGGGCCCCGGCTCCGGCCGGGAGACCGCCATCCGTTCGCTGCAGGCAGTCGGCCTGGAGGTCGGGCAGATCTCCGACGTCACGCCACAGCCGCACAACGGGTGCCGTCCGCCGAAGCGTCGCCGGGTCTGAGAGGTTAGGAAAAGATGGCTCGTTACACGGGTGCCGACTGCCGCCGTTGCCGGCGCGAGAAGATGAAGCTGTTCCTCAAGGGCAGCAAGTGCGACGGGCCGAAGTGCCCGTTCGAATCCCGGCCCTTCCCGCCCGGCCAGCACGGCCGTGGTCGGACCAAGGAGACCGAGTACCTCCTGCAGCTGCGGGAGAAGCAGAAGGCCCGCCGGGTGTACGGCGTGCTGGAGAAGCAGTTCCGCGGCTACTACGAGGAAGCAGTGGCCAAGCAGGCCAAGACCGGTGAGGTCCTGCTGCAGATCCTGGAGTCCCGGCTCGACAACGTCGTGTACCGCGCCGGCTACGCCAAGTCCCGGGACATGGCGCGCCAGCTGGTCAAGCACGGGCACTTCACGGTGAACGGCAAGAAGGTCGACATCCCCTCGTACCGCGTCAAGGAGCACGACATCGTCGAGGTGCGGACGAAGTCGAAGGAGCTGACCCCGTTCCTGGTCGCCCAGGGCGAGGCCGGCTCGAAGACCGTCCCGGCCTGGCTGGAGGCGATCCCCAGCCAGATGAAGATCCTCGTGCACTCGATGCCGGCGCGTCAGGTCATCGACACGCAGGTGCAGGAGCAGCTGATCGTCGAGCTCTACTCGAAGTGAGCCACCCCCGTCGGTGGGGGTCGCGGCCGGCACCGGCCGACCGCGACCCCCACCGACGGGTGCACCACCGACGGGCGTCATATAGCGGTCGCCCCGACCCAAGGAGAAGTACGTGCTCATCAGCCAGCGGCCGACTCTGTCCGAGGAGTCGATCAGCGAGACCAGGTCCCTGTTCACCATCGAGCCGTTGGAGCCGGGTTTCGGCTACACGCTCGGCAACTCGCTGCGGCGTACCCTGCTCAGCTCCATCCCGGGTGCGGCGGTCACCAGCATCAAGATCGACGGCGTGCTGCACGAGTTCACCACGATCCCCGGTGTCAAGGAGGACGTGGTCGAGCTGGTCATGAACGTCAAGGAGCTCTGCGTCAGCTCCGAGCACGACGAGCCGGTCAGCATGTACCTGCGCAAGCAGGGCCCCGGCGACGTCACCGCCGGGGACATTCAGCCGCCGGCCGGTGTCTCGGTGCACAACCCCGATCTGAAGCTGGCCACCCTCAACGGCAAGGGCCGGCTCGACATGGAGCTGACCGTCGAGCGGGGCCGTGGCTACGTCACCGCCGCGCAGAACAAGCAGGCCGGTGCCGAGATCGGCCGGATCCCGGTCGACTCGATCTACTCGCCGGTGCTCAAGGTCACCTACCGGGTCGAGGCGACCCGGGTCGAGCAGCGGACCGACTTCGACCGGCTGATCATCGACGTCGAGACCAAGCCGTCGATCGGGCCGCGTACCGCGCTGGCCTCGGCCGGCTCCACCCTGGTCGAGCTCTTCGGCCTGGCCCGTGAGCTGGACGAGACCGCCGAGGGCATCGACATCGGGCCGTCGCCGCAGGACGCCCAGCTGGCCGCCGATCTGGCGCTGCCGATCGAGGAGCTGGACCTGACCGTACGGTCGTACAACTGCCTCAAGCGCGAGGGCATCAACAGCGTCGGCGAGCTGATCGGGCGGACCGAGGCGGACCTCCTCGATATAAGGAATTTCGGTCAGAAGTCGATCGACGAGGTCAAGATGAAGCTCGCCGGGATGGGGCTGGGCCTGAAGGACTCGGCGCCCAACTTCGACCCGGCACACGTCGTGGACGCCTTCAGCGAAGCCGACTACGACACCGACGACTACCGCGAGACCGAGCAGCTGTAACACCGGCTGCCGCCACCACTGAGGAGCACCAACCATGCCCACGCCCACCAAGGGCCCCCGCCTCGGCGGCAGCCCCGCGCACGAGCGGATGATGCTGGCGAACCTGGCCACGTCGCTGTTCCGGCACGGCAAGATCAAGACCACCGAGACCAAGGCGAAGCGGCTGCGCCCCCTCGCGGAGCAGCTGATCACCAAGGCCAAGCGGGGCGACCTGCACTCGCGTCGTCGGGTGCTGACCGTCGTGCGGGACAAGGACGTGGTCTTCGAGCTGTTCGACCAGATCGCGCCGCGGTTCGCCAACCGTCCGGGTGGCTACACCCGGATCGTCAAGACCGGCCCGCGCAAGGGCGACAACGCCCCGATGGCGATCATCGAGCTGGTCGAGGAGCTGGTGGTGGCCGCCCCGACGCCGGCCAAGGCCGACCGTAAGGCCGCCGCCCAGCAGGACAAGGTCGAGGCACTCGCCGGAGCCGACGAGACCCCGGCCGCGCGCAGCGACGACCAGGACGCCGAGCCGCCGGTGTCGGCCTCCGGTGACACCGACACCGGTGCCACCTAGGACGCTCCGGCCGGCGAGGGCGACAGCAAGGCCTGAGCGGTCGCCGCAGGCGACAACAAGGCCTGAGTCGTCCGACGACGAGCACACCCGGCGGGACCCGGCGCTGCGACAGCAGCGCCGGGTCCCGCTGTCTTGTCCACATCCGCGCAGCGCAGCAGGAGGTCCAGGTGCGGCAGGGGTACGTCCGTCTCCGGCTCGACGTCAGCTACGACGGCACCGACTTCTCCGGCTGGGCGGTACAGCCGCAGCGGCGTACCGTCGCCGGCGAGCTGACCACCGCGCTCGACCGGGCGTTCGGGCCGGCCGTCGCGGTCGGGCTGACGGTGGCCGGGCGCACCGACGCCGGGGTGCACGCCAGCGGCCAGGTCTGCCACCTCGACGTACCGGCCGAGGTCTGGGCCGAACGGTCCGGCACCCTGCTGCGTCGGTTCGCCGGCACGCTGCCCCGCGACGTACGGGTGCGGGCGGTCGCCGAGGTGCCGGCCGACTTCGACGCCCGCTTCTCGGCGACCTTCCGGCGGTACGCCTACCGGGTCACCGACGCCCCGTACGGTGCCGAGCCGCTGCGCCGCCACGACACCCTCGCCTGGCCGCGTCCGCTGGATCTGGCCGCGCTCAACGCCGCCGCCGCCCACCTGGTCGGCGAGCACGACTTCGCCGCGTACTGCCGCCGTAAGGAACACGCCACCACGATCCGGCAGATCACCCGGCTGGACTGGCAGCGCGACGACACCGGCACCCTGATCGGCACCGTGATGGCGGACGCCTTCTGCCAGGCGATGGTGCGCAGCCTCGTCGGCGCGATGCTCTTCGTCGGTGACGGCCGGCGGCCGACCGACTGGCCGGGTGCGCTGCTGAGCCGGCGGGAACGGTCCAGTGAGGTCACCGTCGCCCCACCACACGGGCTCACCCTGGTCGAGGTCGGCTACCCGGCCGATCCGGCCGGCTACGCCGATCGGGCCGCCGTCACCCGCCGGCTGCGGCTACCGACCGCCGTCGAGTGACGGCTGCGGCTACCGACCGCCGTCACCCGCCGGCTGCACCGCCCGTTTCTCCAGGACACCCGCCTGCAGGTGCAGCTGCAGCATGTCGAAGAGGATCTGCCGGGCGTACGGGTCGTCGGCGGGCACCGGTTGGCCGTCGGCGCGGGCGATCACGCAGTACATCAGGAAGTGGCCGAGGGAGTGCCAGCCGACCTGGGCCGAGGAGAGCGCGACGGCCTCCGTACCCTCGTCGGCGATCATGCCCTGGAAGCGTCCCTTCTCCTCGTCGACCAGCGGCTTGATCCGGGTGTGGGCCCATTCGGCACCGGTCGCGTCGGCCAGGTTGAACACGCCCGTCGTGATCAGGTACTCCCCGGTGGGGGAGCGCAGGGTGCCCCGGACGACCTGGTTGCAGCCGAGTTCGTCGAGCATCGGGCCGATGTCGCCGGCGACCGCCGCCCGGCAGCGCGCCTCGACCTGGGTCTTCAACAGCTGGTACGGCGGTTCGGCCGGGTCGATCACGATGTCGCCGGTCGGGAAGACCTCCTCCACCGTCAACGGTTCGGGGTCGACCTCGCGGGAGCTGATGTCACGGGGCGCCGGGGTCGGTTCGCCGGGCTCGGCGACCCCGGCGGAGACCCGGCCGTTGCGTTCGTCGGCCACGATGAAGAACGAACTGAGGCCGCAGACGCCGAGCATCAGCAGGACGGACAGTCCGCTGATCACCACCTGCCACACCGTGGTCGACGACCACAGACCGGGGCGGGCGGGAGCCGGGGCGGGCCGGGGCCGACGGCCACCGGGCGGCAGGCGGTCGACCGCCGTCGACGTACGGGTGGATCGTCGCCGTCCGGGCTGGTTGCGCAGCCGGGTCGGCCGGCCCGGACCGGCCGGCGGCATGGCCGGAATCAACTCGGTCGGCGGATCACCCGACGGGGTCCTGGGCGGGCCGGCGGGTGGGTTGCCGGGCGGGCCGGCGTACGGGGTCCGGGGCGGGCCGACCGGTCGGGGTGGTCGATGCCCCGCGCCGGATTCGTACCCGTACGTCATGTCGCACAGGGTAACGGACCGGGCGGGTAACACGCTGCCGTCGGACCGCCGGGTCGCGATTGGGACAATGCGGCGGTGACCGGCGACCACTACTTCAGCCCGCAGCCCACCACCGCCGACGTCCGGGCGGAAATCGACTTCTCGGTGGCCGGGCGCGACTACACGCTGACCGCCGCCGCCGGAGTCTTCTCCGCCGGCCGGCTCGACCCGGGCACCGCCGTCCTGCTGCGCAAGGCCGACCTGCCCGTGCCGACCGACCCCGGGCCGTTTCTCGACCTCGGCTGCGGGTACGGCCCGATCACCTGTGTGCTGGCCGATCACGCGCCGACCGCCACGGTCCACGCGGTGGACGTCAACGCCCGTGCCCGGGAACTCACCCTGGCCAACGCCGACCGGCTCGGCGTCGCCGACCGGGTCCGGGTCGCCGACCCCGACTCCGTACCTCCGGAGATCAGCTTCACCCAGCTGTGGTCCAACCCGCCGATCCGGGTCGGCAAGGCGGAACTGCACGCCCTGCTGGCCCGCTGGCTGCCCCGGCTCGCCCCGGACGGCGTCGGCTGGCTGGTCATCGCCCGCTACCTGGGCGGCGACTCGGTGCAGCAGTGGCTGCGCGAGCAGGGCTGGCAGGTCGAACGGCACGCCAGCCAGAAGGGCTACCGGGTGCTGCGGGTCACCCACCGTACGCACTGACGACCACCCGGCGGCCGGCGGCGCGAATCTCAGCTGCCGACAGCTGCTGCGATCAGGCACCATGCCGGGGTGGGATACGTGGACGTGGCCGCAGTGGGGCACACCCTGCCGGACGGCCGGCAACTGTTCGCCGATGTGTCGTTCCGGGTCGGTGAGGGGGCCAAGGTCGCCCTGGTCGGCCCGAACGGCGCCGGCAAGACGACGCTGCTGCGGATGGTCGCCGGTGACCTGCCGGTGGCCACCGGATCGGTTGCCCGCTCCGGTGGGCTCGGCGTGATGCGGCAGTTCATCGGCATGATCGGCGACGACCGTACCCTTGCCGACCTGGCGTTGTCGCTCGCGCCACCGCCGCTGCGGGCCGCCGGGGAGCGGCTCGCCGCCGCCGAACGGGCCGTGCACGCCGCGGCGGCCGCGAACTCCGCAGCCGCCGAGAAGATCCAGATCGGGTACGCCAACGCCCTCGCCGCCTGGGGTGAAGCCGGCGGCTACGAGGCCGAGGTCGTCTTCGACACCGTCGCCACCACCGTGCTGGACCTGCCCTGGGAACGGGTCCGGGACCGTCCGGTCCGGACGCTGTCCGGTGGACAGCAGAAACGGTTCGCGTTGGAGCTGCTGCTGCGCGGCACCGACGAGGTGCTGCTGCTCGACGAGCCGGACAACTTCCTTGACGTACCGGGTAAACGGTGGCTGGAGCAGCGGCTGCGCGAGTCGGGCAAGTCGGTGCTCTACGTATCGCACGACCGGGAGCTGCTGGCCCAGACCGCCGACCGGGTGGTTGCCGTCGAAGGCGGCTCGGCGTGGACCCATCCGGGTGGCTTCGCCAGCTGGCACGAGGCTCGCACGGCCCGGCACGCCCGGTTGGAGGAGCAGCGTCGGCGCTGGGACGAGGAGCACGAGAAGCTGCGCGAACTGATGCTGATGTACAAACAGAAGGCGGCGTACAACGACGGGTTGGCCTCGCGCTACCAGGCGGCGCAGACCCGGCTGCGCAAGTTCGAGGAGGCCGGCCCGCCGCCGCTGCCGCCGAAGGACCAGTCGCTGCGGATGCGCCTGTCCGGCGGCCGGACCGGCAAGCGGGCGGTGATCTGCGAGCAGCTGGAGCTCGACGGGCTGACGTACCCGTTCGACCTGGAGATCTGGTACGGCGACCGGGTCGCGGTGCTCGGCGCCAACGGCACCGGCAAGTCGCACTTTCTGCGGCTGCTGGCCCGGGGCGGCACCGACCCGGACCCGGCGGCCGGACCGATCGCCGGCGCGGCGCTTGCCCCGGTGGTCCACGACGGCATGGTGCGGCTCGGTGCCCGGGTCCGGCCCGGCCACTTCTCGCAGACCCACGACCGGCCGGAACTGCTCGACCAGACCCTCGCCGACGTGCTGTGGCGCGGCGACGACCACCGGGCCGGGATGGACCGGCACGCGGCGATGGGTGTGCTGTCCCGCTACGACCTGGCCGGCCAGGGCGACCAGCGGTTCGGCACCCTCTCCGGTGGCCAGCAGGCCCGGTTCCTGGTGCTGCTGCTGGAGCTGTCCGGCGCGACCCTGCTGCTGCTCGACGAGCCGACCGACAACCTGGACCTGGCCTCGGCCGAGGCGCTGGAGGAAGGGCTCAAGGCCTTCGAAGGTACGGTGATCGCGGTCACCCACGACCGCTGGTTCACCCGGTCGTTCGACCGGTTCGTGCTGTTCCAGGGTGACGGCGAGGTGGTCGAGGTCCCCGAGCCGGTCTGGGACGTCCGCTGACCGTCGTAGGCTGGCCGGTGTGACTGAGATGATCTACCGCCGGTTGGGCGACTCGGGGCTGATGGTGTCGGCGGTCGGGGTCGGTTGCAACAACTTCGGCCGCAAGCTGGACGCCGCCGGCACCCGGGCGGTCGTCGACGCCGCCATCGACGCCGGGATCACCCTGTTCGACACCGCCGACATCTACGGCACCCCGCCCGGCGGTTCCGAGGAGCAGCTCGGGGCGGCGCTGCGCGGCCGCCGTGACGACGTGGTGCTGGCCACCAAGTTCGGCATGGACATGGCCGGCCGCAACGGCGTCGACCACGGGGTACGCGGCTCCCGGCGCTACATCGTGCGGGCCGTCGAGGCGTCGCTGCGCCGACTCGGCACCGACCACATCGACCTGTACCAGTTCCACGAGCCGGACCCGGTCACCCCGGTCGAGGAGACCCTGCAGGCCCTGGACGACCTGGTACGCGGCGGCAAGGTCCGCTACGTCGGCTGCTCCAACTTCGCCGGCTGGCAGATCGCCGACGCCGCGTGGACCGCGCGTACCGGTGGGTTGTCACCGTTCGTCAGCGCGCAGAACGAGTACAACCTGCTGGACCGGCGGGTGGAGCAGGAAGTGGTGCCGGCCTGTCGGCGCTTCGGCCTGGGGCTGCTGCCGTACTTCCCGCTCGCCGACGGGCTGCTGACCGGCAAGTACCGCCGGGCCGAGGCGCCGCCGGCGGGCAGCCGGTTGGCGGGCGAGGGCAGCCGGTACGTCGCCCGGCTGGCCGGGGCACCGTGGGACGTCATCGAGGCCCTCGACGCGTACGCCGCGAAGCGGGACCTGTCGCTGCTCACCGTCGCGATCGGCGGCCTGGCCGCGCAGCCGGCGGTGGCGTCGGTGATCGCCGGGGCGACCACCGCCGAGCAGGTACGGGCGAACGCCGCCGCCGGGTCGTGGCAGCCGGACGCCGACGACCTCGCCGAGTTGCGCGCGATCCTGCCGGATCCGGCCGGCCCCGGCGGCTCGCTGAGCTGAGCCTCACATGATCTTGTCTCCTCGGCTGGACTTACATCGATGATCAATTAGTAGTCGAAAACGCTGTCGTGGTGTCGTGGTAGAGACATGCCGCACCGAGGACGTGGTGCTGCTATGTGAGCTGTACGGCGCGGACCTGCCGACCATCGAGGCGTTGGCCGCGCTGGCCCCGAAGACCAAGGATGAGCAGGCCAGTCGTGACCTCTTCTGGCAGACCGCGAAGGAGTACGAGTCGTGATCGATCTTTCCGGCGCTAGCTGGCGCAAGAGCAGCCGATCGAACAATCAGGGTGAGTGTGTCGAGGTGGCTGACGGGCTGGGTGTGGTCGTCGGGGTGCGGGACTCGAAGGATCCGGGCGGTCCGGTGCTGGTGATCGCGCCGGGGAGCTGGTCGGCCTTCGTCGCCGCCGCGAAGGCGGGCACCCTCACCGACTCGCTGAGCTGAGCAGAACTGAGCGCCGCTGTCTCGGCCCCGCGTCGGCGTCGTCGACTGGTCCCGGGACACCTATTGCGTCGTGACGGTATTCCTGTGTGGAATAATTATTCCTCACAGGAATATTGCTGAAACCATACCTGCGCTGGACGAGGACAGGTTGGCTCCCGCCGGTCAGCCACGACCTCGACCGCGGTGCGCGACCTCGACCGCGCGGTGAGCCTGGTCACGGCCGACAGCGGGGCGAGGGCGGCAGACCGAAGGTTGCCTCGGATTGGCCCTTGGCGGATCGACGAGACCGTCGTACGGTAACAGGCAAGTAACCCACGGGAGCCCGGTGCACCGGGCTGAGAGGGAGGCTGACGCGGCCTCCGACCGTCGAACCTGATCCGGGTAATGCCGGCGCAGGGAGGAGCGTTGCCGTGCCGTCCCTTGGGCGACTGCATCTGATCACCGACACCCGACCCGGGTGCGACCCGCTCGGCGTACTGCGGGCCGCGTTGGCCGCCGCCCGCGCTGCCGACGCCGTCGCCGACCTCGTCGTGCAGGTGCGCGTCGAGGACGACATGTCCGACCGGGACGCCTACGAGTTGACCGTCCGTGCGGTCGCCGAATGCACCGCGTACCGGGTGACCTGCCTGGTCAACGACCGGTTGCACATCGCACTCGCCACCGGCGCGGCCGGCGCGCACGTCGGCGCGGCGGACCTGCCGGTCGACGCCGCCCGTCGGGTGCTCGGGCCGGCCGCGATCCTCGGTGCCACCGCGCGCGACCCGGCCACCGGGCGGGCGGCGGTCGCCGCCGGGGCGACGTACCTGGGGGTCGGGCCGTGCTACGCCACCGGCACCAAGACCGGGCTGCCCGACCCGATCGGGCCGGCCGGGCTGGCCGCCGTCGCCGCCGCGGTCGACGTACCGGTGGTCGCGATCGCCGGGGTCACCGTGGACCGGGTTGCACACCTGCTGGCCGCCGGGGCGTACGGGGTCGCGGTGGTCGGCGCGATCGCGGCCGCCGCCGACCCGGGCCGGGCCACCGCCGAACTGCTGACAGCGGTACGTCGTCGGCCGACCGCCGCCGCCGACGGAGCGCCGGCATGACGGCGACAAGCAGCGGGCCCGCCAACGGTCGGGCCGACGTGGCGGTGGTCGGCGGCGGGCCGATCGGGATGGGGATCGCCTGGCGGTGCGCGCAGCGTGGACTGCGTACCGTGCTGCACGACCCGGCACCCGGATCCGGGGCGTCGTCGGTGGCCGCCGGGATGCTCGCCCCGGTCGCCGAGTCGCACTTCGGCGAGGCGGAGCTGACCCGGCTGCTGGTCGACTCGGCGGCCCGCTGGCCGGCGTTCGCCGCCGAACTGACCGCCGTCACCGGCCAGGACATCGGCTACCGCACCGACGGCACCCTGGTCGTCACCCTCACCGGCGACGACCGGCAGGAGGCGCAGCGGCTCTGGGCGTACCAGCAGAGCCTGGACCTGCCGATCACGCTGCTGCGCGCCACGGCGCTGCGGGATCGCGAACCGGCGCTGGCCCCGAGGGCACGCGGCGGGGCGCTGATGCCCGACGACCACCAGGTCGACCCGCGTCGGCTGGTCGCGGCACTGGACACCGCGCTGGACCGGACCGGGGTCACCGTGGTCCCGCAACCGGTCACCGACGTCTCCACACTGGACGCGCAAGTGGTCGTGGTGGCCGCCGGCTGCGGCTCGGCGACGCTGACCGGGCTGCCGGTACGGCCGGTCAAAGGCCAGATCCTGCGGCTGCGGGCACCCGCCGGCGCCGTCGGGTTCCGGCACGTGATCCGGGGGTACGCCGACGGCCGACAGGTCTACCTGGTGCCGCGCGCCGACGGGGAGGTGGTCGTCGGCGCCACCGTCGAGGAACGCGGCGACACCACGGTGACCGCCGGTGCGGTGCTGGAGCTGCTGCGCGCCGCCGCCGACCTGCTGCCGGAGATCGCCGAGTACGAGCTGGTCGAGGCGCGGGCAGCGGCCCGGCCCGGTACGCCCGACAACGCGCCGCTGCTCGGCTGGCTTCCCACGGCCGACGGGCGGGTGCTGGTGGCGACCGGACATCACCGGCACGGCATCGTGCTGACCCCGGTGACCGCCGACCTGATCGCCGACCTGGCCGCCGGCGCCGACCCGGATCCGGTGCTGGCACCGTTCCAACCGGGCCGGTTCACGGCTGCGAACAGGGAGAACGCGAGGGAGAAGGAGCCATGGAGCTGATCGTGAACGGCGCGCCGGTCACCACGCCGACCGGTGTCACGCTCGCCGACGTCGTCCGTACGGTCACCGACGCCGACCGGGGTGTCGCCGTCGCCGTCAACGGTGCGGTGGTGCCGCGCAGCGGCTGGCCGGCCGAGCAGCTGTGCGACGGCGACCGGGTCGAGGTCCTGATCGCCGCGCAGGGCGGGTGAACCGGATGCCGTTCACCGTCGCCGGGCACAGTTTCGACTCCCGGCTGATCCTCGGCACCGGCGGCGCCGCCAACCTGCACATCCTGGAGCAGGCGATCGCCGCCAGCGGCACCGGGCTGGTGACGGTCGCACTGCGCCGGGTGGACAGCGCCGCCACCATGCACGGCGGACTGCTCGACCTGCTGGAACGCTGCGGCGTACGGCTGCTGCCGAACACCGCCGGCTGCTACACCGCCACCGAGGCGGTGAAGGTGGCCCACCTGGCCCGCGAGGCGTTCGACACCGACTGGGTCAAGCTGGAGGTCATCGGCGACGAGCGGACCCTGCTGCCGGACGGTGCCGAGCTGCTGCGCGCCGCCGAGCAGTTGGTCGACGAGGGTTTCACCGTGCTGCCGTACACCACCGACGATCCGGTGCTGGCGCGGCGGCTGGCCGACGTCGGTTGCGCGGCGGTGATGCCGGCCGGCGCGCCGATCGGCTCCGGCCTGGGCATCCTCAACCCGCACCACCTCCGGCTGATCCGTCAGTCGGTCGACATCCCGGTGATCCTGGACGCCGGGGTCGGCACCGCCTCCGACGCCGCGCTCGCCATGGAGCTGGGCTGCGACGCGGTGCTGCTGGCCAGCGCGGTGACCCGGGCCGCCGACCCGGTGGCGATGGCCACCGCCATGCGGTACGCCATCGACGCCGGCCGGCTGGCGGCCCGCGCCGGTCGGATCCCGAAGCGGTTCCACGCGCTGGCGTCCACTCCGGACGAGGGGCGGCCCGAGCTGTGAACGGGATCGTGCTGCTCACCGACCGTCGACAGGCGACCCGGCCGCTGCCGCAGGTGGTGGCGGCGGCGGTGGCCGGCGGCGTCCGGCAGGTGGTGCTGCGGGAACGCGACCTGCCCCGGGCGCAGCGCGTCGCGCTGGCCGACCAGTTGCGCGGCGTTCTCGCTCCGGCCGGCGGCACCCTGATCGTCGCTGGTCCGGACCCGCTCGGCGGTGACGCCGTGCACCTGAGCGCCGCTGGGCCGTACCCGCCGCCGAGCTTCGGGCTGGTCGGGCGCTCCTGCCACGACGAGGCCGAACTCGGCCGACTGACCACGGAGGACTACGTGACGGTGTCACCGGTGTTCACGACCGCGTCCAAACCCGGCTACGGGCCGCCACTCGGTCCGGCCGGGCTGGCCCGCCTGGCACGGGCCGCCGGCCGGCCGGTGGTCGCGCTCGCCGGGGTGACCACGGCGGAGCAGGTCGCCACCTGTCGGGCGGCCGGTGCCGCCGGGGTGGCGGTGATGGGCGCGGTGATGCGGGCCGCCGACCCGGCGGCCGTGGTCCGCGAGCTGGCCGCCGGGTTGCTGCCGGCCGAGGTGGGCTGCTGATGACCGGCGACCGGACCACCCCGGTGGTGGCGATGACGATCGCCGGATCCGACTCCGGCGGCGGCGCCGGCATCCAGGCCGACCTGAAGGTCTTCGCCGCGCTCGGCGTCCACGGCACCAGCGCGATCACGGCGGTGACGGCACAGAACACCCGGGGTGTGACGGCGGTGCACCAGCTGCCCGCCGGTCAGGTGCGTGCCCAGATCGAGGCGGTCCGCGTCGACCTGCCGGTGGCTGCGGTCAAGACCGGCATGCTCGGTACGGCGCGGGTCGCCGGGGTGGTCGCCGCGCTGGCCCGCGCGGGGGAGCTGCCGAACCTGGTCGTCGATCCGGTGCTGGTCTCCACCAGCGGGCACCGGCTCGGGGTGGTCGGCGCGGTGGAGCGGCTGCTGCCGTACGCCCTGGTGGCGACGCCGAACCGGGCGGAGGCGTCGGCGCTGGTCGGCTGGCCGGTGCGGACCCGCGAGGAGATGGCACGGGCGGCGGCCGAGCTGGTCGCCGGCGGGCCGAGGTTCGTGGTGGTCACCGGCGGCGACCCGGACGGTACGTCGACCGACCCGGCGGCGGTCGACGTGGTCGCGACGGCCGACAGCAGTTGGCAGCTGACCGGTGAGCGGCTGGCCACCCGCAACACCCACGGCACCGGGTGCAGCTTCGCGGCGGCGGTCGCCGCCCGGCTGGCCCTCGGTGACGACGTACCGGCCGCCCTGATCTTCGCCAAGGGGTACGTGGCGGGCGCGTTGGCCGGGGCCGCGCACTGGCGGCTGGGTGCCGGGCACGGCCCGGTCGACCACTTCGGCTGGTCCCGCCAGCCGCTGTCCACCTGAAGCCGCACCCCATCTGAAGCCGCACCCATCTGAAGTCGGCAACTGTCCGAAGTCGGCACATATCTGAAGGAGGCCCGCCGATGCAGGCTCGTCGCAAGGTGTACGTGCAAGGACCGCGACCGGACATCCAGGTGCCGTTCGCCGAGGTGACCCTGGCCGGCGACAACCCGCCGGTGCGGCTCTACGACACGTCCGGCCCGGGATCGGACCCGCAGGCAGGGCTGCCGCCGCTGCGCGGACCGTGGATCGCGCAGCGTGGTGACGTCGCTCCGGCACGTGGGGCCGGCACCCCGCTGGCGGGCGCGGACGGGCGTCGGCCGACCCAGCTGGCGTACGCCCGGGCCGGGACGGTCACCCCGGAGATGGAGTTCGTCGCGGTGCGCGAGAACCTGCCGGCCGAGGTGGTACGGGAGGAGATCGCCGCCGGCCGGGCGGTGCTGCCGGCCAACGTCAACCACCCGGAGTCCGAGCCGATGATCATCGGTAGCCGGTTCCTGGTGAAGGTGAACGCCAACATCGGCACCTCGGCCGTCTCGTCGTCGGTGGCCGAGGAGGTGGAGAAGCTGACCTGGGCCACCCGGTGGGGTGCCGACACCGTGATGGACCTGTCCACCGGCAAGCGGATCCACGAGACCCGCGAGGCGATCGTGCGCAACTCGGCGGTGCCGATCGGTACGGTGCCGATCTACCAGGCGTTGGAGAAGGTCGGCGGGGATCCGGTCAAGCTGAGCTGGGACGTGTTCCGGGACACCGTGATCGAGCAGGCCGAGCAGGGCGTCGACTACATGACGGTGCACGCCGGCGTGCTGCTGCCGTACGTGCCGTTGGCGGTGGACCGGGTCACCGGGATCGTCTCCCGGGGCGGGTCGATCATGGCCGCCTGGTGCCTGGCGCACCACGAGGAGAACTTCCTCTACACGCACTTCGCGGAGCTGTGCGAGATCCTGGCCCGCTACGACGTGACCTTCTCCCTCGGTGACGGTCTGCGGCCGGGGTCGATCGCCGACGCCAACGACGCCGCCCAGTTCGCCGAGCTGCGGACGTTGGGCGAGCTGACCAGCGTCGCCTGGGAGCACGACGTGCAGGTGATGATCGAAGGCCCTGGCCACGTGCCGATGCACAAGATCAAGGAGAACGTGGATCTGCAGCAGGAGCTGTGCCACCAGGCGCCGTTCTACACGCTCGGCCCGCTGACCACCGACATCGCGCCGGCGTACGACCACATCACCTCGGCGATCGGAGCGGCGATGATCGGCATGTTCGGCACCGCGATGCTCTGCTACGTCACGCCGAAGGAGCACCTGGGGCTGCCGGACCGCGACGACGTGAAGGCGGGGGTGATCGCGTACAAGATCGCGGCGCACGCCGCCGACCTGGCCAAGGGGCATCCGGGGGCGCAGGCCTGGGACGACGCGCTGTCCAAGGCCCGGTTCGAGTTCCGCTGGGAGGACCAGTTCAACCTGTCGCTGGACCCGGAGACGGCCCGGTCGTACCACGACGCCACGCTGCCCGCCGAGCCGGCGAAGTCGGCGCACTTCTGCTCGATGTGCGGTCCGAAGTTCTGCTCGATGAAGATTACGCAGGATCTGAAGGAGTACGCCCAGCAGGGCATGAAGGACAAGTCGGACGAATTCGTTGCGGCTGGCGGGCGGGTCTACCTGCCGCTGGCCTGATCGTCCGAGCCGGTGCCGGTGCCGGTGCGGCGAACCGCGCTGCCGTTGCGGGACTGTCCATCCGGGCGGTAGCTCGGCCGGCGCAGCTCACTGACCCAGTCGACGTGCTGGGCCTCCTCGTCGGTCAGTGCCGGTGGCGGTGTCGGTGTCCGGCGCGCCCGGCCGAACCGGGGTCGGGGGATCCGGCTGGTCCGCGTCGGGTCCGCGCCCGAGCCGGGGTCGGCGGCTGGTGCCGGGGTCACCGGAGCCGGAGTGACCGGAGCAGGGGCCACCGGCGGCGGGGCGACCGGAGCGGTGGCCACCGGCGGCGGGGCGACCGGTCGCGGCACGGGCCGGGCGGTCGTCGCCGGCACCGGAGCCGGTGCCGGCCCGCCGCCGGCGACCGGGGACGGGGTGGCACGGGGCGTCACCGCCACTGGCGCCGGCGCCGGCCGGCTGCCAGGATGCGGCCGGGCGTGTCCCGGGGCGACCACCGGCTCCGGCCCGGCCGCGACCACCGGCTCCGGCCCGGCCGCGACCACCGGCTCCGGCCCGGCCGCGACCACCGGCTCCGGCCCGGCCGCGACCACCGGCGCGGGCGTCGGCGCGGGCGTCGGCGGTGCCACGGCCTTCGTCGGTACGGCTGGTGACGGGCCAGGTCCCGGTACCGGCACCGGTGTTGCTGACTCCGGCACCGGTGTTGCTGACTCGGGTGCGGGTGATGACGCCAGCGCAGGTGCGGTGCGGGCCGCCGGCCGGGGCCGGCGTACCCCCGTGGTGACGATCGACCCGAGCGCCCCGGCGGCGACCGCCAGCAGCGCCGCCCAGTACGGGTCGTCCTGGTAACGCCCACCCTGCCCGGCGCCGGCGATCAGATAGGCGGCGTCGACCACCGCCGGCCCGAGCATCCCGGCCACCGCACCGGCGAACACCGGCTGGCGCCGCCAGCGGAACCAGCCACTGACCGCGACCGCGACCACCAGCGCCACCGCCGGCAGCAGCACCAGCGTCCGGGTGCCGGCACCGGCCGGGTCCAGCCCGGCCGGGTCGAACACCCCGAGTCGGACCTCGGCGACCGGATCGCCGGCCCGCAGCACCGGTGCCACTGACCCGATCGCCAGCAGCCACAGCGCCCCGGTGACGAGCAGCAGATTCCACCGCAGCGCCGGATGGGCCGACGCGGCGACGGCGGCCAGGACGCCCACCGCCGCACCGATCCCACCGGTCAGCGCGACGGCCAGCACCGGCTGCTCCGGGCCGACGGCCGACTGCGCCGGCAGGGCCGACAACCCGACGACCGCGACCGCCGCGCCGCCGGCGGCGACCAGTGCGAAGACCACCGAGCGGGCAAGGCCGTACCCGGTCGTCCGACCGGACCCGGCGCGGTGCCGGGCCGGGCGACCGGCGGCGATCCGCTGCCCGGCGTACGCGCCGGCGGTGGTGGCGACCACGGCGAACCAGGCCAGCCAGGTCAGCTGCGCCGGCCAGTAATCGACGGCCGGGCCGGTGAAGTCGCGCGGCAGCCGTACCAGATCGAGGCCGTAGCCGGCACCGAGTTGGACCGCGCCGACGACGGCCGCACCGGCGAACGCCGCGCCGAGCGCCTTGAGCCAGGTCCGCAACGCCATGCCGGGAGGTTACGGCGGGCGGCCCCTACTGTCGACCGCAGCGCCGTCCGGTGCACCCGGTGGGCTCCACCTCAGCTCAGCTGCGGCAGCACCTCGGCGGCGACGAGTTCCAGGTGGTCCAGGTCGGCCAGGTCGATGAAGCGCAGGTGCACCCGGCTGGTGCCGATCGCGGCGAGCTCGCCGATCCGGTCCACCAGTTGTGCCGGGGAGCCGACCACCGGATCCTCCGGCGGCAGCGCGCTCTTCTCGTGCAGCGGCGCGGCCCGGCGGGCAGCTTCGGCGTCGGTGCGGCCGATCGCGATGACGATGCCGGCCGACAGCGTCAACGGCGGCCGGTCCTGCTCGGTACGGCCGGTCCGGTGACAGGCTTCGATCACCCGTTCGTATGCCGCCGCCGTCTCGGGAACCGACTTGAACGGCATGTTGAACTCGTCGGCGAACCGGGCGGCCAGCTCCGGGGTGCGTTTCGGGCCGCGCCCGCCGACGATGATCGGTGGGCCGGGCACCTGCACCGGCTTCGGCAGCGCCGGCGCGTCGACCAGCTGGTAGTGGTCGCCGTAGTAGCTGTACGTGTCGCCGACCGGGGTCCGCCACAACCCGGTGATCACCTCGAGCTGCTCGGCGAGCCGGTCGAACCGTTCGCCGACCGGCGGGAACGGCAGCCCGTACGAGGTGTGCTCGCGGGCGTACCAGCCGGCACCGATGCCGAGGTCGACCCGGCCGCCGCTCATCTGGTCGACCTGGGCGACCATCACCGCCAGCGGGCCCGGCAGCCGGAAGGTGGCCGAGGTGACCAGGGTACCGAGCCGGATCCGGGTCGTCTCCCGGGCCAGCGCGGCCAGCGTCAGCCAGGCATCGGTCGGGCCGGGCAGGGCGAGCTGCTCACCCATCGACTGGTAGTGGTCGGCCCGCAGGTAGCCCTCGAAGCCGGACTCCTCGGCGAGCCGGGCCAGCCGCAGCTGGTCGTCGTAGCTGGCACCACGGTGCGGTTCGGTGAACACGCTGACCCGCATGGTCACTCTCCTCCGATCCCGGCCGACGCCGGGGTTTCCCGTTCCATCAGGACCTCGTGCAGGTCGGCGCTGCACCGCGCGACGTCCTCGGTGTGCGCGTTGCGCCCCAGGCTGCGCGGGCGCGGGATGTCGATAGGCAGGATCTTGCGGATCCGCCCCGGCCGGGGGCTGAGCACGACGACCCGGTCGGCGAGCAGGACCGCCTCGTCGATCGAATGGGTGACGAAGACGATGGTGGCCGCGCGTTCCATATGGATGCGCTGCAGCTCGACCGACAACTCCTCCCGGGTGAGGGCGTCCAGGGCGGAGAACGGCTCGTCCATCAGCATGACCTGGGGCTCGGTGATCAGCGAGCGGCACAACGACACCCGCTGCTGCATGCCGCCGGAGAGCTCGTGCGGCAGTCGCTTCTCGAACCCGGTCAGGCCGACCAGGTCGAGCAGCTCCAGCGCCCTGGCCCGGTGCTGGGCACGGCGCAGGCCGAAGATCTCGACCGGCAGCAGGACGTTGTCCAGCACGGACCGCCAGGGCAGCAGCGCCGGGCGTTGGAACAGCATCGCGATGTCGCGGCGGGCCTTGACCACCCGCTGCCCGCCGACCGTGACGGTGCCGGCGGTCGTCGGCAGCAGCCCGGCGACCAGCCGTAGCAGGGTGGACTTGCCGCAGCCGGAGCGGCCGACGACCGCGACGAACTCACCGGCGGCGACCGACAGGTCGATGCCCTGCAGTGCTTCCACTGTGCCGGACCGGCCGGTGAACGTTCGCCCGACGCCACTGAGCTCGATCATGCGGCCGGCTGCTCCCTCGTCCAGAGTCGATCAACAGCCGGGACAGAGTATCCGGATCGTGCCGACGACGCACTACCCGTACGGTAAACACTTTTGCTGCCGGTCGGGCATCCACACTGACCGCCTGTCGCATTGGTCAGCATTCCCTCGTACTCTGTTGCCCGCGAAGATTCCCGACGCGACCGCGGCGCCCCTTCCGGCCCCCACCGGTGAGACGCCGCGCCGGACCAACTACCCCCTCTGGTTGGCGCTGCGACCTGCGGGTCGTCGACCAACCGTCCGGGTTGGAAAGGACACACCCTCATGACAAGGCTCACCCGCACGATCGCCGCAACCGCCATGGCCGCGGCCCTTGCGGTCACCGGCGCCTGCAGTGCGGACGACGGTGACGAGGCCTCAGGCGGCGGCACCGAGGAACTGAAGAAAGTGACGTACCTCACTTCCTTCGGGAACTTCGGTCGTGATTCGTACGCCTGGGTCGCCAAGGACAAGGGCTTCTTCACCGAGGCCGGATTCGACGTGGAGATCAAGCCCGGTGCCGGCACCGGCGACAACATCAAGACCGTCGTCGCCGGACAGGCCCACTTCACCCCGATCGACCTGACCGGTGGCCTGTTGCAGTTCGGCAACGGACAGGCCAAGGACTTCGTCGTCGTCGCCGGCATCCAGCAGCGCACCATGGCGGCGATCATCGCCCTGGACGGCAACGGCATCACCACCCCGAAGGACCTGGAAGGCAAGAAGCTCGCCGACACCCCCGGCTCGGTGGTGCGCAACCTCTTCCCGACGTACGCGTCACTGGCCGGCATCGACGAGACCAAGGTGGAGTGGGTCAACGGCACCCCGCAGACCCTGATGGGCACCCTCGCCTCCGGGCAGGTCGACGGCATCGGCCAGTTCGTCGTCGGTAAGCCCACCGTGGAGACCGTCGCCCAGGGCAAGGCCGCCGTCGTGCTGCCGTACAGCGACATCATGACCGACCTGTACGGCAACGTGCTGATCACCTCGACGAAGATCGCCGAGGAGGACCCGGAGATGGTCAAGCGGTTCAGTGCCGCGCTGCTCAAGGGCCTGGAGTACAGCATCGCCAACCCGCAGGAGGCCGGCGAAATCCTCGCCGCGAACGTGGAGGAGGCCAACCCGGCCGCCGCCGCCGCCGAGCTCGAGCTGATGGCCGCGTTCGTCAAGTCCACCAGCTCCGGCGTGCCGGTCGGGGCGCTGGACAGCCAGCGGATCGCCCGCAGCATCGCGATCCTGCAGGGTGCCGGTGCGATCCCGGCGGGTCTGGAGCCGGAGCAGGTCGTCAACTTCGACCTGGCACCGAACGCCGAGTCCTGACCGACGGCGGGTCCGGGTGGGCCGTCGCCGCGACGGCGACCCACCCGGACCCGCTCGCGGCCGGCCCGAGTCCGAGCCCGAGGAGTGTCGATGACCGTACTCAAACCTGCGGCCCGACCGGTACGGGCCGTGCCCGTGGTCGCGCCACCGGCGGGGCGCGCCGGTGGCCGGGCCGCCGCCGTACTGCTGCCACTCGCCGGCCTGCTGGTGACCGGGCTCGCCTGGTGGCTGGCCACCAGCGTGCTCCAGCTGGTCCACCCGGCGGTGCTGCCACCCCCGCAGGACGTGTGGGGCGCGTTCGCCCCCCGTGCCCAGCGACTGCTGGAGCACACCCTGACGACCACCCTCGAGACCGTCGCCGGCTTCGCCCTGTCCACCGTCGCCGGGGTGCTGATCGGACTGGCGCTGGCCATCTCCCAGACGGTGGAGCGGATGTTCACCCCGCTGCTGGTGGCGCTCAACGCCGTACCGAAGATCGCGCTTGCGCCGCTGCTCGTCGCCACCCTCGGGTGGGGTCAGCAGCCGATTCTGACGATGGTCTTCCTGCTCTGCTTCTTCCCGATCGTGCTGGGCACCGCGACCGGGCTGACCTCCACCCCCGCCGACCTCGCCGAGCTGGCCCGGTCGCTGGACGCCTCCCGCTGGCAGACGTTCCGCAAGGTACGGCTGCCGGCCGCGCTGCCGCAGATCCTCGTCGGTTTGAAAGTCGCGATGCCGCTGGCCGCGATCGGCGCGATCATCGGTGAGTTCTACGCCGGTGAGGAGGGCCTGGGCTACTTCATCCTGCAGACCGGCGGGATGGGCGACACCGCCGCCGCCTGGGCCGCGATCATCCTGGTCGCGTTGATGAGCATCGGGCTCTACTTCAGCGTCGTGCTGGTCGAACAGCGGCTGCTGCCCTGGGTCCGGGAGACCACCTCGGCCCGCTGACCGGCACCGTACCGACGACCGACGGGTCGGTCCCACCGGCAACGGTGGGACCGACCCGTCGAGCGACAGGTCAGCTGGCCAGCCGCCAGCGGCCACCCCGGAACACCAGCATCGTCAGCGCCTGCGGCATCAGCCCCGAGTGGTTGTCCGGCGTCATCCGGATCGGGCCGGAGAGCCCGTCGAGCTGGGTGGTCTCCAGCACCTCCCGGATGGCCTCGCGGTCGACCGTCTCGCCACCGGACAGGGCCACCGCCTCGGCGATCAGCTGTACGGCGTCGGCGGCGAACGACGAGAATCCGTAGTAGCTGCCGAACCGGGCGGTGTAGTCGCGGAACCACTGTTTGCGGGCGGCCTTCGCCGGGGTGTTGGCGATCACGTCGTCGATCACCATGGTCTGGGTGAAGACCAGGTTGACCCCCTCGGCGCCGTTGGCGGAGCCACCGGTCAGGAACAGGTCACCGGCGGCGGCGGCGTCGAAGAAGACCGGCCCCGGGTAGTCGACCTGTGCGGCGCTGTCAGCGGCCAGGACGGCCTGCTCGGCCGACGTCCAGACCAGCAGCGCGCCTGGGTCCTCGTCGTCGTCCTCCGGCTCGGCCAACGCCGACACCGCCTGGCTGACGTCGGTGTCGGTGGTCCGGACCTGCTTGCTGGCGACCAGGTCGATGTCGAGCTTGTCCAGCTCGGCGGACATCACCCGCAGGCCGTCCTTGCCGTACTCGTCGTCGGTGTGCAGCAGGCTGGCCTGCCGGATGCCGCGACGGCGGAGTTCGTTGGCGATGGTGGCGGCGCTGTCTGCCGCGTTGGGCCCCAGCTTGAACACGTACCGCCGCTCGGCGACCGGGGTGGCCACGGCGGTCGCCGGCGCCAGCGAGATCGTCGGCACCCGCTTGTCGTTGAGCGTCCGGGCCGCGCCGACGGCGCAGTCGCTGCAGCTGCCCATGATGATTGCGGTGACCTGGGAGTTGCTGGTGAAATCACCGATGTTGCGCAACGATTCACTGGGATCGGAACGATTGTCGCGCACGTCGAGCCGGATCGTGCGACCGCCCAGCAGCCCTGACTCGTTGATCTGTTCGACACTGAGTTCGAGAGCGCGCTGGTAGCCCTTGCCGACCGCCGCAGCGGCTCCGGACAGCTCGAGATCGGCGGCGATGACGATCTCGCCCCCGGCCGTCGAATCACTACCGAACTGGCATCCCGTGAGTGAAGAGGCCAGCAATGTGGATGCGAGCGCCGTCGCGACGGCGGAACGGATGGGCCTCAAGTCAGTCCTCCAGGTACGCGGCGGATGCGCAACCGGTCCGGCCGGCGGCGGTACGTGTTGTCGCGTCCTCAATAGAAGTCGCGCCGACGGCATGCCGTACGGTGTGCGCGGAGCCTGCAAACGTGGAAACCTTGCCAATGGGCGGCGTTCTGGTCAAGCGCGCCGGTCATCCGGTTCCGGGAAGTGTGTCTCACATGTTGGCGGCGAGAAGTGGTCGCGAACAGTGACACTGCCGATGCAACTGTCGGTGGAAGTTCCATCCGCCCTGATCAGAGCGGTGTGGTGCTCATACTGTCCGGTAACTCAGGGATGAATCCGTGCCGTGCGACCGATTCCTGCCTAGCTGAGGCTTCCCAACAGGGTCCACTTCTGGTGAAATCGCGGCCGTGCCGCATGCGGCGCTCACCGCTGCATCAGGCACCGGTCGGCAGTCCGCGTGTGGAGATAGCGACGGAGGCGATGTCGTGAGGACTGGACCGACGACCCTGCCCGACAACGGCCCGCGGAAGCGGCGTGCGCCGTTGCGATGGGTGCCGCGGCTGCGAGACGCCCGGATCAGGTCCAAACTGGCCGTCATCCTGGTGGTGCCGCTGGCCGCGGTCGCCGCTCTGGCCACCGTACGGCTGGTCGACGTCGGTCAGGGCGCGCTCGACGCCCGGATGGTGCGCTCGATGGCCGAGATCTCAGTGGACGTGTCGGCACTCGCTCAGGAGGTCCACAAAGAGCGGATGGCCGCGCTGTCCTTCCTCGCCGGTGACGGCGCCGACCCCGAGGCGTACAACGTCCAGGTGCGACGCACCGACGAGCGGGTCGTCGCGTACACCGCCGAACGCGACCGGGCCGGCGACGTCCCGGACGCCGTCGACCGGCAGCTGGTCGCGATCGACGACCACCTCGACACCCTGAACGCCACCCGCCAGGAGGTGCTCAGCCGGGGCGAGATGCCGGTCCAGGAGGCGGTGCTGCGCTACGGCGTCATCCTGTCCGACCTGATCTCCTACGGTGAGGTGCTGGGCCAGGTCTCCGGTGACGGCGAGGTGCCGGACAGCCTGCGCGCGGTTTCCGCCTTCGCCCGCGCCAAGGCGGCGACCGCCGAGGAGGAGGCGATCGTCTTCGCCGCGCTCTCCGGCGGCCGGCTGGAGGAGGAGCAGTTCTCGTCCTACCTGGCCACCCTGACCGGTCAGCAGGAGGCGCTGCTGTCCTTCTCGCTGGCCGCGTCACCGTGGGAGCAGGCCCTGGTCGACAACAGCGTCACCGGTGACGCCGTGTTCCTGGCCGACCGGGTGTCCACCGAGATCACCCGCTCGGTGGGCCAGCAGTCCCGCATCGGCGCGACCCAGGCGGCCCGGACCGTCGGCGCGGTCAACGACCTGATGCGGTGGGCCGAGATCCAGCTCGAGGCCCGGCTGCTGCAACGGGCCACCGAGGTCAGCACGAACGTCACCCGCCAGGCCGTCATCGAGTCGATCCTGGTGCTGATCGCCCTGGTGCTGGCGATCGCCCTGGCCGTGGTGCTCGCCCGGTCGCTGAACGACTCGCTGCGCCGGCTGCGCGACGGGGCCCTGTCGGTGGCCGACCGGGACCTGCCGGAGGCGGTCGCCAAGCTGCGGGACGTCAACGACCTGAACGACCGGGGGCCGGAGGAGATCGTCCGCAGCCTGCGGGACCCGATCCGGCTGCCCAACCGCGACGAGGTCGGCGAGGTCGGCCGGGCGTTCAACGTGGTCCACCGCGAAGCGGTCCGGATCGCCGCCGAGCAGGCGGCGCTGCGGGCCAGCGTCTCGGCGATGTTCCTCTCCCTGGCCCGACGCAGTCAGACCCTGGTCGACCGGATGATCGGCGAGCTCGACACCATCGAGCGCAACGAGGAGGACCCGAAGCGGCTGGCCCAGCTGTTCCAGCTGGACCACCTGGCCACCCGGATGCGCCGCAACGACGAGAACCTGCTGGTGCTGGCCGGCGCCGACTCGACCGCGCCGCGCCGTGAGGACGCGCTGCTGGTCGACGCGATGCGGGCCGCACAGTCCGAGGTCGAGGCCTACAACCGCATCGAGTTCGGCACGATCGACACCGACATCCTGATCTCCGCGTCCGCCGTCAACGACGTCGTCCGACTGGTCGCCGAGCTGCTCGACAACGCGACCCGGTTCTCCCCGCCGACCACGACCGTCGTCGCTGACGCCCGCCGGTTGCGCGACTACGTGCTGATCCAGGTGGAGGACCGGGGCCTGGGGCTGTCCGAGGAACAGCTGGACAACCTCAACCGCCGGCTCGCCGAGCCGTCGACGATGGACGTCTCCGCGTTCCGGCTGATGGGTCTGGCCGTGGTCAGCCGGCTCGCCGGCCGGTACGGCATCCGCGTCGAGCTGCGTCCCAACGTCGACGGCGGCACCCTGGCGCAGGTGACCCTGCCCAGCAGCATCCTGGTGCTGCCGCAGCGCACCCGCGAACCGGTGGGCGGCCGGGGCCGGCCGGGCCTGGCGGCCGAGCCGATCTCCGCCGCACCCACCTCGGGCGGCACCTGGGCGCCCGTCTCCGGACCGCCGATCTCCGGACCGCCGATCTCCGGGCCACCGGTGTCCGCCGCCCCGGCCCGTACGGCGACGCTGACCGACCAGTGGCACAACGCCCGTTCGTCGCAGTGGAACGCGGTGGCCGGTGCCCCGACCGCAGCCTTCCCGGCGGTCACCCCCGGTCGTGGCGCACCCGCTGCCGGCCCGGTGCCCCCCGCACCGGTGCCCGCACCGGCCGCCGTGGCACCGACGACCGCCGTACCGGCTCCCGCGCCGCCGGCCGGCCCGTCCCCGCCGTCGTTCAACCCGCCGGCCCCGATGGCCGGGCACGCCACGACGGCCGAGCCGGCCGCCAACCTCAGCCCGCCGACGGTGGCGTACCCGACGCTGCGTACCTCCGGGTTGCGGGGCTCCGGCGGCCCCGGCGACCAGCCACTGATCCCGGCCACGGCACACCCGTTGGCGCCGGTGGTCCGCACCGCCGGCCAACTGCCGCAGGGTCCGACCGCCGGTGGGCAGGGCGCGGCGCGGCCGGAGGACGCGACCGAGATGCCGATCTTCCGGGAGATGGAAGCGGTCTGGTTCCGCGCCCAGGGCCAGGCCGAGACCAAGGTGTTCCAGATGCCGACCGCCGGCCACGCGCCCGACGTCGCCACGTCCACCGGCACCACGCCGGCCACCGGCGCTGCGTCGTCGACCGGCGCCCCGCTGTCCACAGGCGCCACCGCGCCGACCGCCGCGTACCCGACGACGACCTCTACCAGGCCACCGTTGCCGGCACGCAACCCGGGGCAGTCCGCCCCGGCCCCAGCGGCGTACTCTGCTCCGGTGCAGCCGAACGCCGCACCCCAGTCAACGACCGCGCCACCCACCCACGCACCGTCCACTGCGGGCGCCGGCGGTGGCGCGGCGACGGGTGCCACCCCACGGCAACGGGTCGGTGACTCCGGCAGCTGGCGGACCGCCGCCGACGAGGGGTGGGCCCGGGCCAGTCAGGCAGCCGAGCCGGCGGTCGCCGGCATCACCCGATCGGGCCTGCCCAAGCGTCAACCCCAGGCGCAGCTCGTGCCGGGCGGCGTGGAGCCGGCGGCGAGCCGGGGACCGACCCGGCGTACCCCGGACGAGGTCCGCGGCCTGCTGTCGGCCTACCACCGCGGTGTGCAGCGGGGTCGGACCGCCGGCAGCGAGCAGTACCGCGCCACTTCAACCAAGGAGAACAGCGAATGAACAGGCCAGCAGCTATTCAGGACATGGGTTGGCTGCTCAGCAACTTTGCCGACAGCGTGGCGGGCATCGCCCACGTGGTGGCTGTCTCGGCAGACGGACTGCTGCTCGCTTCCTCCCGGGACCTGCCTGCTGACCGTGCGGACCAGCTCGCCGCCATCACGTCCGGTGTGGTCAGTCTGACCGACGGAGCCTCCAGGATGTTCAGCGCCGGCGGCGTGCTGCAGACTGTGATCGAGATGGACAGTGGCTACCTGTTCCTGATGTCCATCAGCGATGGCTCGTCGATGGCGGTGCTCGCCGCGCGCAGCTGCGACGTGGGTCAGGTCGGCTACGAGATGGCGCTGCTCGTCGAGCGCGTCGGTGCCGCCCTGGTCCCGTTGCCGCGCGAGGCCGTGGGCCGGCCCTGAGCCGTCGAAGTTCCGTAGCGACAGGGGACCGTCACCGGTGACGTGCCAGCAGACCCAGGAGGAGGTGACCGTCGGATGGGGCAGCCACATCAGGACCCGCGCGGGGCGCTGGTCCGGCCCTACGCGGTCACCCGGGGCCGCACCGAGCCGCGTCAACACATCGCGCTGGAGGCGGTCCTGGTGGCCAGCGCGGCAGCGGTCACCGAGTCGCGGTTCGCCGGGCACGACAAGCATCGGATCGCCACCATCTGCGACAACCGTGCGCAATCACTGGCGGAGATCGCCGCGTACACCCGGCTCCCGCTGGGCGTCGCGCGGGTCCTCGTCGCCGACATGGTCGCCGACGGCCTGCTGGCGTTGCACAGCGCCGCTCCGGTAGAGGCCTACGAGGAGCGGATGGAACTTCTGGAAAGGGTGCTAAGTGGACTTCGCAGGCTATGACCGCCCTGGCGTAGGCCAGAAAAAGGAGATCACCTCCGCGAAGATCGTCATCGCGGGCGGTTTCGGGGTGGGAAAGACCACCATGGTCGGCGCGGTCTCCGAGATCACACCGTTGACCACCGAGGCGTTGATGACCTCGGCCGGCGTCGGCATCGACGATCCGTCGAAGGTGCCCGGCAAGGAGACCACCACGGTGGCGATGGACTTCGGC
Source organism: Solwaraspora sp. WMMA2056 (assembly GCF_030345095.1). Classification (NCBI taxonomy): domain Bacteria; kingdom Bacillati; phylum Actinomycetota; class Actinomycetes; order Micromonosporales; family Micromonosporaceae; genus Solwaraspora; species Solwaraspora sp. WMMA2056. The sequence goes on from NZ_CP128360.1 coordinate 1,743,926, forward strand.
CGGATCACGATGGCCGACGACCTCATTCTCTATCTGTTCGGCACCCCCGGGCAGACCCGGTTCTGGTTCATGTGGGACGAGATCATCCGGGGCGCGGTCGGTGCCGCCGTACTGGTGGACACCCGGCGGATCACCGATGCGTTCGCCCCGCTCGACTACTTCGAGAACCGGCAACTGCCGTACCTCGTCGCGCTCAACTGTTTCGACGGCGCGCCCCGGTACGAGCCGGAGGAGATCCGGGAGGCGCTGGCGATCGCCCCGCACGTCCCGCTGGTGATGTGCGACGCGCGCAGCCGGGATTCGACCAAGCACGTGCTGGTCAACGTCGTCGAGCACGCGATGGCGACGCTGCGGGCCGAGCACGGCCGGGGGTTCCCGACCCCGGTCGGCTGACCGGTGACGGCGACCGGCGGCCGGACCAGGCCGCCGGTCGCTGGCCGGCAGCCACTCGCCCGGTAGCTGGCTGGTAGCTCAGTTCGGGGCGCCGCCGCGACGTTCGCCCACCTGGTAGGTGCTCAGTCGACGGGTAGTCGGTAGCCCCGCTTCACGACCGTCTGGATCACGCCGGGGGCACCCAGCCCGGCCCGCAGCCGGGCCACGGCCATCTCCACGGCGTGCTCGTCGGCGCCGCGTGGCAGGGTGCGCAGCAGCGCGGCCCGGGACAGCACCCGGCCCGGGGTCTGCGCCAGTGCCCGCAGGACGGCCATCGGCGCGGGTGCCAGCGGCCGCAGTTCGCCGTCGATCACCGCCGCGTGCCCGCGCAGGGTCAGCAGGTGGCCGCCGACCTTCAGGTTGACCGCCCGCCGGGGCAGCTCGTCGACGATGGTGCGGACCAGGGCGCCGAGCCGGGCCCGGCCGGGGGCGATCACCGGTACGCCGTGGCGGCGCAGCGGCGCGGCGGTGACCGGCCCGACGCAGGCGGCGAGCACGTCGGTACGCATCGCCTCCAGCACCGCCTCCCCGTTGCTGCCGGCGGCCCGTAGCAGCGCCCCGACCGCCGGTGCCGAGGTGAAGGTGACGGCGTCGACGAGCCGGCCGGTGACCAGGTCCACCAGCCGGTGCAGCGGCGCCGGGTCGGTCGGTGGCGCCCAGCGGTACACCGGCACCTCGATCACCGTGGCGCCGGCGGCCTCCAACGCCGAGGAGCATTCCGGCTGCCGGTCGCCGTGCAGCTGCATCGCGACGAGCTGTCCGGCGACGCCACGGGCCCGCAGGTGGTCGATCACCTCTTCGCAGCTCTCCGAGGCCGGTGACCACTGGTCGTGCAGGCCGGCGGCGCGGATCGCGCCCCGGGCCTTCGGGCCCCGGGCGACGATGTACGCGCCGCCGAGCACCGCCCGCAGCGGTTCGGCCAGGCCCCAGCCCTCGGCCGCCTCCAGCCAGCCGCGCATGCCGATGCCGGTGTTGGCGACCAGCACGTCCGGCGGATCGTCCAGACACGCCCGGGTCGCGGCGCGCAGCTCGGTGTCGTCGGCCAGCGGCACGATCCGCAGCGCCGGGGCGAGCACCACCCGGGCACCACGTCGCTCCAGCAGCGCGGCGAGTTCGTCGCGTCGCCGGTCGGCGGTGACCCCGATGGTGAATCCGGACAGCTCGTCGGACATCACTGGTCCTGCCGCCGACCGAGCACCTCGATCAGCCCGTCGCGGCAACGTACCCGGTAGGTCGGCACGGCGACGCCCGGCAGGTCCAGGCATTCGCCGGTACGCAGGTCGTAGACCTGCTTGTGCAGCGGTGAGGCCACCGTGGGGATGTCGCCCCGGGTGCCGACGATGCCGCGGGACATGACGTTGGCGCGGGCCACCGGATCCTGGTTGCCGATCGCGTACAACGTCCCGTCGTAGGTCCGGAAGATCGCCACCTGTTCGCCGTCGACCAGTGCGGCCACGCCGCGCTCCGGCTCCACCCGGGGGTACGGGCAGACCGGTGTCCACTGGTCGGTCATGTTGATCGTCTGCACACTCATCGGCGTACCTCCAGGGTTGTCGGGAGGCCGAGCGCCACGGGCCGGCGCTCGCCCAGGGCCGGCACCGGCTGGCCCCGTTCGACCTCGAAGGTGATCGACGGGTCCGGGGTGTCGGGTGCGTTGACGAAGGAGGCGAAGCGGCGCAGCCGCTCCGGGTCGTCGATCGTGTCCCGCCATTCGTCGGAGTACGACTCGACGTGGCGGGCCATCGCCGCGTCCAGCTCGGCGGCCAGCCCGAGCGAGTCCTCGACGATCACCGCCCGCAGGTGGTCCAGGCCGCCGTCCATCGCCTCGATCCAGGCGGCGGTGCGTTGCAGCCGGTCGGCGGTGCGGATGTAGAACATCAGGAACCGGTCGATGGTGCGGACGAGCTCCTCGGTGGACAGGTCGCTGGCGAACAGGTCGGCGTGCCGGGGCCGGAAGCCGCCGTTGCCGCCGACGTAGAGGTTCCAGCCGACGTCGGTGGCGATGATGCCGAAGTCCTTGCTGCGGGCCTCGGCGCATTCCCGGGCGCAGCCGGAGACCGCCGACTTGATCTTGTGCGGGGCGCGCAGCCCCCGGTAGCGCAGCTCCAGCGCCACCGCCAGGCCGACCGAGTCCTGTACGCCGTAGCGGCACCAGGTCTCCCCGACGCAGGACTTCACCGTCCGCAGCGCCTTGCCGTACGCGTGACCGGACTCGAAGCCGGCGTCGACCAGCCGCCGCCAGATCTTCGGCAGCTGCTCCACCCGGGCGCCGAACAGGTCGATCCGCTGCCCGCCGGTGATCTTGGTGTAGAGGTTGAAGTCCCGGGCCACCTCGCCGATGACGATCAGCTTCTCCGAGGTGATCTCCCCGCCGGGGATCCGGGGGACCACCGAGTAGGTGCCGTCGCGCTGGATGTTGGCCAGGAAGTGGTCGTTGGTGTCCTGCAGGGCTGCCTGCTCGCCGTCGAGGACGTAGCCGTTGCCCAGCGAGGCGAGGATCGAGGCGACCACCGGCTTGCAGATGTCGCAGCCGCGGCCCCGGCCGTGCTCGGCGACCAGCTGGGAGAAGGTTTGGACACCGCGGACCCGGACGATGTCGAACAGCTCCTGACGGCTGTGGTCGAAGTGCTCGCACAGCGCGGTCGACTGGGTCACCCCGGCGACGGAGAGCAGCTGCTTGAGCATCGGTACGCAGGACCCGCAGCTGGTGCCGGCCCGGGTGCACGCCTTGATCGCGGCGACGTCGGTGCAGCCCTCGCCGATCGCGCCGAGGATCTGGTCCTTGGTGACCGCGTTGCAGGAGCAGACCTGGGCGCTGCCGGGCAGCGCATCGATGCCGGCCCCGCCGGCCCCGTCGGAACCGGCCGGGGCGAGCAGCGCCAGCGGCGGGCCGGGCAGTGGGCCGCCGACGCTGGCCCGCAGCGTCGGGTACGCGGTGGCGTCGCCGACCAGCACCCCGCCGAGCAGGGTCCGCGCGTCGTCGGAGAGGACCAGCTTGGCGTAGACCCGGGTCGCCGGGTCGGTGAAGGTGACGTCCAGGCAGTCGGCGGTGGCGCCGTGCGCGTCGCCGAACGAGGCGACGTCGACGCCGAGCAGCTTGAGCTTGGTGGAGGTGTCCGCGCCGGGGAAGGCGGCGGTGCCGCCGAGCAGCCGGTCGGCGACCACCTCGGCCATGGCGTAGCCCGGTGCGACCAGCCCGTAGCAGCGGCCCGGTTCGCCGTCGACGCTGATCGCGGCGCACTCGCCGACCGCCCAGATGCGCGGGTCGCTGGTCCGGCAGGTGGCGTCGACGCTCACCCCGCCGCGTTCGCCGACGACCAGCCCGGCGGCGCGGGCCAGGTCGTCGCGGGGCCGGACGCCGGCGGCGACCACCACCAGGTCGGACTCCAGTTCGGTGCCGTCGGTGAGGGCCACGCCGTGCGGCGTACCGTCCGGTCCGGTGCGGATCGCCGACGTCGCGGTCCCCAGGTGCACCTCGACGCCGAGGTCCTCGACGTAGCGGCGCAGCATCGCCCCGCCGGCCTCGTCGATCTGCACCGGCATCAGCCGGGGGGCGAACTCCACCACATGGGTACGCAGGCCGAGCAGCCGCAGCGCGTTGGCCGCCTCCAGGCCGAGCAGTCCACCGCCGATCACCGTACCGACCCGACGGGTGGCCTGCGGGTCGGTGGCGAAGGACCGGATCGCCTCCAGGTCGTCGATCGTGCGGTAGACGAACACGCCGTCGCGCAGTCCGCCGCCGGCCGAGCCGCTGCCGTTGGCTGCTCCGTCGGCGTCGGCGTCGGCGGGCCGGTGCGCGCCGTCGATCGGCGGGACGAAGGCGTACGAGCCGGTGGCCAGCACCAGCGCGTCGTAGCCGTACTCGCCGTGGTCGGTGACGACCACCCGGCGCTGGCGGTCGATGCGTCGGGCCGGCTCGGCCAGCCGCAGGTCCACCCCGTCGTCGGGGGTGTGCACGCTGAGCTCCTCCGGCGCGACCCCGTCGAAGAACGCCGACAACCGGACCCGGTCGTACGCCGGCCGGGACTCCTCGGCCAGCACCGTCACCTGCCAGTCGCCGGCGGTGTCGCGGGAGCGGACCGCTTCGACCAGGCGTTGCCCGACCATGCCGTTGCCGATGACGACCAACCGGTTCATACCGGTACCTCCACGTCGGAATCCACAGAAGAGAGCCAGTCGACGATGCCGGTGACGGCGTCGGTGCAGCTGCCGCAGCCGGTGGTGGCGCGGGTGGCGGCGACGACCTCACCGACCGACCGGGCACCGGCCCGCCAGCAGCGCACCAGCGCGCCCTTGCTGACGGTGTTGCACTGGCAGACGGTCGCCGCGTCCGGCATCAGCGCCGGACTGGTCACCGGAGCGGCCACGGTGCCGCCGACCGCCCGGCCGAGCAGCAGGGCCCGGCGGTCCGCCGGCACCTGACCGCCCCGGTCGAACAGCTGGATGACGGTGCCGACGGCCGGGTTGTCGCCGAGCATGATCGCCCCGGTGAGCCGGTCGTCGCGGATGAGCAGTCGGGCGTACGTGCCCCGGACCGGGTCGGCGAAGCTGAGTTCCTCGGTGCCGGCGTCGGCGTCGCCACGGGTGTCGCCCATCGCCGCCAGGTCGATGCCGGCGGCCTTGAGCCGGGTCACCGTCGGCAGTGGCCGGTAGCGGGCGGCGGGGTCGTCGCCGGCCAGCACCCGGGCGAGCACCCGGGCCTGCTCCCAGGCCGGCGCGACCAGGCCGGTGACCACCCCGTCGTGTTCGGCGCAGTCGCCGATCGCCCAGATGTGCGGGTCGCTGGTGGCCATCCGGTCGTCGACCACCACGCCACGGCCGACCGTCAGCCCGGCCCGGCGGGCCAGGTCGGTGTCCGGGCGGACCCCGCAGGCGAGCACCAGCAGGTCCGCGGTGAGTTCGCGGCCGTCGCCCAGGCGCAGCCGGACGCCGTCGGCGCCCGCGTCGACCGCTGCGGCGGCGGCGGCAAGTTCGGTGCCGACGCCGAGCCGGGCGAGGGTACGGGCGAGCACCGCGCTGGCGGTCGGGTCGAGTTGGCGCTCCATCAGCTGGTCGACCTTGTGCACCACCCGGACGTCGAGCCCACGGGCGGCGAGCCCACGGGCGGCCTCCAGGCCGAGCAGGCCGCCGCCGAGGACCAGCGCGGTGCGGGCGCCGGCGGCGGCGGTGAGGATCCGCCGGCAGTCGTCGAGGGTCCGGAACACCGCGACCCGCTCCGGTAGCGCCGCCGGGTCGAGCGCGGCGGTCGGGTTCGCTGTGTCGGCCGGGTCCGTTGTGTCGGCCGGGCCGGTCAGGCCGGGCAGCGCGGGCACGACCGCCCGGCTGCCGGTGGCCAGCACCAGGTGGTCGTACTCGGTGGCGCCGCCGTCGGCCGTGCGGACCGTACGGGTGGTCGGCTCGATCGCGACGACCGGCAGCCCGGCGCGGACGTCGACGCCGTGCCCGGCGGCCTCGGTCAGCGTCACGTCCAGCTCGTCGGCGCGGCCGGCGAGCAGGTTGGACAGCATGATCCGGTTGTACGCCCGGTGCCGCTCCGCCCCGAACACGGTGATCTTGAAGTCGCCGCGCCGGGCGTGCAGCTCGGCGGCGAGCCGGGCGCCGGCCATGCCGTGACCGACGATGACGATACGGTTCACGCTCGCTCCACCCTGACCGCGCAGATCTTGAACTCGGGCATTCGGGACGTCGGGTCCAGCGCGTCGCTGGTCACCGAATTGATCCGGGCCGCGCCACCCCAGTGGAACGGCGCGAAGACGGTGTCCGGGCGGATCGAGGTGCTCACCCGGGCCGGGGCGCACATCTCGCCGCGTCGGCTGGTCACCCGTACCTGCTCGCCGTCGGCGACGCCGAGCTGCTCGGCCAGGTCCGGGTGCAGCTCGACGAAGGCCGCCGGAGCGGCGTCGTGCAGCGGTGCGATCCGTCGGGTCTGTGCCCCGGACTGGTACTGCGCCAGCACCCGACCGGTGGTCAGGTAGAGCGGGTAGTCGGCGCAGGGCTCCTCGGCGGCGGCCCGGTGTTCCACCGGCACGAACCGGGCCCGCCCGTCGGGTGTGGGGAAGCGGTCGGTGAACATCCGTGGGGTGTCCGGCAGGTCCGGGTCGGGGCACGGCCAGAAGACGCCGTCGGCCGCGTCGATGCGCTCCCAGGTGACCCCGGCGTAGTCGGCGATCCCGCCGGCCGAGGCCCGGCGCAGCTCGGTGAAGACCTCGCCCGGCTCGGCCGGGAACTGCCCGGCCGGGCAGCCCAGCCGCTGCGCCAGATCGGCGAGGACGGCCAGGTCGGTGCGGGCACCGGCCGGCGGCGGGCGGACCGCGTGCCGGCGCAGCACCCGACCCTCCAGGTTGGTCATCGTGCCGTCCTCTTCGGCCCACTGGGCGCTGGGCAGCACGACGTCGGCCATCGCCGCCGTCTCCGACAGCACGAAGTCGGCGACCACCAGCAGGTCCAGATCGGCCAGTCGCTGCTGGACCCGGCCGGCGCGGGGCGCGGACACCACCGGGTTGGAGCCGAAGACCAGCAGCGCCTTCGGCCCGGCCGGGGTGCCGAGCGAGTCGAGCAGTTCGTAGGCGGAGACGCCCGGGCCGGGCAGGTCGGCCGGGTCGACACCCCACACCCCGGCGACGTGCGCGCGGGCCGCCGGATCGTCGATGCGCCGGTAGCCGGGCAGCTGGTCGGCCTTCTGGCCGTGCTCCCGCCCGCCCTGGCCGTTGCCCTGCCCGGTCAGACAGCCGTAGCCGGAACCGGGTCGGCCGGGCAGCCCGAGGGCGAGCGCCAGGTTGACGTACGCGCTGACCGTGTCGACGCCCTTGGCATGCTGTTCGGCCCCGCGCGCGGTGAGGATGACGACCTTTGCCGGCGCGGCGTCGGCGTCGGGTCGGCCGCCGCCGGCCAGCGCCCGCGCCGTCGCCTCCAGATCGGCGATCGGTACGCCGGTCAGCCGTTCCACCCGGGCCGGCCAGTACCCGGCGACGGTGGCCCGGACGGCGTCGAAGCCGGTGGTCCGCTGCGCCACGTAGTCCCGGTCGGCCCAGCCTTCGCGGAGCACGACGTGCAGCAGCGCGTTGGCCAACGCCAGGTCGGTGCCGGGGGTGGGCTGCAGGTGCAGGTCGGCCAGCCGGGCGGTGGCGGTCCGCCGGGGGTCGACCACGATCAACGTACCGCCGCGCTGCTTGAGCTCGGTCAGGTAGCGGGCGAACGGTGGCATCGTCTCGGCCACGTTCGCGCCGACCAGCAGCAGCGTGTCGGCCGCGCCGACGTCGGCCAGCGGAAACGGCAGCCCCCGGTCGACCCCGAAGGCCCGCATCCCGGCGGCGGCCGCCGAGGACATGCAGAACCGGCCGTTGTAGTCGATGTTGCGGGTGCGCAGCGCGACCCGGGCGAACTTGCCCAGTGCGTACGCCTTCTCGTTGGTCAGCCCGCCGCCGCCGAAGACGGCGACCGCGTCGCGGCCGTGCGCCCGCTGAATGCCGGTGACGCCGTCGACGATCCGCGCCAGCGCTTCGTCCCAGCTGGCCGGGCGCAGCGGCGCGGCGCGCTGGTCGCGCACCAGCGGAGTGGTCAGTCGCTGCGGGTGGTCGAGCAGCTCGGCGGCGGTCCAGCCCTTCTGGCAGAGGCCACCCTGGTTGGTGGGGAACTGCCGGGGTTGCACCGTGACCGTGCCGTCGGGGTCGGCGCGCAGGTGCATGCCGCACTGCAACGCGCAGTACGGACAGTGCGTTGCCACGGTCCGGGCGGTGTCCTGGCCAACCGGCCCGATGGTCACCTGCACGCTGCGTGGCATGTGCGAAGCGTGCCGCTGGGCGATTTCGCCGGGACGTCTCGATTGTTTCGAGCCTGCTAAGAGCGGCTCACACGAGCCGGGGGCAGAGGGTTGGCTGATCGGACCCCTGATCGATCTCACTATCGGTCACGGCGGGCCGTGCGTTCTCCGTTGCGCGCCCGAATCGCCAGTTGCACCCGATCGGAACTGGCCGCGCCTAGCTTCCTGCCAACACCGACCGCTACCGACTGATCGCGGAGGAGCTGAGCCACACGTGAGCCAGGCCACCACGGATACCACGACGGCAGAGGTCGCCGCCAGCGATCCGGTCCTGCCGCCGAGCGCCGGTCGATCCGGCTGGCCGGGGCGCTGATCGGCATCGCCGGCGCGGTCGGGGCGTTCGGCGGGGTGCTGGTCGACATCGCCTTCCGGCAGTCGTTCCTGACCTACGGTACGGCGGACGCGGCGTACCTGGCGTTCATCGCCTTCTACGCGGTCTGCGTGGTCGTCACCTGGGCGGTGTACCGGCGGCCGGGGACGCGACTGCCGGGCGTCTGACAACCGGCGGTCGGGTGGCGGTCGGGTCGGCGGTCGGGTGGCGGTCCGCTGTTTTGACCGCCCCGGCCGTCACCCGGTATCGTTGCCTGCTGTTGTGTGACAGCCGAGGGGCGTCCCTCGCCGGGCTAGTCACCGTCGCCAGCGAGCGACGCCCGTCGGGAGCACTGCCCGTAGGGTGGGCCCGCTGCAAGGTGGCAGGCCAGCCGGGGTATGCTTGTCGTTCGCGCGCGCGTTCCTTTACGGGTTGCCCGGTCATCGGGTCGTCCTGCCGGCCCGCGCGTTACCCGACGCGCGACCCCAGACCGACGACGAGACAAGGTAGACCTGTGCGTACGTACAGCCCGAAGCCGGGTGAGATCGAGCGTCAGTGGCACGTGATCGACGCCTCTGATGTCGTGCTGGGCCGCCTGGCCACCCACGCCGCCACGTTGCTGCGCGGCAAGCACAAGCCCACGTTCGCGCCGCATGTCGACACCGGTGACTTCGTCATCGTCGTCAACGCCGGCAAGGTGGCGTTGACCGGCAACAAGCGGCACACCAAGGTGGCCTACCGGCACTCCGGTTACCCCGGTGGGCTCAAGCAGGTCGGCTACGACGAGCTGCTGGCCAAGCGTCCGGAGCGGGCGATCGAGCTGGCCGTCAAGGGCATGCTCCCGCACAACAAGCTCGGCAACAAGCTGATCCGCAAGCTCAAGGTGTACGCCGGTGCGGAGCACCCGCACGGCGCGCAGCAGCCGGTGCCGTTCGAGATCAAGCAGATCGCGCAGTGAGCGCGGGCGAAGGAAACAGCATGACCGACACCACCGAGGCCAGCCCGGTCGCCGTCGTCGACGCCGACACCGAGGTGGCCCCCGCTGCGGCGCCCGCCCCCGTCGTGCGCACGCCGCGCGGTGAGCGCCCGATCCAGACCGTGGGTCGGCGCAAGGAAGCCATCGTCCGGGTCCGGATCGTTCCGGGCTCCGGCAAGATCACCTGCAACGGGCGGGAGCTCGAGGAGTACTTCCCGAGCAAGGTGCACCAGCAGTTGATCCGCGAGCCGCTGGTCACCGCCGAGAAGGCCGAGGCGTTCGACGTGATCGCGAACCTGCGCGGCGGCGGCATCACCGGCCAGGCCGGTGCGCTGCGGCTCGGCATCGCGCGGGCGCTGTGCGCCAACGACCTCGACGACCGTCCGGCGCTGAAGAAGGCCGGCTTCCTGACCCGGGACGCCCGGGTCAAGGAGAGCAAGAAGTACGGCCTCAAGAAGGCCCGTAAGGCCCCGCAGTACTCGAAGCGCTAGTCGTCGTGCACGGCTGAACGGACGGCCGGGACACCCTTTCCACAGGGTTTCCTGGCCGTCCGTGCTTTTTTGTCTAGTTGGCGTGTTTTCTCCCGTTCGCCGGCAGTATCTTCTTCGGTTGCCGGACCCCACCCGCACCACCTCGGGTGGGCCACCCCTCACCCCGTGACGGGCCGGCGGACCGGCACCATCAGCGGGACCATCGGAGGATGACAGGTATGACGCGGCTGTTCGGCACCGATGGCGTACGCGGGCGGGCCAACGCCGATCTCACCCCGGAGCTGGCGATGGCGGTCGCCGTCGCCGCCGCCCACACCCTCGCCGAGCGTGATCCGAGCCACCAGCCGCTGGCCGTCGTCGGCCGCGACCCCCGGGCCAGCGGGGAGATGCTGGAGGCGGCGGTGGTGGCCGGACTGACCAGCGCCGGTGCCAACGTGCTGCGGGTCGGCGTGCTGCCGACCCCCGGGGTGGCGTTCCTGGTCGGCGAGACCAAGGCCGACTTCGGCGTGATGCTCTCCGCCTCGCACAACCCGATGCCCGACAACGGGATCAAACTCTTCGCCGCCGGTGGGCACAAACTGCCCGACGACATCGAAATGAAGATCGAGGCCGCGATCGACGCGGCGATCTCCGGCGACGGCTCGGTCGGCCGGCGCCGCCCGACCGGGGCCGGCATCGGCCGGGTGCACGACCTGCTCGACGGCGCCGAGCACTACGTCGGGCACCTCACCAGCACGGTCGGCCACCGGCTGGACGGGCTGAAGGTGGTGGTCGACTGCGCCAACGGCGCGGCGGCCGAGGTCGCGCCGGTGGCGTACCGGGAGGCCGGCGCCGAGGTGATCGCGATCAACGCCGAGCCGGACGGGCTCAACATCAACGACGGCTGCGGCTCCACCCACCTGGACGTGGTGCGGGCCGCCGTGCTGGAGCACGGCGCCGACCTGGGGCTGGCCCACGACGGCGACGCCGACCGCTGCCTGGCGGTCACCGCCGCCGGCGACGAGGTCGACGGCGACGAGATCATGGCGATCCTCGCGCTGGCCATGCGCGACGCCGGGACGCTGACCGCCGACACCCTGGTCGCCACCGTGATGAGCAACCTCGGTCTGCGCCTGGCCATGTCCCGGGAGGGCGTCAGGCTGGTCGAGACCAAGGTCGGCGACCGGTACGTCCTGGAGGAGCTGCGCTCCGGCGGGTACGCCCTCGGCGGCGAGCAGAGCGGTCACATCGTCCTGCCGAGTTTCGCCACCACCGGCGACGGGGTCCTCACCGGTCTGCAGCTGATGTCCCGGATGGCGGCCACCGGCAGGTCGCTCGCCGAACTGGCCGCCACCGTCACCAAGCTGCCCCAGGTGCTGATCAACGTGCCGGTCGGCGACCGGATCGCCGGCACCGAGGCACCGGCCGTGCGGGCGGCGGCGCAGTCGGCCGAGGCGGAGCTGGGCGGCACCGGCCGGGTGCTGCTGCGCCCGTCGGGTACCGAACCGCTGGTCCGGGTGATGGTCGAGGCGGCCACCGTGGCCGACGCCCGGTCGGTCGCCGAGCGGATCGCCGACGCGGTCCGCGCCGCCAGCCCGGCCTAGGCACCGGCCAGCGGCGCCGTCAGGCCTGGGGGCCGTGGGCCGGGGTCGAGAGCGGCCGGACCCGGGCCATCTGTGTCGAGAACGTCCCGTCGGTGCTGAAGGTGAACAGCTCGTCGCGGGTGCACCGGTACTGCACCGGTACGGCGCTGAACTCGGGGACACTTTCGCGTTGCAACTCGTCGCCCCGGAAGAGCCGGATCACCGCGTCGACCTCGGCGTACCGCATGATCAACTCCGCGTCCTCGGCGTGGTAGCTGCCGGTGGCCGTGCCGAGGACATGGTCCGACCAGAAGACCCCGTCGTGCTGCGCCAGGCGGTGGGCGCGGTGGGTGTAGTCGACCGACAGCGAGCCGTCGGCGGCGAACGTGGTCATGGCGCCCTCGCCGCCGCGGTACCGCACCGGGTCGCCGTCCACCGTGCCGTCGACCTCATCCACGGTGGTTCGCCAGGTGCCGACCAGACAGGGGTCGACGCCAGCGGGATACCCGGTACCGGCCGACGCCAACGGTTGCCCGACCGGCCCCGTCGCGACGTCGGAGCCGCTGCTGAAGCCGCTGCCGGTGCCGCTGCCGGAGTCGTCGGTGGAGCCGATGTCGGGCCAGAAGGGGGCGAGCGCCGCGGCGACGCCGAGCAGCCCGGCTACCGCTGCGGCCAGTAGCACCGGCCGGCCGGGCCGGCGTCGGCCGACCTGGACCGGCGGCGTACCGGGCGGTGCGGTCCCGGCCGCGGGTACGGCGGGCGCGGCGGCCGGCGGACCGGGCGTGGACCCGCCGGGGTCGACGCCCGGCGGCAGGATGCCGGTCGCCGGCGGCCGGTGGTCGACGACCCGGGGCACCCGTACGCTGCCCTCGGCGACGGCCAGCTCCGGCTGCTCCACGGTGACCGGTGCGATGCCGAAGCGGCGGTGCAGCACGGTGGCGACCGCCGGCATCCGGCTGGACCCGCCACAGAGGAATATCGCGGACAGGTCGGTGGCGGAGATCCCGGCAGCGGACAGGGTCTGCTCGACGGTGCCGACCGTGCGTGCGATCACCGGTGCGGCGAGTTCGTCGGGTTCCTCGCGGCCCAGCGGTACGTCGACGTCGAGCAGCGGCAGGTGGATCAGCGTCGTCGAGGCCCGGGACAGCATCTCCTTGGCCGCCCTGACGTTGTGCCACAACTGGTGGCGGGCGCGGCGGTCGCCGACGGATCGCGGCTGGTCGAGCCGCTGCCACAGGGCCGCCGTACCGAGGGCTCGCAGCCGCGCGACGATCGCCGCGTCGATGTCGAGGCCGCCGCAGTCCGGGGTGCCGTTCGACGCCTCGGTTCGGAATTCGACGCCGTGCCGGCGTACGACCGCCGCGTCGATGGTGCCGGCGCCGAAATCGTAGATCAGCACCCGGCCGCCGTCGGGCACCCGGTCGCCGGCGATGTGCGCCAGGTGGTGTGCGGCGGCGACCGGTTCGTCCAGCAGCCGCGTCTGCGGACCGGCCGCGTCGGCCAGCACCGCACGTCGGACCGGGCCCCAGCCGGCCGGGCAGGTGACGGTCAGTTGCGGGTCGGCGTCGTCGGCCGTGACCGCCCGGGCGGCGGTGCGCACCCGGTCGAGGACGGCCCGGTACAGCTCGGCGACGCCGACCTCGGTGCCGGCGAGCAGGACCGTGCCGTCGTCGATGCGCAGTTTCGGGTGCGGTTCGAAGGCCGCCGGGGTCGAGATCGCCGTGTGCAGTGCGTCCCGGCCGGTGAGCAGCTGACCGGTGGGATCGAGGCAGACCGCCGACGGCAGTACCGGGGAACCGTCGAACAGCAGCGGGCGGGGCTCCCGCCCGGCGACCGCCAGCACCGCGACGGTGGACGAGGTCCCGAAGTCGATGCCCAGCTGAGGGCGGTTCAGGTTGCCTGCGTGCACCTGGCGCAGTCTAGGTCGTCACCGCACATCCGCACGCGTCGTGCGGTGCCGGCCGCTGGCGTACCCACCGTGAGCGCTCACCGCTGGCGCAGCGCGGCCAACCGCCGGGTGGCCTCGGTCAGGACCTCGGGCTGTTTGCAGAAGGCGAACCGGACCAGCAGCCGGCCCGCGTCGGGGTCGTCGTAGAAGACCTGGGTCGGTACGGCGACCACGCCGCAGCGCTGCGGCAGCGACCGGCAGAACTCGACGCCGTCGGTGCCGCCGAGCGCGCTGATGTCGGCGGTGGCGAAGTAGGTGCCCTCCGGAACGAGCACCCGGAACCCGGCCCGGTGCAGTCCGGCCACCAGTTGGTCGCGCTGGGTCTGCATGCGTTCGCGCAGCCCGGTGTAGTAGCTGTCCGGCAGGTTCAGTGCCACCGCGACCGCCGGTTGCAGCGGTGCGCCGTTGACGTAGGTGAGGAACTGCTTGACCCGGGTGGTGGCGGCGACCAGGGGGGCAGGGCCGCTGGCCCAGCCGATCTTCCAGCCCGTACAGGAGAAGGTCTTGCCGGCCGACGAGATCCGCAGGGTCCGCTCGCGCATCCCGGGCAGGGTCGCCAGCGGGATGTGCGGGGCGTCGGCGTCGGTGAAGACCAGGTGCTCGTACACCTCGTCGGTGACCGCCCAGACGTCGTGTTCGCGGCAGAGCGCGGCGATCGCCGACAGCTCGGTCAGGGTGAAGACCTTGCCGGTCGGGTTGTGCGGCGAGTTGAGCAGCACCAGCCGGGTCTTCGGGGTGAACGCGGCGCGCAGTGCGGCCGGGTCGACGGCGTACCGGCCGTCGCCGTCGGGGCGCAGGGTGACCGGTCGGCGGACCGCGCCGGCGAGGGCGATCGTCGCCGCGTACGAGTCGTAGTAGGGCTCGAAGCAGACCACCTCGTCACCGGGTTCGCAGAGCGCGAGGATCGCGGCGGCGATCGCCTCGGTCGCGCCGGCGGTGATCAGGACCTCGGTGGCCGGGTCGTAGTCGAGGCCCCAGAACCGGCGTTGGTGTCCGGCGACCGCCTCGCGCAGCGCCGGGATGCCGGGGCCGGGTGGGTACTGGTTCTGCCCGGCCCGGATCGCTTCGGCGGCGGCGGTGAGCATCGCTGTCGGCCCGTCGGTGTCCGGGAAACCCTGGCCGAGGTTCACCGCCCCGGTGCGCACCGCGAGTGCGGACATCTCGGCGAAAATCGTCGTCCCGAACGGGCGCATCCGGTGCACCAGCGGGTCGATGTCGGCGGGTACGTCGGGGGAGGTGACCACCTCGCCACTTTATGCGGTCCATCGAAGCAAATGACGGCAGCCGTGTTTTATCCGGAATGACGTCTATAGCCGCTTACTGATCAGCTGGGGTGAGCGATCGAGGGGGTTATGCGCACACGGGATGAGCGGAGGTGGGTTAGGCTACGGGCCATGTGTGGAATCGTGGGGTACGTCGGTGCGCGGCCGGCGTTGGGAATCGTGCTGGACGGGCTGCGGCGACTCGAGTACCGGGGCTACGACTCGGCCGGCGTGGCCATCGTCTGCGGCGACGAACTGCGGACCGAGAAGCGGGCCGGCAAACTGAGCAACCTGGAGAAGGCCCTCGGTGACGAGCGGTTCGGCTCCGCCACCGCTGGCGCCGGCACCGAGACCGGCTGCCCGCCGCCCATCGGCATCGGCGACGGCACCGCCGGCATCGGCCACACCCGGTGGGCCACCCACGGCGGCCCGACCGACCGCAACGCCCACCCGCACCTGTCCCGCGACGGCCGGGTCGCGGTGATCCACAACGGGATCATCGAGAACTTCGCCAAGCTCGTGGCCGAGTTGGAGGCCGACGGCGTCGAGTTCGTCAGCGACACCGACACCGAGTGCGCCGCCCACCTGCTCGCCGCCGCCCTGGCCGACCTGCGGGCCGCCGGCGAACCGGACGGACCCCAACTGCTCGCCGCCGCGATGCGCCGGGTCTGCCAGCGCCTCGAAGGCGCCTTCACCCTGCTGGCCGTCGACGCCGCCATCCCCGACGCGGTGGTCGGTGCCCGCCGCAACTCCCCACTGGTCGTCGGGCGCGGCCCGGGCGAGCACTACCTGGCCAGCGACGTCTCCGCGTTCATCGAACACACCCGCGACGCCGTCGAGCTCGGTCAGGACCAGGTCGTCCTGATCACCCCGGACAGCATCGAGATCACCGACTTCACCGGCGCACCCGCGCTGGGCCGCGACTTCCACATCGACTGGGACGCCTCCGCCGCCGAGAAGGGCGGCTACGACTACTTCATGCTCAAGGAGATCGCCGAGCAGCCGCAGGCGGTCGCCGACACCCTGCTCGGCCGGCTCACCGAGACCGGCGAGATCATGCTCGACGAGGTCCGCCTCACCGACCAGGACCTGCGCGACGTCGACAAGGTCTTCATCGTGGCCTGCGGTACGGCGTACCACTCCGGCATGGTCGCCAAGTACGCCATCGAGCACTGGACCCGGATCCCGTGCGAGGTCGAGCTGGCCAGCGAGTTCCGCTACCGCGACCCGGTGCTGGACCGCTCCACCCTGGTCGTGGCGATCTCCCAGTCCGGCGAGACGATGGACACCCTGATGGCGCTGCGCCACGCCAAGGAGCAGAAGGCCCGGGTGCTGGCGATCTGCAACACCAACGGCTCCACCATCCCGCGTGAGTCCGACGCGGTGCTCTACACCCACGGCGGCCCGGAGATCGCGGTCGCCTCCACCAAGGCGTTCCTCACCCAGCTGGTCGCCTGCTACCTGATCGGCCTGCACCTGGCCCAGGTGCGCGGCATCAAGTACGCCGACGAGGTGGCCGCCGTCGTCAGCCAGCTGCAGGAGATGCCGGCGAAGTTGCGGCAGGTGCTCGACGCGATGGAGCCGGTCCGCCAGCTCGCCCGGGACCTGTCCACCGCCAACCAGGTGCTGTTCATCGGCCGGCACGTCGGCTACCCGGTGGCTCTCGAAGGCGCGCTCAAGCTCAAGGAGCTCGCCTACATGCACGCCGAAGGGTTCGCCGCCGGCGAGCTCAAGCACGGCCCGATCGCCCTGATCGACCAGGGCACCCCGGTGGTCTGCGTGGTTCCGTCCCCGGCCGGCCGGGGCATGCTGCACGACAAGATCGTCTCCAACATCCAGGAGGTACGGGCCCGGGGCGCCCGTACCGTGGTGATCGCCGAGGAGGGCGACACCGCCGTCGTGCCGTACGCCGACGAACTGATCTACGTACCGCGCACCCCGACCCTGCTCGCGCCGCTGCTGACCACGGTGCCGCTGCAGGTGCTCGCCTGCGAGATCGCCGCCGCCCGGGGCCACGACGTCGACCAGCCCCGCAACCTGGCGAAGTCGGTCACCGTCGAGTGACCACCTCCCGCTGGTGCTCACCGCCGAGCACGATCCGGGCCATCGCGTCCAACGCCGGATTGTCCTGCGCCCAGTAGCCCAGGTGACCGGCCGAGTCACCGGTGAAGACCCGGGCGCCGAACCCGTCGGCGCTCGGGTCCTGCCCGTGCCACAGCCGGTCACCCGGCCACAGCTGCGGCCAGGTCGCGTGCCGGATGACGTCGTCGTCGGCGGTGCTGGCCCACACCTGGTCGGCCGGCACCGCCAACTCGTCGACCTGGTCCACGCCGACCCCGGGTGAGCCGACGAAGATCAGACTCTCGGCCGCCAACTGCGGATCCCGCGCCGCCGTACCCACCACCAGCGAGCCGTAGCTGTGCCCGAGCACGGTCAACCCCGCCGGGTCACCGCCGTCGCGGCCGGCGGCCAACCCGGCCTGGAACCGCTGCAGGTCCACCGCACCGAGCTGCGCCGGCAGCGGGCTGGCCGCCTCGTCGACGAACGCCGGCGCGGCGTAGTCCAGCCACAGCACCCCGGCGGTCGCCTGCTGCGGCGCCAACTCGTGACAGCGCAGCACCACCTGCTCGGTGCGGGCCAACTCGCCGCCGGCCCGGGCCAGCCCGCTGCCCATCCCCGGCACATGGGTCAGCACCCGCGTCGCCGCGTCCGGGTCGCCCAGCGCCACGATCACCCGACCGGTCGGTGCGGGGCCGCCCGATCCCGGGCCGCCCGATCCCGGGCCCTCGTCCAACGCCAACAGATACGCCCGGGGCCCGGCCGGTGCGGCCAGCCGGCCGGCGACCACGTCCAGACCGGCGATCAACCGGTCCAGCCGGCGGGCCTGCCCGACCACCGTCGCCGAACCCGCACCGCCATCGGGCAGCGCCGCCCGCTGGCGCACCAACGCCGCCCGGCGGCGGTCCAGCAGCAACCGGTTCGCCTGGTCGCGTACTGCCGCCGGCAGCCCGTCGAGCCGGCCGGTCCAGGCCGGCTCGTGCCGGATCAGCCACCGCCGCTGCGCCGACGTCAGCCCGTCCCACCAGGCCCGCACCCGCGCCGGCGAAGCGTTCGCCGGTGGCCGACCCGGTGGCGGCCGGGCCGGCCAGCCCTGCGCGGCGGCGGTGGCGAGCGCGTCGAGCCGACCGGCCGCGTCGGCGTCCGCCGCCTCGGCCAGGGCGAGCGCCCCCGCGATCCCGTCGGCCACCCGGGCGGCACCGGCCAGGGTCGGACCGTCCGGCCGGGTCACCAAGGGGTCCACAGTGACCCGACCGGTGCGGTCGACGGAGACACCGAGCCGGCCCGCCGTACCGACCCAGTCGGCGAGCACCGCCTTGGCCCGGCTCAGCCGCTCCGCGTACCCGCTGAGGACCTGGTCGACCACGCACAGCTCCGGGCCGGCGGCGGCCAACCGGTCACGCAGGACGGCCAGCCGCCCGTCGGCGGCGGACGCCGCCGGCCCGGTCCACCCCTGGCGCAGCCGGTCGGCCGCCCCGACGACCTCGGCGGTACGCCGGTCGACGACCGGCTGCGTCCGTCGCCAGGCCACCGCCGCCGCCTGCCAGGCGGCCGGGTCGGCGCGCCACAACCGCTGGTACGCGGTCACCGGCCCAGCCGACGGGCCGACCGGGCGTCGGCCTCGGCGTAGCCGTCGGCGGCCGCCGCCAGGGCCCGCCCGGCCGACACGGCGTCGGCCCCGGCCTGGCAGAGCTGCCGGTGCACCACCTCGGCCACCTCGGCCAGCAGGTCGGCCGCCGCCCAGCCGGGTGCCTCGACGGTCAGCTCCGGCCCGCCACCGAGCCCGTGCCCCAGCCGCTGACCCGACACAGCGAGTCGGTCGGCGACCTCGTACAACGTGGCCGGACGCACCGTCAGCGGCCCCGGTCCACCGGAGAACCCCTGCATGCCACCTCCCGATCCGGGCGCCGACCGGGCGGCCGGCGGCGGTGCCGACACGCTAGCGACGATCCCGACGGTCCCGCTGCACCCTGTGGACAACCGGCGGCCGGCGGTGCCGCAGCGCCGGTATGGTGGCTGATGTGATCGTGTCAGTCGGGCTGGACGTCGTCGCCGTCGAGCGGTTCGCCCGCGCGGTGGCCCGCACGCCGTCGCTCGCCGACCGGCTGTTCACCGAGGCCGAGCTGCTGACCCCGGCGGGCAACCGCCGGACACCGGCGTCGCTCGCCGCCCGCTTCGCCGCCAAGGAGGCGGTGGCCAAGGCGCTCGGCGCACCGGCCGGGCTGCGCTGGCACGACTGCGAGGTGGTCGCCGACCCGGACGGGCGGCCCTGGCTGACCGTCTCCGGCACGGTCGCCGCCGCCGCGGCCGCGCGTGGGGTGCGCCGGTGGCACCTGTCGCTGTCGCACGACGGCGGCATGGCCTCGGCGATGGTCGTCGCCGAACGATGAGCAGGGAGTGGTGGTCGTGATCGGAGTCTGGCGGGTGTCCGACGTGCGCCGTGCCGAGCAGGCACTGCTGGCGACGCTGCCGCCGGGCACCCTGATGCAGCGGGCCGCCGCCGGGCTGGCCCGGCGCTGCGCGCTGCTGCTCGCCGGGACCGGCGGCGTGTACGGCGCCGAGGTGCTGCTGCTGGTCGGCTCCGGCGACAACGGCGGCGACGCGCTCTACGCCGGGGCCCGACTGGCCCGGCGCGGGGCCCGGGTCGCCGCCTGGCTGCTGCACCCGCAGCGGGCACACGCCGGTGGGCTCGCGGCGCTGCGCGCCGCCGGCGGTCGGGTCACCGACGGCCCTGGCCGCTGCGTCGACCTGGTGGTCGACGGCATCGTCGGCATCGGCGGCAGTGGCGGCCTGCGTGCACCGGCGGCCGAGGCGGTGACCCGCGCCACCACGGCGGCCTCGGCCCCTGGTGGGCGGCCGGCAGTGGTCGCCGTCGACGTGCCCAGCGGCGTCGCGGTCGACACCGGCGGCGTCGCGGTGGACTCCGGCGGCGCCGCGGCGCCGGCCGTCCGCGCCGACGTGACCGTGACCTTCGGCTGCCTCAAACCGGCGCTGGCGGTCGGGCCGGCCGCCGCCGACGCCGGGCAGGTCGAGCTCGTCGACATCGGGCTCACGCCGTGGCTGCGCGGCACCCCGGCGTTCGAGGTGCCCGGCCACGCCGACGTGGCCCGCTGGTGGCCGGCGCTGGTACCGGCCGCCGAGAAGTACACCCGGGGCGTCGTGGGGGTCGCCACCGGTTCGGCCACCTACCCGGGGGCGGCGGTGCTCTCCGTCGGCGGGGCCGTCGCCGGCCCGACCGGGCTGATCCGGTACGCCGGCAGCGCCGGTGAGCAGGTGCTGGCCCGGTACCCGTCGGTGATCGCCACCGGTCGGGTCGCCGACGCCGGCCGGGTGCAGGCCTGGGTGTGCGGCTCCGGCCTCGGTGGCGGTGACCACGCCGCCGCCGAACTGCGGGCCGTGCTGGCCGCACCGGTGCCGGTGGTGCTCGACGCCGACGCGCTGACCATGCTGGTCGACGGCACCTGGTCGGAACAGCTGCGGGCCCGGCCGGCACCGACCGTCGTCACCCCGCACGACCGGGAGTTCGCCCGACTGGCCGGTGGTCACCCGGGCGACGACCGGGTCGCCGCCGCGCTGCGACTGGCCGCGTGGATGCGGGCCACCGTTCTACTCAAAGGCGACCGTACGGTGGTCGCCACCCCCGACGGCCGCGCCTACGTCAACCCCACCGGCACCCCGGCGCTGGCCACCGGCGGCACCGGGGACGTCCTGGCGGGTCTGCTCGGGTCACTGCTCGCCGCCGGTCTGGCACCGGAGCACGCCGCCCTGGCCGCCGCGTACGCCCACGGGTTGGCCGGCCGCCGCGCGGCCGCCGCCGGCCCGGTGACGGCGGCCGAGGTCGTCGCCGCGCTGCGGCCGGTGGTCGGCGAACTGACCAGCGCGGAAGCTGCCCGATCAGGTGACTGATCAGTAGTCTGGACCCATGTGGCAGGCAGAGGTGCGGGTCGACCTGGACGCGATCCGGGAGAACGTCGCCCGGTTGCGGGCCGGGACCAGCGCCGAGCTGATGGCGGTGGTCAAGGCCGACGGGTACGGCCACGGGATGGTCGCCGCCGCCCGGGCCGCCCGCGAGGCCGGCGCCGACTGGCTCGGGGTCTGCACCCTGGGCGAGGCGCTGCAGCTGCGCGCCGCCGGCCAGACCGGGCCGGTGCTGGCCTGGCTGCTCGCCCCCGGGCTGGCGCTGCACGAGGCGGTCGCCGCCGACGTCGACCTCGGCGTGGGCAGCCGCGGCCTGGTCGCCGAGGCGGTCGCCGCCGCCCGGCTGGCCGGCCGGCCCGCGCGCCTCCATCTCAAGATCGACACCGGGTTGTCCCGGGGCGGCGCCACCGGGGACGACTGGCCCGACCTGGTCGAGGCCGCCGCCAAGGCGCAGTCCGACGGCACCGTCGAGGTGGTGGGCGTCTGGAGTCACTTCGTCTTCGCCGACGCGCCGGGGCACCCCACCATCGACGGGCAGCTGGCCGCCTTCCACGACGGCCTGGCGGTCGCCCACCGGTACGGCGTCCGCCCCCGCTACCGGCACCTGGCGAACTCGGCGGCCACCCTGACCCGCCCGGACACCCACTTCGACCTGGTCCGACCCGGGATCGCCTGCTACGGGCTGTCCCCGGTGCCCGGCGCGGACCACGGGCTGCGCCCGGCGATGAGCGTCCGGGCCCGGGTGATGCTCGCCAAACGGGTCCCGGCCGGCCAGGGCGTGTCGTACGGGCACACCTACCACACCGGGCGGGAGAGCACCCTCGCCGTGGTGCCGCTCGGCTACGCCGACGGGGTGCCCCGGCACGCCTCCAACTGCGGCCCGGTCCAGGTGGCCGGCCGCAACCGGACCATCGCCGGCCGGGTCTGCATGGACCAGATCGTCCTCGACTGCGGCGACGACGAGGTCCGGGCCGGCGACGTGGCCACCCTGTTCGGCGACGGCCGCCACGGCGAGCCCACGGCCGACGACTGGGCCGCCGCCGTCGGCACCATCAACTACGAGATCGTCACCCGGTTCGGCAGCCCCCGAGTGCCGCGCAGCTACCAGGACTCCCGGGCATGAGCCGGCAACGGGTGGCCCAACGAGCGGCGGGGCCGCGGGCCGGCGTACAGAAGGTGGCCCGGACCGCCGGGATCGTCGGCGCGGCCCTCGGCCTCGCCGCCGCCGGGGTGACCGCGACCGTCGCCGCCGAACGCGCCCTGGTCCGTCGGCTCAAACGCGACACCACCGACCCGTACGCCGACGAACCCTTCGGCGAGTTGCCCTACGACGAGACCCGGGTGGTCACCGCCAGCGACGGCACCGACGTGTACGTGGAGATCGTCGAGCCGGACGAGGACGCCCCGCCCCGGCCCACCGTCGTCTTCGTGCACGGCTACTGCCTGGACATGGGGACGTTCCACTTCCAACGCCGGGAGCTGACCCGCCGGGGCGAACACCGGATCGTCAGCTACGACCAGCCCGGGCACGGCCGGTCCGGGCGGCTGGAGTCGGGTGACTACGAGATCGCGGCCCTCGGCGACACGCTGCGGGCGGTGCTGGAACAGGCGGTCCCGGACGGGCCGATCGTCCTGGTCGGACATTCGATGGGCGGGATGACCATCATGGCGCTCGCCGAGCGCTACCCGGAGCTGTTCGACGAGCGGGTCGCCGGCGCCGTACTGATGGCGACCTCCGGCGGCCTGCTCGACGAGGCCAGACTCGGCGTACCGGCGATTCTCAGCCGGGCCGGCTCCCCGCTGCTGATGCTGGTCAACAACGCGACCCGGCTGACCGGCGGGGTGATCGACCGGACCCGGCTGGCCGCCTCCGACCTGAGCTGGCTGCTGACCCGCCGCTACGGCTTCGGCACCGACCGGCCCAGCCCGGCACTGGTCAGCTACGTGGAACGGATGAACTCGCGGACCTCCGCCGAGACGGTCACCCGGTACGTGCGGACCCTGCTCACCCATTCCCGGTACCCGGCGCTGGCGGTGCTCGCCCCCAACCCGACGCTGGTCATCGTCGGTGACAAGGACATGATCACCCCGGTGGCGCACTCCGAGGAGATCGTCCGGCGACTGCCGGACGCCGACTACGTCCAGATCGCCGACGGCGGTCACGTGGTGATGCTGGAACACGCCGACCAGGTCAACGCCGCGCTGTTCGCGTTCCTTGC
The DNA here is from genome assembly GCF_030345095.1 of Solwaraspora sp. WMMA2056. NCBI lineage: Bacteria > Bacillati > Actinomycetota > Actinomycetes > Micromonosporales > Micromonosporaceae > Solwaraspora > Solwaraspora sp. WMMA2056. The sequence continues at coordinate 1,766,921 of NZ_CP128360.1, forward strand.
GAAAATCCAGGAATGACAGTCCGGGTACGTCTGACCGCACTTGCCGACACCCACGCGTTCGGCCGACAACTGGGGCGCCTGCTGCGCCCCGGCGACCTGGTGGTGCTGGCCGGCCCGCTGGGCGCCGGCAAGACCGCCCTGGTCCAGGGGATCGGCACCGGCCTCGGAGTACGCGGCGACATCACCTCACCGACGTTCGTGATCGCCCGGGTGCATCCGCCGGACGCCGCCCTCGGCGGTACGTCGACCCTGGTGCACGCCGACGCGTACCGGCTCGGCGACGCACCCGACCCGCGCGCCGAGATCGACGACCTCGACCTGGACGCCGACGTCGACCGGGCGGTCACCGTCGTCGAATGGGGCGAGGGGATGGTCGAGCAGCTCGCCGACGCGCACCTGCTGGTCCGGATGCACCGGCACGACGACGACAGCCGGTCGGCGGAGCTGACCGGCGTCGGCGCCGACTGGGCCGAGCGTCTCGCCACGCTGGACGGTGATGTCGTAGCCGGGCGCTAGAGTGCGCCTCGTCTGCGGCACCCCGCCGATCCGACGGATCCACGAAAGGCGTTCTGCGATGCTCGACCTGTTGGCCATGCTCCCTACGGCCTGGACGGCGGCCCTCACCCCGCACCTGGATCCGGCTGGCACCGCCCGGCTCGGTGCCTTCGTCGCCGACGAGTACGCGACCCGGACCGTCTTCCCGCCGCAGGAGGACCTGTTCGCCGCGTACCGGCTCTGCCCGCCGCAGCAGTGCCGGGTGCTGATTCTCGGCCAGGATCCGTACCACCGGGCCGGCCAGGCCCACGGGTTGAGCTTCAGCGTCCGCGACGGTGTGGCGGTCCCGCCGTCGCTGCGCAACGTCTTCAAGGAGCTGGGCACCGACATCGGGGTGCCGATGCCCCGCAGCGGCGATCTGACCGGCTGGGCGGCGCAGGGGGTGCTGCTGCTCAACGCGGTGCTGACGGTCCGCGAGGGCACGCCCGGCTCACACGCGGGCAAGGGCTGGGAGGAGTTCACCGACGCCACGATCCGGGCGCTCGACGCCAGCGGGCAGCGGGTCGTCTTCCTGCTCTGGGGCGGGTACGCCCGCAGGAAGCGGGCGTTGATCACCAACCCGGCGCACGTGGTGCTGGAGGCGGGTCACCCCAGCCCGATGAATCCGCGCGGGTTCCTCGGCAGCCGTCCGTTCAGCGCCACCGACAAGGCACTCGCCGACGCCGGTCTGCCCGGCATCGACTGGAGCCGCACCGGCGCCGGCTGAGCCTCAGTCGGCTGCGGCCGTGCGGCGGACCTCACGGAACCGGCGCAGCAGGTCGGCCGTGTCCGGATCGACGATGTCGAGCTCGGCCAGCGGTACGACCGGATAGTGCTGCCCGTCGTGGCGTACCTCGATCGCCGGCGGGAGTTCGTCGTACATCCGGGCGTGGATCTCGCCGGCCATCGTCTGCCAGCGGTGCGGGTACGGCTCCCGAGGGTCGACAGGTATGTGGCGGTACTCCTGCCAGCGGTCCATCCACCGGGTGGCGTACTTGCGGGTGAGCCAGTCGGTGACGGCGTCTGCTTCTGACCAGAGCAATGCCACGTGCACTCCGGGCGCCGGCACCGGCGCGCCCTGCAGCAGCGCCGCGGTCGGACCGTCGAGGACGAAGCTGAACCCGGCGGCCTGGCGGTGGAACTGTTCGACGCTGGTCTGCGCGAGCCGGTCGGCGAACGGGCGGTCGGCGATCTCGGCGATCCGCCGGTCGATGTCGGAGTCGAGGTCCTCGACACCGACGGTCAGTTGGCGCCCCATCGCCGCGAAGAGGCGTTCGACCGTCGCCAGGCTCGGTGTCCGCGCCCCCTGCTCGATCCGGGCGATGGTGGCCTGTGCGACGCCGGCCCGGTCGGCCAACGCCTGCTGGGTCAGCAGCCGTGCCTGCCGCTCCTCGCGCAGCGTCGTGCCGATCAAGGCCGCCAGCGAGCCTGCGGGGGCCGCAGCTGCGGTGTGCTGGTCGTTCGGAGGGTGCTCTGCCATCGATGTCGATCCTTGTCCGCCGCCGAGCGGCTGTCCATCGCGACTGGACGTACGTATATTGCGCCACAATGATATTCCTCTGAGGAATAATTATTCCTCAGGGGAATACCGTTCAGCCGCGTAGTTGTCCCTCAAGTGCTGACGTTCCGTGACTTCCCCGCCCGTCGCGCACGCCCCGGCGCGCCAACTGGCGCGCCGGGGCGATCTGCCGGCCGGTGCGATGGTCGGCGGGGCTGTCCGGTTAGTGTGCTTACCGTGCTGGTACTCGTGCTGGATTCGTCGACGCCCGCGGTGACCGCCGCGCTGGCCGAGGTCACCGACGGTGTACGCCTGCTGGCCAGCCGCTGCGCGATCGATGGGCGCGCGCACGGCGAACTGCTCGGCCCGCAGATTGCCGCCTGCCTGGTCGAGGCCGGCGCGACGGCGACCGACCTCACGGCGGTCGTCGCCGGGCTCGGCCCCGGGCCGTTCACCGGGCTGCGGGTCGGCCTGGTGACCGCCGTCAGCATGGCGCACGCACTCGACATCCCGGCGTACGGCGTCGTCTCCCTCGACGCGCTCGGCCGGGCGCCCGCCGCCGACCCCGCCGCCGGCCCCGTGCTGGTCGCGACCGACGCGCGTCGGCGCGAGATCTACTGGGCGGTGTACGCCGGCGACGGGCGGCGGCTGACCGACCCGGCGGTGGCGACCCCGGCCGCCGTGGCCGAGGCCCTGCCGGGTGCCGCCCCGTCGGGCGTCGTCGCGGCGGTCGGCGACGGGGCGCTGCGCTACGCCGACGTCCTCGGCCTGCCGGTGCGGCCCGAGCCGCGCTACCCGAGCGCTCTGGCGCTGGCCGAACTCGCCGCCGACCGGGTCCGGGCCGGTGCCGACGGCGAGCCGCTGACCCCGTGCTACCTGCGCCGACCCGACGCGGTCGCGGCGACCGGCCGGAAACCGGTGCTACGGTGACCCGGGCCGGCACGCAGACCCGGGCCGGCACGCGGCCACGGATCGTCCAGTTCCGCTGGTGGCACATCGAGCAGGTGCTGCCGATCGAAGCGGACCTGTTCGGCGCGGAACAATGGTCGGCCGAGATGTTCTGGAACGAGCTGGCCAACGACCACCACTACCTGGCCGCCGTCGACGACGCCGACGAGGTCGCCGGGTACGCCGGACTGGCGTGGGCCGGTGACCCCGGGGCACCCGACGAGGCGTGGGTGCAGAACATCGCGGTTCGCCGCGACGCCCAGCGGCGCGGCCTCGGCCGTACCCTGTTGACCGCACTGCTCGACGAAGCCGGCCGGCGCGGTGCCGGCCGGACCTTCCTCGAGGTCGCGGTGGACAACGCGCCCGCACAGCGGCTCTACGCGGCGTACGGTTTCGAACCGGTCGGCGTACGTCGCGGCTACTACCAACCCAGCAACACCGACGCCCTGGTGATGATGCGAGATGGCTGACGAACCTCTGGTCCTCGGGATCGAGACCTCCTGCGACGAGACCGGAGTCGGCGTCGTCCGCGGGCACACCCTGCTCGCCGACGCGCTCGCCTCCAGCGTGGCCGAACACGCCCGGTTCGGTGGCGTGGTGCCGGAGGTGGCCAGCCGGGCCCACCTGGAGGCGATCGTGCCGACCATGCGGCGGGCGCTCGACGACGCCGGGGTGACCCTCGCCGACATCGACGCGATCGCCGTCACCGCCGGTCCGGGCCTGGCCGGCGCGCTGCTGGTCGGCGTCGCGGCGGCCAAGGGCTACGCGATCGCCGCCGACAAACCGGTGTACGGCGTCAACCACCTCGCCGCACACGTCGCCGTCGACACCCTCGAACACGGTCCGCTGCCGGAGCCGGCGATCGCCCTGCTGGTCTCGGGTGGACATTCGTCGCTGCTGCTGGTCGACGACCTGACCGCCGGGGTCACCCCGCTCGGTGCCACCATCGACGACGCCGCCGGTGAGGCGTTCGACAAGGTGGCCCGGCTGCTCGGGCTGCCGTTCCCCGGTGGGCCGCCCATCGACCGGTCGGCCCGCGACGGCGACCCGGCCGCCATCGCCTTCCCGCGTGGCCTGACCGCGCCGAAAGACCTCGCCACGCACCGGTTCGACTTCTCCTTCTCCGGGCTCAAGACGGCGGTGGCCCGCTGGGTGGAGGCCCGCGAACGGGCCGGCGAGCCGGTGCCGGTCGCCGACGTGGCCGCCTCGTTCCAGGAGGCGGTCTGCGACGTACTGACCACCAAGGCGATCGACGCCTGCCGGAAGCAGGGCGTCGAAACCCTGGTCATCGGCGGCGGGGTGGCGGCCAACTCGCGGCTGCGGGCGATGGCCGAGCAGCGCTGCGCGCGGTACGGGATCCGGGTCCGGGTGCCCCGGCCCAAGCTGTGCACCGACAACGGGGCGATGGTCGCCGCACTCGGCTCGCACCTGGTGGCCGCCGGGGTGCCGGCCAGCCGGCTGGACCTACCGGCCGACTCCGCGCTGCCGTTGACCACGGTGAGCGTGTAATGTCCGGCGACGTGATCGTGCGGATGTGGGAGGCCAAGGCCGAGCCGTCCCGCCTGCCGGAGTTGCTCACCTGGGTCTGCGACACCGCGCTGGCGGAGATCGAGCACAGCCCGCTGCACCTGACCAGCGAGGTCTTCTCGTCCACCGACGACCGGGTGGTGGTCGTCTCGAAGTGGCGCAGCGGCCCGGTCTCCCTGCCGGATCCGCCGCTGCGGCTGGTCACCCGGCCGCCGCACAGCTGGGACTTCACCCAGGTCGACCGCTGAGCCGAGTCCTGCCTGAGGGGATGCGGAGCCGCCGGTCCTGCGGTCCGGGCCTGGTCGGCGAAATTCGGTGGCTTGCCGATCGGGCGGCGGCCTAGTCTCGCTGAGTCATGCGCCCGTTACCCGAACCCGATCCCGGAGTGCCCGACGCACGGTCGCCCGGGCGGTACCTGCTGTGGCTGGTCGGCAGGGTGGGTCCGGCCCTGACGGCAGCCGCGCTGCTGTCGGTGGTGTGGACGGTGAGTCAGGCGTTGATGCCGGCGGTGGTCGGGGTGGCAATCGACAGTGGACTCACTGACCGGGACGCCGCCGCCCTGCGTAACTGGGGACTGGTCCTGCTCGGTCTGGGGCTGCTCCAGGCCACCGCCGGAGTCGTCCTGCACCGGTTCGCGGTGTTCGTCTGGCTGTCCACGGCCTACCGGACCACCCAGATCACCGTACGGCAGGCCAACCGACTCGGTGCCGCCCTGCCGAAACGGCTGGCCACCGGCGAGGTGGTGAGCATCGGTACCGCCGACATCAGCAACCTCGGCAGCGCCATCGAGATCGTCAGCCGGGCCAGTGGGGCGCTCGTCGCGATCGTGGTGATCACCGCGATCCTGCTGGCCACCTCGGTGCCGCTCGGGCTCGTGGTGCTGGTCGGCGTACCGCTGCTGATGGCCGTGGTGGGCGGCCTGGTCCGGCCGTTGCACCGCCACCAGCAGGTGTACCGCGATCAGCAGGCCACCCTGGCGACGCTCGCGAACGACATCGTCACCGGGTTGCGGATCGTGCGTGGGGTGGGTGGCGAGCGGGTCCTCACGTCCCGCTACCGGACCGAATCGCAGGAGCTGCGCCGACGCGGCGTCCGGGTCGCCGGGGTCGAGTCCCTGCTCGAAGCCACCCAGCTGCTGCTGCCCGGCATGTTCCTGGTCCTGGTGACCTGGCTGGGAGCCCGGTTCACGCTGTCCGGTGAGATCACCGTCGGCCAGCTGGTGGCGTTCTACGGATACACCGCCTTCCTGGTCGGCCCGATCCGGACGCTCAGCGAGTTCATCACCACCGAGACCACCGGGTACGTCGCGGCCCGCCGGGTCGTCGGCCTGCTCGCGTTGGCACCCGAGCTGACCGACCCGCCCGAGCCAAAGTCGGTGCCCCGGCTGCCCGGCGTGCTCTTCGACGCGGTCACCGGGTTGCGGGTGGCCCCGGGCCGGCTCACCACTGTCGCGGCCACTGACCCGGCGGCGGCGACCGCGCTGGCAGACCGGCTCGGGCGCTACGTCGACGCCGAGGTCACCCTGGCCGGCGTACCGCTGCGGGAGCTGGCGCTCGGCGCGGTCCGGGAGCGGATTCTGGTGGCCGACAACGACGCCCGGTTGTTCACCGGCCGGCTCCGCGACGAGCTGGACATCGTCGGCGGCGCGGCCGACGACGAACTGACGTCGGCCCTGGTCGCGGCGAGCGCCACCGACATCGTCGCGGCGCTGCCCGACGGGCTCGACGCCCGCGTCGCCGAGCGGGGCCGGGAGTTCTCCGGCGGTCAACAGCAGCGGCTCCGGCTGGTCCGGGCGTTGCTGACCGACCCGCCGATTCTTGTCCTGGTCGAGCCGACCAGCGCGGTGGACGCCCACACCGAGGCCCGGATCGCCGGGCGGCTACGTGCCGCCCGGTCCGGTCGTACCACCGTCGTGTGCAGCACCAGCCCGCTGCTGCTGGACCAGGCGGATCAGGTGGCGTTCCTGCACGACGGCAAGGTGGTCGCCGAAGGCACTCACCGGGCGTTGCTGGAGCGTGAGCCACGGTACGCGGCCCTGGTCACTCGGGGTGGTGACCAGCCGTGACCACGCTTGCGGTGGCCGGGCCGGCGCAGGTCCGTCGATACACCCGTACGGTGATCAGCCGGCACCCCCGGATGCTCGCCACCGCGATCGCCCTGCACGCGGCGGCGGCGGTCGCCGGGCTCGCCGCGCCGAGGCTGCTGGGCGGCCTGGTCGAGGCGTTGTCCGCCGGTACCGTCGCCGCGACGGTGGACCGTACCGCGTCGGCCATCGCGGGGTTCCTGATCCTGCAGTCGGTGTTGGCCCGCTACGCTCACGTCGCCTCGTCGCGACTCGGTGAGCGGGTGCTCGCCACGCTGCGGGAGGAGTTCGTCGAGCGGGTGCTGGCCATCCCGCTGGTCACGGTGGAGCGGGCCGGCACCGGTGACCTGCTGACTCGTACCTCGCGTGATGTGTCGGCGCTGTCGCGTACGGTGCGTTTCGCGGTCCCGGAGACGCTGATCGCGCTCAGCACGGCGATCTTCATCGTCGGTGCCCTGGTCCTGCTCGGCCCGCTGATCGCGGTGCCCTGCCTGATCGTGGTCCCGCTGCTGTGGGCCGGCACCCGCTGGTACCTGCGTCGGGCCCCGGAGGGCTATCTGCGGGAGAGCGCCGCCTACGCGGACATCACCGACGGGTTGAGTGAGACCGTCGAGGGGGCGCGGACCGTGGAGGCGCTGCGGCAGCAGGACCGCCGCCGGCTGCGCACCGACACCGACATCCGCCGCCAGTACGCCGCCGAGCGCTACACCTTGTGGTTGCGGACCGTCTGGTTCCCGATCATCGAGATCGGGTACGTGGTGCCGGTCGTTGCCACCCTGGTGATCGGTGGGTGGTTCCATCTGCGGGGCTGGGTCAGCCTCGGCCAGGTCACCGCCGCCGTCATCTATGTGCAGATGCTCAGCGGACCGCTGGACCGGCTGCTCAACTGGCTCGACGAGCTGCAGGTCGGCGGCGCGTCGCTGGCCCGACTGCTCGGCGTCGCGCAGGACGACGGCCCGTCGCCCGAGCCGGCGGCCGGTTCGACGGATCCGGTGGCCGGTTCGGCGGAGCCGGTCGCCGCCCGGGACGTCCGGTTCAGCTACGTCGACGGGTACGAGGTGCTGCGCGGGGTGACCCTGGTGCCGCAGCCGGGGGAGCGGATTGCCATCGTCGGACCGTCCGGCGCAGGCAAGTCCACCCTCGGCCGGCTGCTCGCCGGTGTGCTGCGGCCCACCGCCGGGGCGGTCACCGTCGGCGGGGTGCCGCTGGCCGACCTCGACCCCGACCGGCTGCGCTCCCAGGTCGCCCTGGTCACCCAGGAGCATCATGTCTTCATCGGCACGGTCCGGGACAACGTGGCGATGGTCCGGCCGGACGCCACCGACGACCAGGTGCGGGCCGCCCTGGCGGCGGTCGACGCGCTCGACTGGGCGACCGAGCTGCCGGCGGGACTGGCCACTGTGGTCGGTGCCGGCGGGCATCCGCTGTCGGCGGCTCAGGCACAGCAGTTGGCGCTGGCCCGGCTGGTGTTGGCCGATCCGCAGACGTTGGTGCTGGACGAGGCGACCTCGCTGATCGATCCGCGTACCGCCCGGCAGCTGGAACGCTCGCTGGCCGCGGTGCTGCACGGGCGGACGGTGATCGCGATCGCGCACCGGCTGTTCTCCGCCCACGACGCCGACCGGATCGCAGTGGTGGAGGACGGCCAGATCAGCGAGCTGGGTTCGCACGACGAGCTGGTCGCCGCCGGTGGCTCGTACGCCGCACTGTGGCGGTCCTGGCACGGCGCGGACACCGCCACCGGTGCGGACACCGCTACCGACGCGCGCGGCTGACCGGCGCGCGGGCTAACCGGTGGTGGCGTCGAGGGGGTCGGCGAGCAGCTGCTCGAAGGCGAGTTCGGCGGCCCCGATCAGCGGGGCGTCGTCGCCGAGTTTCGGAGTGCGCAGCCGGACGTGTTCCCGGCAGGCCGGCAACGCGATCGAGTTGAGCCGGCTGCGGACGTGGGCCGCCGCCGCCAGGTAGACGTCGCGCAGCGTACCGCCGAAGACCACGGTCTCCGGGTTGAAGATGTTGACCAGGTTGGCGACGCCGAAACCGAGCCAGTCGCCGACCTGGCGGATCGCGGCCTGGGCCAGCCCGTCGCCCCGGTCGGCGGCGTCGACGACGGCGAGCACCGCCTCGCGGCCGATCGCCCCGGTGCGGCCGGCGGCCTGGATCAGGGCGTGTTCGCCGATCTCGGTCTCCCAGCAGCCCCGGGAGCCGCACAGGCAGGGCCGGCCGCCGGGGTGCACCACCATGTGGCCGACCTCGCCGCCGTACCCGCCGTGGCCGGTGACCCGGCGGCCACCGGCGATGATCCCGGCGCCGACGCCGACGTCGCCGTACAGGTAGATGACATGGTCGCAGCCGACGGCGGCCCCTCGGGCGTGTTCGGCCAGCGCGCAGAGGTCGGAGACGTTGCCGACCAGGACGCCCCGGTCGTCGCCGAGCGCCTCGGCCAGGGCCGCGCCGAGCGGTTCGTCGACCCAGCCCATGGTGGGCCCGAGCCGGACCATGCCGTCGTCGCGGCGGACCATGCCGCTGACCGCGACGCCGCTGCCGACGAAGACCGACCCGGCCGGCACCGACTGGTGCAGTTCCTTGACGAAGCCGGCGAGCGGGCCGACCGCCTCGGCGGCGAGGGTGCCCCGGGGCCGGTCGGCGGTGCGGACGTCGAGGATCCGGCCCCCGAGTCCGACCCGGGCGGCCCGCAACCGGTCGACCTCGATGCTCAGCGCGTACGCATACACCCGTTGGGACTCGGGCCGGACGACCAGTGACGGTCGTCCGGCCCGGCCCGTTTCCCGGGATCCGCCCTCGCTGACCAGGCCGGCGCCGGCCAGGTCAGCGGTGAGCGCGCCGATGGTGCTGCGGTTGAGCCCGAGGGTGGTGGTCAGCTCGGCGCGGGTGGTCGCCCCGTGCAGGTGGACGTGGCGCAGCAGCGCCCCCAGGTTCTGCCGGCGGATCTCCTCCTGGCTGGGCCCTGCCCGCATCGCGCCGTCGTCTCCGCGGTCATCGGGATCCGGCGGCGGCGGCCCGGCGGCGCGACAGTGCGTCGACGCTGGCGGCCAGCAGCAGCACCAGGCCGGTGAAGACGAACTTCACGCCGGATTCGACGTTGAGCAGTCCCATGCCGTTCTCGATCACCGCGACCACGGCACCGCCGAGGACGGCGTCGAGGACCCGGCCCTTGCCGCCGAAGAGGCTGGTGCCGCCGATCACCGCGGCGCCGACGGCGAACAGCAGCACGTTGCTGCCGCCGGTGTTGGCGTCCACCGAGTTGGCCCGGCTGGCGGCGACGATGCCGCCGACGGCGGCCATCGAGGAGCAGATCATGAACGCGGAGATCCGGATCCGGTCGACGTTGATGCCGGCCCGGCGGGCGGCCTCGCGGTTGCCGCCGACGGCGTAGATGTGCCGACCGTACGCGGTGCGCTTGAGGACGAAGGTCCAGAAGATCAGCAGTACGACGATGATCGGGACCACGATCGGCACCCCGCGCAGCGAGGCGAACAGCGGGTTGACCGCGCGCTCCTGGTTGAGGATGTAGACGGCCGATCCGGCGACCGCGACCAGCACGCCGATGCGGGCCAGGACCACCACCATCGGGTCGGTGACCAGGCCCTTGGCGGAGCGGCTGCGGTAGCGCAGCAGTTGGATCGCGGCGAAACCGGCCACCCCGACGCCGAAGATCGCCCAGCCGATGACCGGCGGGACGTTGCGGTTGACGATCGCGATCAGCACGTTGTCGCGGATCGACACGTTGCGGCCGCCGTCGATCAGCAGCAGCACGGTGCCCTGGAAGGCGAGGAACGCGGCGAGGGTGACCACGAACGACGGGATGCCGACTTTCGCGACGAGGACGCCGAGGACGGTGCCGATCAGGGTGCCGGTGGCGACCGCCGCGAGGACCGCCACGTACCAGGGCAGGCCCATCTCGGTGGAGACGACCGCCAGGATCGCGGCGCAGACCCCGCTGGCGAAGCCGGCGGAGAGGTCGATCTCCCCGAGCAGCAGGACGAAGATCAGCCCCATCGCGATCAGGGCGACCGCACCGCCCTGGATGAACAGGTTGGCGAAGTTGCCGGCGGTGAGGAAGTTGGGCCGCACGATCGAGAAGACGGTGCAGAGTACGACGAGGCCGAGGATGGCCGGCAACGCGCCGAGGTCGCCGCCGCGGACCCGGGAGAAGTAGTTGCGCAGGTGTTCGCCGACACCTGGCGAGGCGACCGGGGTCGCCGGCCGCTGGGCTGTCGAGGTGGCGGTGCTCATCGGTCGGCTCCCGGTCCGCTGGTGGTGTACTCGGCGCCGTTGTCGGCGGGCAGGCCGAGCTGACCGCTGCGGCCGGCGGTGATCAGCTCCACGATCTGCGCGTGGGTGATCTCGGTGCTGCGTACCTGGGCGACCATCTGGCCGAGGTACAGCGCGGCGATCCGGTCGGAGACGGCGAAGACGTCGTTCATGTTGTGTGAGATCAGCACGACGGCGAGGCCGTTGTCGGCGAGTCGGCGGACCAGCTCCAGCACCTGGGCGGTCTGGGCGACGCCGAGCGCGGCGGTGGGCTCGTCGAGGATCACGACCTTGCTGTTCCAGAGCACCGCCTTGGCGATGGCGACGGTCTGGCGTTGGCCGCCGGAGAGGCTGGCGACGAGTTGGCGCAGCGACTTGACGGTCCGTACGGAGAGCCCGGCCAGCGTGTCGGCGGCCATCTGTTCCATGGTGGTCTCGTCCAGCACGAGCCCGGAGCGCTTCTCCCGCCCGAGGAACATGTTCTGCACGATGTCGAGGTTGTCGCAGAGCGCGAGGTCCTGGTAGACGACCTCGATGCCGTGCGAGGCGGCGTCGCGCGGGCTGTGGATGTGCACCGGTCGGCCGTCGACCAGGACGTCGCCGCGGTCGATCGGGTGGATGCCGCTGATGCACTTGACCAGGGTGGACTTGCCGGCGCCGTTGTCACCGACGAGCGCGGTCACCTCACCGGCGTGGACGTCGAAGTCGACGTTGCGCAGCACCTGGACGGGGCCGAAGTTCTTGTCGATCCCACGCAGTTGCAGCAGGGGGGTCGCGGACACGGATGGTCTCCTTCGTGAGGGTGTCCGTCCAGCGGCGTCGGCGCGTCCGCCGCGGGTGTCACCCGGCGATGGTGCTGCCGGGTGACACCCGCGGCGGGGCTGCCGGGCCGGGCCGGCGACGCCGGGTCAGCTGATGCCGGCCTCGGTGCAGAGCGCGGCGAACTCACCGGTGCAGAGTTCCTCGGCGGTGACGTAGCCGTCGTTGACCACGTCGACGACGTTGTCCTTGTAGATGGCCTGCGGGGTGAGCAGGACCGCCGGCACCTCGCGGTTGGTCTCCGTGTCGGTGACGGTCTGCGCGACCTCCTTGCGCTCGCCCTTGGCCAGCCCGATGGCCAGCTCCGCGGCGGCCTGCGCCTCAGCCTTGATCGCCTTGTAGACGGTCATGCACTGGTCGCCGGCGAGGATGTTCTGCAGGCCCTGCGGGGTGGCGTCCTGGCCGGTGACCGGGACCTTGCCGTTGAGCTGGTTGCGCTTGAGGACCGAGATGGCGGCGTTGCCGAGGCCGTCGTTGGCGGCCAGCACACCGTCGATCTTGCCGCCGGTCTGGGTCAGCATCTGCTCGAAGATCGTCGCGGCCTGGGTGTTGTCCCAGTCCGGCACCCACTGGTCCGGGCCCTTGGTGTACTCGCCGGAGCTGTACTTGGGGTCGAGGACCCCGTCGTAGCCGGCCTTGAACAGGGTGGCGTTGTTGTCGGTCTGCGAGCCGTTGAGGGTGGCGATCGTCGGGTTCTGCACCCCGGCGTCGGTCAGGCACTTGACCAGGCCCTCGCCCTGCAGCTTGCCGACGGCCTCGTTGTCGAAGCTGACGTAGTACTCGGCGGAGCCGCCGAGGGTCAGCCGGTCGTAGTCGATCGTGGCGACGCCCTGCTGCTTGGCCTTGTCGAGCACGGCCTTGCCGGTGCCGGAGTCCAGGTTGACGATCATCAGGACGGTGACGCCGTCGGTGATCATCTGGTCGGCGAGGGTCTGGAACTGGGCCTTGTCGCCCTGCGCGTTCTGGATGGTCGAGTCGACGCCGGCGGCCTTGAAGGCCTCTTCCAGGAAGCGCCGGTCGGCGGTCTCCCAGCGGTCGGAGGAGGCGCTGTCCGGCAGGATCACGCCGATCTTCGGGGTCGGGGTGTCGCCGGTGCCGGTGCCGGTGCCGGTGCCGCTGTCGTTGCCGCAGGCGGTCAGGCCGCCGGCGAGCAGAATGCCGGCGGCGGCGGTGCTGAGGATCCCTTTGCGCATCGCTCGGGTCCTTTCGGAGGGTGATGTGTCGCGTACAAGGAGGTGGTGCTGCTCGTGCGTGCTGAGGTGGTGCTGTCCGTGCGTGAGGTGTGGCTCGCGCGGCGCTGTGGGCTCCGGAACCCGGCCGGCGAGGGCGACGGCCACAGCTGGGGCGGAGGGCCGTCGTCGTTTTGTTGTGTCCGGCAACGTATTAGGAGTGTGGCGGCGAGCACAAGACCGCTGCCGTCACGAGTTTTGTTGCCAGCGATAACAATTCAGCAACGTGACGGACATCTGCCCGTCGTCTGCCGGATCAGTGGGCAGCGATCGGGGCGAACCGGGCATCGGCGACGGCGGCCAGGTCACCCGGAGCGATACTCAACTGCAACCCGCGCCGGCCCGCCGAGACGTAGACCTCGGCGTACCGGCCGGCCGAGGCGTCCAGCACCGTCGGCAGCCGCCGGCGCTGCCCGAGCGGGCTGATCCCGCCCCGGACGTACCCGGTGGTCCGCTCCGCCAGCACCCGGTCGGCGAGCACCGCCCGCTTGCCGCCCAGCGCCACCGCGAACGCCTTGAGGTCCAACTCCCCGGTGACCGGCACGACGCCGACCGCGAGCGCGCCGTCGACCTGCGCCACCAGCGTCTTGAACACCTGCGCGGGTGCCACGCCCAGGGCGGCCGCGACCGCCGCGCCGTAGTCGGGCGTTTCCGGCGGCACCTGGTACGGATGCACCTGGAACGCAACGCGCCGCTTGGTCAGCAGCGTCGTCGCCGGGGTCGCCGTACCTGCCATGTCCGGCGACGTTACCGTCCCGGCGCGCCCAGTGGGTGGCCGAGCAGGGCCGTGGGGGCGCCGGCCACCCGGGTCAGCACCAGGCTCGCCGCCACGCCGGCTCCGGCAGCGGTACGCAGCCGCAGGTCGCGCCGCAACTGGGCCGGGTCGAGCGGGGAACCGCGTTTGAGGATCTCCAGCCGCGTCACACCGCGTTCGCGCAGCACTGCCCGCAGCCGTTTCAGCGAGAACGGCAGCACGTCGGTGATCTCCAGACACCGGCCGTACGGCGTGTCGGTCGGCGTGTCGGCGTAGACGTAGGCGATCGACTCGTCGGCCAGGGTGCCGGCCACGGTGGCGGCGAACGCGGCCACCAGGTGCGCGCGGACCACCGCGCCGTCCGGGTCGTACAGGTAGCGCCGCACCGGGCCGACCGCCACCGCCTCCCCGCCGTCGCCGACCAGGCCCGCCGCCGGCCGCCCGGTACGCAGCAGGGTGGCCCGCCGGGACGGGCCGGCCAGCGGGCCGCACCAGAACGCCGCCTCGACCACGTCCCGGTCGACGCTGACCCACTCGGCCTCGGCCCCGGGCGGGATCAGCGCGTGGTCGATGCCCGGTGCGACCTTGAGCACGGTCCGGGGCACCCGGGCGACCAGGTCGCGGACGAAGTCCCAGGACGGGGAGTAGCTGTCCGGGTCGAAGGTGCGTCGGCCGGTGCCCGAGCGGCGGGCCGGGTCGCAGAAGACCGCGTCGACGCCGGTGAGGTCGACGTCGGTGGCGTCGGCGCAGACCACCGTGACGAGGTCGGCCAGCCCGGTGGCCTCGGCGTTGGCGGCCGCGATCGCGGCGGTGGCCGGATCGGCCTCCACGGCGTACACCCGGATTCCGGCCCGGGCGGCGGCGAGGGTGTCCGCGCCGACCCCGCAGCCCAGGTCGGCGAGGTGGCGTACCCCGGCGGCGCGCAACCGGGCCGCGCGGCGGTCGGCGACCACGGCCCGGGTGGCCTGTTCCAGGCCGGCGCGGGTGAAGAACATCCGGGCGGCGGCCGGGCCGAACTTGCCGGCCGCGCGGGCGCGCAGCGCGGCCTGGGTGAGCGCGGCGGTGGCCAGCGGGGCCGGCACCCCGGCGGTACGCAGCGCGGTCGCCGCGGCCAGCGGGTCGTCGCCGCCCGGCGCGGCCAGCACCTGCGCGGCGGCGGTCAGGGCCGCCGCCCCGGCCGGGGAGCGCAGCGCGGCCAACTCGTCCGGGTGCACCGCGACATTGTCCATGGTCGGCCATCGGGCTAGCACTCCGCACAGGCGACTGCTAATCTGCGGTTAGCACTCTCATGCTGAGGGTGCCAGCCCGCCGGCTCCGGCCGGAGGGCGAAACGCCAGGCGGACCGGCACCCGCGACGACGGACCCGCCCGGTGGACATGAGGCAGATTGACGCTGGCCGCCCACGCGACCGGCACCAACACCTGATACCCCAGGAGGGTATGCCCGTGACTACCGCGACCAAGGTTGCGATCAAGCCGCTCGAGGACCGGATCCTGGTCCAGGCGAACGAGGCTGAGACCACCACGGCGTCGGGCATCGTGATCCCCGACACCGCCAAGGAGAAGCCGCAGGAGGGCACCGTCCTCGCTGTCGGCCCGGGCCGCGTCGACGACAAGGGCAACCGGATCCCGGTTGACGTCAACGTCGGCGACACGGTCATCTACTCGAAGTACGGCGGCACCGAGGTCAAGTACGCCGGCGAGGAGTACCTGGTGCTCTCCGCCCGCGACGTCCTCGCCGTCATCGAGAAGTGACCTACTGCCAGTGCTGAACGCCCCGGAGCCCCACGCGGGTCTCCGGGGCGTCGCCCGTTGGCCGGTGCCCGGCGCCCTGCGCCGCCCGGCCGACGGCTAGTGCCTGTGAAGGGAATGTCATGGCGAAGATCCTGAGTTTCTCGGACGACGCCCGACACCTCTTGGAGCACGGCGTCAACACCCTCGCGGACACGGTCAAGGTCACCCTCGGCCCGCGCGGGCGCAACGTCGTGCTGGACAAGAAGTTCGGCGCCCCGACGATCACCAACGATGGCGTGACCATCGCCAAGGAGATCGAGCTCACCAACCCGTACGAAAATCTCGGTGCGCAGCTGGTCAAGGAGGTGGCGACGAAGACCAACGACGTCGCCGGCGACGGGACCACCACCGCCACCGTGCTCGCCCAGGCGATGGTCCGTGAAGGGCTGCGCAACGTGGCCGCCGGAGCCAACCCGGCCGGCCTCAAGCGCGGCATCGACGCGGCCGTCCAGAAGGTCTCCGACGAACTGCTGGCCAAGGCCGTCGAGGTGGCCAGCAAGGACTCGATCGCCCAGGTCGCGACGATCTCGGCGCAGGACGCCACCATCGGCGACCTGATCGCCGAGGCGATGGAGCGGGTCGGCCGCGACGGTGTGATCACCGTCGAGGAAGGCTCCACCCTCGCCACCGAGCTGGACGTCACCGAGGGCCTGCAGTTCGACAAGGGCTTCGTCTCCCCGCACTTCGTCACCGACGCCGAAGCGCAGGAAGCGGTCCTCGAGGACGCCTACATCCTGATCACCACCCAGAAGATCTCCTCGATCGAGGAGCTGCTGCCGCTGCTGGAGAAGGTCGTCCAGGCCAGCAAGCCGCTGCTGATCGTCGCCGAGGACGTCGAGGGCCAGGCGCTGTCCACCCTGGTGGTCAACGCCATCCGCAAGACCGTCAAGATCTGCGCGGTCAAGGCCCCCGGCTTCGGCGACCGCCGCAAGGCGATGCTGCAGGACATGGCGGTCCTCACCGGCGCCGAGCTGGTCGCTCCGGAGCTGGGCTACAAGCTCGACGCCGTCGGGCTGGAGCAGCTGGGCAGCGCCCGGCGGATCGTGGTCGACAAGGACACCACCACGGTCGTCGACGGCGGTGGCCGCGACTCCGAGGTCGCCGACCGGGTCGCCCAGATCCGCAAGGAGATCGAGGCGTCGGACTCCGACTGGGACCGCGAGAAGCTGTCCGAGCGGCTGGCCAAGCTCTCCGGCGGCATCGCTGTGATCAAGGCCGGTGCCGCGACCGAGGTCGAGATGAAGGAGCGCAAGCACCGCATCGAGGACGCGATCGCCGCGACCAAGGCCGCGGTCGAGGAAGGCATCGTCCCCGGTGGCGGCGCCGCGCTCAGCCAGATCGCCAGCGTGCTCGACGACGACCTCGGCTTCACCGGCGAGGAGAAGGTCGGTGTGTCGATCGTCCGCAAGGCGCTGCACGAGCCGCTGCGGTGGATCGCCCAGAACGCCGGTCACGACGGGTACGTCGTCGTCGGCAAGGTGCGTGACGCCGACTGGGGCCACGGCCTCAACGCGGCGACCGACTCGTACGTCGACCTGGCCGCAGCCGGCATCGTCGACCCGGTCAAGGTGACCCGCAACGCGGTCACCAACGCCGCGTCGATCGCCGGGCTGCTGCTCACCACGGAGACCCTCGTGGTGGAGAAGCCGGAGAAGCCGCAACCGGCCGCCGGCGGCCACGGGCACGACCACGGGCACGGTCACCAGCACGGCCCCGGGTTCTGACCCGTACCTGTTCCACCTGCTTCACCTGAATCCGCGCGATCAGGGCACTCCGGCGGTACGCCGCCCGGCCCTGGTCGCGCGGATTCCGCTTTCGCCAACCGTTCTGGTCGCGACGTATCGTCGGACGATGACGCAACAGGCAGCACCGCCGGTGGCGCGGGCCGCCGCCGGCCGTACGCCGGCCCGCCTGGCCGCTCTCGCCGGGGTGGCCGTCGCCGCCGTCGCCCTCGGGCTCGCCGAGGTGGTCGCGGTCGTCGCCGGTGCCCGCTCGGCACCGCTGGTCGCGGTCGGCGGGGTCGTGGTCGACTCCGCGCCGGAGTCGCTGACCCGGTTCGCCATCGACGTGTTCGGCGTACACGACAAGACTGCGCTGCTGGTCGGCACCGCCGTCCTGCTGGCCGGGTTCGCCGCCGGGATCGGCGTCCTGGCGGCCCGCGCGCCGATCGCCGGGGATCTCGGTATCGCCGCGTTCGGCCTGGTCGGTGTCGCGGCGGCGGTGAGCCGGCCGGACGCCGGTCCGGCGGCCGCGCTGCCGTCGCTGCTCGGTGCCCTGGCTGCGGCGATCCTGCTGCGGGCGCTGCTGACCGGCCCGCTGCGCCCCGCCGTCGCCCCGCCGCAGCCCGGCGTCGGCCCGCTGCGCCCCGCCGTCGATCCGCCGGCCCCGCCGGCCGGGCCAGCCGCTCCAGCCACCCCGACCGCGCCGGTGCTGCCCGGGGCCGGGGTGGGCGACCGGCGGCGGTTCCTGTCCGCCGTCGGCGTCAGCGTCGGGGCCGCCGCACTGGCCGGGGCCGGCGGCCGGTGGCTGGCGCAGCGGCGCAGCGTGACCAGTGTCCGGGCATCCATCACCCTGCCGGCCGCCGCCGACGTCGCCGCGCCCGTGCCGTCCGGTGTGGACCCACAGGTGTCGGGCCTGACCCGGTACGTCACCCCCAACACCGACTTCTACCGGATCGACACCGCGTTGGTGGTGCCCCGGGTCGACCCGCAGCAGTGGCGGCTGCGGATCCACGGCCGGGTCGCCACCGAGATCACCGTCAGCTACCCCGACCTGCTCGCGATGGACCTGGTCGAGCGGTACGTCACCCTGGCCTGCGTGTCGAACGAGGTCGGCGGCGACCTGATCGGCAACGCCCGCTGGCTCGGCGTACCGGTGCGGGAACTGCTGGCCGCCGCCGGCCCGCTGCCCGGCGCCGACCAGGTCGTCGGCCGGTCGGTCGACGGCTGGACCTGCGGTACGCCGACCGAGGCGCTGCTCGACGGGCGGGACGCGCTGCTCGCGGTCGGGATGAACGGCGAACCGCTGCCGGTGGAGCACGGCTTCCCGGTCCGGATGGTGGTGCCCGGCCTGTACGGCTACGTCTCCGCCTGCAAGTGGATCACCGAGTTGGAGGTGACCAGCTTCGCCGACTTCGACGCGTACTGGGTGCCCCGGGGCTGGTCGGCGCAGGGGCCGATCAAGACCCAGTCCCGGATCGACACGCCGCGTCAGCGGGGCGAGTTGACCGCCGGCACGGTGCCGGTGGCCGGGGTGGCCTGGGCCCAGCACCGGGGCATCCGTGCCGTCGAGGTACGGGTCGACGACGGCCCCTGGCAGTCGGCGACGTTGGCCCCGGCCGTCTCCGCCGACACCTGGGTGCAGTGGGTCTGGCAGTGGCCGGCCACCCCCGGCGAGCACGTGCTGCAGGTGCGGGCGACCGACACCACCGGCGAGACCCAGCCGGAGGGCCGCCAGCCGGTCGCCCCGGACGGGGCGACCGGCTGGCACACGATCCGGGTCACCGTGGCATAGCAGGTTCAGGCTGCCGATGCGGTCTGGCGCTGCGTCGGTACGGTCGACTTGTGCGGGCGGCCGAGCCGGGCCTCCAACCGGGCCACGTCCACCCGGTGCCGGTGCCGGTCGGCCAGGTCCTCCCAGCCGACGGCGAGCAGCCGCAGCCGCTCGGCCTCGCTGAACCCGCCCCACACACCGTACGGTTCGCGTACCGACAGGGCGTGGGCCGCGCACTCCGCGCGGACCGGGCAGGTCCGGCAGACCGCCTTCGCGCCGGCCTCCCGCCGGGTGCGTGACGAACCGCGTTCACCGTCCGGGTGGAAGAACTGCGCGCTGTCGCGACCGCGACAGGCACCGAGGATCTGCCACTCCCAGAGGTCGACGATAGGTCCGGGCAGTCGACGTACGTCCGACATCTGCACCCCTCCTTCCGCGCGGCACCGCGGACAGCTCATGGTCGGACCGGGCGGCCGGCCGCGCAAGCGCATCGGTCCTCGACAGTCACTGCGGTACCCGCCAGCCCCACCGCTCAATCACTACCCGCGCAACCTGTGGGGAACCTGGCCGGCGACGGCCGGTCGCCGACGGGGCCAGCCGTCCTGAACTTTCATCTTTTTTCGTGGCAAAGCGTGTGAGCGAACCGGCGTCGCGTGATCTCCTGCTCACGGGAGAGGGGAGACACAGTGCGTAAGGTGCTCGTTTGTGTACGGTCGGTTGCCGCAGCTCAGAACATCACCGGGGCGGCGGCCCGGCTCGGCCTCTCCGCTGTCGTCCGGACCGCCGTCTCCGAACCCGAGGTGATGCTGCGACTGTCCGAACGGCCGGCGGAGATCGTGCTCGCCGACACGGCGCTGGCCCGGCCGGACAGTGCCAGTTTCACCCGCCGGGTGCTGGCCCGCTCGCCGAACAGCGTGATCGTGCTCTTCGGCGGCGAGGAGCCGCAGGTGGCGTCCGCCGCGATCGCGGCCGGCGCCCGCGGCCTGATCCGCGACGCCGACGACCTGGTCAGCGTCGTCGCCAAGACCCTGCTGCTGCTGGCCGCCCCCGGTCGGCAGACGCCGGCGCTGCTGGCCGAACAGTCGGCGACGCTCACCGCCACCGTCGCGCCCGCGCCGGCCGAGACCGCCTCCGTCAGTGCCGTCGCCGCAGCTTCGGCGGCCAACCGGGCCACCGGCACCACCCCCGGTGCCGACACCGGCCCGGCGGCATCCGCACCGACCGACGCCGCCGCGACCGTGGTGCCGAACCAGCGCGACGACGCGACGGCGCCGGCCAGCCCCACCACCGGCAGCCCGACCGCCGGTGGTCCGGCGGTGACCGGCGGCCCGAGCACCGCGACGACACCCCCCGGCGGTACGCCGACCACCGGCTCGGCCGGCACTGCACCGACCATCGGCCCGTCCGGCTCGCCGCTGCGGCGTACCGGGCTGACCGAACGGGAGCTCCAGGTGCTGCGCGGCATGTCCGAAGGCAAGAGCAACGGCGAGATCGGCCGGGAACTGTTCGTCTCGGAGGACACCGTCAAGACCCACGCCCGACGGCTGTTCCGCAAACTCGGTGCCCGCGACCGGGCCCACGCCGTGGCGACCGGATTCCGTACCGGCCTGGTCGCCTGAGCCGACCTGGCAGCCGGGACAGCCGGCGCGGTGCCGTCGCCGCGCCTACCGGATCAGGACGACTGCTCCGGCATCTCGTCGTCGTCGGACTCGTCGTGCAGGGTGTCGTGTACGCCGTCGGCGTAGCCCCGGGCGTACTCCCAGGTGACGTAGTGGTCCGGGTCCGGGTTGAAGGCCGGCTCGTGCACCCGTGGCCGGCCCGAGTTGAGCAGATGCCGCAGGTTGCCGCGCAGCAGGTCCCAGTCGAAGTAGTGCGGCTCCCGGCAGTCCTCGCACTCGATCACCAGACCACGGATCCCGACCGCGCCGAGCAGGGCCTGGTAGACCTCCAGGTCCGCCAGGTCCTCCAACACGTCCTGCCGCTCGGCGGCGGTCAACGAGTCGGACTCCCCGTCCTCGGTGGGATCCTCCAGCCCGGCCGCCGGATCGGCGGGGTCGCCACTGAACGGATCGATCGGCTCCTCGTGCACCCCTCCACCGTAGTCCCATCCGTACCGCCCGGCCGGCCCAGGTGGGCGCGGCGCGGCCGGCACCAGGACCGGTGGGTACGATGAACCATCGCGCCGTCGCGACGGCGCGAGCCGGTCAACCGCAGTCGGGCACCGGGCCGCCTCCGCGCAAGGCCGCGTGTCCCCACCCGCATCTGCCACCAGGCGCACCCGTCCGACCAGCTCAGGGGATCAAGTCGTGGAGAACTCGCCAGCCGAGCAGACCGTCGTCGACCGTACCGCCAACGGCGGGCGCGTGTCCGTCCCCCCGGCGTTCGGTGGTCACGTACCGGAGATGCCCACCGGGTCGGCCCGGGCGGTACCGCTCGGTCTGACCTTCGACGACGTGCTGCTGCAGCCCGCCGAGTCGGACGTGATCCCGAGCCGGGTCAACACCGTGACGTCGATGACCCGCAACGTGCAGCTGTCGATTCCGCTGCTGTCCAGCGCCATGGACACGGTGACCGAGGCCCGGATGGCGATCGCCATGGCCCGCCAGGGCGGCATCGGCGTCCTGCACCGCAACCTCTCCGCCGACGACCAGGCACTCCAGGTCGACCTGGTGAAGCGCTCCGAGGCCGGCATGATCACCAACCCGGTGACCTGCGGCCCGGACGACACCCTGCAGCACGTCGACACGCTCTGCGGCCGGTACCGCATCTCCGGTGTACCGGTCGTCGACGCCGACGGGGCACTGGTCGGCATCGTCACCAACCGGGACATGCGCTTCGAAACCGACTCCAACCGGCCGGTACGCGAGATCATGACCCGGATGCCGCTGGTCACCGCCCCGGTCGGGGTGGCCAAGGCGGACGCCCTGGCGCTGCTGCGTCAGCACAAGGTCGAGAAGCTGCCCCTGATCGACGACGCCGGCCGGCTGCGCGGGCTGATCACCGTCAAGGACTTCACCAAGAGCGAGCAGTACCCCGACGCGACCAAGGACGACGCCGGCCGGCTGCGGGTGGCCGCCGCGATCGGGGTCGGCGACGACGCGTACAAGCGGGCCCGCGCCCTGGTCGACGCCGGTGTCGACGTGCTGATCGTCGACACCGCGCACGGCCACCAGCGGGCCGTGCTGGACATGGTCCGGGCCCTCAAGGCGGACACGGCCGTCGACGTCGTCGGCGGCAACGTGGCCACCTACACCGGTGCGCGGGCGCTGGTCGAGGCGGGTGCCGACGCGGTCAAGGTCGGGGTCGGCCCCGGCGCGATCTGTACCACCCGGGTGGTCGCCGGGGTCGGCGTACCGCAGATCACCGCGATCATGGAGGCGGTCCGCGCCTGCCAGCCGGCCGGGGTGCCGGTGATCGCCGACGGCGGCATCCAGTACTCCGGTGACATCGCCAAGGCGCTCGTCGCCGGGGCGCACACGGTGATGCTCGGCAGCCTGCTCGCCGGCTGTGAGGAGAGCCCCGGCGAGCTGATGTTCATCAACGGCAAACAGTTCAAGTCGTACCGGGGGATGGGTTCGCTGGGGGCGATGCAGTCACGCGGCCAGGCCCGCTCCTACTCCAAGGACCGCTACTTCCAGCAGGACGTCCTCAGCGACGAGAAGCTGGTACCTGAAGGCGTCGAGGGCCAGGTGCCGTACCGTGGGCCGCTGAGCACCGTCGTGCACCAGCTGATCGGCGGGGTCCGGCTGGCGATGGGGTACGTCGGTGCCGAAGGCATCGACGACCTGCACCAGCGCGGCCAGCTGATCCGGATCACCGCGGCCGGTCTGAAGGAGAGCCACCCGCACGACATCCAGATGACCGTCGAAGCACCCAACTACCACACCCGCTGACGTTCCCCGTCGACCTGCCGTCGCCGAACGTGCGGCGGCCGCGCGTCGACCTGTCCATAACGGAGACACCCATGCGTGACGTGGTCGAGATCGGGCTGGGCAAGACCGCGCAGCGCGGCTACCACCTGGACGACATCGCCATCGTGCCGAGCCGGCGCACCCGGGACGTCGACGACGTCTCCACCGCCTGGCAGCTCGACGCGTACCAGTTCAAGATCCCGTGTGTGGCGCACCCGTCGGACGCGACGATGAGCCCGGCCACCGCCGCGAAGCTCAGCGAGCTGGGCGGGCTCGGCGTGCTCAACGTCGAAGGGCTGTGGACCCGCTACGAGGATCCGGCCAAGGTCCTCGCCGAGCTGGCCGGGATGGACGACGACGACCCGGCCACCAAGCGGCTGCAGGAGGCGTACGCCGAACCGATCCGCCCCGAACTGATCGCCGAACGGGTCCGGCAGATGCGCGCCGGTGGCGGCACCGTCGCGGTCCGGGTGTCCCCGCAGCACACCCTGGCGCTGGCCCCGGTGATCCTCGACGCCGGCGTCGACATCCTGGTGATCCAGGGCACCCTGGTCTCGGCCGAGCACGTCTCCACCACCGACGAGCCGCTGAATCTCAAGGAGTTCATCGCCGACCTGGACCTGCCGGTCGTGGTCGGCGGCTGCACCGACTACAAGACGGCGCTGCACCTGATGCGTACCGGCGCGGCCGGCGTGATCGTCGGCATCGGTGCCGACGAGTGGGCGACGACCGACTCGGTGCTCGGCATCCGGGTGCCGATGGCGACGGCGATCGCCGACGCGGCCGCCGCCCGCCGCGACTACCTCGACGAGACCGGCGGCCGATACGTGCACCTGATCGCCGACGGTGACCTGCAGACCTCCGGTGACATCGCCAAGGCCCTCGGCTGCGGCGCCGACGCGGTGATGCTCGGCGAGCCGCTGTCGCTGTGCGCCGAGGCCCCGGCGTCCGGTGCCTGGTGGCATTCGGTGGCCAGCCACCCGAAGCTGCCGCGCGGCGCGTACGGGGTCGCCGGTGAGCCGCTGGGCGACATGGAGCAGCTGCTGTTCGGCCCGGCCGACTCCCCGGACGGCCAGCAGAACCTCTTCGGCGGGCTGCGCCGGGCGATGGCCAAGTGCGGCTACCGCGACCTGAAGGAGTTCCAGCGGGTCGGGCTGGTCCTGGACCGGTGACCGCGCGCCGTACGTCGGTCGTCACCGCGACGCTGGCGGCCGTCCTCGCCGCCAGCGGCTGCGGGGTCCTGCCGGAGCTGGTCGACCGGTCCCCGCAGGCCGACTTCCAGCCCGGTGCGGCCGGGATCGGCGACCCCTACTTCCCGGCGTACGGCAACGGTGGCTACGACGTCGCCGGCTACCAGCTGGCGTTGCGCTACGACCCGGCGGCCCGTCAGCTCGACGGCACCGCCACGATCACCGCGACCGCGACGATGGACCTGTCCCGGTTCAACCTGGACCTGGCCGGCCTGGACGTCGCGTCGGTCGACGTCGACGGCCGGCCCGCGCAGCACACTCGCGACGACGACGAACTGGTCGTCACGCCGGCCGCCGGGTTGCCCGACGGGTCGGCGTTCACCGTCGTCGTCGACTACGGCGGCGAGCCGGAGCCGCTGGTCAGCCGCGACTTCGGCGAGGGCGGCTTCCAGATCACCGACGACGGGGCGATCGCGCTCGGCCAGCCCGAGTCGGCCAGCACCTGGTTCCCGGTCAACGACCACCCGTCGGACAAGGCGACGTTCGACCTCGAGATCACCGTGCCGGACGGGTTGGCGGCGCTGAGCGTCGGCGTACCGGGGGAGACGACCAGCGCGGACGGTTGGACCACCTGGCGCTGGTCGGAGTCGACCCCGCTGGCCAGCTACCTGACCACGCTGGTGATCGGCGACTACCGCGTGCAGACCGGCACCCACGCCGGCCGGCCGATGGTGACCGCCGTCTCCGCCGACCTGCCCGCCGGTGGTCCGGCCGAGCAGGCGATGGCCCGCACCGGGGAGATCGCCGACTACCTGGAGACGGTGTTCGGCCCCTACCCGGTGGACGCGTACGGCGGGATCGTGGTCAGCGACGACCGGATCCGCTACGCCCTGGAGACCCAGTCCCGGCCGGTGTACGGCGACGTGTTCTTCGACCGTGGCCCGGAGACCTGGGTGGTCGCGCACGAGCTCGGCCACCAGTGGTTCGGCAACAGCGTGTCGCTGCGGCAGTGGCGGGACATGTGGCTCAACGAGGGCTTCGCGACGTACGCCGAATGGTTGTGGTCCGAACACGACGGTGCCGCCACCGCCGACGAGATGTTCGACCGGGAGTACGACCGGATCGACTGGACGAAGCCGGCCGGTGATCCCGGCCCGGCGGGGATCTTCGGTCAGGCGGTCTACAAGCGGGGCGGGATGACGGTGCACGCGCTGCGGCGCACGGTCGGCGACGACGCGTTCTTCCGGCTGCTGCGTACCTGGGCCGGCGAGTACCGGGGCGGCAACGCCACCACCGAGCAGTTCGTCACGGTCGCCGAGCGGGTCACCGGACAGCCGCTGCGGGAGTTCTTCGACGCCTGGCTGTACGGCGACACCGCGCCCACCAGGCCCTGACCCGGTATGAAGATGTAATCTGGCGCGCGAGCGGATGACCGCCGACCGCTGGAGCGAGTTGCGCGGCGTCGGCCGTTCTTCCGCCGCATGAGCGGCTCGGTTCGGCTGGTCCTCGACACCTCGGCGATCCTCGCCTACGCCGCCGTCTCGACAGACGTCGGTGAGACCATCGCCGAGGTCGTCGACGAGGGCGGCAGCTTCGCGCTGCCGGTGGTGTGCCTCGCTGAGGCGTCCAGGCGCGTGCCCGAGCACCAGGCATCCGGTGTGTCGTTGCTCGCCGAGCACCCGTACGCGGTAGTGACGTCGACCCCGGCGGCTGACTGGCGCGCGCTGACCGAGTGGAGTCGCATTCTCGGCCGGGTCGACGTCGCCTCGGCGCTGTTCGACGCGATCACCCACACCGCTTACGTGCTGACCGGCGAGCCGGACGCGTACGGCGATTACAAGGATCTTCCGGTGATCCCCTTCGACTGACGTGGCCGGGCTCGGCTGTGCGGCCGAGCCCGACCACGACATCCAGCGACCGGGTCAGTCCGGGCCCGAGGTCAGGTCTTCCTGCTCCTCGGCGTGGTGGTCCTGCATGAGCCGGGCCGGCGGCAGGTGCGACTCCGGGTCCGACGGGCGCGGGCCTTCCGGGCCGTCGGGTCCGACCCGGACGAAGGTCTCGACCCGCGTCACCCGGCAGCGGACCCCCTCGACCTCGAAATCGTCGGTACGGGGTGGCCGGTGCTGCGCGCGGGCCCGGTCGAACGCGGCCCGGAACTCCTCCACCGAGGTGTCGCCGCCCGGGCGGATGTCGGGCATCACGAACGACCCGGCGTCGCGGGCGGCCTGCGGAGTCGCGTACGTGCTGGCCGACCGGGGACGCCAACTGCCGTCGACGTACGCCCCGACGGTGAAGCCCACGGGCAGCAGCACCACGTTCGGGTGGGTGGTCAGCGCCCGGCGGGAGTCGGCGAACACGTCGGCGGCGACGGTCGTCGGATCGTACGACGACGAGATCAGCTCCATCCGGACCAGCCCGGCGGTGAGCCCGGTGCCGGCCGCCGGGTCGATCACGAAGCCCTCCATGTGGGAGGTGTCCCGCTTGGCCTGGCCCAGCGGGTCGAGGTCGGTGGGGCGGGGCGGTTCCGGCCCGTCCGCCCCCATCCGGATGAACGGCTGGGCCCGGATGATCCGGTAGCGGTGGCCGTCGACGGTGGACTCGTCGACGGCCTCCCAGTCGAGCAGCTCGTACATCGCTTCGTACTCCGCGCGGCGGGCGGCGTTCCCGGCGGTCGGCGGCGTCTCGCTGTGCAGCCACCGCAGGTGCGAGGCCAGGCTGTCACGGGCATCCTGCGGACTGTCGCCGTTGAGCCGGACGATTCGCCATCGACCGTCGACCTCCTGGGCGCAGCCGAACACCGGGGCGCCCCACATGATGGTCGGATAGGCGGCCGACCGTTGCCGGGCGTCGTCCTCGGCGACCAGCGACACCGGGTGGTCCGGTTGCTCGACCTTGATCAACAGATGCGGGGGAACCTGGTTAGCGTCGAAGGACATGTGCGCATTGTGATTCCTTGATGGCTGTCAGCGCAGCCCGGTCGCCTCCACCGTTGCTCCACAGCAACCGACGGCGAGGCGGCCCGTCTCAGGCCGGGCGCAGCTCCACCCGCAACAGCCGGCCGTTGCGTCGGCCGGCCGCCGTGTCGAGGTCGTAGTCGATGCTGGTCTCCAGCGTCGAGTGGTGCACCAGCCCGTCACGCAGCAGCGCCAGCATCCCCTCGTGCGAGGGCAGGCTGCTGTCGGCGCGCAACGTGGTTCCGGCGGCGTGTTGCGGTTTACCGCTGACCGTCGCGACCAACTCGCCGTCGATGCGGTCGTCCGGTGGGCCGTACCCGCCGCCCACGTCGTGCACCCGCAGGAAGGTGACCTTCCCGCTGGCTCGCAGTATCGCCATGGCTATTCTCCTCTCATCCGGTGGCTCCGGTCGGTCGCCGCGCGTCGCGCGGCTCAGCTGGGAACGACGGCGACGATCTCCCGTACGGTGGGTCCGACCCGCCGGTAGGCGAGCTGGATCTGACCGCCGGTCACCAGCGCGACGCGCAGCCCGGTGAACATTCCCCAGTTGGCCGGCAGGGTCGCGTCGGCGCGCAGCGGCAGACCGAACGACTCACCCGGTCGGCCGGCCAGCTGCACGATCACCTCGGTGTCGATGCGGTCGTCGGGTGGGCCGTACCCGCCGCCCAGGTCGTGCACCCGCAGCATGCTGATCGCCGATGGAGCGGTGAGCGCGGCGGTCTCGAACTCGATGTCGTCGACCAGCAGACGGCCGGTGGGCCGATCGGAGAGGACCAGCCGGATCCTTTTCAGCGCGGTGACGTCCAGGCCCGGATTGGTCGCGGTGAAGGCGTCGACCGGCAGCCGTACCGTCTGGAACACGCTGTAGGTCTGTGGGCCGGCCAGCGGGTAGCGGACGACCTGGTCGACCACGGACAGCGGGACCGCTGCCCGCTCGGTCCCGTCGTCGAGTTCCACGACGACGTCGAGGTCCGCACCGACCGGGTTGTGTGTCTCGTCGGGCAGGCCGCTGCCGGTTTCGGCGTAGTGCAGGGCCAGCCGCATCGACAGCGTGTCCGACGGCGCGACGCTCACCGCGTCCAGGTTGGTCTCGTAGCTGGTGGTGTCGCTGCGCCAGGCGACGTCCAGCCCGCGCGTGCCGTGCACACTCAGCGGCAGGTCCGTGCGGTGGTCGACGTCGACCCACCGGTCGATGCCCTCGCCGGTGGTGCGGGCAGCCAGACCACGTCGGTTGACGGTCTTGTCGGCCGGTTCCTCGGGCGGCAGTTCGAGCTGGACGTCGGCGTCGCCGAAGTCGTCGATCACGGTCACCGACGGCGACTGGTGCTGGCGGCGCACCACCGTGGCACCGACCACCCGGGGCAGCACCGGGCCGGCGAGGTAGCCGCGGTAGTCCTCCCGCCCGGTCAGCAAGTCGAGCAGGAACGCCGTGACCAGCGCCTGCCCGATGCGTCGCTGCCGGTCGGCGGGCAGCGCCGGCAGCGCCGGATCCGGCTCCGGCTCCAGGCTGTTCGGGCTGGCCAGCCAGATCGGGTTCCAGCCCTCGTGCCGGGCACCGTCGATGAAGGCGAGGCTGCGGGGCCGCCAGGCCCGGTCGTGGAGCCGGAACCCGCCGAAGCGGGGCGCCGG
The DNA here is from genome assembly GCF_030345095.1 of Solwaraspora sp. WMMA2056. Classification (NCBI taxonomy): domain Bacteria; kingdom Bacillati; phylum Actinomycetota; class Actinomycetes; order Micromonosporales; family Micromonosporaceae; genus Solwaraspora; species Solwaraspora sp. WMMA2056. The sequence continues at coordinate 1,795,554 of NZ_CP128360.1, forward strand.
TCCGGTGACGTACCTCGGATCCTGCAGGAGGTAGTCCAGGCTGCCGTGCAGTTGCAGGTACGCGGTGTGGGTGGCGGCGACGTCCGGCCGGTAGTTGGTCGGGGCGATGCTGACCAGTCCGAGGACGCCGTACCGGGGCTGGCGGGTGCGGTTGATCGCCTGGGCGAGCACGACACCCTCGCCGCCCATGGAGTGGCCGACCAGCCCGACCCGGCCCCGGTCGACGTACCCGGCCAGGTCGTCGTCGGTGGTCAGCCGGTCGAGCATCGCCATGATCACTTCGCCGCGGGACCACTGCTGGGTCGCCATCGCCGTCTCGCGGTTGACCGTGGACAGGTCGATCGAGCAGACCACCATGCCCCAACGGGCCAGGTGCCCGGCCAGCCAGGCGTACCCCTTGAGGCTTTCGGCGTCCTCCAACGGATCTGCCCAGTAGCCGTGCGCGACGACCACCAGGGGCCGGCGGCCCAGCCCGCCCGGCACCTGACCGGCACTGTCGGCAGGCAGCCACACCCGGCCGCGCAGCGGTGCCGCGAACCCGCCGTCGGCGCCCTGCGGAGTGTCGTGCGTCGGTACCGTGAAGCTGCCGTAGTCGACGTCGCGGACCGCCGCACCCGCGAACTCGCCGGCCTCCCCGGGATCCCGCACCGGGGTGACGGCGGTGCTGGTGGCGCTCTGCGCGTCGAGGCGCGCGACTGCCTGGACCGGGTCGCCGGTGATTGCGGTGACACCGACCGGGGTCACCGGGCCGGTGGCCTGTCGGCGTCCCCGTTCGACACTGCCCTGCCGGATCGCGACGGTCGCGCCGGGAGTGGTCCCGCTGACCCAGACGACGCCGTCGCCGGTAGCGACCGGAGCGAGGACGCGTGGTGGGTGGACACTCATGACACCCGCCCGACCGTCGCTCGCACCGTGCCCGCCGGCCCGAGGTCGATGGTCACCTCGTCGCCGGGTTCGCCGCGATCGACCACGGCACGCAGGACGGTGCCACCGTGGCTCTCGATCCGCCGCGCCGGTCGGCCACCGATGTGGATCAGCGGCGGGACGGCGCCGGTGCGCAGGTCGGTCCCTTCGATCCGTACGTCGAACTGCCCGTCCGGCCGGGCCACCAGCCCGCAGCGGTGAACTGCCGGTCGTGACCGGGTCTGTCGGCTGGCAGCCTGGCTCGCCAGCCACTGTTCGCGGGACATGGACATGCTGCCTCCTCGTCGTGAGGCTGCCGAATCTCGTTACTGAGCGTACTCATGCTGGTGGTGTAGCGCGATCGAATGATCGGGTCGACGGTCTGACCTGATCCGGCAGCGTGAGGCGGTGGAGGTCGGCCCGGCACGTCCGGCACGATCGGTGTGTGCGTGTTCCGTACCGTCGGATCCGGGCCGCCTTCGACGAGCAGACCGTGACGGTCTACCAGGCGTACGCGCCGGAGATCGCCGCCCCGGCGGTGGCTGCGTCCAAGCTCGGTCAGGAGCGGGTGCTGGCGGTCAGGATCCTCCGCAGTGGATCGTCGGCATCAGCGACGTGACCGACCATGCGCACGCGATCCGGGATCGGCTCGCCGCCGATGACCGGAGCGGCCCACCCGGCCTGCTGCCCGCCGAGCGGCCGTACCCGGCGCCCGCCGCGATCGGGGCGGGCGCCGGCTTGTCAGGGCACGTGCGGCTGGAATGATCGTGCCATGTGCTGGGGGTCGCGGTGACGGCCGCGTCGGATCGCGCGGCGGACCCGGTACGCGGTTCGCTGGCGGTCTATCCCGGTACGTTCGATCCGTTCACCTCGGGGCACCGTGACCTGGTGGCCCGTGCCCGGGTGATGTTCGACCGGATCGTCGTGCTGCTGGCGGTGAACGCCGGCAAGCACCCGACCTCTGAGGCCACCGCCAGGGCCGTCCGGGCGCGCGACGCTCTGCCGGCAGCCTGGGGCAACGTCGAGGTGGACACCTGGACCGGCCTGACCACTGACTATTGCCTGCGCCGCGGTGCCACGGTCATCGTTCGCGGCCTGCGTACGGTGGCCGACCTCGGCTACGAGTACCAGCTCGCTTCGATGAACGAGCGCCTCGGCGTGCAGACCGTCTGGTTGCCGTCCCGTCCGCAGCTGGCCGCGACGTCGTCGACGGCTGCACGGGCGTACCGCTCGGCGCAGTCGGCCCGTTCGTCGTACGACGCCGCCGAGAGTGACCTTCGCGCCGGGTAGCACATGTGCGACGGTGGGAACATGCGTGAGGTGGGGCTGCGGGAGATGCGGCAGAACGCCAGCGACCTGGTACGCCGGGCGCGGGGGGGGGCGAACGCGTGACGATTACCGTGGCGGGCCGACCGGCGGCCGTACTCGGCCCGGTCACTCCTCGAACCTGGCGCGAGTGGGACGACCTCGCCGGTCTGTTCGACCAACCCACCGACCCCGGATGGGCAGACGATCGAGATCTCCTCGACGACGCCGTCACCGATGCGTGGGCTGATCGGTGAGCCGAGGCATTCTCGACACCAGCGTCCAGGGCGTCCATCCGATTCCGTGCGTCGGGTGACCATCGCGCTCACCCGCGCGGCGCCAGGCGGCCCCGGACCACCATCGCTACGTCGGCCCCGGTCGGTCCGGGCTGTCGGTGATCCGAGAGCGGACAGGCTAGTTTGCTGGGATGAGTCTCCTCGATGAGGTCGCGGTCCGGGACGGTTGGCGATGCTGGGTGTGTGATGAGCCGGTCGACGCCGACAAGTCGGTGAACGACCCGCGTGGTCCCAGCGTCGACAGCCGTACCGCCGACAAGAAGGCCAAGGTCGTCGAGCGACTCGCGCACCGGGCCTGCAACACCCGCAAAGGCGCGGTCAAGGTGGTCATCGCCTGGCCGGACCGGCTGCGCGTGGTGGAGCCCGCACCCCTGATCGCCGTCGCCGAGCGGCTCGAACGCAAAGGTGGCCGGGAGCTGGTCGCCCGCTGCCCGAGCAGGAAGGACGCCCAGGAGGCGGCGGACTGGCTGGTCGACCGGTTCTCCCGGCTGGTGCCCGGACTGCCGGTGACCGCGAGCGTCGACGCGGGCGGTGGACAGTACCTCATCGCCCTGGCCGCCGGCCGCCGCCGCTGACCGCCTGCGGCTAGCCCCTACGGGAGCAGATCCCACAGCACCCCGAACCCGATCCTGGCGAAGGTGCCGGTCACGGCAACCAGAGCGAACGGGCCAACGATGTCGCGGTTCATGGTGCCCACCGGGGCCGGCGTCGGCTGCCGCCGACGCCGATCTGCCACCGGGTCCAGGACGTTTGTGGGCGGTGGCGGTGGCGGCGACACCGGCCGTGGCACTGGTCGGATGTATCAAGCGGTTGACACAAGTTCCCGGCGTAGCCCACCATTCTTGTACCGTACGCTTGGTACAATCGAGGGAGTGCTCATGGGCGCAGTGACCGGCCTGGTGCTGTTGTTCGGCCTGGTGGCGTGCGCTTTGGCGGTAGTCGCGGCGGCCCTCGTGATGGGGCGGGCTCGCCGGCCGGCTGAAGCGGTCGCCGAGATCCCGAGGGCGGTCGCCCGACGTACCGCCATGCTGCGCTGGATCGGCGTGACCATCGGCGTGCTCGTCGGCATCATCGCCGCCGGATCGGGTGACCTCGGCGTCGGGCTGCTACTGGCGGCACCGCTGTTCGGGCTGTGCGCGCTCATCGGCGTACTCGCCGGGGAGCTGACGGTCCGACCACCGCACGGCCCGACGCGGACCGCCGCCCTCGAAGTCCGCCGCATCCGTGACTACCTGCCACGCCATCTCAGCCGAGTGGTCGCCGTGGCCGGCAGTGTGCTCCTGATCCTGGTCGCCGGCACGACGGCGGCCGGCGGCCCCGACGACATGGGACGTTCCGGACGCTGGCTGACCCGGCAGTGCACCCTCGAGATGAGCGAAAGCCGTGGCCCGTGGCCGGGCTCGTACTACACCGGCGGGCTGATGCTCGTCGTGCTGATCGGCCTGCTGATGGCGTACCTCGCCGTACGTACCATCGTCCGACGACCGCGATACGGCGGCGCCGACGAGGTGGCGGTCGACGACGCGCAACGCAGGCGCGCGGCCTACGTCGTCACCGGGGCGGTCGGCGTCCTCGTCGCCATCCCGCTCGCCGGCGTCAGCCTGACGGCGGCCAACGGCCTGCTCGGCATATCCTGTGCACCAATGTGGTGGACGATCACCGGCTGGTTCCTGCTTGCTCTGGCTTCTACGGCGCTCGCCATGGTGGGTTGGTCCGCCGCCGCGATCTTCCTTCCGACGGACCGAGCCGAACCGTTGGTGCGGACGCGATGACCGACCGTCCGGCGTTGACGGTGGTCACCGACGACCCCACTCCGCCCTACGAACAGCTGCGTCGCCAACTCGTCGAGCTGATCCGGTACGGCGTACTCGCCCCCGGTGATCGCCTTCCGCCCGTCCGGCAGCTCGCCGCCGACCTGGGGCTGGCCGCCGGCACGGTCGCCCGGACCTACCGGGAGCTCGAATCGGCCGGGGTGGTCGTCTCCCGGCGGGGCGGCGGCACCCGCGTCGCGGCCGCACCGCCCGCCGGGTCCGACCCGACCGAGGCGTTGCACGATCGCGCCGCCACGTACGTCCGTGAGGCACGTCTGCTCGGCGCGGACGATGATCAGATCGTGTCGGCGGTCGCCCGGGCGCTGGACGGCCGTTAGCGGATGCGCCGGATGGGGAAGACTGGCGGGCATGGCTGACCTGGACGATGCAAAAGCTGCGCTGCACCTCTATCTCCGGGGCATTCGCGAAGCTCTGATCTGGAAGCTCGACGGGCTGAGTGAACGCGAAGTCAGGCTGCCCCGCACTGCGACCGGCGCCAACTTGTTGGGCATCCTCAAGCACTGTCTCAATGTCGAAGCCGGCTACTTCGGGTCGACCTTCGGGCGCGAGTTTCCGACGCCCGACGAGTTGGTCCCCCTGGCGGCGTTCGACGAGGACCCGCAGGCCGACTGGTACGCGCGGGAGGACGAGACGAAGGCCGGGCTGATCGACCTCTATCATCGGGTCGGGGCGTTCGCGGATCAGACTATCGAGCAGCTGCCGCTCGATGCGCCGGGCCGGGTGGCGTGGTGGCGGCCAGCCGCCCAGACCGTGACGCTGCAACGGATCATCATCCACGTGACCTGCGACCTGGCCCGGCACGCCGGTCACGCGGACATCCTGCGTGAGCAGCACGACCGGGCGATCGGCCTGCGCCGGGACAACACCAACGTCCCCGACGACTACGACTGGCCGGCGTACGTCGCCAAGCTGACCAAGCTGGCTGACCGCTTCGGACAGCCCGCTCGCTGACACCGCGCCGTCGATGTCGCTGGTCCGCGTTACGGTCTGCGCCATGGACGACAATGTGGCAGCGCGACATGCCGCCAACGCCTACGTGGATCTCCTGGAGCGCCGTGACTGGCCGGGGTTCGCGGCCCTGTTCGCCGACGACGTGGTCTATGAAATGCCACAGACCCGGGAACGGATTCGCGGCAAGGATGCATTCTTGCGGTTCAACGTCGAGTATCCCGGTGACTGGCATCTGCGGGCACGACGAGTGATCGCCGAGGGTCGGTTCGCCGCGCTGTGGCTCGACGTACGGGTCGGCTCTGACCAGCAGGACGCGTGCGTCTGGCTGGAGACGTCCGAGCACGGACTGATCACCAAGATCGTCGACTACTGGCCCGAGCCGTACGATCCGCCGCAGGGCCGCGAACACCTTGTCGAGCGGTGGTGACAGCGCCCTACGGCGTGGGCGGTTTCGCTTTCTGCGGGTAGATCGTCTCGTGTCGGGCCAGCATGGCGACGAACTCGCCGATTTTCCGGACCCGGGTTTCCGCCCGCTTGACGCTGTTCAGCCGGTGGATGAGGGCGAAGCGATTGGTGCTGGTGAGGACGTCGAACATGGCTTGGGCGTCGGGCTCGGCGGCGATCGCGGCGAGCAGATCGGCCGGCGCCTGGGCTTCCGAGGGCGGCGCGTAGGCAGCGGCCCACCGTCCGTCTGCCTTCGCCGCCTCCACGGCGGCGCGGCCGGACGGCATCATCAGCCCCTGCGCCTCCAGCCGGGCCACGTGGGCCACGTTGCGCTGTGACCAGGAACTGCGTGCGCGTCGCGGGGTGTACCGGATCCAGGAGGTCTGCTCGTCGCGCTTGCGGGCCTGCCCGTCGATCCAGCCGAAGCACAGCGCCTCGTCGACCGCCTGCTGCCAGGTCAACGTGGTGACGGTGCCGCCCTTGCGGGTCAGAGCGAGCCAGACCCCGGGCGACGTGGCGTGGTTGACCGACAACCAGGCGCGCAACGCCTCGGCGTCCGCGACGATCAACTCCTCCAGCTCCGCGCTGCCCATGGCGGCAGGCTATCCGGTGCGCCCGGCTGGTGACATGTTGGTTACCCACCGGTAATGATGGCGAGGTGCGGTACGACGTCGTTGTGATCGGGTCTGGGTTCGGCGGCAGCGTCGCCGCGCTGCGGCTCGCCGAGAAGGGCTACTCGGTCCTGGTGCTGGAAGCCGGCCGTCGCTTCGCCGACCACGAGTTGCCGCGTACCTCCTGGCGGGTCCGCCGGTTCCTGTGGGCACCGGCGTTCGGCTGCTACGGCATCCAGCGGATCACCCTGCTGCGCTCGGCGGGCCGACAGCGCGCAGGCCGCGCACGCACGGGGGAGAACGGCGGACGGGCCGGCGTACTGGTGCTGTCCGGGGCCGGCGTCGGCGGCGGGTCGCTGGTCTACGCCAACACGCTGTACGAGCCGCCGGCCGACTTCTACGCCGACCCGCAGTGGTCCGGCATCACCGACTGGCGGGCCGAACTCGCCCCGCACTACGCCCGCGCCAGACAGATGCTCGGCGTCGTCGACTACCCGCGGACCACCGCCGCCGACGAGGCGATGCGGGCGGTCGCCGACCGGATGGGCGTCGGCGACACGTTCCGGTCCACCCCCGTGGCCGTCTACCTGGGCCGCCCCGGTGAGAAGGTCGCCGACCCGTACTTCGGCGGGGCCGGGCCGGAGCGGACCGGCTGTACGCACTGCGGGTCCTGCATGACCGGCTGCCGGGTCGGTGCGAAGAACTCGCTGCCGAAGAACTACCTGTGGTTCGCCGAACGGGCCGGAGCGCGGATCCGGCCGCTGACCACGGTCGTCGGGCTGCGGCCGGGTCCGGGCGGTGCCGGCTACCTGGTCGACGTACGGCGTACGGGCGCCTGGGTCGGCGGCCGGGAGACGATCACCGCCGACCAGGTGGTGCTGGCCGCCGGGGCGCTCGGCACCCAACGGCTGCTGCACGCCGCCCGCGCCACCGGCGCGCTACCGGCGATCTCCGCCCGGATCGGGGCGCTGACCCGGACCAACTCGGAGGCGATCCTCGGCGCGTCGGTGCCCCGCCGGGCGGCCCGCCGCCGCAACCTCGACTTCACCGACGGGGCGGCGATCACCAGCTCGTTCCACCCTGAGCCGGGCACCCACGTCGAGCCGGTGCGCTACGGCCACGGATCCAATCTGATGGGTCTGCTGCAGTCGGCGCTGGTGGCCGGCGGGTCGCACCGGGTCCGCCGTTGGCTGGCCGCGCTGGCCGGCCGGCCCGGCGACACGGTGCGGCTGCTGTCGGTACGGGACTGGTCACGGCGCACCATCGTGGCGCTGGTGATGCAGTCGGTCGACAACTCGCTGACCACGTACCACCGGCGTGGGCGGCTGGTCGCCGGGCACGGGCACGGTGTGCCGAACCCGAGCTGGATCCCGGCCGGTCACCGGGCGGTCCGGCTGCTCGCCGACGAGATCGTCGGCATCCCGGGCGGGGCGGTGACCGAGCCGTTCGACGTGCCGATGACCGCGCACATCCTGGGCGGGGCGGCGATCGGGGCCACCAGCGCGGACGGCGTCGTCGACCCGTACCACCGGGTCTTTGGTTGTCCGGGCCTGCACGTGGTCGACGGCGCGGCGGTCCCGGCGAACCTGGGGGTGAATCCGTCGCTGACCATCGTCGCGCTCGCCGAGCGGGCGATGGCCCACTGGCCGGTCAAGGGTGAGCCGGACCACCGCCCGCCGGCCAGTTGACATCCTGACCTGAACCATCGTCGGGACGGCCCGGCGGCGGTCGGTAGGCTCCGGGGCATGAGCACGCCGCGCCCGGTCCTGGTGGTCGACTTCGGAGCCCAGTACGCCCAGCTGATCGCCCGCCGGGTGCGGGAGGCCAAGGTCTACTCGGAGATCGTCCCGCACGACATGCCGGTGGCCGAGATGCTGGCCAAGGAGCCGGCCGCGATCATCCTGTCCGGCGGTCCGGCCAGCGTCTACGCCGACGGTGCCCCGCAGGTCGATCCGAAGCTGTTCGACGGCGGGGTGCCGGTCTTCGGCATCTGCTACGGCTTCCAGGCGATGGCGCTGGCGCTCGGTGGCACGGTCGCGCACACCGGCAACCGCGAGTACGGCGGCACCCCGCTGGCCGCCCGCCCCGACGCCGGGGTGCTGCTGCGGGAGTTGCCGACCGAGATCCCGGTGTGGATGAGTCACGGTGACTGCGTGACCGCCGCGCCGGAGGGTTTCGTGGTGACGGCCGGGTCGGCCGGCGCGCCGGTCGCCGCGTTCGAGGATCTCGCCGGTCGGCGGGCCGGGGTGCAGTTCCACCCGGAGGTGGCGCACACCGCGCACGGCCAGTTGATGCTGACCCGGTTCCTGTACGACATCGCCGGTATCGAGCCGACCTGGACGCCGCAGAACATCATCGACGAGCAGGTGGCCCGGATCCGCGAGCAGGTCGGCGACAAGGAGGTCATCTGCGGGCTCTCCGGCGGGGTCGACTCGGCGGTCGCCGCCGCCCTGGTGCACCGGGCCGTCGGTGACCAGCTGACCTGCGTCTTCGTCGATCACGGGCTGCTGCGGGCCGGTGAGGCCGAGCAGGTCGAGTCGGACTACGTCGCGGCGACCGGGATCAAGCTGAAGGTGGTCGACGCCGCCGACCGGTTCCTTGGCGCGTTGGCCGGGGTGACCGACCCGGAGCAGAAGCGCAAGATCATCGGCCGGGAGTTCATCCGGGTCTTCGAGGCGGCGGCCCGTGAGGTGGCCGCCGCCGGGGACGTGGAGTTCCTGGTGCAGGGCACCCTCTACCCGGACGTGGTGGAGTCCGGTGGCGGCACCGGCACCGCCAACATCAAGTCGCACCACAACGTCGGCGGCCTCCCGGACGACCTGCAGTTCGCCCTGGTCGAGCCGCTGCGCACGCTGTTCAAGGACGAGGTACGGGCGCTCGGCCTGCAGCTCGGGCTGCCGGAGGCGATGGTCTGGCGGCACCCGTTCCCCGGCCCGGGTCTGGCGATCCGGATCATCGGGGCGGTCGACCGGCAGCGCCTGGACCTGCTGCGCGCCGCCGATCTGATTGCCCGCGAGGAGCTGACCGCCGCCGGGCTGGACCGCGACGTCTGGCAGTTCCCGGTGGTGCTGCTCGCCGACGTCCGCAGCGTCGGGGTGCAGGGCGACGGGCGTACCTACGGCCACCCGGTGGTGCTGCGTCCGGTGTCCAGCGAGGACGCGATGACCGCTGACTGGTCCCGGCTGCCGTACGAGGTGATCGGCCGGATCTCCACCCGGATCACCAACGAGGTGGCCGAGGTGAACCGGGTGGTGCTGGACGTGACCAGCAAGCCGCCGGGCACCATCGAGTGGGAGTGAGCTGACCGGTCAGTTGGTGGGAGCGGCCGGGTGCGGTTGGGCCGGCGTGGGGCCGGGCCGGGTCGCGGTGCTGTCGGGCCAGGCGGGTGCGTTCGGCGGCTCCTGCGGCATCAGGAACCAGATCACCGGGTAGGTGAGCGCGGCCAGGCCGCCGGTCAGCACGGTGGCCACCGCGAAGATCACCCGGACCAGGGTCGGGTCGGTGCCGAAGTAGCGGCCGAGGCCGCTGGCCACCCCGGCGATCATGCGGTCCGTGGTAGGTCGCCGAAGCTGCTTGTACGGGGCCTGAGCTGCGCCGGTGTCGTGTGTCGTCATGCTTCCACGGTCCGCGCGCCGGCCCCTGGCGACCTCGGTGACCGCCCGGATCATTACCCTGATCTGCCCCGGATTGCGGCTCTAGGTAGTCAAGTAGTTACCTAGAATACTGTCGCCAATCTGACAGTTTTTCCCGGCGAGCGTCCACCGACGGGCAGAATTCGGACTCGTGACCCCCGCCCTGGAGCCGCTGCGCCGGATCGCGGCATACGCTGTCTGTGTCGACTCGGAGGACCGGTTTCTGCTGGTCCGAGCCTCTCCGCGCTCCGGTACCCCCGGGGTGTGGTCGCTGCCCGGTGGGGCCGTGGACCACGGGGAGGACCCCTACAACACCGTCGTTCGGGAAACCGCCGCCGAAACCGGCATTTCGGTCGCGGTCACCGGACTGCGTGACGTGCTCGCCGACATGCGCTCGCTGCCCCGGCGCGGCATCACGCTGCACACCGACCGGCTGATCTACGAGGCCGCCGTACGGGGTGGACAGCTCTGTCACCGGATCAACCAACCCACCGACCTGGCCCGCTGGTGCAGCCTGGACGACGCCAAGCAGCTGCCGCTGCGGCCGTTCACCGCCAGCGCCCTCGGCCTGCCGCCGGAGAGCATCGACCTGCGGCCGGACACCGCACCGGACTTCCCGTCGTTCTACGCCGTACCGGGCCCGGACGGGCTGCACCGGGCGCAACGGTTCGCCGCGTACGCGGTCGCCACCGACCCGGCCCGGCGGGTCCTGCTGACCCGGATCGCCCCCGGCTACCCCGGTGCCGGTCGCTGGCACCTGCCCGGCGGCGGCACCGACTACGGCGAGCAGCCCGGCACCGCGCTGATCCGGGAGCTCGTCGAGGAGACCGGCCAACGGGGCCGGCTGATCCGGTTGCTCGGCGTGGCCAGTCACCGCGACGCGGCCTCGCTCGGCCCGGAGGGCTACCCGATCGACTGGCACGGCGTACGGGCCTTCTACGAGGTCGCGGTCGACCGGCCGACCCTGCCGATCGTCACCGACATCGGCGGGTCGACGTCGGAGGCCCGCTGGTTCACCCCCACCGACCTGGCCGCCATGCCGTCGGCGGAGCTCACCGAGGTGACCGCCGAGGCGGTCGGCGCGGCCCGACTTGTCTGACGGGACGACCGGTCGGGAGCGGCGGATCGGGGCGTACGGCGTGTGCCACGACGCCGCCGGGCGGCTGCTGATGGTCCGCGCCTCTGCGCGGACCGCAGTGCCCGGCTGGTGGCAGATCCCCGGCGGCGGCGTACGGCAGGGTGAGGACCCGGCCGCCGCCGTCGTCCGCGAGTTCGCCGAGGAGACCGGGCTGACCGCCCGGATCGTCGACCTGGTCGCCGTCAGCGCGGACGTCGGGCCGGACCCGGGCTCCGGCCGGCTGCGGCACACCGACCGGATCGTCTACCGGATCGCGGTCGACGACGCGCCGCTGCGGGCGGAGTCGGCCGGTGGCACCGACCAGGTCGCCTGCCTGCCCGACGAGCAGCTCCGGAAGGTCCCGGTGCTGCCCTGGTGCGCCCGGCTGCTCGACCTGCCGCAGCGGGACCTGCCGGCGCTGGCGGCGGCCATGCGGCCGGCAGCCGGTGACCCGGACGTCCGGCGCCGTAGGCATCAGCGGTTCGGTGCGTACGGCGTGGTGACCGACCCGGCCGGCCGACTCCTGCTGACCCGGACCGCCCCCGGCTACCCCGGTGCCGGCCGGTGGCACCTGCCCGGCGGCGGCACCGACTTCGGCGAGCAGCCGGCCGACGGGCTGGTCCGGGAGATCGTCGAGGAGACCGGGCAGGACGGGCGGGTCGGCGCGTTGCTCGCCGTCCGGCACCATCATGATCCGGCCGCGCTCGGGCCGGAGGGCCATCCGGTGGACTGGCACGTGGTGCAGGTGCTCTACCGGGTACGGGTGGACCGGCCGAGCGCCGCGCGGGTCACCGAGGCCGCCGGCGGTTCGACCGGCGCGGCCGGCTGGTTCACCCCGGTCGAGGCGACGACCCTGCCGCTGACCGTGCTCGCCGGCGAGGCGGTGCGGGGTCTGGCGGCCGACGACGGACGGTGATCCCCGGCGGGGCCGAGGGTGCTTGCGCCAGCTAGCGAAAACGCGAACAGGTGTCCGGTTTACCCGGGGCGAATCGGTATGATCCAGACTGATCTCTCGCCAACCCGCGTCGGCTGTGCAATGGTGTAGGCCGCATAATCGGGCGTCCGTCGCGACCGCGACGCACGACCGACCGATGATGGAGGGATCCGTGGCGAGAGCCCCGTGGCGGCGGCGGCGTACGACCGACAGTCCTCGACCGGCAGGACGTCGATGGGCCGGACCGCTGCGTCGCAGCGGCACCTTCGCCCGACAGGTGCTCCTGGTCCGGGTCGGCCGGCGCGGCCGGGACCACCGGTCGACCAGACCGGTGGTGGAGTCGGGCGGCTGGCTCGACGTCGACCCGTTGACGGCGGCGGAGATCGCCGCGATCGCCCCGGTGAGCCCGGCCGTCGGCCCGGTGCGGTCACCGGACGCGTCGCTGCGTCCCGCGACCGGGTCCGTCGACGGGGTCGACGACACGACGGTCTCCGTACCGCTGTTGCCCGGGGACCCGACCCTGGCCCGCCGGGCCAGCTTCGTGCTGGTCAACGCGACCACCCTGACCAGCCTGACGCTCGGCCTCGCCGCGATCTTCCTGGCGATGGAGGGCGACATCCGGCTGGCCGCCTTCTGCCTCGTCGCATGTGTCGTCTTCGACGGCCTCGACGGGGCGCTGGCCCGCCGCCTCGGCGTCGCCAGCCCGTTCGGTGCGCAGATGGACTCGCTGGCCGACATGTGCTCGTTCGGCCTGGCCGCCCCGGTCGTCGTCTACGCCTCGCTGGCCGGCACGGTCGCCACCCCGGCGGCCGCTGTCGCCTGCGCGCTCGTCGCCTCCTGCGCCGCGATCCGCCTCGCCCGGTTCAACGTCTGTGCCAAGGACGGCGGATTCTTCACCGGCATCCCGACCACCCTGGCCGCCGCCGTGCTCGGCATCGGCGTACTGATCGAGGTGCCGATGCCCGGCGGCGCCCAGCTCGCCGTCGTCGCGCTGCTGGCCTTCGCGATGGTCTCCAGCTTCCCGTACGTGAAACTCGCCCGGCTGTTGAAGCTGCCGCCGTGGGTGTGGGCGGTGCCGGTGGTCGGTGCGCTGATCGACGTACGGTTGACCTTCGGGCTGATCGTGCTCGCGTACCTCGGCAGCGGGCCGCTGCTCTGGCTGCACCGCCGCCGGGCGATCTGAGCGCAGCTGACCGGCGTGTGCCCCGGTCAGCGCCAACAGGAGCCGCGTGTGCCCCGGTCAGCGCCAGCGGGCGATGACCGAGGCGCCACCGGCGACCCGGTCACCCGGGCCGACCAGGGCGTCGACGGACTCGGCCGGCAGGTAGACGTCGGTGCGCGAGCCGAACCGGATGAGCCCGAACCGCTCGCCCTTGGCCAGCAGCGCGCCGACCGGGGCCCGGTGCACGATCCGCCGCGCCACCATCCCGGTTCGCTGCGCGACGACCACCCGGCCGTGCGAGGTCTCCAGCACGGTGTACGCCGCCACGTTGTGCTCGGCCGCCGGCTTCATCGCGGCGGCGAACCCGCCGTCGACGACGAAGTGGTCGACCACCCGCCCGGCCACCGGGGACCGGTTGACGTGCACGTCCAGCACCGACAGGAAGACCGCGATCCGGAGGAACTCGGTCGCGCCCAGCCGCTCGTCCCGGACCCGTTCGACCGACAACACCCGGCCGTCGCTGGCCGCCACCACCGCCGCCGGGTCCTGCGGCACGTCGCGTTGCGGGTCGCGGAAGAACGCGGCGACCGGGGCCGCCGCCAGGGCCGGCAGCAGCCACAGCCGGCTCTTCGGCCTGGCCAGCCGGGTCGCGGCGGCCAGTCCGAGGGCGATCGCGGCGGCCGCGACACCGTTGGAATCGATGTGCATGTCCCGGGTCAGCGGCACGCTGCTGGTCCGGTACAGCGGCCCGAGCCGGTCGGCCCGCGCGACCTGGGCGCTCGCGAAGCGCAGCCGGTGGACCCGCAGCGGCGGGGCGTTGCGCAGCACCAGGTCACTGCCGCTGCCGAACAACGCGGCCTGCCGGTCCAGCTCGGCGGCGGCACCGGCGGAGCCGCCGGGCAGCGCGGGTGCCGCCACCGTCAGTACGCCGCCGTCGGCCAGGTACTTGGTGTACCCGTCGACGGCCGCCCGGGCCTCTTCGCCGGTGCCGGTCAGGACCGACCCGACGATCAGGAGCTCGGCCGGGTCGGCGGTGGACAGCGAGTCCACCACCCGGACCCGGTCGGCCACCCAGCGGCCGTGCGCGGCGATCTCCGTACGCAGTCTGGCGGCCTGTCCGGCGTCGGCCGGCACCACGGTGAGGGTGTCGCCGGGCAGCAGCGCGTCGATCGCGGCACCGAGGACGGCGGATCCGGCTGTCGCGTCCACCAGCAGTGCGTGCTTCTCCGCGTTGTCCCGGGCGAGTTCGGCGGTGAGTGCCCGGGCGGCACGGTCACCGATGCCCACGGTGGCGGCTGCGGACGGGACAGGGGCGTCAGACATGTCGGGCGGGCTCCTTGCGGCGGTGATGGCGGGGCGCGAAGCCCAGCATAGGTGCCGGCCCGACACCCCGCAGCGGCCGTCAACCGCGTGGCGGACCGGGCAGGTCGCTCAGCTCGGTGAGGGTCGGCGCGTCGCTGTCGTCCCCGTTCTGCGGTGTGCCGGTCGGTTCGTCGGTCTGCCGTGCGTCGGCGCGGTCGCCCCGGCCCGAGCGCAGCGCGCCGACCAGGCCGAGGACGCCGATCAGGATCAGACCACCGGCGACCACCCAGCCGACCTGCGGGAGCGGGACGTCGACCAGGCGGGAGACCAGCCACCAGCCGGCGACCAGGCTGAAGATCAACCCGAAGGTGAGGGACACTGCGTCGGTACGGTGCCGTTTCATCGGACCACCTCCAGGTCGCCGGCCGCTACCTTGACACGCAGGGTGAGTTCGCCGCCGCCGGCGCCGTCGTCGCCGAGATCGGAGATCACCCGGGGGGACTGGTCGAACCCGCTCCACCGTTGGCCGAGCACCACGGCCTCACCGGCCTTCACATCGGCCTCGGCCCGCACGTCCACCTCCGGCGGCAGCTGCACCAGCAGCGTGCCGAGCCCGAGCGTCACCGTCACCTCCGTCTGCCGGTCGGTGAAGTCGACGTCGCGCAGGTCGAGAACGGCGTCGCCGAACGTCGTCTCGTACCGGTAGGCCAGCTGGTCGTAGTCGGCCGGCTGCCAGTACACCGCCTGGGTGTCGGTCGCGGTGACCGACTCGGCCAGGCTGGAGATGCCGACCGCCGCACTGGCCACCAGCCCCAGCGCGATCAGCCACCGGGCCCGGCCGAACCAGGCGCCGACCAGCAGACCGACCGCGATCGTGGCGAGGACCGCCGCGAAGTAGGCCGACGGGGGGGTCGCGGCCACGTCGGTGAGGTCGATCACGGCGACCACACCCAGCACCACGAAGATCATCGAGAAGGTGACGGTGCCGAGTCGGGACCGCACCTTCGGCGGTGGTGGCGGCACTGGCGCCGGTGGCTGCGGTGGCGGTGGCGGCACCGGGCCGTACGGCGACGGGCGGGTCGCGTACGGCCCGTAAGGGGCGAACGGTGCCCGGTAGCCGGCGGCGGGCGCGGCGCCGGCCCCGCCGGGCGCCGACGGATACGCCGGCACCGGGGCCGCCGGCACCGGGTAGGACGTCGGGTAGGGCGCCGGGGCCGGGAAACCCGACGGGGGGTACGGGGTGGCGGCTGCGGCCATCGGTGCCGACTGGGCCGGTTCGGGGGCCCCACCGGGGTACGGGGCCGGTGCCGGGCCGCCCTGGTGGGCGTTGCGGTTGAGCAGCAGCACCCCACCGATCAGCACCGCCGAGCCGAGCAGCACGGCGCGGAACCCGTCGGTGACGATGAAGGCGAACATCACTGCGGCCAGGATGCCGAGAATCAGTACGGTCACCGGCGACATGCTCGACCGACCCCGGCCCAGCAGCCCCTCCACCGGGGAGGTGTCGTCCCCCTCACTCGGCGTGCCCAGCCAGACCACCAGGTAGACCAGGATGCCGATGCCGCCGAAGAAGCCGAGGACGGCCAGCAGCACCCGCCACAGGACGGGGTCGGTGTTGGTGGCCCGCCCGATCGCCCCGCAGACTCCGGCCAGGTAGCGGCCCTGCCGCGGCCGGACGAGCCCGTACCGCTGGGTGAAGGCCCCGGGCGGCGGACCCCAGGCCGACCCGCCACCGGGCGGTTCGGCGGCCGACGGCTCGCCCCGTGGCGGTTCGGCGGCCGACGGCTCGCCCCGTGGCGGTCCGGCGGTCGGCGGCGGGTCACCGGCCGGTGGCGGTTCGGCGGTCGGCGGCGGGTCACCGGCCGGTGGCGGTCCGGCCGCCGAGGGCTCGCCCCGTGACGGGTCACCGGCGGGTGGCGGACCGGGCGGCGGGCCCGGTGGCGGCACCGGACCGTGCGGCGTGGTCGGGTCGTCGGTCATAGGGTGATCCTGCGCGTCCGGCCGCCCGGCATGCCTCGGGATTCGACCCTGAGCGCACCCTGAGATCCGATGCCACCGGGTCTCCGGGTCGTCCCCGTGGTCCGGGCGGTGTCCGACGTGTGACGATCGAAGCGCCGCCGCGGCCGCGTCGGCGTCCGTGCCGTCCCGGGAGGCCCAGATCACCACCGCGATCGAGCCACCACGGCTGTACCGCTCCCGTGAGCAGCGGGTGGTGGCCGGTGTGGCTGCCGGGATCGCACAGCATCTGCGCCTGCCGCTGGTCGGCGTCCGGGCGGCGTTCGTCGTACTGATCGGCTTCAGCGGGCTCGGGGTGCTGCTCTACGCGGCGTTCTGGGCCGTCGTCCCGCCGGCCAGCAACGGCCAGCCCCGCCGGCGGGACCTGGTCGAGCTGCTGCCGTTCGTCGCGATCGGCCTCGGCGTCATCCTGATCCAGGCGTTGGTCTTCGCCTCCAGCGGGATCGGCACCACCGCCGGCTGGCTGGTCGCGATCGTCGCGGTCGGGGCCGGCGTGATCTGGCACGACGCCGCTCCGGAACGGCGCCGGGCGTGGAGCGAGACGTTGCCGCAGGTGCCCTGGCTCGGGGCGGTCGTCGAGGAGAGCGACCGGCGGGCCTTCCTGCTGCGGTTCATCGGCGGTGGGCTGCTCGTCGCGGTCGGCGTGATCGGCGTGGTGGCGGTGTACACGCCGCAGGGCAACTCCGCCGCCGTACTCAACGGGGTGATCTTCGCCCTGGTGGGGCTGGCCGGGGTCGGGGTGGTGACCGCGCCGGTGCTGTGGCGGACCTTCAACCAGCTGCGCGCCGAACGCGAGGGCCGGGTCCGCGAGCAGGAGCGGGCCGAGCTGGCCGCGATGATCCACGACCAGGTGCTGCACACCCTGGCGTTGATCCAGCGCAACGCCGCCGACCCGAAGGCCGTGCAGCGGCTGGCCCGTGGCCAGGAACGGTCGCTGCGCAACTGGCTGTACAAGCCGACGGCGTCGCCGACGGAACGGTTCGCGGCCGCGTTGGAGCAGGCAGCGGCCGAGGTCGAGGACACCTACGGGCTCAGCGTCGAGGCGGTGGTGGTGGGTGACCGGGGCACTGACGAGCGGGTCGGCGCCCTGGTCGCGGCGACGAGGGAGGCGCTGGTCAACGCGGCCCGGCACGCCGGGGTGCAGACCGTCTCGCTGTACGCCGAGGCCGAACCCGAGCAGCTCAGCGTCTTCGTCCGGGACCGGGGCGCCGGCTTCGACCCGGCGCAGGTCGAGGATCATCGGCACGGGGTGCGTGGCTCGATCGTCGGGCGGATGCGTCGACACGGCGGCCGGGCGGAGATCATCAGCACGCCGGGCGAGGGCACCGAGGTCCGGTTGACCCTTCCGGTCGGCCCGGAGACCCCGACAGGAGAGGACCAACAGTGATGGACGAGGCGACCGGTCGACCGACGACGGGTGGTGAGCCGGACACCTCCGACGGGCGGCGACTGCGGGTCTTCCTGGTGGACGACCACGCGATGTTCCGGGCCGGGGTGCGGGCCGAGCTGGGGGCGCACGTGGCGGTGATCGGCGAGGCCGCCACGGTCGCCGAGGCGGTCAGCCGGATCGCCGCGACGCAACCGGACGTGGTACTGCTCGACGTACACATGCCGGACGGTGGCGGACGGGCGGTGCTGGACGCCGTCCTGCGGGGTCCGGGAGCCGGCCGCTCGTCGGTGCGGTTCCTGGCGTTGAGTGTGTCCGACGCGGCCGAGGACGTGATCGGGCTGATCCGGGCCGGAGCCCGCGGCTACGTCACCAAGACGATCTCCCCGGAGGACCTGGCGGCGGCGATCCACCGGGTCGCCGACGGCGACGCGGTGTTCAGCCCTCGACTGGCCGGGTTCGTGCTGGACGCCTTCGCGGCCCGGCCGGACGCCCCGGTGGTGGACCCGGAGCTGGACCAGCTGACCAACCGGGAGCGCGAGGTGTTGCGGCTGCTGGCCCGGGGGTACGCGTACAAGGAGATCGCCAAGGAGCTCTTCATCTCGATCAAGACGGTCGAGACCCACGTGTCGAACGTGCTGCGGAAGCTGCAGATGTCAAACCGGTACGAACTGTCCAGATGGGCAGCAGACCGGCGGTTGATCTGACCGCCAGTGGACTTGCTCTATCTCCCGGATGATGGGAACCTGATGGCGCCACGGATGTGGGGTGGCGGTCTACTCCGGCTGGTCCAACCCGTCGGGCGGCGCTACTGCGGACTCGCGTTAACGCCGGGGTTACAATCTCGCAATTGTCGCCAATCCGGCATTCGGACACCCCGGGCGAGCGGTGACGGAAAGTATTAACTTGACATCCGAGAGTCACGGAGGGTGGCGGGGAAGGTCACAGCAGGGCGTCCCTACTCTCCGGTAATTGGGGTTGTACAGTGGTCGGATGCCCAGGTCAGCACGGGTTCCGGGCGAGGTCGAGAGATCTCGATCGGCGTATCGGAGCCGTCCCGGCCGCGTATCGGCTTGATAACGGCACCTTCACGCAACGGGCTACCTGGTGTCACAGTGTCAGTCACCTCACAACCCCCCCGTGAGCGCCCTGAGGAGGCTCTCCCATGCGTGGGAAATCCCTAAAGGTGGCGGTCGCAACGACCGCCATCGCTCTGTTCGCCACCGCTTGCAGTAGCGACAGCGGAGAGACCACGGAGAACGACTCCGGCGGTGAACTTCGCATCTATGCCTCGGAGCCGGCCTTCCTGCTGCCGTCCGCTGGTGACGACGAGCCGTCCATCCTGGTGATCCGCCAGCTCTACCGTGGTCTGGTCAAGTACAACGCCGAGACCGGTGAGCCGGAGAACGACCTTGCCGAGTCCATCGAGTCCGAGGACAACCAGACCTGGACCATCAAGGTCAAGGACGGCTACACCTTCGACAACGGCGAGCCAGTCAACGCCGACGCCTTCATCCGCGCGTGGAACTTCACGGCGTACGGGCCGAACGCCCAGAACAACTCGTACTTCATGAAGCGCATCGCCGGCATCGACGAGGTCACCGCCGGTGAGGACCCGGACGGCGACGGGCCGCAGGAGGCCCCGGAGCCGGTCGCGCAGGAGCTGTCCGGTCTGCAGAAGGTCGACGACATGACCTTCACCGTCGAGCTGAAGGCGCCGTTCTCCGGCTTCCCGGCGATCGTCGGCTACTCCGGCTTCTTCCCGATGGCCGAGGCCTGCATCGCCGACAGCGAGGCCTGCAACGAGACCCCGATCGGCAACGGCCCCTACAAGATCGAGGGCAGCTGGCAGCACGACGTCGGCATCACCCTGGTGCGCAGCGACTCGTGGGCGGGTGAGGACAAGGGCAAGGCCGACACCCTGGCGTACAAGATCTACCAGAACGTCGACGCCGGCTACGCCGCCTTCCAGGCCGGCGAGCTGGACGTGATGTACACCATCCCGCCGGCCCGCTACGCCGAGGCGAAGCAGCAGTACGGCGAGCAGATGTACGAGGCGCCGGGCGACAGCTTCACCTACGTCGGAATGCCGCTGTACAACGAGAACTTCCAGGACAAGCGGGTCCGCCAGGCGTTCTCGCTGGCCATCGACCGGCAGGGCATCATCGACGCCGTCTTCAACGGCCGGTTCACCCCGGCCGAGGGTGTCGTGGCGCCGACCTTCGACGGCTACCGTCCGGGCGTCTGCGAGTACTGCACCCAGGACATCGAGCGGGCCAAGCAGCTGCTGGCGGAAGCCGGCGGCTGGCAGGGCGG
This sequence comes from Solwaraspora sp. WMMA2056, assembly GCF_030345095.1. Taxonomy (NCBI): domain Bacteria; kingdom Bacillati; phylum Actinomycetota; class Actinomycetes; order Micromonosporales; family Micromonosporaceae; genus Solwaraspora; species Solwaraspora sp. WMMA2056. The sequence continues at coordinate 1,815,762 of NZ_CP128360.1, forward strand.
GCCGCTGGAGCTGTGGGCCAACGCCGGTGCCGGCCACGAGGCCTGGCTGCAGGCCGTCGGTGACCAGATCAAGGCCGCCCTCGGCATCGAATACGAGCTGAAGGTCAACCTGCAGTTCCCCGAGTACCTCTCCACCGCCGACCAGAAGGCCTTCACCGGCCCGTTCCGGCTCGGCTGGGGCCCGGACTACCCGGTCATCGAGACCTACCTGCAGCCGCTGTACGGCACCGGTTCGGGTAGCAACAACTCCACGTACTCGAACCAGGAGTTCGACGCCCTGATCGCCCAGGGTGACGCCGCCGAGAACCTCGAAGCGGCCATCCCGTTCTACAACCAGGCCGAGGACCTCGTCGTGGAGGACCTGCCGGTCATCCCGATGTGGTTCAGCAAGGTCGCGGCGCTGTACGGCGAGAACGTCGACCAGTTCGTCTGGAACAAGATCTCGGACGCCGAGTACGGCAAGATCACGCTGAAGAGCAACTCCTGACCTCCGGGTCTGACTGATCAAGTCGTAACGCGACGTGGCGGCAACGGGACTCCCACGAGGAGCCTGTTGCCGCCACGTTTAGCGCCGAGAGGAGACCCCCGTCATGGGGCGCTACGTCATCCGACGGTTGCTCCAGTTCATCCCCACCGTGCTCGGGACGATGTTCCTGCTGCACTACATCACCTCGGTGGGTATCCAACTGAGCGGCAACCCGGTCCGGGCACTGTTCGGCGACCGGACCCCCAGCCAGGCGCAGATGGACGCCCTCAGCGCCAAGCTGGGGCTCGACGACCCGTGCCTGGAACAGAAATTCAACCCCTGCTTCGGGCTGTTCGGTGACCGTCTGCAAGGCATATTCTTGCACTTCGATTTCGGGGTGAACCTGCGCGGCCGGCCGGTCGTCGAGATGGTGGCCGACGCGGTGCCGTTCACCCTGAAGATCGTCCTGATCGCGATGCTCTTCCAGTCCATCGTGGGCATCGCCGCCGGCGTGCTCGCCGGGCTGCGCAGCGGTAGCTTCGCCGACTACCTGGTGAAGATCTCGACGGTGTTCGTGATCTCGGTGCCGATCTTCGTGCTCGGCATCGTGGTGCGCGAGTACGTCGGGGTCAAGTTCGGCAACGTGCTGCGGGACATCGACTGGATACCCGACCTGATATCCCGCGGGGTCTTCAGCGCCGGGTTCAAGGTGGAGTATCCGTTCGCCAGCCTGGTCATCCCCGGTCTGGTGCTCGGCGCCGTGTCGCTGGCCACCACCGCACGGCTCACCCGGACCAGCATCATGGAGAACATCCGGTCCGACTACGTGCGTACCGCCAAGGCCAAGGGCCTGGCCCGCAAGCGGGTCGTCGGCGTGCACACCCTGCGCAACTCGCTGATCCCCGTGATCACCTACCTGGGCGTCGACGTCGGCGTCCTGATGGGCGGCGCGGTCGTCACCGAACGGATCTTCAACGTCCCCGGTATCGGCCTGCTGGTCGCCCGGTCGGCGACCGGCGGTGAGGCGTCCGTGGCGATCGGCGTGGTCACCATGCTGGTCCTGGTCTTCCTCGTGGTGAACCTGCTGGTCGACCTGCTCTACGCGGTCCTCGACCCACGGATCCGCTATGAGTGAGCACAACCGACACATCGGCCTGCCCGGCGCCGTGCGGACCCACGGCGGACCGAGCGTAGTGAGGTGGCACCATGAGTGACCCGACCAACGCGGCCAAGACCGTCGACGACGGTGAGCCGCCCACCGCCGGGACCCCGACCCCGGGCGACGCCGCGTCCAACGGCACCGCGTCCAACGGCACCGCGTCCAACGGCACCGCGACGACCGGTACGGAGCGCAACGCCAGCCTCTGGGCCGACGCGGGCCGGCAGCTGGTCCGCGACCCGGTCTTCGTGATCGCGTCGATCTACCTGCTGATCGTCGGCTCGATGGCGGCCTTCCCCGGGCTGTGGACCAGCCAGAACCCGGCCGACTGCAACGTCTCCCGGACCCGGACGCCACCGAGCTGGGACCACCCGTTCGGCTTCGACCAGTTGGGCTGCGACTACTACTCGCACGCCATCTACGGTGCCCGGCCGTCGCTGTCGATTGCGATCTTCGCGACCTCGGGCATCGTGCTCATCGGCGGCGCCATCGGCCTGCTGGCCGGCTACTTCGGCGGCTGGGTCGACGCGATCCTCTCCCGGATCACCGACATCTTCTTCTCGCTGCCGTTCCTGCTCGGCGCGATCGTCTTCCTGACGGTGATCCGGATCCAGAACGTCTGGACGATCGGCGCGGTGCTGATCCTGTTGGGCTGGACCACGATCGCCCGGATCATCCGGGGCAGCGTGATCTCCTCCAAGGGGCTGGACTACGTCCAGGCGGCGCGGGCGATGGGCGCGACCAACGGCCGGATGATGCTGCGGCACATCCTGCCGAACGCGATCGCGCCGATGGTCGTCTACGCGACCATCGCGCTGGGTGCGTTCGTGGCGGCCGAGGCGACGTTGACCTACCTCGGTGTCGGCCTGCGGGCGCCGACGCAGTCCTGGGGCATCATGATCAACGCCCACCAGGTCTACTTCCTGGAGGACCCCTGGCTGCTGCTGTTCCCGTGTGGCCTGCTGGTCGGCACGGTGCTCTCCTTCATCCTCATGGGCGACGCGCTGCGTGACGCCCTCGACCCGAAACTGCGGTGAGGTGAGCCATGACGACGGACAGAGACATCACCGCCACCATCGACGCGCTGCCCGGCCTCGACTCCAGCGCCCCGCCGCTGCAGGTCAAGGACCTGCAGGTCGAGTTCCGTACCCGTAACGGCATCGCGCACGCGGTCAACGGGGTCAGCTTCTCGTTGCAGCCCGGAGAGACCCTGGCGATCCTCGGCGAGTCCGGCTGCGGCAAGAGCGTCACCGCCCAGGCGATCATGGGCATCATCGACTCGCCCCCCGGATTCGTCACCGGTGGCGAGATCCGCTACCGCGGCGTCGACCTGCTGAAGCTGCCGGAGTCGCAGCGTCGCAAGATCCGGGCGAACCGGATCGCGATGATCTTCCAGGACGCGCTGTCGGCGCTGAACCCGGTCTTCACCGTCGGGTTCCAGCTGTCCGAGCTGTTCCGCAAGCACCGGGGGATGTCCCGGGCCGACAGCAAGGCCCGCGCGGTCGAGCTGCTCGACCTGGTGAAGATCCCGGCCGCCCGGCAGCGGGTGAACGACTTCCCGCACCAGTTCTCCGGCGGTATGCGCCAGCGGGTCATGATCGCGATGGCGTTGGCGCTCGACCCCGAGGTGCTGATCGCCGACGAGCCGACCACCGCCCTCGACGTGACCGTCCAGGCCCAGGTGATGAGCCTGCTCGCGGAGCTGCAGCGGGAACGCAACATGGGCCTGGTACTGATCACCCACGACATGGGCGTGGTCGCCGACGTCGCCGACCGGATCTCCGTCATGTACGCGGGTCGGGTCGTCGAGGAGGCGCCGGTCCGGGACATCTACGCCTCACCGGCGCACCCGTACACCAAGGCGCTGCTGGAGTCGATCCCCCGGATCGACCTCAAGGGCCAGCAGCTCAACGTGATCAAGGGTCTGCCGCCGGCGTTGACGAACATCCCACCGGGCTGCTCGTTCAACCCCCGGTGCCGGTACGCGCAGGACATCTGCCGGGCCGATCCGCCACCAGCGCGGTTCCCGGTGGCCCCCACCCGTACCTCCGCCTGCCACTTCTGGAAGGAGGTCAAGGGCGATGAGTGACGTCGTTCTGGAGACCCGGGACCTGGTCAAGCACTTCCCGCTGACCCAGGGCATCCTGTTCAAGAAGCAGATCGGTGCGGTCCGCGCGGTCGACGGCATCAACCTGCAGTTGGGCCGGGCAGAGACCCTCGGCATCGTCGGCGAGTCCGGCTGCGGCAAGTCCACCCTGGCCAAACTGCTGGTCGGGCTGGAGAAGCCGTCGTCGGGTTCGATCCTGGTGCACGGCACCGACGTGGCCGGTCGCAGCCGTGCCGAGCTGCGTCGGGCCCGGCGCAACATCCAGCTGGTGATGCAGGACCCGTACACGTCGCTGAACCCGCGGATGACGGTCGGCGACCTGATCGGTGAGCCGTTCGAGATCCACCCGGACGTCGCACCGCGCGGCGACCGGCGGCGGCGGGTCCAGGAGCTGCTGGACCTGGTCGGCCTCAACCCCGACCACATCAACCGGTACCCGCACCAGTTCTCCGGCGGGCAGCGGCAGCGGATCGGGATCGCCCGGGCGCTCGCCCTGCGTCCCGAGATCATCCTCTGCGACGAGCCGGTCTCCGCGCTCGACGTGTCGATCCAGGCCCAGGTGATCAACCTGCTGGAGAAGCTGCAGCAGGAGCTGGGGCTGTCGTACATCTTCATCGCGCACGACCTGTCGGTGGTGCGGCACATCGCCGACCGGGTCGCGGTGATGTACCTCGGCAAGGTCGTGGAGATCGGCAACGAGGACGAGATCTACGAGCGGCCGACCCACCCGTACACCCAGGCGTTGCTCTCCGCGGTGCCGCTGCCGGACCCGACGGTACGCGGCCTGCGCGACCAGATCGTCCTGGAGGGTGACGTGCCGTCGCCGGCCGACCCGCCGTCGGGCTGCCGGTTCCGCACCCGCTGCTGGAAGGCGCAGGACATCTGCGCGACCGATGAGCCGGCGTTGACCGTACGGGACGCGTCGGCGCACCCGAGCGCCTGCCACTTCGCCGAGGTACGCAACGTGGTGGGCGTCAAGGAATAGGCGTCAAGGAACAGGCTCACAGAACGCGCTGTCGCCCACGGTGGCCGGCGCTGGTCGTCACCCCTTGGGGCGGGGACCGGCGCCGGCCACCGTTGCGTCAGCGGTGGCCCGAGGGCGGTTTCAGCGGTGGTTCACGGGTGGTTCACAGCGGCCCGCGGCCGGCGCGCAGCACCAGCAGGGCCAGTTGGGTGCCGTCCGCGCCCAGCGCGGTGCGGTACCGCTCCATGATCTCGCGTTCACGTGACAGCACCAGCCGGGTGCCGCCGGAGGCGATCCGGACCGCGCCGACCTGGCGCGACAGCTCGGCGCGCTCCTGCCACAACGAAATCAGCGCCTCGTCGATCTCGTTGATCCGGTCGCGGATCGCCAGGATCCGGTCGGACGCCTCTGGCGCGTCGGTGCCGGTCTGCTGCCGGCCAGCCGGCGGTGTGCCGGCCGCGCCTGCCCCGGTGGCGCTGTCCTCGGCGCTCTGCGGCGCCACGGCGTTGGTCCCCATGTCCTGCCTCCTGGACTGGTCGGGCCCCCGGCGGACGCCCCGCGATGCCCGGCACGCGAAATGCCCCGGACTCTCGCGAGAGCCGGGGCATTCGTAGGTCTGATGATCAGGCGCGACCTGCGGCAGCCGGACTCCCGGAACCGTAGGTAAAGTAAAACCGCGCTCGGCCGATCACGTCTGTGAGTATGCCCATGCCCGGTACGCCAGCGCAAGGATTCCCGCCAACTGCCCGCCGAGAGCCTGCTCACCGCTGTCAGTCGGTCGGCATAGACTCCTGCTGCGATGCATCCTCTCTTCGAAACCCCAGCGGCCACACCCGTCCCTGCTGCCAGCCGTGGCGGTAGTGGCGTACCCGACGACAGCCCTCGTACCGCTGACCGCGCCCGGACCGGCGACGACGGTTCCCTTGCCGGCGCGGCCCTGCTGACCGGTCTCAACGGTCCGCAGCGGGACGCGGTCGCCCACGCCGGTGGTCCGCTGCTGATCGTCGCCGGTGCCGGGTCGGGCAAGACCAAGGTGCTGACCCACCGGATCGCGTACCTGCTCGCCGCCCGGGGCACCCACCCCGGCCAGATCCTGGCGATCACCTTCACCAACAAGGCCGCCGGGGAGCTGAAGGAGCGGGTCGGCAACCTGGTCGGCCCCCGGGCCAGGATGATGTGGGTCTCCACGTTCCACTCCGCCTGTGTGCGGATCCTGCGCTCCGAGCACGAGCACGCCGGTCTGAAGTCCACCTTCTCGATCTACGACGCCGACGATTCCCGGCGACTGATGCAGCTCGTCGCCCGCGAGCTGGACCTGGATCCGAAGCGCTACCCGGCCCGTGGGCTGGCCACCGGAGTGTCGAACCTGAAGAACGAGCTGGTCGACCCGGAGACGTTCGCCGACCGGGCGGCCGGCCCCAACGAGCGGGCGCTCGCCGAGGCGTACGCGCTCTACCAGCGCCGGCTGCGGGAGGCGCACGCGCTCGACTTCGACGATCTGATCATGACGACGGTGCACCTGTTGCAGTCCCACCCGCACGTCGCGGAGAACTACCGTCGACGGTTCCGGCACGTGCTGGTCGACGAGTACCAGGACACCAACCACGCGCAGTACCAGTTGGTCAAGGAGCTGGTCGGGGACGGCAGCGACGGCGTACCGCCGGGGGAGCTCTGCGTGGTCGGCGACGCCGACCAGTCGATCTACGCCTTCCGGGGCGCGACCATCCGCAACATCCTGGAGTTCGAGCGCGACTTCGCCCAGGCCCGCACGATCCTGCTGGAGCAGAACTACCGCTCCACCCAGACCATCCTGTCCGCCGCGAACGCGGTGATCACCAACAACGCCGGCCGCAAGCCGAAACGGCTCTGGAGCGACCAGGGCGACGGCGAGCCGATCGTCGGCTACGTCGCCGACACCGAGCACGCCGAGGCGGACTGGGTGGCCCGGCGGATCGACCAGCTCTGCGACGACGGGTCGGCCCGCCCTGGCGACGTCGCGGTCTTCTACCGCACCAACGCCCAGTCACGGGTCTTCGAGGAGGTGTTCATCCGGGTCGGGCTGCCGTACAAGGTGGTCGGCGGGGTGCGCTTCTACGAACGCAAGGAGGTCCGCGACGCGCTGGCGTACCTGCGGGCGGTGGTCAACGCCGACGATACGGTGAGCATCCGGCGGGTGCTCAACACGCCCCGGCGGGGGATCGGTGACCGGGCCGAGGCGTGCGTCGAGGCGTTGGCCGCCCGGGAGCGGATCTCGTTCGGTGCCGCGCTGGGTCGGGCCGCCGAGGCCCCGGGGATCTCCACCCGGGCGGTGAACGCGATCGGCGACTTCGTGGCGCTGCTCGACGGGGTCCGCGAGCAGGCGGCCACCGGCACGCCGGAGGAGGTCCTGGAGGCGGTGCTGCTGCGTTCGGGATACCTCACCGAGCTGGAGGAGAGCCTGGACCCGCAGGACGCCGGTCGGGTGGAGAACCTGCAGGAGCTGGTCAGCGTCGCCCGGGAGTACACCGAGCGGGTCGAGGCGTCCGACGAGCCGGCCACCCTGGCCGGCTTCCTGGAGCAGGTGGCGCTGGTCGCCGACGCCGACCAGGTGCCCGACGACGATCCGGACCACCAGGGCGTGGTCACGCTGATGACGCTGCACACCGCGAAGGGCCTGGAGTTCCCGGTGGTCTTCCTGACCGGCCTGGAGGACGGTGTCTTCCCGCACCTGCGGGCGTTGGGCGACACCCGGGAGCTGGAGGAGGAGCGGCGGCTGGCGTACGTCGGGATCACCCGGGCCCGGCAGCGGCTGCTGCTGTCCCGCGCGGTCACCCGGGCGGCGTGGGGGCAGCCGGCGTACAACCCGGCGTCGCGGTTCCTCGCCGAGCTGCCGGCCGAGCTGGTCCGCTGGGAACGCACCGAGGGCGCGTACACGTCCTGGTCCGGCACGGGCGGCGGCGTCGGTGGCCGGTCGGGGGCCGCGGACCGGTCGCTGGTGGCGCGCGGTGGCGGCTTCGCCGGCGGTACGCCGAAAGCCGCCCGCCTCGCTGCGCGGCTCGGGGTGGACCCGAGCCGGCTGAGCACCGCCAGCGAGCTGCCCACCGCGCCGAAGGTGGCGGTCGGTGAGCGGGTCAACCACCAGCGGTACGGGCTGGGTCGGGTGCTGGCGGTGGAGGGGCACGGCCCGGCGGCCAGGGCGCAGATCGACTTCGGTGATCAGACGATGTGGCTGGTGCTGCGGCACGCCCCGATCGAGAAGGTCTGACCCGGCCCGTACCGCAGCGGTCAGCAGCCCAGGTCGACGCCGCGTTCGCGCAGCCACGGCGCCGGGTCGACCTGGCTCCACAGCCCACCGACGTGCACCTCGAAGTGCAGGTGCGGGCCGGTGGAGTCACCGGTGGAGCCCTCCTGGCCGATCTGGTCGCCCGGGGCCACCTTGTCGCCGACGGCGACGCTGGTGGCGGAGAGATGGGCGTAGTGGGTGAGCAGACCGTTGCCGTGGTCGATCACCACGGAGATGCCGTACCCGGTGTAGGCCCAGCCGGCGACGGTGACGGTGCCCGCTCCGGCGGCCAGGACCGGCGTACCGGCAGGCATGGCGAGGTCCATTCCGGCGTGCAGGACGCCCCAGCGCTGGCCGTAGCAGGAGGTGATCTGCGCGCCGGGCATCGGGGTGACCCAGTCGGGGCTGGCGCTCGGTGTCGGGTCGGGCGCGGTGGCGGCGGCAGCGGTGGCCGCTCCGCTGTCGGCCGGGGCGTCGGCGCCCGCGTCGGTCCCGGCTTCGGTCGGGGTCGCCGCGTCGGTGGGTGCGGCGGCAGATGTCGTACCGCTCGGTGTCGGGGTGGCGTCGGCCGGGCCGAAGCCGGCCTGCCCGCCGGGCTCGGCGGTGGCGCGGCGTTCGCTGCGGTCGGCCCGCTGTGCCGTGTCGGCCCGTTCGTCGATGGCCGCCTGCTCGTCGGTGGTCCGTTCGCCGGCGGTGGTGACGGTGGTGGGGTCGTTCTGCCCAGGCTCGTCGGGGTAGGTCAGGGCGGTGGCGGCACCGCCGATGCCGAGGGCGGCGATGGCCAGCCCGGTGAGCGCCACGGTGCGGCTGCGCCGCCCGATGTGACGGATCCGGGCGCGGGCACCGGGCGGGAGCCGGTGCGCGCCGGTGGCGCGGTGTCGGGCCGGTGCGGCGGGCCGGGAAGGCTCGGTGTGCGACACGGGGGGACCTCCGTGGTAGGGAGAGCACGGACCCGAAAATGGTGGTGTGCCAACCACGGAGGGTGGGTACGGGGTACCAGGAGAAGTGACTCAGGGTGCTCACGGATGGGGAGTTCTGCGGCGCGGGCGGTAGCTCTGCGTAGTTTTTGCTGGCGGTTGAACGTGACGCCGATCACAATGCGTCGAGTGGTGCAGGTCACTTCTGGGCGATCGAGGACACAAGAAACCGCCCAGACCGGCTGGTCTGGGCGGTCAACTACTGATACGCTCAGTCAGGAGTCGACTACTCCACCGTAAATTGACTCCACTTGTAGCTGGATGTCCACTCCCTTGTCCCGCAACCACGGGATCGGGTCCTTCGCTTCGCCCTCGACGTGCACCTCCAGGTGCAGGTGGGCGCCGTAGGAGTGGCCCGTGTTCCCGACGTCCCCGAGCAGGTCGCCTGCCTCGACCCGGTCGCCGGCGGTGACCCGCAGCCGGGAAGCGTGCCCGTAGACCGCCTCGGTGCCGTCGTCGTGCTTGACGATGACGCAGTAGCCGTAGCCGCCGTTCCAGCCGGCCAGGGTGACTGTGCCCGAGTGGATCGACTGGAACGGGGTGCCCTCCGGGGCGGCCAGGTCGACACCGGCGTGCAGCTTGCCCCACCGCATCCCGTACGGGGAGGTGAAGGTGTAGCCGTGCAGCGGCAGCATCCACACGTCCGGCGCTGCCTGGGTCATCGAGGTGGCCGGCGCGCGGTCGGTGTCCCGCGACGCCCGCTCGGCGTCGCTGGCGCGCTCGAGGGCCTGGTCACTCAGGGCGGCCGTGGTCTCCAGGTCGGCCAGGGCCGCAGGGCTCAGTGTCTTGGCGTCCGGCATCGCGCTGGCCCCGAGGGCGACGACACCCGCGCCGACCACGGCGGTGGTCATCACCGCGGCGTACCGGTTGCGAGGGGGGGTGGGTACGCGGCGGCGACCCCGATATCTGTCGGGCTCTGACGACAGGCGTTGGCGCACGCACACCCTCCGTTGGCGGGTAGTTCGGCCGGTGGTGCAAGCGTCGTAGGACCGTGTAGTTAACGCTCGTTGGCCGGGTTGGTTCTGGCCGGAACCAGATGACAACCGTGGACACGGTAGCCAACCCCCAGCCTGGCCACAACCCGACTCGCAAAAAACCGTTGACGATCTGCGATCGTCCGTTGTGTATTGTCCGAATTCGTAACCTTTTATTAGCCCACTCGTTGGTAACTCCCGGTTACATTGAGCAATACTTATCGTGCGTTCAGTGTGTCGGTCCGCTGTCCCGTGTCGGGCGACGGACAGGCTCCCGCCAGCCTGCCGACGTTGGTTAACCTTCGTTAAGGGCCGCATGCGGCGGGCCGACGGGCGGGAGGCGCAGCGATGCAGACGCGGATCCGGGTGGTGGTGGCCAAGCCGGGGCTCGACGGCCACGACCGGGGAGTCAAAGTGGTGGCCCGCGCGCTGCGCGACGCCGGTATCGAGGTCATCTACACCGGCCTGCACCAGACCCCGGAGCAGATCGTCGAGACCGCGATCCAGGAGGACGCCCACGCCGTCGGGCTCTCGGTGCTCTCCGGCGCGCACCTCACGCTCTTCCGCCGGGTCCTCGACCTGCTGCGCGAGCGCGACGCCGAGGACATCGTGGTCTTCGGCGGCGGCATCATCCCCGACGACGACATCGCCGCACTCGCCGCGCTCGGCGTCGCCCGGATCTTCACCCCCGGAGCGAGCACCGGTGAGATCGTCGACTGGGTACGCGGCAACGTGTCCGGACAGCCCGGCGACGCGCGGCGTTACAGATGACGCGCGGCGATCAGGCGACGCACGTCCGCCAATAGGTGAGAGGCCGGACGCACCCCTCACACGTCCGGCCTCTCCATGCACGATGCCCCGCCGCCACCCCTCGACCGACAGGGCATCGGCCGCTTTCGCGTCGGCGCCGCTGTGCGTGCACCGACATCACAGTCAACGACGCCCGTCACCGGTGGTTACGTGGCCGGCCGGCCTTTTTCCCGGCCGGGCGAGGTGTGTGCGGTTGCGCACACCGTCCGCCCGGCTGCTGGCCCCACCGGTACGGGTGGTTAGGCTGCGCCAATGGCCGGTCACGGCTCGTGACCGGACAAGTCATCTGCAATGCACGCTGGCGGCGGCGCGACGGCGCGCCGCGGAGACGGAACGGGACGCGCAAACGTGGACCTGTACGAGTACCAGGGGCGCGAGCTGTTCGAGCGACACGGGTTGCCCGTGCTCGCCGGCGGCGTCGCCACCACCCCGGAAGAGGCCCGCGCGATCGCCGAGCGCCTCGGCGGCCGTGTCGTGGTCAAGGCCCAGGTCAAGGTCGGTGGTCGGGGCAAGGCCGGCGGCGTCAAGCTGGCCGAGGACGCCGACGAGGCGACCACCCACGCCACCAACATCCTCGGGATGGACATCAAGGGGCACACCGTCGGCAAGGTGATGCTGACGGTGACCGCCGACATCGCCGACGAGTACTACCTGTCGTACCTGCTGGACCGGGCGAACCGTACCTTCCTCTGCATCGCCAGCGTCGCTGGCGGCATGGACATCGAACAGGTCGCCGCCGAGACCCCGGAGCGGGTCGCCAAGATCGCCATCGACGCCACCGTCGGGGTGGACGAGGCCAAGGCCGCCGAGATCGTGACCGCAGCCGGCTTCCCGGCGGAGCTCGCCGACCAGATCACCGAGATCGCGGTACGCCTCTGGCAGGCGTTCATCGCCGAGGACGCCACCCTCGTCGAGGTCAACCCGTTGGCCCGCACCACCGAGGGCCGGGTGCTCTGCCTGGACGCCAAGGTCACCCTCGACGAGAACGCCGGCTTCCGGCACCCCGACCACGAGGCGATGGTCGACCAGTCCGCCGTCGACCCGCTGGAGCAGCGGGCCAAGGAGAAGGACCTCAACTACGTCAAGCTCGACGGCTCGGTCGGCATCATCGGCAACGGTGCCGGGCTCGTCATGTCCACCCTCGACGTGGTGGCGTACGCCGGTGAGGCGCACGGCGGCGTCAAGCCGGCCAACTTCCTCGACATCGGCGGCGGGGCCAGCGCGGCGGTGATGGCCAACGGGCTGGAGATCGTGCTCTCCGACCCGGCCGTACGGACCGTCTTCGTCAACGTCTTCGGTGGGATCACCGCCTGCGACGAGGTCGCCAACGGCATCGTGCAGGCCCTGGCGCTGCTGGAGCAGCGCGGCGAGACGGTCACCAAGCCGCTCGTGGTCCGCCTCGACGGCAACAACGCCGAGGCCGGCCGGGCCATCCTCGACTCGGCCGCCAACCCGCTCGTCGAGCGGGTCGACACCATGGACGGAGCGGCCGAGCGGGCCGCGCAGCTCGCCGCAGCGGCGTCCGGCCGCCCGGAAGGACAGTGATCGAAATGGCGATCTGGCTGACCAAGGACTCCCGGGTCATCGTGCAGGGGATGACCGGCTCCGAAGGCTCCAAGCACACCCGGCGGATGCTCGCCGCCGGCACCAACGTCGTCGGCGGGGTCAACCCCCGCAAGGCGGGCCAGCAGGTCGAGTTCGGCGACGTGCGGTTGCCGGTCTTCGCCAGCGTCACCGAGGCGATGAGCAGCACCGGCGCCGACGTCACGGTCATCTTCGTCCCGCCGGCGTTCTGCAAGGCCGCGGTGATGGAGGCCATCGACGCGCAGATCCCGCTCGCCGTGGTGATCACCGAGGGCATCCCGGTGCACGACTCGACGGCGTTCTGGGCCTACAACGTCGCCTCCGGCGGCAAGACCCGGATCATCGGCCCGAACTGCCCGGGGATCGCCTCGCCGGGCGCGTCCAACGCCGGCATCATCCCGGCCGACATCACCCCGGCCGGGCGCATCGGCCTGGTCAGCAAGAGCGGCACGCTGACCTACCAGCTGATGTACGAGCTGCGCGACATCGGCTTCTCCACCTGCGTCGGCATCGGCGGTGACCCGGTCATCGGCACCACCCACATCGACGCCCTGGCAGCCTTCCAGGACGACCCGGAGACCGACGCCGTCGTGATGATCGGCGAGATCGGCGGCGACGCCGAGGAGCGGGCCGCCGAGTTCATCAAGGCCAACGTGACCAAGCCGGTGGTCGGCTACATCGCCGGGTTCACCGCCCCGCCCGGCAAGACCATGGGCCACGCGGGCGCGATCATCTCCGGGTCCGCCGGCACCGCCGACGCCAAGCAGGCCGCCCTGGAGGCAGCCGGCGTCAAGGTCGGCCGTACGCCGAGTGAGACCGCCCGCCTGATGCGGCAGGTCATCACCGGCGGCTGAGCCGCCGTACCGCGCCGTGCACCGCAGGGGGCCAGCTACCGGGCGACCGGTCGATGGCCCCCTGCGTGCTGCCGGTCAGCCGATCGGGTAGTTCCCGGTGGCCCAGAGACTGGCCCCACCGATGATGTTCAGCACGCTGAGCACGATCGCCACCCAACCCAGCACGGTGGACTTGCCGAAGCGGTTGGCGTCGCGGATCGACAGCGCGCCGAAGAGGATCCCGAGGATGCCGCAGCAGAGCAGGCCGACCACGATGCCGAGCACACCCCACAGGGTGCTCCGGTCGCTGCCGGCCGCTGCCGCAGGCGGTGGATACTGCGCGGTCACGTACACCCCCGTCGAGTCGACGACCGCCGCCGTGGGCGGTGCGGTACGCCACCGAGCGTACGGTCTTTTGCCCGAATTGGTGGGTGGTTCGGCAGGTCACCGGCCCGACCACGGCGGTAATGCCGCAGCATCGGTGCACTGACGTGCCAAAGTAGGCACGATGGCAGCCCACCCCCCGGAACCGCCGCCGGACCACGCCGTACCTGTCGACGTGGCCCGGCCGCCCGGTGCCGCCCGGCCGCCCGGTGCCGGCCGGCCGTCGACACCTGGTGCGGCCCGACGCCGCCGGGCCCCGCTACTGGTCGCGGCCACCGTCACCACGCTCTGGGCGGCGGTCGTGTCCTACCTGCCGGTCGCGGCGGTGCTGTGGCTGCTGCGGTCGGCCGAAGGGGCGTCGTCGGTGCCCGACGCGGCCCGCGTCGGCCTCGCCGCCTGGCTGCTCGGCCACGGCGTACCGCTGGGGACCTCGACCGGCCCGCTCGGGCTGGCCCCGCTGCTGCTCAGCGTCCTCGCCGCCTGGCGGATCTACCGCGCCGGGGTGCACACCACCCGGGCCATCGGTGCCCGCCGCAGCGGTTCGCCGGGGCACACCGCCGCCGTCGCGCTCGCTGTCGGCCTCGTGTACGGCGCCGCCGGTGCCGCCGCCGGGCTGGTCGCCGGGACCACGGCGGCAGCGGCCGACCCGACCCGGGCCGGGATCGGGTTGGCGGTGTTCGGCGCGGTCGGTGCGCTGCTCGGCGCGGCCCGGACCACCGGCGTCGACGCCCGGCTACGGGCCCGCGTCCCGGTGCCGCTGCGCCACGCCGGCCGGACCGGGCTGGTCGCGGCGCTGCTGGTGCTCGCGGCCGGTGCCGGTGCCGTCGGGCTGTCGGTGGCGGTCAGTGGTGGGGACGCCGCCGACACCATCGGCGTCTACCGGGCCGGCGTCGCCGGCCAGGCCGGCATCACCCTGCTCAGCCTCGCGTACGCGCCGAACGCCGCCATGTGGGCGACGTCCTATCTGCTCGGCCCCGGGTTCGCGTTGGGCACCGGCACGGCGGTACGCACCAGTGAGGTCACCCTCGGCAGTCTGCCGGCCGTACCGCTGTTCGCCGGCCTGCCGGGCGGTCCGTCCGGCGGGCTCAGCGCCGCGCTGCTGGCCCTGCCGGTGCTGGCCGGGATGACCGCCGGCTGGGTACTGACCCGGCGCTGGCCCGCCGTCGGCGTCGACGACACCGCCGGGCCCGGCGAGCCGGTGGGGTGGTTCACGTTGCTCGGTACGGCCCTGCTCAGCGGCCCGGTCGCCGGGGTGATCCTCGGAGCCGGTGCCGCCGCCTCCGGTGGTCCGCTCGGCGCCGGCCGGCTCGCCGAGGTCGGGCCGGTCGCCTGGCAGGTGGCGGCGGTCGCGGGTGCGGTGGTCGGCGTCGGCGCGGCGATCGGTGCCGGTGCGGCCCGCGCCGTGGCGGCGCCCCCGGCCGACCCGGTGGCGGCCGGTGGCCCCCGGCGGCAGCCACCCCGGCAGCGCCGTGGGGCGCCCCGGATCAGCCGCAGACGCGCCGCAGGGCGCCCCGGTTGACCCGGGACGCCCTGCACGCTCAGGAGGCCGGCCAGCTCAGAAGCTGAAGCCACCGCCGGTCTGCAACACCACACCGAGGATCGCGTTGGCGATACCGAGCACGACCCCGACCGCGCCACAGATCAGACCGGCCATCGCCTGACCCCGGTTGTCCGCCAGACCCTGATCTGCCTTGTTACGGCCGAGGAAGCCGAGCACGATGCCGGCGATCGCCACCAGGATGCCCAGCAGCGGGCAGCACAGCGCGAGCACGATCGAGGTGATACCGACGATCATGCCGACCAGGCCGAGGGTGTTGTTCTTCTGCGGACCCGGCGCGCCGTAACCCGGCGCCGGGTACGGCTGACCCGGCACCGGCTGCTGCGCGTACGGGTCGGAGTAGGGCTGGCCCGGGGGCGGCTGCTGGCCGTACGGCTGGCCGGAAGTGGGCGGCATGCCGTAGGCCGGCTGCCCCGACGTGGGCTGACCGTAGCCGGGCTGGCCGTAGCCGGGCTGGCCGTACGGGTCGGACGGTGGAGACGAGGTCGGATCCTGGGGCTGCTGGGGCTGCTGGGGCTGCTGGCCGTACGGATCCTGGCCTGGATAGCCGGGCTGCACAGGGCACTCCTTCACGACGACGACGCTCAGGCCGGGCCGGAGATGGAAACTGCCCGAGCGACCGGCAGCGTATCTGGTCAGCGCAAATCCCGTCGCCCGATGGCCTGCGACGCACCGGCGCACCGCCGGGTAGGGTGCTGGCGTGACCTCGTCCGCCGCCCGACTCGTGGTGCTCGTCTCCGGCTCCGGTAGCAACCTGCAGGCGTTGCTCGACGCCACCGCCGATCCGGCGTACGGCGCCGAGGTGGTCGCGGTCGGCGCGGACCGCGACGGCATCGCCGGCCTGGACCGGGCGGCCGCCGCCGGAGTGCCGACCTTCGTGACCCGCGTCGGCGACCACCCGACCCGCGCCGACTGGGACGCGGCGCTGACCGACCAGGTCGCGGCGTACCGGCCCGACCTGGTCGTCTCCGCCGGCTTCCTCAAGCTGGTCGGCGCGCGGTTCCTGGACGCCTTCGGCGACCGGTACGTCAACACCCACAACTCGCTGCTGCCGGCCTTCCCCGGCATGAACGGCCCCCGGGACGCCCTGGCCTACGGGGTGAAGCTGGCCGGGGCCACCCTGTTCTTCGTGGACGCGGGCGTCGACACCGGCCCGATCGTCGCCCAGGTCGCCGTCCCGGTCGAACCCGACGACGACGAGGCCAGCCTGACCGAGCGGATCAAGCAGGCCGAACGCGCCCAACTCGTCGAGTACGTCGGCCGGCTGGTCCGGCACGGCTGGAGCATCTCGCACCGAAAGGTCACCATCGGATGAACCCGACCACCACCGACGGCCGTCGCCCGGTCCGCCGTGCGCTGATCAGCGTCTACGACAAGACCGGCCTGACCGAACTGGCCGGCCTGCTGCACGCCGCCGGGGTGGAGATCGTCTCCACCGGTTCCACGGCGTCGACGATCGCCGCCGCCGGCGTGCCGGTGGTCCGGGTCGAGGACGTCACCGGCTTTCCCGAGTGCCTCGACGGTCGGGTCAAGACGCTGCACCCGCACGTCCACGCCGGACTCCTGGCCGACCTGCGCTCGGCCGACCACACCCGGCAGCTGGCCGATCTCGGCGTCGCGCCGTTCGACCTGCTGGTGTCGAACCTCTACCCGTTCACGCAGACCGTCGCCTCCGGTGCCGACCTGGACGGCTGCGTCGAGCAGATCGACATCGGTGGCCCGGCGATGGTCCGGGCGGCGGCGAAGAACCACGCCAGCGTCGCGGTGGTCACCTCGGTGTCGGCGTACCCGTTGATCGAACAGGCCCTCGCCGACGGCGGCTTCACCCTGCGGCAGCGCCGCGCCCTCGCGGCGCGGGCCTTCGCCGACATCGCCGAGTACGACGTGGCGGTCGCCGACTGGTGTGCCCGCGTCCTGGTCGACGCGGACGCCGACCAGTCGGTGGACTGGCCCGAGTTCGCCGGTACGGCGCTGCGCCGCTCCGCCGTGCTGCGCTACGGCGAGAACCCGCACCAGCGGGCCGCGCTCTACCTGGACCCGGCGGCCCCGGCCGGGCTGGCCCAGGCCGAGCAGCTGCACGGCAAGGAGATGTCGTACAACAACTACGTCGACGCCGACGCGGCCTGGCGGGCGGCGAACGACTTCACCGCCCCGGCGGTGGCGATCATCAAGCACGCCAACCCGTGCGGCATCGCGGTCGGCGACGACGTCGCGCAGGCGCACCGCAAGGCGCACGCCTGCGACCCGGTGTCGGCGTACGGCGGGGTGATCGCGGTCAACCGGCCGGTCACCGTCGAATTGGCCGGCCAGATCGCGGAGATCTTCACCGAGGTCGTGGTGGCGCCCGGGTTCGAGCCCGGGGCCGTCGAGGTGCTGGCGAGGAAAAAGAACCTGCGGCTGCTGGTCGCGCCGCCGTGGCAGCCGGCCGCCGTCGAGTGGCGGCAGGTCACCGGCGGTACGTTGGCCCAGACCGCCGACCGGATCGACGCCGCCGGTGACGACCCGACGCAGTGGCGGCTGGCCACCGGTACGCCGGCCGACGACGCCGTACTGGCCGACCTCGTCTTCGCCTGGCGGGCGGTACGGGCGGTGAAGAGCAACGCGATCCTGCTGGCCGCCGACGGGGCCACCGTCGGGGTCGGGATGGGCCAGGTCAACCGGGTCGACTCCGCCCAGTTGGCGGTCCGCCGGGCCGGTGCGCAGCGGGCCGCCGGGTCGGTGGCCGCCTCCGACGCGTTCTTCCCGTTCGCCGACGGCCTGCAGGTGCTGCTCGACGCCGGGGTACGGGCGGTCGTGCAGCCCGGCGGATCGATGCGCGACGAGGAGGTGATCGCCGCGGCGGCCGCCGCCGGGGTCACCATGTACCTCACCGGTACCCGGCACTTCTTCCACTGAGCCGCCGGTCGCCGTCGTGTCGACGCAGCAGCGGGTCGAGCAACGGATCGTCGGCGCCGACTGGGCGCTCGACGAGTTCGACCGCGTCCACTTCGACCGCTGCGAGTTTCTCGACGTCGACCTGACCGAGGCGACGTTGGCCGGCTGCGTCTTCACCAACTGTGTGCTGGCCAACGTACGGGCGAACGCGGCCACGTTCACCCACTGCGCGTTGCTGCACTGCGTCGTACGGCGGTCGTCGTTTTTCGACGCGACCTTCACCGACTGCAAGCTGACCGGGACCCAGTTCCTGGACTGCACGCTGCGACCGCTGCACGTCGACGGCGGCGACTGGGGCTTCGTGCTGCTGCGCGGGGCGGATCTGACCGGGACGAAGCTGTCCGGCCTGCGGCTGCGGGAGGCCGATCTGACCGGGGCGAACCTGAGCCGGGTGGACCTGACCGGGGCGGACCTCGGCTACGCCCGGTTGGCCACCGCGACGTTGCGCGGTGCCGACCTGCGCGGCGCGGACCTGGCCGGGGTCGAGCTGCGCGGTCTCGATCTCACCGATGCCCGGATCGACCTGGGCCAGGCGGTGCAGGTGGCGGCGGCCTACGGTGCCGACGTACGCCCGTGAGACGATCGGTGACGTGACGGCGACAATTCTGGACGGTAAGGCGGCTGCCGCCGCGATCAAGGACAATCTGCGCGCCCGGGTCAAGGCCCTGGCCGAGCAGGGCGTGGTGCCCGGGCTCGGTACGGTGCTGGTCGGTGACGACCCCGGCTCCCACGCGTACGTCAACGGCAAGCACCGCGACTGCGCCGAGGTGGGCATCGCCTCGTTGCGCCGCGACCTGCCCGCCGACGCCAGCCAGGAGCAGGTCGAGGCGGTCGTCGCCGAGTTGAACGCCGACCCGACCTGCCACGGTTACATCGTCCAGTTGCCGATGCCGGCGCAGATCGACACCCAGCGGGTGCTGGAACGGGTCGACCCGGACAAGGACGCCGACGGACTGCACCCGGTCAACCTGGGCCGGCTGGTGCTCGGCTTCGACGCGCCGCTGGCCTGTACGCCGCGCGGCATCGTCGAGCTGCTGCGTCGCCACGGGATCCGGATCCGGGGCGCCGAGGTCGTGGTGATCGGGCGCGGTACGACGGTCGGCCGACCGCTGGGCCTGCTGCTGACCCGGCGCAGCGAGAACGCCACGGTGACGCTGTGCCACACCGGCACCCTGGACCTGGGCGACCACACCCGCCGGGCCGACATCGTGATCGCTGCGGCCGGGGTGCCCGGCCTGGTCACCGCCGAGATGATCAGCCCCGGGGCGACCGTGGTCGACGTGGGCATCACCCGGGTGATCGGGGAGAACGGCAAGGGCCAGTACACCGGTGACGTGGCACCGGACGTCGCCGAGGTCGCCGGGGCTCTCGCGCCGGTGCCCGGCGGGATCGGCCCGATGACCCGGGCGATGCTGCTGACCAACGTCGTCGAGCTCGCCGAGCGGGGCCTGGCCGCCGCGTGACGGGTGACGCGTGAGGGCGGGACCGTGCTTGGCGCGTGAGGTGGGTCTCCGGGCGCGCCCCTGGGCCGCCGAGCCGTTACCTGGCTGATACGGTCCCGACAAATTCGCCCGGTAGCAGGGAGTGAGACGACAATGGGCAAGAAGGTCACCGTCGTCGGGGCCGGCTTCTACGGCTCGACGACCGCGCAGCGCCTGGCCGAGTACGACGTCTTCGACACCGTCGTGCTGACCGACATCATCGAGGGCAAGCCCGAGGGCCTGGCCCTCGACATCAACCAGTCGCGGCCGATCGAGGGCTTCGAGACCAAGGTCGTCGGTGCGACCACCGGGGTCGACGGGTCCGGCTACGAGGCGATCGCCGGCTCCGACGTCGTCATCATCACCGCCGGGCTGCCCCGCAAGCCGGGGATGAGCCGGATGGACCTGCTCGAGGTCAACGCGAAGATCGTCCGTGGGGTGGCGGAGAACGTCGCCCGGTACGCCCCGGACGCGGTGGTCATCGTGGTGTCCAACCCGCTGGACGAGATGACCGCCCTGGCGCAGATCGCCACCGGCTTTCCACGCAACCGGGTGCTCGGGCAGGCCGGCATGCTGGACACCGCCCGCTTCTCGCACTTCGTCGCGGAGACGCTCGCCGTACCGGTGGCGACCGTGCGTACGCTGACTCTCGGCTCGCACGGCGACACGATGGTGCCGGTGCCGTCGCGGTGCACGGTCAACGGCAAGCCGCTGACCGAGCTGCTGCCGGCGGAGAAGATCGAGGAGCTGGTGGTCCGGACCCGCAACGGTGGCGCCGAGGTGGTGGCCCTGCTCAAGACCGGTTCGGCGTACTACGCGCCGTCGGCGGCGGCGGCCCGCATGGCCAAGGCCGTGGCGGAGGACTCCGGCGCGGTGATGCCGGTCTGTGCCTGGGTCACCGGCGAGTACGGCATCGACGGCGTCTATCTGGGCGTCGAGGCCGAGCTGGGTGCCGAGGGCGTGCGCCGGGTGGTCACCACCGACCTGACCGAGACCGAGCTGGCCGCGTTGGCCGAGGCCGCCGAGGCGGTCCGCGCCAAGCAGGCGGACGTCGCGAACCTGTAGGCGGCGGGCAGATCGCCAGCGAAGACCGGGGCGGGTACGGCGTCGTGCGCCGTACCCGCCCCGTCGTCGTCCGTCACTGCTTCGGTCACCGGCTGCACGCGCCGACCGGCAATCCAGTACGCTCGTACTGCTAACACGAGTTTCCGAGAGGAGCGCCGGTCGATGGCGAAGATCAAGGTAACGAACCCGGTCGTCGAGCTCGACGGCGACGAGATGACCCGGATCATCTGGAAGCAGATCCGGGAGCAGCTGATCCTGCCCTACCTCGACGTCGACCTGCACTACTACGACCTGTCGATCCAGTACCGCGACGAGACCGACGACCAGGTGACGGTCGACGCCGCGAACGCCATCAAGCAGCACGGCGTCGGCGTGAAGTGCGCCACCATCACCCCGGACGAGGCCCGGGTCGAGGAGTTCGGCCTGAAGAAGATGTGGCGGTCGCCGAACGGCACGATCCGGAACATCCTCGGCGGTGTCGTGTTCCGTGAGCCGATCATCATGTCGAACGTGCCCCGGCTGGTGCCGGGCTGGACCAAGCCGATCATCATCGGTCGGCACGCCCACGGCGACCAGTACAAGGCCTCCGACTTCGTGGTGCCCGGCCCGGGCACGGTGACCATCACCTACACCCCGGCCGACGGTAGCGCCCCGGTCGAGATGGAGGTCGCCAACTTCCCCGGCGGCGGCGTCGCGATGGGCATGTACAACTTCGACGAGTCGATCCGCGACTTCGCCCGCGCCTCGCTGCGTTACGGCCTGGACCGCGGCTACCCGGTCTACCTGTCGACGAAGAACACCATCCTCAAGGCCTACGACGGCCGGTTCAAGGACATCTTCGCCGAGGTGTACGAGGCCGAGTTCGCCGCCGAGTTCGCCACCGCCGGCATCACCTACGAGCACCGGCTGATCGACGACATGGTGGCCGCCGCGCTCAAGTGGGAGGGCGGCTTCGTCTGGGCCTGTAAGAACTACGACGGTGACGTGCAGTCGGACACCGTCGCTCAGGGCTTCGGCTCGCTCGGTCTGATGACCTCGGTGCTGATGACCCCGGACGGCCGTACGGTCGAGGCCGAGGCGGCGCACGGCACTGTCACCCGGCACTACCGGCAGTGGCAGAAGGGCGAGAAGACCTCGACCAACCCGATCGCGTCGATCTTCGCCTGGACCCGGGGCCTGGCGCACCGGGGCAAGCTGGACGGCACTCCGGCGGTGACCGAGTTCGCCAACACCCTGGAGCAGGTCTGCATCGACACCGTCGAGGGCGGCCAGATGACCAAGGACCTGGCGCTGCTGATCGACCGCAACGCCCCGTGGCTGACCACCGACGAGTTCATGGCGGCTCTCGACAGCAACCTGGCAAAGCGCCTGAGCGCCTGAGCGCCGTCGGCACCGTCACCGGTGCCGACAGCGAATCGTTGAGCAGGATGGACGTGGTGCCAGTCGCGTCCAAAGGGGGTCGGGCGCTGGCGGTCGCCCTGAGCATCATGACGTCAGCGGTCGGTCCTCGGCTGTGAACCAGCAGCCTGCCGTCCCTTCCCTGCGGGGGGCCCTGTCCCGGGCCCCCCGCAACCACGTGCACCACCCTCCTGCACCACCCATGATCCCGACGATCTTGCACTTATCGACGGACAAATAAGACAAAAGCTCGCGATAAGTCCAAGATCGTCGAGGTAGTGGGGTGGGTGGGGTGGGGCGGTCAGTCGGCGACCTCGCGCAGTCGGGCGGCGGCCTGCTCGGGGCGGATGTCGTTGATGAACACCCCCATCGCCGACTCGGACCCGGCCAGGTACTTCAACTTGTCCGCCGCCCGCCGCACCGTGAACACCTGCAGATGCAGGTAGCCCAGTTCCCGCTCCACCCGTACCGGCGCCTGGTGCCAGGCGGCGATGTACCCGGTGCCCTGCGGGGTGTCGAAGAGGCGGTCGAACCGGCTCAGCACGTCCAGGTAGAGCGGGCCGAAGGCGTCCCGCTCGGCGTCGCTCAGCGCGGCGAGGTCCGGCACCTGCCGGTGCGGCGCCAGGTGCACCTCGTACGGCCAGCGGGCCGCCGCCGGCACGTACGCGGTCCACAGCTCGTTCGTCGCCACCACCCGCTCGCCGCTGGCCCGCTCGGCGGCCAGCACGTCGGCGTACAGGTTCCGCCCGCCGGTGGCGTCGGCGTGCCGGCGGGCGGCGGCCAGCAGCGCCCGGGTCCGCGGCGTCACGAACGGGTACGCGTAGATCTGCCCGTGCGGGTGGTGCAGGGTCACCCCGATCTCCACCCCCCGGTTCTCGAAGCAGAACACCTGCTCCACGCCCTCAAGCGTGGACAGTTCGGCGGTACGGTCGGCCAGCGCGTCGACGACGGTGCGTACCCGGGCCGGTGGCAGGGCGGCGAACGAGGTGTCGTGCCGGGCGGTGAAGCAGACCACCTCGCAGCGGCCGAGTCCGGGCCGGGTCGGGGTGAACGGGGTGATGCCGGGCTGGTCGTCGGCCGACGCGGCGTCAGCGTGAGCGGGAGCGGGAGTGCCGATCCGGTCACTCAGCGACGGGAAGCGGTTCTCGAAGACCACCACGTCGTAGTCGTCGGCCGGGATCTCGCTGGACCGGCCGGGCCGCGACGGGCACAGCGGGCACTGGTCGGTCGGCGGGAGGAACGTGCGGGTCTGCCGGTGCGCCGCGATCGCCACCCACTCGTCGGTGAGCGGGTCGTAGCGTAGCTCGGAGGCGGGTGGCGGTGGGGGCAGCTCGCGCAGGTCGGGGGAGTCGCGGACGGCGTCGTCGCGCTCGTCGAAGTAGATCAGCTCCCGCCCGTCGGCGAGTCGTACGGTACTGCGCTTCATCGGGGTTCCTATCGGTGTGGGTCGGCGATCAGCAGCTCGACGTCGTGCCCGGTGAGGGCGTCGCGGGCGGCGGCGGTCAGCCCGGCGTCGCAGACCAGCGACTGGGCCGCGGCCAGCGGGGCGATCGAGCAGATGCCGACGGTGTCCCACTTGGTGTGGTCGGCGAGCACGACCAGCCGGGCGGCCGCCGAGATCATCGCCCGGTTGGTCTCGGACTCCAGCAGGTTCGGCGTGGTGTACCCGGTCCGCTCGCTCATTCCGTGCACCCCGAGGAAGAGCAGGTCGACGTGCAGGTGGCGCAGCGCGGCGACGGCGACCGGTCCGACCAGCGCGTCCGACGGGGTCCGCACGCCGCCGGTGAGGATGACGGTGCGGTCGGTGCGGCCGTCGCGGTAGAACACGTCGGCGACCGGGATCGAGTTGGTCACCACGGTCAGCCCGGCGACGTCGACCAGCCGGCGGGCCAGCTCGACGGTGGTGGTGCCGGCGGACAACGCCACCGCGCTGCCCGGGGTGACCAGGGCGGCGGCGCGGGCCGCGATCGCCGCCTTCTCCGCCTGCTGACGGGCCGACTTCGCCGCGAAACCGGGTTCGTCGGCGGCACCGGGGTCGACCAGCGTCGCCCCGCCGTGCACCTTGGCCAGCAGGCCGCGTTCGGCGAGGATGTCCAGGTCACGGCGGATCGTCATGTCGGAGACGCCGAACTCGGCGGACAGGTCGCTGACCCGTACCCCGCCGGTGGCGCGGACCCGGTCCAGGATCGCCGACTGCCGCTGCGGGGCGAGCATCAGCGGGTACCGGCCCGCTGCCGGCGGCCGTCGACGCCGGGCCCGTCGACGCCGGGCCTGTCGATCGCCAAGGTCAGCCGCCGCACGACGCCTCCCACGTGCTCGAACCTAATCAAACAGATCCGAACACTATCGCGCAGTGCGGCCGAGTGGAAGAGGCCGCCCCACCGGCGACCGTGCCGCTGGCCGCCTGTCTCACCAGGTGGTGGCGTCCGGGTGCGGCGGCATCCGGCGCGGGGCATCGGCGGTACGCCACACCGGCGGGCGACCGAGCCAGTCGGCGAGCCGGGCGTCGTGCGGGGCGAAGTGGTCACCCAGTTCCCGCCGGATCCGGCCGGCCAGCGGCTCGACCACGGCGCCCTCGCCGACGGCCGGCGGCCCACCAGGGGCCGTCTGCGGTACGCCGAGCGGCGGCAACCCCAGAAAATCCAGCACCTCGGCGTAGACCCGCGCCGGTGCCGCCCACAGCCGCTCCGCCTCCACCACGTGGATCCGGTCCCGGCCGACCTGCCCGGCCAGCCGGCCGAGGTACGCGGCGTACTCGCCACGCTGGCGGTAGGCGTGGTGCTGGTGGGCGAAGCTGCGGTAGCCGGCCTCCACACCGAGCCGCTCCTCCTGGCCCCGTAGCCGCGCCGACTCCAGCGCCAGCGCGCGGGCGAACGACGGCTCCGGTTCGTGCCCGGCCGCCCGCTCCAGCCGGAAATGCGACCAGGCCCGGTCGACCGGGTTGCGAACCAGCACGAGCAGCCGCACGTCAGGCAGGTCCCGGGCGATCCGCACCGCCGCGTACGGGTGGTAGAGGTAGTACGGGCTGTTCTCGAAGGTGCCCGTCGGCCCGCCGTGCCGCCGTTGCAGCCGCCGGGCGGTGCGCTGCCGGGGGAAGTGTCCCCGGTACCAGTCGATGCCGCGCTCGTAGGAGACGTCGAAGAAGCTGACCCCGTCGCGGCGGGCCGCCCGCAGCACCAGCGGGTGGGCGGCGAGCAGCCGGTGCAACCCGGCGGTGCCACACCGGTGGCCGCCGCAGATCAGAAACGTCGGCAACACTCGGGCGGGTGCGGTCCACCGACCGTACGACCAGGGCCGGGCCGGCACGATCCGGGCCAACGGCGCGGGGATCCGGCTGCGTATCGGCATCGGCCTTCCCTTCCACGCGGTGCGGCTGAACACCTACGTGGAGGTCAACGCCGACGTGGGTCGCCGGGGACCGGCCGGGCGGGCTACTTCCCGTCATCTGGACAACCGGTGGGCGGGCCCGGGAAGTCTGGGCGGTGCCGGGCGTAGGGGCGGTGCGGTCAGGCCGGCTGCAGTCGGGGTTCCACCCAGCCGGTCTCGGTCAGATGGTGCAGCACCGCCTGCACGCCTGCCTCGATGCTCATTTCGCTGGTGTCGAGCACCAGATCGGCGTCGGTCGGCTCCTCGTACGGGTCGTCGACGCCGGTCATCCCGGTCAACTGGCCGGCGCGGGCCTTGGCGTACAGGCCTTTGCGGTCGCGGGCCTCGCAGATCTCCAGCGGCGTCGCCACCCAGACCAGCAGGAAGCCGGCCCCGGCCTCCGCCGCCATCTGCCGGGCAGCCGCCCGGGCCTGCGCGTACGGGGCGATCGGGCAGCAGATCGACACCCCGTGGTGACGGCCCACCTCGGCGGCGACCCAGGCGATCCGGCGCACGTTACGGTCCCGGTCGGCCTTGGAGAAGGTCAGCCCGGCCGACAGTTCCCGGCGTACCACGTCGCCGTCGAGCAGGGTGACGGTGCGGTCTCCGGACTCGCGCAGCGCGTCGGCGACCCCTCGGGCGATGGTCGACTTACCGGAGCCGGACAGCCCGGTGAAGAACACCACCAGCCCACGGTGGCGCCGGGGCGGCCGGGCCCGGGCCAACTCCCGCGCCACCGCCGGTGGGGTGTGCCACTCCGGCAGCGGGAAGCCCCGGTCGAGCAGGTCGTCGATCTCCTCCTGGCTCAACGCCAGGCGTCGGTTGCGCGGCGGGATGTCGTCGCGCCAGCGCCACTGCCCGTCCCGGTTGTCGTAGGCCAGCTCCCGGGGCACCAGCACCCGGGGGCCGCCGCCGGAGAGCATCTCGCCGGTGGAGAGTAGATGGGTGACGCCGTACGCGGCGGCCACCCGGGCCCGCAGCAGTGCGTCACGGATCTCGTCGCCGCGCCGGGTCAGCTGCACCGCGACCAGCGTCGCCGGCGGCATCCGGTCGCGGGCGGCGAAGACCGACCGGACCAGCACCTCGGGGGTCAGCCCGCTGATCCCGCCGTCGGCTACCGGAATCAGGATCAGCAGGTGCGCGGCCAGGGTACGGGCGGCGTGTGCGATCTGCGCCAACTGAGGGCGGTGCAACGGACGGTCGGCGATGACCCCGAGCACCCGCCCCGGCGGCAGCAGCGCGCGTACCTCCTCGGGGTTGCGGCGCAGCCGCTGGAACGGCCCGTGGACGCCGTCACCGAGCCGACGGACCCGGCCGCCGACGGCCGAGTAGCCGTCCCGGCTCGGCCAGGCGTCGACGACGTCCAGCGCCGCCACCGGAGCACCCTCGGTATCGGCCAGCACCAGCACCCGTTGCAGCGGGTTGGTCAGGTCGAGACCGGCGACGAGGCTGGCCGGCACCTCCAGGGTGACCGGCACCGGCCAGACCGTGCCGTCGGCCAGCCGGCCGCGGCTGCGCAGCGAGGTCAGGTCGGCACGGGTGTGGAAGCCGGTCAACGGGGCGTAGGCACCGGACAGGATCAGCTCAAGATCGGCCAGCTCGAACGGCCGCGGCGTGTACGCCGGCGCGTCCCGCAGCACGTCGTCAGGCAGCACCCAGCCGTCGGTCATCACACCCCCAATGGATCGGCTCACAGTTTCGCAGCCTGCCGGCCGTGGGTCGAGACTGGCACGGCGAGTTCTCTCGCCATCGCAGGATGTCGACGTCCGATCCGGGTCGAACCGGAACAAGGTTCGGCACCGATCGGCGCGGGCAACCTCTGACGGCGCGGCGGCGGACCACCCCTAGTGGCGGAGCGTGGGGTGCACCTCAGGGAACATTGAGGGGGAAACCCCATCCCACCAGGTGCCAGGTCTTTCTACGCTGACCGGGTGACTCTCATCGCGACCGAAGCGCTGACCAAGACGTACGGCGGGCGGGTGACGGCCCTGGCCGACCTTACCGTCGACGTGCAGCCCGGCATCGTCGGCCTGGTCGGCGCCAACGGCGCCGGCAAGTCGACCCTCATCAAGATCCTCCTCGGCCTGCTCGCGCCGACCAGCGGTCAGGCCCGCGTCCTCGGGCTCGACCCGACCACCGACACCGACGCGGTCCGTGCCCGGGTCGGCTACATGCCGGAGAACGACTGCCTGCCACCGGACCTCAGCGCCGCCGAATTCGTCACCCACCTGGGGCGGATCAGCGGGTTGCCGCGCGCCGCCGCCCGGGAACGGGCCTCCGAGGCACTGCGCCACGTCGGGCTCTACGAGGAGCGGTACCGCCAGATCGGCGGCTACTCCACCGGCATGAAACAACGGGTCAAGCTGGCCCAGGCGCTGGTGCACGACCCGGACCTGCTGCTGCTGGACGAGCCGACCAACGGCCTCGACCCGGCCGGCCGGGACGCCATGCTGGCCCTCATTCACCGCATCGGCTCCGAGTTCGGCATCTCGGTGGTGGTCTGCTCGCACCTGCTCGGCGAGGTGGAGCGGATCTGCGACTCGCTGATCGCCATCGACGGTGGTCGGCTGCTGCGCTCCGCTCAGCTCTCCGACATGACCACCACCAGCGACGTGCTCGCCATCGAGGTCAGCGAGGGCGCCGACGCGCTCGCCGCCCGGCTGGCCGCCGCCGACCTGCTGGTCACCCGGGAAGGGCAGCTGCTGCTGGTGCCGGTGCCCACCGACGGCGGCACAGACGTGTACGACCGGATCCTCACCGCGGTCGTCGACCTCGACCTGCCGCTGCACCGGCTCGACCAGCGCCGGCACCGGGTCGCCGAACTCTTCGCCACCACGGAGGACACCCGTGCCAACGTCTGATCAGCTCACCGCTGCCACCAGCGCGGCCCCGGCCAGGTCCCAGACCCCGGCCGGCGTCATCCATGACATCGGCTACCAGCGGTACGCCGGCACCCGGCTCGGCCGCCGGCACGTCGTCGGCGCGTTGTACGCGCACAGCCTGCGTACCGCCTTCGGGTTGGGCCGTAGCGCCAAGGCCAAGATCTTTCCCTGGTTCATCGTCGCCATCGTGGTGGCGGTCGCCGCCGGTCTGGTCGCCATCCGCGCCCAACTGGGCCAGGTGATCCTGCACTACGCCCAGTTCGCCGACGCGATGAGCTGGCTGGTGATCTTCTTCGTCGCGGTGGTCGCCCCGGAGCTGGTCTCCCGCGACCTGGGCAGCGGCGTACTGCCGCTGTACTTCTCCCGACCGCTACGCATCGCCGACTACCCGCTGGCCAAGTTCGCCGCACTGGCCACCGCCGTGTTCATGCTGCTCGGCGTACCGCAGCTGGTGATGTTCCTCGGCGGCGCCTTCACCACCGACACCGGCTGGTCCGGGGTGTGGAACGAAGTCACCGACCTGGCACCCGGCCTGGCGTACGCGCTGCTGTGGGCCGCCGTGTTCAGCGCCATCGGGCTGACGGTCGCCTCGGTCACCGGCAAGCGGGCCTTCGCCGCCGGCGGAGTCGTCGCCGTCTTCCTGATGACCACCCCGATCGTCGGGGTGCTGTCGGTGCTGCCGTCGGTCACCGCAAACCAGCTCGCCGGCCTGGCCGCCCCGTCCAGCCTGGTGCAGGGCACCGGCCTGTGGCTGTTCCGCGATGCGCTGATCACCGGTCCCGACGACCCCGGCGGCATCGGCATCGGCGACTTCGGCCCGGTGTACGGCCTGGTCACCGTCGTGTTGATCGCCGGCTGTGTCGCCGCCCTGCTCGCCCGCTACCGGAAGGCGGCCCGTCGATGACCATGCCAACCTCCACCACCGGCGCGACGCCGGCCACCCAGCCCACCCAGCCCACCCAGCCCACCGCGGCCGCCGCCGGTACGGCCGGGTCGGTGGCCGCCGGCACCGGCAGCGCCGTCGAACTGGCCGGGGTGTCCCGCTGGTACGGCAACGTCGTCGCCGTCAACGACATCAGCATGACCCTCGGTGCCGGCGTCACCGGCCTGCTCGGCCCCAACGGCGCCGGCAAGACCACCCTGCTGCACATGATGGCAGGCTTCCTCGCCCCGTCCCGGGGCAGCGTCACCGTCGACGGCGAACCGACCTGGCGCAACCCGGGCGTCTACCGCAAACTCGGGCTGGTCAGCGAACGCGAAGCGGTGCACGGCTTCCTCACCGCGTACGAGTTCGTCCTGGCCAGCGCCCGACTGCACGGCCTGCCGGACCCGGCGGCCGCCGCCCGACGGGCCATCGAACTGGTCGAGATGACCTCGGCGCAGGACCGGCGGATCGGCACCTACTCCAAGGGCATGCGCCAACGGACCCGGGTGGCCGCCGCCCTGGTGCACGACCCGGCGGTGCTGCTGCTCGACGAACCGTTCAACGGCATGGATCCGCGCCAGCGGATGCACATGATGACGTTGCTGCACTCGCTCGGCGACGCCGGCCGGACCATTCTGTTCAGCTCGCACATCCTGGAGGAGGTCGAGCAGGTCTCCGGCACCGTCCAGGTGATGGTGGCCGGCCGGCTGGCCGCCTCCGGCGACTTCCGGACCATCCGCCGGCTGATGACCAACCGACCGCACGTGTTCGCCGTGCAGTCCAGCGACGACCGGGCGTTGGCGGTGGCACTGCTGCGCCACGACTCGGTCACCGGCGTCGACCTGGTCAAGGGCGGCGGGCTCACCGTGCGGGCCGGCGACTACGGCAGCTTCACCCGTGCCCTGCCCCGGATCGCGCTCACCGAAGGGATCCGGGTGCACCGCCTGCTGCCGTCGGACGAATCCCTGGAGAGCGTCTTCTCCTACCTCGTGGAGGCCTGACCGCCGTGAACTCGACCATCATGTGGATCACCGCGCGCGGGCTGTTCGGCCGCCGCCGGTTCCTGCTCCTGCTGCCGCTACCGGCGCTGGTGATCGCCCTCGCGGTGCTCTGCCGGTCCCTCGGCGTCGCCCCGAGCAACTGGGCGCAGCCGGTGCTGATCGCGCTGGGCTTGGCCGTCGTGCTACCCGTCGTCGCGCTGATCGTCGGCACCGGAGTGCTCGGCTCGGAGATCGACGACGGCACCATCGTGCACGTGCTCAGCAAGCCGCTGCCGCGCTGGCAGATCGTGCTGCCGAAGCTGGCCGTCGCGGTCGGCGTCACCACGCTCACCGTGGCGGTGCCGCTCTACGTCGCCGGAGTGCTCGCCGAATCGGTCCGGCTCGGCCTGGCCCTGGCCGCGGCGAGCGCCCTGGGTGCGCTGGCGTACTCGGCGTTCTTCGTGGCGTTGAGCCTGGTCACCCGTAGGCCGGTGCTGCTCGGCCTGGTCTACGTCCTGGTCTGGGAAGGGCTGCTCGGCAACTTCGTCTCGGGCACCCGGGTGCTCTCCATCCAGCAGTACGTGATCACCTTCGCCGACCGGATCGCCGCCACCGCGCTCTTCGACGGTCAGGTGTCGGTCACCGTCTCGGCGATCATGACCGTGGTGATCGCGGTGCTGTTCACCCTGCTCGCCATCGACCGGCTCCGCTCGTTCAGCGTGGCTGGCGAAACCAGCTGAACCAGCTGAACCGGCCGTACCGAGCGGCTGCGCATCCGGGGGGTGCCCGTGCCGGCCGACCAGTCTCCCCACTGGTCGGCCGGCCCGGTGCGCGTCAGCTGTGGCCGCCGGCCGGGCAGGCTCAGCCGGTGTTGCGCATCCCGGCGGCGATGCCGTTGACCGTGGTCAGCAGGGCCCGCTCCAACGCGGTGTTGTCACTCGGCGCCCGACGCGCCCCCGGTGCGGTCGCCACCGTCCGGGTCGCCGCCCCCGACTCGCGGTACTGCCGCAGCAACGCCACCTGCAGGTGGTGCAGCGGCTCCAGGTAGGTGTCCCGCACGGCGAGCGTGCGCTGCAGCACGTTGTTGTTCTGCAGCAGACTCGACGACCCGGTGATCGCCAGCACCTCGCGTACCGTCCGCTCGTACTCGTCGGAGATCTTGTCGAAGATCGGCTGCAGCGGACCCGGCACCAGCGTCTCCACATAGCGCCGCGCGATGCTCAGATCGGTCTTGGTCAGCATCATCTCGACGTTCGACAGGAACGTGCGGAAGAAGTGCCACTGGTCGTACATCTCGCCGAGCACGTTCGACAGGCCCGCCTCGCGGGCGGCTGCCAGCCCGGACCCGACGCCGAACCAGCCGGGCACGATCTGGCGCGACTGGGTCCAGCCGAACACCCACGGGATCGCCCGCAGCCCACCCAGCCCGGCACCGGTGTTGGGCCGCTTCGCCGGCCGGGAACCGATGTTGAGCGCGCCCAGCAGCTCCGTCGGGGTCGCCGCCCAGAAGTACGCCGGCAGGTCCGGGTCCTCGACCAGCGACCGGTAACAGCGGAACGCCGAGTCGGAGACGACGTCCATCGCCGAGTCCCAGTTCTCCAGCAGCTCAAGCGGCTGGCGCGGCGCGGTGTGCAGCAGCGTCGCCTGCAGCACCGCCGCCACGGTCAGCTCCAGGTTTTCCCGGGCCAGGGCGGGGATCGTGTACTTGTCGGAGATCACCTCACCCTGCTCGGTCACCTTGATCGCGCCGTCGAGGGTGCCGTACGGCTGGGCCAGGATCGCCTCGTGCGTCGGCCCGCCGCCGCGACCGACCGTGCCGCCACGGCCGTGGAACAGCCGCAGCCGTACGCCGTGGCGCGCCGCGACGTCCCGCAACGCCCGCTGCGCCTTGTGAATCTTCCACTGGCTGGTGGTGATGCCGGCCTCCTTGTTGGAGTCGGAGTAGCCCAGCATCACCTCCTGCACCTCGCCACGCGCCCGCACGATCGCCCGGTACGCCGGCAGCGACAGCAGTTCGTCGAGCAGGTCGCCGCCGGCGTCCAGTTCCGCCGGGGTCTCCAGCAGCGGCACGAAACCGACCCGGGCCTGCCCGGTGTGCACGTCGACCAGCCCGGCCTCGCGGGCCAGCACCGCCGCCGCGAGGACGTCGTCGCAGCCCAGCGTCATCGAGATGATGTACGACTCGACGACCTCCGGACCGAACCGCTGCTGCGCCTCGCGGATCGTGCTGAACACGGTGAACGTCTTACGCGCCGACTCGGTCAACGGGGTGTCGATACTGGACAGCGGGCGGCGCCCGGTCAGCTCGTCGGCCAGCAGCTTCGTCCGCTCGGGGCGGCTCAACGAGTTGTAGTCGGGCACCTCGCCGACCCGCGCGTACATCTGCGCCAGCACCGCGTGGTGCGCCTCGGCGTGCTCGCGCACGTCCAGCGTCGCCAGGTGCAGGCCGAACGCGGCCACCGTACGGATCGCCGACGCCAGCTTGCCGACCGCCGTCAACTGCCCGGCGTTACGGGCCAGCGACGCCCGCATCAGCTCCAGGTCGGCCAGCAGCTCGTCGGAGCCCTGGTAGTCGCGCCCCGGCACGTGCGCGGTGCCCTGGTTGAGCCGCAACCGGGTGTTCGCCAGCTTCGCCTTCACGCAGCGCGCCTTCAGCCGGTACGGCTCCTCCGCGTTCGTCCGCCGGAACCGCTGCGCCACCTCCGGCAACGCGTCGAGGTCCTTGGCCAGACTGGCGGAAAGATCCAACGACACCCCGCGTAGCCGCCGGGACACCGACACCTCGCTGATCAGCGCGTCCATCGCCGCGTCGGTGGCCTGAATCCCGTGCTCGTGCTGGATCATCAGCACGTCGCGGGTCACCGCCGGCGTCACGTACGGGTTACCGTCCCGGTCCCCACCGATCCAACTGCCGAAGGTCAACGGCCGCGACGTGGGTGACGTTTCCACGCCCAGCCGGCGCAGCGTGTCGGCGAGGTCGTCGAGCACCTGCGGGGCGGCGTCGGCGTACAGGTCCCGCAGGTAGTAGACGGCGTTGCGGGCCTCGTCGGTCGGATCCGGGCGGTCCAGCCGCAACTCGTCGGTCTGCCAGAGCAGGTCGAGCAGCTCCGCCAGCCGTCGGCTGCTCGCCGAGGTGTGCTCGCTGGCGCCGTAGAGCACCGCCTCGGTCATCTCCACGTCGAGCTCGTCGGCGACCGCCCGCAGCTTCGACAGGATCGACCGCCGGGCCGCCTCGGTCGGGTGCGCGGTGAACACCGGGCGGACCGCCAGCCGGCGGGCGGCGGCGGCGATCTCGTCCGCCGACACCCCCCGCTCGGAGATCAACGTCGCCGCCTTGTCCAGCCAGCCACCCTCGGTGGCCCGCCGGCGGCGCAGGTCCCGGGCCCGGTGCACCTGCTCGGTGATGTTGGCCAGGTGGAAGTAGGTGGAGAAGGCGCGGGCCAGCTTCGTACCCGTCGTGACGTCCATCGCGCTGAGCCGGTTGGCGGCGGCCTCGGCGTCGCTGCGTACCTGGGCGCGGATCTCCTCGACCAGGTCGAGCAGCGGCTGACCCTCCTGCCGGGCCAGCGTCTGGCCGAGCAGCGTGCCGAGCCGGCGGATGTCCGCCCGCAGCGCCGCGTCCGGCCCCTCCTGCTCCTGACTGCTGCCGGAGGCGTCGAGCGTCGTGTCGAGCCGGGTGGCGTCGAGCGTCGCGGCGTCGGTCTGCGGGGCGTCGGGCATCGGGTTTGCGGACAGCTCGGTCACTGGTCGCTCCTCACGCGAGTACGAGGGACGGCGCTGTCCGACATCTTTGGATGCTATCGGCGATCGCCCCGGGCGCGGGGAAACTGGTGAGTCTTGTCTCAACGATCGGCGTACCGTGCCGGAATGTCCTCTTCTGCTCCTCCGCAAGGGTCCTGCCGACGCCCAGTGTCGAAGGTGCGGCCGGGGGACCGGGTCGCGGTTCTGTCACCCTCCGCCGGGCTTGCGGCCGTCTACCCACATGTGTACGAATTAGGGCTACGTCGGCTGCGCGACCAGCTCGGCCTCGTGCCCGTGGAGTACCCCAGCACCAGGGCCGCGCACGCCTCACCGGCTGACCGCGCCGCCGACGTGACGGCCGCCTTCGCCGACCCGGACATCGCCGCCGTACTGGCCACCGTCGGCGGTGACGACCAGCTGACGGTCATCCGCCACCTCGACGACGAGGTGCTGCGGGCGAACCCGAAGCCGTTCTTCGGCTACTCCGACAACACCAACCTGCTGCACCACCTCTACCAGCTGCACGCTCAGGGGGCGGTCGCCTTCCACGGCGGCTCGGTGCTGGTGCACCTGGGCCGGCCGGGCGCGATGCACCCGCTGACTCTGGCCTCCCTACGTGCCGCCCTCTTCACCGACGACTGGTACGAACTCGTCGCCTCGCCGGACTACTCCGACGAACCGCTCGACTGGTCGGACCTGACCGCCCCTGGTGCCTTGGAGTCGGTGACACCGCCGATGACGCCGGCCACCGGCTGGCACTGGCACATCCCCACGTCCCCTGGCCCGGCGGTCATTGAGGGGCCGGTGTGGGGTGGGAACCTGGAGATCATCTCCTGGCTCGCCGCAGCAGACCGACTCGCGCCTCCTTCGCGCTTTTCCGGGCACGTCCTGCTGCTGGAGACCTCGCAGGAGCTGCCGTCGGACGTCGAGGTGTACCGCATGCTGCGCAACCTCGGTGAGCGCGGTCTGCTCGCCGCGTTCGCCGCCGTACTGGTCGGGCGGGCAAAAGCCTGGGACTTCGGCTGCCGCCGTACGCCGAGCGAGAAGGCTGCGTACGCCGCTGCCCAGCGGGCGGCCGTGCTGCGCGCCTTCACCGAGTACGGCAGCGCTGTCAGCCCTGGTGGTGTCGTGGGTGGTGCTGGTGGTGGCGCTGGTGGTGGCGCTGGTTTTGGGGTTGGCGTTGATGTTGGTGCTGGGCCGGTGATTGTGTTCGACCTTGACGTCGGGCACACCGACCCGCAGCTGATCGTCCCGATCGGCGGACTCGCCCGGATCGACGTCGCCGCCCGCCGCATCCACGTGCACTACTGACGCCCTCCGTCGCAGCGAGGGAACCTCCATTGTCGTTAAACCTGCCGGATGACGACAATGACGGTTCCCTCGAGCCGCTCAACCGACCTGTTGGGTGATGGCCTGTCGAACCAGCTCGGTGAGTTGCCCGCTTTGTCGGAGTACGTCGTCCGCAGTGAAGCGCAACGTCAGCCAGCCAGCGGCCCGCAGCGCGTTGTACCGGCTGATGTCACGGCGGAATGTAGTGCGCTCCCGATGATGGTCGCCTTCGTACTCGATCGCGATCCGCCACTGCGGGTAGGCAAGATCGACCCTGGCGATGAACCGTCCCGTCGGCAGGCGTACCTCGTACTGCGCGGTCGGGCGGGGCAGTCCGGCGTCGTGCAGCAGCAGCCGCAGCCGGGACTCCATCGGCGACTCGGTCCGTGGCTCGGCGAGTCCGACGAGCTCGCGCAGTTGAGCAATGCCACGTCCGCGAGGGTGGGCGTCCAGATAGCGGGCGAGGGCTTCGACGCGCAGCAGGCGGCGGTGCAGCATGGCGTCGAGTGCGGCGAGCGCGTCGGCGCGGGGCAGCAGCCGGACCAGGTCGAACGCGGTACGCACCTCGGTGGTCAGCGGTACGCCGCCGAACAAGACGGTGATGTCGGTCGGGCCGAGAGTGCGACGGGAGATCGCCAGCCGAGGATGCGCGGCCAGCCGGGCCGAGCGGGGCAGGGTGACGTGCACCGGGCCGCCGCCTCGGGGGTGCAGGTCGACACCCCACAGCAGCGCGGCGCTCAGTCCGCTGACCGCGCCGCCGACCGGCAACTTCACTGCCACCGCCTCGCACCACATCCGGTGGTCGTCGGCGTCGAAGGCCGTCGCCTGCACATAGACGTCGGGAAGCAGCCGTCGCCAGGTGGGTCCGCGCAGCATCTGCCAGGTGGCCAGGCCGGACGCGACCGCACGACTACCGGAGAACGGGGCCGACCTCAGCTCACGCGGAATCCTGGCGGCGCGGGACATCGGCAGAGCCTGCCCGACGCCGAACGCCGACCGCAGCCCCGGTGGCCGGTTACGTCACCGATCCGACTGTTCCCGCACGAAGACACCCTCGCCCTGCCTGCCTTCGATCAGACCTTCGGCCTTGAGGATCAGCAGGGCTGTCCTGACCGAGCCGTACGACACGCCGTAGTGGTCGATGAGCCTCTGCGTCGTCGGCAGTTGATCACCAGGACGCAGCTCGCCTGAATGGATCTGGTCCCGGATGGCGGAAGCCACGCGTTCGTACTTGGGCATGGACATGTCGACTGGTCTCCCTGGCTCGCACCGCCAAGTAGACCACCGAAGATCGACAGCGTCTATTACGTCGACAGTGTCGACAATGTCGACGCTCTGTCGTAACCTCGGTATTGCTCTCCTTGGCTCGCAACCGGGCAGAGCAGGTTTGTAGGCGGCCCGGGTGGAGTTGGCGCTCCAGGATCCCGGGCCTTGACCGGGAGAGGACCCCGGCCCATGAGCAATCTACCCAAACGTGCCCATCCGCCGTGGTGCCTGCGCGGCTCCGACTGCGCCACCACACCCGAGAGCCCAGCCTGGCACTCCTCCCGGCTCCTCCGAGTGCCCGCAGCCGAGCACTCCTGCGTCGACATCGCGGTCGGCCGCTGGCAGCTCGACTCTGCCCAGCTGTCCCAGGCGCTGGCGGGTGGCGTACTGCTGGAGTTCCGGCTCGGTGACGACGTCGACCAGTGGCCGGTCGACCGGGCGCAGGCACTTGCCCTGACCGGGATCATCCCGCGACTGCTGCGCGGCGACGCGGCAACACCACTGCGCGGCGACGGGGCAACCCCGTACCGGTGGGCCGCCTGACCTCGCCGGAGCGGGCGGGGCGGATAGGCTGGTAGGCATGACCCCCCGCCCGGACCGGGCGCGGGGTTGTCGTCGCGTGTGCGCCCCGGGCGTGCACCGCCGCACAGCAAGGCGTATCCCACCGCGAAGGTTGTGATCATGACCGCGCTCGCCGGCCTGCTCAGCGCCGCTCTCGCCGATCCCGCCCTGACCCGGGTACGGGACCTGGCCAAGGTTGCCACGCCAGACAAGGACGGGCTGGACGTCACCGCGCCGCCGGCGCTGCGCCCGTTCACGGTCGCGGCGGTGGCGGCACAAACAACCGCCGGCGGCGCGGGACGGCCGGTGCTGGCGGTCACCGCGACCAGCCGGGAGGCCGACGACCTGGCCGCCGCCCTCGGTGACCTGCTGCCGGCCGGTCAGGTGGCGGTCTTCCCCAGCTGGGAGACGTTGCCGCACGAGCGGCTGTCACCACGATCGGACACCGTCGGGCGGCGGCTCGCCGTGCTGCGCCGGCTGGCGCACCCCGACGCCGACACCGGCCCGACGGCCAGCGGTGACGCCACCGGGCAAGGGCCATTGCGGGTGGTCGTGGCACCGGTCCGCTCGGTACTGCAGCCGCAGCTCAAAGGGCTCGGCGACCTGGCGCCCGTCCAGCTGAGCCCGGGCGGCGAGGCCAGCCTGGAGGAGACCGTCGACCGGCTGGTCGGCATGGCGTACGCGCGGGTCGACCTGGTCACCAAGCGCGGGGAGTTCGCGGTACGCGGCGGCATCCTGGACGTGTTCCCGCCGACCGACGAGCACCCGTCCCGGGTCGAGTTCTGGGGCGACGACGTCGAGGAGATCCGTACCTTCGCCGTCGCCGACCAGCGCACCATCGAAGCCGTCGACCAGCTGTGGGCGCCGCCGTGCCGGGAGTTGCTGCTCACCGAGCCGGTGCGGCAGCGGGCCGCCGAGCTGGCGCAGCAGCACCCCGAACTCGGTGAGATCCTGGACAAGCTGGCCGAGGGCATCCCGGTCGAAGGCATGGAGTCCCTCGCCCCGGCCCTGCTCGACGGCACCGACAGCATGGAGCTGCTGCTGCACTGCATGCCGGCCGACACCCACGTACTGCTCTGCGACCCGGAGCGGATCCGCACCCGGGCGCACGATCTGGTCCGTACCTCGGCGGAGTTTCTCGAAGCCAGCTGGGCTGCGGCCGCCGTCGGTGGCCAGGCCCCGATCGACCTGGGCGCGGCCGCCTTCCGCACCCTAGCCGAGGTACGCGCGGTGGCCGCCACGCTCGACCAGCCGTGGTGGACGCTGTCCCCGTTCGGCCTGGCCGAAGCCGACGCCGGAGCCGACGCCGCGACCGACACCGCAGGCGTGCAGCCGTGGGAGGACGCACCGGCTCCGGTGAGCGTGAGTCCGGACGCCGGGGACGCGGTGGCGTTGGCCGCCGTTCCAGCGCCGTTGTACCACGGGGAGACCGCGCGGGTCGTCGACGACCTGCTGCGGTGGACCGGTGACGGCTGGTCGGTGGTGCTGGTCTTCGAGGGGCACGGGCCGGCGCAGCGCTCGGTCAGTGTGCTGCGTGACGCCGGGCTCGGCGCGACCCTCACCGACACCGTGCCGGACGCGCCGAAAGCCGGTGAGCTGGTCGTCACCTGCGGCCGGGTCGGCAACGGTTTCCTCGCCGAACGGGCCCGGCTGGCGATCGTCACCGGCGCCGACATCAGCGGCGGCCGGGGCGCGTCCACCAAGGACATGCGGAAGATGCCGAGCCGTCGGCGCAACACCATCGACCCGTTGGAGCTGCGCGCCGGCGACCACGTGGTGCACGAGCAGCACGGCATCGGCCGCTACGTCGAGCTGGTGCAACGCAAGGTCAACGGCGCCGACCGGGAGTACCTGGTCATCGAGTACGCCCCGGCGAAGCGTGGCCAGCCCGGCGACCGGCTGTTCGTGCCGACCGACCAGCTCGACCAGTTGTCCCGCTACGTCGGCGGTGAGCAGCCGACGCTGCACAAGATGGGCGGCTCGGAGTGGCAGAAGGCCAAGGCGCGGGCCCGCAAGGCGGTCCGGGAGATCGCCGCCCAGCTGATCCAGTTGTACGCGGCCCGCAAGGCCGCCAAGGGGCACGCCTTCGGGCCGGACACCCCGTGGCAGCGGGAGCTGGAGGACGCCTTCCCGTACACCGAGACGCCGGACCAGTTGGCGGCGATCGACGAGGTCAAGGGCGACATGCAGCAGTCGACCCCGATGGACCGGCTGATCTGCGGCGACGTCGGTTACGGCAAGACCGAGATCGCGGTACGGGCGGCGTTCAAGGCGGTGCAGGACGGTAAGCAGGTGGCGGTGCTGGTGCCGACGACGCTGCTCGCCCAGCAGCACTACAACACGTTCGCCGAGCGGATGGCCCAGTTCCCGGTGCAGATCCGGCAGCTGTCGCGGTTCCAGACCGCGAAGGAGACCGAGCAGACGCTGCACGCTGCCGCCGACGGCACCGCCGACATCGTCATCGGCACCCACCGGCTGCTGCAGTCGGCCACCCGCTTCAAGCAGCTGGGGCTGGTGATCGTCGACGAGGAGCAGCGGTTCGGGGTGGAGCACAAGGAGCACCTGAAGTCGCTGCGTACCTCGGTCGACGTGCTGACCATGTCGGCGACGCCGATCCCCCGGACCCTGGAGATGGCGATCACCGGCATCCGGGAGATGTCGACGATCGCCACCCCGCCGGAGGAGCGTCACCCGGTGCTGACCGCCGTCGGCGCGTACGACGACAAGCAGGTCGCCGCCGCGATCCACCGCGAGCTGCTCCGCGACGGCCAGGTCTTCTACCTGCACAACCGGGTCGAGTCGATCGACAAGGCGGCGCGGCGGCTGCGCGAGCTGGTGCCGGAGGCGCGGGTCGCGGTGGCGCACGGCCAGATGGGTGAGGACGCCCTGGAGAAGGTGATGGTCGGCTTCTGGGAGAAGGAGTTCGACGTCCTGGTCTGCACCACGATCGTCGAGTCGGGCATCGACATCCCGAACGCGAACACGCTGATCGTGGAGCGGGCCGACCTGCTCGGCCTGGCCCAGCTGCACCAGATCCGGGGCCGGGTCGGCCGGGGCCGGGAGCGGGCGTACGCCTACTTCCTCTACCCACGGGAGAAGCCGCTGACCGAGCACGCCCACGAGCGGCTGGCCACCATCGCGCAGCACACCGAGCTGGGGGCCGGCATGTACGTGGCGATGAAGGACCTGGAGATCCGGGGTGCCGGCAACCTGCTCGGCGGCGAACAGTCCGGCCACATCGAGGGTGTCGGCTTCGACCTGTACGTGCGGATGGTCGGCGAGGCGGTGCAGAACTTCAAGGGGGAGACGCCCGACGACGCCGAAACCGCCGAGGTCAAGGTCGACCTGCCGGTGGACGCGCACCTGCCGCACGACTACATCGGGGTGGAACGGCTGCGTCTGGAGATGTACCGCAAACTCGCCGGGGCCCGTGACGCCGCCGCCCTGCAGGAGATCGTCGCCGAGATGACCGACCGGTACGGCGAACCACCGGAGCAGGTCGGCAACCTGGTGGCGGTGGCCCGGTTCCGGCTGCTGGCCAAGGCGTACGGGCTGACCGACGTGTCGATGCAGGGCAAGCATGTCCGGTTCGCCCCGCTGGTGCTGCCCGACTCGAAGCAGCTGCGGCTCAAGCGCTACCACCCGGACGCGGTCTACAAGTCGGCCGCCGACCAGGTCAGCGTGCCCCGGCCGACGACCCGGCGGATCGGCGGGGACCCGCTGCGCGACCAGGCGCTGCTGGACTGGTGTGCCCAGCTGCTGCGCGATCTGCTCGGCGATCCGCCGACCACGGGTGGCGTACCGTCGACGGACAGTGCCCGGGTCGGTGCACCGGCCGGCAGGGGTGCGTGAGAGAGTGTCGACCATGCAGCGTGTCCGTCGCCTGGCGTCGATCACCGTCATTGCCCTGGTCGGGGTCGCCGCACTGTCCGCCTGCCGGGCGCAGCCCGGGGTCGCCGCCTACGTCGGCGACGAGCAGTACACCGAGGAGCAGGTGACCCGCCTGGTCGACGAGCTGACCGAGCAGCTCGGCGGCGACGGTGCCGCCCAGGAGGGTGCCCCGCCGGCGCCGACCCGCCAGCAGATCGTCAGCGCCCTGGTGCTGGCCGACGTCTGCGAACAGCTGGACGTGCCGGCCGGCGGTCAGCAGATCTCCGCAGAGCAGTACGGCCAGCAGTTCGGCCTGCCGGCCGACTCGGCGTACGTGCAGGCGTCGGCGCAGGCGTGGACCTGCGTCTCCGGGCTGCAGACCGGCGGCGGGCAGGTGGCGCCGACGCAGGAGGAGCTGCAGGAGCTGGTCGACCGTGGTCGGGCCGCCGGGGTGATCCCGGCCGAGGTCACCGACGAGGAGGCCGCCAGCCAGCTCGACGGTGACCAGCTGCGCTCGTCACTGGCCGCCCGCGATGCGATCGCCGAGGCGGCCGCCGAGCAGGACGTGTCGGTGAACCCGCGCTACCGTCCGCTGGAGTTCCCGGTGCTCAGCTTCCAGTCCGCCCAGGGCAACGTGGTCGCGGTCGGCATCCCGCTGGGCGACACCGACTCGGGCACGGTCAGCGAACGGCAGTGACCGCCCGGGTCGTCCTGCTGGTCACCTCGCCCCGGCTGCCGGCCGGGCTGCTCACGGCACAGGCGTGGGACACCGTACGCCGGTTTCCGGTCTTCGCCGGTGCGGACAGCGAGTTGACCACGGCGATCAGCGTCGCCGGTGGCTCGCCGGTGACCGCCCCGACGCCGGAGCCAGCCGAGGAGACGTTGCTGGCGGCGGCCGCCGCGCACGGCACCGCCGTCTGGCTGGCCGGCCCGACCGGTGACGAGGACCTGGCCCGCCGGCTGGGGCTGCGGCTGGCCCGCGAGCCCGGCCTGGCCGAGCTGGA
The DNA here is from genome assembly GCF_030345095.1 of Solwaraspora sp. WMMA2056. NCBI lineage: Bacteria > Bacillati > Actinomycetota > Actinomycetes > Micromonosporales > Micromonosporaceae > Solwaraspora > Solwaraspora sp. WMMA2056. The sequence continues at coordinate 1,857,642 of NZ_CP128360.1, forward strand.
GTTGATGTACGGCTCCTGGGATCCGCCCGGGGCCCGGCTGCTCGACGCCGTCGAGGTGATGGACCGCCTCGCCTCACCCGGCGGCGACCCGTGGAAGCGGCAGCAGACCCACGACTCGCTGGCGCGGTATCTGCTGGAGGAGAGCTACGAGGCGTACGACGCGATCGCCGCCGGTGACCTGCCGGCGCTGCGTGACGAGCTGGGTGACGTGCTGCTGCAGGTGGTGCTGCACGCCCGGCTCGCCCAGGAGCTGCCCGAGGGGGAACGCTGGGACGTCGACGACGTGGCCGGCGGGCTGGTGGCGAAGATGATCCGCCGCAACCCGCACGTCTTCGCCGGTGTGCCGGTCGACGGTGTGGAAGAGATCGTCGACAACTGGGAGCAGATCAAGGCCGCCGAACGGGCCGCCGCAGGTGCCGCTTCCGGTTCCGGCGCCGGTGACGCCCCGTCACCGATGGACGGGATCGTGTACGCCCAGCCGGCGTTGTCGCTGGCCGACAAGGTGCTGCAACGGGCCGGGCGGGCCGGGGTCGACGTACCGCTGCCGGAGCCGGACGCGGCCGAAGACCCGTCGGCGCGGCTCGGTGCGCAGCTGCTCGCGCTGGTCGCGCAGGCCCGGGCCGACGGCCTGGACGCCGAAGGGGCGTTACGCCGGGCCACCCTGGCGTACGTCGCCGCCGTCCGCACCGCCGCCGGCTGACGACTCCGCCGCCGCTGACTTCTCGGCGGGGTCGGGGCGCAGCCGGATGCCGCGCAGCTCCAGGGTCAGGAAGGTGACGACCCCGAAGAAGAGCGCGATGTCGGCGACGTTGCCGATGAACCAGTCAAAGTACGCGATGAAGTCGACGACGTGGCCCTGCCCGAACGACGGCTCGCGGAACAGCCGGTCCAGCAGGTGGGTGAACGCCCCGCCGAGCACCAGGCCGAGGGCCACCGCCCAGGCGCGGGAGCGGGCCCGCGCGGCGAACCAGGCGGTGACGCCGACCCCGATCGCGGCGGCGATCGTGAACACCCAGGTGGTGTTCTCGCCCATCGAGAACGCCGCACCCGGGTTGTAGATCAACTGGATGCCGAGGGCGTCGCCGATCAGCGGGGTCCGTTCGCCCCGGGTCAGCGTCGCCTCCGCCCACATCTTCGTCAGCTGGTCGACGACGAGCACCGTGGCGGCGATGCCGAAGGCGAGCCACGGGGCGCGGCGGGTCCACCGCTGCTGGCGGGGCGCGCGTGCCGCCGTACCGCCGTCGGTCGGTTCGTGGATGGTCTCGTCGGTGCCGGCCTGCTCGCTCATGATCGGTGATTCTCCCACCGCCGCCTGCTTGCCGGGACTCTGGTCAGGGCGCGGTGTAGTGGCGGAGCCCGAGCTTGGTGTAGACGGCGGCCGGCGGGGTACGGGCGACGCGACCGGCGAGGTCCTCGAGGTACCGCCAGGCCCCCGCACCGGTCTTGGCCCGCTCGGCGAGGACGAAGGGGGCGACGGACTCCCAGACCCGCCGGATGGCGGTGCCGTTCGACCCGATGATCAGTTTCTCGTCGACGATGCCGTGCGCGACCAGCTTCCCGAGGTCGTCGTAGCGGCCGGCGACCATCCGGACCCGCGTCCGTATCCGGCCTGGCAGTTCGGAGTACGCCACCGGCGGGTCGTACTCCTGGTTCAGCCGGTCGAGGATGTATTCGCGGGCGTCGAAGAACTCCTCGGTCCGGAACTGGTCGAAGATCTCCAGCACGACCGGTAGCGCGTAGCCGGCGGACGCTGTGCGGTTCTGCCGGACGGCGAGCACCACGGAGACGGTGAGCGAGGCGACCGAGAGCACGATCGCCGCGAGATTGGTAAGGGTCTCCACCGGCACTACTCAAGCCTACGTGGACGGTGCAACCGACCTGCCGGACCGGGCCGCTCGGGCACCTGTCCACAACGGCCGACCTGGGAGGCTCACGTCGAAGGCGTGTCCCGGTGGCGGAGGAGCCGTACGGCGCGAGGCAACGCAGCGGTGGCAGCGAGGACGATCACGGTCGCCAGACCTGCGCCGCCGGCATAGGTGACGGCCAGGAACACCATGCGCTGCGGCGTCTGGGCGCCAGCGGCGGCCAGGGCGAGACCACCGGCGGCGGCGAGCCCGATCGTCGTCCACGCGGACACGACGAGCAGCCGACCGGCCGGCGGCGGTCGCGTGGCTGCGGATCTGGCCGCAGGCGGCTGCGTACGCCACCATCGGACCAGCCAGACCGCGACGACGGCCGCGCCGACGACGCTGCTCACCCGCTGCGCCCAGCGATAGCCGGCCGTGCCGAAGTGCGATTCGGCCAGCCAGTCGATGTGCGTGGCACCCCACATGCCGTCGTGGGTGAACGAGTCCCACAGCACATGGGTCGACGCCCCGAGCGCGAGCGAAGCAACCAGCATCGCCACCCGGTGCGCCGACCTCGGCCGCCGGGGCGCGGGCGGCGGCAGGCGCTCGCGGAGCGGGGCCGGCGAGATGACAGTCAGGAAGTGGACCAGCAGCCCGTGCCACACGGCGACCGCCAGCAGACCCAGGATCACGTCGACGGTGAGGACACCGACGAGCGAGTGGGTCAGTGTCGCGTCCACCGGCAGCGGCAGGAAGTAGGGCAGGTCGGGGACCATGCTCCCGATCACCAGGGCCGAGGGGACCAGCCACGCCGTCCGGGTCAGCGGCAGTACCGCCGCGACGTGGCTACCCGTGAACGGCATCGCGCCTCGCCTTCTGACCACTCTGGCAGCCGTCGACCAGGTTGGCCGTACACCCTGCCGCCACGCTGCGGGACACTACAGGGACGTGTTGCCGGAGGGCATTCCTGATCCACTTCGCGACAGCGGACAGCACTGCGGCGGGTGGCGGCGAGCTGCGCGTGGCGGCGAGCTGTTGGTCTAGCATGTGCCGCGTGTCGGCGGAGCACGATCGGGGCGGGTTCGGGCAGCTCGTCAGCTCGCTGAGGGTCGCCGCCGGCCTGACCCAGGAGGAGCTGGCCGAACGGACCGGGCTCAGCGTACGGGCCGTCAGTGACCTCGAGCGCAACCGCGTCGCCCGACCCCGTCGGGCGACGCTCACCCGGTTGGCGGCCGCGTTCGGGCTCACCGAGGAAGAGCTGCGGCGGTTCCGGTCCGTCGCCCGGCCCGGCACCGGACCCGGGGTACGGCAGCCACTGTCGGTGCGGCCGGCGCAGTTGCCGATGGACATTCCCGATTTCGTCGGCAGGTCGGCACTTGTCGACGAGATCAGCGCGGCACTGGCCACCGCCGGCACGTCCGGCAGCCCGGTCGTGTACGCCTTCTCCGGCCCGCCGGGCGTCGGTAAGTGCACGCTCGCCGTGCACGTCGCGCACCGGGTACGGGGGCATTTCCCGGACGGGCAGATCTTCGCTGACCTCGGTGGCGTCGCCGCGACCGGTCCGGTGACCGTCGGCACGTTGACCGCCGCCGTACTGCGCGCGTTCGGGGTCACCGGCCGGGAGTTGCCCGACGAGACGGCGGAACGGGTCGGCCTGCTTCGCTCCGTCCTGGCCGACCGGCGGGTGCTGCTGGTCCTCGACGACGCTGCGGCCGAGGAACAGGTCCGTGCGGTGCTGCCCGGCACCGCCGGTGGCGCGCTGCTGGTCACCAGCCGGCATCCGCTGGCCGGGCTGGCCGGCGCGCGATTCGTCACCGTCGGGGTGCTGTCCCCGGCGGAGTCGCTGGCGCTGCTGGGCGCGATCACCGGGGTGCGGCGGGTGTCGACCGACGCCGCCGCGCGAGATCTGACACAACACTGTGGACATCTGCCGCTCGCGGTACGGGTGGTCGGTGCCCGGCTGGCGGTGCAGCCCGGCGCACCGATTGGCAGGGTGTGTGACCAGCTCGCGGTGGAGTCGCGGCGGCTCGACGGCCTCACCGCCGGCGACCTCGGGGTACGGGCGAGCATCTCACTCAGCGTCGACCTGCTTCCGGTGGCCGCCCGCCGGGCGTTGCCGCTGCTGACGCTGCTCGACGCGCCGACGCTGACCCGGTGATCGGCGGCAGCGGTGCTGGACACCGACCCGTCGGACGCCCTCGACGCCCTGGTGCGGGCCAGCCTGCTCGACGCGATGCCCGCCGGGGACGACGTCGGCGGCGGCCGGGCCGGCTACCGGTCCACGATCTGATCCGGGCGTACGGGCGGGAGACGGCGGCCGAGCTGGACGCCGGGGTGCGGGCCGCCGCCGTCCGCCGGGGCGTCCGGGCGTACGCGGCGATAGCCGACACCGTCAGCACGCACATGCCCGGCGACACCGCTGCGGACGCCCCGGCGATGCCGACCGCACTGGTCGACGCTGCCGCCGATCCGGCGTTGGCGGCTGACCCGCTGGGCTGGTTCGACGACAACCGGCCGGGGCTGCTCGCCGCCATCGGGCAGGGGCTGGCGAGCCGGGCCAGGACCTTCACCTTCACCGTCAAGGTGATCGACGCGAACGGGATCACCGCGACCCGGACCGTCTCGATCACCACCAGCCGCCATCAGCCGTGACCGCCGCTGCCAGTCACAGAATGATGGTCAGGACCGAGGCGGCGAGCAGCACGCCGGCCACGACGTTGAACGCCCGGATCCGCTGTGGCCGGTCCAGGAACGATCCGATGCCCTGGCCGAGCAGTGCCCAGGCGCTGTTCGCGAACAGGTTGACGATCGTGAACAGCAGGCAGAGCAGGACGAAGCCGCCCCAGCCGGGAAACGACGGCTGGAAGGTCACGACGGTGGACAGCGCCATCGCCCAGGCTTTGGGGTTGGCGAACTGCAGCACCAGCATGTGCAGGAACCCGACCTGCCAGCCGGGGGCGGCGGCCGCCTGCCGGCGGACGGTCCGGGCGGAGCCGGTGTCGCCGGTCGGCGCCGCCGGATGGTCCGCTGCGGCCTCCTGCCCCGCCGCTGGCACCCGGGCGTCCCGACCGTCGTCGTCGGACGGCATGACGAGAACGCCCGGGGCGGTCGCGAGTTTCCACGCGAGATACAGCAGGTATGCGCCGCCGACCAGTTTGAGGACGAGGACCAGCCGGTCGTTGCCGGTCAGTACGGCGGCCGCGCCGGTCGCGCTGATGAGCAGCAGGACGAGGAATCCGACCGAGACGCCGAGAATGGCCGGTACGGAGCGGACGAAGCCCCGGCTGGACCCGGACGCCGCCATGAGCAGGTTGTTCGGCCCCGGCGACAGGGAAGCGGAGACGGCGAACACCAGGAACGCGAGGATGGCGGCGGTCATCTGCGTCAGCCTAGAGCCGGTAGTCCTCGCGGACCGGATGGAACACGTCGATGCAGTACACATCGGTGTGTGCGAGCGCCGAATGTGGAACGCCGCCGGGAATGACGACGGTGTCTCCCGGGCCCATCATGAAGGTCTGGTCGCCGACGCGCATCTCGAAGCTGCCCCGGATGCAGTTGACCATCTGCTCGTGCGGGTGGTCGTGCAGCGGGACCTCGGCGCCGGCGACCGCCGTCCAGTGCGCCACGGTCAGGTGCTCGCCGTGCACGAACCGGCCGTGGTAGCCGGGGATGACTTCGCTGCCCGGGCCGGTCGAGGCCGGCGCGAACCATTCGTGGACCGTGGTCACGATGACTTACCTTTCTGCGATTGCGCGACGACCTTGCCGTGCTCCAGCGTCTTGCTGTGGTCCGGGAAGGTCAGGATGATCACGTCCCGGTAGGCGTCTGCGGCGTTGCCGGAGGGAACCAGCGGCGAGACGTCGTGCAGCACCAGTCGGTCGTCGAAGGTGACCATCTCACCGTCGCGGAGGACCACCTCGTCGACGATCCGTTCCTCGGTGGCCGCGTCCCATACGGTCGTGCGGGCACAGTCGTCGATGATGCCGTGCCGCTTCGCCACGAACACGGCCACGTACTCGTAGCCGTCGCGGTGGCGGCCCTCCGGCACCGGCGACCCGTCGCCGACGGTACGGATCTGGTGCGCGGAGAACTCGGTCACCGGCACCGGCACCAGCGACAGCCAGTGGTCGATGAAGGCGCGGAAGGCCGAGCTCGTCTGCACCCACGCCGGCATGTCCGGGTACGTCCGGACGATGCCGCCGTACTGCTCCAGGGGGTTGATGTCGGAACTCTGGTAGAGGTCGACCCGGTCGAGCAGCACCAGCCGGTCGGGTTCGTACCGGAAGCGGGACTGGGTACGGTGCCGGACGCCGACCTTCAGGTACGGGTCGCGCGGAATGCCGTCGAAGGTCCGTTGCAGTTCGGCCAGGTCCACGTCGGGCCTGGTTATCTCGACCAGGCTCGTCGTCGTCTTTTCCATCCGTCATCTCCTTGGTGAGCTCGCTGGTGCGGTCAGATCCGGCCGAGCGAGTCGACGATGTCCGGCAGGCGCTCACCCGCCGCGATCCGGTCGAGGATGCCCCGCTCCGTCGATTCGATCTCGCCGGCGACGGCCAGGACCTCGGCCAGCCGGTCGGCCGGCACGACCACGACCCCGTTGTCGTCGGCGAACACCCAGTCGCCGTGGCGGACCACCACGTTCGCCACCAGGCATTCACCGCCGGTCGAGGCGATCCGGTAGCTGCCCTGGGTGTCCACCGGCACATAGCCGGTCGCCAGCACCGGGGTGGTCAGCCGGCCCACGACGTCCCGGTCCCGGACCGCACCGCCCAGCACGATGCCCTCGAAACGGAGCTGTTCGGCGAGGTACGTGCAGGACAGGCCGCCGGCGAGGGCCGCGTCGCGGATCAGTGCACCGGAGCCGGCCACGTAGACCCGGCCGGAGCCGTCGGTCACCTCGGGCACGAGGAAGTCGCGTACCTGGGTCCAGGTGCTCGGACCGGCGGCGGTGATGTGGCGGCCCTTGCGGTTGGGCACCCATTCGACCGGGTACGCCGCGCCGTGGAACAGCCCGGACGCTCCGGCCACCCGGCGGATGTCGACATCGAGGACCGCGTTCGCGATGCCGAGGCCGTCGAGGACGTCGGAGACGGTGCAGGTGGTTATGCCCGCGGCCTTGACGATCCGGTCGACTGAACGGTGCTGGTCGACGACAGCGTCATCAGACATGGATCGGTTCCTCCGTCGGTCGGGCGTGACTGCCGGTCACCAGTTCGCGGTACGCCGTGGCGAGCAGCCGGGTGACCGGCCCTGGCCGGCCCTCGTCCCCGAGTACGTGGTCGTCGATCCGGCCGACCGGCCGTACCTCGCCGGCGGTGCTGGTGAGGAATACCTCGTCGGCGTCGCCGAGTCGACCGGGTGGCAGTTCCTCGGCGGTGACGGCGATGCCGGCGTGCCGGGCCAGTTCGATCACGGTGGCGCGGGTGATCCCGGGCAGGCAGCTTTCGGCCGGCGGGGTGACCAGCCGGCCGTCGATCACCGCGAACAGGTTCTGCGCGGTGGTCTCGGAGATCATGCCCTGCGCGTCGAGCAGCACCGCGTCGTCGAACCCCAGGCGCCGGGCCCGCAGGAAGGCGATCTTCGACGCCAGGTAGGAGCCGGTCGCCTTGGCCTGGAGCGGGAACGCCTCGCCGGAGGGCTTGCGGATCGGCGAGACGGTGAGGCTGATGCCGGTCGGCTGGGCCGCCGGTGGACGCCATGGCCAGGCCAGGACCGCCAGATGGACGGGCACGCCGGTGTCGGTGAGCCCGGCCAGCCCGTCACCGAGGTACGCGATCGGCCGGACGTACCCCTCGGTGATGCCGTTGGCCGCCAGGACCTGATGGTGTGCCGCGGTGACCGTGTCCGCGTCGAAGGGGATCTCCAGCCCGATGTGCTCGGCTGACCGGTAGAGCCGCCGTACGTGGTCGGCGAGCCGGAAAACGTGTGGTCCGTCGGGGTGGGCGTAGACCCGGAGTCCCTCGAAGACCCCGAAGCCGTAGTGCAGGGAGTGGTTCCACAACGACAGGCCGACATCCGAGGCGTTGTGCAGCCGGCCGTCGAGCCATACGGTCCCGGTCAGGTCAGACATCGCATTCCCGGGGTGCGTGCAGGCTGAACCCCATCGGCACCGGTCCGAAGTCGGCCCGTATGTCCAACCGGTGGTGTTGGGCTGCGGGTAGGGTGGTTATGCAGGCATCGGTGCTTCCGGCCGAGCAGATCGCGGCAGCCTCTGAATTGCTGTTGACGAGGACGATCTCGACGTCCCGGCCGTCGAGGAGATTGACCGGAGCAGGATGGCTGGCGACGGTCCGCCAGGCGGTGTCGGGGCGACCTGCGAACACCATGTTGTGGGTGGGGAAGACGAAGCAGTCCCGCATGGTCAGCATCGTCAGGTTCTTGAACACGATTTCGTGCAGGTGCGGGTAGACCACGCAGGCGAGCAGCGCGCTCGACTCGGGTTCGGCCAGTACGTCCAGTACGGCGCGCTCCAGTGTGGGATGCAGCACGACCGCGCCGTCCGGCAGTCCCCGCTGCTGGAGCCAGTGGTGCGCGGCTGCCTCTTCATCACTCGTTGTCTGGCAGAATTTTGGCAGATCGATGTCGATTTCACTCCGACGACACATCGTCGATTTGCCCGGCAGTTTCGCCTCGTGGCATTGGTGTTTCTAGCGGGGAATCACCCCCGTCCGTCCACCGACGACGCCGAGCCGACCAGGTGACGCGCGGCGACCCGAGCGGCCGGCCGACCCGCCGACACGGGGCGACCCGACCGGCGGCCGGTCGATCGGAGGCCGGAGTCGGTGGGATGGCCTATGGTCGGTGCCATGGTGCCGTTCGTACCGTTGGCTGAACGTATCGTCGACGCGCTGCTGGCCAGCGATCCCGCGCTGGCGGCGTCGGCCGGTGACCACCGGTACGACGACCGGCTGCCGGACCTGTCCGCCGACACGGTCGCCGCCACCGCGACGATGCTGCTGGACGCCACCAACGCCCTCGCCGAGGTCGACGCCGATGCACTGCCCACCCAGGAGCGGGTGGACCACGCGATCCTGTCGGCGATCGTCGACCGGCGGCTGTTCGAACTGACCGAGGTACGGGCCCGCGAGTGGAACCCGCTGGTCTACAACCCGGGGCCGCTGCTGCACAGCCTGACCGCCCGCCCGTTCGCCCCGGCCGCACAGCGGCTGACCAGCCTGGCCGGGCGGCTCGGCGCCGTACCGGATGTGCTGGCCACCGCGCGTGAGACGCTGCGCGGCGTGCCGGCGGTCCACGCCGAGACCGCCGCCGGGCAGTTCGCCGGCACCGCCGCGCTGGTCCGCGACCAGGTCCCGGCGCTGCTCGCCGCCGAGCCCGGGATGCGGGGCAGCGTCGAACCGCTGGCGGCCGAGGCTGCTGCCGCGCTCGACGAGTTCGCCGGCTGGTTGCGGGCCAGCCTCGACCGGGACACCGACCGGCGGGATCCACGGCTGGGGCGGCGGCTGTGGGAGGCGCAGCTGTGGCACACCCTGGACACCGAGTTGACCGCCGCCGACGTACTGGACCGGGCCTGGGCCAACCTGGATCGGGTGACCGGCGAGATCCGGGCGGCGGCGGCCGAGCTGACCGGCGGGTCGGCCGACGACGACACGGTACGTACGGCGTTGGACCGGTTGGCCGCCGCGCACCCCGACGACGCCTCGATCGTGGCGTTGGCGCAGACGGCGATGCGGGAGACGACCGCGTTCGTCGCCGCGCACGACCTGGTGTCGCTGGTCGACGACCGGTGCGTGATCCAGGAGATGCCGGAGTTCGCCCGGGGTGTCGCGGTCGCCTACTGCGACCCGCCCGGGGTGTTGGAGCGCGCCGACGTGCCGACGTTCTACTGCATCGCGCCGACCCCGGCGGACTGGCCGGCGGAACGGGTCGCGTCGTTCTACCGCGAATACAACGACCACATGGTGCGCAACCTGACCGTGCACGAGGCGATGCCGGGGCATTTTCTGCAGCTGGCGCACGCCCGCCGGTTCCTCGGCACCACCCGGGTCCGGGCGATCGGCCGGTCCGGGCCGTTCGTCGAGGGCTGGGCGGTGTACGCCGAGGAGTTGATGGTCGACGCCGGCTTCGGCGGTCTGCCGGTGCGGCTGCAGCAGCTGAAGATGCAGCTGCGGATGACCCTCAACGCGATCCTGGACCAGTTGACCCACTGCGAGCAGTTGCCGCAGGACGAGGCGATGGCGCTGCTGACCGGCCGGGGGTTCCAGGAGGAGGGCGAGGCGGCCGGCAAGTGGCGTCGGGCGCTGCTGACCTCCACGCAGTTGTCGACGTACTTCGTGGGCTACACCGAGGTGGCGCAGGTCGCGGCGACCCGGCCGGTCGACGTACCGGTGCGGCAGTGGCACGACGCGATGCTGGCGCACGGCTCCCCGCCGCCGCGCCACCTGCCGGCGCTGCTACAGATCTGATCCCCCGGTCCGCTGGTGGTCGGTCCGCTGGTGGTCGATCAGCCAGCGGGAGATCGAGTACGTCGGCGGCAGCTCGGCCGGCAGGTCGTCGAGGTCGAACCAGCGGGCTTCGGCGATCTCCCGGCCGTCGACGACCGGTTCGGCCTGCGGTGCCGCCCGTGCGGTGAAGCCGGCCAGGACCACGCCGGGGCCGGACATCGCCCACGGCTGGCTGCCGAAGTAGCCGACGTCGTGCACCTCGAGGCCGACCTCCTCGGCGACCTCCCGGTGCACCGCGTCCTCCAGGGTCTCGCCGGCCTCGACGAAGCCGGCGACCAGCGCCCAGATCGCGGTCGGCCCGTAGGTGTGCCGGACCAGCAACAGCTGTGGGCGGCCGGCGGTCGAGGTGCGGGTGATCGCGGTCAGCACGGCGGGGGAGAGCTGCATCGGTACGTACAGCTCGCAGGCCGGGCAGCGGCGGGCGTGCTCGCCGGGAACGTCGGCCAGTTCGGTGGCGCAGGCGCCGCAGAACCGGTGGGTACGCCGCCAGGTGATCACCTGCAGCGCCCGGCCGGCCAGGGCGGCGAGGGGCTCACCGAGCCGACCGGCAAGCGCCGGCCAGCTGTGCCAGTCGCCGAGCCGCTCGTCGACGCCGGGTAGCCCGGTTGCCCAGACCCGGGCGCCGTCGAGGCTGCCCAGCGGCACCCACTCGGTCCCGGCGGGCAGGTCGGCCACCGAGGGCAGCGGGGCGTCGACGCCGCCGAGCAGTCGACGGCCGGCGACCACCAGACAGAGGTCGGCCGGTTCGGCGGTGGCGTCGGTGCCGGCGTCCGGCACGAACCTGCGGCTACGCCGGGCCGGGTCGCCGGTCGACGGAGCGGGCACCGTCGGGCAGCTCGAAGGCGGTGTCGTCGACGGTGTCACTGTACCGGCTTATCGCGATTTCGACGGCTTGTCCATCGACCACCCCGGTGAAGCTGCCCAGCGCACCCTCGGTGGTGACGCAGACGTCGAACCGGGGCGCCGCCGCGCCCTGCACCTGTCGGACGGTGACGCAGGTGGCGTGCCGGCCGGCGATCGTGGTGTCGTTCTGCGTCACGACCGCCGCCGGGTCGACAGCGGTGGCGTTCAGCAGGGCGATCACCACCGGCGGGGTGACCAACCCGCCCGCGTTGGCGTCCGTGAACAGCTCGGGCTGCGGCGGGGCCGACGGCGACGGCCCGGCGGTCAGCGTGCAGACCGGGCGGTCGCTGGCGGTGTCGCACTCCGTGGTCGCCGCCGACGTGACGATGAGCTTGCCGCCGGGATAGACGTACGCGGTGCGCTGCGGGTTCTGCGCCTGCACGATGCTGGCGCTGGCCCCGCCGACGAGCTGGTAGTCGGCGGAGTAGGTCAGGTCGTCGGCGCCGCCGAGCCGGGTGGCCAGTTCGTTGACCAGGTCGGCCGGCTGGATGGTCTGGCCCGCGTCGGCGATGTTCTGACAACCGGCGGTCAGCAGCAGCGTGCCGGCGAGGGTGGCCGTCGTCAGCCGACGGACGAGCTTGCCCGGTGCACGCATGGGGACAGGGTGGCCGATGCTGTCCACTCCCCGCAAACTCGTTGTCATCAATGTCCATAATTGGGAGCGCTGCGTGGTGTGTGCGGTTCACGGTTGGTACATCCCGCGTTAGGGAAGGCACCGCCCGCGACCCCCGGCCCGCCCGATACGCTGCCATCGGAACGGTCGGCCGCACCGTCGCGGCCTTGCGGGAATTTGAACACGAGGAGCGACACAGTGGCTACCATCGAGGGAATCGTCGCCAGGGAGATTCTCGATTCGCGCGGCAACCCGACGGTCGAGGTCGAAATCGGGCTCGACGACGGCACCATCGCCCGCGCCGCGGTGCCGTCCGGTGCCTCCACCGGCGCGTTCGAGGCGATCGAGCTGCGCGACGGTGACGCCGACCGGTACGCCGGCAAGGGCGTCGAGCAGGCGGTCGCCAACATCGAGGAGCGCATCGTCGACCAGTTGGTCGGGTTCGAGGCCAGCGAGCAGCGACTGATCGACCAGAAGATGCTCGACCTGGACGGCACCGCCGACAAGTCCGGACTTGGCGCGAACGCCATTCTCGGGGTGTCGCTGGCGGTGGCCAAGGCCGCTGCCAACAGCGCCGAGCTGAGCCTGTTCCGCTACCTCGGCGGCCCGAACGCCCACCTGCTGCCGGTGCCGATGATGAACATCCTCAACGGTGGCGCGCACGCCGACTCCAACGTCGACGTCCAGGAGTTCATGATCGCGCCGATCGGCGCGCCGACCTTCCGCGAGGCGCTGCGTACCGGGGCCGAGGTCTACCACAAGCTCAAGGCGGTGCTGAAGAAGAAGGGCCTGGCCACCGGGCTGGGCGACGAGGGCGGCTTCGCGCCGGACCTGCCGACCAACGCCGCCGCGCTGGACCTGATCGCCGAGGCCGTGGCCGCCGCCGGTTATAAGCTCGGGACCGACGTGGTGCTGGCGCTGGACGTGGCCGCCACCGAGTTCTACTCCGACGGTGCGTACGTCTTCGAGGGCGCGAACAAGTCCGCCGACGAGATGATCGCCTACTACACCAAGCTGGTCGGCGAGTACCCGATCGTGTCCATCGAGGACCCGCTGGCCGAGGACGACTGGGCCGGCTGGTCGGCGATGACCGCCGCGCTCGGCGACAAGATCCAGATCGTCGGCGACGACCTGTTCGTCACCAACCCGGAGCGCATCGCCCGGGGCATCGCCGAGCAGGCCGCCAACGCCGTACTGGTCAAGGTGAACCAGATCGGGTCGCTCACCGAGACCTTCGACGCGGTCGAGCTGGCCCACCGCAACGGCATGCGGTGCATGATGAGCCACCGCTCCGGCGAGACCGAGGACACCACCATCGCCGACCTGGCGGTGGCGACCGGCTGCGGGCAGATCAAGACCGGTGCCCCGGCCCGGTCCGAGCGGGTCGCCAAGTACAACCAGCTGCTGCGCATCGAGGAGGAGCTGGCCGACGCCGCGCGCTACGCCGGGGCGGCCGCCTTCCCGCGCTACCGTACGGCGTGACCGTACGGCGTACCTGATACACCGACGGCGGCGCGTGCCGGGCCGGGCGGCGGGACCGAGCCGCTGCCCCGGCACGCGCCGGCCGGGTTCCGTACCGCCGACCGACCGGGAGGGGTGTGACGACGGTGACGCAACGGCGCACACCGAGTGGGCAGGGCCCGACCCGGCGTACCGGCCAGACCGGACGCTCCGGCGTCCGGGGGCCGGTGCGTACCGCCGGCCGGGACACCGGCCGAGACGCGCCTCGCGGCGTCGGTCGCGACACCGCCCGTGACGGCGGTCGTGGTGCCACACGCGACGGCGGTCGTGGCACCGACGCGGGCCGCCCGGCGAGTCGGCCGGCGGCGGCCCGGCGGGCACCCGCCGGGCCGGTCAAGCGGACCACCGCCGCGCAGCCCAACCGCGTCACCGGCCGGGCCACCGTCCTGCTGGTGGTGCTGGTGGCGCTCGCCCTGGCCTACACCTATCCGGTCCGGGTCTACCTCAGCCAGCAGTCCGACATCGCCCGGATGGAGCAGGCCCAGCAGGAGCAACGGGAACGGATCGCGGAGCTGACCGCGCAGGCCGAACGCTGGCAGGACCCGGACTTCATCCGGATCGAGGCCAAACGGCGCTTCTACATGGTGTACCCGGGGGAGGTGCCGCTGCTGGTGCTGCACGATCCGGCCGGGGCCGCCCGCGACGCCGGCGACCCGATCGACCCACCACCGGGCGAGTCGACTCCGGCCGACCCGTGGTACGACACCCTGTGGTCCAGCGTGCAGGCCGCCGACGCCACCGAAGGGACCTCGCCGTGACCAGCCGACCCGCCGACGAACAGGACCTGGCGGCGGTGGCCGCGCAGCTCGGCCGCCCACCGCGCGGCACCCGGGCGGTCGCCCACCGCTGCCCGTGCCAGCTGCCCGACGTGGTCGAGACGGTGCCCCGACTGGCCGACGGCACCCCGTTCCCGACGTTGTTCTACCTGACCTGCCCCCGGGCGACCGCCGCGTGCAGCCGGCTGGAGTCCGCCGGTCTGATGCGCGAGTTCGCCGACCAGCTGGCCGAGGATCCGCAGTTCGCCGCCGCGTACCGGGCGGCGCACGAGGACTATCTGACCCGGCGTGAGGCGATCGGCCACGTGCCGGAGATCGACGGGGTGTCCGCCGGCGGCATGCCGGGCCGGGTCAAGTGCCTGCATGTGCACCTGGGGCACGCGCTCGCCGTCGGCCCGGGTGTCAACCCGATCGGCGACCGGGTCCGCGAGCTGGTGGAGCCGTGGTGGGAGGGTGGGCCCTGCGTACCACCGGCGGAGCTGGCCGGGCCCGCGCAGTCGCAGCGGCCCGCGCAGCCGGCGCAGGACGGCGATCGTGTCGACGCCTGACACCGACGACGCCGAGGTGGTGATCCGCCGCGCGCGCACCCCTGACGTACGGGGGATCCGTCGACTGATCGACCTGTACAGCCCGGACCGCCGGCTGCTCAGCAAGGCCACCGTCACCCTGTACGAGGACGTGCAGGAGTTCTGGGTCGCGCAACGCCCCGCCGACGGCGCCATCGTCGGCTGCGGGGCGCTGCACGTGATGTGGGAGGACCTGGCGGAGATCCGTACCGTCGCGGTCGACCCGCGGTGTCGCGGCCGCAAGATCGGGCACCGGATCGTCGCGGAGCTGGTCGCCGCCGCCCGCGAGCTCGGTGTCGCCCGGGTCTTCGTGCTCACCTTCGAGACCCGGTTCTTCGCCAGCTTCGGCTTCGTCGAGATCGACGGTGCGCCGGTGCCGGGCCAGGTGTACGAGCAGCTGCTGCGCTCCTACGACGAGGGCGTCGCCGAGTTTCTCGGGCTGGAGCGGGTCAAGCCGAACACGCTCGGCAACACCCGGATGCTGCTGCACCTGCGCTGAGCACCCCGACCCGCCAAGATCCCGACGATCTTGCAATTATCGTTGAACAAATCGGACAAAAGCTCTCGATGAGCGCAAGATCGTCGGGGAGAGGGAATGGGTGGCGTGATGCGGGTGGCGGGCATCGACTGCGGCACCAACTCGGTCCGGCTGCTGATCGCCGACCTGGGACGTGACGCTGGAGCCGGGCCAGAGCATGGCCGTGCCGGTGCGCCGGGAGCCGATCCGCCGCTGACCGACGTGGTCCGCCGGATGGAGATCGTCCGGCTCGGCGAAGGCGTCGACCGGACCCGCCGGCTCGCCCCCGAGGCCATCGACCGGACCCGCCGGGCCCTGACCGGGTACGCGGCCGAGATCGCCGCGCACGGTGCCGAGCGGGTCCGCATGTGTGCCACCTCGGCCAGCCGCGACGCCGACAACGCCGCCGAGTTCGTGGCGATGGTGCAGGCCACCCTCGGGGTGACCCCCGAGGTGGTCACCGGCGACGAGGAGGCCCGGCTCACCTTCGCCGGCGCGGTCGGCGGGTTGGCCGCCACCGCCGCCGCGCCGTACCTGGTCGTCGACATCGGCGGCGGCTCCACCGAGTTCGTCGTCGGCACCGGCACGGTGGACCGGGCGGTCTCGGTCGACATCGGCTGCGTCCGGATGACCGAACGGCACCTGCGGGCCGACCCGCCGACCCCGGCGCAGATCGACGCCGCGCGACGGGACATCACCGACGCGGTCGACCGCGCTCTGACAGCGGTCGGCCTGGCGGGCCGGTCGGTCAGCGCCGGGCCGACCGACGGTACGCCGACCCTGGTCGGCCTGGCCGGCTCGGTGACCACCGTCGCCGGGATCGCGCTGGGGCTCGACGCCTACCGGCCGGAGCGGCTGCACCACGCCACCGTCAGCTACCAGCAGGTGGCGGCGGTCACCACCGACCTGCTCGCCATGCCGGTCGCCGAGCGGCTGCGGATCCCGGTGATGCATCCGGGCCGGGCCGACGTGATCGCCGCCGGCGCGATGGTGCTGCAGATCATCATGGAACGGGCCGGGGTGCCCGCCGTCGTCGCCAGCGAGCACGACATCCTCGACGGGATCTGCCTGAGCCTGCGCTGACCCGTTGCGCCCCGGGCGGTGACCATTGGACGTACGGCAGCTCACCAAGAGGTGTACGCCACCCTCCGCGCGCCTTCCCCGGCCTCGCGGCGCGTGTCAGGCTACCCGGACACGTGACCCACTGCGCGCCAGCCAACGATGACTGACCGACAGGAGGACCCCCCATGGGCGAGATGGTGAGCTACCGCAGCAACGGCGGGACCAGCGAGGGATACCTGGCCCTGCCGCCGACACCCGGCGACACCGGTGCCCCTGCGGTCATCGTCATCCAGGAGTGGTGGGGGCTGGTACCGCACATCACCACGGTCGCCGACCGGCTCGCCGAAGCCGGCTTCGTCGCCCTTGCCCCGGACCTCTACCACGGGGTGCAGGCCACCGAGCCGGACCAGGCGCGTCGGCTGCTGATGGGACTGGCGATGGACGAGGCGGCGAAGGACATCGCCGGGGCCGCCGACTACCTCGCGGGCCGGGCCGAGACCGTCGGTGACACCGTCGGTACGGTCGGCTTCTGTGCCGGCGGTAGCCTGGCGCTGTGGTCGGCCACGCTCACCGACCGGATCGTGGCCACCGCCGGTTTCTACCCGACGGTGCCGTGGGAGCGGATGAGCCCCGACTGGTCCGGCTACGCCGGCA
Source organism: Solwaraspora sp. WMMA2056 (assembly GCF_030345095.1). Lineage (NCBI taxonomy): Bacteria > Bacillati > Actinomycetota > Actinomycetes > Micromonosporales > Micromonosporaceae > Solwaraspora > Solwaraspora sp. WMMA2056. The sequence goes on from NZ_CP128360.1 coordinate 1,874,563, forward strand.
AGGCGGCGACGATCCACTGCTCGGAGCAGGACGGTACCTCCGCGGCCGAGGGCATCCAGCAGGCCAGGGGCTACATCGAGGCGGCCGGCGGGAACTGTGTCGTCTACGACTACCCTGGCACCCGGCACGCGTTCTTCAACGACGACCGTCCGGAGTCGTACGACCCCGACGCGTCGACGCGGGCCTGGGCGCGGACCCTGGAACTGTTCCGGACCCGACTCGGCTGAGCGCGGCGGGTGTCACCGGCGGCGGTGCGGTGGTCGCTGCCCGTTGCGCCGTTACGACGCCGGAAGGAGCCGTGGTGACCCGTACCGCCGACGAGGTGACCACAGCGGCGGCCCAGGTGCCGGACCTGCCCGCGCTGGACGCTGCGGTCGCCCACTGCCGGGCCTGCCCCGGCCTGGTCGCCTGGCGGGAGCAGGTCGCCGCGACGAAACGGGCGGCGTTCCGGGACCAGACCTACTGGGGCCGGCCGGTGCCCGGGTTCGGGGCGTCGGACGCCCGGATCGCTGTGCTCGGCCTGGCCCCGGCGGCCCACGGCGGAAACCGGACCGGTCGGGTCTTCACCGGCGACCGCTCCGGCGACGTGCTCTTCGCCGCGCTGCACCGGGCCGGCCTGGCCAACCAGCCGACCAGCGTCGCCGCCGACGACGGCCTGCGTCTGATCGACACCCGGGTGGTGGCCGCCGTGCGTTGCGCGCCGCCGGCGAACAAACCGACCCCGGCCGAGCGGGACACCTGCGCGCCCTGGCTGCACCGTGAGTTCGAACTGCTGCGGGCCTCACTGCGGGTGGTGGTCGCGCTCGGCGCGTTCGCCTGGGCTGCGTGGTGGCCGACGTCGACCCGGGTGTACGGCCGACGCCCGCCCACGCCCCGACCGGCGTTCGGCCATGGGGCACACTGGTCGGGTGGCGCGGGGGCGCCCGACCTGCTGGGCTGTTACCACGTCAGCCAGCAGAACACGTTCACCGGCCGGCTCACCCCAGCCATGCTCGACGAGGTGTTCGCCGAGGCGAAACGCCGGGCGCAGGGCAGCTGAGGCGGGCAATCCCACGCAGGAGGATTCGAGGGGCATCACGTCGCCAATGGATCATGCGACCTTCCGTCGACTGTGGCCACTCGCTGCCGTCGCCGTCCTGCTCGCGCTGACCGCCGTCGCGGCAGCGAACTCCACCCTGCCGGTCGGCCGGACCGACGCCACCGTCGAACGGGAACTCCCGGCCCTGCCGGACTACCAGCAGCCGCAGACCGCACCGACGTTCGAGCCACCACCGGAGGAGTTCGCCGCCGCCGATCAGCAGCAGATCCCGTCCTGGATTCCGCTGGCCGCCGGTGCCCTCTGCGCGGTGGCCGTGCTGGTGGTCGCCGGCCTGCTGATCTGGACGCTGCTGCGAGACCTGGTCCGCCGACGCCCCCGGCGGGCGAGCGGCGGCATCCGCCGGCGTACCCGAATGCCGGAGGAGCCGGGCAGCGCGGCGGAGGTGGTCGCCGCCGTCGACGCCGGCCTGGTCGAGCTCTCCGACGCCGACACCGACCCCCGCCGGGCGGTGATCGCCTGCTGGGTACGGCTGGAGCAGGCCGCCGCCGCGGCCGGCACCCCACGACAGGTCGGCGACACCTCCACCGACCTGGTGACCCGGCTGCTGGCCGGGCATGCGATCAGCGCACAGGTGCTCTCCGCGTTCGCCGCCGTCTACCGCCAGGCCCGCTACGCCCGGCACGCGGTCGACGAACGTACCCGGGCCCAGGCCCAGTCGGCGCTGCGCCGGCTGCGCGGCGAACTGACCGCCGGCGTCGGCGCGACCGGAACCGGCCCGGCCAGCGGAACCGGTCCCGCCAGCGGAAGCGAGCCGGTCGATGGGTGACCAGCAGACCAGCATCGACGACCTGCTCGGCCACGAGGAGGAGCGGCCCGCCCCGGAGCCGACCGCCCGCCCACGCGGGCGAATCCGTCGCTGGTTCAGCGCGCTGCTGATCGCCGCCGCCGGTACGGCGGTCGTCGTGTTCGGGTTACGGGCGTTCGGCCTCGCCGTACCGGTGGTGGCGGTCTTCGGCGGCTGCCTGGCGTTGGTGGCGCTGCGGCGCACCGTACGCTCGGTCGCCGCGCCGAAGCCGGTGAAGCTGCGTCGGGTCGGGGTCGACCCGGAGGACGGCAACTACGTCTTCGGCAGTGCGGACGGCCTGCGGGAGGCGGTCCGCCGGTGGGAGAGCCGGCTGCGTTCCGGGCACCGGGACGCGGCCCGGTTCACCGAGGTGATGGCGCCGGTGCTCGCCGACCTCGTCGACGAGCGGCTGCGGCAACGGCACGGGTTCACCCGGGCCAGTGACCCGCAGCGGGCCCGGGCGATCTGCGGCGACGAACTGTGGCAGCTCCTCGACGCCCCCGTCCGGCGTGCGCCGTCGGCAAAGGACTACGCGCTGCTCATCAGCCAATTGGAGAAGATATGAACGACGTGGTGGCCGCCCCGACCGCCGAGGCGAGCCGGCTGGCGCACGCCGTACTGGACTCGGTCGGCACCATCCTGGTCGGCAAGCGGGACGCGTTGGAGCTGGTGCTGGCGGGCATCCTGGCCGGCGGACACGTGCTGCTGGAGGACCTGCCGGGCCTCGGCAAGACCCTGACCGCCCGGTCCTTCGCGCAGGCGCTGGGGCTGGACTTCCGCCGCCTGCAGTTCACCCCGGACCTGCTGCCCGCCGACGTCACCGGGTCGTTCCTGTACGACCAGCGCAGCGCCGACTTCACCTTCCGGGCCGGCCCGGTCTTCACGAACCTGCTGCTCGCCGACGAGATCAACCGGACACCGCCGAAGACCCAGGCGGCGCTGCTGGAGGCGATGCAGGAGAAGCAGGTGTCGGTGGAGGGCGTCACCTACCGGCTGGAGGCGCCGTTCCACGTGCTGGCCACCGCCAACCCGATCGAGTACGAAGGCACCTATCCGCTGCCCGAGGCGCAGCTGGACCGGTTCCTGCTGCGGGTGTCGTTCGGCTACCCGACCCACGACGAGGAGTGGGAGGTGCTGCGTCGGCGGATCGCCCGGCGGCAGGAGGAGACCGAACTGTCGGCGGTGGTCGACGCCGCCGGGCTGCGCGCAATGCAGGCCGCGTTGGAGAACGTCGTCGTCGAGGACTCCATCGGCCGCTACATCGTGTCGTTGACCCAGGCCACCCGGGAACACCCGTCGGTGCTGGTCGGGGCCTCGCCCCGGGGGTCGTTGGCGCTGCTGCTGCTGGCCCGGGCCAAGGCGGTGCTCGCCGGCCGGGACTTCGTCGTCCCGGAGGACGTCAAGGAGGTCGCCGCGCCCGTGCTGGCGCACCGGATCACCCTGCGGCCGGAGATGTGGCTGCGCCGGGTCGACCCGGCGTTCGTCGTCGCCGAGGTGCTGGCACAGACGCCGGCACCGGCCAGCGGCGCGCTGCCCAGCTACGCGGGTGGCTTCGGCCCGGCCGGTGGCGTGGCGGCCGGTGGCCGCCGCCCGGCGCAGTGACCGGCGGGGAATGGCTGCCCACCCGGGCGCTCGGGCGGGCGGTGGTGGTCACCGGCCTGCTGCTGATCGCCGGAGTGCTCCTCGGTCGGGTCGACCTGGTGGCGTTGGCGGCACCGTTCGCGCTGGGGGCGGCGTACGGGTTGCGCCGCCGGCCGACCGCCGCGCCGCTGCTCGACGTCGGTGCCGTCGACGGGAAGATCGTCGAAGGCGGTGAGGTGGGTGCCCGGGCGGCCGCCGCCAACCCGGCGGACGCCGACTACGACCTGGTGGTGGTCCGGGCGAAGGTGTCACCGTGGCTGCGCATCGACGAGATCGGGATACTGCCGGCCGTGCCGATCGACCCGACCGGCGTCGCCCCGGCGACCGGTGCCGGGGCCACCGGCGACCCGACGGCCGGTGCCGGGTCGGTGCAGGTGCTCGAACAACTGGGCCCGCCGGCCCGGCCGACGCCGTCCGGTGGGGTGCCGGATCGCCCGTTCGCCCTGGCGGTGCCGAGCGGCACCGCCGCAGGCTTCGAGTTGGGCGGGGTGGCGCTGCGCTGGGGGCGTCAGCCGATCGGACCGGTCGCCGCCCGCGCGGTGGCCTGCGACGGGCTGCTGGCCTGCCGGCCGCTGGTCGCCGAACCGGTCCGGGTGCCGGTCTACCCGGTGATCGAGCCGTTCGACGCCGACGAGGCGATGCCCCGGGCCGCCGGCCTGGTCGGCGGGCACCGGTCCCGCCGGCCGGGGGAGGGCGGCGAGCTGGCCGGGGTACGGATCTTCGGGCCCGGCGACCGGCTGCGTCGGATCGACTGGCGGGTGTCGCTGCGGGCCCGGCAACTGCACGTGGCGGCGACGCTGTCCGACCGGGACGCCGAAGTGGTGCTGCTGGTGGACGTGCTCACCGAGGTCGGCCGCTCCGGCGGGGTGTCCGGCGGCGCGTCCGTGCTCGACACCACGGTCCGGGCGGCGGCCGCCGTCGCCGAGCACTACCTGCACCGGGGGGACCGGGTCGCGATGCTGGAGTACGGGCCACTGGCCCGCCGGCTGCGTCCGGCCACCGGCCGGCGGCAGTACCTGACCGTGCTCGAATGGCTGTTGGACGTCACCGTCCGGCCCACCCCGTACGAGCCCTACGACCAGGTGTTCGGCCCGCAGCTGCTCTCCTCCGACGCGCTGGTGGTGGTGCTCACTCCGCTGGTCGACCCACGGTCGGCGGAGATGCTGGCCCGGATGGCCCGGTCCGGGCGGATCGTGGTCGCCGTCGACACGCTGCCCGCCACGCTGGCCCCACCGGCCCGCTCCGGCGGCTGGTCGGAGGTGGCGTACCGGCTGTGGCGGCTGGAACGCGACAACACCATCGGGCAGCTGCGTGAACACGGCGTACCGGTGGTGGCCTGGGCCGGCACCGGCAGCCTCGACCAGGTGCTGCGCGACGTCGCCCGGTTGGCGTCGGCACCCAAGGCGGTGCTGCGATGATCACCGCCGTACGGGACCGGGTGGCGGCCGTGCGGACCGTGCTGCACCGGGCGACCCTGGCGCCGGTGCTGCTGCGCGTCGCGGTGGCCGTGGTGACCCTGCTGGGCCTCGGTCTGGCGTACCCGGCCGAACTGCTGATCGACCGGCTCGGCCTGGCGCTGCTGGCCGTCGCGGTGCTGCCGGCGCTCGCCCCACGCGGCCACGCGCCGACGGTGGCGATCCTGGTCGGGCTGGTCGGCTGGGCGCTGTCGACGACGGTGTACGGCGTACCGGTGCAGCTGTGGCGGCTGCTCGCGGTCGGCTCCCTGCTCTACCTGACGCATTCGCTGGCCGCGCTGGCCGCCGCGCTGCCCTACGACGTGGTACTCGCGCCGGACGTCGTACTCCGCTGGTCGACCCGGGCCGGCGGGGTGCTGCTGGCGTCGGCGGTACTGGTGGTGCTGCTGCTCACCGTCGCCGGGCAGGCGGCCGGGCCGCCGTTCCTGCTGGCGGCGCTGGCCGGGCTGGCGGTCGCCGTCGGTGCTGTCGCCCTGCTCGCCGCCCTGGTCCGCCGCCGCTGATCCGGCGCCGCTGGCTTGCGGTGCCCGCACCTGCGGCGGTGTCGGGGGTCACTGCGTGCGACGTCACACCCGCGTGCTGGGTCACATATCTGGCTTTCGAGGCTGCGTCAAGAGGCGGACGGGAGGAAGATGGCGATGTGAATAGGCAACGGATCCTTGTCGTCGGTGCCGGGCACGTCGGTCTCTACGCCGCCCTGCGCCTGTCCCGAAAGATGCGGCGGGGCGAGGCCGAGGTGATCGTGGTCGACCCGCAGCCCCACATGACCTACCAGCCGTTCCTGCCCGAGGTTGCGGCGGGCAACATCTCCCCACGGCACTCGGTGGTGCCGCTGCGCCGCGAACTGCGCCGCTGCCACGTCATCGCCGGCGCGGTCACCCGCATCGAGCACGCCCGTAAGGTCGCCAGCGTGCAGCCGATCGTCGGCCCGGCCCGGGAGATCGCCTACGACCACGTGATCGTCGCCCCCGGTTCGGTGTCCCGGACGCTGCCCATTCCCGGTCTGCGTGAGCACGGCATCGGCTTCAAGACCATCGGCGAGGCCATCTACCTGCGCAACCACGTACTGGAGCGGCTCGACGTGGCGGCGGCGACCGCCGATGACGAGGTACGCCGTACCGCGTTGACGTTCGTCTTCGTCGGCGGTGGGTACGCCGGGATCGAGGCGCTCGCCGAGATGGAGGACATGGCCCGCGACGCGCTGCGGTACTACCCGGAGCTGAAGCCGGCCGACATGCGCTGGGTGCTGGTCGAGGCGACCCAGCGGGTGCTGCCCGAGGTCGACCGGGACATGGGCGCGTACACGGTGCAGCAGCTGGTCAAGCGCGGCATGGACATCCGGCTGGACACCCGGCTGGAGTCCTGCGTCGACGGGCTGGTGCGCCTCTCCGACGGCGACAGCTTCCGTGCCGACACGATCGTCTGGACGGCCGGGGTCAAGCCGTCGCCGATGCTCGACGCCACCGACCTGCCCCGGGACGAGCGGCGCCGGGTCAACTGCCTGGCCACCCTGCAGGTCGCCGAGGACGGCCGGGCGGTCGAGGGGGCCTGGAGCGCCGGCGACTGCGCGGCGGTGCCGGACCTGACCGGGCCGCCCGGGGCGTACTGCTCGCCCAGCGCCCAGCACGCGGTCCGCCAGGCCCGGGCCATGGCCGACAACATCCTGGCGGTGATCCGTGGCCAGCAGCCGGTGGAGTACCGGCACAAGCACGCCGGCAGCGTCGCCAGCCTCGGCCTGCACAAGGGTGTCGCCCAAGTCTACGGCATCAAGATGACCGGGCTGCCCGCCTGGTTCATGCACCGTACGTACCACATGAGCCGGATCCCGTCGCTGAACCGCAAGGTACGGGTCATCGTCGACTGGACGCTCGCGCTGTTCCTCAAGCGTGAGGTCGTGGCGCTCGGCCAGCTGCACGACCCCCGGGAGGACTTCCTCGGCGCGACGCCGCCGGTCACCACCGCACCGGAGCCGGCCAACCTGCGGTAGGCCGCCGTGGCCACGCCGGATGCGGTCAGCCGACCCGCCAGACCCAGGCGTCGGCGATCCGCTCGCCCGGGCCGATCAGCTCCTCGGTGGTGCGCCGTAGCGGGTCGGCGTGCACCGTGCCGTCGGCGACCACCACACAGTCCGCGCCCCAGCGCGCCAGGTCCCGCCGGGCCCGGGCCCGCTCGTCGTCGGTGATCTCCGGCACCTCGCCGGTGCGGGCCACCTCGGCCCAGATCTTCGAGGTGGGCTGCTTGAACGTGCCCATCGAGGCTTCCCCGCCGGGTGCGTAGGGGCCGATGAAGAAGCCCTCCGGCATGCCGAACGCGACGTTCGCGGCGGTCGCCCAGGCCATCGGCCACGGCTCCTTCGGCGTCGCGGGCGGCACCGGCACCAGGACACCGCCGGTCGACACGCAGTCGCGCCAGTGTCCGGCGGTGATGAACTGCGGCAGCGGCTCGCGGTCCATGCCGGGCAGCGGCGCCGGCACGACCGGCAGCAGCGCGGCGGTGAGCACCGTCGGCACCAGCACCCGGCCGGGGCGCCAGCCGAGCCGCAGCGCCCGGTCGACCGCGAGCACCAGGATCGCGGCGATCAACGGGATCACCGCGAGGGCGAAGCGCATCGGCAACGCGCCGTCGACTACCGGCAACCCGTTGAGCAACGCGTACGGCCCGGGAACGTCGGTACGCGTGCCGTCGACGACGATCCGTGGCCCGAGCGAGAGCCCGGCCATCAGCACGGTCCCCACCGTGCAGGCGACCACCATCGGCCGGCGGATCAGCCAGCCGGCGCAGCCGGCGGTGACGATCAGCAGCGGCCAGCCGAGGAAGGTGTTGTACTCGGCCGGGCCGGTGGTGAGCTCCGCCGCGCTGGCCGAGCCGGCGATCGACAGTTCGGACACCGCAGGCCAGCTGGCCAGGTCGGCGGAGAAGTAGTCGGGGTCGAACACGCCGTCGGAGACGCCCTGCGGGCCGGCGAACTGGAACCACAGCGGGTACGCCAGCAGTACCACGCCGACGGCGACGGCGACGGCCATGCCGACCAGGAAGGTGGGCAGGATCCGCCGCACGTACCGGGGGGCGGCGGCCGCGAACGCGGCGGCCATGACGATCAACGTGACGGCGGTGAGGAACAGCACCTCCTCGCCGACGAAGACCTGTACCGCGACGACCACGCCGAGCCATGCCCCGGACGTGACGGTACGACGACGGTCGGCCGGGCCGGCCGGGCCGTGGATGCGGCCGTCCGGGGTCGACCCGGTCGGGTCGGCGGACTGCATCAGCCGGGCCAGCAGCCAGACCATCACCGGGATCAGCCAGATCGCGGTCATGTGCAGGTGGCTGTTGCTCTGCGACACCATTCCGGGGGCGAAGCCGCAGAACGCGCCACCCACGGCGGCGGCGAACCGGTGGGCGCCGACGAGCCGCACGAACATCAGGTAGAAGGCGATCGCGCTGGCCGCCAGGTTCCCGGCGACGAGCAGCGCGAAGGTGACCGGGGCACCGAACGCCAGGGTGACCGGGGCCATCAGGAAGCCGAGGGCGATGACGGTGGTGTTCGTCATCAGGTTGACCCCGTCCGGGGCGTTTAGCCGGTCGCTGAGCAGGCTGAAGTCGCCGAGCAGCAGCCGCGCGTCGCTGGCCAGGAACCACTCGTACAGGGTCTGGTCCTCGGGGTTGAGCGCCAGCAGCCGCCCACTGGGCGAGGGCCAGAGGTGGTAGGTCAACCAGGCCGAGACCGCGACGAAGAACAGGCTTACCGCCACGTCCGGGGCGTATCGGCGAGCGGCTGCCGCGATCCGGGACCGTCGGGAGCCGCGCCGCAGGTATTCGTCCGGAACGTCCGGACCTGGGCCGGTGTCCTGCGCTGCGGTGGCTGAGCGGGTCACGAACCGAACCCTAGTGCCGCGCGTCGGCCGGGATGCGCCCGGCTGGGTCGGACCCGCTAACGTGACAGTCTGCGGTCGGGCGAACGTACGCGACGGCGGGCCGGTCACCGGACCGGCGTCGCCAGCCCGGCCGGGACGGGCCCGGGTGGTGGAACGGCAGACACGGCTGCCTTAAAAGCGGCTGCCGAAAGGCGTGCGGGTTCGAGTCCCGCCCCGGGCACGGCGGTCCGTCCCCGGCCGCCGCGACCCGTCGATGCAGGCCCGTGACGCACGCGTCCTCCACAGCCTCGATCGGTGCGTCTACCCTTGGACTCACACGATCGTGTGACAACCCCCCTGAGGGAGGCTGGACAGTGAAGACATCCAACCCGGTCCTGGCCCGGCTCGGCCAGGCGGCCGAGCGGGAACGGGCGGCCGGGTACGCCCCCGCCGGTCCCTACGGGCAGCCCGGCTACGGGCAGCCGTACCCCGGTGCGGGCAGTGCGCCTGCCGCGCCGCCCACCGTGGCGCCGATGACCGTCGACGACGTCGTCGTCAAGACCGTGACCCTGCTCGGCATCACCGGTCTGTCGGCGGTCGCCGCCTGGATCCTGGTGCCCGACGCACTGCTCGGGGTGGCCTGGATCGGCGCGGCGATCGTCGGTCTGGTGCTGGGCCTGGTCATCTCGTTCTCCCGGATGGCGAACCCGGCCCTGGTGGTCACCTACGCCGTCGTCGAGGGTGTCTTCGTCGGGATGGTGAGCAAGTTCTTCCAGGAGATCGCCGGCTACCAGGGCATCGTCCTGCAGGCGGTGGTCGCCACCTTCGGCGTGTTCTTCCTGATGGCCGCGCTCTACAAGATGAAGGTGATCCGGGCCACCCCGAAGTTCACCCGTGGGCTGATCGCGGCGATGGTCGGCGTCTTCGCCGTCATGATGATCAACCTGGTGCTGTCGCTGTTCGGCGTCGACACCGGCCTGCGCAGCGGTGGCCCGATCGCGATCATCTTCAGCCTCATCTGCATCGTGGTCGCCTCGCTCAGCTTCGTGCTGAGCTTCCACGAGGTCGAGGAGGGCGTCCGACTCGGCCTGCCGCAGCGGTACTCCTGGGTCGCCGCCTTCGGCATCCTGGTCAGCCTGATCTGGCTCTACATCGAGATCCTGCGGCTGCTCAGTTTCTTCCAGGGCGACGACTGATCCAGATCGTCCTGGGTGCGGTAGCACCACACGGACGCGACGGGTCTGCGTACGCGACGCCCGGCCACCGGTGTTCCCGGCGGCCGGGCGTCGCGCTGTTTCCCGGCGGCGTGCCGCTGCGGTACCGGTGTTCGTCGGCCATGGCTGCCGGTCGCCGCTGACTAGACTGCGTCGGTGGGAACGCGACAGCCCGGTGAGCGGACGGACCCCCTGACCCGGCAGGTCCAGCTGCTGGTCCGGCAGGTCGGCCACTGGGAGAACCCCCGGTGGGCGGCCGCCGACGGCCGGCGGGCCGCCGAGTTTCATCAACTCGTGCAGTACGTCGCCGATCTGGGTGCCGCCGCCGAGGGTCGTCCGGTCCGGCCGGTGCCGAGGCTGCGGCTCGACACCGCCCTGCCGGACCAGCTGCGGGTGGTGGCGGCGGACCTGGTCCGGGCGTCGACCGACCCGGCGACGCTGGAGCCTGCGGTGGCGGCCGTACGGCGCCTGCGCGACCAGCTTTGACGGCGGCGTTCCCGGGATCCAGCTGGGGGAGCGGGATTCAGCTGCGGGAGCGGGATTCAGCTGCGGGACGCTGCGGTCGCGGCACCCCGGACCGCCGGCAGCAGGGCGTGCGCCCAGATCCGGTAGCCGTCCGCCGACGGGTGATATCCGTCGTGACAGTAGGTCCCCGGGTCGGCGCGGAACACCGCACCGGTCTCGTTCGCCAGGTCGACGACCCGGGCACCCGCGTCGCGTGCCGCCCGGGCCTGCGCCCGCGCGGTACGCCGCCCCAACAGCCCGGCGACCTGGCGTAGCGGTGGTGCGATCGCGCGGGCCGCCCCAAGGTCGGGGCAGGTGCCGACGACGACTTCGGCGCCCGCCCCGCGCAGCCGGCGTACCGCGGCGGCGAGGTGCACGGCGGACTCGCCCGGCCGACGCAGGGAGGTCGCGTCGTTGATCCCGATCAGGATCACCGCGACGTCCGGTCGCTGCCCCAGCAGGGCGCGGGCGACCTGGGTGGAGAGGTCACTGGACCGGGATCCGGCCACCCCGACACTGGACAGCAGCACCCGGCGCCGCCCGGCAGCCGGGTCGCCGTCGTGCTGGGTCAGCAGCCGGGCCAGTTGTCCGCCGACGGTGTCGGCGACCCGGCTCACCCCGACCCCGAGGGTCACCGAGTCGCCCAGCAGCACGAGCCGCAGCGGCTCCCCACCGGCCGGGCCGAGGGCGGCCCGGACGGCCAGCCCCAGCTCGGGCTGGGCGTATCGGCGGTTGCGGGCCAGCAGCGCCTCGCTGACCAGTAGCGCGGCGCTGCCGACGGTGCCGGCGGCGACCGCCGCCGCGGTGACCTGACCGACCCGTACGGCGAGACTCCTCGTGGTCACAGCGGTCGCCTTCCGTTGCGGCGGTGGCCGGTGCGCACCGGCTCAGCTTTCCGGACCTGCGGGGGACAGCCCCAGGTGCTGACCGGAGGATACGGCCGATCGTCGGTGGTCGGCGTCCCGATCTGCTCCGGGCGGTCCGAACAACCAGCTCAGCGCAGCGGCCTGCCAGGACCGGCCGGGCAGCCGGGGGCGACGGCGCAGCCTGGCCCACCGTCCGTCCGGTCCGCGCTCGCGCCCGCCCACCTGGGTACCGCGTACCTCGGTGCCCGCGTGCCGTGCCGCCTCGTGGGCGGCCTGCGGCAGGGTCCGGACCTTCTCCCGGCCGGCGACGCCGGTCCGCGATGCGGTGCTCGCGCCGAGCGCGCCGAGCGCGGCCGGCAGCAGTACGGCGGCCGCCATCGCGTACCCCTCGGCGGACGGGTGGAACCGGTCCCAGGAGTACAGCCGGGTCGGCTCGGCGGCGAACCGTGGGCCGAGCAGGTCGCCGAGGGAGACGGTCCAGCCGCCGGCCTCGACCACCGCCACGGTCTGCGCGGCGGCGAGTTGACGGCTCCAGCGGCGGGCCAGCCACCGCAGCGGGGGCTTGATCGGCTCGATCGCACCCAGGTCCGGGCAGGTGCCGACGACGACCTGCGCGCCGACGGCACGCAGTTGGCGGACCGCGTCGACCAGGTGCCCGACGGCGACCTCCAGCGGGGTCCGGTGCGTGACGTCGTTGCCGCCGATCAGGATGACGACCAGGTCGGGGCGGATCTCGAGGGCGGCCTCGACCTGCGGGACGAGACCGGACGAGCGGGCCCCGACCACCGCGAGCCGGTGCAGCCGTACGGGTCGACGCAGCCGGCGGGAGATCCCGGTGGCCAGCAGCGCGCCGAGGGTCTCGCGGGGCCGGTGCACGCCGTAGCCGGCGGCCGACGAGTCGCCCAGCACCGCCAGGGTCAGCGGTGGACCGGGCAGCCGGGCCCCGTACAGCCCGTCGCCGCGCGGTGGGGGTGCCTCCGCCAGCGGGATGATCCGCCGGGCCTGCCTGGCCTGGGCGTAGAGGGTGCCGGCGGTGGCGATCGCGACGGCGGCGGCGGTGCCGGCGCCGAACGCGGCGAGCCGGGCCGCGCGGAGCGCCCACGTCCGGCCGGTCGGGTGTGTCATCGCGTCAACCGTGCCCATCGCGCCCCCCGACTGCGATCCGCTGCTGCCGTCGTGCCGTCGTGCTGCGTCCGTTCGAGATTATCTCGGTTCCGGGCGGGACGGGACGCCGCCGCCGCGCGCGGCGAAGTTTGCCGATCGGGGGCATCATGGAGAGCGAGGGCGGCGGTGTGTGCCCGGCGGGTGTGACGAGGAGGAGCCGATGGCCAGGACACTCAAGCGGGCGGCGGCGTTCGCGGCGCTCGGTCGGGCGCTGACGGCGGGGACCCGGTCCGGACCGTCGCTGGGGCGTCGGCTGGCGGCGGTGCCGCGGATGATCCGGGCCACGATGCGTGGCGACTACGACGGCGGCCTACGGCTGGCGTTGATGACGGCTGCGGTGGCGTACGTCGCCTCCCCGGTCGACCTGGTGCCGGAGGCGTTCCTGATGCTGCTCGGCATCGTCGACGACGCCCTGGTGGTCACCTGGCTGGCGGGCAGTGTGCTCGCCGAGACCGAGCGCTTCCTGGACTGGGAGACGCGTCGCGAGTCGGTGGTGCCCGGTCAGGTCGTAGGCTGACCGCGACATACTCCACCGCCGGCAGCGGGCTGTTGTCGGCTGACGACCTCGACCCCGACGATGACGGTGCCGGCGTCAGCAGAAGGGCACAACGAGGTGCGTTACCACGACAACGTCGTTGATCTCATCGGCAACACCCCGCTGGTCCGCCTACGGAAGGTCACCGCCGGAATCGCCGCGACGGTGCTGGCCAAGGTCGAGTACTTCAACCCGGGCGGTTCGGTGAAGGACCGGATCGCGCTGCGCATGGTGGAAGCCGCCGAGCAGTCCGGTCGACTCCGGCCGGGCGGCACGATCGTGGAGCCGACCAGCGGAAACACCGGCGTCGGCCTGGCGCTCGTCGCGCAGCTCAAGGGCTACCAGTGCGTCTTCGTCTGCCCGGACAAGGTCAGTGAGGACAAGCAGAACGTGCTGCGGGCGTACGGCGCCGAGGTGGTGGTCTGCCCGACCGCGGTGGCGCCGGAGGACCCTCGCTCCTACTACCAGGTCTCCGACCGGCTGGCGGCGGAGATCCCGGGGGCCTGGAAACCGGACCAGTACGCGAATCCGGCCAACCCGCAGTCGCACTACGAGGGCACCGGGCCGGAGCTGTGGGCGCAGACCGACGGCCGGATCACCCACTTCGTCGCCGGGGTGGGCACCGGCGGGACGATCTCCGGGGTGGGCCGCTACCTCAAGGAGGCCTCCGACGGTGCGGTCCGGGTGATCGGTGCGGACCCGGAGGGCTCAGTCTACTCCGGAGGGTCGGGACGACCGTACCTGGTGGAGGGAGTCGGCGAGGACTTCTGGCCGCAGACCTACGACCGGTCGGTCTGTGACGAGATCGTGGAGGTCTCCGACCGGGAGTCGTTCGTGCTCACCCGGCGGCTGGCCCGTGAGGAAGGGCTGCTGGTGGGCGGTTCGTGCGGGATGGCGGTCGCCGCCGCGCTGCGGGTGGCCCGGCGGGCCGGTCCGGACGACGTGGTGGTGGTGCTGCTGCCCGACGGCGGTCGCGGCTACCTGTCGAAGATCTTCAACGACGACTGGATGGCCCGGTACGGGTTCCTGGACACCAACGGCGCCGAGCCGACCGTCGGTGACGTGCTGGCGGCCAAGCCGGGCGGTCTGCCGGAGCTGGTGCACGTCCATCCGACCGAGACGGTCCGCGACGCGGTCGACTACCTGCGCGAGTACGGCATCTCCCAGCTGCCGGTGCTGAAGGCGGAGCCGCCGGTGGTGACCGGTGAGGTGGCCGGGTCGATCGCCGAGCGGGACCTGCTCGACGCGCTGTTCAGCGGCAAGGCGCAGCTGCACGACACGATCGAACGGCACATGGGCGCACCGCTGCCGATGATCGGTGGCGGGCAGCCGGTCCGTGAGGCGGTGGCGCTGCTGGCCGGTACGGACGCGGCGCTGGTGCTGGTCGACGGCAAGCCGCGTGGCGTGATCACCCGCCAGGATCTGTTGGCGCATCTCGGAAACAGCGGCGAATAATCGCACAGGGTGTCCGGTTGGATGCCGTGAGCTGATGTTGACTAGGGCTATGGAAGTTCCGCCCCGGCACTGTCCGCTGCCGGGGCGGACGACCATGGTGCTTCACTCTGCGGTGACCCGGGCGCCCGCCAGCATCCCGGTGTCCCGCATTGTTGCCCGCCCACGCCGATCAACCGGCACGCCTCCGCCGGTTGAGCGCCTTCGGCCAGGCGTTTTCCCCCGGTTAGGGCGGGCAGTGCCGGGCGAGAGTACGGGGCTGGACGGAACCCCCGCAGCAGCGGCTCCGTACTCTCGCCCGGCCGTCACACGTCGGTGGTGGGCAGCGCGCGGGTGTAGCGCAGCTGCGGGGTGAGCACCGGCCCGATCCAACTGTCCCGGCGCTGCCCGTCCGGCCACCAGCCACTGTGTTCGTAGAAGCGTCGGGCCGGCTGGTTCTCGGCCAGGACCCAGAGCACCGCACGGTCGTAGCGGTGGCCGCGCATCGTGTCGAGTGCGTCGCGCAGCAGCGCGGTGCCGATGCCGGTGCCCTGGTGCGGCGGGGCGACGTGGATGGCGTACAGCTCGCCGGTGTCGGGGTCGCCGTCGCTGTGCGGTCCGACGTAGGTGAAGCCGGCCAGCTCGCTGTCGCGTTCGGCGACGGTGAGCCGGTGGGTGTCGCTCTCGTAGGTCAGCCGCTCGGTCCACCAGGCGGCCAGCACCGGACCCGGCACGGCGTCCAGCGCGGCGTCCGCGACGATGCCCCGGTAGGCGCTGCGCCGGGAGATGTGGTGCAGGTGGCCGACCGCGTCGACGTCGTCGAGCCGGGCCGGGCGGAGGGTGAGCGCCACCTGGTGAGCGTACCGGCATAAAACGACCCCCGGGGTTTCCACGTCGGTGACGTGGGCCGGCTGGACTGGGCCAGCACCCCGGGGGTCGGGTGGCTGTCGTGGTTTCGCCGCACCGCTGCCACACGGTCTCGACGATCGGAGCTGTCGAGGACAGCGGCTAGCGGACAGTCACCTCACGAGTCCCATTGCTATCCAACGTCGGACCACCTCCTTTCCCGTGTACGGCCACGCTAGCCGGGCGCGCTGGCCGGCGGCAACGGCTTTTGCCGATCACCACGGGGGTCGCCGGGGTGTCGCCCCGGCGCCTCCGGTGGCACCGGCCGGGGTGGCCGCTGGACCTTGTCGGTTACTAAATGTAGTCACCTGTGCACATTAAGTATGCAATGTTCGGTGTATTGATGTTCGCCTTAGGGAGTGGGGAACCTGCGGGGGTGATCAATATTGACTGAAACGATACGGTGGCGACTTGTCCGTTGGCCGTTGTATCTGCCATCGTCTTTCCGGGTGATTCGTTCCGTCGTCATGATCGGACAGGTGTGGCCGGTGCGAATGCCCGCACACAGGTCGATCGATCGCAGCGTGTGTGATCGGGGGGACGAGTCGATCAAAGGCCACGTCCTGCGGCGGCAGCCGTGGGCGGGCCGCGAGGTCGACGGGTCGTTACGCCAAGTCGGTGGAGGCTCGTCGAACGCGTCCTCGCGCCATCCCCGCGGCCCTGTTCAATAGCGTCGTACGGCGCTGTCGACCATGAATAGGGCGGGTGGGTTTTCAGCAGGTTTCAATAGGGGTGGGCAGACAGAATATGAGTGACACGGGTGAGAAGCTGAGGGTGGCCCGGGAATCCGCCGGCATCAGTCTGGCCCGAATGGCGGCACTCAGCCACTTCAGCAAGGGCCATCTGTCGAACGTCGAGGCAGGGCGGCGGACCGCGACGGCCGACGTGGTGACCGCCTATGAACAGGTGTTGGGAGACCAGATGCAACGTCGCGGTCTGATCACCGGGCTGGCCGCCGGAGTGGTGGCGCCGGGTGCCATCTCCGAGTTGATCCACCGCGGCTTCACCGCCGCGCTCGGCGATCCGGCAGCCGAGGAGCAGTGGCGCGAGCACGCCGACAACCTCGGCCGCGACTACATGTCCGTCGGTGCCGGGGAGTTGCAGGACCGGCTCGCCAACGACCTCGTGGTGCTGCAGCAGCAGCTCGGTTCACCGCCGATGTGGGGGCTGGCCGCGCGCTTTCTCAGCGTGTACGGCAAGACCACCGGGCAGGCACAGGAGGCTGTCCGGTGGTACCGGCTCGCCGCCGTCGCCGCCGACCGCAGCGGGGACACCGCCGTACGGGTGTGGGTCCGTGGCCGGGCCGCGCTCGCCCTCGGGTACGAAGGCGCCGCGCTCGGTGTCGCGCAGGACCTTGCCGACCAGGCGCTCGCGCTCAGTGAGCGACCCTCGCTCGGCCGGCTCAACGCACTGATGGCGAAGGCGCAGGTCGCCGGGGTACGTGGCGACCGTACCGCCGCTCTGGCCCATCTCGACGCGGCCCGGCGGGTCTTCGACGCGGTCGACTCGACCGACCAGATCTCCGATTTCGCGGTGCCGCAGTGGCGGATGGCCACCTTCACCAGCATGCTGCTGGCCCGGCTGGGCGACCCGGCCGCGGTCGGGGCCCAGGAGTGGGCGGACCGGACCCGACCGGCGAGCCTGACCCGGTTCGCCACCCACATCGAGCTGCACCGTGGCCTCATGCTGGTCCGGTCGGGCGACCGGACCGAGGGCGTGCGGTACGCCAGGTCGGCGCTGGCCCGGCTGCCGTCGGCCAAACACAGCCAGTCCCTGCGGCTGATGCTGCGGGAGGTCGAGCAGGCCGCAGCCTGACGCCCGGCCGGATACACCGGCAAGCCGACCGCGCCGCCGAGGCGGTCGGCGGCGCGGTCGGAGCCGTGCGGGCACAGCCGTGCCGTCAGGCGGTACGGGCGACGCCGACCGGGCAGGTCATCCCGTTCGGCCCGTGGTTGCAGTACCCACCGGGGTTCTTGTGCAGGTACTGCTGGTGGTGGTCCTCGGCGTAGTAGTAGGTGTCCGCCGGCCGGATCTCGGTGGTGATCCCGTCCCGCCCGGCCGCCGCCACGACCGGCGCGAACGCCTCCCGGGACGCGGCGGCCTCGGCCGCCTGCTCGGCGTCGGTGGTGTAGATCGTCGACCGGTACTGGGTGCCGACGTCGTTGCCCTGCCGCATGCCCTGCGTCGGGTCGTGGTTCTCCCAGAACACCTTGAGCAGGTCGGCGTAGCTGATCACGGACGGGTCGTAGACCACCTGGACGACCTCGGCGTGTCCGGTCGCCCCCGAACACACCTCCTCGTACGTCGGGTTGGCGGTCTCGCCACCCGCGTAGCCGACCGAGGTCGAGTAGACCCCGGGCAGGCTCCAGAACAGTCGCTCGGCCCCCCAGAAACAGCCCATGCCGAAGATCGCCACCCGGGTACCGGCCGGCCAGGGGCCGACCAGCGGCGTACCGAGCACCAGGTGCCGGTCGGCGACCGGCATCGGCCGGTCCCGGCCGGGCAGCGCCTGACCCGGCGCGGGCAGGCTCGCTTTCATCGGTCGTAGGAACACCGCGACTCCTCTCGTCGTTGCCACCGGGGTAACACCGCTGGCGGCCGGGTCGTTCCCGCCGGCGCCCCGGTGTGCCGTTCCCGGCTCGCTGCCAGGGCGTACCCACCCGGACGCGCCGCATCCGTCCCGACCGGGGGCGGCTCCCCGACGATGGCCTAGCCTCGACCCATGACATACGGGTTCGACACGGTCGCCATCCACGCCGGCCAGGAGCCGGAGGCCCGGACCGGGGCGGTCGTGCCACCGATCTACCAGACGAGCACGTACGCCCAGGACGAGGTCGGCGCCCCCCGGTCGGGGTACGAGTACAGCCGCTCGGCCAACCCGACCCGCGACGCCCTGCAGGAGTGCCTGGCGGCGATCGAGGGCGGCCGGACCGCGCTCGCCTTCGCCAGTGGGCTCGCCGCCGAGGACACGCTGCTGCGGACCGTCTGCCGGCCGGGTGACCACGTCATCATCCCGGACGACGCGTACGGCGGCACCTTCCGGCTGTTCGCCAAGGTCGCGCAGCGGTGGGGGCTGACCTGGAGCGCGGCGCGGATCTCCGACGTCGACGCGGTCCGGGCAGCGGTGCAACCCGGACGTACCAGGATGATCTGGGCGGAAACCCCGACCAACCCGCTGCTCGGCATCGCCGACATCGCCGCCCTGGGCGCCCTCGCCCGCGACACCGGCGCGCTGCTCGCGGTCGACAACACCTTCGCCTCGCCGTACCTGCAGCAGCCGCTCGCCCTCGGCGCCGACGTCGTCGTCCACTCCACCACCAAGTACCTGGGAGGACACTCCGACGTGGTCGGCGGGGCACTCGTCGTCGACGCCCCGGAGCTCGCCGTCGAGCTGGCCTTCCACCAGAACGCCATGGGCGCCGTCAACGGCCCGTTCGACGCCTGGCTCACCCTGCGCGGCGTCAAGACCCTCGGCGTACGGATGGAACGGCACTGCGACAACGCCGAGCGGATCGTCGAGTTCCTGGTCCACCACCCGGCGGTCCACCAGGTGCTCTACCCGGGGCTCGCCGAGCACCCCGGCCACGAGACGGCGGCCAAGCAGATGCGCCGATTCGGCGGCATGGTGTCGTTCCGGGCCGCCGGTGGGCCCGCCCGCGCCGTCGAGATCTGCAACCGGGCCCGACTCTTCGTGCTCGCCGAGTCGCTCGGTGGCGTCGAATCGTTGATCGAACACCCTGGACAAATGACGCACGCGAGCGCCGCCGGGTCACCTCTTGAAGTCCCCGGTGATCTCGTGCGACTGTCTGTCGGCATCGAAACCGTCGACGACCTGCTGGCCGACCTCGACCAGGCGCTCGGCTGAGACGTCGCGAAGCCCCCACCGCGTACCGGCTGCCTGGAGGTGCCGTGCACGACATCGTCCCGACCTGGGTGGGAACCACCGCCCGGCAGATCGCCCGTGCCGTGCGCCGGGGCGACGCCTCGGCCACCCAGGTCGTCGCCGACCACCTCGACCACATCGCCTGGGCCGACGGTGAACTCTCCGCGTTCCGCGCGGTCCGGGGCGGCGAGGCGATCGTCGAGGCGGAGAAGGTCGACGAGCAGGAGGACCTGGCGAACCTGCCACTTGCCGGGGTGCCGGTGGCGGTCAAGGAGAACACCCCGGTCGCCGGGTTGGCCACCTGGCGCGGCTCGGCGGCGGTGCGCACCGAGGTGGCCGAGGACGATCACGAGGTCGTCCGCCGGCTGCGCGGCGCGGGTGCGGTCGTCGTCGGGGTCACCCGGATGCCGGAGCTCGGCCTCTGGGCGACCACCGACGATGCCTCCGGGACCAGCCGCAACCCGTGGCAGCCGGCGCGCACCCCCGGCGGCTCCTCCGGCGGCGCGGCGGCGGCGGTCGCCAGCGGCATGGTGCCGATCGCGCACGGCAACGACGGCTTCGGGTCGATCCGGATCCCGGCGGCCTGCTGCGGCCTGCTCGGGCTCAAACCCGGCCGCGACGTGGTGCCACGCCAGCTCGGTGCCGAGGACTGGTTCGGCCTCACCGAACACGGCATCCTGGCCAGCTGCGTCGCCGACGCGGCCACCGGGTTCGCGGTGCTTGCCGGCCGGCGACCGGAGAAACTGGTGCAACCGGCGCGGCTGCGGGTCGCGGTGTCGCTGACCTCGCCGTTGGCCGGGGTACGCGCGGACGCGGCCAACCGCGACGCCGTCGCGGCGACGTCGCGCCGGCTCACCGAGGCCGGGCACGACGTGGTCGGCCACGAACTGACCTACCCGGTCTCGCTCGGGCTGCGTGGGGTGGCGACCTGGTTCGCCGGGGCGGCCGAGGACGCCGTCGTCGGCCGGGCCGGCGGGCGGGACCTGCAGCCGCGGACCCGCCGGCACGTCGCGCTGGGCCGGTGGGCGCAACGCCGGGGGTACGTCCGGGAAGCCGACCGGACCGCCTGGCGGGAGCGGATGATCGGGCTCTTCGCCGACCACCGGATCGACGTGCTGCTGACCCCTGCGCTGGCCGGCGTGCCGCCACTGGCCAGCAGTTGGGCGCGCCGATCCTGGGCGGCGAACATGTGGAGCTGCGTGCGCTACGCCCCGTACGCGGCACCGTGGAACATGGCCGGTCTGCCGGCGCTGGTGGTACCGGCCGGTCAGCGCCCCGAAGGGCTGCCGGTCGGCGTGCAACTGGTCGGCCCGCCCGGTTCGGAGCTGCTGCTGCTGGCCGTCGCCGGCCAACTGGAGATCATGGCACCCTGGCCCCGGCACCCCCCGTCCTGGCCACGGCCGGGCAGCCCGGTCGGTCGATGATCCTGGTTGACCCGGTCGCCGCCGCCCGACATGCTGTCGCGGGCGCGGAGGAGGACGACGTGGACGATCAGACGGCCAGTGTGCCGTGTGCGACCTGCGGTGGGCAGGTCGGTTCCCGGCAACGGTACTGCCTACTGTGCAACACCCCGGCCGGTGAGCCGGCGGTGCGGCCCGGGGCGCGGACGTACCGCACCCACACGCTCGGGATCGTGACCTGTGTGGCGATCGTCGCCGTGGTGGTCGCCGACGTCGGGTACGCCAGCTGGCCGTTGGTGGTCGCGCTGCTCGCCGAGGCCGGGGTCGTCAGCGACGGGGACATGCTGCTCCTGGCGGCGTTCGCCGTCGATCTCGCGCTCGGGCTGCTGACCGCCGGGCTGGTGCTGACGGCCTGCGTACCGATGATCATGTGGACCTACCGGGCCCGCGCCAACCTGGACGCCTTCCCCGGTGCCGGCGGATCGATGCGCCGAGGCTGGGCGATCGCCGGCTGGCTGGTGCCGATCGCCAACTTCTTCGTGCCGTACCGGGTGGTGGCCAATGTGGCCCGGGACAGCCTGTGGCAGGCCGCCACCCCGGTGGCGGTCCGGGTCTGGTGGGCGGCCTTCCTCGGCTATCAGGTCATCACCAGGCTGGTGAGTCGGCAGGGTGACCGGGTGTTCACCGAGTTCGTGGACGCCCCGTTCCCGGTGGACGTGGTCGCGTTCCGCGCCGAGTTCGTCGCGCTGGTGCCCATGCGGGTGCTTGCGGCGCTGGCCAGCGCCGTCGCGGCCGCCACGATCATCATCGTCGTCCGGCAGGTGAGCCGGGCCCAGGAGGAACGGCTCGCCCGAGCCTGGCCCCAGGTGTACCAGGGAGTACGGATCTGATGACGGAACTGGTCACGCTCGCGGACGTCGTCGCCGCCCGCGCGGCCCTCGCCGACGTGGTGCGGGTCACCCCGCTGGAGCCGTCCCGGCCGTTGACCGACCTGCTCGGCGGTCCGGTGTGGCTCAAGTGCGAGCACCTGCAGCGCGCCGGCTCCTACAAGGTCCGTGGCGCCTATCTGCGGATCTCCCGGCTGACCGCGCAGCAACGGCAGCGTGGCGTGGTCGCCGCGAGCGCCGGCAACCACGCCCAAGGGGTCGCTCTCGCCGCCGGCCTGCTGGGCATCACGTCGACGGTGTTCATGCCGGTGGGCGCGCCGCTGCCGAAGGTCGCCGCCACCAAACGGTACGGCGCCCACGTCGAGTTCTCCGGGTCCACCGTGGATGAGGCGTTGGACGCCGCCCGGGAGTACGCCGACCGGACCGGGGCGGTGCTGATCCACCCGTTCGACCATCCGGACGTCATAGCCGGCCAGGGCACCGTGGCGCTGGAGATCCTGGAGCAGTGTCCGCAGGTGACCACGATCGTCACAGCGGTCGGCGGCGGCGGGCTGGTCTCCGGGATCGCGGTCGCGGTCAAGGCGCTGCGGCCGGACGTGCGGGTGATCGGCGTACAGGCCGACAACGCGGCCGCGTTCCCACCGTCGCTGTCGGCCGGTGCGCCGGTGCGGCTGGATTCCATGCGTACGATCGCCGACGGCATCGCCGTGGGGCGGCCCGGCGAACTCACCTTCGCCCACGTCAGCAAGTTGGTGGACGAGATCGTGACGGTGTCGGAGGAGGAGATCTCCCAGGCCCTGCTGATGCTGCTGGAACGCGGCAAGCAGGTGGTCGAGCCGGCCGGGTCGGCCGCCGTCGCCGCGCTGCTGTCCGGTGCCGTACGGCCGGCCACACCGACCGTCGCGGTGCTCTCCGGCGGCAACATCGACCCGCTGCTGCTGTTGCGGGTGATCGAGTACGGGCTCGCCGCCGCCGGGCGCTACCTGCGGTTGACGATCCGGTGTGGCGACCGTCCCGGCGAGTTGGCGGCGGTGCTGTCGCTGATCGCCGAGCAGCGGGCCAACGTGGTCGACGTCGAGCACCAGCGCCGCAGCCCCCGGTTGCGACTCGGCGAGGTGGAGGTCGGGCTGTCCGTGGAGACCCGGGGGCCGGAGCACTCGGAAACACTGGTCCGCGCGCTGCGCGGCCGGGGCTACCTGGTCAGCTTCGCTGCTGCCGAGGCCGACTGACGGCCGGGGCCAGCCGCTCAGCCGGCGAAGGGCTCGAAGGTGTCGACGGTGACCTTGATGTCGGCGCCGCTGGGTGCGGTGTAGGTCACCGTCTGCCCCTTGCGTGCCCCGAGGATCGCCTTGCCGAGCGCGGACTCCGGGCTGTAGACGGTCAGCTCGGTGGTCGAGGAGATCTCCCGTGAGCCGAGCAGGAAGGTCTCGGTGTCGGCCGGATCGTCGTCGAAGTGGATCGTGACGACCGTCCCGGGTGCCACGGCGTCGGCGTTCGGGGCCTCGCCGACCTGGGCGGTACGCAGCAGCTCCTGCAGGTAGCGGATGCGCGCCTCCTGCTTGCCCTGCTCCTCCCGGGCGGCGTGGTATCCGCCGTTCTCCCGTAGGTCGCCTTCCTCACGCCGGGCGTTGATCTCGGCGGCGATCACCGTGCGACCGGCGATCAACTCGTCAAGCTCGGCCTTGAGCCGGTCGTAAGCGTCCTGGGACAGCCAGGTGGCGGGCGCCTCGCGGTCGGTCGTGGACACAGACGATCTCCTTGGGGCTTGCGGGCGGACGAGGTCGAACTACCAACGTACCAGTGATCGGCATGGTGGTGCCGTGGTTGCGGGCCGGCGGAGTTTCAGTCGGCCGGCCGACAGCGGGTGACCTCGCCGAGAAACGCCTGCCGCTCGGTGGGTAGTCGGTGGGTGGTGCGGATCTGCCGTTCGCCCGCAGCGGCCCGGACCGTCACCTCGTCCCGGCCGACCTCCGCGCCGTCGCGCGAGCGCGCCCGGACCAGGCAGGTGGCGGCCCCACCGGGTGGCACCCTCACCGCGAAGTCGATCAGGATCCCGTCCTCGGTCGCCTCGGTGTACGTGATCACCTTCGGGTCGTACGTCGGGTCGCCGTACAGCGTGTAGAGCCGGACCGTGACCACCAGCCCGGCCAGCACCGCCAGGGCGACCAGCACCGCGACCAGCCAGGGCCGGCGACGGCGGGACGCGCGCCGTCGACCGTACCGCCCGGGTGGGAACATGTCGGCGGTCGGTGCTGTTGTGGCGGACGGGTCGGTCACCCGGTACGCATCTCCTCGGCGGGGCGGATCGGTGCCGACGGGTCGGTCGGTGCCAACGGGTCGGATCGGGGCCATCGGTGAGAATGGTCGTCGGGCCCTATTGTCGCAAGGCGGGCCGGAGAGACGTCGGCAGGGGCGTCGGTGGTGTTACGAGGGAGCGGTTCGTTGGCTGAGCAACTGCGTCTGATGGCGGTCCACGCGCATCCGGACGACGAGTCCAGCAAGGGTGCGGCGACGATGGCGCGCTACGTCGCCGAAGGTGCCCAGGTGCTGGTGGTGACCTGCACCGGAGGCGAGCGGGGCAGCGTTCTCAATCCGAAGCTGGACCGGCCGGACGTGTGGGAGAACATCGCCGAGATCCGGCGGGCGGAGATGGACGCGGCCCGGGCGATCCTCGGCGTGGAGCAGGCCTGGCTGGGGTTCGTCGACTCGGGCCTGCCCGAGGGCGACCCGCTGCCGCCGCTGCCGGCGGGCTGCTTCGCCCTGGAGCCGGTCGAGCAGGCCGCCGCCCCGCTGGTGCGGTTGATCCGGGAGTTCCGTCCGCACGTGGTCACCACCTACGACGAGGACGGCGGCTATCCGCATCCGGACCACATCATGTGCAACCGGGTCAGCCTGGCCGCGTTCGACGCCGCCGGGGACGCGTCGCGGTACCCGCAGCTCGGTGAGCCGTGGCAGCCGTTGAAGCTGTACTACTGCATGGGCTTCACCCGGGCCCGGATCCTCGCCCTGCACGAGGGGATGATCGCGGCCGGCCTGGAGTCGCCGTACGCGGAGTGGATGGGCCGGTGGGAGGACCGCCCGGACAAGGGCGACCGGATCACGACCCGGGTGGAGTGCGCCGACTACTTTCCGGTCCGCGACGACGCGCTGCGCGCCCACGCGACGCAGGTCGATCCGGACGGCTTCTGGTTCCAGGTGCCGATGGAGGTGCAGCGGCAGGCCTGGCCGACGGAGGACTACGAGCTGGTGCGGTCGTCGGTGACCAGCCCGATGCCGGAATCCGACCTTTTTGCCGGAGTGCGGGAGTGGCTGGACCGGCCCTGAACTGGGCGGCGTAGCGTGTACCTGTCGTCGTCAGCGCGTGCGAGGAGTCCGACATGCTCGACCTGGTGCAGGTCGTCGCGGCCAACAACTTCGGGGACACCCGCAGCGGTGGGCTGGCCGGCCCGATGGGTCTGTTCCTGCTCCTGCTGCTCGCTGCGGTGACGGTCCTGCTGGTCCGGAACATGAACGCCCGGCTGCGGCGGTTGCCCGAGCGGTTCGAGAGCCGATCCTCTGACGACACGCCGGCGACCGCCGAGGCTAATGTCCTTGATCTGACAGATCGGCAGTCGCGCCCCGGATCGCCTTTGTAACCGCTTACATCCCCTGCTGTCAGGGACTTTTCTCCCACTGAGTGGACGTCCGCTCCTAAACCGGCCCTGTGGCCCCTGTTGCCGCAATCGGCTTTGGCTTAGCCTTCCGCCGGGGACCTTGAGTTCCTCCGACCGCGCGCGGAAAGGGGCGACCATGGACGGCATCGCAGTCGCCTCGTGCGGGGCGTCACGGACACGAGTGACGCTCGGATCGGTCGGTCGCACCGGGAGCGGCCCATGACGCCCGACCGGCCCGCTGGGCAGTGGCAGCTGGCGGTCTTCACCGCCGCGCTCCTGTTCGGTGCGCTGGCCACCGCCGCCATCGGCCTGGTCACCAACGACGACCCCGGCGGTACGGCGTGGCCCGCCCCGGCGCGGTTCGCCGTCGTCGTCCTGCTGCTCGGGGTCGCTCAGCTCGCCCGCCTGCGGTTCCGCATCGGCACCGGCACGGTCAGCTTCACCTGGGGCGAGGCCGCCCTCATCGTCGGGCTGTACCTGGTGCCAGCGGGCTGGCTGCCGGTGGCCACCGCGGTCGGCGTGGGTGCGGCCTGGACGCTGTTGTCGATGTTCGCCGAGTCGCGGACGGTGCCGGAGATCGCCCGGGTCACCGCCTCGCTGACCGTCGCGGTCGCTGCGGCGGGGCTGCTCACCCAGGTCGTGTCCGATCCGTACGGCCAGCCGCTGACCCCGCCGCTGGCCGGTGCCCTGGCGCTGGGCGCGGTCACCTACCTGCTCGTCACCGCAGGCCTGGCCGCGGTGACGATCGCCCTGCGCCACGGCCGGCCCTTCGGCGCCACCCTGCTGCACGCGCTGCGCAACAAGGCGCTGATGTTCGTCGGCAACGTGCTGGTCGGCCTCGGCACGGTCACCGTGCTGGACCACGATCCGCGCTGGCTGCTGCTGCTGCCACCGGTGCTGTGGCTGCTGCAGCAGACCTACGGGCACTGGCTGCGGGTCGAGGACGAGCGGCGAGCCTGGCAGGAGTTCGCCCAGGCGACCCACGCGCTGAACCAGCTGGACGAGCCGAGCGTGGCCGGTGCCGGCGTGGTCGGCGGTCTGGCGCTGTTCGGCGCCGAGCGGGTCGAGGTGGATGTCCGGCGCGTCGACGGCCGGCTGTGGCGTTACGTCGGGGACGACAGCGGCCAACTGCACGGCGCGGAGGCACCCGACGAGCCGCGAACGGCCGCGGTACGGGCACCGGGGCCCGACGCCGGTTCCGCCCCGTACGTCGACGCCGAACCCAACGACCGGGTCCTGGTGCATCCGCTCACCGTCGGGGCGACCACGGTCGGCGCGCTCCGGGTCCACCTTCCGGTCGGTGCGCTGCCGGGCGCCCGGGACCGCAACGCGCTCTGCGCCTTCGGCCACGCGTTGGCCGCCGCGCTGCACGACGCCACCACCCACCGCGAGCTCGCCAGCCTCAGCGCCCGGGCCGCCCACGAGTCGACGCACGACCCGGTGACCGGGCTGCTCAACCGGTCGGCGCTGCTGACCGGCGGCGACGCCGCCCTGCAGGAGCTCGGCAACGACCATCAGATCGCCCTGTTGATGCTGGACATCAAGGGCTTCAAAGAGGTCAACGACACCCTCGGCAACGCCGCCGGGGACGAGCTGCTGCAGGCCGCGGCACGCCGGCTGCGGGCCCGGACCGGCTCCGGCGAGCTGCTCGGCCGGCTCGGCAACGACGAGTTCGCCGTACTGCTGACGTCGCTGGCACCGCCGCCGGGCGCCACCGGCGACCGCAGCTCGCCCACCGGGACGGCGATGCGGCGGGCCCGCGAGATGATCACCGCGCTGGCGGAGCCGACCGAGGTCGCCGGGGTGCGGATGTCGGTCGAGAGCGCCCTCGGGGTGGTGGTCGCCGGGGCCGGCACCGCCGACATGAACGAACTGTTGCGCCGGGCCAACATCGCGATGAGCCAGGCGAAGGAGATCGGCGGCAGCGTCGCCGGCTACGACAGCGCCAAGGACGCCGCCAGCACCGACCAGCTGGCGCTGCTGGCCGAGCTGCGTGTCGCGCTCGACACCGACGACCAGCTCGAACTCGCCCTGCAGCCGGCGGTGGACCTCGCCACCGGCGCACCCACCGGGGTCGAGGCGCTGATCCGGTGGCGGCATCCACGGCGCGGCCGGCTCACTCCGGTCGACTTCGTCCGGGCGGTGGAGGGCAGCGAACTGCTCGCCCCCTTCACCCGGTACGTCGTCGACCGTGCCCTGTCGGTGGCGGCACAGTGGGCGGCGCAGGACATCGACGTGCCGATCTCGGTCAACATCTCGGCCCGCAGCCTGCTCGACCCGCAACTGCCGGCCGAGATCGGTGAGCTGCTGCGCCGGCATCAGGTGCCGGCCCGGCGGCTGGTGCTGGAAATCACCGAGACGGTGGTGATGAGCGAGCTGGAGATCATCGACGAGGTGCTGGGCACGCTGCGGGAGATGGGCGTCCAACTGGCGGTCGACGACTTCGGCACCGGATTCTCGTCGCTGGCCTTCCTGACCCGGGTCCCGGTGGACGAACTCAAGGTCGACCGGTCGTTCGTGATGAACATGATCGATTCGCCGGCGGACGCCGCGATCGTCCGGCACACCGTCCATCTCGGCCGGGACATGGGGCTGCGGGTGGTCGCCGAAGGAGTCGAGACGGCCGACCAGCGGGCCACGCTCGCCGCACTCGGCTGCGCCGCCGCGCAGGGCTACCACTTCTTCAAGCCGATGCCGGCGGACAAGATCGTCGCCGTACTGCGGTCGTTGCTCGACTCCGCCCAGGCCCAGATCTACCCGCTACGGGCGGACGGCGCCTCGTGACCACCCACCCAGCCCGTGTACTCGTGGCCACCCACCCGGACGGCGCCTCGTGACCGCCCACCCCGGCGCGGCCGTCGACAGTTGGCTGGTGTTCGACTACGGCAAGGTGATCTCGCTGCCGCAGCCACCGGACGCGCTGGCCGCCATGGCCGCCGTCGCCGGGGTGCCGGCGGCCGGCTTCGAGCAGCGGTACTGGCAGCACCGGGACGCTTACGACGGTGGCTGGCCGCCTGGCCGGTACTGGAGCCAGGTCGTCGGCCGGCCGCTCGCCGACGACGACCCGTTGGCGGCCGAGTTGGACCGGGCCGACGTGGCCAGCTGGTCCCACCTCAACCCGGACACGGTCAGGTTCGTCGCCGACTGCGCTGCCGCCGGCCACGGTCTCGCGCTGCTGTCCAACGCCCCGGCCTCGATCGCGCTCGCGATCGAGGCGGCACCCTGGGCGCAGGCGTTCCAGCACCTGCTGTTCAGCTGCCGGCTCGGGCTGACCAAACCGGACCCGGCGATCTTCCAGGCCCTGCTGCGCCAACTGGGCGCGCCGGCCGGGCAGGTCACCTTCGTCGACGACCGGCCGGAGAACGTGGCAGCCGCAGCGGCCGCCGGCCTCACCGCGCTGTGCTATCCACAGCTGCCGGCACCGGGCCGGGGGACTGGCTAAGGTCGGGTGGTACGACGACCCGAGGAGCAGCCCGCGTGAACCGGCTTGGCGAGGCGACCAGCCCGTACCTGCAACAGCATGCCGACAACCCGGTCGACTGGTGGCCGTGGTGCCCGGAGGCGTTCGACGAGGCCCGCCGTCGGGACGTGCCGGTGCTGATCTCGGTCGGCTACGCCGCCTGCCACTGGTGCCACGTGATGGCGCACGAGTCGTTCGCCGACGTCACCGTCGGGCAGCTGATCAACGACAACTTCGTCGCGATCAAGGTGGACCGTGAGGAGCGCCCCGACGTCGACGCGGTCTACATGGCCGCCACCCAGGCGATGACCGGGCAGGGCGGCTGGCCGATGACGGTCTTCGCCGCCCCGGACGGCACCCCGTTCTTCTGCGGCACCTACTTCCCCCGGCCGAACTTCGTCCGGCTGCTGCAGTCGGTCACCACCGCCTGGCGCGACCAGCGCGACGCCGTGCAGCGTCAGGGGACCGCCGTGTTGACCGCGATCGGCGGCGCGCAGGCCGTCGGCGGCCCGACCACCCCGCTCACCGCCGACCTGCTCGACGCCGCCGCGCGCACGCTGCACCAGGAGTACGACGCGACCCACGGCGGCTTCGGCGGCGCGCCGAAGTTCCCGCCACACCTCGCGATGCTGTTCCTGCTGCGTCACCACCAGCGCACCGGCGACTCCGACAGCCTGGAGACCGTCCGGCACACCGCCGAGGCGATGGCCCGGGGCGGCCTCTACGACCAGCTCGCCGGCGGCTTCGCCCGGTACGCCGTGGACGCCACCTGGACCGTGCCGCACTTCGAGAAGATGCTCTACGACAACGCGCTGCTGCTGCGGGTCTACACGCAACTGTGGCGGCTCACCGGGGACCGGCTGGCGGCCCGGGTCGCCCGGGAGACGGTCCGGTTCCTCGCCGAGGCGCTCGCCGTACCCGGCGGGGGGTTCGCTTCGGCGTTGGACGCCGACACCGACGGCGTCGAGGGTGCGACGTACGTGTGGACGCCACAGCAGCTGACCGAGGTCCTCGGCGAGGCGGACGGGCGGTGGGCGGCGGATCTGTACGGCGTGACGGCTGACGGCACCTTCGAGCACGGCAGCAGCGTGCTGCGACTGGCCAGGGACATCGACGACGTGCCGCTGGAGCCGGTGGACCGGATCCGGTCGGCGCTGCGGCGGGCCCGGGCCGGCCGGGCGCAGCCGGCCCGTGACGACAAGGTGGTGGCCGCCTGGAACGGCCTGGCGGTCACCGCCCTGGCGGAGTTCGCCACCACCGCCGACGCGCTCGGCGCCGACGGCACCGCCGACGCGCGCGGCGGTGACAGCGGTGACGACGTCGGCGGCGGCACCCGTACCGGCGGCGCCGATCCCGATGTCGAGCTGGCCGCCGAGCTGGCGACGGCCACTGCGGCGTACCTGGCCCGCACCCACCTGGTCGACGGCCGGCTGCGGCGGGTCTCCCGCGACGGCCTGGTCGGCGCACCGGCCGGGGTGCTGGAGGACTACGGCTGCGTCGCCGAGGCGTTCTGCGCGGTGCACCAGCTGCGCGGCGAGGGCCGCTGGCTCGACCTCGCCGGTGAGCTGCTCGACGTGGCGCTGACCCGGTTCGCCGCCGACAACGGCGGTTTCTACGACACCGCCGACGACGCCGAACGGCTCGTCACCCGGCCGGCCGACCCGACCGACAACGCCACCCCGTCCGGGCTGAGCGCGACCGCCGCCGCACTCACCACGTACGCCGCGTTGCGCGGTGCCCCGCGCTACCGGGCCGCCGCCGAGGCCGCCCTGGCCACCGTCGCGCCGGTGGTGGCCCGGCACGCGCGGTTCACCGGGTACGCGGCGGCGGTCGGCGAGGCGCTGCTCGCCGGACCGTACGAGATCGCCGTGGTCACCGACGATCCGGCCGGCGACCCGCTGCTGCTGGCGGCCCGTCGCTACGCGCCACCCGGCGCAGTGGTGGTCGCCGGGGCGACCGACCAGCCGGGAGTGCCGTTGCTGGCGGACCGGCCCGCCGTCGGCGACGTCGCCACCGCGTACGTCTGCCGGGGTTTCGTCTGCGACCGGCCGGTCACCTCGGCCGACGACCTGACCGCCCAGCTGCGCTAGGCTGGCGCCGCCATGGATACCCGTACCGGTCTGCCCATCGTCGGCATGGTGGGTGGCGGGCAGCTCGCCCGGATGACCCACCAGGCCGCCATCGCTCTCGGCCAGTCGCTGCGCGTGCTCGCCCGGACCCCGGAGGACGGTGCCGCGCTGGTCGCCGCCGACGTGCAGTACGGCGAGCACACCGACCTGGCCGCGCTGCGTACCTTCGCGAAGAGCTGCGACGTGGTCACCTTCGACCACGAGCACGTGCCGGGCGAGCACATCCGGGCGCTGGCCGCCGAGGGCGTGCGGCTGCACCCGGGGGCGGACGCGTTGCGCTACGCCCAGGACAAGGCGCTGATGCGCCAGCGGCTGACCGACCTGGGTGCCCCGGTGCCCCGGTGGCGCCGCGTCGGCGCCGTCGACGAGCTGGCCGCGTTCGGCGCGCAGGTCGGCTGGCCGGTGGTGGTGAAGACCGCACGCGGCGGCTACGACGGTCGTGGCGTGTGGGTGATCGACGACCCGGCCGGGCTGGCTGCCGCCGGGCTGGACCCGGCAACCCGGCCGGAGCTGGAGCTGATCGCCGAGGAACGGGTGGCGCTGCGTCGGGAGCTGGCGGTGCAGGTGGCCCGCTCGCCGTTCGGGCAGATCGCGGTCTACCCGGTGGTGGAGACCGTGCAACGCGACGGCATCTGTGTCGAGGTGCTGGCCCCCGCGCCGGATCTGCCGCAGCGGCTCGCGGTGGCGGCCCAGCAGCTGGCCATCGACCTGGCGACCGCGCTGGACGTGGTGGGGCTGCTCGCGGTCGAGCTGTTCGAGGTCGACGGCGAGCTGGTCGTCAACGAGCTGGCGATGCGGCCGCACAACTCCGGCCACTGGACGATCGAGGGGGCCCGGACCTCGCAGTTCGAGCAGCACCTGCGGGCGGTGCTGGACTACCCGATGGGGGAGACCGCGCTGACCGCTCCCGCCGTGGTGATGGCGAACGTGCTGGGCGGTGCCGACGGCGGCATCGGCATCGACGAACGGCTGCACCACCTGTTCGCCACCGACCCCGGGGCCAAGGTCCACCTGTACGGCAAACAGGTCCGGCCCGGCCGCAAGATCGGCCACGTCACGGTCCTGGGTGCCGAGTTGTCCGAGGTACGGGGCCGGGCCGCCCGGGCTGCCCGCTGGCTGCAGGAGGGCCGATGATCGGCGTCATCATGGGGAGCGACTCGGACTGGCCGACGATGCGCGCGGCCACCGAGGCGCTCGACGAGTTCGACGTCGCCTACGAGGTGCGGGTCGTCTCGGCGCACCGTACGCCGCGTGGGATGCTCGACTACGCCGGCACCGCCGCCGACCGTGGCCTGCAGGTGATCATCGCGGGGGCCGGCGGGGCCGCGCATCTGCCCGGCATGGTCGCCTCGATGACCCCGCTGCCGGTGATCGGGGTGCCGGTGCCGTTGAAGCATCTGGACGGGATGGACTCGCTGCTGTCGATCGTGCAGATGCCGGCCGGCGTACCGGTGGCTACGGTCTCCATCGGCGGGGCCCGCAACGCGGGTCTGCTGGCCGTCCGGATTCTCGCGGCGGCCGACCCGGTGCTGCGCGCCCGGATGGCCGCCTACCAGCAGGAGCTGGTCGAGCTGGTCGCCGCCAAGGACGCCGCGCTGCGCGCCTCCCGTACCGCCACCCCCACCCCCACCTGACCGCGTCGATCTTGCAGTTATCGAGAACTTTTGTCGGATTTGTCCGTCGATAAGTGCAAGATCGCCGGGATCTTGGCGGGAACAGGGGGTCAGCGCATCCCGCGCAGCGCCCCTCGGACCCGCTCCTGGGTCTGGCGCCGCCATTCGCTGCTCGCCCCGAGGGCCAGCAGCACCAGACCGACCGGGATCAGCACCAGCCACGGGCCGAAGAAGGTCAGCGCGTGCAGCGCGGTGACCGCGCTGACCACCGTACCGACGACCACCGGGGCCTGCTGCTGGCTCATCGCGCCGAGCAGCAGGGTGCCGACCGCGCCGAGCAGCAGCAGGACGTGCCGGAAGCTGTTGTCTCCGTCGCTGATCACGATCACCAGGGTCGGCAGGAACGTCGCGACCAGCGCCGGCCCGTACGCGGTCCAGCTGCTCAGGTCCGGCCGGTGACGCAGCTCCAGCACCCCGACGAGCAGGGCGAGCGCCGCGAACGGCAGGGTGTACGCCTCGATGAGCGCGACGTCGGCGATGCGCATCAGCATCCACCAGGCGGTGATCTCACAGCCGACGGCGGTCCAGAACAGGATCCGGCGCTCCAACGCCCGCCGGCCCGGTCGGGTGGCGGTCACCCCGAGGACGGCACCCCAGGCGGCCAGCAGCCCGGCCAGGTGCGGCGTGGAACTGTAGGCCAGCGCCAGGGCCAGTAGCGCCGCCGCGTAGCTGCTCCATTCGACGACGGACCGCTCCCGGACCGCCTCCGGATGGTCGAGCCGGGGCAGCCGGGTCGCCGACAGCAGCAGCGCCGCCCCGACGGCCAGCACCCCGAAGGCCGACCAGGCCGGCGGCAACCCGGCGACCAGGCCGAGGGTCAGCACGAACAGTTGCGCCATCACCGAGGCGAACAGCCAGCCCAGGATCCGGGCCGGTTGGCTGCGCCCGCCGTACGCGGCGACCGCGCCGACCGCGACCGCGCCGCCGAGGGTGAACACGGTCAGCTGATCGTTGGCGAGGGCACCGGCGAGCCCGGCACCGCCAGCGGCCAGGCCGATGATGAACAGCACCCGACGGGCGATCCGCAGCGGCCGGTGCCGCTCGGTGTCCGGCGGCGGCGCGGTCGACGCCAGGCCGATCATCGCGACCGCGAAGACCAGCAGCGCGGCCGTGGTGCTCGTCGGCCAGCCGATGCCGAACGACAGCGGCGTGATCAGCAGGGTCAGCGCCACGCCGGGCAGCACGACCGGAACGACCTGCCCGGGCTGGCCGCTGTTGAACGCGGTGGCGGCGAGCGCGGCGGCGACGGTGAGCAGCAGCGCCGCGAGGACGTTGGTCGGGCCGACGGCGGCGGCCGGCGGGTCGAGCAGCACCGCCGGCGGCCCCTGCCAGATCGCGGCCAACGTCCGGTACGGCTCGACCAACGCGGTGGTCAGCGTCGGTGCCACGGCCGCCACGGCCAGCGCCGTCGGCAGCGCGGCGGCGGCCAGGGCACCCTTGACCGGGCTGATCGCCCACTCCTGGCCGATCTCCAGCGGCCCGGGTCGGCCGAGTCGTCCGCCGAGTCCACTCCACCGCCGGCTCAGCCGGGACAGCTCCGTCGGCGGCGGGGTGGCGGCCCGGAGCAGTTCGGCGAGGACGGCGAGCAGCGCCGCGCCCGCGGCGTACATCCCGGTGGGCAGGTCGGTCGGGAGCGAGGCCAGCGCCGTCACGGTGGCCCCGCCGGCCGTCCCGACCGTGGCGTACGGCAGGTAGTGCGGCACCTGACGACGGACCGCGGCCAGCACGGCGACACCCAGCGCCGACGCGGCCAACGCACTGGTCAGCACCACCTCGGTGGTCCAGCCGAGGGTGGCGGCGAGCGCGGCGAGCGCGCCGGGCAGCGCCAGCAACGCGGCGCCGGTGGCGGCACCGCCGACCGTGGCCAGGTGCCGGGGCATCGTGGCGGGGTCGTCCACCGCCCACGTCGGGCGCTGGCGCACCGCCGGGTCGAGTTCGAGGTCCACGTCGTCGGCCTCGTCGGCGTCCGGGCCGTCCGCCGCCGGGTCCGGCGGCATGTCGGCCGCCATCACCCGGCCGAGCACGGCCACGACGACACAGGTCAGCACGATCACCCCGAGGGCCGCGGCGGTGGTCCACGGCCGGACCAGGCTCGCGCCGACGGCGTACAGCGCCACGGCGGCGGCGACGGTGGCCCGGGCGGTCGCGGCCTGCGGGTCGGTGGCGGCCACCGAGGCGATGCCGTACCCGATCGCGACCAGGCAGCCGACCGCGATCGGTGACCACCAGGGCAGGCCCAGGGCCGCCGGGGTGCCGACGGTGGCGAGCGCCACCAGCACCCCGGCGGCATGGAACGACCAGGGCCGGGGCAGCGCCACCGCGGCGGCCATCGCGAGTAGCACCAGCGCCAACGGCACCTGCCAGGCGTTCGCGGTGGTCTCGACCGACCAGGCGGTCAGATCCGCCTGCCACAGCTGTCCGGGGGTGGCCAGCGCCCGGATGCCGCCGGCGACCGCCGTGTAGCCGGCGAGTACCGCGATGACTGCGCCACTGACCGCCACCCCCAGCACCGGCCCGCGCTGCCAGTCCTGCGGCATGGCCCGGATGGCGACCGCCACCAGCAGCGCGAGCGCCGCGCTGGCGACCAGTTCGATGCCGGGCACCACGATGGCGCTGATCCTGGCCAGGGTGCCGACCAGCACGGCGATCGCGGCGGCGGCGGCGAAGTCGGTGCCGTCGAGCAGCCGGTCGGCGCGACGGTTCGCGTCGATGCTCGGCGTCATGAACAACAGGACGCCACCGAGCAGCAGCGCGACCGCGACCCAGACGTCGGCGACCGTGGCGCCCGGGGAACCGAAGGTGGCGGCGGTGACGGCCAGCGCGCCGAGCCCGGTGCCGATCGTCAACGGCCGGGGGATCTGCCGCTCGGCGACCTGCGCCAGCGCCGCATAGCAGAGCGTGCCGGCCACGGCCAGGAACGCGGCGGCGAGGATCGGCGCGGTCGTCTGCTGCAGCGCCGGCCCGGTCGGCCCGGGTGCCGGCACCATCGCGGCGACGAACGCGGCGACCCCGCCGGGCAGGGCAAACGCCGCGCCGCCGGCGGCCCAGCCGGCGACCGGATCGGCAGCGGGTCGGCGGCGGATCTCCGGCAGGCTGCCGGCCACCGCGATCAGCACCCCGGCGGCGGCGAGCACGAGCAGGACGGCGGCGGTCGCACCGGGGCGGGCCAGGGCGGCACCGGCCCCGGCGACACCCAGCACGGCGGCACAGCCGACGTGCACCTGGGCGGACCGTTCGGAGCCGGCGAACAGGCCGGCCCCGGCGACCACGACGGCCGCCAGCACCGGCGGCCAGCAGGCGGCGTACCAGGGCAGGGCGAACGACGCCGGTACGGCGAGCGCGGTCAGCGTGACGCCGGTGACGGTCGCCTCCCGGCGCCACTCGACCGGTACGGCGACCGCTGCGGCGACGGTGATCAGCAGCGCGGCCAGCGCGAGTTGCCAGTCGGCCGGGCCGGCGTAGGCGTCCAGCCGCTGCTGGTAGTCGGACAGGTCGGTCTGCCAGGCGGGCAGCGCGGCGCGGCCCGGGGCCAGCGCGGCCCGTAGCGCGCTGCCGGCGACGAGGACACCGAGTACGCCGAGTGTGGCGGTGGCGGCGAGCTGCGGGCCACGCCGCAGGGCCTCCGGCAGGGCCCGGACGCCGATCCCGGCGATCGCGACCACGGCGGCGATCAGCAGCAGCGCCCGGCCGGGCAGGCCGACGGCCACGAGGCGGCTCGCGGCACCGACGGCCGCCAGGGTGAACACCCCGGCGGCGATGTCCGGCACCGGCTTGTAGCCCAGGGTGAGGCCGCCGATCAGCCCGACCCCGGCGGCGATCACCAGGACCGCGCCGGCGCGGATCGCGGCCGGCACTGTGTCGGCGCTCAGCACGGCCGCGACGGCGTAGGCGAGCGCCACCGCGACCGCGAGCCCGTGGAGGGTCCAGATCAGATCGCGGAGCCAGAGCATCGCGGCGCTGGGAGCCGGCGGCGTCCACCCTGGCCCGCGCCGCCCGGCCCGCCGGTCCGGTCCGGCGTCGCCGGGCAGGTCCGCGCCGACGACGGCGTCGGCCTCCTCGGGGGCGCCCTCCGGCCGGGTGGCACCGCTGTCGGCTGCCGTGCCCGGTGCGGCCGGTCCGGCAGGTGCGGTGGGCGGGTCGTCGGTCGGCACGGTCGGCCCACCGGGTGGTGCGGTCGGATCGGCGGAGCGTCGCTGCGGTGGGGCGAGCAACCCGGCGGGGCCGGCCGCCCCGGCCGCCCCGTCAGCCGTCGTCGCCCGGCCGGCCCGGCCGGTCAGCCAGGCTCCGCTGGTGAACCGCCCGGAGCCGGTGAGCAGCCGGACCAGCAGCAGATCGACCACGGCGACGGCGGCGAGCGCCAGCGCCCAGCCGGCCGGCCCGAGGATCAGGTCGTAGCAGAGCAGCGGCACGATCGGCTGAACGGCGAGCACCATCGCGTACCGGGGCAGCTGGAGCCCGGTGGTGGCGGCGTACCCGCCGGCCACCAGGGCGGTGACCACGAAGGTCAGCCCGGCGAATACGGCCGGGCTGACCGGGCCGGACCGGACCGCGTCGGTGACCCACAGCGCGTACCCGTCGATCGGGACGAGGATCAACGCGACGGCGGCGATCGTCTCGGCGGTGGAGCGCAGCCCACGGGCCGCGACGACCGGCGGTGCCGCGAGCAGCAGCACCGTGCCGGTGAGCAGGATCAGCAGCCGGGTGGCGTCGGGCAGGGTGCTGTTGGCGACGGCGGCGAAGACCACCATGGCCATCAGCGCACCGAGACCGAGCAGGACGTTCTGGATCGACTGTGCGGACGCCTCGGGTCGGGCGCCGTCGGCCGACAGCACCCGGGTCGGATCGTCGTCGGCGGACGCCGGCGGGTAGCCGGGTTCGTCGCTGCCGGGTGGCGGCCCGCCGTCGGTGCCGGCGTCGCCGGATCGGTGCGGTGTCTGGCGGGGGAACCGGGGCGGGGCGGCACCGGCCTCTGCGGTCGGTGGCCGGCGGCCGGCGCGGCGGCGTACCGAGATCCGGGGAGCCGGACCCCGACGACCGGCGGCGCCGCCGGTGGACAGGATGTCCCGTTGGAAGATCGCCGCCTGCAGGTCGGCGGCCATCTGCTTCTGTTCCTTGGCCAGCGCGACCTCGCGCGCCTTCATGTCGGCGATCGAGCGTTCGATCCGGGCCAGGTCCTCGGCGAACTGCGGCTGGGCCGCGCCGCAACGCGAACAGGTCGCCGCGGCCGGGACCGTCCGTCCGCACGAGGTGCAGCGGTACGCCGTACTCATCGGCACCTCCTCCACGCCTGGCCAACACTGTGGACCGCTTCTAACGAAGCATGCCTAAACCAGGCAACTGTTGAACAGTCCCTGACGGCGTGGAGATCGGAGAAAAAAGCCGACCACGGTCGGCCGGACCGGCTGCGGTCGGCTGGTGGGTCAGGGGCGGCCCATGCCGCGGTACTCCCAGCCGGCGCTGGTCCACAGGACGGAGTCGAGGCAGTTCCGGCCGTCGATCACCCGGCGGCCGGCGGCCAGCTCACCCAGCGCGACCGGGTCGGCGTTGCGGAAGTCGGCCCATTCGGTCAGTACGCAGACCAGGTCGGCGTCGCGGACCGCGTCGACGATCGACGGTACGTAGTTGAGGTCCGGCTGCGCGCGGCGGGCGTTCTCGGTGCCCTCGGGGTCGAAGACCCGTACCTGCGCACCGGTCTTGGCCAGCATCGCGGCCACCGCCAGCGACGGCGCGTCGCGGACGTCGTCGGAGTTCGGCTTGAAGGTGGCACCGAGCACGGCGATCGTGGTGCCGGACAGGTCCGGCCCGGCCGGCCCGGCGCGGCGGCCCAGCAGCTCGGCGGCGAGCTGCACCACCCGGGTACGCCGCCGCTGGTTGATCAGATCCACCTCGTGCAGGAACCGCAGCGCCTCACCGGCGCCCAGCTCCTGGGCGCGGGCCTGGAACGCGCGGATGTCCTTCGGCAGGCAGCCGCCGCCGAACCCGATCCCGGCCTGCAGGAACCGGTTGCCGATCCGGGGGTCGTAGCCGATCGCGCGGGCCAGTTGGGTGACGTCGCCACCGGCGACCTCGCACACCTCGGCCATCGCGTTGATGAACGAGATCTTGGTGGCCAGGAACGCGTTCGCGGCGACCTTGACCAGCTCGGCGGTGGCGAAGTCGGTGACCACCAGCGGGACTTCC
Organism: Solwaraspora sp. WMMA2056; assembly: GCF_030345095.1. Lineage (NCBI taxonomy): Bacteria > Bacillati > Actinomycetota > Actinomycetes > Micromonosporales > Micromonosporaceae > Solwaraspora > Solwaraspora sp. WMMA2056. The sequence continues at coordinate 1,913,301 of NZ_CP128360.1, forward strand.
CGGTCCTCGGTGGCGGCCAGGTCGAACACGCCCTTGTGGGCGGCGTACAGCATGCCGTTGGCCCACTCGCTGCGCACCCCGACCACGATCCGGTTCGGCCGCAGCACGTCCTCGACGGCGAAGCCCTCCTGCAGGAACTCGGGGCTCCAGGCCACCTCGACGCCGAGGTCGCCAGGGGCGTGCTTGCCGACCAGCTGCTCGATCCACTCGGCGGTGCCGACCGGCACGGTGGACTTACCGACGATGAGCGCCTTGCGGGACAGGTGCTGCGCCAGGTTGGTCACCGACGCCTCGACGTAGGACAGGTCCGCGCCCATTCCGTCGGCCCGCTGCGGGGTGCCGACGCAGATGAAGTGCACGTCGCCGAACTCGGCGGTCTCCGCCATGTCGGTGGTGAACCGCAGCCGCCCGGCGGCCAGGCTCCGTTTGAGCAGCTCGTCCAGGCCCGGCTCGTGGAACGGCACCTCACCGGCGCTCAGCTTGGCGATCTTGTCGGCGTCGACGTCGTAGCCGATCACCTCGTAGCCGAGTTCGGCGAAGCAGATGGCGTAGGTCGCGCCCAGGTAGCCGGTACCGAGGAAGGTCAGCCGCGGACGGGAGGCACCGGACGGCGGCGTGACCGCCGCGATGGCTGGCATTGGCTGGGTGTTCGGGTACGGGATGGTCACGCCTGTGTTCTCCGCTCGCGCTGGCGGCGCCGTGGTTGCGTCGCGCTCGGTGGTCCGGTGCCGGGGGCTCGACACCAATCATCGTTGTTCTGATGTGTGCGGCAGACCGCTTCTTGAGGCCCGACCCGGACGCGGTGCCGGCCGGCTGCCCGGCAGACGATAGTCCGTTCAGTCGGGTAGGGGCGACTGGCACTGCCGTTACTCGCCGGTATCCTCGCATTCGAGCACGATGCGAGTGGTGACCCCCAGGTGAGGGAGGGGCGCGATGACGTCCGGGCCAGCGTTCGATGTCTATCAGCTACCGGAGGAGCACGAGGCGATCCGCCAGGCGGTGCGGGAGGTGTGCGACGCCAAGGTCGCCCCGAACGCTGCCGAAGCGGACGAAACTGCGCAGTTCCCTAGCGCCTCCTACGACGCGTTGCGCGCGGCGGACTTCCACGCCCCGCACATCCCGGAACAGTACGGCGGCGCGGGGGCGGACGCGTTGGCCACCGCGATCGTGATCGAGGAGGTGGCCCGGGCCTGCGCGTCGTCGTCGCTGATCCCGGCGGTCAACAAGCTGGGCAGCCTGCCGCTGCTGCTGGCTGGATCGGAGCAGCTCAAGCAGCGGTACCTGACTCCGGTCGCGGCCGGGGAGGCGATGTTCTCGTACTGCCTGTCGGAGCCGGACGCCGGCAGCGACGCGGCGTCGATGACCACCCGCGCGGTCCGCGACGGCGACCACTGGGTGCTCGACGGCGTCAAGCGGTGGATCACCAACGCCGGTGTCTCGCAGTACTACACCGTCTTCGCGGTGACCGAGCCCGGTGCCCGGTCCCGGGGGATCTCGGCCTTCGTGGTGGAGAAGTCCGATCCCGGGGTGAGCTTCGGCGCGCCGGAGAAGAAACTGGGCATCAAGGGCAGCCCGACCTGCGAGGTCTACCTGGACAACGTACGGATTCCGGCGGACCGGATGATCGGCGAGCCCGGCACCGGGTTCGGCACCGCGATGCGCACCCTGGACCACACCCGGGTGACCATCGCCGCCCAGGCGGTCGGGATCGCGCAGGGCGCGCTCGACTACGCCCGGGGGTACGTGCGGGAGCGCCAGCAGTTCGGCAAGCCGATCGCCGAGTTCCAGGGCGTCCAGTTCATGATCGCCGAGATGGGCATGAAGCTGGAGGCCGCGCGTCAGGTGACCTACGCGGCGGCGGCCCGGTCCGAGCGGGGCGACGCCGATCTGACCTTCTTCGGTGCGGCGGCGAAGTGTTTCGCCTCCGACGTCGCGATGGAGATCACCACGGACGCGGTGCAGTTGCTCGGCGGCTACGGCTACACCCGGGACTTCCCGGTGGAGCGGATGATGCGGGACGCCAAGATCACTCAGATCTACGAGGGCACCAACCAGGTGCAGCGCATCGTGATGGCCCGCCAGTTGCTGTCGTCCTGAGCGGCGACGTCCGACCGACCCCGGTGACCGCCGGTCAGCCGGCCGGCTTGCGCGCGGTCGCGTCCGGGTCCGTCGGGGGCAGCGCCGTGCTGGCGTCCGGGTCCGTCGGGGGCAGCGCCGTGGTGGCGTCCGGGTCGGCGGCGGGGGAGACCACCGCTGTGGTCTGCTCGTCGCCCCCGGTGTCCGGCGCGTCGGCCGCCGGTGGGGTCCGCAGCCGTACGGTCTCGTCCGCCGCCGCGATCCGGGTGGTCTCGTCGCTGTCGGTGTCGGCGGCGGCCGGTAGTTGGATCCGGGTCGTCTCGTCGCTGTCGGTGTCGGCGGCCGGTAGCTGGATCCGGGTGGTCTCGTCGGCCGATCCGCTGCCGGTGCCGGTCCGCAGCGGCACCGTCTGGTCGGCCGGTGGCGGGCCGGCCGGGATCCGGGGCGTTGCCCCCGGCACCGGCGGCAGGGCGATCGTCGGGTCGTCCCGACGGTGCCCCGGTGGGGTCAGCCGCATCGTGTCCTGCTCGGAATCCGGGGCCCCCGCCGGATGGGCCGGGCGCGGCAGCGGGCCGGCGGCAGCCGGAAACGCCATGGTCTGGGCCGGGCCGCCGTACCCGCCATAGGCCCGGGGCTCGCCGTACCCGCCGCCGTACCCGCCGCCCTGGCCGTGACCCGGCAGCGGTGCGGTTCTGGCTACCTGCGGGGACTCCGGCTGACCGGCGTACAGGGCGACCATCCGCTCGCCGCGCCACCGGCGCGGGCTGACCACCGTGGCCAGCAGCGGCACCGCCAGCACGACGGCCAGCCCTTCGGCCGGGGCGGTGAACGTGTCGTCGGTGCCGAACAGCCGGCCCGGCATGTTCTGGTAGAAGCTCGTCATGTCTGCGGCCGACCAGGCGGCGAGACCGAGGAACGACAGGCCGGCGACGACCGGCCCGATCGGTGACAGCCGGGGCAGCAGCAGCAGCGCGTACACGATGCCGCAGACCGCCAGCGCGGCCAGCCCGACGAACACCTCGGTCGGCGGCTGGTCGTACGCCTCCCGGCGGGCCGTCGCGTACTCGCTGAGCCCGAGGCCGGCGAGGAACCAGATGACCGGGGCGAGGACCAGCGACAGCACCAACGAGCCCACGTGCCTCATCTGGACTCCTCACGCGTCGACACCTCATCGCACGGTACCCGCCGGGACGACAACGGTCGCAGGTGACCGGCGGAGTCCCGTCGACGCGTGGGTCGGCGGCGGACGCGTGGGTCAGCGGCCGCGTCGGGTCGACCGGGGGATCGGGCGGGCCGGCCGCAGCCGGTCGGCGTCGGTGTCGGCCGCCGTGGCCGTCAACGTGGTGGTGGTGCCCGACCGGCCGCTGGTCGTCGGATCGGCCGCCGTGGGCGCGGTGGGGGTCGTCGCCGGCGCCGGTTCGGCCGGGCCACCGGGCAGCGACCACAGCGACGGGTCGAACTCGCCGAGCGGCCGGACCGGCAACGGCTCCGCTGCCGGTGCCGCCGGCTCGGCGGGGGCCGGGTCGCCCGTACGGCGGTCGCCCGACCAGCGCCGCCGGCTCAGCACGGCCGTGCTCAACAGCACCCCGAGCAGGGCCAGGGTGCCGTTGTCGACCGGGCCCAGCAGCACGATCGGCTCACCGAACACCGCCGCGTCGACGCCGAGGAGGTCACGGGTGCCCAGCGGGTCGATGAACGTCGCCACGTACGGGGCGGCCAGGGCCAGCCCGGCGGCGAGCGGGCCGAGCGGGGAGAACCGCAACGTACCCAGCAGGCCGAGCAGCAGCCCGGCCGCGAACAGCAGCGCCGCCGGCCCGAGCAGGGTCGCGGTGTGGTACTCGCCGTCGGTCACCCAGCCACCGATGGTCCTGGTCGACGTCGTCTGGCCCACCGCGACGAGCAGCCAACAGAGCGGCGCGACAGCGATGCCGCTGAGGAAGCTCCAGAGATGACGCATGGGCGAACCGTACCGTTTCGGGTGGGTGATGGCGGGCACCCCGGGCAGCACCGGCGGGTTTTTCGGCGGTACGCCGGTCGGCTGTGCCCGCACCGCGACCTGCCCGGCACGGCTTGTGTTCCCAGCACGCTCCGTCGCCCCCGTCGCAGGCACGACAATGGCGACGGCGGTGCGGGAGGATGGTCACGGGTGCCTGCGGCGGCGCGGCCGGGGCCCGGGGAGGAGTGCAGGCGTGAGCGAGGTGCTGTGGCGCCCACCGGCGGACGTACGGCAGCGGACCCGGATCGGTGCCTACCTGCAGTGGCTGGAACGCACCCGGGACCTGCGGTTCGCCGACTACCCGCAGCTCTGGCAGTGGTCGGTGGACGATCTGGCCGGCTTCTGGGGGTCGATCTGGGAGTACTTCGCCGTGCTCGCGCACGAGCCGCCGCAGGAGGTCCTCGCCGAGGCGCGGATGCCGGGTGCCCGGTGGTTCCCCGGTGCCCGACTCAACTACGCCGAACACGTGCTGCGCGCCGGCGGGCTCGCTGACGACGATCCGGTGGTCATCGCGCACAGTCAGACCCGGGCCCCGGTCACCCTCACCGTCGCGCAGCTGCGTGACCAGGTGCGTCGGGTGCGGGCCGGGCTGCGCCGCCTCGGGGTGGGTCGCGGCGACCGGGTGGCCGCGTACGCGCCGAACATCCCGGAGACGTACGTGCTGATGCTGGCCACGGCGAGCCTGGGCGCGGTCTTCTCGTCGGCCGCGCCGGAGTTCGGCACCCGCAGCGTCACCGACCGGTGGCGGCAGATCGAGCCGACTGTGCTGGTCGCCGTCGACGGCTACCGGTACGGCGACAAGGCGGTGGACCGGCAGGCGGAGCTGGTGGCGATCGCGGCCGCGCTGCCGTCGGTCCGGCACCGGGTGGTCATCCCGTACCTGTCGCCGCAGGCGGCGACGCCGCAGTGGGCGACGACGACCTGGTCGGCGCTGGCCGGGCCGACGGACGAGCCGCTCGCGTTCGACGCGGTGCCGTTCGACCATCCGTTGTACGTGCTCTACTCCTCGGGCACCACCGGGCTGCCGAAGCCGATCGTGCACGGCCATGGTGGGATTCTGCTGGAGCACCTGAAGATGCTGGCGCTGCACCACGATCTCGGCCCGGGGGACCGGTTCTTCTGGTTCACCACGACCGGCTGGATGATGTGGAACTATCTCGCTTCCGGGCCGGCGGTCGGCGCGGCGATCGTGCTGTTCGACGGCAATCCGGCGGTCGACGCCGCGCCGGACGGCCCGGCCCGGCCGGACCTGGGCACCCTGTGGCGGCTCGCGGCACACACCGGCACCACCTACTTCGGCACGTCGGCGCCGTTCCTGCTGGCCTGCCGCAAGGAGGGGCTGGTGCCCCGCGAGATCGCCGACCTGTCCGCGTTGCGGGGCGTGGGTTCGACCGGGGCTCCGCTGCCCGCCGAGGGGTTCACCTGGGTGTACGAGTCGGTCGGCGCGGACCTGCAGTTGGCGTCGCTGTCCGGCGGCACCGACGTGTGCACCGGGTTCGTGGGCGGCGTACCGCTGGTGGAGGTGCGGGCCGGGGAGATCGCCTGCCGCGCGTTGGGCGCGCGGGTCGAGGCCTGGGCCGCCGACGGCCGGGCGGTCGTCGGTGAGCTGGGCGAGTTGGTGATCAGCGCGCCGATGCCGAGCATGCCGGTCGGGTTCTGGAACGACCTGGACGGGCACCGCTACCGGCAGGCGTACTTCGAGCGCTACCCGGGGGTGTGGTGTCACGGCGACTGGATCACCATCGCCGAGCATGGTGCCTGCGCGATCACCGGCCGCTCCGACGCGACGCTCAACCGTGGTGGTGTCCGGCTGGGCACGGCCGAGTTCTACTCCGTGGTGGAGGCGCTGCCCGAGGTCGCCGACTCGTTGGTGATCCATCTGGAGGATCCGCAGGGCGGCGCGGGGGAGCTGCTGCTGTTCGTCGCGTTGCGCGACGGCGCCGCGTTGGACGACGCACTGCGTACCCGGATCGTGCGTGAGTTGCGGTCGGCGCTGTCGCCGCGGCACGTTCCGGACGGGATTCACCAGGTCGCGGCGGTGCCCCGGACCCTGTCCGGCAAGAAACTGGAGGTGCCGGTGAAGAAGATCCTGACCGGTACGCCGGTGGAGCAGGCGGTGGCGAGCGGGGCGCTGGCCAACCCGGCGGCGCTGGACGCGTTCGTCCGGTTCGCCACCGACCGGGTGCCGGCCAGCTGACCGCGAGCTGGCGGTCGGCTGGCCGCGAGCTGGCGGTCGGCTGACCGACGGGCGCCGGCCCGTCACCGACGGTGGATCGAATTCGGTCGACCTTGGCAACTCAGCGTCAACGCTGTGCGTCTGACTGTCGTGGGGATCTACTTCCGCCTACAGATCACCGACACGCTCGGCGTCTGGGTCGAGGGGACGCATGCCTTCGATCCCGCGGCCGGAATCACCCGGACCTTCTGGTACCGGCTGCCGACCGAGTGGGTGGTGAACGGTGCGATCCTTCAGCAGCGCCGCGAGATGCTGGTCGACCGCCTGTACGGACCCGGCTGGCGCGACGGCAATCCGGACGGATCGCGATACATCATCCTCAGGGTCCGGGAGAAGGTGCTCACCGACGGCGAGGCGGCCGGCAAGCCGTGGCTGGCCGAGCGGGGTGGCTTCTTCGTGTGCGCACCGGACGGGGCACAACGGGAGGTGGTCCCCAGCGAGCTGTGAGCCGGCCGGCTCAGGCCAGCACCAGATCGACCTTCTCGCTGGCGACCCGCCCGTCGAGCGAGGCCCGGTCGAGCTGCCGGCAGAGCACCACGCTGGCGGTGGCGGCCAGCGGCGCGAGCAGCCAGTCGACCGGGTCCGGGTGCCGGTCGGCGTCGATCAGGACCCGGCTGCCGGCGACGATGCCCAGCTCCGCACCGCGTGCGGCCGCCCGGGCCGCCAGCTGGGCGTCCTGCGGATCACCCGCCGGGTACGGCGTGAAATGGTCGCCGTGCCCGCGTACCTCGGTGACGTAGTCCACCCAGCCGGGCGGCAGGTCGCGGGCCGGCATCGCCATCGGTGCGAGGCTCAGCAGGTACTGCTCGCCGGCCGGTGGCCGGTCCGGTCCGGGCAGCCGGTGCGCGGTGGCGAAGCACACCTCGGCGGGCGGGCCGTCGGCCTGGCTCCCGGCACCGGCCGGGCCGTCGACCAGCCCGGGGGCCCGCACCGCGAGCCCGGCGGACCAGCAGCCCAGCAGCACCGCGGCGGTCTGCCAGTGCGGCGGCAGCAGCACCTCGGCGGTGTCACCGGCCGTGGCACCGGCGCCGTCGACGATCAGGTTGGCGGTCTTGGCCACCCAGTTGGCCAGGGTCGCTCCGGACAGCTCGGTCCGGTCGCCGATCGCGTCGTCGTACCAGGTGAGCAGTGGTCGGGTCGGATCGGCGGCGATGGTGACCGCGAGCAGTCCGGCGAGGTTGTTGGTCATCGGCGCCGAGCCTAACGCGCGTGTCACGGCAGTGCCCGACGGTCACTGACCGTACTCGCAGTCACGGTCCGGTCTCGCCCCGCTGACGGGCGGCCGGCCGGCACACGAACGCTGGTTTTCGTCCGCCTCGTCGGCGCGGCGCACGGCGTCGGGCGGCGTAGGCTTGGCACACGTGTCGTTCTTCACAACCCTCCACCACCCCTCTAGAGGAGTTGCCCTGTGACCGCCGGTCGACCGCCCCGCGTACTCATCGACGCCACGAGCGTGCCCGCCGACCGCGGTGGCGTTGGTCGATACGTTGACGGCCTGCTCGGTGCCCTCGGTGCCCTCGTCGGCAGCGACATCGAGGTCTCCGTCGTCGCGCTGCGTACAGACGTCGAGCGGTACACCCGGATGCTGCCGGCCGTCGACGTGATCGCCGCCCCGGCGGCGGTGGCGCACCGTCCGGCCCGGTTGGCCTGGGAGCAGACCGGGCTGCCGCTGCTCGCCCAGCAGGTCGGTGCGGACGTGCTGCACTCCCCGTACTACACCTGTCCGATGCGGGCGGGTTGTCCGGTTACCGTCACCGTGCACGACGCGACGTTCTTCACCGAGCCGGAGCACTACGACAAATCACGACGGACCTTCTTCCGCAGCGCGATCAAGACCTCGCTGCGTCGGGCCAGCCGGGTGATCGTGCCCAGCAAGGCCAGCCGCGACGAACTGATCCGGTTGCTCAACGCCGACCAGGCACGCATCGACGTCGCCTACCACGGGGTCGACGCCAGCGCCTTCCACGTGCCCAGCGACGAGGAGAAGGCCCGGGTCCGGGCCCGGCTCGGCCTCGCCGGCACCAGCTACATCGCCTTCCTCGGCGCCAAGGAGCCGCGCAAGAACGTCCCGAACCTGATCCGGGGCTGGGTGCGCGCCGTCGCGGACCGTCCCGAACCCCCCGCCCTGGTCCTGGCCGGTGGCCAGGGCCACGACGACGACATCGACCGGGCCGTCGCCGACGTCCCCGCCCACCTGCGGCTGCTGCGCCCCGGCTATCTGCGCTACGCCGACCTGCCCGGCTTCCTCGGCGGCGCGCTCGTCGCCGCGTACCCCTCGTACGGTGAGGGCTTCGGCCTGCCGATCCTGGAGGCGATGGCCTGCGGCGCGCCGGTGCTGACCACGCCCCGGCTGTCACTGCCCGAGGTCGGCGGCGACGCGGTCGCGTACACCAGCGAGGATCCGGACCGGATCGCCGCCGACCTGGCCACCCTGCTCGACGACGAATCCCGCCGGGACGCGCTCGCCAAGGCCGGCGTGGACCGGGCCCGGGACTTCACCTGGTCGTCCAGCGCCCAGGTGCACGTCGCGTCCTGGCACCGGGCAGCGGCACGGCCCGCCGGGTGAGCCGGTCCCGGCCCCGCCGGGTGATTCCGTCCCGGGCCTGCGGGGTGAGCCCGCCCAGGTACCGCCGGGACGGATGCGCCGGGCGGGCATGATGGGCTGATGCTCTTCGCCGTCATTCCGGCGGGTGGCAGCGGCACCCGACTCTGGCCGCTGTCCCGCGCCGGTAACCCTAAATTCCTGCATCCGCTCACCGGCACCGCCGCGTCGCTGCTCCAGGCGACGGTGGCGCGGCTCGCCCCGCTCACCGATCCGGAACGGATCCTGGTGGTGACCGGTACGGCGCACGCCGCAGCGGTCGCCCGGCAGTTGGCGGCGGTGCCGGAGGAGAACGTGCTCGTCGAGCCGTCGCCCCGGGACTCGTGTGCGGCGATCGCGTTGGCGGCCGCGGTCATCGCCCGCCGCGAACCCCAGGCGGTCATGGGATCGTTCGCCGCCGACCACCTCATCGGCGACACCGACCGGTACGTGACCACGATCCGCCAGGCGGTGGCCGGTGCCGAGGCCGGGCTGCTGATGACCGTCGGCATCACCCCGACCCGACCGGAGACCGGCTACGGCTACCTGGCCTGCGGTGACACCATCGGCCCCGGCCCGGTACGCCGGGTCGAGCAGTTCACCGAGAAACCCGGCCTGGCCGTCGCCGAAAACTACCTGCGGTCCGGCCGGCACCTCTGGAACGCCAGCATGTTCGTCTGGCGGGTCGACGCGTTCCTCGCCGAGCTGGCCCGCCAGCAGCCGGAGCTGCACTCCGGCCTGACCCGGATCGCGGCCCGCTGGGACTCGCCCGACCGCGACGAGGTGCTCGGCGACATCTGGCCCACCCTGCCCCGCATCTCGGTCGACTACGCGGTGATGGAGGGCGCGGCGGCGGCCGGTCGGGTCGGCACCGTACCGGGCGACTTCGGCTGGAACGACGTCGGTGACTTCCACACCCTCGGCGACGTGCTGCCGGCCGACCCGGACGGCAACGTCGTGCTCGGCGCCCCGACCGCCGAGGAGAAGCCGGGGGTGCTGCTGCACGACAGCACCGGGCTGGTCGTCGTGCCGCACTCCGGCCGGCTGGTCGCCGCGCTCGGCGTGCGGGACCTGATCGTGGTGGACACTCCGGACGCGGTGCTGGTCTGCCCCCGGGACCGGGCACAGGACGTCAAACGCCTGGTCGACGCGCTCAAGGAACGCGGCGCCGACGGGTACGTGTGAGTCACCGCGCCGGCGGCGGACCCGCTGCCCGCGCGGTGTGCGGGTCAGCCGCCGGCGCGGTGTGCCGGGTGACCGGTCGACCCGCCGTCGGGCGTCAGCCCGAGCAGGACGTCGACCCGCCCGGCGGGCGCGTCGGTGACCAGCGCCGTGCTGGCGATGCCGTCGGCGGCCAACGCGGCCCGTAGCCGGTGCAGGTCGGCGCCGAACCGCACCAGGTCCGCCGCCCCTGCCGAGGGCGGCTGACAGTGCAGGTAGCCGGTCGAGGTGACGGCGGTGGCCGCCCCAGCGGCGGTCGGACCGGCAGCAGCCGGCGGTGACCACGGGGTGAACCGGGTGCCCGGCGCGGCGATTTCGGAGACCAACCGGACCGCTCGCCGTACCGCCTCGGCGTCGACCGGCCCGTCGGCTGGCGGCGGGCCGACGGAGCCGGCGTCGGTCGGACCGTCGGGACCGGCCGGCGGCAGGATCGCGGCGGCGATCAGGCCGGCCCGGTGTGCCTCGGCGGTGCCGAGGCGGAACATGTCCTGACCCGGTTCACGGACCAGCGGCCGGACCCCGGGGCCGTCGTCGCCGGGCTGCTCCGCCGCCTCGCCCCGGCGCCACGGGTAGCCGCGTACCACCGCCACCGGGACCTGCTCCGATTTGCCCTTGACCAGGTCACCGGCGCTGGCGAGTTCGTCGACCACGGCCACCTGGGTCAGCCGCAGCTCGTTGCCGTACGGATCGGTCAGCCCCCGGTAGTCGCGGACCGGGTCGATGCCCGCGGCCCCGAGCGCGACGTCGGTGAGGCCGTTGCGCCACGGCCGGCCCATCGTGTCCGACACGATCACCGCGACGTCCCAGCCCCGCCGGACCCGCAATGCCCGCCGCAGCCGGCGGGCCGACTCGTCGGGATCCACCGGCAGCAGCACCAGGTGGGTGGACGCCACGTTGGAGTTGTCGATTCCGGCGGCGGCCATCACGAACCCGTGCCGGGTCCGGGCGATCCGGGTCGGCCCGCGCTCGGCGACCACCTCGGCGGTCTCGGCGTCGAGCAGCTCGGCGCGGACCCGGCTGCGCTCCGGCTCGTCGGCCGGCAGCGCCACCAGCCGACCTTCCGCCTTCGACACGATCTTGCTGGTCACCACCAGGACGTCGCCGTCGCGCAGCCATGGTGCCGCGTCGGCGATCACGTCGGCCAGGTCGTCACCGGGCCGTACCTCGCCGATCCCGGTCACCGGCAGGATCTCCAGTCTCATCCGGCCACCTCCGTCCGGCCCGCTGCGGCCAGCTCCACGGCCGCCGCGACCATCGCCTCGGTCGCCACCTCGTCGGACATCCACAGTGGTGCGGCGCGGACCTCGACGCCGTCGAGCCGGGTGTCGGCGTCGACGTCGTCGACCAGCCAGCCGTCGAGCAGGCCACCGTCGCGGCGGGCGCCGTACAGGCCGGCGACGCCACCGGCCGTACAGGGGGTGCCGAGTACGGCGAGGCAACGGTCGGCCATCCCGCGCACCGGCGCGTCGCCGATGATCGGCGAGACGCCGACGACCGGTGCCGGGCCGTCGACCAGCGCGGCGCGGACTCCCGGTACGGCGAGGATCGGCGCGATGCTCACCACCGGGTTGCTCGGCGCGATCAGGACGACGTCGGCGGCGGCCACCGCCTCCGGTACGCCGGCCGCCGGGGTCGCCTCGGCGGCCCCGACGAAGACGAAGCGGTGCGTCGGCAGGGCGCCCCGGTGCCGTACCCACCATTCCTGGAAGTGGATGGCCCGCTCGCCGCCGTCCGGATCCGAGACGACGACGTGGGTCTCCAACCGGTCGTCGGTGGCCGGCAGCATCCGGATCCCCGGCTGCCACCGGACGCAGAGCGCCTCGGTGACCGCCGACAGCGGGTAGCCGGCGTTGAGCATCGTGGTCCGCACCAGGTGGGTGGCGATGTCGCGGTCACCGAGCCCGAACCAGGTCGGCTCCGCCTGGTACGCGGCCAGCTCCTCCTTGACCGTCCAGGTCTCGCCGACCCGACCCCAGCCACGTTCCGGGTCGGCACCACCACCCAGGGTGTACATCACACTGTCCAGATCGGGGCTGATCCGCAGCCCGTGCAGCATGACGTCGTCACCCACGTTGACCACGGCGGTCACCTCGGCTCCGGTGCGCCGGGCGTACGCCCGGGCACCGACCAGGAACTTCGCCCCGCCGATCCCACCGCTCAGCACCACGATCCGCATGCCGACCATCCTCGCCCATCGGTGGACACCGCTAGGCTTTGCCGGTACACCGCCGCGCTCTGCCGGTGCACCGCCGCCACCGAAGGATCGGGAGAAGCCGTGACCACGCACCCCGAGGCCACACCCGGAGACCGACCGCCGGCCAGGGACTTCACCATGCCGCTACGGGAGGTGGCGGCGGTCGTGCTGCTCGGCGCCACCGCCGTCTTCCTGTTCCTCGCGCTGCTGGACCTGCTCGTGCCGTACCGGCTCGGGGCCGGTCCCGGGTTCGCCCGTCGGTCGGCGGACAGTTTCGGCGGCTTCGTCAACCTGGTGACGATCGGGTTCCCGCTGGTGGCGGTGCTGTTGGCCACGCACTTGTCGCCGGAGCTGGCCCGGGCCCGGCTGGTCACCCTGGTCGCGCTGATCGAGTACGCCGTCATGGCTTTCTTCGGCGGTCTGTTCGGGCTGCTGGTCGGTTTCGTGGTGCTGGTCGACGACAGCATCCGGGCGGCCTTCCAGGGGCTACTGGGCCGGGCGGCGTGGCTGGCCGTGCTCGGCGTGGCCGGGTTGGCGATCTTCCAACTCTGGCAGGGCCGCTACCAGGTGCCGAAGCCGAAGCAGCCAGCCGCGTACGGCCCGCCGGGGCCGTACGCCCCCGCGCCCGGCTACGGCCCACCCCCGCAGGCCGGCTACGGCCCACCGCCGCAGGCCGGGTACGGCCCACCGCCGCAGGCCGGGTACGGCCCACCGCCGCAGGCCGGGTACGGCCCACCGCCGCAGGCCGGGTACGGCCCACCGCCGCAGGCCGGGTACGGCCCACCGCCGCAGGCCGGGTACGGCCCACCGCCGCAGGCCGGCTACGGCCCACCCCCGCAGGCCGGGTATGGCCCAGCGGGGCCGCACGGTCACCCGCATCCGATGTACGCGCCGCCGCCACGACCCGCGTCCGGGCCGCCAGCGGCGTCTGGGCCGCCAGCGGCGTCTGGGCCGCCAGCGGCGTCTGGGCCGCCAGCGGCGTCTGGGCCGCCAGCGGCGTCTGGGCCGCCAGCGGCGTCTGGGCCGCCGGCCGACGCAGGTCCGGCCGCTGCGGAGCCGCCGAGCGATTCAGGACCGCCGGCCGAGCCGACCCAGCGGACCTCCTGACCGGGGCCATCGAGCTGGTGCACTGCCGGGCCGCCCGGCCGAGCTGTGGCGCATGCCACCGATGAGTGCGGCAGCGAGGACCTAGTCTCAACGGGTGACCGCGCACCCAGACCCCGTTGCCGCCGCTGACGGTGCGGCGCAGCACCCGACACCGGCGAGTGTGCGTCGGGCGCTGCGCCGGGCCGCCGCCGGCCGAAGCCTCGACGTCGACGAGGCGACCGCGTTGCTCTGCGCCACCGGAGCGGAGCTGGACGAGCTGCTCACCATCGCCGGGGCGGTCCGTGACGCCGGGCTGCGCGACGCGGGCCGGCCAGGGGTGATCACGTACTCCCGGAAGGTTTTCATCCCGTTGACCCGGCTGTGCCGGGACCGGTGCCACTACTGCACCTTCGCCACCGTTCCCGGCCGGCTGCCGGCCGCCTACCTGGACCGTGACGAGGTCCTCGCGATCGCCCGCGCCGGTGCCGCCCAGGGCTGCAAGGAGGCGCTGTTCACCCTCGGTGACCGTCCGGAGGAGCGGTGGCCGGCGGCCCGGCAGTGGCTCGACGAGCGCGGCTACGACTCGACCGTCGACTACCTGCGGGCCTGCGCGATCGCCGTGCTGGAGGAGACCGGCCTGCTGCCGCATCTCAACCCGGGCGTGCTGAGCTGGGCGGAGCTGCAACGGCTCAAGCCGGTCGCGCCGAGCATGGGGATGATGCTGGAGACCACCGCGACCCGGCTGTGGTCCGAGCCCGGTGGCCCGCACTTCGGCTCGCCGGACAAGGAACCGGCGGTGCGGTTGCGGGCGATCGCCGACGCCGGCCGGGTGGGGGTGCCGTACACGACGGGACTGCTGATCGGGATCGGCGAGACGCGCCGGGAGCGGGTCGAGTCGCTGTTCGCGATCCGGTCGGCGGCCCGCGAGTACGGCCACATCCAGGAGGTGATCCTGCAGAACTTCCGGGCCAAGCCGGACACGGCGATGCGTGGCATGCCGGACGCCGAGCTGCGGGACCTGGCCGCGACGGTCGCCGTCGGCCGGATCCTGCTCGGCCCGTCGGCCCGGTTGCAGGCACCACCGAACCTGGTCGCCGGGGAGTACGCGTTGCTGCTGCGGGCCGGCATCGATGACTGGGGCGGGGTGTCCCCGGTGACCCCCGACCACGTCAACCCGGAGCGGCCGTGGCCGCAGATCGAGGAGCTGGCCCGGCGTACCGCCGACGCCGGCTTCACGCTGCGGGAGCGGTTGACGATCTACCCCGAGTTCGTGCGGCGCGGCGGGGCCTGGCTCGATCCGCGGCTGTCCGGGCACGTCGCGGCGCTCGCCGAGGCGGACACCGGCCTGGCGGACGGGTCGGCGGTGCCGGTCGGTCGCCCCTGGCAGGAGCCGGAGGAGGTGTTCACCTCGACCGGCCGGACCGACCTGCACGCCACCATCGACACCACCGGGCGCACCGACGACCGGCGGGGCGACTTCGACCAGGTGTACGGCGACTGGGCCGAGGTGGCCGGGCGGATCAGCGTACCCACGGGTGCCGGGGCCGCGAGCGGCGCGGACGCCGACGCCGACCTGCGGGCCGGGTTGCGGCTGGCCGCCGACGATCCGGCGGCGCTGCTGCTGCCCCGGCACACCGACGCGGCGCTGGCTCTGTTCGCCGCCGACGGGGCGGCGCTGGAGCAGCTCTGCCGGATCGCCGACGACGTGCGGCGCGACACCGTCGGCGACGACGTCACCTACGTCGTCAACCGCAACATCAACTTCTCGAACGTCTGTTACGTCGGCTGCCGGTTCTGCGCGTTCGCCCAGCGGGAGCGCGACGCCGACGCCTACCGGCTCTCCGCGCAGCAGGTGGCGGACCGGGCCGAGGAGGCCTGGCAGGCCGGGGCGACCGAGGTCTGTATGCAGGGCGGTATCGATCCGGCGCTGCCGGTGACCGCGTACGTCGATCTGGTCCGCGCGGTGAAGCAGCGGGTGCCGCAGCTGCACGTGCACGCCTTCTCGCCGATGGAGATCGTCACCGCGGCGGCCAAGGCCGGCGTACCGGTGCGCGACTGGCTGGTGGGGTTGCGTGCGGCCGGCCTCGACACCATTCCCGGCACCGCCGCAGAGATCCTCGACGACGACGTGCGCTGGGTGCTGACCAAGGGTAAACTTCCGGCCGCCACCTGGGTCGAGGTGGTGACCACGGCCCACGAGGTGGGACTGCGGTCCAGCTCGACCATGATGTACGGACACGTGGACCATCCGGCGCAGTGGCTGGCGCATTTCCGGGTCCTGGCCGGGGTGCAGGACCGCACCGGCGGGTTCACCGAGTTCGTGGCGTTGCCGTTCGTGCACACCAACGCGCCGATCTACCTGGCCGGTCTGGCCCGGCCCGGCCCGACCTGGCGGGAGAACCGGGTGGTGCACGCGATGGCCCGGCTGCTGCTGCACGGTCGGATCGACAACATCCAGTGTTCCTGGGTGAAGCTGGGCGACGAGGGCACGGTCGCGATGCTGCGCGGTGGCTGCAACGACCTGGGCGGCACTCTGATGGAGGAGACGATCTCCCGGATGGCGGGTTCGGCGAACGGGTCGGCCCGTACGGTGGCGCAGCTGCAGGCGATCGCGGCCGCCGCCGGGCGTCCGGCGGTGCAGCGCAGCACCGCGTACCAGCGGTGACCGCAGGGCCGGTGCGGCCGCCGGCCAGCGGCCGCCGGCGGGTGGAGCCGACAGTCCGACGAAGCTGTTTCGCACACCGTCGAACCGCCCGGCGTCGTCGCGCGTATGGATAGTTGCCGGCGGCTGCGGGGCAACCGATGGACCTGCCGCTGGCGAAGGTCCCGTCGCGACAGTGGGTTACCCCCTGACCCACCGGAAAGGTTGTCCATGAGAACTGGCCAGCGGAACCGACCGAAGTTCAAGATCTCCCGCCGTCAGGTGCTGACCGTGGCGGCAAGCGCGGGTGTGGGCGCGGCGGCGGTCAGCGTCACCGGCCTGTCCGCAGCTGTGGACAGCCGGCTCGCCGGGTCCGCCGGCGACCAGGCGATCGTCGTGCACCTGCGGGATCCGTCCAGCGGCACGATGGACGTCTTCGTCGGCACCTCACGGATCGAGGTACGTGACAAAGGGCTCGCCGCTTCGCTGCAGCGCGCCGCAAAGGGCTGACGGCCCTCCTCGGCGTACGCCCGAGCTTTTCTCCACCTGGCGCGTCCCGCGTCGATTCCCCGATTCACTCAGGCTATGTGAGGTAGGTTCGCCATGTCTTCGCACCGCGAGGCACCGGAGATATCAAAAGACCCGGTTGCCGACAGCACCGACGTGTACGCGTTCGTCAGTCCGGACCGGCCGGACACCGTCACGCTGATCGCCAACTATCTGCCGTTCCAGGTGCCGTCGGGCGGACCGAACTTCTTCGAGTTCGGCGACGACGTGCTGTACGAGATCCACATCGACAACAACGGTGACGGGCACCCGGACATCACCTACCAGTTCCGGTTCGTCACCGAGATCACCAACGAGAACACGTTCCTCTACAACACCGGTCCGATCGACGCGCTGGACAGTGAGAACTGGAACCGGCGGCAGTTCTACAGCGTGACCAAGGTGGACGCGCACGGCCGGGCGCAGGTGCTGGCCAAGAAGGTACCGTGCCCGCCGTGCAACATCGGCCCGCTGTCCACCCCGGACTACGTGGGTCTGGCCAACGACGCGACGTTCGAGTTGAAGACCGGTGAGCGGATCTTTGCCGGGCAGCGCGCGGAAGGTTTCTTCGTCGACCTCGGTGCGATTTTCGACCTGGGCAATCTGCGTCCGTTCCAGCAGTTGCACGTGGTCGGAAAGGACATCTTCAACGCGGCGGACGAGCCGGTCAATGCGACCGACCGGGTCAACGTCTCCAGCATCGCGATGCAGATTCCGATCACGCACCTGGTCAGTGGTGGCGGACGGTACGACGTCAAGGACCCGCGTTCGGTGATCGGGGTGTGGACCTCGGCGGGCCGGCAGCAGATCCGGATGCTCGGTGAGGCCAAGGCGGCGGACCTCAACGTCGGCCCGGTGGTGCAGGTGTCCCGGTTGGGCAACCCGCTGTTCAACGAGGTCATCGTGCCGATGGCGCAGAAGGACCTGTGGAACACGCTGCCACCGTCGGAGGACAAGCGGTTCGCTGGCCTGGTCGAGAAGCCCGAACTGGCGCAGCTGCTGCCGGTGCTCTACCCGGATGTCTTCCCCCGGCTGGCGGAGCTGAACGAGTCGGGCAAGCCCCGGGCGGACCTGGTGGCGATCCTGCTGACCGGTATCCCGGCGGGCCTGATCGACGGTTTCCAGAACAACACCGGCGACGTCCAGGCCGACATGCTGCGGCTGAACACCGCGATCCCGCCGGCCAAGCGGCCCAGCCGATTCGGTCTGCTCGGCGGTGACCTGGCCGGCTTCCCGAACGGGCGGCGGACCACCGACGACGTGGTGACGATCGCGCTGCGGGCGATCGCCGGGTTGACGTTCCCGCTGATCGACAAGAACTTCACCCCGGACGACGCGGCGGGGGCGGTGACCCACGGGTTGAGCGCCGCCGACGTGACCGCCCCGTTCCTGAAGAAGTTCCCGTATCTCGGCGTGCCGTACGACGGCTTCAACAACCCGTCCTGACCACGCGCGGACGTTCGAGCCAGCAGGCAAGACCAGGAGGTGGACGCAATGCACGAGCACAGTCTGGCCCCGTCGGAGACCGGCAGTGTCGTCCTCGACATCGGTGGCGACATGGGAGCTCTCATCATCTACACCGGACAGGAGTTCCACGGCCGGGAGATCGAGATCAGCCCGGTCGCCGATCCGGATGCGGCGGAGCCGACGCTGCGTACCCATGCCGCGGTGCGTGAGCGGCAGGTGCACGACGGGGTGTTCTTCAGTGCGGTCTACACCGACCTGCGGGCTGGTTCGTACACCGTCTGGCGCTCCGAGGACGTGCCGGCCGGTCAGGTGACGATCACCGGTGGCGCGGTGACCGAGTTCGTCTGGCCGCAGCATCCGACCGCCGGGAGGTTGATCCCGCGCGCCGTGTGACGAGATCGACTTCCGGGTGTGACAGACCCCTGGGGAGGGCAGCAGGGCACGTGAGGTAGGCGGTCGATCAGGCCGCGCCACCGAGCCGGTACCGCGTTGGCGGTGCCGGCTCGGTGGCGTGTGCGCGCCAGAGGCGCTGAAGGGGCGCCGCAGGGGGTGCGGCAGGGGTGCGCCGGGCTCGGTCGCGGGGTTGCGGAGGGTGGATTCACGCAGGTGGCGGGGGCGACGCGCCGATGTCGCGTTACTTGGTGGGGGTCTGAATCGATAGGGCAGGTTGCGGGCCTGTTGACGGTGGGAGGTCAGTCGGCCCGGTCCGCGAGAGGGAGCCTTATTTACCAGGTTCGTCTTGACGACGCACGCATTACACGCGTGTAATTTCCCTGGGGTCGCTCGGACGGGACGTACTAAAACCGGATCGAACGGGCAAGTTGGACACGCCTTCCGCGTGGGGGGTTGCGCCGGCCGGGATCGGCCGGCGCGCGAAAGGAGGCACGCGTATGGATGGTCGGCTGGAGGTTGCGGACCTGCTCGGGAACGCCCCGGAGTGGCAGGAACGGGCGCTGTGCTCGCAGACCGACCCCGAGGCGTTCTTTCCGGAGAAGGGCGGATCCACTCGTGAGGCGAAGCGGATCTGCTCGCGGTGTGAGGTGAAGTCCGAGTGCCTGGAGTACGCACTCGGCCACGACGAGCGGTTCGGCATCTGGGGTGGACTGTCCGAACGGGAACGTCGCAAGCTCAAGCGGCGCGTCGCCTGACGTACCGCGCCGTCGGCCCGGCCCGGGACATCCCGGCCGGGCCGACGGCCTTTCCGGGGCCGACCGGCCTTTCCGGGGCTGACCGGCCTTTCCGGGGCTGACCGGCTTTTCCGGGGCTGACCGGCCGCGCACCGCCACGGCCGACGGCCGCTCGCCGCCTCTACCGACGGCTGCTCAGCGTCGGGTAGGCAGCCCGGTCAGGCCAGCTCGTCCGGATCCACGCCCAACAGGTTCGCCACCTGCTCGATGATCACGTCGTGCACCAGGTCGGCGAGGTCCTCCCGGTCCATCGCCCGGAACTCCAACGGCCGCCGGTAGAGCACGATCCGGGGCGGCATCTCCTGGCGGCCCGGCCGCCCCGGCAGCAGCCGGGCCAGCGGCACCTCGCCGTCCTCCAGCACGTCGGAGTCGTAGACGTTCAGATCCGGCGGTACGTCCTCGACGGCGAACTCGACCCCGACGAGCTCCTTGGCAAACCGGCGCTCCAGCGTCTCGACGGTGTCCAGCACCAACTCGTCGAAGACCTCGGCCTTCGTCCGGGCGAGCGGGACCGTCGCCGGCACCAGCCGGCCGCGCAGACCGCGCCCGTGCCGGTCCCGGCGGTCCCGCCGGGCGCGGCGGGGCACCTGGGCGCTTTCCGGCGCGGGGACGGTCACAGAAATCCTCCGGTCACCAGCTCAGCGTAGTCCGGATCCGGGCCGTTCGGGCGTGGGGGATCAGGAGTCTCGGCGTGTCGCGGCGGCACGCTGGTCGGGAAGCCGGTAATAGAGATAACGTGCGGCCGTGAGGTCACAGCGGCGTTGCTCCCGGAACGGCTGTCCCCGTCAGGCCGTCGCCACGTTGACCTACGTCTACAACGAGTCGACAGCTGTCGTCGGGCCACTGGCCGCGTTCGCCGAACCCCACACGTACGACCTGTGTGAGCAGCACGCCCGGAGCCTGACCGCGCCCCGGGGCTGGCAGGTGGTGCGCCACGAAGGGGAGTTCGACCCGCCGCCGCCGACCACCGACGACCTGGTGGCCCTCGCCGAAGCGGTCCGCGAAGCGGCCCGCCCCGCCCCGCCACCTCGGCCGGGTGAGCCGGACGTCGTCGATCTGGACATCAACTCCCCGACCGGGCGCCGCGGCCACCTACGGGTGATCCCACCACGGCCCTGACCCGCGCACTCGCGCCGGCGGCGCTCAGCTGCTGGTCAGCTCAGTTGCCGATCAGCCGGTTCAGCAGCGCCGCCCGCCGCGACGGCCGTCCCGACCGTGCCTCCGCCGCGTCGGCGCTGCCCATCAGCCGTACGCTGGCGTTGACCCCGAGCCAGCGCAGCGGCTCCGGCTCCCAACGCGGCGAGCGGTGCCCCACCCAGGGCAGCGCGGTCAGCTCACTGTCGGCGTCCAGGATCAGGTCGGCCAGCGTACGGCCGGCCAGGTTGGCCAGCCCCACGCCGTCGCCGACGTAGCCGCCGGCCCAGGCCAGCCCGGTCGACCGGGCCAGCCCCACCGACGCCGCCCAGTCCCGGGCGACGCCCAACGGCCCACCCCAGGCGTGGGTGAGCGCGACGTCCTCGCCGAGCGCCGGGAACAGCTCACCCAGGGTCCGCCGCAGCGCGCGGAACACCCGTGGGTCGCGGTCGAACTCCGGGCGGACCCGGGACCGGAAATGGTACGGCGCGCCGCGCCCGCCGAACGCCAGCCGCCCGTCAGCGGTGCGCTGGCCGTAGATGATCAGGTGCCGGAAGTCGCTGAACGTCTCCCGTTCGGCCAGCCCGATGCGGTCCCACGTCTCGTCGGGCAGCGGCTCGGTGGCGATCATCAACGAGTAGACCGGGGTGATCGCGCGCCGCAGGCCGGGCAGCGCCGGGGTGTAGCCCTCGGTGGCCCGGACCACCACCGGTGCGCGGACCGTCCCGGTCGGCGTTGCGGCCATCCCGGGGCCGTACGCCGTCACCGGGGTCCGTTCGTGGAGTGTCACGCCGTACCGCTGCACGGCTGCGGCGAGGCCACGCACGAGCCGGGCCGGGTGGATCGCGGCGCAGTGCGGGGTGTAGGTGCCCCCAAGCACCCCGTCGGCGGCACACCGGGCGGTGGCGGCGTCGGCGCTTAGCAGGGTCAGGTCGGCGTCGGATCCGCCGTAAACGTGGGCCTCGGCGACCGCTGCCTCGGCCCGGCGTAGCTGGGCCGGGGTACGGGCGAGTGTGACGGTGCCGCCCTGGCGCCAGTGGCAGTCGATGCCCTCGGCGGCGACGACCCGGCGCACCTCGCCGACGGTGGCGTACATGGCCTGCTGCATGGCCACCGCCCCGTCTCTGCCGTGGCGGCGGGCCAGCTCGGTCAGCGACGTCGGCAGCAGCGCCGAGCACCAGCCACCGTTGCGCCCCGAGGCACCGTACCCGGCGATCTCCTTCTCCAGCACCACGATCTGCAGCGTCGGGTCGGCCAGGGCCAGGTAATAGGCGGTCCACAGGCCGGTGTAGCCGGCCCCGATGATCACGACGTCGGCGATCCGGTCACCGTCCAGCGCCGGCCTCGGCGTGAGCTCGTCCTTCTCCACCGTGGACATCCAGTACGACACGTCCACCCGCCACCCTCCCCTCTTTCCCGACGATCTTGCAGTTATCGAGAAGATATGTCCACTTTGTCCAACGATAAGTGCAAGATCGTCGCGATCTTGGGGGGTGGTTGGCTGGGTCAGAGGCGCTGCCAGGCCTCGGTCAGCACCGCACGCAGGATCTGCTCGATCTCGTCGAACTGGGTCTGGTCGGCGATCAGCGGCGGGGCGAGCTGGATCACCGGATCTCCCCGGTCGTCGGCCCGGCAGTACAGCCCGGCGGCGAACAGCGCGCCGGAGAGGAACCCGCGCAGCAGCCGCTCCGATTCGGCGTCGTCGAAGCTCGTCCGGGTGGCCCTGTCCTTGACCAGCTCGATGCCGTAGAAGTACCCGTCGCCCCGGATGTCACCGACGATCGGCAGGTCGTATAGCTTCTCCAGCGAGCCCCGGAAAGCGCTTTCGTTGGCCCGTACGTGCCCGGTCAGCTCCTCCCGGGCGAAGATCTCCAGGTTGGCCAGCGCCACCGCGCAGGAGACCGGATGTCCGCCGAAGGTGATCCCGTGACCGAACGATTCGGTGCCGTGCAGGAACGGCTCGATCAGCCGGTCGGACGCGATCATCGCGCCGAGCGGGGAGTAGCCGGAGGTGAGTGCCTTGGCGGTGGTGATGATGTCCGGCTGGTAGCCGTACCGCTGGGCGCCGAAGTACTCGCCGAGCCGGCCCCACGAGCAGATCACCTCGTCGGAGACGAGCAGCACGTCGTACGCGTCGCAGATCTCGCGTACCCGCTCGAAGTAACCCGGCGGCGGCGGGAAGCAGCCGCCGGCGTTCTGCACCGGCTCCAGGAAGACGGCGGCGACGGTCTCCGGGCCTTCGCGTTCGATCGCCCGGCCGATCTCGTCGGCCGCCCACCGGCCGAACGCCACCGGGTCGTCGCCGTGCTCCGGCGCCCGGTAGAAGTTGGTGTTCGGCACCTTGATCCCGCCCGGGACCAGCGGCTCGAAGTCGGCCTTGATGCCGGGCAGCCCGGTGATCGCCAGCGCCCCCATCGTGGTGCCGTGGTAGGCGATGTCCCGGCTGACCACCTTGTGCTTGGTGGGCTTGCCGACCCGCTTGAAGTAGGCGCGGGCCAGCTTCCACGCCGACTCCACCGCCTCGGAGCCGCCGGTGGTGAAGAAGACCCGGTTGAGGTCGCCGGGGGCGAGCGCGGCGATCCGTTCGGCCAGCTCGATCGCAGTCGGGTGGGCGTACGACCAGATCGGGAAGTACGCCAGCTCGCTGGCCTGCTTCGCGGCGGCCTCGGCCAGCTCGGTGCGCCCGTGGCCGGCGTTGACCACGAACAGCCCGGCCAGCCCGTCCAGCAGCCGGCGTCCCTCGCTGTCCCAGACGTACGCGCCGTCGCCGCGCACGATGGTCGGCACCGGGGCGTCCCGGTAGCTGGACATCCGGGTGAAGTGCAGCCAGAGGTGGTCGGTCGGGTTGCCCATGTCGTGGCCCCATCGCGTCGGTCGCACCGGCGCTCGCACAGCGCCGTCCTGGCTACGGTTATCGCACAGATGCGCCGCTCGCTGCAAGGTTCACGAGATCAACACCGGCATTCGGCCACGATTTGAGCAATCCTGGCCAGTTGTAACGACGAAATCCGCATCACGGACCGAGTCGCCCAAGCGGTGCCGCTCGATGACATTTCGCGGTCCGCCCGACCACACCAACTCCGGCAACACCTTGATCAACGCGGGGGACGTGTCAAGGACGTTTCGTGAGACGTTCTGATCCGCCGTCGGACGTCCCGAACCGACCCACCGCGGCGCCCCCACCGCCGCCGGATTTCTCCGTAGGGTCGATCGTGAATTGCCGATGTGGACGCCATGTGTGAGGTGCGCGGATGAACGAGGTGCTGCGGGTCGCGCTGGCCCGGTCCGGACACACCGTCGAGTCGCTGGCCGAGCGGGTCCAGGTCGACCCGAAGTCGGTGAGCCGCTGGATCGCCAAGGGGCGGGTGCCGCATCCGCGCAACCGGCACCTGACGGCGGTGGCGCTCGGCGTGGACCCCGCCAAGCTGTGGCCGGACCCGTACCGGCAACGGGGCAAGGCCTGGTTCCGGCCGTGGGAGGAGATCGAGCGGGAGGCGGTCGCGCTGCGCTCGTACGAACCGCTCGTCGTGCCCGGCCTGCTGCAGACCGAGGGGTACGCGCGGGCGATGCTGCACGTCGGCGGGGTGAACACCGCCGATGAGGTGGAGCGGATCGTACTTACCCGACTGGAGCGTCAGACGATTTTGACCGGGCCACGTCCGCCGTTCCTGGTGGCGGTGATCGACGAGGTGGTGCTGCGTCGCCTGGTCGCCGACCGGGCAGTGATGCACGATCAGTTGCGGCACCTGATCGCGTTGACCGAGCGCCACCCGCACGTGCAGATCCGGGTGATCCCGGCGAGCGTGCCCTGGCACACCGGGCTGGCCGGCCCGTTCGCGCTCGCCCGGCTCGCCGACGAACACGAGTTCGCCTACCTGGACAACCAGTTGCGCGGCGAGATCCACGCCGCGCACGACGACATTGCCACGCTGGGCCGGCGGTGGGACAGTGTCAGCGGGGAGGCACTCCCGCGCGAGGCATCGATCGACCTGATCAAGGAAGTGGCGCAATCATGGACCTGACCGGCGCCCGGTGGCGTACGTCTACCCGAAGCAGCAACAACGGCGGAAACTGTGTCGAGGTGGCGGACAACCTGCCGGGGCGGGTGCTGGTCCGCGACTCCAAGGACCGGGCCGGCGGTGTGCTCACCTTCGACCCGGCCGCTTGGCGGACCTTCGTCACCACCGCCACAAGCGCCGGGATCGTCAACAAAAACTGAGCTACGGTGCTTCAGGGTGTCCACCTGCAGACGTCGAGGCCGCACTACTCGCTGGCTTGGATGACCGACCCTTCATCCGTGGTATAGCTGAGAGTGAGCCGCCTGATAGCGTTCGGTAACCACATCTAGACCGACGGTCCGCGTCGTCGGACACCCTGCACGTCCGTGGCTGCCAGCGTCGCAGGAAATTTTTTGCAGTTTTCTGATCCGTGATGCAACCAAATCGGTGGCTGTGGTGTCCTTGGGCTATGGCCCAGTGGGAAGCGCCAGAAACCTTTGCTGACTTCGTGCGGTCCCGGCATGGCGAGTTGCTGCGCTTCGCGTACGCGCTTACCGGTGACCGGCATGCCGCAGAGGACTTGGTCCAGGATGCCCTCGAACGAGCTGGAATATCCTGGCGGCGGATTCTACGCAAGGACGACCCGGAGGGGTATGTGCGTCGGATCATCATCAACCGGAACTTAAACAGGGTTCGATCTCTGGGGCGCGAGCGTATCGTCGCCGATGTGCCGGACTACGGGTGCGCCCCGAGAGAACCGGTAGATGAACAAGTTTGGCGTATGCTGGCCGAACTCCCTCGCCAGCAGCGTACCGTTCTGGTGCTGCGGTTCTTCCTCGATCTGTCCGAGTCGCAGGTAGCGGAGATGCTTGGCTGCTCGGTCGGCACTGTGAAGAGCAACTCCTCGCGGGCGCTGGCAAAACTGCGAGCGATTTTGCGAGCGCTAGATTCTACTGTGAGGAGTGACGAAAAGGTGAACATTGAAGATCGCTTGCGACGTCTCTTGACTGACAACTTGCCCGACGTGCCTACCTGGTCAGACCCAGTCGGTCGAATTGGCGACGGGGTCACCCGGCGCCGTCGGCGGCGCCGGATCGCCTCTGCGGCGCTGGCCATCTCGGTCATCATGCTTACCAGCGTAGGCGTAGCGCAGGTCTCAGCGAGTAGGACAGATCACACTCTTCGTCCGGGTGATTCGGACGTCGTACCATGGCAGCAAAAGCCGGTGAACTCAGTGACGGTTATCCGCCGAGAACCAAGGCCGGATAGCCGACCCTGCAATCCGTCTGATCTGACCAGGAGCGCCTGGACCGAGGCTACCGAGCCGGGCGTTGTAACTCTCCTGGTTGCCAACAACAGCGACACCCGTTGCACTTTGCGGGGTACGGCCATGCTGACGGGGCTCGAACAGCAATCTAGCGCACGCCGGCAGATTGAGGCCAGGGCGCTAGTTGCTGAGCCGGAACCGCTGGGCCAGCATCCGGCCACTATCGACCCGGGTGAGCCAGCACGGATTGATCTCAGGGTCTCGGATCGATGCTCGGATCCGGCCGCGTCCGTAGTTAGGTATCTGGATGTCGAGATTGTTACCCTGGGGCGCTCAATTCCGGTCGCGCAGCTGGAGCTGCCAGGTACCTGCCCGGTGGAGATCGGCCAGTGGTACGTGCTTCCTCCTCCGCTGTACACACCGTTTGTGAGCGCCTCGATCGAGGCGCCGAAGGCGGTGCAGCGTGGCACTCAGTTGACGTATGTGGTTACTCTACGCAACGAGTCTGGAAATGCTCTACCGCTGTCCCCATGCCCCATCACCGTTCAGCAGATCAGCGGACAAACCTCAAAGAATCTGCTCAACTGCACGGACGAGACCCTTGGTGCGCATCAGTCCCGCCGGTTCGAGATGCAAATGTGGATACCGGCGGATACCCAGCTGGGCCAAAACAGGCTTAGTTGGATGGCGGTCATGGGCGACGGCCGCGTCACGGTTGCTGATTTGGCCACAGGTGGCACCCCGCTCGTCGTCGAGGAGTGACCCAGCCCCTGCTTAGAGTAGTGATTGAAGTCACTGTCGGATTTTGGACCTTTGGTGGCTGGGGTGTGTTGGCCCAAGCTGACCTACGAGACTTCGGGTGGAGTCATCACTCGCTGCCATCTTCGTTGGTGCCACGCCTCGTTGCATCGAGGAAAGTTGATATCCTCTGAGTGTCGGCCTTGACCGGCTTGGCCGACTCGGCGCTCCTGCTGGAGCGGCGGATCCCCTGGGGAGGGACATGCGCATGTATCAGAGCCTACCGCTCACTGACCGCTTGGCGGCCGCGTGTACGGCAGCAGTTGTTGGTGTTTCGGGCGTGCTGATCGCGTTGCCGGCGCAGGCTGCGCCCGCCGCGACAGAAGTGGCTGACGCTCGGGTGGTCACGTTCGATCGGGCAGAGTTGAGGGCCGTGACTCGGGCGGTCAGCGGAGTGGGCGGCAGCGGGCGGACGGACTCGGTCGATGACTCACTGCGCCAGCGCGTCAAGGAGCACATCGAGGATGCGGTGCGGGCAGGTCGTCTCGTGGACGAGCGGCGGCTGATGTCTGCGAGCATCGCGGACCCGTATAACCGGGGCCGACGGATCAACATGATCTGGGATGGCGAGAAAGGCCCGGACCGTGTCACCTACGCAAGTATGGGGGAGAGTCCGGAGTCCGGCATGGCGGCCGCGTTGGGCGTCCAATGGGGCGGTGAAGACGCCGCCGAGGCGCCGATGACCAAGTCCGCGCGTGTAACGGGCGGATCTGGCTATGGTGCCGGGTTCAACGTTACTGGGATGCGCAACGCGGACAGCAACTGTGCAACGACGTGGTTCACATCTGGTTGGAATTCGTCTAGGGATCACAAAATCGTCTCGTGCTACGAGGACTGGGAGCAGGACGGAACGGTTCATTACGTATACAACCGCTGGGCGCTATGGACGCCGGCTCCAGCGCCATGGCCGTATACTACCACTACAAAGGACTTCTATGTGGCGGCTCGAGCTTGGAGTGGTCACGAGTATAAGTTTGCGCGTTTGCGGGACTGGGCCCCACGAAGTGGTGATCTGATCAGTTCCTGCGATTCGAGTCGCAACTTTACTCTCGGTGGCTCCTATGGGGGTGTCAGTGCATCTGTGAGCATACCAATCAATGTCTGTCAGAACTATTGGATGGATATTACCACCACCAGTCCCTGGAAGATCGGGATTGACTTTGACGGGTCGCGCAGTGGTCAGATGTACATGGATGTGGCGGGTCGCTACGAGGCGATAAATTCGTCGGTGCAGTTGGTGTGGGCCGACTATAACTGGGTTACCGTCAACGCCTGCGGGGTTACCAACTGTCCGACGCAGCACTGGGTGGCCAAGGATAGTGGCTGGTGAGTGTGTCCCACCGCGGACGTCACTTGCCTAGAGCGCGGGTGCTGCGGCTTGGTCGTGGCACCCGCGCTGGACATGGCGTCCTTGCATTCGTAGCAGTGGTACTAGTGGTCACCGGGTTAGCCTTGTATGACGGCAATTCAAGACAGGAGGGGACTGCGTCTGATCAGCCTGCCCCTCAGTCATTATGTGAAAGGAATCCGACGCGGGAGCGTTGTCAGGAGATCGTGCTTGACGGTCAAATCTGGAGGTACGCATTGCTGCGTGCTGATCGTCCGACCGATAGAACGGTGATAGTGGATTTTGGCGGGCCCGGCGAGCCAATTTTGTCCGGTACTAGCAATCTGGGGGGATTTCGGAACAGCTTTCCAGAACTGGCTAGCCAGTACAATCTGCTGTTCCTTGAGGAGCCTTGGGTCACCGAGAACATCAAAGAATCCTGTGGGAAGTCGTTGGCTGATTTCTACCGTGCACTTCGATCGAACCCGTCTCAGGCTCCCAGCCGAGGACGGGAGCTCGCCGATCGGTGCGAGATTTCGAGTGGCCAGGGGCGATGGGGCTTTACTGCAGTTGACTACCGGGTGCTGGTTGACGCGATGTGACTGGATAGGTTCCTGATCCCGGTGATGCTGTCTGCTGTGGAGGCTGGTAGGTTGACCAGCCATGCCCGCCGATCCGCCGCCGTCGTATGACGAGTTGTTGGCGTTGAACGCCGGGCTGGCCGCACGGCTGGAGCAGGCGCTGACGCGGATCGCTGAGCTTGAGGCCCGGTTGAAGCAGTCGTCGAGCAACTCGTCGAAACCGCCGTCGAGCGACGGGCTGGCCAAACCGGCGCCGAAGTCGCTGCGGGGCCGTTCGGGTCGCCGGCCGGGCCGCCCCACCGGGGGCGAGGGCACCACCCTGTCCCAGGTGGCCGATCCGGACGTGATCGTCCGGCACGTGCCGGACATCTGTGGCGGCTGCGGTGACGGCCTGACCGACCCCGCCGAGGTGACGGTCACCCGCCGGCAGGTGTTCGACATCCCCCAGCCCCGGGTCGTGGTGACCGAGCACCAGATCGTCACCGTCGCCTGCCCGTGCGGGCACCACACCACCGCCGCGACACCCGCCGGGGCCACCGCGCCCGCCGCCTACGGACCACGGATCGCCGCGATCGGCGTCTACCTGCTCCACGGACAGTTCCTGTCCATCGGCCGCACCGCCGACGCGATCCGTGACCTGTTCGGCCTGCCCGTCGCGCCAGCCACCATCACCGCCTGGGTCACCCGCACCGCCCTCGGCGTCATCGACACGGTGCTCCCCGTCATCCGCGACCGCATCAAGAACGCGCCGGTCGCGCACTTCGACGAGACCGGCATACGCGTCGACGGCCGCCTCGCCTGGCTGCACTCCGCCTCCACACCCACCGACGTGTTCCTCACCGTGCACCGCCGGCGCGGCACCGCCGCAATGGACGACGCCGGCGTGCTACCCGGATACACCGGCACCGCCGTGCACGACGCGTGGGCCCCGTACGACACCTACACCACCGCCCGGCACGCCCTGTGCAACGCCCACGTGCTGCGGGAACTGGTCTACGTGGTCGACACCGCCACCGGGCAGGTCGCCGACCTCGCCGGCCAGGCCATCGACGCCCTGCGGCACCTGAACCGCCTGACGGTCACGGCCCGCGCCGACGGCTGCGAACCCGACCCGGCCGACCTCGCCGAACAGACCCACCTGCTGCGCTCGGCCGTCGTGCTCGGCGCCGCAGCCACCGCCACCCGCACCGACAAGCTGCACCGCAAGTACCACGCCCTGTTCGTGCGACTACGGGACCGACGCGCCGACTACCTGCGGTTCCTCACCGACCCGGCCGTGCCGTTCGACAACAACCCGGCCGAGCGGACCATCCGCATGCCGAAACTCCGGATCAAGGTCTCCGGCAGCATGCGCACCATGACCGGAGCCGAACACTTCGCCGCGATCCGCAGCTACGCCGCCACCGCCACCCGACACGGCATCAACATGCTCGACGCACTCACCCGAGCCGCCGCCGGCAGCCCCTGGATCCCCACAACCGCCTAACCCACCTCGCGCGCTTGCGGTATTCCAAGGTCCCACGCACCTATCCAGTCACGACGCGATAAGTGATGGGGAAGGCCTTGAGCTCAAGGGGTTCGTCGGCCGTTCTTGGGGAGCGGTTCGGCTAACGTATCTGTCGCCGTCCGCGTTGGATTGGGCAGTGCTTGTTCGCCCGTTCCCGGTCGGTGCAGACGCTCAGACGTTATTGAGTAGTCGAGTAGATCTGGTGCACGATATCGGCCCCTCGGGCTCGGCGATTGATGCGCCGCAACCCATCGAGGGTCGCTCAATACCGGTGACCGAGTTCGACCGGCTCTCCGCAGCAGTGGAACTCTCGTACGTCCATGATGCCTACCGCACGCAACATGCGGCTGGTGTCCTTGCGGGCACTGACTATGAGCGGATCGGGCTGCTCTCTGACCGGCTATGGGGCCGGTACGGTGAGAGTTCGCTGTCCCCCGGCTACCTTGCCCGGTTGCAGGAAATCTGCGCCAATGTCGGTCCACTGTCGGATTTTGGTCCGTCTATAGAGTCGGTCCGCGACGTTCTTGCGGCCAGTCAACTCCCGTGTACCGGTATTACGCATCGGATACCCCATGTAGGTGCTGGTGCGGCCAGGACCTGCGTGATCAAATCAAAGCTCGATGCGGTGACGCCGGCCGACCTGATTGAGGAGAGCTACGCTGAAAACGACAACATCTGGTGGGTTGAATCCACACAACAGTCGCACGGTTCCTTCGACGGTCTGTCGGCATGCCTGCGCCACTTGGGGATTGCGGCGGAATCTTGACGGGTAGCCGATACCGGGATTTGGATGGATCGCACGCACCGAGCCGGACGCACCATCGGGTCGTGCGATAGAGGTCAAACACCATCTCTACGGGTTGTGGGAGACCTGCCACAGGGCGCTGACCGGCATGGCCCGTAGTTTGGGGCCGAACGGCAACGTGGCGGTGCCGGTGTAGAGGACGACGCCGGCGACGAAGTCGTCACTGAGCCGGTCGGCGAGCCTGCGTAGCCCACGGAAGTCGTCCGGTCCGACGGTCGAGGCGGCCTTGACCTCGATGCCGACGACACGACCGGCCCTGTCCTCGAGCACCGCGTCGACTTCGAACTTGCTGTGGTCCCGGTAGTGGGACAGCTCGACGGACTGGGCGGACCAGCTGAGTTGGCGGGACAGCTCGGACAGGACGAAGGACTCAAGCAGCGGGCCGAACGGCGCGCCGGGGCGCAGCAGCGCCCGCGCGTCGACGGCGATCTCGTTTGCGGCGATGCCCGAGTCGACGAAGATCAGTTTGGCGGCTGCGGTGGCTCGGGTGCCGAGGTTGCGCGACCATCCTGGGATTCGCCTGATGAGGAAGATCTCCTCCAGAGCCTGGAGGTAACGCGCGATCGTCGGTCGGCTCAGTCCGAGCGCGGATTCGAGGGAGTTGGCCGCGATGATGGTGGCTGACCTGGCAGCGAGCAGCCGTACCAGTCTGCGGAGTTCACCCTTGCTCTGGATGTCGGCGAGTTGCCGGACGTCGCGGTCGATGAGCGCCTGGACGTATGCGTCGAGAAAGCGTTGACGACGGCGGGGGTCGTCGCGGGAGGTGGCTTCGGGCAGACCGCCGCGCACGATTCTGGCGGCGTAGTCGGCGCGGGTCACGGCGGACTCGTGGCGCAACTCAGGGCCGAGCGTGAAGATGGCGTCGACGAAGCCGTCCGGCTCATCTTCCAGCTCACCCTGGGAGAACGGCCATAGCTCGATGGTCTCCATCCGGCCGGGCAGCGCGTCGGGAGCGGCTGACGTGCCGAACAACCGCGCGGAGCCGGTGAGAAGGTATCGACCTGGTCGGGGATCCTCATCCACGGCGGCTTTGATAGCCAGCAGCAGTTCCGGGACACGTTGGATCTCATCGGTGATCAGCAGTTCCGGGGAGTCGACGAAGCCGACCGGGTCGGTTGTCGCCGACGCCGGCCGGCCCGGGAGATTCCTGTCCGTGCCTACGGGCAGGGGTGGATTCCGCTGGTGGAGAACGGGGTGCGTACGCCGGACAGGCGGTCCCAGTCCCGGTCGGGGCAGGGGCCACGCAACCAGGTGCCGACCCGGTTGGTGTGACTGCTGTCCGAGTAGTAGTGGGTGACGATCACGTAGTAGTCGGGGGGTGCTGCCTGGGCCGGGGCGCTGGTGACCACGAGGGTGGTGGACACGGCGAGCAGGGCTGCGGCGAGGGCGTTGCGGATGACAGCCGGCACGGTACGAGTCCCTTCAGGATGCTCGACTTTCGGTAGTTATACCGTAGCAACTCGTAGGCGGAATGTGGGGCGGTGAAGATCCGACAAACACTCGCGAGCGGTCAGTCGGTGTTCGCCGGGCGCCCGGCGTTGAGGTCGAC
The DNA here is from genome assembly GCF_030345095.1 of Solwaraspora sp. WMMA2056. Taxonomy (NCBI): domain Bacteria; kingdom Bacillati; phylum Actinomycetota; class Actinomycetes; order Micromonosporales; family Micromonosporaceae; genus Solwaraspora; species Solwaraspora sp. WMMA2056. The sequence continues at coordinate 1,945,498 of NZ_CP128360.1, forward strand.
GCTGCCGCCGGCCGGCACCGGTAGGAACGTCGGGCAGCCCTTCGCGGTCTCGTCGGTCAGGCAGCGCTGGAACACCTCGTACAGGATGTAGCCCTCCGGGCCGAGCACCTCGACGAGTTGGCGGATCTGCTTGAGCTTCTCCTCGACTGTGGCGTTCTGCTCGACGATCGCCCGACGCTCGGTGATCGCCACCTGCACCGCGGCCAGACCGTCGACCAGATCCTGACGCGGTGTCGGTTTCTGCAGGGTCAGGTTGAACTGCAGGAAGTACGCCCGTCCGCCGGTGGTGGCCTGCACCGCCGCGCCCAGGTCCTCGTTGATCGCCGTCTCGAACGCGGCCCGGGTGGCCGGATCGTTGTACAGCGCCAACCAGTCGTACTTCTGCGCCTCGGTGGTCATCGCCTTGTGCAGCGGCTGCCCGACGTAGAACCGCAGCAGGTCCAGCCAGTGGCTGGTGGTCCGGCCGTCGTCGTCCATCACCGGCTGGAACTTCAGCCCGATCTCCTCGTGGAACTCGCGCAGCATCCCACCCTCGTCGGCACACGAGGTGTCCAGGTGGAAGGTCAACCCGCCGGAGACGGTCAGCTCCTGGTTGTCCTTGGAGACCACGACGAACGGCGTGGACTCGGAGCCCTCGTTGCCGGTGAAGTCGAAGGTCCGCTGGCCGGCCGGGTACACGTAGTACCGCTCGCCCGGCCCGTCCCAGGTGCGGTTGTTCTGGGTGACGCAGGCCTGGTAGGTGGTGCTGGAGAAGGCGCCCGCGTCATAGTGCAGCGCCACCTGGTCCGACTCGGTGCTGACCGTGGTGCAGCCGGTCACGGTCAACACCAGCAGCGCTCCGACACCCGCGATCACCCGTAGCTGACGACGCATCCGTTGCCCCACTTCCCTCGACGTGTGCCGTCAGGGTAGGGAAGCGAATCAATCCGACTGGTCCGGCCATGCCCCAGGTGTCGGCTGCCGGCGCGACCGGCTTGTGGCCGTACCGTGCCGTCCTGGTCGGGCTAGAAGCAGTACGGGACCGTGATCGAGGTGAAGTACGCGGTACTTTCGCCCGTCAGATACTTGTAGTTGCCATCTGGGCACCGGAAGCGGTAGCCGATGCCGACCTCGGTGGTGTGGCTGCTGTCCGAGTAGTAGTAGTAAATGACGGTGTAGTAGTCGGGTGGGGCGCTCTGCGCTGGGGTGGCCGTGAGCGCGATGGTGGTTGCCACAGCCAGTAGCGTCGCCGCCAGGGCGCTGCGAAGATAATTGCGCACGACTGATGCCTCTCCGTCTGGTCACCATGGGTAGCTCCAAAGTAGCACCGAGTGGTGACCCCTGTGGACCCCGGTGAACAATCGACATATGTCGCACCGGCGCCCACCCGTGGTCCCGCCGGTGGGGCGCTGCCGACGCGGGTCAGGCCGTGCCCCAGGTGTAGGTCTGTTTGCGCAGCTTCAAATAGACGAACGCCTCGGTGGAGACGACTCCGTCGACCGTACGCATCCGCTGCAGGATCTCCAGCAGATGGTCGTCGTTGCGGCAGACCACCTCGGTGAGCAGGTCGAACGACCCGGCGGTGATCACCACGTAGTCGACCTCGTCCAGCTCCGCGAGCCGGTCGGCGACCGTCTCCAGATCCCCGGCGGTACGCAGCCCGATCATCGCCTGGCGGGGGAAGCCGAGCTGCAGCGGATCGGTGACCGCGACGATCTGCATCACCCCGGCGTCGAGCAGCCGCTGCACCCGCTGGCGGACCGCCGCCTCGGAGAGCCCGACCGCCTTGCCGATCGTCGCGTACGGGCGCCGCCCGTCCTCCTGCAACTGTTCGATGATCTGTTTCGCCACGTCGTCGAGGACGACGTGACCGGAGCCGTCGCCGCCCTGCTGTCGTGTCCCCATCCGGGTCTCCTCGTCTGTCAGAATCGGCGCATTGTGCCGCACCGCTGATACGTCGCCGAGTGGGTCGGCGTTAAGAGTCCGAGTCTGGCGTATTTCGTGGCCAACGGCGAGCTGCGCAACGGAATCCCTTGTGAAGTGCGAATCTGCATGCCAGGATCGGCGTCTGATTGGTTCACAAGCTACGCCTTGCCTTCGGGTCGGCCCCGCCGGCCCGCACCCTTCAGGAGCCGTCCATGCGCAGTCGCCTCCGCCCCCCACCGTCCGCGCCGGCCGCCGCACTGCTCGCGGCCCTCGGCATGCGCCGTACCCTTACCCGACGCACTCTGGCACGCGGCGCCGCCACCTCCGGTGGGCTGCTGCTCGCTGGCGGCGCGATCGCTGCCTGCGGCACCCCGGCAGCCCAGCAGACCGAGGAGAGCTGCGTCAGCGAGGACCTGTCCGACAGCGAACAGGTGATCAACTTCTCGAACTGGCCGCAGTACATCGACGTCGACGCCGACGACGAGAGCCGCCGACCCACCCTGGAGGCGTTCCAGCAGACCTCCGGCATCACGGTCACCTACACCGAGGACATCAACGACAACAACGAGTTCTTCGGCAAGGTGCAGAACCAGCTGTCCGCCTGCCAGCCCACCGGACGCGACATCATGGTGCTCACCGACTGGCTGGCCGCCCGGATGATCCGGCTCGGCTGGGTGCAGTCCCTCGACAAGGCGAACCTGCCCAACGTCACGGCCAACCTGCTGCCGTCGCTGAAGGCCAGGCCGTTCGACCCGGACGACTCGTACGCCGTACCGTGGCAGTCCGGGCTGACCGGCATCGCCTACAACGGCACCGTCACCGGCGAGGTCCGCACCATCGACGACCTGCTCACCCGGGCCGACCTCAAGGGCCGGGTGACCGCGTTGACCGAGATGCGCGACACCATGGGGCTGCTGCTGCAGTCCAACGGGCACGACCCGGCCGAGTTCACCGACGCGCAGTTCGACGACGCTCTGGAGAAGCTGCGCCAAGCGGTCGCCGACGGGCAGATCCGCCGGTTCACCGGCAACGACTACGCCGCCGACCTCGCCCGGGGCGACGTCGCCGCCTGCATCGGCTGGTCCGGAGACGTGATCCAGCTCGCCGCCGAGGACCCGAACATCGTCTTCCAGGCACCCGAGTCCGGGCTGATTCTCTTCTCCGACAACATGCAGGTGCCGAACCAGGCCGCCCACAAGACCAACGCCGAGAAGCTGATGGACCACTACTACGATCCGGCGGTCGCCGCCGAGGTCGCCGCGTACGTCAACTTCATCTGCCCGGTCGCCGGTGCCCAGGAGGCGATGACCGCCATCGACCCGGAGCTGGCCGCCAACCCGCTGATCTTCCCCGACGAAGCGCTGCTCGCCCGGTCGGCCGTGTTCATGGCGCTGACCGAGGAACAGGAACGCACGTACGAGCAGAAGTTCCAGCAGGTCATCGGGGCCTGAGGCGGCAACCGATGGCGACCGACCCGACCGGCGGCGGCCCACGCCCAGCCGACCCACCCGCCGGTGACCTGCAGCTGACCGACCTGACCAAGCGGTTCGGCCCGTTCACCGCCGTGGACGGACTCGACCTGACGATCCCGCAGGGCGCGTTCTTCGCCCTGCTCGGCGCCTCCGGCTGCGGCAAGACCACCACGCTGCGGATGGTCGCCGGGCTGGAACAGCCCACCAGCGGCCGGCTGCTGCTCGGCGGGCGGGACATCACCCGGCTGCGGCCGTACCGGCGGCCGGTGAACACCGTCTTCCAGAGCTATGCGCTGTTTCCGCACCTCAGTGTGGCCGACAACGTCGCGTTCGGACTGCGGCGGCGTGGCATCCGCGACGTGCGCCCGCAGGTCGATCGGATGCTCGCCCTGGTGCAGCTCGACGGGTTCGGCCCGCGCCGACCGCAGCAGCTCTCCGGCGGGCAGCAGCAGCGGGTCGCCCTGGCCCGCGCGTTGATCAACCACCCGCAGGTGCTGCTGCTCGATGAACCGCTCGGCGCCCTCGACCTGAAACTGCGCCGGCAGATGCAGACCGAGCTGAAACGGATCCAGACCGAGGTCGGCATCACCTTCGTGCACGTCACCCACGACCAGGAGGAGGCCATGACGATGGCCGACACGGTCGCGGTGATGAACGCCGGCCGGATCGAGCAGCTCGGCCCACCCGCGCAGATGTACGAGTTTCCGGCGACCGCGTTCGTGGCGAACTTCCTCGGCCAGTCGAACCTGCTGGCCGGCGAGGCCACCGGCCGATCCGGCGACGACGTGCTGGTCACCGCGTACGGCTCGCGGTTCACCGTGCCCGCGGCCCGGTCCCGGTCCGTCGACGGTCCGGTCCATCTGGGGGTACGCCCGGAAAAGCTCGCCCTGACCCGGGACGCGGACGGCGTACCGGCCGGGGCGCAGTCGGTCACCGGCGTGGTCACCGAACTGGCGTACCTCGGGGTCAGCACCCAGTACCAGGTGCGCACCGGCTGGGGCACCGAGCTGAGCGTGTTCAGCCCGAACAGCGGGGACGGAGCTCTGCTGCCGGTCGGTGCCGACGTGGTCGCCTACTGGCAGCCGGCGCACGCCTTCCTGCTGGCCCGTGAGCCGGGCACCGGCGACCAGACCGCCCCGCTGCTCGACGACGCCGTACCCGCGTCATGAGCATCCTGGCCCACGTCGGCGGCGGACCGGCCAAGCCGCCTCCGGCGTCGACCCGGCGCGGACGTGGCCGGCTGCTGCCGTACCTGCTGCTGCTGCCCGGCGGGGCCTGGCTGATCCTGTTCTTCGCCGTCCCGGCGATCCAGCTCGGGGCGACCAGCCTGTACGACCCGAACGGCTCGCTGGCCACCGGGTACGCGATGACCTGGTCGTTCGGCAACTACCCGGCGGCGCTGTCGGCGTACTGGACCCAGTTCGGCCGGGGCTTCCTCTACGCCGGCATCGCCACCGTGATCGCGGTGCTGCTCGGCTACCCGCTGGCGTACGCGATCGCGCAGCGGGCCGGCCGGTGGAAGAACCTGATGCTCGTCTGCGTCGTCGCCCCGATGTTCACCAGTTTCCTGGTGCGCACCCTGGCCTGGAAGACGATCCTGTCGGAGAACGGCTGGCTGGTCGGCGTACTGCGGGATCTGCACCTGCTCGCCCCCGACGGCCGGCTGCTGTTCACCCCGGTCGCGGTGGTGCTCGGGTTGACGTACAACTTCCTGCCGTTCATGGTGCTGCCGCTGTACGCGAGCCTGGAGCGGCTCGACCCCCGGCTGTTGGAAGCCGCCAGTGACCTGTACGCCTCCCCGGCGCGGGCCTTCTGGCGGGTGACCCTGCCGCTGTCGGCTCCCGGGCTGGTCGCCGGCACGCTGCTGACCTTCATCCCGGCGTCGGGGGACTACATCAACGCCCGGCTGCTCGGCACCCCCAACGAGTACATGATCGGCAACGTGATCGACTCGGCGTTCCTGGTGCGGCTGGACTATCCGCAGGCGGCGGCGCTGTCGTTCCTGCTGATGGCGACGATCCTGGTCATCGTGTCGGTCTACGTCCGGCGTACCGGCACCGAGGAGGTGCTGTGATGGGCCCGGGCCCGGGCGCGACGGGGACCGGTGCGCGGCTGGCCCGGTGGCTGGTCGACCGCTGGGTCCTCGGCGTCGGCCTGCTGGTGCTCGGCTACCTGCTGCTGCCGGTGGCGGTGGTCGCCGGGCTGTCGTTCAACCGGCCGTCCAGCCGACTGTCCTACGACTTCAACGAGTTCACGTTGGACAACTGGCGGCAGCCCTGCGCGACCAGCGACATGTGCGACGCGGTGCTGCGCAGCGTACAGATCGGTTTTCTGGCCACCGCCACCGCGACGGTCCTTGGCACGCTGATGGCGTTCGCCCTGGTCCGGCACCGGTTCCTCGGCCGGTCCGCGACCAACCTGCTGATCTTTCTGCCGATGGCCACCCCGGAACTGGTGCTGGGCTCGTCGCTGCTGACGCTGTTCGTGGCCGGCGCGGTGCCGCTCGGCTTCTGGACCGTGGTGATCGCCCACGTGATGTTCTGCCTGAGCTTCGTCGTGGTCACCGTGAAGGCGCGGCTGGCCGGCATGGACACCCGGCTGGAGGAGGCGGCGACCGACCTGTACGCCACGCCGTGCCAGACGTTCCGGCTGATCACCCTGCCGCTGGTGCTGCCCGGCATCGTCGCCGCCGCGTTGCTGTCGTTCTCCCTGTCGTTCGACGATTTCATCGTCACCAACTTCACCTCCGGCACCACCGTCACCTTCCCGATGTACGTGTGGGGTGCCGCCCAGCGCGGTATCCCACCGCAGGTGAACGTGATCGGCACGGCGATGTTCGCGGTGGCGCTGCTGCTGGTGGTGCTCGGCGGCACGATCGGCCGGCGCCGCCGCGCCGGCCTCGGCTGAGTGGGGGAGCTCTGTGCGGATCCTGCTGAGGGGACCGCGATGCGGATCCTGCTGAGGGGACCGCGATGCGGATCCTGCTGAAGGGGGCGCGATGCGGATCCTGCTGATAGGTGCCGGTGGGGTGGGTGCGGCGGCGGTGTCGATCGCCGCCCGCCGGGACTTCTTCGACACCATGGTGGTCGCCGACCGCGACCCGGCCCGTGCCGCCCGCGCGGTGTCGGCGCTCGGTCGCGGGCGGACGGGTGCCGGCGGCACCGGTGCCGCCGGCGGCACTGCGGCCGGCGGTGGCGACCCCCGCTTCGTCGCGGCCGGCGCGCTCGACGCCTCCTCGGCCGAGGCAGTGACCGCGCTGTGCCGGGAACACCGGATCACCCACGTGCTCAACGCCGTCGACCCGCGCTTCGTCATGCCGATCTTCAACGGTGCGTACGCCGCCGGCGCCGACTACCTGGACATGGCGATGTCGCTGTCCACCCCGCACCCTGACCGGCCACACGCCGAATGCGGGGTGAAGCTGGGTGACGCGCAGTTCGCCGCCGCCGCCGACTGGGCCGCCGCGGGTCGGCTGGCCCTGGTCGGCATCGGCGTCGAACCGGGACTGTCCGACGTGTTCGCCCGCTACGCCGCCGACCACCTGTTCTCGTCGATCGACCAGATCGGGGTACGCGACGGCGCGAACCTGACCGTCGACGGCTACGACTTCGCCCCGTCGTTCTCCATCTGGACCACCATCGAGGAGTGCCTGAACCCGCCGGTGATCTGGGAGGCCGACCGTGGCTGGTACACCACGGCACCGTTCAGCGAACCGGAGGTCTTCGACTTCCCCGACGGTATCGGCCCGGTCGAGTGCGTCAACGTCGAACACGAAGAGGTGCTGCTGATCCCGCGTTGGGTGCCGGCGAAGCGGGTCACCTTCAAGTACGGCCTGGGGGCCGAGTTCATCGACGTCCTGAAGACGCTGCACAAGCTGGGGCTGGACTCGACCCGGCCGGTGAGCGTCGGCGGTGTCCAGGTCGCCCCGCGTGACGTGGTCGCCGCCTGCCTGCCGGATCCGGCCACCCTGGGGGACCGGATGCGGGGCAGGACCTGCGCCGGCACCTGGGTCACCGGCCTGTCGCCGACCGGCGAGCCGCTGGAGGTGTACCTGTACCACGTGGTGGACAACGAGTGGTCGGTGGCCGAGTACGGCCACCAGGCGGTGGTGTGGCAGACCGCCCTGAATCCGGTGGTGGCGTTGGAGTTGCTGGCCGCCGGCACCTGGTCCGGCACCGGGGTGCTGGGTCCAGAGGCGCTGCCGGCGAAGCCGTTCCTCGACCTGCTCACCGCGTACGGGTCCCCCTGGGGCCTGCGTACCTCCTGACCGCCCCCTCATGATCGCGACGATCTTGCGCTCATCGAGACTATTTGTCCACTTTGCTCCACGATAAGCGCAAGATCGTCGCGATCATGTGAGTGCCTGACGTAGGACGGCCACCACGTGTCGTGGGCGTCGATAGATGTCGACGGCGGTGAAGTACCGCATCCGCCAGCCCTGCGAAGAAAGCCAGTTGTGTCGCTCCCGATCATGTTGAGCTCGCTGGGCGGTGAGATGCGACCGGCCGTCGTACTCGGCGCCGACCCGCGACTGCTCCCATCCGAGGTCGATGACGTACCGGGTGACGAACGAGGCGTCGAGGACCCTGATCTGGGTCTGTGGGCGGGGCAGCCCGCCGTCCAGGGCGATGAGCCGTAGCTGACTTTCCTGGCGGCACTGGGCACCCGCGTCCACCACGTTGAGCAGTGCGCGTACCGCCACCACGCCCGGCAGGCCGAAGTGCAGCGTCACCTCGGAGGCGAGTGCGTCGAGATCACACCGGCCGGACCGCAGCGCGCCGTCGAGGACGGGCAATGCGTCCATCCGGTTGGATGTTCGTGCCAGGTCGACTGCGGTACGCGCCGGGGAGGTGCACCACACGCCGTCGACGAGACACGGCTCGGCCGGCAGGGCGGTTTCGTGGACGACCACACCACGCAACCGGGGGCGAGGGACGCCCGCCGGCAGCAGCACGTGCACCCTGTCGTCGGTGGTTCGGGCGACGAAGTCACCGAAGCCGTGCAGCGGCGCGGCACTCTGTCGACAGATCAACGCGGCCGGCGGTAGCCGGACCAGCAGAGCATTGAGTCGGGCGTGCGGGAGTTGTCGCGCCGACGTTGCGGGCAGGTACGTGTCGTTGAACGGGCGCCAGAGTTGGCCGCGGTCGATCCGACCCCGAATCTGGCCCTCGGTGATGCCGGAGTCTCGTAGTGCCCGGTAGCGCGTTGCGTCAGCCATGCCTGGCACCCTGCTGCGACGCCCTACGCCGGGGCTGGCGCCGTCTGCCTGGCTGTGGATGAACGCTCAGCCTGTGGATAACCTGCCTGGACCGCCCGCCCTGTGCATGATCGCCCCTCGCATGATCGCGACGATCTTGCGCTTATCGTTCAACAAATCCGACAAAACCTCGCGACGAGTGCAAGATCGTCGCGATCATGGGGGGGGAGTGGGCTGGGGCGGACGGGTGGGCGGGACGGGGCTACAGCTAGGGGATCACCCGACCGGCTGAGCCGGATCCGCGTCGCGGCTGTCAGGATGACGGCGGGTCGGATCGGTGACGGTCAGGATGATGTGGTGATCGAGGATCTCGGCGAGCAGCAGCGACGCGACAGAACGGTGCTGGCGGGCAACAGTGGGTGGAGCCGGATCGGCGGCCTGCTGCGGTGGCCGCCTCCACACCCGTGGCCGGCCCGCGTCGGGTGGCGGGTCGCGGCCGTCGGCACCGGATTCGCCGTGCTCGGTACGGCCGGGGCGTTCCTCGGTAACGTGGGCAGCATTGTCGGATTCGGCGTGGCGCTGATCGGTGGTGCGCTGCTCGCCGTGGCGGTCGCCTACCGGGTCCGCCGCAGTTGGCCCGGACTGCTGGTCACCCTGGCGGTGGCGCTGGTCAGCATGGTCGTCGCCGACCTGGCCAGCATCGGCTACCTGAGCGTCGCCGGGGACAGGGTCACCGCCGTGGTGGCCGCCCGGGAGTGTGCGCAGCAACGCGGCGACGTGGTCGACTGCGACTACCAGTGGCAGGACGCCAGCGGCGCCATCCTGGTGTCGGACCTGCTCAGCGACGACCGCTACCAGGTCGGCGACTCGGCCGAACTGGTGGTCGACCCGGCCGGCCTGGTCAGCGTACGGCCGGCGGACACGATGTCGCCGGACCTGGTCAGCCTGCTCGTGGCGGTGCTCGGCGGGCCGCTGCTGGTGCTGCTGGTCGTCCGCTGCCTCGCCGTTGGCGAAGGCTGGCTGCCCCGGCGGGGTGCCACCGCTACCACTGACCCGGCGAGCGGCGCCGGCCCTGGCCCGGCGGCCGGCGAGACCCCGGGCGGGACACCCGCTCCGGCGGGCGGCTGAGCCCGCTCGAGCGGACCGACCAGCGGCGGCTCAGCTGTCGATGGCGTGCATGACGTGCTTGAGCCGGGTGTAGTCCTCCAGCCCGTACATCGACAGGTCCTTGCCGTACCCGGAATGTTTGAACCCGCCGTGCGGCATCTCCGAGATGAACGGGATGTGGGTGTTGACCCAGACGCAGCCGAAGTCGAGCCGGCGGGTCATCCGCATCGCCCGGCCGTGGTCGCGGGTCCACACCGATGCGGACAGGCCGTACCGGACGCCGTTGGCCCACCGGACCGCCTCGTCCTCGTCGGTGAACCGCTGCACGGTGATCACCGGGCCGAAGACCTCGTCCTGGATGATCTCGTCGGGCTGGCGCACCCCGGAGACCACCGTCGGGGCGTAGAAGAAGCCCCGGTCACCGACCCGTACGCCGCCGGTGTGCAGCTGCGCGTGGTCCGGCAACCGGTCGACGAAGCCGGTGACCCGGCCGAGCTGGTCGACGTTGTTCAACGGCCCGTACGCCACGTCAGGCTCGTCCGGCAGGCCGGTCTTCGTACCCCGGGCCTGCTCGGTGAGCGCCGCGACGAAGTCGTCGTACACGCCCGGCCCGGCCAGCACCCGGGTCGCGGCGGTGCAGTCCTGCCCGGCGTTGAAGTAGCCGGCGCCGGCGATCGCCTCGGCCGCCGCTGCCACGTCGGCGTCGTCGAAGAGCACCACCGGGGCCTTGCCGCCCAACTCCAGGTGGGTGCGCTTGAGGTCGGAGGCGGCGGCGGCCGCCACCTCCATGCCGGCCCGGGGCGATCCGGTGATCGACACGAACTCCGGCGTCGGGTGCGCGACGAGGGCCCGACCGGTGTCCCGGTCGCCGCAGACCACGTTGAACACCCCCGGCGGCAGGAACTCGGCGGCGACCTCGGCCAGCAGCAGCGTGGACAGCGGCGTGGTGTCCGACGGCTTGAGCACCACCGTGTTGCCGGCGGCCAACGCCGGGGCGATCTTCCAGACCGCCATCATCAGCGGGTAGTTCCAGGGCGTGACCTGCGCGCAGACCCCGATCGGCTCCCGCCGCACGTAGGAGGTGTGCCCGGCCAGGTACTCGCCGGCCGACTTGCCCTCCAGCACCCGGGCCGCGCCGGCGAAGAAGCGGAACTCGTCGACGCAGGGCGGCAGCTCCTCGTCGGCGGTCAACTGCCGGGGCTTGCCAGTGTTGCGGACCTCGGCGTCGACCAGGTCGGCGGCGCGAGCCTCGACCGCGTCGGCGAGCTTGAGCAGCGCCAGCTGCCGCTGCGCCGGGGTGGTGTCGCGCCAACTTTCGAACGCGCTGGCCGCCGCGGACATGGCCCGGTCGACGTCGGCCGGGCCGGATGTCGGTGCCTGGGCGAAGACCTCGGCGGTGCACGGGTCGACCAGGTCCTGGTAGCCGCCGTCGACCGGGTCGACGTACCCGCCGTCGACGAAGTTGCGCAGGGTCTGCTTGTCGGTCATGTTCGGCTCCCGCACGTCGGCCCGGATCAAGGTCAGGAATCGGATCAGGTCAGGGATCGGATCAGGTCAGGATGAGGTATCCGCCAGCTATGAGCCATCCTTGCGACCGAAATCGCGGCAGACAAGGGGTACGGCGACTGTTTCCGTGCGCGCCGCGCAGCGCGACCGACGGTGTGGCCGGGTTGGTCACGCTGCGCCGGGTTCGACCGGGTCGGCGACAGCCACGGTACGTCGCCAGTGTGCCGGGGCCGTCGAACGGCCGTCGCGGAGAGGCGAACTCCGGTAACGATCATCGGCACGCTCTCCGGAGCCGGCGCAGGGGCCCAGATCGCGGGCCGTGCCGTGCTGGCCTTGCCGGCCTCCGTCCACCCGTACTCTCGCGGTCCCACGGCAACCAGCGTGCAACGCGTAGAACGCCTGCGTTGGCAGCCTCGGCATCGAGGTGAGGCTCGGATACCTCACCTCGTTGACGTGCGTACGCCTCACTTCGGCGGCGAATCTGCCAACCCCAGCACGTCGTCGAGGTGCCGCGATCCGGTTCGCTACAGTGGTCGAATGTTCGCTGGCATCATCGTTCCCGGGCGTGGCTACGGTCCGCAGGCGCCGCTGCTCGACCTTGCCAGCGAGGCGCTCGCCGACCGCGAAATGCCAGTGGAGACGGTGCGGTGGGACGTCCCGGACGGGCTGCTGAACATCGGGCCGGAACCGTTCGTCCGGGCACACGTGGCGGCGGCCATCCACCGGCTGTCCATGTCCGCACCCGACGCACAGCCGGTGATCATCGCGAAGTCGCTCGGCAGCTATGCCGCCGTGCTCGCGGCCGAACGGCAACTTCCGGCGATCTGGCTGACCCCGCTGCTGCACATCGAGGCCGTCGCCGAGGCGATCGGCCGGAACCCGGCACCCGCGCTCCTCGTCGGGGGGACCCGTGACCGCAGCTGGCTGCCGGAGGTCGCCACGGCGACGGGCAAGCGGGTCGTCACGATCACCGGCGGCGACCACGGCCTGCGGCCACCCGGTCCGCTGCGGGCCTACGCCCAGGCCCTCGGCGACGTCGGTACGGCGATCGAGGAGTTCCTGGCGCAACTGTGAGCCGCGACGGTACCGCCTACCCGTCTACCAGCTCGCGGTCCAGCTGTACCAGGCCCCTCCGAGGTGCCGGAAGACCGGGGACTCGAAGGAGCCGTTCTCCAGATCCGGAGTTGGCCCTCCGGGCAGGTAGGCGAACCCTGCGTCGTCGAACAGATTGCCGTTCCTCTCCTGGAACACGACGCCGCCGGGCACGTGGTAGGCGGCAATGATCCGGTAGGAGCCGATCGTGGACGGTGCCGGGACGTGGTACCAGTCTTCTCCGGCGGGCAGAGCCACGACCGCGTCTTCAAAGGCGCTGCGGCTCATCGCCCAGCGGGCCTGCAGCGGCACTCCTGTGACGAGCAGCGCCAGCGCGAGCGCGACGATCATCGGAGCAGGCAGGAACGACCAGGACCACCGCCGGCGATGCAGCCCGAACATCACCACCCAGACCACCCAGGCCAAGCCGGCCAGCCCGAGTACGGGCACCGCGCCGAACACCAGGAAGAACGAGAAGCCGGGAACGCTGAACGCCCAGAGCAGGCATGCCGTAGCCACCAGCGTCACGAGGTGCAGGGCCCACCAGGGGCGCGCGGTGTCATGGGCCTGGCAGGCGGGCCGCCGTCCCGCTCGACGGTCACCATCCGAACCCGTTGTCCAGCATCGCCCGATCATGACGGCCCAGGGCAGGCGGGGCAACCGTCGACGAGTGGACCGTCGGCATCACCCGAGGTGACCGGGCTGGCGTACGCGATCCGTGACCGTATCGCCGCCGGTGACGATGTGGGCGCCGCAGCCCTGCTCCCCGTCGAGCGGGCGTATCCGGTGCCGGCCGGGGCCGCGACGGGTCATCGCGGGTCACGTCTCAGCGAGCGACGCTGACGGCGTACTGCGCGGCGGTGACGATCACGTCGGCAACGACGCCTGGCTGTGTGGCGTACAGGGCGTGACTGGCTGGGACGTTGGTGATCGTGGCACCGATCCGGTTGGCCATGTGCTGCAGCATGGCCTGGTCGAACGCCTTGTCCTCGGTCGCGATGACAGCCCAGCTCGGCCGGTGGCGCCAGGCGGCGTTCTTCACCGGGGTCGAGAACGCCGCCATGTTGACAGGCACCTGCGAGTCGCGGAGGAAGGCAGCGTCGGCGTCGCTGGCGTCTGCGGCGAATCCGGCCTTGAACTTCTCCGGGTTGAGGAAGCCGTATCCGTCCTCGGTGACGTCGATGACGAAGTCGGGTGTCGGGGCGAACCCTTCGTACTGCTGGGCGGTGGTTTCGCCCGCGTCGGGCGCGAGCGCTGACACGTAGACCAGCCCGGCGACGTTCGGGTGGACTCCTGCCTCGGTGATGACGGTGCCGCCCCACGAGTGCCCGACGAGAATCGTCGGGCCGTTCTGCTGGTCGAGCACTCTCCGGGTCGCCGCGACGTCGTCATCGAGCGAGGTGAGCGGGTTCTGCACGATGGCGACCCGGTAGCCCTGGGTCGTCAGCCTGTCGTACACGCCGCGCCAGCCCGAACCGTCAGCGAACGCGCCATGCACGAGCACGACATTCTCGATCTCCTGACCACCGGTGGTGCCGCTCATGTGGCTCGTCCTTTCGTCGCCGCGCAGGCGTCGCCCGGCGGGGTACTCGCTGAGGTCGCGGTCGTTGCCTCCGATGTGCAATATATTGCATGAAGTGCGACGCGGTAAAGTGGCTGCGCGGTCATGGCTCGATGGTGAGCCGGGTGATGGAGGCGCCGTCCAGGTCGAACCGGTAGTGCAGGTCCGCTGACCCGCCCGGGAAGTTGCCTTCCAGGTGCTGCACCACGTCGAACTGCGCATCACCGACGCGGTGGGCACCGACGAGATCCGTGGTGTACGTGTACTCGCTGCCCCCATTGACTAGCCATGTCCTGATTTGGTCCAGGCCCCGGTAGGTGCGGCCTTCATCCGTGACCACCGCGTCGACGGCGAACGCGCCGATGGCGGTCTCGGTGTCGCGGGCTTGCTGCGCGGGCAGGTACACCGCGATGGCGGTCGGCAACTCTTCCCAGGCGACGGGGGTCTCTCGGTTCGGCTCCATGTTCATACCCCGACGATCGAGCCTCCCCCGGGGAGAGGGTCAAGGACGTCGGCGCACTACCTCGTCCGGGTGCTGCGTCACTGTGAGTTCAGCCGGGGGACAGCCGGAAGACCGGCCAGCCGATCTCGGTCCGCCACCGTCGAGCGTCCCCGGTCTCGCGGGGACCCGTCAGGTACGTCTCGTGAACGGGCCCGTCCACGGCCAGCGCATGCGAAGCCACCCAGTTCCCCAGGCGACCGTAGGTGACATCGATGTCGTCGTGCGGGCCCGCATGGACGGCCACGGCCAGATCGGCAGCCGGAAGGTCGACGACCTTGATCCGGCCATCGCTACGCGGGTGGTGCACCGGCCGGAAGACGGTCATGACCCCGGTCCCACCGGTGAACAGCTCGTTGGCGTACCGACCGCCGGCCGGCCCGGAGCGCTCGTCCGGTGGAAACGCTTCCTCCAGGTCGTCCATCGCCCGGTCGAACCAGGCGAGGGAGTTCTCGAGCCGGACCTCCGCGCTGATGGCGACGACGGTCCGGGAGGGGACGGAACGCAGTTCGACATCGAGCACCGCAGCGTCGGGCAGCAGCAACTGGCGCAGCGACACCACCGCTGCCCGCGTGCGGTCGAGTTCGGCCTCGAGCCGGTGCAGGTGACCCGCAATGAGCTCGGCACGCTGATGCGGGTCGTCGGTCGTGATGATCGACTTGATTTCGGCCAAGGGCACGTCGAGCTCCCGCAGCCGATGGATCACCTGCGCCGTCGCGATCTGGTCGGGCAGGTAGTACCGGTAGCTCGTGTCGGGGTCCACCTTCGCCGGCGCCAGCAATCCGGACTCGTGATAGCGCCGCAGGGTCCGCACGCTGAGGTGGGTCACGGTGGCAAACTGGCCGATGGTCAGACCCGTACGCATCGTCACAGTCTCCAACAGGTCGTCACGCAGGCGAATCGGCGGCCGCTCCCAGTTCGAACGCCTCATCCAGGCTCATCCAGTTCTCCCGGGCGGCTGTGGCGGCACCCTCCACGTCACGTGCCTCGCACAGCGCGATGATGCGCTCGTGCAGAGCCACCGAGCTGCGGCCGCTCAGCGAGGAGAAACGCAGCCGCTCGAGTCGCCGGAGTACGGGCGTGAACTGCTCGAGAACCGTGCGAAGAGCCGGATTGGCGGAGACAACGACCGCAACGCCGTGAAACTCGTCATCTGCTGTGATGGCCGCGTCGACGTCGTCAGCCTGCAAGGCTGCCGCGAAATGGACGTTGGCTGCCCGCATGGCCTCGATGTCATCGGCCGACAGCCGGGGCACCGCTTCGCGGACCGCGAGCTCGTGCATTGCGGCGGTGACTGTCTGCGCTGCCCGTGCAGCGTGGGCATCCAGCGGGCTCACCATGGTGTAGCGGCCGGGCTTCGTCCTGACCAGGCCCATCTCCTCAAGGCGGGTCAACGCCTCGCGTACCGGGGTGCGGCTCACTCCCAGCCATTCCGCCAGCTCCGCGTCGTTGAGCCGTTCGCCCGGCGCCAACGTGCCGTCGACGATGGCGTCCCGGATCCACCGGTAGGCGTTCTCCCGTAGCAGGGATCGCGACATCACCCCAACGCGTCCTGGCACCGGCATACAACATATCCCACACCACATGCAGGTTTGTCGTCAACGGGCTCACAGGCACGCCCTGGTTTGCGGCAACTCCAGGATGCCTAGGCGTCGCATGTCCAGGTGGGGTCTGTGGCGATGGCGATCACTTCGTCGAGGCGTACCCGGGCCTGGGTCATCGCGGCGATCTGTGCCTCCAGCCGCTCCCGCTCGGCGTCCAGCAGGGCCCGTGACCGAGGTACGCACTCGGCCTCGAGCAGAGCGTGTGTGGGACTCGGACAGAGGGCGACGCCTCGCCGTTCATCAGCGCTCGGACTGCGGCTAACTACGCCTTTCGTCGACTGGACCAGGCCTGCCGGTGCGGTGCGGGCATCAGCGGCTGCGGAGCGCGGCGGCGTTATGACCGGCTACTGTCGGGCGTCGTGCTGGGCAGAAATGACGCTGCGGTGGTCCGTGCCGCCCGTAACGGCGACCTGACTGCGGTACAGCGTCTGCTGGGCAAGGACGTGTCGCTGCTGGGCGCCTGCGGCCGGGTGGATGAGTTCGGTTTCAGCGTCATAGGCGACGCATCGCTGGTGCGCTGGCGACATATTGGACAATCAGTCCCCGAGGTGGTCGTCGCGACAGAGCACACTGCGCTGGTGGCGCTTGCCTGTCATCCGCGTCGCTCACTGGTCGCGGTCGCGCCCGCCGGAGCTTCGGTGGAGCTTCGCCACGGTAATACCCTCACCGTCGTCGGCTTCATGTCCGAACTCGTCGGCGCGACTGCGCTGGATTTCAGTCCGGACGGCCGGTGGTTGGCCGCCGCTACATCCGGCGAACGTGTACTTGTCGCCGATGCGAGTACGGGGCAGATCATCGCTGAGGCCGACGCCGGCGAGCGGACGAACTGTGTGGTCTTCTCCCCGGACGGCACATTGCTGGCGACCGCCTGCTCGTTTCAGGGCGGTGCGTACGTCCGGCTCGACCGGGTCGACGGCAGCGGTCGATTGGAGCACCACGCGGACATCGACCGCGCCGCTTACGGCACCGCTTCCGAGCACTTCGTCGACACCATCTCCGGTCTTGCCTTCACCACGGCCGGCCGGCTGGCGATCTGGGAGACGTCGGCGATTCATCACGACCGGCGCCCGGTTGGCTGGCGAGGAAATCTGGTAGTGGCCGACGTCTCCGACGGCCGGATGGTGTGGGAACGCTCGATCGACGCCGGCGTCACCGGAAAGGAGACATCGCTAGAAGTGGCCGGCTCACCCATGGGCTACTTCACGACGCCTGTGTCGGTAGCGGACCACAACGCTATTGCTGTGGGGCTCGACGGTGCTGTCGTCGTACTCAACGCAGAGGAGGGCGGTACCCGCATCGTGCTGCCCGCCTCAAGCAGCGTCATCACGACGTGGGGAGTTCCCGATACCAACGCACTCCTCGTCGCCACTGATATTGGGCGTCCGCTCACCACGTCACGCTGAGTGTCGATGTCACCCTGAGGTGCCCCGAGGATTCCGGACAGGGAGCCAATAAGGTTACCCTGTAAGGAAAGTCGAGGGAAGAAGCGCGATGGCACGCATAAGCTCATACACCCCAGAGTTCCGTGAAGAAGCAGTGCAACTCGTTCTACAGTCGAACAAGCCAGTGTCGCAGGTTGCCCGGGAGATCGACGTTCACCCGGAGACGCTCCGTTCCTGGGTCCGCCAGTACCGGCGGGAAAACAGCGGCGCCCAGGACAGCCCACCGATCGGCGTCGACGAGCGCGCTCGACTGAAGGAACTCGAACGTCGCAACCGGGAACTCGAAATGGAGAACAGCTTCCTGAAAAAAGCCGCGGCGTACTTCGCGAAGGACCCTCGGTAACGAGCTTGTACGAGTTCATCGAGACGATGCGACTCGACACCGCGAAGTACGCCTACCCCGTCGACTTCATGTGCGAACAACTCGGCGTGTCCAGGTCCGGATACTACGAATGGCGAACCCGCCCCGACTCCGCGACCGCCACCCGCCGCGCCCACCTTCGATCGGCCATCGAGGAGGTGTTCGCCGCGTCCGACGGCACCTACGGGCATCGACGTGTCCACGCGCAACTGCGGCGCCAGGGCGTGTCCGCCGGGCCGGAACTCGTCCGCCAGCTGATGCGCGAGCTCGGGCTCGTGCCGTGCCAGCCCCGCCCGAGGCGGTGGGGTCTCACCCAGTCGTCGTCCGGCACGGTGCCTGACCTCGTCGGCCGGGAGTTCACCGCCGACGCGCCTGGCGAGAAGCTCGTCGGCGACATCACGTACATCCCGACCGGCGAGGGGTGGCTGTATCTGGCGACCGTCATCGACTGCTGCACGAAGGAAGTCATCGGATACGC
This sequence comes from Solwaraspora sp. WMMA2056, assembly GCF_030345095.1. Classification (NCBI taxonomy): domain Bacteria; kingdom Bacillati; phylum Actinomycetota; class Actinomycetes; order Micromonosporales; family Micromonosporaceae; genus Solwaraspora; species Solwaraspora sp. WMMA2056. The sequence goes on from NZ_CP128360.1 coordinate 1,963,722, forward strand.
GATGGACGACCACTACCAGACGCCGTTGATATCCCGCGCCATCCGTAACGCCGCCCGGAATCGCGAACTCAGGAAGAACGCCATCTTTCATTCGGACCGGGGCAGCAACTACATGTCGGACGACTACGGCAGAACGCTGCGGGATCTGAGGTTGCGGCGATCTGCTGGCCGGACCGGAACTTGTTTCGACAATGCGATGGCGGAATCGTTCTTCGGTGCGCTGAAGAACGAACGCGTGTCGCGTGTGAAGTATCCCACTCGTGAGGCGGCACGCCGGGACGTTACTGCCTACATCGAATTCTGGTACAATCGTCAGCGTCTGCATTCAGCGGTGGGCTACCGACCTCCCCGGGAAGTCCACGCAGAGTTCGAGAACCTTCAAATCGCGGCGTGAAAGAACCGGCCGAACCACTGTCCGGAAAACGCGAGGCCCCTCAACCTGCTGCTCCGCCGCGTGGCCGACGACGTCATCGGCAATGTCCTTGTCTGTGACTTCGATCTGCGCTGGCTCTATCACCCGTACGACGGGGGCATGGACGTCGTCCTGCCTACCACCGCTGACCGTGACGCCCTGCGGAGCCGACACCAGGACTGGCTCTCCACACACCCACAAGGCCTGTAGGACCCACCGCCATGCAGCGCGAATAGCGCGGCAGATCAGTTCCTTGCCCTCACAAGCTCTTCAAGGGTGTCGGCCAGCTCGGACACGTCACGACGCCCATCGAGCTCGGTTGTAGCGCCGCGTCGCAGACGAGGCTCGACGGTCCGGACGTATTCGGCGATCTCGGCTCGCTGCTCGGGAGTCCGACCGTAGGGGTTCGCTCGGCGCGCGACCCGCTGCAGAAGCACTGCTAACGGTGCGCTGAGAAGAACGACGTGGTCAAAGCGGTCGTAGAAGCGGCCTTGGTTATCCACTGTCCCGGACACGATCAGGTCTTCGTGCGAGGCCAGCAACTCGTCCATGCGCAGCTCATCCCAAGTGCCGTCGGTTAGTTCCCAGCCGTCGTAGTCGGTGTCGACGGTGAGGTATCCCCGCCTGCGCAACTCGTCAAGAACAGTAGTCTTACCTGCCCCCGACATACCCGTCACCAGAACCCTCGCCACGCACGTATGGTATCGATCGACGCAGCACCTCATGGTTCAGGCGCACCTCGCGGCCAGATGCGGCGTGCGATACGCCCACACATCGCGGCATGAGCGGATTTCGCTGTGCCGCCCCGACAACCCCTAACCGCCGAAGCGGCGCGTGGCGGCAGGTTCAAATCCGGACGCCCGCGATCGGCGACGCTGCTTCGAGTGGAGGGCTCAGGCACGTTACTCGCGCGAGTAACGTGCCTGAGCCCTCCACTCGACGGCGGACCGAGACTCGACGGACCGAGGTGCGCGCTTCTCGGCAGATCCGGAAGCGAGGACCGGCAGGCCGGGCGAGGCATTCTCACGCGACGTTACCGAGCCGGCAGGGCAGCCGGGCCCAGAGTTCGGTCCGCGCCTTGCCGTCGCGGCGGTGGCCAGGTTTCTGGGCGATGGCAGGACGGAGAGCGGCGGGCTCGGCCGGGCCAGCGTGAGCGGGAGAGACTGCGCCGGCTCTACCAGGCAGAGCCGGCGCAGTCTGGTCGACTTGTCGAGCGGGGTCAGCTCAGTGATGCTGCTTGGCCAGCTCGACGAAGGAGCGCCAGGCGGCTGGGCCGAAGGTCAGGGTGCCGCCGTCGCGGTCCTTGGTGTCGCGGACCAGGACCCGGCCAGGCAGGTTGTCCGCCACCTCGACACAGTTGCTCACTCCACCCGATCTGGTGGACTTGCGCCATGAAGGGCTAGCTGTGCTCATCGATCAACCTTAGAAGCACGTCTTGGCTCTGGGTAGTCGACAACGAGAGATCGGTGATCGCCTCCCATGCCCATTCGAGTTCGATGACGTCGGCGGTTGTGGTTGCCATCCTGCCGCGTAGCTGGTCGTCCAGGTAAGCGATCCGGCTTCCGTCGCCCAGCGTCGCCAGCGAGAACGGCCCGCCGAGGCCAGGGTGGAGGCCCACGCCACGGTCGGGTACGACCCGGATCCGGATGTTCGGTTGGTGGCTGGCGTCAACCAGGTAGCCGAGCTGATCTTTGAGGACCTCGCGCGACCCTTGATGCAGGGCAGTCTCACCGATCAGGCAGGACAGCTCGACCGGCTCGTCGCGATCGAACACCGCCGCCTGCCGTTCGAGTCGGATCCGTACCAGGTCGTCGACCTTGCTCTTGTTGGCCGGAACGGATGCGAACAGCTCACGCATGTAGGGCTCCCGCTGCAGTAGCCCTGGCATGATCGACAAATCCCAGCAGCGGAGCAACACCGCTCGCTGCTCGTGGTCAGCCCAGGACCGCAGCCATGGTCGGCGGTCTGCGTGAGCTTCCTTGGCGAGTTTCTGGATCTTGTCGCCGGAGTTCAGCACCTGGTCGATGGCCTGCGCGGTGTCCTTCTGCGGCACCAGCCGGCCCGTCTCGAAGCTGGCGATCAACGACTTCGACACCGAGAGTGCCTTTGCCAGTTGGGTCTGGTTCAAGCGCCTGGCCAGTCGGAGCCGTCGGAGCTCCGTCGTGAGTTCACTCATGTTTATCACCCCGAATATCTACTGATGCCTGTGATCTCAACCTGGTTCATCTTCTACTCACATCGGCCGATGGTCCAGGGTGGAAAACAACATCCTTCGGAAGGTGATCGAGAGGAGTGTGGATGGTGGGAATCGAAGCGGTGGTCGGAGCGGCGCTGCTCGGCTTTGCCGCCGGGCTGTGGTCGTTCCGGGTGAAGTCCCGGTGGTGCCCGTACTGCGGGCGGCCGACCTGGCCGCTGGCCAGGCACTCTGACTAGCCGGCTGGTCCGGGAGCCGCAGCCGAAGTCGGGCGACGTGCTGGTGATCGGCCGGGCGGCGAGCGTGCAGTTCGCCGACGGCCGGGGGTTCCGGTTCCGGGTGATCTCGGTCGACCGGAAGTGGACGTACGACGGCTGGGTCTGGCTCACCGGATACGTGATCGACCGTGACGGGAACGCCGCCGAACGGCGGGAGATATTCGTCCAGCGTCGAGGGCTTCATCGACTTGCCGGACATGCGAAAGACTGATTTTTGATCAAGGAGAAAGATGATCATCGAGATGGTGCGGGACTGGTGGCTGCGCGTCCGGGACCGGTTTTCCGGCAGGTCGGCGGCGTCCCGGCGACTGGAAACGCTGCGGCGGCTGGATGCGCTGCGGCACGAGCAGGCGAGGAAGCAGGTGCCGGACCGGGCGGCGGTACGGCGTCGTCGGCGCGACGGCAACCGGGGACACCACTGGTCGGCGGAGCCGACGATGCTGGTCCCGACGACCCGCCCGCTGCTGACCTACGCCCAGCAGCTCGGCTACCGGCTGCCGCGCCCGTGACGACGAACCCGGCTGATCGACGGGGACCGGGGCGGCAACGGCTCCGATCCCCGTCGATCAGCGGGCGACACCGGTCACGCGGCCAGCAGGTCGTCGATCTGGTTGATCGCCGAGGTGGCGCCCTCCACCATGCCCATGTCCAGGACCTGCTGCAGCGCCTCGGTGGACTCGTACCTGGCTGTGTACGTGGCCCGGGTGCCGCCGTTGTGAGCGGCGAAGGTGTAGGTGTTGTGGGAGACCGGCAGTTCCGCCTTCGGCGTGAAGTCCAGGCCCGCGAAGCCGTCGTCAAAGGTGAGGCGCGTCGGTTCGTCGACAGCGGTGATCAGCCAGTACCCGGCGTACTTCTCGCCCTCCGGGCTGGTCATGTAGTAGGTCACGCGTCCGCCGGGCGTGAGGTCGTGGTCGACCACGGTCGCCGGGTACGTCGGTGGTCCCCACACCTTCTCCAGTTGGCGGGGGTCGGCGTAGACCTGCCAGACCCGCTCCAGTGGCGCGGCGAAGTCCGCCGTGATGGTCAAGGTCAGGTCGTCAAGGTCCTGCTGGACGTCGGTCACTGGCATTGTTGTTCGGTCCTTCCGTCGGGATCGGCTGCGATCAGTGCGTCGATGCGTGCGATGTGGCCACGCCAGATCTGTTCGAGCTCGGCGAGCATGGCTGCCACCGAGCGCACGGCCTGCACGTCGCCGCTGGCCAGCTGCTCGCGACCTCTGCGTCGCTTGGTCAGCAGCCCGGCCCGCTCCAGCACGGTGACGTGTTTCTGGACGGCGGCGAAGCTCATGTCGTACTTGGCGGCGAGCGTGGAGACGGAGTGCTCCCCGGCCAGCACCCGGCGCAGGATGTCGCGCCGGGTGCGGTCGGCGAGCGCGTGGAACATGGCGTCGGCCCGGTCTGCGCTCTCCTCGGTCACCACACAGACATACAACCAATCGGTTGTATGTCTGTCAAGTTCGTCGAACGAACTCGTGCATCATCACTGGCCTAGGCTGGCGGGATGGAACCTGCCGACCCGACCCTGCGTACGCCGTTCTGGCTGGCCGGCGAGCCGGCGCACGGCGACGAGCCGCTCGACGTGCACCACCCGTACGACGGTCGGGTCGTCGGTCGGACCAGCCTGGCCACGCCCGACCAGGTCGAGCAGGCGGTCGCCGCCGCGCACCGGGTCGCGCCGGTGGCGGCCGCGCTGCCGGCGTACCGCCGGGCGGCCGCGCTGGACCACGTCAGTGCCCGGCTCGCGCAGCGCGCCGACGAGATCGCCCGGCTGATCACCGCCGAGAACGGCAAGCCGATCAAATGGGCGCGTGCCGAGGTGGCCCGCGCGGTCTCCACGTTCCGCTGGGCGGCCGAGGAGGCCCGGCGCTTCTCCGGTGACCTGCAGCGCCTCGACACCGACCCGGCCGCCGCCGGCCGGATCGCGCTGGTCCGCCGGGTGCCGCGCGGCCCGGTGCTGGGCATCTCGCCGTTCAATTTTCCGCTGAACCTGGTGGCACACAAGGTGGCCCCGGCGATCGCGGTAGGCGCGCCGATCATCGTCAAGCCGGCCCCGGCGACCCCGTTGACGGCGTTGCTGCTCGGTGAGCTGATCGCCGAGGTCACCGAGCCGGACGGGCCGGAGTCCGGGCTGCCGGCCGGGATGGTCTCCGTACTGCCGGTGCCGAACGACCGGGCCGGCGGTCTGGTCGCCGACCCACGCCTGCCGGTGGTGTCGTTCACCGGCTCCGGCCCGGTCGGCGCGCTGATCCGCCGCTCAGTGCCGGAGAAGCATGTCACCTTGGAACTGGGCGGCAACGCCGCCGCGCTGATCTGCGAGGACTGGACCGGCGACGAGGAGCTGACCTGGGCGGCGCAGCGGATCGCCACCTTCGCCAACTATCAGGCCGGGCAGAGCTGCATCGCGGTGCAGCGGGTGTACGTGCACGAATGGCTCTACGACGGCTTCCTGCCCCGGCTCGTCGACGCGGTGGCGGCGCTGCGCCTCGGCGACCCGGCCGACGAGGCGACCGACGTCGGACCGCTGATCGACGAAACCGCCGCTGTCCGGGTCGAGTCCTGGGTGGACGAGGCGGTGACCGCCGGGGCGACGATCGACGTCGGCGGCCGGCGCGACGGTGCGACGTACCCGCCGACGGTGCTGACGCAGGTGCCGGCCGGTGCGCGGGTGCTCACCGAGGAGGTCTTCGGCCCGGTGCTCGTCGTGCAACGGGTCGACAGCGACGCCGCCGGGTTCGCGGCGATCAACGACTCGGCGTACGGGCTGCAGGCCGGCGTCTTCACCCGCCGGTTGCAGACGGCGTTCGCCGCGCACCGCACCCTGGCCGTCGGCGGGGTCATCGTCGGTGACGTGCCGTCGTACCGGGCCGACCAGATGCCGTACGGCGGGGTCAAGGGCAGCGGTGTCGGCCGCGAAGGGGTGCGCAGCGCGATGGACGACTACACCGAGCCCCGGGTGATGGTCCTCACCGGACTTGATCTCTGACCGGAGTTTGCACGACTGTGCAAGTTGGCGTGGGATCGCTCAATATTCATTGACACCAGTGTGTGACGGCTGAGACGGTTTCACCGGCAGAGCTCCAGTCGTCCCACACGGGGGTGGACGTGCGTCGCTCGGTGTTCCTACGCGTGCCCGGATTCCGTACCGCAGCAGCCCACCACAAGCCCGGCAGGTCGGCACTGGCCGCAGCGGTGGCCACCGTCATGCTGGTCAGCCTCGGTGGCAGCGGAGTGGACGGCACCGCGACGGCCCGGCACCAGCGGCCGGCGGACCGGCCGCACGTCGCCGCCGACAAACCCGACCAGCGGTGGGGGAGCGCGGCCAGCGGCAGCCACCTGACCCGTCCGGCGGTGAACCGCAACCTGCCGCAGAGCTACCGTGGACAGTATCCGCTGCACCAGTTCGACGGCGTCGCCGAACCCGGGCGCAACGAGGCCCGGGTGGTCGACCCGCCGACCGTCGAGACACCCGGATTCGACCCGGCGACCAGCCGGGAACGGGCCGTGGACCGGGGCCGCCACCAGCGGGTGTTCGACAACGCCGACGGCACCAGGACCACCGAGTTCGCGGCCGAACCGGTCAACTACGAACTGCCGGGCGGTGGTTGGGCGCCGATCGACACCGACCTGGTCGCGGCCGGCGCGGACGTGGGCGGCGGCTGGCGAAACGCCGCCGACGCCGTCGACCTGCGGCTCGCCCCGCAGGCCGACGCCGCCGACCTGGTCCGGCTCACCCTCGACGGGCAACATTCCATCGAGTACGGCGTGGCCGACGCCGCCGAGGTGGCCGGCACGCACAGCGTCGCCGCCGAGACGGCGGGCGGCACGCAGGCCACCGCCGCCGTCACCTACCCCGGGGCGTTGCCGCACGTCGACGTACGGCTGGAGGCCCGGCCCGGTGGGGTCAAGGAGACCCTCGTCCTGCACTCCGCCGACGCCGCCCACACGTACCGCTTCCCGCTGCGGCTGCGCGGACTCACCGCCCGGCTGGTCGACGGCGAGGTGCGGTTCGTCGACGGCTCCGGGGTGGTGCGGGCCGTCGTCCCACCCGGTTACATGTCCGACGCCGGCACCGGCGCGCAGGGCCCGGCGACGTCGACCGGCGTCCGGTACCGGCTGACCGGCCCGGCCGACCAGCCGGTGCTGGAGATGACGCTGGACTCGGCGTGGCTGCGCGACCCGGCCCGGGTCTACCCGGTCGAGGTCGACCCGACCGTCGGTCCGCCGGTCACCGAACGGGCCAGCACATCCAGCATGTACGTGCACGGCAGCACCTCGGTCTCCGGCGGCAACGAACTGCTGATCGGCCGCAGCGGCAGCGCCAACGCCGCCGCGTACCTCAAGTTCGACAACCTGGGCCAGCTCGCCAACCACACCGTCCACGGTGTGGCGATGACGGTGGTCAGCTACGACGCCCCGTCCTGCCGGCCGAGGCCGGTGGCCGTCCACCCGGTCACCGCCGGCTGGTCCGTCGGCACCCACCACTCCTGGCCCGGCCCGGCCGTCGGCAAGGCACTGGCCAGCCGGTCGTTCGCCAACGGGTACGTCGCCACCGGCCAGTCCCAGTCCGCCTGCCCGGCCGCCTCCGAACTGTTCGACCTGGGAGTGGCCGGCCGTGACCTGGTGCAGGGCTGGGTCGACGGAACCCGCGCCAACAACGGACTGTCGTTGCGCGCGCCGGTCGACGACAGCTCGGCGTGGAAGAAGTTCGCCGGCACCGGCACCCCGAACGGCCCCCGGCTGTACGTCACGCACAGCCCGTACAACGCCGGCTACGCCATCCCGAACCCGGTGCCGGAGCCGGCGGTCCTGCAGAACCGCGACGGCCAGGTCGCCGTCACGGTGACCAACCGCAGCGCCGAGGCGTGGACCCCGGCCAACTACTACCTGGCCTACCGGGCGTACAACGCCGAGACCGGCGCGGCCGTCACCCAGCAGCGGGCCGGGAACCTGCCCGGCACGGTGGCCCGCAACGGCAAGGCCACCGTGACCGCCACCATCAAGCGGCTGCCACCCGGGGTCTACTTCCTCGACTTCACCATGGTGCGCACCGGCGGTGTCGTCTTCACCGACCACCAGGTGCCGCCCGCCCGGATCGTGCTGCACGTCATCGACATCGAACCGGTGGTCCAGGAGGTGCACCCGCCCAACGGCTACCCGGCGCCGACGTTGACCCCGCTGCTGTACGCCCGCGCCGTCGACCCGGACGCCCCGCCCAGCCTGAACCTGCAGTACAAGTTCGAACTCTGCGCCACCGACGACGACGGCGAACCGGTCGACTGCACCAGTACGGCGTACCAGGCCAGCCAGGCGTGGGCGGTGCCGGCCGGGCGGATGACCTGGAGCACCACGTACCTGTGGCGGGCCGTCATCCGCGACGCCAACAACGAGGTGCCGACGCCGTACTCGATGCTGGTCACCTCGGTGCCGCAGCCCGACATCACCTCGAAGATCGCCGGTGCGCCGAACGCCGCCGTCGGGCAGGAGTACGACGCCCAGACCGGCAACCTGACCACCGCCGCCGTCGACGCGGTGGTCGCCACCGTCGGCCCCGAACTCAACGTGGTCCGCACGTACAACAGCCTCGACCCGCGACGCGACCTCGGCACCGCCGCGACCGGCCTGGCCGCCGTACCACCGGTCTTCGGGGCCGGCTGGGCCAGCCGCTACGACATGCGGGTGGTGCCCGACGACGACGGCACCGGCAACCTCGTGGTCGTCTACCCCGACGGGCAGACGGTCCGCTTCGGCCGCAACCCCGACGGCAGCTTCGCGGCACCGCTCGGCCGGGTCGCCCAGCTGACCGAGGACGCCACCCACTGGCGGCTGCGTGACCAGTCCGGCACCACCTACTCGTTCTTCCGCTCCACCGGCAAGATCACCGAGATCGTCGACAACGCGTCCCGGCGGCTGCGGTTCACCTACAACACCGCCGACGGCGGCCGGCTGGGGCGGGTGCAGGCGGCGGCCACCCCGTCGGACACCACCGGCCGGTCACTGTGGTTCGTCTGGAACGGCAACCGGATCGACACCATCCGCACCGACCCGGTCAACGGGTCACCGCTGTCCTGGCGCTACCACTACACCGGTGACCTGCTGACCCGGGTCTGCGCGCCGGACAGCTCCTGCACCGAGTACGAGTACACGCCGGCGTCGCGCTACCACGCCGCGGTCCTCGACGCCCGCCCCGACTCGTACTGGCGGTTCGCCGAGAGCCAGGGCACCGCCGCCGGCAGCGAGATCGCGACCAACCTCGGCAAGGACGCCGGCACGTACACCGGGGTCACCCTGGGCGCCGCCGGCCCGATCGCCGGTACGGCCGACACCGCCGCGTCGTTCAACGGCACCTCGGCCCGGGTCACCCTGCCGAAGGGGACGGTCAAGAAGTCCCGGGACGCCTCCGTCGAGCTGTGGTTCCGCGTCGGCCTGACCCACACCGGCGGCCCGCTGATCGGCTACCAGGACACCGAGTTCGGCAGCACCGCCGGCACCGGCGTACCGCTGCTCTACACCGGCACCGACGGGCGGCTGCGCGGCCAGTTCGCCGGCGGCGGCATCGCCCCGATCACCTCGGCCGCCACGGTCAACGACAACCAGTGGCACCACGTCGTGCTCACCTCGATGGGCACCACCCAGACGCTGTACCTCGACGGGGTCAAGGTCGGCGAGGCCACCGGCCGCACCATCGACCACGCCCTGTTGACGTACAACCAGGTCGGGGCCGCCGTCGCGACCAGCCCGACCGCCTGGCCCGGCTGGGGCACGACGGCGCAGCGGCACTTCGCCGGCCAGATCGACGAGGTCGCCGTCTACGCCCGACCGCTCGGGCCGGGCACCGTCGCCGAACACTTCCGCGCCGCGCAGACCGGCAGCCACCGGCTGACCACCGTCCTGCTGCCCAGCGGCAAGACCGCCATCGAGGCCCGCTACCACGAGATCACCGGCCGGATCACCGAGTACACCGACAGCAACGGCGGCACCTGGAAGGTCGGCGCGCCGACCGTCTTCGGCAGCGACACCGACCTGCGGCGCAGCGTCCAGGTGCTGGACCCGGCGAACCGGCCGCACCTGTACGAGTACGACGCCCTCGCCGGCCGGCTGCTGCGCAGCGGCACCCCGCTCGGCCTGGAAACCCGGCAGGAGGACCTGCCCGGCCCGCCGCCGACGTCGTCGCCGTCCCCACCGACCGAGGTGTGCAGCCAGCCCGACCCGAACGACCCGGCGTTCTGCACCATCATCCCCGACGACTCCGGCGGCCCGGTCTTCATCCGGCACCCGCTGGAAGGCATGGCGATCCGCACCTACACCTACGACGAGCAGGGCCGGCAGAAGCAGATCCGCGACGAGAACGACCACGGCGTCGAACTCGGCTACGACGACCGGGGCAACGTCACGTCCCGCAAGAGCTGCCGGACCAGCACCGAGTGCCACACGACGTACTACACGTACCCGGCGGGCATCACCGACCCGTACGACCTGCGGGCCGGCCTGGCCACCGAGGTCCGCGACGGACGGTCCAGCAGCGCCACCGACAACCGGTACCGCACCACGTCCAGCTACCACTTCACCGGGAAGCTGATCAGCCAGACCGGGCCGGACAACGTCACCGTCACCCACCAGTACACCACCGGGGGCGAGCCGGCGTTCGGCGGCGGAAACCAGCCGACCGGGCTGCTCGATCGCACCCGCGCCCCCACCGCCGCCCCCGGCGTGGAGCGGGTCACCCGCTACTTCTACTACCGCAACGGTGACCTGGCCCGCACCGTCGACCCGGCCGGGCTGACCACCGAGTACACCTACGACCCGCTCGGCCGGCTGCTGACCGAGAAGGAGATCTCCGACAGCTTCCCGGCCGGCGTCGTCACCACCTACACCTGGGACACCCACTCGCGGCTGAAGAGCGAAACCGGTCCGGTGACCACCGACGCCGTCACCGGCGAACAGCATCAGCAGCACGCCGTCAACGACTACGACGCCGACGGCAACCTCATCGCCACCACCGTCTACGACCTGGTCGGCGACGAGGAGCCACGGACCGCGACGACCGAGTACGACGAGCACAACCGCCCGGTCCGAGTGGTCGACGCCGAAGGCAACGAGACGAGCCTGTCCTACGACCGGTTCGGCAACAAGACCTCCGAGACCGACCCCAACGGCAACCGGTACGACTACGCGTACACCAACCAGAACAAGCTGGCCGAGGTCCGGCTGCGCAACTGGCGCAGCGACCCGCCGGGCGGGCCGGGCACCGGCGACGTCGACTACCTGGTGCTGCACTCCTACTCGTACGACTTCGCCGGCCGGCTGGCCAGCGACACCGACGCGATGGGCCGGCGGCTGGAGTACACCTACTACCACGACGACCTGCTGGAAAAGGTCGTCCTGAAGGGGTTCCGCAACCCCGACGGGTCCACCCGTGACCAGGTGATCGAACGCAACGTCTACGACGGGGCCGGCAACCTGGTCCGCCGGGAGGAAGGCAACGGCACCACCGTCACCGAACACACCCTGGACAACGCCGGCCGGATCACCTCCACCGTCGAAGACCCGGACGGGGTACGGCGCCGGACCGACCTGCGGTACAACGCCGCCGGCGAGGTCGACCGGATCACCCGTTCCGGCAACACGTCGAACGTGCCCTGGCTGGTCGCCGTCGAATCCGAGATCGTCAACTACGTCTACCACGTCTCCGGTGGCGTGGCCCGGGAGACGGTGGTCGCCGGTGACGCGACCCGGGTCACCACCCACACGTACGACCAGCGGGGTGTCCGTACCTCGACCACCGAGCCACGCGGCAACGTGCCCGGCGCCGACGCGGCGGCCTTCACCACCCGGTTCGTCAGCGACGAACTCGGCCGGCAGACCAGGATCACCGGCCCGGCGGTGGCCGCCGAGAGCGGCGGCGGTACGCCGACCACGGTCACCCCGACCGTCACCGCCGGCTACAACGCCTTCGGTGAGCAGGTCGCCACCCGGGACCCGCTCGGCAACGTCACCCGCACCGAGTACGACCGGCTCGGCCGGCCGGTGCGGACCATCGCCCCGTCGTACACCCCACCGGGGGCGCCCACGCCGATCACCCCGACGGTCCGGACCAGCTACGACCCGCTCGGCAACGTGGTCGAGACGGTCGACGCCCGCAACGCGGTCACCCGGTACGCCTACGACCAGCTGAACCGGATGGTCAGCCGGGACGCGCCCGGCACCACCAACGAGCAGCGGGCCGTCTGGCACTACACCTACACCCGCACCGGCGAGGTGCTGTCGGTCACCGACCCGACCGGGGCCCGCACCGAGTCCACCTACGACGACCTGGACCGGCCGGTCACCCAGACCGTGGTCGAGCGGCACCCGGTGGTCGACAACTTCACCACCACGTTGCGCTACGACGACGCCGGCAACGTCACCTCGGTGATCTCGCCGTCCGGGGCGACCATGACCAGCGCGTACAACGGTGTCGGCGAGCTGATCCGGATGACCTCGCCGGCCGGGGTGGTCACCCAGTACGGCTACGACCGGGCCGGCCGGCAGGTCCGGGTCGCCGACGGGCTCGGCCGCACCGCGCGGACCAGCTACAACCTGTTCGGTGACCGGGTCGCGCAGGCCAACCTGAACCCGGCCGGCGACGTCGTCGCCACCACCAGCTACGGCCACGACGCGGCCGGCAACGTCGTCACCGTCACCGACCCGGAGCAGGCCGTCTCGCAGTACGCCTACGACGCGGCCGGCCGGCTGGTCAGCCAGGTCGAACAGGTCTCGGCGACGAAGTCGATCACGACGACGTTCGGCTACGACGCCGCCGGCAACCGCACCCGCTACACCGACGGGCGCGGCCACGAGATCATCTACACGGTCAACACCCTCGGCCTGGCCGAGTCGGTCGTCGAGCCGCCGACGACGGCGCACCCCGACCTGGCCGACCGGACCTGGACGGTCGCCTACGACGGCAACGGCAACGCCCAGCGGCTGACCGCCCCCGGTGGGGTGACCCGGCAGCGGGTGTACGACGCGGCCAACCGGCTCGTCGAGGAGACCGGTGCCGGCGCGGAGACGACCACCGCAGCCCGCAGCCTCGGCTACGACCTGGCCGGTCGGCTCACCCGGGCCGGTGCCCCCGGCGACGACGACACGTTCAGCTACAACGACCGGGGCGGTCTGCTCACCGCTGCCGGACCCGCCGGCACGGCGAGCTTCAGCTACGACGCCGACGGCAACCTGACCGGCCGGACCGACGCCGCCGGCACCACGACGTTCAGCTACGTCGACGCCCGGCTCGACGAGATCACCGACGCGGTGACCGGCCAGCCGCAGACACTCAGCTACGACGCCGCCGGCGCGGTACGCGGCATCGACTACGGCGCCGGCCGGGTACGCACGTTCAGCTACGACGACGTCGGTCGGCTCACGGACGACGTGCTGCGCAACTCGGGCGGGCAGACCGTCGCCTCGATCGTCTACGACTACGACCTCGCCGGGCAGTTGACCGGCAAGACCACCACCGGCACCGCCGGGGCGGGCGCGCACAGCTACGACTACGACGACGCCGGGCGGCTGGTCAGCTGGACCGGGCCGGACGGCACCGTCGCCTACGAGTGGGACGACGCCGGCAACCGGACCCGCGCCGGCCCGAAGACCGCCGTCTACGACGAGCGCAACCGGCTGGTCTCCGACGGCGACTACACGTACGGCTACAGCGCCCGGGGTGCGCTGCGCACCCGGGTCAGTTCCGGCCTGGTCGAGCAGTACGCCTTCGACGCCTTCGACCGGATGACGTTCGCCGAGGGCGAGTCGTACGCGTACGACGCCCTCAACCGGGTCGTGTCGCGGGGCAGCACCGCCTTCCAGTACGCCGGGTTGAGCACGGAGGTCGTCAGCGACGGCACCGAAACGTACGCCCGGGGGGCCGGCGACGAACTGCTCGCCGTCGGCCGGGGCACCGAGCAACGGCTGACCCTGTCCGACGCGCACGGCGACGTGGTCGCCGCCTTCGACCCCACCAGCGGCGTCCTGCCGTCGCTGCCGGACTCGACGGCCTTCGACCCGTTCGGCGAGCCGACCGCCTCCCAGGGCGACACCGGCAACATCGGCTACCAGGGCGACTGGACCGACCCGGACACCGGCAAGGTCAACATGGGCGCCCGCTGGTACACCCCGGGCACCGGCGGCTTCGCCTCCCGCGACAGCGTCACCTACAGCGCCGGCGCGTCGATCCTGGCCAACCGCTACACGTACGGGGCCGGAGCGCCGCTGAACTACGACGACCCGACCGGCCACTGGCCGAGCTGGGTCGACAAGGGAATCAACAAGGTCAAGCGGACGGCCTCCAACGCCTGGAACACCACCAAGAGCTGGGCCAGTTCGACCTGGAACACCGCCAAGAGCTGGGGAATCTCAGCCTGGAACTGGGGCGTGTCGGCGCTGCGGACCTTCGGCAGCCAGCTCAAGCGCTTCTCCAACTGGGTCTACCACAAGTCGGGTGCCGCCACCGTCGTCAACAAGGTGAGTGAAGGCGTCCAGGCCGTCAGGGACGGCAACTTCCGCAACTGGGCCGCCGAACAGGCCGCGCAGGCGGTGCAGATCACCCAACGGGCCAAACAGGCCGTCGAGAATTACGTCCAGAACAAGGTGGTCCCCAGGATCAAAGCGGCCGTGCAGCCGCTGGTGGCCGGGGCGCGGACGTTGGTGTCGACGACAGCGCGGGTCGCGGCGGCCGTCACCGCGGTGACCGTCACCGCCATCAAGGATCCGCAGCAGTTCGCCAACACGCTGGCGCTGGAGGCGGCGAAGCAGTACCAGGGCCTGACCGAATCCATCAACGGCATGGTCGACAGCGCGGCCCAGTTCTGGGACGAACACAAGGCGACCATCACCGGCGCGGTCGTCGGCGGCGTCATCGGCATCGGCTGCGGGGTGGCCATCGGCTGGACCGGAGCCGGCGCGGTCGCCTGTGGTGTGGCGGCCGGCGCGATCGGTGCTGCGGTGACCGGCTACATGCAGGGCCAGCGGGGCTGGGAACTGGCGGGCACCGCGCTGCTCGGCGGGGCGACCGGCGTACTGGGTGCCTTCGGCGGGGCACTGCTCGGCTCTGCGGCGCGGGCCGCCGCACCGGCGCTGCGGGCACTCGGCGGCCGGGCGATGGGCGCGCTGTCCAGCGGAGCCCAGAACGCCGTACGGGGTGCCGTCAGCAGCACCCGGTCGGCGGTGCGCTCCGGCGTGGAGAGCACCCGGAACCTGGCGAACCGGCTGATGGGCAAGTGCAACAACAGCTTCGTCGCCACCACCCCGGTGCTGATGGCCGACGGCAGCCGCAAGCCGATCAGCGACGTCGAGGTGGGCGACGTCGTGCTGGCCACCGACCCGACCACCGGCCGCACCGAGGGGCAGGAAGTCACCGGCCTGATTGTCGGCACCGGTGAGAAGAACCTGGTCGAGGTGACCGTCGACCTGGACGGTGCCGACGGCGACCGGACCGGCACGATCACCGCGACGGACAACCACCCGTTCTGGGTGGAGAGCGAGAACCGCTGGGTCGACGCGGTCGACCTGAAGCCCGGCTACGCCTTCGAGACGGCCGACCACCGGCCGGCCACGGTCGCCGGCATCCGCGCCTGGACCGAGTACGAGACGGTCCACAACCTCACCGTCGACACCCTCCACACCTACTACGTCACCGCCGCCGACACCCCCGTACTCGTCCACAACTGTGTCGGCGAAGCTACGGTGTTTTTTGACGGGGGACATGCCACAATTCGAACGACCGTTGGTGGCGATGTTATGCACACGCATCAACTTGGTGGCTTGGTCGAGATTCCGGGCATGGGTAGGGTGCCGACGCCCGTTCGACCCGCAAGATTCGACGGGGAGGTTTCGCCGGCCGCGCGTTCCGCGACGGTCCATCTTCCGAACCCTGGAGGGGCATTTGCATACCAAGAGGTACAGCTAGACAAAGCTGCACGGGGATTCGACTTTGGAATGTATGACGAGACGTATAGAACGTGCTTCCATTATTGTGCTCGCGTATTGGAAGCGGGAGGAGTTCAAGGAGTTCCAGCAGGCGGGACGGCGCGCGAGATTATTGCGTTCCTGCGTAGGCTGGAGCGCTCGTAATGAGGTGGAGAAATGACTTCAGCGGACGACCTAGACTGGTTGGATGACCTTCCGAAAGAATGGGAGATGCCCCAAGAGTTGCGCGCGCCTACGGGAGTGCCTTTTGTCAACTTCGCCATTGTTGTTCTTTCGAGCGATAGAACATCGAATGCAATAGTGCTCGCTGTCGCCGAACTTCTCGCGGCGAAAGAGAGATTCAGCATCTGGTGCATGACAAAGGGCAAGGAGGCTCTGGGTGAACGTCGCCTCCTGGAATTTTCGTTAACCGCTAATGATCTCCTCAGGGAATGCTGGGAGGCGTGGTTAGAGTACAGTTTAGTTGAAGAGTGGAGTGCTGATCTTTATTCGAAAACAATCGCGACCTGGAATAGAGCAAAATCTCGCTTCGGTGAAATCGTGACTGAGGACCTAGGTTGAGGACCCGCGCCATCCGCATCCAGGCCGGCGCCCCCATCCTCGTCGCGGCCGACCCCCTGCCCGGCGACCTCCGCCACGCCCTTAAGGCCATCCGCGCACACCCAGGTGTGCACAAATTTGATAAGACTCGGGCTTCAGTCATCAGGATTGATCGTCCTCCTGGCGTTGCCGGCCCGGGGTCTTTAGGGTGCAGTTTATCTACAAGATCGGGGAGGTTTTTCAATGTGCACCGCACTGGGTCATAAATCGCGCATGCTCGGAAGTCTTGTCAGAGATCAACGTGTTGTCTCAGCTCAAGTCAGGACTAGCTCCAAGATCATTACTGGCATGCTGAAGATGTGCCAAGTGGCGGCGGGCCAGAGATTGTCTAGAATTGCGCGTTCGGTGGCGGCTGCGCTGCTGGTCGCGGCGGGGTTTGCCGTGGTGCAGCCCGGTGGGGCGGCGTACGCGGACGCGGCCGGCAAGGGCGGTGACTACGTCCCGTTCGCTACGGCGACCGCCCTGGTGGACACCCGCACCGGTCTCGGAGGTACCACCGGGACCCGACCGGCCGGGAGCACCACGACCTTCCAGGTGCTCGGGGCGGCCGGGGTGCCGGCCACCGGGGTCAGCGCGGTGATGCTCGACGTCACCGCCATCAGTCCGACCATCCGCACCCACCTGACGGTCTGGCCGGACGGCGAGGACCGCCCGGTGGTGTCGGTGGTCAACGCGGACGTGGGTCAGGTGCTGTCGAACTCGGCGATCGTCAAGGTCGGCTCGAACGGTCGGATCGCCGTCCACAACAACTCCGGCACCGTGCATGTCAGCATCGACGTGCAGGGCTACTTCACCAGCAGCGCCGGGGGCAGCGGTGGCGGCTTCGTGCCGACCGCCCACACCCGACTGGTCGACACCCGCGACGGGACCGGTACGTCGGTCGGTGCCATCGCGGCACAGAGCAACCGTACGTTCACCCTCACCGGTGGCGTCGTGCCGGCGGGGGCCACCAGCGTCGCCCTGGACGTCATCGTGGTGAACGCGGCCGTTCCTGGCTGGATCGCAGCGTTCCCGCCGGGCACCACCGGCACCCGCAGCCTGATGGACTTTCCCGCAGGCACCACCTCGCACGCGGGCACCGTAACCCTGTCCAGCAGCGGTGAGGTGACTTTCCGTAATCCGACCAGCAGCCCGCTGCATGTGGTGCTGAGTGCGCAGGGCTACTTCACCGGCAGTTCCAGCACCGGCGCGGGCCTGCGTACGCTGCCGGCGTCCCGGCTGCTCGACACCCGCAGCAACAGCGGGGCGGCGATTCCCGCCAACGGGGAGATCGACGTCCAGGTCGGTGGCACCAACGGTCTGCCGACCCGGGGCATCGCCGCAGCGGTGTTGAACCTGACGGCGATCAACCCCTCGTCGAACGGGTACCTGCGGGTCTGGCCGTTGGACGGCACCCAGCCGACGCCGTCGGTGCTGAACTATTCCTCCACCCAGATCGCGCGGGGGAGCCTGGCGTTCACCCAGGTCGGCACGGAGGGGAAGGTGCGGATCCGCAACTACAGCAGCGGCACCGTGCATCTGACGGTCGACCTGCAGGCATGGTTCGCCGACCCGATGCAGCCTCTGGATGTGCCGCCGTACTCGAAGACGGTGGTGCAGCAGCTGACGCCGACCGGGACGGGCCTCGGCTCCGTCGAGTACGGCTACGTCGACAACCTCGGCAGTGTCCGGATCGGCCGGCAGGACAACGTCGACGACTACAACTCGGTGGAGTGGACGACCATCTCCGGGCTGGAGGCGTTCGTCGGCCCGGTGACGCTCAGTCAGGGGTCGGACGGCCGGGCACAGGTGGTCGCCCAGCACACCGACAGCAACGTCTGGTCGCGCACCCAGGCCGAGCCGAACCAGTCAGGCTGGTCGCCATGGGCGCAGCTCGGCGGCTCGATGGCGGCACCGCCGACGGCGGCGACGGTCGCGGACGGCACCCAGGTGATCTTCGCGGTGGGCGACGACGGCCGACTCTGGCACTACCGGCAGGCCGGCACCAACCCGGCGTGGCGCAGCCTCGGCCCGGCCGAGCTGACCGGGTCGGTGACGGTCGTGCCGGCCCAGAACGGGCTGCGGCTGCTCGCCTCGGCGTCGGACGGCTCGGTCAGGACTGCCGTCTACAGCAACGACGGCGTGCTGTCCGGCTGGACCACTGTGGGCACCGGGGTGACGCTGGGGGCGATCGCCGCCGTGGTCAACCCGGGCTACCGTACGCGGGTCGTGGTCCGCGCCGATGACGGTACGGTCGTCGAGAAGCTGCAGGAGGCCAACGGCACCTGGCCGGCCAACTGGTCGCCGGTCGGCTCGTTCAGCACGGCCGGGACGCCGGCGGTGATCCTGGACCCGGCACTGGGGCGGACCGTCATCGTCGCCCGGGGCGTCGACAACGAGATCTACCGGGTGTTCGAGACCGGGCCCGGCACCGGCGTGTGGGGGACCTGGGCGATGATCAGCGACTACGGCTCCGATCCGGCGGCGACCGACCCGACGGTGGCGCCGGTGACGAACTCGAACGGTCAGACCTTCGTCGTCGTGTTCCGCGGCATCAACCAGGCCACCAAGGTCTACGAGCGGCAGAGCATCGCCGGGATCGGCCGAGGCGAGGCGGGCGGGTCGGCGACGTCGCAGCTGACGTTCGACGCCCACACCCTGCCCGCACCGCCGGACTGACCCGAGACCCCAAGCAACACCGCACACCGTTGCCCGTGCCCGGGAGATCCTGGGCACGGGCAACGTCCGCGTCGCTGACAAGGAGCACCACATGTCCACAGCAGATTTCGTCGGGGCGGGCTGGCACAAGAGCAGCCACAGCGGCGGCAACGGCAGCTGCGTCGAGGTCGCCGTCGTCGGCGGGTTCGTCGGCGTACGGGATTCCAAGGACCCGGCCAGCCCGGTGCTCGCCTTCACCGCGACGGACTTCGGGCGGTTCGTCGCCGACGTCCGAGGTGGCGCGCTGCGCGGACCGGCCGCGTAGCGGTCGCGCGGTAGCCTGTCGCGCGACGGCGTCGCAGGCGCGGGTGCCGGCGACGCGGGAGGTGAGGCGGGACATGGCGGTACGGCGTACAGCGGCCCAGGTCGCGATGGTGCTCCTGCTGAGCGCCGGCACAGTGCTGCCCGTCGCAGCCCCGGCGTACGCGCAGGACGACCAGGTGCGGGTCCAGCTCGGCCTGCCCGGCAGGTTCACCGTCGGCGAGAAGGCCGCCGGGGTGACGGTGAAGGTCTCCAAGCGCTCCGACGGGTGCGTGTCGCTGCGTACCGGCCTGGCGATCCGGCTGCCCGGCGCAACCGTCGACCAGGTCGCCGTGCAGGCACGGATCGACGACGACTGGGTGCCGGTGCCGATCGCCGACAACGGCGACGGGCTGCTGGTCACCGACCGGACCGCCCCGGAGAATGACGAGTTGTGCAAGGGCAAGAGCCGGTCGGTGCGCTACCAGGTGGCGTTGCGGGCCGGCACCCCGGCCGGCACGGTGAACGTGGTCGCCGAGGCGTACACCGCCGGTGGTGACCTGCTCAACCGTACGGCCGGGTCGAAGAAGGCCACCGGCCGGCTCGCCGGCAGCTACGCGCCGGCCCCGCCGTCGCCGACCGGGGAGCCGACCCCGGAGCCGACCGAGGTGCCGGCGGCGGTGAGTCCGAGCCCGCCGCCGGTCGCCGCCCCGGTGGACCCGGACCTGGTCGCCGCCGCCGGGTCCGGCGGTGATCCTGGTCAGGGGCCCGGGATCGGCGTCGGGGTGCTCGCCGTCGGCCTGGGCATGGTCGCGGTCGGGGTGGCGCTGCTGGTGCTGCTGGTACGCCGGGGGCGCGGTGGTCGACCCGCGACGCCTGGTGCCGACGGTACGGACGCCGCCGGCTCGGCGACGATGCTGCTGCCCCGCATTCAGCGCTGACCTGCCCCGACTTCAGCGCTGACCTGCGACGATCCGGTCACTCAGCGGCGTGGCCGGCCGGATGGAGGATGAACATCGCGCGGCCGGAGGGTGGCCCGACCGCCTTGACCACAGCGGCCGGACGCTGCTCCGTTACCCTCACCTGTGTTGGCAACCGGCGCGGCTGAGGAGCGAGACCTTGTCTGACTTGTCCAAAATCGTCAAGGCCTACGACGTCCGTGGCACCACTCCCGACCAGTTGAACGAAACGGTGGCCCGAGCCCTCGGCACCGCGTTCGTGCAGGTGCTCAAGGAGTTGGGCGACAAGGCCGACCGGATCGTCATCGCCCACGACATGCGCGAGTCGTCCCCGCCGCTGGCCGCCGCTTTCGCCGCCGGGGCCAACGCCGCCGGGGCCGATGTGCTGCACGCCGGCCTGGCCTCCACCGACCTGCTCTACTACGCCTCCGGCGCGTTGGAGCTGCCCGGTGCGATGTTCACCGCCAGTCACAACCCGGCCCAGTACAACGGGATCAAGATGTGCCGCTCCGGGGCGGCACCTATCGGCCAGGACTCCGGGCTGACCGACATCCGCGACCGCGCCCAGGCGTTGCTCGACAGTGGTGAGACACCGTCCGGTGCGGAGCAGGTGGAGCGGCGTGAGCTGCTCGCCGACTACGCCGCGCATCTGCGTACCCTGGTCGACCTGTCCGGGATCCGGCCGCTGAAGGTGGTCGTCGACGCCGGCAACGGGATGGGCGGCTACACGGTGCCCGCCGTCCTGGGTGACACGGTGCTGCCGGCGCTGCCGCTGGACATCGTGCCGATGTACTTCGAGCTGGACGGCTCGTTCCCCAACCACGAGGCGAACCCGCTCGACCCGAAGAACATCGTCGACCTGCAGGCGGCGGTCCGGGAGCACGGCGCCGACCTGGGTCTGGCGTTCGACGGCGACGCCGACCGCTGCTTCGTCGTCGACGAGCGCGGCGAGCCGGTCTCGCCGTCGGCGATCACCGCCCTGGTCGCCACCCGGGAGCTGGCCAAGCACCCCGGCGAGACGGTCATCCACAACCTGATCACCTCCAGCGCGGTGGCCGAGATCGTCCGGGAGAACGGCGGGGAGCCGGTCCGGGCCCGGGTCGGGCACTCGTTCATCAAGGCGGAGATGGCCCGGACCAACGCGGTCTTCGGCGGCGAGCACTCGGCGCACTACTACTTCCGGGACTTCTGGTTCGCCGACACCGGGATGCTGGCCGCGATGCACATGCTGGCCGCGCTCGGCGAGCAGGACAAGCCGCTGTCCGAGCTGGCCCACTCCTACGAGCGGTACGTCGCCTCCGGCGAGATCAACTCGACGGTCACCGACCAGCAGGCGAAGCTCGCCGAGGTCAAGGCCGCGTACGCCGACGCCGACCTCGACGAGCTGGACGGACTGACCGTCAGCTTCGACGACGGTTCCTGGATCAACCTGCGGGCCTCGAACACCGAGCCGTTGCTGCGGCTCAACGTCGAGGCGCCGACCACCGAGCGGATGGTGCAACTGCGCGACGGCGTACTGGCGCTGGTCCGCGGCTAGGATCATCTTCGGGTTCACCCCGCGACGTGGAAGGAGCCACCCGATGGCCCTGGATTCGCAGCTACTGGAGATCCTGGCCTGCCCGGACACGCATCACACACCGTTGACCTACGATGCCGACGCGCAGACCCTCACCTGCCCGGAGTGCACCCGGATCTTCGAGGTGCGTGACGGCATTCCGGTGCTGATGCTGGACGAGGCCCGGATGCCGGGCGAGGCGTCCTGATGGCGCTGCCGATCGACGGGACGTCCGGGGTGGTGGGCCAGCGGGTCGCCGACGAGGCGCTGCTCGACGACGTCGACGCGCTGGGCCTCGCCGACCCGGGCGGGATGCTGCGGTTCACCGCCTCGGCCGGCGCGCAGGTACGCGAGTCGGCGGCGTTGGCCGCCGAGGCCAACCTCGGGGTACTCAGCGACGAGGGGCGGCCCCGGGCGGTGGTGATCGCCGGGATCGGCACCGCCGGTCGTACTGGTGACGTGCTGGCCACGGTGGCCGGCCCGCGCTGCCCCGTACCGGTGATCCCGCACCGCAGCGCCGGCGTGCCCGGCTGGGTCGGTGCGGCCGACGTGGTGATCGCGGTCAGCGCCTCCGGGCGCAGCCCGGAAGCGCTCGGCGCGGCGCAGGCCGCCGCCCGGCGCGGAGCCCGGCTGGTCGCCGTCGGTGCCCCCGACTCACAGTTGCAGTCGGTCGCCGAAGGGGTCCGCGCGCCGTTCATCCCGGTGCCGCGTCGGGCTCCGGCCCGGGCCAGCCTCTGGGCGTTGACCGTGCCGGTGCTGCTGGCGGCGCGGGCGCTCGGCCTGGTGAAGGTGAACGAGGCGGACCTGGCGGAGACCGCCTCCCGGCTCGACGCCGACGCCGAGCGGTGCCGGCCGGCGGCGGAGTCGTTCGTCAACCCGGCGAAGGCGCTCGCGCTCGGGCTGGCCGGTTCGGTGCCGATCGTCTGGGGCTCGTCGCCGGTGGCGTCGGTCGCCGCCCGCCGGTTCGGTGACTCGCTGTCGACGAACGCCCGCTATCCGGTGGTCACCGGCGCGCTCGGCGAGGCCGGCCGGGGCCGGGTCGGCCTGCTCGACGGGGTCTTCGGGGGTCTCGGCGAGTCCAGCCGTGACATCTTCGCCGACCCGGACGAGGCCGAGGAGCCGCCGACCCGGTTGCGGCTGGTGCTGCTGCGCGACGGCGGGCTGAACCCGGAGGACGACGCCGACGAGCCGCTGGCCGTGGAGGAGCGGCGGGCCGAGGCGGTGCAGACCCTCGCCGACCGCCGTGGGGTGCGCTGCGACGTGTTGACCGCCGAGGGCGGGTCGGCGTTGGAGCGGCTCGCCTCGCTGATCGCGGTGCCGGACTTCGCCTCGGTGTACCTGGCGCTGGCCCACCACCTGGATCCGATGGCGGTTCCGGCGGTGACCGAGATGAAGGAACTCTCCACCACCTGAGGCAGGGCCGTCGTGGAACTGTTGACCAGCCAGATCCGGGACTACGCCTGGGGGTCGCGGGAGGTCATCGCCCAGTTGCAGGGCCGGCCGTCCCCGTCGCCGGGGCCGGAGGCGGAGCTGTGGCTGGGCGCCCACCCGGCAGCACCGTCCACTGTCGAGCGGGGCGGGGTGCCGGTCAGCCTGGCGGAGCTGATCGACCAGGATCCGCAGGGCTGGCTGGGCGGGTCGACCGCCGCCCGGTTCGACGGCCGGTTGCCGTACCTGATGAAGGTCCTCGCCGCGCGGACGCCGCTGTCGCTGCAGGCCCACCCGGACGCGGCGCGGGCCCGGCAGCGGTACGCCGCCGAGCGGTCCGGTGGCGCCGAGGGCGGGGTGCGCAACTACGTCGATCCGTACCACAAGCCGGAGCTGCTGGTCGCGATCAGCGCGTTCGACGCACTCTGTGGCTTCCGGGACCCGGCGCGGTCCGCGCAGGCGCTGGCGGCGCTGCGCCTCGACGCCCTGGAACCGGTGGTCAAGTCGCTGCGGACCGGCACCGTCGGGCTGCCGGAAGCGATCGAGACGCTGCTCGGCTGGCCGGCGGACGACCGGGCGGCGCTGGTGTCGGCGGCGGTGGCGGCGGTCGACGGCCTGCCGGCCCGGTACGCCGCCGACGGTGCGCTGCTGACCGACCTGGCCACGCACTACCCCGCCGACCCGGGAGTGCTGGTCGCGTTGCTGCTCAACCAGGTGCGGCTGGCCCCTGGCGAGGCGGTCTGGATGCCGGCCGGCAACCTGCACGCCTACCTGCGCGGCGCCGGGATCGAGATCATGGCCGCCAGTGACAACGTGCTGCGCGGCGGGCTGACCCCCAAGCGGGTCGACGTCGCCGAGCTGCTGCGGGTGTTGCGCTTCGACGTGCTCGACGAGCCGGTGGTACGGCCCCGGTCGGTCGCCCCCGGGGTGATCACCTGGCCGGTGCCGGCGGCCGAGTTCAGCCTGCACCGGGTGGTGCTCGACGCCGACGTGTCACAGGCGACGGTAGCGGCGGGCGGCCCCCGGGTGGTGCTCTGCCTCACCGGCGCGGTCACCGTTGACGACGGGGTCGCGGCGGTCGCCGTACCGCCGGGGCGGGCTGCGGTCGGGCCGGCCCGACCGGGGTCGCTGACGATCTCGGGTGCGGGTGAGGCGTTCGTCGCATCGGTGAACCTGCCGGGACATGTACGCGGGGCGGCCGCCTGGTGAGCGTCCGCTCCGCTCACCTGCAGCCGCCCCGCGCATCCCCCCGGTTTGGTTCCCCCGCGCGTCAGCGTGACGTTGTCGTGACGCGACGTAGTCGTAGATTTGCAGTGCGTAGCCAGACTGTCAAGCTAATCCGGAAATTACCGACTCGCGGCGTGTCGCGGTCCGGCCCTGAATCGGCTACGACGGGCGGCGTCCCGGGCGTACCCAGGTCCAGA
This sequence comes from Solwaraspora sp. WMMA2056, assembly GCF_030345095.1. Classification (NCBI taxonomy): domain Bacteria; kingdom Bacillati; phylum Actinomycetota; class Actinomycetes; order Micromonosporales; family Micromonosporaceae; genus Solwaraspora; species Solwaraspora sp. WMMA2056. The sequence continues at coordinate 1,988,468 of NZ_CP128360.1, forward strand.
TGCAGTAGACCAGCCAGCCCAATGCCAGCGCAGTGGCCAACGGGCGTTGCCCGACCGCGTTCAGGCCGATGACCAGGAGCAGCACGACCAGCCAGGGGATGAATGCCTTCACCGCACCGATGCTGCCACACCACACCGGCATTCCACCCTGGCCCGTTACGTCACCTTCCGTGACGGCACCCCACCGGGATACCTGTCCGAACGATATACCTCAGAGGAATAATTATTCCTCTGAGGAATACTGCTCTACCGCAGTACCGTGCCCGCCAGGTGCCGCCCGGCCCCGGATCCGTCAGGTGCCGTCCGGCCCCGGACCCGTCGGCTCCCGCACCGGCGCGCGGCGCAGCGTGCTGGCGACCGGCGGCCGCCGTACCCCGGTCCAGTCCGGTTGTTCGCTGGTCGGTCCCATCCACGGCGGCCGGGGCCAGTTGCCCCGTGGCCACTGCGCCGCGTCACGCTGCGTCGGCACCACCGCACCGGCCGGCACCGCAGTACCCGCCGGATCCGGCGCGCGGACCGGATCGGCCCAGGACGGTGGCGCCGCCGGCCGCAGCGCGCCGGTCCGCGCCGGGCTGAGCCCCGCCAACTCCGGCCAGAGCGCGGCGGTCGCCGCCCGGCCACGCACCAGCCGCTGCCCGGACCGGCGGTGCCGCTCGGCCAGGACCGCCGCCAGGTACGCCCACCCCGGCACCCCGGGCGGCGGCGGGGGAGTGGTCACCGCGGCGACGTCCGCCGCGACCAGCCGCACCAGCTCCGAGCGGGCCGGCTCGGCGAACCCGTGCCCCCTGGTCAGCAGGTGCCGCACCGACAGCGCGAGCTCGTCGTCGAGCCGGGTCAGGTCGAGGGTACGGGCCCAGCCGGCCAACGCCGACGGCATCCCCGGCACCCAGCCCCACGACGCCGGAGCCCGGTCGTGGACCACGATCGTCCCGGCGGCCAGATCCCCGAGCCGTTTGCCCTGACTGTTCGACATCAGCGTCACCAGGCTCGCCAGCCAGGTCAGCGGCGGCAGCAGCAACCCCGGCCACTCGGCGGCCACCCCGACCAGGTTGCGGGTCAGCGCGTGCCGGAACTGCGGCGGGCCACCGTCGTCGCGGACCACCCGGATCCCGACCGCCCGCTTGCCGACCGTACGGCCGTTTCCGAGGGTTTCGCACAGCACCGGGTAGCCGACCAGAACCAGGACCGCGCCCACGGTCAGCACCGCCTGCCCGAGCGCGTCGTCCACCTCGACCGACGACGGCAGCGACGCCAGCCCCACCCCGGCCACCACCGCCAGCAGCAGCGCGATCAGCACCTGGACCAGTAGATCCACCAGCAGCGCCAGGATCCGGGAACCGGCCCGGGCCAGCCGTACCTCGACCTCGACGGCCTCACCGCCGACCAGCCTGGTCCCCCCGGATGCGTGCGCACTCACCCTGCCAGTGAACACTATGGGACGGGAGGTGGCCGTGGACCTCGACGCGTACGTGGCCGAGCACGAGCCGCAGTGGCGGCGGCTCGAGCAGCTGACCCGTGGCCGGCAGCTCACCGTCGCCGAGGTCGACGAACTGGTGGCGCTGTATCAACGTACCGCCACCCACCTGTCGGTGGTCCGCAGCCGCTCGCCCGACCCGGCGCTGGTCGCCCGGCTCACCACCCTGGTGCTGGCCGCCCGGTCCCGGCTGACGACCGGCCCCCGGTCCAGCTGGCGCGCTCTCGGCCAGTTCGTCGCCACCGGGTTCCCACAGGCGGTGCTCCGGGCGGCCCCGTGGTGGGGTGCGGTCGCGGTGGCGTTCTGCGCACTCACCGGATTCCTGATGTGGTGGGTCGCCGGGAACCCCGACAGCGCCCGGGCGCTGATCGGCGACCGGGCCGCGGCGGAACTCGCCGAATCGAGCTTCGCCGGCTACTACACCCGGTACGCGGCCCCCAACTTCGCCGCCCAGCTGTCGACGCACAACGCCTGGCTGGCCGCACAGTGCCTGGCCGCCGGGATCCTGGTGGTCCCGGTGCTCTACCTGCTGTGGGTGAACGCCCTCAACATCGGCGTCACCGGCGGCGTGATGATCTCCTACGACCGCGCGGACGTCTTCTTCGGCCTGATCACCCCGCACGGGCTGCTGGAGCTCACCGGCGTGTTCGTCGCCGCCGGGGTCGGGCTGCGCATCGGCGGTGCCTGGCTCGCCCCGCCGGCCGGGGCGAGCCGCAGCCGGGCCGTCGCCGACGCGGGGCTCTCCGGCGTCGGGGTGGCCCTCGGGCTGGTGCCGGTCTTCGCCGTCGCCGCGCTGATCGAGGCCTTCGTGACGCCGGCCCCGCTGCCGACCTGGCTGCGGGTCGCCGTCGGCGCGACCGCCTGGCTGGCCTTCCTCGGCTACGTGCTGGTACGCGGCACCCGCCGGGGCGCGGACCGCTCCGGCGGCGGGCCGGCCGACCGGTCGACCGACCGGGCTCAGAGCCGGCCGAGCAACTTCAGCTGAAGGTAGAGGTCGGCCAGACGGCCGGCGAAGGTCGGCGCCGAGGCGTCCAGCACCGCCACCCCGTACCGGCGCAGCACCGCACTCACCCGGGCCCGCTCGGTGACGGTCCGGGTCGCCGCGGCGGCCAGGTAGGCGTCGGCGACCCTGTGCACCGGTGCGTCCACCGTCGCCGGCAACGTCGGATCCCCGATGCCGGCGACCACGACCTGATGGCGGGCGGCCAGCCGGGGCAGCACCGGCAGCAGTCCGTCGCCGAGCGCGCCGGGCTCCAGCGCGGTGCAGAGCACCACCAGGCACCGTCGGGACTCCCGCCGCAGGATCTCCCCGACGACCAGTTCGTAGTCCGTCTCCACCAGCGCCGGTTGCAGCCCGGCCAGGGTCTGGACCAGTCGGGGCAGCAGCGCCTGCCGGCTCACGCCCCAGATCGCCGCCCGGACCTTCGCATCCGCCGCCATCAGGTCGAACCGGTCGCCGGCCCGGTTCGCCAGGGTCGCCAGCAGCAGCGCGGCGTCGATCGCGACGTCGAGTCGGGGCTGGTCACCGATCAGGGCCGCCGAGGTCCGCCCGGTGTCCAGCACGAACATCACCCGGCGGTCCCGCTCCGGGCGCCAGGTCCGGACCAGGACGTCGGACCGGCGGGCGCTGGCCCGCCAGTCGATCGACCGTACGTCGTCGCCGACGACGTACTCCCGAAGGTTGTCGAACTCGGTGCCCTGGCCACGGCCCCGGGTGGCCCGGATCCCGTCGATCACCCGCAGCCGGGCCAGCTTCTCGGCGAGCAGCCGGCGTGCGTCGAAGCGCGGCAGCACCCGTACGGTCCACTGCGGAGTGGGCGGGTGCCCGCGTCGTTGCCGGAAGGCCAGCCCGAGCGGGCCGGCCGACCGGACGGTCACCTCGACGGCGGACCGGTCGCCGTGCCGGGTCGGGGTGAGCCTGGCAGGTAGCGCCGCGACCGCACCCGGTGCCAGCCGTACCCGCCAGACCGGTCCGCTGCCGTCGCCGCCGACGGCCGTCACGGCGTCGGCGTCGGCGTCGGCGCTGTCCGGGCCGGCCTTGACCGCGGCACCGACCGGGTCCGCGACGGCGCCGGCGGACGGGACCCAGGTGTCGCGGACCTGCGCCCGCACCCGCCGCCGGGAGCCGTTGCGCAACCGCACCGTCACCGTCGCCGACGTGCCGAACCAGACGGTCCGGTCGCCGTCGCGGCCAAGTTCGAGCCGGCTCAGCGGGGCGGCCAACGCCACGTCCAGCACGGTCAGGGCGGCCACCGACGTGGTGATCACCAGCAGGCCCCACCAGGGGGCGGGCCACCAGGGCAGGGTCGTCGCGCCGACGCCGAGCAGCGCCGCCGCCCGCCAGGTCACCATCGCGACCAGCCGGACGCCGGCGGCGGTGCCGACCCGCTCACCGGGGCGTCGCGACGGTGCCGAGCACCGAGTCGAGTACGCCGTCGGCGGTGACGCCTTCCAGTTCCGCTTCCGGCCGCAGCCGGATCCGGTGCCGCAGGGTGGCCCGGGTCACCGCCTTCACGTCGTCGGGCGTCACGTAGTCGCGCCCGGCCAGCCACCCCCACGCCTTGGCGGTGTTGAGCAACGCGGTCGAGCCACGCGGCGAGGCCCCGAGCTCCAGCGCCGGCGCCGTGCGGGTCGCCCGGCACAGGTCCACGATGTATCCGAAGACCCCCTCGCTGACCTGCACCTGCCGGACGGCGTGCCGGGCCGCCGCCAGATCGGCGGCCCCGGCGACCGGGCGGATCCCGGCGGCGGCCAGGTCACCCGGGTCGAAGCCGGCGTGGTGCGCGCGCAGCACCCCCAGCTCGTCGTCCCGGTTCGGCAGCGGTACGGCCAGCTTCAGCAGGAACCGGTCGAGCTGGGCCTCCGGCAACGGGTAGGTGCCCTCGTACTCGACGGGGTTCTGGGTGGCGGCCACGATGAACGGCGCCGGCAGCGGCCGGCGGACCCCTTCCACCGACACCTGGTGCTCCTCCATCACCTCCAGCAGCGCCGACTGGGTCTTCGGCGGCGTGCGGTTGATCTCGTCGGCGAGCAGCAGATTCGTGAAGACCGGCCCCTCCCGGAAGGTGAAGGCCGCCGTACGCGGGTCGAAGATGAGTGATCCGGTGACGTCGCCGGGCATCAGGTCCGGGGTGAACTGCAGCCGCTTGGCGTCCAGGTCCAGGGCGGCGGCGACGGCCCGTACCAGCAGCGTCTTGGCGACCCCGGGCACCCCCTCGAGCAGGACGTGCCCCCGGCAGAGCAGCGCGATGACCAGGCCGGTGACCACCGCGTCCTGCCCGACGACGGCCTTGGCCACCTCGGCGCACAGCCGGCGCAGCGCGGCCCGCGCGGCGTCACTGTCGGTGGTCAGAACGTCGACCGGACCGACCGCACTGGGTTGGCTCACCGGGGCTCTCCTTCGATCGCGGATGGGGACCGGGGTGCCGGGGCAGTCGGCCCGGCTGTCGGGTGGACCGGCCCGGCGAGGTCGTCCGGTAGGGCCGCCAGCCGCCGGGTCAGCTCCAGCAGCTCGCCGTCGGTCGTCGGCGCCGGGCCGTACAGCAGGGCGTCGACCTGCGCGGCCGACGCCGGGGTCCGGGCAGCGACCGCCGCCACGATCTCCGCCGGCCGGGGTCGGTCCGGCAGGTCCAGCAACGCGACGACGCGGTCCAACGCGGCGGTACGCAGGATACCGGCCGTGGCGGCGCGGTCCCGGGACCGCCGGTAGAGCTGCCCCCGCCCCAGCAGGGTCTCCGCTGCCGGCACCGTCACCGGCAACGGCTCGGCCACCACCGGGCCGAACCGGCGGGCCCGCCACAGCACCAGTACCAGCGCGGCAAGGACGAGCTGGGCGAGCAACGCCCAGAACCACGGCGGGAAGGCACCCCACAGGGGATTGTCCGACGGCGCGGTGGCGTCGGGGGCCGGAAACTGTCGCCCGGCTGCCGGCGTGGCGCTCGCGCTGGGGCTGGAACCCGGATCCTCCGGCGGCAGGTAGACCGGCGGCTGCGGCGCCGCGTCGCGGGTCGGCGGCGGCGCGTCCGGCCGGGCCAGATCCAGCCAGACCACCTGCGGCCTGGTGCCCAGCAGCCCGGCGGCGAACGTCGCGTTGCGGTGCTCGCCGAACCGGTCGTTGCGGAACGGGTCGTTCGCGCCGGCCACCACCAGCTCCACCTGACCCCAGGCCAGCCGGGCCACGGCGGCGTCGAAGCACAGGTCGAACCGGGTCGGGTCGACCCCGGACGGGGCGGTGTAACGCTGCCGTACCGTCGCCGCCGGTCCCGCGTCGGCCACCTCGGGCACCACGCAGCGTCGCCCGTCGACGCCCGGTCCCGCCGCCCGCGCGGCCCACCGCCGGCCGGCGGTGTCGACCGGCAACGGGCTGCCGCGCAGCAGCCGGGCCGGCGGGTCGACCAGCAGCACCCGGGTGCCGGCCGGCAGCCGGGTCAGGACCTGCAGATAGTCGGGGTGCACCAGGGTCGGCGCGGGGACGAACAGGGTGCTCGGGTTGGCCTGGGCGGCCCGCAGCGCGTCGACGGTCCCGCTGGCCGGGAGCACGGTGACACCGTCGTCGCGCAGTGCGGCGGCCAGCTCGCTGCCGCCGTGCGGGCCGACGTTGGTCGGGGACAGGAAACCTGGCCGGGTCGGGTCCGGGTGCGTCCGGTGGTACGCCACCGCCGTACCGGCGAACAGGCCGCCGACCAGCACGAACGGGACGACGAGCCGCAGCCAGCGCCACCGGGCGGCGGTGCCGCTGCCGGTACGGGTCATCGGTGCGCCCCCGGCGTGGTCGGGCCGAGGGCGGCACGCAGCTGGTCGGCGAGTTCCCGCATCCGTTGGTCGTGCCCGGCCCGCGCCGGGCGCCTGCCGTACCAGACCTCGCTGAAGATTCCGCTGGCCTCGGCCAACGCCGGGTGGGCCGCCGGTGCCGCCTGCCCGGCCGCGTCGGCGAGTTCGGTGACCGTCCAGCCGGGTCGGTCGGCGACCACGCCGTGCTGGGCGACGTCGCGGATCATCGTCCGCAGCCGTTCCCGGACCGCCTCGGCGTACCGACCCTGGGCGGCGAACCGGTCGGCGAGCCCGTCCGGCGGGCCGTCCGGCGGGTGCGGCCGCGCCGGTGCGACCGGGCCGGCGGACACGGTCGCCGACCGGCGGCGCCGACGCGGGTCGAGCCTGGCCAGCCAGCGGCGGACGGCCCGGACGGTCAGCCGCCGGTACGCGGCGGCGACGGCACGGCCGGCGCGGACCCCGAACGCCGCCAACCGGCGTACCGGGGCCGACGCCGCCGACCAGCTGAACCGGCGCAGCCAGGCCCACGGATGCAGCCGGCCGGGCCGCCGCCGGGGCCGCCAGGCCGGCCAGCTGAACCAGCCGGCACCGAGGATGGCGGCACCGGCCACCAGCAGCAGCGCGGCCAGCGGCAGTGGCAGTACGTCGCCGACGGCGGCCACCCGTTCGGTCCACCAGCGGCTCAGCGACGCGCTCACGTACCGACCGCCAACGGTGGTGCGGGCCGGTCACGGACGGCGGCGGTGCGGCGCAGGGCGATGTCGAGCCCTTCGGTGCGCATCCTGGTCTCCACGTGCAGTACGGCGTCGAGGCAGGCCAGGGTCGGGTAGACCAGCGCGTTGATCATGGTCCAGCCGGCCACCGTCGCCGCCAGCAACCACGGCGATCCGGGGTCGACCAGGTTCAGCGCGGCCAGTCCGAGTCCGGCGCGGATCGCGAACCAGATCAGGTAGCCGAGGATCCGGATCAGTCCGGCGCGCAGCCCGGCCCGGCAGGCCAGTACCGACGAGCGGGCCAGCGTCTGCCACACCGGGAGCCGGTCCAGGACGAGCGCGGGTACGGCGAGACCGAGGATCGCGTACGCCACGAACCAGACCGGCCCGGCCAGCGCGGCGGTGAACATGACCGTACCGGCGGCCCCGGCGACCAGGACGACCCCGGCGAACCGGCCGCCACGTGGATCGAGCAACCGACGTACGGGTAGCCGCCGGCCGAGCAGTGCCGCCCCGGCGGCGCGGGAGGTGAGCCCACCGAGCAGCGCGATGATCGTCACCTCGACGGCGGCCCCGGCGGCCAGCAACAGCCAGTAGTGCCCGAACCGGTGCCACGTCGGCAGGTACGCCGGCGGCGTCGCGCCGGCGGCCTCCCGCAGCGGCAGCAGCAGTAGTTGCTCGGCCAGGGCCAGCAGCGCGCCGGCGGCCAGCAGCACCGGTGCGTGACCGCGCAGCAGACCGACCGCGGCGTCGAGCACCTCGCCCGTGGTGAGCGGGCGCAGCGGCAGCACGTCGGACGGGCCGGCCTGATTCACCCGGGACTCCTGGTGACGAGGTGGTTGACCGTGATGCACGGGGCGTCAGCGTCCCATCGTGGCACGTTGGCCGCGACCCGCCACGGCAGGGCGGGCGACCGCCGTAAATGTCGGGAGCGCGGCCGCCTGGGCGGTTCGTCGGCGGTGGCGGTCCCCCGCCGGTGGAGGCGGGATGGAATATTGGTCACATGAGAGCCCGCGTGCTGGTTGTCGACGACGATCCCGCCCTGGCGGAGATGATGGGTATCGTGCTGCGCAGCGAGGGCTTCCTGCCGTCGTTCGTTGCCGACGGGGAGCGGGCGCTCGCCGCGTTCCGGGAGAACCGGCCGGACATCGTGCTGCTCGACCTGATGCTGCCCGGGATGAGCGGGATCGACGTGTGCCGGGCGATCCGCTCCGAGTCCGGCATCCCGATCGTGATGCTGACCGCCAAGAGCGACACCGTGGACGTCGTACTCGGCCTGGAGTCCGGTGCCGACGACTACGTGGTGAAGCCGTTCAAGCCCAAGGAGTTGGTGGCCCGGATGCGGGCCCGGTTGCGGCGCGGCGAGGACGTCGCCCCTGAGCTGCTGACCATCGGACCACCGGGCAACCAGATCACCATCGACGTGCCGGCGCACACGGTCAGCCGCGACGGTGAGGAGGTCAAGCTGACCCCGCTGGAGTTCGACCTGCTGGTCGCGCTGGCCCGCAAGCCGCGCCAGGTCTTCACCCGGGAGGTGCTGCTGGAGCAGGTCTGGGGCTACCGGCACGCGGCGGACACCCGGCTGGTGAACGTGCACGTGCAGCGCCTGCGGGCCAAGATCGAGCCGGATCCGGAACGACCCGAAATCATCCTCACCGTTCGGGGCGTGGGCTACAAGGCGGGCACCGGCTAGCCTGGGTCGCACTGTGGCTGGCCGACTCCGTACCGCATCCGACCTGCTCTCCCGCGTCACCGGTGCCCTGCGCCCGGCGCGGGAGCTGGCGGCCGCCCGGATCCGGCTGGTCGTGGTGGCGGCCAACCGGATGTGGCGTCGGTCACTGCAGCTGCGGGTGGTCACCATCACCCTGGTCGCCTCCGGGCTGCTGGTCGGCGGCTTCGCCTACATGGTCGCCTCGCAGAGCACCAACATCCTGCTCGACCGGGCCCGCGAGGACGTCCAGCGCCGGCTGGAACACGGCCGGGACTACGCCGCCGAGCAGATGAGCGTGCATCCGCAGTACTTCGATCCGCAGCTGCGGGTCACCTTCGAACAGATCGTCGGCACCCTCGCCGGCGGCGACCCCGACCAGCGGGGCGGGGTGGTGGTCGTGATGACCGCGAGCAGCTACCCGCTGATCTCCTCGGCGATCTCTCCGGCGGTGGACGCCAGCGGCATGATCACCCCGGAGCTGGCCGAGCAGGTCGGCTCCGGTGCCCAGGCGCAGCAGATCCGCACGGGTGACCTGGGCGAAGGGCGGGCGAAGTACCTCGTCTACGGGTCACCGGTGCCGACCAAGTTCGGCCAGGTGGAGCTCTACTATCTCGCGCCGTTGACCACCCAGGACCAGGCCGCCAACCAGATCCGGACCACCGTGCTGATCACCGGGCTCGCGCTGGTCATGCTCCTCGGGCTGCTCGCGGCCCTGGTCACCCGGCTGGTGGTGACCCCGGTACGGGTGGCCGCCCGCACCGCGCAGCGGCTCTCCGCCGGCCTGCTGGACCAGCGGATGGTGGTCGACGGCGAGGACGACCTCGCCCTGCTGGCGGCGTCGTTCAACCAGATGGCGACGAACCTGCAACGGCAGATCACCCGCCTGGAGGAGATGTCGCGGCTGCAACGTCGGTTCACCTCCGACGTGTCGCACGAGCTGCGGACCCCGCTGACCACCGTACGGATGGCAGCCGACCTGATGTTCGCCGAGCGGGACGGGTTCGACCCGGCGGTGGCCCGCAGCGCCGAACTGCTGCAGACCGAGCTGGACCGGTTCGAGAACCTGCTCACCGACCTGCTGGAGATCAGCCGGTTCGACGCCGGATTCGCGGTGCTCGACGTCGAGCCGACCGATCTGGTCCCGGTGGTACGCCGGGTGGTCGACCGCCTCGACGGGTTGGCCGAGCGGTTGGGGGTCCGCGTCGAGCTGCGACTGCCGGACACCCCGGTGATCGCCGAGGTCGATCCGCGGCGGGTGGAACGGGTGCTGCGCAACCTGCTCGGCAACGCGGTCGAGCACGGTGAGGGCCGCCCGGTGGTGGTGACGCTGGGCATGGACGACGCCGCCGTCGCGGTGACCGTCCGCGACCACGGGGTGGGGCTGCGCCCAGGGGAGGAGAAGTTGGTGTTCAACCGCTTCTGGCGGGCCGACCCGTCGCGTGCCCGGCAGACCGGTGGGACGGGTCTCGGTCTGTCGATCAGCGTGGAGGACGCCCGGTTGCACGGTGGTTGGCTGGAGGCCTGGGGCGCGCCGGGCCAGGGGGCGCAGTTCCGGCTCACCCTGCCGGCGCGGGCCGGGGACCGGCTCCGGTCCGCCCCGTTGCGGCTGGTGCCGACCGACCGGGGCGCGGTGCCGGAACAGGCCACGACGCCGGCCGACGACACATCAGACGCGGCCGACGGCGGGCGCGTCGCCGGCGACGGTTCAGGAGCGGTCGACGACGAGCCGGGCCGGGGCGTGGTGACGCCCACCGGCGGGGTGACCGGGGCGGGGGCACCGTCATGAGACATCGCTGGCGCAGCCGCCTGCTGGCGACCCCGCTACTGGCCGTCCCGGTGGTGGCGGCGGTGCTGCTCGCCGGGTGCGGCATCCCCGAGTACACCGAGGTCCGCGTCGACGGGCAGGGCCCGGCACCCGGGCTGCCGACCGGCAGCGGCGGGACCCAGACACCGGCCTCGCGGCTCGACGAACGCAACAACACCGAGTCGTTCGTGGAGAACTTCCTGCAGGCACCCGCCGTCGAGGCGGAACGGGCGGTCGAGCAGGTCCGGGAGTTCGTCGCTCCGGTGCACCGCGACGACATCCGTGTCCCGAACCCGGAGGTCGTGCTGACCGTGGTGCGGCTGCGGGAACGCCCGCAGATCACCCGGGCGGAGGCCGGTGTCGAGGAGGTGGCGCTCACCGTCCAGCAGGTGGGGCTGCTGCGTCCCAACGGTGCCCTGGAACCGCTGCCGGCCCAGGAGCCCGAGTTCACCGAGTACACCTTCCGGGTCGGCTCGGTCGTCGGGGAGCAGGGCAAGTTCATCTTCGACCCACCGTCGGTGCTGCTGCTCAGCGAGGACGCGCTGAAGTCCTTCTACCTGCAGCGCACCATCTACTTCTGGGACACCAGCCAACGGGCCCTGGTGCCGGACCTGCGGTACCTGCCGGCGGCGGTGCCGGCGGAGCGACGTCGCACCGTCCTGTTGGAGGCGCTGATCAGCGGCCCGTCGAACTGGCTCGCCTCGGCGGTGCAGGCGCTACCGAGCGGGCTGCGCGCCGGCGGCAACGTCCCGGACACCGGCGACCAGCTCAAGGTGACCCTGGTCGCCGACGCCGCCGCGTCGACCGACGAACGCCAGCTCGACCGGCTCGCCGCCCAGCTGATGTGGTCGCTGGGGCAGGGGAACTTCAGCAACGACCTGGAGCTGACGATCCAGGGTCAGAACCCGAAGGTCTTCCGGGGTGCGGATCTGCGCGCGATGAACGCCAGTGAGGCGTTGGCGGAGACGCCCGAACGGTTCGCCGTCTACCAGGGCGAGGTGCACCGGCTGAGCAGCTCGGCGCGCAGCGGCGAGCCGGTCCCGGTGCTCACCGAGGAGGTCAACCGTGACGTCGTCGCCGCTGGTTTCACCCGGGCCGGCGGCGGCACCTACGCGGCGCTGGTGGTCCGCAGCGGCGACGGGCAGCGTCTGGTGACCGGCGCGGCGACCGGCGCCGGCACCAGCTTCGACACCAGCACCCGGGCGTTCGGCGCCATCGGCCGGCCGGTGTGGCTGAAGACACCTGGCGACGTCGGGCTGATCGTCGCCGACGGCGGCCTGTACTCGTTCCGGGTGGGCACCGGTGCGGTCGAACCGGTCACGATCCCCGGCGTCGACGGTGCGGTGCAGTCGGTGGGTGTGGCGCCGGACGGGCATCGGATCGCCCTGGTCGTCGGCGGGCAGCTCTACGTGGCCGCGCTCGGCCGCGACGACAAGGTCGAGGTGCTGCCACCGCGTGCGGTGCCCACCTCGTTGTCCGAGATCACCCAGGTCGACTGGGTGGCGGAGACGCTGGTGGTGGTGGCCGGCACCAACCCGGACGGTCGGGTGACCCTCTACGACGTGACGGTCGACGGGGCGATCGAGACGCGGTCCCTGCGGGACCTCGGTGGGGCGAGCGTGACGCACCTGGCCGGCTATCCGGCCAACCCGGCCAATCAGGTCCCCGGTGCGCCGGCCAGTGTCGGTGCCCGGATGTACGTGGCCAACGGCATCCCGTACGACATTTTCGAACCGAGCGAACAGATCCGGCTGGAGGAGGTGGAGGGGGTGGATCTGGCGGCCGCCGCCGAATCCGGGACCGACGACGTGGCCCCCAGCGCACCGTTCTTCCTGTACTGATGCACCTCTTCCTGTACTGATGCACACTGCCAACCGATGGGACCGTGCGCGTGCCGGGCGATGTCTGGGCCTACCTGGTGGGCGACGTCTGGGCCTCTCTGGTGGATCTGGTGCTGCCGACCCGGTGCGCCGGCTGCGGGTCGACAGCGGCGGCCCGGGCCGCCGCCGAGGTCCGGGTGCGGCTGCGGTACGGGGTGTGCGACGACTGCGTCGCCCAGGTCCTGCGGCTGCGCCCCCGGTCGGTGCGGCCGACCCCGGCCCCGCCCGGGCTGCCTGACTGCGTGGCCCTCGGCGAGTACGCCGGGGTGCTGCGGGAACTGCTGTTGGCGTACAAGGAACGGGGCCGGCACCGGCTCGCCCGGCCGTTGGGTCGGCTGCTGGCTGCGGCGGTGGCCGCCACCGCCGCCGACCGGACCCGCCCGGTGCTGCTCGTCGCGGTGCCGTCGACCGCTGCGGCCGTGCGGGCCCGGCACGGCGACCACCTGCGGCGGATCACCCGGTACGCGGTCGCCGCGCTGCGCGCCGACGGGTGGCGGGTGTCGGTGGCCCGGCCGTTGCGGGCGTTGCCCCGACCGGACTCGGCGGGGTTGGACAGCGCCGGCCGGCTGGCGTCGGCCCGCGCCGGTTTCCGGCACCGGCGGGTCGGACTTGACACGCGTCGACCGCCGGACCCGCGACGCTGTGTGATCGTGGTGGACGACATCGTCACGACGGGTTCGACATTGGCCGCTGTCGACCGGCTGCTCACCGCGCAAGGGCTGGCTCCGTACGCCGCCGTGGTGCTCGCCGCGACACGGCGCCGTTACTCGCAGTAATCGCTTGTGGTCACGGGTCTTGGGCACTGTTCGCGATGTGGAAAACTTCGCGCTCCGGTCTTCCCGGAACTGATGACGTTGCGCCGTCGGCGCGTTAGCGTGTGCCTATCAGGGGTATGACAGGTGGTTGAACAGCCACCGCTGGTGTCCCGGAGGGAGGTGCGAAACCTGACCCGACCGGTTGATGCCCGGCCCGCTGTGGCACCTGGACCGGTCGGCGATTCCCCACCAGTTACCGGTCGTCTGATCGTATTCAGGAGGTCACGCGTGGACATCGTGGTGAAAGGCCGAAACGTCGAGGTTCCCGAGCACTACCGGGTGCATGTCGCCGAGAAGTTGGCCAAGGTCGAACGGTACGACCACAAGTTGATGCGCGTCGACGTCGAGTTGTTCCACGAGCGCAACCCCCGGCAGTCCGGCAACTGCCAACGGGTCGAGCTCACCTGCGTTTCGCGCGGCCCGGTCATTCGTGCCGAGGCCTGCGCCAAGGATTTCTACAGCGCGCTCGACGCCGCCATCAGCAAGTTGGACACCCGGCTGCGCCGGGCCGCCGACCGCCGCCGGGTGCACCGGGGTCGACACGCCCCGGTGTCGGTCGCCGAGGCGACCGCCGGGCTGCCCACCGCCGGGCTGAACGGCTTCGCCCCGCTGCCGCCGGCTCAGCCGACCGAGGAACCCGCCGCTTCGGTGGCCGTGCTAGACCGCCCCGGCCCCGACACCACCCACGATGAGCACGACGCCTACGACGCCTACGACGACCAGCCGTGGCACATCGTCCGGGAAAAGGAACACCCGGGCGACCCGATGACGGTCGACGACGCGCTTTTCCAGATGGAACTGGTCGGTCACGACTTCTACCTGTTCCTGGACAAGGAATCGGGCCGGCCGAGCGTGGTCTACCGCCGTAAGGGCTACGACTACGGCGTCATGGCGTTGGCCGAGCCGACCACGACCTGACGCGCCCAGCCAACTGACCTGACGCAACTGACCTGACACACCCGACCAACTGATCCGTGTCCCGCCCGGTGCCGGGGTACCGGCACCGGGCGGACCGTGCTCACGGCTGGCTCTCGGCCAGCCACTGCGGCAGCAGGGCGTACTGGACGTCGTCGACCCGGGTGCCGTCCGGACCGGGAAGCCGGCCGCGCAGCACCGCCTCCCGGCGGAACCCGGCCCGTTCCAGGACCCGCTGCGAGGCGACGTTGCCCGGTGCCGCGCCGGCGATCAGCCGGGCGATCGTGGTGTGGTCGAACGCCCACCGGGCGACCAGCCGGACCGCCCGCGTGGTGTAGCCGCGACCGCGCCACCGGGGCAGCAGCGAGTAGCCGATCATCGCCTGCCCGGTCTGCGGCTCCTGGTGGTAGAGGCCGAGCCGGCCGGCCGGCTCACCGGTCGCCGCGTCGCTGATCACCAGGTCGGCCCGGTGTCCGGCGAGCCATCTGCTGCCGGCCAGGGCGCACTGCGTCGCCACGTCGGCCCGGGTCGGCACCACCGACGGGACGCTGGTGGCGACCACGTCCGGCAAGGTCTGCAGGGCGTAGGTGAACTCGGTGTCGGCGGCCACCAGCGGCTGCAGCCGCACCACCTCGTCGGTCAGCGCGCCACCGGGCAGGTCGGGCAGCAGGCGTGGGGTCGGGCCGGGCGGGTCGTCGGCCAGCCGGGCCCAGACCACGAGATCGTCCCGAGGTGCACCGCCGGTGGGCCCGAGCGCCGCGCCCCGGCGTATCCCCTCGCGGGTGAAGCCGGCGGCCAGCGCGATCCGCTGACTCGCGACGTTCTCGCCGTCGGTGAGCAGCTCCACCCGGTCGAATCCGTTGGTGAGAGCGTGTCGGGTGGCGGCGACGGTGGCGGCGGTGGCGAGCCCGCGTCCGCGCCAGCGGGGCACCATCCAGTAGCCGACCTCGATCTGGCGGCGCTCCGGCACGGCCCGGCTCAGCCCGACGCAGCCGTACAGCTGATCTGTGGCCGGGTCGGCGATCGCCCAGGCGGCGCCGCCGGCGGCCCACGCCCCGGTCGAGCCTTCGGTGATCCAGTGCATCGCCTCGGCGACGGTGTACGGCTGCGGCATGCCGGGGACGAACCGCTGGGTGAGCGGGTCGTCGCAGGCCTGTGCGACGGCGGGGGCGTCGTCGGGCAGGAACATCCGCAGCCGGACGCCGCCTTCGGTGATCTCGACGGGTTCCACCGGCCCATCCTGGCCCAGCTTTCGCGCAGGGCGAAACGGTTATGCCGGCCGGCCTGGCCGGCATGGTCCGGTTTGTCGCTCTTTCCGTGCAGAGAAGCCGGCTGCGACTGCCGTCAGCCCGACTGGTGCGCCTACGATAGTGACGCACACCGTCTAGGGGAGCGTTGATCCGTGTCGATTCTTGAGAAGGTCCTCCGCGCCGGCGAGGGCCGCATGGTCCGCCGGCTCAAGGCGGTCGCCGCGGCCGTCAACTCGATCGAGGACGACTACGTCGACCTCACCGACGCGGAGCTGCGCGAGCTGACCGACCAGTACCGGCAGCGGTACGCCGACGGCGAATCGCTCGACGACCTGCTACCGGAGGCGTTCGCCACCGCCCGCGAGGCGGCGTCGCGGGTGCTCGGCCAGCGCCACTACGACGTGCAGATCATGGGCGGCGCGGCGCTGCACTTCGGCAACATCGCCGAGATGAAGACCGGTGAGGGCAAGACGCTGACCTCGGTGCTGCCGGCGTACCTCAACGCGCTGTCCGGCAAGGGAGTGCACGTCGTCACCGTCAACGACTACCTGGCCGAGCGGGACGCCGCCTGGATGGGCCGGGTGCACGAGTTCCTCGGCCTCACCGTCGGCGTGATCCTGCCGAACCGGCCGTCGGCCGAGCATCGGGCCGCGTACCACGCGGACATCACCTACGGCACCAACAACGAGTTCGGCTTCGACTACCTGCGCGACAACATGGCCTGGTCAAAGGACGACCTGGTGCAGCGCGGGCACAACTTCGCCATCGTCGACGAGGTCGACTCGATCCTCATCGACGAGGCCCGGACCCCGCTGATCATCTCCGGCCCGGCCGAGCACTCCGCCCGCTGGTACGGCGAGTTCGCCGCCGTGGTGGGCCGGATGCAGGTCGGCAAGGACGGCGAGGGCGACTACGAGATCGACTACGCCAAGCGGACCGTCGCGGTCACCGAGCGCGGCGTCGCCAAGGTCGAGGACCGGCTGGGCATCGACAACCTGTACGAGTCGGTCAACACGCCGCTGGTCGGCTACCTGAACAACGCGATCAAGGCCAAGGAGCTCTACAAGCGGGACAAGGACTACATCGTCAACGACGGTGAGGTCCTGATCGTCGACGAGTTCACCGGCCGGATCCTGCACGGGCGCCGCTACAACGAGGGCATGCACCAGGCGATCGAGGCCAAGGAAGGCGTCGAGATCAAGCAGGAGAACCAGACGCTCGCCACGATCACCCTGCAGAACTACTTCCGGCTCTACAGCAAGCTGTCCGGCATGACCGGTACCGCCCAGACCGAGGCGGGCGAGTTCAACAAGGTCTACAACGTCGGTGTCGTCACCATCCCGACCCACCGCGACATGGTCCGCATCGACCGGGCCGACGTCATCTACAAGACCGAGAAGGCCAAGTTCAACGCCGTCGTCGAGGACATCGCCGAGCGGCACGCCGTCGGTCAGCCGGTGCTGGTCGGCACCGTCTCGGTGGAGAACTCGGAGATCCTGTCCCAGCTGCTGCGCCGCCGGGGCATCGCGCACGCGGTGCTCAACGCGAAGTTCCACGCCAAGGAAGCCGAGATCATCGCGCAGGCCGGGCGCAAGGGCGCGGTCACCGTGGCGACCAACATGGCCGGCCGGGGCACCGACATCCTGCTCGGCGGAAACCCCGAGTACCAGGCGGCCGCGCAGCTGCGCCAGCGCGGACTCGACCCGGTCGAGCACGCCGAGGAGTACGCCAAGGCGTTCGAGGAGATCATGCCGCAGGTCAAGCAGGCCTGCGCCGCCGAGGCCGACGAGGTCGCCGCCGTCGGCGGTCTCTACGTGCTGGGCACCGAGCGGCACGAGTCCCGCCGGATCGACAACCAGCTGCGCGGTCGGTCCGGCCGGCAGGGTGACCCGGGCGAGTCCCGGTTCTACCTGTCCCTGCAGGACGAGCTGATGCGGCGGTTCCGCGCGGGCGCGGTCGAAGCGGTCATGGAGCGCTTCAACATCCCCGAGGACGTGCCGATCGAGTCCAAGATGGTGACCCGGCAGATCAAGAACGCCCAGGCGCAGATCGAGGGTCAGAACGCCGAGACCCGTAAGAACGTCCTCAAGTACGACGAGGTGCTCAACAAGCAGCGTCAGGTGGTCTACGCCGAGCGGCTGCGGGTGCTCAACGGCGAGGACCTGCACGGCCAGGTCACCAAGATGATCGACGACGTGGTCGGTGCGTACGTCGACGGCGCCACCGCCGACGGGTACGCCGAGGACTGGGACTTCGACCAGCTCTGGTCCAGCCTCAAGCAGCTGTACCCGGTCGGGATGACCGTCGACGAGCTGGTCGAGGAGGCCGGCGGCGAGCGCAGTGCCGTCGACGCCGACTTCCTGCGGGTCCAGGTGCTGCAGGACGCGCACGCCGCGTACCAGCGCCGGGAGGAGGAGCTGGGCGCCGACGCGCTGCGGCAGCTGGAGCGGATGGTCCTGCTGCAGGTGATCGACCGCAAATGGCGGGAACACCTGTACGAGATGGACTACCTGAAGGAAGGCATCAGCCTGCGGGCGTACGCCCAGCGGGACCCGCTGGTCGAGTACCAGCGGGAAGGCTACGCGATGTTCGCCACCATGATGGACGGCATCAAGGAGGAGACGGTCGGGTTCCTGTTCAACGTCGAGGTGCAGGTGCAGCAGCAGTCCGCACCGGCGGCGGCGGGCGGCGACCGGCCCGGCACCCAGGTGCCGGTGCCCGACGGCGGCGACGTCCAGGTCCGGGCCAAGGGCATCGAGGCGGCTCCCCGACCGCAGCGACTGCAGTACGTGTCGCCGACCATCGACGGCGCTGCCGGCTCCGACGGCGGCGTGCAGGTGCAGCAGGCTCCGGCGTTGGGTCTCGGCGGCACCCCGTCGTCGGCCCGGCCGACCTCCGGCGCTCGACCGACGCCGGCCGGGCGGCCCGCCGCCGGCCCCCCGGTGCCGGTGAGCAACGCCCGCCGGGCCGCGCCCGGCCAGGCGGTCGCCAGCAACGGGCCGTCGCGCAACGCCCCCTGCCCGTGCGGCTCGGGCAAGAAGTACAAGCGCTGCCACGGCTCGCCCGGCGCCTGACCGCTCCCGGCGTCGCAGGTGCGTCGCCTGACCGATCCCGGCACCACAGCTGTGGCACCTGACGACCCCGGCGGCGCGGCTGCGTCGCCCGACGGACGCCCTGGCTCAGACGAGATACACGGCCGTGCTGAGCCAGGCGTCCGCCTGCCGTTCGAGCCGGAACGCCAGTGCCCAGCTGCGGCTGGTGGTGCCGAGCACGGCGGCGGTCTCCACCACGCCCGCCGTCGGTTCACAGATCCGTAGCTGGCGGACCCGGAGCAGTTCGCCGCGCCGGTCGCCCCGACCGGTCGGTGGGGCCGTCGGCCGAGGGCCCCGGTTGCGGACGGCACCCGGTGGCCGGTCCGGCGTGCGGGCCCGCTGGGCCGCGACGGTCAGCTGGGCGCAGATCACCGCCGCCTGAGCGGGAGCGGCCAGCCGGCGGGCGTGGGGCACCGGTCGGAAACCGTTGATGATCTCGACGGCCGCCGACAGGAACCGCTGCGCCGCCCGCCGGGCTTCCGGCGACGCCCCGGCCAGGCCGGGAGCCGGCAGCACGGCTCCGGCCGGCAGCCCGACCTGCGGCGTGCCCGGTGGTTGCGGCGCCTCGGCCGGCCGGCGGGTCGCCGGCGCGTCGGTCGGTCCGGTCAGGTCCAGAGCCAGCTGTACGCCCGGGTGGACGACGAAGTCCGCAGACTCGTCGATGAAGGGTGGATCCAGCGGCGGCGCGGGCCGCAGCCGGATCGGTGGACGCCGGATCCGAGTCGGGACAGCCATCCATCCTCCAGTTGATCTTGCGTTTGCCTTCGTTTGCTTTCGGCAGATCAATTGGAAGTCAGCATGACACCCTCCGTCAACGCCTCGCATTGACGGTGATCAGACAACTCGTGAAGCGGCACGGCGCGCTCGTGCCCGGTGGTGCCGGTGACCCGGGTCGCGCCGACTACTCGGGATCGCGCTCGATCAACGGGTTGCCCTGCACCCACTCGGCGGTTTCCGCGTACTTGCGCTGGATGTACTCCTCCAGCCGGGCACGCTCCACCCGCCACTGTCCGCGTCCACCGATCTTGATCGCGGGCAACTCGCCACTGCGGACCATGTGGTAGACCTGCGAGTCGGATACGTTGAGTTCGGCGGCGACGTCGGACAACTGCAGGAACCTCGGCTCCACGGTGACTCCCGGCTCGTCTACGTCGGTCGGTTCAGTGTGCCATCGCCGCCCGACGGAGCCGGCGGGCGGCGTACATTGCTCAGCGACGACTTCAGTGGGGGAGACCGTGCCCGACAACCAGCTCCGGGTCTACGTACCGGCCACCCTGCCGGCGCTCGGCGCGCTGCGCCGCGACGGCCAGCTCGCCGTCGACGCCGCGCACACCGTCACTCCGGCCCTGCGCGAGTGGTACGTCGAGGGCGACGAGGAGGAACTGGAGTACGTCGCCTTCACCCGGGCCGCCCAGGAGTCGCTGCGGTTGCTGCACGACGACCCGACCGCGCCCCGCCGACGGGTCGTCGTCTCCGTCGACCTGCCGGCGGACGCGGTCAAGCGCGCCGTGGCGGAACTCGGGTCGAGCAGCGTCGCGCTGGTCGGTCCGATCGCACTGGCCTCGGTCGCCGCGGTGCACGTCGACGGCGACGAGGCGACCGACGACGTGGCCGCGGCAGCCGACGCGGTGTCCCAGGCGGCGGCCGGGGACCCGGACGCCCAGTTCGTCGTGGACGGCGCCGAGGACCACGAGCTGGAGTGGTACGACGTCTCCGAGCTGGACCTGCTCTCCTGACCCGCACGGGCCGGCCAGCCGGCCAGCCCGCGAGCCAGCCAGCCGACCGGGCCGTCCGGCTCAGCGCCGTCCGGCTCAGCCCATGTGCGGGTAGCGGTGCTCGACCGGCGGCACGAACGTCTCCTTGATGGTGCGCGGTGAGGTCCACCGCAGCAGGTTGTGCCAGGAACCGGCCTTGTCGTTGGTGCCACTGGCCCGGCCACCGCCGAACGGCTGCTGCCCGACCACCGCACCGGTCGGCTTGTCGTTGACGTAGAAGTTGCCGGCCGCGTACCGCAGCGTCTCGCTGGCCCGGGCGATGACCCGGCGGTCGGTCGCGAACACCGACCCGGTCAGCGCGTACGCCGCGACCGACTCCGCCTGGGCCACCACGTCCCAGAACTGGTCGTCGTCGAAGACCGACACCGCCAGGATCGGGCCGAAGAACTCGGTGGTGAAGACCTCATGCCCGGGGTCGGTGCAGGTCAGCAGGGTGGGCCGGACGAACCAGCCCTCGCCGTCGTCGGCCGTACCGCCGGCCAGCACCTGACAGGACGGATCGTCGCGGACCTTGTCCAGCACGGCGGCGTGCCGGGCGAAGGCCCGCGCGTCGATCACCGCCCCGCCGAAGTTGCCGAAGTCGGCCACGTCGCCGTAGGTCAGCGACTCGACGGTGGCAGCGAGCCGGTCGCGCAGGCCGGCCGTCCAGAGCGACTTCGGCAGGTACGCGCGGGACGCCGCCGAGCACTTCTGCCCCTGGTACTCGTAGGCACCCCGGACCAGGGCGGTGTGCAGCGCGTCCGGGTCGGCGCTCGGGTGCGCCACGACGAAGTCCTTGCCGCCGGTCTCGCCGACCAGCCTCGGGTACGACCGGTACCGGCCGATGTTCTCCCCGACGGTGCGCCACAGCTGCTGGAAGACCCGGGTCGAGCCGGTGAAGTGGATGCCGGCGAGGTCCCGGTCGGCCAGCACCACGTCGGAGACGGCCAGCCCGTCCCCGGTGACCATGTTGATCACTCCCGGCGGCAGCCCGGCCGCCTCGAACAGCCGCATCGTGAAGTGCGCCGCGAGCTGCTGGGTCGGCGCCGGCTTCCAGACCACCGTGTTGCCCATCAGCGCCGGTGCCGACGGCAGGTTGCCGGCGATCGCGGTGAAGTTGAACGGGGTGACCGCGTACACGAAGCCTTCCAGCGGCCGGTGGTCGAACCGGTTCCAGACCCCGGGCGCCGACTGCGGCTGCTCGGCCAGCACCTGGTGGCCGAAGTGCACGTTGAACCGGAGGAAGTCGATCAGTTCGCAGGCCGAGTCGATCTCCGCCTGGTAGGCGGTCTTGGACTGGCCGAGCATCGTGGCCGCGTTCAGGGTGTCCCGCCAGGGGCCGGCGAGCAGGTCGGCGGCGCGGAGAAAGACCGCGGCCCGTTCGGCGTACGGCAGGGCCCGCCAGCCCGGGGCGGCCTGTCCGGCCGCTGCCACCGCCGCCTCGGCGTCGGCCGGCTCGGCGTTGCCGGTGACCCCGAGTATGTGCCGGTGCCGGTGCGGCATCACCACGTCGATCGGTGCTCCGGCCGCCATCCGTTGTCGGCCGCCGATGGTCATCGGCAGGTCGATGCGGGCGTCGGACAGTTCGGCCAGCCGGCGGCTGAGGCCGACCTGGTCGGGGCTGCCCGGCGCGTAGTCGCGGATCGGCTCGTTACGGGGGGCGGGGGTGGTGGGTACGGCGTCCATCACAGCTCCTGGCGTGATCTCGACAACGTCGGCGGAACCGGATCCGTCGGGGTACCCGGTGGGGCGGCCACGGCGGCGGATCCGTCGTCTCATCGTCGCACGGGGCGTCGGGGCGGGGCGCTGGTCCGCGTACCCTGGTCGCAACCGGCGCTAGCGCCATGACCACCAGCAGGGGGTGACCGCGTTGACCAGCCAGTCCGTGCCGGCTGTCGCCGCCGATCCGGTTCCGGCCGACGCCGCCGCGGGTCCGGTTCCGGCCGATGTCGCGCCCGTGCCCCGGCCGGGGAACTCGGTGGTGACGGCGGTCACCCTTGCCGGGCTGACCCTGGCCTGGCTGGCGCTGCTGATCTGGTCCGTGCTCGCCACCCTGGCGGCCTCCACGGACGGTGTGCTGGCGGTCACCGAGACCGCGTACGGGCTGCCGGCGGTGATCTTCGCGGCGCTGCTCGCGGGGGCCGGCGTGGCCCAGGCGGTACGCCGTGCCACGGCGCGCCGGCTCGACGCGACCGTGCTGCCCCGGTTGCTGGTGGCGGTCGCCGCCGGTGCGCTCACCGGCGCCGTCGCTGCGGCCGCGCTGGTGTTCGGCGACGGGCGCGGCGGCTCCGCCGTCACCATCCTCGGCTGGGCGTTGTTCGCCGGCGCCACCGTCGGCGGTACGTTGGCCGGCCTGCACCGGTGGGCGGGGCTGCTGACCGCGGCCGGTGCCGCCGCCGGGTTGGCCGTCGCGGTCGCGATCACCGCGCGTGAGCTGTTCAAGGGCCCGCTGCTGGAGCTGTTCGGCGCCGGGCAGACAGCGGCGTCGGTGCTGGCGGCGCAGTCGCGGATCGTGTGGGTGAGTGCGCTGCTGGCCGGTGCGATCGCCGGGGCGGTGGCCTTCGGCTGGTTGGCGGGGGCGTCGCGGCGGTCGACGACGAGGCTGCCGTGGCCGACGTACCTGGTCGCCGGGGCCGCGCCGGGCGTGCTGCTGCTGGTGGCCGAGCTGATCACCCGGGTCGGTGGTGCCGAGTTGCTCGGCCTGGCCCGGTCGTTCAGCGAGACCGACGAGGCGTTCCAGGCCATGGCCGACGCCGGCCGGATCAACTCCGCGTTGGTGGTGCTCTTCGCCGGGTCGTTCACCGCGTTGATCTGCCTGGGGCGGACCCTGCCGAGCCGTCCGGACCAGGCCGACGATCCGGCCGATCCGGCCGTTCCCGCCGGTCCGGTCCGGGCTGGCTGATCCCGATCCCCGGTTCGTGCCAAGCGTCGGTTCGGTGACGGCGCGGCGGCGTCCGCCGCCCTACCGTCAGCGACGTGGATGGTGAGCAGACGGGTGGGCAGCCGCCGGCACAGCGGTACCGGCTCGGCGCCCAGATTGCCAGGGGTGCGATCGGTGCGGTCCACCGCGCGCACGACCTGCGCGAGGACGTACCGGTAGCGGTGAAGCTGTTGCGGCCGGAGTCGGCCGGGCAGGCCGATCTGGTCGAGGGCTTCCGTACCGAGGCGACGCTGCTGTCGCGGCTGGACCATCCGAACGTCATCCGGCTGCGTGCCCGTACGACGGTCGCGGACCAGCCGGCGTTGGTGCTCGACCTGATCGACGGCGACGACCTGCGGACCCGGCTGCGTCGGGGCGGACCGCTGCCGCCGGCGGCAGCGGTCGACGTCGCCGCGCAGGTCGCCACCGCGCTGGCCTATCTGCACCAGCAGGGCATCGTGCACGGTGACGTCAAACCGGCGAACCTGCTGGTGCCGGCCGACGGCGGCCGGGTCCGGCTGATCGACTTCGGCGCGGCGCGGGCGACGTCGGTCCCGGTGGTCGGACGGTCGACCTTGGCGACCCCGGAGTACGCGGCACCGGAGATCGCCGCTGGCGGGGCCTCGGGTCCGGCGTCGGACGTGTACGCCCTCGGGATCGTCCTGTTCGAGCTGCTGTGTGGACGTACCCCGTACCGTGGCGGGTCGGCCGACGAGGTGTTGGCGCGGCACGGCCGCTGTGTGCCGGTGCCGCCGCCGGGGTGGCCGTCGGCGGCGTGGCCGCTGCTGGAGCAGTGCCTGGATCCGCAGCCGGACCGCCGGCCCGACGCCGCGTCGCTGGCCGCCCGGTTGCGCGGGTTGGAGCCGGCTCTCGACGGTCGTCCGGCGCTGCCGGTGCTGCCGGTGGACGCGGTGACCTGGTGGCCGCGGACAGCGTCGGCGTCCGGTTCGGCCGGTAGCCACGGTCCGTCCGGTGTGACCGCCGCCTCGGTGGGCGGTACCGGGTCGGCGGAGGTGACCGGGTCGGCGGCTGTGTCGCGGCCGGTGGCGCGGCCGGTTCGGCAGCGAGGACTGCTGCGGCTCGGCGCGGCGGCCGGCAGCGGGGCGCTGCTGCTGTCCACGGTGATCGGGCTCACGGTGGTGGCTGGACAGGACGCCAGGCCGACGGGCCGGACGAGTGGCACCGGGGTGCCGGCTGCCACCGCACCGGCGGGGTCGGCGTCGGGCCAGCCGGGCAGGTCGACCGGACCGGACCGCCAGGACGGTGCGAGTGGCCAGGTAGGTTCAGCCGGGTCGGGCGGGTCAGGTGTGCCGGTCGGGCCGACGCCACCGGCCGAACCGGGGGGCTGGCCGACCTTTCCGGGTGGAAGACCTGGTCAGCCGGGTGTCGGGATCGGAGATCCGGTCCCACAGTGGCCGTTGGTCGGAACGGTCGGATCGGACACTCCGAACTAGTCAGAAGAACTGGACTTCATGTATCAAAAATCAATAATACGCTCTAGTTGACCGGATTCTGCGGCAGGTATGCTCCTTTTTGTCGGCTTTAGCGCCAGATGGTAAATATTGATCTTCCTTACCGGACCGTCGTCCACAGACAGTGCACAATAGAACACGATTGGTCGCGGATCGCGGCAAATCCTGGACGTAGAGGCGACAAAGTGGCAGCGTAGAGGGCATGGCGGAAGTTCGTATCAATCCAACGGCAGCGGCCCTTCTCGGCCTGCTCCATGAAGGACCCATGACAGGTGGGCAACTGATGGCCACCGCCGAGCGTCAGCTCGGCGCGTACTGGTCCATGACTCGCAGCCAGGTCTACCGGGAGTTGCCGGTGCTGGCCGAGCAGGGTCTGGTCCGGCTCGGTAAGCCGGGGCCACGGTCCAGCCAGCCGTACGCGATCACCGCGGCCGGCAAACGGGCGTTCCTCAAGTGGCTGGCCGACGCGCCCGGCCGTGACTCGGTGCGTAACCCGATCGCCCTGCGGGTGGCGTTCGGCAACCACCACACGGCCGAGCAGCTGAAGACGGTCTACGCGGACGCGAGCGAGCATCACACCGAGGCGCTGGCGGCAGCCCGCGAGCAGGCGCGTGAGGCGAAGAAGAACGGGGACACCTTCGGTGCCGCCGCCCTCGAGTTCGCGGTCGCGTACCACAAGGCGGTGCTCTCCTGGCTCAAGTCCGCGCCGGTGAGCTGACCGCCGGCGCCGGTCGGCGGCGGTCACGACGTATTCTTGTCGGTCGTGACCAGTGCCGACTATTCCGACCAGCTAAAAGATCTTGACGCCACGCTTCGCCGGATCGAGGCGGTCATCGACATCGATCGACTGCGCCGCGACCAGGCGGAGCTGGAGGAGGCCGCCTCCGCCCCCGACCTCTGGAACGACCAGGCGCGGGCACAGGAGGTCACCTCCCGGCTGTCGTACGCCAACGCGGAGATCGCCAAGCTGGAGTCGTTGCGTGCCCGGCTGGACGACGCGGCCTTGCTGCTGGAGATGGCACAGGCGGAGGAGGACGCCGGCACGGTCGCCGAAGTCGGCACCGAGCTGGCCGGGCTGCACAAGTCGATCGAGGAGCTGGAGGTCCGTACGCTGCTCTCCGGGGAGTACGACTCCCGGGAGGCATTGGTGGCGATCCGGGCGGGGGCCGGCGGCGTGGACGCCGCCGACTTCGCCGAGATGCTGCTGCGGATGTACCTGCGGTGGGCGGAGCGGCACGGTTACCCCACCGAGGTCTACGAGACGTCGTACGCGGAGGAGGCCGGTCTCAAGTCGGCCACCTTCACCGTGAAGACCCCGTACGCGTTCGGCACTCTCAGCGTCGAGTCCGGTACGCACCGCCTGGTGCGGATCAGTCCCTTCGACAACCAGGGCCGGCGGCAGACCAGCTTCGCCGGCGTCGAGGTGCTGCCGGTGGTGGAGCAGACCGACCACATCGACATCCCGGAGAACGAGATCCGGACCGACGTCTACCGGTCGTCAGGGCCGGGTGGGCAGAGCGTCAACACGACCGACTCGGCGGTGCGGCTCACCCACATCCCCACCGGGATCGTGGTCACCTGCCAGAACGAGAAGTCGCAGCTGCAGAACAAGGCGGCCGCGCTGCGGGTGCTGCAGGCCCGGTTGCTGGAACGCAAGCGGCAGGAGGAGCAGGCCAAGATGGCCGGGCTCAAGACGGACGCGGCCGGTTCCTGGGGCGACCAGATGCGCTCCTACGTGCTGCACCCGTACCAGATGGTCAAGGACCTGCGGACCGAGCAGGAGACCGGCAACCCGACGGCGGTCTTCGACGGTGACCTGGATGCCTTCATCGAGGCGGGTATCCGATGGCGCAAGCAGCAGGAGATGGCCCAGGACCAGCACTGATCGCTGCAGGTCAACTACTCTTCGTGTTTTCTGGTCGACACTTGCTGTGACTGAGGCCATCATTTCGGGTGGTGTCGGTTCGGTCCGGACGGTTGATTTCTCGGCATTCGTGGGGAACGCCTGACACGAAACCTTGCACATAGCCGACATACAAGACACCAGCCTTCAGGCTGGACTTGGCGTAGCGGTTACACCGCGTAGACTCACCACCCGTGATTGCGCTCGAGCAAGTGACGAAGACGTACCCGAAGGCGTCCCGGCCCTCGCTGGACAACGTGTCGGTGTCGATCGAGAAGGGCGAGTTCGTCTTCTTCATCGGTCCCTCCGGCTCCGGCAAGTCCACGATCATCAAGCTGCTGCTGCACGAGGTGACCCCCAACACGGGCAAGGTCGTCGTGAACAGCAAGGACGTCACGACCATGCGCTCCTGGAAGATCCCGCACTTCCGGCGCTCCATCGGCTGTGTCTTCCAGGACTTCCGGCTGTTGCCCAACCGCACCGCGTACGAGAACGTCGCCTTCGCCCTCGAGGTGATCGGCAAGACCAAGGCGGTGGCCCGCCGGGTCGTTCCCGAGGTGCTGGAGCTGGTCGGCCTCGGCGGCAAGGAGCACCGCTACCCGCACGAGCTCTCCGGCGGCGAGCAGCAGCGGGTCGCAGTCGCGCGGGCGTTCGTGAACCGCCCGCTGATCCTGCTCGCCGACGAGCCGACGGGAAACCTGGACCCGGACACGTCGATCGAGATCATGCGTCTGCTGGACCGGATCAACCGGACCGGCACGACGGTCGTGATGGTGACCCACGACTCCAACATCGTGAACCAGATGCGCCGCCGCGTCATCGAGATCGAGGCCGGCCGGATCGTCCGCGACCAGGCACGCGGCGTCTACGGGTGACAGCACCACGCCGTCGGTAGTCACCGGCGGCCGGCACGTGGTGACCCGAGCAGACCAGCATGTGGTGACCAAGAACGACCATTCTGCGTCAGATCCGGAAGAGGAACCCGATGCGCGCGAAATACGTCCTGTCCGAGGTGATGGTCGGGCTGTGGCGCAACGTGACCATGACCGTCGCCATGATCATCACCATGGCGGTGTCGCTCACCATGCTGGGCGCGAGTGGCCTGATGTACCTGCAGGTCAACTCGATGAAGGACTTCTACTACGACCAGATCGAGGTCTCGATCTTCCTGGTCTCCGACGTCTCCGAGGAGCAGCGCACCAGCCTGCAGAGCTCGCTGGACGCCGACCCGCTGATCTCCACGGTGACCTACGAGTCGCGGGAGGAGGCGTACGAGCGCTTCCGCACCCTCTACGCGGACGCCCAGGACCTGGTGAACGCGGTCAAACCGGAACAGCTGCCGGAGTCCTTCCGGATCAAGCTGGTCGACCCGGAGGAGTACCAGGCGATCTTCGACAAGTACAACGGCACCGAGGGCATCGACGAGATCGTCGACCAGCGAAGACTGCTCGACAAGATCTTCAACATCCTCAGCTCGGTGCAGAGCATGGCGCTGATCGCCGCCTCGATCATGGCGGTCGCGGCGTTGATGCTGGTCGGTAACACCATCCAGGTCGCCGCGTACAGCAAACGGCGTGAGGTCGCCGTCATGAAGCTGGTCGGCGCCTCCAACTGGTTCATCCAGGCACCGTTCGTCCTGGAAGCGGTCGTCGCCGGCCTGTTCGGCGCGATCCTCGGCTTCGGTGCCCTGGTGCTCGGCAAGATGTTCCTGCTCGACGGCTCGCTACGGGACCTCACCGAGCTGCTGACCCCGATCGAGTGGAGCAGCGTCCTGCTGATGTTCCCGCTGATGGCCGGTGTCGGCAGCCTGGTCAGCGCGGTGACCGCCTGGGTGACGCTGCGGTTCTACCTGCGGGTCTGAGTCGACCGCCAACCGGCGACCCGCATCCGCCGGACACCACCGTGGCACCTGCCTACGACGCCACTGTCGACGCGGCCGGTGCCGGCACGGAAAACCCGTGCCGGCACCGGCCGCGTCGCGCGGTACCATTGCGCGGTCGCCGGGCGGACCGGCGACACCGACCGACCGCAGGTGAGCGGGTGCGGTCCGGCCAGTCGGGAGGGGCAGCGCGATGCCGCGGGAGAAGGGGCGCAAGGTCGTCGCCTCCAATCGCAAGGCCCGGCACGACTACGCCATCACCGACGTCTACGAGGCCGGCATGGCCCTGACCGGCACCGAGGTCAAGTCGCTGCGGGCCGGGCGGGCGTCGCTGGTGGACGCCTTCGCCCAGGAACGGCAGGGCGAGATCTACCTGTACGGCATGCACATCCCCGAGTACGTCCAGGGCACCTGGACCAACCACGAACCACGGCGGACCCGCAAGCTGCTGCTGCACCGCACCGAGATCGACCGGCTGCTCGGCAAGCTTCGCGAAGGCGGCCTGACCCTGGTCCCGCTGCAGGTCTACTTTTCCGACGGCTGGGCCAAGGTGGAGCTGGCGCTGGCCCGGGGCAAGAAGTCGTACGACAAGCGGCAGGACCTGGCCAAGCGGGACGCCGACCGGGAGATCCAGCGGGCCGTGGGCCGGCGGGGCAAGGGTATGGACTGACATGCCGGCAGGTGCCCTGACCACTGGAGGCACCCATGCCTAGGCGCGCCCCCGACGCCGTGTCGCTGTCACCGATCCGTTCCGGCTGGGCGGTCGGGCTCGGAGTCGTCCTCGCCCTCGTCTTCGGCGGCACCGTCTGGGCGGCGATCGCCCGGGACGATCCGGCACCCGCCCAGCTGATCATCGTCCACCCGTCCGCTTCGCTGCCCGGCCCACCGCCGGTGGCCGAGCGCGGTCTCGGTGCCGGTCCGTCAGCCACCGCGTCGCCGTCGCCGTCGCCCACCGGGTCGTCGCCGTCGGCCACGCCGAGTCTGACCCCGTCGGCGCCGTCCGCCCCACCGACCTCACCGGCCCCCTCCGCCCCGGCGGCCCGTCCGTCGCCGACACCGCCGTCGGCGGTCGAGGTCACCGCGCGGTACGTGTTGAGCAGCACCTGGGACCAGGGGTTCGTCGCCAACGTCGACGTGGTCAACTCCTCGGCCCGCAGCCAGACCTTCGACGTACGGCTGACCTTCCCGGACACGGTGGCGATCACCGTGACCGGCTTCTGGAACGCCACGCCGTCCACCGCCGGCAACACCCTTGTCTTCACCGGCGGCCCGCTGGCGCCCGGTGGGAAGGTGCGGTTCGGCTTCCAGGCGGAGAAAAACCGGTCATCACAGGTCAATCCGACCGGCTGCACCGTGAACGGGCGGCCGTGCGTCGGCGTCTGACCGCCGGCGCACGGAACCGGAATGAAGTTGTCGCCGGGAGGCGTTACGATTGACGAAGCTGCGGACCGCATCGGGCCGCAGGGCGCATCAGCTCGTCTGGTGCGCCGCACGGCACACCAGGGGGTGACTGGTTTCGACTTCGTACGTTGCGGCAGGGGAAGCGAGCCGAGGAAGCCGACGTCGTCTCGAGAATCGATCGTCGGAAACCAATAAGCGCCAAGTCTAATCGCGCTGACTTCGCTCTCGCCGCCTGAGGCGAGTAGCGAGTCTGTCGGTCTGGGAGTGCCTTCGGCCCAGTAACCGGCATCAGTAAGAGGGCTGGCCAATCGAACCCGGTCGCGGGGTTCGTGCGGCGAGATCAACTGCGGCTGGGCCCGTCACATCGACTCGCTCGCGTGATCGATGGGGCCGAGTAGAGGCACAGCGAGCTGCGCTCGGAGAAGCCCTGGCAAGACGCCGAAGGACCCGGGTTCGATTCCCGGCACCTCCACGGACGACGACTGGCCCTCCGCCACCAGGCGGGGGGCCAGTCGCATGAGCGGGCCGGGCTCGACGCCCTGACCGCTGATAGGCGGGAGCAGCGAAGCAAGGGAGCCCCCTAGTGTCGGGGTGCCGGCCCTGGTGCCGGGAACCGGTGCCCGTCGGGGTGCGTCTGACCCGACATGCGCCGTTTCATCGCCCTGCTGGGCGTACCGCTGCTGTTGATCGCCGCTTGTGCCCGCCCTGACGCCACCGGACCTGGCGGACCCGGCGGCCCGGCGGACCAGCGCTGGGAGGCATTCCAGCGCCGCGCCGACGTGGTCGCCGAGGCCTGGCGCACGGCCGCCGGCCGGCCGCAGTGGCAGGCCGGCTACGCGCCACTGCAGAGCCTGACCGTGCTTCCCGCCGACCCCGGCTTCACTCCCGAGACCGAGCAGGCGTTCCTCGCCGGCTGGTTCCGCAGTGAGGTGCCGGTGCCGGGCGAGCGGCCCGCCGACGGCACGGTCACCTTTCCCGACGGGACGCTGTCCGTACCCGTGGTCAGCGCCGCCGAGGCGTACGCCGCCATCGACCAGGGCGACCCTCCGCCGTGCCCGACTGACGACCCCGTGCGACCCGGCCCCGACCCGACCGGGTCGACCAGCGGTGGCCCGGACACCAGCGTCACGCACTCCCTGCCGATGACGGGTTGCGCAGGGCTCACCGTTACCGGGGTCACCCTCGGCACCGTCGAGTTGCTGACCAGCCGGGGCACCGCGCAGGTGCCGGCCTGGCTGTTCGAGGTCGCCGAGCTCGACACGGCGGTGGCCCGGGTCGCCGTCGACGACAGTGTCAGCATTCCGACACCCAGCCCGCAGGTCGCGGCGCCGGACGGGCTGACCGATTTCGTCGTCACCCAGGATCTCACCGGAGTCGACGGCAGCGATCTCGGGTTCCGACTCGGCGTCGGTGCCTGCGACAGCGAGATCACCCCGTTCGTTCAGGAGTACACCGACGCGGTCGTGGTCTCCGGCGGTGTGGTGCGCAGCGGTGACGCCTGCACCGACCAGCTGTTGCTGCATCCCGTCACGGTGACTCTCGACGAGCCGCTCGGTGCCCGTACGGTGCTCGACGCGCTCACCGGAACGCCACTGCACGTCGTCACGGCCGGCTGAGCCATGCCTCAGCCGTACGGTCCGGGTCAGGAGCCGGGCGACGACTCCGTGGCGGTGCTGCACCGGTCGACCGTCGACGGCGACCCGGCCGCTGCCAGTTGGCAGCTCGCCGTCGGCGAGGCCGTCGTCGTCGCCGGGGACGCCGCGACCGCGAACCGGATCAGGATGTGCCTCGACGCGGCCGGAATCACCGCCGCGACCGTACTGGTGACCCCCGCAGCCACCGCGACGCTGTCGTCCGGGCCGCTGTCCGGGCCGCTGTCCGGGCCGCTGTCGTCAGGGCAGCTCGAACGGCAGGGTGATCCCGTCGAGTGACCGCGGGCAGTCGCAGTCGCGATCGGTCGGCCACTGCGCCAGCGCGGCCAGCAACAGACCGCGCAGCCGGTCGGTGTTCTCACCGAAGACCCGGAACACCTCGTCCTGGGTGACCGCGTGCCCGCTGTCGACTCCCGCGTCCAGATCGGTCACCAGCGCGATCGAGGTGTAACAGAGGGCCAGCTCCCGGGCCAGAACCGCCTCGGGGTGGCCGGTCATGTTCACCAGGGTGCCGCCGATCGCGGTGAACCAGCGCGACTCCGCCCGGGTGGAGAAGCGCGGCCCTTCCACGACCACGACCGTACCGCCGTCGCGCGGTGCCAGGCCCTGTTCGGTGCCGACCCGCAACAGCATCGACCGGCCGGTCGGGCAGTACGGGTCGGCGAAGCTGACGTGCACCGCCCCCCGGTCGTAGTAGGTCTGCGTCCGCCCGGTGGTGCGGTCGATCAGCTGGTCGGGCACCACGAACGTGCCCGGGCCGTGATCGGGCCGCAGTCCGCCGACCGCGCACGGGGCCAGCACCTGGCGCACGCCGAGCGAGCGCAACGCCCACATGTTCGCCCGGTAAGGGATCAGGTGCGGTGGGTACTGGTGCGCCCGGCCGTGTCGGGGCAGGAACGCGACCCGGCGTCCGCCGACGTCGGCGATGGTGATCACGTCGGACGGTTCGCCGTACGGGGTGTCCACCCGGTGCTCCGTCGCGTTGTCCAGCAACGCGTACAGCCCCGAACCGCCGACGACCGCCAGTTCCGCCTGTGCCTGCACCTGGTCCCTCCCCGGGTCGGGCGGGGTGACCGGAAACACCGATGGCACGCCCGCGCGGTTAGACCTTAACCGGGTGCTGCCGAGCAAGCTATGGTGCCAGGCATGGCGTTCACGGCACCGACGACGGCCTCGGGCTGCGCGGGTCCATGGGCTGTCCGGCCGGCGCGACCCGCACGCGCTCTGGCGGGTCACGCCGGCGCGGTACGTGCGCCTGCGGTAGGTCACGGCGGCGCGGTAGGCGCGCCTACAGGAGGTCGAGGTGCAGGGTGAGGGTCAGCGGATCGGAGGACGGTCGATGGCGTCGATGACCGGCCAACTGCTGGTCGCGACTCCCACGCTCAAAGACCCCAACTTCGACCGTACGGTGGTCCTGCTGGTCGCCCACGAGGTGGCCGGCGCGCTCGGCGTGGTGCTGAACCGGGCCACCGAGGTGCCGGTCGCGGAGGTGCTGGGCGGTTGGGCCGGCCTGGCCCGGGAGCCCTCGGTGTTGTTCGAAGGCGGTCCGGTGCAGCCGGAGTCGGCGATCTGCCTGGCCCGGACCCGCACCCAGACCGGCCGGGTGAAGGGCTTCCACCGGATCGCCGGGCCGTTGGGCACCGTGGATCTGTCCACCGACCCCGGTCCGCTGGCCGAGTCAGTCTCCGGCATCCGGGTCTTCGCCGGCTACTCGGGCTGGTCGGCGGGCCAGCTCGAGGAGGAGATCAACGCCGGCTCGTGGTTCGTACTGGACGGCCTGCCGGATGATCCGTTCATGACCCGCCCGGAGGACCTGTGGCCGATGGTGCTGCGCCGGCAGGGCGGCATGATGTCGGCGGTGGCGCACTTCCCGGCGGACGTCTCGTCGAACTGACCCCCGCGAGATGACCCTGCGCAGGGGCATGTGTAATATTGCCGAGTGCCCGGGAGATCCGGGCCGACCAGGGGGCCGTGGCGCAGCTGGTAGCGCACCACACTGGCAGTGTGGGGGTCAGGGGTTCGAGTCCCCTCGGCTCCACCCCTAAGTGGGTCAAGGGCTTGTTTGTCGAATCGGGACGGGCAAGCCCTTGATCATTTGACCCCCATTCGACCTCTGACGGGGCCCATGACCCGGCAGATGCAATTATGTGACGGCGGTCACTTTGCCGGCCCTGTTGGATCACAGGGTGGACAGGATGGCACGGCGCCAGCCCGCTGCAGCGTGTTGGCCTCCGGTTCTCGGCGGTCCGACGCGGTAACCGCCCCCCTCGCCCCGGCCGAAAGGGCTTATTCAGTCGGGCTGGGTGCGAGTATGGCGCGCGCTCGTGCGGCGGGAGCTACTTTCTGATGCCAGATGGTGATTAGTCGATAGAGGGCCCGGCAGTCCGGGTAGCGGGGGGGATATTGTGTCGAGCGGACCGCGCGGCCGGGAACGCCAGGGTCGGGCGTGTGGGTTCTGTGGCCTAACCGGATCTCTCAGCAAGAGCACATCTGGCCTCGATGGATGCACCGGTACCTGAAGTCCTCGAACGCCACCCGCTACGTACGCCATGCCGGCTTTCGGCGAGCTTCTGTCGATGTCTTCACCGAGGATCCGACTGTAGTGACTGAGCGCCAAGGTTCTGTCCCGACGTTGGTTGCGCGAGAGGTCTGTCAGGGTTGCAACAACGGGTGGGTGAGTCAGCTTGAGCAGCGGGTGAAACCCACGGCGTCAGACCTGATCGATTCGGCCAGCAGCCGACAGCCACTTGTGATTCAGTCGGATCGGGCAGCCGATCTTGCTACCTGGGCAATTAGGACGGCGTGGATGAGGGAAGTTTCCACACCAACGCCGGCGACAACAACGGTGACTGGATAGGTGCGTGGGACCTTGGAATACCGCAAGCGCGCGAGGTGGGTTAGGCGGTTGTGGGGATCCAGGGGCTGCCGGCGGCGGCTCGGGTGAGTGCGTCGAGCATGTTGATGCCGTGTCGGGTGGCGGTGGCGGCGTAGCTGCGGATCGCGGCGAAGTGTTCGGCTCCGGTCATGGTGCGCATGCTGCCGGAGACCTTGATCCGGAGTTTCGGCATGCGGATGGTCCGCTCGGCCGGGTTGTTGTCGAACGGCACGGCCGGGTCGGTGAGGAACCGCAGGTAGTCGGCGCGTCGGTCCCGTAGTCGCACGAACAGGGCGTGGTACTTGCGGTGCAGCTTGTCGGTGCGGGTGGCGGTGGCTGCGGCGCCGAGCACGACGGCCGAGCGCAGCAGGTGGGTCTGTTCGGCGAGGTCGGCCGGGTCGGGTTCGCAGCCGTCGGCGCGGGCCGTGACCGTCAGGCGGTTCAGGTGCCGCAGGGCGTCGATGGCCTGGCCGGCGAGGTCGGCGACCTGCCCGGTGGCGGTGTCGACCACGTAGACCAGTTCCCGCAGCACGTGGGCGTTGCACAGGGCGTGCCGGGCGGTGGTGTAGGTGTCGTACGGGGCCCACGCGTCGTGCACGGCGGTGCCGGTGTATCCGGGTAGCACGCCGGCGTCGTCCATTGCGGCGGTGCCGCGCCGGCGGTGCACGGTGAGGAACACGTCGGTGGGTGTGGAGGCGGAGTGCAGCCAGGCGAGGCGGCCGTCGACGCGTATGCCGGTCTCGTCGAAGTGCGCGACCGGCGCGTTCTTGATGCGGTCGCGGATGACGGGGAGCACCGTGTCGATGACGCCGAGGGCGGTGCGGGTGACCCAGGCGGTGATGGTGGCTGGCGCGACGGGCAGGCCGAACAGGTCACGGATCGCGTCGGCGGTGCGGCCGATGGACAGGAACTGTCCGTGGAGCAGGTAGACGCCGATCGCGGCGATCCGTGGTCCGTAGGCGGCGGGCGCGGTGGCCCCGGCGGGTGTCGCGGCGGTGGTGTGGTGCCCGCACGGGCAGGCGACGGTGACGATCTGGTGCTCGGTCACCACGACCCGGGGCTGGGGGATGTCGAACACCTGCCGGCGGGTGACCGTCACCTCGGCGGGGTCGGTCAGGCCGTCACCGCAGCCGCCACAGATGTCCGGCACGTGCCGGACGATCACGTCCGGATCGGCCACCTGGGACAGGGTGGTGCCCTCGCCCCCGGTGGGGCGGCCCGGCCGGCGACCCGAACGGCCCCGCAGCGACTTCGGCGCCGGTTTGGCCAGCCCGTCGCTCGACGGCGGTTTCGACGAGTTGCTCGACGACTGCTTCAACCGGGCCTCAAGCTCAGCGATCCGCGTCAGCGCCTGCTCCAGCCGTGCGGCCAGCCCGGCGTTCAACGCCAACAACTCGTCATACGACGGCGGCGGATCGGCGGGCATGGCTGGTCAACCTACCAGCCTCCACAGCAGACAGCATCACCGGGATCAGGAACCTATCCAGTCACCAACAACGTTCGCATTGCGTCGCCGGCTCCAACAGAGGGTCTGTCAAGTTTCCGGCCCTGGCTCACACGCGGTGGTGACGGAGGGTCGTCCGGCTCGTTGACACCCGCGTGATCGACGCCAACACGCTTGCGCAGACGATGTTCTCGGGTCTTTCCCCGCTGGTCATCGAGGATGTGGTCGACGAGGGCGAGCGGATCGTGGTGCGGGCACGGACTCCACACGGCACCGCTGTCTGTCTGATGTGCGGCGTGCAGTCAACGACGCACACACCGGCTGTGAGGGGCCTCGCGTTTTCCGGACAGTGGTTCGGCCGGTTCTTTCACGCCGCGATTTGAAGGTTCTCGAACTCTGCGTGGACTTCCCGGGGAGGTCGGTAGCCCACCGCTGAATGCAGACGCTGACGATTGTACCAGAATTCGATGTAGGCAGTAACGTCCCGGCGTGCCGCCTCACGAGTGGGATACTTCACACGCGACACGCGTTCGTTCTTCAGCGCACCGAAGAACGATTCCGCCATCGCATTGTCGAAACAAGTTCCGGTCCGGCCAGCAGATCGCCGCAACCTCAGATCCCGCAGCGTTCTGCCGTAGTCGTCCGACATGTAGTTGCTGCCCCGGTCCGAATGAAAGATGGCGTTCTTCCTGAGTTCGCGATTCCGGGCGGCGTTACGGATGGCGCGGGATATCAACGGCGTCTGGTAGTGGTCGTCCATCGCGTATCCGATGACTTCCTTCGTGCAGCAGTCGATGACGGTCGCCAGATACAGCCACCCCTCGCCGGTCGGGATGTACGTGATGTCGCCGACGAGCTTCTCGCCAGGCGCGTCGGCGGTGAACTCCCGGCCGACGAGGTCAGGCACCGTGCCGGACGACGACTGGGTGAGACCCCACCGCCTCGGGCGGGGCTGGCACGGCACGAGCCCGAGCTCGCGCATCAGCTGGCGGACGAGTTCCGGCCCGGCGGACACGCCCTGGCGCCGCAGTTGCGCGTGGACACGTCGATGCCCGTAGGTGCCGTCGGACGCGGCGAACACCTCCTCGATGGCCGATCGAAGGTGGGCGCGGCGGGTGGCGGTCGCGGAGTCGGGGCGGGTTCGCCATTCGTAGTATCCGGACCTGGACACGCCGAGTTGTTCGCACATGAAGTCGACGGGGTAGGCGTACTTCGCGGTGTCGAGTCGCATCGTCTCGATGAACTCGTACAAGCTCGTTACCGAGGGTCCTTCGCGAAGTACGCCGCGGCTTTTTTCAGGAAGCTGTTCTCCATTTCGAGTTCCCGGTTGCGACGTTCGAGTTCCTTCAGTCGAGCGCGCTCGTCGACGCCGATCGGTGGGCTGTCCTGGGCGCCGCTGTTTTCCCGCCGGTACTGGCGGACCCAGGAACGGAGCGTCTCCGGGTGAACGTCGATCTCCCGGGCAACCTGCGACACTGGCTTGTTCGACTGTAGAACGAGTTGCACTGCTTCTTCACGGAACTCTGGGGTGTATGAGCTTATGCGTGCCATCGCGCTTCTTCCCTCGACTTTCCTTACAGGGTAACCTTATTGGCTCCCTGTCCGGAATCCTCGGGGCACCTCAGTGGCACAACCTGTGCGAAGCCGCCCTCAGCGAAGCGAAGGCGCACAGCACCTGCTGGGCCACCATCCTGGACGCACCGGTGTACGACGGACCCCGCGCGCAGACGACCCTGCACCGCTGGCACCAGGTCCACGACCTGCTCGACCAGGGCGTGGGCCTGCTGGAATGCGCCCGCCGCCTACAGTTGGCGCTCAACACCGTCAAACGCTACGCCCGAGCCGACCGACCCGAACGGATCCTCCGCGTCCCCAAGTACCGGCCCAGCCTCGTCGACCCCTACCGCGAGCACCTGCGCACCCGCCGGGCCGAGGACCCCGCCGTCCCCGTCGCGCACCTCTACGACCAGATCAAGGCCCTCGGCTTCACCGGCTGCCTCAACCTGCTGCACAAGTACATCAACCAGGGGCGCGCGGACGCCGACCACAGTCACATCTCCCCACGCCGGCTCGCCCGCATGATCCTCACCCGACCCGCCAACCTCACACCCGACCACCGCGACCTGATGACACGGCTGACCGCGGCCTGCCCAGAGATGACCGAGCTCGCCGCCACGGTCGGGCGCTTCGCCGCGCTCCTGACCCCTCACGCAGGAAACACCGACCGGCTCTCCCGCTGGATCGACCAGGTCCGCACCGTCGACCTTCCGTATCTGCACGCCTTCACCCGGGGCCTGGACCGCGACCGCGACGCCATGAACGCCGCGCTGACACCGCCCTACAGCAACGGCCCCACCGAAGGCGTCAACACCAAGACCAAACGCATCGCACGCCAGATGCACGGACGAGCAGGCTTCACCCTGCTCCGCCACCGCATCCTCCTCGGATAACGGACACGATCCGTCACCACCGGATGTGAGCCAGGGCCGTTGTTCCTACAGACCCGTGGCGATTCCCATGCTCGGCCACCATGCCGGGCGAAGTCTTCTCTTCCCGTGCCGTCAGCGCCAGCGAGCAAGCTGCGAGGTGGCGAGGCTGCGAACGCGCACGGTAGAAGGCGGAATCGGCCCGGACGACCACCCACAATCAATGCCATGGCGCTTGATTCGTGAAGCCCTTGAGGAGTTCTGTGCCATGAAGGCATTGGTGCTTTCCGGAGGGTCGGGAACCCGGTTGCGGCCGTCCAGCCACTCCGTTCCCAAACAGTTGATGCCGGTTGCCGGCCGCCCGTTGCTGGAGCATGTTCTGCATCAGGTGCGCACGCTCGGCATCACCGATACCGGCATCGTCATGGGGGCGCAGGGCGATCAGATCCGGGCGGCGGTGGGCGACGGCGCACGGCTGGGCCTGCGGATCACCCACGTCGAGCAGGGTCACCCGGCCGGGCTCGCGCATGCCGTGCGTACCGCTGAGGGGTTCCTCGGCGACGACGACTTCGTCGGCCACCTGGGGGACAACCTGTTCGCGGACGGCATCACCGAGATCGCGGACGCCTTCCGCGCCGGCCGCCCGGCCGCCCAGGTGGCGGTCTGTAAGGCGGCCGACCCCCGCCGGTGCCGTTCCTGCTGCTCGACGACCAGGTCGGCGAGGTGCGCTGGACGGCGTTGCGCTGCCGCCCGGTCTCCGCGCCGGTGGGCTCCCAGATCCCCGACGGGCTGCTGCTCGGCCTTGAGCTGGACTCGTCCGACGGCATCGTCGGCAGCGTCGGTTACACCCGCAACTCTTCACCTCCCGCCGGGGTGGCCGATATGACCGGCGCCTTCGCCCCGGCACTGCACGACACGATCAGCCGTCACACGGCGGCGATCGCCTGATGTTCAGCCGGCCCAGTGCGGGTACCGCCCGCGGAGGAGGAACGACCGAGTGATGAAGAACTATGTCGGCGACCGTGCGATCGTGCTCGGCGGTAGCGTGACGGGCCTGTTCGCCGTCAGCCCACTGGCCGAGGCCTACCGTGAAGTGATCGTCGTTGACCGCGACGAACTGATCGGGGTGCGTGAGGTCCGTCGCGGTTCGCCGCAGGCCCGCCACATCAACGGCTTGCTGGCGCGCGGTGCGCGTGCGATGGAGGACCTGTTCCCGGAGATCACAGCGGAGATGATCAGCGCCGGCTGTCCGCAGACCGACCTGGCCGGCACGGTGCGGTGGTACTTCAACGGCAAGCGGCTGGCGCAGCAGCGTGCCGGCCTGAGCAACGTGGCCGCCCGGCGGCCCATCATGGAGGTGCACCTGCGCGAGCGCATCCAGGCCATGCCCAACGTACGGATCATGGAACGGCACGACATCAACGGCCTGGTGTTCACCGCTGACAACTCCCGGGTGACCGGGGTCCGGGTGCAGCCCACCGGCGACGTCGACGCTCCCGAGCAGGTGATCGAGGCCGATCTGGTGGTGGACGCCACCGGCCGTGGCTCGCGGTCACCGCTGTGGCTGGAGGCGACCGGCTACGGGAGGGCGCCGGAGGAAGGCACCAAGATGGGCCTCGGTTACGCCACCCGGCACTACCGGCTGGGTGCGACCAACCGGTTCGGCACCGACCACTCGATCGTCTGCGTCGCCTCGGCCGAGTCGCCGCGCGGGGCGATCTGTACCCGTACCGACGACGGCCTGGTCGAGCTGACCACCTACGGCATCCTCGGCGATCACCCGCCGCTGGACGACGAGGGCTTCAACTCCTTCATCAAGTCGCTGGCCGCGACGGAGATCTACGACATGATCATCGACGCGGAGCCGGTCAACGACCCGGTGCTGTTCCGGTTCCCGACCACCCTGCGCCGGCGGTTCGAGAGCCTGGAGCGGTTCCCCGCCGGTCTGGTCGTGGTGGGCGACGCGGTCTGCACGCCGAATCCGGTGTTCGCGCAGGCGCAGACGCTGGCGGCCCTGCAGGCGCTGGCCATGCGTGATCGCCTGCGCGCCGGCGGGCCGATCGACTCGGTCGAGTTCATGGCGGAGGTCGGCCGGATCGTCGATCCGGCATGGCAGATGACCGAGACCATCAACCTGAGCTACCCGGGGGTCG
Source organism: Solwaraspora sp. WMMA2056 (assembly GCF_030345095.1). NCBI lineage: Bacteria > Bacillati > Actinomycetota > Actinomycetes > Micromonosporales > Micromonosporaceae > Solwaraspora > Solwaraspora sp. WMMA2056. The sequence goes on from NZ_CP128360.1 coordinate 2,028,771, forward strand.
AGGGCGAGCGGCCCCCGCAGGTGCTGATCATGCTGGCCTACATGAAGCAGTTGCACGACGTGGCCACCCGCGACAGCAGCGTCACCGAAGCGTTCCTGCGCACGGCCAGCCTGGTGGACCCGCCGGAGTCGCTGATGCACCCCGAGCTGGTCTGGAAGGTCACGCAGAATCTGCTGGCGGCGGCCCTGCCCGCCAGGGAGGGCGCCGCGGCCTGACGCACGACATGCGCGCCGGCCGGGCCCGAGCCCGGCCGGCGTCGCGCTGTGCACCGGGTCCGCATGTGCACCGGGTCCGCACACGCGACAGCGCCGCCTCCTGTACGGAGACGGCGCCGTTCACCGGCGGATCACCAGCCGGCGCGCACCGTCCGGACGATGTGGTCGCGGTCGGTGTCCGACAGCCACCAGCCGACCGGCAGGTACGCCACCGCCGGCATCACCGCGTCCAGGCCGGGCAGCGGCTCGCGCATCGACGCCACACAACTGTGCTCGTCGTTGCGCCGCGAGATGACGCTGGTGGCGATCCCCGCCTCGTGCATCCGGCGGGCGAACGCCGGCCGGTCCGCCACCAGCACCGGGTACACCCAGCACGACGGCGTGTGGTCGGCGAAACGCGCGGTCAGCCGCAGGCCCGGTATCCCGGCCAGCTCCCGGTCGAAGTACGCGGCGTTGCGGCGGTTGCGTTCCACCAACTCGTCGACGCGCTCGAGGTTGGCGAGCCCGATCGCGGCCGCGACATCGTTCATGTAGAACCGGTAGCCCCAGTCCGCCACGTCGTACTCGCCGGTGGCCCGATCCTCGCCGCGGTTGATGCCGAACCACCGCCGCCGCCGCCCCCGCTCGTGCAGGTCGTCGTCGGGCAGCACGAGCAGGCCGCCGCTGCCGCAGGTCAGCGGCTTGAGCGCGCCGAAGCTGAAGACGCTGAGGTGACCGTGGTTGCCCAGCGGCCGGCCGCGGTAGCGGGCCGCCCAGGCCTGTGCGCAGTCCTCCACCACGCGGGGCCGAAAGCCCAGCCGGGCCTGCGCGTCGTCCAGTACCCGGTCGAGCCGGTCCAGGTCCATCAGGTACCCGGCCCAGTGCACCGTCATGATCGCCCGGGTCCGCGGGGTGATCTTGCGCGCCAGGTCGTCCAGGTCCATGGTCAGGGTGTCCGGGTCCACGTCCACCCACCGGATGCGCAGTCCGTTGGCCAGGATCGGCCAGTTCGTGCCCTCGAACGTCAGCGGCGTGCTGAGCACCTCACCGTCGGCGCTCCGGCCGCCGTGCTGGCGGGTCAGCAGGTCCAGCGCGAGGTGCAGAGCCGACGTCCCGCTGTTGGTGGCGAGCACCCGCGGGTTGCCGATCCGGGCCGCGAGCGTGTCCTCGAACGCGCTCACCGCCGGCCCGTGCTCCACCCGGCCGCTGCGCAGCACCTCGGCGACCCGGTCGCCCGCCTCGTCCGACATGGCGACCTTGAACAGTGGGATCATGCCGCCCGGTCCGCCCGGTACAGCGCCTGCCAGAAGAAGCTCCACGGTGGCGCCCAGGCGTCGGCGGCGCAGGTCCAGCCGGGCCCGGGCCGGTACGCGGCGACGAATTTGCGGGAGTGTTCGCGCACCGCCTCGCTGTCGTGGATATCGAGCACATCCTGTAACACGCCGTTACGCAGGGCCATTCGCGCGGCCTGGTCGTCCGGTGTGCGCCCGTCGAGGCCGGGATCCGCGTACTTGCCGACTGCGTCGCGGACGTAGAACCAGCCGCTGTGCGAGTCGGCCAGCCGCAGGTAGTCGCGTACCGTGTCGATCGGCATCTCGGCGAACGCGTTGACCCCGAGACACAGGTCGAGCCCGTCCGCGGCCAGCGCGTCGACCTCGTCCGGCGTGACGAACCGGATGCGCGCGAACCGCTGGTCGTCCAGGACCGCCCGCAGGTATTCGCGCGACAGCTCCAGCGACCGGGGAAGGTCCACGATGGCGTACGACGCCAGCTCGTGATTCGACATCATCGCGTGGCAGGTGCGCCCGTAGCCACCGCCCACCTCCAGCACCCGTAAGCCGTCCAGTGGCATCCCGGCGGCGAGGAACTCCAGCTCGAGCACCGACAGCAGTGAGTCCATGCACACCTGCTCGCCGTCGTAGATCACCGAGATCGGGTCGCCGACATCACGGTTGCGGATTCGGCGCAGGCGCTCCCGGTTCTCCGGGGAGAGCCCGGCGGCCAGGTGGTAGATCAGCGCCTTGAGATAACGGACCCCGTTGGGCCGCGGATCCCAGTAGCCCAGCTTGTAGTTGACCGTCCGAGACTTGAACCCGGGCAGGTTCGTGGCCGCGTCCGCGGTGATCGTCTCGTCGTAGTGTTCGCGCAATGAACTGGGGACATACTTGGCCATCACGATGCTCCTCGCGCCGGTGGTGGTCACATTGCGAGACCACGGTCCCATCGGGCGATGACGGCGGGCATCTTCCGTCATGCGAGGTCCACCCGTAGAGGTGTCATCCGGTGCGGAAGCGGGCAAGTCCGCTACCATCGGTGCGCCTGACCGCCGCACGGCGTAACCGAGGCGCTCGCGTGCAGACTCATACGCGCGGCGCCGCCCCGAACACGTGCCGCATCCGCGGTACGGCGAGCAACGAACGCATGGAGGTCTACGATTCATGAACTGGACGCTTGAGGTGGTGTGTGTTCCGGTCTCCGACGTGGAGCGGGCCCGCGAGTTCTACATCGACAAGCTCGGTTTCACCATGGACTACGACACCGAGGCGGGGGAGGCCCGGGTGATCCAGGCGACCCCGCCGGGCTCCGGGTGCTCCATCTGCTTCGGCAAGAACGTCGTTGACATGAAGCCGGGCTCACTCAAGGGCCTGCAGCTCGTCGTGCGTGACCTGAAGGCGGCCCGCGAGGAACTCGCCGGCCGTGGCCTGGACGTCGGCGAGATCCAGGTCTTCGACCGGTCCGGCAACCAACGCCCCTACAAGGACGGCGACGTGCTGGACAAGATGGGTTTCGTCTACTTCACCGACCCGGACGGCAACGCCTGGGCGATCCAGCAGATCGACGACCGGTCCTGATCCGACCGGGTGGCCGTGCAGCAGGCGGCCACCCGGTCGTTCAGCCCTGACCGTGCCCGGAGAACGTGCGACCCGTGGGGCCCTGCGCCAGCTCGTGGCGCGGCAACCCCATGTAGTGCACCACGATCTCGTGGTTCGTCGAGGTCACGGCGGATTCCGAGCCGACCCGGTAGTAGAGGTCCACCGCGCAGTCCCGCGCCGACAGGTCCGGGTCCTGGCCGGCTCGCAGGCCCGCCACGATGGCCGGGATGTCGTGCCTCATCGCCACTGCACGGCGGACGTAGTAGTCGTCGCCGTGCACCGACTCGATCTCCAGTTCCGCACCGTCGGCGGCGCCGTCGCCGCGGTACACCGGGCGGGTCAGCAGGTCGTACCAGAAGACCTCGTCGAGCAGGGCGACCCGGTCGGCGCTCAGCAGCGGGCGCACGGACTCCGCCCACCACCGGTTCAGCATCCGCTCGGCGTCCGGGTCGGTGAACATGAACTTGATCGCCTCGCCCAGCCCGTCCGTGCCCAGCTTGGCCTGCGCGCCGCGCAGGAAATCCGCAGCCGGGTCGTCGGCGGCGGCGATCCATCCCTCCAGGTTGAGCAGGACCTTCGACTGTGGCAGGCCGGCCAGCCGGCGCAGCGGTGCCCAGATGTGCCGCAGCACCGCATTCTCCGCGATCACCCGGGCCCAGAACAGGAACTTCTGCATGTGCTGGTTCTCGGCGAAGGTCATCGTCTCGTGCGCCAGGATGTACTCGAAGTCGTCGTGGTCGCCTCGGACGGACTTGATGCCGAACTGCTCTTTCTTCTCGAAGTAGTCGGTGTTCGGCAGCAGCAGCATCGGGTAGACGGCGATGCGGGACATGTGTTCGGCCAGCCGGTCGTAGCCATCCATGAAGGACTCGATGGTCTCGCCCGGCGCACCCCAGATCAGCTCGGCGTAGCAGTCGAGGCCCTCGCCGGCCAGCCAGGTCGTCAGGTCCTCCCAGTCGTTGACCTTCATGTTGCGGCGGCGCATCTTGACCAGCGCGCTGTCGTTGAGGGTCTGCAGGGCCAGGGTGAATGAGCTCTTCATCCCGGCCTCCTTCATCAGCCGTACGATGCGGTAGAAGGTCTTGGACTTGTTCTTCGCCCACGAGGTCTCCAGCGCTCGCGGGAACCCGTACTTCTCCCGGGTCTGGATCAGCGCTTCGACGAAGTCGTAGTCGGCGGGCAGCATCCCGAAGTTGGCGTCGCAGGCCACGACCGTGTGCACGCCGAGCTTGCCGAACACCTCCAGCTCCGCGCGGAGCCGGTCCATCGGGAACGCCCGCACCTTCTGCCCAGTGGCGCCGCCCCAATAGCAGAACGAGCACTTGTACGGACAGCCCCGGTTGGTCTCCATCAGCGCCACGTCGTAGCGGAATCGGCCGTCCGCATCGGTCAGGTCCAGGGCGCCGGTCAGGAACGGTGACGGGATCACCTCCAGGTCGTCGATGCGGTCGCGCTCCTCGGTCGTGACGACGGTGCGGTCGGCGGACTGGTACGAGAGCCCGGGGATCGCGCCCAGGTCGTGCTTGCTGGTGCCGGCCAGATAGGCGCTCAGCAGCTCCCGGAAGGTGAGCTCACCCTCCCCGTTGATCACCACGTCGACCTCGGGGAACATCCGGAACACCCGGTTGCCCTGCGAGGTCACGTGGTTGCCGCCGAACACCACCCATCCGTCCGGGTTGAGCTGCTTGAAGGTGGCTGCCAGCGCGCCGAACGCGTTGACGTTCCAGCCTAGGACGGAGAAGGCGATGATGTCCGGCACGCCTTCGGTGAACAGGGCGTTCGCCATGTGAGCATTGGTCACGCCGCCCCGGAAGTTGCGGATCTCGATGTCCATGCCGTTGCGGATCTCGTCGTCCGCGTTGGCGGACGCCTTCAGATATCCGGCGGCGAGTGGCATCGATTCCAACGGCATTTCCCAGACGCCCTGTTGCACCAGATGGACTGATGTCTTGGCAGGTGAGTCCGGTCCTCGATCGCTTTGCACAGGTCGCTCCTTGATCCCGCGGTGGGGGGCTCGGTGCGTCTCATGGTGGGCGGCGTGCGACGGCTGCTTCATCTTCCGCCCTGCGCTGTTCGGGCGTTGGCACACAGCGAGAGCGGCGGAACCGGCGATGTCAGATCGGATCTGGCGGATGTCAGACCGGGTCTGGCGCCTTAACTGCGTGACCACTGAAGCGGACGGAGGGCCGGTGACCGACGCGTCATCACACGCGCCCCTGCGCGTCGCGGTCATCATCGGCACCACCCGCGAAAATCGGATGGGCGAGGCGATCGGCCGGTGGTTCGTCACCGAGGCGGAGAAGCGTGACGACATCGGCGTCGACCTGATCGACCTGGTGGACTTCGAGCTCCCGAACCGCTATCCGGAACTGCCGACCGATGCCATGACGGCGTTCGCGTCCCGGGTCGGCAACGCGGACGCCTTCGTGATCGTCACCCCGGAGTACAACTACAGCTTCACCGGCTCGCTGAAGCAGGCCATCGACTGCGCCTATGACGAGTGGCACGCCAAACCGGTGGGCTTCGTGTCGTACGGCTGCCGCTCCACCGGCCGGCACGCCGTCGAGCAGTTGCGCACGGTGTTCACCTACCTGCACGCGACGACGATGCGCGACGTCGTGAGCTTCGACCTGCTGACGACCACCTTCACCGGCGACGGCGGGCTCCGCGGCGACGACGGCCAGGCCGGAACGGCGGAGGTCATGCTGAACCAACTCGCCTGGTGGGGGCTGGCGCTCCGCAAGGCGCGGGCCGCACGACCGTACGTTTCCTAGTCCGACGAAACGAGGCAAGCAATGAGTGATCGCAGGATGGGCCTGGCGATTGAGGCCACCGGCCTGGTCAAGTCATTCGGCAAGGAACGGGCGCTGGACGGCATCGACCTGCAGGTGCCGGCCGGGACCGTGTACGGCCTGCTGGGCCCGAACGGCGCCGGCAAGACAACGACGCTGCGGGTCCTGGCCACGCTGCTGCGGCCCGACGCCGGCAAGGCCGAGGTGTTCGGCCACGACGTCGTCCAGGACCCCAACGCGGTGCGCAGCAGGATGAGCCTCAGCGGCCAGTTCTCGTCGGTGGACGACGACCTGACCGGCACTGAAAACCTCGTCCTGCTGGCCCGGCTGGTGGGCTACCGCAAGCGGGCCGCAGCTGACCGGGCCAGGGAGATGCTTTCCGCCTTCGGCCTGGAGGACGCGGCGGACCGGCAGGTCAAGAAGTACTCCGGCGGCATGCGGCGGCGGCTCGACTTCGCCGCCAGCATTCTGAACACGCCGGACCTGCTCTTCCTCGACGAGCCCACGACCGGGCTCGATCCCCGCAGCCGCGCGCAGGTGTGGGACATCGTGCGAGCGGTGGTCGACCTGGGCACCACGGTGCTGCTGACCACGCAGTACCTGGACGAGGCCGACAACCTGGCCAGCCGGATCGCGGTCATCGACCATGGCAAGGTCATCGCCGAGGGGACGAAGGGCGAGTTGAAGGCTTCGGTCGGCGCGGGCTCCGTGCACGTGCGGCTGCGCGACGAGAACCAGCGCGACCGGGCCGAGCAGTCCCTCGCGGAGTCGCTGCGGGCCACTGTCCAGCGAGACAGCGACCCGTTGGTCCTGACCGCCCGGCTGCCCGCCGGGGACGACAGTGGCGCCGCCACCGAGCAGGCGTCGCGGGCGCTGGCCAAGCTCGCCGATGCCGATGTGATCGTCGACAACTTCTCCCTCGGCCAGCCCAGCCTGGACGAGGTCTTTCTCGCTCTAACCGGTCGCCCGGCCGTGGACACCACCAACAAGGAGAAGGAGGCTGTGGCATGACGAACACCATGACCGAGAGGTCCGTGCAGGCCACCGCAGAGGTGCCCACCGGGCAGCGGCTCGGAGCCGTGCTGAAGCTCGGCGAGCGGCCGCCGAAGCCCAGCGCGTTGTCCGCGTCGCTCACCTTCGGCTGGCGTGCGCTGCTGAAGATCAAGCACGTGCCGGAGCAGCTCGTCGACATCACGGTCTTCCCGGCCATCCTGACCCTGATGTTCACGCACCTGTTCGGTGGTGCGCTGGCGGGTTCCACGCGGGAGTACATCCAGTATTTCCTGCCCGGCATCATGGTGCTGAGCATCCTGATGATCACCATGTACACGGGTGTCGCGATCAACCTGGACATGGAAAAGGGCATCTTCGATCGTTTCCGGACGCTGCCGATCTGGCGGCCGGCGCCGATGGTCGGTTACCTGCTGGGTGACGCGTTCCGCTACCTGGCGGCCGCTCTGGTGATCCTGGGCCTCGGCCTCCTGCTCGGGTTCCGCCCGGAAGGCGGCGTGAGTGGCGTGATCGGTGGCGTCGCCCTGCTGGTGGCGTTCTGCTTCGCGGTGTCCTGGGTCTGGACCGTGCTGGGTCTGGTCATGCGCGGGGAGAAGGCGGTGATGAGCTTCAGCATGATGGTGATCTTCCCGCTCACCTTCCTCAGCAACGTCTTCGTCGACCCCAAGACGATGCCGGGCTGGCTGGAGGCGGCGGTCAACGTCAACCCGGTCACCATCCTCACCACCGGTGTCCGCGGGCTGATGAACGGCACTGCCACCACCGGCGACGTGACGCTCGTGCTGATCGTGTCGGCCGCGATCATGGTTGTCTTCGGCGCCCTGACGGTGCGCCTCTACAACCGCAAGTAAGCCCTACCGGTAAGGACTCGGGCGCTGGTCGTGCCCCCAACCGGCGCCCGGGGTCCGCGGTTCATCCGCGGCTCACAACTTCCACATGGTCCGCACGGGAGGCCGGTAGGCACAGGTGAGGCCGGTGGTGACCGTGGCATCGAGGTGCACGGCCAGCGCCGGATGAAGCTGGTGCAGCTTTCGCAGGGTGCTCCGGATCCGGCCGGTCACCGCTTTACGGGCCCGTTCCGCCTCGTCACCCAGGCGCCGGCTGCGGCCGCCCAGACCGACGGCCGTCCGCAGCTCCGACAGCAGGGCGGCCCGTTCCGCGTCGTAAGCGGCCGCGCGTTCGTCCTCGCCGCGGTCGGTGGCACGTTCGATCTCCGCGTCGAGCAGGGTGAGCCGGTCGCGGTACCGCGCCACCGCCTCGTCGTCCAGGACCGCGTCGCCGCCCATCGTCCGGGCCGCTACGACCTCCTCACCGCCCTCCGGCCGTAACAGCCGGGCGGCCGGCACCTCCTGGCCGGGGCGGCTGACCAGGTGGTAAAGGTCGCGCAGGCCCTTGGCGTCGGGCACGTGCACGGTGCGCCCCTCGTAGCCCAGCTCCCAGACCTGGCCGTCGAACCGGAAGACCCCTGGCTCCGCGTCGTCCGGCACGTCCGTGACCGGCACCGCCATCCGGTCGTCGCGGGCCTGTCGCACCAGGTGCGACATGCCGATGGCCTCGGCCTCCCGGGCCACCTCGGCGAGGAGCTCGGCCGCGCGCCGGGCGTCGCCGGGCCCGCCTCGCCCGATCAGCGCCTCCGCGAGGCCGGCACGGGCCTGCAACGACCAGGGTCGTGAGCGGAGCCTGTCGGCGGCGTCGCGGGCCGCGGTGAACCGGGTGACCGCGTCCTCCCAGCGCCGGTCGGCGGCGTCGAGCACCGCGCACCACAGGTCGTACGGGCCACTGATGTCACACCCGTAGAGCGAGACCGCCCATTGGCCCAGGTAGGGCAGCAACGTCGCCCGGACCTCCGCGCGCTGCTCCGAGTCGCCGACCGCCGCAGCCGCTTGCGCCCGGAAACGCAGCCACAGCGGGGCGTAGGCGCGCGGACAGTCGGCGAGGTCTCCGTGCGTGTCCAGGTACTGCCGGGCCGGGGCCGGGTCCGCGCGGTACAGAGCCGTGATGGCCGCCAGCAGTTCGGCGTCCGGGTGCCCGTCGTCGGCCAGCGTGGAGTGCAGGGCGTCCAGCTCGGCGTAGCGGCCCTGTAGCAGCCAGAGCGCCCAGCGCAGGTGGTTGGTGACGAAGGCCCAGTCGCGGTCGAGCCCCTCCTGCGACGAGGCATGATCCAGCAGAGTCGCGGCCTCGGCGAAGCGGCCCTCGAAGATGGCGACGATGATCTGGTCGAGCAGTGTGCCGGCCACATAGCGAGGCAGGTTGCGACGCCGCGCCACGGTGAGGAACTCCCGGTGCGCGGCGAGGTAGCCGGGATCACCGTGCTCGAGCAGCGCCGTCCAGAGCAGCGATTGCGCGAAGTGCTCCATCTCCTCGTTGCCGGTGCGCCGCCCCAGCTCGGTCAACTCCAGGATCAGCGCGGCACGGTCGGCCGCCGTGCCCGGCCCCCACGTCACGTCGTGCAACGCCCACAGGGCGAAGGCCAGCGCGTCATCGTCGTGATCGGCCCGGGCCCGGGCGACGGTCTCGCGGGCCAGCTTGTCGACCAGCAGGTCCGCGCTCCAGGGTTGGTCCGGCCGGTCGGCGTCTCGTCCGTCGGTGAGCGCCCGGTAAGCCTCGGTCAGCAGTTCCGTGCCGTCCCACTCATCCATCCGCAGGCCCCGGCTGCGGTACAGGGTCAACGCCACCCGGGCCAGCAGCGCCGGGTCGACCAGCCGGCGGGCGATCGGCACGGCCTGCTCGAACGTCTCCCAAGCGCCGTCGTGGTCACCCGCGCGGCGCAGCCGGCTGCCCAGGCGCAGGGCGAGCGTGACGCGCCGCGTGTCGTCGTCCTCCGGCAGGCGTTCCAGCGCGCGGCGGTGGTGCCCGATCGACTCCTCGGTGGCCATCCGCCGCTCGGCGTCCGCGGCGGCTGCCAGCAGGTGGTCCACCGCCTGTTCGGGCGCGAGGTTTGCGCCGGCCAGATAGGCGTGCCGGGCGATCTCGGCGGGCAGCACGTGGACGCTGAGCCGGCTGTCGCCGCCCACCGCGCGCACGATGCCGGCGTGCCGGCGCCGCGCATCGTCGATGTCGAGGGAATCGTAGAGCGTCTCGCGCACCAGATCCTGTGCGAACGCGAATCGGCCGCCGCCGAGCCGGCTCAGGAGCCGCGCCGCCACCGCGTGCTCCAGAAGCCGGTCCACGTGGGACACCGGCGACGGCATCGCGGTGGCCAGCACCTGCCGGTGGAACTCGTGCCCGGCGACCGCGGCGGTGCGCAGCAGCCCGGTGACGGGCTCCGGCATGCGGGACAGCCGGTGCTGCACAGCCTCCCGTACGCCCGGTGGGATCGTCGTGATCTCGTCGCCGCCATGCAGCAGCTGCACCGTCTGCTCCACAAAGAACGGGTTTCCGCCGGTGCGCCGGTGCACCTCGGCGACCAGGTCGGGCCGGGGCGCCCGGCCGGTGTGCGCGGTCATCAGGGTCGCCACCTGCTCCAGCCCCAGGCCGGTCAGCGTGATGGTGGTCGCCTTGCTGCGCAGCACGGCCATCAGCCGGCGCAACGGATGACCGTCGGCGTCCACCTCGGTGTCGCGCAGCGTGCCGATCAGCAGGATGCGCTCCATCCAGCAGTGCCGGGTGACGAAGTCCAGCAGTTCCATCGAGGCGGGATCGGCCCAGTGCAGGTCCTCCAGCACGATCACCACCGGACGGTGCTGACAGACCGCCACCAGCGCCGACGCCACCGCGTCGTACAGCCGGAAGTCGGCCGCCACCGGCGGCGCCTCGCCGAGCAGCACCGACAGCGCGTCGCTCTCGGCTCGCGCCGACTCCCACTCGGCCGTGGTCCCGGAACGCCGCAGCCCGCGGACCACCTGGATCCAGGGCCAGAAGCCGGGGGCGCTGCCGGAGTCCCAGCAGGCGCCGCTGAGCACCAGCGCACCGTCCCGGCGGGCCTGCTTGACCACGCTGGACACCAGCGACGTCTTGCCGATGCCGGCGTCCCCGGCGACCAGCGCCAGCCCACCGTGGCTGTCCAGCGTCCGCACCACCTGGGCGCGCAGCATCGCCGCGGGGTGATCGCGTCCGATCAGCTCGCCTGCCATGTCCGCCGTCACCCTCGCTCCCGGATAGTCGACTGGCCCGTCCGGCTCATAGTCCACCACTTCCGGCCCGCTGGGTCAGCCGTCAGCGCCATCCCATGCAGATGCTGCGTGGATCACCGAATGATCACCCTATGCGGTCGACTCCGCTCAGCCGGGTACCCGGCGGGACGTAGGTCACAAGGCCGCACGGTTGGAGATGCGTCCCCGGAACGCCGAAGGCGAGGATCTTCCCTGTTGCTCCACCCGTCGACAGAGGGAGAATTGCATGGACGTCCTGGTGCGGACCGGCCACCGCCGACTCCGACGAACAGCTCGTTCCTTGCTCGTGACGCTCCTGGTGCTGAGCAGCGTGCCGGTCGCCAGCGAAGCCAGCGCCGGTGGATCTGCCAGCACCACCCGTGGGGAGCGCATCCTGGGTGGCCTGTTCGAGGTCCGGAGCCTGGATGGCCGGGGCAACAACCGCAAGCACCCCGAGTGGGGCTCCACCATGTCGCTCTACCCGCGGGTCGGGCCGGCGAACTACGTTGACGGCATCGGCGTCCCGGTCGAGGGCCCGCCGGCCCGGTACCTCAGCAACCGGGTGTTCAACGACAACGACCAGCCGTTGTACTCCCCGCGCGACGTGTCCCAGTGGGGGTTCGTCTGGGGGCAGTTCCTGGATCACACGTACGCCCTGCGCCTGGGGCGTCGCGGCACCGGCGAGACCGCCGAGCAGATGAACATCCCGTACGACAATGCCGATCCGCTCGAGGAGTTCCCCAACGACCTTGGGGTCATCGACTTCACCCGGTCGACGCCCGAGGAGGGCACCGGGGTGACGAGCCCGCGCGAACAGATCAACCAGCACAGTTCGTTCATCGACGCGCTGGCCGTCTACGGCGCCGACCCGGCCCGGCTGGAGTGGATGCGGGAGGGCCCGGTCAACGGCAACCCCGACGACAACAGCGCCAAGCTGATGCTTCCGGGTGGCTACCTGCCCCGCCGTGATGCGCGCGGCGACGCGGACACCGCCCCCAACATGGTCGCCGGCGGTGTGGACCCGGCGACCGTGGCGGTGGCCGGGGACCCGCGGGCCAACGAGAACCCGCCGCTGCTCGCCGTGCAGACCCTCTTCGCGCGTGAGCACAACCGGATCGTCGACCGCCTGCCGAAGCGACTGCCGGAACGCGACAAGTTCGAGATCGCCCGCGCGGTGGTCGGCGCGCAGCAGCAGTACATCACCTACAACGAGTTCCTGCCGACGCTCGGTGTCCGGCTGCCGCGCTACACCGGCTACAAGCCCGGCGTGGACGCGACGCTGACCAATGAGTTCGCCACGGTCGGCTACCGGGCGCACAGCTTCATCCGCGGCGAGTTCCAGATCGATGTGCCGAAGGGCCAGTACACCCCCGAAGAGCTCGAGCAACTGCGGGAACTCGGCGTGCAGATCACCGACCTCGGGGACCGGCTGGAACTGGTCATCCCGCTCACCGAGGAGGCGTTCTTCAACCCGAGCATGCTGACCCAGATCCAGCTCGGGCCCATGCTGCAGAGCCTCAGCCAGCGGGCGCAGAACGCCAACGACGAGCAGATCACGAACCTGCTGCGCAGCTTCACCTTCGTGTTCCCGGTCGAGGGCAACGAAACCTGCGCCCCCGACCCGTCGCTGCCGGCGTGCATCCGGGGCGTGAACGACCTCGGCGCCGCCGACATCGCCCGCGGGCGGGACCACGGCATGCCCAGCTACAACGAACTGCGCAAGGCGTACGGGCTGGCGCCGAAGACGTCGTTCAAGGCGATCACTGGCGAACGGACCGAGCATTTCCCGCGGGACCCTGAGCTCACCAGGGGCGCGGAGATCGACGACCCGGACAGTATGGACATCATTGCGCTGTACGACAAGCACGGCCGAGAGACCACCGCAGAGGCCGACAACGCCGTCCGTGCGGAACGGCGCACCACGCTGGCCGCCCGGCTGAAGGCGATCTACGGCAGCGTCGACAACGTGGACCCGTTCATCGGGATGATCGCCGAGAAGCACCTGTCCGGCGCCGAGTTCGGCGAGACGCAGATGGCGATCTGGAAGCACCAGTTCGTCGCGCTTCGCGACGGTGACCGCTTCTACTACCAGAACCACCGCCTGCTCGAAAAGGTCAAGCGTTGGTACGGCATCGACTACCGCGTCTCGCTCGGTGACGTAATCGCCCGCAACACCGGCACCCCGCGCCGGGAACTGCCACGCAACGTGTTCCTGACCCGTCCGTGACACCGTGCGGCCGGCGCCCTTCGCGGGCGCCGGCCCGATCCTCAAAGGAGGGCACATGCTCGCCAAGGCCATGGTCCACGTGGGCCGCCGTCTGGTGAAGGACTACCCGCCGATGGGACGGGAGTACTTCGCCGCCCGCGTCTGGAATCCGACCCGGTACGACAAGTCCAGCCTCGGCGGTCCGGAAATCCTCGACAACGAACGCCGGATCATCGACCTGATCAAGAAGTACGGCGCGGGCGCCAAGCGGACCATCGAGTTCGGCTCCGGTCCCGGCATCTACCTGGAAGCCGCGGCCCGCAACACCGACGCGGAGGAGATCGTCGGCGTCGACGTGTCGGCCGCCGCGTTGGAGTCCTCCCGCCGCCGGGTCAACGATCCCCGGCTGCGCCTGGTGAACGGGGACTTCTGGAAGGACCTGGAGCTGGGCACCGCCGACGTGGTCGTCTGCGCCAACGCCATCCACCACCTGGGGCGGGTGCGGCCGGTGATCGAGCGGCTGAAGTCGTTCGTCAACCCGGGCGGCGTGCTCATCGGCAATGTCTGGACGATGGACCACTACCACGAGTACCAGCGCAACGTGCACGGCACGTGGCGGCACCTGGGCCGTAGCGCGCTGTTCATGGCCAACGCCATCGCCCTGCGCTCGACCAGCGGGCGGTTCCACTGGGGCTCCTACCGCTCCGAGATCCTCTACGCCTCCGAGGTCGACGAGATCCTGAGTGAGTACTCCGACGAGATCCTCTACCGCTCGAACACCCGCTACATCACCGGGTTCGCCATCCGGTGCTGACTCGGCGCGTTCCGCACCGTCTGCCGACCATCCGAGGAGCAACAGATGCGCGTGCTGTTCACCATGTTCCCCTCATACGTCCATCTCTACCCCCTGGCACCGGTCGCCTGGGCGTTGCAGAGCGCCGGCCACGAGGTCCGGATCGCCACCCACGCGGGGTTCGCCGGCGCCGTAGCCTCGGTCGGCCTCACCGCCGTGGCGCTCGGGGATGCCGACGCCCCCGAGGCTCGGTTGCGCGATGACGCCAAGCAGCCTCCGGGGCCGGAGGAGGTCCTGGCGTACGCCGACGTCATGGGCTTGAACGAGCAGGAACGAGAGAACTGGATCATCTTCTACCAGTGGCTGCTCAATCCGCTGTCCGACTACGTGCGGGTGGACCTGCCGGAGGCCGGCGAGCTGATCGAGATGGCGCGGCTGTGGAAACCGGACGTGGTGCTCTGGGATCCGCTGTTCCCGGCTGGAGCGGTGGCGGCGCGGGTCAGCGGCGCGGCGCACGGACGCTTCCTGGGTGCCGCCCTGGACTACTTCGGCTACAGCCTGGAGCGTCTGGCCGCGGCCCGGGACCGGGTCGTCGCCGCCGGGCTGCCGGAGAACCCGCTCGCCGACGTGATGCGGCCGCTGGCCGACAAGTACGGCGTCGAGGTCGACGACGAGCTGCTTCTCGGTCAGTGGACGGTCGACCCGCTGCCCGAGGGTGTCAGCCTGGTCACCGGCACTTCGAAGGTCCCGGTCCGCTGGGTGCCCTTCGCCGGCGGCGAGACCTTCCGTGACTGGTTGTACGACGAGCCGGAACGTCCGCGCATCGCCCTGTCGCTCGGTGAGTCTGCACGGCGGTACGTGTCCGGCGACTGGGGACGCACGCCCAAGCTCTTCGAGGCGCTGTCCGATCTCGACGTCGAGGTCGTCGCCACCTTGAACAAGTTCCAGCTCGAGGGCGTTCAGCGTGTGCCGGACAACGTCCGTGTGGTGGAGTGGGTGCCGCTGACCCAGCTCATGCCCACCTGTTCCGCGCTCATTCATCACGGCGGCAGCGGCACCACCATGAACGCCATCGTGAACCGGATTCCGCAGTTGGTGTGCGACACCGACGAGTCCTTCCTGATGCGCGCCGCCGAGGCCAGCCCCGACCCGCGGGACACCGGGACCTACCGGGTGGGGCGCGAGTTCGGCCTCACCGACGAGACCGAGCCCGAGCAGCCCAAGGCGGGCTGGGTGATCCCGTGCCGGCATCTGATGGCGCCGCCGTGGTCGGGAATCATGAAGAAGTTCGGCGCCGGGGTCCGCCTCAATCACCAGGGGATGCCGGTCGACGAGTTGCGGAGTCACATCCAGCAGGTGATCACAAATCCGTCGTACCGCGAGGGTGCGGCGAAGCTGCGCGACGCCTGGGCGAACAGGCCCGCTCCGGCCGCCGTCGTGCCCGTGCTGGAGCGGCTCACGGCGGAGCACCGCGCCCGCTGATCCGGCACACAGCACTGAGGAAGGCGCACACAGCATCTAGGAAGTTGAAGGCTCACACGTGACCACGGAATGTGAGTACGTCGGGACCGGTGTCGAAGGAAGGTGTGCATTGATGCGGAGAAGAATGCCGCGAACCGCTAGGGCGGTCGCGGTGACGGCGCTCGGGGCCCTGTTGATGACGAGTGCGGCGTGTGGCGGAGACGACGCCGGTGAGCCGGCCAGCAATGCCGCCGGAGCCGCTCCGGCGGCGAGTGCGGCACCCAGCGCGGCCGCGTACGAACTGCGTGACCTGGTCACCCCGGCGGGTGCGGGTCATCCCGCCAAGGGCAAGCTGATCGAGGCCGATTTCCACGAGGCAGGGGAGAAGGGCCTGCTCGTACCGCCGGAGGGCATGACGTATTCGCCGGACTCGTGTG
This sequence comes from Solwaraspora sp. WMMA2056, assembly GCF_030345095.1. NCBI lineage: Bacteria > Bacillati > Actinomycetota > Actinomycetes > Micromonosporales > Micromonosporaceae > Solwaraspora > Solwaraspora sp. WMMA2056. The sequence goes on from NZ_CP128360.1 coordinate 2,044,629, forward strand.
TCAACTTCATCGACCTGGGCGATCCGGCCCAGCTCGACGGCTGGTTGCAGTTCAACGAGGCGGCGCCGGTGGGCAAGAGCCACAACCTTGCGCACAAGGACTTCTTCGTGGGCACCGTGTTTCGGCTACCCGGCGGTGTGGATGTCGCCAAGCTGAAGGCCAAGGCCCTGACCTGTGATGATGGCAGTGTGTCGCTGCTGGGCGACAACGGCGTCAAGATCACCGGCACGTTGACCAACACCGAGGTCGAACCGGTGAACCTGCCCGGCGCCACCACGTTCGAGATGACCCAGCGCCTGCAGTTCGCCAAGCCGAAGGATGCCAAGGCCAAGGCTGTGCTGGAGCAGTACTACGGCGAGCTGGACGCGGACGGCGGTGTGCTTCGGGTCAAGCAGATCATCATCGTCGCCATCAGCAATGTGCTGTACGTGGTCAACATGCAGGACCGCGACGCGGCCCGGCAACTGGCGACCGACTTCGACCGGCGGGCGATCACCGCCGGCCTCAAGTAGTCCACCGCTGCGACGGGCGGCGCCCTGAGCGCCGCCCGTCACAGCCGTGTGTCCGTCCTGGCGCGAGTGCGGTACTGGCGCAGTGCGCCTTGTTCACGAGCTTCCGGCGTCGACGCGTCCTGCGAAAACGAGGATGGACTCGGCCAGCCTCTCCGGGGCCTCCATCGCGGCGTAGTGGCCTACGCCGTCGAGTGACACGGAGCGGACTTCCCCCGAAGTGGCCCGGGACACGGTGCCGGCCGTGAACGGCCCTCCGCCCGCGCCGACCGCGAGTACGGGCGCGTTCAGCCCGGGCGACTCCGCGAGGGCCCGGATCTCGGCGCCTTCAGCCAGCGTCGACCGGTAGAGGCCGGTCGCGCCGCGCCAGCCGTCTCGGCGTGCGTAGGTGCGGGCGAACTCGTCGATGTCGTCGTGGGTGATGGCTGCCGGGGTGGCGGTCATGGCGGGGAGCGTGTCCCGCACCGGGTTTGATGGAGACATCGAAATCTGGGAGGAACACCAGCGATGCCCGCACCGAAGGAGTACTCCGACGAGCTGCGTGAGCGCGCGACCCGGTTGGCCCTCGACGCGCGCCGGGACCCGGCGTCCGCTGTCGGCGCGATCCGGCGGATCGCCGACCAGTTCGGCGTGCACCCCGAGGCGCTGCGGGTCTGGGTGAGGCAGGCCGAGACCGACGCCGGAGGGCGGCCGGGCACCACCAGCGGCGACGCCGACCGCATCGCCGCGCTGGAACGGGAGATCCGTGAGCTGCGGCGGGCGAACCAGATCCTGAGATCCGCCGCGAGTTTCCTCGCGGCGGAGCTGGACCGTCCGTCGCGATGAGAGTGCAGTTCGTCGACTCCCGGAAGGCCGAACACGGTGTCCAGCCGGTCCTGCGGGCGCGTGCAGACACGCCAGCCGGGATCGCACCGTCGACCTACTACGCCGCCAAGGCCCGCCCCGCCTCGGCCCGATCACGGCGTGACGAGGGCGCCGACCTGGGCGGACTCGTGCACCATTCGGACCGGGGAGTCCAGTATCGGGCGAATCGCTACAGCCAACGGCTCGCCGAAGCGGGCGCCGTCGCCTCGGTCGGCTCCCGGGGCGACTCGTACGACAACGCCATGGCCGAGGCGTTCAACTCCCTGTACAAGGCCGAACTCGTCCGCAACAGGAGTCCGTGGCGCGGCCTCGACGACCTGGAGATGGCCACCGTCGAGTACATCGACTGGTACAACAACCGACGGCTCCACGGCGAACTCGGACACGTCCCGCCCGCCGAGTACGAAGCGCTACACGCGATGACCCAACCGGTCACCACACCCCTGAAAACCAGATAACCAACTCTCCATCAACCCGGGGTTTGACACCTCGGCTCCACCCGACACGACAGGCCAGCGGCAGACAGGCAGTTCCTGTCGATGCCGCTGGCCTGACCTTTTCCATTCCGTACCGTGCTGTTCGTCGTCCCGTCGCCCAGTTGAGTCAGGCGGTGTCGCGCGGGGTGTTCTGGTAGGCGGCCAGGTGCCACTGGCCGTTCACCTTGGTCGCCAGCCAGGATGCCCGGATCGCCCGGCCGTCGGCGACGTCCGTTTCACCTGGCAGCAGCACCCCACCCTCGGTGAGCATGAGGGCGACGTCCGTGCTGAGGAACTTGACGTCGAACGGCTGGCCGGTGACTCTCGTGCCCTTGTACGGGCCGGCGAAGGCCTGGTCCATGTAGGCGCCGATCTTGTCGCGGCCCTTCAGGAACAGGCCGGGCAGGATCAGGGTGCCGTCGCTGGCGAAGACCCCGGCGAAGGCGGTGGCGTCGTGTGCGGCCCAGGCGGCGACGACCCGCTGCGGCAGGGCCGCGACTGCGGCGCGGTCGGCGTCGGTGACCGTGGTGGCGCTGTCGATACTCATCCGTGTGCTCCTTCAGGGGTGACTCTCACAGGTAGCTGGTGTTGGGCTCCAGGCCGCACAGGAACCGGCCGAAGAGTTCGGCGTTGGTGTTCGGGTGCATCAGGGCGTGCAGATTGATGGCGTCGATGTCGTGGTGGATCCGCTGGATCGGTACGTCGGCGTACACCGACGATCCACCGCTGGCACCGGCCAGGATGTCGACTGACTCCTTGGCCAGGCGGCAGGCCGCCCCCAGATCCGCTCGGGCGCGTACCCGCTCGTCGAGGGTCCAGGACTGCCGGTCGGCGGCCTTCTGGTCGAGAGTCGTCGCGAGGCGCTGGGCGTGGAACTCCGCCTGGTCGACCTTTGTGACCGCCTCTGCCACCTGCAGGTGGGTCAGGGGGGCGGCACCCTGGCTGTCGTAGGTCGTATAGGTGATCTTGCGGCCGGGCAGCCGCTCGAGGAAGACGTCCCGGGCCGCCTTCGCCAGTCCGACGGCGGTGCCCACCGACGACGCCGAGGCGACGGGGAGCAGCGGCGCCTGGTAGATCGCCGAGGCCACGTTCGCGCGCGACGCGCCCTGTCCGTCGAGGATCGCTGGCAGCGGCAGTACGCGTGCCTGCGGCACGAACAGGTCCTGCGCGACGGTGCTCACGCTTCCGGTGCCGTGCAGCGCGTGGGTGTGCCAGTCGTCGATGACCTGCAGATCGGCCATCGGGACCAGGGCGACCACGGGCAGCGGCGGCCCCTGCGGCATGAGCTGTACGGCGATGATGGCCTGCCACTGGCTGTGCAGCGCGCCGGAGATGAAGCCCCATCGGCCGTTGACGACGACGCCACCGTCGACCGGGGTGGCGGTCGCGCTGGGACTCAGGGTTCCGCAGATCCGCGTACTGGGCGACGTGAACACCTCGTCCTGGACCTCGTCGGGGAACTGGGCCGCCATCCAGGTCGGAATCCAGTAGACCGAGGCCGTCCAGGCGGCCGAACCGTCGCCGCGAGCGAGTTCCGTCGCCACCTCGATGAGGGTCCTGGCGTCGCACTCGTAGCCGCCGTAGCGGGCCGGGGTCCGCAGCCGGAAGATCCCGGCGGCCGACATCGCTTCCAGCACGTCGTCGTGCAGCCGGCGGTGCTCCTCGGACCAGGTGGCGTACTTCTGTAGCACCGGTACCACGTCAGCCGCGCGGGCACGCAGCTGCGCGCGCGTGGGTACGTTCGTGGACAACTATCCTCCTCGGGTGAGTTCGGCCCGTGCCGGCGGCCGTCGGCGCCGACCTGCAGCGGGTGGCCATCGGGCACGGCCGGGCGGTACGTCGGGCACCGTCGGTCCGGGACCGACGTACGCTACGCGGCGAGTGGAACCTGGGACATGTCGGGCGGCGCCGCAGCCTGGTGCGCGCCGATGGGCAGTGCGGGCTCGGGCAGCGCTACGAGCAGCGGCGGGTCCAGCTTCCGGGCCGGCTCCAGGTGCAGTTTGACGTCGACCAGGTTCCCGTCGTGGATGCGCAGCGGTCCCTGGTAGCCGACGAGTCGTGTCGGCCCGTCGGTGGCCCGGCTGGCAGGTGTCCGGCCGAGGCCGTGACAGAGCAGGTACCACTCCCCGTCGGGCACCTGGTCGAGCAGGAACCCACCCGAGCCCTGCTCGATCGTGCACCGTACCGGCCGTCCTTCCGGGATTCTGCTGCGGAACAGGCCGAGGAAGACGGTGTCGAGGTAGATGGAGGGGTCCGCCGAGATCGATCCGGAGACCATCCCCGCCGCCCGGTCGGTGTCCGTCACCGGGTTGGCCTGCAGGGAACGGACGACCCCGCCGCAGCGGCGGTACGCGGTCGGCGGCATGCCGACGCTGCGGGTGAAGCGGGAGCTGAACGTACCGATGCTGTTGTAGCCGACGCGGACGCTGATGTCGGCGACGTTCATCGAGGTGGTCAGGAGCAGGGCCTTCGCGTGCTGTACGCGTAGCGCGGAGAGGAAACGCCCCGGGGTCACCCCCGTCACGCGCTGAAAGATGCGGGTGAAGTGGAACTTACTGAACATCGCAGCACGAGCCAGATCGTCCACTGTCAACTCGTCGCCCAGGTTCTCCTGCATCTTCTCGATCGCTCGCTCGACGGCTGCCTCGAAGTAGCTGCCCATTGATTCTCCCCCTTGCCATTAGGCTGATAACGGTGCCGTTCGCCGATATGGGCGGAGCCTCGGTGTGAGATGTTCGGGCGACCCTTCCGGAGTTCCGTCGAGGCTCTGTACTGAAAGTGCCTCGATGGTCAGCAAGGTGAGTCGGCTCGTTGGCAGGTTCCCGTGGTGGATCGGCTCGGTCATCTCGAGAAGTGCGCTGGTTGTCGGTGACCTGCTGAATTGATTCTCTATTCAATCCACGTGGTCGAACTGATCTCACGGCAAGGGGCACGCCGGCGGTAGTGGTGGCGTCGCCGGTGGAGCGAACGCTGTGGACCGCAGTCGTGTCCTATGTGTGAGGCTGCATCCGATGGGTGGTCAGGCGCCCTGCTGAAGCGGTGCCGGTGCAGACCGGGAACCGCTTCGGTTCGATTCGGAATGTCGATCTCGAACCATGAACAGCATCGCCGACATCCCGATTCCGTGTCTTCTTCCCGTGTGCTCGGTCCCGGTTACGGTGTGTTACCTGCGGCGCGGCAATTGTCGAAATTATGCGCGTACCGTGCGGTTGGAGTATGTGCCTCGGGTGGCCTGGTGAAGTGTGTCCAAGGCCCCGCAAAGGGGTACCCTTCGCGTCGTTGCCTGAGTGACTTCCTGTGTGTTCGCCGGAATCGCAGGGATGGCCCTGGTTGTCGCCTTGGCGGTGGTCTGGTCGGCCCAGGGTGCGACGCGGCGAGTAACCATGTCCCATAGGCATCGACCATAACCAAATGGTAATGGAAAGCCTGATCGGCACGTGGTGGACACTCGCGAGTGGTGCGATTCAGCGGGGGAAATCTTCGACAATTCGCTGTGCGTGCACGCCCGCCGCGCACGCGGGGAGATGACAGTCGGACAAATCCCTTGGCACGCTCAGGTCCCCGCCCACGTTCCGGTCACCGGAACGGCCATTGGTCTGCAAAGGACAGCGAAGTGATCCCACTGACCGGGGGGCCGGCGTGACGCCCCTACCCTGGCTCGACGCCGCCGCGTTGTCGTCCCTCCTGGTGGCGTTGACGGTCCTGTTGCTGCTCGCCCGGATCCTGGGTCGCCTCGCCCGCCGGATCGGGCTGCCCGCCGTGGTCGGCGAACTGCTCACCGGAGTGATCCTCGGGCCGTCCCTGCTCGGCCACCTCGCTCCGGAACTCGCCGGCGTGCTCGTTCCCACCCAACCGGACCGGATGCACCTCATCGATGCGGTCGCCCAGCTCGGGATGCTGCTCCTGGTCGGGGTGACTGGCACCCACGTGGACCTGGCGGTGCTGCGTCGGCAGAGCAGAGCCGTGACGTTGGTCAGCCTGTTCGGCGTGGCGGTGCCGATGGCCGCCGGGGTCGCCCTCGGCCTGGCGCTACCCGGGGCCGGTGGCGGCAGCCGTGGTCCCTGGCTGTTCGCCGTGTTCCTCGGCGTGGCCATGAGCGTGACCGCGTTGCCGGTCATCGCCAAGACCTTGTCGGACATGGGACTGCTGCACCGCAACGTGGGCCAGTTGACGCTGACCGCCGGCGCGATCAGCGACGCCATCGGCTGGCTCCTGCTGTCGGTCATCGCCGCCCTGGCCGTGGAGGGGACCAGCGTCGGCGGCGTCGGAGCGTCGGTCCTGGCGGTCGTCGGCTTCGTCCTGGTCGCCGTCACCCTCGGACGGGTGGTGGTACGCCGGGTGATGCGGCTGGCCGGGCGCGCCGAGGACAACGGGCCGGTCGTGGCCGCAGCGGTCCTTGTCGTACTGACCTGCGCCATGGTCGCCCACCAGCTGCACATGGAGCCCGTCTTCGGCGCCTTCATCGGCGGACTGCTGCTGGGGCTGCCCGGAGTCGTGCAGCCGGGCCGGCTGGAGCCGCTACGGACGGTGGTGCTGGCCGTGCTGGCGCCGATCTTCCTCGCCACCGCCGGCCTCCGCGTCGACCTGACGGCCCTGGCCGACCTGCAGGTCGCGCTCACCGCGCTGCTGGTGCTGGCCGTGGCGATCGGCAGCAAGTTCGTCGGGGCCTACCTGGGTGCCCGGCTGAGCCGGATGAGCCCGTGGGAAGGCCTGGCGCTCGGCGCGGGAATGAACGCGCGGGGGGTGATCGAGCTGATCGTGGCCACGATCGGGCTGCGGCTCGGCGTACTCGGGGTCGGCATGTACACCACCATCGTGCTGGTGGCGATCGTGACCTCGCTGATGGCGCCGCCGCTGCTGCGGATCTCGATGCGCCGGGTGCAGCTCAACGAGGAGGAGCGGCTGCGGGAGCTGGAACACCGGTCGTGGCAGACCGGCGGGAACCCCGTACCGCCGCCGGTCGACCGGTAGCCGCCGCCCACCCATGCGCCGCGCAGTCACAGTGCGCGCCTCGCAATCACAGAGATGTTGACAACCGCGCTGACCTGTGACGATGCGATGGTCTGGAGATGGTCGCCCCGCAGGGGTGCAACGCGAAGAGGCGCGGTGGGTGTCGTCGTCGTGACGTCACCGCGGTGCGCCTCCGGACACCCGATTTAACCTGACCAGGGAGCTGATGTGCCGTGGGTGCAGTAGTCGGAGACCGGGCAGTGGTGCTCGGCGGGAGTATCACCGGACTGTTCGCGGCCGGTGCACTCGCGGAAGGCTACCGCGAGGTGATCGTGGTCGACCGGGACGCGTTGACGGGTGTCCGGGAGGCCCGGCGTGGCTCGCCCCAGGCCCGCCACATCAATGGACTGCTCGCCCGGGGTGCCCGGGCCATGGAGGATCTCTTCCCGGAGATCACCGCGGAGATGATCACCGCCGGGTGCCCGCAGACCGACCTGACCGGGACGGTCCGCTGGTACTTCAACGGCAAGCCGCTCAAGCAGGTACGCGCCGGACTGACGAACGTGGCGGCCCGCCGCCCGGTGATGGAGGCCCACGTCCGCGACCGCGTGCAGGCGCTGGACAACGTGCGGTTCCTGGAGCGGTACGACATCACCGGCATCGTGCACACGCCGGACCAGACCAGGGTGACCGGCGCCCGGGTGCAGCCGAACGACCAGGAATCCGCCGCCGAGGAGGTCCTCGAGGCGGACCTGGTCGTCGACGCGACCGGCCGTGGCTCCCGGGCACCGGTGTGGCTGACCGCGATGGGCTACCCCCGGGTCGAGGAAGAGGGCACCAAGGTGGGGCTCGGCTACGCCACCCGGCACTACAAACTGCGGTACGACCCGTTCGGCACGGACCACTCCATCGTCTGCGTGGCGTCGCCGGTGTCGCCACGCGGAGCCATCTTCACCAAGACAGACTCGGGAACGGTCGAACTGACCACCTACGGCATCCTCGGCGACCACCCGCCCACCGAGCCGGAGGGTTTCAACGCGTTCGTCAAGACCTTGGCCGCGCCGGAGATCTACGAGGCGATCATCGACGCGGAACCCCTCGACGACCCGGTTCTGTTCCGCTTTCCGACGACCATGCGCCGACGGTACGAGCGCCTGGCCCGGCTGCCGGAGGGCCTGGTCATGATGGGCGACAGTGTCTGTACGCCGAACCCGGTCTTCGCCCAGGCGCAGACGCTGGCCGCGCTGGAGGCACTCGCCCTGCGGGACCGGGTGCGGCGTGGTACCCCGCCGGAGTCGATGGAGTTCATGCGTGAGGTGGCGCGCATCGTCGACCCGGCCTGGGAGATGACCGAGGGCATCAACCTGAGCTACCCCGGGGTGGAGGGGAACCGCACCCCGCAACTGAAGCTGCTGCACGCGTACATGCGCCGGCTGCAGGACGTGGCGACCCGTGACAGCGGCGTCACCGAGGCGTTCATGCGGGCGGCCGGCCTGGTCGACCCCACGGAGGCGTTGATGCGTCCGGGCCTGGTGCTGCGGGTACTGCGGGGCTGATCGAACGACGAGGCCTCCGGGGCGCGCGCCGCGCGCCCCGGAGGCCTCGTCGTTGGTGGCGTCAGCGCAGGGTCACACCGGTGGCGCCGACCGCGTCGAGGAGCCCGCCGCCGGCCAGCAGACCCGCGACCGCTTCGATGTCGTCGGCCATGTACCGGTCCCGGTCGAGGGTCGGCACCAGCGCGCGGATGGCGTCGTAGCCGGCCCGGGCGGCCGGGCTCAGCCCACCCGCGCGGTCGGCGACGTCGACGGCCTGCGCGGCGGCGAGCGCCTCGACGGCGAGGATCCGGTCGTTGTTCCACAGCACCCGGCGGGCGTTGCGCGCGGCGATCAGGCCCATGCTCACGATGTCCTGGTTGTCGCCGTTGGACGGAATGCTCTGGATGCTCGCCGGACCGATCGTGCGGTTCTCGGCGACCAGCGCGGTCGCCGGGTACTGGGCTCCGGCGAAGCCGCTGTGCAGGCCGGGATCGCCGACCACGAGGAACTCCGGCAGCCCGTAGCTCAGGTGCCGGTTCAGCAACCGGTTGGTACGGCGTTCGGAGAGCACGCCCAGCTGCGTCAACGCGATCGTGGTGAAGTCCATCGCGAACGCCACCGGTTGACCGTGGAAGTTCGCGCCGTGGAAGACCTCCCGGCCCTCGAAGAACAGCGGATTGTCGTTGGCGGAGTTCAGCTCGATGTGCAGGGTTGTCCGGGCCTGGGCGAGTGTGTCCCGGACCGCGCCGAGCACCTGGGGGATGGCCCGCAGCGAGTACGCCTTCTGCATGTAGAGGTCGGTACGTTGCACCCCGGTTTCGGCCGCCCGGTTGGCCTGCACGAGCCGGCGCAACTGCCCGTGGTCGACGGTCAGGCCACTGCCGGCGAGCAGCGCACGCAGATTCGCGGCGGTGTCGATCTGCCCGGCGTGTGGCCGGGCCACGTCGTGGCCCTCGGCGAGGAAGGGCCCGGTCGACCCGCGCAGCGCCTCGATGACCAGGGCGGTGACGATCTCGGCCTGCCTTACCTGGGTCAGGGCCCGGTCCACGACGAGCGCCCCCAGGCCGGTCATCGCCGACGTGCCGTTGATGAGTGCCAGACCTTCCTTGAACCGCAACCGCAGCGGCGTGATGCCGTGCTCCCGCAGGACGTCGGCGGTCGGCACCCGCGTGCCGTCGCGGACCACGTAGCCCTCGCCGATCACGGTGCAGGCGATGTGGGACAGGGGAGCGAGGTCGCCGCTGGCACCGAGTGAGCCGATCTCCGGGATGTACGGGGTGATCCCGAGGTTGAGGTAGAGCGCAAGCCGGTCGAGAATCTCGGGTCGGACCGCGGAGTGCCCCTTGGCGAGGGCGTTGAGCCGGGCGGCGACGATCGCCCGTGCCTCGTCCTCGCCGAAGCCGGGGCCGACGCCGGCGCTGTGGCTGCGGACGAGGTTGGTCTGCAGCTCCACCTCGTGCTCGGGGGAGACCAACATGTAGATCATCTCGCCGTAGCCGGTTGTCACGCCGTACACCGGAACACCCTCGCGGATGGTGTCCTCGAACAACTTGCGGCTCGTGGCCGCTTTGGCGTGCGCGGCGGCCGCCACCCGGACCGGCGCCCGATCCTCAGCGACCCGCCGCAGGTCAGCGATGGTCAGGCTGTCGCCGTCGAAGTCGACCGACACATCGGTCTCGATCGTCGTCATCGGATTCCTTTCGTGGATACTCCGGCGTTGCGGCCGGGGAGGAAACGGAACTCCTGCGGAGCAGGGCAGGGAACGCCGGTCCGCCGCCGGGGCGGATCGGCGTTCATCCACACGCCACCCCCTGGGCTCACGACTGGACTGTTGGCCTGTGGACTGTGCCCAGGACCGTGAAGCGGGCGTTCAAATACCGCTTTCACCCCACCCCGGAGCAGGCGGTCGAGCTTGCCCGGGCGTTCGGCTGTGTCCGGCTGGTCTACAACATGGCCCTGGCCGCCCGCACACAGGCGTGGACCCAACGCCAGGAACGGGTCACCTACAACGCCACGTCGGCGATGCTCACGTCCTGGAAGTAGACCGACGACCTCGCCTTCCTCGCCGAGGTGCCGTCGGTGCCGTTGCAGCAGGCGCTGCGGCACCTGCAGACCGCGTTCACCAACTTCTGGGCGAAACGGGCCCGGTATCCGACGTTCAAGTCGAGGAAGCGGTCGCGGCGGTCGGCGGAGTACACGACCAGCGCGTTCCGCTGGCGCGTCGGCCGGCTGACCCTGGCGAAGATGTCTGATCCGTTGGACATCGTCTGGTCCCGGCCGTTGCCGGAGGGTGTGGTGCCGTCGACGGTGACCGTGTCGCAGGACCCGGCGGGCCGCTGGTTCGTCGCCCTGCTCTGCGACGACCGGATCGAACCGGCCCCGGCCTCCACTGACGCGGTCTGGGTCGACGCCGGCCTCGACAGCCTGTTCACCCTGTCGGACGGGGAGAAGATCCCCAACCCGAGGCACGAACGCCGTGACCGGGCCGCCTTGGCACGGGCCCAGCGGAACCTCGCGCGCAAGGCCCGAGGTTCGGCGAACCGGGCCAGAGCCCGGCTGGCGGTGGCCCGGATTCATGCCCGGATCGCCGACCGCCGCCGCGACCACCTGCACAAACTGACCACTCGGCTCGTTCGTGACACCCAAACGATCGTGATCGAGGATTTGACCGTCCGTAACATGATGGCCAACCACTCGCTGGCCCGCGCCATCTCGGACGCGGCCTGGCGGCAGTTCCGCACCATGCTGGCCTACAAGGCCGACTGGTACGGCCGGGACCTGGTGGTCGTGGACCGCTGGTTCCCGTCGACCCGACGATGCTCCGCCTGCGGCGTACTGGCTGAACACCTGCCGTTGCAGGTGCGGTCGTGGACCTGCCGGTGCGGGCAGGCCCATGACCGAGCCGTCAACGCTGCCCGCAACATCCTCGCGGAGGGGCTCTCCGTGACTGCCTGTGGAGGCGGTGTAAGACCCCAACGGACGCACGTCCGGGCGGGGCGGTCGTTGGCGAAGCAGGAACCCCCTGGGGCGACCCAGGGAATCCCCGTCCTTTATGGCGGGGAGGATTGTCAAGTGCTCAACTCCTTGTAGCTGTCGGGGCGGGGACGGTGGGTCCCGCGCCGCTGGTCGCCGGTCGGCGGGCTGCGGTGACAAGGCCGGACATGCCGGCCAGGCTGGGATTGGCGTAGAGGTCGGCGACGCTGACGTCGATGTCGAACCGGTGCCGGACGAGCTGGGCCAGTGCCGGCACCAGCAGGGAATGCCCGCCCCGGGCGAAGAACGTGTCGCGGTCGGTGCGGGGCGGGGCACCGAGCAGCCTCGTCCAGATGTCGGCGAGGGCCTGTTCCACCTCGCCGCGCGGTGCCCGTGGCGGGTCGGTCAGCACCTGCTGCGGCAGCCGTAGCCGGCGTCGGTCCAGCTTGCCTGCGGCGTTGCGGGGCAACCGGCCGGGGTGGACGACCAGCGACACCCGGGCCAGCGCGGCGCCGAACCGGCGGCGCAGGTGGGCCCGCCACGGGCCGGGTGTGGCCCCGGCGGTACGGGGGACCACCAGCGCGACGACCTGGGTGACGAGGCCGTCCAGGTCGGTGACGGGCACGACCGCGCACTCGGTCACCGTGGGGAGTTCGGTGAGGGCGGCCTCGATCTCGGTCAGTTCGAGTCGGTTGCCGTACAGCTTGATCTGCAGGTCCTGGCGGCCGTGGAACTCCAGCGGCCCGTCGAAGCGTCGTCGTCCCAGATCGCCGGTCCGGTACCAACCACCGGCACCGGCACCGGCACCGGCACCGGCATCGGCACCGGGCGGGTCGGATGGGACGACCGGGCGGAACGCGCTCCGGTCGGCCAGACCCAGGTATCCCGGCGTGACGTAACGACTCCGGACGACCAGTTGCCCGACCACGCCGGTCGGACACACCCGGTCGTGCTCGTCGACGACGAGCATCGTACGGCCGGGAATGGGCCGACCGATCGGGACCGCCCCCGCAACCGGAGGGGTCAGCACATGCCAGGTCGCCGCGATCGTCTCGGTCGGCCCGTACACGTTGGCCAGTGCGGTGTCGGGCAGGGCGTTGGCCAGCGCGTCGACCAGGCCGCCCGGGACCCGTTCACCCATCAGCACCAACCACCGCAGGTGCGGCAGCCCTGCCCGCCCGGTACGTGCCCGGACCGCGCCGAGAAGTTCCCGCGCGAAGCTCGGCACGGTCTGCAGGAACGAGATCCGTTCCGCCACCAGCCAGTCGACCAGCTTCTCCGGATGCACCCGGATCCGGGCAGGCACGGTGTGCACCGCCGCGCCGGCGACGAGCGTGGCGAACACCTCGCACAGGCTGGGATCGTGGTCCGGGGTCACCCACTGCGCGACCCGGCTGCCCGGTCCGAGGCCGAAGGCGTCGGCGAACCAGGTGACGAACTGGGCCAGCGCCTCGTGTGACTGGACCACGCCCTTCGGCCGGCCGGTCGATCCGGACGTGAACGCCGTGTAGGCGGGCCGCCTCAGCACGGAGTCGTCGGCGGCACGCTCGGCCGGCCCGTCGACGGGCGACTGCCGGACCGGCCCGGCGCTGGCGGGACCGTCGGCCGGGTCGCCGACCACCAAGAGCCGGCCACCGAGCACGTCGCGGTACCAGCGGGCCAGTTCGTCGTCGCCGGCCGCGTCCACCAGCAACGCGGCCGGGCGCAGGGTGGCCAGCATCTGCCTGCTGCGTTCCTCGGCCTGGTCGACGCTGAACCAGGAGATGCTGGCCCCGGCGTGCCACGCGCCGAGGGTCGCGGCGATCTGCTGCGGTCCGGGGCTCAGCCGGATCGCGACCGCCGCCCCGGCGACGTCGGGCAGCAGCCGGGCGACGTCGGTCGCGGCACGGTCGAGCTGCTGGTAGGTCAGGGTCGCGGTCGGGCCGGCGACCGCCGTACGAGCTCCGTCGCGTGCGGTGCGTCGACGGATGCACTCGTGTGTGGGCGCGGCCGGTCGCGGCCCGTCGACCGCGACGTCGGGCGGCGGTACGTCGGCCGGGTCGTCCAGCGGGAGCAGCGCGACCGGGGTGTCGGGTGCCGACAGCCCGGCCAGTAGCAGTGTCCGCAGTTGACCCAGCAGGCCGTCGGCGGTGGCCGGCGCGAACAGCTCGCTACGGTACGTCAGCTGACCGGTCAACGCCGGGCCGGTGCCGTCGACGGTGAGGGTGAGGTCGGCCAGGGTCACGGACGGCTCGACCGGCACCTCCCGGACCGTCACGCCGGGCATCCGCGCCGGCGCCGTACCGTCGCGCACGACGAGCACGGCGTCGCACAGTGGGACACGCCGCGGATCGCGGTCGACCTGGCTGGCGCGGACCAGTTGATGCGCGGGCCGGGGGTCGGCGACCGCCCGGGCGAACCCGGTGCGGACGCGGTCGACCAGCGTACGGAAGGTCGGCGCGTCGTGGACGTCCGCGACGACGGTGACGAATCCGGTGTGCCGCGTGCCGACCCCGGCACCCGGACCGGTCGCCGCCGTCAGTCCCACCCGGTCGGCACCGACGTGCCGGGCGAGCAGCGTGAGGTAACCGGCTGCCAGCACGGTGGCCGGGTCCGCCTGCGTCGCCCGGCAACCGGACCGCAGCGCGGCGCTGGTCGCCGTACCCCAGTCGAACCGTACGGTCGCGGCCTGCCAGGTCGGTGCGGCGGGCCGGGGCCGGTCGGTCGGCAGCGACAGGACCGGTACGCCCGCCGCCGACGCGCCCACCGACGGGTCGGCCGACGCGCCCACCGACGGGTCGGCGCGACCGGGTGCTTGGCCCTGCGAGGTGACCTCCAGCCGGTCGGCCACGGCCTGCGGCCGGGAGATCGCCAGCCGGTCGGCGCCGGCCTGCGGCCCGGCCCGGTACGCGTGGAAAAGCTGCGCGGCGAGACGGTCGACGGCCAGCCCGTCGGCCGCCACCGCGTGCAGCCCGAGCAGGATCTCGGTACGCGACCCCGGGCACCGGAACACCCGCAGCCGGGCGGGCTCGCCCCGGGACAGGTCGGTCACCTCGGCCAGTTCCCTGGCGATGCCGGCCGCCAGCTGCGCCTCGGCTACGGCGGGCGACGTACCGCGCAGGTCGGTGACGTTCGGGTCGGCGACCGACCCGGGCGGCCGCACCACGACGCTCGGCCGCCCGTCGTGCTCAAGGACGGCGCGGCGCAGCGCCGGCTCACGGCGCAGCAGGCCACGCCACGCGGCGGCCAGCGCCGCCACGTCGAGCGGGCCGGTGAGCCGGTAGCGGCGGTACGTCCAGCCGATCGGCGCGTCCGGCAGCAGCCGGCTCAGGAACCACCAGCCGGCCCACCCGCCCTGCTCCGTCGTCGGCTCCGTGACGGACCCGAAGGTGTCCACAGTGACCTCCTTCGTTGCCGCCGGCGTGTGTGGTCCGCCAGATCCTGGCGGAGGTACCGGCACCGATCGTGGCACCGCAGCCTGACCTGCCGGATCTTCGACAGTGCGCGATGCCCAGTCGGGCGCAGCGCACGAGGGAAGGTGCGGCCGGGAGCACCCAGTTCGCACGATGAGGTGGCCGGCTGGCCCGTCGAGAGGGTCACCGGGCGGCGGTGCAGCGGCCGCAGGCAGGCGCGATGGAAGGACGACAGACGTGGCGGAGACAGGTAGTCGTGAGATCAACGACGCCCACCTGGCCGAACAGGTCGCCCGAATCTGGCGGGACGTGCTGGGAGTACCGGCCGGGTCGACGGACGTGACCTTCTTCGACCTGGGTGGACAGTCGATCGCGGCGGTACGCATCGCGGGACGTATCGAGGACGAACTGGGGATTCAGGTCGACGTCGGCCTGCTCTTCGAGGATTTGGACCTGGCCGCCTTCACCCGACACGTCCGGGCGGCGGCGGGCCTGCCGGACACCGCGCCCACGACGGGCTGACGGTGGGCCAGGCGACCAGGGGGGCTGCGGTGAACCGGCCCGACTGGACCGACAGCAAACACCTGCCGATGAACCCCGCGCTGCGGCGCTATCTCGTGGACAACAGCACTCCCGCCCCCGAGGCCCTCGTCGACCTGGCCGCGCGTACCGCCGGTCTGGGCGACGCCGCCGGGATGATGGTGCCGACCGAGCAGGCCGCGCTGCTCACCCTGCTCGTCCGGTTGACCGGCGCCCGACGGGTCGTCGACGTGGGAACGTTCACCGGCGGTTCGGCGCTGGCCCTGGCCCTGGGCCTGCCCGGCGACGGTCAACTGATCACCTGCGACGTCACCCGGCAGTGGCTACCGCTGGCCCAGGAACACTGGGCCGCCGCCGGAGTCGCCGACCGGATCGACTTCCGCCTCGGCCCGGCCACCCGGACCCTGGCGGACCTGACCTCGGCACCACCGGTGGACCTCGTGTTCATCGACGCGGACAAGATGAACTACCCGGCGTACCACCGGTTGGCCGTGCCGCTGCTGCGACCCGGCGGCCTGCTGGTCGCCGACAACGTGCTCCTCGACGGCTACGTCCTGGCCCCTGGGCTGGCACCCGAACCGTTGGCCCGCCGCTGCGCGCAGGTGCTGCGCGGGTTCAACGCGGCGCTGGCCGCCGACGATCGACTGGAGACGATGATGCTGCCGATCGCGGACGGCCTCACCATAGCCCGCCGAGTTCGATAGCACCGCCGCGCCGCCGCCCGTCACCGGAAGGAACCGACCCAGATGAAGGCACTCGTCCTGTCCGGCGGTACGGGAACCCGGATGCGGCCGTTCAGCTACGCCATGCCCAAGCAGTTGATCCCGGTCGCCAACCGGCCGGTCCTGTTCCACGTGCTCGACAACGTCCGCCGGCTGGGGGTGACCGACGTCGGACTCGTCTCCGCCGGCGACGCCACCGCGATCCGCGACGCCGTCGGCGACGGGACCGCACACGGACTGCGGATCACCCACATCCGTCAGGACCGGCCACTGGGCCTCGCGCACGCCGTCCAGGTCGCCGGCTCGTATCTCGGCGACGACGACTTCGTGCTGTACCTCGGGGACAACGTCCTCACCGACGGGCTGGCCGACATCGCCGCCCGGTTCCGGGCTGAGCGGCCGGCGGCTCACCTGATCGTGCGGAAGGTGCCCGACCCACGGGCGTACGGCGTCGTCGAACTGGCCCCGGACGCCACGGTGACCCGGCTGGTCGAGAAACCGGACCGCCCCCGCAGCGACCTGGCCCTGGTCGGGGTCTACTTCCTCACCGCGCGGATCCACCGGGCCATCGCCGCGATCGGTCCCAGCGCGCGGGGCGAACTCGAGCTCACCGACGCGGTGCAGCGCCTGATCGACGACGGCGTCGAGGTCCGGGCGACCGAGTACGGCGGCTACTGGCGCGACGTCGGGCAGGTCGCCGATCTGCTGGAGTGCAACCGGTACCTGCTTGCCGACCTGCGACCGCAGCTCGCCGGCCAGGTCGACCCGGCGTCGCGGGTGCACGGCCCGGTCCGGGTCGAGCCCGGGGCCCGGGTGGTGCGTTCCCGGATCGATGGACCGGTGCTCATCGGTGCCGACACCGTCGTCGAGGACAGCGTGATCGGGCCCGGTACGGCCGTCGGCGCCGGTTGCCTGATCCGCCGCAGCGGCCTGACCGACTCGATCGTGATGGCGGGTGCCCGGATCACCGACACCCCTGGGCTGGACCAGTCGATCATCGGTCACGGCGCGGTCGTCGACGGCGGCACCCGGGCCGCGCCCCGCCGGCTGCTCGTCACCGACCACAGCCTGGTCCAGGTCCCCCGGTGACCGGCCAGGCGGGGCGTCCGGCCTGACAACACACCGTCGCCGGACCCTCCGGCGCCGGGAGGAAGGAGCATCCGATGACCGAGACCGCGTTACGGGCACCGTTGTCGTTGCAGCAGGACTTCCTGCGGATGGTCGACCACGGTGACGACACCGGGCCGTTCGGTTCCCGGTACACGATCGTCGGCGGTTGGCGGCTACGGGGGCCGGTCGACGTCGGCACCCTGCGGGCGTCGCTGACCGACGTGGTGACCCGGCACGAATCGCTGCGTACCCGGTTGGTGGTGGACGGCGGGCAGGCGTTCCAGACGGTCCTCGACCCGAGCGAACCCGAGCTGGTGGTGCGCGACCTGTC
Source organism: Solwaraspora sp. WMMA2056 (assembly GCF_030345095.1). Taxonomy (NCBI): domain Bacteria; kingdom Bacillati; phylum Actinomycetota; class Actinomycetes; order Micromonosporales; family Micromonosporaceae; genus Solwaraspora; species Solwaraspora sp. WMMA2056. The sequence goes on from NZ_CP128360.1 coordinate 2,062,031, forward strand.
GCCGGCCGCGGGTGCGGACCGTACCCGGGCGACGGAGGACTTCCTCAACGAGGTGGAGAGCGGCACCTTCGGCATGGACCGCAACCCGCTGCTGCGCGCCGTCCTCGGCCGGTTCGACGACACCACGGCGGTGCTGGCGCTGATGGCACACCACACCGCCGCCGACGGATGGTCGATGCAGGTGATCATGCGTGACGTCGCCGCCTGCTACGCCGCGCGGCGACAGGGCCGGCCGGCCGACCTGCCGCCGGCCCGCCAGTACCGGGAGTACGTGGCCTGGCAGCGGGAGAACGCGGACAGTCCCGCCACCGCCGCCGCCCGTCGGTACTGGCGTGACACCCTGCGCGGTGCCCAGGTGGTGCCCACTCCCACCGACCTGACCAGGGCCGACGGTACGTTCGTCACCTCCTGGCACCGGTTCTGGCTCGACGACGACCTGCGCGCGGCGACCGTCGCGCTGGCCAACCGGACCACCAGCACCGTGTTCATGGTGGTGCTGGCCGCCTACCTGGACCACCTCCGGCGGGTCACCGGCGAATCCGACCTGGTGGTGCCGACGTTCACCCCGGGGCGGACCCCCGCGTGGACGGCCCACATGGTGGGGTCCTTCTACCATTTCGTGCCGCTGCGTACCGATCTGACCGGCTGCACCGACCCGCTGGAGCTGATCGCCCGAGCCCGGACCACCTGCCTGGCCGCGTACCGGCACGAGCTGCCGTTCGCGGACATCATCGCCGAGGCACCGGAGGTGATGGACGCCGCCGTCGGCCCGAACGCGGCGGCCTGCGTGCTGCAGGTGACCCAGTCGCCGATGGTGCTGCGGGACGAACAGATCGGTGAGCTGACCTACCGGGCGCTGCGCCGCCGGTTGGTCTCCGCACCGGTGGGCTCCCAGATCCCCGACGGGGCGCTGCTCGGCCTGGAGGTCGACCCGGACGGTGGGATCGTCGGCAGCGTCGGCTACACCACGAACCTGTTCCTCGAGAGCACGGCGGCCGGCATGGCGGCCGACATCGGGCAGGCGCTCGGCGACTTCGTCGAGCGTGCCCAACGGGGGATCGGCGACGTCGTCGGTCGCGCTCAACGGAACTGACTCCACCCGGACGACGAGCCGGCGGCTGCCCCTTCATCCAAGGGGCGGCCGCCGGCTCACCCGCGTCAGGGCGGCGGTGTCCGGTCCGGGTGGCGGCGCAGGTCCGGGAACGACTCGAGGTCGGGCACCCGCCATCCGTCGAGGTCGTATTCCTGCAGGCAGGTGTCCACGAACGACCGGTAGTCGTCGAGTTGGCCACCGACGAGCTGGGCGTTGAACAGCTCGACCCGTACGCTCTCGTGATTGCCGGCGTAGCTGCGTTCGTACAACTCGTGCCGGCCGCCGAACTCCGAACCGATCGCGTCCCACAGCAGCTTCATGACCTTGACCCGCTGCACAGCGTCCGCGCCGTTTGAACCCCGTACGTAGCGGTCGAGGTAGTCGCGCACCTGCGGGTTGCCGAAGTCGTCGGCGCTGGAGTTGACGTAGATGAGTCCGCTGGCGACGTCCTGCATGATGATCTCGCGGATCCGTGGATAGCCGATCTGCATGAACCAGCGGTACGCCATGCCGTACTGCGGGTTGGGCAGCAGCGCTCCGTTCTTCCACGGCACCGGGTTGCGGGCGGCGGCGTCCGACAGCCCCCAGAACAGGTTGCGCCAGGCGAGCACCTCGCCGAGGCGGCTCTGCACGCCCCGGAACTGGCCACTGCCGGTCAGGTCGACCGCTTTGGCGAGCAGCCCGGCGAGGAACTCCAACTTCACCGCCAGCCGGGTGCAGCCGTGGAAGGTGAACCGTTCGGTGAACCCGGAACTGCCGGTGAACAGCTGCACCTTTGCCAGGTCGCCGTAGATGAAGACGTTCTCCCACGGGATCAGCACCCGGTCGAGCACCAGGATCGCGTCGTTCTCGTCGAACCGCGACGACAGCGGGTAGTCGAACGGGCTGCCCGTCGTCGCGGCGGTGGCCGCGTACGAGGGCCGGCAGATCAGCGACACCCCGGGCGCGTCGGTCGGCACGGTGGCGACCAGGGCGAACTCCCGCTTGCGCACCGGGAGTCCGTAGTGGGCGAGGAAGTTGTGGTGGGTCAGGGCGGACGCGGTGGCGATCGCCTTGGCGCCGCTTACGACGAGCCCGGCGTCGGTCTCCTTCTCCACGTGGATGTACACGTCGCCGACCTCGTCCGGCGGCCGGGACCGGTCAACCGGCGGGTGCACGATCGCGTGGTTCCAGTACAGCACCCGTTCCTGCGCCTCGCGGTACCACCGGCGGGCGTTGTCGGCGAACGGTGCGTAGTAGTCGGCGTTGGCGCCGAGCGTGCCGAGGAACGCCGCCTTGTAGTCCGGCGTCCGCCCCAGCCAGCCGTAACTGAGCCGGGCCCAGGCGGCGATGGCCCGCTGGTCGGCGACGAGGTCGTCGACGCTGCGGGCGGTGGTGAAGAACCGGTGCGTGTAGCCGTCGCTGTCGCCGCCGGCGTCGGTGGGGGCGGTGAGCACGTCCCGGCTGCGGGGGTCGTGCAGTGCGTCGTACAGTCGGGCCACCATCCGGATCGGATTGTGGAACGCCGGATGGGTGGTGACGTCACGGACCCGGTCGCCGTAGAGGAACACCTGCCGCCCGTCGCGCAGCGACTCGACGTACTCGTCGCCGGTCAACGGACGGGTCGCCCGCCGCGCCGGGCCGGGGCCGGCGCTCGCACCGCCCCCGCGAGGCGTGGAGGCACCGTTCAGGCCACCCCCTTGGCCTGCCTGGTCACCGGTCACGGTGCCACCTGGCCGGATCGGGTCGGCCGGTCCTGCCCGGTCGGCCGGTCCAGCCAGTGTGGACCCGGCGCCGGCCGGCGTACCGCGTGTCGCAGCACCCGTACGGCCATCGCTGGCCGCATCAGGGCCTGCGGCGGATCCATCAGGCCCGCGACCCGCATGAACGCGTCCGTGCACCGGGCGTCGCGGGTCGCCGCGAACTGGAACCGCGCCAGATAGGCGTTGCCGACCCGGACCTTCAGCGAGCGTCGCCCCTGTACCTGCGGGAAGTCCAGGTCACCACCGGCGGAGATCTCCCACGGTACGTCGATGGCGCGGGCGACGTCGGCGAGGAACCGCAACGGCTGGGGGGTCGGCCCGGCGCGCAGGTGCCGGCGCAGGGTCATCGCCTGCAGCGCCGCCACGCTCATGCCCTGCCCGTAGACCGGGTTGAAGCTGCACACCGCGTCCCCGACGACCAGCAGCCGGTCCGGGAAGCGGGAAAGCCGTTCGTAGCGGCGGCGGACGCTGGCCGGGAACCGGAAGGACACCGGGTCGTCGAGCGGTTCACCGTCGCGGACCGCCTCGTACACGTCCGGCACCGGCAGCGAACGGGTGAACTCCAGGAACCCCTCCGGGTCGGTGGGCGGATGGTCGCCGAGGATCCCGGTCAGCGACAGGATGCAGGTGTCCCGGCCGATCTGCCCGAAGAACGCACCCCGTGGATGGGCCGGTGACGCCACCGGATTGATCGACTGGACCCCGTCGAACCACTCCGGACGGGTGCGGTAGCGGCGTGTCGTGTACGCCAGACCGATCTTGACCCGGTCCTCCGCCGGACGGTCGTAGCCCAGCTGCTCCAACCAGGCCGGGGTACGGGACCCGCGCCCGGTGGCGTCGACGACCAGATCGGCGTCGAGGGTGACCGGCACGCCATCGACGCCGCGCGGCTGCACCCGTACCCCGACGATCCGCTCCTTGTCGGCGCTGGCGACCAGGTCCAGCACGTCGTGCTCCTGCAGGAAGGTGACGGCGGGCAGCGCCGCGACCCGGTTGCGGACGTGACATTCCAGTACGGGGCGCGGCGCGGTCACCGAGATCAACCCGGTACGTGCCGGCAGGATCCGCCGCCCGTTGAAGAACCAGCGCATCTCACCGAGGTCACCGGTGGGGACCCCGACCGCCCGCAGTTCGTCGGTGATGCCCGGGAACAATTCCTCCAGGATCAGGTGTCCCCGGGCGTGCAGCCCGTGCGCGTGTGCCGTGTGCGGCGTACCACGCCGTGGTGTGTCCACTCCGAGCACCGTGTCCCGGTCGACGACCAGCACCTGCGCGTACGACTCAGCCAGCACCCGGGCGGCGAGTATGCCTGCCATGCTGCCGCCGAGGACGATGGCGCGGCCGTTGCTTCCTGTCCGCATCGCTGCTGCCTCCCTGTCTCCGGCAGCGCCGTCGGCGCCGGCCCGTCACCCGGGCCGCGCGACTGCGGACCGGATGACCTCAGGCTAGGCAGCGCGACACCTGGGCGAACCTTCCAACGTGCGCGGCTGCACCGCGCCCGGCCAGCGGGCTGCACCGCGCCCGGCCAGCGGGGCAGCGGCGGTCTCGCACGGACGGAGATGTTCGCGATCCGGCCGGATGCGACGGTTGCCAGGACCGGACCGTCGGCCCGGCCGGGTGCGCCCGACCGCCCACCCGACCCGGCGCTGCCCGTCCCCGATCCGTACCTTCAGGAGGGAACAGTGGTGACTTCGTCGCTCGATTCCACGCCCGGACCCGGCGCGCTGGAACTGGAGGAGCTGGACCGACGACACGTACTCCATCCGCATCAGCGCGGCCAGCGATCGCAGCGGCGGGTGATGGTGCGGGGCCAGGGCTCCACCGTCTGGGACGCCAACGGCCGGGAGTTCCTCGACGCCCTGGGCGGCGGCATCTGGGTGGCCCAGGTCGGGCACGGCCGGGCCGAGCTGGCCGAGGCGGCGTCCCGGCAGGCGGGGCAGCTCGCCCAGTTCACCGGCTTCTTCGAGTACGGCAACGACAAGTCGGTCCGGCTCGCCGAACGGCTCGCGTCGCTGGCGCCAGCGAACCTGAACCGGGCCTTCTTCACCTGCGGCGGCTCCGAAGGTGTCGACACGGCCATCAAACTGGCCCGGCTGTTCCATCACCGGCGGGGCCAGACCGACCGCAACTGGATCATCGCCCGGCACTTCGGGTACCACGGGTCCACCCTCGGTGCCGGCACGGCCACCGGCATCCCCGACATGCAGGTCGCCGTCGGACCCAACCTGCCACACATCGAGAAGGTCACCCCGCCGTACCCGTACCGGTCGGAGCTGTACGGCGGCCGCGACGCCACCGAGTTCCTCCTCGAGGAGCTGGCCCAGACCATCGAGCGGATCGGTGCCCACAACATCGCCGCCATGATCGGCGAACCCGTGCTGGGCGGCGGCGGGGTGATCCCGCCACCGGCGGACTACTGGCCACGGGTGCGCGCCCTGCTGGCCGAGCACGGCATCCTGCTCATCGCCGACGAGGTCATCACCGCCTTCGGGCGGACCGGTGCCTGGTTCGACTCGCCGACGCGCGGCATGCAGCCGGACCTGATCGTCACGGCCAAGGGCATCACGAGCGGCTACGTCCCGCTGGGAGCGGTCCTGGTCAGCGACGAGATCGCCGAGGCGGTGGCCGGTGGCGAGGCCAACTTCTTCCACGGCTACACCTACTCCGGGCATCCGTTGGCCTGCGCGGTGGCGTTGGAGAACCTGGAGCTGATGGAGAAGGAAGGACTGCTGGACCGGTCGCTGGCGATCGGTGAGCGGTTCACGGCCGGACTCGGCCCGGCCGCGCAGCTGCCGGTGGTCGGTGACGTGCGGGTGGTCGGCGCGACCGTCGGCGTCGAGCTGGTCGTCGACCGGCAGACCCGCGAGCCGGTGTCGATGGATCTCGCGCTGGCCGTCGCCGACGAGATGTACGACAGGCACGGGGTGCTCAGCCGCAACTACGGGCCGACCCTGGTGCTCTCCCCGCCGCTGGTCTTCACCGACGAGGAGACCGACCGGACCACCGCAGCCGTCGTCGAGGTGCTCCGGCGGGTCGACCTGTCGGCTGGGCGGATCACGCCCTGACGCCCGACGGCCGGTGGCGTACCACCGGTGACGTACCCCGACGACGGACGCACCCGGCGATAGCCCGCCGGGTGCGTCCGTCGTTGGTGCGCGGGTACGCCGTCAGTACCGGACGACGGCACGGAACCGTGCTTCGCCCTTGGCCGTACGGGCGACGGCCTCGGCGACCCGCTCGGCGGGGAACGTCTCGACCACCGGGGTCACCCTGCCGGCCGCGACCAGCGCGAGCGCCTCGCTGAGGTAGCGCGGTCCGTTGTGCGTGGCACCCATGATCCGCTGGCCCTGCGCGAAGAAGGGGTAGGTCATCGCCGGCGGAATGGTGAACGGCTCCATGCCGTCGATGCCGGCGATGACCATGCGTCCGTTGACCCGCAGCGCGGGCAGTGCCGCCGAGGCGGCCCGGTGCGACGGCGCGGTCACCAGGATGACGTCGGCACCACCCAGCTCCCGCAGCTCGTCACCGGAGGCCACGATGTGGTCGGCGCCGAGCCGGCGGATCGCCTCGTGCTTGTCAGCCGAGCCGGTGACGGCGACGGTCTCGACGCCGCTGGCCCGGGCGAACTGCACAGCGAGGTGGCCGAGACCGCCGATGCCGAGCACGGCGACCCGTTCGTGTGGCAACGGCGCGGCGGTACGCAGTGCGGACCAGGCGGTGTAGCCGGCGCACAGCACCGGCGCGGCCAGAGCGAAGTCGAGCCCCTCCGGCAGCAGCACGGTCTCGGTGGCCCGGACCGCCAGGTACTCGGCGTGTCCGCCGGGGGCGCTGAACCCGGTTGCGGTCGGCGCGGGACAATTCATCGCGGTCTGGCCGGTGACCGGCAGGTGGCGCTGGCAGTAGTCGCACCGGCCGCAGCCGGCCCGTACCCAGGTGACGCCGACGCGGTCGCCGACCGCGCGGGCGGTCACCCCCTCGCCCAGCTCGACCACCTCGCCGACCGGTTCGTGCCCGGCGACGGCCGGGTCACCGGCGGGAAACGGAATCGCGCCCATCGTGGACAGTACGTCGTTGAAGCAGACCCCGCAGGCCCGTACCCGGATGAGCACCTCACCGGGGCCGGGCTGCGGAGTGGGTACCTCCTGGAGCTCCCAGGTGCCGTTGACCTCGGGGATGACGGCTGCCTTCACACTGCACCTCACAGTTTGTCGATCGATCAGCGGGCGGGAGCGGGTCGTCGGGTCGGGTCAGGACTGCCGGGCCGGCGTGAACGTCACCGGGAGGCGCTCCAGCCGGTGCAGGACGAAGCTGGGTTTCCAGGTGAGTTCCGACTCGGGCACCGCCAGAGTCAGCCCGGCCAGCCGGCGCAGTACGGTGCCGAAGGCGATCTCCCCTTCGAGCCGGGCCAGCGGCGCGCCCAGGCAGTAGTGGATGCCGTGGCTGAAGCTGAGCATCTGACCGGCGTCGGGGCGGGTCAGGTCCAACCGGGAGGGTTCGTCGAACACCCGGGGGTCGTGGTTGGCCGCCGCGGCGGCGATCACGACGTGCTCGCCGGGGCGGATCTCGAAGCCGCCGATCTCCACCCGTTCCCGCGCGAAGTGGTACGTCACGCACGACACCGGGCTGTCGTAGCGGAGCAGCTCGTCGACGGCTGCGGGCAGCAGCGCGGCGTCGGCCGCCAGCGCGGCGGCGGCGTCGGGGTGGCGCAGCAGCGCCAACAAGCCGTTGGCGATCAGGTTCACGGTGGTCTCGAAGCCGGCGCTGAGCAGCAGCAGCGCGTTCGACCGCAGCTCCAGGTCGGTGAGCCGGTCACCCTGCTCCTGGGCGGCGATCATCGCCGAGATCAGGTCGTCGCGCGGATCCGCGCGGCGGCGGCGCACCAGGTCGCCGAGGTAGCCGTCGAACCAGCGGCCGGCCTCGACGATCGCGTCGAAGCTCGACGAGGCGTTGATCCCGGTGAGCACCTCCGCGTGGCGTTCGAAGTCCGTCCGGTCCTCGAAGGGGACCCCCAGCATCTCGCTGATGACCGCGATGGGCAGCGGCAACGCGAACGCGGTGACCAGGTCCGCCGTACCGGCCGCCGCGACCGCGTCGAGCAGTTCGTCGGTGATGGCCTGGATTCGGGGCCGCATCGCCTCCACCCGCCGACGGGTGAACGCCGTCGACACCAGTTTGCGCATCCGGCCGTGGTCCGGCGGGTCGGCGAACAGCATGTGCCGCGACAGCGCGTAGTCGTCACTGGCCAGCGGATGATACTTGTGCAGCTCCGGTGCGGCTGCGTCGATGCTGCGGACCAGCCTGCCGTCGGCGAGCGCCTCGCGTGCCTCGGGATTGCCGGTGATCAGGACCGCAGGCATCCCGTCGGGCAGGGTGATGCGGTGCAGCGGCTGTCGGCTGCCGAGCTTGGCCAGCAGCTCCTCGGGTCTGGCGAAGATGTCCGTGGTCAGGTCGGTGATGCGCGCGGCGGCGGGCATGCGAGTCTCCGCTCAGGTCGGTTCGGAACGGACAGCGCCGCAGCCCTCACCCGCCGGGGGCGGGGTGGGGGCTGCGGCAGTCACCAGGTGACCGGCAGACAGGCGAGTCGTGGCACGTCACCGGCCAGATAGGTGGGTAGCTGGTCGGAGTGGGCCAACGCCCGCAGGGTCGGGAAACGCCGTACCAGGGTGCCGAAGGCGATCTCCAGCTCGAGCAGCGCCAGATTCTGGCCCAGGCAGTGGTGGATGCCGTGGCTGAACGCCAGGTGGTTCGTCGGCGGCCGGGTCACGTCGAGCCGGTCCGGGTGCGCGGTGACGGTGGGGTCCAGGTTGGCGGCGGCGAAGCTGACGATGATGCCGTCACCGGCGCGGATCAGCTGGCCGCCGATCTCGATGTCCTCGGTCGCCACCCGGGCGAGCTGTTCGACCAGGGACAGGTGGCGCAGGATCTCGCTGACCGCGCCGGGCAGCAGATCGGGCCGGGCCACGAGGGCGGCGTACTGCCCCGGTGTCTCGAGCAACGCCAGCGTGCCCAGGGCCAGCGCGCTGGACGTGGTGACCGTACCGGCGACCAGGATCGCGAGCGCGAACGAGATCAGCTCGGCGCGGCTGACCGTACCGGCGCGCAACTGGTGGGCGATCAGCGGGTCGAGGGCGCCGGTGCCCGGCGCGGTCTCCTTGGCCCGGATGAGCTGGTCGAGGTAGGCGGTCAGATCGGCCATCGCGGCGTCGGCGCGGTCCGGGTCGAACAGCCCGGTGACGGCCGGTTCGATCCGGGCCCGATCCTCGTACGGCACATCAAGGTGGGTCAGGACCACCATCGTCGGCACCGGTGAGGTGAACGCCGAGACCAGGTCGGCGGGCGACCCGTTCGCCGCCATCGCGTCGAGATGCTCGTCGACGATCCGTTGGATCGCCGGGCGCAGCGCGGACACCTGACGCACCGTGAAACGGGGGATCAGCAGCTGACGCTGCCGGGTGTGCTCCGGCGGGTCGATGCCGAACAGGGCGGCCGCGAAGCCGCCCTCCTCCTCCCGGGCCATCTCGCGGGTGGCGCGCATCCGCAGGTGCCGCTCGTCCATCACCGGGTAGTTCGGGAAATCGGAGCGGTTGGAGACCCTCGGGTCGGCCAGCAGGGCGCGGGCCTGCGCCGCCCCGGTCACCAGCCAGGCCGTGCGCCCGTCGTACAGTCGCACCGTCGACACCGGACCCTCGTCGCGCAGCCCGGCGGTCCGGGGCGACGGGCGGTACGGGCATTCGCGGGGCAACGGGTACGGCGGCGGTTGCCGGGTGGCCGTACCGACCGCCTCCGCCGGGGGAATCGCCATCACAGCCTCACAATCGTGGCAGGGGACCGGGGCGCGTCAGCCCCGCAGGGCAGCCTGGAAGCCGATGTGCGCGTAGTAGTCGGCGATGGTGTGGAACGACTCCTTCGGCTCCCAGCGGTAGCTCGACGCGGGGTCGGCGGCGTCGTCGCGGATCGTCTTCACGATGGCCATGCTGGCCATGTCCAGGTCGTACGTCGGATCGGTCGAGTGCGGGTGGGTCGGGTGGATCAGCTCCGACACGGCGACCCCGGTCACCCCGGCCCGTTCGAAGGTCTGCAGCATCGCCAGGTGGTACGCCGCCTGCTCGCTCTCGTCGCGGACGTACCCGTCGAGGATGACCGGCACCGGGCCGGAGCGGTCGACGATGTCCCAGAAGAAGAACGCCTTGCGGGGGGCACCGAGATAGGTAGCGGTGCCGTACTCGGCGATGTGCACGGGTTTGCCCCAGCCGCGGTACCGGTCGACCAGGGCGATGTGGTCGGCCGGGTCGGGCAGCCAGGTGGGCAGGTACTGGTACATCAGCCCGATGGAGTCGAACGGTCGCCAGTCGACGTCCTCGAACGGCGCGGCGGAGTAGCCCAGCTCCCCGCCGAAGATGCCCCGGGCCACCGTCGCGGCCCGACCGAGGAACTCGTTGAGCTTCGGCGTGGCCACCGCCATGTCCACCGTGCCGGTGGGGGTGAGCAGATGGTGCGCGGCGTCGGCGTACACGTTCGCCATCCGCTCGTGGTACTGGTCGCCGGGGGTGATCCCGGGGGTGAAGACCAGGTGGACGGCGCCGACGGTGAGGCTCACCGACGCCTGCTGGCGGCGCATCGACTCGGCCAACCGGGCCGCTTCGGCGAGATGCTCCAGGATCTCCGCCGGCGGCCGGTCGACCAGCCGCGGCTGCAACCGCACGTGCATGCCGCGGTCCACCGCCGCCTGCGCGGTGTGCCGCAGGCGGTCGAGGTCACTGCCGTAGATCGTCACCGAGTTGCAGTTGAGCTGGTCGCTGATGAGGCTGATCTCGGAGAGCATCTGCGGGGTGCTCCAGTACGCGCGGGACAACGGTCCCTGCCCAGTGGCGAAGTTCGTACCGGTGTCGTAGGCGACGCCACGGTAGGCGAGGACCGAACCCGGGGCGGCCGCGTCGGCGGAGTTGCCGTTCGGGGTGGCGGACATGGCGTTTCCTTCCTGCCGGAGGTGGACGACTGGGCTGGGCTACCAGACGACCGGGAACTCGAACAGTCGCTGCAGGGTGCCGTCGTTGTTGTTGCTGGGGATCTCGTCAACGGGCACGGCGGCGCGCAGCTGCGGCAACCTGGTGACCAGCGAGCGGAACGCGATCTCCAGCTCCAACCGGGCCAGGTTGTCGCCGGGGCAGCGGTGGATGCCGTGGCTGAACGAGAAGCTCGGCCGGGGCGGCCGGCGGATGTCGAAGACCTCGGGATCGGCGGCCAGGTCCGGGTCGAAGTTGACCCCCGCGCTGCTGATCAGGATGCCCTCGCCGGCCTTGATCACGCCGTCGGCCGTCTCGATGTCGGCCACCGCGACCCGGGCGAACGCCTCGATCAGCGAGGTGTAGCGCAGGATCTCCTCCACCGCCGCCGGCACCAGGTCCGGGTTGTCCCGCAGTGCCTGCCACTGCTCGGGGTTGTCCAGCAGCGCGAGCGTGCCGAGGGAGATCACGTTGGTGGTGGTGTCGGTGCCGGCCACCAGCATCGCCATCGCGATGTGCACCAGTTCGTCGCGGGACAGCGCTCCGGTGTGCAGGTAGTCGCGGATCAGGTCGTCGAGCAGTCCGGCCGACTCGGCGGCGGCACCGCTCTCCTTGCGCTGGATCAGGCCCTCGAGGTAGACACCGAGCTCTGCCGTCGCCTGCTCGGCCAGCTCCGGTACGAACAGCTTGTGCGCCGGCGTCTCGAACTGCTCGTGCTCGTCGTACGGCACACCGAGCAGGAAGCTCATCACCATCGAGGGCACCGGTTGGGCGAACTCGCTGACCAGGTCGCCGGGAGGTCCGTGACTGATCATCTCGTCGAGTTTCTGGTCCACGATGCGCTGGATGTCCGGGCGCAGCAGTGCCGTACGACGCAGCGTGAAGCTCGGCATGATCATCTGGCGTTGCCGGGTGTGTTCGGGCGGGTCGACGCCGAACAGCACGTCCGCGTAGCCACTGTCGACTACCTTCTCGAACTCCTCGTTGAGCAGCGGGTAGTTGCCGTGGTACGGCTTGATCGACACCCGTCGGTAGTCGGACAGGACGGCCCGGGCGTGTGCCGAGTCGGTCACCAGCCAGGCGGTCCGGCCGTTGTAGAGACGTACCCGGGTCATCGGCCCGTCGGCGCGCAACGAGACATGCCGGTCCGAGGGCCGGTACGGGCATTCTCGCGGGATCGGGAAGGCCGGCAGGTCCTCGACAGCTGGATCGGTCGTCATAGGTTCTCCTCGGCGGAGGGCGTTCGGCCACCACGACGGTGACAGCGCGGGACTCGAGCGGGTGCTGAGCCTCATACTCCGACCGGCGGTGCTGCCCGGACACCTTCACGATTGCCCGGTGCGGAGCTGGCCAGGAGCGCACGCACGCGGACGCGCCGCCGTGATGATCACGCTTACGGTCGATGTCCGGCCCTCGCCAGCCCCCCTCGCCGAGGTGTGGGCACACGTCATCAAGGAATGGAGCGTCACGAGGGTGTTCAGCCGTGGGCTCGGGACGACCGCCGCACTGGTGGCGGTGTCGTCGTCGCCTCGGGCACGCCGTCACTGGTGTCGGCGGGCCCGGCCGCCGGTGTCGGGACGACCTGTTCATCTGGGCGCTCGACGAGCAGGCCGACGAGATGGTGAAGCTGCTCTACGGGCGTTCGCGCCGTCGCTGACCCACCTCGGCGCGCCCACACGTACGCTCAGCTGTGGTGCGGTCAGCCCCGCGAGAAGATCTGCCGCACGCCCAGTAGTTGCCGTCCGGGTCCTCGAAGAACATGAAGCCGACGTTGTCCAGGGCGTCGCCGTCGGTGGCGGGGCGGAACCCCTGCGGGCCGGCGACCTGGACCCCGCTGACGTTGACGCCGCGCTCGACGAGGAACTCCCGGGCCTTTCACCGGTCAGCGTGCGTGGGGCCGCCACCTGTGATCCATCACAGGGGTGCCCGGTCTGGTCAGGTCGACGCCAGTAGCTCGGCGAGGCGGTCGAAGCTGTCGCTGGCACCACGCTCCATCGGCGTGGTCAGGACCATGTCCCGGACCTCCTGCGAGGGGTACCGCAGCGTGTTGGTCAGCGTGGTCCTGCCGGCGTGTTCGGTGAGGACCGCCGTCACCAGTGACTCGCCCGGTGCCCACTGGTCGTCGTACGCCTCGGTGTAGCTCAACCGTTCCGGGCGGGTGATCTCCTGGTAGACCCCGCCCTGGCCCATCTTCATGTCACCGGGGCCGATGGAGACGAACCGCCACCGGCCGCCGACACGCAGGTCCACCTCGCACTCGACCACTGTCCAGCCCTGGGCGCCGAACCAGCGGCGCAGCAGTTCCGGCCTGGTCAGTGCGTCGAAGACCAGGTGCCGGGGGGCGTTGAAGGTCCGGGTCATGACGATGTCGGTCGGTGCCGGGGCCGTCACCCGTAGGGATCCTGTCGTCACGTCGTGCGCCTCCCGGTCGCTATTGGTCGGTGCCGTCGTCGTCGGCCTGCAGCGTGTCGAGGAGCCGTTCGAGCCGGTCGTAGCTCTCCGCCCAGTAACTGCGGTACGGCTCCAGCCAGTCGACCACCATTCGCAGCTGCTGCCCCTCCAGGTGGCAGGGGCGGCGCTGCGCCTCGCGTCGGCGGGAGATCAGCCCGGCGCGCTCCAGAACCTTGAGGTGTTTGGAGATCGCGGGTTGACTCATCGCGAACGGACTCGCGAGCTCCGAGACGGTCGCGTCGCCGATCGCCAGTCGGGCGAGAATGGCCCGACGCGTCGGGTCCGCCAGCGCCGCGAACGTCGCGTCGAGACGGTCGGTCTGGTCGGTAGCATAACCAGGGGCTTTCATAACTAGTAGGTTCCTACCGGCTGACCAGGTGAGTGTCAAGCTGGACAGTCACCCGCGGGCATCGTGGCGTACCGGCCAGTGTGCCGACGCCACTGTCGCAGGGCGACACCCGACTCCATCAACGAAAGGGCCACCATGACGGACGTCACCGCCGAGCGGTTCGTGGCCAGACTCGAGACGCACCGCTCCGACGATGAGTTGCGGAAGATCCAGCGCTACTTCAAGTACGCCGACGGCGACACGTTCATGGGCGTACGCATGGGCCAGGTGTTCGCCCTGGCCAAGGAGTTCATCGAGATGGCACCGGACGAGATCGAGAAGCTGCTCGACAGCCCGCTCCACGAGGTCCGCGCCGGCGCGGTGAGCATCATGTCCAAGCAGGCCGCGCGGAAGAAGACCACCGACGATCGCCGCGCCGAGCTGTACGAGCTCTACCTGCGCCGGCACGACCGGATCGACAACTGGGACCTGGTCGACCTCGGCGCGGTGAACGTGGTCGGCGCGTACCTCGTGGACAGGCCGCGAGACGTGCTGTACGACCTGGTCAAGTCGGCCGACCCGTGGCAGCGCCGGACGTCGATCGTCGCCACAATGGCGTTCCTACGCTCCGGTGACACCGACGACACGTACCGGATCGCCGACATCCTGGTCCACGACGACCACGACCTGGTCCACAAGGCCACCGGCTGGCTGCTGCGCATCGCCGGCGACCAGGACCAGCCGCGACTGCTGGCGTTCCTCGACCGGCACGCCGCCACCATGCCCCGGACGCTGCTGCGCTACGCGATCGAGCATCTCGACAAGGATCAGCGCGCGCACTACCTGGGCCTGAAGAAGGCCAGGTAGCGGCCGGGCGGTCCCGACGGCGGGCCGGGCAGTTTCGCGGGTGAGTCACTCGGTGGCGCCGCCTTCCCCGGTTCCACATCGGCGAGTCGATGCTGCCACCGACCATGCTGATCCTCGACAAGCTCGGCGCGCTCGATCGGGTGATGGAGCAGAGCTACCCGGCCAAGCACGGTGCGGAGTTCAGCGGCGGCCGGCGTGGTCGCTACGGCCGGATCCCCTTCGTGGGGCAGGGGCCGGGGCGCCAGCCGGTCACCTTCCAGACCGAACGGTCGCACTTCGACAAGCTGCTGCACGACTTCGCCGGCGAGAACGGGGTGACCATCCGTCACGAGGCGACCGTGCGCGATCTCGTTCGCGACGGCGACCGGGTCGTCGGGGTCCGCTACGAACACGCCGGCGGCTCCCACGAGGCGCGGGCCGTGTACGTGGTGGACGTCGGCGGGCGGGCCAGCAAGGTCGCGCAGACGTTCGGCATTCGCAAACCGGTCGACCGGCGGCGGACGTTGGCGGCCTTCCGGCGCTACGGCGGGCTCGACGAGAGCCGCAACCCGGGCCACGAGGGCGACGAGATCGAGTACGTGCTCGAGTTCGCCGACAAGACCGGCACCTACGCCGACCCGACCGACCTCGGCCTGCCACCGGACATGCCGGCGACGATGCGCAACCACGTGGACCTCACCGACCTCGGTGCAGTGCTTCGAGAAGATGGCGGCAATCTTCGAGCAGTGACGCCGCCGCGCCCGGCGTCGGTGTCGTGACCTCACCCCGACGGCGGGGCTGTGGCCTCATTCGGCGCCGGTGTCGCCACCCGCCAGCCACCACGGGTTCGCCCGCGCCCACGCGACGGTCCGGGCGATCCCGGTCTCCAGCGCGGTGCCGCAGTCCCAGTTCAGCATCGTCCGGGCCCTGGTGTTGTCCGGGATCCGGCGGGGCAGGTCCTCGTACGCCGTACCCAGCCGGCTGCCCGTGTCGACTGTGACGGCCGGCGTGCCGCCTCCGGTCAGTCGGCCGACCAGCTCGACCACGTCGGCGACCGTCGACTCGCGCATGCTGCCGATGTTGAACACCTGGCCGACCGCTTCGGGCACCGTGCCGGCCGAGAGGGTCGCCTCGACCGCGTCCGCGACGTAGGTCAGGCACCGGGTCTGCCGCCCCTGGTCGTACACCACCGGGGGAAGTCCGTTGAGCGCCCGGTGCACGCTGCGACTGACCACGTACGCGGGGCGCTGCCGTGGCCCGTACACGTTGAAGTAGCGCACGACCGTCGCGGCGAGCCCGTGCTGACGGGCGAAGGCGAAGGTGAGGTGTTCGGCGAGGGCCTTGCTGGTGGCGTACGTCCAGCGGTCGGTGGTGGTGGGGCCGAGCAACCGGTCGCCGTCCTCCTTCCACGGCACCGCCGGATTCTTGCCGAACACCTCACTGGTGCTGGCAAGCACGACCCGGGCACCGACCTGGCAGGCGCGTTCGACGACGGCGCGGGTTCCACCAAAGTTGATGTCGATGACGTCGAGCGGGCGGGACAGGTACTGGTCGACGCCGACCACCGCGGCCATGTGGTAGACCACGTCGACGCCGGGCACGATTGCGCCGCTCAGCGCGGTGTCGTCGCGGATGTCGCCGACGACGTGGCGGGCCGACGTACCCGGCCTGGTCTCGAGGTCGCCCGGCGCGACGCCGTCGAAGACCGTCACCTCGTCGCCACGGACGACCAGTTCGTCGACCAGGTGACTGCCGATGAACCCGCCGCCGCCGGTGACGACCACCCGTGCCGCGCTCACCGGCCGATTCCCCGGTAGCGGTAGCCCTGTACCCGCAGCATGTCGATCGTCTCCTTCGGATAGTAGGCACGCCCGTCCAGGAGCAGGCAGGGGCGGGCGACCGGTAGCGTGGCGAAGTCGATGTCGGCGAACTCGCGGTGGAAGGCCAGTACGGCCACGCAGTCGGCGTCCCTGACGGCCTCGTCCAGGGCCGGCGTAGGGCGGATGCCGAACACCCGTTCCGCCTGCGCCCCGTCGACCAGCGGGTCGTAGAGCCGCACCTGGGCGCCGGCCTTGGCCAGGGCGGTGACGACGCCCCGTACCGGCGTCGCCCGCAGGTCCCCGGTGTCGTTCTTGAACGCCAGCCCGAGTACGGCGACGGTGGCGGTCTCCGGGGCGCGGCCGGCGGCCGTCAGCTCGTCGATGACGATCCCGGCGGTGTACTCCGGCATGCCGTCGTTGACGTGGCGCCCGGCCGGCGCGGTACGGATGTCCAGGCCGTGCTGGCGGGCCGACATCCAGACCATCCACGGGTCCTTGGTGAGGCACGAGCCGCCCACGCCGACGCTGGGCATCAGGATGTTGACCGACCCGTTGCCCTTGGGGATCGAGTTGGCCGCCGAGATCACGTCCAGCACGTCGACCTGGTAGAGCGCGCAGAACTTGGCGAGTTCGTTGGCGAGCGCGATGTTCAGGTCGATCCACCAGTTGTCCGCCAGCTTGACGATCTCGGCGGCCTCGAGGCAGTCCTGCGGCAGCACCGCCACGTCCAGCGCCTGACGCCAGAAGTCGGCGGCGGCCCGGGTGCTGGCCTCGTCGAGCCCGCCGACGACGATCGGCAGGGTCGCCAGGTCCGCCAGCGCGGTGCCCTCGGCCAGCCGTTCCGGGGTGAACGCCAGCGAGAAGTCGACCCCGGCGGTACGGCCGCCGGACTCCAGCAACGGCCGCACCAGCGACCGGGTGGTGCCGGCCGGGACGGTGCTCTTGAGCAGCACCAGTTGGCCGGCGCGCATCTGCGGAGCCAGCGCCAGGCAGGCGGCGCGGAGTTGGTCGTCGACCAGGCTGCCGTCGTCGCGGACCGGCGTGCCGACGGCGATGACGACCACGTCGGCGGCGGCGGCCACGGAGATGTCCGTGGTGACCTCGAGCCGGCCGGCGGCCAGGGCCTCGGCGAGGGTCTCGCGCAGCCCGGGTTCATGGGACCGGCTCTCGCCCCGGGCGAGGTCGGACACCAGCCCGGGGTCGACGTCGATACCGCTGACCTGGGCGCCACGGGTGGCGAGCGTGGCGGCGATACACGATCCGACATAACCCAGGCCGATCACGGCCACGGTGCAGTTCAACGGCATTGTCCACTCCGAAGTCCGGTCCCGACGGTGGCGATGATCGATCAACCGCACCATCGTTTCGTGTTGCATTTTCGTACGGCATCTCTCTGCGTGCCGGCCCCGGCCGGCACTTCGGCATCCGGGAAGAAGCGCCGGCGGTCTCCGCGCCCATAGCCTGGGCTGCATGTACACCAGATGCCGCGTCTGCGCGGGCAAGGTCCGCGAGTTCCTCGACCTGGGCAACCAGCCGACCGCGAACGGGTTTCTGCTGCCGGAGGAGGTGGACCGGGAGCGCACCTTCCGGCTCGCCGTCGGCGTCTGTGACGAATGCGCGATGGTGCAGTCCATCGAGGACGTCGCGCCGGGAGTCCGGTACCACTCCGGGTACGCCTATCACGCTTCCGGATCCGCCGGGCACCGTCAGTATTTCGCGCGACAGGCGCAGCGGATGCTGGCGACGGAATTGGCCGGCCGGTCGCCGTTCATCGTCGAAATCGGGTGCAACGACGGTGTGCTGTTGGAACACGTCGCCGCCGCCGGGGTCCGGCACCTGGGCGTGGAGCCGTCGACCGCCGTCGCGGAACTCGCCCGGCGCAAAGGTGTCCAGGTCGTCACCGAGTTCTTCGACGAGCGGACCGCCGCCGCGATCCGTGCCGGGCACGGGCCCGCCGACGTGATCTTCGGCGCCAACACGGTCTGCCACATCGCCCGGATCGACTCGCTCATGCGCGGCGTGGCGGAGCTGCTGACGCCCGGCGGCGTGTTCATCTTCGAGGAGCCGTACCTGGGCACGGTGATCGAGGGACGGGCCTTCGACCAGATCTACGACGAACACGACTTTTACTTCAGTGTGACGTCGGTGCACGCGATGGCGCAGCGCTTCGGATTCGACCTGGTAGACGCCGAGCACACGCCGCTGCACGGCGGCGAGATCCGCTACACCCTGGCCCGCGCCGGCACCCGCACCCCGCGCCCGGCCGTCGCGCACCTGCTGCGCGACGAGCAGGTCCGTCGACTGTCGGCCCCGGAGACCCTGGACCGCTTCGGTACGCACGTGCGGCGGGTCCGCGACGACCTCGTGACACTGCTGCGTGACATCCGGGACCGGGGCGAGCGGGTGGTCGGCTACGGGGCTCCCGGCAAGTGTTCGACGGTGACCAACTACTGCGGCATCGGCACCGAACTCGTGCCGTTCGTCTGCGACTCCACCCCCGCCAAGCAGGGGCGGCTGGTCCCCGGCTCACACATTCCGGTGCGTGCGCCGGAGGCGTTCGCCGACCCGTACCCGGACTACGCGCTGCTGTTCGCGTGGAACCACGCCGACGAGATCATGGCGAAGGAGCAGCGGTTCCAGCAGTCGGGCGGCCGGTGGATCCGGTACGTACCCGAGGTGCGTGTCGACTGACATGGCGGGGACCTTCGCGAGGACCGGGCGACTGGCGGTCGTCGGCGGCGGCCCGGCCGGACTGTTCCTGGCCCGGATGGTACGGCTGGCCCAGCCCGGGGTCGCCGTCGACGTCTACGAACGCAACCCGCCCGGTCCGCCGGCACCGGTCAGTGCCGCCGCGCTGGCGTTGCTCGGGGAGATCTTCGCCGAGCAACTCGACGGCCGACCGCTGGTCGGCACGGCCGGTCCGGCCGTGCCCGACGGAAGCGGTACGGGCAACGCCGCCACCGTCCCGCTGCGGCGGGGTGCGCTGCGGCCGCCGCACCGGATTCTGTCCGACGACCCGGCCGACGGCCTGCCGGTGAACCCCGACCTCGTCCCGGTGGGACCGCCACACGGTTCTGAGTGGACCGGCTGCGGCGACGACTTCGTGGCCCAGGCACGTGCGGCGGCGCGTGGCGCGGCGGGCGTGCTGGTCCGTCCGGACCTGCGGGTCGCCGACTGGCGTCCCGCCGACCCTGCGGCAACGACCGACGGCACCTGGGCGGCGCGGGTCCACCTCGCGCTGATCTCCGGGCGGATCGACTTTGCGGTACGGACCCCCATGACCCAGGCCGACCTGGACCGGGCCGTCGACGCCGTCGGCGTCGATACGGTCGCTGCCGGCGCTGCCGGCGCTGCCCGTGCCGGTGCCGACCCTGTCGACCTTACCGAGGCCACGGCGCACGCCGAGGCCGTCAGCAGTACGCGTGAAGGGAGTGCCAGTTGAGCATCCGGACGGACCGGAGCGTCGACGTGGTCGTGGTCGGCGGTGGCCCCGCCGGGTCGACGGTCGCCACCATCGTCGCTATGCAGGGCCATCGCGTGCTCCTGCTCGAAAAGGAGAAGTTCCCCCGCTACCAGATCGGTGAATCGCTGCTGCCGTCCACCGTGCACGGTATCTGCCGACTGATCGGTGCCGAGGACGCCATCGAACAGGCCGGCTTCACCGTCAAACGGGGTGGAACGTTCCGGTGGGGGGCCAGTGCCGAGCCGTGGACGTTTTCATTCGGCATCTCGCCGAAGTTCCCGGCCGGTGCCGCCACCGCCTATCAGGTCGAGCGGATGAAGTTCGACCAGATCCTGCTGGACAACGCCCGGCGCCGCGGCGTGGAGGTCCGCGAGGAATGCGGCGTGCACGACGTCGTCGAGGCCGACGGGCGGGTGGTCGGGGTGCGTTACACCGACGACGCCGGAGCCGAGCACGAGGTACGGGCGGTGCACGTGGTGGATGCCTCCGGGCACACCAGTCGGCTGCGCAACCGCGTCGGCACCCGGCACTACTCCGAGTTCTTCCGCAACCTTGCCCTGTTCGGCTACTTCACCGGCGGCAAACGGCTGCCACCGCCGAACGAGGGGAACATCCTCGCGGCGGCCTTCGACGCGGGATGGTTCTGGTACATCCCCCTCGGTCCCGACCTGACCAGCGTCGGTGCCGTGCTGCGACCCGACGCGCTGGACCGGGTCCGGGGTGACCGGGAGCAGGCGCTGCTCGACCTGATCGCGCAGTGCCCGCTGGTCGCCGACTATCTGTCCGACGCCGAACGGGTCCGCTCCGGGCCGTACGGTGAGGTACGGGTCCGCAAGGACTACTCGTACCTGCAGGACCGGTTCTGGCGGCCGGGCCTGGTGTCGGTGGGCGACGCGGCCTGCTTCATCGACCCGGTGTTCTCCTCCGGTGTGCATCTGGCCACGTACAGCGCGATGATGGCGGCGCGGTCGGTCAACACCGCCCTGCGGGACCCGGCCGTGGAGCCCGAGGCGTTCGCGGAGTTCGAGGCGAGATACCGCGCCGAGTACGCCCGGTTCCACGACTTCCTGGTCGCGTTCTACGACATGAACCAGGACGAGAAGTCCTATTTCTGGTCGGCGAAGCGGGTCACCGGCAGCGCCGCGCCGGAGCTGGAGTCGTTCGTGGAACTCGTCGGCGGCGCCACCTGGCGGGAGGAACTGCTGGTGACGGCGGGCGGCGGTGCCGGTACGGAGGTGTCGGCGGTGCGGCAGCTCGCCGACATCGTCGACCAGCCGGTGCAGCGGCCGGGCGAGGACCGTGACCTGCTGCAGGCATCCCTGGCCCGGTCCGTGCTCAAGGAGGGCACCCGCCTGCAGGTACAGGCCACCCTCGGCGGCAATCAGGACGAACTGGTGCCGATGCGCGACGGTGGCCTGGTCCCGTCGCCGGACGGGATGCACTGGGTCCGGCCCGGGTGATTCCCCCATGACCCCGGTACGTCGACGGGCGGGTGGGCGGAACCGAGTCGGTTCCGCCCACCCGCCCGTCCGTCCAGTCGGGCCGGCGAGCCCGGAACCGGACGGGAAGCCCCGGTACCGGTACCGGGGGACCAGGTCGTCGTCGACGCACACGTTGAGGTACCGCAGCAGCCTGCCGTCGGCGTCCAGCACCCGGCTGCGGAAGGCCGGCTGATCGGCGACGAACCGTTCGAGTGGTGCTCCATCTGGGTGACGGCGACCTCGTCGCCCGGCCCGAGGTGCAGTGGTCCGTCGGCGCCGGCCGCCGCGTCGGTGCCCTGCCCCTGCGGCGGCGGGCCGGCGAAGGCGTACGCCACCAGGTTGATCGCCTCCGTGGCGTTGCGGGTGAAGACGATCTTCCCGGTCTGCGCGCCGCCGATGAAGGCGGCGACCCGGGACCGGGCGTCCTCGTACGCCCGGGTCGCCTCGGTGCCCAGGGTGTTGACCGAGCTGCCCACGTTGGCGCTGTGCACCTGCGCGGGTCGCCGCATCCGGTCGACGACCTGACGGGGGGTCTGGGAGCTGCTCGCCGAGTCGAGGTAGACCAACGGGTGCCCGTTGACCTGCCGGTGCAGCAGCGGGAAATCGGCCCGGACGCGGTCGACGTCGTAACCCGCCGGGTGGTGACCGGTCGGGGTCGCCGGCCGGCGACCGGACGTGGTGTGTGCAGTCGGCTGTGCTGTCCGCTCCACGGGTCCTCGCAGATCGCCTCGGCGACCTACTGCCGACGGGTGGGGTCACCGGCCCGACCCTCGCGCCGGGCGAGGCGCGGTGCACCTTCCCGATTGCCGGCGTACCGGCCCTGCCCCGGAGACCCGTGCCCGGGTGTCAGGTCCGGCGGCGGACCCGGACCACCCAGGCGTGGTCCCCGTCGTGGACGACGTCGGCCTCGGCGTATCCGCTCAGCATGTCGCAGAGGTAGTCGGGGCAGTCGATCAGACCGACGTCCGCGCCGCCGGGCACCTCCCGGGACGCGCCCAGGTACATGGTCCGCGCCACCCGGAGACCGTCGACGACCATCTTGGACAGGTGCTCCGGCGACGCGATCCGCCACACGTCGAAGTTCAGCAGGTCAGCGAAGCGGTGATCGGGGAACGGCAGCCGGATCCCGATCAGGGCGGGCGCCGCGCCGGACTCCGGTCGATGCTCCAACACGTCCGAACCGTCGGCCGGCGGCATCCGGTCGGCCAGCCCGATGCCGATGCCCAGCCGTCCGGGCGGGAGCGGCTGGCGCAACGCGTCGAGCGTCTCGCCGAGACCGACCTGGTTGGCGACGCCGTACAGGGTCTGCAGCCGGGTGAGGTAGACCGGAAGGGCCGCGTTGACACCCATCGGACCCTCCTCGTACAACTCCACCTCGAGCGTACGGTGCTTGCCCACCAGGTACGGGAGCATCTGGTTGGCTTCGGCCCAGTTCGTTGCGTTGTGGCGGAAGTGCGGAAGGTGGTGGCACCGAGCAGTGGGGTCGAAGTGGAAGTAGCCGGGCCGTCGCGCGGACGCCACGAACAGGCGGTACGCGAACTCGATGTCCTCGTGACCCCATTTGACGAAGCGCTCGTCGAACCCGCCGATCTGGTGGAAGTGATCCGCCGGGACCGACATGTTGTGGCTGTAGGCGAAGGTCCAGGGCGCCGGCCCGTCGCTGAACGTGGCCGGATCGAGGCCCCACCGGTACCGCAGGTCCGTGTGGTACGCGGCGACCGTCGGCGGCCCGGCGGTCGCGGTGCTGCCGGCCACCGCCCGCCAGTCGTGTTCGACCCGGACACCCAGTAGCACGTCATTCGGCCGGGTCCGGTGGAATCGGGCGTGGCCGGCCACCAGATCCGGGTCGGCCATGGAGTCGGCGTCGAGCAGGAGGATCCGTTCGCCGGTCGCCTCCTCTGCACCGCGGTTGCGCGCGGCCGCCCGGCCCCGGTTGACCGGCTGGCGGACGAGTCGCACGTCGAGCCGGTCACGGTAGGCGGCGACCAGCTGGTCGACGTCGTCCCGGGAGTCGTCGTCGACCACCACGACGTCGAAGCCGTCGGCGTCCGGTCGCTGACCGGCCAGTGACCGCAGGGTCAGCTCCAGGCATCGACGCTGCCGGAAGTACGGGACGACGATGCTGAGTTCCACGGTGGATACCTCCGGCGCGGCGGGTGGCAAGCTTCTCTACCCGCTGTGGACGCAAGGGCGACCCGGGGTGGCGGCCGCCGGGGCACAGCATAGACGTGGGTCACGATGGCCGCGGCGAGGTCGCCGTTCAGGCCGCCGGTACGGCGACCGGTACGGCGAGCATCCGTGCCTCGCGGGCGGCCGCGCGGGCGTCGGCGTGGAAGTCCGGTGCGGCACAGGCGAACAGCGTGGTGCCGGTGTCACCGCCGAGCGCGCAGGCGTACACCGACGCACTCGGGCGGATCTCGTCGG
This sequence comes from Solwaraspora sp. WMMA2056, assembly GCF_030345095.1. NCBI lineage: Bacteria > Bacillati > Actinomycetota > Actinomycetes > Micromonosporales > Micromonosporaceae > Solwaraspora > Solwaraspora sp. WMMA2056. The sequence continues at coordinate 2,085,682 of NZ_CP128360.1, forward strand.
TGACCGTCCCGCCGGCGACGACCCGGACGAGCCGTTCTCCGGTCGCGTCGGCGATCCACAGCCCCCCGTCGGCGTCGAGGCAGCAGCCGTCCCCGGCGATCCGCAACTGGCCCAGCGCCCGTTCCACGTCGGGGTCGTCGGGCAACGGCCCGAACCGCGCCCAGATCCGACGGTCGACCAGGTCGCCGTCGTCGGTCACGGTGAACGCGGTGACCCGGTTGCCGAAGGTCTCCACCACCAGCAGGGTGCCGTCGGCGGTGAGGACGCTGCCGTTGGGGAACCACAGGTCGTCGGCGACCTGGATGACCCGACCGTCGGGGTCGACCCGGTGCAGGGCGGTCGGCCGCAGCGGTGCCCCGGCCATCAGGTCGAAGCCGAAGTTGCCGACGAAGGCCCGCCCGTTGGGGTCGACGACCATGTCGTTGGCGTACCCGCTGGCGTGGCCAGCGAGGTCGGCGTGGACGGCGATCGTGCCGTCCGGCTCCCGGCGCAGGACGCGGCGGTCCCGCATGGAGACGATCAGCAGCCGGCCGTCGGGCAGCCAGCCCAGTCCCGAGGGCTGCCCGGGGACGTACGCCTCCTGCCGCAGGTCGGATCCGTCCGCGCGCATGGAATGGACCCGGTGGCCGTAGAAATCGGAGAACCAGAGCCGTCCGTCGCGCCAACGCGGCGCTTCCAGGAAGTGGAAGCCCTCGGCCACCGTGGTAGCGATCATGGTCACTTTCGTCCTCCTTCGAGAGGTGCGGGTCGTGTTGACTACAACGACAGGCCGCCGTCGACCGGCAGGACGACCCCGGTGACGTAGGCGGCCTCGTCGGAGGCGAGGAACGCGACGGCGGCCGCCATCTCGGACGCGTCACCGAACCGGCCCATCGGAATGTCCGCGGTGAGCTGGGCCAGCTTCGCCGCCGGGATGGCGGAGATCATCCGGGTCTGCGCGTTCGGCGAGATCGCGTTGACCGTGATGCCGAACCGGGCCAGCTCCTTCGCGGTGGTCCTGGTGAAGCCGATGATCCCCGCCTTGGCCATCGCGTAGTTCGACTGGCCGGGGTTGCCGCGCAGGCCGGTGTAGGAGGTGACGTTGATGATGCGTCCGCCGCCCTGCCGGCGCAGGTGCGGCACGACGGCCCGGGTGAACCGGAACGTGCCGCCGGCGTGCACCGCCATCACCGATTCGTACGCCTCGTCGGTGAGCTTCCAGACCACGCCGTCGCGCAGGATCCCGGCGTTGTTGACCAGGACGTCGATCCGGCCGCTCTCGGCGACCACCCGCTGCACCACGTCGGTGACCTGCCCGGTGTCGGCGACGTCGGCGGCGACACCGACGGCGCCGATCTGATCGGCCGCCGCCTTCACCGTCTCCGCTTCGAGGTCGACGAGGTACACCGTCGCCCCGGCGTCACGGAAGTGGCGGCCGATGGCGAGACCGACGCCCCGGGCCGCGCCGGTGACGACGACCGTACGGCCGGTGAAGTCGAAGGTCAGGTTGCCCATCAGCGGAGCCTCTCCAGGATCATGGCCATGCCCTGCCCGCCGCCGACGCACATGGTTGCCAGGCCGATCGTGCCGTCGACGGCCCGCAGCCCGTTGATCAGCGTGGTGGTGATCCGGGCACCGGTCATCCCGTACGGGTGGCCGAGCGCGATCGCCCCGCCGTGGACGTTGAGCCGGTCGCCGAACGGATCGACGCCGAGGTCCCGGGCGGACGGAATCACCTGGGCGGCGAACGCCTCGTTGAGTTCGACCAGGTCGACGTCGTCGATGGTCATGCCGGCGCGCCGCAGGGCCTGCCGGGACGCGTCGACCGGGCCGAGCCCCATGATCTCCGGCGACAGGGCGGTGACGCCGGTGGCCACGATCCGGGCCAGCGGGGTGACGCCCAGGTCGCGGGCCCGGGTGTCGGACATGACGACCAGGGCCGCCGCGCCGTCGTTGAGCGGGCAGCAGTTGCCGGCGGTGACCAGGCCGTTGGGGCGGAACACCGGCGTCAGCTGCGCCACGGCCTCGTAGCTGACACCACGTCGGGGACCGTCGTCGGTGTCGACCACCGAGCCGTCCGGCAGTGACACCGGGGTGATCTCCCGGGTGTAGAAGCCGCTGTCGAGCGCCTGTTCGGCGAGATTGTGCGACCGTACGCCGAACCGGTCCATCTCCTCCCGGGTGACGCCCCGGGCCCGGGCCAGGTTCTCGGCTGTCTGCCCCATGGCGATGTAGACGTCGGGGAGCGCGCCGTCGGTGCGCGGGTCCTGCCACTGGACGGCACCGGATTCGGCCGCGTCGCGGGTGCGCTGCTCCGCCTGGGCGAACCTCGGGTTGTGGGTGTCCGGCCACGAGTCGGAGGTGCCGCGGTCGTGTCGGGAGACCGTCTCCACGCCGGCCGACACGAACACGTCACCTTCGCCGGCCCGGATCGCGTGCAACGCCATCCGGGTCGTCTGCAGCGACGACGAGCAGTACCGGGTGATCGTGGTGCCGGGGACGCCGTCGAGCCCGAGCAGTACGGCCACCACCCGGGCCATGTTGTCGCCCTGCTCGCCGCCGGGCAGTCCGCAGCCGAGCATCAGGTCGCCGATCTCGGCCGGATCCAACGCCGGCACCTGGTCGAGCGCGGCCCGGACCAGTTGCGCGGTCAGGTCGTCGGGGCGCATTCCCGCGAGCGACCCCTTACGGGCCCGCCCGATCGGTGAGCGGGCCGCCGCGACGATCACGGCTTCGGGCATCAGGACTCCTCAGGTGGTGTCGGCTGTGGGGAGGCTGGGATACCAGCTGCCGTCGGGCGGTGGCGTGCCGCGCGCAAGCTGTCGACGGCGCGGTGCAGTCCAGGGCTCTCGATGGCGACGATCACGGCGAGCAGCGCCGCGTACAGCAGGTGGGTGGAGTAGCTGGGTAGTGCGGCGGCGGTCACGATCTGGGCGAGCAGGGCCACCGACAGCGCCCCGGCGAGCAGCCCGGCGGCGCTGCCCCGGCCGCCGGCCAGCGACACTCCGCCGAGCAACGCGGCGACCGCGGCCAGGATCAGCGGTTGCAGGCCCGGGTCCGGGTTGGCCGAGGCGTAGCTGTAGCTGAGCAGTGCGCCGCCGAGCGCGGCGAACGCGCCGGAGAGGGTGAAGACCCCGACGAGATGCCGGTCGACCCGTACCCCGGCGACCCGGCTGGCCCGGCGGTCGCCGCCGACCGCGCGCAGCTCGCGCCCCAGCCGGGTGGTCCCCAGCACCAGGGCGACCAGCCCGAACGCGGCCAGGGTCAGCAGGCTGCGCGGCGAGAAGATCCCGGCGATCTGCTGGTCGACCCAGACCGTGGCGGCGCTGTCGGGGTACGTCACGCTCAGCCCGCCGGAGAGTACGTTGGTCAGCCCGAGCAGCCCGATGTACGTGGCGAGGGTGACCGGCATGGACGGGATCCGCAGGCCGGCGATCAGTCCACCCTGTACGGCGCCGACGGTGGCACCGGCGGCGACGGCGGCCGCCACCCCGGTCACCGGCGAGGTCGCGCCGGTCGTCACCGCGACCATTCCGCCGAGCGCGTACGTGCCGACCACCGACAGGTCGAACTCGCCGGCGATCATCGTGATGCCGATGGCCAGGGCGAGCAGGCCCAGCTGGGCGAAGCCCTGCAGCGCGTTGTAGCCGTCGAACAGCTCCACCGGCCGGCCGCTGATCAGCGGCGTACCGGCGAACGCCACCGCGACGACGGCGAGCGACACCACCGGCATCGCCCGCTGCGGCCGGCTCCACGCGGCGCGGTCCGTCAGCCACCGCGGCCGGCTCCACCCGGCGCGGTTCATCGCGTGCTCCGGGTGGTGCGCAGGTGGACGAGGACGACGACGGCGAGCACGAGGAGACCTTTCGCGAGGATCTGCATGCCGGTGGAGAATCCGCGCAGCAGCAGGACGTCGGAGATGACGGCGATGAGTACGGCACCGCCGAGGGTCTGCCAGGCCGAACCGCGCCCGCCGGCGATGGCGGTGCCCCCGACGAGGACCGCGGCGATGGCGTCGAGGGTCAGGGTGCCGCCGAGGGTCACCGTCGCCGAGGTGGTGAACGACGCGAGGAAGACGCCGGTCAGCGCGGTGCAGCCGCCGAGGAACGCCCAGGCGAGCACGGTCACCCGGCCGACCGGCCGACCGGCAGGCCGGCGGCGCGGGCGGCGGCGCGGTTCTCGCCGACCAGGTACATCTGCCGGCCGGCGGTGGTCCGCCGCAGCGTCCAGTGGGCCGCGACCGTCACGGCGAGCAGCACGTAGGTGGCCAGCGGCAGTCCCAGGTAGGTGGCGTTGAGCGCGTCGAACGCGGTGGTCCGGGGGTAGACCGGGGTGCCGCCGCTGAACCAGGTGGCGACGCCGCCGCCGATCGCGAACCCGGCGGCGATGGTCAGCACGATCGGGTTGGCGTCCCAGTAGCCGACGACGGCGCCCTGCGCGGCGGTGAGCGCGATGCCGCAGCCGACCGCTACGGCCACCCCGACCGGCAGACCCAGGTGCTGACTGGCCAGAAAGGTCATCGCGGCGACGGTGGCGGTCTGCGCGGTGGCCAGCGACACCGCCGACCCGACGATCATGACCAGGGTGGCGCCGATGGCGGTGATGCCGACGAAGGTGGCCGAGGCGAGGATGGCGCGGGCGTTGTCGACGGTGAGGAACCGGTCGGTCGTCACGGCCAGGGCGATCAGCGGCAGCAGGGCCACGACGGGCGCGACGCGGCTCAGCACGGGCGGCAGCCGCCGGGCCTGCAGCACCGCAGCCCCGGCCCGGTCGCCGCCGATGGTGCCGGCCCGGTCGCCGCCGCCGGCCGAGTGGTCCGTCATGTCGCCTCCGCCTGGTGGGTCATCTCGCGCATCAGGGCCGCGCCGTCGACGTCACCGGTGTGTCGCCGTACGATCCGCCCGTCGCGCATCGTGACGATTTCGTCGCCGAGCTCCAGCAGCTCCTCCAGCTCGGTGGAGGCGAAGACGACGATCAGCCCGCTGTCGGCGGCCTGCCGCAGCAGCTGGTGGATCGCGGCCCGGCCGCCGATGTCGACTCCCCGGGTGGGTTCGTCCAGCAGCAGTGCCCGCACGTCGTCGCGGCCGAGGCAGCGGCCGATGAAGACCTTCTGCTGGTTGCCGCCGCTGAGCGCGCCGACGCGGTCGCCCAGCCGGGCGGCGGGCAGGCCGGACTGACGGGCCAGGTCCCGGACCGCGTCGGCTTCGCGGCCCGACCGCAGCACGCCGTACCGGGCCAGGCGCGGCAGTCGGGTCGCCACCAGGTTCGCGGCGACGGACGTGCCCAGGAACAGACCTTCCGACTTGCGGTCGTTGGAGACGAAGGCGATGCCGGTGCGCGCGGTCGCGACCGGATCGCGGTACGGCACCCGCCGGCCGCCCAGCTCGACGGTTCCGGTCGCGGTGGGGTGCAGCCCGGCGAGCGCCCGCAGGACGTCGGAGGCGCCGCTGCCGAGCTGCCCGGCGAGCGCGTAGACGCGCCCGGGGCGGGCGGTGAGGGTGAAGTCGTCGAGCCGTCCGGGCACCCGGAGGCGCTCGATCCGCAGCGCGGGTCCGGGGTCGCCGTCGGGTCGGGGCGCGGCGGCCAGCCGGTGCGGCGTCTCACCGAGCATCTGCACGATCAGCTCGTCGACGGTGAGCCGGGCCGCCGGTGTGCTGGCGACGGTACGGCCGTCGCGCAGCACGGTCACCATGTCGCAGAGGTCGAGCACCTCCGACAGCCGGTGCGACACAAAGACGACGGCGCAGCCGGTGGCGGCGACCCGGCGGACCGCGGCGAACACATGGGCACTCTCGGTGTCGCTGAGCGTCGCCGTCGGCTCGTCGAGGATCACCAGTCGGGCCTGCTGGCTCAGCGCGCGGGCGATCTCGACCAGCTGCCGCTCACCGATGCTGAGCGTGGACAGTGGCTGGTCGGGCCGCAGGTGTCCGAGCCCCATCTCGTCGAGCACCTGCCGGCACCGGGCGGTGGCCCGACGGCGCCGGTCGACCAGTGGCGCGCTGATGTCGCCGAGCAGCATGTTCTCGCCGACCGTCAACGCCGGTACGACGCTGAGTTCCTGGTCGACCAGGGCCACCCCGAGGCGCTGGGCGGCCTGGCGGCTGCGCAGCACGACCGGCGTACCGCCGACGTGGATTCGTCCGCTGTCCGGGGTCAGCTGTCCGGAGAGCATCTTCACGACGGTGCTCTTGCCGGCGCCGTTGTGGCCGCACAGGGCGTGGATCTCGCCGGCGGCGACGGTGAAGGAGACGTCCCGTACGGCCGGCACACCGTGGAAGGCCCGGGCCAGGCCCTCGACGCGTACCTGCGTACGGTCGAGGGCTCGGTCGCCGCCGGCCGGTCCGGTCAGACGTGGCTGCATTGTTCGGCGAACTCGTCGAGGTTGGCCGCGGTGATTCGGTGTTCCTCGACGATCTCGGTCTGCGGCGGGTTCTCGCCGGTCAGGAAGCGCAGCGCGTAGTCGGCGGTCTGCACGGCGATCGTGCCCGGGTCCTCGGTGGCGGTGCCGTACATGTCGCCGGCCCGGATGGCGTCGATGCCGGCCTTGAAACAGTTGCTGCCGGTGACGATCAGTCCGTCGTCGCCGCCGACCGGGAAGCCGGCCTGCTTGGCGGCCTGAACGATCGGCAGGGCCATGTAGTCGGCCATGCCGTACGCGGCCTGGACGCCGTCGCGGCCGTGTTTGGCCAGCAGTTGCTGGGCGATGGTGCCGGACAGCTGCGGATCCCAGTTGGCGTCCTGTTCGTCGACGACCTGGTACTGCGGCGCGGTCGCCATCACCCGGTTGAAGCCGGTCATCCGGTCCTGGGTGACCAGCATCGACTTGGTGCCGGTGAGCACGATGACGTTGCCGGAGTCGCGGCCCTGGGCCTGCAGACCTTCGATGATGTTCTGGGCGGCGTACTCGCCGAGCTTCTCGTTGTCCGACAGCACCGCCATCACGTCGCCGGCCACCGACGGGTCGGGTGGGCCGTCGAAGGCGAGCACCGGGACGCCGGCGGCCCTGGCCCGTTGGATCGGGACGACCATCGCCTGCGTGTCGAGGATCGCCACGGCGATCAGGTCCGGCTTCTGGGCGACGGCCTGGTTGAAGTTCTGGACCTGCGTACCGGGGTCCATCGTCGTCAGGTCGGTGATCTCGACGCCGGTCGGGGCCAGCTCCTCGGCGAAGACGTCGTTGAAGTAGGCGCCCCATGGGTTGACGTCGCCGTAGCCGACGAGGGCGATGGTCCGGCCCTGCAACGGGGCGTCGGCGGAGGCGGGGCTGTCGGTGTCGCCGCCGCCGCAGGCGGTGGCGAGCAGGGTCAGGCCGAGCGCGCCGGCGGTGAGGCCGACGCGGGGTGATCTGGTGCGGAACATGCGGCTCTCCCTCGAGGGGTCGGAGTGTGCGAAGGGGTGTCGCCGCCACCAGGCGCGTCGACGGCGGTACGCGATGGGCCGTGGGCGGCGTACGCGGCGGGCCGGCGGATCCGGTGCGGCCTGGTGACCAGGGGTGGAATCGGGCGCTGCGGTTTCGGTGACGTTTCGGAGTTGCTCACCTCGTGACTAAGCGCATAGTCATCCAGTAGGCTGGCCCGTGTCAAGGCTCACAGCGGGCCGGCGACGAGAAGGGGACGATGATCGCCTGATGGCCAGACGGCAGGCCCGGTTCACCGCACAGGACCTGGCAGAAGACCCACGACTGCGCGACGACTCGCCCGAGCTGTGGCGCACGGAGCTCGGCGAGGTGCCCCGCGGACTGCTCACCTCGGCGGTGCGCTGCTTCGCCTCGAACGGCTTCCACGCGACCACCACCCGCGACATCGCCGAAGGCGTCGGGCTCAGCCCGGCCGCGCTCTACGTCCACTTCCCGTCGAAGGAACTGGTCCTGTTCGAGATCATCCGGACCGGCCACGAACGGGTCCTGGCGGCCGTACGCGACCCGGCGGTGCTCGCCGTCGAGGCGGCACCCGACCGGCTGCGGGCCATCATGGCCCGCTACACCGCCTGGCACGCCCGGCACCACGTCGCCGCCCGGGTCAGCCAGTACGAGCTCGCCGGTCTCACCGCCGAGCACTACGCCGAGGTGCTGGAGTTGCGGCACGAGACCAACGAGTTCTTCCGCGACGCCGTCGCGCGCGGCGTCGCCGACGGCTCGTTCGCGCCGGTCGACGTCAAACGGATCACCCGGGCCATGCTCTCGCTGAGCATCGACCTGGTCCGGTGGTACCGGCTCGAAGGCACCGACTCACCTGACCAGCTCGGCGACTACTACGCCGACCTCGCGTTGCGGCTGGTCGGCCACCGCGACACCACGACCGGATAGGCCGGTGGCCGCCCGCCGCGGCCGCCCCGTACCGCCGGAGGATGCCATGCGCGCCCTGATGCAGGACCGGCCCCTCGACATCGCGACGCTGATGCGCCGCGCCGAGAGCACGTTCGGCCACAAACGGGTCGTCACCGCCACCGTCGACGGCGAGACCGTCGCCACCTGGCGGCAGGTGGTCGCCCGCGCCCGGCGCCTCGTCGGGGTGCTGGACCGGCTGCGGGTACCCCGGCGCGCCCGGGTCGGCACGTTCGGCTGGAACTCCCAACGGCACGTCGAGCTCTACCTCGCCGTACCGGCCAGTGGACGGGTGCTGCACACCCTCAACCACCGGCTGTTCGCCGCCGAGCTGACCTGGATCGTTGCCGACGCCGCCGACGACGTGCTGTTCGTCGACCGGTCCCTGATCGGCGTCGTCTGGCCGCTGATCGACCAGCTGCCGACCGTGCGCCACGTCGTGGTGATGGACGACGGTGCCACCACGGAGCTGCCCGACGATCCGAGGATCCACGACTACGAGACGCTGCTGGCCGACGCCGACGCCGACGCCGACGCCGACGCGCTGGCGCCGGACGCGCCGGCGGCGCCGGTCGTCGTCGACGAGAACGACGCCGCCAGCCTCTGCTACACCTCCGGCACCACCGGGCGTCCCAGAGGCGTGCTGTACAGCCACCGGTCGATCGTGCTGCACGCGTTGCTGCTGCTCGGCGCGGACACCTTCGCGATCAGCGAACGCGACGTCGTGCTGCCCGTCGTACCGATGTTCCACGTCAACGCCTGGGGCCTGCCGTACGCGGCGATGCTCGCCGGTGCCGACCTCGTCCTGCCCGGCCCGGCGATGAGCCCGGCGGCGCTCGCCGGCCAACTGTCCCGGCACCGGGTCACCTTCACCGCCGGGGTCCCGGCGATCTGGCAGGGTCTGCTCCCGCACCTCGCCGAGGTCGACCTGCCCGACCTGCGGATGGTCGTCTCCGGTGGCAGCGCGCTGCCCGCACCACTCGCCCAGGCCTGGCACGACCGCACCGGCGTGATGATCACCAGCTCGTGGGGGATGACCGAGGCGAGCCCACTGGTCGCCTGTGGACGACTCGCCACCGTGCACGACGGGCTCGACGAGCCGGCCCGGCGGGCCCTGCTCGCCACCCCCGGCCCGGCCGTACCCCTGACCGAGCTGCGCCTGGTCGACGCCGACGGCAACCCGGTCGACCACGACGGCCGGACCCCCGGTGAGCTGCAGCTCGCCGGCCCCACGATCGCGTCGGGCTACTTCGGCGCCGAGCCGGGCACGTCGTCGTTCACCGCCGACGGCTGGCTGCGCAGCGGCGACCTCGCCACCATCGACGCCCACGGCTACGTGCGGATCGTCGACCGGGTCAAGGACCTGGTCAAGTCCGGCGGTGAGTGGATCTCGTCGGTCCAGCTCGAACACGAGATCCTGACCCATCCCGACGTGGTCGAGGCCGCCGTGATCGGCATCCCCGACGACCGGTGGGGCGAACGCCCGCTCGCCTGCGTGGTCACCGTACCCGGATCCGTTCTGGACGCCGCCGCGCTGCGCGCCCACCTGACCGGCCGGATCGCCTCCTGGTGGATTCCCGACCAGGTCTGGGTGCTGCCCGAGATCCCCCGGGCACCGACCGGCAAGGTCTCCAAAGTGGCCCTTCGGGAGCGGTACGCCGCTCGCGCCCGGACACCGGGATCGTGAACGGTGAGCCCGGACCGCCTCGGATGATGCGGTCCGGCGAGCCGCGCCGTGCTCCCATGAAACCATGTCGATCGAAGACGCCGGACCAGACCACCGCCGCGACGACGACCTCACCCTCAAAGAGGAGCTCGACGTCGCCTGCGCGATCACCGCGTCGTTCCAGGCGAGCATCCAGCACGCCGACACCAAGGGAAGCATGCTCGCCGTCCTGGTGTCCGGCGTCGTCACGTTGCTCGTCACCCAGGCCGGACCGCTGCGCGCCACGCTCGGCGGAGCCGGACCCGCCGCCGTGCTCGTCGTCGTCCTGACCGTGCTGGTGGCCGCGTTGGCGGCGACCGGGCTGCACCTGGCCGCCGCGCTACGCCCCCGGATCACGCCGCCCGGCCCGACCAACCGGTTCGCCTTCCCGGCGATGGCCGGCACCGACCCGCCGCCTGCCGGCGGCACGAGGTCGGGGGACCTGCGGGCCGAGGCCTGGGCGCTCAACCGGCTGCTGGCCGAGATCGCGCTGACCAAGCACCGCCACATCGCCGCCGCGATCCGGGGCACGGTCCTGCTGGTCGTCGCCGGCCTGGCCAGCCTGGTCCTCAGCGCCGGCGCGGGCTGACCTCGCCGGCCTGCGCCGACCTCGTCGTCGACTCGGGCAGTGCGGTGAACAGCACCGTGCCGTCCTGCCCGGCCGAGGCCAGCCGGCCGCCGCCGGGCGAGAACGCCACACCACTGACCCGTCCACCGTGCATGGTGGTGGTCAGCAGCTCCCCGGTGGCCGACCAGATCCGGGCCGTACCGTCGTCGCTGCCGGTCGCCACGAACCTGCCGTCGCGGCTGAACGCGACACTGCGTACCCCGTCGTCGTGGCGCAACTCCTGCAGCAGCGCGCCGGTGTCGACCGACCAGAGCCGGCACCGGCCGTCGTAGCTCGCGGCGGCGAGGCGGCGGCCGGCGGCGTCGAACGCGAGCGCGTTCACCCAGTCGTCGTGCGGCAGCTCCCGGACGGTACGCGCAGTGAGCAGGTCCCAGACCCGGACCAGCCGGTCGGCGCAGCCGGTGGCGAGCAGCCGACCGTCCGGGCTGACCGCGACAGCCCGGACGAAGTGCGGGTGGGGCAGCTCGAACAGTTGGCGTCCGGTGACCGCGTCCGACACCCGGGCGGTACGGTCGTAGCTCGCCGTGACCAGTCGTCGCCCGTCCGGGCTGAACGCGACCGCGCTCACCCAGTCGGCGTGGTCGACGACCACCAGACGTTCCCGGCGGACCGCGTTCCACACCCGGGCGGTGCCGTCGAGGCCACCGCTGGCCATCAGCTCACCGGTGGGGGAGAAGGCCACCGCGGTGACCACCGGTGGGTACGCCGTACCGGCCAGCAGGGGCGGCACGCCACTGCCGGTCGTCCGCCACTCGTGGCCGGCCGAGGCGAGGTCCTGCACCCGCACGTCGGCGACCGAGCCGAGCGCGATCCGGCTGCCTGTCGGGGCGAACGACACGGCGCTGAGCCGCTGCCCGGTGATGAGCCGCTGCGGGATCACCCCGTCGCTGGCCCGGTCGCCGGCCGGCCAGGCGTGGTGGGCCGGCATCCGGGCCAGGGCGACCGCGCCGCGCACCACGGTCAGGTCCGGTCGGTCCAGCCGCAGCACGATCCGGCCGGAGCGGCGGCTCAGCAGCCGACCCACCAGCGGGATCCGGCTGGAGCCGCCGACCGGCACGATCCGGTCGATCTCCGCCCAGCTCAGGCCCATGTCGTTGAGCATGCTCTCGGCGGTGTCGAGCGCACGGGTCAGATAGGGGCCGAGTAACCCGTCCAACGCGTCACGGGTCAGTTCGAACTCCTGTGGAACGTCCAGCTCGGACAGGAACTCGTGGGCCGACGGCGCACCGGAGAGCACGATCTTCATCCGTTCGACGTCCGCGCGCAGCAACTCCCGGCGGCGCAGCAGATCGGCATCGCCGGCCGGACCCCGCAGGAAGGCGGTCGCCTCGGGGAACTCGTCGGCGATGTGCCGCACGATCCGCCGGTCGAACCACCGGCCGCCGACGTCCGACAGGTGCCCGGGCGCGCCGAGCACCTCGAACCGGCGATTCGGCGTCGACCGGGCGACCGTACAGTCGAAGGTGCCGCCGCCCAGGTCGAAGATCAGCGCCGTCATCGGGGCGCCGGTGGTGCCGGCGAAGACCTCGGCCGCCGCGGCGACCGGTTCGAAGACGATCCGTACGGTGTCCGGGTCGAACCCGGCCCGCACGGCGGCCGCCAGCATCCGGTCCCGCCTGCCCTGCTCCCAGGAGGCCGGTACGGTGATCACCACCGTCTCCGGATCCCCGGGGACCTGGTCACGGGCCAGGCCCCGCAGGAAACCGAGCACCTCGGCGGCCAGCTGTTCGGTGGTGAACGCACGGCCGCCGATCATGAACGGGACGTCGCTGCCGACGTCCGCCTTGAACTCGCTGCGGAAATGGCCCGGCCGTGAGCCCTTGGCCCGTTCCGCGGCGGTGCCGACCACGAGGTCGCCGGCGGCGGTCAGGAAGACCGAGGTGGGGACGCTCTCCTGCTGGCCGTACTCGCCCCGGGGATCCCGGCAGACCACGGTGGTGCCGTCGGCCCGGCCGACCGCGATGGCCGACCTGCAGGTGCCGAAGTCGACGCCGTAGACCGGCCCCATCAGTCGACCGGCCGATCGCCGGGCTGGTCGCCGAGGGTGTCGAGCTGCTCCCGCAGGACGTCCTGCTGCTCGATCAGCCGGCCGTAGAGGTCGAGGATCTCCTCCAGCGCGGCGATGCGTGCCGCCCGCTCCTGCTGGTTGTCCCGCAACGCGGCGGTGAGCGACTTCGCCCGATCCTGCAGCATCTCCCGCCGGGTCTGCCGGTGCGCCCGGCGGGCCTGCTCCAGACCCATCGCCAGATCCCGGCCCAGGGCACCGACACTGCGTTCGGCCGCGCGGCGGGCCGAGTCGAGCCGGGGCAGTACGTAGTCGCGCAGCTGGGCCACGGTGTCCCGGCGCTCGGTGAGCGCCTCCTGCCGCTCGTTCTCCTTCTTGCCGGCGAAGAAGCCGCCGATCTTGCCCACCAGCGCGCCGGCGGCGGCACCGAGGGCGGTGCCGACCACCGGGATGAACGAACCGGCGATCGCGCCGATCGCCGCGCCGGCGCCGCCGCCGATGACGACACCGCTGAACCGGGTACGCAGCCGGCTGAACGCGCTCCGCTCGGTCAGGGTCCGGATCGTCAACTCGTCGGTGGCCCCACGCGGACCACCGGGCAGGTCGTCGGCGGTAGCCGTGAACGCGTTGCCGAGCCCGTACTCCAGCGCGACCACGACGGCGGCGGCCCGCAGCTCGCGCCCGGCCTGGTCGGCGATGTCGACGGTCTGGCTGATGGTCTGCTTCGCCAACTTGGCGGGTTCGTCGGGCGGCGTCGGCCGGTTGGTGGCATCCCGGAACGCGTCACCGAGGGCGTCGAAGTCGTCGGCCAGCCGCTCCAGCACCGGCCGGGTCTCCCGGTCGAACCGGTTGGCGAGCTCGGCCGCCTCGGTCGGCAGCGTCTTGTCGAGGTCCGCCAGCTCCTTTTTGATCTCATCGAGTTGACCGCTGATCCCGGTCGCGGACGACTCGGCGCGCAGCGCGGCGATCTGGTCCGCCAGCGGTTGCCGCAGCGTCTCGACCAGCTCCAGCCAGGTGTCGAGGACCGCTGCGACCCGGGCCCGCCCGCAGGTCTCCGCCAGGCCGTCCCACAGTTGCCGCTCCAGCAGCGGGAACCCCGACTCGGTGAGCAGCTCCGGATCGTCGTCGTCGCCGGCGTCGTGCTTGCGTGGCGCGGCGACGCCCACCACGGTCAGCTCGTCCACCGGCCGGCCCGCCAGTGTGGCGATCTTCTGGGCGGTCTCGGCGATCGCCTGCGCCGGGTCGACCACCATGTCGATGAAGGTGACCGCGGTGATCACCGTCGGGCAGACCTCGATGGCGTCGGCGAGGAAGTCGAGCTCGTTCGTGCTCAGCCCTTCCTGCGCCGAGGCCACGAAGATCAGTGCGTCGGCGGAGAGGATCTCGGCCCGGGTGACCACGCCGTGGGCCGGGTTCATGCTGCCGATCCCGGGGGTGTCCACCAGGATCAGACCCTGCTTGAGCTCCTCCAGCGGCAGGCCGACCTCGATCCGGATCACGTTCTTCTCGTTGAACGGATTGCCCTGCTCGGTGGCGTAGTCACCGATCCGGTCCACCGCGATCTCGACCGGGTCCGGTACGTCGTCCGGCCGCTCCATGGTCGAACCGAAGTGCACCCGGACCAGTTCGGTGGCCGAGTAGGACAACTCGATCACCACGGAGGTGGCGATCTGGACGTCGACCGGGAACAGGCCGGCGCGGTCGACCAGCGCGTTGAGCAGGGTGGACTTGCCCCGCTTGAACTCGCCACACACCACGACCCGGTACCGCTCCGCAGCGAGCCGGTGCCACGCCTGCTGGGCGGCCTCGTGCAGCGGCGCCGGCGCGCTGCGTTCGGTGAGATCGACGACGGTACGGAACTCCGACAGCACTTTATGGCGCAGGACGGACAACTGGTTCACCGGGCCTCCTCGGCTCAGGTCGACGATGCGACAGCATCAGGACAGGTGGTGACGATCTGTTGGGTACGCAGCAGCGCGCCACGCCACTGGTAGCCCACCCGTACCGTCTCGGTGATCTCCTCGGCGGTGACCGGGCCCGACCGGCTCGCCACCACCTCGTGCCGGTCGAGGTCGACCGGCCCGGTGGTGTCGGCGATCGCGATGAGGCCGGCCGCTTCCAGTACGGCCGGTAGCTGCCGGTCGAGCCAGCGCAGCACGGCGACGGCCTGCCCCGGATCGACCGGCGTCGCCCGGCTGGTGAGATCGGCCAGCCGGTCGGCGATCCGGATGAGCTGCCACAACGTGTCCGGGACCTCCTCGACCACGGTCGGTTCCACCGGCATGTCCACCGGCGAAGGTGCCGCCGGCGGCGCGGCGCCGATCGCCTGCAGCGAAGGTGTCGCCGGCGCGGTGCCGATCGCCTGCGGCGCGGTGCCGATCGCCTGCAGTACGGCGGACAGGTCGTCGACCTTGCGTTCGATCCGCAGCAGGTCCCGACGGACCGACCGGGGTCGCCACCGTGGTCTGCCCGCCCACCAGCGGGTCACGGTCGTGCGCATGAGGGGGCCTCCAAATCGTCGGACTCCGAGGGGGTGTCACCGGTCGTCGCCTCGGCCTCGATCCGCTCGAACGAGCGCATCAACTGCCGGGCCACCGCCACCTCGGCGGCGTCGCGCATCGGGTCCTGCAACTGCCCGGCCCACCACCCGATGGCGGCGCGGGCGGCCTGCGCGATCTGTGCGGCGCTCGCGTCGGCCGCCAGCCCGACCCGGGACGCCGCGTCGGGCCCGTGCTCGCCGGTGACCTGCAGCAGCGTGGCGACCTCCGACTCGTCGAGCCCGAGTTCGCCGGTGTAGTGGCGGCGCAGGGTCCGCAGCTCCGCGAGACCGGGCAGCGCGTCGTGCAGCATCTCGAGCCGGGCGGCGACGTGGTCGACCTCCGGCGCCACCGGCACGCCGGCGCGTTGCGCGGCCAGGCGCAGCGCGAAGACCTCGGCGCGGGCCCGCTGCAGCACCCCGTCGACCTTGAGCAGCGTCGAACGGTTGCCGAAGTGCCGGATCACCAGGCTGCGCAGCCGAGGAATCCCACTGTGGTCGAGCAGCCGCTGCCGTACCTGCGCCGGGTCGAGCCCGTCGTCGAGGTAGCGGCAGGCCAGCGCGGTGCCCCAGGCGCCGATCCGGACGACGAGGGCACGGCGCTGTGCGACCGGCAGCCGTACGCCGGGCAGCTGCTCCTTCGTCGCGAACCGTGCCGGATCCCGCAGCCGGCGGATGGCGGTCGCCGCGCCGCCGGCCCGCACCAGGTCGGCGAGCCACTCGAACTCGTGCTCGCCCAGCTGGGTCGCGCCCGCGGCGACGAGCCCGGCGATCGGCAGGACCGTGTAGAAGGTCCGGGCGGCCGGCGCCCAGTCGAGCAACCGGCGGGCCAGCTGGTCACCGACGGCCAGCGGATCGTGATCGAGGGGGTCGGCGTCGCGGGCCGCCGTCCGGTCCGGCCAGTACTGGTCGCAGCGGCTGAGGACACCGAACGCCTTCAGCGGCGTCAACGAGGTGCCGGCGGTGCCGATGAACTGCGACAACGCCGCATGGTCGCTCTGATGCAGAGCCCGGCTGAACAGGTACAGCACCGCGTCGGCCTGGTCGAGCTCGGCGGCACTGTCGTGGTGCACGGCCGCCGCGTCCCGGCCACTGGCGGCGAGCGCCTGTTCCAGGGCGTACCGTTCGGAACCGTCGGCGATGTCACCGATGCCGAGAATGTCACGGGTGTTCGCCGCGTCCGTCACGTGCACACTGCCCAGCCCAGGCGTGTCCACCAGATGGAAACTGTGCAGCAACGAGTTGGGGATGCCGAACTCGACCTTTCGGATCAGTCGCAGGTGGTCCGCGCGACTGGAATCACGGGTGGTCAGTTCGTGGAACTGTTCCGGCGCGAATCCGACAGATTCCGTTCCATCCTTGTAGTGCACGACGATCTGCGGCGTGTCGGCGTACCGGAACTCGCTGACCGTGAAGGTCAGCTCGGCCCGCCCCGTCGCGCTGACCTCCTCACCGAGCAGCGCGTTGACCAATGTCGACTTTCCCCGTTTGATCTGCCCGACCACCGCCAGCCGCATGGGCTCGCCCAGTCGGGCACCGCCGCCACGCAGCATCCGCACCAGCGGGGCGAGCTGTTCACCACCGCGCGCCGCGACGTCCGCACAGGACGCCAGGACGTCGCCGACGTCGACGCCCGCTCCGCCCCGGACCTCCACGATGATCACCGTCCTGCGCGACGAGGGCAGCGGCGACGACCGCTGCCGGGATTGGTGGCGATGATGCTAGGGACGCGGCCAGCCGCGCTTCCCATCACCGGATGGGAAGTGGTGAGCCGATTAGTGCGCCAATTGATACGAAGAGCGACCGCCGTCGACCACAAGGAGCGATGTCCCACTACTATGGAAGCGGTTACCGTCCTCATCGACAGCGGCACGATCCCGTGGCCGGCCGCCGCGACTGTGGGGCGTTCGATGAATCATCCGCACCGACCCGTCGCGGTGGGAGCCACCATGTGGCGGGCCGGCACCCTGCTCCACTCACTTGCCGAAACCGACCGGGAGGCGCTCGCCAGCCTCGGCACCGAGCGGCGGTTCGCCGCCGGGGCGGCCCTGATGCTCGACGGCGACACCACCACCGATGCCTTCCTGGTGCTGGCCGGCTGTGTGAAGGTGCTGGGCGGGACCGCCGACGGACGCACCGTACTGCTGACGCTGCGCGGTGCCGGGGGACATGGTCGGTGAGCTCGCCGCGATGAACGGCACCCCTCGGGCGGCGTCGGTGTTCACCGCGACGAGCGTCCGGGCGCGGGTGATCTCCGCCCGGTCGCTGCGGACCTTCATCGCCGAACATCCGCAGGCCGCCACCGCGATCCACGCCTCGGTAGCGGAGAAGTTCCGGCGGGCGACCCGGCACCGGGTCGACTTCACCACCGCGTCCACCCTGGTCCGTCTCGCGCTGGCGCTGGAGAACCTGGCCGACGTCTACGGCCGCGGCCACCCGTGCGGGATCCGGATCGAGGTGCCGCTGAGCCAGCCGGAGCTCGCCTCGCTCGTCGGCGTCTCCGACCCGAGCCTGCAACGGGCCTTCCGCACCCTGCGCCAACGCGGCGTGATCAGGACCGAGTACCGGCGGCAGATCGTGTGCCGCCCCGACCTGCTGCGGCGGCTGGTCGCCACCGGCACGCTGCCGCCAGCGGAAGGAGACGACCTGCCGTGACCCGACCGCAGACCCCGTACCGGTTGAGCATGTTCGTCGACGTCGAGGGCTACAGCAAGCGTTCCGTCCCCGGCCAGCTGGACGTGCAGGACCGGCTGCTGCGGGTGGTCCAGTTCGCCTGCGAACGGGCCAGGATCCGACGGCTGGACCGGGACAACGTGCAGGACCACGGCGACGGGCAGTTGGCGGTCCTGCCCGAGGACACCGATCTCGGGCAGGTCCTCCCGAGGCTGATCCTCGGGCTGCGACACGGGCTGTACGAGGCGAACGCCGAGCCCGGCGCGGCCGGCCGGATCCGGCTACGGGCCGCGTTCGCCGGTGGCAGCACCGGACGTGGTGCCACCGGCTTCGTCGGACAGGCGGTGATCCTCGCCGGTGACCTGGTCGGCTCGCAGGTCTTCAAGGACGTGTTCGCCGCGCCCCGCAACGCCGCCGCCGACCTGATCGTGATCGTCGACGACTTCCTCTACCGCGACGTCATCACGAGTCACCGCTACGACGGGGTGCCGGCGGACGCGTTCGACGCACAGCCGGTCGTCGCGCGCGCCAACGGTGCCGGCGAACCGCCGTCGAAGGTGCAGGTCTGGTACCACCTGCCGGCGTCCGGCCCCGCCCCGGACCGACGGGCGGCCCGGACCGTCTGGCGCGGGGTCCGCGCGCCGCTGACGCTGGTCGGGCTCAGCAAGGTCGCGACCCGGGTACGCGAGAAGCTCGGCGTCGGCTCGGGCGGTCTTCCGGTCGACGCCGTCGGCGACGCCCTGGACTGGCTGCGCGACGACCAGCACGATCTCGGCGACCTGGTCGCGCTCGGTGCCGCGATCGACCTGTCGGCGCTCGGGCACGGCGACGACGACCGCGACGACCGGACCGACGAGATGACCCCTGGCCCCGCCCCGGACCCGGCCGCCGGTCGCAGTCGCCCCTTCAGCGGCGGGTACCACGACGGGTTCGCCGGCCCGACCTACGACGATTCGGACGACTCCACCGGCCCCTGAGCGGGCCGACGAGGTCAGGGCTGGCCGACGAGGTCGGGCTGGCCGCCGGTGCGACCGACCGCACGCCGAAGGGGTGCCGGCGCGCAGAGCGCCGGCACCCTTTCACGACTGGTACGCCGTACGGTCAGGTGGTCGATGTGGACGGATCGACGGACTGCCCGACCGTGGCGGGACGGATCAGGTGCAGGTGATGGCGACCGTCGGGGTGGTGACGCTGTCGAAGATGTCGGCCGCGCCGCCGTCGAAGTTGGCGTAGGCGTAGCCCATGGCGTGGTAGTTGCCCGGCACGCAGGTCACCATGTTCAGCTTGTAGGCGTAACTCCGGTTGGTGTACTGGACCCGGGCGCTGCCCAGGAAGGTGCCGTCGCGGTAGAGGGCGACACTCCCGCCGACGCCGGCGATCGTCTGGTTGCAGCTGACCTCGACCAGCGAGTAGACGGAGCTGGTGTAGATCTGCACCGGAGTGGTGATCCGGGTGGAGCATTCGATGGCCGCGGCCTTCGCGGCGGTGGCCGGTGCGGCCGAGGCGGGTGCGATCCCCGCGACGACGACGGCGGCAGCAGCGGCGAGGGTCGCGAAGACCCGGGCGATGGTGCGGCGGTGGGTGCGCAGTGGCATGAGGTTCCTTCCGGCGGTGGTCAGTGGTGCGAACATGTCCACGACCGACATCCTGATCAACCCGACTGAAGCTGGACTGGATCTTGACTGGATGCGTTCGGATGGACAGGGCTGCACCGCACCGGCCGGACCTCGACCGTCGTACCTGC
This sequence comes from Solwaraspora sp. WMMA2056, assembly GCF_030345095.1. Lineage (NCBI taxonomy): Bacteria > Bacillati > Actinomycetota > Actinomycetes > Micromonosporales > Micromonosporaceae > Solwaraspora > Solwaraspora sp. WMMA2056. The sequence continues at coordinate 2,105,275 of NZ_CP128360.1, forward strand.
CGTCAGGCCCGCAGGGCCGCCAGGTCGTCGACCATGACCTGCGGGTCCGCCCGGGGTGCCAGCACGAGCTTGTAGCCGACCTGTCGGACGGTGCCGATCATCGACTCGTACTCGCTGCCGAGCTTCGCCCTCAGCCGCCGGACGTGCACGTCGACGGTGCGGTGGCCGCCGAAGTAGTCGAACCCCCACACCTCCCGCAGCAACTGGTCGCGGGTGAAGACCCGCCCTGGGTGCTGGGCGAGGAACTTCAACAGCTCGAACTCCTTGAAGGTCAGGTCGAGCGGCCGGCCCTTGAGTTTCACCGCGTACATGTCGGGGTCGATCGCCAGATCGCCGCAGGTGACCATCGTCCCGGTCGCGCCGGCGGCCGCCGCCCGTCGGGTGACCAGCAGCCGCAGCCGGGTCTCCACCTCGGCCGGGCCGGCGGTGGCCAGGACGAGATCGTCGAGCCCCCACTCGGCCGAGACCGCGATCAGCCCGGCCTCCTCCACCACGGCCAGCAGCGGCACCCGCAGCCCGGTGGTGCGCAGCATCCGGCAGGCCGCGCGGGCCTCGGCCAGCAGATGCCGGGCGTCGACCAGCACCACGTCGGGGTCCGGCCCGGAGATCAGGGCGGCCATGTCGTGACCGGCGACCCGGACGGAATGCGGCAGCAGGTCGAGCGCCGGCAACGCCCGGCGGGCCGGGTCGGTGTGCGGCCGGGTCGTCAGTACGAGAATCTCCACGGAAATGCCACCCTCCAGCCGGCGCGGTGATCCAGCCGCAACCAGCTTTCCGTACGAGTGTTTCCGTTCCGCTACGTGTTGGTGCCGTCGCGGGTCGCGCTGGCGCCGGCGGCGGCCGGCTTGCCCCACGGCCACCGCCCGTCGAGCTCCACCTCGAGGGAGAAACTGAGAAAAGTTCGCACCGCGACGATCAACGCGAGTACGCCGACACTGGTGAAGGTGGGGGAGATGGCGACGGTCCGGATGATGTCCCCGGCGACCAGGAACTCCAGGCCGAGCAGGATCGCCCGGCCGATGTCCTGCCGGTACCGGCGGTACGTCGCGCGGGTGTCCTGACCCCGGAACACGCCCTTGAGGTAGATCACGGTGCCGACGGTCAGCCCGACCAGGATGATCAGTACGCCGGCGGCGTCGATGGCCTTACCGATCGACAGGACCACCGTCTCGAAGTCCATCGGTGCGTTTCCCATCGGGCCGGCCCGACGCGCGGGCGCGTCCTTACATCACCACTCCACCGCACTCTAGGACATATGTGTCTTTCGTGCAGTTCAACCCGTTAGTACGGAGCGACGCCGGCGGCCCAGGACTTCGGCCAACTGACGCGTAGTCCGGTGGCCGGGAGGTCGCCGAACTCCACACCGGCGAACGGGTCGGCGACGTAGCGTACCCGGTCGTGTTCCGGGCCCGCCGCGCTGACGAGGACCATGGCGAGCCGGTAGTCAGGGGCGGCGTTGCGGCCGGTGACGATCTCGTTGTGGGTGACGTGGAAGTCGTCGGCACCCTCGATGCGGGCCTTCACCTCGATCCGGATGGACGAGCCCCCGTCGGCGGTGAGCGAGAGGATATCGTAGCCGGGGTTGGCGTACGGCTGTTCCTGTGGCACTCGGCCGAGGGCTCGTTCAGCGGCGAGGACCAGCTCGACGCCGCGTCGTTCGACCGCGTGGGTCTCCCGGGCGTGGATCGGAGCGTCCGCCGGTATCGCGTCGCCGACCATCGCGAGTGGCAGGACGAGGGCGGCCGTCATGATCTGCGGCGGCTTGATGATCGATTCGACCTGACGATCCAGCAGCGCGAGCCGTTCCGTACGACGTACCTGCAGCTCCTTGGCCTTGCGGAGCAGGCTGTCGGCGCTTTCTCTTGGTTTGACGCCGGACCGTTCCTTCGCCTGCGCGTCGGCTGCTTCCCGGTGTAGCCGGGCAGCTTCGTACGTCAGTCGCTGGTCGACCCGTTCCCGGGTCCGTTCGATCTCGGCGCGCCGTCGGTCGGCAACCTCGGTGAGGTAGCCGGCGAGCTGATGCTTGCTGATCCAGGCGCGGGCTTCGGACTCTGCGGTGGCGAGCCACCGCAGCTTCCGGGCATTCTCCACTGCGGGTGTCGGTGGTGCCGGTGCGCAGTCGAGATACGGCGCCGGCCCGGCCGGGGCGACTCGGCCGCTGGCGTCGACGTACGCGTAACTGAACCGCCGGGCGACCATCTCTCCGGTACCGTCGACGACCTCCTCGCTCACCCCGACCAGCACGGCCGGCTCCTCGACCTGCGGAGACACCAGGACGGTGCCCCGTTCGAGAACACCCCGCAGTTGCTGGAGGACGCGGTCGGCGACGGCGTCGTGCAGCGGATGCCGGGGTGCCAGCAGGTCGGCCCGGGGCCGGCCGTCGACGTCGATCAGGTCGAGAGCGAAGGTGACCCGTTCATAGCGCGACGAGACCGGTCCCCAACGGCTTGCGGCCTGGACGGCCGGCGGGACATGGCTGATCTCGTATCGGCCACGTTCCCGTCGGGCGAGTCGGCCGCCGAGATACCCGAAGGCACGGCGGAAGGCCCACTCGATGTAGTGCGGTTGCAGCCGGCGGGCCCGAGCTTCCTCCATCTGCCTGCGCACCCGGGCCAGGTCGGCGTCGGACATGGCGTCGTGGGTCAGCGCCCGGTCCTCCAGCAGTTCCTTGAGACCGTGGGCAACCTTGTCGTCGATCACCTTCTCCATCCGGGCCCGGGTTTCCGGGCGGTCACCGTAACGGATGGCCTCGATGAGCAGGTCGCGCAGTGGCGTTTCGTCGAAAGCCGATCCGAGAACGTCGAAGACCTTGCCCCCGTAGGCTTTCCGTTGCTCCTCGACCTTCCACAGCAGCCGGGTGAAAACTTCCCCTTCGCGGGTGTTGGCGGCTACCAGGTTCCACAGCCGGCACACCTCGGTCTGCCCGATCCGGTGCACCCGACCGAACCGTTGCTCGATACGGTTCGGGTTCCACGGCAGGTCGTAGTTGACGACCAGATGGGCCGCCTGCAGGTTGAGGCCCTCACCCGCCGCGTCGGTGGCAAGCAGCACCTGACACGTGGGGCTCTTGGTGAATTCCTCGGTGACCGCGCGTCGATCGGCGCGTCCGACACCGCCGTGGATCGCGCGGACCGCGTCGGTCCGGCCGAAGAGCGAGGAGATCTTGCGGGACAGGTAGTCCAGGGTGTCGCGGTGTTCGGTGAAGATGATCAGCTTGCGGGGGCGGTCTGCTCCGGGACGGAGCAACTCGTTGTCCTGGAATATGCGGCGCAGCTCGACCCACTTGCGGTCGGTGTCCAGGTCGCGGACGTGCTGGGAGACCTTGATCAGACCGGCCAGCTCGGCGAGTTCGGCGTCGAACTCTGCGATCGTGGCGGCCGTGGTGGCCGCATCGAGCAGCTCCTCCTCGATGTGTTCCATCTCGGCGGCGCTGTACTCGTCACCGTCCCAGTCGCCCCCGTCCACCGAGCGGAGCGAGTCGTGGGCAGGTCGGCCGCCGAGCAGGTCGTCCCGGCGCCGCCGCAGCCGATTGGCACGGCGCAGCAGAGACTGGTGGATCGCCTCCGGGCTGGAGGCGAGGCGGCGCTGAAGAACGGTGAGTGCGAATCCGACAGTGTGCCGGCGCTTGTCGTGCACACCCAGCCGGTCGGCCCGGTTCATACCCTCCCGTACATAGGTGGTGACCCGCTCGTACAGATCGCGTTCGTCCGGCGACAGATCGTAGGGCACCGTCTGGGCGATACGTTCGGGAAAGAGTGGCCTGCCGTCGAAAGTTAGTAAGTCCTCTTTGACCATTCGCCGCATCAGCCCGCTGGTGCTCGGATCGTCCACGCCGGCCTTGAACTTTCCTTCGAATCCGTCGCGTTCGAGCAGAGTGAGGAAGAGCTGAAAGTCCGCCTCCACGCCGGCATGCGGCGTGGCGGTCATCAGCAGCAGGTGCCGGGTCCGGTCGCGTAGCCGCTCGCCGAGCTGGAACCGCCGCGTCTTGTCGACCTTGCCGCCGTAGTAGCGGGCACCCATCCGGTGCGCCTCGTCGACGACCACCAGGTCGAAGTGGGCGTCGTCGAGCTGTGCCGACAGGACCGGGTTGCGAGCGAGTTGATCCATCCGAGCGATCAACAGCGGGCGCTGGGCGAAGACAGTGGTGCCGTACGCCGCCTCGGCCAGATCCGGGGCGAGCAGCTCGAAGCGGAGGCCGAACTTGAAGAACAGCTCGTCCTGCCACTGCTCGACGAGGCCGCCGGGTGCCACGATCAGGCAGCTCTTCACGTCGTCGCGGAGAAGCAGCTCCTTGATGTAGAGGCCCGCCATGATGGTCTTGCCGGCACCAGGGTCGTCGGCGAGCAGGAAACGTAGCGGGGTGCGGTCGAGCATTTCGCCGTACACGGCGCGAATCTGATGCGGCAGCGGCTGGACGTCACTGGTGGCCACGGCCAGCATCGGGTCGAACAGCCCAGCCAGCGAGATCCGTTGGACCTCGGCGACGAGCCGAAAGTCGTCGCCGTCGGCGTCGAATGGTCGGCTCCCCGCGTCCGATCGACGCAGCTTTGCCTCGTCGGCGCGGAACAGCATCCGTTGATCCAGCTTGCCGGCAGCGAGCCGGTAGGTCAGCTCCACAGCGTCGGCGCCCTGCGGCTGCGCGTAGATGACCTCTACGGTCTCGCCCGGAACGACACCGGTCACCCGCAGCCCGGACACCAGATCTTCCAGACGCACCAGCGGCCTCCACTCCAGACGGTGCCGCGCGACGCGGTACCGGGGACCGAGGGTACTGAAAGAGGCAGAACTGCAAAAGACGTTGCTGTGCCTGGTGGATCCGGTGGACTACCATCGCGCTCTGCGGCCCCTCGACCCTGATGGTGATCATGGATAGAACTGATCGGGAACAGATCCGCCGTTGGATTTCGGACTTCCACAACTGGGGCCGATCAGCAACGGAGTCCGTAAGCTGGCACCGGGCTGTCCGGGAAGCCGCCGACAGCGACGAGCGTTCGCTGTTGTCGCGCAGGGTAACGGTCCGCAGGTCCGGACAGACTGCCTGGTGGGTCCTCCCGCTCGGCGGGAGTGACACCGACGTGGTGCGCCGGCTCTGGGATCGAGCGCTACTTCCAGTTCCCGACGCTACCGATCGCGCCATGCTGCAGCTGCTGACCGTCGGCGTCCCGCGCGCGATCGCCGACGTCACGCCGATGCTCGGCCTGAGACGCATCTTTGCTGGAGCAGCAGTCAAGCAGCGGGCGGCACAGGCTCACGATCTTCTGCGCCGGCAGCATGCCGAACTGCTCGCCAACCAGGGGCCTGACCGGTTGGACCTGCTCAGCTGGCCGACCGGGGAGATCGACCCGCACCGGCTCGGGCTCGATGCGCTGCTCGACCCGGCACTGCAGTTCAAGCCCTTCATCCAGTGGGTTGGCAAGAAGCCGGAACTGGTCGACAGCTCCGCGCTGGTCGGCCTCCGTGAGGCGCTGGACACCATCGACAAGGTGGTCGCGAGCGAGTCGACCTTCCGATCGGCAGCAAAGGAAGCCGGCCAGAAGATCAGGCACGCCGAAGTAACACGGATCCTGCGAGAGATGCCCGCCGAGAAGCTCCGCGACGCCACCCGCGAGCGGCTGAGGCTGGGCACCCTCGCCGCAGCGAGGATCACCACAGTGCAGAACGTGCTGGACAACGCCGGGCGGCTGCATCGACTGCCCGGCATCGGTGAAACGACCGTCCGGCACATCCGTGCGGCTGCCGAGACGCTGCGCCGGACCACCTTCGACGAGATGCCCGTGCGGATCGACATCAAGAAGCGCCGGCCGGAGACGACGGAGCTGTTACGGCGGCTGGCTGACTGGGACGCCTGCCGGCAGACGCGGGGTGCCGCCGCCGACCTTGAGCGGGCGAGTGAACTCGCTCCGCTGCGGCCACTCCTGCACCCGGGCGTCACCCATCTGCTCGTGGCTCCGACCCGTGGGTTGGACGCGGCCGGGCTCCGCGAAAGCATCCAGGTCGTCAAACGCCGGGCCGAGCTGCTCGGCATGTCGTCGACGCCGGGCCGGTCAGCGACGGCTGGACGGGACCCGTGGGCGGACTTCCTTGCCCGACCAGCCGACTACTTCGCGATGCTCGCCGAGTTGGGTTTCCTCACCGAGGACGAGAAGGCGACGCACGGGCACCTGCCGGAGGAGATCATCCAGGCGGTTCGCGACCAGTCCCTCAGCGGCGAGCACCTGACCGCATCGCTGCGCGGATATCAGAGCTTCGCCGCCCGCTTCGCGCTGGTCCAGCGCAAGGTGATCATCGGCGACGAGATGGGACTCGGTAAGACCGTCGAGGCGCTTGCCGTCCTTGCCCATCTACGCAGCCGGGGCGCACACCATTTCGTGGTTGTCTGCCCCGCTGCGGTGGTGACCAACTGGATGCGCGAGGTGGCCGGTAAGTCGAAGCTGCGCCCGCACCGGCTGCACGGGCCGGAGCGGACCCGGGCGGCACGAGCGTGGCAGCGTGACGGTGGCGTAGCGGTGACCACCTACGAGAGCCTGGCGTGGTGGGAGACAAGTCTCCGGAATGTCCCGGAGCTGGGATGTGTCGTGGTCGACGAGGCACACCTGATCAAGAACCCGCAGGCCAAGCGGACGATCCGGACCCGGAAACTGATCGCCGGCACGGACCGGGCGGTCCTGCTCACCGGTACTCCGCTGGAAAACCGGGTGGAGGAGTTCCGCAACCTCGCCTCCTACGTACGACCCGAGCTCGTGGTGAACGCCAGCGACCTGGCACCGCGGACCTTCCGTCGGCAGATCGCCCCGGCCTATCTGCGGCGCAACCAGGAGGACGTACTCACCGAACTCCCGGAGCTGGTCGAGGTCGAAGAGTGGCTTCCGCTGTCCGCCGCCGATTCAGCTCGCTACCGGGCAGCGGTCCGGGACGGCAACTTCATGCAGATGCGACAGGCGGCGATGCTGGAGGGATCGCGGTCGACCAAGCTGCAACGTCTGGTCGAGATCGTCGCGGAGGCAGCGGAGAACGAACGCCGGGTCATCGTCTTCTCCTACTTCCTGGACGTGCTGAAGCTGGTCGCCGACTCCCTGCCGGGCCCGGTATTCGGCCCGCTCAGCGGGTCGGTGTCGCCGGCGCGACGACAGGAGATGGTGGACCAGTTCGCGGCGGCCCGGCACGGTGCCGTGCTCGTCGCCCAGATCACCGCTGGCGGCGTCGGGCTCAACATCCAGTCCGCGTCGGTGGTGGTGATCTGCGAACCGCAGCTCAAGCCGACCGCCGAGGCGCAGGCCATCGCCCGAGCACACCGGATGGGCCAGGTCCAGTCGGTGCAGGTGCACCGGCTGCTGGCCGAGGGCAGCGTCGATCAGCGGCTCACCGAGATGCTGGCGGGTAAGCGACGGGTCTTCGACGACTTCGCCAGGGTCAGCGACATGGCGGCGGCCACCCCCGACGCGGTGGACCTCTCCGAAGGCGACCTGGTGCGCGAGGTCATCGCAGCCGAACGCCAACGTCTCTTCGCCACCAGCGCCGAGTCGTGATGGCACCGCCGCGCTACCGCCGGTGTACGGCGTAGGTCAGGTGCGTCACCCGGGTCGACGGCTCCGAACGGATCGGCTCCAGCGTGACCTTGGACGGGTCCACGCCGTCGAACAGGCGGGTGCCGGCGCCGAACAGCACGGGCGCGAGGGCGATCGAGAACTCGTCGACCAGGCCGGCGTTCACGTACTGCAGGATCGTCTCGCTGCCGCCGGCGATCCGGACGTCCCGGTCGCCGGCGGCCTCGCGGGCCTGGTCCAGCGCGCGGTGGATCCCGTCGTCGACGAAGTGAAATGTGGTGCCGCCCGGCCGCTCCCACAGGTCCCGCCTGTGGTGGGTCAGCACGAAGACCGGGGTGTGGAAGGGCGCCTCTGCCGGCCATGCCCGCTCGCCGAGGTCGAACATGCGCCGGCCCATGATGCTCGCGCCGGTGCGCGCGAACGTCTCCCGGGCGATGTCGTTGGCACGCCCTTCCTCGCCGCCGTCGCCCAGCTTCAGGTTCTCCCGAAAGAACCGCAGCGGGAACATCCACGCCTGCAGCTCCATCCACTGCGCCACCCAGTGCGCCAGTCTCGGGTCCTGCTCCCGCTGCTCGGGCGTGGCGAAGATGCCCTCCATCGACTCGGGCGCGCTGAAGCCGTCCAGCGACATGGACACGCTGACGAACACCTTGCCGGCCATCAGCGATCCTCCTGCCGCCGCTGGGCGAGCTCGGCGACGTAGGCCGCCAGGTTGCTCAGCGTCTGCTCGCCGCCCTCGATCGCGTGGTACTTCTCCACGGCCTGGTCGCGCAGCTCGCGGGTGGGGAAGACGGTACGCATCACGATCCGGGTCGCTGCACCGTCCGGCGCGAAAGCCAGGGTCGACTCGAAGGCGTTCGGATCGTCGCTGGACTCACCGTGCAGCAGCGCGATCCGCTGCGGAGGGACGATCTCGGTCCAGGTGATCCATTCGGAGTAGTCGGTCCCGTCCGGGCCGTGCATCACGAAGTCCCACCCGCCGCCGACCCGGAACTCGAAGGACCTCGTGGTGGTGCTGAACCCCGCCGGACCCCACCACTGCGACAGGTGCCGGACCTCGGTGAACGCCTCGAACACCAGCTCCGGTGGGGCGTCGATGACCCGGGAGATCACGATCTCCCGGTCGGCCGTCGGCGGCTCCGCCGGTGTTTCCCGCTCTGCTCCTGCCATCGGTCATTGCTCCTGTCGTGTCTGCTTGAGGTCCTGCACGTAGGCGTCCAACCGGTCGAAACTGCCGTTCCAGAACTGCTCGAACCTGCCGACCCACTCGTGGATCGGCCGCAGGCCGCGCGCGTCCAGGCCGTAGAGGCGCTGCTTGCCCACCTCGCGGACCCGCACCAGCCCCACCTCGCGGAGCACCCGCAGGTGCTTGGACGCCCCTGGCTGGCTCATCCCTAGCTCTTGGGCCAGGTCGGTCACCGGCCACTCGCCTGCCCGCAGCAGCGCCAGGATGTCCCGGCGCTGCGGCTCGGCGATCGCGTTGAAGACGTCCGACGTCGTCGCTGCTCGTGCCACGGCAGCCATCATATTCCCATAACGGAATGCGTCAAGCCGCCTGCGGTCGTGGTCCTCGACGATCTTGCACTTATCGAGAAGATTTATCGGGTTTGTCGGTCGATAAGTGCAAGATCGTCGTGATCTTGAGGCGCGGCGCCAGTCAGGTCACCCGTCCAGCCTCCAGGGCGCGGGAGTGCACGCCCTGGTACGTCTGCTGGTCGACGTCGAGCCGCCGTACCGGATGCTGCACCTCGCCAGGGCCGCCGCCGCGATCGCATAGCACCGCAGCTGCCTACCGCGTCTGCCTACCGCGTCGTGTCGGAGGTGTGCCGGTAGACGGTCGGACGGCCCTTACCGCCGTCCTGGGCCACGAGACCGTGATCACGTAGCCCGCGCAGCGCCTTGCGGATGTTGGGCGCGGACAGGGCTAGTGCGCCGGCAAGCTCGGCGACGGTCTTCGGGCCAGGGGCGAGCGCATCGTAGATGCGCCGCTCGGTGTTGTTGAGGCGTGGTTCTTGGGCACCTTGGGCGGAGGCGTGCAGCAGCACCGTGAACCGGATGCTCGTGTCGATGTACTGTGCCGGCGGTAGTGCTTGCGCCGCCAACTCCTGGGCGATCGTGGGGATGCCGCTGGCGAGAGCTTCGATGACTCGCCCGCCGGAACCGGTGGAGCGGACGTGCTGGCAGATGGCGACGAGCAGTCCGTTGCGGGCAGAGGTGACGGCGTCATGGCCGAGGCGATCGATGGTGATGCCGTACAGGCCCCCAGGGTTGGTCACGACGAGCCGGTCACGGCGTAGCCGAACCTCGATGGCGAAGGCTTGCGACCAGTTGTCGAGGTCGCGGTGGATCAGCGCGTTGGCGATGATCTCGCGGAATGCAAGCAACGGGTAGGCAGGCTGATCTGTGACGTTCCCGTCCGGATTGGCGACGATGGTCGTGTCGAAGGTGCGGCGAGCCCAATCGAGGGCGGCGTCCAGCATGCGCGGGATGGGGCCGGTGATCGTGACCTGGTTCCGGGCTCGCGCGGCGGGTGGATCCCCGGGTAGCGGTTCAGCGGCTGCCTGGATGACGTATCGAGGAAAGAACTGCTGTGGATGGACACCGAGGGCAAGCAGGCCGGCCACCGTAGGTTGCCCTCCAGCCACGGTCACGCCGGCGCGGCGGAGCAACTCCATGTCATCATCGAATCGCCCGAGTCCGGTTCGGTCCCGTTCGCGGACGGTCGCGAGGAACGAGCCGATCAACTCATGGTCCAGGTCGTCGACAGTGGCGCCGTCGACCGGCTGACGGTCGAACAGCGGGGGGCGTCGAGCGGCCAGGAACCCCTGGGTCTCCACGTCGGACAGCGGGAAGTCGCCGTCGTAGCCGCGAAGATATCCCGTGTTGGTGGCGGTCACCCGGCATGGCTTGGCGGACGGGTCGCACTCGTGGACATGAGCCACGACGACCGGGTGCCCGTCGACCAGCCCATCGTCGATGGAAAGGCGGACCGGCGGGGTGTAGGCGCGCGCCTTGGCGGCAAGGCCCTGCTTGAGGACCTGCGGATCCGCTAGCGGCACGGGGCGAAAGCCGGCACGCTCATCCAGGCCGAGGATTATCGTCCCGCCGCCAGGGAGGTTGGCGAGCGCGCTCAGCGATGCGGTCAGTGAGGTAGGCAGCCCCCCGCCTGCTGACTTGACCTCGATGCTCGTGGTGTCGCCACCAGCCGCGCGCAGCGCCCGAACCAGGCTATCCAAGTCTTCGACCACGCGACCAAATGTAACTCCAGCCTGGTTACATTTCAAGCATTACGGTTACATTTCGAGTTACATTTATGGGTGAGGGTGACGTGGAGGGCAGCAACTTTGCCTACGACTCTCGCGTCGACCGCCTGGGTCGGCTGCTCAGTGGGCGTCACCAAGGGCCGCGTCTCCGTACCAGGCCAGCTACTTCGACGACGGCGACATCGCCGCGACCGCCTGACCTACGCCCCGTCACCGGGTCAGGGTGGGGCGCGGTGAGGCCGATGGCGGTGGCCACCGACCGGGGTGCCGGTCGGTGGCCCTGGGCCGTCAGTTGTACATGTACAGGTAGTAGTAGCCCTGCGGCTCACCGCTGCGCCACTCGTAGCGGCAGCTGTAGTAGCGCCACACCCCGGCGGCGGTGAGGCTCTCGCCGAAGTACCGGCACGCCTCAAGGGTGTAGTAGGTGCCGAAGTGGTAGTTGTCGGGGGCCGCGTACGACGCCGCGCTGGTGGTGGGTGATGCGGCCTGGGCCGGAGCCGCGGCGCCCACCAGCAGGGCTCCGCTGACGCAGGCGAGAGCGAGGGCGGTGCGCAAGGTACGCATGGGCCTTCTCCTCGGGGTAGGAAGCACTTCCGCCTAAAAATAGTTGTCCTTCGATCAACTTTCGGCGCTCCCCAGAAAGGTTTCCGGCATCCGGGTAACCCCTCGAACCTGTCGACAGCGCGCCAACTCCGCCCCATCGGCGCGGATCAGTCCGCCAGGATCAGCCGAGACCCTTCACGCCCGGATAGACCGTGTTGGAGAGGACCTGTACGTTGGTCCCCGCGTTGGTGGTGGAGGGGTGGTAGACCCGCAGCTGTCCGTCCGATGTCCACCGGGCCCACATGTCGGGGATGCCGTCGCCGTTGAAGTCGGGCGTGCCGACGACCAGGTCGACGCTCGCAGCCGACCAGCCGGTGCCGTAGGAGACATCGCCGTTGCGGGAGGCCGCCGCCGTCTTCAACGAGTTCAGGTCGACGCTGCCGACGACGGTGCCGGGCCGGCCGTGCCGGATGTTCATGATGCCGTTGTCCAGGTCCCGCCAGAGCAGGTCGGGGGTGCCGTCCCGGTCGATGTCGGCCACGTTGACGATCTCCCGTCGGGCCCAGGCGGTGCCCTCCATCAGGGTCGCCTGTTGGAAGCTCGCCCCGGTGTAGCCGCTCAACGTCCAGAACGCGGTGCCGGCGCGCAGCACCAGATCGGGGTGCCTGTCGCCGGTGATGTCACCGACTGCCTTGAGCTGGGTCCAGGTGGCCGGGGACGGTACGCCGGGCGGCAACTGCACGCGGATTCGGTCGTCGACGTTGAAGCTGCCGTACCCGTCGCCGGGGTAGAGCCAGAAGCCGCCGTCGGGGGTGCGGGCGAACAGGTCGGTCACTCCGTCGCCGGGGAATGCGTCACCGTGTTTGGTGATCAGCGCGGCCCGGCCGCTCGCCGGGTCGAACCAGTGCCCGACCGGGTTGAGCTGGTTGCCGGCGCGGTAGGAGGCCGGCAGGGATTCGTACAGGGCGCCGCCGGTGTCGCCGGGGTAGGTCCGCAGATTGCCGTCGGCGTCGATGACCGTCAGGTCTGGCTGTCCGTCGCCGCCGGTGTCGCCCGGTCCGTCGGCGACGTCACGCGGCGGTACGTAGAACGTGTGGTCGGTACGTGCGCTGCGGTTGCCGGCGGCGTCGTAGGCGTACACCTGCAGGGTCGTCGGCCCGGAGTGTCGTGGCCGCAGGGCCGGGACGGTCGCGGTGCCGGCGGTGGCGTCGACGTAGGTCGTCTCCAGGCCGCCGAGTGCGTAGCTGAACCGGGCGGCGTCGGCTGCCGTGAACGTCACCGCTCCGGTCTGGCCGAACTTCACGCTCGCCCAGGTGGCGGCGTCGGGCGTGGCGGCGGGGAAGTCGTCGCTGACGACGACGGGTGCCGGCGGGGCCGAGGCGTCGATGACGACCCGGCACAGGGGGCTGCCGGGTGGGAACCAGGTGGACACCTCACCGTCGGTGTCCTCGGACCGGACGTCCCAGGTGTAGGTGGCTCGATCCTCCAGTGTGGTGGCAGGGATGGTGAGGCTGGCCCTGCCGTTGCTGAGACTGGTGACGAGCGTTCCGGGCGGTGCGGTGGTGCCTTCCTTCCAGAATCGGAACCGCAGGCCGCGCAGGTTGCCGTCGGCGTCGCTGCCAGTGGCGGCCAGCACGAGGTTGGTCCGGCCGACCACGGTGGGCGGTGCGGGGCTGGGCGCGCACGCGCCGCCGGGTGAGACCGTACCGTTGGTCGGCTCGGCCGGCGGGCGGTTGAACACCACGGTCAGCTCGGTGGCGCTGACCCGGAACTTGCGCCAGGTCAGGGTGTCCGACTCGGAGGTGGCCTGCATCCCGAAAGTGACATTCGACCACCCGCTGTCGGCGGCACGCCGAGCGGCGTGAAGGGCGTTGAAGCCGACGTACGCGTCGGCGCACTGGTTGCCGTATCCGTGGGCGAATGATCGCCGCTGCTGTTCGGTGACCCAGGCCGGTTGATGGTTCCAGGTGGTGCCCGACGAGATGGCACCGGCCAGCCACAGCTGCATTTCGCGGGCTTCGCAGGACCAGGAGTGGACGTTGAGCACCCGGAACGTGGCGGAGCTGACCGTGGCGCCCTTGATCCGGGTGTCGAAGGCCATCCGCCAGAAGCTGCGAGTCCACAGCGGGGTGTCCTCTTCGTAGCCGACCCGGGCTTCGGTGGTGCCGTTGTTGAAGTTGGTGCCGTTCCAGGTGTTGGTGTTCGGGTGCTGGTGATAGACGGTCGCCCAGGCCTGGGTGGTGCTGCGCATCGTCGGGTCGAGGAAGATCGGGAAGCGTACGTCCGGGTTGTCGAGCAGGCCGGTGGCGGCGGCGTCCAGTCGCAGTTGGGCGTCGCCGGTGCCGTCACCGTCGAGGCTGCTGGGCATCGGGGCGACAGCGGCGCCGGGTTCGGCGCCGCTGAGCCCGGACAGGCGCAGGACGTCCGCGGTGGTGGCCACGGAGGTACGCGTGGGCGCGTCGGGAGCTTCGTCGTCGCGGCCGGAGGAGTCCCAGGCGAACGGGGTGGGGATGGAGCTGATCTCGGTGCCGCCGGCCCCGTCGAGGACGGAGACTCCGCCGGTGACGGGGTCGTGCCGGAACACGGCGGTGGTCGACCGCAGCCCGTAGCTGAGCTGCTGGACGGCTGCCGAGGCGGCGGCCTGCGGCGTCTTGACGATCAGCAGCTGTCCGAAGCCGCCGTCGTCGCGGACGACGATCAGCAGGTCGACGCCGGGCAGCACCTCCGGGTAGAGGGCGCGGGGGCCGTCGAGGACGGGCTCGGGCAGTGGGCCGGGCCAGGTGTACGCGACGGTGTGCCCGTCGATGTCCAGCTCGGCGAGCACACTGTGGACGGTAGGCGGGGCGGTGTCGGGCTGGTATCGGGCGGGGGCGTACCGGGCGGCGGGGCCGCCGCTGGAGAAGCGGACCGGCGTCGCGGGGTTGACCGGCCGTACGCCGAGACCGTTTTCCGCGGCGGCGACCTGGGTCAGGTCGGTGTCGATGGGGGCCCACTGCCCGGACGCGTCCTGCGCCCGTTGCGGGATGGAGTGCGTGGTGGTGCGGAGCTGTCCGTCGGGTCGCGCCCAGGTCTGTGCGGTGGCGGTGGTGTCGGTGTCGATCAGCACCTCTTCGCCGGTGCGTCGTGCCTCGTCGAAGGCGGCGGCTTCGTCGCGGGGGGCGGCGGGTGCGGCCTCGGCGGGCTGCTGCGGCGCGGACCGGTCGAGGGCGGGCACGATCCACGGCAGGGTGGTGGCGACGAGTGCGGCCGAGATCAGCGCCACCGTCACGGTGAGCCGGGTACGGGTGCGCACGAATGGACTGATCAGGCGAGACGCGGTCACTGCGAGCTACTCCCGTGGGACCCGGCGGGCAGGGGGCACTGTGGACGCCACTGCGCCCGGTCGTCAGCTGCGGTGCAGAAGCCCGGTCACGATCGCACGACTCGTGCCGCCGGGTCATGCATCAATGTCGTTATAAATCTGTTATATACGACAGCTGTCGATGTCGTAGCTGCCGGCTTTCTGGTCGTACGTCGCTTTTGTCGATAACAACTGATCCAAATATTGGGATTGGTGCATTTGATCGGTTTCCCACCAGATCGACGGCACTCGGCCGGCATTGACCCGTGACCGAGCTCACTTCGGGTCCGATCGGGACTCCACAATGTCACTTGAGTGTCGGATCAAACTGACGCACAGTGCTCACGACCGTGCCACGCCCGGCGTGTGCTCTCGCGGTCCGTCCGCATTCTCTTCACGCCTGGGAGTCGACGCGCATGCGTGGAACCGGTCCACTGTCCTGGCAGCAGGGCGACCGAGCAGCCCGTACCGGACGGGGTCGCACCATCCGGCAGCGCGCCCGCCGCGCCACCCTGCTGCTGCTCACGGTCGTCATGACCGTGACGGTGCTGCCCGCCCAGGCGTGGGGCGTGCCCGGCCCCGGGATGAGCCGCGAAGGACTGCAGGTCGAGCTCCCCGACCTGCCGCAGACCCCGCAGATCGGCCAGGACGAGTCCGCCGAGTCCGATCTGACCACCGCCGACGAGGTGCCGGTGGTGCCGTACGAGCCGGTGGCGGTCACCCCCTGGACCTCCGGCGACGGCACAGTGGACCTGACCGGCGTGGCGCCCGGCGAGACGTTGCCGGTCGACGACCTGCCGGTGGCGCTCGGCGTACCGGAAGATGGTGATCCGGCGGCACTCGCCGGCAGCTGGGCCGTCGGCCTCGCCGCCCCCGAAGCGTCCCAGGCCGCCGGCGTGGCCGGCCTGATCATGAAGATCACCCCGCCGGCGTCCGCCGACCCGGCCGCCGAGGTGGCGCTCACCGTCGACTACACCACCTTCGCCGACCTGTACGGGCCGCAGGCCGCCGACCGGTTCGGCTTCCTGCTGCTGCCCGACTGCGTCTACGACGACCCCGACGGCGGCGACTGCGCCACCGCCACCGCCACCGGCGGCGTCGGCGAACGCGCCGGCGCGCAGGCCGGCGGCTCCGGAGTCACCGACACCGGCGAGATCACCCCGATCGCCAGCCAGGTCGCGGTGGAGTCGACCCGACGGGTGGTCAGCGGCACCGTACCGGTCGGCGCGCTGCTCGCCGCGTCGTCGGACGCCGGCCGGTCCGCCGCCTCGTCCACCTCGTCGAGCGTGGTCGGTGTGCTCGACACCGGCGCGTCGGCCGCCGGTGACTACACCGCCACCCCGCTGCTCTCCTCCGGATCCTGGGCCGCCGGCTCGTCCTCCGGCGCGTTCACCTACGGCTACCAGATCGAGGTGCCGGAGGCGACCGGCGGACTGATGCCGCAGGTCAACCTCTCGTACTCGTCGCAGTCGGTGGACGGGCGGACCTCGGCCACCAACAACCAGGCCTCCTGGATCGGCGACGGCTGGGACTACGCCGCCGGCTCGATCACCCGCAGCTACGCCAACTGCCGGCAGGACTCGACGAAGGCCGGATCCAACAACGCCAGCCACCGCACCGGGGACCTCTGCTGGGGGTCGAACAACGCCACCCTGTCACTCGGCGGCATGACCACCGAACTGGTGTGGGACGGCGGCACCTGGACCACCGCCAACGGCGACGGCTCCCGCGTCGAACTGCTCACCGACACCGGGCTGGCCAACGGCGACGCCGACGGCGAGTACTGGGTGGTCACCACCCGCGACGGCACCCGGCACTGGTTCGGCCGGCACCGGCTGCCCGGCTGGTCCACCGGAGACCCGGTCACCAACTCGGTGCTGACCGTGCCGGTGTACGGCAACCACGCCGGCGAGCCCTGCTACCAGGCCGGCAACTGGGCCGGGTCGGCCTGCACCCAGGCGTGGCGCTGGTCGCTCGATTACGTCGAGGACCTGCACGGCAACGCGATGAGCCTGTGGTGGGCCAAGGAGACCAACTACTACGCCCGCAACTTCAACTTCAAGGACCCGGTCCGCTACGACCGCAGCGGCTACCTGACTCGGATCGACTACGGCCAACGCGCCGACAGCATGTACTCGGCCGCGCCGCTGGCCCGGGTCGCCTTCACCGTCGCCGAACGCTGCTTCGCCGAAGGCGCACTGACCTGCACCGACGCCAACTTCGCCAGCACCAACCCGAACAACTACCGGATCTGGTACGACACACCCGCCGACCTGCACTGCACCGCCGGGCAGAAATGCTGGAACTCGTCCCCGGCGTTCTTCACCCGCAAACGCCTCGACCGGATCACCACCTCGGCTCAGCGCCAGTCCGGCTCCACCGCCCTGCAGACCGTCGACGAGTACAAGCTCAAGCAGTCGTTCCCGATCCTGCGGACCGGGCTGAACACCGCCCTGTGGCTGGAGTCGGTCACCCGTACCGGACACGGCCGTAACGGCGCCGGCACGATCGCGCTCAACGCCGTCCGGTTCGAGGCCCACCCCGACGACATGCCCAACCGGGTCCGCCGCGACGACCGGCCCAACTTCTCCCGGCTGCGCATCGGCCGCGTCATCAACGAGTACGGCGGCGAAACGATCGTCACGTACAAGCAGCCGACCGGGGCCTGCGCCACCGGCACCGGCCTGCCCGGCAAGAACGACACCGCCGCGTTGAAAGCCAACACCCGGCTCTGCTACCCGTCGTTCTGGCACCCCGACCCAGCCGTCGAGGACATCGACTGGTTCCACAAGTACGTCGTCGACACCGTCGAGGAACTACCCGCGATCGACGGCGCGTTCCCCACCGTCACCCGGTACTCCTACGCCGACGCCGGCTGGAAACTCGCCGAGCAGGAGTTCACCAAGAAGTCCACCCGCACGTACTCGCAGTTCGCCGGCTTCGCCAAGGTCACCGTCGTCACCGGCGACGACGACCCGGCCATCGGCAGCGCCCGGACCAAGTCGGTGACCCGCTACTTCCGGGGCATGGGTGACAGCGTCTCCGTCCGCGACATCGACGGCACCGTCATCGCCGCCGACGCCGAACCGTTCGCCGGCCGCATCGCCGAGGAACTCACCTACACCAGCGCCGCCGACGCCGACACCGCCTGGCTGACCCGCAGCGTCACCGTACCGGCCGCCACCGAACTGGCCCGCCGCGACCGCGACGACGGGCTCAGCCCACTGCGCGCCTGGCGGGTCACCGAACCCCGGCAGATCACCTACACCCGCTCCTCCGGCACCGGCGACGACACCCGCACCCAACGGGTCGTCGAAACCCGCACCACCTACGAGACGGAGTACGGACTGCCGACCCGGGTCGAGTCGCGCGGCGACACCGGCCGCACCGGCGACGAGTCCTGCACCAACTTCGGCTACGTCCACCGGACGGACAAGCACGTCATCGGCCTGACCCGGCAGGTGCGGACCAGCCCCACCCTCTGCGCCGACGCCAACTTCGACGACCTCACGACGCTGAGCGCGGCCAGCCGGGTCGGCTACGACAACCAGGCGTACGGCGTCGCCCTGACCGCCTCGACCCGGGCGCTGGTCACCAGCTCCTGGTCGCTGAAGGCCGATGGCAGCGGATACCAGCCCGACGGCAGCGTCGCCTTCGACGCGACGGGTCGGGTCGTCTCCCGCACCGGCCCGGACGGAAAGACCTCGACGACCACGTTCGAACCGGCCACCGGGCAGGCGTACCGGGTGACCGAACGCAACTCGCTGGGCCACAGCCAGACCGTCGAGGTCGACCCCGGCCGGGGCGTCGCCGTCCGCAGCACCGACCCGAACGGCCACGTCAGCCAGGCCACGTACGACCCGCTGGGTCGCCTCGTCGAAGCCTGGGCCCCCGGACGGACCCCGACCGCCGGCGCCGTCCCCGACTTCAGCGCCGAATACCACCTGCCGGTCGGCAAACCGCCGTACGTGGTCACCCGCAGCCGCGGCCACGAGAACCGGGTCGAAACCGCCGTCACCCTCTACGACGGACTCGGCCGGGAACGGCAGAGCCAGCAGGAAGCCGTCGGCGGCGGCCGGCTCATCAGCGACACCCTCTACAACACCTCCGGTGAGATCTGGCAGACCAACAACGCCTACTACGCCGACGGCGCACCGAGCGGCCGACTGTTCACCCCGCTCGCCGACACCACGGTGCCGAACGCCACCCGCTACACCTACGACGGCCTCGGCCGGGTACTCACCGAGATGCCGGTGCTGCGCGGCACCGACGCACCCGAACGGGCCACCCGCTACGAGTACGGCACCGACCACTCCACCGTGATCAACCCGGCCGGCGCGCCGTCGTACCGGGTCTGGTCCGACGCCATCGGCCGCACCACCCGGGTCGACACCTTCACCGACGCCGCCCGCACCGCGTTCACCACCATGCGGTACGAGCACGACGCCCGTGGCCAACTCGCCCGCGCGTACCACTCGGAAGCCCTTGACCACCCGTGGACCTGGTCCTACGACCAGCGGGGCCGGTTGACCACCGCGAACGACCCGGACACCGGCACCACCACCATCGGGTACGACCACCGCGACCGACCGCTCACCACCACCAACGCCCGCGAGGTCACCGTCTGGAACGGGTACGACGAACTGTCCCGGCCGGTGGCGCAGCGACTCGACGGGCCGGCCGGCACCCTGCTGGCCGAGTTCGGCTACGACACCGCGCCGGGCGGAACCGGGCTGCCGGCGACGGCGACCCGCTACACCGACGGGTTGGCGTACACGCAGCAGATCGGCGGCTACACCGACGACTACCAGCCGACGTCGACGACGTTGACGCTGCCACAGGAGATCGCCGAGACCTGGGGGCTGGCCCGGTCGTACACGTACTCGTACTCCTACACCGACACCGGTCTGACGGCGTCGGTGCGGATGCCGGCGGTGGGCCGGTTGCCGGCCGAGGAGGTCCTGGTCCGCTACACCGCCGACGGGCTACCGCTGTCGGTGTCCGGTCAGGACTGGTACGGCGCGGAGACGGTCTACTCGCCGTACGGGCAGGTGCTGCGGTCGACGCTGGGCGCGCAGCCGTACCGGGTGTGGACCACGGCGTCGTACGACGACGCCAGCGGCGCGCTGCTCGACCAGCGGGTGTTCCGGGAGCAGACCGGTGATCAGGCGGTCGTGCCCGGGAACCTGGTGTCGCAGCGGTCGTACGGTTACGACGCGGCGGGGAACGTCACCGCGGTCCGGGAGCACGCGGCGGGGATCGCGGAGCGGCAGTGTTTCAGCTACGACGGGGTGGGTCAGCTGACCCGGGCGTGGACGTCGGCCGATCAGACCTCGTGCGCGGCGGCTCCGTCGGCCGCGACGGTGGCGTCCGGTGCGGACGGGGCCGGCTACTGGCAGGAATACGAGTACGACCTGCTCGGTAACCGGACCCGGCTGGTCGAGAAGGATCTGACCGGTGACGTCGCGAAGGACGCGACCAGCACCTACACGTACGGGAAGCTGGACGGTTCGCAGCCGCGCACGTTGACGTCGGTCCGTAAGCAGTATGTGACGCTGTCGGGTGCGCAGGTGACGGCCGAGGCGAAGCGGCTGTACGAGGCGACCGGTGAGACGAAGTCGGTGTCGTCGCTGCAGACCGGCGACGCCCAGACGTTGTCGTGGACGTGGGACGGGCAGGTCGAGCGGATCGCCGGGCAGGGTCAGGGCGGTAAGACCGCCTGGGTGGGTCCGGCGGGGCACTGTCTGGATCTGGCGTACGGGTTGGCGGTGCCGGGGCAGCGGATCCAGTTGCATTCGTGTAACCGGACCCCGCCGCAGCGGTGGGCGTTCACCGTGGCCCCGGGTCAGGTGGACGCGGATCTGGGGTCGATGCGGGTCTACGACGACTGGTGTCTGCAGCCGGTCGGGACCACTGCCGGGTCGCTTGTGCAGTTGCAGCGCTGTGACGACGGTGCCGGGCAGCGGTGGATCCGTACCGGTGTCGGTCAGCTGCGGCATGCGGTGTCGGGGTTGTGTCTGGCGACCCTGGGTGGGGCGACGGCGAACTCGACCCCGATCGTCCTCGCCACCTGTGACGCTGGCGCGACAGCGCAGTTGTGGTCGGCGCAGGACGAGACCCGGCACATCTACGGCCCGGACGGGGCCCGGCTGCTGACGGTGCAGGACGCTCAGGCGACCCTGCACCTGGGCGACGCCCTGCTGACGGTGGCACGTGGCGGGGTCAACGTGACCAGCCAACGCACGTACCCGGCTCCGGGTGGGGCGGTGATGCGTTACGCCTACGGCACCAGCCCGGCCGCGTTGGCCGCGGTCGCCTCGGATCATCAGGGCAGCCCGTACGCGGAGGTCAACCAGTCCACGGGTATGCCGGTGCGGATCGTCAAACGCGACCCGTACGGCAACGAACGCGCCACCACACCCCTCGCGGTGAATCTGCAGACCCATACCGGGTTCCTCGGCGCGACCCGCGACGACTCCTCCGGCTACACGCCGCTCGGGGCGCGGCTGTACGACCCGGAGGTGGGTCGGTTCCTGTCCGCCGACCCGGTCCTGGACCTGGCCGACCCGGCCCAGGCCAACGGCTACACCTACGCCCACAACAACCCCGTCACCCACTCCGACCCGACCGGCCTGTCGATCAGCCTCACCGCCTCCGAACGCGCGGCTGCGCTGGCCGGGGTGGGTCTGTCCGCCGCGCAGGTCTCCCAGGCCCGATCGGCCGCCGGCCGGACCATGACCTCGGTCATCCTGTCGGTGGCGTGGGACGTGTTGAAGGAGTTCATCGGCCTCGACGCCGCGCTGGGCTGCTTTGGCGGCAGCGTCTGGTCCTGCGTCGACCTGGTCACCGAGTTCATCCCCGCCTTTAAGATGTTCAAAGCGTTCGGCCGGATCGTCAAAGCCGTCGAACGCACCTTCTCCGCGATCAAAGCCTGGCAGAAAGCCAAAGCCGCCGCCCAGGCCGTCCTCAAAGCGGCCCGCGCCGCCGAAACCGCCGCGTTGAACGCGAAGAAAGCCGCCGCCGAACGCGCCAAACGCGCCGCCCAGGCCCTCGCGAAGAAGGCTGCCGACAAGGCCAACACCACCAGCAACAAAGCCGTCAACGCGTCCAAGAAGACCGGCAACCCCGTCCAGAAACAGGCACAAGCCAAAACCAACCCCAAAGCCTCCAGCAGTGGCGGTGGCCGAGCCAGCGGCGGCGGTAAGAACACCTCCAAACCCGGCGGCACCACCGGCGCCAGCTCACGCTCCAACGGCGGATCCAGCGGCGGAGGCGGTGGCGGTGGCGGCAGGTCCGGAGGCGGTGGCTCCTGCGAGGACCCCGCCAACAGCTTCACCCCCGGCACCAAGGTCCTGATGGCCGACGGCACCACCACACCCATCGAGGACGTCAAGCCCGGTGACGAGGTCATCGCCACCGACCCCGAAACCGGCGAAACCGAGGTGGAGACCGTCACCGCCACCATCACCGGCGACGGCGTCAAACACCTCGTCAAGATCACCATCGACACCGACGGCCACCACGGCCCGGAGACCGCCGAGATTACCGCCACCGACGGTCACCCCTTCTGGGTCCCCGAGCTGGGCGAGTGGATCGACGCCGTCGACCTGCAACCCGGCCAATGGCTCCACACCAGCTCCGGCACCTGGGTCCAGATCACCGCCATCCAACGCTGGACCACCCCACGCGCCGTCGTCCACAACCTCACCATCAGCCACGTCCACACGTACCATGTACTCGCCGGCAACGTGCCGGTGTTGGTCCACAACTGCGGCGGCCCTGGTCGGGATCTAATTGATGGCGATGCCCAATATCACATCATTTCTGGCAACCGTACTGGCGGCGGACATAAGTGGCCGGGACAGCCGGGCAAGACAGTTTTCCCGGAGTCTTGGGATACCGACAAGATTCTGGAAAGCGTCGCTGATATTGCTACGAATCCATCCAGTACTTGGACTTGGCAGAAGGGCGCGCATGGATCGCTGTATACCAAGAAGGGCGAGCTGTCGCGAGTCAAGATCGAGGGCGTCTATGATGGGGTGAATATACGGGTGATCTTCGAACCGGCTACGGACCGAATCATCACGGGCTTCCCGATTGGGCGATGACATGGACTTCAGGCAGGCGCAAGCGGACATTTTAGCCTTGTTGGACGATTCTCCTATCGTGTCGAGTGATGTCAGGGGCGACGTGCGGGAGTTGGTGCAGGTCGGGGAAATAGGGCTGGCGTTCGATACCCTTTGCTCCTGGCTATTCGAGGACTCCCTTGCTATATCGCGGTCATTTTATGAACGCCTCAGAGTGGTTGCGAACTACTTGGAGGAGCTCGCTGCCTTGGAGAGGCTCGACGAGCTTATAGTTGACTGAATGGTTCCGCCGACATGTAGTTGAGATTCATCTCGGATGAACCGGGTGGTGTCGTGTCGGTTGCCACCCGGTTTATCGACCTTCAGATCGGCGCATGCCGCCTCCCGACTCAGCAGTCATCATCGGCTGTGACTGACGCACAGCTGGTGCGCTCGTGGTGGTCCGTGTGGAGAGCCGCCACGAGCAGGGGGAGTCAGGGATTACGGGCGGGCGCCGTCGGACTTGAGGGTGGTGGTGAAGGTGGTCCAAGTGGCGGGGGCGAAGGTCAGCATCCCGGCGGCGGGGGCTTTGGAGTCGCGTACGTCGATCTGGGTGCCCCGGTCGCGGACCTCGACGCACCGGCCGTTGCTGCCGGACCGGCTCGACGTGCGCCAAGTGTTACGTTCCATTCTCGCTCCCTCGTCCGATGTCGTACTCATGTGACGATGAGCTCTTTGGCGTCGGTGCAGAAGCGGCGGACGGCGGGGGTGCGTCGGTACGGTCCGAGTGCGCTGACGAGGTTGCGTACGTGTTTGATGCATCTGGCGGAGGTGACCTGGCCGGTGAGGGTCTGGACGGCCTGGTCGCCGAGGGCGAGTGCCTTGTCCAGCTCGGGTTGGTCCTGTCGGACGTAGGTGGTGGCGAGCAGGGCGTTGCGCAGCGCGCCTTCGCGGCTGTACTCGTTGTCCTGCAGCCGCAGCGCTGCCCGGAGGTGTTCGCGGGCGCGGGTCCAGTCTTCGAGTTTGACGTAGCAGTAGCCGGCTTGGGCGTGGGCCTGGGCTTCGTTGATCCAGTACGCCCAGTCGGGGTCGCCGTGTTCCGGGCGTTCGTCGGTGAGCCGGTCGAACGCGCTGTCCAGCGCACGCCGGGTGTCGGCCACGGCGTGGTTGTTGGCGTACGCCTCAGCGGCACGCAGGTCGAGGATCGTTCCGACTTTCGGGCTGGTGGCGGGGTAGCTGGCCCGCGCGGTCTCGGCGAGGGTGACCGACTGCCGGAGCTGGCCGAGGTCTTTGGCCTGGCAGGACATGAAGCCGAGGATGTTCGCACCGAGGCCACGGTCACCGGCGGCGTGGGCCTGGTAGAGGCCTGCGATCCAGAACCGTTGCGCCTGGCTGTGGTTTCCGTCGTCGAACGACAGCCAGCCGGCGAGGCGCATCAGCTCACCGGCGGTGCCGTGCAGCCGCCGACCGACCGAGTCGGTGTAGCGGCGCTCGCGTAGCACCTCGACCACGGTCGCCAGGTGCTGACGGACCAGGCCGAGTGTCTGGCCGCTGCCGAGGTGGTCGTCCATCCGCCGCAGGCTCGCGGTGACGGTGTCCAGGTGGTCGACGACCTCACCGGACAGCGGCCGGCCGGTCGTCGAGGCGACGTCCGACGGCTGTAGGGCGATGATCCACTCGTGCGCCGGCGACGTCAGCGCGGAACCGAGCAGAGCGAGGAACATCCGTCGGTGCGTCATTGTCTCAGGTTCGTTCACGACCATGGCCGCCTGCAAGGCCCCGGCAGATGTCCACGGTAGTTCCAGACCGGCGGACGCTGGCGCGGCGTCGAAGCCGTCATCGGGCCAGCCCAGCTCATCGAGGGTGACCGTCCGCTGCACCTGCTCGGACAGCAATGCGACGGTCAGCGACGGCCACGGGCTACGCGGCACCTCGCCCTTCTTCCACTTGTACGGCGTCTTGAGGTGCAGCCGCTCCGCACGTCCGTGCCGCTCGGCGCACTCGTTCAGCCGCCGGGCAAGCTGCTCAGGCTGCCAGCCCGCCTCGGCCAACAACCGGGTGATCCCGTCCCCGCTGGCTGCCACCGCATCGACCCTTCACCCGTAGTGGTCGCTCCCACGCACAGTAGCGAACCTGGTGTCCGGCGGGCTGCCCCGACACTGATCCGCACCGATACGCACCACGCGCACCCCCTCCCGCCACCACCCGGCTGAGGTCAACTGGGCACATCGGATTCCGGCGGTGACCCGAATCCGAAACCGGTGAACCGGGTCGGCGGGTCGGAGCGCGGCAACGCTCCGACCCGCCGGCCTCGCCAGAAGGTGAGAGTGCTCGTGATCGCCAGACTGTTGCCGATCGTGTTCGCCGGACTGATGCCCGGCTTCCTCCTCGGCCTGTTCACATTCCGGGTCAAGTCCCGGTGGTGCCCGCGCTGCGGCGAAACCACCGAGGCCATCTACCGCAGCCTGCACCAATGACCACCGCGCCCGGCCGCCACCGCATCACCGAACTACCGATCGGCCGGCGGATCGCCCAACTCCGCGCCCGACGTGGCCTCACCCAACAGGTATTCGCCGACCGCATCGGCAAATCCCACTCGTGGGTCGACAAGGTCGAACGCGGCATCCGCTCCCTCGACCGCATCTCCGTCGTCCACACCATCGCCGCCGTCCTCGGCGTCACCCCCGAGGTCATCCTCGGCCCCGCCACCAGCCGACCCGAACCCGCCACCAACACCACGGCCGCCACCGTCGAACACCTCCGCGCCGCCCTCGCCCGCTACGACACCCCCACCCCCGACCGACCGTCACCGTCCGCCGCCGACCTGCGCCACCACATCCAGTACGCCTGGACCGCCTACCAACACGCCCACTACCCGCAACTACTCCGCACACTGCCCGACCTGCTCACCCACACCCGCCACACCACCACCAACAACGCCCCCGACGCCGCCCACCTGCAAACCCGGGTCTACCGGCTCACCGCCCACCTGCTCACCAAACTCGACGAACCCCACCTCGCCTGGCTCGCCGCCGACCGCGCCATCACCACCGCCGCAGGCCACCCCCGGCACATCGCCGCAGCCGCGATCGCCCTCGCCCAGGTGCTCCGCGCCCTGCATCGGAGTACCCTCGCGACACAGGCCGCGCTCACCGCCGTACCGCTGATCGACCCGGCCACCACCGACCACCCGACATCGGACGACCACGCCCTCGCCGGCACCCTGCTGATCGAAGCCGCCCTCGCCGCCGCCACCGGCAACGACCCCACCACCGCCCACCACTACGCACACCGTGCCGCCCAGCTTGCCGCCACCCGCCCTGGCGGCAACGACGCCACCACCACCGCCGGCTTCGGGCCCACCGCCGTCGAACTTGCCCGAGCCCACATCGCCACCATCCTCGGCGACCCGCACCAGGCCATCACCCACCACCAATACGCCACCGCAAGCCACGGCTGGCGGGAACTACCCGCCGAACACCGCGCCGCCCACCTGATCGACATCACCCGCGCCTACCTCGACACCGGCAACCCCACCGCCGCCACTCACGCCATCATCGCCGCCGACCAGACCGCCCCCGCCGAAACCCGCACCCGACCCACCGCCCACACCATCATCACCACCCTCCTACGGGCCGGTCCCACCCCCGACCTGACCCGCCTCGCCACCACCATCGGCCTCACCCCACGACCCTGACCAGCCGGCAGCCTTGCTACGCGGCGGCGTCGCGGGCTCGAAACCGACCTTCAGGCTCACCTCCAGCGCTGTCGCCAGCCGCTCCAGCACCACGAGTGTCGGCACGGTTCCGCCAGCCTCGAACCGGGCCACCGCAGACTGCGTCATCCCCGACGCCGTGGCCAACTGCGTCTGACTCCAACCACGACGCTCACGCAACTCACGCACCGAACGACCGAGCTCGAACGCCAACCGCGCCGCCTCGTACGCCTCAGCGGCTCCCGGCTCAGCCAGCCGCCGCTCCCGCATCGCGGCCCAACCGCCACCCTCACCCATGACTAGATCCAACGCCGTTGCAGCCTGAAGCTTCCGGGCGGGGAGCGCAGGTCAGGCGATCGCGGCGATGTCGCCGTCGTCGAAGTAGATGGCCTGGTGCAGTCGGCCACCGAGCGCGGCGGCGTAGCGAGCCACCACATCCTGCCCGGAGATCTTGCCCTGCTCGATCTGGGAAACCCGGCCCTTGGTGACGCCCATCCGGTCAGCGACCTGCTGCTGAGTCAGACCTCGGGCTTTGCGTACCTCGGCGAGGCGGTGCCCGACGACGGTGGCCAGCAACTCCCGCTTGCCGGCCTCGACCGCCTCCTCACCGCCGGCCCGCTCGACATAGGCACTCCGGACGTCGCTCCAACGCGTGTAGCCCATCACGGTTTCCCCTCCTGCTGGGCGCGTTCCTTCAGGTAGATCTCGTAGCGGTGTTCGGCCAGTGGGATGGCTTCGGTGTACCACTCGTTCCGCATTTCAGCTTTCAGCTACGCCGACTGCAGGAGCTCGACTCCTGTGAGCGCTCGAGATTTGGTAGCTAGGCTGCTCGGATCTTGGTATTTCGACCGACTCCCTGCTTGGGGTACGACGCTACGCGTGCGAGCCGCAGCATCACCGAAGGTGCATGTCGTCGACACGGGAGTGGCCGCCCGGCTTATACGAGTCTCTCCCGCCAAACTCGCCACCCTCGACCCGACCGCATTGACGGAGTTCGGGCACCTCCTCGAAAGTTTCGTCGTCGGCGAGCTTCGCAAGCAGGCCTCCTGGCTTGACGAATACGAAACTACGGGGCACTGGCGTACCGATGAAGGCGACGAGGTCGACTACGTCATCGAGTTCGACGACGGCAGGGTCCTTGCGTTCGAAGTCAAGGCGAACGAACGCGTCGCGGGCGCAGACCTCAAAGGCCTCCGAGCGCTACGGGACGCGCTCGGCGATAGATTCATCACCGGTGTGGCGTTCAGCACGGGACTGCGCACGTTCACCTACGAAGACCGCATTCACGTCATGCCCGTCGACCGACTCTGGACACCCGTCAGAGGCTAACATCGGCCTTTCATCAAGGGGGAATCGGGCCGGCCCCGCCCCCGATCAGCGCCACCGACCTACAGGCCTGGCAATGGCTCCAGACAAGCTCTGGCATATGTGAACGAATCAACGCAAACTACCGCGCGGACCGTCCTCCACGTCGTCGTCCACGATCGCACCATCGGCCGCGTCCTAACGTACCGTGTAGTAGCTGGCAGTCTGTAAAGAGTCATGTTGAAGGGCATGCGGCTGCCCTAATGAGGTAGATTGAATTTTGGGTGCCGAGCTGTATATCAAAAGAGTGCTGTGCTGTTTGCGTAATTGCTGTGCGGCGATCTTTCCGTAAGTGATTCCGGAAGATGTAACCCTTTGCATGTACGGGGCAAAATGGTTATGATGGAACCTTCACTGGACTCTCGGATCGGAGTGCTTGGCTATGCTGGCGATCACGTGGGGCGGCGGCTCCGGCGAGGCGGCCGTCGTTTCCGGCGATGAGTTGAGAGGCAGGCTGATTGAGTTGGATCGGCATGCCGCAGCGCGCCCATTCATCGTTGACGTGACTATTGATAGTGGCGACACGATAAGCGTCGCTTTGGGTCGAGAAGTGTCGGTCCTCAACTTCACTTCGGCATCCAAGAAGCCGCCCTATTTTGCGAGTGAGGGCCGCCTGCCGGGGTCCCGTTTTGGTGTCGTAAGGTTCGAGTACTTTGGTTCAATGACAGAATTTCCAGAATGGCAGGCTGTATCCAGAAATGATGCACTGGAGGCGGTATGCAGGTTCGTTGCTGCTGGAGTTCTGCCGGATAATATTCTTTGGAGTGAGGTGTAACGGCGCCTTGCTAGGTGAGCGAACGTCGCGGAGAGTTGCGGCATGGTTGTTGCAGGTCTTGGAGTTTCGCGGTGGTCTGCCCATGTTGCCGTCAGGGTTGCCGTTACGCTCATTTTGGCGGGCGGTATGGTCGTACTCTGCCGGCCGCTCCGCCCAGGATAACTGAACCCTCAACGTCCGGGAGGCGAAGGCATGGGCCGTCATTGCAGGGGGAGGCCGCGGCTCGGACTCCGAGGTTCGTCACCGTCGCAATATCCCCCATATGAAAGGGGTGGACGTTGGCAACGATGTTTTACTCTGATAAATATCTTGCCCTCCTTGGTGAGGCCATTCCGGGTGAGGTTGATACCGATGAAATCCTCATGTTCCTGAAAGGTCAGGGCCTGTCAATCATTCAGTCGACAATTGTCTACGCGCGGCGACGCGGATTGTCTATGTCGGATGCAAAAGAGGCTGTTGTTGAGAATGACGTCTGGGGCGGGATAGTAGCAGAGCACTCGAGCTTTCATGATGAATTGGAGGGTGGCGTCGAGGTGGATTAGCCGAAACTGGATCGGGTGGGCCGGTTCCGGCTGGTCGGTCGAGGAAGGTCCCCAGGTCGTGCCATCGCCAGGGTCGGTCGGGGCTGGTTGTCGCAGGGCGGACCTAGACTGCGGCGCCATGGCGATGGTGACCTTTGTCGACGAGAGCACTGCCGGGGCCCGTACCCCGGCCTGGGCGCTGCGGATATTCGAGGAGCGACTGACGCTGCGGGAGCTGATCCGTCGGCGGATCCACCAGGAGGTGGCCGAGTACCACGCCGCCGAAGGGGTCGTGCCGAACCGGTCGCTGGTGGCGCCGACCCCGGTCGAGCAGACCCTCAACGGCGACCCGGCGGCCCGCCGCCGCCCCCGGGTCGACCCCGACACCCAGGTCGCGCTCGCCGAAACGGCGTTTCGCCGCAACGGGTTCGTGGTGCTGGTCGGTGACCGGCAGGTCGAGGACCTCGACGACGAGGTCGACCTGCGCCGGGACACCGAGGTCACGTTCCTCAAGCTCGTACCGCTGGTCGGTGGCTGATGTCGATCACGGGCAACACCGAGCCGTGGCGCGCCGAGCGGCTGCGTGAGCTGGTCGCCGGTGCCGACGTACCCGGCCTGGCCAGCTATCTCTACCGGCACTCCTGGCAGGTCGTCAACAAGGCGGAGCACCGGGCGCTGCTGCGACCGCTGTCCCGGCCCGATCTGGTACACCTGATGCGTGCCCTGATCGACGTCCGGCTCGACGGCGGCCACCTGCCGTGGGCGGCGACGGAGCTGCTGTCACAGCTGGCCCGGCGGCTGCCCGAGGACGTGTCCGCCGAGGACGCCGAGGCCCTGGGCGCGTTCGTCGTCCTGTCGCCGCACGCACTGCCGCCGACCGCGTTGGAGCTGGTGGCGCGCCGGCTGCAGGACACCAGCGGGCTGCCGGACGACGTACTGAAATGGGTGCAGCTGCGGTCGGGGGAGAGCCCCCGGTTGCGGCAGTTCCTCGCGGAGCGGGGCAGCGTACCGCTGGAGCCGGTGGACCCGTGGGCCGCGCAGATTCTCACCGAGCTGCCGACCCTCGGCCCGGCCTGGCCCCGGCTGCTGGCGCACGCCAGCACCGCGACCGCCGCCCGCCCGCCGGCGGCCTGGCTGAAGGCCGCCCGGGAGCTGCTCGCCGAGGTCGACCCGGCGCAGGCCCGTACGGTGCTGGACCGGTGGCTGACCGCCGCGTCGGTCACCCCTCAGCAGGTGCCGGACGCCGGCAACGCCGACGTGCTGCGGGGCCTGCTCTGGCTGGCGGAGCTGACCGGCCCGACGACCGACCAGGTACGCCTGTTCGGCGTACTGGTCGAGGTGATGTTGCGGCGGCTGCCGGGGGTCGGGCCGGCCTGCCCGAAGATCGCCAACGCGGCGGTCGGGGTGCTGGGCCGCCTCGACGGTGACGCCGCCCTGGCCCAGCTGGCCCGGCTGTCGGCGCGGCTGACGTACAAGGGCACCCGCAACGAGGTCGACAAGGCGCTCGACGCGCGGGCCGCCGCGCTCGGCATCGGCCGGGACGAGATCGAGGAGCTGGCGGTCCCCGACTACGGGTTGACCGACGTCGGTCGGCACGAGGTGACGGTCGGCGGCTGCCGGGTGGAGCTGTCGGCGGGCGCCAGCACCGTCGCGGTGACCTGGCACAACGACGCGGGCCGGGTGGTGAAGTCGCCTCCGGCGGCGGTACGGCGTGACCATCCGCAGGTCGTGGCCGACGTGAAGGCGCTGGCCAAGGACGTTTCCGGGATGTTGGCGGCGCAGTCGGCCCGACTGGACCGGCTCTTCCTGGCCCGACGCGACTGGAGCCTGTCGGTGTGGCGGGAGCGCTACCTGGACCATCCGCTGGTCGGCGTCCTGGCCCGGCGGCTGCTGTGGCTGGTCGACGGGGTGGTGTGCGGCTGGGCCGACGGCGCGCTGCGGACGGTCGACGACACCCCGGTGTCGGCCGCCGACGACGCGGTGGTGCAGCTGTGGCATCCGATCGGGCGGCCGGTGCCGGAGGTGCTCGCCTGGCGGGAGTGGCTGGAGCGCCACCGGGTGGTGCAGCCGTTCAAGCAGGCCCACCGGGAGGTGTACCTGCTGACCCCGGCGGAGGAGTCCACCGGCACCTACTCGAACCGGTTCGCCGGGCACGTGCTGCGCCAGCACCAGTTCCATGCGCTCGCCGCCGCCCGGGGCTGGGCGGACAAGCTGCGGTTGATGGTCGACGACACGTATCCGCCGACGGTGCGGCAGCTGCCGCAGTGGGGGCTGCGGGCGGAGTACTGGGTGGAGGGGATCGGCGACGACTACGGCGTCGACACCACCGACAGCGGTACCTACCTGCGGCTGGTCACCGACCAGGTGCGGTTCTATCCGATCGACGCCCCCGGCAACGTGGCGCACGCCAGCGGCGGCGGCTACACCGGCGGCCGGTGGGGCACGCAACGGGCGCCGGTGGTGCCGATGCCGCTGAGCGAGGTGCCGCCGCTGGTGTTCAGCGAGGTGCTGCGCGACGTCGACCTGTTCGTCGGGGTGGCCAGCGTCGGCAACGACCCGACCTGGTCCGACGGCGGGCCGGCGGGCCGGTTCCGGGACTACTGGTCGTCGTACAGCTTCGGGGAGTTGTCGGCGACGGCGCAGACCCGCCGGGACCTGCTGGCCCGGCTGCTGCCCCGGCTGGCGGTGGGTGCCCGGGCCAGCATCGACGGCCGGTTCCTGGTGGTCCGGGGTGAGCTGCGCACCTACAAGATCCACCTGGGGTCGGGGAACATCCTGATGAGCCCGAACGACACCTACCTGTGCATCGTGCCGGACCGGTCGGCGACGCGCCCCGGTGATGACCGCCACGACGCGTTCCTGCCGTTCGAGGGGGACACCGTGCTCGCCGTGATCCTCAGCAAGGCGATGCTGCTGGCCCGGGACACCGAGATCACCGACGTGACGATCACCCAGCAGATCGGCATCGCCACCGGCTGAGGACGTCGGCGAGCTGAGTACGCCGGCGGGGGTGCACCGACACGTCGGTGCACCCCCGCCGGCCTGCTGGTCTCAGTCGGTGCCGGACTCGATCGCGGCCCGGTCCAACGCGTCCGGCTTGACCGACACGTCCTCACCGCCGGTGCGGACGATGTCGGTGGCGCCGCCGAACGGCAGTTCGCTGATCAGTCCGCTGCCGGGCAGCAGCGGGCCGTCGGCGACGTACTGCTCCAGCTTGTCCCGGGAGTCGGCGATGTCGAGGTTGCGCATCGTCAGCTGGCCGATCCGGTCGTCCGGGCTGAACGCCGGGTAGTGGCTGCGCTCCATCGACAGCTTGTCCGGGTGGTAGCTCAGGTGCGGCCCGGTGGTGTCGACGATCGAGTAGTCCTGGCCGCGCCGCAGCCGGACGGTGACGCTGCCGGTGACCGGGTAGCCGACCCAGCGGTGCAGGCTCTCCCGCAGCATCAGCGCCTGCGGGTCGAACCAGCGGCCCTCGTACAGCAGCCGCCCGAGCCGGCGGCCTTCGATCTGGTACGCCGCGACGGTGTCCTCGTTGTGGATGGCGGTGAGCAGCCGCTCGTACGCGATGTTCAGCAGCGCCATGCCGGGGGCCTCGTAGATGCCGCGGCTCTTGGCCTCGATGATCCGGTTCTCGATCTGGTCG
Organism: Solwaraspora sp. WMMA2056; assembly: GCF_030345095.1. Taxonomy (NCBI): domain Bacteria; kingdom Bacillati; phylum Actinomycetota; class Actinomycetes; order Micromonosporales; family Micromonosporaceae; genus Solwaraspora; species Solwaraspora sp. WMMA2056. The sequence continues at coordinate 2,138,050 of NZ_CP128360.1, forward strand.
GACATGCCCAGCCCGTGCCGGCCGCCGATCCGGTTGGCCTCGTGCACCAGGTCGACGGCGCTGGCGAAGCCCTGGCCGTTGATCTTCACGGGGCGGCCGTGGGCGAACTCGACGGTGACGTCCTCGGTCGCGATGTCGACGTCCGGCTGCCAGAACGGCACCCCCATGATCGGGGTGACGATCTCGATCGAGGTGTCGAGGTGCTCCAGCTGCTTTGCCTCGTGGGTGGCGCCCCAGATGTTGGCGTCGGTGGAGTAGGCCTTCTCCGCCGAGTCGCGGTACGGCAGGTCGCGCTGCGCCAGCCAGTGCGACATCTCCAGTCGGCCACCGAGCTCGGAGACGAACGCGCCGTCCAGCCACGGCTTGTAGATCCGCAGCCCCGGGTTGGCCAGCAGCCCGTACCGGTAGAAGCGTTCGATGTCGTTGCCCTTGAACGTCGAACCGTCACCCCAGATGGAGATGTCGTCGGACTGCATGGCCTGCACCAGCATGGTGCCGACGACGGCCCGCCCGAGGGGGGTGGTGTTGAAGTACGTCTGCCCGCCGGAGCGGATGTGGAAGGCGCCACAGGCCAGCGCGACCAGGCCCTCCTCGACCAGCGCCGCGCGGCAGTCGACCAGGCGCGCCTTCTCGGCGCCGTAGATCAGGGCCCGGTCGGGTACGTCGCTGAGGTCCGGCTCGTCGTACTGGCCGACGTCGGCGGTGTACGCGTACGGGACGGCGCCGCGTTCACGCATCCACGCGACCGCGATGGATGTGTCCAGGCCGCCGGAGAACGCGATGCCGATCCGTTCACCTACGGGCAGTTTGCGCAGCACCTTCGACATGGCCGTCAGTCTAGGCGAGGGCGGGCGGGCCGGGCCGGGCCGCCCTCACCTCCGGCGGCGTGACCGGCCGACCGTGGGAAGCCGGCGGTGCCCCGGCGTACGGGCTGCGCCCCGCCGTCCTGTTCGGGTGCCCTCGACCGCATCCGAGCCTTCGCCGAGTGTTGCGACAAATGCCGGTGGCTCGGTCATGCGCCAACTACGACCCGGCAACTGCCCAGTCTGGGAGAAGAGTCGCGCGCAACGGTCCGATAGTTTCATCACACTTGGTCAATCTCTGCCTCACGGAAGGTGCGCGCTCATGGCTCAGGACGTCGCCGCCGCGCCGGGCGGGCTGCTGGCGCGGCTCAACGGTGCCCACCACAAACTGGCCCTGAACGGATTTCTCGCCGTGGTGATCGCCCACTGGGCCGAGCACCTGGTGCAGGCGTACCAGATCTGGGTCCTCGGCTATCCCCGGCCGCAGGCCCGCGGGGTGCTCGGCCAGTGGTTCCCCTGGCTGGTCACCTCCGAATGGCTGCACTACGGCTACGCCATCGTGATGCTCGCCTTCCTGTTCCTGCTCCGGCGCGGCTTCACCGGCCGGGCACGCACCTGGTGGACGATCGCGCTGGCCATCCAGTTCTGGCATCACATCGAACACCTGCTGCTGCTGATCCAGGCGCAGACCGGCACCATCTTCTTCGGCCAGCCGGTGGTCACCAGCGTGGCGCAGTTGATCATCCCCCGGGTCGAGCTGCACCTGTTCTACAACTCGGTGGTGTTCGTGCCGATGCTGATCGCGATGTACCTGCACCTGCGGCCGAACGCCACCGAACGGGAGCAGATGAGCTGCAGCTGCGCCGGTCACCGTACGCCCGCGCAGCGGCTCGCCCCGCACACGGCCTGATCCGGATGCGGCCCGACCTGGACCCGGTCCGGCGGGGATGGCGGCGGGGGCGGCGGCGACCTGCGGCTGCCGCCGCCTTCGCCGGCCTCGCCGCCATCGTCGGCCTGCTCACGGTCACCCCCGGCCCGGCGCACGCCGACGACCGGACGGCGGACGTGACGGCCCAGCCTGCGGTGGTGGTGGCCCAGCGCGCGGCGGTGGCCGCCGAACCGGTGGCCGGCGCCGTCCTGGCCGAGCCGCCGACGGCCGTGTCGGTGACCTTCGGCGACACCGTCCAGCCCGAACTGTCGCACCTGGATGTCTTCGACGCCGACGGACAGCGGCTCACCGGCGGCGGCTTCGACCAGCCCACGCCCACCCGGATCCGGTTGCCGGTCGAGTTGACCGCCGCCGGGGACTACACGGTGGCGTACCACGTCACCTTCCCCGACGGCAGCAGCGCCTCCGACGCGTACCGCTTCAGTGTCGGCACCGGGGTGCCGCCGGCGCCGCTCGCGGCCGCCGACCGGCAGGCCCGCGTCGACGAGGTGTCCGCGCACGCCCACCAGATCGACGGCTTCAGCGCCACGCTGCTGATCATCGACGGGGTGGTGCTGCTCGGCGTGATCCTGATGCTCTGGCTGCGGCCCCGTGACGGCCGACCGATGACCTACCGGCCCGACGACCCCGACTGACGACCCCGACAGACGAGCCGGGAACCCTCGCTCCTCATCGGACCGGGAAATACCGGGTCGCGGTATTGACCGTCCGGCGCGGGTGCTCGATCGTCGTGGATATTCCGAACCCCGGGGAGACCACGATGACGCACCCGTCCGGCGTTACCGAGCACCACCGGTACCTCATCATCGGCGCCGGTCCGGCCGGCCTGCAGCTGAGCTACTACCTGCAGCAGGCCGGCTGCGACTATGCCACAGTGGAGCGGGCCGAGGCGCCGGGGGAGTTCTTCCGGCGGTTCCCCCGCCACCGGGGGCTCATCTCGCTCAACAAGGTGCACACGGTCAGCACCGACCCGGAGATCCGGCTGCGCTGGGACTGGAACTCGCTGCTGCACGAACCGTTCGACCTGCCGTTCGCCGACTACAGCAGGCAGTACTACCCGAGCGCCGACGACATGGTCCGCTACCTCGTCGACTTCGCCGCGCACCACCGGCTCGCGATCCGCTACGGGGTCGCCGTCGACCAGGTGACGAAGCAGGACGGGATCTTCCTGGCGCACACCGCCGACCGGATCTACAGCGCCGACTGCCTGATCATGGCGACCGGCTGGGGCCGACCGAACATCCCCGATGTCCCCGGCATCGAGCACGCCGTCGGGTACGAGTCGATGAGCACCGACCCGGCCGACTACGCCGGGCAGCGGGTGCTCATCCTCGGCAAGGGCAACTCGGCGTTCGAGACCGCGTCAGCGATCCTCGGCCACGCCTCGATGGTGCACCTGGCCAGCCCTCGGCCGATGCGCCTGGCCTGGAACACCAAACACCCCGGCGACGTACGCGGACACCACGGCGCGGTGATGGACAGCTACCAGTTCAAGACGCTGCACTCGGTGCTCGACTGCGTCGTCGACGAGATCGTGCCGACCGGCGAGGGCTACCGGGTGCATCTGACGTACACCCACGCCGACGGCGAGACCGCCGTGATGGACTACGAGTCGGTGCTGCGCTGCACCGGCTTCGCCATGGACACCTCGGTGTTCGGCGCCGGTGCCCGGCCCCGACTGGTGCCCAGCGGCCGGATGCCGGCCACCGCACCCGACTGGCAGTCCGTCGACGTCGACGGGCTCTACTTCGCCGGCACCATCGCCCAGGACCGTGACTTCAAGAAGGCCTCGTCGGCCTTCGTCGACGGCTTCCGCTACAACCTGCGCACCCTGACGGCACTGCTGCGCGAGCGGTACGAGGGCGTACCGCTGCCCTTCGACACGGTGCCCGCCGACGCCGAGACGCTGACCGGCGTGCTGCTGGACCGGGTCAACTGGAGTTCCGCGCTGTGGACGCAGTTCGAGTTCCTGGTCGACGCGGTCGTCGTCGACCCCGGCACCGGGCAGGCCCGGCACTACCACGACCTGCCGGAGGATCTCGTGGCGGCGCGGTTCGCCGACGAGGAGTACTGCTACACGTTCGGGCTGCGCTGGGGTCGGGACCCGTACCCGGACGTGTTCGCCATCGAGCGTCACCCGCAGCCGGACCGGGCCGCGGAGAGCGCCTTCATCCACCCGGTGCTGCGCCGCTACCGCCACGGTGAGCTGGTCGACGAACTGCACCTGCTGGAGGACCTGCTGGCCGAGTGGCGCCGCCCCGACCGGCACGTCCTGCCGCTGCAGGACCATCTCGCCAAGGACCTGCCGCGCTGACCGCCCGCAGACTGGCGTCGGTCACGGTCACCGCCGCACCAGGACCTCGCTGAGTGGTTTGCGCTCCAGTTGGGGCACGGTGACCCCGTCGGCCGGGTAGCCGACCGGCATCACCACGCAGGCGCGTTCCTCGGCGGGCCGGTCGCAGATCTCGTTGAGGAACCGCATCGGGCTCGGCGTGTGGGTGAGGGTGGCCAGCCCGGCCAGGTGCAGCGCGGTGATCAGCATCCCGGTCGCGATGCCCACCGATTCCTTGACGTAGTACGGCTTCGGGGTGTGCGGCCCCTGGTGCACCTCGAAGACCACGATCACCACCGGGGCGATCTCCAGGAAGGGTTTCTCCCAGTCGGTGCCGATCGGGGCGATGGCGGAGAGCCACTCCTCGGAGGCGCGCCGATGGTAGAACTCCCACTCCTCGGCCTCGGCGGCCTGCCGCAGCCGGCGTTTGCGCTCCGGGTCGGTGACCACCACGAACCGCCACGGCTGCAGGTTCGCGCCGCTGGGTGCCGACGCGGCTGCCCGGACCGCCTCGTCGATCACGTCGAGCGGCACCGGCTCGGCGGAGAAGTGCCGCACCGACCGGCGGGCGGCCATCCGGTCGGCGAAGTCCCTGGCGGTACGGCTCATGACCGCCGGTTCGAGCCGGTCGAGTTGTAACGGGGTGGTCAACGGTCCTCCAGCCGGAGTCGGGGTCGCCACCTCAGGATGCGCCAACGCGTGACCATATGGTTACTCAGAATTGCGTTCCTGCTGCGACGCCGGTCCGCCGGCAGCTCAGCCCGCCGGTCCGCCTGGTCCGCCTGGTCCGCCGTCGGGTCAGTCCGCGGTGCGGTCGGCGAGCCAGTCGACGACGGCGGCGGCGTCACCGCCGTTGTCGGCCGCCACCGCCCGCTGCCGGCGGGCACCGGTGCCCTCGGCGCGGACCCGCCCCCACCAGTCGACGACGAACGGGTGGGCCTCCTGGTCGTGCAGCACCGGTGCGACGGTGTCGATGAGCGCGCCGACCAGGTCGGCGGCCGGCCGCAGCCGGCCGGTGAACAGGTCCAGCCCCTGACCGTCGAGGCCGTCGCGGGCCGCCCGCCAGTACGCCGCCCGGAGCTGCTCGACCGGTACGTCGACCGGTGGCTCGCCTCGGCGTACCGCTGCGCACAGGTGGGTGACCAGCGCCCGCACCACGGCCGCGTACAGCGCCGACTCCTCGGCGGTGACGGCGCTGTCGGCGACCCTGACCTCCAGGGTGGGCTTGGTGTGCGACGGCCGGACGTCCCAGAAGATGGTGCCCTCGTCGACCATGGCACCGGCGGCGAGCAGCGAGTCGACCACCTGCTCGTAGTGCGTGGCCGAGGCGAACAGCGGTGGCGGCCCGGCCACCGGCCACCGCGACCAGGTCATGGTCCGCCAACTCGCGTACCCGGAGTCCCGGTTGTCCCAGTACGGCGAGTTCGCCGTCAACGTGAGCAGCACCGGCAGGTACGGCCGCAGGTGGTTGCCGACCTGCACCGCCAGCTCCCGGTCGGGCATCTCGACGTGGACGTGCAACGCGCATATCGCCAGCTCGTCGTGCAGACCCCGGAACGTCTCGGTGCCCCGGGTCTGTCGGGGCCCGACGGTGATGGGCGGTGGCACCGGGCCGGCGATCACCGCGGATCCGCTGGCGACGACGCGCAGCCCGCGCGAGCGGGCACGGTCGGCGATCACCTTGCGGGCCCCGGTGAGCTGCGCGACCAGGTCGGCGACGCTCGCGCACGGCGCGGTGCGGGTCTCCACCTGCAGCGGGGTGATCTCGCCAGCGACCCGGTCGGCGAGGTACGGCGCGGCGTCCCGGACGATCTGGCCCGCCTGCGGTACGGGGGCCCGGCTGGCCGCGTCGACGACGATGAACTCCTCCTCCACACCGAACCGGGGAGCCGGATCCGGTGGACTGCTCGATGGTGGCATGGTGGGGGAGTCCCTTCTCGACCGAGGTTCACCGTTCGCCGATCGCGGTTGACCGGAGCGTAGTCGTCCGGGTCGAGGCGCGGGGCCCGTCGGTCGTCCCGGTCGTCCCAGCCGTTGCGGCGATTGCGGTCGTCCCGGTGATGTCGGCGATCATCGCGGCGAGCAGCGCCGTGCGGTCCGGCATCTGCGACACGTCGACCCATTCGTGGCGGGCGTGCGCGCCCCCGCCGACGCCGCCGAGCCCGTCCAACGTGGCCACACCCAGCGAGCCGGTGAAGTTGGCGTCGGAGGCGCCGGGCGCGTGCGCGCCGTCGATCGGCGCCAGCCCCATCCGGCCGCCGGCCGTGCGGGCGATCGCCAGCAGCGGCAGTGCCACCTGCTCCGGCAGCGGGTAGCGGTTGACACCACCGTCGACGGTGACGGTCGCGCCGGCCAGGTGAGGGGTGACCGCCCGGATCATCCGGTCGACCCGGTGCAGCTCGTCGCGGGTCCACGCGCGTACGTCCACGCTGAATTCGGCGGACTCGGGCACCTGGTTGGTCATCCGGCCGCCGCTGAGCATGGTCGGGGTGACGCTGGTGCCGTCGGTGGCCAACGCCCGTACCGCCAGCACCTGATGGGCCAGTTCGACGGCGGCGTTGACGCCCCGGTGCGGCTCGACTCCGGCGTGCGCGGCCCGCCCGTGTACGGCGATCCGGTACACCGACCCGCCCTTGCGGGCGATCTTGAGCGCGCCGTCCTCCGTGGCGGGTTCACCGACCAGTACGGCCCGGGACCGCGCCGCCTGCTGCTCGATCAGGGCCCGGGAGGTCGGCGACCCGCTCTCCTCGTCCCCAGTCAGCAGCAGACCGACCCGCGAGGTGTCCGGGAGCAACGCCAACGCGGTGACCATCTGGACGATCCCGGACTTCATGTCGCACACTCCGGGGCCGGTCGCGATCGGGCCGTCGACCCGGAACGGCCAGTCGTCGATCGTTCCGGCCGGCCACACCGTGTCGTAGTGCCCGATCAGCAGGACCCGCTGGTCGCGGGCGGGCCAGAGCAGGTGGACGACGCCGTCGACGACGACCCGGCGGGCCGGGCGGCCCAGTGCCGCGCTGCCCCACTCGTCGAGCAGGTCCGCGCAGGCGGCGAGCTGCCCGGGTGCGCCCGGTGGTGACTCGGCGGCGACCAGTACGCCGAGTCTGTGCGCCATCGTCGATGCCTGGCCCTGTGCTTCGCGTCGGATCGCAGCTGCATCCATCATGGATCCGATGGTCTGGCCGTGCCGCGTCGGCTGACAAGCTTCCTGGTTGCGTTCCATGCGGGTGCCGGTGCGCGGCCAACGCAGTGGCGGGCAACTGAGCACGTCGGGACAACGACCGGGCTGGTTCAGCGGCTGTTGTACGGCATCGTCGGGAACCAGCCGTAGTCGAACATGGCGGGCAGCCGCACGTTCCAGTAGACGATCATGAAGACGCCGAGGGCGATCAGCATTGCGCCGGTGATCGCGGCGGTCCTGGCCGGGTCGCTGGCGAGCCAGCGGACGAACCGGCCCCGACTGGCCACGATCAGCAGGGCGAACAGCGCCGACACGATGACGATGTTGCCGATCGACTGCAGGACGAACGCCCCCGCGCCGTACAGCGGGTTGCCGTTGTCCACCGCCCACAGGAAGAGCTTGTTGAACAGCGGGTACGGTCGGCCGATCAGGAAACCGCCGACGAGCGCGCCGAGCAGCACCACCCGGGCCACCGGCCGGCGCGCGAACGGGTCGGGCAGCATTCCCACGACGGCCAGGCCGAGGTAGACGAAGACCAGCCCGATGACCCCGAACACGACCATCGCCTGGATGAGTCGGACCGGCAGGCCACCCACCGAGGCGGTGGACAGTTGCGGCAGTCGGTCGCCGAGCAGCACGCCGATCACGCCGTACGCGGCGGAGACGGCGACCATGCCGACGGTGAGCCAGCCGATCGGTTTCACCAGGACCCGCAGGCCGGAGCCGGTCGCGCCACCGGCGCTGCTACCGCCACCGCCGGCGCTGCCACTGCCGGCCTGGCTCATCGGGCCGATCGACGCGGCCATCGCGATGTTGCAGGCGGTGAAGGTGCCGGCGAGGCCGGAAACGAAGGCGAAGACGAGCGCGGCGGCGGTGCCGCCGATCGCGGTGGCCTTCGCGTCGTGGCCGAGCAGTGCGTTCGCCACGTTGTCGCCGATCACGTGGTCGACGAACTCGTAGGACCAGAGGATCGCCAGGAGGACGCCGGCAGCGATGGCGGCGACGACGATCCGGCCTGCGGTGGCGGGCCGGCTGGCGGCAGGCCCGGTGGCGGCGGGCCCAGTAGCGACGGGCCCGGTGGTGACGGGCGGCGGAGCCGAGGATCCACTTCTGGGAGTCGTCATGACAGCGAATTATCCGCTGGGTGATCAGATAGTTCCTCTCCGATGTTGCTGACTCTGACGTGGGGTGCTGCTGACCTTGACGTACGGCCGTGTCGGTTGTCGCCATCCGTCACACCCTTGACATCTCCCCGTAGTGTGACCCACACAACCAATCGCCAGATGTCGATCTTGGGCGTGCGGGTGTCGGCGACGTCGTAGAGAGGGGGGAGTCAATGCCGGAGCAGTACTCCCGGCGGTCGTTTCTCAGCGGGGTGCTGGCCACCGGGACCTTCACCGCCGCCACGTTCTACCTGATGCCCGGCGGTCGCCGGCCCCCGTCGGTGGAGCTCACACTCGCCACCGGAGCCGACCCGACCGGCGCCCGTGACCTGCTGATCTCGATCTGGAACCGGAACAATCCACAGACCACCGTCCGGGTCGAGACGATCGCCGTCGGCTCCGGCGACGAGCGGCAGATCATGCTCGACAAGGCCCGGCAGGGCGCCGCCGACCTGCTCAACCTCGACATCATCGACGTACCGGAGTTCGCTGACCAGGAACTCGTCGCCGCGCTCCCGCTCGGTGACAACGGGCCGCTGCTGCCCTCGTTGCGCGGCATCCACCGGGTCGGCGCCGACGACAGCCACTACTGGGCGGTGCCGTTCAACACCGACGTCGGGATGCTGTTCACCCGTACCGACGACGACGCCGAGCCGCCGGCACCCCCGCCGTCGCTGCCCGAGCTGCTCGACACCGTCCCCGACGGCAGCCAGCAGTTCATCGGACAACTGCGGCCCAGCGTCTCGGCGTTCTACGAGGCGTTCGTCGTCAACGTCCTGGAACACGCCGCCGCCCAGCGGCCCGGCGTCCTCAAACCCGTCGACGGACCCAGCGCCGGCGCGGCAGCCGAGCGTGTCTCCGAGGACCTCGACCTGTGGCGGAGCGCACTGACCCCGCTGCGCGAGGCGATTGCCACCGGCCGCGTCATGACCTCCGGCGACGAGACCGACTCCCGGGACCGCTTCGCCGCACCCGGTTCTTCGGCCCGCTACATGCGCAACTGGCCGGTCAAGTACCGGGAGCTGCAGCAACTGGCCAACCCGGACGTGCGGGCCGGCCGGGTGCGGGTCGACCAGCTGACCGTCGGTGTCCTCGGCGGGCAGAGCCTGGCAGTGGTCGCCCGCAGCCCGTACGCCGACCGTGCCCGCGCCTTCATCGACTTCGTGACCGGCGACGACGCCCAGAAGATCCTGGCGATGCACGGGCTCGCGCCCACCTCGATCGCCGCCTACAACGACCCCAACCTGCGGGCGGCGGTGCCGCACCTGGGCGCGATCCGTGCGGCGGTCGAGCAGGCGCTGCCCCGCCCGGCGCACCGCAACTACCGACGCTTCTCCGACGTGGTCAAGGAGCACGTCGAACAGTTCCTCTACCAGGGGACCGACCTCGGCCCCCGGTTCACCGACGAAATGCTGACCGCCCTCGACTGACCGCCGGCCGCCCCTGCGACCGTTCGGCGGACGCTCGCCGAGTGGAGGCGACCAGGCAGGAAGGTGCCCATGGAGATCCAATCGTGGCAGATCCCGCTGCTGGTGATGGCGGGCATCATCGTCGCCGAGACGGTGACCGTGCCGGCGCTGCGCCGCTGGGGCGGCACGGTGCTCAAGCAGACCCTGCGGACGGCGTCCCTCGGCCTGCTCGCCCTGCTGCTGGTCGCCGCCCTGGTGGTCGCGGCCCTCGGCCCGTCCCTGGCCGACCAGCTGGCCAGCGTCGCCGCGACCATCTCCGGCTTCGTGGCGCTCTGGCTGACCTGGCGGTCGTACCGCGCGACGGCCGCCACGGACGGGGACCGCGCCACGGACCGGGACCGCACCGCGGACGGGGACCGCACCGCAGGTCCGCCGGCCGGTTGACGGCCGTCGACCGGCCGGCGGTGCGTCGGTCAGCCGGTGGCCGCCGTGTGCGCCGCCCGCAACGTGGCGGTGAACACCTCGACCGGCTGCGCACCGGAGATACCCCACCGGTCGGCGACCACGAAGAACGGCACCCCGGTCGCGCCGCGCTGCCGGGCCGCCCGCACGTCGGCGGCGACCTCGGCCGCGTACCTGTCGCCGGCCAGCAGCCGCCGGACCTCGTCGGCGGCCAGGCCGACCTCGACGGCGAGCCGGGTCAGGGTCTGCGGGTCGTCGAGCACCTCGGCCTCGATCAGATGCGCCCGCAGCAGCCGCTCGTGCATCGCCCCGTCGAGTCCGTGCCGCGCGGCCAGTTGGGTCACCCGGTGCGCGTCGACCGTGTTGACCATGATCGCCCGGTCCAACGCGTACGTCAGCCCTTCGGCCGCGGCCAGCTCGGTCACCCGTTGCGTCATCACCCGTACCTGCTCCGGCGCGGCCCCGAACTTCGCCGCCAGCATCTGCGGCACCGGTTGGCGTACCCCGCGCGGGTGGGTCGGGTCGAGCAGGAAACTGTGCCAGTGTACGTCGACCACGTCGGCGTACGGCAGGTCGCGCAGCGCCGCCTCCAACCGCCGTTTGCCCAGGTAGCACCACGGGCAGATGACGTCGGACCAGACGTCGACCCGGACCCGCACGCTGCTGTCCAGGTCGGTGCCGGTCGGGTCGGAAACGCTCATGATCACCTCTCAGGTCGTCGGCGAGCCTACTGCCGGTGACGACAGTTCCGCACGGAGAGTCAGGACGGCGTACACGAATATCCGGGGTACCACCCAGTAACCAGTGGAAGCCGGGATGATCAACTGCCACGATGATCCGCACTGACCGCCCGATCCGGGCCACTTCAGTGTGCCGCCGGCCGAAGTGAGCAGAGAATGGACTGCCGAATGAGCAGTCCGACGGGCCACCGTACCGTCGTGGAGACCACCAGCATCCTCAACGCCGCCCGTACGGAAACCAGCCCCGGCCACGGCGCCGATCCCGACCTGATCGGTGGGATCCGGTTGCGCCCCGACGCCCGCGCGGTGCAACTGGACCGGTACGGCCGGGTCGTGCGGGTGTCGGCCGGCCTGACCCGATGGATCGGCTGGTCCGGCGCCCAACTCGCCGGTCGCCCCTTCGAACTGGTCCTGCACCCCGACCGGCGGGCCTGGTTCCGGCACCGGTTCAGCGTCCTGCTGACCGACGCCTACCCGCACTTCGTCGGCCTCGCCGAGGTCACCGCCACCGACGGTCGCCTCGCCGCCAGCCACGTCACCGCCGTCGCCGTGCGCGGCATGGAGCCGCCCGCCGACTCCGTGCTGGTGCTGCTCACCCCGGAGAACCGGGTACGCCGCCCACAGCTGACCGAGGTCGGCGCCCGGGTCCTGGAAGGCCTCGCCGGTGGCGCCTCCACCGCCGAACTCGCCGCCAGCATGCACCTGAGCCGCAAGGGCGTCGAATACCACGTGACCGCGCTGCTGCGGCAGGCCCGGGTCACCAACCGGACGGCGCTGGTCGCCTGGGCGTACCACTGTGGAGTCCTGGTGCCCGGCAGTTGGCCGCCCCGGCTGGCCCCCGAGGCCCGCGAGTCCATCCGGCCCCGGGCCCGCGCCGGCACCTCCTGACGGGGCGACCGGGAGCACACACGGAAGGGTGGCGACCGGAAGCGCGCACTGACGGGGCGACCGGGAGCACGCGGGGGCGCGGCGGGCCCTACGATGCCGGGATGCCTGCCGCGCCCGAACTCGCGCTCACCACCGACCTCACCGACGCGTACCCGGAATGGCGCGAGCTGCGGGCCGCGCTGCGCGCCGGCGACTGGCCGACCGCGCGCGCCCTGATCACCGGCCAGCCACCGTCGACCCAGACCGGGCTGATCTCTCAGGCCGACGCCGAGCCCGGCATCCGACCGATGGTGCAGCAGCAGGTCGACGCCGACCCGGCCGACGCGGTGGCCGCCGCCCTCCTCGGCTGGCTGATGATCCACAACGCCTGGCAGGTACGGACCAGCGCCCGCGCCAAGCACGTCAGCCGCAGCCAGTTCCGCACCTTCCACGAGATTCTGCGCGCCGCCGAGCTGATGCTGATCGATGCCGCCGCGCACCAGCCGACGAACTGCTCCATCTGGGCCGCTCGGCTGATCACCGCCCGGGGCCTGCAACTGGGCCAGTCCGAGGCGCGCCGCCGCTACGACCGGCTCGCCGAACAGGACCCGCACCACCTGCCCGCCCAGGAACTGCTGCTGCAGCAGCTCTGTCCGAAATGGGGCGGCAGCTTCGACGAGATGCACACGTTCGCCCGCGAGTGCGCCGCCGCCGCCCCCGAGGGCGCGCTGAACGCGTCGCTGATCGCCCAGGCCCACTTCGAGCACCTGGTCGAGCTCAACTCCTGGGAGCAGACCAAGTACGCCACCACGGAAGTGAAGGAAGAGGTACGGATGGCCGCTGCCCGGTCGGTGCTGCACGCCGATTTCCGCCCGACGTACGGGTGGATCGACGCGGCCAGCCAGTTCGCCATGGTCCACAGCCTGCTCGGCGACCACGCCGCCGCCGCACCACACTTCGTCGCGCTCGGCAACCGGGTCAGCACGGACGTCTGGGGCCGGTTCGACGACCCGGTCGCCATGTTCGCCGAGTTTCGCCGCAAGGCGCTGGCCGCCGGAGGTCGGCGATGATCCGGCAACTCGACGTCGACGGCGTACCGGCGCTGCTGGCCCCGACCAGCGGGCCGGTGCACGCCGGGCTGATGTTCCGGGTCGGTCAGGCCGACGAGACCCTGGCCCGGCGGGGCGTCACCCACCTGTTGGAGCATCTCGTCCTGCATCCGCTGGGCACCGCCGACTACCACTACAACGGCAGCACCGGCAGCGTCGTCACCCAGTTCCACCTGCAGGGCTCGGTCGACGACGTCACCACCTTCCTGACCGGGGTGTGCCAGTCGCTGCGCCAGCTGCCGCTGCAGCGGCTGGGCATGGAGAAGGACATCCTGCGGACCGAGTGGAGCAACCGGGGCAGCTCGGTGACCGACCCGATCCCGCTGTGGCGCCACGGTGCCCGCGACCACGGGCTGGTCGCCTTCCCCGAATGGGGGCTGTCCGCGTTGACCGGTGACGACCTGCAGCAGTGGGTCGCCCGCTACTTCACCCGGGAGAACGCGGTGCTGTGGCTGGCCGGCGACGACATCCCGGCCGGGCTGCGGCTGGACCTGCCCTCCGGGGTACGGATGCCGACCCCGGCGGCCTCGTCGGCGCTGCCGACCACCCCGGCGTACTTCCCCGGCGGTAGCCGGTCCACGGTCTACGACGCGGTGGTGGCGCGCGACGTCGCCGCCAGTGTCTTCAGCGGAGTCCTGGAACGGGAGATGTTCCGGGCGCTGCGCCAACGCGACGGACTGTCGTACACCGCCGCGACCCACTACGAGCCGCGCGGCGACGGGTACTCGGTGATCACCGCCCTGGCGGACGCGCTGCCGCAGAAGCAGGACGCGGTGCTCGGCGGCATGATCGACGTACTGGCGAAGGTGCGCGTCGGCCGGATCGAGGAGGCGGACGTCGCGGCGGTGATCGGCAAGGCCACCGACGCGCTGGCCACCGCCGACGCCGACCGGGCCCGGCTGCCCTCGGCCGCGTTCAACCTGCTGACCGGCTTCCCCATCGACACCAGCGACGACCTGCTGCGGCAGATCAAGGCGGTGACGCCGGAGGCGGTGCACCGGGTGGCGACCGAGGCGGCGGCGTCGGCGCTGCTGATGACCCCGTACGGCCGGTCCGCCGACTGGGCCGGGTTCGTCGCGGCACCGACCGGGTCGACCGGGACCGTCGACGGCACCACCCACCCCGGGCTCGACGACCTGCCGCAGAGGTTGATCGTCGGCGCACAGGGCGTCAGCATCGTCACCGACCCGACCGATCCCTCCGACGCGGACGACTCGGCGGCGGACCGGGTGGCGACCGTCCGCTACGACCGCTGCGTGGCGATGCTGGCCTGGCCCGACGGCGGCCGGCAGCTGATCGGCGACGACGCCATCGTGGTCCGGGTCGAACCCACCCTCTACCGGGACGTCGACCCGGCGGCGGTGGACGCGGCCGTACCGCCGCAGCTGCGGGTGGACCTGCCGGCCCGCGACCCGGACGAGATCCCCCGGCCGGACACCGTCTACCGCAAGCCGACCAGGCCGAAGCCGCCCGGCGTCCGGGACCGGCTGCGCCGGCTGCCGGTACGGGAGCGGGTCAAGTACCTGCTGTCCGCTTTCTGGGCGGTGTTCTGCGCGGTCCTCGGGGTGGGCATCGGTGTCGGGATCGTCACCGGTGCCGTCGGCCCCGGCCGGGTGGTGCCGATGATCGCCGCGCTCGGGGTGAGCGTCTACGTCGCCCGGTCACTCCTCGGCACCTGGCGGGAATTGGGGGAGTGACCGCCCGGCCCGGGTGACCGGCCGGGGCGTACCCGCGCCAGCCGGTCCGGGCGCAGTACCCGCGCCAGCCGGTCCGGGCGCAGCAGGCTGCCCGGCGGGTCCAGCAGCCCGGTGACCCGGACGAACGCCGCCGACAGCGTCGGATCGTGCACGGCGGCGGCGTGCAACCGGGGCAGGTAGGCGTTGGTCAGCCGGACCATCGCGCCGCGCCGGCCGGCCACCCCGGGGAAGGCGAGGTCGCCGCCGGCGGCGATCCGCCACGGTACGTCGACCGCCCGCGCCACCGCCGCGAAGTACCGCCGCCACTGCGGCCCACCGTCGGCCAGCGCGTCGCGCAGCGCCTGCGCCTGCAGGGCGGCCACGGACATCCCCTGACCGTAGAACGGGTTGAACGAGCAGATCGCGTCGCCGATCACCAACAGCCCGTCCGGGAACCGGGTCAGCCGCTCGTACCGGTGCCGCACACTCGCCGGATAGCGGAACGTGACCGGGGAGTCGAGTGGTTCGCCGTACCGGATCGCCTGGGCGATGTCGGGGAACTCGAGCCGGTCGACGAAGGCCTCGAACCCCGCCGGGTCGGCGGGCGGGTGCTCGCCTAGCATGCCGGCCAGGGTGAGGATGTGCCGGCCGCCCTCCTGCTGGGCCAGGCCGGCGCCGTACGGGTGGCGCGGCGTCCAGTTCTGCAGGATCACCGTGTCGGAGCCGAGCGCGCCGGGTGGCAGCCGGTACGACCGGGAGGCGTACCCGACGTCGACCCGGATCTTCTCGGTGACCGGCGACGGGTAGCCCAGTTCGGCAAGCCAGCCCGGGGTGCGGGAGCCCCGGCCGGTGGCGTCGACGACCAGGTCCGCGTCGATCAGGGCTTCGGCGTCGGTGGCGCTGCGGACCCGTACCCCGGTGACCTGCCGTCGGTCCGGGGTGGTCGTCACCGCGACGATGGCGGCACCGTCGACGACGGTGACGGCTGGCAGCGCCCGGACCCGGTCGCGGACGTACCGTTCGAGCAGTGGCCGGCTCGGGAAGAGCACCGGCTGACCGATGTCGACGCGGGCAATTCGTTGTCCGGCGACCAGCCAGCGGATGCCGCCGAGCAGGTCGCCGCTGGGTACGCCGGCGGCGGTGAGGTCGGCGGTCAGGCCGGGGAACAGGTCGTCGAGGATCTGCGCGCCCCGGGCGAGCAGCGCGTGCAGGTGCCGACCCTGCGGTACGCCGCGCCGCTGGTCGCCGTGGGCTGGCAGTTCGTCCCGGTCGACCAGGGTGACCTGGTCGTACCGGTCGGTCAGGACCCGGGCCGCGAGCAGCCCGGCCATACTGGCTCCGAGCACCACGGCGCGTCCGCCCAGGGATCCACTCATGGTTCCTCCTGCTGATGCCACTGTGGAGATGGAACGGGCCAGGAGGATTCTCGTCTGTCGAATGTCGACGATCTTGTTCGAGAATGCGCAGTCAGGTCACGATCTGACATCGGGGTCACGGTATGTACATCGTTCGATGTTAGCGGTAACATGGAGTCTGCCGTGTCATGACACGAGAGGTTCATCACGGCCGCACGAACCACATGATGACCGAGGGACCTATCCGGGCGGGACCCTCGCGGAGCGCAGGCCCGGCCGGTAACCGTCCAACCGGCCGGGTCTGCGACCGCCTACCGGGGCACGCAGTACTGGTGCACCTCGGTCCGGGCGTCGTCCGCCGTCGGCGGCAGGCTGCGGACCAGCAGCGCCGATTCCCGGTGCCGGCCCGGCCGGCAGCCCGAGCGTGAAGCGGTCGGGTCGAAGCCGCCGCCGACGATCACGCCAGCGGCGTCGCGGAACACGATGCCCACGCCGGTGGAGGCCAACTCCCGGCAGTACGGCGAGTGCACCTCGTAGCTGACGGTGGTGTCGATGCTGTCCGGGCCGTACCGGGCGGTGTCCAGATGGCGGGTGGTGACCGCTGCGGTCGGCGTACCCTCCACCGGCAGCCAGGTCGCCCCGGTGACGGTGACATCGACCCTGGCGACCTCCACCCGCCGGCCGCCCCGGGAGGCGACCCAGTGTCGCTCGCCCACCCCGACCTGCTGCCCGGGCAGGATGACCGGGATCTGCCGGGGCTGTTCGCGGGCCGGGTCGAGAGAGGCCGGTCGACCCTCGGCGTCGAGGACGCGGAAGCTCACCGTCGCCCCGTACGCGAGGTGGCCGCTGGTGTTGACGATGACCGCACCGGTGCTCACCACCCCGTCACGGGTGATCGGTGCGGCGGCGCTGCCGAACTGGGTGAAGCCAGACTCGACGATGCTCAACTCGCCCCCGTCCGGAGCCGCCGCCCCGACGTCGGCCGCAGTGCCGGCTGCGGTGCCGCTGCCGGGGTTCGCGGTGTCGCTGTTGGGAGTCGCGGTGTCGTTGTTGGGAGTCGCGGTGCCGCCGGGTGGTGTGATGCAGGGGCTGGCGGCAGTGTGCGTCGCAGGAGGACGGTCGCCCGGCGCGAGCGCGAGCGCGGCTCCGGCACTCAGCATGGCGAGCAGTGCCGTCGCCGCCGTGACGAGGATGATGACGCGCCTGCGTCGCCGGGGTGGCGTCGGCGCGTGCACGGTCGGTGTGGCCATGACGCGTGTATCTCCCACTTCCCGTGCCGGCGGCCGCCTCGCCCGGCACGGGCGGCAATGACTACCTCACGGTACTACGCGGGCACTCACTGTCGCGATATTCACGGCGGTCGTCATGCCGTGTCGTCCGGTACTGGCCCTTGACGTCGCCGTCGCCGCCCGTGACGAGACTTCACCGGAACATCTGCCGGGACGCTGTTCCTCAGCGGATTGTTCGCTCCTCTGAGGAACACTGTTCCAGCGTAGCGCCGGTCGGCGGTGCGGTGCCGGTCGGGCTGGGCAGCATGGCTGACGCCGGTCGGGCTGGGCGGCGTGGCGCGGGTCGGGCTGGGCAGCATGGCTGACGCCGGTCCGTCGGGTGGCGCGGCCGGCTGGGCGCACCGATGTCGACGTGGCGCTGGTGCCGGGTGCCGGTTGCGGTCGCGTCCACGCCGCCGGCCCGGGAAAATTGGCGGCCCCTCAGGGGAATGGCGCTGTGATTCTGTGTCGGGGTGGCGGGGTGCCCGATGCATCGTGGCGACTGTCACATTTGTCGTGACGGGGTTGGCGGATGAAATCCCGCATTTTCAACCCCCTTTATCGAACGGATACCAAATTGTTTCGTTGATTGCGCCCTGCTGGCGGCTCGGGGTGGGGGGTTTCGTCCCGGAAATCCGCGTGGACGCCCGTATGCCTCGCGGCTGGTGCCGGATGGCCGCTGCTGGCGGGCTCGTCACGCTCGGTGCCAATGCTGACGCGGATGTGCATCGGTCGACAATGGAACAGGTGAACAATTGATGGGAGTGACGAACACAGCCAGGTACGGTATGCCCGTAACGTGACGGTATCGGACATTTTTCGTTCTCCGGATCCCATCAGGTATGGTCGACCGCAACCCCCAATCACCGACCGGGACTGGTTCGCCCGCCGACCGTCAGACGATTTGATGCCATCGATGCATGTGTGATGCATGTGTCGCCTGGGACCATCGTCACGACATCCGTTGGAATGGAGATCGTGTCCGCAATCGTCGTCAAATCCCTGTACAAGATATTCGGCAAACGCGCAGACAAGGCCCTCGAACAGCTGCGCGCCGGCCGGGACGACACCCTCCCGGCGCTCGGTGCCACCGGCGCGGTCGTCGACGCCAACTTCGAGGTCCGCCGTGGCGAGATCTTCGTCGTCATGGGGCTGTCCGGCTCCGGCAAGTCCACCCTGATCCGGATGCTCAACGGCCTGCTCCCGCCGACCAGCGGCACCGTCGAGATCGACGGCGTCGACATCACCAGGCTCAAACCGGCCGCCCTGCGCAAGGTCCGGCGCGAGAAGATCAGCATGGTCTTCCAGCACTTCGCGCTCCTGCCGCACCGGTCAGTGCTGGAGAACGCCGGCTACGCGCTGGAGGCGGCAGGTCTGCCCCGCGCCCAGCGCCGCGAGCAGGCGATGGAGGCGCTGCGCCTGGTCGGCCTCGACCAGTGGGCGGACAAGCTGCCCCAGCAGCTGTCCGGCGGGATGCGTCAACGGGTCGGCCTGGCCCGGGCGCTGGCCGCCGGCACCGACATCATGCTGATGGACGAGGCGTTCTCCGCGCTCGACCCGCTGATCCGTCGCGAGGTCCAGGACCAGCTGCTGGACCTGCAGGCCCAACTCGGCAAGACCATCGTCTTCATCACCCACGACCTCAACGAGGCGATGCGCCTCGGTGACCGGATCGCCGTGATGCGGGCTGGGCGGATCGTCCAGATCGGCACCGCCGAGGAGATCCTCACCGACCCGTCGAACGACTACGTCGCGCAGTTCGTGGCCGACGTGGACCGTACCAGGATCCTCACCGCCTCGTCGGTGATGGAACGACCGCTCGGCGTCGTCGACGAGAACTCCGGCCCCCGGGTCGCCGCCCGGGTGCTGCGGGAGAACCAGATCTCGGCGGTCTACGTCACCGGCCGGGGCAAACGGTTCGTCGGCACCGTCTCCGACGACGGCATCGAACAGGCGATCCGCGACGGCCGGCAGACGCTGCGCGACGTCGTCACGACCGACCAGGTCTGGGTGGCGGCCGAGGAGACCCCGGTCGCGGAGCTGTTCGCCCCGTGCGCCGAGAGCCCACACCCGCTGGCGGTGACCGACGGCACCGGCCGCCTCGTCGGCGTGATCCCCCGGATCACGCTGCTGCGGGCGCTCGGCGCCATCGGCACGGAGCCGACCGCCGCCGACACCGCCAGCGATGCGACTGCCGAAGGAGAAGACCAGTGAACGTCGCGGACGGCCTGGACGGGCTGCTGCCGTACGTGCAGGTCGGCAAGGGGTTCGAAGCCGTCGTCGACTGGACCACCGAGCACATGGAGCCGTTCTTCGACGGCATCTCCAGTCTGGTCCAGGCGTTGGTCGACCCGCTCGACGACCTGCTGAACGCGCCCCCGGCGATCGTCATGGTGCTGATCTTCGCGGCGCTCGGCTGGTGGCTGCGCGGCTGGAAGTTCGGCATCGGCACCGCCATCGGCCTCGGCATGGTCGCCGGCATGCCGTACTGGGAACAGACCATGAGCACCCTCGCGCTGGTGCTGGTCGCCAGCGGACTGTCCCTGCTGATGGCCGTACCGCTGGGCATCCTCATCGCCGAGAATCCGCGGGTGTCCGCGCTGGCCCGCCCGGTACTGGACCTCATGCAGACCCTGCCGGCGTTCGTCTACCTGATCCCGGCGATCTTCTACTTCGGCGTCGGAGCCGTCCCCGGCGTGCTCGCCACCGTGGTGTTCAGCATGCCGCCGGGGGTCCGGCTGACCGAGCTCGGCCTGCGCCAGATCGACCGCGAGGTGATCGAGGCGGGTGAGGCGTTCGGCGCCTCGCCCTGGGCGGTGCTGCTGCGCACCAAACTGCCGTTGGCCCTGCCGACCATCATGCAGGGCGTCAACCAGGTGATCATGCTCGCGCTGTCGATGGTGGTCATCGCCGGCATGGTCGGTGCCGGCGGCCTCGGCGAGGTGATCATGACCGCGTTGGCCCGGATCCAGGTCGGCCGTGGCTTCGAAGGCGGCATCGCCGTCGTCATCCTCGCGGTCGTGCTCGATCGGCTGACCGACTCGATCGGCGCCCGCACCAAGTCGGCCAGGGCACAGCGCGCCGTCGCACAGGCCTGACCGCCCCGAACCGCACCGCAAGACCGAGATCCCGCAGGGAGGGTCACCGGTGCCGGCGCCCTGCCTCGCCTACCGCGAGTCCGCCGGTGAACGGGCAACACACGGAAAGGACGAACACATGTTCGGCAACACACTGCTCCGCCGGGCCGCAGTCGCGGCCGCGGCCGCGCTCGCCCTCGGTGGAGTCGCCGCCTGCGGCAGCGACGACACCGACGACAGCGGCACCGGTACCGGTTCCACCGGCTCCGCCGACAAGAGCATCACCATCGGCTACATGGCCTGGGACGAGGCGATCGCCGCCTCCTACCTGTGGCAGAACGTTCTTGAATCCCAGGGGTACGAGGTCGAGCTGACCAACGTCGAAGCCGGCGTCGTCTACTCCGGTCTCGCCTCCGGCGACATCGACCTGTTCCTCGACGGCTGGCTGCCCCAGACGCACGCCTCCTACATGGAGCAGTACGGCGACGACATCGAACAGCTCGGCGTCTGGTACGACAACGCCAGCCTGAGCATCGCCGTACCGGCGTACGTCGACGGCGTCGACTCGCTGGCCGACCTCGCCGCCAACGCCGACCTGTTCAACGGCGAGATCATCGGCATCGAGCCGGGTGCCGGCCTGACCGCCGCCACCCAGGACCAGGTCATGCCGACGTACGGCCTGGACGACTACGAGCTGCGCACCTCGTCGACCCCGGCGATGCTCGCCGCGCTGCAGAGCGCCATCGCCGACGAGGAGCCGATCGTGGTGACCCTGTGGCACCCGCACTGGGCGTACTCGAACTACGAACTGAAGGACCTGGCCGACCCGGAGGGCACCCTCGGGCAGGCCGAGGAGATCCACACCCTGGCCCGCACCGGGTTCGGCGAGGACTTCCCCGAGGTCACCGAGATGCTCGGCAAGTTCAAGATGGACGACCAGCAGCTCGGCTCGCTCGAGGACCTGATGTTCAACGTCCACGAGGGCGACGAGGCCGGCGCCGTCGAGGCGTGGCTGTCCGAGAACCCCGACTACCTCGGTACGCTCGGCGTCTCCTGACCACCGTACGACTCTGATCGGTGCTTTTCGCCCGGTCCGGCGCTCACGCCGGACCGGGCGAACCTGTCAGCCGGCGAGACTCTGCTGGCCCCGCTGCAGCGCGGCCGCCAGCGCGTCCCGGTAGTCGGCCAACTCGGTGCCGTGCTGGCCGACCGCAGCGTCGAGCGCCGCGTCCCACGCCCGCTGCTGGGCGTCGCGCAGCCCGGATTCGTCGGCGCAGCCGGCGTCCACGACGGCCAGGTCGATCTCCTTGTCCCGCGCCACGTCGACCGGCCACGGCCCGCCGTCGGGCACCGGGCCACCGGGCCGGTCGCCCACCGGCTGATGGAAATACTGGGCGTAGCGGTGCGCGTCGACCGGGTCGGAAAGCTGCGGGTGGCCCGCGTCCCGCAGGCACCGCGACCAGTCGGCCACCGCCGTGGTCACGGTCGGATCGGCGTCGTACGCGGCCCACGCCGCCTCGCTGATCAGCGGCGTCGGATTCGGCGGGCCGGCGACCTCGCCGTAGACGGCGGTCCGGGCCTGCCCGATGCATCCGCCGATGGTGGGCTGGCCGGCGTCGTCGGTGACCTCCGCGCCGTCGGCGCCTCCGGTGAGCACCTCCTGGAACCGGCGCTCGTCGTCCGGCGACGACCAGACGAACTGCTCAGCGCCGGGCTCGCCGCTGGTGGCGGTGGCGTGGATGCCGTACCCGTTCGCCGTCGCCTCGTCGCGCGTCGGGGACAGCTGCGGTGCCACGACCGCCGACCGCGCCTCCTGCGCCGAGCCCTGCGGTGGGAACTCGTCTACGCCGGCGTCGCGCAGGCACTCCTCGGTGAGCCGGCCGATGACGTCGCGCACCTGTGGCTCCAACGCCAGCGCCTCGGTGAGCAGCGGGTGCCCACCCTGCTCGGCCTGCGCGGCACCGGCACCGGCACCGGATCCGGCGACGCGGGCATCCGCTGTCGCGGGGTCGCTCGAGGCCGGCGAGCAGGCAGGCAACAGTGCCAAGGCACCGATCAGGAGTGCGGCGGGGCGTAACCTGTCGAGTCGTCCGACCAGCTGCATGCGACCATCCCTTGTGCTCTCGGGCGATTGGCCGGGGCAGACTAACACGGTCAGCGGCAGCAGGTTGTCCCGCAAGAGTGAGCTCTGCTCAGACGGGTAGGACGCTCGCGTCGTACATGCGGATATCCGCCCCGCGAGTGGCGATGGTCAACCCTGCACACTGCGCCTGCGCGACGAGCATTCGGTCGAAGGGATCCCGCTGGATCATCGGAAGGCGTGCCCCGCGACGGTCGCGTGGTCGCCGTGCTCCACCCGCTCAATGATCCGTGACAGGTTCGTCTTGGCCTCATGGATGTTGAACTGCTCCAGAGCCTCGCTCGTCATCGTGCACCCCCTTAGCTAAGCGGGTTGGTCCGCAGCTGGCCATCGCGCCAGGGTTTCTCCAGTTGGGGGGCGCGGCGGCCAGCTGCGGACGTTCCTGTGAAGTCAGCGGGCGGGGGTTTGGGTGAGGAAGCTGGTCCAGGCGGTGGGGGAGAAGGCGAGGGTGCCGCCGTCCCGGTCCTTCGAGTCGCGGACCAGGACCCGACCCGGCAGGTTGCCGGCGACCTCGACACAGTTGCCGCCGTTGTCGGTAGAGCGGCTGGACTTGCGCCACACGGCGGCGACCTCGACGCAGTTACCGCCCGTGTCGCCGGAACGGCTGGATTTGCGCCACTGCAGACCGTCAGGAGTCGTCATGGCGTCAGCCTATATTTCGCGATGATGCGTAGCGATGCGCTGGTGGAGGCGGCGTCGCCGAGCAGGCAGTCCCACTTCCGGTTGAGCAGGTCGATCGTCTCCTCGTCGTCGGCGACCTGCCCGCGGGCGTTGTTCTCCAGGTAGAGCATTGGATCGACATCCGATAGCTGAGCGATGGCGAAGCCGCCACCGAGGCCGACGTGTGCGCCGACCTCGGTCGGCAGGATGTGGATTCGCACGTTCGGCAGCTTGGCTACCTCCTGGAGGTGCTGCAGCTGCCGGTCGAGGATCGCGTGATCGCCGATTGGCCTGGCCAACATCGATTCGTCGAGGATGAAGATGCACTCCGGCGGGTCGTCGCGGGTCAGCAGCTCCTGCCGCTCCATCCGGACCCGCACCAGCTCCTCCACCTTGGCCGGGGTGCGTAGCCCGCCAGCGGAGATGATCGCTCGGGCGTACTCCTCGGTCTGTAACAGGCCCGGGATGACGGCCAGCTCGAAGCTACGGAGGCGCCTGGCCTCGGACTCGATCCTGCGCCAGGCAAGGAACCAGGCGGGGGTGCGTTGGCGTTCGGCGCGGTCCAGCAGTTCGGTCAGCAGGCCGCCGGTCTCCAGCGCCTCATCGGCTTCCTCGGCGAACTTGAAGGTCGGCTTGCGCCGTCCGGTCTCGATCGCGGCAATCGTGGACGCGCTCCAATTGATCTTATCGGCGAGTCCGTCCTGGCTTACTCCGGCGGCGACGCGCGCTGCTTTGAGCGCGCGTATCCACATGATCATGTCCACCGCTTACCCCTCCGTACGCGAGTAATTTCACGGGTATGCCGCTCCATCCTTACGGGAGAGTGCCGGCGGAGTCCAGAGTGTTCGCAGGAGAAGTTACGAGGATCAGCGGAGGGCAGAAATGAGTGTCCTGGTACCAGGTTCCCAACCGCCGGCCATCCCCGAGTTGAGCGAGGAGCAGACCCGCGACGTCGCGATCCGGTACGCGAGGAGCGTCGTCACCGACCACTGGCCCTCGGTGGAGTGGGCCGGCTGCCCGGTCTGTCTGACCGACGGATGCCGCCCGATGGACACCGCGCTGCAATTTCTACAAATGGAAGACTTCAAGGTGTACGAGCGGCTTGCGGAACTGCTGCGCGACGGCAAGTCGGTGGAAATGATCACCGATGAAGAATGACCCGTTGGTCAAACCCGGCGACACGGTTTCGCTGAATACCGGCGACTACTGCTACGGGCTCGGTCGACTCGTGCTGCGGGTCACCCGGGTCGACGACGGCGCGCAGCATCCAGGGATCGAATGGGTCCACCTGGTCGGGGTCGAGGTCGTCGGCGGCGAGGACCACCGCTTCAGGGCAATCGTCGTACGGGCGGACGCGCTGCGCCGCCCCGGCGCGGTGACCCGGCCGGCCCGTCGCCGCCCGTGAGCTGACTGTGCCTC
Source organism: Solwaraspora sp. WMMA2056 (assembly GCF_030345095.1). Taxonomy (NCBI): domain Bacteria; kingdom Bacillati; phylum Actinomycetota; class Actinomycetes; order Micromonosporales; family Micromonosporaceae; genus Solwaraspora; species Solwaraspora sp. WMMA2056. The sequence goes on from NZ_CP128360.1 coordinate 2,162,660, forward strand.
CGGCCGGGACCGGCAAGCCGACCGGAGGCACAGTCACCCCTCACTAATACCTTCGCTTGCGATATATGTTTGTCACCGATACGTTGTGGTCATGCCCGAGTTGTTACGCGAGCCGACGTTCCTCATCCTGACCGCCCTTGCCCGGGAGCCGATGCACGGCTACGGACTGATCTCCGAGGTGTCCACCCTCTCCGATGGTCGGCTGACCCTGCGTCCCGGCACGCTCTACGGTGCACTCGACCGGCTCGGTGACGACGGCCTTGTCGCCACCGACCGCGAGGAGATCGTCGACGGTCGGCTCCGCCGCTACTACCGCCTCACCGATCGCGGCGAGACGGTGCTGCGGGCCGAAACCGAACGGATGCGGCTCAACGTGCAGGCCGCCAGCCAACGACTGCGCGCCCGCGAGCGGGCCACCAGCACCCGACTCGCCGCAGGTGTGGCATGACCGACGACCGATCCGTCCTGGAGCGCAGGTACCGGGCGTTGCTGCGCTGCTATCCGGCGCACTACCAGGCCCACCGCAGCGACGAGATGCTCGACACCTATCTGGCGATGGTGGACGGCGGCCGCCGACGACCGAGCGCTGCCGACGTCCGGGACGTGCTGGCCGGTGCGACCCGCGCCCACCTGCGCAGCAGCGGCATGGCGGCGGCGCTGCCGATCGCCGCCACCGTCGCTATCGGCACGGTCACGATGCTTGCCACCTTCTGGCTGATCAGCGCCGAAGTGATCGGCGGTGCGCTGGCTGGGCCAGTGCCGATGTTCGGCCCCTTTCAGACCATCGGTGTAGTTGCCTGGGTCGCCTGGCTCGCCGTCGGGCTCACCGCCCTCGTATCGCCCGGCCGTGTCGTTCGGGTCGGTGTCCTGGCGGCCCTGGCGGTGACAGTCGCGCTGCTCCCCGCCGCCGCCCTGCTGCCGTACGACCGGCCCCCGCTGACGGTACTGGTGCCGCAACTGGCGCTCGGCCTGGTCGCGCTCGGCCTGCCGGACAGTCCCGGCAGCCGGGCCGGGCTGCGGCTGCGAGTCGTCGTCGCCCTGGTGACGGTGACCGCCGCCGGGGTCGCGACCATCACCATGCCAGGCAGCCCGTACCGGTGGTTCGACGGCGATCTGCTTGCCGCGATCGCTGCGATCCTGCTGATCGGGCTGCTGGGTGCCAGCGCCCTGCTCGCAGTGCGTGGCGACGATCGGGGCTGGCTGGCGACGGTGATCATGTTGCCGGCGTTCGCGACGCTGCTGGTCGAACCGCTCACCGGGCTGGTGGCCAGCTATGCCGGGACTGCTGCGGATTCCTGGGCGTCGACCGCCTGGGTGGCCGTCGTCTCGGTGCTGGCGGCTGGCGCGGCCCTGCCACTGACTGTCGCGATCCGTGGCCGCCGCCCGAAGCAACCACCCACGGTCTGTCCGACCTGCGGCAACCGGGCTGCCTCGGGATGAGCCGGGACAGCCCGGTCCAGTCAGCGCCGCCGGTCTGCGTCGTCGGTCAGCTCACTGCGACAGCTTCTGGGAGAAACGGATGTTGTTGCCGGACGGGTCGCGGACACCGCAGTCGCGGAAGCCGTACGGCTGATCGATGGGCTCCTGCATGACCTCCGCCCCTGCGGCCCTGACCCGCTCGAACGTCGCGTCCACGTCGTCGACCAGGAAGATCAGCCCGCTGAGCGAGCCCTTGGCGAGCAGCAGCTCCAGGGTCTCCTGGTCGGCGGCGCGACCCATCGCGGCGACTTCGAGCACGATCTCGACGTCCGGCTGTCCGGGCGGGCCGACGGTCAGCCAGCGGACGCCCTCGAACGCCATGTCGGTGCGGACCTCCAGGCCGAGCACGTCGCGGTAGAACTTCAATGCCTCGTCCTGGTCGTGGACGAGCAGGAACGTGTGGGAAAGCGTGATCGTCATGCCGGTGACGCTACGCCGGACCGGCTGACCTGGGCTTCTCCAAACCGACTTGATGCTCCGCCCGGTCCTGGACAGGCCGTCGCCCGGTAGCCTGAAGCTGATGGTGCCGAAGTGATGCCGAGGTTCGGAAAGTGAGGTTCGCGTTGTGGGTACCGGCTACGAACCGATGAGTCTGGCAGTGCTGGCCAGTCATCTGGCATCCACAGACGTCGACCAGACCCGGTGGAAGTTGGTGTGGGAATTCCTGGAGGAGTTCCGCTGGGAGCCGGCGGACACCAGAGTGACGCTGCTGCTGGACGAACCGGAGCCGACCGGGGACGAGCGGTGGGACGCACTACTCGCGGCACTCGCAGAGCATCTGCTCGCGCAGGCGGACATCGCCCCGCCGCAATGGGCCGAGGCGCGGGTGCTGCGCCGACCATGGTTCCCTGCCGAATTGGCGATCCACCGGGCAGATGCGCTGGCCTGGGCGCCTGCCGCCCTTCGCAAGCATGGGGTGTACCTGTCCGTCCACGATCTGGCGGCGGCGTGACCGGCTCAGACGGCGTCCTGATGGGGCGCGCGGAACTTGAGCGAGCGTTCAGTAGCTTAGGTGATCGGCTCGTCCGTCGAGGGGTCGTTGCTGACATCTTCGTCGTCGGTGGTGCCGCGATGGCCTTGGCCTATGACGCAAAACGGGTGACAAGGGACGTCGATGCGATGTTCGTGCCGCACGGCGTCGTTCTCGACGAGGCGCGTGCAGTGGCCGACGAATTAGGACTGCCCCCGTGGTGGCTCAACGAGCAGGCCAGCGTTTACGTGTCCGGCAAAGAGGACCCGGGACGACGGCGGGTCTTCGACCATCCCGGCATTCGCGTCATGGCGGCTTCGCCCGAGCACACCTTCGCAATGAAGGCTCTCGCGGCTCGGACACGCGACGTGGACGACCTTCGTACCCTCGCCGCGCTGGCCAAGGTCGCGACGGTGGACGATGCCGTGCGGTTGTGCCGTGACTTCTATCCGGACGAGGTGATCTCGCCACGAGCCATGGGCGTGATCCGCGAGCTGTTCGGTTAGCTCAGAGCCTCGTCTCAGTCGTCATTGAACAGGAAAGCGCGGCGCGGCCGGCCGGGTCGGGCGGGTGACGGCCTTGACGTAACAGGCCGGGATGGCCGCGCCGGCCGCATGTGACCTGGCCCGGTACGCGCTGGGCGACTCGCCGACCAACTCGGTGAAGCGGGAGCTGAACGAGCCGAGTGAAGTGAACCCCACCGCCATGCAGACGTCGGTGACGCTCAGGTCGCCACGGCGCAGCAGCGCCTTGGCCCGCTCGACCCGCCGGGTCGACAGATAGCCGTACGGGCTCTCGCCGTAGGCGGCCCGGAACAGCCGGGTGAAGTGCGACGGCGACATGTACGCGGCCCGCGCCATCGCCGGCACGTCCAGCGGGCGGGCGTACTCCCGGTCCAGCAGGTCCCGGGCCCGGCGCAGTCGGACGGCTTCCTCGACGTTCACCCGGTCAGAGTGCCACGCCCCACCGACACGCAGCGGTGTTACGCCGACGCGGCGGCCGCGTAGCAGCGCTCGCGCTCCTGCGCCCACACCTCGTCGTCACTCTTGTCCTCGTACTCCGGGCGGATGCTGCGCGCGAGCCCGTAGAAGCCGGAACTGGGACGTCCGCTGCTGCGGGCCACGACAAGCGCGCTCCACAGCGGCTCGCCCCGCTCGGCGGCGAGCCGAGAGAGCTTGTCAAGCGGCTGGCCCAGGAAGTCGGGGCGGGTGCCTACCCGCTTCGCCAGCGGGCCGTAGCCGATCAGCCCCTTGGCCGTCGCCACTCCGAACAGGATGTCCGCGATGCGGTCGACCCGGTCGACTGCGAACGTCTCCACCATGCGGCAACCATAGTGCGCAGAGTGCGCAGCGGAAACACGGCTCCGACCGGTATTACTGCGGCGTGGCCGCTCAGTTCATCGCCCTGCGGCGGCGTACCGCGACGACCGCCACCAGGAGTGCCACCGCGACCGCAACCCGGCGGCCAGCACCCACCATGGCCGTACCGCACCGTCGGGGTCGCGGTCACCGTCGCCGCCGGTGCTGGAGATCGCTGGCAGCTCCAGCCGGTACACCTTGTGCTGGCGCGGGTCGACCAGGTAGCCGAGCTGGTCGTCCACCATGGTCAACGGTCCAGCGATGGACGGATCCGCCAGCAGGGTCTCCACCCGGCCGTCGGGGTGGAAGCGGTAGAGGCCGTCGTCGGTCGACAGGTACCGGGCGTTCGCGGTGGCGGCCAGGTAGAGGGTGCCCTGCCAGGCGCCGGCGGGGATCTCCGCCGACTGCGATTCGGAGTACGTCCACCGACTGTCGCCGTCGCGGACCACCGCGCGCATCCGGTTGTCGGACAGGCCGTACAGCAGGGTGCTCGCCACCCAGCGGCCGCCGTCGGGGTCGTCCGCCGTCGAGATCGGTGCGTACGGGAACGTGAACGACGCCGCGTCGCCGCCGGCCACCAGGCCGACGTCGCCGCTGCCGATCAGGGTGTCGATGAGACCGCTGGTGTCGATCCGCCGGACCCGGTAGTTGCGCAGGTCGCCGAAGACCAACCCGTCGTCGGCGTCGACGGTCAGGCCGCTGACGTCGCGCAGCTGTGCCTCGGTGGCCGGCCCGCCGTCACCGGCGAACCCGGCCCCGTTGCCGCCCGCCACCACGGTCACGTCACCGTCGGGCGGCAGGGAGAGGATCCGGGCGTTGCCGTTGTCGCCGATGTAGATGGTCCCGGCCGCGTCGACCGCCAGACTGCTCGGATGGTTCAGGGAGTCCTCGCCGACGGGGACGGTCCGGATCACGCCGTCGGCCGATATCGCCCGGACGACCCCGTTGCCGGTGTCGGCGACGTACACGACCCCGTCCGGCGCGACGGCGACCCCGCCGGGCTGGTTCAGCACCGCCGCCACGGCAGGGCCGTCGTCGCCGGCGTACCCGGGGTCGCCGGTCCCGGCGTACGGCGTGGCGGTCGCGCCGTCGGCCGGGGCCACGGCGTCGGCTGCCACCGCGTCGGCCGGGGCCACGGCGTCGGCTGCCAGTGCCGGCACCGGCATGCCAACTGTCGCCGTTACGACGAGTGCCGCTGCGAACCCGCGCGCAGTTCGTTTCACCGCCCTGTCTTAGCACAGGTGGCATCTGGCCGGTCCCTATCTCCAGCGTGGTCTGTGCTCAGCCCGGCGCCATCTGCACGTGAGTCACCTGGTGTCGTTCACGGGTCCAGGCCGTACTCCGTTGTTGCGGACCGCCATGCCCCGCGCTCCCGGCACCACCACCTGTCCGTCGGTGACGAGCATGAACCTCTCCAGGCCGGGGACGAAGATGTTGACCACGGCCAGGTTTCCGGTGACATAGTGGTCACGCTGCAACGGCGTGAAGCCGCGTCGGGAGAGGGCGTCGACGAGCGCGTCGAAGTGGCCGGCGGCGGTGGCCGGAGCTTCCGTGTCCCGGTACGGCACGACGGTCGCGTCGTCGAGCCGGGTACTGAAGTCGCTGCGGTAGCAGGCGTGCAGCGCGGGATAGGGCCTGGTCCAGTCGTGCCGCACGGGCGTCATGGCGGCGAACGCGGAGTGGATGTTCCCGAGCGAGGACGCCAGGTGGACCTGGACCAGCTCGCTCACCGCACGGGCGATCGCGTAGTGCCGGGAGAGGGAGGCGCCGCAGCCGCGGATCCGGGCCGGTCCGCCGTCGCGCGTGGGGAGATAGGCGAAGATCGCCGGTACGCCCAGGTCGCTGGTCATGTCGATCAGGTGCAGCGGCTGGCCGGTGATGGTCTCCGCCGCCGACACCAGGTCGGCGAGGTCGTCCGGCAACGTGTCCGTGTCGATGAGGACGAGCGGGGATCTCCGCCGCCCCAGGAACTGGTCGATCAGCAGGAGGGAGAGCGCGTCCCGCTCGATGGTCTCGTTGAGTGCGTGGACCGCCGCCTCGACCGGGTCGGTGCCCGCCGCCCAGCCGTTGTTGCAGGAGTAGCGGCTCACCCCGGTGTAGTCGTAGCGGTCACCGAGGTTCTCCCGCAGCGGGTCGGCCTCCTCGTCGAGGTAGTCCGGCACGGACAGGAACAGCGGTACGTCGACCTCGGCGCCGCTGGTCAGCACCCGGAAGGGCAGGCACCCCATCGGTCCGTCGGGCAACTCCCCGAGCAGGCCGAGCGCCACGTCCCGTCGGAGCGTCGCATCGCGGGAGATCTCACCAGCGTGGCGCAGCGTCGTCCCGCCGCCGGCGAGGCCCTGCAGCCCGCTGAGGTGGTGTTCCAACGCCTCGAAGATCGCGCCGACCTGCGCCGCCGCCGAACTTCCCTTGCCGAGTCCCAGCCCGCTGGGCACCGGGTCGTCGCCCCGCCACAGCGTCGCCGTCCAGACCGCCGGGTCGCCGTCGAGCACCGCCGTGCAGTCGACCCGGAGGTCGAGTTCGGTTGCCGCCGCGGTACCCCGCTGGTGGGCCTCGGGCAGACTCAGCGTCCGCTCACCGTCCTGAACCACCGGGCCGGCCGCAAGATCTGTCCTCGACATCGCTCCACCTCCGACTGAACGCACCGACGCTGCGGGTTGCGGGTGGGCCGGACGGGCACCCCGCCCGGCCCTGTGACGTCGACTCAGCCGGCGGACTCGACCGCCGCCACCTCGGAGTCCTGGTCACGCTCGGTCAGCTCGTCGAGGGTCCGCTGCTCGGTCTCGGCGAGTTCCGGCTTGTCCTTCTGCGGCCGGTAGATCGCGTCGTGCAGTCCCATGTGCTTCCTCCTTCATCGAGAGGTGCCTTGGTCAAAGATTCGTGTACACCGATAGATATCCGATACCTGGTTGATATATCCGCAGGCGTAGCTTGTGGACACGACGTCTGTCCTATGGGTTTGCCTACTGTCCGGACCGCCGACCGCTGCGGTTTGCCAGGATGGCGACATGAGGGTGGATTTGCGGGCCGCCGCCGATGCGATCGTCTGCGGTTGACATGGAGCCCCTTCGGTTCGACCTGCTCGGCGTCGTGCGTGGCCGCCGGGGCTCCGTCGAGCTCGACATGGGAAGCCCGCAGCAACAGGCACTGCTCGCCGTCCTTCTCCTGCGGCCGGGCCAGGGGGTGAGCGCGACCGTTCTGATGGAGGCGCTGTGGGGCGACGATCCGCCGGTCACCGCGATGAAAGCCCTCCGCACGTACGCTTGGCGGTGGCGCAAGGTGCTGGAGAACGACGCCGCCGAGCCCCGGATCCTGACGACCGTCGGTGACGGCTACCGCCTGACGGTGCCCGAGGACGCCGTCGATGTGCGGTACGCCGAGGCACTGGCCCGCCGCGCCCGTCAGGCCGGCGACGCGCGGAGCGCTCGCGCGATGCTGGCCGAGGCGCTCGCCCTCTTCAACGGCGAGCCGCTGGCCGGGGTGCCCGGCCCGTTCGCGCAACGGCATCGTCGCCGGCTCAGTGAGCTGCACCTCGATCTGCTGGAGGCGCGTCTGGCGTTGGACATCGACCTCGGTCGCGCCTCCTGGTGCGTGCCCGAGTTGCGCGCTCTCAGTGACGAGAACCCGTTGCGGGAGAGCCTTTCCGTGCTGCTGATCCGGGCGCTGCACGCCAGCGGCCGGCCGGGGGAGGCCGCTGCGGTGTTTCCGGCCGCTCGGCGCCGGATCGTGGACCGGCTGGGGCTGGAACCCAGCGTCGAGCTTGCCGAGGCCCACCGGCAGCTCCTGATCAGCGAGCGACCCGCCGCCCCGCCAAGGCGGCGTGCGGAGCCGGTGCGAAGGTCGGAGCCGGCGCGAAGTGAAGGGCCGGCACAAAGTGAAGAGTCGCCGCGACGTGAGGAACCGGCGCCACGACCGGCCCAGGTCCCGGCCCAGGTTCCGGCCCAGGTCCCGGCCACCACGGCGGACTTCACCGGGCGTGCGGCGGTGGCCCGTCTCGTCACCGACGCCCTGAGCCGGCCCGACCGCGAATCGTTGCCGGTCGTGGCCGTAGCCGGGATGGGTGGTGTCGGCAAGACCACCCTGGCCCGGCACGTCGCCCACCGGCTCGGCGCGCACTACCCGGACGGACAGTTGTACGCGGAACTGCGGGGCGGTGACGCCGTGCCGGCGTCACCGCAGGACGTCCTGGACGGCTTCCTCGAGGCGCTCGGGGTGGAGTTCGTACCGGACTGCCTGGACAGCAGGCCGGCGCTGTTCCGCTCGGCGACGCACGACCGCCGGTTGCTCGTGGTGCTGGACGACGCGCACAGCCTCGCACAGATCACCCCGCTGCTGCCGGGTACCGCGACCTGTGGCGTCCTGGTCACCTCCCGTTCCCGGCTGGCCGGCCTGAACGGTGCCGTGCACGCCGATCTCGACGTGTTCGACGAGACCGAGGCGATCGAGCTGCTGAGCCGGGTGATCGGCCACGACCGGGTGGCGGCCGAGCGCGAGACGGCCCGGGAGCTCGTGGTGGCCTGCGGATTGCTGCCGCTGGCGGTCCGCATCGTGGCGGCCCGGCTGGCCGCCCGGCCGGGCTGGTCGATCGGGGCGTTGCGCGACCGGTTCACCGACGGGCACCGGCTGGGCTCGTTGCGGGCCGGTGGTCTCGACGTGAGTGCGACCTTTCTGGCCAGCTGGCGGCAGCTCACCTCGGAGCAGCAGCGCGCCCTGGTCCTGCTGGCCGTCACCGACCGGCCGGACTTCGCGCTGCCCGTCGTGGCGCGGGTGCTGGGCCGGCCCGAGCCGGACAGCGAGGACCTGCTGGAGGAGCTGGTCGACCTGGCGTTGCTGGAGTCGGACACCGTCGGGCGTTACCACCTGCATCCCGTCGTGCGGTCGTTCGCCCTCGCCCAGCATCCGGGCCGGCGAGCTAGCGGCGGAGGATGACGGTGTCCAGTATGTCGAAGGTGGCCGGGGCGTCGCGGCGGTTGCCGACCAGGAACGCCACTTCGCGGCCGGGTTGGCGCAGCGGCCACCAGAACTCGCCGACCAGTGCGCGGCGTAGCGGCAGCCCGCAGTATCTGCGGCGGCGCTGCTGGAAGGCGACCACGTCCCGGTCGCGCAGCTGCTGTACGTGGCCTGCGCAGCCGGGGTGGTGGCACCGGTACCGGTAGGCGAGGGTGAACGGTGGGCGGCGCAGCAGGTCGTGCACGATCGGTCGGAACAGGTCGGGTTCGTGGCGTCGCCAGGTGGCGGCGGACCAGCGTTCGGCCGGTGCCGCCACCGGCGTGCGACCGATCCGCAGGTAGCGCAGCTCGGCGGCGCGGATCAGGGCGACCGACCGGGCGTCGTCGCGGCCGGTCGCCGCCTGGTGGATGTCGCACATGGACCATTCGGCGTGCGGGTGCAGGATCGCGGTGCGCCGGGGCCACTGGCGCGCCTCGTGACGGACCCGCAAGGTGCCGTCGTGGGCCCGCCAGCTTTCCGGGCGTGGGTCGTCGGGGTCGGGTTCGGCGACGGCGGAGACGATGTCGTAGCGCCGTACGGGCGCGGCCTGGCTGAGCGGGTGGGCGGGGATCTCGTCGAACCGGATCCAGTGTCGGGGGCCGTCGAGGCGGAGGCCGACGAGGGTGGTCATGGCACCGTACGTGGCGGACGGCACCGGCGGGGTGATGCCGGTGACCAGCACCTGCATCTGAGTCGCACCGCTGTCCTTGCCTGGCGGCGGTTCGTAGTAGGGCGTGCGGTACAGCTCGCTCACGTGCGCCTCCGGCCGAGGGGTAGCCATCGGTGATCGTGTGATTACTGAACGCCAACAAGGATCGCACGGCGGCGGCCTCGGAATCCAGAGTCGTTTTCACGCATCGCATCGACGTGGTAACGTGTTGGACGTTCGCCCAGGACAAACGACCAGGGCGGGCGACCAATACGGGATCGGAGTGTGCGGATGACGCAGAGCGCCGCAGAACGCGGCCGACAGGTGCGGGCCCGACTGCGGGCCGCCGCCGTCACGCTGATCGCCGAACGCGGCTGGTCGGCGGTCAGCACCCGGGTGGTCGCCGACCGGGCCGGGGTCGCCCCCGGCCTGGTCCACTACCACTACCCGTCGATCCAGGCGCTGCTGATCGAGGCGGCCACCACCGCGGTCACCGACCTGACCGCCGACCTGGGTGCGCTGCTGACGACGGCGGCGACCCCGGCCGACGGCGTACGGTCGATGCTCGCCGCCCTGGACGGCTACTCCGGCACCGACCCGACCTCGCTGCTGTTCGCCGAGACCTACCTCGCCGCCGCCCGCGACGACGACCTGCGGCGTACCCTGGCCGGCATCCTCGACGACCTGCGCGGCCGGCTCGCCGACTGGCTCGCCGGCCACCGCGTCGCCGACCCGGCGGCCACCGCCGCCGTGCTGGCCGCCGCCGTCGACGGGCTGCTGCTGCACCGTCCATTGTCACCCGCTCTCACCTCGGGCGCGGTCGCCGGGCCGCTCACCCGGATGATCATCATCGACGCCACGACGGAGAGCGCCACGACCGAAAGCGCCACGACGGAAGGGGGCCGACAGTGAAGGCGGTCATCTGCGGGGCCGGGATCGCCGGGCTGGCGCTGGCGCACCGACTCGACGCCGCCGGCTGGTCGGTGACCGTGCTGGAGCAGGCGGCCGCCCCGCGTACCGAGGGTTACATGATCGACTTCTTCGGTCCCGGCTACGACGTGCTCGACCGGATGGGGCTGCTGCCGCAACTGCAGGAGCACGGCTACCGGGTGCAGGCGCTGACCTACCGCGACGAGCGCGGTCGCCGCCGGGCCAGCCTCAGCTACGCCCGGTTCGCCGAGATGGTCGACGGCCGACTGACCAGCATCATGCGCCCCGACCTGGAGCGGATCCTGCGCCACGCGCTGCCCGAACGGGTCGCGCTGCGCTTCGACAGCCGGCTGACCCGCATCGACCATCGCTCCGACCGGGTCGACGCCACCACCGCCGACGGCACCGTCCACCGCGCCGACCTGTTGATCGGCGCCGACGGCATCCACTCCACCGTGCGGCGGCTCGTCTACGGCGGCGAACGCCACTTCCTGCGCTACCTCGGCTTCCACACCGCCGCCTGGGTGTTCGACGACCCGGCGGTACGGGCCGAGATCGGCGACGAGTTCGCCCTCACCGACAGCACCCGCCGCCAACTCGGCTGCTACGCCCTGCGCGACGGCCGGGTCGCGGCCTTCGCCGTGCACCACAGCAGCGATCCGACGCTGCCGGCGGATCCCCGGGCAGCCCTCCACCAGGAGTACGCCGACCTCGGCTGGATCGTGCCGCAGGCGCTCGCCGCCTGCCCACCCGCCGACGAGATCTACTACGACCAGGTCGCCCAGATCGACCTGCCGTACTGGAACCACGGCCGGGTCGTGCTGGTCGGCGACGCCTGCCAGGCGGTGTCGCTGCTCGCCGGGCAGGGTGCCTCGCTGGCGGTCGCGGGGGCGCAGACCCTCGCCGACGAGCTGACCCGGGCCCTCGGCACCACTCCCGACCCGACGGCCGCCGCCGACCCCACCCTGCTCGCCACCGCCCTGCGCCGCTACGAGACGGCGATGCGGCCGGTCATCACCGACAAACAGCAGGTGGCCCGGCGCGGTGCCCGCTGGTTCGTGCCGCAGCGCCAGTGGTGGCTACGGGCCCGCCGGGTCGCGTTGGCCGCCGCCGGCCTGCCCGGCGTCGACCGGATGATCGTCGGCGCGATGGTCGGCCGGTCCCGCACCTGAGGCGGACCCGGCGGGCCGGCCGGTCCCGCACCTGACCGTGGGTACGCTCGCAGCATGTCGATGCCCACGCCGGTCCTCCCGCGCTGGCTGCGGCGCGGTCGTGACCTGCTGTTCGACCTCGCCATCGTCGCCGTCGTCGGCTCCGCGTCGGTGATCGCCGGCGGCGCGTACGGCACGATCGGCATCGTGCACGGGGTCCTGATGGCGCTGCCGCTGTTCGCCCGTCGTCGCTTCCCGGTCGCCACGTTCGCCGTGGTCGCCGGCCTTGCCGCCGCCCAACTGCTCGCCGGCGACACCTTCACCCTGCTGCCGCACGACGTGGCGATCTTCGTCGCGCTCTACTCGGTGGTGAAGTACGCCCGCCGCGCCTGGGTCGGGTTCGCCGCCCTCGGCGTCACCCTGTTCGGCTGTTTCGCGGCCGCCGTACTGCTCAGCCCGTCAGGCCCCGGCCAGCCGTGGCTCGACCAGTACATCCTCACGCTGGCCGCCTCGGTCACCATCGGGGTGACGCTGCTCGGCCTGACCGTGCGGATCCGGCACCTGTACGTACTCAGCCTGGAGGAACGCGCCGCCACCGCCGAACGCGAACGCGACCACCTGGCCCGGATCGCCGTCGTCGAGGAACGCGGCCGGATCGCCCGCGAACTGCACGACATCATCGCCCACTCGCTGTCGGTCATGATCGTGCACGCCGACGGCGGCCGGTTCGCCCTCGACCGCGACCCGGAACGCACCCGGTCCGCGTTGACCACGATCGGTGCCGCCGGCCGGGAAGCGCTCGGCGAGATGCGGCAGCTGATCGACGTACTGCGTCATCCGGAGCGCTCCCCCGAATCGGTGGTGGAACGCCCGCGCGGCGCCCTCGACCAGGTGGGCGAGGCGGTGGCGAAGGCCCGGGGCGCCGGGCTGGCCGTCGAGTTCGCGGTGACCGGCACCGCGCCGGAGGTGCCCGACGGGGTCTCCCTCGCCGTCTACCGCATCGTGCAGGAGTCGCTGACCAACGTCCTGAAACACGCAGGGGAGCGGACCACGGCGCGGGTGTCGATCACGTACACCCGGCAGGCCATCACCATCGAGGTGGTCGACGACGGCGGCCGCCGGGCGGCCGCGGCGCCCGCGCTGACCAACGTCACCCCGCTGCCGCTGCCGGCCGCCGCGCTGCCGGCCGGTGGGCACGGCCTGATCGGCATGCGCGAGCGGGCCGGACTGTACGGCGGCGAGTTCACCGCCGGCCCGCGGCTCGACGGCGGCTGGCAGGTCCGCGCGTCGATCCCGCTGAGCCTGGCGGCGGCGGCATGACCGGCGGCGCGACGACCGCCGGCGGCCCGGCGACCGAGGGCTCCGCCGCCGCCCCGGGCGCTGCCATCCGGGTCGTCCTCGTCGACGATCAGGCCCTGGTCCGGGCCGGCTTCCGGATGGTGCTCGACTACTCCGGCGACATGACCGTGGTCGGCGAGGCCGGCGACGGCGCCGAGGCACTGCGGCTGCTGCGTACCGTCGACGCCGACGTCGTCGTGATGGACGTACGGATGCCGGTCCTCGACGGCGTCGAAGCCACCCGGCGCATCTGCGCCACCGGACCCACCCCCCGGGTGCTGGTGCTGACCACCTTCGACACCGAGTCCGACGCCTTCGCCGCACTGCAGGCCGGGGCGAGCGGATTCCTGCTCAAGAGCGTCCCACCGGAGGAGCTGCTGGCCGCGATCCGGGTGATCGCCGCCGGCGACTCGGTCGTCGCGCCCCGGATCACCCGCCGACTGCTGGACCGCTTCGCCGGGCAGCTGGTCACCGCCGGGTCGGCCGCCCCCACCGTCGACGGGCTCACCGACCGGGAACGTGAAGTGCTGCTGCTGCTCGGCCAGGGGCTGTCCAACGCAGAGATCGCCGGCCGGCTCACCGTCGCCGAGGCGACCGTCAAGACCCACGTCGGGCGGATCCTGGCCAAGCTGGGGCTACGGGACCGGGTCCAGGCCGTCGTGCTGGCGTACGAGACGGGGTTGATCCGCCCCGGAAGTACGACCTGAGGCGTACGCCGGCCCCGGAGTGCGACCCGCGACGGACCCGGAAGTGACGTAGAACGGCGGACGCCGCGCACCGCCCGCGTCCCTAGCGTTACCGGCATGTCAACGATCACTTCGACCGCGGCAGCGGTCACCGCCACCGGCCTGTCCAAGGTGTACGGCAACGGTGCGGCGGCGGTCACCGCACTGGACGGCGTCGACATCGCCTTCGCCACCGGCCAGTTCCACGCCATCATGGGCGCCTCCGGGTCCGGCAAGTCGACCCTGATGCACTGCCTCGCCGGGCTGGACCGCCCCACCGCCGGATCCGTCCGGATCGGCGACACCGAGATCACCCGGCTCGACGACCGCCGGCTGACCATGCTGCGGCGCGACCGGATCGGCTTCGTCTTCCAGCGCTACAACCTGCTGCCCACCCTCACCGCCCTGGAGAACGTCACCCTGCCGGTGGCGATCGCCGGCGGCCGGATCGACAGCGACTGGCTGCGGCAGGTGGTGGCCGCCGTCGGGCTCACCGACCGGCTCGGCCACCGCCCCGCCGAACTCTCCGGCGGGCAGCAGCAGCGGGTCGCCGTCGCCCGCGCCCTGATCACCCGCCCGGCGGTGATCTTCGCCGACGAACCGACCGGCAACCTGGACTCCCGTTCCGGCGCCGAGGTGCTGCGGCTGCTGCGTGACGCCGTCGACCAGCTCGGCCAGACCGTCGTGATGGTGACCCACGACCCGCTCGCCGCCACCCGCGCCGACCGGGTCACCTTCCTCGCCGACGGCCGCCGGGTCACCGACCTGGACCGCCCCGACGTCGACGCCATCCTCGACGTGATGTCCCGCCTGGACTCCGCCGGGCGCGACGCCCACGCGGGCAGGTGAACCGGAGATGCTGCGGCTCACCCTGCGCTCCCTGCGCGCCAACGCCACCCGACTGCTGCTCTCCTCGCTGGCGATCGTCCTCGGCGTCGGCTTCGTCACCGGCACCCTGATCTTCTCCGACGGGCTGACCGCCGCCACCGAGGAACGCGCCGGCCTGCTCGACCGCTTCGTCGACGTCGAACTGACCCGCGACTTCGACGTACCGCCCGGTGTGGCCGGCGCACCCGACATCGACGGCGCGATCCTGCCGACCGGCCTTGTCGACGCCGTCCGACAGGTCGACGGGGTCGCCGCCGCCGAAGGCACCTTCAGCTCATTCGGCATCGGGCTGCTCGGCCCGGACGACCAGTCCATTCCCGGCATGAACGGCATGGTCACCGTCCCGGCGGACCCCCGACTCGCCGGTCTGCCGCTGGCCGCCGGTCGGCTGCCGCAACGGCCCGGCGAGACCGTGCTGGACGCCCGGACCGCCGACCGCCGCGACATCGCCGTCGGCGACCAGATCCGGGTCGCCGCCGCCGACCGGCAGCCGCAGCCGTTGCAGGTGGTCGGCCTGGTCGACGTCGCCGGCACCGGCGTCGACTCCGGTGGCGCGCTGCTCGGCATGGTCGACGCCGACGCCCGCCGGCTCATCGGCCGTACCGACCCGGACCGGGTGCTGGTCGTCGCCGAACCCGGCGTCGGCCAGGCCGAACTGGCGCAACGGCTGCGTACCGCCGTCGGCGGCTACGTCGTCACCCGCACCGGTGCACAACTGCGCGCCGACGCGCTGGACCACACGGTCGGCAACGGTGAGCAGTTCACCCGCCTGCTGCTGGCGTTCGCCGCGATCGCGGTCTTCGTCGCCGGCTTCGTCATCGCCAACACCTTCACCATCCTGCTCGCCCAACGCACCCGGGAGACCGCGCTGCTGCGGCTCGTCGGCGCCACCCGGGCGCAACTGTTCCGCGCCGGCATCGTCGAGGCCGCCGCCGTCGGGCTGATCGGCGCGGTCTGGGGACTGCTGCTCGGGGTGGTGGCCGCCGCCGGCCTGCGCCAGCTCTACGCCGAGCTGGGCGCCGGTACGCCGAGCGGCACCGTGGTCAGCCTGCGTACCGTCGCGGTCGCCCTGATCTGCGGCGTCGGCGTCACCGTCGGCGCGGCGCTGCTGCCGGCCTGGCGCGGCACCGCCGTACCGCCGGTCGCCGCGCTGACCGACGCGGCACTGACCGTCGCCCGCCCGGTCGGCCGGCTGCGGCTCGGCACCGGCCTGCTGCTGATCGCCGTCGGCGTGCTCGGGCTGGTCGTCGCCGCTCGGCTGGAGGACCTGCTGGTCGTCGTCGCCGGTGGCATCCTGACCTTCCTCGGCCTGGTGCTGGCCAGCCCGTTGATCGTGCCGGCGGTCACCCGGGGGCTCGGCCGGCTGACCGGGTGGGCCGCCGGGCCGACCGCCCGGCTCGCGGTCGCCAACGCGGTCCGCAACCCGCGCCGCGCCGCCGCCACCGCGATGGCCCTGGTGATCGGCATCGGCCTGGTCACCTCGTTCGCGGTCGGCGCGCACAGCGTCAAGCGGGCGGTGGAGCGGGAGGTCGACACCCGGATCGGAACCGGGTTCGTCGTACAGTCCGATCTGGACCCGGTGCCGCCGGAGCTGATCGATCGGCTGCGTGACCTGCCGGAACTCGGTGTGGTGTTCGCGGACGCCGAGGTGTACGGGGCACCCGGCGGCTTCGACGTGGCCGCCGCCCACCCCGACCTGCTGGCCAAGGCGGAACTGACGGTGGTCGACGGGGACGTCCGCGAACTCGGCCCGGGCCGGGTGATCGTCAACGAGGCGACCGGGTACGCCGTCGGCGACCGGATCCGCCTGGAACCGGACCCGGCAGATGCTGCAGATCCTGCTGATCAGGTCCGGCCGGTCGGGCAGGCCCGCGACGCCGTCGTCGTCGCGGTCCTCGCCGACCCGCCCGGCGGCGACCAGCCGGTCCCCGCCACGGTGCTGGCCGTCGAAGAGGACGTCACCGCCGCCTACCCCGGCGTCGACACCTGGCTGGTGCAGCTCGACCCGGCCACCGGCGTCGACGATCAGGCTGCCCGCGAGGCAGTGGAGTCGATCGTGGTCAGCTACCCGTTCGTGACGTTCGTCGACCGGGCCGCGTACGCCGAATCACGCACCAGCACCGTCGACACGGTCCTGCAGTTCGTGCTCGCCCTGCTGGCCCTGGCGATCCTCATCTCACTGCTCGGCCTGGCCAACACCCTCACCCTGTCGGTCGTCGAACGGACCCGGGAGAACGCCCTGCTGCGGGCGGTCGGCCTGACCCGGGGGCAACTACGTCGGATGCTCGCCACCGAGGCGGTGCTGACCGCGGTCAGCGGTACGGCGTGCGGCATCGCGATCGGCGTGGCCGGGGCGTTGAGCGCGCTCGCCGTCCTCAACAACGCCGAGGACGGGATCTTCGCGCTGCAGGTGCCATGGGCACAGCTCGGCGTGATCGTCGCCGGCGCGGCGGTCGCCGCCCTGGTCGCCTCGGTGCTGCCGGCCCGCCGCGCGCTACGGCAACCCGTGGTCACCTCGCTGGCCGCCGAATAGGTCGGAGCCGGGGCTGCCGGGCGGCGGCACCGGCCGGTACGGTGTGGCGAGCCTGCCGACCTGGGGAGGGACGCCCATGGCCGACATGTCCGCGGAGATCGCCGCCGAGCAGGAGCATTTCGACGCCGCCGCCGCCGAACGGGACCGCCGCCGCACCCGGCTCGACGCGCTCGCCGGCAGCGGCGCCGACAAGGCGGCGGCGGCCCGGCTGCGCCAGTACGCCACGACAGCCGCCCGGGCCCTCGGCGACGCCGACGAGGCGGTCGCGTTCGGCCGCATCGACGCCGACTCCGGCCCCGCGCTGTACCTCGGCCGGCACCTGATCAGCGCCGACGGCAGCGCCGATCCGCTGGTGGTGAACTGGCAGGCACCGGCCGCCGCCCGCTACTTCACGGCCAGCCCGGACGACCCGCAGGGCCTGGTCCGCAAACGCAGCTACCGGTGCACCGGCAACACCATCGAGCACCTCGACGACGTACTGTTCGCCGAGATCGCCGCCGGCGTGGCCGCAGCGGCCGGCGGCCCGGAGCCCGGCGGCGCGGCCGGGGTCGACGCCCACCTGCTCGCCGAGCTGGCCCGGGGCCGCACCGGGACGCTGCGCGACATCGTCGCCACCATCCAGGCCGCCCAGTACGAACTGATCCGTTCCCCGCTGGACCAGGTGCTCGTCGTCGAGGGCGGGCCCGGCACCGGCAAGACCGCGATCGCCCTGCACCGGGTCTCCTGGCTGCTGTTCCAGCACGCCGACCTGGCCGCCGACGACGTGCTGGTGGTCGGGCCGCATCCGACGTTCATGCGCTACATCAGCCAGGTGCTGCCCGGCCTCGGCGACGCCGAGGTCGAGCTGCGCGACATCAGCCGGCTCGCCCCGGCGGTACGGCGGGGCCGGGCCGAACCGGCGGCGGTGGCCCGGCTCAAGGGGGACGCCCGGATGGCCGGGCTGCTCGACCGGGCCCTGCGTAACCGGATCGGCACCCCCGATCCGGCGGAGCGGCTGCTGCTCGGCAGCCGGTTCGTCACCCTGCCCGGCGAGCAGGTGCAGGCGGCGCTGGACGCCGCAGCAGCCGCCGACCTGCCGTACAGCGGCCGCCGGCAGCTGTTCCGGGACCGGCTCGCCGACCTGGTCCACGACCGGGCCGGGGTCGACCCGCGCGGCGAACCGGCGCTGGCCAACCTGGTCGAACGGCTCTGGCCGCAGCAGACCCCGCCGGTGTTCCTGCGTGGCCTGCTCGCCTCCCGGCCCCGGTTGCGGGCCGCCGACGACGCCGGGTTCACCACCGAGGAGCTGGCCCTGCTGCACCGCCGGGGCGCCGACCGCATCTCCGAGGAGGTCTGGTCCGCCGCCGACCTGCCGCTGCTCGACGAGCTGGACCATCTCATCGACGGCGCACCGCAGCGCCGGTACGGACACGTGGTGGTCGACGAGGCGCAGGACCTGTCGCCGATGCAGCTGCGGGCGGTGGCCCGACGCAGCCGCACCGGGTCGTGCACCGTACTCGGCGATCTGGCCCAGTCCACCGGGGCCTGGGCCCGTGACAGCTGGGACGAGGTGACCCGGCACCTGCCGGCGACCCACCCGGTACGGGTCGCGCCGCTACGGTACGGCTACCGGGTGCCCCGGCAGGCGTACCAGTTCGCCGCCCAGCTGCTGCCGGTCGCCGCGCCGCAGGTGACCCCGCCGGAGGTGGTCCGCGACGGGCCGGCCGAGCCCGGCGTGCACCGGGTCGGGCTGACCGAACGGGCCGGCCGGGTCGTCGCCGTCGCCACGGCGCACGCCGAGAAGGGCGCGTTCGTCGGCATCGTCTGCCCGCCGCGCTGCCGCCGCGAGGTGGAGGCGGCCCTGGCCGACAACGAGGTGACCTGGAGCAGCGCCCAGCAGGGTGACCTCGGGTCGGCGATCAACCTGGTCAGTCCGGCCGAGGCCAAGGGGTTGGAGTTCGACGCCGTGGTGGTCGTCGAGCCGGAGCAGATCGTCGCCGACGACGACCGTGGCCACCGGATGCTGTACGTCGCGTTGACCCGGACCACCGGACATCTGGACGTGGTCTGCGTCGGCGAGCCGATGCCGTTGGCGGCACCGCGCCCGGCCACGTCCGGCGCGACCGACGACCAGCCCGAGTTCACCGACCGGGTCGCCCGTCAGCTCGCCGAGCATCTCGCCGGCCAGCTGCGCGCGGGTGCGCCGGCCGCGCACTGGGCCCAGGTCCTCGACGAGGTACGCCGTCAACTGGACAGCTGAGCCTCAGCCGCCGGCGGCCGGGCGGCTCAGGACCGCCGAGGTGAGCCGGCGCCCCACCGTCGCCTGCACGATGCTCTTGCCGATGGTGGCCTTGGTCGCCCGGCTGGGCAGCGCCACGCCGAGTTCGGCGGCCAACGTCCGCAACTCGGCGACCTTCAGCCCCAGATCGTCGAGGTACCGGCCGGCGGCCACCCGGTCGTCGATCGAAGCCAGATCGGCGCGGATCCGTTCGGTGTCGACGACGGTCGGTGCCTTCGCGGCCGTGCTGCGGGTCCGCCGGGCGGGCGGCGGCTGCGGTACGGACGACGCCGGTGTCGACGCCGACTCCGCCGGTGTCGACGCGCCGGTGACGGACAGCGCAGCGTTGCCGTCGGCGAGCGCGGCGAGCTGATCCGGTGTCAGGCTACGCAGGAAATCGGCGACCCGGATCAGGACGGCGTGGGACAGGTCGGCGGGGCTGGTCACGACGGACTCCTACGGGCGGATCTTGGCGAGGAACTCACTGGTGAGCTGTTGCAGCTCGTACTGGACGTTGATGTTCGCATCCGGCATCAGCACCGCCGGCAGCCCCTGCTCGCCTGCGGCGGCGAACACGGTCTTGCTGTCCCGGATCATCTGCTGGAAGCGCGGGATCTCGATGGTGGCGGGATGACCGATGAAGTTGCGCAGCGCCAACAGTGGGCCGTGACCGGTGTACTGCACCATCGTGAAGACGATGCCGAGGATCTCCGGGCTGATCTGGTCGGCTTTGCCGACGGCGACCCGGTTGTAGTCGGTGACCAGCTCGGAGACCTTCTTGCGCAGATAATCGATGCCGAGGGTGGACAGGTAGTCGGGGCGCGCCGGGATCAGGATGTGATCGCTGGCCACGATTCCGGTCCGGGTCACCATAGTGAAATTCGGCGGACAGTCGACCAGGACCACCTGATATCCGGCGAAGGCCGGGGCGGCCAGCGCGTCGGCGAGCGCCCGGTGCAGCGCGAGGAAGCGCGGACTGCCGTGTTGGAACCGGGAGCCGCCGAGACTGGCCGCGAAGTCCAGATCGGCATCGGTGAGCATCAGATGTGACGGCACCAGGTCGAGACGTCCCGGCCCGGCCTGGCTGATCACCTCGTTGACAGTCGGCGGGGTGTACACGTACCGGTCCAGAGGTGCGGCACCGCCACCGTCGAGCACGTCACCGAACCACTGCAGAATCGTCCGTTCGTCGGCCAGTTCCCGTTCCCACCCGGTCGGTTCGACGAACGAGAACGTCAGGCTCGCCTGCGGGTCCAGGTCGATCATCAGGACCTGGTGCCCCCGGTACGCCAGTTCGGCGCCGATGTTGGCGGTGAGCGTGGTCTTCCCGACGCCACCTTTGTAGTTGATGACGGACACCACGGTCATCGGCCGCTCCGCACACACATGGTCAGCAGCATGCCACGCCACGACCACCTCTTGGCAGGCCTGGAAGGCCCCGGCAGGCCTGCCCGTTCCAACCTGCCTGGGCGTCCTGGCGGACCGGTACTGCGGTAGCGCAGTATTCCCCAGGGGAATAATCATTCCTCTGAGGTATATCGCCCGGACAGATCTCCCTCTGGGGTGCCGTAACGGACGGTGACATGTCAGGCCGGCACCCCGGGCCGATGGACCGGTCCCCGGGCGGGGAATGGCCGGCCGGCCCGCGTGGTTGTACATGGTCGCGACGCACGGAAGGCCAGCCCCGAGCGGGCGAGAAGCCGCCGCCGCGTCCCCGTACCACCCGGACGACCGTTTACCGCACACCCCACACGACCGCCCGCCCCGGCACGCTTGAGGGGCCCGGGTGGCGGGTGTGCCCCCTCGGAAAACGGAAGGTGGACCCCCTATGACCACGATCATCACCCGCACCCTGGCCACCAGCCTGCGCACCACCGCCCTGGGCATCGCCGGTCTCGCCCTGGCCGGCGGCGCGATCGCCGGCCCCGCGCTGGCCGCCGACCACGCCCCCACCGCCCTGGCCGCACCCGCCGCAGCAGCCGCGAGCGACAGCGGCAGTGTCGACACCGCCAAGCTGATCCCGCACGGTGTGCAGGGCGAACAGTCCCGCATCACCCTGTCGGGCGAGCAGACCGACAACGTCAAGGGCATCATCGCCGCCACGAAGAAGGCCGGCATGGACGAGCGGGCCGCCGTGGTCGCGATCGCGACCGCGCTGCAGGAGTCGAAGTTGGAGAACCTGGGCCACCTGGGTGACCGTAACGACCACGACTCGCAGGGCCTGTTCCAGCAGCGGCCGTCGTCGGGTTGGGGCACGGTGGAGCAGATCACCGACGTCGAGTACTCGACCACCGCGTTCCTCAACGGGCTGAAGCAGGTCGACGGCTGGCAGGACATGCCGCTGACCGAGGCCGCGCAGACCGTGCAGGTGTCGGCGTACCCGGACCACTACGCCCAGTGGGAGACCCAGGCCGCCGAACTCGTCGCCCAGCACTGGAACAGCTGACCGCAACAGGCACCACGGAGCAGCACGGCATCTGCAAGGGCCGGACCCCGTACCCAGGGTCCGGCCCTTGCCCGTGTGCCCAGGGCGGCTCAGCAGCCGGTGAACGGGTCCGGTAGGGCCCGCCAGCCGGCTTCGCCGTCGGCGAGCTCGGCGTCGGTGAGCAGGCAGGCGGCGAGCCGTCGGTGCAGGCCGGCGGGGTCGAGGTCGACGCCGACGAAGACCAGGTGCTGGTGCCGGTCGCCGTAGTAGGGGTCCCACTCCATCGCGGCGGCCAGTCGCCGCTGCGCGCTGGCCTGCTCCCACTCGGCGTCGGGTACGGCGGCCAGCCACGGGCCGAGGGTGCGTAGGCCGAGGCCGCCACCGGCGCTTTCCCAGCCGAGCACGGTCTCCGGCTGGCTGGCCAGCCAGATGTGGCCGCGCGAGCGCAGCGCCTCCGCCGTCAGGTCGTCCAGTGCGGCGTGCAGCCGGCCCGGGTGCAGCGGCCGCCGGGCGCGGAACACCGCCGAGACGATGCCGCAGTCGGCGACCGGCTCGTGCACACCGAGGGTGTAGCCCTCGATGCCACGGGTGAGCACGTCCGGGGTTTCCGGACGGTGCCGGGCGGTGTGCCGCAGTCGGGCGGCGAGCCAGCCGGCGTCGACGACCGGCTGGTCGCCGGCGCGCAGGTGGACCGCCCAGGGGGCCATCCGGTGCAGCAGGACACCGAGCCGGTGGGTTTCGAAGTCGCCGCCGTCGGCCTCACCCCAGAGCACCACCGTGTCGGCGTACTCGATCTGCCGGGCGATGACGTCGGCCAGCGCGCGGTGGTCGTCGGGGGCGGCGTGGATACCGAGGTGGACCAGGTCGTCGGTGCTGATCAGGCCGTCGAGCAGGTGTTCGGCGGCGACCACGGTGACGTACGAGTCGAACCGGACGAGGTCGTCGATGGCCGCGCCGCCGACGCGGCAGTGCCGGCAGGCGGCGGCGACCGCTTCGGGTTCGACGACCTCGGGCAGGACGAGCACGATGTCGCTGCCGGGCCGGTCGGTCGCGAGCCGGGCCAGGGTGGGCAGGACGTCCTCGCGCAGGGTGCAGGAGACGCAGCCGTGGACGAGATCGACGCGGACGTCCTCGACGATCCCGGTGCCGTCCCGGACGACCCGGTGCACGGTGCCGTCGCGTACTCCGCTGAGGTCGTGGCGGACGATCAGCAGGCTCGGGTCGGCGGCGAGCAGGGTCCGGGCGACGGCCATCGTGGCGGCGGGCCAGAAGCCGGTCAGGACGGTGACCGCCGGGCGGATGTCGGCGGGTGGCCGGGCGGTACGGCCGGCCGGAGCGAGCGGTGACGGCATTCACGTTCCCCTCGACGTACTTGAAAACGGTTGTCATTATAGCGGGATGGACGCCGACGTACGACTCCGCCTCATCGCGTTGCTCGAGCGGTTGCTCGACGAGCCGCCCGCCGCCGGTACCCACCCGGCCGGACCGGTCGAGCTGGTCGATCCCGCCGCGCTGCGTATCTACCCGGACTCGCGGACCGTGTTCCTGGGGTTGGCCGAGATCGCGCTCACCCGGCGCGAGTTCGACCTGCTGCTCTGCCTGGCTGGTCGCCCCCGACAGGTCTTAACCCGGGAACAGCTGCTCGATCAGGTGTGGGGGCACCGGCGCAGTGGCCCACGCAGCGTCGACGTGCACGTGCGGCGGCTGCGCGCCAAGCTCGGTGACGACCTGCCCGTGGTGCGCACCATCCACGGGGTCGGCTACCGGTTGGACGGGGCCGTCCCGGTCGCGGTGCTACGCTCTAATGATAACGATTCCCATTATCACAGGAGTGTCCATGTCCCGACGATGTGACGTCACCGGCGCCACCCCTAGCTTCGGCAACGCCGTGTCCCACTCGCACCGGCGCACCCGCCGGCAGTGGCGACCCAACCTGCAACGGCACCGGTACTGGCTGGCCGCCGAGCGCCGCTGGATCACCCTGACCCTCACCGCCGGAGCCATGCGGACCGTCGACCGTCGCGGCATCGAGGCCGTCGTCGCCGACCTGCGGGCGAAGGGAGCGCGGATCTGATGGCCCGACAGACCGCCCTCCGCCCGGTGATCAAGCTGCGCAGCACCGAAGGCACCGGCTACACGTACGTCACCCGGAAGAACCGCCGCAACGATCCGGACCGGCTGGTGCTACGCAAGTACGACCCGGTGCTGCGCCGCCACGTGCTGTTCCGCGAGGAGCGCTGAGCGTTCCCGGCGAGTGCCGGCCGCCGCGCGGCGAGCGTCGAGGAGTCGCGCGGGAAACGCCGGGATCACCCGGGGAAATTTGACGGGCCGGCGGATGTCGGGCACGGTGGGTGGCAGACGGCCGCCGACCGACCCAGTACCTGGAGCTTCCGCCGCCCGCCCTGACCGCCCGCCGCGCCCTGTCCGCCGCGCCGTCAGAAATCCCGCAGATCCCGATCCCGCCGCACGCCGATCGTGTGGTGTCGCGTGCCGGGCACGCCCGCCGGTGACCATAACCAGCCGAGGAGTCGCAATGCTGACCATGACCGACAACGCCGTGTTCGTGATCCGGGAGATCGCCGCGCAGCAGCAGGCGCCGGAGAGCGCCGGACTGCGGATCGCCGCCGACCCGACCGCAGGTTCGCTCACGCTCACCCTCGCCGACCAGCCGGACACCGGTGACCAGGTGGTGGACTCCTCCGGTGCCCGGGTCTTTCTCGACCCCGACGCCGCCGCCATGCTGCAGGACAAGGCTCTCGACGCGGCCGTCGACGACGACGGCGGGGTGCGGTTCGGCATCGCCAGCCAGGCCGGCTGAGTCGACGTCCGGTCCGCCGGGACCGTCCACCTGGTCAGGTCCCTTGTAAACTCGCCGACAGCCTACCGAGCAACATCCGTACGGGACGATAGATTCCGCCGGTGGCAGCAGACCGTCCGGTGCCGGCGCGGCCCCGACGAGCCGGTACGGCGGCCCTCGGCGTCGGCGTCGGGGCCGCCACGGTCGAGGTCGTCTGGCTCGTCGCCGGTGGACCGGCGGCGGCGCTCGCCAGCGACCTCGGCGCCACCGTCGTCGCGGGCTGCGCCACCGTCGCCTGCGCCGAGACCGCCGGTCGGCACCCGCCGGCGCTGCGCCGCTTCTGGCTGCTGCTGGCGGCCACCATGGGGCTGGCCGCCGCCGGCCGTACCATCTGGACGGTCAACCGGCTCGGTGCCGACGGGCTGCCGCACACCCCGCTGATCGGCGCGGTCTTCGTCGCCGGCATCGTCACCGGCACCGCCGCGCTGCTGTCGGCGGTGTCCGCGCCCCGCAGCGGGCTGGGCCGGGCCCGGGTGGTGCTCGACGGGGTGATCGTCGGACTCGCGCTCGTCCCGGTCGCCTGGGTCGTGGTCTACCGGGACATGGCCGGTGCCGACCTGGACGGCACCGCCCGCAGCCTGGGCATGTTCTACCCGATGCTGGACCTGATCCAGCTCGTCGTGCTGATCTCGGTCGCCGCGCCGGCACGCCCACTGTGGCCGCCGCTGACCCTGCTCGGCGCCAGCCTCGCCCTGCGCGCCGGAGCCGACGCGGTGTACGTGTCGCTGATCGCCCAGGGGCAGTACCAGGCCGGGCATCCGATCGACGTCTGCTGGCCGTTGAGCTACCTGCTGGTCGCCTGCGCCAGCCGCTACCCGCCCCCGGCCGACCTTGGCCGCCTCGACGAGACCGCCGAACCCGCGCCGATACCGTGGTGGCGGGTGGCGCTGCCGTACCTGACGGTGGGGGCGGCGATCGTGGCGATCGTCGTCGCCGGGCAACCCGTACCGGTGGTGCAGGGCAGTGCGGTGGCGCTGCTCGCGGCGCTCGCCCTGCGTCAGGCGTTGGCCGCCAACGAGAACCGGCGGCTGGCCGCGCGGCTGCGGCAACTCGCCTACACCGACCAGTTGACCGGCCTGCCGAACCGGCTGCTGTTCACCCGGCGGCTCCGGCAGGCCATCGTCGCCCGACGTGGGCACGGCGACCAGCCGGGAGAGCCGTACCCGGATTCCGTGGCCGACCCCGACCGGGCCGCCGTCGCGGTCCTGCTGCTCGACCTCGACGGGTTCAAACAGGTCAACGACCGGTTCGGCCATGCCAGCGGCGACGCCGTACTGGCCGAGGTCGCGACCCGGATGCGGGCGGTCGTGGCCGGCGCGGGGCTGACCGCCCGGCTCGGCGGCGACGAGTTCGCCGTCCTGCTCGACCCGTCGGCCGGCCCGGAGCCGGACCGCCGTGACGATCCGGCGGCCGATCCCGAACGGCTGGCGCAGCGGCTGCTGGCCGCGCTCGCCGACGGCAGCGGCACGTCGGCGAGCATCGGCATCGCCGCGTATGGGCCGCAGCACACCGGTGACGCCGACCTGCTGCGTGACGCCGACATCGCCATGTACGCGGCGAAGGCGGCCGGCAAGTCGGCGTACCGGTTCTGCACGCCGGCCCTGCGGGAGGCGGCGGTGACCCGCGCCGACCTGATCGCCGACCTGCGCCGCGCGGTCGACGACGGCGACCAGTTCGAGCTGGCGTACCAGCCGATCGTCGAGGTCGGCAGCGGGGTGGTCCGGGCGGCCGAGGCGCTCGTACGGTGGCGGCATCCCCGGCACGGGCTGCTCAGCCCCGCCCGGTTCCTGCCGCTGGCCGAGGAGACCGGGCTGGTGCTGCCGCTGGACCGGTGGGTGCTCGCCGCCGCCTGCCGGGACGCGGCGTCCTGGCAGGACCTGGCGCCGGGCATGTCGGTGGCGGTGAACCTGGCCCCGGCCCATCTGCTCCGTGCCGATCTGGTCGGTACGGTCGACGAGGCGCTGACGGCGGCCGGGCTCGCACCGGCCGGGCTGACCCTGGAGCTGACCGAGACGGCGTTGATCGACAGCGCCGACGAGGTGCTCGCCGGCCTGCGCCGGCTGCGGGAGCTGCGGGTACGGATCTCGATCGACGACTTCGGCACCGGCTACTCGTCGCTGAGTTACCTGCACCGGTTGCCGGCCACCGACCTGAAGATCGACCGCAGTTTCGTCGACCGGCTCGACACCCGGGACGCGACCGCGTACGCGACGGTCGAGATGGTCACCCGGTTGGCGGATGCGTTCGGGCTGGTCGTGGTCGCCGAGGGGGTGGAGACCGAGACGCAGCACCGGGCGGTCGCGGCGATCGGCTGCCCACGCGGGCAGGGCTACCGGTACGGCCGGCCGCAGCCGGTCGCCGACCTGCGGCGGCTGCTCGCCGTACCGCCGAGGTGATCAGAAAACGATGTGGAAATTCTACAAGCGACCTTGGCGGCGATGATCGTCGGGGCTATAGTGCGAACCGTTCGTTCATGCCCGAATCGTGAGGATGCACCGTGGTCGACGACCCCTCGAACGGGCCCGCTCCAGCGCCCAAGCTGGACACCACCGTTCCGCAGACCGCCCGGATCTGGAACTACCTGCTCGGCGGCAAGGACAACTACGCCGTCGACCGGGAGGTCGGCGACCAGATCCGCGACGCCTTCCCGGAGATGGCGCAGAACGCCCGGCTGTCCCGGGACTTCCTGGCCCGCGCGGTGCGCCACCTGGCCGGCCCCGCCGGCGTCCGCCAGTTTCTCGACATCGGCACCGGCCTGCCGACCGCCGACAACACCCACGAGGTCGCCCAGGCGGTGGCACCCGAGGCCCGGATCGTCTACGTCGACAACGACCCGCTGGTGCTGGTGCACGCCCGGGCCCTGCTGACCAGCACCCCGCAGGGCGTCACCGACTACATCGACGCCGACCTGCGCGATCCGGAGTCGATCCTGCGGGAGGCCGGCCGTACCCTCGACTTCAGCCAGCCGGTCGCGCTGATGCTGATGGGGATTCTCGGTCACATCGCCGACGACGACGATGCCGCAGGCATCGTCGGCCGCCTGCTCGACGCGTTGCCGTCCGGCAGCTACCTGGCCCTCTACGACGGTGCCGACACCAGTCCCGGCGTGGTCGAGGCCGCCCGGATCTGGAACGAATCGGCCAACCCGCAGTACCACCTGCGCAGCCCACAGCGGATCAGCCGGTTCTTCGACGGGCTCGACCTGGTCGAGCCGGGGGTGGCACCGGTGAACCGCTGGCGGCCGGAGCCGGACCAGGCGCGGCTACCCGAATCCGACCAGTACTGCGGCGTCGGCCGCAAGCCGTAGCCGCCGCCATCATCGTGGTCGGGCAGCACGGGCAGCCGACCGGCGGACCTACGGTCCGCCGGATGCAGCTCGGTGCCCGGCTGCGCCGGCTGCGGGAGGCGAACGGGGTCAGCCGGGAGGACGCCGGTTGGGCGATCCGGGCCTCCGAGTCCAAGATCAGCCGGATGGAGCTGGGCCGGGTCGGATTCAAGGAACGCGACGTCGACGACCTGCTCACCCTCTACGGCGTCGTCGACCTCGCCGAGCGGACGGCGCTGACCACCCTCGCCCGGGAGACGAACCAGCCGGGCTGGTGGCACCCGTACGCCGACCTGCTGCCCACCTGGTTCCAGTACTACCTGGACCTCGAATCGGCGGCCAGCCTGATCCGTACGTACGAGATCCAGTTCGTGCCGGGGCTGCTGCAGACCGAGGAGTACGCGCGGGCCGTCGTCAGCATCGGGTTCAGCGGCTCCGGTGCCGCCGAGGTGGAGCGGCGGGTCGAGCTGCGGATGGCCCGCAAGCGGGTGCTCGACCGACCGGACGCGCGGATCTGGGCGGTGGTCGACGAGGCGGTGCTGTGCCGGCCGATCGGCGGGACCCGGGTGCTGCGCGGTCAGATCGAAGCGCTCGCCCAGATCAGCGAGCTGCCGGGCGTACGGCTGCAGGTGGTGCCGTTCCGCAGCGGCGGCCACGCCGCCGCCGGCGGTGCCTTCAGCATCCTGCGCTTCCCGGAGCAGGAACTGGCCGACGTGGTCTACCTGGAGCACCTGACCAGCGCGCTCTACCTGGACAAGCGGGAGGACGTCGACCGGTACGCGGCCGCCGTCGGCCGGCTGTTCATCGAGGCCGAACCGCCCGACGCCAGCCGCGACCTGCTGCACCGCGCCCTACGCGACCTGTGACCCAGCTACCCACCGTCGTCCCGCGTCCGCCTGCCTATTCGGTGGTCAAGCCCAGGCTGACCAGTACCGCCCCCTGGTAGAGCACCAGCGGCTCGCCGGTGCCGTCCCGGCGGACCAGCACCAGGGCATCCTCCGGCCCCGGCGGACGGCTGCCCCCGCGATCCGACCGCAGCGAGACGAGCAGGTACGCGCCGTCGGGGGTCGCCAGCACACCACCCACCCGCTGCCCGGAGCCGCCGCCGGTGGCGATCTCGGTGCGGTGGCCCGCGCCGTCGGTGAGCAGCACCCGGTCGACGCGCAGCTCGCCGTCCTCGTCGTGCAGATCGTGCAGCACCGTGCCGTCCGGGAACGCGGTCCGGGGAGTCGCCAGCGATCCGGCGGTGGTGACGGTGCCGGCTGTGTCGATGGTCATGGCGTCACCGCTGGGCCCCAGCCGCAGCGCCGCCAGGGACGCCCCGGTCGAGGGCAGAACCGTGGCCGACGACACCCCCCGCAGGTCGGGGCCCGGCCGTGCGGTCGCGCTCGCCAGATCGACCGACCAGACCCGGTTGGGCAGGTCGGCGTCGCGGCGCACATCCGCGTCGTACGGCAGCTCGACGACCAGCGCCGCCTCGCCGGCCACCGCGACGGCGAGGCTGCCCGCCACCGGGGGCAGATCGGTCGGACCTGGCCGGCCCGCGTCACCGGCCGGGGCGGTCGGCGACGTACCGGCGGGCGACGCACCGGCCGGCTCGGGTGCCTCCGTCACCGGCACCACCGACCCCGATGTCAGGTCCAGCACCGCCAACCGCCGGGCACCGGACCCGGTCTCCTCCACCAGCGCGTACCGGCCGGCCGGCGCGAACGTCACGTCGCCGACCGGGCTGAGCAGGGTGCGGACCACGCCGTCGGGCTGGACCACGCTCACCGCCCGCAACCCGTCCCGCAGGTGTGTCACGGCGAACCCGGCGTCGGTGAAGACCCCGGAGACGAAGGTACGGGCGACCTCGACCGTCGGGCGCCAACTCCCGTCGGCCGTGTCCGCGATGATCAGCCGCGCCGGCCGCTCGTCGGTCAGCGCGGCCAGCAGCCGTCCGTCCGGTGCGGCGGCGAACGGGTAGGTGGGCAGCGAGATCGCCGGGCTGACGGCCCCGGTGGTCAGGTCGACCCCGCCGAACCGGTCGCCCGGTCGCTCCTGCCAGATCACGCCGCCGTGCTCGGCGACGACGCAGGCCGCCTCCACCGCCGGCTGCTCGACCGTGCCGTCCGGGCGAACGATCAGGCAGCGGGGCCCGGTGATCGACAACTGCGGGCCGACCCCGGTCGCGGTCCGGAGGTAGACGTGGTCGGGCAGTGCGACGTCGATGATCCGGCCGTCGGTGAGCAGGGCGGCCCGTCGGTCCTCGGCGAGCCCGTCGGCGACGGTCGGGAAGCGGGGGTCGCCGAGTGCGATCTCGGCATGGCGGCGGTCGGGTGCCACCCCGGCGATCTCGTCGCCGAAGCGCTCCACCGCCACCAGCCCGGTCAGGTCGGTACGGCGTTCGTCGGCCACCGCCACGGCGAACACCGCCGGACCGAGCCCACGGACCTGCTCCGGCAGCTGCCCGACGCGGGCCGGCAACTGCGACGCGCCCCCGTCGACACAGCCGGCGGTCGTCACCACCAGCACCGTCGTCGCGACCACTGCCCACCATCGTCGTGCCATCCCCGCATTGTGATCTTCGGGGGCAAGTTCCGCGACCGCAGCGCCGGCCGCACGCCGGGACGGCCGCTCTCAGGTCACGACGGCCGGCCGGCCGGTCTCACGGCACGGCGACCGGGGCGCCGAAGCGGACCGGTACGCCGGGGGAGTAGAGCACACTCACCGGTGGTCCGTCCGGGGCGGGCAGCCCGGCGGCGACGAGCAGGCCGTCGTCCAGGTCCACCAGCTCCGCCCGGTGCAACGGCCACCGAGGGTGGTCGTTCGGCAGGTAGCGGGTCCGGCCGTACACCCGCTCGTGCAGACCCCAGCGGGCGGTGAGGAAATGCTCCAGCGGGGTCGGCTCGGCGATCGGCGCGCCGACCCGGACCGACATCCGGCTGGCCGCGCCGCGCGGCCCCGGCCACCGCCGCCGGCACCGGTAGGTGAGGGTGTCACCGGTGCGGTCCAGCCGCATCCACGACCACCGGTACGGCAGCCGCAGGCTGGCCAACGCCACCAGCACCGGCACCAGCCGGGCCGCGTCCAGCGAGCGGAACACCACGGCCCGCCGACCCGCGTCGTCCACCGAGTAGAGCCGTACGTTGGTCTCGCAGAAGGTCCCCAGGTACGGGATGCCGGGCCCGGCGAACATGCCGACGCCGACCATCCGGAACCCGATCAGCCCGACGTAGGTGACGCCGTCGACGGTGTCCGGCCGGGTGCCGGGCGGTAGCAGCCCGGCGACCACCGACGGGTCCACCGGCCAGTGCAGGAACGCCAGATCGTGCCAGCTCTGCACGAGCACCGGGCGGCGGACCGGCCGGGTGGCGGTCGGGGTGATCGGCTCACACGGCGGTCGGCCAGCAGCGGGCATGGGATCATTGTGCCGGTCCGGTCCAGATGCGCCCGCAGGTCGTGGGCGCCGACCCGAGGGAGCCCACCCGTGGCACGTGCCATCGCGACGAACACCCGGGTCGACCGGGCCGGGCTGGTGGATTTCCTGCGGACCCGGCACCGGGCGGTGCTGACCACGACCCGGGCCGACGGTCGCCCGCAGTCCTCGCCGGTGACCTGCGGCGTCGACACCGACGGGCGGCTGGTCGTCGCCACCTACCCGGACCGGGCCAAGGCGGTGAACATCCGCCGCGACCCCACGGTGTCGGCGGTGGTGCTCTCCGACGACTGGAACGGGCCGTGGGTGCAGGTCGACGGCACCGCCACCGTCGTCGACCTGCCGCAGGCGTTGGACGGGCTCGTCGAGTACTACCGCTGCATCGCCGGCGAACACCCGGACTGGGACGAGTACCGCGAGGCGATGCGGCGGCAGGGCAAGTCGTTGATCCGGCTGACCATCGACAGGTGGGGGCCGGTCGCCACCGGTGGCTTCCCGCCCCACCTCGCCGACGCCTGACCGGTACGGGTCACCCGGGACCGGTTCCGGTCACTCGGACGGTTCCGGCAGGTCGCAGTCGACCTGCGGGTTGACGCCGATGTAGTTCAGCGGGCCGGCGAGCACCGTGACGATGGTGCTGCCGGCGTGCGCGCAGTTGGTGTCGTCGCGTTCGAAGTAGCCACGTTGCACCGCCGCCACCAGACCGATGACCAGCCAGATGAGCACGATCACCCCGGATATCGAACCGCGTCGCATCGTTTCCTCCTCAAGGTCACTTCGCCGTACCGGCCCGTCTCGGGCGGGGGCCCGTCGGGTTCCGCGTCGGCGGATGGGCACCCTTGTACCCAGCGGCGCGTCCCCGGTAACGCCGTCACCTCGCCCGCCGGGTCCGGTAACGACGATCAGCCGGTGGCCACCCGGCAGAACTGCCGCCGCCCGACCTGCGGCACGACCTCGTCGCGGACCACGACCTCCATCGTGGCCAGTTCGGTGCGCAGCAGCTCCGCCTCGGCCCGGTCGTCGCGGTCCAGGGCGCGCTGGCGGGCGGTGAACAGCGCGTCCGCGCCGGCGGGCAGCCCCGGCAGGCCGGGCACCCACAGGCGGTACGCCGACCGGTACGGATCACCGTCGGGCCGCCACGGGTAGCCGTACCGGGTCAACGTGGCATCGAGCCGCGCGGCCGGGACGTCACCCGCCCGGGAACACAGTTCCTCGCCACGGTGGCCGAGCACCACCAACCTGGTGCCGTCCAGGAACACCGCACCGACCTCGCTTCGGCGTACCGTCGCCTGGAACTCGCCGCGCCGCAACGTCAACCGGTCCCGGCCGACCACGACGGACAGATGTTCGTCGGCGTCGGCGGCGGCCAGCACCAGGCCGGCGACGACCCCCAGCAGCACCCCGCCGATCAACGCCGGCACCGGCGGCACCGCGTCGATCAGGCGCAGCGGGCCGGCCAACGGCACCCAGGGCAGGCTCAGCGCCCAGCCGGCAACCGGCTTGACCAGTGCGCCGACCCCGGCGCCGAGCCCGGCGAGCAGGACGGCCACGCCGTACCGCTGCCCGGGACCGGGCCCCACGACGGTGCCGGCACCATCAGGGTCAGGCGATGTCACGGCGCTGGATCCGCAGCATCCCGGCGACCAGCGGCAGCAGCACCCAGGCCGCCACCGACGTGGCCAACCGGGCCCACTGCCCGGCGGTCACCTCGGCGGTCAGCAGCGGCTCGGTGGTCAACGTGAGGTCCAGCCACTCGGCGACGCCGCGCAGCCGTACGACGATGCCGCCGAGGACGGTCCACACCGTCGGCAGCAACAGCAGCAGCACGATCGCGACCGGGGTGTTCAGCAGCAGCATGCCGAACGCCACCCCCATCACCACGTTGATCACCTGGAACAGGGCGGCGTAGCCGATCAGCGCCGCCTCGATCCGCCAGCTGCCGGTGCCGCCGGTCGCCGACGCGACCGCCATCCCGGCCGCCGCCGACGCCAGGCTGGTCAGCACCGAGGCGACCGAGGCGACGACCGCCGCGGCCAGCTTCGCCGCCAGCACCCGGTGGCGTACCGGCACCAGCGCGAAGGTGGTCAACGCGGTGCGCTGCGACCATTCGGTCGTCACCAGCAGCACCCCCAGGACCGGCAGCAGGAACGCGACCGGCAGCAGCGCCAGCACGAACAAGGTCGCGAAGGTCTGCTCGGCCGGCTCGGCGAAGATCACCATCACGGTGACGATCGCCGCCGTCGACAGCCCGATCGCCCCGAGCAGCCACGAACCGGCCCGGGTGTCGAGCATCTTGCGCAGCTCGACCAGGATCAGCCGCCACCACAGTGCGTTCATCGGACCGCCTCCCGTACCGAGTCACCTGCGGTCAGGGCCAGGAACATCTGCTCCAGGCCGCCGTTGTCCGCCGGCCGCAGCTCCAGCAGCACGGCACCGATCTGCGCCGCGACCTGACCGACCGCCTCCGGTCCGGCCTGCACCAGCAGCCGGCCGTCGACCTCGTCGACGGCCAGGCCGGCCCGGTGCAGCGCCGCCCGCAACGCCTGCGGGTCCCGGGCCCGGACCAGGGTGCCGGCGTCGCCGGCGAGCAGCTCCGCCTTGTCGCCGTCGGCGACGATCCGGCCACCCCCGATCACCACCAGCCGGTCCGCCACCGCCTCCACCTCCCGCAGCAGATGGGAGGAGAGCAGCACCGTGCCGCCCCGGTCGGCGAAGTCCCGCAGCAGCTCCCGCATCCAGAAGATGCCCTCCGGATCCAGCCCGTTCGCCGGCTCGTCGAGGACCAGCACCCGGGGCTCGCCGAGCAGCGCGTGCGCCAGGCCGAGCCGCTGGCGCATCCCCAGCGAGTAGGCCCGCACCCGGCGACGGGCCGCCGCCTGGTTGAGCCCGACCTGGTCGAGCAGTTCACCGACCCGTCGGCCCGGCACCCCCATGGCCAGCGCCGCGACGGTCAGCGTCTCCCGGCCGCTGCGGCCCGGGTGCATCGCCGCCGCGTCCAGCAGTACGCCGACCACCCGCCCCGGATCGGTCAGCCGCCGGTACGGCACCCCGTCGACGGTGGCGGAGCCGGCCGAGGCGGCGGCCAGGCCGCAGAGCATCCGCAGCGTGGTGGACTTGCCGGCGCCGTTCGGCCCGAGGAATCCGGTCACCGTGCCCGCAGCGCAGGCGAACGACACGTCGTCGACGGCGACCTGCCGCCCGTACCGTTTGGTGAGGTTGCGTATCTCGATCACCGCACCAGCGTCGCGGTCGGGCAGCCGCCGGCGCAGCGGCCGACGGTCGATCCCGGGGCGTCGTCGGACCATTGTCGGATGAACTTTGGTCGGTGCTCCGGTGCCGACTTTGGTCGCTGTCGCGGGTCGGCGCCGGTTCCGTACGCTGGGCGGATGAGTGCGGTGCCGGCTCCGGAGAACCCCTGGCTGCTGCCTGCGGCACTGGTCGCCGAGCCGGCCGGCACCCGGCGGCGCAGCACCCGCGACTGGATCGTCGACGGTGTCGCGTTCGGGCTCGCCGTCGCCTACCTGGTCTGGGCGGCCTGGGACCTGCGGCAGCCGCAGCCCACGATGACCGCCGCCGGGCCGTCGTCGGACTGGCTGTACCGCCTCGACGTGGCGCTCGGGCTGGTCGGCTGCGCGGCGATCTGGGTACGCCGACGCTGGCCGTTGGCGTTGGTGGTGCTGGCCGCGCCGGTCGGGCTGCTGTCGGTGACCGGCGGTATCGCGCTGCTGGTGCTGCTGTTCACCCTGGCGGTGCACCGGCCGTTCCTGATCGCGGCGGCGGCGACCGCCGGGCACCTGGTGCTCGCGCCGGTGTACTACCTGGTCTACCCCGACCCGGATCTGAGCCTGATCGGGGCGGTGAGCTTCACCGGTCTGGTGCTCGGGGCCGTGCTCGCCTGGGGGATGTTCGTGCGGGCCCGCCGGCAGCTGATCCTGTCGCTGCGGGACCGGGCCCACCGCGCCGAGGCCGAGCAGCAGCTCCGGGTCAGCCAGGCCCGGCAGTTGGAACGCACCCGGATCGCCCGGGAGATGCACGACGTCCTGGCGCACCGGATATCCCTGCTCAGCCTGCACGCCGGGGCGTTGGAGTTCCGCCCGGACGCGCCCCGTGAGGAGGTCACCCGGGCCGCCGGGGTGATCCGGGTGACCGCCCATCAGGCGCTGCAGGACCTGCGGGAGGTGATCGGCGTACTGCGCACCGACCCTGCCCCGGACGACCGACCGGCGGAGCCGTCCCAGCCTCCCCAACCTCCCCAGCCGACCCTGGCCGACCTTCCGGCCCTGGTCGACGAGTCCCGGCAGGCCGGCGCCCGGGTACGTCTGGTCGACCGGATCGACGGCGCGCCGGAACTGCCGACCGGGCTCGGCCGTACGGCGTACCGGATCGTGCAGGAGGGCCTGACCAACTCCCGTAAGCATGCCCCCGGTGCGGCGGCCCGGGTCACCATGACCGGTCGGCCCGGTGACGGGCTGACCATCGAGGTCGTCAACCGTAAGCCGCTGGCACCGGCGGCCACCGCCATTCCGGGCACCGGTACCGGGCTGGTCGGCCTCGCCGAACGCGCCGCCCTGGCCGGTGGCCGGCTGGTCCACGGTCCGACCGAAACCGGTGACTTCCGACTCGCCGTCTGGCTGCCGTGGCCGACGTGACACCGGCATCCGACGCGGCGGACCCGCCGGCGGCGGCCGGCCGGACCGGCCCGACCGGACCGGCTGTGATCAGGGTCCTGATCGTCGACGACGATCCGCTGGTCCGGGCCGGCCTGTCGATGATCCTCGGCGGCGCGGCCGAGCTGCGGGTCGTCGGTGAGGCCGGCGACGGTGCCGAGGTGCCGGCGGCGGTCGCCGCCTGCCGACCGGACGTGGTGCTGATGGACATCCGGATGCCGCAGGTCGACGGGCTGGCCGCCACCGAGGCGCTGCGCGCCCGGCCCGACGCGCCCCAGGTGGTGGTGCTGACCACGTTCGACGCCGACGAGTACGTGCTGCGGGCGTTACGGGCCGGGGCCAGCGGCTTCCTGCTCAAGGACACCCCACCGGCGGAGATCGTCGCCGCCGTGCGTCGGGTGCACGCCGGGGAGCCGATGCTCTCCCCGGCGGTCATCCGCCGGCTCATCACCCATGTGGCGGGACTGCCTGCCGACCCGGCCACCGCCGTCGGGCCGTCCGGTGTCCCGGCCACCGCAGTCGGGCCGCACGCGGTCCCGGCCACCGCCGTCGGGCGGCGGCCGGGACCGCAGCGGGAGCAGGCCGGGCGCCGGGACCGCGCCCGCCGACTCCTGGACCAGCTGAGCCCACGGGAACGCGACGTCGCCGTCGCGGTCGGCCAGGGCCGGTCCAACGCGGAGATCGCCGCCGAGCTGTTCATGAGCGTCGCGACGGTCAAGGCGTACGTGTCCCGGCTGCTGGCCCGGCTGGAGCTGAACAACCGGGTGCAGGTCGCGCTGCTGGTGCACGACGCCGACCTGTGCTGACGACGCCGGTGACGTGGATACCGTCCGGCACCCGTGGCACCGGTCAGGCGTCGAGCACCCGGCCGGCGAGGTCGCCCCGGTCGAAGGAGACGAAGACGTCGCCGAGGCGGTCCAGCAGGTAGCGGCGTTCCTCCGGGCTGAGCCCGCCGACGAAGTCGTGCACCGTCTCGGCGATCACCGAACCCTGCTGGTCGGTGCCGCCGGTCAGCTTCGTCGCGACCCGTTCGAAGGTGTCGTCGAGCAGCGGCTCCAAGGTGCCCGGATGGTGCGCCAGCCAGTAGCAGCGGGCGGTCGTCGGATCGGTGAGCACCCGCTCCCGCAGGTACGTCATCTGCTCCTGCTCCAGTTGGTGACGCATGCGCTGCAACCGCAGTTCCCGGCTGAGTTTGTCGACCATCTTGGTGTCCTGCTCGGCCTCGCTGTCCACCTTGAGGCTGATCGTGCAGCTCAACAGCCGTAGATGCGAGGCGGTCAGGTCCACCTGCGGCATCCGGGTGTTGAGCTCGGCCTCCAGCATGGTCCGCTCGGTGACCTTGCGGTTGGCGGCGATCCGGCGGGCGGCGTCGAGCAGACACCAGCGCAGCGTGGCCGCCGCCCGGTCACTGGGGCGCAGCGGCTGCCAGGCGGCGGTGAAGGTGGCGACGAACTCGGTGCCGGCCAGGGCGGCCGGCAGCCGGTCGGTGAAGACGTCCTGGGCCGGCGGGGGCGCAGGGACGGGCGGCACGGGGGCGCGGAACAGGTCGAGGAATCCGGGCATCACAGCTCCTGGGAAGGGCGGGAGAGCCGGCGGGCCGTGATCGGGTCCGCACGGTGCAGCTGATGAACGAGGTGCCGCCGCAGCACCGCCTGGCGGGCCGGGTCGTCGCTGGTCGGCCAGGCGGCCAGCAGCGCCCGCAACCGGGCCACCCGGCGGCCGGCGGCCGGACCGGCGGTGACGGTACGGCCGAGCACGTGGGTCAGGGTGCCGACGATCTCCGGGTCGGCGGCGGCGTCGTCGAACCAGCGGTGCAGCAGCGTCTCGATGCCGTCCGGCAGTTGCCGGGCGTCCAACGCCCGACCCAGCGCCATGCCGACGTCGTCCTGCACCGCCACCGCCGCGTCGACGACCTCGGTGAGTACCGCGTCCGGCCGCCGTACCCGAAGCGGCGCGGTACCGACGGTGTCACCGGCGGCGGTGTCGTCCGTTGCGGCCGGAGCACCGACGGTGTCGTCCGCGTCGCCGCCGGCCGGGTCTCCGGCGGGGCCGGTGCCCGGCGGGCGGCCCAGGCGCTCCAGCGCGCGGGCGGCGAGCGCTGCCCGTTGCGGCTGATCGCCGGCCAGCCAGTGGGCCAGCCGCAGCAGCACCGGCTGTCGCAGCCGGGACCGCTGCCAGAGGGCGGCGAGCGCGGCGAGCACCGCGTCGTCGACCTCGACCAGCCCGTGCCGGGCCAGATGGCTCAGCCGCACCATGGCCTGCTCGACGTAGAAGTCGGCGAGCTGACCGCCGCACACCTCGGCCACGGTGATCAGCAGCTGGGGTCGGCCGCCCGAGTGCGCCCAGCGGTAGAGGTGCTGGCGGACCGCCGCACCGATTTCCGGGCTGAGCGCGGCGATGCCGAGGATCTGCACCAGCGTGGCACGCAGCTCGGCCCGGCGGCTCCAGGGCGACGCCACCTGGCCGAGGACCTCCGGGGCACGTCGCCGCAGCGCCGTGTGCAGGACCATTTCGGCGCTGCGGGCGGCCAGTGTCCGGTCCACGCTGGACCGCTGCTGGTCACCTCGCACCGGCAGGTCGGCCACCCACCGCCACAGCTCCGTCTGGAAGGTGTCGGCCCGGTCGGTGATGACGAAGTCGAGCACCGCCTCGGCGTACCGGGCCCGGCGGAACCGGACCACGTGATCGGGGCCGAGGTCGGCGTCGACCGCGGCGACGAGGGCCCGTACGCCGTCGCGGCGCAGCCCGGCAGGCTGTGCGGGGTCGGTGAGTCGGGCGTCGAGCGCCTCGGCGGCGGCCAGCACCCGCCCGGCGCGGGAACCCTCCAACGCGGCGGCGGCCACCAGGAAGGCGCGGTGGTGCGGATCCGGGTGCTGGTGGAACCAGGTGGTCAGCTCGGCCTCCCAGTTGTGGTACGCCGAGAGCAGCGCGGCGACGACCTCCTTGCCGGCCGGCGAGTCGGCGGCCACCGGCCCGACCGTCACGGCCAGCACGTCGGCGGCGAGCTGCGCCAGCCGTACCGCCTCGGCCGGTGCCGCTGCGGCCAGCAGCTCGACCACCTGCGGGTCGTCGACCAGCCAGCGCAGATCCAGGTCGGGGCGCAACCGGCGCAGCCGTAACCCGAGGACCTGACCCGGCGGGGGTACGCCGACCCGCAGTACCGGGCCGTCGCGTACCGCACCGAGCTGGGCCCACGTCGCCTCGGTGACGGTGACCGCGACGCTGGACCCGCGGCGCGCCAGGCTGGCGCAGTAGGCACCCAGGTCGCGGGCGAAGCCGTACTGGATGTGGTGGGCCTGTTCGGGCAGTTCCAGCAGGTACGCGAAGCCCGTCGCGACCGGCAGCTCGGCGACGGTCAGCTGCTCCTGCCGCGCCGGATCGTACGTCGGGCGGATCTCCCGCAGCTGTTGTCCGGTGCCCTGCAGCAGGCGCAGCGCCGCCGTGTACCGGCCGGTGCCGGGCCCGCCGACCAGGATCGCTCCGCCGTAGCGGCGCAGCAGGGTGAGCGCGCCGTCGCCGTCGAGCCGGTCGCCGCCGACGGTGTGGTAGCCGGGGTCGACAAAGCCGTCGAGCCGGTCCCGTACGAAGTCGGGGCTGAGCTCGTGGTAGTCACGGACCCGCTGCACGTACTGGTGGAGTCCGCCGTAGACGGTGTGGGCGACCTGCCCGTCGTTGTGGGTGACGGCGACGCTGGCGGCCGGCTCCGGGCCGAGTTCGTCGGCACCGAGCAGGTCGTCGTCGAGCAGATCGTCGAGTCCGTCGGTCAGTGTCATCCGGTACGCCCACCCCGGGACTGCCACATCCCGCCGTTGACCTGGTTGGCGGCCTGCCCGGAGTTGCGCCGGATCCGTAGCTCACCCCGTTGGTCCGGGGCCCGTCGCGGGTCGGCGCCCGGCTCCCGGCCCGCGTCCGCGCCGGT
This sequence comes from Solwaraspora sp. WMMA2056, assembly GCF_030345095.1. Taxonomy (NCBI): domain Bacteria; kingdom Bacillati; phylum Actinomycetota; class Actinomycetes; order Micromonosporales; family Micromonosporaceae; genus Solwaraspora; species Solwaraspora sp. WMMA2056. Next base: position 2,202,538 of record NZ_CP128360.1, read on the forward strand.
GGGCTGGGCCGACCCGGCCTGGTCCTGCTCCGGCCCGGCCGGCTGCCCGGCCGGCTGCACCGCGAACCGGGGGGCCGCCAGCAGGCTGCCGGACGGCTCCGGCACGTACAGCCAGGCACGCTGGCTGAATCCCTTGCCCGGCACGCTCGCCGCGACCTCGATGAAATGGTCCGGGTGCCGGCTGGTGTAGCCGTCCCGGACGACGTCGCAGAAGACCCGGTCGGACAGGATCGCCGCGACGTGGGTGACCGACGGTTCGGCGGCGGCCAGCATGATCCGGACGGCGTCGGAGTCCAGCAGCCGGTGGGTGTCGTTGCGGGCGGTGCCGTTTCCCGAGTACTCGGGCCGGTCCGGGTCGACCGGCAGCGGGCCGACGTGCAGGCTGACCCGTAGCCGGATGACCGGCTGACCACGCAGGACCGTGGCGTTGTGGTTCGTCAGCACCTGCTGCAGGACGGCGAGGAACGGATGGACCAGCGCGGGCAGCAGCCTGGTCGGTACGCCGATGGCGAGCCCGTCACCGGTGTTGGCGAAGAACGGCGGCGACTGCCATGCCTCGCCCACGCCGGACTCGTCGAACGCCTGGCGGACGAGCTGCGGAATCAGGTGGCTGATGTGCTGGTGGGTGCTGCCGGGCTCGGTGGTGAAGCCCAACGCGTCGACCGCGAGGACGCCGGTGTACGGGGGCAGTTCCCTGGTGGTGGTGAATGGCGCAGGTATGGCGACCACTGGTGCTCCTGTCGCTTCGAGATCGTCGGCCTCGCATCCTGCCGAGGATCCGGCACTGATCTCTGCCATCCAGTGGGCACAGTCGCTATTTGCCGGCGACTATGCACCCTCGACGGACCGCAGCCGCCTGAACAGGGCGCTACTTGATCGACAGTTGGGGGTGCCGTCGACCTGTTCGGTCAGCGGCGGCGGTCCGGGTCGTCGTCGGGGCGCGGCTGTCGTCGTCCGTTGTCGTCGTACGGCCGGGCGCGGTATCCGATGGTCGCGAGTCGATCGACGTCGAGTAATTCGAAGCGGCGTGGTGCGGTGCGCAGCAGGCCGTCGCGACGCAATTCGCTGATCGCGGTTACCACCGCGTTGCGGGAGGCGCCGATCAACTGCGCCAGGCCGTCCTGGGAGATGCCGAGATCGAGGACGGCCCGGCGGGGTCCGTCCGGGCCCGCCTTCGCGAGTCGCAACAGGGCCCGGACCAGCCGTTGTGGCACCGGCAGGGAGGCGATCTCCACGCGTTGTTCGTCGGACTCGCGTAGTCGCGCGTTGGTGTACCGGCGCAGCGCCACGTGCAGCCCCCGCTCCTCGACCAGAGTGAGGAACTGTTCGTTGGTGAGTTTGCGGGCGGTCATCTGACTGAGCACCGAGACACTGGCCGACCGGGGCGTTCCGTCCAGCGCCGCGATGTCGCCCAGCAGGTCGCCGGTGGAGCGTACGGTCAACATGGTTTCACTGCCGTTGGCTTCGGTGCGGTACACCTTGGCCGCACCGGAGACCAGGACGAAGACGTCGCGGCTCTGGTCGTCCTGCAGGAAAAGCCCCTGTCTGCGCCGGATCTGCACGAGCTGACCGGCCTGCTGCAGCGCCTGCCAGTCGGTGGCGGTGATGTGATCGGTGAAGCTGACCCGTACCGGGTATGCGGCGGCCATGCGCACACCGTACCGATGTGGACGGAACGGAGGAAATCACGGTGACGTATGTCCGCGGGTGTCGTAGGGACAATTTCCCCCACCCGTACGGACGCGGCAGCGGTCCGACGTCAGTCCTGCTGGACGGCGTCGGGATTGGCCAGCAGGTAATCGTCGAGGGTGCCGGCGCGGACGGCGTCGAACATCTCCAGGCTCTCCGGGGTGAGCCGCTCGGCCGCCGTACTGCTGAATCCGGCCGGGTTGAACTCGCCGCCGTTGGTCTTCACCATGATCAGGTCATTGGCGGTGACCCCGCGCAGGGTGAACACGAAATCCGCGATGGGGATCCCGCCGGTGTCGAGGACGAACGCTTTGCCCGCCGCCGTGATCACCCGGTCGATCCTGGCCAGGTCGGTCAGTACGCCGGTGCTGCTGGCCTCCTGCACCATGGCCTTGATCAGCTGTCGCTGGTGGCGTTGCCGGTCGTAGTCGCCGTTGGGTAGGCCGTACCGCTGGCGGGAGTAGTCGAGGGCCTCCCAGCCGGCCATCCGCTTGCAGCCCACCTCGTGCCAGAGCTCCTCGCCGCCGCCCACCTCACGGGCCTCGGCCAGCCACGTCGGCGTGCCGTCGACCAGGCGCATGTGCTGCGACATGACCCGCTGGTCGACGCACATCTCGACGCCACCGAGCGCGTCGATCACGTCGCGGAAGCCGCCGAAGTCGATGATCGCGGCACCGTCGAACTCGATCCCGGTGAGCTCCTTGAGGGTGAGTGCGACGAGCTGGGCCCCGCCGGCCCGGCCGGCACCGTTGCGGGATCCGGCGAAGAACGCGTCGGTGATCTTCGACTCGCCGCCGGGATGGTCGCTCGGTGCGAACGCCGGCACCTCGACCCAGGTGTCCCGGGGCACCGAGATCAGGTACGCCTGGTCGTGGGTTTCCGGGATGTGCAAAATGATGATCGTGTCGGACCGCATCTCGCCGGGGCGGCTGCCCCGCTCGTCGACGCCGAGCAGCAGCATCGTGACCGGTCCGTCGAGTGCCTCGCCCGGCTCCTCGTCCTGTGCCGGCAGCCGTGCCGCGCCGGCCAGCAGGTCCTGCTGCTGGATCTGACCGGTGTAGCGCTCGACGAGGACCCGGCTGGTGACCAGGGCGGCGGCGCTGGTCGCCATCAGCAGGCTGCCGACGACCACGGTCAGCACCGCCCAGATCGGGGTACGCCGTTGCGGTCGCGACGCTTGCGCGGTCGGGGGGCTGCTCGGTGCGCTGGTGGTTGCGCCCGGTGCCGACATGCCAATGCTCCAGTCGAGGGGTGACGGGGCCAGGACACCGATGTCTTACCCCCGACCCTACGTCGTCAAGCTGCGAATTCACTGAGAAGTACCATGTCGTGAAACAGTCCACTGTGTTTGGACGCGGCGGCGGAGGGTCGACCGGCCCTGGTGTCGGTGGCCATCCGGTGGTTGCCTGGTGGTTGTCTGGTTCTGGCATGGTGGAAGGGCCGGCCAACCCGGTCAGGCGGCACAAGGAGGCAGCAGATGGAAATCGGCGGCATCTTCTCGGCACTGATCATCGGTCTCATCGTCGGGGCGCTCGGGCGGCTGGTGGTGCCCGGCAAGCAGGATCTGAAGATCTGGGTGACGCTGCTGATCGGGGTGGTGGCAGCCCTGCTCGGCACGCTCGTCGCGAGTCTGATCGGGGTGGCCGACACCCGGGGGCCCGACTGGATCGAGTTGGCGCTGCAGGTCGGCCTCGCCGCCGCCGGGGTGGCGGTCATCTCCGGTGCCAGCGCCCGCCGCAAGTCCTGACGTCAGCCGTAAGTCCTGACGCCCGCCGTAAGTCCTGACGTCAGCCGACGGTCCGCAGCGTCAGCCGACGCGGCCGGTCAGCCAGGTGCGCTCGATGGCGCCGAGATAGCGTTCGCGGTGTTCCTCCCGGGCCAGGGCCCGCAGCAGGAAGTCCATGTGGTCGCAGATCTCCCGGGCCCGGCGGGTCGACTGGCAGGTCTGGTAGAGCACCGCCGCGTGCAGGTCGGCCTCGGCGTAGTTGCCCCGCAGCACCTCGTCGGTCCAGCGGATCAGCGAGGTCCACATCGGCTTGATCTTCGCCCGGCGTTCACTGGAGTCGAGCCGGTTGATCGCCTCGGCCGAGCGGTCCCGGGCGTGTGGCAGCGCCTGCGCCTGGGCGGCGAGCAGGGCGAGGAAGAACGGCGTCGCGACCAGTTCGTGGTCCAGCCGGTTGGCCTGCTGGTGGGCGTCGCGCGCGGTGGTGAAGTCACCGTTGTCGCGCAGCAGCAGACCGAGGCAGTTCCAGTTCTGGGCGTCGTCGGGGCCGTGTTTGGTGGCGCTGCGTGCGTACGCGAGTGCCCGGTCGGGGTGGGCGTAGCGGTGCAGCAGGGCCAGGGCCCGCTCGGTCGCGTCCGCCGGCAGTTTGTACGCCATCGCGGTGGTGAGCTCCTCCTCGGCGGCGGCGTCCTCGCCGAGGTTGGTCAGTGACCGGCCCAGTCGGTAGCGCACCCGTGGGTTGCGCGGGTCGAGCTCCACCGCCCGGCGCAGGCACTCCACCGCCTTCTCGTAGTAGCCCTCCCAGTAGGCGGCCTCACCGAGGTTGAACAGGTAGGAGACCTCGACCTGGGTGGTCAGCCGGTGGTCGAAGTCGCTCAGCCGTGACTGCATGTCCTCGATGAGCAGGTGGACCTGCTCGGACTGACGTTCGGCACGGGTGACGGCGGTCTCGACCCGGCCGACCAGCGTGTCGGTCTGCCCGGACAGCGTCTCGGCCTGCAGGATCGCCCGGTCGGCCTGGGCGACGATCTCCTGGGCGACGACCCGTTGCCGGTCCAGTTCGAGCCGGGCGCGGGCCCCGGTGCGCCGGATGGTGCGTAGTTCCCGGACTCCGACGAAACCCGCCAGCACGAAGACGACTGTCAACGCGGTGACCAGTAGTGCAAAAGCCGCAATTATCCCACCGGACCAGGCGATGATCAGTTCGGCGATCTGGATCGGGTCGGGGGTGGCCGGCTCCATGTACCCAGCGTAACCACACTGTGCGCGTGATTGACTACTCTAAGTGGCCAAACTGATGCGCCGCCCGGTCGATGGGGGTGTGGCGATCGACCGGTCGGCCATAGGCTGACCGACATGAATATGAGAAAGCCTCGATATCTCGGGTCGGTGGCCCGCCGCGCGGGCACGGTCCTCGTCGCGACGTCGCTGCTGATGCTGACCCCCGCCGCCGGCCACGCCACGCCGTACACCGATCCGCACGTGGCGCCGCTGGCGGCGCCGCACACCGACGCGCACGTCGGTCCGCTCGCCGTACCGCTCGACCAGCTCACCGTGACCACCACGCAGGTCGCCTTCGGACTGCAGCGCCCGACCGCGATGGTCGCACCCGACGACGACAGCGACCGACTCTTCATCACCGAGAAGACCGGCCGGGTGCGGGTCTACCACCCGGACACCGGCCTCGCCGCCGCACCGCTGCTCGACCTCGGCGACCGGGTCGACACCAGCGGAAACGAGCGTGGCCTGCTCGGCATCGCCACCTCACCGGACTTCGCCACCGACCCGGTGATCTACCTGGCGTACACGGCGTTGCCCGACGGGGCGGTCACCCTGGCACGGATCGCCCTCGACGACCCCGGCCAGCAGCCGGTACCGGTGGACGAGGTGGAAGTCGTCCTCGCCCAGCCGCACGCCGAGTTCGCCAACCACAACGGCGGCCAGCTGGCGTTCGGCACCGACGGCTACCTGTACTGGAGCATCGGCGACGGCGGCGGAGCCGACGACGTGCTCGGCACCGGGCAGGACCTCGGCACCCTGCTCGGCAAGATCCTGCGGATCGACGTCTCGGCCCGCTGCGGCGAGCTGGCGTACTGCGTACCGGCGGACAACCCGTTCGTCGGCGACGCCGACGCCCGCGCCGAGATCTGGGCGTACGGGCTGCGCAACCCCTGGCGCTTCTCGGTCGACCCGGCCGACGGCTCGCTGTGGATCGCCGACGTCGGCCAGGGCCGGTACGAGGAGGTCAACCACCTGCGGGGGCAGCCCGGCGCCAATCTCGGCTGGTCCTGCCGGGAGGGCCCGGTCGAGTTCGACCCGCAGCGCTGCGACCCGGCCGCCGACTACGTCGACCCGGTCTTTCACTACCAGACCTCGGTCGGCGGCTGCGCGGTGATCGGTGGGCACGTCTACCGGGGCAGTGCGTCGGCCGACATCGCCGCCGGGACCTACCTGGCCACCGACTACTGCTCGGCGACGGCGTACGCGGTCCGACCGAGGGTCGACGGCGGGTACGACACGGCGGTCATCGGCGAACTGCCGATCCAACCCACCTCGATCGGAGTGGCCGCCGACGGCGAGTTCTACCTGGTCAACGACCTGCCGGGGCAGCTGCACCGGATCTCGTTCGGCGCACCGGAGCCGGAGCCCGGCTGCCAGGTCGGGTACCGGGTGGACAGCGACTGGGGTGCGGGCTTCAGCACCTCGGTCACGGTCGTCAACACCGGCGACGAACCGGTCGACGGCTGGTCCGTCGGCTGGACCTTTGCCGGCGACCAGCGGGTCGCGGTCGCCTGGAACGCGGTGGCGACGCAGGTCGGCCCGGCGGTGACCGCGACGAACGCGGCCTGGAACGGGACGATCCCAGCCGGCGGCAGGGTCGCCTTCGGGTTCCTCGGGGCCAGCGGCACCGGCGGTGGTGCCGGCCCGGCCCCGACCGACTTCACGCTCAACGGCGCGCCCTGCGCGCCGGCACCGGTCGGCTGACGCCCGCCAGGGTGGGCCGGTCGGGTCAGGTCAACGGCCTGGCGACGACCGGCTCACCGGGGGCGAAGGCCTGCGGGTCCAGCACGGCGATCGCACCACCGCCGAAGAATCCGTGGTTGACCAGCACCAGCCGGTGGCAGTCCGGATCGCCGGTGCGGTCGGGCAACTGTCCCGCCAGTGCCCGGACCTTCGTCGCCGACGACTCGTCGAGGGTGAATCCGTCCGGCCCCCAGACTCCGCTGACCTGGAAGAACTCCTGCTCGCTGCGCTGCCGGTCGCCGTTGAGCACGATCATCCGGTCGGAGCCGGTCAGCGCGCTCGACGCCTCGTTGAGCCCCCACGCCGAGTAGGTGGCCGTGCCCGACTCAGGGGCCTCGCCGATTCCGATGCCGGTGCATCCGCCGAGTGCCAGCAGCGCGACGACCGCCAGGGTCAGCGCTGCGGAGAGACCGCTGCGTCGCGTCTGCGCCATGCGGTGATGGTTGCACAGAGTAGGTGATGCGGTGCGGCGTGTCAGGACTCTGCGTGGCGGGCCGGTACGCCCAGCTGGGCGCACGCCTCCTGGTACATCCGGACCACCTCCCGGCGGACCTGCGCCCGCTCGGTCAACCGGTACGCGAACGGCACCCGCAGTGGGACCTCGGCCTCGTCGATGGTGGCGGCGAAGTCGATCCCGTCGGCGTCCAGCCCGGTCATCCGGGCCGCGCTGGCGGCCGGCGCGCCGCCGAGCGAACGGCAGATCAGCAGTGAGTCCGCCGCGTGGTCGTCGTTCATGTGGTGGGCGATCTGAGCGACGACGTCCGGGGTGAACGGACCGACGGACCGGTCCTGCGGCCGGTCGGCCGGCTGTTCCTGCGGCTGGTCGGCCGGCTGTTCCTGCGGCTGGTCCTGTGGCCGGTCGTGCGCCGCGGTCACGCCGCCGACTCCATCGACTCCGGCGTCGCCGGCTTCGGGTCGCCGTCGTGGCCCAGCTCGGCGAGGACCGCCGTGTTGTGCCGGTACGCCACGGCGACCTCGCCGACCAGGGCGGCCTCCGCCGTGACGTCCAACGGCAGGGCATCCAGCCGGGCCCGGTACGCGTCCTTGTAGGCGCGGGCGTCGTCGATGCCGGCGAAGTGGTAGAACGCCACCCCGCCCGCCGGGGTCAGGTCGTAGGCCCGCGCCACCTGCCGACCGATGTACAACCCACCGGAGAGGTCGCCGAGATAACGGGTGTAGTGGTGGGCGACGAACGCCGGCGCGAAGGTGAAACAGATTTCCTGCATCCGGGCGACGTAGCGGCGGGTCGCCAGGTTCGGGCTGATCCGGCCGGCCCAGTCCGGGCCGAGCAGGAACGCCAGGTCGGCTTCGAGCGCCGGCAACCGGGTCAGCCGGTCGTCGACGAAGCCGCCGGCGACCAGGTCGTCGCGCATCGCCTCCGCCGCCTCCTCCAGCACCTGGTAGATGAAGTAGTGCTGGGCGACCAGGTCGGTGTAGCGCTCGCGGGGCAGCTCCCCGGCGACCAGCGCGGAGACGTACCGCTGTGACTCGGCCGCCTGATGGTCCTGCCAGCTGGCCGCCCGCAGCCGGGCGGAGAAGGTGTCGCTCATCGTGGGGGTTCCTTCCAGTTGTCGACGGTCAGGCCCTGCCGTCTCGGGACGACCAGCGGCAGCCCGGTGCCAGGGTGCGTCAGCACTTCGATGTCGTGCCGGTACACCTCGCTGAGCAGGTCGCCGGTGAGCACCTCGGCCGGTGGTCCGACGGCCCGCAGCCGGCCGGCCGACAGCAGCGCGATCCGGTCCGCGTAGGCGCCGGCCAGGCCGAGGTCGTGCAGCACCACCACGACCGCGTCACCGGCGGCGGCCCGCGCCCGGGCGATCCGCAGCACCAGCTCCTGATGGTGCAGGTCGAGCGCGGCGGTCGGCTCGTCGAGCAGCAGCGCGGTCGCGCGCTGGGCGAGCACCCGGGCCAGCGCGGCGCGGGCCTGCTCCCCGCCGGAGAGCGAGGTGAAGGTACGGCCGGCGAACTGCGCCACGTCGGTGGCCCGCAGACAGTCGTCGACGATCTCGTCGTCGGAGGCCTCGGCGGCCGACCCGGCCCACGGTGCCCGGCCCATCCGGACCACCTCGGCGACGGTGAACGGGAACGACAGGACGCTGCGTTGGGTCAGTACCGCCCGCCGCAACGCCAGCTCGACCGGCGTCCAGGCGTTCAGCGCGGCACCGTCGACGCGGACCGTCCCGGCGGTCGGCGACACGTCACCGCCGACGACGGCAAGCAGGGTCGACTTGCCGGCACCGTTGGGACCGACGAGGGCGACCACTTCGCCAGTGTGGACGACGAGGCCGACTTCGTCGAGGACCGTACGGCCGCCGAGTCGTACCCGCAGCCCGTCGACCTCGATCAGTGGGGTGCCGACCGGGTGCCCGGCGGGCATCCTCGGCGGCCGGGTCACCCCCAACCTCCGGCGCGGCGGCGGGTCCGGCGCAGCAGCCAGAAGAAGGCCGGGCCGCCGACCACGGCGGTGAGCACCCCGAGCGGCAGCTCCTGATACTCGACGACGGTACGGGCGGCCAGGTCGGCGGCGATCACCACGATCGCGCCGCCCAGCGCGCTGGCCGGCAGCAGTACCCGGTGGCCGGGGCCGGCGACCATCCGGACCAGATGCGGCACCACCAGGCCGATGAAGCTGATCACGCCGGTGAAGGCGACGGCGGCCGCACCGAGCAGCGCGGTCACCACGATCAGCCGTACCCGCAGTCGTTCCACGTCGACGCCGAGGTGGCGGGCGGAGCGTTCGCCGAGGGCGAGCAGGTCCAGTTTGCCGGCCGAGGTGAACGCGGCGGCCAGCCCGACGATCAGGCAGGGCAGGGTGACCGCGACGGCGTTCCAGTTGGCCTGGGCCAGGCTGCCGAGGTTCCAGAAGGCGATCGCCTGCACCCCGGCGGCGTCGGTGACGAACATCAGCAGTCCGATGGTCGCCCCGGCGACGGCGTTGACCGCGATCCCGGTCAGCACCAGGGTGACCACCTCGGTGCGGCCGTCGGCCCGCGACAGCGCGTAGACCAGGTAGGTGGTGGCCAGCCCACCGGCGAACGCGGCGGCGGCCAGGGTCCAGCCGCCGAGGGCGGTGACCCCGGTGACGATGGCCAGCGCGGCACCGACGGCGGCTCCGGCGGAGACCCCGATGACGCCGGGTTCAGCCAGCGGGTTGCCGAAGACGCCCTGCATGACCGCGCCGGCGCAGCCGAGGGCGGCGCCGACGATCGCGGCCAGCACGACCCGGGGGAAGCGGACGATCCACAGGGCGTTCTCGCCGTGCGGAGCGGTCGGCAGGGCGCCGACCTCCAGGCCGAGCCGGTGCAGCACCGAGGCGAGCACCTCGGCCGGGGCGATCTGCACCTGGCCGGTGCCGGCGGCGACCACTCCGACCGCCAGCAGCGCGCCGACGAGTGCGGTGAGCAGCAGCGGCCGGCGGGCCGCGAGCACGGGTGCGGTCACCGGGCTCACCGGCATTCGTGGATGGCGCGGGCGAGGGCCTGGATCGCCCTACCGGTACGGGTGCCGAAGTTGAGCAGCACGGTGTCGTCCATGTCGACGACCCGTCGCTGCTGGCCGGCCGGGGTCTGGGCGACGCCGGGCATGGCGACCAGCCCGTCCACGCCACCGACCGATTCGAGACCCTTGGTCATCACCAGGATGACGTCCGGTGCGGCGTTGATCAGGCCTTCGCTGGTCAGCGGCCGGAACCGTTCCAGCCCGATGGCGGTGCCGGCGTCCTCGCCCCCGGCGGCGTCGATCATCGCGTCGGAGCCGGCGCCCTTGCCGCCCATCAGGTACACCCCGGCGGTGCCGCGCAGGTAGAGGAAGGCGACCCGGGGCCGGTCGGCGTCGGGGTCGACGCCGTCGCGGGCAGCGGCGATCTCGCCGTCGACCCGGGCGACGAGCGTCTCACCGGCGTCGGCGACGCCGAGTGCGGCCGCGACCTCACGGATGTGCACCGGTACGGCGGCCAGGCTCTGCTCGTCGCCGATGCGGACCACCGGGATACCGGCGGTGCGCAGCTGGTCGAGCACTTCGGGCGGGCCGATGCTGTCGTCGAGCAGCACCACGCTCGGGTCCAGCGACATGATCGCCTCGGTGGACAGGTCGTGCCCGCCGGGGGTGACCACCGGCAGGTCGGCGGCGGCCGGGAAGTCGGTGGAGGTGTCCCGCCCGACGACCCGGTCACCGAGGCCGAGGCTGAAGACGATCTCGGCGATGGATCCGTACAGGTTGACGGCCAGGATCCGGCTGGCGTCGGTGACGGTGACCCGGTCGCCGGCGGCGTCGGTGACGGTGACCGGCAGCACCGGCGTGGGGGCCGGGTCCAGCGGGGTCACGTCGGCGTCGGCGACGGTCGCGGTGACCGGGCCGCAGCTGACGGCGGTGCCGGTCGGGTCGGCGTCGGCCGTGGCGCAGGCGGCGACGCAGCCGGCGAGCAGGGCGCCGGTGAGCAGGGCGGCCAGCCGGCCCGGTCGGGTTCGGCGGGCGGTCACGACCGGCTCCGGCGGGTCCGGCGGCGGGCCGTCGACAGTCCGAGCAGGGCGAGTACGCCGAGCGCCAGCAGGATCAGCGTGCTGCGCCACCACTGGCCGGCCGGTCCGACGGTGCTGACCCGGGTGACGGCGAGCCCGGCCGGGTCGACGACGGTGGTCGTGCCGTCGTCGGTGGTCGGCGTACCGGTGCCGTCGAGGGTGGTGCCGTCGGTGGCGGCGGGGGCGGTGCTCGCCGTACCGCCGGTGGTGGGGTCGGCTGGTGCGGTGCCGGCGGTCCCGGTGCCGGCCCGGGTCGCCGCCGGGGCGGCCGAGGTACGGGCCGGGTCGCCGCCGGCGGGTGCGGCGCTGGTGCGCGCCGGTGCGGCGGCGGCCGCGAAGCTGACCGGGATCCGTACGTCCTGGCTGCGGTCGCTGCTGCGGGTGTGGTCGGCGCGGGTCACCACCGCGCAGGTGCGTACGGTGCAGTCGACGTCACCGATCTTCGTGGTGAGCGGGATGGTGACCTGGAACGACCCGCCGGCCCCGTACGGCACGGCCAGTCCTTCGCCGTACGACGGGGGGTTGCTGGAGATCCAGTGCGAACTGCCGCCGGTGCCGGAGGTGTCGACCCCACCGCCGCACGGCGTCGGCAGTTGCCCGTCGCCGTTGTCCACGCAGAAGCCGACGTAGATGCCCTTGGCGGTGTCGTAGCCGGTGCCGGTCACGGTGACGGTCTGGCCGGAGCGGCTGATTCCGCTGGACGTGGAGACGGTGAGCCGTTGGCCGCCGGATCCGGTGGCGGTGGTGTCGGCGGCGGCGGGTGCGGCCAGAGGTGGCGCGGCGAGTACGGCGATGGTGGCGATGGTGGCGGTCGCGACGACACGGCCGCTGACCAGCGGCGTAGGCATGGGTGATCCTTCCGACGGTCGCCGGTTGAGGTCTCAATGAAGGTTTGCCTAAGCTAAGTCACCAGCGCAGGTCAGGACAAGGGCCCGACCGGGTCGAAGATCAAGTACTCCCGCTGGTTCCGCTCGTCGTTAGGTATGGCTAACCTAACTTCGATCGCAGGCCGTGTCTACAGCAGAGTCTGAGCACGGTGAGTAACCATCCGGAAAGGACCAGTTGATGATCTCAACCAGAGCAGGTGCTCTGGGGCGACGGTCGGCGACCTGGGCGGCAGCAGCCGTACTCGGTGCCACGACCGCACTCGTCGGCGCCGCACCCGCCGTGGCCGCCCCGGCCGACATCACCGAGGGAAGCCTGAGCTGGGGCTTCAAGGCGTCGTTCCGCAACTACGTCGCACTGGGCAACGGCAACCCGCCGATCGCGGCGAGTGACGGTGCGTCGATCAACGCCGACGGCACCTTCGCCTTCCCCGCCACCGGCGGCAGCTACGACGCCGAGACCGGTGAGACGAACGCCACGTACGGCGGCACCATCGTCTTCTCCTACCCGGCACACATGTTCACCATCACCCTGGCCAACCCGACGGTGGCCGTCGCCGGCGGCACCGCGGTGCTCAAGGCGGACGTCGAACTGGAGAGCACCGCCTTCCCGCCGGTCGACGTCACCCAGGCCACGATCGCCGACCTCACCACCACGGACGCCAACCCGGTCGCCGACTCCGACGGCATCACCGGCACCGCCCTGGCGGCCGTCCTGACCACCGAGGGTGCCAGCGCCTTCGCCGGCTTCTACTCCGCCGGGGAATCGCTCGACCCGGTCTCCTTCACCGCAGCCACCTCCGGCGGCGGTGAGCCGGGCGCGCCGTCGGTGACCGTCACCCCGGACACCAGCGTCGACCCGGCCGGCGCGACGATTTCCGTCACCGGCAGCGGCTTCGACCCCGCAGCCAACGCCGCCGCCGGCATCTACGTGTCGTTCGGCCCGAAGGTCGACGAACACTGGACCAACGCCAGCGTTCTGCAGGTCACCAAGTGGGTTAACGCCACCAACACGCCGACCGACGCCCGGGACACGATGAACCCGGACGGCTCGTTCAGCACCACCCTGCCGATCAGCGCCCGGTACACCGACCGCAACGGCAACGCGGTCGACTGCACCGTCACCCAGTGCTACGTGATCACGTTCGCGGCGCGTGGTTCCGCCGACCGCAGCCAGGACACCTTCACTCCGGTCAGCTTCGCGGCACCGGCCGGTGGCGGCGACGCCAGCCAGCAGATCGCCGCGACCGTCCTGGCCGGCGGACCGCTCACGCTCAGCGTGGCCGGCTCGTCGGTCACCCTGCCGGCGGCGGCCAACGGTGCCGTCACCAGCGGTGCGCTGAACACCGCCACCGTGTCCGACCTGCGCGGCACCAACGCCGGTTGGAGCCTGGTCGGCCAGGTCGGCGACTTCGTGGCCACCGGCGACGCGACCATCGCCGCCGACAACCTCGGCTGGGCACCGAGCGCGTCCCCGGTGGACGATCCGCTGGTCGGAACGACCGGCACCGTCACCCCGGGTGCGGTGGCCGAACCGGGCGCGGGCCTGGGCACCGCCCGGGCGCTGTGCACCTCGGCGGCCGGCACCAGCGCCGGCAGCTTCACCTGCGGCGCGCAGCTCAACCTCGGCGTACCGGCCGCGGCGGTGCCGGGTGACTACACCGCGACCCTGACGCTGACCCTGTCCTGAGGATCAGCACCAGCTGACCTCTGAGCTGAGGATCAGCACCAGCTGACCTCTGAGCTGAGGATCAGCTCCAGCTGACCTCTGAACCGAGGATCAGCTCCACCGGCCGGTGCGGGGCCGTGCGGCCCCGCACCGGCCACCGGCCCGACTGGAGTGCCCGATGTCCGCCCCGCCCATCCGCCGCCCGCCCCGTCGCCACGCCGTCATCGTCCTGCTGGCTGCCGGCCTGCTCACGCTGCCCGGCGCCGCCCCGGCCGTCGCACAGCCGGCCGACCCGGCCCCGGCCGACGCGGTGACCTGGGCGGTGCAACCGTCCGGCCCGGACGGGCCGACCGGACGCAACTACTTCGTCTACGACCTGGCCCCCGGCACCGAGATCACCGACCACGTCGGGATCAGCAACCTCGGCGACCAGGATCAGACCTTCACCGTGTACGGCACCGACGGTTTCCTCACCCCGGACGGCGCCTTCGCGCTGCTGCCCGCCGACGAACCGGCCACCGACGTCGGCACCTGGGTCCACTTCGACCAGCGGGAATTCGTCGTGCCGGCCGGCCAGCGGCGGGACATCGAGTTCCGACTGACCGTGCCGGCCAACGCCACCCCGGGTGACCACGCCGGCGGCATCATCGGCTCGCTGGTCCAGGTCCGTACCGCCGACGACGGCCAGCAGGTCGCCGTCGACCAGCGGGTGGCCGCCCGGATCTACCTGCGGGTCGACGGGCCGGTCCAGCCGTCGATCAGCGTCGAGTCGATGCGCATCGAGTACGACAACCCGGTCAACCCGCTCGGCGACGGCGACGCCGTCGTCACCTACCAGGTCCGCAACACTGGCAACATCCGGGTCGGCGGCACCGGTGCGGTGCTGCTGGCCGGCCCGCTGGGCTGGGACCTGGCCCGCACCGACCCGGTCGACCTGCCCGAACTGCTGCCCGGCAGCACCTTCACGGTGGCCGAACGGATCACCGGCGTACCGCCGGCGCTGCGGCTGACCGCCACCGTCGACCTCGCCCCGACCACCGTGGACGAGGCGCTGCCGCCGGTGACCCGGACAGCGAGCGCCTGGGCACCGCCGTGGCTGCTGCTCGCCGCGATCGCCGTACTCGCCGGTTGGCTCGCCGTCCGGCGCTGGCGCACCCGCCACGCGGCCGCGACCACCGACCGGGCCGCGAAGTCGGCCACCGGCCGGTCCGCCGAGTCTCCTGCCGACCCGGCAGCCGCATCTGGGCAGCCCGCGCCGTCGTCGGCCGCTGCGACCACCACCGCGCCATGACCGGTCGGCGGACCTCGGCGTGCGCCCTGGCCCTGGTCCTGGCCGCCGGTGCCGGCGGCCTGCCGTCCGCACCGGCGACCGCCACCGCGCCCCAGGTCGCCGTCGCACCGACCGACGCCCCCGTCGGCGCGCCGGTCACCGTCACCCTGACCGGCTGGCCGACCGGCACGGTGCAGCTGGAGATCTGCGGCAACCAGGCCCGGCGGGGCGCGCTCGACTGCGCCGCCGGGGCGGCCCGGCAGCTGTACGTCGCCGACCCGCAGCCGCTGGCCGCCCGGCTGACCGTCGCCGCGCCGCCGGTGGCCTGCCCCTGCGTGGTCCGGGCCCGGACCCTCGCCCCGGACGCGGCTGCCTCGGTGGTCGGTACCGCCGCGATCGACGTCACCGACCTGACCGCGCCGGTCGCCCCCGCCGGGCCCGACCGGACCGGGCTGCGGCTGACCGGGCTGAGCGTGGCCCCGGCCGAGCGGGACTGGGCGACCGTGTTCGCGCTGCGCGGCGAGATCGTCATCGACGTCGACCTGCGCAACGACGGCACCGCCGAGGTCGGTGCGGCACAGCTGTCCCTGTTGACCGGCCGACCCGGTCGTCCGACGTCGGTCGTCGAGGCGACCGACGTCGCGCCGCTGCCGGCGGGGCGGGGCACGACCGTACGGATCGTGGTGCCGGTCAACGGCCCGCTGTACGGCCGGTACGCCGTACAGGGGCGGCTGACCACGGCGGACCCGGTCGGCGACGCCGACGCGGTGGTGTTCGAGGTGCAGACCGAGCGGTATCCGTGGGGCTGGGCCGCCCTGGCCGGCCTGCTCGTTGTCGGGCTGCTGGTCCGGCAGACCGTTGGCTGGCGTCGCGACCATCGGTCGGCCAGCTGAGCCTTTCGAGCTGAGCCTCGCAGGCTGCGACGGCCATCCCGCCGTGCAGGCCGGCCGCCGGTCACCCCGCCGTGAACGTCGCCGGCGGCCGGCCACCGTGACGACGGTGGCCGGCCGCCGGCGCAGGTGCCGTACGGCGTCCGGACGGTCAGCAGCGGCTGATCGTCGAGTTGTTCAGCACGATGTTGCGGATCACGATGTTCTGCCCGCAGGGGCTCTCGGTGATCCGCGAATTGGTCAGGGTCAGGTTCTGCAGCGTGATGTCGCGCGACACCGGAAACTCGGTCCGCGAGGCGATCCGCACGTCCGAGCCGTTGACCGTGCCGGAGACCGCGGCGATGTTCACGTTGTAGCAGTTCTCCAACAGGATCGAGTTGCTCCCCGTACCGGAGATGTCGATCCGGTCGATGACCGCGCCGCCGGACTCGGACACGCAGAAGATGCCCCGCCCGCCGCCGCGCGCGACGACCGTACCGACCCGGATGTTCGTTGGGTAGCTGTCGCCGACCCGGCCGTTACGGTTGGCCATCCGGAACCCGGCGTACCCGGTGCCGGTGCCGGCGCCCTGGGCGTCGACCGTGCCGACGGTCGCGTTGATGGTGTCGTTGAGCAGCAGCCCGGAGTAGCCGGTGTTGCGGGCGGTGACGGTGCCGACGGTCAACCCGTCCACGCCGTACGTCTCGACCCCGTGGCTGCTGGTGCCCTGCACGTACACGTTGTCGATCCGCACGTTGCGGGAGCGCTGGCTGCGGTCGCCGTGGTTGTCGATCCGGATACCCAGGCCGGCGGAGACCCGGATGTCGATCTGGCCGAGGGTGATGTTGTTGCCGTTGCGGACGAAGATCCCGTACAGCGGGCTGCCGGTGATGTTCAGGCGGGTGACCTCGACGTCGGTGACGCCCCGGGCGTACACCACGGCCTGGTCACCGGAGCCGGAACCGGTCACGTTGACGGTGCCGCAGACCTCGAGCGTGGTGTACGACGGCAGGGACAGTCGGGAGCCGGCGCTGATCGATCCGGAGCCCCGGACGATCACCTTCTGCTTGCTGGTGCGCCCAGCCGACAGGCTGTTCACCGCCGCCTGCATGGCCGACAACATGCTGCTACCGGTGTAGAGGGTGCTGCCGCCGTTGCGTGCGGTCCAGGTGGATCCGTTGAGGACGGCCTCGGCGTTGAACCCGCCGGAGCCGCAGCCGCCGGCCGGCGGCGGGGTGGTCGGCGGTGGGTTGCCGCTGCCGACCCGGACCATCTGCCACTGCTGGTTCCAGCCGCCGACATCCTGATACTGGGAGATGATCCCGCCGTCGGCGGTGGACCACTCCCACACGTCCAGGGCCTTGCTGGTGTGCCGGTTGACGAAGCGGACGTAGCCGCTGTCGGAGTCGCGGACCCCGAAGTGCTGGCGGGTGGTGCCGTTGTCGGAGTTCTGGATCAGCTGGGTGCCGTCGTTGGCGTTCGGTAGCTCGAGGAACTTTCCGCTGTGCCGGGACCGGATCTTGTAGTAGCCGTTGCCGGCGTCGACGAACTGCCACTGCTGGACCGCCATGTCGTTACGGGTCCACTGGACGATCGGGGCGCCGTCGGAGGTGGCCCAGTTGTACAGGTCGATCGCCTTGCCGCTGTGTCGGCTGACCAGCACGTACCAGGCGCTGGTGTCGACGGTGGCGGCAGATGCGGGCGTCAGGCCGACCGTGGCGCCCGTGGCGACCATGGCGGTCGTCGCCAGCGCGACGATGCCGGTACGCCAGCGCCGCCATCTGGTGGCTGTCATTGGATCCTCCCGGAGGTACTGGACGGTCGCTGGAGGCGCTCCCACGGCAGCGCGTCAGGAAAGGGTTTTCCCAGCGTTACGGCAATGTATCGAAGGGTTTCAATCCCGTCAACCCAACCACCTCGCCCCGCCCCGCGCTCCCGACGATCTTGCGCTTGTCGTTGAACAAACGCGACATATCTTCTCGATAAGTGCAAGATCGACGCGGAAAGGTGACGTCGGTTGTCAGGTTTTGCTGGCACCGTCGGCACCATGGACACACCACTGACTGGTAGGACCGCGCTGGTGGCCGGGGCGACCCGCGGCGCCGGCCGGCAGATCGCGGTTCAACTCGGAACCGCCGGTGCCACCGTCTACGTCACCGGGCGGACCACCCGCGAACGGCGTTCCGAGATGAACCGCCCGGAGACCATCGAGGAGACCGCCGAGCTGGTCGACGCCGCCGGCGGCGTCGGCATCGCGGTCCCCACCGACCACCTGGAGCCCGACCAGGTCCAGGCACTGGTCGAGCGGATCGACCGCGAACAGGGCAAGCTGGACGTGCTGGTCAACGACATCTGGGGGGCCGACCATCTGACCGACTTCGAATCACCGGTATGGAAGCAGCCACTGGACAGTGGCCTACGGTCGCTGCGGCTGGCCATCGACACCCACCTGATCACCAGCCACTACGCGCTGCCCCTGCTGATCCGCCGACCGGGTGGGCTGGTCGTGGAGATGACCGACGGCACCGCCGACTACAACGGCACCCACTACCGGGAGTCGATCTTCTACGACACCGCCAAGAACGCCGTTCTGCGGCTGGCCTTCGCCCAGGCACAGGAGCTGCGGCCGTACGGAGGAACGGCGGTGGCGCTCAGCCCCGGCTGGATCCGGTCCGAGGCGATGTTGGAGCACTTCGAGGTGACCGAGGCGAACTGGCGCGACGGCACCGCCAAGGATCCGCACTTCGCCATCTCCGAGACACCGGTCCTGGTCGGCCGGGCGGTCGCCGCGTTGGCGGCCGATCCGCAGGTGGCCCGGTTCACCGGACAGTCGCTGTCCAGCGGACAACTGGCCAAGGAGTACGGCTTCACCGACGTCGACGGCAGCCAGCCGGACGCGTACCGCTACATCGTCGAGGTGGTGGAGACGGGCCGGCCGGCGGACACCACCGGCTACCGCTGACCCCACCAGCGGTCAGTCGGCGGCGTAGAGGGCGGTGAGTCGGGCGGCGGCAGCGCGCATCCGGTCCCGCAGCGCTGCCGGCGCGAGCACCTCCACCTCCGGTCCGAGCGCCTGCAACTGGCTGAACGCCACGTCGGGCGACTCGACGGGCAGCCGGGTGTGCACCCAGCCCTGCCCGTCGGGTGGCCCGGCCGCCGCCACCGCCACCTGGGCGGCCGGCTCCTCGACCGCCCAGCGCAGTGCCCGCAGGCCGGCCGGGCTCAGCCGTACGGTGACCTGGGTCGCGAGCACCCGGCGGACGAACTCGGCCGACCGCCGCGCCCACACCTCGCCGAGGTCGAAGCCGTCCGCCCGGGTGAACGTCGCCCCGGTCGCGACGACCGTGGCGATCCGGTCCACCCGGTAGATCCGGTGATCGTCGTCGACGGCGGCCACCAGGTACCACCCGCCGTTCTTGAGCACCAGACCGTACGGCGCGACCGTCCGCGACACCTCTGCGTCGCCCCGGCGGTAGTCCAGCCGTACCACCTGATCCTGCCAGACGGCGCGGGCCAGCACCGCCAGCGCGGGCGGTGGCTGCGCCGACCGGAACCAGCCGGGCGCGTCCAGGTGGAACCGCTGCCGGGCCCGGCCGGCGGCGTCGCGCAGCCCGGCCGGCAGCGCGGCGGTCACCTTCAGCTGGGCCACCCCGAGCGCCTCGGCCAGTCCCATGTCCCCGGCCGGCCCCGGCAACCCGGACAGGAACAGCGATTCGGCTTCGGCCCGGCTCAGCCCGGTCAGCCGGGTCCGGTAGCCGTCGAGCAGCCGGTAGCCGCCGGCCCGGCCCTGGTCGGCGTAGACCGGCACCCCGGCGGCGGACAGCGCCAGCACGTCGCGGTAGATGGTGCGTTCGGAAACCTCCAGCTCGCGGGCCAGCTCGGCGGCGGTCATCGACTCCCGTGCCTGCAGCAGCAGGACCAGCGAGATCAGCCGGGCAGCGCGCATCGGCGGAGCAGATAGGTGTCCATGATCCAGCCCTTGCGGCGGCGCGCCTCGGCGCGCGCGGTGACGATCCGGTCGGCGACTTCGTGCACCGGGCCGGCGACCAGGATCTCGTCGGGGGTGCCCAGGTAGGCGCCCCAGTAGATGTCCACCCGGTCGTCGGCGGTGAACCGGGTGAAGGCGCACTGCGCGTCGAGCATCACCACCAGGTCGTCGACGTCGGCCGGGAAGCCGTCGTCGGCGAGGCGGCGGCCGGTGGTGATCTGGACCGGCCGGCCGATCCGGTTCAGCGCGATCCGGTGCCGGGCGGTCAGCGTCGCGATGCTGCTGATCCCCGGGATGACCTGGTGGTCGAATTCGACGACGCCGCGCTCGCGCAGGTCGTCGAGGATGGCGAGGGTGCTGTCGTACAGCGCGGGGTCACCCCAGACCAGGAATGCGCCGCAGCCACCGTCGGGCAGGTCCTCGACCAGGTGCCGGGCGAAGCGGTCGGCGCGCCGGCGCCGCCAGTCCTGCACCGCCGCCGGGTAGGCCGCCGCGGTCCGGTCCCGCTCCGGGTCCGGGATCTCGACCAGCCGGTACGCCCCGGCGGTGTGCCGGCGCAGGATCTCCTGCCGCAGGGCGGTCAGATCCTGCTTGACCGGGCCCTTGTCGACGAGGAAGAACACGTCCACCCGGCGGATCGCGGCAACCGCCTGCGCGGTCAACTGGTCGGGGTCACCGGCCCCGATACCGATCACAAGAATCTCTCGCACCTGGCGAGTGTGCCCCACCGGCGGCGGGTCGGTCGCCGCGCTCTCGGCGTGGTGGCTACTCAGTGGTGTCCAGGTTTAGCGGTCGGTGGCCGCTTTTGAGCACAGTTTTGCGGCAATTGGTCGGACGGGGGAGGCGCGGGAGCCGGCGAACGGCAAGGATCGCAATATGAAGGTTCTCTTCCTGGGTGGCCCGTGGCACGACCAACGTCGCGAGGTGACCCCCCGCCGCCTCGCCGCTGCCGCGGACACCTTGCCTACGCAGTACACGGTGCCGCTGCAGTCTGGAGCCACGCCCGTCATCTACACCCGTCGCTACGCCCGCAGTCAGGGTGAGCGGCTGCCGGTCTACGTCGCCCCCGACTACTCCGGCCCGGCCCGCGCCTGACCTGCGGCGCGCAGCTGACGTGGAAGCTGGCCTACCGGCCGTTGTCGAGCCCCCGCAGCCGGTCGGCCAGCTCCCGCTCGAAGAAGTCCATGAATCCGTCCGGGTCGGGCCCGGCGTTCTGCAGCACGATGTGGTCGAAACCGGCGTCGACGTACGGTCTGACCGCTTCGAGGTGCACCGCCGGGTCCGGCCCCACGCTGAAGTGCCCGGCGATGTCGCCGGCGTCGACCATCGCCGAGGCCGCCTCGAAGTTGACCGGGTTGGGCAGCTCGCTCATCACCTTCCAGCCGGTCAGCGCCCACCGGCTGGACTCCCAGGCGGCCTTGACCGCCTGGTCGTCGTCGACCGCCCAGGCCATCGGCACCTCGGCGTACCGTGGCCCGGTGCCGCCGGCCTGCTGGAAGTGCTCGACGATCGACCCCTTCGGCTCGGTGGCGAACAGCCCGTCGCCGAGTTCGGCGGCCAGCCTCGCCGAGGCCGCCCCGCTGGCGGCGACCGCGATCACCGGCAACGTCTCCGGCAGGTCGAACACCCGGGCGTCGTCGAGCTGCAGGTGCCTGCCCTGGTACGAGTGGTAGCCGCCGGACCAGAGCAGCCGGATGATCTCCAACGCCTCGCGGAGTCGTTCGTGCCGTCCCTGGACGCTGGGGAACGGTTGACCGGTGACGTGCTCGTTGAGCCGTTCACCGGCGCCGACGCCGAGGGTGAACCGGCCGTCGGACAGCAACGCCATCGTCGCTGCGGCCTGCGCGACGATCGCCGGGTGGTAGCGCAGGCTCGGGCAGGTCACGCCGGTCGCCAGGCCGATCCGGTCGGTACGGGCGGCGATCGCGCCGAGCACACTCCAGGTGAACGGTGAGTGACCCTGGGAGTCCAGCCACGGGTGGAAATGGTCGCTGATCTCGACGAAGTCGAAGCCGACCTGTTCGGCCCGGACCGCCTGGGCGATCAGCTCGGCCGGCCCGAACGCCTCGGTGGCCAGTTTGTACCCGATCCGCATGTCGTCTCCCGGTGGTCGCCCGCGCCACGTCCGATGTCCGTGGCGCCGTCCAGGGTCTCCCTACCCGTGCCCGACGGATCTATTCACGATCGCGGTCGATCCGCAGTTTGCGCTCCAGGCTGAGGATCGCGGCCCGCAGGTCGTCGAGTCGCTGGGCGACCACGACCCGGTCGATCTCGTCCGGTACGCCGTCGCCGTCGGCGTCGTAGTCCGGCCGCAGCCGCTCGGTCATCTGCAACTGCCGGGCCTCCTCCATCGAGTTGATGATCACCGCGACGAGCACGTTGACCAGGAGGTAGGAGGCGATCAGCACGTACGAGACGAAGTAGAGCAGGGTCCAGTCGCCGACCGCCCGGCCGGCGTCGATCGCATCCGGCAGGGTCTCCAGCGACAGCAGTACGAACAGAGTCAGCACCGCCCGACCGATGTTGCCGTAGTCGTCCGGGTAGTCGTCGGCGAAGAGCAGCCAGCCGACCATCCCGTACACGTAGAGGGTCAACACGGACAGTGCCAGGAAGCCCGCGACGCCGGGCAGGCTGCGGCCGATCCCGGTCACGATGGCCCGCAGCGCAGGAAAGAAGCGCACCACCCGGGGGACCCGGGCGATCCGGGCCAGCCGCAGCAGCGTCGATCCGGCCGGCAGGCCGGGCAGTACGGCGACCGCCACCACGATGAAGTCGAAGACGTTCCAGCCGTTGCGGAAGAAGTCCTGTGGTCGCCGGCCGTAGCTGGCGACGCGGATCGCGAGTTCGACGACGAAAACGGTGAGGAAGAGCGCTTCCAGGCCGGTCAGCGCACGGTCGGCGACCGCGTTGACCGACGGGTACGTACTCAGCCCCAGGGCGACCGCGTTGGCGAGGATGACGCCCACGACGACCAGGCCGAACGGGGTGGACTCGACCAGGTCGGTGCAGCGCCGGGCGAAGTCGGGGCGATCGGTCGGCACGTCCGGGGACTCTACCGGCGGCGGTCGCCGGGCTCGACGGGTCGATCCGTGGGCCGGACCGGTGGCTCGACGCGACGCCGGTCAGTCCAGGGGTCGGGCCGGGTGGTCGGCCACGACGGCGGACAGCGTGGGAATCTGTGCCCACCCGGGCCAGTCGCTGTTGAGTACGACCTGCCCGTCGGCGTGGCGCAGGACGGTCGCGGTGTCCAACTGCAGTACGGCGTCCGCAGGGTACGCCCGGAGCAGGGCGAGCACGGCGTTGATGATCTCCCGGGTCTCCCGGTCGGCGGTCTCGACGGTGTCGACCGAGCGGAGCCGCAACAGCGCACCGACCTTCGGCTCGGCGATGCCGGCGTCCTGCCCCGATTCGACCTCCTCGGGGTCGTCGACGATCCAGGCGGTCACCGCGAGGGATTCACCGCGCCCCAGCCCGAAGTCGGTGTACTCGGCGTCGAACGCCGCCGCCAGCAGGGCGAGCACCTGTTCGCGGGTCACCTCGGCCGCGCTGTAGAGCCAGTATTCGTCCGCCACACGGGTCCTTTCGTCGTCACGGGTACAGGGCGATTACCCGGTTCCGCCTGATGGCCAGCACCTCACACAGCCCGGACACTGGTTTGCGGTGCAGGATCTGTCGGATGTCGTCCAGTTCGACGGGACTGTCGTCGAGGCTGAGTACGATTCGCTCTGCCTGGCCCTTCTTGATCTTGCGGCTGATCATTTTTCGGATTTCGCTGATCTTTTCCGTCGTGGGTGCGTAGCAGTCGAAGTATCGGCCTTCCAGCAGGTAATCCGGCTTCTTTCCGTTCGGTCGCTTCGGTGGGTTCTGTTCGAGGTGGTATCCGTACGCGGCGAGGACTTGTGCGCATTCGTTCTCCCGGCGCAGCCCGGTCTCCGGTTTCCTGGTCGGCCGCGCCGGCGTCGGCACACCCGATGGTGGCCGGGGGGCACCGGCGTGCGAGGGCAGGGTGGCCGTGCTGGTGACGGCCGAGAAGTCGGCGGCCCTGGGCCGCACCGGGATGCCCACCGCGCGGCAGTACTCCTCGATCGCGTACATCGCGGCGATGCTCGCCCGGTGGGCCTCGTCCAGTCGGCTCAATGCGCCGGCGACGTTGGCGACGGTCGTGTCGACCTCGTCGTTGCGGGAACCACGGGTCAGGTGAAGGAATTCATGCTGAGCCCTGGTCATTTTTCTGGACGTCCCGACGATTCGTGAACTGGTCCCGCTGACGTGTTCGAGGAACGCGTCGACAGCGCGGCCGACGCTGTCCAGGGTCATCTCAGACCGCGCCGGCGACGTCGGGTGCCATACCGGCGACCTTACGTCAGATCGTCCGACGCATGGAAGGTCTTCAACCTGTTGATCTTCTGTTCGTCCAGTTGTGCAAATTCCGTCGGTGGTAGTCGATCATTCCCAGTCCGGCTCACGGTGCAGCACCAGCGCACTGTTGAAGCCGTCGAAGCCCCGGGCGGCGACCAGCGCGGTCCGCCCCGGGGACTCCCGCGCCGTACGGACGAAGTCGAGGTCGCAGCCGGCGGCCGGCCGGCGCGGCGCGGCCGTCGGCGGCAGCAGCCGGTGCCGCAGCGCCAGCAGCGCGGTCGCCACGTCCAGCGCGGCGCTGCCCTGGTGCGCCCGGCCGGTCAACGGCTTCGGCGTCGTCACCGGCGGCCCCTGCGGGCCGAAGACCGCCCGCAGCGCCTGCGCCTCGGCCCGGTCGAAACGCGGTACGCCGAGCGCGTCCGGCAGGCAGACGTCCACGTCCACGGGTGCCACCCCGGCGCTCTCCAGCGCCCGCCAGATGGCGCGCGCGTACTGGCCGACGTCACCGCCGCTGTGCCGGTCGGTGTGCCGGGCGTCGTGGCTGGCACCCCAGCCGGCGACCTCGCCGTAGACGACCGGCGCGCCCCGGGCCAGTGCGTGCCCCAGTTCCTCGACGACCAGCACCGCGCCGCCCTCACCCGGCAGGTAACCGGCGGCGTCGACGTCGAACGGCAGGTACGCCGACTCCGGGTCGGTGCCGGTGCTGAGCAGCCCGCCGCGCAGCTGACAGGCCAGGGCGTACGGGCTCAGCGCGCATTCGGTGGCACCGGCGAGCACCACGTCGGCACCGCGCCGGATGGTCCGGGCGGCGTGCGCGAGGCTGTCCAGGCCGCCGGCGGCCTCGGCGACGAGCACCCCGCAGGCGCCCTTGAACTGGTGGGCGATGGAGAGCTGGCCGACGCTGGCCGCGTAGAACCAGGCGATCGACTGGTACGCCCCGACGGTGCGCCCCGGTCGGCTCCACAGCCGCTGCAGTTCCCGCTGCCCGAACAGGTTGCCCCCGGACGAGCTGGCCAGGGCGACCGCGTACCGGTCGGGGTCGGTGGCGGTCTCCGGCAGCCCGGCGTCGGCCAGGGCCAGTCGGGCACCGGCGAAACCGAGGTGGGTCCACCGGTCGGTCTGCACCGCCCGCCGGTTGTCGGTCCACTGCAGGGCGTCGAAGTCGGCCACCTCGCCGGCCAGGGTGACCGGGTACGGCTGCGGGTCGAACAGGCTGATCCGCCCGGTACGCACCTGCCCGGCCAGGGTCGCTTTCCAGTGCGCGTCGGCGCCCAGCCCGGTCGGCGCCACCACCCCGATGCCGGTGACCACCGCCCGTCGCCGGCCGTGGCGCGGCAGTGCCTCGTCGTCGTTCACCGTGGGGTCCTTTCCGGACGGGCGAAGACCATCGCCGACTGGAAACCGCCGAAGCCGCTGCCGACCGACAACGCGACGTCGACCGGCAGCTCACGGGCGGTGTTCGGGACGTAGTCGAGGTCGCACTCCGGGTCCCGGGTCCGCCAGTTGGCGGTCGGCGGGACCACGCCGTGGGCCATCGCCAGGGCGCAGGCCGCCATCTCGATCGACCCGATCGCGCCGAGCGAGTGCCCGACCATCGACTTGATCGAGCTGATCGGCACCCGGTACGCGGCGTCGCCGAGCGCCCGTTTGAACGCGGCGGTCTCGTGCCGGTCGTTCTGCCGGGTGCCGGAGCCGTGCGCGCTGACGTACGACACGTCGTCGGGGCGCAGCCGGGCCTGGTCCATCGCGTCGACGATGGCCAGCGCCATCTCCGCACCGTCGGGCCGCAGCCCGGTCATGTGGTAGCCGTTGCTGCGGGTGGCGTACCCGCCCACCTCGCAGTAGATCCGCGCGCCGCGCCGCCGCGCGTGGTCGAACTCCTCCAGCACCAGCACGGCGGCCCCCTCGGCGAGGACGAAGCCGTGCCGGTCGTTGTCGAACGGCCGGCTGGCGTGCGCCGGGTCGTCGTTGTCCGGGCTGGTCGCCCCGATCGCGTCGAACGAGGCGACGGTGACCGGCGAGATCGGCGAGTCGGCGGCTCCGGCGAGCATCACGTCGGCGTCACCGTCGACGATCAACTGGTGGGCGTAGCCGATCGCGTCGATGCCGGAGGTGCAGCCGGTGGAGACGACCTGGGCCGGGCCGTGCAGCCCGTGCCGGCAGGCCACGTCAGCGGCGAGGCTGCTGGGCACCAGGGCCTGATACAGGTACGGCGTGGTGCGGTCCGGGTCGACCAGCCAGTGGCTGCCCGAGTCGCTGGCCACCACGTACTCCTGTTCCAGGGCCATGGTGCCGCCGACGGCCGAGCCGAGCGCTACCCCGGCCCGCTGCCGGCCGGCGTCGTCCAGGCTCAGCCCGGCGTCGGCGACCGCCTCGTCCGCGCAGGCCAGCGCGAACTGTACGTACCGGTCGGCGCGGCGGATCTCGCGTGGCCCGAGCCCGGCGGCGACCGGGTCGAAGTCGCATTCGGCGGCGATCTGGGAGCGGAACGGTGCCGGGTCGAAGAAGCTGATCCGGCGGGTGGCGGTCCGCCCGGCGGTGATCGTCGCCCAGAAGCTGTCCCGGGTCGCCCCGCCGGGGGCGACCACCCCGATGCCGGTGACGACGGTCCGCCGGGGCGACCCGGGCGCGGTCACTGCTGTCCGCCGTACGGTGTCGCCGACCGCGACCGGGCGCTGCCGTTCGTGCCGTGCCCGGTCGTGTCGGTGCCGTTGGTCTGCGGCCCGTTGGTCTCCGGCCCTGGTCCGAGCACGGCCGGTCCCTCGGTGTCGACGTGGCCGAGTTCCGGTCGGGGTGCCAGCGGGCTGAGGTGGAACACCACCTCGGCCGGACCCCGGCCGACGTTGCGCAGCCGGTGGCGGGTGTTCATCGGGACGAACAGCGCCTCGGCGCGACGGACCGCGACCGGCAGGTCGTCCAGGTCGACGATGATCTCACCGCGCGCGACATAGAGAAATTCCTCGCTGTACGGGTGGTAGTGCTCGTTGATCCGCTCACCGGGGCGCAGCACCGCCATGCCGAGGAATCCCGAGGTGCTGCCGACGGTCCGGGGGCCGAGCAGCACCCGCAGTTCACCGCCCCGGCGGCGGTCGGGGGTGAGGTCGCGGGCGGCGACGAAGCGGGGGTCGTTCACTGCCGGCCTCCAGTGGTGTCGGCGGTACGGGCCAGGGTCTCGATTCGGTCCCGGATGATGTCCAGCTGGATCCGGCTGTTGGTGTTGATCCGTGCGGTCATCGCGGCGTCGTCCAGTGGCGCGTCCGGGCGCATTGCGAAGTCCTGCAGCCAGGTCATCCGGGTGCCTTCGGGGACCTCGGTGTAGTCCCAGCGGATCCGCATGTACTCGAACGGTCCGGTCTCCACCCGTTGCGCCAGCACCCGCCGACGTTGCCGGTCGGCGGTGCGTTCGCTCACCCAGCTCCAGGCGATGCCGTTCTCGTCGGGGTGCATGGTCAGCCGGAACCGGACCGTGTCGCCCCGTCGGTGCAGGATCTGCACCGACGCGTACTCGGTGAACAGGTCGGGCCAGCGGCTGACGTCGTTGGTGACCTCCCAGACCAGGTCCAGCCCGGCGGCGATCACCACGCTGTTCTCGGTGTGGCCGGGCGGAACCGGTGCGACCCCGGTGGTGGCCGGCGTCGCCCCGGCGGTGGTCGGCGCGGTCTCGGCGGTGGTGGAGCCGCCGGTGTCCAGCGCGGCGGCGACCAGGTCGGCGATCTGCGTGATGGTCAGCTCCGCGCTGTCCGACGGGATCCGGACCTGGTACTGGTCGGCCACCACGGCCTGCAGCTCCAGCAGGGCCAGCGAGTCCATGCCGAGCTCGGCCAGCGACGCCGACGGGGCGTCGGCGGCGCTGGCGGCGTCCAGTCCGCAGTTGCGGACCAGGATCGCGGTGATGTCGGCGGTGGTGACCGGCCGGTGCTGATCGGTGATGCTCATCCGTCCCCTCCTCGGTGGTGGAACTGCGCGGTCATCGGCGGGTGCGGTCCGCCGGAGGCGGCCCGACCAGCCGGTCGACCAGGGATGTCGTCAGTCGTCCCTTGCGGAACGCGGCGTCGTCGAGGACCCGGCGCAGGAACGGGATCGTGGTACGGACCCCGGGGCCGTCGATCTGGAACTCGCTGAGCGCGCGTTCCATCCGGTTCAGTGCCTGGTCCCGTTCGGGCGCCCAGACGACGACCTTGGCCAGCAGCGGGTCGTAGTGCGGGCCGACGACGTACCCGGGGTAGCCGTGCGTGTCGACCCGGGTGAACGGCCCGCCCGGTACGACGAACCGGTCCAGCCGCCCGGCGGTCGGCGCGAAGCCGCGCTGCGGATCCTCGGCGTTGACCCGGCATTCGATCGCGACGCCGCGCGGCCGGATGTCCGGCTGGCGCAGCCGCAGCGGGGTGCCGCAGGCGACGTGGATCTGTTCCTGCACCAGGTCCACCCCGGTGATCATCTCGGTGACCGGGTGCTCCACCTGGATCCGGCAGTTGATCTCGATGAAGTGGAACTGGTCGTGCTCGTCGACGAGGAACTCGAACGTGCCGGCGCCGACGTAGCCGACCGCCAGCGCGCCGCGCAACGCGACCGCCGCCATCTCGTCGAGCATCGCCGCAGGCAGCGTCGGCGCCGGCCCCTCCTCGATGAGTTTCTGGTGCCGACGCTGCACCGAGCAGTCCCGGGTGCCCAGGTGTACGCCGTTGCCGTGGCCGTCGCAGAGCACCTGCACCTCGACGTGCCGGGCCTGGGTCAGGAACCGTTCCAGGTAGACCCGGTCGTCGCCGAAGACGGCGCGGGCCGCCTGCCGGGTCCGGTGGTACGCCGCCGCGAGCTCAGGTTCGGCTCCGACCACGGTCATGCCCCGGCCGCCGCCGCCGGCCGCCGCCTTGATGATCACCGGGTAGCCGATCTCGGCGGCGACCGTGGCGGCGTGCGCGGCGCTGACCACCGGCTCCTGGCTGCCCGGCGGCAACGGCAGCCCGGCGGCGCCGAGCACCGTACGGGCCTTGGCCTTGTCGCCGAGGGCGAGCATCACCGACGGCGGCGGGCCGATGAAGACCAGACCGTTCTCGGCGCAGATCTCGGCGAAGTCGGCGTCCTCGGACAGGAAACCGTAGCCGGGATGGACCGCCTGTGCGCCGGTGCGCCGGGCCGCTTCGACGATGGCCGCTGCGTTGAGGTAGCTGGCCCGGCTGGGTGCCGGGCCGATGTGGACGGTCTCGTCGGCGAACCGGACCACCGCCGAGTCGCGGTCGGCGGTGGAGTGCACGGCGACGGTCTTCACCCCGAGTTCCCGGCAGGCCCGGGCGACCCGCAGCGCGATCTCACCCCGGTTGGCGATCAGGACCTTCTCGAACATGGTGCCCGCCTCTCTGCGCCGATCCCTCGGCGGTCTTCTCGGCCCGCTGCTCAGCCGGTTTCCCGGCCAGGGCCGAGCGTGATCAACGGTTGGTCGAACTCGACCGGCTCGCCGTCGCCGACGAGCACCTCGACGACGACGCCGCGGTGGTCGGCGACGATCTCGTTCATCAGCTTCATCGCCTCGACGATCCCGATCACCTGGCCGGGTTCGACCAGGTCACCGACGTCGACGTACGGCCTGCCGCCCGGCTCGGCGGCCCGGTAGAAGGTGCCGACGATCGGTGACGCGACCGCCCGTACCGGCGGGGTCGTCCCGGTGGGTTCCACGCCGGTACGGCCGGACCCGGCATCGCCCGGGTCCGTACCACCGGGTCGCGGGTCGGGCCGGGCCGGCCCGACACCCACCGGCGACGCGGGCCGGTCGTGCCACTCGATTTCGATCACCGTGTCGCCGTGGCGGACCTGCACCCGGCGCAGTGGTCCGGTCAGCTCGCCGACCAGTTCCCGGGTCTGTTCGGCCAGCCGACGCAGCTGGCTGGCCAGATCCGGGCCGGCCGGGGTGCCGTTGGCGGAGGCTGTGGTCATCACGTAATCACCTGGATCGGTCGGTCGGTGGCGGTCGGCCCGCCGTCGGTGGTCGGTTCCCCGCCGCCGCCGTGCGGTTGCCCGTCGTCGCCGGTGGTCGGTTCGCCGCCGCCGCCGACGGGCCGGTCGAGGCCGGCGGCGTAGCGGCGGAACCGTCGGGCCCTCCGTCGCAGCAGTTCGGCGGTCGGCAGGGCGCGCAGGTCGGGCAGGGTGGCGGTGAGCGCGGCGCGCAGCCGCTCGGCCGCACCGGCCGGGTCCTGCTGGGCCCCGCCCGGTGGCTCGGCGACGATGTCGTCGGCGACGCCGAGGCGGACCAGGTCGGCGGCGGTGAGCCGCAGGGCGGCGGCGGCGCGGGGCGCGGCGGCCCGGTCGTGGAACAGGATCGCCGCGCAGCCCTCCGGACTGATCACCGAGTAGACGGCGTTCTGCAGCATCAGCACCCGGTCGGCGACGCCCAGAGCCAGCGCCCCACCGCTGCCACCTTCGCCGGTGACGACGGCGACCACCGGGGTGGGCAGCCGCGCCATGGTGCGCAGGCAGGTCGCGATGGCCCCGGCCTGGCCCTGCTCCTCGGCCTCGATGCCGGGGTGCGCCCCCGGGGTGTCGATCAGGGTGACCACCGGCAGCCCCAGCCGGGCGGCCAGGCCCATCACCCGCAGTGCCTTGCGGTAGCCGGCGGGGCTGGCCATGCCGAAGTTGCGGCACAGCATCTCCCGGGCGTCGTGTCCCTTCTGATGCCCGACGACCGCCACCGGCTGGTCGCCGAGGCGGGCCAGCCCGGCGACGATCGCCGGACAGTCCGCGCCGAGCCGGTCGCCGTGCAGCTCGACGAAGCCGTCGAAGGCGCCGGCCAGATAGTCCAGTGTGGTGGGTCGGGCCAGGTCGCGGGCGAGCCGTACGCACCGCCAGGGGTCAGGGTCGGCTCCCCGACGGGCGGCCGGGACGACCGCCGCCGATGGTGTCGCCCGGCTGCCCGGCGCCGACGGGCGGCCGACGGTTGCCGACGGGCGGCCGACGGTTGCCGATGTGCGGGCGGCGGTTGCCGGCCCCGGACCTGCTCCGGCGCGGCCACCGGCGGTCGACGCGAGCAGGGCGCGTAGCCGGGGGCGCAGGTCACGCCGTTCGACGACCAGATCGACCTGGCCGCGCCGGAGCAGGAACTCCGCGGTCTGGAAACCGGTGGGCAGTTCCTGGCGGATCGTCTCGCGGATCACCCGGGGGCCGGCGAAGCCCATCCGGGCGCCGGCTTCGGCGATCACCAGGTCGGTGTTGGTGGCGAAGGAGGCGGCGACCCCGCCGTACGTGGGGTCGGTGACGACGCTGACGGTCAGCACGCCGGCGGCGCGCAGGTCGGCGATGGCGCAGCTGATCGTGGCCAGCTGCATCAGCGCCAGGGCACCCTCCTGCATCCGGGCGCCGCCGGAGGCGGTGACCAGCACCAGCGGGTCGCCGGCGGTGAGGGCGTGCTCGGCGGCCCGGGTGATCAGCTCACCGGTGGCGGCGCCGAGGCTGCCGCCGAGGAACCGGAAGTCCATCACGGCCAGGACGACGCGCTGTCCGCCGATCCGGGCGGTGCCGCAGACCACGGCCTCCGCCAGGCCGGTCGCGGTCCGCGCGCGGGCCAACCGACGCGGGTACGGCTGGGTGTCGACGAATCCCAGCGGATCGACCTCGGCCGCCCGGTGCGGCAGTGCGGTGAAGCTGTCCGGGTCGGTCAACTGGGTGATCCGGTCCGGTGCAGCCAGCCGGCGGTGGTGTCCACATTCGGGGCAGACCTCGAAGTTGCGGCGCATCCGCCGGCGGTAGACCAGGGCGTGGCAGGCGCTGCAGCGCAGCCACAGGTCGCGGGCGGTCGCGGGGCCGCTCACGGCCGCCGCCCGGTGGGCGCGTCCCAGTGGTAGAACCGGTGCGCCATCGCGTCGCGCGGGCTGCGCCAGGTCGCCAGGTACGGGCTGATGTAGGCGGCGAGCTGGCGGCTGACCCGGTCGAACTCCGGGTGCTGCCGGGCGGCGGCCACCGCGTCCGGGCCGGTGTGGTCGGTTTCGATCAGGTGCACGTACAGGTCGTGCAGCCGGTACAGCGACCGGTGCCGGACCCCGGCCAGGCCGGGCAGGTCGGTGCGGTCCGACTCGGCGAAGATCTCGGCGACCTGCTGCTCCGCGTTCGGGACCACCTTGGCGATGATCAGTGACCTGTCCATGGTTTCCTCCCAGCGGCGTCCAACCGGTTGCGCCCGTCACCATCCCGCCGGCGGCGTCACCGCCGCGTCGCGGCAGACCGATCGTGGAGGTCTGCCACGGTGACGCTGAGGTCACGGCGCTTCGGTACAGCGCGTGATGGTCGACGATGTCGCTGTTGGGTGCCTGGCCGGTTGGTGTTGGAGAATTGGCAGCTCAGACGGGCTGTGGTCAACCGTTGGGCGAATCGGCTAACCGACTCCGTCATTGACTGAGAGTAACCATGATTGATAATCTTCGTGACGCAGAGGCATGGTGCGGGTACGGCGACCGGTGACTGACGCGTGCAGGGGGTTCGGCCGTGACGTCAGAGGCAGGCAACGCGGAGGCATCGGTCAGACTTCTCCTTCTCGGCGGGTTCCGCCTGGTGCGCCACGGCGAGCCAGTGACCGTCCCTCGTGGACTTCAGCGGATCGTCGCGTTGATCGGGCTGCGCCCCGGTGCCACCCGCGCCCACCTGGCCGGCCTGCTCTGGCCGGACGCGGCCGAGGAACGGGCGCTGTCGTCGCTGCGTACCGCCCTGTGGCGGCTGCGGCAGGAGCCCGCCTGTCCGCTGCGGACGGTCGGGGACACCGTACGGCTCGACCCGCGGGTCCAGGTCGACGTCGACGACCTGGTCCGCACTGCCGCCCGGGTCCGTGACGGCGGCGATCCCCGGCTCGCCGACGCGGTGCTCACCGCCGCCCGGCACGATCTGCTACCCGGCTGGTACGACGACTGGGTTCTGCTGGAGCGGGAACGGTTGCGCCAACTCCGCCTGCACATGCTCGAACACGTCGCCCGGTCCCATCTGGACGCCGGCGAGCACGACGAGGCCCTCCAGGCGGCGTTGGAGGCGATGGGCGCCGAACCCCTGCGGGAGACCCCGCACCGGTTGATCGTCCAGATCCACCTGGCCGAGGGGAACGTCTACGAGGCGCTGCATGCCTTCTACGCGTACCGGGACCTGGTGTTGCGGGAGTTGCAGCTGGAGCCGTCGGCGGCGATGTCGGCGCTGCTGGCCGACATCCTGACCCCGATGCGGGCCGCCCGGGCCCCCGGGCCGGCACGTCGGCGGCCCCGGCCCGGCCACGACGGCGTGATCAGCCCGCGTCCGACCCGCTGACCCGTCGGCCGTCGCGTGCGGCCGCCACCGCCAGGTCACCGCCGAGCGCCACCCGCACCAGCGCGGCGGCGAACCGGGGCAGGTCCCGGTCGGACACCAGGGCGGCCAGCCGGTCCGGCGCCGTCGGCAGGTCCAGCGCCTCGGCTCCGACGTTCACCCGCCGGTCCAGGTACGGGCGCAGACCGGGCCAGACCGCCTGCACCTCGCGCAGGAAGATGTCCGCGCCGGTCGGGCCGATGCCGGGGAACGCGGTGAGCGCCCGGCGCAGCGCCGCCGGGTCGTCACCGACGTCGCCGTGCAGCCGCCGCAGGTCACCGCCCCACCGGCGCTGGCACAGCTCGGCCGAGTCGCCGAGCATCGTGGCGGTACGTTCGTCGTAGCGCCGGTACTGACCCCGGCCCAGCGCGTCCACCCGGTCCTGCCAACTGGCCTTCGCCATCGCCGCCGGGGTGCGGTAGCCGGCGGCGAACAGTTCGCGAGCCGCGTCGACCGCGATCCGCGCCGAGATCCGGGCGCTGAGCAGGGTCGCCAGCACCAGCAACTGGTACAGCGGCGCGGGCTTGTCGGCCAGGGTGATTCCCGCGTCCGCGCTGAACGTACGGCCCTGCTGGTCGAGCAGGGCCGTCACCGTCGTCCCCGGTCGCCGACCGGCCATCCGCGCCACCTCCAGGTCGCCCGTGCCACCTCCAGGTCGCCCGGTTACCCCGGGCCGGGCGCAGGAAACGACTCAGCGGGCACCGCTGGCCGTCAGCGGCTCCGCCGCCGGTTCGTCGTGCCCGGCCACACCGGCGGCAACCGGCTCGGCCGGCTGTTCAGCTGGCTCCCCGGCCTGGGCGATCCGCAGCGCCTCCACCAGTTCCCGGTAGAGCTGGTCGGTGGCGAGCAGACTCTGGTGGTCGCCACGGGCCCGGACCTGCCCGGCCTCCATCACCACGATGGTGTCGGCGTCGATGACGGTGGAGAGCCGGTGCGCGATGGTGACCACCGCGCCATGCGCGGCCTGTTCCCGGATGCAGTCGTGGATGGCGACCTCGGTGAGGCCGTCGACCTGGGCGGTCGCCTCGTCCAGCAACAGTACGTCCGGGCGGCGCAGGATGGCCCGGGCCAACGCGATGCGCTGCCGCTGACCGCCGGACATCGACGACGGGGTGAGCGGGATGTCCAGACCCGCACCCAGTGAGTCGACCTTCTCGGTGAGCCGGACCGCGTGCAGCGCCCGGCGGATCTCCGCCTCGGTGGCGTCCGGGTAGGTGAACAGCAGGTTCTCCCGGATGGTGCCGGGAATCACCGGGGTGTCCTGCTCGACGTAGGCGAGCCGCTGCCGTACCTGCGCGTGGCTCAGGTCCGCGTACGGTCGACCGTCGAGCAGCACCTCGCCGTGCTGCGGGGCGAGGAAGCGCAGGATCAGTGAGAACAGCGTGGTCTTGCCGGCACCGGACGGTCCGACGATCGCCACGTGACCGCGCCGGGGCACGGCGAGGTCCACCTCGCGGACGGCCGCCGGTAGATCGGGGCCGTAGCCGGCGGTGATCCGCCGCAACTCCAGCACCGGCGGGTCCAGCACCGGCGGGTCGCCGGCAGCGGTGGCCGGGTCGGTGCTGACGGTGGCCGGGTCGGTGGCGGTAGCGGCCGTGGGGTCGGACTCCACCGGCATCGCCTCGATCTGCCGGATCCGGCCGGCGGCGGCGATACCGGACTGCAGCGCGGTGAGGTGCCGGCTCAGCGTGGTGACCGGTTCCATCAGCCCGAAGGCGTACAGCAGGAACGCGATCAGGCTGGACACGGCCAGGTCGCCGGTGCTGACCCGCCACGCGCCGATGCCGAGGATCATGATGATGGCGAGTTGGATGCCGCTCCAGGCGAGCGTCCAGGCGTACGCCTCCCGGCGCACGGCCCGTACGCTCTGCCGGGCCGACTCGCGCGCCTCGCCGACGATCCGATCGGACTGGCGCTGCTCGGCCCGGCTGACCTTGACGGTACGGATCGCCCGCAGGGTTCCCTCCAGCACCGCCCCCAGGGTGCCGACGTGCGCCTGGGCCCGCTCCTGCGCTTTGGCGATGCCGGGCATCAGCAGGCTGAACAGCACCGCCATCACCACCACGGCGGCCACCGTGGCACCGAGCAGCACCAGGTCGAGCACGGCCATCAGGGCCAGGGTGCCGACCAGCATCACCGAGCCGTTGATCAGGCCGATGACGCTGGACGAGGCGGCCTCGCGCAGCAGGACGGTGTCGGAGGTGACCCGGGTGATGAATTCGCCGGTCGGCCGGCTGGTCACCGCCGGGACGGTGGCCCGGAACAACCGGCGGACCATCGACTCGCGGGCGTCGAGGATCACCCGCTCGCCGACGGTGCCGAGCAGGATCCACTGCCAGAGCCAGATGACGACGCCGAGGACGAGCAGGCCGAGCAGCGCGAGGACCGGTCCGCGCAACGAGTCGAAGGTGGACAGGCTGTCCAGCACCCACTTGGTGACCATCGGGGTGGCCAGGCTGCCGGCCGATCCGAGCAGGGCGAGGAACAGGCCGAGCCCGAGGGCGCGGCGGTGTGGTCGGGCGAACGACCAGAGCAGGCGGAGCCGGGGCAGCTTGCGGTCGTCGGATGAAGGCGCGACGCGTACCGGAGCGGTCATAGCTTGAAGTGGAACACAAGTGTTCCAGAATCGTCAACGACTATTCGTTATCGGAACGTCGTCGGGTAGGTTGCCGAGTATGGTGGAGACGCAGATCGGGGCAGCGGAGACGGCCACCCGGGCGCGCACCCGGCGGGCGATCCTGGACGCGGCGCTGGTCGTGCTCGCCCGGGACCAGGCGGCGTCGCTCGGCGACATCGCCGTCGAGGCCGGTGTCGGCCGTACGACGCTGCACCGCTACTTCCCGGAGCGGTCCGACCTGATCGACGCGCTGGGTCAGCACGTGCTGGACCGCATCGCGGCCGCCACCGAGCGGGCCTGCCCCGGGCAGGGCAGTGCCCTGGCCGCCATCGAACGCCTCTGCCAGGAGTACTTCGCCCTCGGCGACGCGCTCACCCTGATCTTCACCGATCCGCAGCTCGCCTGCCGGCCGGAGTGGAACCAGGAGACCGAGGCCGACCGGTCGATGCTGCGGTTGATCGAACGCGGCCACGCGGACGGGAGCATCGATCCCGAGGTCGACCCGCGCTGGGCGCAGCAGATGCTCTGGGCGTTGCTGTACGCCAGTTGGCAGTACGTCAACGACCACGCGGCACCTCGCTACCAGGTGCTCGACCAGTGCCTCCGTACGCTCCGCAAGGCGCTCGGCAGCTAGCATCCGCAAGGTGCGCCAACGTCGTCGTCGAACGGAGCAGCTGATGCGCCGGGTACCGCGCACCGCCCTGCTCGCCGCCGCTGCCGCCCTGGTCGCCGTCGGCTGCTCCGACCCCGTGTCCCCGGACTCCGCCGTATCCGGCACCTCATCAACGACGGTGACCGGATCGCTCAGCGTACTCGCCGCTGCCTCGCTGACGGACACGTTCATCCGAATCAGCGCCGACTTCGAGGCCGCCCACCCTGGTGTCACCGTCACGTTCAACTTCGCCGGCAGCTCTCAACTCGCCCAGCAGATCACCGCCGGTGCCCCGGCCGACGTCTTCGCCGCTGCCAGCCCCGTCACCATGGCGACCGTCGTCGACGCCGGTGACGCGGCGGACGAACCGGTGGTCTTCGCCCGAAACCAGCTGGTCATCGCCGTGCCGGACGGCAACCCCGACGGCGTTACCGGTCTGGCCGACCTCACCGCGCCCGAGGTCAAGGTGGCGCTCTGCGCCGAACAGGTGCCCTGTGGGGCCGCCGCTCGCGTCGCGCTCGACGCCGCCGGCAGCGACCTGGCGCCGGTCACCTACGAACGAGACGTACGGGCGGCGTTGTCCAAGGTGCGCCTCGGCGAGGTCGACGCGGCACTGGTCTACCGTACGGACGCCGCCAGCGCCGCCGACGAGGTGGACGCCGTCGAGTTCGCCGAATCCGCCGAAGCGATCAACGACTACTCGATCGTGACCCTGGCCCAGGCCGCCAACCCGGTGACGGCCGAGGCGTTCGTGGCGTACGTCAGCTCCACCGCCGGGCAGGCGATACTCGCCGAAGCCGGCTTCGAGAACAGCGTGCCCTGACTTCTGCTGTTCCGTCCTGTCCTTCCTACGACTTCTTCCAGTACCGGCAGGTCCAGTCCACCTGTTGCAGCTCACCGTCGATGCCGTGTGTGCGTCGGAAGTCGTCGACCGCCTCACGGCAGCCCCGGACGGCGTGGTAGTCATCGATGATGACATAGCCGCCGACCGACAGCTTCGGATACAGCGAGTCGAGCGCCACCATGGTCGAGTCGTACAGGTCCCCGTCGAGGCGCATGACCGCGATCCGGTCGATCGCTGCGTTGGGAAGGGTGTCCTCGAACCACCCTGGAAGGAAACGTACCTGGCTGTCGAGCAGATCATACCGGCGGAAGTTGGCCTGGACGCGGTCCAAGGGTACGGCGAGGAAGGGTTCTTTCCAGAGGGCGTCCTCGACATCTGCACTCCTGTGCGGATCGGGCCGTGGCAGACCGCGGAACGAGTCTGCGACCCAGACCGTGCGATCGTGCTCTCCGTAGGCTTTCAGCAATGCCCGCATGAAGATGCAGGCTCCGCCACGCCATACTCCGGTCTCGATCAAGTCTCCGGGAATCCCGTTTTCGATTACCTCGGTGACGCAGTTTTCGAGATTGTCCAGTCGTCGAAGTCCGATCATCGTTTCTGCTTCCGGGGGCCAGTCCCGGCCGTTGGCACGTGCGTCGGAGTCGAACGGAAACCGAATCACCAGCTCCATGTCCCGTCGGTTCAGTAGCCGCTGACCTTGCTGGATCAAGGAGGACTTCAACGACCTGCGGCGCGGTTGGTATGGGATCCAGGACTCGCCAAAGGTGTATCTGGTTAGGGTTCGTTTCATCAGATCGAGATACAGCCGCCGGGCATCGTCAGTGGTGGCGACGTTCTCGGGAGCCGATATGGCCGTCATGTGTACTCCTTGCATTCGCTTAGCGGGTCGATTGTTGGAATCGATGCACACGGCACCTTGCGCAGTAGGGTGGCGAGGTGATCGTACAATGACATCATCTGTGTTGGGTGTCATTTCTGGAGTTTGCCGACGGGGAGGAATCCGGCCAACTCCTTGGGTCTTTCGGCACGGCTTCCTGATGGCCTTGGCGTGCCGAGTCCGGCAGCGGTCACCGCCGAATCGGTGCTCGAGTCGCGGTGCCGGCCGTGATCCTCGGCCGGCCCGTCGAGGTGCCGGGAGCGCCACGCCGCGGGTCGGGACATCCCGTCCACGCCGTCGACGACCACCACTCCGACGAAGGGGACGTCGAGATTGCGCAACAGTAGTGCCGCGCGCTCTGCCTCGGCGACGTCCGTGGAGCCCCGCCGCACCACCAGGACGACGCTGTCGACCTTTCTGACGAGCGCGGTAGCGGTCGCTCCGGACAGGATCGGTGGGCCGTGCACCACCACGTCGCCTCGCGGGTCGACATCGTCAAGTAGGTCTCGGCCCGATCTGCCGTACACCCGGTGGTCCGTCGGGTCCGACGCGAGCACAGTTGGAGCCGGTGTACCCCAGGACCAGCCGGAACCGCCTTTCATCAGGCCGAACAGGATCCGATCAGCCGTCGGCAACCGTTCGCCGTCAGGTGAGGTCGCCTTACCGGGCGGGTGTCCCTCGGCGAGGGTCACCCGATCGCTGTGGCTGGCCATCCGCAGTGCCAGTAGTGCGGCCACCATCGCCTTTCCGTCATCGTTTCGCACGCTGGTCAGCAGGATCCGCCGCCCGGACAGCGACTCGGTGAACACGTCGAGGCCGGCGAGCAGCGTTTCCGTCGCCGTCGACGCGGGTCCGTGGCGCAGCAGCCGGCCATGACGTTGCCTGAACCGTCGAGGCAGCCTGGGGAAGACCGCCAGTACCGGAAGGCCCAGCCGGACCTCGATCGTGTGACTGTCGGAGAGGTGGTTGTCGAACCGACTGCGGGCGGTGGCCAGGCCGAGCCCGCTGAGCAGTCCCGCGAGTGCGCCGAGCGCGTCGTTCAGGAGCGGCTTGGGCAGGGCCGGCCGTGCCGGTGGGGCCGCGCGGTCCAGGGTTCGCGCATCGATCTGCACGCCCTGGGCGATCGAGAACTCCGACAGTCGCTGGATCAACGATTCGGTCGCGGCGTTGGCGATCGAAGCCGATCTCTCGCCGGTCGCTGCGGCCGCCGTGACGGTGACGATCTGGAGCCCTGGTTCGAATCGCCCGGTGACCTGACCGACGACCGCGTCCGAGGGCAGCTTCAATCTGTCGGCGGTGTCGATCGCGATCTCCCGGGACTCGGCCATCTTGGCGATCGTCGGGGCGAGACTCTGCGCGAGGCTGATCGACGCGGTGCCCTGACCGCTGGACTGCTGATCCGGGGCGGCGCTGATCACCAGTGAACTCGAGGCGTAGTAGGTCGGTGGCGTGAACTGGGTGACCAGTTGGGCCGCCAGTAGTCCGAGACAGCAGCCGATCACGGGCAGACCGGTGACGCGGACGATGGTTCGCACCGCCGTCGGGACTCGAGCGCCGGCGATCATTGCTTCGCCTCCAATTGGGATGACACGTTCTTTCGCGTGGGCTGTGGCCGTAGTGCCGGGCCGGCGCCGGGGGAAACCACCGCCGGCGGCCGACCACCGACCGCGGCGAGCTCGTGCCATACCTCGCACATCGCGTTGGCGACTCGTCCCCAGCTGAAGCGCTCCGTCGCCTGTCGTAAGCCGTTGGCGGACAGCGTTGCGCGCAGACGCGGGTCGTCCCGCAGCCTGGCGAGCCGGTCGGCTAGGGCGGTCCAGTCGCCGGCGGGATAGGTGAGGCCGGCGTCGCCGACCACGTACGGGATCTCGCCGACATCGCTGCCGACGACCGGGATCCCGCAGGCCATCGCCTCGACCAGTACCCGACCGAATTGCTCGCGCAACGGGATACCCACCCAGGGGAGGACGTTGCGCTGCACGACCTCGATGGAGGGAAGCGCCAGGACGTCCATTCGGCCGAGGTGGTCGGGTAGATCGTCGTGATGTGCCCAGGAGTGCAGCGTGACACGGCCGGGACGTCGCCGGGCAGCCTGTTCCACCAGCTCCGCCAACGTGCCCGTACCGATGAACACGGCGTCACAGTCGGTCGACTCTGTCGCGCGCAGGAGATCGGATACACCCTTGTGGTGCTCCAGCCGTCCGACGAAGCCTACGGTGAAGCGACCGTCGGCCCGCTGTGTCCGCCGTGGCGTGAAGAGGTCCGTGTCCACCCCCAACGGCACCAGCGACGCGGCACCGGCGTATCCCTTCGCGCGGAGCACGTACAGCGCGGCCGGGGTGATCGGGAACGCGTGATCGATACGCCGATACGTCTGCCGTTCGATAAAGGGAAAAGGAACCGGAAATTTGATCACGATGTTCTGCGCGGCGTACAGTGAGACCGGAATGCTGGGCCAGCGTCGACGACATGCCCGGATGACCTGCCAGGTGGACAGGTAGGCGGCCTCTCCGATGACATGCAGGACGTCTGGCCGGTAGCGCGGATACCGGCTCACGCCGGTCCGAAAGAGTACCGATGCCATGTGGCCGGTGTGCTGCTCACTGAGCGCGTGAGGGACGATATGATGGTGGAATCGTGGATAACGCTCCGATAGCCTGCCGAGTTCGGTACGGGTGACGTCGGACACATCGGCGGCTACCAACGTCACCGTCGTGTCGGATCGACTTCCGAGGGCGGCGAACAACTCGATCCAGTGCTCTGTCCGTGCCCCGACTGCGCTGATCATCACGTGCATTTGTTTCTCCATGATTTCTCGGGCTGTCTGGAAAGCGCGATGCGGGATATGCTCGACCATGCCCAGACGCGAGCCACTCCTGCTCGGGGTTGCACGGGAAGCCGGATTCCGGCCAGGCCGATGCCGAGTGCGGCACGTAGCAGCACGGCGACCCGTACGGCGGTCAGGGTCGACGGTTGGTTGAGCGCGAAGAAGCGCAACATGCTTTGGTACAGATGAGGCCAGCTCCGGGTAGGGTCGTTGCTGCTGCCGCCGCCGACGTGTACGGCCTCGACCCCGGGTAGATACATGACCGCTTCGTCGTTCCGCCACGCCTGCAAGCAGAGTTCCTCGTCCTCGTAGTAGAGGAAGTATCCCTCGTCGAGTCCGCCGATCCTGCGCAGCAGATCGGTTCGGACGGCCATGCACGCTCCGGAGACCCAGTCGACATGTACCGGGTGACGGT
The DNA here is from genome assembly GCF_030345095.1 of Solwaraspora sp. WMMA2056. NCBI lineage: Bacteria > Bacillati > Actinomycetota > Actinomycetes > Micromonosporales > Micromonosporaceae > Solwaraspora > Solwaraspora sp. WMMA2056. Next base: position 2,244,068 of record NZ_CP128360.1, read on the forward strand.
AGTCGCGGCACGCGTCGTACGCCGTCCGACGAGCGTTGCCGGACATCAACCGGCGTAGTCCGACCGGCAGCAGGCTGCCGCCGAAGCGGCTGGCGACAACAGTGGCCAGTGATTCGAAGGGGTGGGCGCTGATGGCGACCCGGCCGTCGGGGTGGCGAATCCGAGGACCTACGATCGCCGTCGTCGGATGATCGTCGAGTGTGTCAAGCAACGCCTCAACTGTCGACAACGGACAGACGCAGTCAGGGTTCACCAGAAGGACAACGTCCGTTCGGACGTCGGTGATCGCCTGATTGACCGCGGTCGCGAATCCGACGTTGACGGTGTTGGCGTGCAGTGACACGCCTGGGAACTCCGACCGTACGATCGACACGGTGGAGTCGCGAGACGCGTTGTCGACGACGACTATCGGTAGGTGACTGTTGTCGAGCGCCCGCAGATTGGCCCGGATATGTTGTTCGGAGTTGTACGTCACGACGACGGCGGTCGCGTTCGGTGTGGTCATGTCTTTGACCCGTCGAGTGTGATGTGTCGAAGGACTTTCGCGTTTCCCGTGATTAGGGTGAGTGCGGGGAGTAGTCCGAGCTCCCAATGGCCGGCGGTCGGACCGGCGAAAGCGGCGCCGACCAGGAATCCGCACGTGAGGGCGGCAAAGCCGAATTTCATTCCGTCACGATACAGGAATCCATCCCGAATTGTCTGGTAGAGCGGCCAGATCACCGAGATCAAGCCGAGGATTCCGATGTTCGCGAGTACCGTCACATAAAAGGCGTGATAGACCGGCCCGACATCGCCCCGGGTGAAGTCGGGGAGATAGATGTCCCGCACCGACTGGCCCAGTCCGCCGCCCACCAGCGGCTGTTCCGCGAACGCGCTCAGCCCCACGGCGGACTCCGGGCCCCGGTAACCAGACGATTCCTGTAGTTCCCGTTGCAGGGTGCCGAGGTGTTCACCGAGGTCCGATCCCAGGGAGAGCAGAGCGACGCCCGCTACGGCGACGGTGACGGTCGCCGCGATCCCGCGGTGCAGTATCCGCCCTCCCCAGATCAGCATCATGCCCAACGCGACCGTCGCGGCCAACCACAGGGCTCGGTACATCGACAGGGCCACGTCGACCAGGAGCAGACCGGCGACCACCGCGAAACCGGCACGGCTCCAGCCACGGGTACGCCCAGCCAGCACGATCAGCGGCGGTATCCCGAGAAGGGCGACCAACCCGCCGGTCCGGCTCGACGTGGCCATGGCCGTCACGGTGAGCGCGACCGTCGGCACCAGGTAGAGGAGTGCGGCCGCGCGTTGTCGACGTGGCTCGGCGAGTGTCTGTACCGCGATCCAGAAAACGAGTGGGATGATGACGATCTGGTAGGTGCCGACGAGTACGTCGCGCGGCGGGTTGCCGAGGGCGAGACCGTAGACGGCAGCCATTAGGACCAACAGTGTGAGGCCGAGCATCGGCAGATCAGCCGCGCTACGACGGACCGGCTCGACGTTCGCCGCCATCCTGAGGAGCAGCGCGACGCCGCCGGCGCTCAGGATGGCGGCGTGGGCCATGACTATGGTCGCCACGTCACCACCCCCGATCATTACCCCGGCGATCGATCCGCCGAGGATGCTGACCGGCAGGACGGCCCAGGGCCACAGGACGAACGCCGCGCAACAGAGCGCGGCGGCCGCCGACAGGGCACCGAGCGTGCTCGGTGAGGCCGCTGTCGCCGCGACGATCGCCGTGGCGAACAGAATCGACAACGGCGCGGTGTAGAGCCCGTACCTCAGTCTCACCGGGCCGACCCCGCCAGATCGGTGAGCAGGGTGCGTAGCTGGGCGCCCCGGGCCGCCCAGCTGTTGCTGGCGGCTACCGCGCGGCGCCGGGCCACCTCCGTGGGGCAGTGCGCCGTCCGCAGCGCCTCCTCGATCGCGGCCACGAACCGCTGTGGCCCGGTGGCGAGCTGGATCGGGGCGTCGATCTCTCGCAACGCCGGCAGCGGGGTGGCGACCACGGGCTTGCCCACCGCTAGGTACTCGAAGCACTTCTTGGGGTGGACGTAGTCGATCAACCCGCCGATCCGGTAGGGAATGATCGTGACGTCACATCCCCGTAGGATACCGGGCACCTCGGCGAAGGCGACCGGACCGGTGAGTACGACGTTGCGGAGCCCGTCGAGCGGGCTCCGACCACCGTCAGTCACCGGACCGGCGAGTACGAAGGTCCAATCGGGGCGGGCCGTAGCGATCCGCGCCACCAGGTCGGCGTCGAATGCCCGCGTGTCGACCGCGCCGATGTAGCCGACGACCGGCCGGCGTAGCCGGGTGGACCATGTCGCGACCGGGCCGTCCGGAGTGAACAGTTCCGGATCGCAGCCGTTGGGCAGGACCACGGCTGGTCGATTCCCGAGCGGCATACGCTGGGGCAGCGCCGAGGAAGAGACCAGGACGAGGTCGGCGGCGGATAACGCGTCACGCAGCGCTCGGCGCAGGTGGTACCGGTTCCAGGGCCGGGTGAACGTCCAGTCCAAGTCGGTCGCGTCGTAGACCACGGCGTGCTCGCCGAGACGGCCCACGACCGCCGCCGCCAGGTCGTCGTCGATCCACAGGAGCCGGTTGCCCGGACGATCGTCGAGCCAACGTCGTATCAGGTACGCGCCACACCGTCGGTTGATTACATTCGCCGGCGACACCTGTCGGCCGAGGGGCAGTACGGCGGGCGGCGTGGCCAGCCACACGTTGCGCTCGACCTGCGCGACGGACGTTCGCCATTTCGGCCGCTGCCCGGGCGGATCCACGAAGAGCACCCTGCGGTCGACGGCGATCTGCCGGGCCAGGGCGTGCTGGCGGTGGGCTCCGACGTGCCAGGGACTGGCGCTGAACATCACCACCCAGTCACCGGGCCCCTGGGAACGCTGCCGTGGTGGGTCGGTCCCGTTGGTGGTACGTGGTCGGGCCACCAGCGGGACCGGCCGAGGACCGTCAGGCATGGACTCGATCCGGCTGCGGGGCGGGACTCTGCCGCACCTCGTCTTCGCCGAGGTAGCCGATCATCGCCGCACCCCGATCGTCGGCGAGGTGCAGCACGCGGGCACCGGCTTGCCGATCCAACCATCGGCGCACCTGGCCGGCGCCGATTCGTAAGTTGAGCCGGTCGATCCATCGGGACTGGGCACCGAAGGGGAGCACCGAGGACAGTGTCGCGTACCAGACGTCCTTGTCCTCGGTTCGCACCGTCAGCCTCCAGCGCGGCAGTGCCCGGGGCGCTGACCGCAGGTGCAGGATCCTCGTGCCCGGCTGTTCCGCCGTGGCGGTCGGACCGGTGACCGGATCGCGGGGTGGACGTGTGCCGCGTCCATCGGCCGGCTGCTCCGCGTCGAAGGTCACCCACCAGTCGCGGATGTCTCCGTCGGGCAGGGGGCCGACGTCGCCGCGCAACGCCGCTCGCAGATCGCCCAGCCCCAGGGTGACGGGACGGTTGCACAGTCGTTTGACGACATGGTCACCAAGCGCCACTGCCCGGAACACGATCAGTTTGTAGCGGGGCTCGGTCAGCGCGAGGAAGCCGATCATGCTGCCGAGCAGGTGTCTCTGCCGGATCGTCGGTCCGAGTCTGCGACACGACGCGCCTCTGCTGTGCGTCACCGCCGCGTGCGGGATCATCCACAGCCGGTGGCCGGCGTCCTGCAGGGTACGGGCGAGTACGGCGTCGTTCCAGTAGATCGGAAAGCGTTCGTCGAATATCCAGTCTGTTGGGAGGACGGTACGGCGTAGCAAGAGGCAGCTGCCGGATGCCAGCTGTCGCGGGCGGCTGAAATCCTCGCCGCGCATCTGGAACCGGTGCAGCGCGTGGCGAAAACCCGGGAGGCGGCGAAGGGAAGTGGCGAGGGCAATTGTCGCGGCGAAACTCGGCAGGTTAACGTAGTGCTGTTGGAAGGTTCCGTCCGGGTTGAGGTAGAGTGGACTGACTCCGGCTGCGTCTGGGTTCTGACGCAGATACTCAATCATCGTGCTCAGCGTGCCGGGATGCATTCGCACGTCGCTGTTGAGTAGCAGGATCAGCTTGCCCTCGGCGTGCCGGTAGGCCTGGTTGACCGCAGCGGCGAATCCGATGTTGTGGTCGTTGCGAAGCAGCCGCACCTTCGGATAGCTGGCAAGCAGTTCGGCCGACCCGTCACACGAGCCGTTGTCGACCGCGACGATCTCGTACCGTACGTCGCTACTGATCCCGACGGGTATCGAGTCGAGACATGCCTCGGTCTCGTCCCGAGTGTTCCAGCTGACCAACAGGATGGACAACGTCACGGAGCTCACGGGTGCTTCCTCTCGTGGATGGACCGTTGGCTGGGCCTCGGACGAGCCTGGAGGCTGTCGACGGTTCTGCCGTCTCCCGACCGTCGCGCGAAGACCCGGAGCAGGTCACCAAGACCGGGATGGGTGACCCGGAGGGATCTGCTGGCAGCGAAGTCCGCGAACAGCAGGTTGCGGACGTTTCGCAGCCGTGCTGGTGCCTGCCAGTAGAAGCGTGAAAAGGTGGTGTCCCGGGCGACCACGTCGAATCCGCAGTCGGTCAACAATCGGGCGAGCGAGGCTGGGGTGAAGTGCCAACGGTGGTATTCGGGTGCGATGGCCGGCCAGGCACTGCCGAGTCGGTGGGCCGCCGCCGAGGCGATGTTGGGCACTTCGAGCGCCAGCCATCCCCCCGGCGGCAGCGCGGCCCGCGCGGCGGCGAGGAACCGCCATGGATCGGTTACATGCTCGAGTACGTGGAAGGCGCACACCACGTCTACCGGAACGGGCTGCTCGTGGTCCTCGAACCGCAGTGTCCGTACCGGTACGCGGAGCTGCTCGCGGGCGAAGCTGGCCGCGGCGTCCGACACCTCGACGCCACGAGCGTCGATTCCGGCGTCGCGGGCCGCTCGCAGGAAATAGCCGCCGGCCGATCCTGCCTCGAGGAGGGTCGCCGGCCGCACGCGTGAACGCAACCAGCGCAGCCGTCGAATCGATTCGTAACGCCGTTGCCTGGCTGAGGTGAAGTAGTCCTGGTAGCCGTCGGTTTCGTAGTAGGCGCTGTCGTACAGCTGTTCGGGCGGCGGCAGGTCGCTGGCGGTCCAGACGAACTGGCAGCTGGGGCATCGCCGCAACAGTCCATCGGTGATTGGTTCGCCGGCGGTGTCTGCCCCGCACAGTCGACAGCCGGAGATCAGCTTTTCCCCTGTGATCATTGATTCTCCCGTTCCGTACCGTTCGTCGACAGGGCCACCAGACGGATCAAGTCGCCCCGTAGCGGATGGACCGTGCGCAGCGAACGCATGGAAATCACGTGCTCCGGCAAGATGCGGTGGGCGTGCCGCAGTTGATACCGAAACGGCATGTAGTAGCGGAAGGTGGCGGTGTCCTGTCGCAGTAGCCGAAACCCCGCCGTCGTGACCAGCCGTGCCAACGAATTCGGTGAGAAATGCCATCGGTGGTATTCGGGCTGGAGCCCGGGCCATCGGTCGCCGAGCCGACGCGCCGATGCCGATGCGATGTTGGGGACTTCGAGGACCAGCGCGCCACCGGGACGCAGCACCGATCGCGCGGTCGCGAGGAATTGCCATGGATCCGCCACATGCTCGAGTACGTGAAACGCGCAGACGGCGTCCATCCGGTGCGGTGGCGTCACGGACTCGAAACTGCCTTGCTGGACCGGAAGGCGCAGGCAGTCGCGGGCGTACCGGGCCGCTGTCGCCGAGAGTTCGACGCCGTAGACCTTCATGCCGTATCGACGAGCGGCTTCCAGGAAGAACCCGCCCGCTGGTCCGACCTCGAGCAATGAGTCGGGCCGGGCCACGGCGCGAAGCCAGCGCAACCGACGACCGGCTTCGAATCGTCGCGGTGCGGGCAGGAAGTAGTTCTCGTATCCGCCGCCGTCGAAGTAGGCGTCGTCGTACAGCTCCGGCGTCGGCTCGGCGGCGGTCACCGTCCACGCGAATCCGCACGCCAGGCACTGACGCAACTGCCCACCGAAAATCGGTTCGCTGACCGGGTAGGGTCCGCAGACCAGGCAGGTAGGTCGGACGGCACTCATGAGCTGCTCACCTCGTCGGCCGACCGAACCCCGGCCCGTGCGTCGATGGTGTCGGCGGCGCCGGCCCTCGCGTCGATGTCGTGATCGGGGTGGCGGGGTCGACCTGTCCCGGCCACCGGCCCGGCGAGCCGGAAGACGACCAGCACCGCCGCCGAGACCAGCAGGACGACGCCGGTCCGGCAGCACACCGCCCATGCCGCGTCCATCCGGCCGGCACCGTCCGGCAGGTGTCCGGCCGCGACACTGGTCACGGCGGCGGCGACGGTTCCCACGGCGGCCGCCGTGACGAGGATCCGCATGACGGGTGTGACGGGTCGCCGGGTGGCTCGGTGGAAGTGCCACAGGTAGTAGGCCGAGGCCGTGGCAATCGCCAGCGACGTCGCCGCCGAGACCCCGATCGGCCCGTACAGCCACAGTAGCGGCACGGTCAGGACGGCGTTCAGCACAATTGACAGCAAGATGTATCGGGTCTCGCGTCCTGGGCGGCCTTCGGCGCGGGTCACGACGGTGGCCGCGCCGAGGGCGAGATTGAGCGCGTACGCCGGAGCGAGTACGGCGAGGTTCGCCGCTGCCCAGGGCACCGGCTGCCCGATCCATAGCCGTACCAGTGGGTCGGCGGACACTACCACTGCTGCGGTACACGGTGCCAGGAAGACGGCCAGACGCCGGGTGGTTCGCAGGTAGAAGTCGTCGAGCCAGGCTGTTCCCGCCCGGGCCGCTCCCGCGACAGCCGTCGGAAACATGGCGATCAGCGCGAACCCCGGGGGCAGCCGTAGCAGGTTCAGCAGCCGGGTGCCCAGGTCGAAGTGCCCTGCCGTGGCGGGATCGAAGAACCCGCCGAGCAGGAAGCGGTCGAGTTCGGTGTTGACGACGCCGGCGGCACTCGTCGCCTGCACCCGCAGCCCGTAGCCGCTGACGACATGCAGATCCTGACGGCGTACGTCCCGCAACCGTGGCGCGTACGTCGGACCGTACCGCCGGGCGGCCGCGACGGTCAGGGCGGTACGCAGGCCGCCGGTGACGGCGGTTACGACCGCCAGGCCGACCAGGCCAACGCCCATCCGTAGCAGCACGACGGTCAGCACCCCGGCGACGAGCGCGACGCCAGCACCGATCCAGGCGACCAGGCCGTGGCGTTGGTTGCCTTCCAAGACCGCGCGCCAGGGGAGTTCCACCCCGCCGAAAAAGAGCCCCAACAGCATCCACAGCATCGCCCGGCGCGCCTCGTCAGCGGTCTCGCCCAGCTGCAGCAGCTTGTCGATCCACGGCCAGGACGCCGCCAGCGCGGCCAGCGCCAGGACGGCGAGACAGACCGCCCAGCCGATGCCGAGACCGAGGACGGCACGGAGCCGCCCCGGCACCGGGTCGACACCGGCTCGCGCGACTTCACGCACCATCGCCGAGCCGAGTCCCAGATCGAAAATGGCGAGCACGGCGACAGCGGCCGTCAGCAGTACCCAGACGCCGAACTCCTCGTCGCCGAGCCGCTGGTACACGAGCGGCAAGGTCACCAGCCCGACTGCGGTGACGATCAGCCGCCCGGTCACCATGCTGGCGGTGTTGCGCGCCACCCGGTGGTGCGCCGGGGTCGACGGGTCAGCCACGTGGAAATCCTCGAAGGAGCTCCACGACGGTGAGTAGGAGCAGTGTCAGGTCCAGCCGCAGCGACCAGCAGTGGAGGTAGAGCAAGTCACATCGCAGCTTGTCCTCGGCGGTCGCCGTGTACCCGTTGGTCAGCTGGGCGATGCCGGTCAGACCTGGCCGACTGAGCTGTCGGAGGTGATAGTGCGGCAGCCGGCGGAAGTCGTCGATGAACTCGGGCCGTTCGGGTCGCGGGCCCACCAGACTCATCTCGCCGCGAACGACGTTGCACAGCTGCGGAAGTTCGTCGAGCCGGGTACGCCGAAGTATCCGGCCGAGCCTGGTGATCCGGCTGTCGTCAGCGGTGGCCAACGTGGGCCCGGTTTCGGATTCGGCATCGACGCGCATCGTTCTAAACTTGATCAGCCGGAAGGGTTTGCCGCCGGCACCCACCCTGGTCTGCACGTAGAGGGGTGTTCCGGTCATAGCGACCGCGACCCCGATGATCAACATCAGAGGGAGCAGGAGTGGAGCCGCGGCGATGACCAGGACGAGATCCAGTACCCGTTTGGCGTACGCCGCCGTGCAGCCGCCTGGACCCGGTCGCAGCTGGAACCACGGCAGGCCCCCGTGGCGTCGCAGGCGGGCCGGTCGCAGCAGTCCGTAGACCGGCCGGGCGAGAACGAGGATCGGGATCCGGTACGCCCGGCAGGCGGCGAGCACCCGCACGTCGATGTTATCGAGGGAGTGCTTCAACAGCAGCAGCTCCGGCCGACAGCTGGCCAACAGGCCCGGCAGGGCTTCCGGATCGACCGGTCCACGGAGCCGGATCGCGACGTCGAACTCGTCGTCCAGACGGTCGGTAGGGGTATCCGGCCCAGCTCCCTCGATGACCAGTACCCGCTCGCCGCGAGTCCGACGATGCGAGCCATCGTCGCGGGTCGTGACGCCGATGAGCCGGCTGTCAGTCGGGCCCTGCGGCCGGTCCGGATCGAGGACGGGCACGGTGGGGGCCACTGCGGACATAGTGCTGTAGCCAAGCATCAATCCCCCCCCAACGTCAGCAAGATGCACTAGATGCTCTCTAAGCCGTAACTAGCTACTAAAGCCTGTATACCCTACGTAAGGTCTGATATTGCGCTATATCCGATAAAAGGGGCTACTGACCGGAGGTGCCTATCGGCCGTTGATCAAGACAGCCGCCGGTGCCCGTACCGCGACGCGGGCGGGCGGCCACACCCAGGTCGGCTCGGCTATCTTCGACCTGGACTGTCGGCCCCGGTCAAAGAACGGTGCCGTCTCCGAACCGGCATTGACGGCACCGGGCCGGCGAGTTGACCTCCGGGCGCGTGAACGTGTACGGCCGGCGCGGGCCGTCTGAACAGCCACCGACACCACGGTCGGCCATCCTCGGGACTCCTATGACTGCTAAGCGGCGCCAACATCCAGACGACATCGCGCCCGGCGACAGCGACTCCGGGCCGGCCGCGCGTGTGGCGGCCTACCCACATCCCGGACGCGGGGTTCGGCAGCGCGGTTCACTGCCGGTCTTCCTCGCCCTGCCCGCCCTGGCCGGGTTGATCTTTCTGATGCTGCCGCTGGTCGGCCTGCTGCTGCGGACGCCCTGGACCGAACTGCCGCAGCGCCTCACCGCGCCCGGAGTCCTCGACGCGCTGCGGCTGTCGCTGCTGACCGCCACCGCCGCCACCGGATTGTGCCTGCTGCTCGGCGTGCCGCTGGCCTGGCTGCTGGCCCGTACCCGCTTCCCGGGCCGAGGAGCGATCCGCGCGCTGGTCACCGTACCGCTGGTGTTGCCGCCGGTGGTCGGCGGTCTCGCGCTGCTGCTCGTCTACGGCCGGCGAGGGCTGGTCGGCGGCTGGCTCGACACCACCTTCGGCGTCACCGTGCCGTTCACCACCGCCGCCGTGGTGTTGGCCGAGGCGTTCGTCGCCATGCCGTTCCTGATCATCGCCGTCGAAGGAGCGCTGCGCGGGGCCGACCCCCGCTACGAGGAGGCCGCCGCCACCCTCGGCGCCGGCCGGTGGACCACGTTCCGCCGGGTCACCCTGCCGATCGTCGCACCCGGGATCGCCGCCGGGTCGGTGCTGTGCTGGGCGCGGGCGCTCGGCGAGTTCGGCGCCACCATCACCTTCGCCGGCAACTTCCCCGGCCGTACGCAGACCATGCCGCTCGCCGTCTACCTTGCCCTGGAGCAGGACCTGGAAGCCGCGATCGTGCTCAGCCTGCTGCTGCTGGTCGTCTCGGTGGCGATCCTGGCCGGGCTGCGCGACCGCTGGGTGGGTGGGCTGCGGTGACCCCGGACCAGGCGCCGGTGACCACGGACCAGACGGCGGTGTCCCTCGACGCGCACCTGCTGGTGCGCCGGGCCGGCTTCACCCTCGATCTGCGGCTGACCGCCGCCGCCGGAGAGGTCGTGGCCCTGCTCGGGCCCAACGGAGCGGGTAAGACCACCGCGCTGCGGGCCCTCGCCGGCCTGCAGCCGCTGCGCGGCGGCCACCTGCGCCTGGGCGGCCGGCCCTGGGACGAGCCGGCCCGGCGTACCTTCCTCGCCCCGGAGCACCGGTCCATCGGCGTGGTCTTCCAGGACTATCTGCTCTTTCCGCACCTGAGCGTGCTGGACAACGTCGCGTTCGGGCCCCGCAGCCACGGGGTGCCGCGTCGGGTCGCCCGCGACGAGGCAGCCGGCTGGCTGGACCGGGTCGGGCTGTCCGGGTACGCGCGGCGGCGGCCCCGGGAACTCTCCGGCGGGCAGGCGCAGCGGGTCGCGCTGGCCCGTGCACTCGCCGTACGGCCGCAGTTGCTGCTGCTCGACGAGCCGCTCGCCGCGCTCGACGCCCGGACCCGGTTGGCGACCCGCGCCCACCTGCGCCAGCACCTCGCCGCGCACCCCGGCGTGGCGGTCCTGGTCAGCCACGACCCGCTGGACGCGATGGTGCTCGCCGACCGGATGCTGATCATCGAGGACGGGGAACTGGTGCAGTCCGGTGACGCCGCCACCGTCACCGCCCGGCCCCGCACCGACTACGTGGCCCGGCTGGTCGGGCTTAACCTCTACCGGGGTCGGGCCGCCGGCACCACCGTCACCCTGGCCGACGGCTTCACCCTGTTCGTCGGGGAGCCCCAGCACGGCGAGGTGTTCGTCGCCTTCCCACCGGCGGCGGTCGCGCTCTACCGGCAGCGCCCGGACGGCAGCCCCCGCAACACCTGGCCGGCGACGGTCGCCGCGCTCGTCCCCAACGGCGACCGGCTGCGGGTGGAGCTGACCGGGCCGGTCACCGTCGGCGTCGATGTCACCACGGCCGGGGCCGCGCACCTCGGACTGCACCCGGGCGAACAGATCTGGGCGAGCCTGAAAGCAACCGAGACCGCCGTCTACCCGGCCGGGCCGGATCGTACGATTCCCATGATGGAAGTGAAGTCTTCCGACCACAGTTAGTCTCCAGGGAGGGAACCCACGTGAGCACCGGGGTCGAGACGCGCGAATTCCAGGCGGAGGCGCGCCAGCTCCTGCAGTTGATGGTCCACTCGATCTACTCGAACAAGGACATCTTCCTGCGTGAGTTGATCTCGAACGCCTCCGACGCGCTGGACAAGCTGCGGTTGCAGGCGTTGATCGACAAGGATCTGCAGGTCGACACCTCGGACCTGCACATCGACATCGAAACCGACCGTGAGCAGCGCACCCTGACGGTGCGCGACAACGGCATCGGCATGTCCCGCGACGAGGTGGTCAGCCTGATCGGCACGATCGCCAAGTCCGGCACCGCCGAGCTGCTGCGCAAACTCAAGGAGTCCAAGGACAGCGCGTCGCAGGAGCTGATCGGGCAGTTCGGGGTCGGTTTCTACGCCACCTTCATGGTCGCCGACCGGGTCACCCTGACCACCCGCCGGGCCGGCGAGTCCACCGCGACCCGCTGGGAGTCCTCCGGCGAAGGCACGTACACCGTCGAGGAGCTCGACGACGCCCCCCAGGGCACCACGGTGACCCTGCACCTCAAGCCGGAGGACACCGAGGACCAGCTTTTCGACTACACCGACGAATGGAAGATCCGGGAAATCGTCAAGCGGTACTCGGACTTCATCGCCTGGCCGATCCGGACGACCACCGAACGACCCGGCGAGACCGAGGGGGAGACCACCAACGAGGTGGTCACCCTCAACTCGATGAAGGCGCTGTGGGCCCGGCCGCGCTCCGAGGTGACCGACGACGAGTACAAGGAGTTCTACAAGCACGTCAGCCACGACTGGAACGACCCGCTCGACATCATCCACTGGAAGGCCGAAGGCACCTTCGAATACGAAGCGTTGCTGTTCGTGCCGGCGCAGGCGCCGTTCGACCTGTTCATGCGGGACGCGAAACGCGGCGTGCAGCTGTACGTCAAGCGGGTGTTCATCATGGACGACTGTGAGGCGCTGGTCCCCGAGTACCTGCGCTTCATTAAGGGCGTCGTCGACGCGCAGGACCTGTCGCTGAACATCAGCCGGGAGATCCTGCAGCAGGACCGGCAGATCCAGCTGATCCGCCGCCGGCTGGTCAAGAAGGTGCTCTCCGCGCTCAAGGAGCTGATGGAGCGCGACGCCGACCGCTACCGCACCTTCTGGACCCAGCTCGGCCGGGCCGTCAAGGAGGGCCTGCTCAACGACTTCGACAACCAGCGGGCGATCTTGGACATCTCGTCGTTCGCCTCGACCCACGACGCGGAGCAGCTGACCACCCTGGCCGGGTACATCGAGCGGATGCCCGACGGCCAGGAGGACATCTACTACATGACCGGCGAGTCCCGGACCATGATCGAGAACTCGCCGCACATGGAGGCGTTCAAAGCCAAGGGGTACGAGGTCCTGCTGCTCACCGACCCGATCGACGAGATGTGGGTCGAATCGGTCGCCGACTACGACGGCCGCAAGCTGCGCTCCATCGCCAAGGGCCAGGTCGACCTGGACGGCGACGCCGAGGCCGCCGAGGCCGACCCGCAGCGGCAGGAGCAGAAGCAGACGTACGCGTCGTTGCTGACCTGGCTCGGCAAGACCCTCGATGAGCAGGTCAAGGAGGTCCGGTTGTCCAGCCGGTTGACCACCTCGCCGGCCTGCCTGGTCGGCGACGCCGGCGACATGACCCCGGCGTTGGAGCGGATGTACCGGGCGATGGGCCAGGACGGGCCGAAGATCAAGCGGATCCTGGAGCTGAACCCGACCCACCCGCTGGTCGCCGGCCTGCGCGAGGCACACGACGCGCGCGGCGACGATCCGGCGCTGGTCGAGACCGCCGAGCTACTGTACGGCACCGCGCTGCTGGCCGAGGGCGGCGAGCTGGACGACCCGGCCAGGTTCGCCAAGCTGCTCGCCGACCGGCTGGCCCGGACCGTCTGAGCCGCACCGCCGCAGGTCCCCGGCGGGTGTCCACCCGCCGGGGGCTCGGCCGGTGCCGGCCTGTCCGGATCAGCTCGGCCGGTGCCAGCCTGTCCGGATCAGCTCGGCCGGTCCCGGCCCGCCCGGATCGGCTCAGGCGGCGACCGTCTGGTCGGCGGCGACCGCCTGGTCGACGGCGGCTGCGACGTGCAGGCGGGTGGTCGGGAACAGCAGCAGCGGGGTGTCCTCCTGGCGGACCAGCAGCTCGATCTCGGTGCAGCCGAGGATCACGCCCTGCGCGCCGGCCGCGATCAGCCGCTCGATCACCTTCAGGTACCTGGCCCGGGACGATTCGTTCACCACGCCGAGGCACAGTTCGTCGTAGATGACCGAGTGGACCATCTTGCGGTCCTCGGCCTCCGGCACCAGGACGGTCAGTCCATGGCTGGCCAGCCGGTCCCGCAGGAAGTCCTGCTCCATGGTGAACGCGGTGCCGAGCAGACCGACGGTGTGCAGCCCGTGCGCGCGGACCGCCTCGGCGGTCACGTCGGCGATGTGCAGCAGCGGGATGTCGACCGCGGCGGCGACCCGGTCGGCGACCTTGTGCATGGTGTTGGTGCACAGCAGCAGCAGGTCGGCGCCGGCCGCCTCGACCCGTCGGGCCGCGTCGGCGAGCAGGTCGGCGGCCTCGTCCCACTCGCCGGCCGCCTGCCGGCGCTCGATGTCGGCGAAGTCGACCGAGTAGAGCACGCACCGCGCCGAGTGGTGCCCACCCAGGCGGTCGCGGACCAGCTCGTTGGCGAGCCGGTAGTAGTGGGCGCTGCTTTCCCAGCTCATGCCGCCGAGCATGCCGATCGTCATCATGACGCCATCGTGCCACCCAGCGTCCGGGCACCGGGCGGATATTCGCCGGCGGACATCGACCCGGTCGAACGCTGTCGCGGATGTCGATGTGTCGACTATTGTGGACTCATCCGTTCGTGCGGATCCCACCGAGGAGCTGGTGGTCGTGCGCGTACCGTCCCGGACTCAGCGGCCGAAAGCCGTCGTCACCGCCGCCGCGACGCTGGCCGCCGCGCTCACCGTCGCCGCCCCACCGCCCCCGGCGACCGCGACAGCGACCGCAGCGGTGGCGACCGCGACCGCGACCGTCGGCGCGTCGGACGTCTCCGCCGGTCAGTGGCTCGTCGCCGACCTGGGCACCCCCACCCCGAAGGTCGACCGGGCCGAGGTGGTCGGCGCGGTCACCGTCGACGACCACCCCGGCGGGGCGCAGCAGCCGTACGTGTTCACCGTCGTCGACGGTGCGCTGTACCTGACGCTGGTCACCGGCGGCCGCAGCTGGGTGCCGCTCGGGGTGCCGCCGAGCGGCAGCCCGATCGCCGGCGGCATCGGCGCGATCACCGTACGGGACAGCCCGGCGTCACCGGCCCGACCGCACGTCTTCCTCCGTACCGCCGACGGCCAGCTGTGGAGTCGCTGGTGGGACGGGGGCAGCTGGAACTGGTCGGGCCTCGGCGCACCACCGGGGGCGGCCGTCACCAACGGGGTCGGCGTCGTCGCCGTCGCGGACGCCCCGGGCGCGGCACAGCGGCCGTACGTGTTCGTCCTCGGCACCGGCGGGCAGCTCTGGCTGAACTGGTGGACCGGTGCCCGGTGGCGGTGGGAGGGTCTCGGCACCCCCGACGTGGTCCACCCGCAGTACACCACCGGGGTCGGCGTCGGCCTGATCCAGCTTGCCCCGGAGAACCCACAGTGGCCGCAGGCGTTCGTCGTCACCGGCGAGGGCGAGGTGTGGCGAAACGGCTGGGACGGCAGCGGCTGGCGGTGGACCGACCACGGGGTGGGGCCGGCCGGCCCGCAGCCCACCGTCGGGCTCGACGTGACCACCGCCGCCGCGCCCGCCGGCGCGACGGTCGCACCGATCGCCTTCACCGGCGTCGTCTACGGCCTCTACTCGCTGTCGTATCCGACGGTCGGCCCCCGGTGGACCTGGTCCGACCAGGACCTGCCCTACTACGACGTGCAGCTGCCGGTGTCAGCCGGAGCGGTCAGCGTCACCGACAGCCCGACCAGCGCTTCCCGGCCGTACCTGTTCATCTGCGACGCCATCACGGCCGGCCCGGTCCGGGCGAACTGGTGGGACGGCACCGGATGGCAGTGGACCGAACTGCCGGGGACCAAAGCGGCGCCGGGTTGGCCGCGCTGCGGCGCGGCGACGACGGTCCGGGATACGGCGTCCGGCCCACAGCGGCCCTTCGTCTACTACTGGTCACCGGGCGCCGACGACGACCAGGTCGGCCACCTGATGGTCAGCTGGTGGGTGCCGCCCGCCGCGCCCGCCGACGTCGTCGGCAAGTGGCATGTCACGGCGGTCGGCAACCCGGTGCCCGAGGCGCGCTCCGCCCAGCTGGTCGGCGCGCTCGCCGTCGACGACCAGCCCGGCGGGCAGCAGCGACCGGCGGTGTTCAACCTGATCGACGGACAGCTGTACGGCGCCGAACTCGTCGCCGGCCGGTGGCGGTGGAGCTGGCACGGCGTACCGCAGGACGCCGCCGAGGTGACGGCCGCCGGCGCGGTCACCGTCCGCGACGGCGCCGACTCGGCGGCCCGGCCGTACGTGTTCGTCGTCGCCGACGGTCGGCTCTGGTGCCGCTGGTGGGACGGGGCCAACTGGACGTGGAGCGACCTCGGCGCCCCGCCCGGTGCCGAGATCGCCGTCGCGCTCGGTGTGGTGGCCGTCCGCGACGGCCCCGGTGCGCCGCAGCGGCCGTACGTGTTCGTCGACGCCGTCGACGGTGCCGGTGCCCACCGGGCCTGGTCGGCCTGGTGGACCGGGCTGCGGTGGCAGTGGTCCGATCACGGCAACCCGCTGGCCGACCCGACGTACCGACTGGCACCGGTCGGGGCGGCGGTCATGCGGTACGCGCCGGACGCACCCGAGTTCCCGCAGCTGTTCGTGATCGAGCCCCACCGCCGGGTGTGGCAGCTCGGCTGGGACGGCTCCCGCTGGTCGTGGAGCGACCGGGGGAGCCCGGGCAGCATCCTGACCGGTCTCGGGGTGACCACCACCACCGACGCCGGGACCGGGCTGGTCCGACCCTGGGTCTTCGTCGGCCAGTGGGCGCACGGGGTCTACGCGTTGTCGTACGCCGGTGGTGGTCAGTGGGCGTGGGCCGACCACCAGGGTCCGCAGCCGTCGGCTCTCGCGCCCGCGCCGGCCGGGGTGCTCACCGTCGCGGACCGGCCCGGCGCCGACCAGCGGCCGTACGTGTTCATCTGCGACCACATGAAGATCGGCGGGCCGATCTCGGTGAACTGGTACGTCGCCGACGGCCGGTGGACCTGGTCGAACCAGGACGGCACCCGGGCGGTGCCCGGTCAGCCGGGCTGCGGGTCGGCGGTCGCCATCACCGACGCCGGCATCGGCCCGCAGCGGCCGTACGTCTTCTACTGGACGCCACGGGCCACCGACAGCGTGGCCCCGGACCAGTTGACCGTCAACTGGTGGGGCTGACCGGCAGCACCGGTACGGCACAATCAGTCGCATGCGGATCCGACGGGTCACCACGGTGGCGGAGGTACTGGCCGCTGGCGCGCTGTTCGACGACGCGCCGCAGCCGGCGGCGACCGAGCGGTTCCTCGCCGACGAGCGGCACCACCTGCTGGTCGCCTACGTCGACGACGGGGTGCCGGCCGGGATGGTCACCGGGGTGGAGACGACCCACCCGGACAAGGGCACCGAGATGTTCCTGTACGAACTGGGCGTCGACGACGCGTACCAGGGTCGGGGGATCGGCACGGCGTTGGTCGAGGCCCTGGCGGAGCTGGCGCGCACGCGGGGCTGTTTCGGGATGTGGGTGATCACCGACGTCGACAACGTGCCGGCACGGGCGACGTACCGCCGGGCCGATGGTGTCGACGAGGACGGGCAGGTGGTCTACAGCTGGTCCTTCGATGCCGCACCGGAGGCAGACAACGATGTGTGACGATCGAATTCGCGGGTAGGTCCCTATGCGACAGCGACACCGGCCGGCGTCACCCGGTCCACCGGGGATGTCGGCCGGTGTCGGAGCCGAGCAGGAAGGGACCCAATGATGAAAATCTCTCGTCTCGCCGGTGGTGCGGTGGCCGGGGCACTGGTCGCGACCGCAGCAGCGGTCGCCGTGCCCTCGCCCGCGAGCGCCCAGGCCGAGCCCTGTGTGCAACGGGTCGCGGTGGTCAACAACGCCGGTTTCGTGATGTCGTTCCAGGTAGCCACCAGCACCGGTCTGCAGACGTCCGCCACCGACACGTACCCGATCAACCAGTGGCGGGTGATCGACCTGACCACCACGGCGCTGCCGGTCGGCGCCGACGTCCGCCCGGTGGTGGACGCGGTCGCCGGTGCCACCCGTACGCCGAGTGGCTTCGTGTCGTACTGCGTGAACGGGCAGACCGCCACGTACACGGTCACCGGCACCACGTTCGACTACCGGGTCACCCTGATCGGCTGATCCGTCGGCTGGCCCGGCCGGTCAACCGCCGCGTCGGGCCGGCCGGTCAACCGCCGCCCTGGGCCGGCCGGGCCAGCCGGTGCAGTTTCAACGCCAGATGCAGGCAGAGCCGCTCGTTGCCGTCCTTGAGGTCGGTGTCGGCCAGCTGCTCCACCCGCTGCAGCCGGTAGTAGAGCGTGGTCCGGTGCAGGCGCAGCGCCTCGGCGGCGGCGTGCGCGTTGCCGGCCAGGTCCAGGTAGACCTCCAGGGTCTCCAGCAGCACCCGGTGGGTGTCGTCGCGCAGCATCCGCGCCAGCCCGGGATGCACCCCGGCGACGTCCAGCTGATCCTCGTCCAGCTGCGACAACAGCCGGTAGATGCCCAGGTTGGCCCAGGCGACCACCGGGCCGAGTGCCGGTAGCCGGACCCCGACCCGGGCAGCCTGCAGCGCCTCCGCGTAGGAGTGCACGGTGTCGGCGAGGCGGGGCCGTGGCTGGCCGAGTCCGACGACGACCCGCTGCACCGGGGCGAGCCGGTCGGTGACGGTCGCCAGGGCGCTGCTCAGCTGGGTGGCGGTCGCCGGCGGTGAGCCCCGCCCGGTCGACCGCGCGTCGCGTAGCAGCAGCACCCCGTGGTCGTGCCGGACCAGGTGCAGGGCCTCCCGGGTGCCGACCCAGCGTCGGGTGGCGACCAGGGCCTGTTCCAGGGCGATCCGGGTGGTCTCGTCGAGTGCCTGACCGGGGGCCGACACCGGTTGGGCGACCAGCGCGGTGCTGCGGCCGTCGCTGGTGACGACGCCGTCGGACAGCAGCGAGCGGACCACCTCGTCGCGGATGTCGGGCGAGTCGGACAGCAGGGTACGGGCGGCTTCGGCCTCCCGCTGCGAGGCCAGCTCGCCGATCAGGTTCGTACGGTAGAGCGCGAACGCCAGGTCGGCGGCGGCCTCCACGGCGGCGGCGATGTCGGTGTCGGACATGGTGCCGTCGGCGTCGATGAACCAGACGAAGCCGAGCAGCAGGTCCCGGTGCCGAACCGGCACACAGACCCGGGGCAGCAGCTCCAGCTCGGGGCAGGCCGGGGTGCGGACCGGTGCACGGGCCGTCATGATGCCGATGTCGCGGAACCAGGCGACGACCTCGGCGGCGGTGTGCCGGCGCAGGATCGAGTCGCGGCGTACGTCGTCCATCGGGCCGCTGTGTTCGCTGTAGACCACGACCCGCTGGCGGCGGTCCTCGATCAACGCCGGTCGGCCGACCCGGGCAGCGACGGTGTCCACGATGCGCTGCAGATCCGCCTGCAATCCGTACTCCCCGTCGTCGTGTCTGCCTGCGGCGGTGCCCCGACCGCCGTCGAGTAACCACCTTCGGCCGCGCCGGGCCACGACGCAAGACTCCGTCGGCAGGCTTCCGGCAGGTGTCGGAAGAGATCGACTCATCTCGGCGACAGCTGCACGGTGACCGGCCGGTCACCCGGCTCCTAGATTCGAGCTCGGCCAGCTCCCGCTGCGAGAGGTGACTGCGATGCGCACACTGTCCACCAGCCGCCCGGTGCGCCGCGCGGTGCTCGGCGCGGCTGTCGCCACCGCACTGATCGTGCCGACCGGCGGGTTCTCCGCAGCCGCCGCGCCGGGCAACCCGGCCGGCGGCGGCGGACCGTTCGAGATCCTCGACCCGCAGTACTGGCAGAACCCGGACACGATGACCTGGGACGACTGGGTGGCGGTGCCGGGTCGGGACTGGTCGGATCCGACGGTGACCGGATCGGAGCGCAACTTCGACATCGCTCTGGTCACCCTGGACTATCCGGATCAGCCGTTCGTGGTGACCCAGCGTCCCCGGTCGACGGTCTTCGGCAACCCGCAGGCGACGGCGTCGAACATCCCGCGTGAGCAGGTCGCCCAGTTCTACACCGACTTCCTGAACACGCCGAACGATCTGAACAAGGGTCACACGCTGCACGAATATTGGATGCAGGATTCCAACGGCCGCTACGGGGTGGACCTGACCGGATTCGGCCCGTACCAGCTGCCGGCGAAGTCCTACCAGTACGGCATCGACAACGGGTTCAACCCGGGTGCCTGCCCGGCCGGCGAGCAGTGCGCCCGCAACATCCGTACCGACGGGTTGGGTGCCTGGCGGGCGGCGGTCGGCGACGAGGTGGCCGACTCGTACGAGCTGGTCTTCATCCTCTCCGCCGGCCAGGACGAGTCGTCGACCTGGCAGGAGTTCGGCCAGATGACGTTCCAGACCAAGGAGGACGTGCCGGACGCCTGGGGGCCGCCGGACCCGAACCTGCCGAACTGGGCCCGCACCCGCTACGTGGAGTGGACCTCGTGGAAGGCGGCGTCGACGATCTGGCCGAACGCCGGTGGCGGTTCGTCCACTCAGGCGGAGAGCTCCGGGATGGGCGTGTACGCGCACGAGCTGAGCCACCTGCTCACCATCGGCGACAACTACAACAATCCGTACGGCACGCCGCTGCGCCGTACGTACACCGGTATCTGGGGGATGATGTCGCGCGGGTCGTTCAACGGACCGGGTGGCCCGCACACCCGCTGGCAGATCCCGCCGACCAACGGCGGCGCGATGGGTTCGCTGCACATGGTCCGAGACAAGATCAAGATCGGGCTGGTCGGCGAGGAACACATCCTGCGACTGTCCAGGGAGGCCCTCGCCTCGTCCGGGATCGTCGTCGCCGACGTCACCGCCCGCGCGGTCGACGCCGGCCGCAACGGCCTGACCGGCATCATCGTCGCCATGGACCGGGACCGCTCACCGGCCTGCAGCACCAGCGCCGACCCGTTGTGCGACGGCGGCAACTTCAACAACTACACCGTCGAGGTCGTCGACCGGATGGGCGCGGACTCGTTCACCCCGGACGCCGGGGTGCTGCTGAGCAAGACCAAGAACGCCGACAGCGCGCCGTTCGTCTGGGTCGTCGACGCCAACCCGCAGGACATCGACATGGTCGACTTCTACCGGCCCGACGGCACGCCACAGAAGATCACCATGGGCGACTACCGGCAGCTGTCCGACGCGCTGTTCCACGCCGGCACCGGCTCCGGCAGCGAGTTCGAGTACGTCGACGAGGCCAACCGGCTGCACTTCTACATCCTGGACCTGCGGCGGGACCGCACCGGAGTGCTGTCGTACACGGTGGCGGTGCGCTCCCTCGACGGTGCCGGCGGCCCGAGCGCCCACGGTGTCGCGTTGACCCGGGGCACCGTGACCACCCCGAACAGCAAGCCCACCAACCGGGGGGTGACCTGCTCGTTCACCCTTACCAACACGGGCAGCTTCTCGGCCGGCGGTCAGCAGCACCCGGAGGACGTCTCGGCGTACCTCGACGCGGACGTGTACCGGTTGTCGACCCGGGCGGCCGGCGTCGGCTGGCGCTCGGACCTGCCCAACGCGCTGGCCACCGCCGAGTTCGGCCAGTCGACCACGGTGAAGGTGTCGGTCGCCGCCGCCGCGGACGCGGTCTCCACCGGCTACATCAAGCTGACCGCCACCTCGGTCAGCGACCCGACGAAGACCCGGACCGAGACGTGCCGGGTCGACAAGTCGTGACCAGGCTGTCCTGGCATCCGAAGGCGGCCCTCGCCGCGCTGCTGGTCGGCGCGGCGGGGGCTGCCTCGGCGCTACTGGCCGGCTGCACCGGGTCGGCCGGGCCCCGGTCGGCTGAGTCCCGGTCGGCGGTCACCGTGCGGGTGCTGGTCCGCGACATCAACATCCGACCGGTCGGGGTGGACTGCGCCGGCACCGGGGCGTACACGTTCTTCCACAACCGGGCGCCGTACCGGATCGTCGACCCGGCCGGCGAGGTGCTGGCCGCCGGCGAACTGCCGCCGGGGACATCGGTGCCGACCTTCGAAGAGGACCTCGAGGTGGAGCGGGTGCCGACGTACTGCGAGTTCGCCGTACCGGTCGAGGTGGCGGCGCGCGGCGGCTACCGGCTGGTCGTCGACGACCGTACGCCGATCGTGCTGACCCGCGACGACAGCGAGGGCCCGGCGCTGGTCGCCGTGGTGCCGTCGTGACCGCCAGGCCGCGCCGGCACGCGGTCCGCCTGCTGCCCGCCGGTGTCCGCCTGCTGCTCGCCGGCACGCTGATGCTGACGGCGGCGCTGGCCGGCTGCACCGCCGGACCCAGCGCCGCTGGTGACGTTGATGGCGACGGCGATGGCCCGGCGATACACCCGGTGGCGTCGCCGGTGCCCGGGGGAGTGCTGACGCTGCCCGGCCCGGCGCCGACCGACCTGGGCCTACGTCCGGCCCCGACCGACTCCCCGCCGGCTCCGGCGGTCAGCGGTACGTTGACCGACCGCACCCCGCTGGAGCTGGCCGACCTGTGGGCCGAGCGGGCGGTGGTGCTGACCTTCTTCACTTCCTGGTGCACGCTCTGCGCCGACCAGCAGAGGGCGCTGAGTGACCTGGCCAGGGCGAACGCCGACCGGGTGGTGTTCGTGGGAGTGGTCGGTGCCGAGGACGACCCGGCGCAGGTGCGCGACTACCTGCACCGCCACCGGGTGGAGCACCCGGTGCTGGTCGACGACGACCAGACGATCTGGCGGGCGTACGCGGTGCGGGAGCCGCCGGCGGTGGTGCTGATCGCCAAGGGCGGGGTGCTGCTGCGCGGCTTCCCCGGCGGAGTGGACACCCCCACCCTCACCGACCTGCTCGCCACCCTCTGACGCCACCCTCTGACCCGCCCCGCCCGCCCGTCCCCGCCCGCCCGTCCCCGCCCCCGACGATCTTGCGGTTGTCGCGAGGATTTGTCCACTTTGTTCCGCGATAAGTGCAAGATCGTCGGGAGCGGTGGGTCAGATCGTCGGGGGCAGGGGGGTCAGAGGCCGGCGGCGTGGGCGGCGGCGGTCCCGCCGACCACCGGCAGCACGATCCGGCTGGTCTTGAGCGCCACGTCGATGGTGGCCCGGGTCTGTACCGCCTGCGACGAATACTGCGGGTAGGAGCCGACCAGGATCACCCCGATCCGGTGACCGGGGGCGAACACGTAGTCCTCGGGCAGCAGCGGGAAACTGAAGTTGTACGCCGTACCCGGGGTCAGTGGCGCGTCGACCCGGATCGACTGTCGGTTGCTGGCGTCCATGATGCCCTTGGTGACCAGCTCGGTGTCGGCGGTGGCGACCCGCTTGGCGGTCTGTCGGAAGCAGCCGTCGTCGGTGGCGCTCGCCTCGCCCCAGCAGTCCTTCGTGGTCAGGGTGACGATGCCTTCGCCGGAGGCCCGGTGCGCCACCCGTTCGGCGGTGCCGTAGTCGACCAGGATCGCCCCGAGGTGGGTGTCGGTCTGGTCGGCGGCGGCCCGGATTCGGATCTGCGGGGTGCCGGAGACGTGCAGCGGCGCGGTCAGCGGCTCGGAGAGGTAGACCAACCGGTGGGGCTGGAGCGCCTCCGGGTTGCCGATCATCGTGCTCTGGCTCTGCGTCGGGTTGTCCTGGAAACTCTCGGTGGTCGGCTTGGCAACCGGGACCAGGCCGAGGCCGCCTGCACCGGCCGCGCCGGGCTGCAGGAAGATCTCCGTTTCGGCGGTGCCGGGCACCGGCCAGTCGGCGTACGTCTGCCACACGTCGGCGGCCCGCTCCACGTCGACCATCGGCTCGTCCATGATCCCGTTGGGCACCTGGTGCAGCCAGAAGTCGAACCAGCGGTGCAGGGTGTCCACCCATTCGGCGCGCCGGAAGTCGAACGGGTCGACGTGCCCGGTCTGGGTGATCCACAGCTTGCGGGTCACGTCGTGCTCGGCGAGGGCGTACCAGAACTTGCTCATGTGGTCGGCGCGCACGTTGTCGTCGTTGATCCCGTGCACCAGGAACACACTCGCGGTGATCTTGTCGACCTTCTTGACGTAGCTGCGTTCGTTCCAGAAGGCCGTGTAGTCGCCGTGCTCGTCGCCGTCGGCGGCGGCCAGCGCGTCGCGCACCGGTTTGCAGTACGCCCGCCGGTCCGGGTTGGTCACCACGTTCGCCAGGTACGACGGGTAGTCGTTGCCCCGGGTCACCACCCCGTTGCTGCGCACGTAGTCGTAGTACTCCGACGGGCCGCCGATCGGCACGATCGTGGTCAGCCCCTTGACACCGGTCACCGCCGTCGCCATCGCCAGCGAGCCGTCGTACGACTTGCCGATCATGCCGGTGTGGCCGTTGTGCCAGTCGGCGGTGACCACCGCGCCGGCCGCGTCACGGGCCACCGCCCGACCGTTGAGCCAGTTGACCGCCTGCTTGGCGCTGAGGTTGTCCTGGTTGGCGTTGGTGGTCGGGCAGCCGGTGGAGGCACCGGTGCCGACCATGTCCAACAGGATGACCGCGTACCCGCGCGGCACGAAGTAGTTGTCGTAGAACAGCGGCCAGGTGTCGAGCAGCCCGTCGCCGTCGAGGTCCTGCTTGCACTGCGCGTCGTTGCCCCGGCACAGCGTCGTGTAGTACGGGCTGGCGTCCATGATGACCGGCACCCGCAGCCCGTCGGCGGTGGCTGCCGGGCGGATGACGTCGAAGGCGATGATGTCGCGCAGCCCGTCACCGTCGCTGTCGAAGGTCGAGTCGATGAACAGTTTCTCCCGGATCGCGTCCGCGTAGCCGAAGACCGGCTGCGTGACGCCGTCGGACACCACGATCGACGGGGCCGGTCGGGCGTACGCCGGTGACGACGCGCCGAATCCGGCCACCACGGCCAGTGGCAGGACCAGGGTGGCGGCCCCCCACGATCTGCCGATACGTCCCATCCACACTCCTTTATAGGCTGGAGTGTCAGGCTAGGCAGGCCGTGGCGGCCGGGACTATCGGCAACTGTCGGAAAACACCGCGCCGGTACGCAGCAGTTGCCGCCAGCGGGTGCGTCGACCCGGCGGCGGGTCAGCCGCCGAGGGTGGTCAGCTCGGAGACCACGACGTTGGCCAGCGCCCGGCCGTCGCGGCGGACCTGCCGCAGGTACCACTTCTGGATCGGCGCGTGGGTGGTCTTGGCGAACTGCCACGGCCCGCGCGGGCTGGTGAGCTGCCCGAGGTTGGCGATCGCCGCGTTGATCTGCGCCGGCGTCGGGTTGGTCCCGGCGGCGGCGATCGCCCGGTCCAGCACGGCCGCCGCGTCGTACGACGCCATCACGATCGAGGTGGGCACCCGGCCGGGGTAGGCCGCGTTCCACGCGGCGACGAACTCCCGGTTGGCCGCGTTGTCCAGGTCGGGCGAGTAGTTCAGCCCGTTGTAGATGCCCTCCGCCGCCTCGCCCTGCGCCTCCAGACTCGCCGGTTCGGTGACGAAGCCGGCCGCGTAGAGCGGCAGGTCGGCCACGTCCGACTCGGCGTACTGCTGCACGAAGGAGATGGCGCTCTGGGCGTCGAAGAAGCAGTAGATCGCGTCGGCGTCGGACTCGGCGATCTCCTCCAGGTACGGCTGGAAGTCGGTGGTGCCGGGGAACGGGGAGAACACCGCCTGCCCGCCGGGGTTGGCGATCCGGCCACCGAGTCCTTTGAAGGTGTCGACGAAGCCGCGTAGCTCGTCGCGGCCGCCCTGGAAGTCCGGCCCGATCGCGTACACCCGGCCGTTGCCGACCTCCTGCTTGACGAACGGTGCCATGGCGACGCCCGGTTCCTCGGAGAGCAGATTGGTGTGCCAGACGTAGGTCACGTCGTCGATCTCGGGGCGGCCCAGCCCGCCGACCAGCGGCACCTGGCGTTCGTTGATCAGCGGCAGGATGGCGGTGACGTTTCCGCCGTTGATGATGCCGGTGATCGCCGAGACGCCGTCCTGCTCCAGCAGCCGGGTGGCGGACTCGACGGCCACCTGAGGGTCGTAGCCTTCGTCGGCGACGACCATTTCGGCCGGGTGGCCGCCGAGTTGGCCGCCGTGCATGTCCAGGTAGAGCTGGAATCCGTCGCGCAGCTCGGAGCCGGGTGCCTCGAGCTGGCCGTCGATGTTGGCGAGCATTCCGATCTTGATCAGCTGCGGGGCGTCGTCCGCGCCGCCGAAGCAGCCGGCGGTGCCGGCGACGAGTACGCCGACCAGGCCGGCCGCGAGCAGCCGGTGACCGGCCCGGGTCAGGTGCGGCCGCTGCCACGAGGTTGGGCGTCGCATCTCGATCACAGGATCCGCAGCAGTTCGGCCCGCACGGCCGGGGTGAGCGCCTCGCCCATCCGGTTCGCCAGGTCGGTCATCTCGTACGAGACCTGCCCGACGTCGCAGGTGGGGGAGGCGAGGACCAGCAGTGAGGCCCCGTCGCTGAAGGCCATACAGAACATGAAACCGCCGTCCATCTGGGTCACGTTGGAGATCACCTCACCGGCCTCGAAGAAGCGGGCCGCCCCGACCAGCAGGGCGATCAGGCCGCTTCCGGTGGCGGCGAGCTGGTCGGCGCGGTCGCGGGGCAGTCCGTAGTTGTGCGCCAGGACCAGCCCGTCGGTGGAGATGGCGAGGGCGTGGCTGACTTCCGGGGTCTGGCTGACGAAGTGCTGCAGCAGCCAGCTCAGGTCGTTCGGGCTTGTCACGGTGTCGCTCCAGGTCGGATGAGGAATCAGCGTCAGGAGGTGGCGGCTGGCGCACGCCGTCCGGCGACGCCCTTCGCGTAGGCCGACATGGCCGCCGACACCGCGCCGGGGTCGAGCTTGCGGGCGGCGGCGGGCGCGGGTTGCGGCGCGTCGGGGATCAGGTGGTGCTGCGGTACGCGGCGCGGCAGCAGCCCGTCGGGTGCGGGTGTCGGGGCGGGCGGGGGTTCGCTGGCCTCGGCCCATCGCCGGCCGCCGTCGTCCGGCCAGGTGACGATGACTGCTTCACCGTCCAGAGCGGTGCGGAACCAGCCGTTCACTGTCCGCCGGTCGCCGGTCGCCGCCGGGTTGCCGGTCGCCGCTCCGTCGGAGTGCGTCGAGGTGGCGACGCCGATCGCGGCCGTCGGCGCGGGCACCGACGTGGCTGCCGGTGCCGGGGCGACCGCCGGCGCGGTCAGTGGCGCGGACGGCGGCATGGCCGGCGCGGACGGCGGCGCGGCCAGCGGCGTGGCTGCCGGTGCCGGGGCGACCGCCGGCGCGGTCAGTGGCGCGGGCACGGGGTTCGGCGTCGGCGTCGGTGTCGGCGCGGGGCGGAACAGCGGCGCCGGGGCGCTGGCGACGGCGCGGCCGGCACCGACCACGGCGCGGCCGGCTCCGATCGCGGGGTACGGCGGGACACCGTCGACGGCTCCCGGTGCGGTGGATCGGCCGCCGACCATCGACGGCCGGACCTGGGCCGCGACCGGCATCGGTTCGGGCTGTGCGACCGGCCGTCGGGTGACCACCGCCGCGGGCATGATCACCTCGGCCACGGTGCCGCCGGCCGGCCCGGGGTGCAGTTCGATCCGGATCCGGTGCCGGCTGGCCAACCGGGCGACCACGGCCAACCCCATCGCCCGTACGCCGGACACGTCGACCGATCCGGGGCTGGCGAGCTGTGCGTTGAGTTGCTCGCAGCGCTGGGCGGAGAGCCCGACCCCCCGGTCCACCACCTCGACGATGGCGCGGTCGGCCAGGGCGTGACCGCTGACCAGTACCTCGGTCTCCGGTGGCGAGTACCGGGTCGCGTTGTCCAGGAGTTCGGCGAGCAGGTGCGCGACCTCGTCGACCGCGGTGGCGACGACGGACAGTTCCCGGTCGACGGTGCCGATGCGGACCCGGGTGTAGTGCTCGATCTGCGACAGCGCGGCCTGGATGACGCTGTCGAGCGGCACCGCCTCCTGGCGTACCCGGGAGATGCCGGAACCGCCGAGCACCAGCAGGCTCTGGTTGATCCGGGCCATCCGGGTCGCGAGGTGGTCCAACCGGTACAGCTGCTCCAGCCGGTCCGGGTCGGTCTCGTCGCGCTCCACCTCGTCGACCTGGGCGAGCATCGCGTCGACCAGTCGCTGCTCACGACGGGACAGGTGGACGAAGATCTCTGCGACGTTGGCCCGCAGTACGGCCTGCACGCCGGCGACCCGGACCGCTTCGCGGTGCAGCGCACGGGTGGCGGTCGCCACTTCGGCGATCTCGTCGGTGCCGGTGATCGGGAACTCCGAGACCGACCGGTCGGCCACTTCGTCGGGTCGTACCGTGCCCGCCGGGGCCGCGTCGAGTTCGCGCACCACGGCCGGCAGCCGGTCGTACGCCACCGTGGTGACGATGTTGCGCAGGCTGCGTAGCCGCTTGGTGATCCGTCGGGCCACCACACCGGTGAGGACCGCGGTGAGGACCAGTACGAGCAGGATGCCGGTGCCCTGCAGGATCGCGGTGTAGAGGCGCTGTTGACGTTCGGTGGCGACGGCGTCGGCCACCGCGACGTCCATCTCGCGTTGGATGCCGTACAGCTGGCCGATCCACCCGTCGGTGGCTTCGATCCAGACGTCCCGGTCGAGGGCGAACCGTTCCCCGGGCAGCGTCCGACCCACCTGGTCCTGGAGTCGCTGGCCGGCGACGACCTGCGGGTCGGTGCCGATCTGTTCCCAGCGCACCACCCACTGCGGGTCGGCGAGGTCCAGGAACGAGGTGCTGGCCTCGACGAAGCGGGCCTGCGCGCCAGCGCTCTCCTGTTGGCCGGCGGCGGTGAGTTCACCGCCGACCAGGCTCCGCAGCACGATGATCTGCAACTGCCCGATCGCCTCGCCCGCCTCCGACACCGCCACCGCCGCGCGTACCTCGTCGGCGGTCTGTGCCGAGGTCTCGGCGACCACCGAGGTACGGAAGGCGAGCAGGTCGGCGATGAGGATCCGGTAGCTGAAGGCGATCGCGGACAGCGACACCCGTGGGCTGGACCGGACCTGTTCGCGGACGGTGGCCAGGGCGTTCAGCCCGGCGTCGACCCGCTGCAGCACCGCGCTGTCGGTGTCCACCTCACCGCGTTGCTGCTGGAAGGCGGCGATCGCCGCGTCGGTACGGACGACCTGTTCGGCGTAGCTGGCGCTGGCGGTCTCACTGCCGGTGGTCAGCTCGGCGGCGGCGACGACGCGTTCGGACTGCAGGGCTCGGGCCAGCGCACCGGCCTCGGTGGACAGCAGCGCCAACTCGGAGGCCCGGTCGGCGGTCAGGACCTGGCGTACCGTGCCCTGCAGCGCCAGCCCGGCGAACCCGATCACGGCGACCAGCGGTACGGCCACCAGGAAACGCAGCAGGCCGACGATGCTGCCGCCGCCGATCCGCCACCGATGGCGTGCACCCGAGTCGCTGGGCACCCTGCCTGCCGTCAAGGCCCGTGTCAACTGCGAACTCCGTCCCCTGAGTTGCCGCCGTCAGTCGCCGCAGATGTCGGTGAATGTAGCTAAACCGATCCGTGTGCGGGCGTTGACCCCGCGTCAGGGCGCATTCGTACCATGCGACGTGAGTCGGATTCCAGACTCTTGGTCGGCGTTCGGGCGGGATTGACGGGCCGGCCCGTCCGGATCGCGCAACGGTCGACCACAGGTCCACCGATCGACCGGTTGCCGGCACGTCCGGTCGTCCGCACGTGCACCCACGTCGGCGTAAAGCCGCAGGCCCGGTGGCGCGCCGTGGGCGCGTTCCCACGACGATCGACAGCGGCACCCACAGCGGCAGCGGGCGGGTCCTACGATGCCGCAGGTGCACAGGATGGACGAGCCGGTCGCCGGCGGTGCGTGGCAGGCGCTCGTCTGCGACGTCGCCGCACCGCGTCGGCCGGGCCTGCGGGTGCGGGTGGCCGGTGCCGGCCGGTTGCTGCTGGAGCAGGCCGGCAGCCCGGTGCTGTTCGCCGTCGTCGCGGCCGATCACGGCGGCGTCGACTACGTGCGTACCGGCCGGTTCGTCGCCCCGGTCCCGCCGGTGCGGGCGGCGCAGGCCAGGTCGGTCGGGCTGCGTACCGGCGACGGAGCCTGGCATGCCCGGTGGGCGCACCGGTTCGCCACCGCGTTGGACGCGGCCCCGCTCGGCCCGCTGCACGATGGACGGTGGGTGATCAGCCGGCCGGTGGCCGACCCGGCGGTCACCCCGCTGCCGGACGACCCGGGCGTCATCGACTGGTTCGCCGCCCGCGACCCCGGCCAGGTGCTGCCGCTGCGCCGGCTCGGGGCACCGGACGATCCCCGGGTCCGGGCGTACCGTAAGCAGGTCCGCGACGACACGCTCGCGCCGGTGCTGCTGTGGTGGATCAGCGGCCTGGACAGCTACGTCCTGCTCGACGGGCACGACCGGCTGGTCGCCGCGCACGCCGAGGGTGGCCAGCCGCCGGTGCTGGCCCTGTCGCTTTCGTCGGCCCGGCGGGTCGCCGTCGAGACGGAGGCCGCGCTGCGGGACTACGAGGCGACGACTGAGCGGATGCGGCGGCTGGTCGAGGCCGGCACGCCGGGGGCGGCCGACGCGGTGGTCGCGGTCACCCGGCGGTACGCCGCGCGGCTGGCGACGATCCGGTCCGGTCACGCCGCCACCCGGGCCTGGCCGCTGCCCGGCGGTTCGCGGCGCTGGTCGGAGTTGGCGCGCGGCTACGCCGTTGCGTCGTCGTAGCGTCGGCGGGCGCGTTCGACTTCGGGGTAGTTGGCGGCGGTCCAGCCGAACAGGGCGTCAACGAGGTCCTGCAGGGTCTTGCCCAGCGGGGCGACCCGGTACTCGACGGCGAGTGGGCGGGTGCCGGTGACGACCCGTTCGACCATCCCGTTGCGTTCGAGCCGGCGCAGCGTGGCGGTCAGCGACTTCTGGGTGACCGCCGGGATCGCCCGGCGGAGTTCGTTGAACCGCAGCGGTCGCTCGCAGAGTGTCTCGAGCACCCGCAGTGACCATTTGTCGAGCACCTGGTCGAGTAGTTCCCGTTGTTCGACGCTGAGCGGGGAGTCAGTGGGTGGGCGGGTGGTCTCCGGCATGACACCTAGTATCGTTGAAGTTCCCTTCTGATACCAGGTATAAATTCGATACCTATTCGGGTCGACGAAGGGAACCATCCGTGAGCGTGCAACTGTTCTCCCCGGAGGGGATGGCCCAGCCCGTCCCGTACCACCACGTGTCGGTCGCCACCGGCACCCGCCACGTGCACGTCGCCGGCCAGGTCGGCCGCGACGCCGACGGCAAGCCGGTCGGCGACGCCGACGACCTCGCCGACCAGGTCGCGCAGGCGCTGCGCAACACCGCGCGTGGTCTCGCCGGTGCCGGCGCGGGCTTCGCCGACGTCGTCCGACTCCGGTTCTACGTCACCCGCTGGACGCCGGAGCAGATGGACGAGTTCATGGCCGGCGTGGCCCGGGTGGCCGACGAGGTCGGCCTCCCGCAGCCGCTGCCGCCGTCGTCGCTGATCGGCGTCGAGGTGCTGTACGCACCGGACGTACGCGTCGAGATCGAAGCCGACGCCCTCCTCGACTGACCGGCCCCGGGTCGGGACCCGGGGCCGGGCTGCGTCGTCAGCGGGGCACCAGCCCGTTCTGGTACGCCCACACCACCGTCTGCAGCCGGTCCCGTACCCCGATCTTCGCCATCGCCCGCCCCAGGTGCGACTTGACGGTGCTGGTCTCGATGAACAGCTCGTCGGCGATCTCGTTGTTGGACAGGCCCTTGGCGAGCAGCCGGACGATCTCGGCCTCCCGCGGGGTGAGCTGCTGCGCGGCCGCCGACTCCGTCGGTGCCGCTGCCGCCCGCCGTCGGGCGAACTCGGCGATCACCCGGCGGGTCACCGTCTGATCGACCAGGCCGTAGCCGCTGGCCAGCCGGCGGATCGCGTCGACCAGCTCCTCCGGCTCGCAGTCCTTGAGGATGAAACCGCTGGCCCCGGATTCGAGCGCGCCGAAGACGTACTCGTCGAGGTCGAACGTGG
Source organism: Solwaraspora sp. WMMA2056 (assembly GCF_030345095.1). NCBI lineage: Bacteria > Bacillati > Actinomycetota > Actinomycetes > Micromonosporales > Micromonosporaceae > Solwaraspora > Solwaraspora sp. WMMA2056. Next base: position 2,275,304 of record NZ_CP128360.1, read on the forward strand.
TCACCACCAGGACGGCCGGTGCCCGCTCACCCGCCTCGGCCAGGATCTGCCGGGTCGCGGTGAGTCCGTCCCCGCCGGGCATCCGCACGTCCATGCAGATCACGTCGGGCCGTAGCTGCCGGGCGGTGGTGACCGCCGCCGACCCGCTGGACGCCTCCGCCACCACCTCGATGTCGGCGGCCTGCTCCAGCAGCACCCGGAAACCGGCCCGCACCACCGCCTGGTCGTCGACCAGCATCACCCGGATCGTCCCGGTGCCGCCGGCGGCCCCGCTGCCCATCTGTGTCCCGGTCACGACCGGTCGCCTCCCTTGTCTGTCAGTGTCGCGGTGACCGACCAGCCACCATCGGCGGTCGGGCCGGCCGCGAACCGGGCACCGATCAACTGCGCCCGTTCCCGCATGCCGACCAGCCCGACGCCGCTGCTGATCCGGGCCGCCGGCGCGGGTCGACGCGCCGGCGGGGCGTTGCGCACCGACACGGTCACCTCGCGCGGCAGGTAGCGCAGCTCCACCCGGACCGACGCGCCGGGGGCGTGCTGGCGGGCGTTGGACAACGATTCCTGCACCATCCGGTACAGCGCCACGTCGGCGATCGGCGGCACCGGGCGGGGCACCCCGTCGATGTCGAACTCGACCGGCGTACCCAGGTCCCGGGCGGTGCGGATCAGCTCGCCGAGCACCGCCAGTCCGGGCACCGGCACGTTCCCCCCGCCGGGCCCGGACGCCTCGGCGGCCCGGTCAGCCGGGGTGCCCCGCAGCACCCCGACGACCAGCCGCAGGTTGTCCAGCGTCTCCTTGCCCTGCGACCGGATCCAGGCCACCCCCTCCTTCGCCGCGGCCGGATCCCGGTCGATCAGCCGGTGCACCGCCGCCGCCTGCACCACCATCCCGGACAGGTGGTGCGCGGCGACATCGTGCAGCTCCCGGGCCATCTGGGTGCGTTCCGCACCGATCGCCGCCTGGACCTTCGCCTGCTGGGTCCGGACCACCTCGGCGGCCTGCTCCCGGACCAGCCGCAGATAGTGCCGGCGGGTGGCGACGTAACTGCCGACGAAGGTCCCACCGAGGTAGGACAGCGCGCTCGACCCGGCCGGCCCGAGCGCCACCAGCACGATGTCCCCGGTGGTCACGGCGGCGGTGCCGAACGCCGCCGACACCTCGACCGCCACCGCCGCGCCGACCAGCGCCACGGCCCGCCGGGCCGGCAGCAGGGCCCCGATGGTGTACGCGACGACGAGCGGCGCGAACCCGCGGATCGTCGCGTCCGGCGGGGAGAGGGCGATCATGACCACCTGCAGTCCGACGACGCCGACGAGGCAGACCAACGGGTGGACCCGCCGCAGGCAGAGCAGCAGCGCCTGCCCGACACCGAGCGCGACGAGCAGCCAGGCCTGCGCCGGGTCGAGCGCGATCTCGCCCGGCGGTGTCACGACCCAGAACACAGCCGCCATCAACGTGAACGTCAGCCCGGCGACGCCGACCGCGAGCAGGCAGTCCCGGGCGAACGGCCCGGTCACCCCGAGGCGGGCGAGCAGTACGTCCATCCGCTTGGTCAGCCGGGACGGGTCCGCCGGCCCGGTCGGCCCGCCGGTCGGTGCGGTGACCGGGTCGCTCCCGATGTGCTCGTTCACCGTGTCAGCATCCTCTACTCGTTGATCGAGACGGATCGGGCGGGTCGCGACGGTCAGTAGGAGATGTTGGGTGAGAGCAGCATGAACTCGACAGCGAACCACCCTGTACCGATCAGAGCCAGCAGGACCAGGGCGCTGCCGGCGATCCGCGACCAGCCGACCCGCCAACGGATGTCGTCGGCCAGCCGGACCGCTGCGGGGACCACCCCGATCAGGCCGATCAGCTGAGCCACCTGGACGTTGCGCAGCGACACGGTGGAGAGGTTCTCCATGCCCATGATGAGCACGATGCTCCCCACCCAGCCGCCGATCGCGAGCAGAGCGCTGACGACGGCGACCCGGCTCAGAATGCGCGCGGTGCGGCCGGCCCGATCACGTGGTGTCCGCCGCAGCAGCCGGCGACCGATCGCCCCGATCGGCCAGGCCAGGACGGTGAGCAGCAGGATGAGCGTCGAGGCGACGATCACCGGGATGGCCAGGTAGGTGCTGCGCGCGGTCTCGACGGGCACCAGGGCGAACGCGGAGTCGAAGCTGATCGCGTCGACCTTGCCGTCGACCGCCCGCATCGCGACCGTGTTCTGCCCGCCGACCTCACGCCAGACCCAGGGCTCGATCTCTTCGTAGACGGCAGCGGAATCGGACAGCGGGCGGGGCTCGAACAGCAGCCGATCGCCGTCCTGGACGCTCACCGTGGTCCGCCCGACCAGGCCGAACAGGGTCATGAAGTTGCTCTCGACGGCGCGGGAGCTTCCGTACGTGCCGGCGGCCATCGCGGCTCGTTCGGCAGAGCCGGCCGGCGAGTTGTTCACCGGCGTGTCGTTCCCTGCGGTATCGGGCACTGCCGGGAAGTAGCGGTCGGCGAAAGCCTTCGTCAGGTCCTGCCGAAGCTCGTGGACGGCCAGTCCCGAGGTCCCGGTGCTGTTGAGCGAGACGAACAGGCCGGCGCCTTCCTCCGGGTAGATCTGCAGGTGCGAGTGGAAGTACTGGGTATCGCCGCCGTGCCCGATGATCCGTCGGCCGTTGCGGCTCTCGTCGAAGAAGCCCAGCGTCATCCTCGGTGCACCGGCGAGGGTGCCGAGCGTGGACTCGTCGAGCGCCGGCTGGTGCATCAGCTCCCGCGTCGGTTCGTCGAGCATCGGGGTGTCGCCGACGGATTCGCCCAGGTGGGCGAGCATGAAGCGGGCCATGTCCGGGGCCGAGGCGCTCATCGACCCGGCGGGCGGCGTGCCGATGATCTCGAAATACCCGGCGGGTGACGACACGTTGTCGTACCCGTTCGACACCCGGTCGGCCAGGTCCGCCGGCAGCGGCTGGCGGAACGACGACGACGTCATGCCGAGGCGGTCGAAGATGTTCTCCTCGACGTAGTCGTCGAAGGACAGCCCGCTGACCTGTTCGACGATGTATCCGGCGAGCGAGTTGCCGTAGTTGGAGTAGGCCGGCATGGTGCCCGGCCGGTAGACCTGCTCCGGAGGGTCGGTGACGAGCGCCTTGCGCAGGTCGACCTGGGTGCCCTCCTTGCCGATCAGGCCGGCGATCCGCTCCTCGAAGCCGGCGGTGTGGGTCAACAGGTGCCGCATCGTGATCGGCTCGTCGAAGCTGCGTGGCAGGTCGAAGTCGAGGTACGCGTCGATGTCGGCGTCGAGGTCGACACTGCCGGACTCGACGAGCTGCATGGCGGCGGTCGCGGTGATCAACTTCGACACCGAACCGATCCGGAACAGATGCCGCTCGGGGTCGACCGGTGTGCGGGGCGAGTCGTCGGCACCGGTGTCGGCGTCGCCGTACCCCCGGGTCGTGACGATCTCGCCGTCGGCGACGACGGCGACCGTCGCCCCGGCGATCTTGTTGTCCCGCAGCGCCGCCGGCAGCCGCTCGTCGAGCCAGGCGTCGACGTCGCTGGCGTCCAGGACGGCTGCTCCGGTGGCCGCAGCAGGGGCGTCGACCGCCGGAGCCGGCTCCTGAGCGGCAGCCGGCCCGCCGGAGCCGGCGACGCCGGCCCCGACGGCGAGGGCGGTCACCAGGGCGGCACCGAGGCGGCGCAGCCGGTGTCCCGGCGTGGGCGGAGTATGCGCTGGTGCATCGTTCGCGTTCATGGGGATCAGCCTGCTGCAGCGCAGCGCCCGGGCCATCTGGCGCGGGACCACATTCGACCTGCGACCAAAGTAGGAGATCGCCTACCTCCACAGGTATTACCGTGGACGCCTCATCGAGGCGGGGAGGCCGGATTGAGCGGCGAACTGGTGCTGGTGACCGGCGGATCCGGGTTCATCGGCGCGCACTGCGTACGGCATCTGCTGCAGGCCGGCTACCGGGTCCGCACGACCGTCCGCACGCCGGGCCGGCAGGCCGACGTACGGGCGTTGATCGCCGCCGGCGGGGTCGAGCCGGGAGAGGCGCTCAGCTTCGCCACCGCCGACCTGCTGACCGACGAGGGCTGGCCGGCGGCGGTCGCCGGCTGCGACTACGTGCTGCACGTCGCCTCCCCGGTGCCGCTGGTCGAACCGCGGCGGGAGGAGGACGTCATCGCGCCGGCCCGTGACGGCGTCCGCCGGGTGCTGGCCGCCGCCCGCGCCGCCGGGGTCCGGCGTACGGTGCTGACCTCGTCGTTCGCCGCCGTCAAGTTCGGCCAACCGGGCAAGCGGATCTTCACCGAGGCAGACTGGAGCGACCCGGCCGGCGGCGAGACGATGTCGGCGTACGCGAAATCGAAGCTGTACGCCGAACGCGCCGCCTGGGACCCGGTGGCCGAAACCGCCGGTGCCGGCCCCGGTGGGGAGGGTATGGAGCTGGCGGTGGTCAACCCGGTCGGGGTGTTCGGGCCGGTGCTCGGCCCGCAGCCCTCCCTCTGGGCCGACCTGGTCGGCAAGCTGCTCGACGGTCGGCAGCGGGCGGTTCCCCGGATGTGGGTCAACGTGGTCGACGTCCGCGACGTCGCCGACCTGCACCTGCGGGCGATGACCGACCCGGCCGCCGCCGGGGAACGGTTCCTGGCCAGCGCTGGCGGCATGTCGCTGCCGCAGCTCGCCGCCCTGCTGCGGGACCGTCTCGGGGACGCGGCCGGCAAGATGCCGACCCGGACCCTGCCGGACTGGGCGGTCCGGCTCGCCGCCCGGTTCAGCCCACGGGCCGCGTTCGTGGTGCCGGAGCTCGGAGCGCCCCGGCAGGCATCGTCCGACAAGGCGCGGCAGCTGCTGGACTGGCGGCCCCGCGATGCCGAAGAGGCCGTACTCGCCATGGCGACCAGCCTGACGGGACGCGGGCCGGACACCTGACGGGACACGGAACCCACGGATCGAGGTGACGCCCACGCACGTCTCGAGGACGTTTTAGGGTGCGTAGGCGTCACCTCGATGATGGACCTCAGGCCCCTGTCGTCAGGAGACGGTGCAGGCGGCCCCGTTCAGGGTGAACGCGGCCGGCTCGGGGGTGCCGGAGCCGGTGCCGCTGAACCCGATGGTCGCCGTACCGGTCGGCACGAGCGTCGCGTTCCACGACAGCGAGGTCGCGGTGACGTTCTGGCCGCTGGTGCCGTAGGTGGCGGACCACCCGCTGCTGAACGACTGCCCGGACGGCAGCGTGAAGGCCAGCGTCCAGCCGTTGATCGTGCTGCTGCCGGTGTTGGTGATGACGATGTTGGTGGTGAACGTCGAACCGCCGGGGTAGACGACGTACTCGACGTTGCAGGAGCCCGACGACGTCGGCGTGTTCACGGTGACCGCCGACGAGTACGCCGACGCGTTGCCGGCGGCGTCCCTGGCCCGCACCCGGAACTGGTACGACGTGCCGGCGGTCAGCCCGGTCGCGGCGTACGAGTTCGTCGTCGAGGTGCCGACCAGCGTGAAGCTGCCGCCACCGGTGGACCGCTGGATGTCGTAGCCGGTCACCGCGACGTTGTCGGTCGACGCCGTCCAGGTCAGGCTGGCCGAGGTCGAGGTCACGCCCGAGGCGACCGGGGTGCCGGGGATCGACGGCGCGACGGTGTCGGTGACCGTGCCGCCCGGGTCGGCGTACAGCAGCCGGTTGGGCGACCCGGCGCCGATGCCGGTCAGCACGTTGGTGGTCGCGGCACCCACCAGGGCCGTCTTGGCCTGCGCCAGGGTCGCGGTCGGGTTGGTCTCCAGGTAGCGGGCCACCCAGCCGGCGACGTGCGGCGCGGCCATCGACGTGCCGGACCAGCCGGCGGCGACGGCGGTGTCGCTGGAGTTGCCGGCCGAGGTGATGCTCGCGCCGGGGGCGAAGATGTCGATGCAGGAGCCGAAGTTGGAGCTGGACCACCGGGCGTCGGAGCTGGTGGTCGCGCCCACCACGATGCCGCGCGGCGACCGTGGGTTGTTGTTGCAGGCGTCACCGTTGTTGTTGCCGGCCGCGAAGACCGCGAACACCCCGGCGTCGATCATGTTCTCGACGGCCGTGTTCACCAGGGTGCCGTAGTTCTGCAGGCTCATGTTCGCCACCGACCGCGGCCCGGCGTTCGCCGCCACCCAGTCCAGGCCTTCGATGAGGTCCGACTGGCTGCCGAAGTTGAAGCAGTCCAACACCCGTACGTCGCGGATCTGGACGTCCTTGGCGACGCCGTACGTCGCCCCGCCGATGGTGCCGGAGACGTGCGTACCGTGGCCGTGGCAGTCACCGGGGCTGTTGCCGTCGTTGACCGCGTCGTAGGCGAACTGCGCCCGGGTGCCGAAGTCGGTGTGGCTGGTCCGGACCCCGCTGTCCAGCACGTAGACGGTGGTCCCGGTGCCGTCGGTGTCGTAGCTGAACGACTGGTCGAGCGGCAGGTTCCGCTGGTCGACCCGGTCCAGGCCCCACGACGGCGGGTTGGGCTGGGTGGTGGCACCGCCGCCGGTGGGCGCGGACTCGATGGCCAGCACCCGCGAGTCGGCCTGGATGTAGGCCACGTTCGGGTTGGCCCGCACCGTGTCGAGGGCACGGGCGTCCAGCTTCGCGGAGAAGCCGCGCAGCACCCGCGCGTACCGGTGGATCTCCCGACCGCCGGCGCGCTCAGCGACGGCAGCGGGCTCGTTGGCCGCGCCGCCGACGACCGGCCGGTCCTTGAGTACGACGATGTAACCGCCATTCGGCGTGCCTGTTTCGGCAGGCAGCAGCGGCGCGAGTGGAGTCGACTGCTGGGCGGTTGCGGGAGTGGATCCGAGTGCGACGAAAGCGGCGGTAATTGCGGCTGTTGCTACCGCAGAAATGCGGTATCGGCGCTGTGCGGACATGGAGATGCTGCCCTCCTGGGCACGGTGACGCATGGACTGCCAGCGAACGTGACGGCGTGTGTCCGGGCGGTCAGTCGCCGGGGTGACCGGGCGCTGCGGCCGGACGGAGCGCTCGACCCCCGTCGGCTGCAATTGGATCACGGGCGCAGGCGTCGGCCAATACCTCGATCTTCTGCAACATGAATAAACTCTGTTAAGAATCGGGTGTGGCCAGGAGCTGTTAACGAAATAGAAAAATGAAGCTCCGCGCGTGATTGCCCTCACCCTGTCAAATAGCCGACCCGGAGACGTGCCGGCCCCGGCCCCGGCCGCCGGTGGCCGGGGCCGCACCACCGGTAGGGTCGGCACCGGAAGGTGTGAACCTGTGACCCACCGGACGGTGCGGGACCGACGTTGGTTGTGAAGGGAGCCGCCGATGAACGCGCCTGACCTGACGGTGCCGTTCGTCCGGCGAGTGCGGGTGCGCGGCTTCCGGTCGCTCGCCGGCTGCGACGTGACGCTCGGGCCGCTGACCGTACTGCTGGGGTTCAACGCGTCCGGCAAGTCGAACTTTCTCGACGTACTGCGGTTTGTCGCGGATGCGGTGAACGGCTCGGTGGCGCACGCGGTGGCCGACCGGGGCGGACTCGGCGCGCTGCTGCACCGAGGGCCGGGCGGCACCGTGGAGTCGTTCGAGATCCGGCTCGACCTGGCGTTGCCGCCCCGGCAGGCCGGGCAGGAGCCGATCCCGGCGACGTACGGCTTCGAGGTCGCGCAGGACCCGCAGGGCGAACTACCGCTGCTGGTGCGCGGTGAGGCCGCGACGATCGGGCTGCCCGACGGTGACCTGCGGTTGCCGCTGGACCCGGGCACGGACCGGAGCATGCGGTTGCGGCTGCCGGCGTCGGTGATCCGGGAGGACGACCCGCAAGGGGTGCTGGAGACCCGGCTGCGGGCGATGGCCTTCTACGAGCTGCACTCGAATGCGCTGCGGGCGCTGGACAAGCAGCTGCTGCCCGGTGGGCAACTCGGCCCGACCGGCCACTTCCTCGGCTCGGTCCTGGGTGCGCTGGGTCGGGAGGACCCGATCGGCAAGGAACGGCTGGACAGCTACCTCGGGGCGCTGGTGCCGAACGCGCTCGGGGTGAACGAGCGGGTCGAGGGGCGCTACTCGACGGTGCAGGCCCGGTTCCGGGCCGGGGCAGGTGACGGCGAGGAAGTCTTCCTGCGGGAGTCGCTGTCGGAGGGGACACTGCTCGCGGCCGGGGTGCTGACGGCGCTGTTCCAGCCGGCGGCGTTCACCGGACGGATTCCGTTGATCGGCATCGAGGAGCCGGAGACGGCGCTGCACCCCGCCGGGGTGGGCGCGCTGTACGAGGCGTTGGACGACGCCGCGCAGCGCACCCAGGTGATCGTGACCAGCCAAAGCTCCGAGCTGTTGGACAACGAATACGTGAAACTGGAACACGTTCGTGCGGTCGCTAATGTGGACGGCGTAACGTACGTCGGAGAGATCGACTCCGCTGGCCGCGCCATCGTGGACAAAGAGCTGATGACCCTCAGCGAACTGCACCGCAGTGGGCAGATGCTGCCCGCCCAGGTGGGCTATCCAGCGCCGGAACATTGACGAAGGAGCGAGGCGCATGACCCTGGTCCGCATCGCCACGGTGGTCGAGGGTCAGGGCGAGGTCGCCGCGATGCCGGTGCTGTTGCGCCGACTGGCGGAGCAAGTCAACCCCCAGCTGTACGTCGACTTGCCGCGCCCGCACCGGGTGGCCCGGGGGAGGTTGCTACATGCCGGGGGAGTGGAGAACGCGGTTGCCACCCTGGTGGAGCAGGTCGGCCCGTCCGCCGGCATTCTGATGGTGGTCGACGCCGACGACGACTGCCCCGCGAAGCTCGGCCCGGCGCTCGTCGAGCGGGCCCGCCGGACCAGGTCGGACGTAAAGAGCGCCGCTGTGATCGCCAACCGGGAGTTTGAGGCGTGGTTCCTGGCGGCGGCACCGTCACTGGCCGGCGAGCGTGGGCTGGCGGATCCGTTGCACCGGCCGGCCGACCCGGAGGTGCCTCGGGACTGCAAGGGCTGGCTGAGTGCCAACCGGGTCGACGGCCGCAGCTACAAACCGGCGAGCGACCAGGCGGCACTGGCCGCCGCCTTCGACCTGGCGATGGCCCGCGAGCACTCCCCGTCGTTCGACAAACTATGGCGCGACCTGACCATGCTGATCGCCTGACCTGGTCGCCAGCTTCAGTGTTCGAAACTGTCGGCGTTCTTCACCGTGGACGTAGCAGGCGTTCGATCTAGTAGCCGGCCAGAGTTCGTCGCACTAACGAGTTGTGTGCCTGCCTCGCCTGGAAGGTTTGAGGCTCCGGTTTCGTGGTACGGAGGATCGTGTCAGGAGAAGTGTCTGAAGTGACACCTTGTAGCGATATTGGAGCGAGGGGAAATGGTGTCCACTATTCGAGCTTCCGGAAGAATTAAAAGATATAAGTCTCCAATATTGATGCTCGTTGCTTCTGTGGTTGCTACTGGCTTGATGTTCTGCCTATGGGCTAGTCGTATCAAATCCGACCTGAATAGAAGTGGTGAGGACCGGGCGGTACCTTTGGTGGTCGACACCTTGCTGATTTCTGGAACGGCTATCTTGCTGGCGCTGATAGCGGTAACCGTTCAGGGTTTCAGGTACCGCTGGTTGGTGGCGAAGCCTGGGCCGGTGAGAGTCAGGATTACTGAGGATGCAGAGGTCGATGGCCTCACCGCTGAAAGCTTGAGGGATCGATTCGTTCATAAGCTGGTAACGGCGAAACTTTACCATGCTAACGCGCTTCCGGGCAGCGGTAGCTCTGATCCAGTGCTCGAGGCGCTTGCTGAAGTCGCGCCGGCGACTAAATTTGCAGTTTTTGCGCGCCTAGCCCATGCGTGTTATCCGCAGTTCGCCCACACCGCAACGGTCGCCGTTCGCCGAGAGGCGGCGGACGGCTTCCTGGTAACCCTTAACCTTGAGGTGCGTCATGGACTTATGAAGGCTGTTAGTTCTGCACCCGAGAACTTCATCTGCGATGACTGGCGGGTTGGCGTAGAAGATGCTGCCATAGCTGCGATGGTGAAAGTTCTTCCAGATATAGCGACTTCACAGAGAAGAATGGATCCCGAGCGTCAGATTTGGCCAGACTGGCTAAGGGGTGACGAGTATGTTCCTGCAATCATAGCATACCTGCGAGGGAAGGATTTGATGAACGATAGGCGATACGATGAGGCGCTTGGAAAGTTCTATTACGCTTTGCAGTTCGATTCGAAGAACCTATATATTCGTCTCGATGTGGCCGCGACGCTTCTGAAGCTTGGTCTTTGGATTGATGCCCTAGTTGTATACAACGACGTCGCCTTGATTGCGAAGGACCTGCTCGCCAATCTCGGCAAGAAACAATACGATCTTGGAATCAGCAGACAATTTGAGGAGCGCACATACAATCTAGTACTTGCAATTGCCGAGTATCGTCGACTGATCCTGCTTAGCTCTGGCTCTATATTGGCTGAGCAGTGGGCAAAATCTGGCAATCTTAATACGGTTCTAGGTAAGGAGATTCCAGTATGTGGTCGCGGAATTGAGAGGGCCCGTTTGTCTGAGCGCTTGCTGCCCGACCTCTATATGCTCTCGGGTATCGACGTAACAAGCTATACCGGCCAGATCTCCCATATCGAGGTGGAGCGGCTTTCGTATTGTGCCGCTCTGAAGCAAGTCGACGCTCTGCTCTCAATTTTCAAAAATTGTGATCAGGGCTCGGGAAAGTCGACTGTTTTCACGGAGTGTCTGGGACTGAGCAAAATTAGTTTCGCGCTGATTCGCCAAAGTACCCGATGTCGAGAAGCTGTGGCTGTTGGCATTTCTCCTGAGGCTGTTCAAATGGTTGCAGAAGCGGGTAGGAGTGTTGCGGTCGAGCTTGCAGAATTGCGGGGAAGAACAAAAGAGGATCATCCGCAAATCTGGATTGAATCCTACAACGCAGCCTGCTTTTTTTCGATCCACCTTTCACTTTTGGAGGGCATTCAGCTCTCGGCCTCCGACAAAGAAAGGCATCGACGCTACTTCGTGGATCAATCAATTTGGTGGCTGAAGCGTGCTGCTGGGCAGATCGATAAGTCGTCTTTGCGCAACTATAGGTCTTGGTTCAGGTATGAAGACCCGGACCTTATGACACTCCGTAGCACCAAGGAATTTAGGGATTTCGCCGATCGGTACTTGCCGGAGCGGCGTCCTCGGGTTGCTATCCCAGTTCAGGTGCAGAAGTTCGAGAACGTCTATCAAACTGCTTCTATGGTTCGGCAGCTTGCTCTCATGTCGGAGTGTTTTTGGAAAAAGGAGGGACCTGCTGTCGCCTCTGCATCCGATCGCGTTGCGATCTGGGATAGGGAGCGGGATCTTTGGCTAGATCTCAGACGATTGTGTCGGGATCATCGACATTGGCAGACTAGGCTTCGTCTTACGGACAAGCTAAGCTGTTGGGCGAGTGACGTATCGTCCAATCCGCCAGATGGCCGCCGTCCAGGGTTCGCCGACCTACTTGTGGAGTTTGCAGAAGATAGTAGTTCCTGGCTTGCTGGCGCAAGTGAGGAAGATGTGAACGCATGGGTCGATAAAAAGGTCGATTACGTGGATGCCCTGTTTCGTTCCTGTGGGGCTGGAATTGAGAAGATTGATAAAATTAACAATGATTTGCATGCTATGCTTCTGCGGCTAAATCGATCGGGGCGTTGCGTTCGTGAGCGTTGGTGGCATGATCTGGTTCGAGCGAGAATTGCGTTATGGGGCGAGGTTGCAACTGCATTCACGATCGAATTCAATTTGAGGCTTCGGGGTTTGTCGGAAGACGATCTTAAGGAGCTTGTGGATGCCAAGCTTGGATCAGTTTGGACTGAGGTGAGTCGGTCGAAATATCTTGCTCTGCGGCTTCGTGTTACTCCGGGTGCTATTGCCTGGCGGCGAGGCCGAGGAGTTCGGTGGCGCGGGTGGTGAAGTGGCGTACCTCGGGGAGGGTGGCGTACGGCTTCAGGCGGTGTTGCAGGTCTCGGACGGTCCCGATTGTGCGGGAAGAGTTGACGGTGGCGGCCAGTTCGACGACGTGGGTGGCGCGGGTGGCGGCGGCTTCGACGTCTGCGCGGTCGAGGTCGGCGGTGGCCAGGGCGGCGTGGCTGAGAGCGGCGCGGCGGGCGCGGCCCTGCTGGCGTGCGGCTTCGGCGGATGCGGTGGCGAAGCGTTCGGTGTCGTCGGGCTGTCGGAGGTCGCGGAAGCAGTGGGCGGCTTCGCCGTACAGGTATGGGGTGTCGATGAATCTGGCCCAGACGGGTTCGTCGTCGTGGTCGACCTGGGCGAAGGTGTGTTCGGCCTTGGCTACGGCAGCGGCCGGCGCGGGCGAGCATCAGTGCTTCGCGGGGTTGGCCGAGCAGGTGGGCGTAGAGTGCCCGCTGGGTGTCCGCCTTGTGCATACCTGCCTGTCTGCAGGATGACGTCAATCAGTCGATTGTCTTACTTAATGTGCATCTGCCAGCGGTGTCCGTTGTAGAGTTAACTCTTGGTGGCGGGTCTTGTTGTCTCCGTTAGCAACCCTTAGGGTCTGCTTGCCATCGATGTCACGGTGGCGGCAACGGGGGAGGCACTGTGGACTCGGTCAGCGCTGGCTTCAATCGAAGTGGTCGGCTGGTTGTTCGTCTCGGGTTGGTCGGCGGGCGGCTCGCTAGATGGGTTACGTACCTTCTGACCGCGATCCTCGTGGTGACGCTGGCTGACTGGGCGGTCAGGAAGTCGGCGGTGGCCGCTCCCGCTGGTGAGGAACAGACCGTTGACGAGCCGGCCGGTGAGCTGGAGCGGCCGGACGAAGCGGCGGCCTTGGTGACGGCGCGAATGACCGGCAAGCGGGTGAGGATTACCGGGTTGACGTCGGAGACGTCGGAGTTCTGGGCGTTGCCTGATGGTCAGGTCGAGGTGGAGGCACACCTGGGGCCGGTGCGGTTGCCTGACGGCGAGGGCGGATGGCGGCCGGTTGACTTCACTCTGGCGCCGCAGCCGGACGGCTCGGTGGCGGCGCGCGCACACCCCAACGATCTCCGGCTGTCGGGTGCCGCCGACGACGGCGAGCACGACCTGCTCTCGCTTGGACTCGGTGAGGACCGCCTCGCGTTGGGCTGGTCCGGCCGCCTGCCGGCTCCAGTGGTGTCGGGGACGCGGGCGACGTACCAGGAGGTGCGTCCTGGTGTCGATCTGGTGGTGGAATCGACCCGGACCGGCTTCCAACAGTTCCTCATCGTGAAGAACCGGGGCGCGGTGGAGCAGGTCGGCGAGGTGCCCTTGACGCTGCGGGGTACGGGTCTGGCGGTGGCTGAGGACGGTCTTGGCGGGTGGGAGGTCTTGGGTGACGATGGCGACCGGGTCGGCGTGGTGCCAGCGCCGGTGATGTGGGACGCCCAGGTGCATGAGCAGTCCGGCGAGCAGGTACGTAAGGCTCCGGTCGACGTACGGGTGAGTACCCGTCGCGGTGGCGACACGGAGTTTGAGCTGACGCCGTCGATGGAGTGGCTGTCCGACCCGGGGACGGTGTTCCCGGTGACGATCGATCCGTCGGTGACGCTGAATCCCAACTATGACGCGTTCGTGCAGAACGGCTACACGACAGACCAGTCGACGGTAAACGAACTCAAGCTGGGGACGTACGACGGCGGTACCAACAAGGCGCGATCGTTCCTCAGCTTCCGCAACCTGGCCTGGTTGCAGGGCAAGCAGGTGCAGTCGGCCAACCTCTACCTGTGGAACTATCACTCGTGGTCGTGTGAGGCACGCCAGTGGCAGGCATGGTCGACCAGCTATGTCGACTACACGGCACGGTGGACGAACCAGCCGACATGGATCAAGGTCGTTGGGACGTCGTCGCAGACCAAGGGCTACAACAGCTCCTGCGGTGACGGCTGGGTGAGCGTACCGGTGACGACCGCGTTCGCCGATCTCGCGGCATTTACCACGCAGACGACAGTCAACATCGGGCTGCAGGCGACGTCGGAGACGGACAACCTGAGTTGGAAGCGGTTTCACTCGGTCGAGAACACCAAAGATCCGTACGTGACGTTGGTGTACCAGGTTCCGCCGACGGTGACGGCGAGGGCGACGGTCCCGTCCGTCCCGTGTCACACGTCGACGTCGGGCGCGCCCTATATCAACACGAAGACGCCACAGCTACGGGCACAGGTCACCGACACCGAGGGTTCGCAGGTGACGACACGGTTCGAGTGGTGGGTGCCGGCGACCTCGGCACCGATCGGCGCAACCACCGTCGGCCCTGGCGCGTCCGGTTCGTGGTTGGCGACGGTGGTGCCGTCGGGCGCGTTCGCTGAGGGCAATCCGTACTCGTGGCGGGCGCGCGGCTCGGACAGCACGTCAAACGGACCGTGGACGTCGTGGTGCTACTTCTACATCGACACCGTCGCCCCGTCGGCGATGCCGACGGTGTCGTCGACGACGTACCCGTCGGGACAGTGGGCCGGTGGTGTCGGTACGGCCGGGGCTTTCACGTTCGGTGCGTCGGGGGTCGCGGACGTGGCGGCCTACGAGTACGGGTTGAACGCCAACCCGCCGAACCAGTCGGTGAACGCGGCCAGCCTCGGCGGCGGTGCGTCGGTGTCGATCACGCCGACGCAGGACGGCCCACAGACGCTGTACGTGCGCTCACGAGACCGGGCAGGGAACCAGTCGGCGATCCGCAGCTACACCTTCAACGTGGGCAGCGGCGCCGTGACCGGGCCGAAGGCTGGTGACATCGCAGCGGCCAAGACGGCGATCACCGGTGTCGGCCAGACGGCGGCGACCGGCGTGACGTACCAGTGGCGGCGCGCGGACACCGACACCTGGGTCAACATCCCGACCGGGCATGTGTCCCTCGCGGCGGGCGGTGCCGTGACGTCATGGCCGGTGGCGACGACCGGTGGAGGGGCGTTCCCGAAGCTCAACTGGGACGTGGAGGCGACCCTCGCCGCCGTGGACGCGCAGTCGATCGCCCGCAACGGCCCGCTGCAGCTACGTGGGGTGTTCGTCGGCGGCACGGGCGGCACGTCGAGCGCGGTGACGTTCACCTTTGACCGGGACCAGGCGACCGCGGCTTCCTTCAGCATCGGACCGGGTTCGGTCAACCTGATCACCGGCAACTACAGCCTGTCGGACACGGACGTGTCGGTGGGCTCGTATGGCACAGATCTGACGGTGACTCGGTCGTACAACTCGCGCCGGGCGACGGCGACCGATTCGGCGAACATGTTCGGACCGGGCTGGGTGTCGGGTGTCCTCGTCGAGGAGTCGGAGTCGCCTTACACGTCGCTGACGGTGTACGGCTCGTTGGTGCAGGTGGGCCTGCCCGAAGGTGACACGCTCGGCTTCACCAAGCGGACCGCGACCGACTTCGACTCGGAGCCGGGAATGGAGTTCCTACGGCTGACGTACGCGTCGGGGCCGGATTCGTACAGCCTGACCGACGAGGACGGCAACCTGGTGACGTTCACCCGGGTCTCGGGCAGCGCGGCCGGGAAGTACTTCCCGACGGCGGTGACGGTGCCGGGGTCGAGCCAGACCACGACGATCAGCTGGGAGCGTGTGACGATCGGCGGTACGGAGATCGTCCGGCCGACCAGGATGCTTGCGCCGGTCGCCGACGGGGTGGCCTGCACGACGCTGATCCGGGGCTGCCGGGCGTTGACGTTCACCTACGCCACATCGACGACCGCTACCGGGACCACCGAGGCGGGGTGGGGCGACTACCTCGGACGGGTACGGCAAGTGTCGTTCACCGCGTGGGACCCGGACCTGTCGACCCCGGCGATGCGCACGATCGCGGTCGCCGGCTACGCCTACGACAACGCCGGACGGCTGCGGGCGGTCTGGGATCCCCGCCTCGACTACGTCGACGGCACGACGACGCACCACCTGTGGGAGACGTACTCGTACAACCTCGATGGGGTGCTGGCGTCGGTGCAGCCTACCGCGGAGGAGCCGTGGCAGCTGACCTATACGACACTGCCGGGCGACCCAGGTCTGGGCCGGCTGCACCAGGTGTCCCGGTCGGCGCTGTCGGCCGGTACGGCGACCACCACCGTCGTCTACAAGGTACCGACCTCCGGCACGGGCGCGCCGTACGACCTGTCGTTCTCGCAGACGGTGCGGTGGGGCCAGGTCGAAGCGCCGACCGACGCGACGGCGGTGTTCCCGGCCAGCGAGGTGCCGTCGGGTAGCCCGTCGACCGGGGTGCTGCCGTCGTCGTACGAGCGGGCGACCGTCACCTACATGGACGCCAACGCCCGCGAGACCAACGTCGCGGTGCCGGGCGGCGGGATCAGCGCCACCTGGTTCGACCAGTGGGGCAACACCACCCGTACGTTGAGTGCGGGTAACCGCCAGCGGGCACTTGACGCCAGCGGCTCGGACGACTCGGCGGCGGAGACCGCGCTCGCGTTCGCGCGTTCGACTTTGAACATCTATTCCGACGACGGGCAGCGGCTGATCAGCACCTTGGAGCCGGAGCACGATGTGATGCTGCCGGACGGCACGGTGGTGCGCGGGCGTCAGCACACCCGCAACACCTATGACCAGGGTGCGCCGACCACCGGCGGGCCGTACAACCTGGTCACCACGGCCGAGGTGATGGTCCGCTGGTGGAACACCGCCGGGGTGGCCACCGATTCCGACATCCGCACCACGACGACGGCGTACGACTGGGGGTTGCGGCAGCCGACGGTGGCGACCGTCGACCCAGCCGGCCTGGCCCTCGCTACCCGCACCACGTACGACCCGATCACCGGTCTCGAAGTGACTACGACCGCCCCAGCGGGAGGCACGTCGACCACGACACCATCGACCCGGCGGACGG
Source organism: Solwaraspora sp. WMMA2056 (assembly GCF_030345095.1). Classification (NCBI taxonomy): domain Bacteria; kingdom Bacillati; phylum Actinomycetota; class Actinomycetes; order Micromonosporales; family Micromonosporaceae; genus Solwaraspora; species Solwaraspora sp. WMMA2056. Next base: position 2,292,040 of record NZ_CP128360.1, read on the forward strand.
TGTACTACCGGGCCACCAGCGGCTCCGGGCACAGCGAGTGTGATCTGCGGCCGGAGTGGGCGAACCTGCCGTGCCGGATCGAGCCCGGCGGGCAGGCCGGATCCGGGCCGGAGCTGCCGGTCACGGTCACTACGTACGACATGTTCAACCAGCCGCGTACGGTGGTGGAGAAGACCAGCGCCGGCACCCTGCGCACCACGACCACCAGCTACGACGTCGCTGGTCGGATGCACGAGGTGGCGGTCAGCACCGCGCCCGGGCTGGGTGCGGCGGTGCCGGTCACCCGCAACGTGTACGAGGCTGCCACCGGTCGGCACCTGCGGACCCAGTCGATCGTGGGTGGGACTGTCACGGCCGAGGTGATCCGTACCTTCGACATGTTGGGCCGGCAGACGTCGTACACCGACTCGGACGGCAACGTGTCGACCACGACGTACGACCTGTTGGGGCGGACGGCGACGAGTTCGGATGGTAAGGCGACCCGGACCTACACCTACGATGGCGGCACCGAGCGGCGTGGTTTGCTGACGTCGGTCGACGACACGCAGGCCGGGGTGTTCACCGGCGGCTACGATGTCGAGGGCAATCTGACGTCGGAGACGTGGCCGTCGGGGATTACGGTCGCCCATGAGTATGACGAGACCGGGACGAGTGTCGGTATCACCTATGTCCGGCCGGGTTGTGGTGCTTCGGATTGCACTCTCTACAGTGGGTCGGTGGCGGAGTCGGTGCATGGTCAGTGGCGGCAGCACGCGTCGACCCTGGCCGAGCAGACCTACACCTACGACGCGTCGGGTCGGTTGACGACGGTCGAGGACACTATCGGCGGCCAGTGCACGACCCGCAGCTACGCCTTCTCGGCCAGCAGCAACCGCACGAGCCTGGTCGAGTACGCCCCCGCTGGTGACGGTGCCTGCCAGACCGGCACCGCCGCCTCCACCGTCACCCGCTCCTACGACGCGGCCGACCGGATCACCACCGCTGGTACGGTCTATGACGCGCTCGGGCGTACGACGACGGTGCCGGCGGCGGACACCGCCACCCCGACGGCTGGTGACGCCACGCTCGGCTACCACGTCACCGACCTCGTCGACACGATCACCCAGGCAGGTCGGACGGTCGACTACGCCTTGGATGTCACCGGCGAACGCATTCGGTCGTTCACCGACGATGCTGACGGCACGCCGGTGACGACGGTGCATCACTACGACGACGACGGCGACAACCCGGCCTGGACGCAGGAGAACGTCGACACCTGGACCCGGATCGTGTCTGGCGTCTCCGGCATGGGCGGCATCTGGAGCAGTGACAACGGGCAGGTGACGTGGCGCCTGGCCAACCTGCACGGCGACCTGGTCGCCACCATCCTCCCCGACGACGCCGGGCTGTCGGCGACCACGGATGCCAGCGAGTACGGGACTCCTCGCAACCCTGACGCGATAGGCGGTGAACGGTACGGCTGGCTGGGCGCGAAGCAACGCGCCAGCGACCCCGCCACCGGGCTGATCCTGATGGGGGTGCGTCTCTACAACACGACCACCGGACGCTTCCTCACCGTCGACCCTGTGTACGGCGGCAGTTGCAACGCCTACGAGTACACTTGCGCCGACCCGCTCAACAAGGAAGACCTCGACGGCAAATGGGTCAGCCTGGTGATACGCGGAGCGGCAGCAGCCTGCAAACTCGGTCGGAATTGGTGCAAACGGGCAGCGGTGTGGACTGGCAAACAGGCCTGGCGTGGTGCGAAGTGGGCTGGTCGGAAAGCCTGGAGTAGGGCCAAGAGATCCTGGACCGGGACGCGCAACTTCATTCGGAACACGTCGATCCGCTGCCACCGATTCCCCAACGTCGGTGGGTTCGGCTGCGATCTGCGGTACAAGGGAACGAGGAAATTTGGTGTGCACTATCATCGCGTGAAGGGTAAGTATCGGCCGCACTATCACCGGCGTCCGGGAATTGGTAAGCACCGTCCGTGGGAAGGTGGATGGTAGATAATGCAGTCTCCTAGCGTGCTCCCGCGCTTTCCGCTCCGTTATTCGGAAGTCGATGTTGGGTCGGATATGCTCCACGACGTGGAAGCCATCGAGACGACGGCGGAGTATGTTGACGACCATGACCCCGAGTATGTCTGCTTGGACATGGAGGGTAAACGAGTCCGGCTCATTGTTTGGGCGCTTGAGCTGTTGGTCTGTCAAACTGTTCCCGACAATTTCGATCCAGCTGGGTTGCGGATAATGGAAGGGGTCGAGGGTTCCGAGCTGCTTCTTGTTGAGTGCTTTGGCTCAACCTCGCTTCGAATGTTGCGGGGTGCGGGAAGCGCACTGCCGGCTAAGTGGGACCAGCTGGGCGATCTTCCTGATATTCCCGCATTAACTGAATCTAGAATCTCAGTGAAGGACTTCCATGAGACGTGGATGAAGGCGAGGCTTGGCAAGCGGTACTAACGTTTGTTGGGTCGGCAGACGTCGTACACCGATGTGGACGGTAACGTGTCGACGACGACGTACGACCTGTTGGGGCGGACGGCGACGAGTTCGGATGGTAAGGCGACCCGGACCTACACCTACGACGGCGGCAGCGAGCGGCGTGGTCTGCTGACGTCGGTCGACGACACCCAGGCCGGGGTGTTTACCGGCGGGTACGACGTCGACGGCAACCTGGTCACGGAGAGCTGGCCGTCGGGGATCACGGTCGCCCATGAGTACGACGAGACGGGGACGAGTGTCGGTATCACCTATGACCGGCCGGGTTGTGGTGCGTCGGATTGCACTCTCTACAGTGGGTCGGTGGCGGAGTCGGTGCACGGCCAGTGGCGGCAGCACGCCTCCACCCTGGCCGAGCAGACCTACTCCTACGACGCGTCGGGTCGGTTGACGACGGTCGAGGACACCATCGGCGGCCAGTGCACGACCCGCAGCTACGCCTTCTCGGCCAGCAGCAACCGCACGAGCCTGGTCGAGTACGCCCCCGCTGGTGACGGTGCCTGCCAGACCGGCACCGCCGCCTCCACCGTCACCCGCTCCTACGACGCGGCCGACCGGATCACCACCGCTGGTACGGTCTATGACGCGCTCGGGCGTACGACGACGGTGCCGGCGGCGGACACCGCCACCCCGACGGCTGGTGACGCCACGCTCGGCTACCACGTCACCGACCTCGTCGACACGATCACCCAGGCAGGTCGGACGGTCGACTACGCCTTGGATGTCACCGGCGAACGCATTCGGTCGTTCACCGACGATGCTGACGGCACGCCGGTGACGACGGTGCATCACTACGACGACGACGGCGACAACCCCGCCTGGACGCAGGAGAACGTCGACACCTACACCCGGATCGTGTCTGGCGTCTCCGGCATGGGCGGCATCTGGAACAGCGACAACGGGCAGGTGACGTGGCGCCTGGCCAACCTGCACGGCGACCTGGTCGCCACCATCCTGCCCGACGACGCGGGTCTGTCCGCCACCACCGACGCCAGTGAGTACGGCACCCCACGCAACCCGGACGCGATCGGTGGCGAACGGTACGGCTGGTTGGGCGCGAAGCAACGCGCCGCCGACCCCGCGACCGGGCTGATCTTGATGGGCGTACGTCTCTACAACACCACCACCGGACGCTTCCTCACCACCGACCCTGTGTACGGCGGCAGCTGCAACGCCTACGAGTACACTTGCGCCGACCCGATCAACAAGGAAGACCTCGACGGCAAACGTTCATGCAAGAGGTTTCGGTGGCATTGTCGAGTATATAAAAAGGCCAAGTCCCGAGTGCGTAGCTACTATCAACGCGCCAAATTCGGCGTGAAGGTTTCCTGGAAATCGGGTGAGTGTCGGCGGTTCAGGTGCGCACATGGAAGCCCGCATCACTACCGCCGCACTCGGGCTGGCGCTAAGCGTTACGAAAACTGGTATTGCAGTAGGGGGGCGCGGACGCGTTCGTATATAACAGTTGCTAGCTTTGTGGCCGGATTCTCTATTGCAGGGATTCCTTTTGCGGCGCATGTAACCTTTATGGAAGTTAGGTGTGCGCATCGATGATCGAGGGTGACGGATTTGAGAGTTGAAAGAAAACTCAAGTGGGCCATCTTCCTGTTCGGTCTTGTTGTTTGGGTGATATGTATAGTGCTGGCCGAATTCGAGATTATTGCCTGGGAGACCGTGATCTGGATTGGACTGGTTTGCAGCGTGCCGCTCTGGCTTGTCACACTCATCGGCACAGAGCGGAACTGAACATCTGGGTTGGATGACCATCGACGGCACGGTCTGTTAGGCGGTCGCACGGTCGACTACGCCTTGGATGTCACCGGGGAGCGGGTGCGGTCGTTCACCGACACCGCTGACGGCACGCCGGTGACGACGGTGCATTACTACGACGACGACGGGGACAACCCGGCCTGGACCCAGGAGAACGTCGACACCTGGACGCGGATCGTGGCCGGTGTGTCGGGGATGGGTGGTATCTGGAACAGCGACAACGGGCAGGTGACGTGGCGGTTGGCCAACCTGCACGGCGACATGGTCGCCACCATCCTCCCCGACGATGCCGGTCTGTCGGCCACCACGGATGCCAGCGAGTACGGCACCCCCCGTAACCCCGACGCCATCGGCAGCGAACGCTACGGCTGGCTGGGCGCGAAACAACGCGCCACCGACCCCGCCACCGGCCTGATCCTGATGGGCGTCCGCCTCTACAACACGACCGCCGGACGCTTCCTCACCGTCGACCCTGTGTATGGCGGCAGTTGCAATGCCTACGAGTACGTGTGTGGCGACCCGGTGAATTCATTCGATTTGGACGGACGTAATTGTCGAACCTGGAAATGGGTAATAACCTCGTCCTGTCGTCCGTCCGGCAGTCACCGCGAGACGATCCATGCTCATGTTTCTCTAGCTGCCTGGGTCGTTCCCGGTGGTGCTGCATATAAGGGCGCCCGGTTCGCCTATAAGTTCGGAAAGGCTTCCTGGAAGGCAAAGAAGAGATTCACGAAGGCGAAGTGGAAAAACTGCAGGTCGGGATGGCAGAATTGTGCAAGGAAAGCATCTTCGGGAATTGGAAAGGCTGCCTTCCAGGCGTATTTTGGCGGCGACTGGGATAATGCAAAAACTGCCGGTCGTTTCTGGAGGGATTCCACGCATGACAATCGCGCGAAAGCGCAGAATGTAATATGTGGGTCGCTTTACAACTTGACTCGAGGGATGTCGCGAACCTCGTGCCCGATGAGGAAATATAGGAGGAATTGGCGATGGTGAAACGCGAGAACTCGAAGAGTGGGGTGATCACAACTGGTGTGATGCTCCTGCTGGGGGCTTGCCTGCTTCCAGAAATCATCATTGAAGGCTCGTGGCGCGCATGGGGTGCAGTGCCGACAATGATACTGGTTCTATATCTATTTCTTCACGAGGTTTCCGTCCTGGTGCGAAAACGGAGGCGACCGCCATCGGCTGAATGAGATCGGCCATGGTGCCAGGGCCTTGTGTAGTTGAATGAGGTGTCTCTGACCTGGGCATGCGCGATCTCGTTGCCTGATTGAAAGGTGACGTGGGACTGGTGCGGCCCAAAGGTGATCATAGAGTTGCTAAGACCGCATGATACTGACAAGGACCACGCTCGCGCGTGTCATCGATCGCTGATCGACGTGATCCGTCGGCACGTCCCAGCCCGGGCTCTTGTGGAGGAGATTCAGTATCGCCGCCAATGGCAGTCGCCAAGGTAGTGGGGATCACTCGGTCGAGGGCGGTGCGCAGCCAGTTCCGGCTGGGTGCTCCGAGTGCGGCGAGCACGAACGGCGCCTTGACGATGTTGCGGCGGGCTACGCCCAGACTTTCCGGGGTTGGACATGAGTTCGCATCCTCTCCATGGCTACTTCGGACGGTGCAGTTCATTCCCCTACATGGATATGGCCGTGTGAGGTCCAACGTTCGACGTCCTTGTTGCGGATCGGGCGCATGGCTGGTGTGAACGGCTGCGTCGATAGGCTGGCCGGTATGGGCGATGCGACGGGTGGAGCCGATGGGCTGCTGTGGGGTCGGACCGACGACGGCACCAGCCCCGAGCAGTCCGATGCCCATCGCTGGCAGGTGTTCGGGGCGCGGACCGTGTATGAGCGGCGGCCGTGGGTCAGCCTTGACCTGGTCGACGTCCAGCCGCCCGGCGGCGAGCGGTTCGAGCATCACGTCGTACGGCTGTTTCGGGCTGCGATCGGCGTCGTTGTCGACGATCGGGACCAGGTGCTGATGCTGTGGCGGCACCGATTCGTGTCGGACCAGTGGGGCTGGGAGCTTCCCGGTGGCATCGTCGACGACGGCGAGAGCCCGGCGGTAGCCGTGGCCCGCGAGGTCGAGGAGGAAACCGGCTGGCGGCCGACGACCATGCGGCACCTGATCTCGTATCAGCCGATGGTCGGCATGATCGATTCGCCGCACGACGTCTACTACGCCGAGGGGGCGACGTTCATCAACCGGCCAGCGGCATCTGACGAAGCCGGCGAGGTCGCGTGGGTGCCACTCGCCAGTATCCGAGGGCTGCTGGACCGGAACGAGATCCTCGGCTCCGGCTCGATCGTCGGACTGCTACACGTGCTGGCGTTCGGCGTACCAAAGGGCTAGACAACTGCGGTGATTCGGGTCATCAGTTGGTTGAGGCGTCGCTGGTTCCTCAGCGATCCGGTCCGGCTGGCCAGCGCCCGCGCACGTCGTGCTTCCTGCTCGGCTTCGCGCAGGTCGCCGCTGGCCAGGTGGGCATGAGCGAGACCGATCCGGAGACCGGCCTCGGCGCGAGTGAAGGTGCCGTCCATCGCGGCGAGGGCGGCATGCAGGTCTTCGACCGCTGCGCCTTCACCCAGTAGGGCATGGGCGTTACCGCGCCAGCGGGTCAGGTGGGCCTCGTTGAGGAAGATTCCGGCGACCTCCTCGTCTCGCATTTCCGCACCGCTCGGCAGTGTCGCGGCGGCCCGGTCGAGTGCGGCGTGGGTTGCCGGTGCGTCCGACAGCATCGCGGCGAACTCGGCGTGGGCGGCATGCAGCCAAGCCAGCAGCCGGGCGGGGGCCTTCCGCTCGGCCACGGCCAACGCCTCCAGGATCAGCGCGCGGGCAAGCTCCGGCTTTCCGGCATCGACCAGGACGTACGCCTGTTCGCCCATGGCGTGCGCGACCAGTGCTGGGCTCGCGGCTTCGACCGCTGCTCGTCGCGCCAACTCGTAGCAGCGCCAGGCGCGGTCGACCGCGCCGACGTCGAGCGCCTGCCAGCCGGCCAGCGTCGCGGCACCGGCGAGCGCCCGCGCGACGGGCCGTCGCGCAGCCGGCAGTACGGAGTACGCCAGGGCATTCTCCAGCGTCTCGACGTGGGTGCGCATCTGATCGCCGAGCGTGGGAGCGCCCATCTGGCGATCGATGGAGCGAAAGAGCTCGGTCTGCTGCGTCAGCACGCCGACCAACCCGACGTCGACCGACTTGGACGCCTCGATGCGCTTGGCCAACTCGGAGTACGCGTTGTCCAGCGTCTCGCCTGGCGTTGCGGTCGGTCCGAACAGCTCGGCGTCGGTCAGCCCGAAAATCGCTCGCAGGACCGCGCGATACTCGTCGCTGACCGACCGTCGACCGTTCTCCCACTCGGAAACGTAGACCTTGAGGCTTGCCCGCGTGGCCGTAGCTGCGCCAGCGGCGGCGCGCCGCCGAGCGATTTCATGAACGAGCCGTGCCTGCGACCATCCGCGCGACTCGCGTGCTGCCTTGAGCGCGTTCATCCCGCCTCCGTCCGGTCACGCTCATGATGCCTCACCTGGACCGGGAACGACAGGGGTTAACAGGGAGGAGTTAACCATTGTGGTCTGTCCTCTTGCGGTGCTGAGCCGGTTTAGTCGATGACGACAGACAGCGTTGGTCGGCCACAAGATCGAAAGCTAATCGTCGAGTTGGGAAGGGCGATGCTGCATGATCCACTCGGCAACCGCCTCGCGGGACCAGATACGCCCGGTGGTCAGGGAATCCAGGGGTGCAGGGAAGGTGGGCCGTTTGACGATCTCGGATGCACGCTGACGCGAGATCCCGCCGAGCATTTGTTGTATCTCCGCCATGGCAGCCAACCGCATGCGGAGAAGTTAAGGACTTGACGGGCGTCAACCCCGTCAACTTGACAGCCCTTACATCTGCGTCGACGAATGTCTAATCATACGCTGAATCCACGAGCGAGCATCACCAACTGATGGGAGGCGAGCCCCACCATGACCCAGATGGACGACGACCGGTGGCGGGAGTGCGGGTCGGACTGGCGAGACCCGGGCAGTGGCCCCGGAGGACTGCCAGACGACGCACCTGTACCCGCGCCCGTGCCCGTGCCCGACGACCGGTCCGCTGACGACGACCCGAGCAGCCGCTTCGGCACCCGTACCGCTGCTTGGAGCGCGACCGGACCGACCAGCCCGCGCCCCGACCTGGGCGACTGCGCCTGACCCGGCACTGACACAGCGCACGTAATCGCAACCCATGATCTGCCCCGGTCGCCGTACCGCCAAGGAGGGCTGCGGTGATCGGGGCGGGGGTGGCCCTGCCCGAGTCGGCAAGGGGCCGGGCCACCCCCATCCAGTAGGCACATCAGCACACGCAGCAGGGGAGGAGCATCGATGATGCGCAGGATGTGGCAACGAATCCGGGTCCGCTGGGGACGCCGACGGATGGCGTCGACCCCGCCCAGCCAGTGGCCGGCCGGCAGCAGCCCCGGCGTGCACCGGGTGCCCGGCACCAACATGCGCTCGGCGGCGTACCGGCCGATCCGGCCCTGGCAGGTGCGCAACCAGCGGTTCCGCCCGGCCGGCGTCGCGACCCGCGGCCTCGACCCGGCCGACGTCAGCGCGTTCCTCGACCGCGTCGCCCACGACCTCGGGATCCTGTACGCCGAGCTGGACCGCACCTGGGAGCAGAACAACCGGATCAAGGAGGCACTGCGCCGCTGGCAGACCACCCAGGCCATGATCAGCCAGGCCGCCGCCAACCACACCGCCGCCCAGCAGGCCGCAGCCCAGCAGGCCACGATCGGTCAGGCCGCCGTCCACTACAGGGCGGGTGCCGCCCGGTGACCGACCAGAACGACAGTGACGCCACCGTCGTCGACTGCACCAGCTGCGACGGCGGTGGCGTCACCTCCCACCGGTGCAGCTGCACCTGGTACGGCGACACGCTCATCGTCGACGACGACCGGTCGAGCGCACCCCCGGGCGGGTCGGCGTACCGCGATTGTCAGGTCTGCGGCGGCACCGGCGCGACCTGCACGACCTGCCTGTCCTGCGGCGGGCTCGGCCGCCGCCGCGCCCAACTGGTGCTGACCGTCGCCAACGTCGACACCGCCGCCGTCGCCTCCGTCACCGTCGTGCCCGGCGCGCTCGACCCGGTACGCCGCGACGGTGACTGGCTGCTCGACCTCGACGCCGTCGTCACCGACCTGGCCGGCCGGGTCGACGCCGCGCACCTCTACGAACCGGACGCCCCCGACCGCGTCATCTACGCCGGCAGCCTCAGCCTGCCCCACGAGTGGCGGCCCGACCTGCCCGCCGCGCGACGGCACGCCCTGGAAGCCGCCGCGATCGCCGAGCGTGCCACGTACCCGTGGCGGGTCTGGCTCGGCCGCACCACCCGGCCGCCGCGCCCCGAACCGGCCCGCCACCTCGGCGAACTCTGCGCCCTCGCCGAACTGCTCTGCCTCGACCTGGTCGTCGAAACCCGACCAGACCCGTACGGCGACGGCCGCCACCGCTGGCAGCTGCGCCTCGAACTGCCCGACACCGACGTCGGCGACACCTTCGCCGGCAGCATCGCCGGCGCCGACACCCTCGACGCGGCGATCGCCGCCGCCGACCTCACCGGCCTGGCCGCCGGCCTCGCCGACCGCAGCCGCGACGCCCCCGCCCACTTCCTGCACCCCAACGAGCGCGGCGGCCTGCCGATCGGACCGCCGAAACTCGACCTCGACCAGCTCGAACGCCGCATGATCGCCGACTGCACCACCCTCGTCACCGGCGCGCCGACCCCGGGCGCGCAGGCCATCTGGCGCGACGGACGCTGGTGGCACACCAGCCTGCGGGTGGTCGCCGTCGTCGAGGAACTCACCGAAGGTCAGACCGGTCAGATTCGCCGCCGTACGGTCGACAAGCTCGCCCGCTCGTGGCAACCGCCGCCGCCCAGCTGGCAGGGGCCGGCGATCCCGTACGAACCGTGCCCGTACTGCGTACCCGAGCAGGGGCTGCGCCGCTGCATCTGCACCATCGGTGCCGCCACCGCCGACCCGCAGTGCCGCCACTGCGGCGGTGCCGGGCTCAGCGGCCGGCACGGCTCCGGCCTGCTGCGCTGCTTCAGCTGCGGCGACACCGCCCAGATCCGGCACGGCGTCGTCGTCACCGTCACCGACGGGCAGCACTGGGCGCGGCACCTCAACTGGGCCGTGCCCGCCGCCGGCTCCGCCGTGGCACCGCAGATCGGCAGCCAGCCCGGCGGTAAACCCATCCACCAGGTGCCACCGCCGTACCGGCTCCCCGCACACCTCGGTGGTCTGGCCGTACGCGGACAGCCGGTCAGCCTGGCGCAGCTCACGCCGCTCGACGACCACGCCCGCGTCTACCCCGAGGAGCTGTGGCACGGCTGGACCACCCTCGACCACCCTGGGCAGGACCCGCTCACCGCGTACCTGGCCGACGTCGCCAACGGCCACCCCGGCGGCCGGCTGCTGCTGTACGCCGCCGAGCCCGACGCGCCGTCGCTGGCGCGGGTGCTCGCCCTCGCCCACGGGCTTGGGCTCGCCCTGGTCGTCACCGTCGCCGACCACCGGCACAACGCCGGTACGCCGTACCAGGTGCAGGGGGTGTCGTGGGGTGCCTACTTCGCCCCGCCCGGTGCGGCCGGCGCGTCCGGCGCGGCTTTCGGTCTCAAGGCGTACCCGGACCGGCGCACGATCGGGCAGGCGTTGGCCCGTGCCGTCGAGTATCTGTCGGTCGACACCAACGCGGCGGTGCCGGCCGAGCCGGGCACCCCGATCGCCGTACCGCAATCCGCGCCGACGCCTGCGGTCTACGGTGGTCCTGCTGTCGACGACGCTGAACCGGACGACGGACTGGTGCCGTTGTTGTCGCTGCTCGCGGCGCACTACGCCGGCGAGACGGTGATCGTCGTGCTCGCCGCGTCCCACTGCGCGGTGCACGTACGCGAAGGTCCGGAAAACACCCGTTGTCTCGTCACCGCGGCCGACCTGCGGGCCGCCGTCACCGCCCTACGCCTGCACCCACCCGCAACCTGACGCCCCCTGCCCGCTGGGGGTCTGCGTCGATGTGAGGCTGAGATACCCTACGCCGCAATCATTCGGTATCTCAGCCTCACATCGACGAGGTGGTTCAGCCGAGCACCGCCTCCCAGGCACGGAGAATGCCCAAGTGATCGATGCACAGGTCCCCGACCGCGCTGCACTGGCCGCACGGTCGCCAGCGGAGCTTGCCTTTTACCTCCGCACGCAGGGTTGGACGGCGCAGAACCAGTCGGACACCGGCGTTCAATGGATCAAGGTGGTGGACGGCGAGGAGTTCGAAGCACTCCAGCCGGGGAAGTCGATGCTTCGTGATTACCCGGCCCGGGTGCGAGACGTCATCCAGGTGCTCTCCGTCGTTGAGGGCCGATCGCCGGTCGATATTCTCGCCGACATGGCCCACACACCCCACTCGCTGTTCGGCGGAGGGTCGGACGGGCTGCTGCTGTTCGGCATCACCCCGCCGCGTCGCGACGCCGCACCAGAGCGGATGCGCGAGATCGCCCAGGTCACCCTGGATCGGCTCGCGCCGCTCGACCTCGACGCCCTGGTGCTCTACGACATCGACGACGAGGCGGACCGTAACCCGGACGAACGGCCGTTCCCGTACCTGCCGACCGCCGACCCGGCGGAGTTCCACGCCGAACACCTCGGTGCCTGGCGACGTCCGGTGATCATCTACCGCTGCGTCGGGAAGTACCAGGAGTCGCAGTTGCGGTCGTGGTTGACGTCGGCGGACACCGACCAGGTCGGCGCGGTCTTCGTCGGCTCGTCGTCGCGCGACAAGCCGGTGCACACCAGCCTGACCCGGGCGCACGAGGTACGCCGTGAGACTCGGCCGGATCTATTCGCCGGCGCGGTGACCATCACCGAGCGGTACACCCGTGGCCGCGACGAGCACCTGCGCATGTTGGCCAAGCAGGAGCAGGGCTGCGCGTTCTTCATCTCCCAGGTCGTCTACGACGTCGATGCGACCAAGAGCATGTTGTCGGATTACTACTACGCGTGCCTCGATCGAGGTGTGGCGCCGCGTACGGTCGTGTTGACCATGTCGGTGTGTGGGTCGCTCAAGACGTTGTCGTTTCTCCAGTGGCTCGGCGTCGACGTTCCCCGCTGGCTGGAGAACGCGCTGCGGCGCGCCGATGACCCACTCGCCGAGTCGTACGCCCAGTGCCTGCGCAACGCGAGTGACCTGCTCGACTTCTGCCGCCGTCTCGGGTTGCCGTTCGGCTTCCACGTGGAGAGCGTGTCGATCCGCAAGGTCGAGATCGAGGCCGCGGTCTCCCTCGCGACTGAACTGCGGGCGATGCTCGACCGGAACCGTTGACGACTCAACTGACCGATTACCGGACCTAGCTGACCGCCTGCCAGGCGAGGCGGACGGCGAGTAGCCCGATGATGCCGTTGCCGACCAGTGCGGTGATCAGCCGGCCGCGTGGACTGGTGAGCACGCGGCCGAGGATCGCGCCACCGGTGGCCAGCAGCAGTTGCCAACTCGCCGAGGCGACGAACGCCGCCACGACGAACACCGTGCCGACGAGCACTCGACCATCGGCCGAATCCGCCGTGTGCCCTTGGTAGCCGACCACGAGGGCGGCGAAGTAGACGATGGTCATCGGGTTCAGCAGCGTCAGCCCGACGAAGACGGCGTACGTCCGGGCGGCCGACCCGGTCGGCACCGGCTGCGTCGCGTCGGCCGCCGCGTGACGGGCCCGCACTGCGGTGAGGATTCCCCGTACGGCGATCGCGACGAGCACCACGGCGGCGGCGGCCCGCAGGACGCCGATTGTCGGTTGGAGCAGCCGGGCGATCGCCGCGCCGCTGACCACGGCGGCGACGGCGTACAGCCCGTCGGCGGTGGCGGTGCCGAGCCCGGCGGCCGCACCGTGGCGCAGCGACACCTGTGCGGCAAGGGTGACGATCAGGACCCCGATCGCGCCGACCGGGATCGCGATGCCGTAGCCGGCGAGCAGCCCGGATGTCAGTGCCTCGATCACGGCAGGACTATGCCGACCCGCCTGATCAGGCGGCAACCAGTTATGCCGCCCCGTCCGGTCCGGGGCGGCGTACGGGTGCCCGGCCAGGGGCCCGGCACCGATGCGTTGACGAGGTGGACTGTATTGACTAACGTCACTCCCAGTCTGGAGATGTTAACGTTCGTCAATGTTTTGCGCGTAGGGGTGATCACGACAATCGCTCAAGCCGCCGCAGTTGACGACCACCGTATGGAGGGCCGCTTTAAGCGCGTCGTCACCACCGCCACCGCCGTCGCTGCGGCGGCGGCCATGATCCTGACCGCCGGCTGTACGCCAGGGTCAGGCGGCTCCGGATCATCGGACCCGAACACCTTCGAGTTCTGGTCGTTCACCGGGATCAACCAGCAGGCATCCGTCGATGCGTACACCAGCGACCATCCGGACATCGAGGTCAAGCTCACCGAAGTGGGCGACACCAGCGAAACAGCCCAGGCGCTCACCGCCGCACTGGCCGGTGGCAAGGTGCCCGACCTGGTGCTGATCCAGGGCGACAACATGCCGAAGTTCATGCAGGCCCCGGAGAACTTCGTGGACCTGACCACGCTCGGCGCCGACCAGATGACCGGCGACTACCTCGACTGGGTCATTTCGCAGTCGACCACCGAGGACGGCAAGGTCATCGGAATACCGACGGATGTCGGTGGCATGGCGATCGCGTACCGGACCGACCTGTTCGCCGCCGCCGGCCTGCCCACCGACCGGGACGAGGTCTCCGAACTGTGGCCTACCTGGGACGCGTTCCTGGAGGTCGGCAAGCAGTACGTCGCGGCAACCGGCAAACCGTTCCTGGACAACACTCCGACGAGCATCTTCTTCCAAGCGGTCAACCAGGGCTCGGAACGCTACTACGACGCCGACCGCGAGCTGTCGTACGACAAGAATCCGCAGGTCAAGGCGGCGTTCGACCTGACGCTGGAGATGTACGAGGCGGGCATCTCCGGTCGGATCGCCTCCTGGACGCCCGGCTGGACCGCCGGAATGAGCAAGGGCGACTTCGCGGTGATGTCGGCACCGTCCTGGATGCTCAACGCGATCAAGACCAACGCCCCGGACAGCGCCGGGAAATGGGACGTCGCCACCATTCCCGGTGGATCCGGGAACTGGGGCGGCAGCTACCTCGCCATCCCCGCGCGGGCGCAGAACCCGGCGGCGGCCTGGGACTACATCGCCACGATGCAGTCACCCGAGGGCCAGCTCGCGCACTTCCTGGAGCACGGGGCGCTGCCGACCACGCCGTCGGTCTACACCAACCCGCAGTTGATCGCGAAGACCGACCCGTTCTTCTCCGACGCGCCGATCGGCCAGATCTACACCGAGTCCGTGGTGAACATCGAGCCGTTCTACATCGGCCCCGACGACGCCACCATCGGCACCGAACTGCTCAACACGCTCACCAGCGTGGAGCAGGGCCAGGTCGCACCCGACGAGGCGTGGGAAACCGCGCTCACCAACGTCAGGAACGCCCTCCGCGGCTGAGTAGACGACCCACGTGCGGCGGCCGCCGGAGCATCCGGCCGGCCGCCGCGTGTCACGGAAGGTGAGCGCTGTGACCACCATGCTCAGCCCGGCCACGGCTCGCCGGACCGCCGGCCGGCCGGGCCGGTCCCGTCACATCCAGCAGGGCGTACGGGAACGACTGGCGCCGTACGTGTACGTCGCGCCGTTCTTTCTGCTCTTTTTCGTCTTCGGGCTCTTCCCGCTGCTGTTCACGTTCTACATCGCCCTGTTCGACTGGAATCCGATCGGCGAACGCAGCTACGTGGGGCTGAAGAACTTCTCCGACCTCGTCGACGACCCACGGTTCTGGGGTGCACTGCGCAACACGTTCAGCATCTGGCTGCTGTCGACCGTTCCGCAGCTGCTGATCGCGCTCGGCATGGCGCACGTGCTCAACCACGTACGGCTGCGGGCGGCCACCCTGTTCCGGATGTCGATGCTGGTCCCCTACGTCACCTCCGTGGCCGCGACGACCATCGTCTTCGCCCAGCTGTTCGACCGCGACTACGGCCTGCTCAACTGGCTCATCGGGCTGCTGGGATTCGAGCACGTCGACTTCACCGCGTCGCCGTGGGGCAGCCACTTCATGATCGCGGTGATGGTCGCCTGGCGGTGGACCGGCTACAACACCCTGCTGTACCTCGCCTCACTGCAGGCGGTGCCCCGCGACCTGTACGAGGCCGCCGCAGTGGACGGCGCCAACGGCTGGAAGCAGTTCCGGCACATCACCGTTCCCTCGCTGCGGCCGATCATCGTGTTCACCGTCATCACCTCGACGATCGGCGGGCTGCAGATCTTCACCGAGCCGCTGCTGGCCAACCCGGTGGGTGGACTCACCTGCGGCGCGGCGCGCCAGTGTCAGACCCTCACCCTGTTCCTCTACGAGCAGGCCTTCGGCCGGTTCCACTTCGGCTACGGCGCGGCCATCGGCGTCGCGCTCTTCGTGATGGTCGTGATCATCTCCGCGATCAACTACCTCCTGGTCACCCGGATCCGCTCGGAGCGCCCATGAACCCCGCCCCCTCGACCAGCGGGCGCACGCCGCACCGGCGGCGTCGCGCCAACCGGATCCACCCGGCCGTGTACGTGGCGCTCTGCGGCATGGTGTTCTTCAGCGTGTTTCCGCTCTACTGGATGTTCGTGGTGGCCACCACCGACTCGGCCACCGCGTACAACCTGCCGCCGCGTGTGCTGCCCGGCGGCAACTTCTTCCACCTGGCCAGCCTGGTCTTCGAGATCGTGCCGTTCGTGCAGGCGCTGATGAACAGCCTGGTCGTGGCCACCTCGATCGGCGTGGGTCAGGCATTCCTCTGCGCGCTGGCCGGGTTCGCCTTCGCCAAGCTGTCCTTCCGGGGCCGCAACACGTTGTTCCTCATCGTCGTGTTGACGATGACGGTGCCGACCCAGCTCGCCGTCGTACCGCAGTACCTGATCATGTCCCGCTTCAACTGGGTGGACACCCTGCAGGCGTTGATCGTCCCCGGGCTGGTGAGCGCGTTCGGCATCTTCTGGATGCGGCAGCACATCGGCAACGTGGTCGACGACGAGCTGATGAACGCCGCCCGGGTGGACGGGGCGACGACCTGGCAGATCTTCTGGCGCATCGCTTTCCCGGTGGTCCGCCCGGCGGCGTTGATCCTGGGCCTGTTCGGCTTCGTCTACGCGTGGAACGACTTCCTGTGGCCGTTCATCGTGTTGAAGTCCCCGGAGCGCTACACCGTCCAGATCGCCATCAAGGCACTGCAGAACAACCGGGACATCGACCTGGGCCTGGCCATGTCCGGCTCGTTCCTGGCCACGTTGCCGGTGCTGGTGTTGTTCGTCTTCGTCGGCCGGCGCCTGGTGCAGGGAATCATGGAAGGGGCGTTCAAGGGCTGACCAGTTCCCGGGCCGCTGCCAGGTCAGCGGCGGGTGGCGGCCCAGGTCAGCGGCGGGTGGCGGCCCAGGTCAGCGGCGGGTGGCGGCCAGCGCCCCGGCGGCGGTGGCGCCGAACCCGACCGCCATCAGCGGTAGGCCGAGCCCGAACGGCAGTTCCCCGACCCAGTTGATGTTGCTGCGCTCCGGCAGGCCGCCGAGGGTCACCGCGACGACGGCAGCGGCCATGAACAGGCCGGCGACGGCGGCGCCGGCACTGAGCAGAGCGAGCTCGACGCTGCGCCGGGCCCAGAGACTGGCGAGAATCGCGACGGCCAGGAAGACCACGACCCACCAGACCCAGCCGCCCCCGCTGCTGACCGTCAGGTAGCTCCAGCCCGAGTACCACCACTGGCGACGTTCCGTGGCCTTGAACCAGGGGAGCAGGAAGCCGAGCAGTGCGGTGACCGTCCCGACCAGCATCAGCGCGTCCGGTGCGGGGCGGTACGACTTCTGCGGTGTCTCCACGAACGGCGACGTTAGCAGCGTGGTGCTATTTCTTCCGCCGGGTCCTGCGGGCTCGCCGACTCCGCCGGCTGTCGGTCCTGCCGCTGGTGGCGGCGGTCTCGGTGACGCTGCGCCGGATGCGTTCGACGGTGTGCCAGTTGAAGGTCATGCCGGCCGCCAGCATGATCAGGAACGCTGCGGCCGCCGTCAGCATGGTGGCGACGTAGCCGCCATCGGCGGCGATGCTGATCGTGGCGAAGATGGCGCTGGCGGCGAGGGCGAGACTGGCGATGACGCCGAAGGCGAGCGAACCCTGGAGGCGGTCCGCCGTCCGCAGACCCAGTGACAGTCGCACGATGTCCCGGACGCCGAGTTTGATGTCCACGGTGGTGGGCGTGCGGCCGATGTACGGATCCTTTGGTGCGGGCTCACTCTGCAGGTCGATCGACCGGGTCACCCTGGCTCGTGCTGCCATCGTGCCACCTCGCTGATCGGCGGGGTGAAGGTGTCTGCGCGGCCACCTCCAGGTCGGTGATCCAGCCGACCTGCTCTCACGTTAGCAGCATGTGAGTGATGTAAGCATTAAGCGAGTAGCATCTGATGGTCATGAACTGGCAGACATGCACACTGCTGTGCAAACAAAGGGCTGGCCTTTGCTGGGGTACGGCGGTCGGTGGCGATCCGGCAATGTCGGTTTTGGCCGGTGATGCGAAGCTGTGCCCTGCTATCTACCAGGCATGTATCCTACCTTCAGGGGAGAGGTGTTCCGCTGATCGATGGATAGCGAGGTACCTGCGTGCAACTTGACGACTACCAGCTTGAGGGGCAGCATTGCTACATGCATCGTGGTGATAGTACGCAGACGCCGAGGTCGCGCCAGACCTGACCCATCCGCGGGAGCCGGCCCATCTGACCACCCAGGTCGAGATGGCGGTGAGCCGTGGCTTCATGCGTTCATGGACGTATGGTCGACAAGGCAATCAGTGTGGCGGTGAACCGTGACCGCGCGCCGGAAGGCGCACCCGGTCGGGCGTACCGCCGCCGACGGAGGTGAGAACTGTCATGAGCTCTAAGAGTCGCCCTGCGGCGGTCAGGGAACCCGCCACCAGCTCACCGCACACCGATCCTCCGCACGGTTCTCCGGCAGCGCCCGAGCCGCCACCGCCTGCCGCGCCAGGTGGGGCCGGCGGGCTCGTCCGGGTGACGGTCAACCTGACGCCACGCTCGGCGGACGCGCTCGACAAGATCAGCGTGACGACCGGCCTGTCGAAGACCGACGTGATCAACCGGGCCCTGCAGATCTATCAGGTGGTCGAGGATCTGCTCGACCGTGGCGAGGGCAGCATCCTGGTACGCCACCCCAACGGCGAGCACGAGCGGGTGTACATCATCTGACCCGTTGGTCAGTCGTCCCGGTCGACCCGATGTCGGCGCAGCCGGACTTCGGCGTCGCTGCTGGGCCGTTCGACGTCGGCAAGGTTCAGCTGTACCCCGGGCCGACCTGTCGTCCGCCGTCGCGACGAATGATCGACGACAATGTCCGCCCGAGGAGTCGGCTCCTCGTCGGAGAGGTCGATCCGGCCGGTACGTTCTGGCATGGGTCGTCCTTCCGTCGGCGAGCGTTGCTGCGGGGATTCGACGATCGTCGTCGCCACACTGTGCCAGAACTGGGCCGGCCGGTCGGTGCTCCTTCCGGTGCGACGTAACGGACTTTCAGCCGGTGCGGCCGGCTACCCGGGTGTCCTGTCCTGACAGTCGTCTGTGTAGACATCGTGGTTCGGCCCGTCGTTCCGGGTGTCAACGGCATCGGCTGATTGTCAACTCTGTCGATGTGACGACGGTGTCGGCGTACCGGTGCGAGGAGCATCTGGCGTACCGGCGGCGGTCGCCGATGCGCGAGAGGTGCGCGCGAACCGACCGCCGCGACGAAGACAGGGGTTGGTCGCCATGCTGCGCACACATCGACGACGACTGCGGCGGCGCACGCTGGCCGCCATCCTGGCCGGCGTACTGCTGGCCGCCGGCCTGACGCCACTTGCCGCGACGGCCGCGCCGCAGGCGGCCGTATCGCAAGCGGTGTGGCAGGTGGATCGGCTCGGCTCACCGGTGCCGGACCCCACCTCGATCCTGCTCGTCGGGGCGGTCGCGGTGCGGGACGCTCCAGGTGCCAAACAGCGGCCGTACGTGTTCAACGTCGTCGACGGTGAACTGTGGCTGAACTGGTGGAACGGTGACCAGTGGATCTGGACCGGGTTCGGTGGCGTGCCGTCGGGCAGCCCGATCGCCAAAGCCGTCGGGGCCATCACGGTCCAGAACAGGTCGAACGGGGCGGACTACCCGTACGCCTTCGTCAGCACCGCCGACGGGCACCTGTGGGTCAACCGGTGGACCGGCGACAGATGGCTCTGGCAGGACCTGGGCTTCCCGTTCGACGGCGTCCGGGTCGGCACGCCAGTCGGCGTCCTCACGGTCCAGCAGACTCCGGACGGGCCGCAGGTGCCGCAGACCTTCGTGGTCGGCTCGGACGGCAACCTGTGGCTGCACAACTGGATCAGCGGCACGGGCGACTGGCTCAACTACGGCACCCCGCGTACCGGCACGTTCGACAACCTCCGGGACAGCCGGGTGGTCGGCGTCGCCAACCTGCGTACCACCACCGCCGCCGGCCCGGACCGGGCCCAGACGTTCCTGCTCGACCGGCAGGGCAACCTGTGGCGCGGCGCGGACACCGGCTATTCCTGGGCCTGGACCAACCACGGTCTGGCGCCGTTCCCGAACGCCGGGGCGACCAACGGCGTCGGCGCCGTGACGATGCTCGGCGCACCGGGCGAGGGAACGTTCCCGTCCGCCTTCGTCGGCAACCTCAGCATCATGTACGCGTTGAGCTGGACCGGCAGCGAGTACAAGTGGACGGCGCAGGGTGGTCCCGGCTCCGTGGTCTATCTGCGGCGCACCGGTGCGGTCGCCGTCGCGGACACTCGGCTGGTGCGGCAGCGGCCGTACGTGTTCACCGTCGATCTGGAGGGTGGCGTGATCGAGTGCAACTGGTTCACGCCGCAGCAGCAGTGGACCTGGTCGGCGCAGGAGGGTACGGACGCCCTCGGTATCGACCCGACCGCCGGGGTCGCCGTCGGCATCCAGGACGCCCCGCTGCTGCCGCAACGGCCGTACGTCTTCTACTGGTCCCGGCAGGGCCCCACCCAGCTGATGGTCAACTTCCGGGGCCTGGTGCCCTGACCTGCCGGTCGGCGGCGGTGCCCGAGGTGGCCGCCGCCCAGTCAGCGAGGGCTTCGCCGACCCGGTGGAAGCCTTCGCCGGCGGCGCTGAAGGCGTAGCTGCCGTCGGCGAGCCGCTGGATCAGCCCGCGCTGCTCCAGGTCGGCCAGGCGCTGGGTCAGGGTGACCTGGTTGACGCCGGTGTCGCGGGCCAGGTCGGTGAAGCGCCGTGGGCCGACGAGCAGCGCGCAGTGCAGCTCCAGCATCCAGCGTTCCTGCATCAGGGCAAGGAGACCGTCGAGCTGGCGGTCGCGGACGTCCGGGTCGCTGGTGTCGCCGGCCCAGGCCGCCAGCTCGGCGAGGACCGGGCGCAACCCGATGCCGGTCGCGGTCAGGGCGTAACGGGTGCCCGGTGGGGTGGTGTCGATCACCGTACGGCTGACGATGCCGGCCGCCTCCAGCTCGCCGAGCCGGCGGGCCAGGGTGCTCGGCCCGACGGCCGGGACGGCCCGGCGCAGGTCGTTGAAGCCGGCGGGTCCGTCGAGCAGTGCGTGCACGATGTGCAGCGTCCAGCGGCCCCGCAGTCGACCCACGGCGGCCAGCAGTACGCCCGCATCGGCCTGCACGTCGCCACTGTATCCAGTGGCACACTTGTTAAAGCGCGGTAGCTAGTACTATTTTTTTAGTCATGACCGAATCAATCAAGCAGGCCCTGGTCACCGGCGGCACCGGCGGGATCGGCCTGGCCACCGCCCACGCACTGGCCGGACACGGCTACGCCGTCACGATCGTCGGCCGCGACCCGCGCCGCGGCGACGCCGCCCGCGACCAGGTCAGCGCCGCCGGCCCCGCCGCTGCCCGATTCATCCGGGCCGACCTGTCGTCGCTGGCAGCCGTGCGCGCCCTGGCCGACGAGATCCGCGCCGCCGGCCCGCTCGACCTGCTGGTCAACAACGTCGGCGGGGTCTACCGCCAGCGCTGGTACACCGCCGACGGCATCGAGGCGACCTTCGCCATGAGTCACCTGACCGGCTACCTGCTCACCGAGCTGCTGGTCGACGACATGATCGCCGCCGGCCAGGGGCGGATCGTCAACCTGACCTCGGGTGCGATCCGGTTCGCCGACCGCACCCCGCTGGACCGGGTCGAGGTCGCCGGGCGCTACTACGGCTTCGCCGCGTACGGGCGGGCGAAGCTCGCCAACCTCGCGTACACGATGGGTCTGGCCGACCGACTCGCCGGCACCGGCGTCACGGTGCTCGCCGCCGACCCGGGGGCCAGCGCCACCGACATGGGCCGGTCGATGCGCGCGGACCTGTTCCCGATGCCGGCCCGGCTGGCCTTCCCGCTGATCTACCTCAACCTGTTCCGGACCAGGCCCGGCGACGCTGCCCGCAGCTCGATCGCCGCCGCCATCGGCGGCCTGCCGGCCGGCGGCTTCCCATCCGGTACGGTGCTCGGCCCGAAGGGCACACCGGTGCGGCCGGACGCCCGCGCCACCGATCCGACGGTGATCCGGGCCGTCACCGCGCTCAGCCAGGCGACCTGCGGATACGCCCGCACCGACAGCCGGTCAGTGGCTGCGGGAAAGGATGCGTTGCCCGAGTAGCGTCACATGGATCAGGTCCGCGGTCTCGTCCGTGCCATCGCCGGTCTTCACGGCGAGCAGCAGGCCGGTGTCGGCGGCGGTGAACGCGGCCGTGACGCCGCCGCGTTTCGCCACGCCGATGCCGACCGTTCCCGGGAAGGTCACCGAGCCGGCGCCCAGGCCGGTCACGCCGTCGCGGGCAGTGAGCTGGTCGATGTAGTCGGCCTGCAGGTTCTCCGGTGGCACCACACTCAACCGGACGAGTTGCCCGGCCGGGTCCTGCCACACGCATTCGGCGAAGCCCGCCCCGTAATCGGTACCGGTCGGCTCGGGTACGCCGTCGCCGAAGACGGTCGCCAGCTCCGGCCGGGTCGGCAGGGTGCACGGGTCGCCGAAGTCCGGCCCGTCGTCCGCGTCACCGCCGACCGGCGCCGAGTTCGCAGTGGAGCCGACCGGTGCCGAGTTCGCAGTGGAGCTGGCCGGCGGTGACGGCCGCTCCCCACCGGCTGGCCCGCTCGCAACACCGGCCGCCGGGTCCGCCGCGTCGGTGCCGCACGCCGTGAGGGACGCCAGCAGGGCAGCGAGCAGACCTGCGGCGAACCCGCGTGCCGGAATCATCGGTCACCTGCCACGAACCGGATGCGCCGCCGGTGCAGCCCGGCGACCAGGGCCAGGCCGGCGGCGACCAGGGCGACACCGCTGACCGCGTACGCGATGCCGGCCGTCCCGGTCACCGGTAGTTCGCCGCCCGCGCCCCCGCCGCCCGGCGTCGCCGCAACGGTCGGCGAGGCCGGCGCGGGTGACGTGGTCACCATGGTCGTCGGAGTCGGGCTCGGTGCGTCGCAGGCCGAAGGACGGGTGTACGTTCCGGCCATCCAGGTCGGAGCGTCGAGGGCGAACGGCCCGGTGATCAGTTCGTACCTGGCGCCGTCCGGCAGCGCGAAGGCCAGCTCGGTGGTGCCGGGCGGGACCGGTGCCAGTGTTTCCCCGACCGGGAACGTCTCGGCCGTGACCAGCAGCAGGTCGTCGACGGACCCGGTGCCCAGGTTGGTCACCGTCAACTCCGGCCCGGCGCACCCGTCGTCGGCGCTGACCTGCAGGACCGGACTGTCGGCGCAGCCGTCCGGAGCCCGGAACGGTACCGGCGGGGTGTCCCGTTCGCCCGCGCGACGGATCACGAAGATGTCGCCGTCTGCCGCACCGTAGCGCCGGAATCCGCTGCCGAGCATGGTGAACTGCTCCACCACCACGTCGTTGCGCAGCACCACGGTGTCGACCGGCTCCACGTCGTCGTCCAGCGGGTCGGATGTCCACCGTACGTCCAGCGCACCGCACACCATCTCCACCGCCAGCTCCGGCGGGACGGCCTGCGCCGGGGAACCGGCACCGAGCACGAGACCGGCGGTGGCGACCGCGACTGCGCCGCCGACGGCGGGCAGCCGTCGGATCAGCTGACGTGAACACATTGCGGTACTACCTCTTCCAGATAAGAGACTGTCAGGCAAACGACCGGGACAGCGGCCCACGCCGGCGGCCGGTCGACGAAGTTGATCGAGCGGAGGACACAGTCCAGCACGGCGGATACCGGCCCGGCGTGAGCGATGGTCTACTCAATTTGCCGGAGCGGGACACTCAGCACGGCCGTCCGGGGTGTCGGCTCACCGGGGGGTGAGCACCGCATGCAGCTCGGCCCGACCGGCGATGCCCAACTTGCCGTACGCACGGTGCAGGTGGTTCTCGACGGTCCGGGTCGACAGGTGCAGTCGAGCGGCGATCTCCCTGGCGGACTCGCCACCGGCGGCTGCGAGCACCACTTCCCGCTCCCGGCTGGTCAGCCCGGCGGTCGGCCCGCCCTGGCGCAGGGCCGGGCTGGTCGGCCGTTCACATCGGGCCAGCTCCCGGTCGGCGAACAGGCGGGCGACGGCCGTCACCCGGCCGTCCCCGCCACCCGCCGCGCCGGCGGCCGCCGCGAGCGTCGCCGCCTCGGCCGCATGCAGCGGCATGTCGTACCCGGCGAACGTTCTTGCGACCCGCAGCAGGACCTCGGCGTCGCGGGTCGCGGCTGCGGTGGCGTAGTCGACCACGGTCCGCCCGAGCACCCACCCGTGCGGTGGCTGATGGTCAGCGAGGAGCCGGACAGCGACAGCGGCACCGCCGAGCCTGATCAGGTCGAGAGCGCCGAGGGTGCCGGCTCCGACAGCTCCGGTCGTCCCGTGCCGCACCACTTCCTGTTCCAACAGCCGCAACGCCCGGTCGGTGTCGCCGGTCAGCGTGGTCAGCCAGGCCCGGCCCCGGGCGAGTTCGATGTCGAACAGACGCACCCCGTGCGGCCCGCCCGGATGTCGGTCCAGGTCCGCGGCCGCCTGTCCGGCGGCCGCCCGGTCGCCGAGCTGGGCGGCGGCCTGCAGCCGCAGCCCGGCCGCCCACCGGCGTACCCCGCGCAGCTGGACATCGTCGGCGACCAGGTACGCCTCGTTCGCCCAGCGGAGCGCGGTCGTCGGCCGCCCGCGCAGTAACGCGATCTTGGCGAGGAAGAACGCCGCCAGGGCCTGACCGACCCGGTCCGGCGGTTGCAGGCTGGTCTGGTACGTCGACTCGGCGGCGGCCTGTGCGCCCGCCACGTCGGGCAGGTCGACCAACAGCGACGCGATGGCGGCCGGGAAGCCGTCCGACTGCACCTGGCCGGGCCCGATGTGTCGGCGCGCCACCGGGACCACGTCCGCCAGCAGTTGTTCGGCTTCGGTGAACCGCCCGGCGAGCAGCAGTCCGCAGCTGGCCGCGCCAGCTGCGGCCAACCGCAGCTCGACCGGCCCGTCGGTGTGGAACAACGTCAGTGCCGGTGCCACGACGGAGCAGTCAAGCTGGTACGCACGCAGATAGAGCCGGACCGCGTCGATCTGCTCGCGGCAGCCCGGATCCGCCGCCGCGACCGCGTCGAGGGCGGCGTGCGCGGCTGCCACGTCGTCGGCGCCGTGGACCAGGATCACCGCCAGTTGTATGGCGATCTGGGTCCGTTCGGCGTCGCCGTGCCCCGCACCGCTGGTCGCCGAACTGCTCAGCGCGGCGCAGCGGCGTACCGCCTCGTCGAGCCGGCCCAGTTGGAACAGTGCGCGTACCGCCGCGAGTCCGGCGGCCACCTCCCCGCCGGCCTGGTACGCCCGCTGGGCGAGCCGCGCCGCCAGCTCGTACTCCCGCAGGTAGGCCGCTTCCCGGGCGGCGGCCAACATCAGGCCGACGTCGACGGTGCCGCCGCCGTCGAGACGCCACAACGCGACCCGCATGACGTCCACGCCGCGCAGTTCCCCGGCAGCTTCGATCGCGTCGGCGAGTTGGCGGCTGTGCCGCAGCCGGGCAAGCTCCGGCGTGCCGGCCCGCAGCAGCTCGGCGTACAACGGGTGGCTGAGCTGGACAACCTGTTGCCCGTCCGTGGTGATGACGGCGACCAGGCCGCGCCGCTCCAGCGTTTCCAGCGTCACCGACCCGGCTACGGCTACAGCAGCCGGCAGCGGCAGATGCTGGCTGAGGGCGAGTAGTTCCAACGCGTCGCGTTCGGCCGGGTCGGCGCCCGTCAGTCGGCTGCCCAGCAGCTCGGTGAGGCGTGGCGTCGCATCCAGCGGCCCGGCCAGCCGCCAGAGGCCGGCCGGACGGTCGAGCAGTCCGGCCTCCCGGGCCGAGGCGATCAACTCACGCAGCAGCAGCGGGTTGCCGGCGGCCGCGTCCCTGAGCCGGCGCAGCGTCCGACCCTTCACCGGACCGCCCAGCACGGCCACCACCAGCGCCTCGGTCTGCGGCGGGCTCAGCGGCGCAAGATCGATTCGGTGTACGCCGGCGTCCTTCCACAGTGCTGTCACCGCCTCCGGTACGGGCTTGTCGGCGCGTACCGTGACCAGTACCGGCACGGTCCCGTCTGCCACCAGCTGGTGTACGACGGCGGCGGAGGCCTCGTCGAGCAGGTGCGCGTCGTCGATGACCAGGACACTTCGAGCCCTGGCTGCTGCTGCCCTGAGCCCGGCCAGCGCGTGCCGCACCGGGGTGGGCGGCGGCAGCGGTGTGGCCGATGCCGGCGGTGGGATCAGGCCGGCGAGTGCGGCCAGCGGCAGGCCGGTGCCCGAACCCGAGGCGTGGGCCCGCAACAGCCGCCAGCCGGCGACGGCCAGACCCGCTGTGACCTCCTGCGAGAGCCGGGACTTGCCGACACCGGCCGACCCGGCGATCAGTGCACCGTGCCTGCCGGCGGGCGGGCCGGTCAATGCGGCCCGGACGGCCCGCAACTCGGCCTGCCGGCCCACCATGGGCGGTTGATCCACCTCCTTGTGACTCATGTCAACAGGCTCGCAGGTGGCGGCCACCGCCGACTACCTGACCGGCCCCGGCAGGTGCGGAACCCGCTGGCCCGGCCGACAGCGTCCGGAGTCTAGGCGGGGGCCGGGAAGCTGACGCCGGTCAGCTGCTCGCTCTCGGTCCACAGGCGGCGCGCGGTGGCGTCGTCGCGGGCGGCCGCGCTGCACCCGACGGCGACCGGCGGTCCGCTGAGCCCCAGCGGCCTGCCCGGCCCCCAGTAGCTGCCGCCGGCGGCGGTCGGGTCGGTCGCGGCCCGCAGCGTCGGCAGCGCACCGTCGTGCGGGGTCATCGCCACCAGCTGGCCGATCCGGGCGGCGACGCTGACCGTGTGCCGGGTCAGCTCGGTCGCGGTCCAGCCCGGGTGGGCGGCGGTGGCCCGCACCGGTGACCCGGCTCCGGTCAACCGGTGCTGCAGCTCCCGGGTGAACAGCAGGTTGGCGAGTTTGCTCTGCCCGTACGCCGCCCACCGCCGGTAACGCCGACGCTGCCAGTTGAGGTCGTCGAAGTCGATCCGGCCGGCCCGGTGGGCACCGCTGGACACGGACACCACCCGGGCACCCGGGCCGGCGGCCAGCAGCAGCGGCAGCAGCCGGCCGGTGAGCGCGAAGTGCCCCAGGTGGTTGATCCCGATCTGCAGTTCGAAGCCCTGCCGGGTGCGCCCCAGCGGCGGAGCCATCACCCCGGCGTTGTTGATCAGCAGGTCGAGCCGGTCGTGCCCGGCCCGGTACGCCTCGGCGAACGCGGCCACCGAGTCGAGGTCGGCCAGGTCCAGCGGGGCGCAGGTCACCGTACCCGGCACCCCGGTGGCCCGGATCCGTTCGGCCGCGCCGGCGGCCCGGTCGGCGTCCCGGCAGGCCAGCGTGACCTGCGCGCCTTTCGCGGCGAGCATCCGGGCGGTCTCGAAGCCGATGCCGGTGTTCGCCCCGGTGACGACGGCGGTCCGGCCGCTGTGGTCGGGGATGTCATCGAATGTCCACTGTGCCATGGTCACTCCTGTTCCACTGCGGTGCCGCCATCGAGGACGATGGTCACGGCGGTGTTCAGACCGGCACGGTACTCGTCGATCGACGACACCTTGTGCTTGAGGCCGAAGGACGTCGCGTGCAGATGGTCGGCCAGATCGCGGGCGGAGAGCCCGACCGACCGCCACCGGTCGGCCGCCCCGCTGTCGGCCAGCACCTGCTCGATCCCGTCGACCAGCCCCGCCTCGATCCGGCCGGCCAGCGGGCAGTTCAGGGTCGCGGCGGCGCTCAACAGCTCCTCGAAGTTGCCGTGCACCGCGGCCCCCACCCCCGGTGCCTGGCAGGCTTCGAACGCGCCGAGGATCCGCTGCCGCACGTCGAGGTCGGTGCGGTCGAAGGCGGCCCGGGTCGCCGTGCACACCGCGCTCACCATCCGCTCGACAGCGGCGACGAACAGCTCTTCCTTGGTCTTGAAGTGCAGGTAGAGCCCCTGCCGCGAGATGTTCGCCGCCCTGGCCAGGTCGTCCATCGAGGTCTTCTTGAACCCGTAGCGGATGAACACGTCGATGGCGGCGTCGGCGATCGCGTCCCGGCGGGCGCTGCCGGAGGTCACGCCGGATGCTCCGCGCGCCCCACCGCCGCGAACGGGTACGTCACGCCGGTCAACCGTTCGCTCTCGGTCCACAGCCGGCGGGCGACGACGGTGTCCCGGGCGCGGGCCGAGGCGCGGGCGGGTGCCGGCGGCCCGTACGTGCCGAATCGTCGGGCCGGCCCCCAGTAGCTGCCGCCGGTGACGGTCGGGTCGGTGGCGGCCCGCAGGCTCGGCAGCGCCCCGTCCGGCGGCTGCATCCGGATCATCCGGTCGATGCGCGACGGGTTGTCGCTGGCGGCGCGGCCCTGGTGGCGGCCGATGTCGGTGGAGGTGAGACCCGGGTGGGCGGCGACCGCCCGGACCGCCGAGCCGGCCTCGGTCAGCCGGTGCTGCAGTTCGAGGGTGAACAGCAGGTTGGCGAGCTTGCTCTGCCCGTACGCCGGCCACGGCCGGTAGCGGCGTTGCCGCCAGTTGAGGTCGTCGAGGTCGATGCCGCCGGTCCAGTGCGCCACGCTGGAGACGGTGACGACCCGCACGGCACCTGCCCGGTCGGCTCCGGACCGGTCGGCGCTTGCGGCCGCGTCGAGCAGCGGCAGCAGCTCACCGGTGAGCGCGAAGTGCCCCAGGTGGTTGGTGCCGAACTGCAGCTCGAAGCCCTGTCGGGTGCGCCCCAGCGGCGGCACCATCACCCCGGCGTTGTTGATCAGCAGGTCGAGCCGGTCGTGTGCGGCCCGGTAGGCGTCGGTGAACGCCCCGACCGAGTCGAGGTCGGCCAGGTCGAGCAGCGCCCCGGTGACCTCGCCGGCCGGTTCCTCGGCGCGGATCCGCTCCAGGGCGGCCGCGCCCTTGCCGGCGTCCCGGTAGGTCAGCGTGACGTGGGCGCCCTTGTGCGCCAGCATCCGGGCGGTGTGGAAGCCGATGCCGGTGTTCGCGCCGGTCACCACGGCGGTCCGGCCGGTCTGGTCGGGGGCGTCGTTGTACGTCCAGTGCGTCATTGCCCACCTGTCCTTGGTTGACTGATGAGACGAGCTTTACTCAATAGCTCTAATCTGTCAACCGCGTCTGATCCCTGAACAGCAGGCGGAGCACCCCGGCGGCAGTGCTCGAGGCGTCCTCGTCGGGGTCGTGCGGTACCGCGCCGGACAACCAGAGAGTGGCGAAGCCGTGCGCGATCGACCAGGCCGCCAGCCAGGCGCTGTCCCGGTCGTCGGCCGGGACGCGGGGGTCGGCGAGGGCGTCGCGCAGCGCCTGGCCGGCCCGCTGGCGGGCGGCGGTCAGTTCGGGCGCGTCGAACTGCAGCAGGCCCGGCTGGAACATCACCTCGAAGTGCCCGCGGTGCTCGACGCCGAACCGGACGTACGCCTGGCCGGCCGCCAGGATGTCGCCGCCGGCCGCGTCCAGCCGGTCGGCGAGCAGGTGCAGGCCCTCGGTGACGATCGCGGTCAACAGGCCGGTCTTGTCGCCGAAGTGGTGGGTCGGCGCGGCGTGCGAGACGCCGACCCGGCGGGCCAGGTCCCGCAGGCTCAGTGCGGCCGGCCCGCTCTCGGCGATCGCCTCGGTCGCGGCGATCAGCAGCGCTCGGCGCAGGTCCCCGTGGTGGTACGGCTGCGGCATCGGCCGAACTCCCATCTTGTCGTTGACAAGATGCTACCCGACATGGCTATCTTGGCAGTGTCAAGATGTGACCGTACGCCCGCGCACCCCGCGCCGACCCCGAGGAGAAGGCCCCATGAGTACGGCCGACAAGTGGCTGACCGTGATCGCACTGGTCAGCGTTCCGACGGTGATGTTCGGCGGCTACTCGCTGATGCGGCTGACCGCCGCCGGCAAACTCAACGACTTCCAGCGCTCCCTGTTCAAGGCCGGCCACGCCCACGCCGGGGTGCTGCTGGTGCTGACCCTGACCGCGCTGACCATCGCCGGCCGCGCCGGGCTGTCCGACCCGTACACCTGGGTGGTCGGCGGGCTGCTCGCCGCCGGCACGATCAGCCAGTCCGGCGGGTTCTTCCTGCACGCCGCGATCGGCCAGCCCGGCAAACGCTCGTTCGGCACCACGCTGACCGTGCTCGGCGCGGCGGAGCTCGCCGTCGCCCTGCTGCTGCTCGCCTGGGGCGTCGCCACCGCGCCGTGAGACAGCCACGCCGCAGAACGCTCGCGCCGTCAGGCGTTCGCTCCGTAAGACTTTCGCAAGGTGCCGACCGTCCCGGGACCGGCGGCGCCGGCCGTAGGCTGACCGGCGTGTGGAAACGCCTCGCAACCAAACCACTGACCTGGGTCCTCGCCGTCGCCCTGCTCGGCGCGGTGGCCTTCGGCGGCTACTGGTTCCAGCCCTGGAAGCTCGTCACCGACGAGGTCGTCGACGAAGCCGTACCGGTG
This sequence comes from Solwaraspora sp. WMMA2056, assembly GCF_030345095.1. Classification (NCBI taxonomy): domain Bacteria; kingdom Bacillati; phylum Actinomycetota; class Actinomycetes; order Micromonosporales; family Micromonosporaceae; genus Solwaraspora; species Solwaraspora sp. WMMA2056. The sequence goes on from NZ_CP128360.1 coordinate 2,322,288, forward strand.
GCCCAGGTGCCGGCTCCGCAGACCGCGGAGCCCGACACCGACCCGGCCGACCCGGCCTCGGCCAGTCCCGAGCCGACCAGTTCCGCACCGGCCAGCCCGTCGCCGGCCGGCAACCAGCTGATCGCCGCCGGCGAGTTCGTCACCCACGAGCACGAGACCACCGGCACCGCCCAGCTGATCCGCCTCGCCGACGGCGGACACCAGCTGGTGCTGCGGGACTTCGCCACCTCCAACGGCCCGGACCTGCGGGTCTGGCTCTCCGACCAGCCGGTGATCGACGGCCGCGACGGCTGGTTCGTCTTCGACGACGGTCGGTGGGCCGAGCTCGACCGGCTCAAGGGCAACCGGGGCAACCAGGTGTACGACATCCCCGACGACGTCGACCTGGACGCGTTGACCAGCGTCAGCATCTGGTGCAAGCGGTTCTCGGTGTCGTTCGGCGCCGCCGACCTGAGCGCCTGAGCCAGCCGATGACCACCCCCCTGGCCGCCGGCCCGCCCGCCCGGATCCTCGTCGTGGACGACGACCCCACCGTCTCCGACGTGGTCCGCCGCTATCTCGAACGGGCCGGCTGCCAGGTCGACCAGGCCGCCGACGGGCACACCGCGCTGGCCACGGTCGACCGGCACCGGCCCGACCTGGTGGTCCTGGACCTGATGCTGCCCGGGCTGGACGGGCTCGAGGTGTGCCGACGACTGCACCGGCAGGCCCGCGGCGTACCCGTGATCATGCTGACCGCCCTCGGTGAGGAGGCCGACCGGATCGTCGGCCTGCAGATGGGGGCCGACGACTACGTCACCAAGCCGTTCTCCCCCCGAGAGCTGGTGCTGCGGGTGCAGTCGGTGCTGCGCCGCGCCGGAACGGTGACCGGCCCGGCACCCGCCCCCGTCGCCGCCGACGGGCCCGTGCTGGTCGGCGACGGTGACCTCACCCTCGACGTGCGCCGCCGGGCCGCCCGCCGGGGTGGCACCGACCTGGCGCTGACCGTCCGCGAGTTCGACCTGCTGCTGCACCTGGTCCGCCATCCCGCACGCGCGTTCCGTCGCGACGAGCTGCTCGCCGAGGTGTGGGGCTGGAACTTCGGCGACCAGTCGACGGTCACCGTCCACGTACGACGACTGCGGGAGAAGATCGAACCGGATCCGGCCCGCCCCCGGCGGATCGTCACCGTCTGGGGTGTCGGCTACCGCTACGAACCGGCTGGAGCCGACCATGCCTGACCTGCCCGTCGGTGACATCCTCGCCGTTTTCGGCATCGGGCTGGCCGCGTCCCTGCTGGTCGCCGTGCCCGGCGCGGCCACGCTGCAGGTCCTGCGTCGGCGCAGCATCGTCGTGCACCTCACCATTCTGCTCACCGTCACCGTCCTGGCCGTCCTCGCCGGGGTCGTCGGTGCCGCCCAGGCAATGTTCCTGTCCGCCCACGACCGCGATGTCGTCGTGCTGGTGCTCGTCGCGTCCGGAGTGGTCAGTCTGGCCGTCGGCGGATGGCTCGGTGCCCGGCTGGCCCGCCAGGCGGTCTGGGCCGACCAGCTGCGCCAACGCGAACGCCAGGCCGAGGCGAACCGGCGGGAGCTCGTCGCCTGGGTGTCACACGACCTGCGGACGCCGCTGGCCGGGCTGCGGGCGATGGCCGAGGCACTGGAGGACGGCGTCGTGGCGGACCCGGTCACCACCGCCGAGTACCACCGGCGGATCCGGGTCGAGACCGACCGGATGACCCAACTGGTCGACGACCTGTTCGAGCTGTCCCGGATCAACGCCGGGGCGCTGCGGCTGTCGCTGCGTCCGGTGCCGCTGGCCGACGTCGTCTCCGACGCCCTGGCCTCCGCCGCGCCGCTGGCCCGGCTGCAGGGCATCCGGTTGCGGGCCGCCGAACACGGCTGGCCGGCGGTCGTGGCCAGCGAACCGGAGCTCGCCCGCATCGTCGGCAACCTGCTGCGCAACGCGATCCGGTTCACCCCGTACGACGGGGTGGTGCAGGTCAGCGCGGGCAGCGCGGACGGGTGGGCGTGGCTGGCGGTGGACGACACCTGCGGCGGCATCCCGGAGGCCGACCTGCCGCGGGTGTTCGACGTGGCGTTCCGCGGCGAACCGGCCCGTAGCCCGGCAGCGGTCGGCGCGACGCACGGCCCGGCAACGGTCGGTGCGGTGCGTGGCCCGCTCGGTTCGGCCCGCGCCGAGCCGGTGCCGGCCGGCGGCGGGCTCGGCCTGGCGATCGTCCGGGGTCTCGTCGAGGCACACGGCGGCCGGGTCGAGGTGACCAACGCCGGTCCCGGCTGCCGGTTCCTGGTCCACCTGCCGGCCGCCGGTTGACCAACGGTGCGGCTCAACCGACCGGCAGGTCGCGGCGGCGCAGCCCGACCAGACCGGCGGCGGCGAACCCGGCGGCCAGCAGGACCAGAACGACCAGCGGTACGGCGGACACCTGCCCGCCGGGCAGGGTCGGCAGATGGCTGAACGGGGAGAGGTCGCGCACCGCCGACGGCAGTCGTAGCAGCGCGCCGAACAGGGTCAGCCCGACGGCCACCACCAGCACCGCCCAACCGGCACCGGCCAACCGGGGTGCCAGCCCCACCAGAGCGAGGGCGAGCGCCGCGAGCAGCCACACCGCCGGCAGCTGCACCAGCGCGCCGGCCAGCACCCGGGCCACCTCCCGGCCGGAGTCCGCAGCGACCAGGGCATGCGTCGCCCCCATCGCCAGCCCGGCACCGGCCAGCACCACGACCGGACCGAGCAGGACGAAGATCAGCTGGCCGGCCGCCCAGCGGGTCCGCGACACCGGCGCGGCGAGCACCGGCTCGACCCGCCCGCTGGTCTCCTCGACCCGTAGCCGCCCCACGACGGCGATCGCGTACCCGGCGGCACCCATCCCGAACAGCCCGAGCATCGCGGCCAGGAACAGATCGACCAGCCCGCCGGCCCCGCCGAGCCGGGTGAACAGCTCGCGCAGCGTGGCATTGTCGGTCAACATGTCCCCGACTCCGCCGGCCACCCCACCGAGCACCACCCCGGTGAGTGCGAAGCCGACCGTCCAACCGACGAGCGGGCCCCGGTGCAGTCGCCACGCCAGCGTGACCGGGCCGGTCAACCGGGGTCCGGCCGTGGCCGGACCGCTGCCGGCCGCCAGCAGGCCGGACCCCAGGTCACGGCGGCCGTGCAGCACGGCGGCGACCGCGACCAGCCCGGCGGTCGCGGCGACGACCGGTCCGAGCATCCACCAGGCGTCGTCGGCGTACGGGCGCAGCCGCAGCACCCAGCCGAACGGCGACACCCCGCTCAGCCAGCCCAGCGGACCGCCGGTGTGACCACTGACGTCCCCGACGACCCGGCCGAGTACGGCGGCCCCGAGCGCGGCGACGGCGATGCCCCGGGCAGCCGGGGCGGTGGCGGCGAGCTGGGCGGTGACCGCGCCGACGGCGGCGAACAGCCAGCCTGACGCGGCGAACTGGGCTCCGAGGGCGAGCGACCCGGCGACCGGCAGGCCCTGGCCGGCCAGCCCGGCGGCGACCGCGCCGGCGAGCAGCAGGTTGGCGGCGAAGACGACGGTGAGGGCGGCGGCCGGGCCGGCGTACCGGCCGGTCGGGGCGGCGCCGAGCAGCTCGCGCCGGCCGGCCTCCTCCTCGGCGCGGGTGTGCCGCACGACGGTGAGCAGGCCGATCAGCGCCACGATGACCGTGACGATGCTGATCCGCCAGGCGACCAGGCCACCGGGGTCGGCGGTGTGCACCGGGCCGTAGAGCGCGACCAGCGCGGCGTTGGCGTTGCTGGTCTGCGCGAACGCCGACCGGTCGGCGGCGGTGGGGTAGAGGACGGGAAAGGCGGCGGCGAAGTTCGCCGGCATCACCGACAGCCAGACGATCCACAGTGGCAGGATCAGCCGGTCGCGGCGCAGGATCAGCCGGACCAGGTGGCCGGTGCCGGTCAGCGCGCTCACCGCTGCGCCCCGCTGCTCTGGTAGTGCCGCAGGAACAGCTCCTCCAGCGTCGGCGGCTGGCTGACCAGTGTCCGTACGCCGGCCTCGGCGAGCCGGCGCAGCACCGGTGCGAGCGCGTCCGGGTCGACCTCGCACCGCACCCGGTGGCCGTCGACGGTGAGCCCGTGCACCCCGGGTACGCCGCCGAGCCCGGCCGGGTCGGCCCCGGTCGGGCCCAGCCCGGCGTCCGCCCCGGCCGGCGCGGCGTCGGTCGCCTCCGGCAGGTCGGCGACGATCGTGGTACGGGTCAGGTGGCGCAGTTCGGTGAGGGTGCCGTTGGCGACGGTCCGTCCGTCCCGGACGATGGTGACCCGGTCGCACAGCGCTTCGACCTCGGCGAGGATGTGGCTGGACAGCAGGACGGTCCGGCCCTGCCGACCCGCCTCGGCGACGCAGTCGCGGAACACCGCCTCCATCAGCGGGTCCAGCCCGGAGGTGGGCTCGTCGAGCAGCAACAGCTCCACGTCGGCGGCGAGGGCGGCGATCAGCGCCACCTTCTGCCGGTTGCCCTTGGAGTAGGTGCGGCACTTCTTCGTCGGGTCCAGCGCGAAGCGTTCCAGCAGGTCGGCGCGGCGGCGCCGGTCGAGGCCGCCGCGCAGCCGGCCGAGCAGGTCGACGACTTCGCCGCCGGTCAGGTTCGGCCAGAGGCTGACGTCGCCCGGGACGTACGCGAGGCGCCGGTGCACCGCGACCGCGTCCCGCCACGGGTCGCCGCCGAGCACCTGCGCCTGCCCGCCGTCGGCGCGCACCAGGCCGAGCAGCACCCGGATGGTGCTGGTCTTGCCGGCCCCGTTCGGCCCGAGGAAGCCGTGCACCTCGCCGGCCGACACGGTCAGGTCGAGCCCGTCGAGCGCGGTACTGCGGCCGTACCGTTTGGTGAGGCCACGGACCCGGATCGTCGTTTCCATATTCAGAAAGCTAAGTTGCGTTTGCTCTTCCGTCAATAAAGAACCTGGTCAACGACACAGAACGCGAGCTCGCGGGCGCAAATCGTTGCAATGACTCTTGCGGCTAATGCAATGGAAGCAGAGGATGAGTTGCAATGGAATGGAACTGAACGCAGTGGAGGGCGGGGCGGATGCCCGGAGGACGGTTGACCTATCAGGACCGGCAGCACATCGAGCAGGCTCTTGCCGACGGCGCCGGCTACGCCGAGATCGCCCGGCGACTGGGGCGGCCCACCTCCACCGTCAGCCGCGAGGTGGCCCGCAACGGCGGGTCCCGCGGCTACCGGGCCCTCGCGGCCAACCGGGCCACCGCGCACCGGGCCCGCCGGACCGGCCCGGTCGCCCGGCCGCCGGTCGAGCAGACCACCGGGTACGGCCGGGACCCAGCCGCCGTGGCCGCCTTCGAGCAGCGGTTCGTCGCGATGATGGTCGAGTCCGGCTTCCCCCGGATGACCGCCCGGGTGCTGGTCAGCCTCTTCGTCAGCGACAGCGGCGCGCTCACCGCCGCCGACCTGGTCGCCCGCCTGCGGGTGAGCCCGGCATCGATCTCGAAGTCGATCGCGTTCCTGGAACGGATCGGTTTCGTCGCCCGGCAGCGCACCCCCGGCCACCGCCGCGACCGGTACGCCGTCGACGACGGCCTCTGGTACCGGGCCTGGTCGCTACGGGTACACGTCTTTCGGACCTGGGCGGACGCGGCGGCCGAAGGCGCCGGGGTGCTCGGCCCGCAGACTCCCGCCGGTGACCGGCTGCAGCTGATGGGCGAGTTCTTCGGCCTGGTCGTCCGGGACGTCGAGCGGATCACCGCCGAGTGGCAGGCGTTCCTGTCCGCCCGTGGCCAGCCGTTGCCGCCGCCGGCCGCCGCACCCGTCCCGGAGGCGGCCCGGTGACCGCGTGGAGGCCGTCTGCCGTCACCCGTCGCGGGGTCGGCGCCGGTCTGCTCGGCTGCCTCGCGGCGTTGATGATGCTCGGCTGCACCGGGCCGGCCGGCGGCCCGAGCGACCCGCCGACGTCAACCGGCCCGGCCCCGACGGCGACGAACGCCGCGTACCGGGTGCTGGTCTACAGCCGGACCACCGGGTACCGGCACGAGTCGATCCCGGCCGGGATCGCCGCTGTCGGCGCACTCGGCGCGGCGCACGGCTTCGCTGTCGACGCCACCGAGGACCCGGCCGCCTTCACCCCGGACAATCTGCGCGGCTACGCCGCCGTCGTCTTCCTCAACACCAGCGGCGACGTACTCGACGACGCCGGCCGGGCCGCGTTCGAGGGCTACATCGGTGCCGGTGGCGGATTCGTCGGGGTGCACGCGGCCGCCGACACCGAACACCAGTGGCCGTTCTACGGCGAACTCGTCGGCGCCTACTTCGCCCGGCACCCGCCGGTGCAGCCGGCCACCGTCGAGGTCGTCGACCGGACCCACCCGGCCACCGCGCACCTGCCGGCCCGCTGGGAGCGTACCGACGAGTGGTACGACTACCAGGCCGACCCGACCGGTGCGCGGATTCTCGCGGTCCTCGACGAGACCAGCTACACCGGGGCCGGGACGGGGACCGCGCACCCACACGCCTGGTGCCGGTCGTACGCCGGCGGCCGCGCCTTCTACACCGGCGGCGGCCACACCGTCGAGGCGTACGCCGAGCCGGCCTTCCGCGCCCACCTGCTCGGCGCCATCCGGTACGCCGCAGGTCAGCTGCCCGCCGACTGCAGTCCGGCGGACTATCCATGATCTGATTGAACACGGAGTGTGATCTGGCGCACGCTGCATACCGGCCACGTCCGACAGCAGCAGCCTCCCCGAGGAGCAGCGCGTGTCAGAGCCATTCCGTACCGCCCTGCACCATCTCGCGGCGTCGGTCGCCGCCCGGTCCGCCGCGCAACTACCCCGGGACGCCCGGCTGGTGCACCGCCGCGACGAACGTGAACAACTCCTCGCCGGCAGCTTCGTCGACAGCCTCACCGGGCTGGCGCCGGCCCGCCGGGTCGGCCCGCTGCGTACCCCCGGCGGCGTCGACGTCTGGTACGAGGCGTTCGTCGCCGCCCGCCGGCTGCAGGTGCGCGAGGCCGGTGCCACCGCACCCGCGTTCGTGGTAACCCAGGCCCGGCCGCCGGTCGTGGGGCGGACCGGCACCGTCGTGGAGATCGAAGCCGGCACCGTCTGGATCCGGGGCGACCTGTTCGGCGGCCTGCCGGCCGGCGCGTACGCCGGCCTGCGGGTCACCGGCGGGACCCTGACGCTGGGCACCGCGACGGTGCACGGCGACGTCATCGAGGTGCCGGCGCCACTGAGCGCCGTGCTACGGCTCGACCCGGCCCCTGACCCGCCGCCGACCGGTGCGGCGGACGGCTGCCGCGGCGCCGAGGCCGGCACCGCGCTGCCCGCGTCGGTGACCTTCCGGTTTCGGGCCGGCGCGGTCGAGATCGTCGGCGACCCCGGTGCGGCCAAGGCCTGGCGGCAGGAGTTCCGGTTCGGTCCGGCCACCGGGCGCACCACGTTCGTCGAGCGGCTCTGGACCCTGGTGCTCGGCTACGTCGTCGAGCCGACCACGGTGGACGGTACGCCGATTGGTGCCGACCCGGCCGGCGACCCGTTGATCGGCGTCACCGGCACCGGCACGGTCCGCGACGCCGGGCTCGGCCTGCCGGTGGTGGCTGCCACCGACCCGGCGATCCTCGGCGAGGCGTCGACCGCGGCGACCTGGCTGCTGCAGGTCACCGGGCTGGCTGCCCGCTGGTACGCCCCGGACCTGCGCGAGCACCCGCTGGGCGACGCGTGGATCGTGATCGCCGCGTCCGGCGCGACGGTGCTCGCCGACCCGGTCGCCCCGTTGGCGCCGCCGGTCGCCCATGACATCCAGTTGTGGGCGATCGCCGGCGGCGGCGGGCACCGGCTGCCCTGGCGACAGCGCTACGCCGCACCGTTCTGGCTGTTCTACCGCTGCGACGCCGTCGACGGTGAATACCTGATGGTCACCGGGCACAGCGAGGTGGCCCTGGACCGGCCGGTGACCACCGCCGGGCAGCCGGTGCCGACCCTGACCGACGCCGGCACCCTGCTGCTGCACCGCCACGGCGGCGGGACCACCGCCCTGCTCGGCGCGGCGATCCCGGCCAACGCCCGACGCCACCATCAGTTCGCGTTGCGCAACGTGCTGCTGTGGACGACCGTACCGGCGTTCGTCTACGTCCGGGGAGCCCTCGCGGGGCCGGCCGGGCCGAGCGCCGACGGGCCGCTGCTGATCGACACCGGCAGCGCCCAACTGGCGTTCGGCCTGCACGGCTGGGCACCGACGCTGCCCGACCCGTACGTGTCCAACGGCGCCCTGACCGCGCCCCGGATCGGCCGGGAACCGCCACCGGCGGCGCTGGTCTGCCGGATCGACTGGACCACGCCGGACGACGTGACCGTGGCCTTCGACGGTCCACTCGGACCGGCGGTGGCCGTCACCGGCCGCCCGGCCTCACCGGGCACACCGCAGCCGCCGCCGAAATCCTCCGGTCCCGATATCGGGCCCAGCCAGGTCGAGCAGGGCAGCGTCGGTCTGGACAAGTCGACCGGTGCGCAGTGGGACGCCGCCCGCCGGCTGGAGCTCGAACTGCGCGGCCAGCGGATCCAGGCCGCCGCCCGGTCCGACGCCACCTCCACCTCGATGGTCGACGGCTACCTGGCCGAAGTGGTCGGACGGGTGCCGAACCTGCTGCTGCTGGACGTCTCCACCAACCAGGACCTGCTCGGCGTCGGGCTCGGCGTCGGTCCGAACCACCCCGACACCCACTACACCGTCGCCGGCCTGGCCAGCCAGGCCGAGGTCGGTGCGCTACGGGTGACGGCACTGCCCCAGGTGCAGTGGGAACCGGTCCGCACCCTGGACACCGACCAGGACATCATGACCCTCGGCTGGTTCCCCACCCCGCTCGCCTCGGCCACCGACGGTGGGGCCACCTCACTCGGCGCCCGGTCGCAGCGGCTCGTCCCGGTGGTGCCCGCCGACGCGGTCGACGGCACCCTGGACGCCTTCGGCGACGGTACGCCGGTCGGGGTGCGCACCACGTTCCCGTTCGGCCTGATCGCGGCGGTGCTGGTGCAGCCGCACGGCAGTGGGCCGCGCCCGGCCGACCTGCTCGGGCTGACCCGCCCCGAGTTCGGTGACGCCCGGGGCGGCATCCAGATCACCGCGCGGGCCGAAGGCGGCCGGCCCGACGGCGGCGGTGTGTCGGCGACCTTCGCCGGCCGGATGCGACAGCTGATCAACGGCGTGGACCTGCCCAGCGGTGCCCCGCTGGGGCTGTCGGTGCTCGGTGCCACCGCCGACCCGGGCGGCAGCGTCGAGACCGTCTTCAACACCGACATGGCCACCGACCCCCGGGTGCCGGTGACCCGGATCGACCTGTCCGGCTACGGCGGTTCGAACTTCAGCGACTGGAACAACCCGTTCGCCGCGTTCGCCGAGGCCGCCAAGGTGCAGTTCCGGGTGATGATCGGCCGGACCGCGCTGGAGGTCGTCAAGGTCAACAGCGTGCTGCACCCGTGGGGCATCCGGGTGACCCGCTCGGTCACCGTGGAACGCCGCCCCGGCGGCGGGGTGATCCGCCGCGACAGCGGCTGGCAGCCGTTCACCCCCGGCCTGTTCGACTACCGCTACCGCGACGCGGGGGCGGTCACCGTCGCCCCGTACACCTTCGACGCCGGAGTGTTCCGGGGCCTGTTCGGGGTGCGCAACATCCGACCGGCACCGGGTGCCGAGTTCGGCCACGGCGGCGCGCGGCTGGTGCCGTACCACTTCGACGCGGACCTCGCCCTCGACGGCGCCGCCACGACGACGCCGGCGCTCGGGGTGCTCGGCTGGCTGCAGGTCGCGCCCAGCGGGGTACCGGCCGGGCCGGACGCGCTGCGGGCACTGATCGAGGCGCAGGGGCCGGTCGGCGGGCCGGTCGACACCGTAGTCGACGTCGGCGGCAGCGGCCTGCCGATGCGCGCCCAACGGATCGAGGTCGGCCTCGCCGACGACGCCGGCACCCCGGTGTTCGTGGCGACCCTGCGCGGCACCCCGCAGCTGCCGACGACCGGCTCCTGGTCGATGGCGGTCCGCCCGGTCGCCACCGCGCCGCCCGGCGGCGGCGAGGCGACCGGAGTCGCCGACACCCGGGGTACGCCGTTGATCCGCCGCTACCCGGTCGCCTACCCGGCCAACGAGACGCCGATCGGCGTACCGCCACTGGCCGGCACACCGGGGGAGTACCGGTTCGCCGACGCCGCCGACCTGCTGTGCCCGACCGACCCGGCCACCGAGTACGCCTTCGTGCAGTCGACCCCGACCCACGCGTTCCTGTTCCCCCGCCCGGTGGTGCCGGCACCCGGGGTGCCGCGCATCGAGTCGCGGCACCGGCCCGCGCTGGCCGACATCCTGGCCCGGTCGACCTCCAAGGGGGCGTTCCCGCCGCCGCCGAACACCCTGGAGACCGCCCCCGGCACACTGCACCTGGACGTCGGACCGGCCGGCACCCTGGCGTTCAGCAACCCGTTGACCTTCACCAACCCGCCGACCGCGCTGCAACTGGCCGGCACCCCCGGACACGGCTCGGCGCTGCGCTACGACGGCGCGACGCTGCGGCTGGAGGTCACCGGGGACCGCTGGTCGGCCGACTTCACCGGGCTGCGGATCTGGACCGACGTGGCCGGCCTGGCCGAACTGACCGGATCCGAGCTGCACATCGTCGGCGGCACCGACCAGCGGCCGCAGGTCGCCCAGCTGCGGTCGCTGCTGCTCGCCGAGATCGAACAGATCCTGCAGTACCTGCCGTTCGTCGCCGACCGGGGGGTGCAGGGCCCGATCGACCTGGCGGCGGCCAACGCCAAGCACGAGCTGAAGTTCGAGACGAAGCTGAAGGTCGACCTGCCGGACACGATCGTCCCGCTCGGCGACTACTTCAAGCTCAGCCTGGCGGTGGCGCTCAGCGCCGGGGTCAGCCTCACCGACGGCAAGGCCAAGGGGGCGGCCAGCCTCGGGATCGGCCTCGAAGGCAAGATCCCGGTGCTGTCGGTCGGCGTCGCGAAGGTCTTCATCATCGTCTCCGGCAGCATCACCTTCTCCATCGCCCTCGTCTCCGGCACGGTCACCAGCGAGAAGCTCGAACTGGTCGCGTTCGCTGGCGTCGGGGTGCAGGGCCAGATCGGCCCGTTCAAGGCGTACGCGTTCCTCGGCATCGGCTTCGTGCTCGTCTACGACGCGATCGCCGGCCAGACCAAGTACGGCGGACTTGTCGCGCTGGAAGCCGGGGTGGACCTCAAGGTCGTCAAGGTCAAGATCAGGGCCGAGCTCAAGGGCCTGGTGTACGACGACGCCGGCACCACCAAGTGCGACTACTCCGGCTCCGTGAAGATCCAGGTCGATCTCTTCCTGATCATCTCCATCAGCGCGTCCTACCAGGTCACCGAGACCGCGACCCTGTGAGCCAAGGGTCGGGTCGGCGAAGGAGTCGGACAATGGCAACCCCGCACAAACTCACCCTGGTGCCGTACCTGCGGCGCTGGGACCACACCGGCCGCACCCTCACCGTACGGCTGCTGGTCGCCCCGGCCACCGACCCGCTCGCGCCTCTGCTGCCCGCCCCGGCCGGGGTGCCGGCCTTCGCCGACGCCCACCTCGCCTTCGCCGTGTCCATCTCGGACACCGTCGGGGCGCTGCCGCAGCGGGACCGGGTCGACCAGACCGTCGCGCTGCCCACCGCACCGGCGACCCGGCACGCCCCGCACGCCCGGGACATCTTCACCGCCATCGGCGCCGCGCTGGAGATCCCGGCCGGACCGGCCGGTGACACGTTCACCCCGCAGGGCCGCGACACCACCCGGCAACTGCGCAAGTACCTGCCGGGCAGCTACCGCCGGTCGTTCGGGTTCGTCCGCCCACGTACCCCGCTCGCCGTCACCGACGCCAGCTACCACTGCCTGATGAAGTGCCCGCCGGACGCGGCACCGCCGGCACCGCCGATGGTGATCGGCTGGGGCGAGGCGATCGCCTACGCGCTGCGCCGCCCCCGGCTCGCCGAAGCCCTCGGCCTGGTCGTCACCCTCGACGTACCGGTCGATGCCGATCCGCGACTGGCCGCCGGCGGCTGGCTCTGGGTCGACCTGGCCGACCACAGCGACTACGCCGACGCCGTCACCGCCGACCCGACGCTGCTGCGCGCCTTCGCCACCCGGGTACCGCCGCTGCCGGCCGACGGCACCCGGCCGATCTTCACCCCGGTGACGTTCCCGGTCAGCGCCGACGCCACCGAGTCCGCCACCCTCGGCAACTACGACAAGGTCTTCGCCGAGGCGCTGCGCTTCGACGACGGCTTCGCCAAGATCGTGCACGCCCGGCAGCCGGTCAGCGCCGACCTGCTCGACGAATCCGGCGACGGCGCGCCGATCGCCCGCGACGAAGGCGTCCAGCTCGGCTGGGACGACGAGGACATCCTCGAAGGCCAGAACCGGGCACTCGGCGCCCCACCCGACGGCGAGGACCCGGTGCTCGCCCCCCGGGGCGTGCTCGGCTACCGGGTCGACGTACGCCCGGCCGGCGGCACCGACTGGACGTCGCTGTCGTTCGTCGACGCGCCGCTGACCATCGGCGTCGATCTCGGGACGGCCCGCGAGGAACGCTGGAGCGAGGTCGCCCCGGCCGAACACAGCGGCCAACTGTGGCTGCCCGCCTGGTTCGTCCGCTGGCGCGGCGGTTCCCTCGTCGTCGACACCGACGACGAGCAGCGCCTGATGGAGGTGACACCCGGCCCGCCGGGGGAGGCGGTGCCGGTCGACGCCGACACCGTGACGCCGCGCTACGGCCAGTCGTACGAGTTCCGGGTCCGCCTCGCCGACACCACCGGTGGCGGACCGCCGGTCGACGCCGCGCCGAGCGGCGTCGGTGAGGCCCCGACCGCGCTGCTGCACCTGCGGCGGCACCGGCCGCCGGCCCGGCTCAGCTACGACCCGTACGCCCCGGAACCGGACGGGACCCTCGCGGCGCTGCGGGTGCACCGCCCGCGTCTGGGCTACCCCGAAGCGGTGTACGCCGCCGGCCCGGCGGCCCGCGCCGACCTGCTCGCCCAGATCGCCGCCAACGACGCCGCCCCGCCGGAGGCGGTGACCGTGCCCGGCATCGCCGACCCGGACGCCGTACTGCTGCAGGTGCGAGTGCTGCTGAAAGCGCCGGCCTTCGACCCGGCCGCCGACGCCGACGGGTACGCCGAGTGGTACACCACCACCCGGCTGTTCCCCGACGACCCGGCGTCGGCGTACGACCTCGAACTTTCCTGGGTGGACGCCGGCGACTACCGGTCGGTCGACGTCACCGACCAGCTCGGCCCGGACGGGCTGGTCGACGGCCCGGTCACCGTGGTCACCGCGCGGGACCTGCGGCTGGAGGTCCGTGCCCTGGGCCGCGACGGCCTCGGCTACTTCGGCAGTGACGCCGCCCGGCACGGACCGGTCGACCGGATCGACCTGCACGGGCTGGCCGACCCGGCGGCCGACGCCGACCTGCTGCGCCCGCTGCCGTCGGCGGACACCCTGCGCTCGGTGTTCCTGCGCCCCGACCCGGCCGGTGCCCCGCCGGCGGCCCACGCCGTCGCCGCCCAGGCCGCCCCGACCCCGGCCCTGCTCGGCCGGCTGGCCGGCGCGCTCGGCCTGGTCGCCGACGGCCCGACCCTGCTCGGCGTGCCGGGGGAGCGGGTGGTGTTCGGCTGCGCCGGGCTCGGCCACCACCTCGCCCCCGACGGTGGCAGCGTCGAGTTCACCGACCCGACCGCACTCGCCGGGCAGTGGCTCAACGCGGTGACCCTGGTGATCGACCGGGACTGGACCTGGCGCGGTGCCGGCTCGCCGACGGTGACCCTGACCCGCACCGTACGGCTGCCGGACGTCCCCGGTTTTCCGGACCAGGTCACCGAGGTCGGCGTGCTCGAACTGGTCGGATCGGTGAACGTGCAGGCCACCCGGGGCACGCCCGACCGGGGCCACGTACGGATGATCTTCCTGGACGCGTTGGCCGCACCGCCGGGCCCCGACGGGCTGCCGTACGAGCCGCAGGTCGAGTACCAGCTGGCGGTGCGCCTGGAAACCGGCGACGTGGTGCGACAGGCGATCTCGTCGACCCTGCCGATCGTCACCCCGCCCCGGCAGGTGCCCCGGGTCGTCGCCGCCGGTGTCGCCCTCACCCCGTACGGTACCGACGCGGCGTACGCGACGACCACGCCCCGGATCCGGCGGCTGTGGCTGGAGTTCGCCGAGCCGCTGGCCGACCCGCGCGACGCCTACTTCGTCCGGCCGCTGACCGTCACTCCGGACCCGATGCTGCTGCCCGGCACCGAACCGGTGGCCGACCCGGCCACCGTGCCGACGCTGCCGCTGGACCCGGAGACCGTCCGGGTGATCACCCCGGGCCAGGTCCAGGACCTCGCCGGGTACGCGACCATGCAGCGGATGGAGCCGGCCGCCGACAGCGACCGGCACTTCCTGGTGCCGTTGCCGCCGAACACCGACCCCGGCTCGCCGGAGCTGTTCTCGTTCTACACCTACGAGATCCGGGTCGGTCACGACCGTGGGCCGGCCGACGATCCACTCTGGTCCACCGCGCAGGGCCGGTACGGCGAACCGCTGACGCTGGAAGGCGTGGCTCACCCGGCACCGGAGCTGGCGGCCACGGTGCTCGCCGAGCCGGACGGGGCGGTCCGGGTGCGGGCCCCGTACGCCACCCCGTACGTCGGACTGCGCCGGGCGCTGCCGTCACCGCCGAACACCCGGCTGTGGGCGGTGCTGTACGCACGGGTGGTGCAGGCCGACGCGAGCACCCGGCGCAACGTGCAGATCGGCCTGCGCCAGCTGACGATCCCGCGACGCCGGGTCGAGCTCCGCTCGGTGCCGCTGCCGGTGGAGGGGGAGACCGCCTGGTCCGGCGCGGAGGTGCGGGCCGCGTTGGCAGCCGCCGGGCTGCCGGCCGGGCTGCCGGTCAGCACCCTCGTCGTCGAGGTGCTGCCGGAGCCGAACGGCAGTTTCGCCGACCCGCTCGGCGGTGACCTCGGCCAGGTGCGGATTCTGCGGACGTCGCCGCTGTCCGCCGTCGAGCGTGACTGCTGCGTGTCCTGACCCCGTCGACCCCGCTGACCCCGTCGACCCCGTCGACCCCGCCGGCCGGTGGTCGGCGGTCGGGCGGATGGTCGTGGTGGTCGGCGGCGGGTAGGTCGCGGAGTTCCCGGGCCGGGGCGGTCGTCGGCGTCGACCGCCCCGGCCCGGGAACTCCGCTGGCTCATCGGGTCAGCTGGCCGGCCGGCCAGCTGACCCGGGGGTCAGCTGGCGGTGCAGGTGACGTTGCCCGGTGGCGGACCGCTGCTGCCGCCGGTCGACGCGATGAAGCCGGCGGTGGTGGACGACCCGGGTGCCAGCTGCCCGTTGTAGCTGGCATTGGCCACCGTCACCTGGGTGCCCTGCTGACTGAACGTGCCGCTCCAGCCCTGCGTCACCGTCTGCCCGGCGGGCAGGCTGAAGGTCACCCGCCAGCCGTCGATGGTCGCCGCGGTGCCGTTGGTGACCGTCAGCCGCCCTTCGTAGCCGCCCTGCCAGATGGCCGGGACCGTCACGGCGGCGGTGCAGGACGTTCCCGGATCGCCGGGCGTCGGGGGTGCGGTGGTCGGGGGTGCGGTGGTCGGGGGTGCGGTGGTCGGCGGCGTGGTCGTGGGTGGTGCCGTGGTCGGCGGCGGGGTGCCGCCGGTGGAGAACTGCCACCAGTCGGCGTTGAGCAGATACCCGCTGCCTCCGGTGAACCGCAGGTACAGGTCCTGGGTGCCGGTGGCACCGGTGACCGGGCAGCTGACCGTGGTCCAGGTCTGCCAGCCGCCGGTGCCGGGCACGGCGCAGGTGCCGACCCGGGTGCCGGTCGGGCCGCCCAGGCGAAGTTCGATGCTCCCGCCGCTGGAGCCGGAGGCGACCCGCGCCGTGAACGTGCTCGCCCCGGTGCCGAAGGCGACGCCCTTCACCTTGATGTAGTCGCCGTTCTCGAGCCAGCCGACGTTCATGGTGCCCTCGCTGGACGGCTCCGTCTCGATCCCGGCCGACCAGGCGACGGTCTCGGCCTCCTGCCGGACGTACGGGTTCAGGGTGCCGATCTGGGGAGCGCCGGCGGTCGTCATGTTCATCGTCGGGATCGTGCCGTCGGCACGGTAGCTGAACTTCTCCACCGCGACGGACCGGGTAAATCCGCCGCCGCCGGGCAGCGCCCGGTTGTGGTAGAAGAAGTACGACCCACCGGCGAAGTCGACGACACCGGGATGGTTGGTGAAGCTGGCGCCCTGCCGGGGCATGACCGTCCCCCGGTAGGTCCACGGGCCGGTCGGCCCTGGGGCCGTCGAGTAGCCGATGAACTCGGAGCAGCATTCGGCGGCGAAGACGTTGTAGTAGATCCCGTTGCGTTTGTAGACCCAGGGGCCCTCTTCGTACAGCGTTGGTCGGTCCGGATTGCCGGTACGGGTGCCGAAACCGGCCGTGGTCAACGGGATCCGGGTGGGGCTGCCCGAATACGAGATCATGTCGGCGTTGAGCCGGATGTACCACAGGTTGGGGTTTCCCCAGTAGAGGTAGGCCTGCCCGTCGTCGTCGATGAAGGCGTGCGGGTCGATCTCGCCGTTGGCCACCAACGGTCGGCCGAGGGCGTCGCGGAACGGGCCGGTCGGGCTGTCCGCGACCGCCACCCCGATGGCCATCGAGTTGGTCGCCCTGGCCTTCACCGGTACGTACCAGTAGAACTTGCCGTTGCGTTCGATGACGTGCCCGGCCCAGGCATCGGTGCTGGCCCAGCTGAACGTGGTCAGGCTCAGCGGCGAGCCGTGGTGGGTCCAGTTGACCATGTCCGCGGAGGAGAACAGTTGCCAGTCGCGCATCGTGAAATACGTCGAGCCGTCCTCATCGTGGCTGGTGTACAGGTAGACCCGATTGTCGGCCCGGGCCGGCGTGGCGACGAGGAACGTCGCCAGGCACAGCAGGCTCGTGACGACACCGACGGCACGGTTGCGTCTCGTGATAGTCACCGGGACTCCTTGGTGGAGCGTCGATGTGGGCGCGGAGATCGACCGGTACGACTGCCGGCGGACGGTGCCGGCCGTCGGGACCACTACCTGGTCGTATCGACAGGGGTGCCCGGACGCCATCGGGCGATGCCGTCGACGCGTACGGTCCGTCGGTCGTGACCGCGGTGCGTCGAAGCGTGCCCTCGCTCCCGCAGCCGAGGATAGCTGTTATCGATAACATCAGCAATCCATCGACGATGACCTGTCTTCTGTTGGAGTCGACGCGGCGCTGCGGGTGGGCTGTGGAAGGGGCTGGTCGGCCGGTACGAATTACCGATGTTTTCGCTAACACGGCACCGGGCCGGCGGTCGTGTCGGGTGGGTGCGGACGCACGACAAGGGCGCCCGCTCCGGGGTCGGGGCGGGCGTTCGGGTGGCTCGGGGAGCTACCGCAGCGAGTGCAGCAAGCGTGTCCACTGTGGGTGGCCGAACCGCAGGGTCGCCGTGCGGCTCTTCGAGTCACGGACGTACACCAGGCGACCGTCGTGCGCGACCTCGACACACGCGTCACTGCCGCTGTAGGTGCTCGTCCGCCAGTTGACTGGTTGCGGTGTGCCTGCCACGGTCTCTCCCGACTTGTCGCGAGGGATCGACCCGCCGTGTGTGGGTGTCGACCCACGCATCATGATCCGGGTCGCCTGATGTGCTTGAGCCGCTCGGCATCGAGCAACCAAAGTATAGGCAGTCGCGTATATGTGTGCCATCGGGCACATCGAGATCAACTGGCGAATCGCGATTGATTGCGCGTCATGTCCAATTTGCAGGGGCTGAAAATGCTAACATCAGCTCCGCCTGGCTGCTGTTCGGCCGCGCTTGTGGTCCACCGCGACGCTGTTTGACCGGATCATGTGCAGGGTGAGGAGGGTGCCGGTGGCCGGTGACGACCCACGGATCGGTTCCGGTGCCGATGTCGGCCCATCGGCCGGTGCCGGCGATGGCGCTACGGTGGTGCCATCGCGACGCAGACTGTTGACCTACGCGGCCGTCGCGGCGCCACTGGTGGTCGGCCTCGCCGCCGCCGCCGGAGCCGGTGCCCGACTGATCGACGGGCGGGCCGAGTGGCCGGCGCAACTAGTGGTCGCCGGCGTACTGGTGATCGCCGCTGGTGGCGTGCTTCACCGCCTGGCCGTCCGCGCGGGGCGCGGTGGACCGTCGTGACAGTCGCCCGGCGACGGCCGGCAGCACCCGACTGGCAGTCGGCCACAGTCGCGCGCTGAAGTAGACGGCGACCAGCGTCACGGCGGTCCACGCCCACCGGGCGGGATGCAGCTGGAGATAGAGCACCACGGTCAACAGGCTCGTCATGGGCGTCGCGGTGAGCGCCACCGGCTGCCACTGCACGCGCCGGCGAAGCGCCGTGGGCAGGCCACGTACCGCAGCCCACGACGCCCGGCCAGCGTGCGTGCCCGGAACCAGGCCGGCAACGGTCGACGGTTCCATCTGCTCATCCGCCGGGCGTGAGGACGTCATCCGCGTTCCCCTTAGTCGACCTGGTCGCACCCGGTGCCACCAGTTGTCAGTTGTCGGCTGTCGGTGTCAGTTTCCGATTGCGCTGCATCTCTGCGATGAGCTCATCCATGACCTCGTTCAGCCGAGCCTTCGGCGTGGCGAGATCCTCGATCTGGAAATACTTCTCGATGTAGACCGCAGCGGATTCACCGCTGAGTGTCTGCGCGGTGGCCGACTCGAGGTAGACCAGGTCGTCGTCGGCGGGGTCGGGGAAGTCGAGAATCGAGAACGGGCCCTGCATCCCAGGGTGCTCACCGGCGCTGAACCGCACGATCTGGATCGAGATGTTCGGCTGCGCGTTGAGGTCCTTGAGCTTCTGCAGTTGCCGGACCATTACGCTCGGCTTGCCGACCGCCCGGCGGACCGCGGCCTCGTCCATCAGGCAGGAGATCTCCGGCGGGTCGTCACGGGTCAGCAACTCCTGGCGTTCCATCCGGGCCTGGAGGATTCGATCGACGTCCCGGTCCGACCGCGACGGCGGGGAGTAGGCCCGGATGATCGCGCGGGCGTACTCCTCGGTCTGCAGCAGGCCGGGGATCAGCAGCGGCTCGAACTGGCGGATCCGGGACGCGGAGCTCTCGTAGCCGAGGTAGAGCATCAGTGCGGGGCTCAGTACGTCCCGGTACGACGACCAGGTCTGGTGCTTGGCGGTGCGGGCCATCCCGACGAGTTGCTCGACGAGGTCGGGATCGGTCACCTCGTAGTGGGCGAGCAGGGCGCGCAGGTCGCTGACCGCGATGCTCGACTCACCGGTCTCGATCCGGATGAGCTTCGACGTCGACCAGTCCAGCTCCCTGGCCACGTCCTTCTGGGTCAACTGCCGAGTCTGCCGGAAGTCGCGCAGCTGGATCCGCAAGCGGCGACGCTGCACCTCGGGATCAGCACTCTTGATCATCGCGGTTCCCCTAAGATCAACTAATGTGTGATGTAGCACCAGGTTAGCTGTCCCATCACCGGATCGCACTCAGCGACATGGTGGAGCATGGCGTCTCCTGACGCCGGCACGCGCAGGAAAAGCGTCTCTTTACGCTCAAATCAGGGCACGAACAGCCGCCGACCCATCACATCGCTCTGCACTATCTGAGAATCTGCGACATCGCAGAAGACTCGCTCGTCTTCGGAGACATTGCCGAAGGTGGCGTACGGTCGTTACCGTTGGCCTATGAGCCGGCAGCATGACGTCACCGTGGACCCGCCGCATGGCGCTGTCGCGGACCAGCCGCAGCCGGTCGGGCAGGACAGCGGCAACCTCGGTCGGAAGCTCGTGGTGCTCGCGGTCGGCGGGATGCTGGTCGGCCTGGCCATCACCGTCGCGGTCGACCGGGAGCAACCAACCGCCAGCTCATCCTGGGTCAGCACGATCCTGCTGCTCCTGGCGGTGGTCATCGCCGCCGGCGCCGGATCGTTGATCACCCGCACGGTGGCGGTCACCGGCCAACGGGCCCAGCGGGCAGCGGTCGAGCTCGGACAGGCCTCGCACACCCTGGACGACGCCCGGCGGGAGGTCGAGGCGGCCACGGTCGACGGTGCCGCCCCGACGGTCCAGGCCGAGGTGGACGCCGTCGCCCGCCGACTCGACGGCCTGAACGAGGAGCTCACCGCCCTGCGCCGATCGGGTAACCGCACCGCCTGGGCGACCTTCCTGCTCGGCACCCTGCTCGGCGTGGTCACCCAGGTCACGCTCGGTTGACCGCCGACCGGCTCACGCCCAGGCCCGGCTGACCGGCTCAGTCCCAGGCCCGGCCCAGGGCACGCAGTTGGTCGGCGTACTCGATGCGGTCCGACCACGACGACGGCCAGGCCGCCATGCCGTACGCGGCACCGACGAACGCCCCGGCCAGACAGG
The DNA here is from genome assembly GCF_030345095.1 of Solwaraspora sp. WMMA2056. Taxonomy (NCBI): domain Bacteria; kingdom Bacillati; phylum Actinomycetota; class Actinomycetes; order Micromonosporales; family Micromonosporaceae; genus Solwaraspora; species Solwaraspora sp. WMMA2056. The sequence goes on from NZ_CP128360.1 coordinate 2,342,661, forward strand.
CGATCGAATCCGAGTCCCCGGTGGTCGCCGCGCCCCGGGCCAGCGCCCCCACCGGGTCGTCGGCGTGCCACAGGGCGCACAGCAGCCCGGTGGCCAGCGCCTCCTCGGCGATCCAGCCCTCCCCGGTCAGCCGGCAGGCGTCACCGCCGTCGTCCCCGGCGGCGAGCGCCGCGTCGAGCCGGTCCAGTGCTGCCAGGCACTCGTCCCAGCCCCGTGAGATGAACCCGGTCGGACTGTCCACGCCGGGCCGCTGCCACAACGGGCCGAGCCAGTCGACCCGGTAGACCTCCCGCTGCCGGTGACAGTGCTCCCGCAGCGCCGCCGGCAGGTCGGCCAACGGCGTACCGGTGCGAAGCAGCCGGACCGCGACGGCGGTCAACTCACTGGCGGCCAACGCGGTCGGATGCCCGTGGGTCAACCCGGCCTGCAGTTGGGCCAGCCCGGCAACGGTGTCGTCGTCGTAGCCGGCGACCAGGCCGACCGGGGCGACCCGCATGTTCGCCCCGCAGCCCTTCGAACCGGCGACGGTCGCCTGCTGCCACGGCACCCCGGTGGACAGTTCGCCACAGGCCCGCAGGCAGGTCATCCCCGGCGCCCGGTCGTTGTCCGGGCTGGCCGCCCAGGCCAGGAACCGGTCCCTCAGCAGCGGCTCGACCACCTGCGGCGTCGCCGTCGGGGCGTCGTGCAACGCCCAGCCGACCGCCAGCGTCATCTGGGTGTCGTCGGTGACCAGCGCCGGCTCGCCGACCAGCTCGCGCGGGCCGGTCGGGCCGTACCGCTGGCGGATCTCGGCGGCCTGCATGAACTCGGTCGGCTTGCCGAGCGCATCACCGTACGCCAGCCCGAACAGACACCCCGACGCCCGGTCCGCCGTCGCCACACCACTCACCGCGCTACCTCCCCCGCCCCGACCGCCGGCAGCCTAACCGGCAGGGTCAACACCGGCACCGGCCGCAGCGAGGTCGACGACGGTGCCGGCCGTGACGGTGCCGGCCGCGAGCAGATGTGCGCTGGCGGCGAGCAGCGCCGGCTCGTGACCGTAGATCCGGGCGAGGGCGAGCGCGTGGTCGAACACCACGTCCGCGTCCGGAGCGTCGGCCGATGCCTCGGCCGCCGTCCATCCGGGGCCTTCGATCCCCTGTACGGTGACCCGCGTCAGGCCGGCGGCCTGCAGCTCGCCGGTCAACTCCTCGACCCGGTGGAAGTAGGCGACGGTGAATCCGATCCCGGGGTCGTTGCGCCCGTCGGCGGCCAGCGCCCGCGCCTCAGCTGCCATCGTGTCGCTCCACCGGCGGGTGGCGGCGAAGTGCAGTGGTCCGGCGAACCGGGAGATCGCAGCGGCCACCACCAGGCCTCCGGGTCGGGTGACCCGCACCGCCTCGGCCAACGCGGTCCGCCGGTCCGCCGGCTCCGGCAGGTGGTACAGCGGCCCGAGCAGCAGCGTCACGTCGTACGCGTCGTCCGGCTCGGGCAGCGCGCGGGCGTCGGCGACCGCGGCGTCGATCGCAGGCCGGCCGGCGCGGGCCTGCGCGACGTGCGCCGGGACCAGGTCCAGCAGCCGGACCCGGTGACCGGCGGTGACCAGCCGGCGGGCGTACGCACCGTCGGCACCGCCGACGTCGAGGATCCGGGCCGGAGCCGCCGGCAGCAGTTCGTCGAGCAGTTCGCAGGTGCGCCGCCACTCCAGGCGGTTGCACGGGCGCGACCGCAGCCGCTGGTCCTCCCGGTACCGGAACGTGTAGTAGTCGACGATGGTCGCCGTCGATGCGTTGTCGGCCATCGACTCATCATCGGCGAGTGCCGGCGCACCGGCGACGTAATATCCCGCCGGCACCTGCCGCCCGTGGAGGTCAGCCGTGGGTGATCTTGGCATCCTCGTGGACGTGGATGCCGGCGGCGAACTCGACGATCTCGGCCTCGGTCCAGTTCAACCCGTCCCAGAACTGGACGGTCAGGTAGCGATCCGGATCCACCTCGACGAAGAGGGTGCCGGGATGGGTGGTGTCGCGCATCGTCGCCAGAATCCCCGGTCGACCGGCCACCTGCACCTGGCTGCTCACCACGTCGGTCGGCACGAACTCCTGCAGCCAGAGGCAGATCTTCCCGACACAGCTGCGGACATTCTGGTCCGCCGCGTCGGTACTGGCCAGGACCACTGTCCATTCGTCCTGGCCCTGCACCTGCCAGCCGTCCGGCACCCGGTCGAGGGTGAAGCCACTCGGCTGCTCGCCGGTGTAGGCGACGAGCTGGGTGATCGCGCCAGCGCCGGTGCTGACGCGACCGGGATCGCCTCCGGGACCGTCGCCGGGCCGGTCGAGAACGGCTGCCGGCAGGGCCAACGCGGCGGTGAGCACCGCGGCCACGGCGACCGCGGAGCCGGTGACCAGTTGAGCGGTACGGCGACGGCGCAGCGCGCGTCGCCCTCGGGCAAGGTCGGCGTCGAGCATGGTCGGCGTCGGCGGGGCGACCGGCCCGGCGATCGCCTGGAGACGGGAGTGCAGGTCAGTCATTGGTCGAACACCTCTCAGAAGGCCGCAGGCAGGCTGGTGGTGGGGGAGGAGAGCCGGTGGCCGTCGGCGCTGCCGAGTGCGGCGCGCAGCCGGTCCAGTCCACGGGCGGTCTGGCTCTTGACCGTGCCCTGCGAGCAACCGAGCGCCTCGGCGGTCTCGGCCACGTCGAGATCGTGGAAGTAGCGGAAGACGATCGCGGCGCGCATCCGTGGCGGCAGCGCGCGCAGCGCACCGCGCAGCCGCTCGTCGGGGCCGCCGTCGCCCACCGGTGAGTACGCGTGTTCGGGCAGGTCGGGTGTTGTTCTCTCGCGGCGCCGCCAGGGTCGTCGCCACTCGTCGCGCAGGGTGTTGACCAGTGTCCGGTAGACGTACCCACCGGGGTTGCCGGATCGTCGGAAGGCCGGCCACGACACGTACAGCTTGGTCAGTGCCGACTGGACCAGATCCTCGGCGAGATGCGGGTCGCCAGCGGTCAACAGCGTCGCGGTCCGGACCAGATCGGTACGCCGGGCCAGGACGAAGTCCCGGAACTGCTCGTCACGCTCGCTGCTCAAGAGGGTCTCCTTCCGCCGTGACACCCTAGTGACGGAACCGGCCGCCGAGAGGTTGCACGGGCGAGCCGGGTGGCCGTACGAGGTTGCACGGGCGGGCCGGGTGGCCGCCGCAAGGTTCCGGAACTCTTCCGGAACCTTGACCGACATCGACCGGGCCACGTGATCGCCCAGCCGAGGTGGAGGCTGCTGCCCGTCGGATCGCCCGCCGGTACTGGACAGTGGGAACGCCTCGCTCACGCAGGGTCTGTCGGTCGACGGTGTTTCCGTAATGTTTCCGAAAGTCGTTGACGAGTCGGTCGATGGACCAATACTCTCGGCCATCGACAGTACTCAATCACTGTCGATGCCACCCCACGGCGATCCACTCCGACCGGTCGGGCAGCACGACCGGTCCCCTCACCACCACCGCGTGGTGCGACGCCGATGACCGGGGCCGTCACCTGGCCGCGGGGAGCTGTCGGGTCGTACCGCATCGCTGGCCTCCTGCCAGCCGTCACGAGAAGGACGCGACTACATGAACGACATCCCCACCACCCGGAGGCGCCGCGGTCGTCTGCGGCTGCTCCTCGGTGCCGCCTGCGCCGCGGCGCTGGTCGCCGGCGGTCTGGTGATCGCCCCCAGCGCGCACGCCGAGGCCGACCGGTACCTCAGCTCGAACCAGACCGGCACGCACAACGGATACTTCTTCTCGTTCTGGAAGGACAGCGGCAACGCCAGCATGACGCTGCGCGAGAACGGCCGCTACTCCAGCTCGTGGGACCGCAGCACCAACAACTGGGTCGGCGGCAAGGGCTGGGCCACCGGTACCCGCCGGACGATCAGCTACTCGGGCAGCTACAACCCGGGCAACAACAACACCTACCTCGCCCTGTACGGGTGGACGCGTAACCAGCTCATCGAGTACTACGTGGTCGAGAACTTCGGCAGCTACAACCCGAGCAGCGGCGCCACCCGGATGGGTTCGGTCACCACCGACGGCGGCACCTACGACATCCTGCGCAGCCAGCGGGTCAACGCGCCGTCGATCGACGGCACCCAGACGTTCTACCAGTACTGGAGCGTCCGGCAGCAGAAGCGCACCGGCGGCACCATCACCACCGCGAACCACTTCGACGCCTGGGCGCGTGCCGGCATGCAGCTCGGCTCCAACCACAGCTACCAGGTGATGGCGACCGAGGGCTACCAGAGCCAGGGCAGCTCCGACATCACCGTCTGGGAAGGCGGCACCGGCAACCCCGGTCCCAGCCCCACCGGCAACCCGGGGAACCCTGGCAACCCGGGTAACCCGGGTCAGAGCAACTGCACCGCCGTTCTGTCGGCCGGTCAGCAGTTCGGCGACCGGTTCAACCTCAACGTCTCGGTCCAGAATGTCAGCAACTGGACGGTCACCCTCAGCCTGCACGGCGGCCAGAGCCTGCAGAACAGCTGGAACGCTGCGGTCAGCGGCACTACCGGAAACATCACCGCCAGGCCGAACGGCAGCGGTAACAACTTCGGTGTGACGATCATGCACGGGGGCAACTGGACGTGGCCTACGGTCACCTGTCGAACATGATGACCCTGACCGACTGAGGAACGAGACATCCCGTACGTGAGCGGGCCGACCCTGCTGGGGGGTCGGCCCGCTCCGCGCTGCGTACCACCGGCACCGCCTGCTCCCCGACGATCTTGCGCTTATCGTGGAACAAAGTGGACAAATACTCTCGATAAGCGCAAGATCGTCGGGAAGGGGGGTGGGTCAGCGGTCAGCCCTTGACGCAGACCACCTGCCGCAGGTGGGCCACCACCTCGACCAGGTCGGCCTGCTCGGCGATCACCTGGCCGAGATCCTTGTACGCCGCCGGAATCTCGTCGACCACGCCGGCATCCTTACGGCACTCCACACCGGAGGTCTGCGCTGCCAGGTCGTCGACGGTGTAGGTCTTTTTCGCCTTCGACCGCGACATCCGCCGACCGGCACCGTGCGACGCCGAGCAGTACGCCGCCTCGTTGCCGAGACCACGCACCACGTACGAGCCGGTACCCATCGACCCGGGGATGATGCCGAGCTCACCGCGCCCGGCCCGGATCGCCCCCTTGCGGGTCACCAGCAGCGGCACCCCGTCGTAGGTCTCCTCGGCCACGTAGTTGTGGTGGCAGGAGATCGGCTCGTCGAAGCGGGCCGCCGGCACCGCCCCACGCAGCACCCGGCACAGCAGCGCCAGCATGATCGCCCGGTTGCGGGCCGCGTACTCCTGGGCCCAGGTCAGATCCCGCCGGTACGCGGCCATCTCCGGGGTGTCGGCGAGGAACACCGCCAGGTCCCGGTCCGGCAGGCCGGCGTTGTGCGGCAGCGTGCGGGCCACCGCGATGTGCCGCTCGGCCAGCTCCTTGCCGATGTTGCGGGAGCCGGAGTGCAGCATCAGCCAGACCCGACCGGCGTCGGCACCGCCCTGCTCGACACAGACCTCGATGAAGTGGTTGCCGCCACCGAGGGTGCCCAGCTGGCGCTGCGCCCGTGACTCCAGCGCGGCGACCCCGGAGTGCAGGCCGGTGAACCCGGACCAGAACCGGTCCCAGCCGGCGGTCGGCAGCCCGTGCACCCGGCGCGGGTCGACCGGGTCGTCGTGGGCCTGGAATCCGACCGGGATGGTGGCCTCGATGGCGTTGCGCAGCGCCCCCAGGTCGTCGGGCAGTTGCGCGTCGGTCAGGTTGGTGCGTACCGCCGACATGCCGCAGCCGATGTCGACGCCGACCGCGGCCGGGGCCAGTGCCTGACGCATCGCGATCACCGAACCGACGGTGGCACCCTTGCCGTAGTGCACGTCGGGCATCACCGCGACGCCGTGCACCCACGGCAGCGCGCCGATGTTGCGCAGTTGCTGGCTGGCCTGCGGCTCGATGGTCGACGGATCGGTCCAGACCTTGACCGGGGCCCGGGTGCCGGACAGCAGGGTGGGACTCATGGGGACTCCCGTGAGTGGACGGTGTGGGACGGCGACGGCCACCGGCACCGGCATCGCCGGGCTGGTCGGTGTGCGGGCGCCGCAGCGGACGGAGCAGGCTCAGCCGCGTGCAGCGGCGGCGGGTTTCGCCAGTTGGCGCATCGGTGGCTCCTCGTCACTCGCTGTGCGGTCCACGCTAGGCGGGTACGGTCGACGGCCGCAACCGGTTTGATCGCTGCGGCTCGCCGCCAGGATCACGGCCGGCGTCGCGGGTCGGGGGCGATCAGCACCTCGGCGCCGATCGGGATGAAGCCGGCGGCCAGGAAGGCACGCAGGGATCTCGCATTGCCCGGGGCGACCGCGGCGAAGACCGGCTCACCGGCCGGCACCAGGGTCAGCGCGTCGGCGAGCAGCGCCCGGCCGGTCCGCCGGGCGGGTCGGGTCACCTCGATGCTGAGCTCCCGGCGGCCGGCCAGCCCGTCGGCGAGGGTGACCACGCCCCGGTCGTCGCCGTACGCGACGACCCGCTGGCGCAGCCGCCGCGCCCGGCGTACCCGTGGATGTTCCGCCAGGTCGTCGCGGGCAACGAGCCGGTCGGGCCCGCCGTCGGCGCCCCGGCCCCGGGCGACCAGGGTGACGTCGAGACTGTCCAGCCAGCCCTGCGGGCCGGCAAGCCAGCGCAGGAAATCGGGGGCGTGGGCACCGCCGAATCCGTCGGGGGAGTGGGCGAGGACCTGCGCCGGCGGTACGGCGGTCGCGACGATCGCGTACCCGGTGAGGGCCAGGACGCACTCCCAGCCGCCGGGCAGTGCCCCGGTGACGTCGACGCCGCCGGTGTCCGCCGGGAAGTCGCCGTCGACTGCCCGGTGCAGGACGGCGAGCAGCGGGTGGACCACGTGTCGACGATATCCGCGCTGACATGTACCGGCTGAGCCGGCTGGCACCGGGGCGCCGACGGCGCCGTGTCCGAGGTCACCTGGGTCGGACGGCGGATCCGGGGCCGGTACGCAGGCGGTCGGCAGGCATCCTGGGAGCCGAACAGCTCGAGATCGTGCTCAGCGCGTAAGGGGAGTCCCACATGTCAGCATCCGTACCGTCCGGTCGCACCTTCCCGGGAACCTTCCTCTGGGGGACGGCGACCGCGTCGTACCAGGTCGAGGGGGCTGCCGCTGTCGACGGCCGGACGCCGTCGATCTGGGACACCTTCGCGCACACCCCCGGCCTGGTCACCAACGGCGACACCGGCGACGTGGCCTGCGACCACTACCACCGGCTGGAGGCGGACCTGGACCTGCTGGCCGACCTGGGTGTCGGTGCCTACCGGTTCTCGATCTCCTGGTCGCGGGTGCTGCCGCACGGCGGCAGCCAGCTCAACCGCAAGGGTGTCGACTTCTACTCGGCGTTGATCGACGGCCTGCGGGCCCGGGGCATCGCGCCGGTGGCCACCCTCTACCACTGGGACCTGCCGCAGGAGCTGGAGGACGCCGGCGGCTGGCCGCACCGGGACACCGCGCAGCGCTTCGCCGAGTACGCCGGCCAGATGGGGGAGGTGTTCGGTGACCGGGTGCACACCTGGATCACCCTCAACGAGCCGTGGTGCTCGGCGTACCTGGGTTACGGCTCCGGGGTGCACGCGCCGGGGCGGACCGAGCCGGCCGCCGCGCTGGCCGCCGTACACCATCTCAACCTGGGTCACGGCCTGGCGGTACGGGCGTTGCGCGCCACCATCGACCCGGCGGCGCAGGTCAGCGTGACGCTGAACCTGCACCACGTCCGGGGCGAGTCGGCGGCCGACGCCGAAGCGGTACGCCGGATCGACGCCCTGGCCAACCGGGCGTTCCTCGGCCCGATGCTGGACGGTGCCTACCCCCGGGACCTGATCGACGACACCGCCTCGGTGACCGACTGGGCGTTCGTGCGGGACGGGGACGAGGCCGCCGCGCACGCGCCGCTGGACCTGCTCGGGGTGAACTACTACAACCCGGTGCTGGTACGGCAGTGGGACGGTGTGTCGCCCCGGTCGACCGCCGACGGCCACGCCGACGGTGCCGCGTCGCCGTGGATCGGGGTGACCGACGTCGAGTTCGTCGCCCAGCCGGGCCCGTACACCCAGATGGGCTGGAACATCGACGAGACCGGGTTGACCGAGTTGCTGCTGCGGCTGCACCGCGACTACCCGGGGCTGCCGTTGATGATCACCGAGAACGGGGCGGCGTTCGACGACGTGGTCGACCCCGACGGTCGGGTGCACGACCCCCGGCGGATCGACTACCTGCACCGGCACCTGACCGCGGTGGCCGAGGCGATCGAGGGCGGGGCGGACGTGCGGGGCTACTTCGTGTGGTCGCTGATGGACAACTTCGAGTGGGCGCGGGGCTACGCGAAGACGTTCGGCATCGTGCACATCGACCGCGAGACGCTGCGGCGGACCTGGAAGGAGAGCGCGCACTGGTACCGCCGGGTGGTCGCGGCGAACGCGCTGCCGGCGGCCTGAGGCGAACGCGCTGCCGGCGGCCTGAGGCGAACGCGCTGCCGGCGGCCTGAGCCGGACGCGCTGCCGGCGGACTGAGGCGAACGCGCTGCCGGCGGCCTGAGCCGGACGCGCTGCCGGCGGACTGACCGGGAATCGACCTGATCCGGTTTACCTATCGCCTTGATAATCCCGATCGACAAGCTAGACATTGCCGGTCCGGTCCGGCACCCTCGGTGGGGTGGACTGGGTGTTGGTGCTCGCCGGCTGCGGCATCGGGATCATCGTCGGGCTGACCGGGATGGGCGGCGGGGCGCTGATGACCCCGATGCTGGTCATCTTCTTCGGCGTCCCGCCGCTCGCGGCCGTCTCCAGCGACCTCGTGGTCAGCGCGGTCATGAAGCCGGTCGGTGGGCTGGTGCACATCCGACGTCGGACCGTGCACTGGTCCCTGGTCGGCTGGCTCTGCCTGGGCAGCGTGCCGTGCGCCTTCGCCGGCGTCCTGCTGCTGCGGGCGCTCGGTGACGGCGAGAGCCTGCAGCACGGGATCAAGGTGGCCCTCGGGGTGGCCCTGCTGCTGGCCGCCGCCGGCCTGGTCTTCCGCACCTACACCCGGATGGTCGAGCACGCCGCCCGCCGCCGGGCGGTCGCCGCCGGCACCGAACCGGCGGTCGCCGCCCCGGCTGAGGCCCCGCTGAAGGCCCGCCCGCTGCCCACCGTGGCGATCGGCGCGGTCGGCGGGCTGATCGTCGGGATGACCAGCGTCGGCTCCGGCTCGCTGATCATCATCGCGCTGCTGATGCTCTACCCGCTGCTGCGCCCGGCGTTCCTGGTCGGCACCGACCTGGTGCAGGCGGTTCCGTTGGTGATCGCCGCAGCCATCGGCCACCTGCTCTTCGGCGACTTCCGCCTCGACCTGACCGCCTCGCTGCTGCTCGGCGCGGTACCGGGGGCGTGGATCGGTGCCCAGCTCTCCTCCCGGGCCCCGGGTGGGCTGGTCCGCCGGGCGCTGACCCTGGTCCTGCTGGCCAGTGCGCTCAAGCTGCTCGGCACCCCGGACATCGCCCTGCTGGCGCTGCTCGTGGTGGTCGTGGTCGCCGGCTCGGTCGGCTGGATGGCCGCCCGCCGCCGGCACGGGCTGCCCGCCCTGGCCCGTACCGAACTGCGGATGTCGCCGCCGGCCGACGACCGGTCCGCCGAACCGGCGCGGGTCGGTAGCGGCGGCCCGTGACGGTCAGGACGGCCGCCAGGGGCCGCTGACGAACCGGCCGTCGACGTCGAACGGGTACGGGTTCGGCAGGCAGCCACCCAGGTCGGTCGTCTGCAGCCCCATCACCGGGGCCAGTTGGCCCGCGCCGGCGCACCCCATGTGGTCGAAGCCCAGGTAGTGGCCGACCTCGTGGTTGATCACACTGGTCTGGTAATCGTCGATGGTCACCGGGTAGCCATCGGCCCCCTGCAGCCACCGGCGCAGGTTGATCATGATCGTGGTGCCGGTCCGGCAGGAGAAGACGCCGGCGGTGTCCAGCCCGGCCCGGCCGCACAGCCGGTCGACGGTCTGCGGGGTGGCCAACCGGATCCGGACGTCGTAGCGGTCCCCGCCGACCCGTCGGAACGACCAGGACGCCTGGTTCAGCCCGACGCTGCGGTCGGTCACCGGGTGGAACCCCGACTCGGTCCAGCCCTGCGACGCGGCGAGGATGCCGTCCACCCGGTCGGCGAACCGGCTCACCGTCCACGGCTCCAGGTCGCCCCAGTCGATGTCCCGCTCGACCTCCACCCGGTAGGTGACGATCCGGGTGCCGATGCCGATCCGGCCCGGCGACCCGGCGGCGGCGTCGAAGCTGCCGGCACCGGAGCGGGGGATCGCCGAGTCCGGTGGTGTCGTCGGCGTCGGGCTGGGGGTGGGGCTCGGTGGTGCGGTGCTCGGTGGTGCGGTGCTGGGCGCGCCGTCGCTGGGGGCGGCCTGGCCGCCCGCCGCGCCCGGTGCCGGCTGCCACACGGGCGTCGCGGGGGCGGTTCCGCATCCGACCAGGACGCCGGCAGCCAGCAGCGCCGCCAGCAGTCCGGCGGTCGTGCCCCGATTTCGACCGATGTGCACCGATATCACTCCCCTCGGTGACGTCAGGCCACCTCATCACAGAACGGATCCGGCGCCGCAACCGGTGAGTGCACAGGTCCAGATGGCAGGAACACTAGGCGGTTGCCGTGTGGCGGACGTTGGCTAAGGTCGATCGGTGCACCGGATCGAGGACACCGCGCCAGCGGCCCGCTGGGAGGACGCCTTCCTCACCGGCAACGGCGAGTACGGGCTGATGGTGCACGGCGACCCGGTCGCGGAGCGGATCGTGGTCAACCACCACCGGTTCGTGCTGCCCAACGGCACCCGCGACCGGCGGCCACCGGAGCTGGCCGGCGTCATCGAACAGGTCCGCGAGCTGATCCTGGCCGACCGGCGGGCCGAGGCCGGCCGGCTGCTCGCCGACGGGCGACAACTGGAGTGGACCCAGTCCTACCACCCCGGGTACGCGTTGACCATCGACAGTGTCGCCACCCGTGCCGACCCGTCGCCACCGGCCGACTACCGGCGTACCACCGATTTCGCCACCGGCGAGGTCAGCGCGACCTGGGACGGCGACCGCGCCCGGCGGGCCTTCGTCTCCCGCGCCGACGCCGTCGCGGTGGTCGCGCTCGCCGCCGGGCCGTGCCTGCTCGGCGCGACCGGCGACCTGCCCGGCCGGCCGGTCGCCGTCGGCTACGACGTCGCCGCCTACCGGCACGACGGGTACGCCGTCCTGCGGGTCCGGGGCAGCTACCCGCCCGGACTCGGCGCGTACGGGTTCGAGGGGCTGACCCTGGTGGTCGGCGACACCGAGATCGTCGGCGACCGGATCCGCATCGGCGGGGACGCGCTGACGCTGACCGTGCTCGACCGCTACGACACACCAGGCTGGGGCACGGCGGCGCTGCACGCCCGGCTGACGGCGCTCGCCGGCGACGACTACGACCGGCTGCTGCGACGCCACGTCGCGCTGCACGCACCGATGTACCAGCGGCTCGACCTGCGGCTGCGCGTCGACGACACCGACCGGCACCATCCGGTCGGCCAGCTGCTCGACGCCCAGCGCGCCGACGACCAACGACTGTCACCGGTGCTGCTGGAGCGGCTGTTCCACGCCGGCCGGTACCTGCTGATCAGCTCCAGCGGTGTGCTGCCGCCCCGGCTGACCGGCCTCTGGCTGGCGTCCTGGGACGCGGCCTGGGCCGGTGACTTCACCACCGACGCCAACCTCAACCTGCAGATGGCCGGGGCCGCGATCGGCGCCCTGCCGGAGGTGACGGCGGCGTACCGGCGGCTGATCGCCGGCCAGGTCGACGACTGGCGGCGCAACGCGCGGGCGGTGTACGGCGGCCGGGGCCTGCTCGCCCCCGGTCGCACCGACGGCGAACACGGCCACCTGTTCCACTTCTGCGACGAGTGGCCGTGGCCGGCCTGGCTGCCCGGAGCCGACTGGCTGCTGTACCCGCTCTGGGAGCATCACCTGGTCACCGGGGAGCCGCTGGGCGCGGCCGCCGGGTGGCTGGTCGAGGCGGCCGAGTTCTTCGCCGACTTTTTGACCCGGGTCGACGACGACGGGGGGTTCGTGTTCGTGCCGTCGTTCTCCGGCGAGACCGGTCCGCTCGATGAGAACGACCAGCCGGTCTACCTGGCGGTCAACGCGACGATGGACATCGCCGCCGCCCGGCACGCGATGGGCCTGGCCGGCGCGCTGACCGGGTCGCCCGAGTGGGCGGAGCTGGCCGCACGGCTGCCGGAGTACCTGGTCGACGACCGGGGAGCGCTCGCCGAATGGGCCTGGCCCGGCTACCGGGCCGACGACGACCACCGGCACGTGAGCCATCTCTACCCGGTGTGGCCGCTGCACGAGATCACCCCGGACGGCACGCCGGAGCTGGCCCGCGCGGCGCACCGGGCGCTGGCCGTACGCGGTGACGAGAACCTTTCCGCGCACGGCAGCCTGCACCGGGCGCTGGTCGCCGCCCGGCTGCGCGACGCCGACGGGGTCGCTGCCAACCTGCGGAAGATCATTTGTGCGGACATGTTCTTCCGGTCGCTGATGAGCGCGCACAACCCGGGGCTGCAGACGTACAACGCCGACGCGGCGCACGCGCTGCCCGGCGTACTGATCGAGGCGCTGGTCGACTCGCGGGTCGACCCGGCGGACGGGTCGGTGGCCCTGCACCTGGTGCCGGCCTGGCCGGCGCAGCTGCCCGGCGGCACCCTGCGGGGGGTCACCTGCCGGGGGCGGATCACCGTCGAGGAGCTGACCTGGAACGCGGCCTCGGTGCGGGTCCGACTCCGCTCGGCGCTCACCCAACGGGTCACGGTCACCAGCCCGTACGGGGTGCTGCCGGTCGACCTGCCCGCCGACGAGCCGGTGACCCTGGACCTGCATACTTAGGGAATGCTTACCTCACCTCGGCGCGGTCGAGGTGAGGTCGACGACTCCTTGGTTACCGAAAGTCGGCGACGATTCACCATCGGTCGAAGGCTCGGTGGCCTGCTGATCGCCGTCGCGCTGCTGGCCGGCACCATCTTCGCCAGCCTGGCCCTCGGGGCCCGCGACATCGCCCTGCCGATCGTGCTCGACGCACTGGCGCACCGGGATCCGACCATCGCCGACCACGTGGTGATCTGGGATCTCCGGCTGCCCCGGACCGTGATCGGGCTGCTCGCCGGGGCGGCCCTCGGCCTGTCCGGCGCGCTCATGCAGGGGCTCACCCGTAACCCGATCGCCGACCCCGGGCTGCTCGGCGTCAACGCCGGGGCGTCCCTCGCCGTCGTCGTCGCGATCACCTGGCTCGGCATCGGCACCACCGTCGGCTACATCTGGTTCGCCTTCGCCGGGGCCGCACTGGCCGCACTGGCCGTCTACGGCGTCGGCTCGATGGGGTGGGGCGGCGCCACCCCGGTGAAACTGGCCATCGCCGGTTCCGCGTTGACCGCGGTCCTCACCTCGCTGATCACCCTGGTGCTGCTGACCAACCTGCAGACCCTGGAACGCTACCGGTTCTGGCAGGTCGGCTCGCTGGTCGGGCGGGACCTGTCCGCCGCCCGTACGGTGCTGCCGTTCCTGGTCGTCGGCGCCGTGCTGGCGGTGGCCTCCGGCCGGCTGCTCAACGCGCTCAGTCTCGGCGACGACGTCGCCCACGGGCTCGGGCAGCACGTGGTCCGCGACCGGGCGTCGATCCTGCTGGCGACCGTGCTGCTCTGCGGGTCGGCGACCGCGCTCGCCGGCCCGATCGTCTTCGTCGGTCTGGTCGTGCCGCACGCCGCCCGCTGGGCCACCGGGCCCGACTACCGGTGGATCCTCGCCTACAGTCTGCCGCTGGGCGCGGCCCTGCTGCTGGCCGCCGACGTGGTCGGCCGGCTCGTCGCCCTGCCCGGCGAGGTCGAGGCCGGCCTGGTCGCGGCGTTCCTCGGCGCTCCGGTGCTGATCGCCCTGGTCCGCAAGGCCCGGATGGCCGCGGTATGAAGGCATGGATGGCTGTGGAATGACCGTCACCGGAACCCGCCACGCCGAGGGGGAGTGGCCGGCGCTGCGCCGGCTGCGCTGGCGTCGCCGCGTCCGGGCCGCCGTGGTGGTGTCGACGCTGGTGGTGGTCGCGCTGCTGTTGGCGGCGCTCAGCCTCAGCCTCGGCTCCTACCGGGTCGCGCCCGACGATCTGCTGCGCACCCTCGCCGGGCAGGGCACCGGCCGTGACGAGTTCATCATCCTCGACCTGCGGCTGCCTCGGCTGATCGCCGGGATCCTCACCGGGGCGGCGTTCGGCCTCGCCGGCGGAATCTTCCAGACCGTGCTGCGCAACCCGCTGGCCAGCCCGGACATCATCGGCGTCACCGGTGGCGCCAGTGTCGCGGCGGTGGCCGCGCTGACGATGTTCGGTGTCGGCAGCCTGGGTGTCTCGGTCGCGGCGTTCGTCGGCGCGACCGGTACGGCGACCGCCGTCTACCTGCTGTCCTGGCGGAACGGACTGACCGGATACCGGTTCGTGCTGGTCGGCATCGCCGCCGCGTTCATGGCCCACGGAGCGCTCGGCTACCTGCTGACCCGGGGCGAGGTACGCGAGGCGCAGACCGCACTGGCCTGGATGGTCGGCAGCCTCGGCGCCGCCCGGTGGCCGGAGATCGTCGTCCTGGCGGTGACCCTGGCCGTGCTCGCCATGGTGCTGTTGGTGGCGCGGGCGACGCTGGAGCTGCTGCAGTTCGGCGACGACACCGCCACCGGGCTTGGCGTACGGCTGGAACGCGGCCGGATCGTGCTGCTCGTGGTCGCGGTGACGCTCGCGGCGGTGGCGACGGCGACGACCGGTCCGATCGCGTTCGTGGCCTTCGTCGCCATGCCGATCGCTCGGCGGTTGATGCGCTCCGGCGCTCCGGTGCTGCTGCCGGCCGCGCTGGTCGGCGTGGTCGTGGTGACCGGCTCGGATCTGATCGCCCAGCATCTGCTGCCCGGCAACGTGAAGGCACCGGTCGGCATCGTCACCGCGGTGCTGGGGGGCCCGTACCTGCTGTGGCTGCTGGCCACGACGGGCCGGGAGGGGCGCGGGGCCTGATCGTGCGCCGGGACGGGCGCGGGGCCTGGTCCGGTACGGGCCGGTATCACGGCTGGGTAACCGCGATTACAAAGGCTAGCCAAACCTAACTTACCCATGGTTGCATGGGTCGACTCGCGGACCGACCGCGCCTGTAGGAGAGACAGTGAACAGCAGAATACTCAGCCGCGTCCTTGTCGCCGTACCGCTCGCCCTGACCCTGGGCCTGGCCGCCTGCTCTTCCGGCGACGACTCCACCGGCGACACCGACAACGGTGGCGGCACCGCCGGTTTCCCGGTGACCGTCTCGCACGCGTTCGGCGAGACCACCATCTCCGACGCCCCGACCCGGGTCGTCGCGTGGGGCTGGGGCAGCGCCGACGCGGCCATCGCCCTCGACGTGGTGCCGGTCGCCATCCCGTTCCAGAGCTACGGCGGCGATGCCAACGGTGTACTGCCGTGGATCGCCGAGAAGCTCGACGAGACCGGTGCCGAGGTGCCCACCGTTCTGCCGGACGCGCAGGAGCCGCCGTTCGACGAGATCGCCGCCGCCGAACCCGACCTGATCCTCGCCGTCTACTCCGGCATCGACCAGGAGCAGTTCGACCTGCTCAACAAGATCGCGCCGACCGTCGCCTACCCGGACGAGGCGTGGGCCACCCCGTGGCGCGACCTGATCACCACGGTAGGTACCGCGCTCGGCAAGAGCGCCGAGGCGCAGGCGCTGCTCGACGACATCGACGCCCAGATCGCCACCAAGGCACAGGAGAACCCGCAGCTGGCCGGCAAGAGCGTCGCGATGGTCTGGGACTCCGCCGACACCTTCTACGTCTACAAGGAAGCCGACCCGCGGGTGGAGTTCGCCCTCGATCTCGGCATGACCGGCGCCCAGAGCGTCAACGACCTCGGCACCGACGAGTCGACGTTCTACTTCACCATGAGCTACGAGCAACTCGACCAGCTCACCTCGGACGTCCTGGTCTCGTTCGCCACCACCCAGGAGGAGCAGGACGCCTTCCTGGCCTCGCCGGCCGCGCAGACCATGCCGCAGGTTCAGTCCGGGGCGGTCGCCTCGCTGGTCGGGGCCGAGTTCATCGCCTCGGTGTCGCCGCCGACCGCGCTGTCGGTGACCTGGGGCCTCGACGACTACGTCGCCGCCCTCGCCGCCGCCGCGGAAAAGGTCGACGCCGCCTCCTGACCGCTTCCTTTCCCGCCCCCTTTCCCGACGATCTTGCGCTTATCGAGAGGATATGTCGTATTCGTCCAACGATAAGCGCAAGATCGTCGGGATCTTGGAGGGCGTGGTCGGGGGTCAGAGTTGGTAACGCCAGATGGTGATGCCATCGGCGCCGCTGCGGCAGACGATCGTGGCCTCGTCGGCGACACATCCGCCGACCGGTCCGGGCACGACCCCGACGAGACGTAACACCTGGGTGGTGGGGGTCAGCACGGCGAGCCAGGCCGGGCCGTCCTCCACCGGCTGACGGTAGCCGACGAACGTGGCGTCGCCCCGCCCCTCCAACTCGGTGTACCACGCGCTCATCGGCAGCAGCGTCCGCCCGGTCGCCGGGTCCACGATCCGCCCACTGCCCGCCCCGGCCCCGCTGCTGGTGCTGTCGCTGGTACCGCCGCTGCCACCGCTGGCGCCGGAGCCGCCGTCCGCCGCCGGCACACCCGCCACGCTGTACGCCACCAGATAGCTGTCGAAGTCGACGACCAGGTCCGCGTCGATGCGCCACACCAACTCGCCGGTCAGCGGATCGACCGCCTCGATCTGGGCCCCGGCCGGGAAACAGATCAGCTCGCCACACTCGGTGATCCGGCCGGGCCCGTACGGCACCGGCCGCTGCCAGAGCTGCCGCAACGTCGTGGGGTCGTAGCCGACCATGCCCAACTGGCCGCCATTGGACTGGCGCATCACCAGGGTGCCGCCCATGCTGTCCGGCCGGGACACCGCACCCAGTTCGGCGGTACGCCGTACCGCGCCGGTGCGCCCCTCGCGGACCTCGGCCCGCCCGTCGGCGCCGACCAGCAGCACCTGACCGGCTGCCCCGGCGAGCACCTCGGTCGAGGCGGCCAACCCGGTGCTCCACAACTCGTCGCCGCTGCCGACGTCGACGGCGACCAACGTCGACGGGACGCCGGTGGACTCACCCGGCTCCGGGAGCAGGGCGGTGCGGCCGTCGTCGGTCAGCACCAACCCGTCCGGGGCGACCCACCGGGTCTGCCCGGTGGCGGCGTCCAGGATCATCGTCGCCCCGGCACCCGGCGCGGAGCGCGGATCCACGAGCATCACGTCACCGGTACGGCGTACCTGGCGCAGCCGCCAGCTCGCCGCGTGCAGCGGTACCGTCCAGAGCAGATCGCCGGCGGGGATCGCGTACGCCGAGAGCTGCCACGTCGTGGTCGAGCCCTGGACGGCGGCCGAGGTGACCAGCAGTCGGTCCCCGGCGAGCACGATGTCGCGGGCCTTCACCTGGTGCGCGGCGACCGGGACCAGCAGCGGGCCGTCCGGCGGCGCGGCACCGGTCAGCCCGAGCAGCATGGCCAGGCCGGCCAGTACGGCGTACGGGCGCGCCCGGCGCACGGGCGACCAGCCGCCAGCTGCCGGGCCCGACGGTCGCCGCCGCCACCAACCACCGGCCGTCGTCGGCGGCGGTGCCTGCGGCTCGCGGGTCAGGCCCAGCTCGATGACCATGCGTTCCACACTTCTCTCTGCCGCTGCGGGTGTCCAGCATCCCGGGTGCCTGGACCGGGATGTCCGCGTCGGGGCGCGACGGAGCCCGTCGACAATACTTACGGGATGGACGACGCCCCGGCTCATCAGTCCCGACGCTCACGTTGGCTGCGCCGCAAGTTTCTTCTCGTCGCCGTGGTCGCGGTCGCGGCGGCGCTGCTGGTCACCGCCAGCGGGTACTGGATCCGGGCGTCGGCCGCCGCGCACGTGTACGACCTGGCGGACGTGCCGGCCGCGCCGGTGGCCCTGGTCCTCGGCGCGCAGGTCCGCCCGGACGGTACGCCGTCGGAGTTCCTTGCCGGCCGGTTGGAGGTGGCCCGGCGACTGGTCGAAGCCGGTCGGGTGCGGGCGGTCCTGGTCTCCGGGGACCACCGCGAATGGGACTACGACGAGCCGGGCGCGATGCGGCGCTGGCTGATCGAGCGGGGCGTGCCGGCGGAGCGGATCGTGCAGGACCACGCCGGCCTGGACACCTACGACTCGTGCCTGCGGGCACGGCAGGTCTTCGGCGTACAGCAGGCGATCGTGGTGACACAGAGTTTCCACATCGACCGGGCGGTGACGGTCTGCCGGCGGGTCGGCGTCGACGCGGTCGGCGTCGGTGACGACTCGGTACGCCGCTTTGAGCGGGCCTGGCGGTGGGGGGCGTTCCGGGAGCGGCTGGCGGCGGTCAAGGCCGCGTACGACGTGCTGGTCGGCCGGGAGCCGGCGCTGCCCGGACCTCGTGAGACCAGCCTCGACGACGCCCTGCGCAACTGACGGCGCGACCTGCCGGTGCTGCTGCCGGTGAACGTGCCCGCTGGTGAGTCGTACTCCTGCCTTTCTGCTGTGCTGTGCCGCTCGGCGCAGGGTGCCGGCCGTTCGTCGCCGGACCGTCGGGACGCGTCGCTGCACTCCACAGGAAAGCGTCTACATTCACGATCTTAGATGTTTTCGGAAGGAGTTCTTCATGACCGTGTCCATTCGTCGATGTACGGCGGTGTTGGCGGCCGTGCTGCTCGCGGCGGCCACCTTGCTGGTCGGCAACAGCGGCCACGCCCAGTCGGCCACCCCGGTCCGGGTGATGCCGCTCGGTGACTCGATCACCGACGGTTTCAACGTGTCCGGTGGCTACCGCATCGACCTGTGGCAGAAGTTCCAGGCCGGCGGCCACTCGGTGGACTTCGTCGGCTCCCAGTCCAACGGGCCGGCCAGCCTGCCCGACCGCAACCACCAGGGCCACTCCGGCTGGCGCATCGACCAGATCGACGCCAACATCGTCAACTGGCTCCGGGCGTCGAACCCGCAGACGATCCTGCTGCAGATCGGCACCAACGACATCACCCAGAACCGTGACCTGCCGAACGCCCCGAACCGGCTCGCCGCGCTGATCGACAAGATCACCACCAACGCACCCGACGCGTACCTGTTCGTCGCCACGATCATCCCGGCCGGCTTCGCCGACGCTCAGATCCGCAGCTTCAACGCGGCCATCCCGCAGATCGTGCAGAGCCGGGCGAACGCCGGCCGCAAGGTGCACCTGGTGAACATGTACGCCGCGCTGACCACCGCCGACCTCGCCGACGGCGTCCACCCGAACGCCACCGGGTACGGCAAGATGGCCACCGCCTGGTACAACGCGCTGACCGCCGTACCGGGCAGCCTCAACCCGGGTGGGGTCACCCCGTCGCCGTCCACGCCGGGGCCGACCACCACGCCGGACACCTCGCCCGCGCCGTCCACCCCGCCACCGGTGACGACCCCACCACCGGGCAACGGCGGCTGTACGGCGGCCGTCACGCTAAATCAGTGGAACGGCGGCTTCGTCGCCACCGTACGGGTGACCGCCGGCTCCGCCGGCACCAACGGCTGGACCGTCGCGATGACCCTGCCCGGCGGGGCGGCCGTCACCAACGCCTGGAACGCCGACCGTAGCGGCAACAGCGGGGCGGTCCAGTTCCGCAACGTCAGCTACAACGGCAGGATCGCCGCCGGGCAGTCGACCGAGTTCGGCTTCCAGGGCACCGGCAGTGGTTCCGGCATGACCCCGTCCTGCACCGCCAGCTGACCTGACACGTTCGTACCGGTGTGGGTGGCCTACCGTCCCCCGTCACGCACACCGGCGGGTCGGCAGGTCAGTAGTAGCCTTTGCGCCCGTCCAACAGTTCCCGGATGACGTCGAGGTGACCGGCGTGCCGACCGGTCTCCTCGACCATGTGGATCAGCATCCAGCGCAGCGACGCCGCCGCCGAGCGGAAGTCCGGGTGCCGGCCGGTCTGCTCCAGCGGATGCGCGGCGACGATCTCGTTGGAGATGGCGCACTGCCGCTCGTAGTCGGCGAGCAGCTGGGCCAGCGGCACACCGTCGACCAGCATGTCGGCGTCCTCACGGGTCTCGTCGAACTGCGGCCCGTCGGCCGGTCCGCCGAGGAACAGCACCTCGAACCAGGTGTGTTCCACCCAGCGCAGGTGCGAGACGATCCCGGCGACGGTCATCAGCGGGGACGACGGCAGCAGCGGCCGGTGGGCGTCGTCGTCCGACAGCCCTTCGCACTTGAGGTGCACGATGGCGCGTTGCAGGTCGAGCCAGCCGACCAACTGGGTGCGCTCGTCGGCATCGAACGGCGGCCGGACGCGTTCAGGTGTCATGCGCGGCAGGCTAGCCGTCGGGCCGCTCGGACCGCACCGCGATTACCGCTGTCGGGAGCCTGGTCGGACCGGGGCCGTACGCCGTCCGCGTACGGCCCCGACCATCGTGAGCGACCGTGGGATCAGCTGGTCAGGTAACCGAGCAGACCCTCGACGATCTGCCCCTCGCAGTTGCTGGTGGTGGAGTCGAAGTGGTCCCCACTGGACATCCGGCACCGGCGTACCGTGAGATACGACCCGGCCGGCGGCGCGGTGTACGCGTACCCGATCAGACCGACGACCCGCTGCCCTTCACAGTTCGAGTCGAGCGACGTCATGTAGTCCCAGCCGGAGACGAGGCACTGGTAGAGCGGGCGGGTGCCGGCCTCCGGGCTGGTACGGACCGAACCCAGCGGGCCCTCCCGCTGGTACCCGGCGATCGAGGTGGCGGTGCTGCTGATGTGGTCGCGGCCGTTCCAGAAGCGGTAGAGTACCGACGCCGGCGGCGGTGGACCCTGGGCGACGAACAGCAGCAGGTTCGGCGACCCGGTACCCGGGTTGGTGATCTTGTTCGGGGTGGCGGCACCGAGCAGTACCCTCGCCACCTGCGCCGGGGTCAGGGCCGGGTTGTCGGCGAGGATCAGGGCAGCAGCGCCCGCGACGTGCGGGGCGGCCATCGAGGTGCCGCTGATGGTGTTGGTGGCGGTGTCGCTGCTGGCCCAGGCCGAGGTGATCCCGTCGCCCGGGGCGAAGACGTCGGTGCAGGTACCCCAGTTGGAGAAGGACGCGCGGGCATCGGTGCGGGTGCTCGCGTTGACGGTGATCGCCTCGGCGACCCGGGCCGGGGTGAAGCCACAGGCGTCGGCGTTGCTGTTGCCGGAGGCGATCGCGTACACGATGCCGTCGGCGATCGAGTTGCGGACCGCATCCTCCACGACGGCGCTCGTGCCGCGCCCACCCAGGCTCATGTTGGCGACGGCGGGCGCTCCCGGACCGTGGTGGGCGGTGACCCAGTCGATTCCGGCGGCGATTCCGGCGAAGGAACCCGATCCGGCGCAGTTGAGCACCTTGACGGCGATCAGCGAGACCGCCTTGGCCACGCCGTACTGGGAACCGCCGATCGTACCCGCGACGTGAGTGCCGTGGCCGTGACAGTCGGAGTTGTTGCCGTCGCCGGTGGTGTTGGTGCCCCACGAGGCGCGGCCGCCGAAGGTGGTGTGGGTGGTGCGGATGCCGGTGTCGAGGACGTACGCACGTACGGCCGGCGCCGTCGTCGGGTAGGTGTAGCTGTTGTTCAGCGGCAGATCGCGCTGGTCGATGCGGTCCAGGCCCCAGGACGGCGGGCTGGGCTGGGTGTCGGTCACCTGGACCAGGCCGTCCTGCTCGACGTAGGCGACGTCCGGTCTGGCCGCCAGCCGCCGCGCGGCGGATTCGCTCATCGTCGCGGCGAAGCCGTGCAGGGCGTGCGAGTAGACGTGCCGGATCTTCGCCCCGTACCGCCACGCCACATCGGTGCCGTGCGTCCGGCTGTCGGCCGGGACACTGTCCTTGAACACCACGATGTAGCTGCCCGCGATGGCGTCCTGGCGGTCCGCCCCGAGGATCTCGCCGGTGGCGGCGAAAGCGGGTGACGGTGCTGCCGAGATCAGCATGGCGGCCGCTGCGGCCACCGCGCTGTGTCTGGCGGCCCGGCTGAGCCAGGGCGAACGGGATCCACGCATGTGCATTCCCTTCTCGAGGTGTCGGCGACGCCGACCGACCTGTGCTGCGGTTGTGCCAACCGAAGGCAGGGACGGGCCAGGCGATCAGGTCGCCTGGCCGGAACTGCTGAGGGAGAACGGGACGCGGTGTGAGACTTCGATGTACGTCTCTGAGTGATCGCAGATTATCTCAGCGTGACTTCGATGTCCAGCGGGGTGAATATGTGGTGGATAGTGCCAGAAGGAGTCATTTCCCGCGCGGCGTTTCGTTTGCCGGCTGGCAGTGGAGGCCAGCCGTTATGCATTAACTGCCGGAAATGCGGCGGAACCGCTCGCTCGATGCCGTTCCGCCGGCGGCTCTCGACGTAATTCTCGGCACCTACCCGTAGATCCGGAAACCGCCGTGGCGGCGACGTCCTACCATCGGCCGGGCAAGCATCCGGCCAACTACAAGGGATCGTGAAGGTGGGTCACTGGCGTGGCGTCGGCTGCCTGGCCGCCGGCCTACTGTTCGCGGCGATCGGTCTCACCGTGCTCGGCGCCGGCACCGGCGGGTTGGGTGTCGGTGCGTTCGGGGCGCAGACCGAGACGTTCACCCGGATCGAATGCAACGAGCAGCGCGTGGCCAAGGGCGGCAGCGCCTGGCACTGCTTCGGCGAGAGCCCCGAGCAGGCAGCGGCGAACGACGAATCGGCCCGCCGGGCGACCCTGCCGTGGATCGTCGCCAACCCGGATCAGCGGGACCGGCCGCCCGTGCAGCGCCAACGCACGCGTATCACCTTCGCGGCACCGGACGGGCGTACCGATCCGGACCAGATCACTGCCACCAGGATGGCCCCCTTCGGCGACCGCTGGATCGCTCATTCGGCCGGCGTGCGTTCCGCCGGGTCGCTGCTCCTCGTCGTCGGCGTCGGGCTCGCGGCCGCCGGTACCTGGCTGCTCGGGCGAGGCCGGCCGCGGGGCGCAGCCATCGCGAGGCCGGTCAGCCGATGAGGGCACGCAGCCAGCGCAGCTGCCGACGGACCTGTTCGGCCTCACCGCCCTCATGGCCGTTGAACGGGTAGACGTGGATCTCCCGCCGTGGTGGCTCCGTCAGCTTGTCGCCGTAGTGGTTGTACGCGGCGAAGACGGTGCTCGGCGGGCAGACCGTGTCGCGTAGCCCGACACCGAAGTGCGCCGGTGCCGATGCCCGCCGGGCGAACGTCACTCCGTCGAAGTAGGACAGGGTCCGGCGTACGCTGGACTCGGCGTTGCGGTGTACGGCCAGGTAGCGGGCCACGTCACCGTACGGCTCGTTGTCGGTGATCTCGATCGCCCGCTGCCAGTGGCAGCCGAACGGCGCGGTGCTGACCAGTGCGGCCAGGTCGTCGACCAGGCCGGCGACGGCAAGGGCCAGCCCACCGCCCTGGCTGTTGCCGGCGGCGGTCACCCGGGTCGCGTCGACGCCGGGCAGCGCCCGGACCGCCGCGACGGCGCGCACGGCGTCGGTGATCAACCGTCGGTAGTAGTACCGGGACGGGTCGGTGATGCCCCGGGTCACCGGACCCGGCCCACCGGCGGCGGCCGGGTGCGGGTCGGGGGTGTCGCCGCCGTTGCCGTACTGGTCACCCTGGCCGCGGGAGTCCATCAGCAGGTGGGCGTAGCCGGCGGCGGGCCAGGTGAGCCGCTCGTGCGGCAGGCCCCGCCCACGCCCGTAGCCGAGGTACTCCACGACCGCCGGCAGCGCGGTGTCGACCCCGGCTGGGCGGGTGTACCAGGCGTGGACCGGGTCGCCGCCGAACCCGGTGAAGGTCACCTGCCAGGTGTCGAACAACCGCAGGTCGGTCGGCTCGGGTCGGACGTCGACCAGGATCTCGTGCGCGGCCACCTCATCGAGAGTGGACTTCCAGAAGGTGTCGAAGTCGTCTGGTTCCGGCAGCGACGGGGCATAGGACTGCAGTTGTTCCAACGGCAGGTCGAACTGGGGCATTCATCCTCCTTGACGGACAGCTCGGGCGGGGGCGGGCGGGGCGGTGCTCTCCCGGATCACCAGCTCGGTGACCAGGTCGATCCGGCTGGTCGACAACTCGGCGCCACGGGCCAGGTCGAGCAGCATCTGGGCGGCGGTGCCGGCCATGTCGCGCAGCGGTTGATGGACCGTGGTCAGGGCGGGGACCGTCCAGGCAGCCACCGGCACGTTGTCGTAGCCGATCACGGACAGGTCGCCGGGCACGTCCAGACCGAGTTGCCGGGCGGCCCGCAGCACTCCCAGCGCCTGCATGTCCGAGCCGGCGAAGATGGCGGTCGGCCGGTCCGGCCGGTCCAGCAGCGCCATGCCGTGTGCGAAGCCGGCGTCCACGTAGAAGTCGCCGTGCCGGATCAGGTCGGCCGGGACCGGCAGGCCGGCTTCGTCGTGGGCCGACCGGAATCCGGCGGTACGGGCCTGTGCGCACAGCACGTCGCTGGGACCGGAGATGATCGCGATCCGCCGGTGGCCCAGTTGCAGCAGGTGCCGGGTGGCGATGAGTCCACCGTTCCAGTTGTTCGAGCCGACCGTCGGTACCGAGGCCGAGGTCGCGCTGTCGGTGTCGATCACCACGAACGGGATCAGCTGGCGGGCCAACAGGTCCCGATGTCGTTCGCTGAGGTGACAGAGCACGAAGAGCACCCCGAGTGGCCGACGCGCCAGGGTCGCATCGAGCCACTGGTCCGGCGGCGTGTGCCGGCCGCCGAGTTGGCTCAGGTGCAGGCCGATTCCGGCGGCGCTGGCCACTGTTTCGACCGCTTTGATGATCTCCATTGCCCAGAGTGAGTCGAACTGGTGGAAGACCAGGTCGAGCTGATCGGTACGGATCGGTGGGCGACGGGCCCGCCGCCGGTACTGGTGTCGATCGAGACTTGCCTCGACCCGGGCCCTGGTCTGTGGCGCGACGTCGGATTTACCATTGAGGACCTTGGATACGGTGGTGACCGAGACGCCGACCTCGTCGGCGATGGTGGCGATGGTGGCCGGCGACGGCTGTCCGCCGGCGTCGTGCGATGCCCGGGTTGGTGGGCCGGCTGGTGGCGGCGGGGTGGCCGGTGGTGCCTCTGTCATGCGTACCTCACGAAAAGTTACCGAAACTTCCGGAGCTCATTCTGCTGGTGGACCCGGTTCCGCCGGCCCGAAGGCGTGGTGCGCGTGCGACGATGAGACCTCCCGGACGACCAGGCACACACTCTATGCAGTTGAAGGTCCGGTTCGGCGACTCTTGACACAACGATGCCGGGGAATCTAGGTTCCCCGCAAGGTAACGCGCCTATTTCCGAAAGTTTCGAGTTTCGTGTCGCGTCGGGGTGTCTCCTGCTGCCGGGAGACTGTCCGACGCGCACTGGACATGAGGGGTGGCGACTGGGATGAGTACACCCAGCGCGGTCGATGCGTCCCCGCAGGCGCAGGTGCCCCTGCCGCCCGTCGACGACCTGCCCCGACGGGGGCGGAGCCGACCCCGGTCACGTACCTGGCGACGCGCGCTGCGGCGGGACTGGCAGCTCTACTCGTTGATCGTCCTGCCGTTGTTGTTCTTCCTGATCTTCCGTTACCTGCCGATGCTCGGCAACGTCATCGCCTTCCGTCGGTTCCAGCCCGGCGGCAGCGTCTTCGGCGAGTACTGGGTCGGCCTGCGCTACGTACGGATGTTCCTCGCCGACCCGACCTTCTGGCAGGTCTTCACCAATACCCTCATTCTCGGCACACTCACCCTGGTCATTGTCTTCCCGCTGCCGATCGTCCTGGCGCTGCTGCTCAACGAGGTGCGGGCCCGGCGGTGGAAGCGCTTCGTCCAGTCGGTGTCGTACCTGCCGCACTTCCTGTCGATCGTGATCGTCGCGGCGATGGTGATGCAGATCCTGTCGATCGACGGCACGGTCAACACGATGATCCGGTCGCTCGGCGGCGAGGCGATCCCGTTCCTGCAGCAGCCGGGCTGGTTCCGCACCATCTACGTCTCGTCCGAGGTGTGGCAGACCGTCGGCTGGGGAACGATCCTCTACCTCGCCGCGCTCACCACCATCGACGAGGACCTCTACGAGGCCGCCCGGATCGACGGCGCGAACCGGTGGCGGCAGACCTGGCACGTCACCCTGCCCGGTATCCGGCCCACCATGATCACGCTGCTGATCCTGAACATCGGCACCTTCATGGCGGTCGGGTTCGAGAAGATCCTGCTGCTGTACAACCCGCTGACCTACCCGACCGCCGACGTCATATCGACGTACCTCTACCGGATGGGTGTGGTCTCCAGCAACTTCAGCTACGCCGCCGCCATCGGTCTGTTCGAGGCCCTGATCGGGCTGACCCTGGTGCTGTCGGCCAACCTGATCGCCCGCCGCGCAGTAGGGACGAGCCTGTGGTGACCGTCGACACCTCGCGCAAGCTGTTCCCGCCGACCCGGCGTCGACCCCGCGGCCCCGACGACACCCGTGGCTACCGGATCTTCCGGATCGTCAACACGGTCGTCCTGACCGCCGTCGTGATCGTCACGCTCTACCCGTTCGCCAACATCGTCGCCCGCTCGCTCAGCGAGGAGGGCTACATCCGCTCAGGCCAGGTCAGCATCATCCCGCGCGGGTTCAACCTGGACACCTACCGGCTGGTGATGTCCGACTCGATGTTCTGGACCAACTACCGCAACACCATCGTCTACACCGTGGTCGCCACCGTCATCTCGATCGTGCTGACCACCTGCTACGCGTACGTGCTGTCGAAGAAGGACCTCAAGGGCCGGGGTGTGCTCGTCGGCATCGCCGTGTTCACCATGTTCTTCTCCGGCGGGCTGATCCCCAACTACGTACTGATCACCAGTCTCGGACTGAAGAACAGTCTCTGGGCGATCGTGCTGCCCAACGCGATCAACGTGTTCAACCTGCTGGTGATGAAGGCGTTCTTCGAAAGTCTGCCGACCGAGTTGGAGGAGGCCGCCGCCGTCGACGGGCTCAACACGTACGGCATCCTCTGGCGCATCGTCATCCCGCTGTCGAAGGCGATCATCGCCACGATGGTGCTCTTCTACGCGGTCTCGTTCTGGAACTCGTGGTTCTCCGCGTTCCTCTACATGGACCGCTCCGAACTGTTCCCGGTGACCGTCTACCTGCGCAACCTGATCGCCGGGGCCACCACCGCCACCTCCACCGGAAGCAGCAGCGACAGCCTCGCGCAGGCCGCCGCGAACATCCAGTCCGTCACCATCATCCTGACCGTTCTTCCGATCATCATGGTGTACCCCTTCATCCAGCGCTACTTCGTGTCCGGCATCATGCTCGGCGCCGTCAAGGGATAGCGCTGCGGGACAGGATCGCCCCATTCACCTGAATGCCTTTCCCCACGCACCGAAAGGAAGTCCGATGTTCACACGATCCCGGCGCCGCTACGCAGCGGTCGCCGCCGGGCTGCTCGCCCTCTCGCTCAGCGTCGCCGCCTGCGGCAGCGACGAGGAGCCCGATGCCGAGGACCTGGACGGCAACAGGGTCGGCGCCATGGAGAGCTACGGCGTCGGTGACCAGTTCACTGCCACCGAGGCACTGAACTTCTCCCTGCTCTACAACAACCACCCCAATTACCAGATCGACAAGGAGTGGATGTTCTGGGAGGAGCTGGCCAAGCGGACCAACGTGTCGCTCGAAACGGTCGAGGTGCCGTTGAGCGACTACGAGCAGAAGCGTGGCCTGCTGATCGGCGCCGGCGACGCACCGTTCATCATCCCGAAGACCTACCCCGGCCAGGAGTCGGCGTACGTCTCCAGCGGCGCGATCCTGCCGGTCAGCGACTACGTCGAGCTGATGCCGCACTTCCAGGACAAGGTCGCCAAGTGGAACCTGCAGGGTGACATCGACTCGCTGCGCCAGCAGGACGGCAAGTACTACCTGCTGCCCGGCCTGCACGAGGACGTCTGGACCGACTACACCATCGCCGTGCGTACCGACATCCTCGCCGAACTCGGCCTCGAGGAGCCGACCACCTGGGACGAGTTCCGGGACATGCTGCGGGCGATGAAGACCGCCTATCCGGACGTGTACCCGATGTCGGAGCGGTGGAGCATCCCCACCCCGCTCGGTGCGCTGCAGAACATCATCGGCCCGTCGTACGGCTACGACACGATGGGTGGCTGGGGCTACCAGAACGCCAGCTTCGACCGGGAGGCCCAGGAGTTCGTCTTCACCGGCACCATGCCGGAGTACAAGGAGATGGTGGAGTTCCTGCACTCGCTGGTCGACGAGGGGCTGCTCGACCCGGAGAGCGTGACCCAGGACGACGACACCGCGATCCAGAAGCTCGCCACCGGAAAGTCGTTCGTCATCAGCACCAACGCGCAGACCCTGGTCAACGACTACCGGCCGGCGCTGGCGCAGAACAACCCGAACGCCACCATCTCCAAGATCACCCGGCCGGACAGTGACGTCGGCTCGGTGAAGGCCGGGTCCCGGCTGGAGAACGGCATCATGATCTCCAGCGAGGCGCGCAAGAGCGAGAACTTCGTCGCGATGATGCAGTTCATCGACTGGCTCTGGTACTCCGACGAGGGCCAGGAATTCGCCAAGTGGGGCATCGAAGGCGTCACCTACACCACCGACGCCGACGGCAAGCGGGTCCTCGACGCCGACATCGACTTCATCGGGCTCAACCCCGACGGAAGCAAGCACCTGCAGAAGGACTTCGGCTTCAGCAACGGCGTCTTCGCCTACGGCGGCACCACCGACCTGCTGCAGTCCACCTTCTCCGAGGAGGAGCTGACGTTCCAGGAGGCGATGGGACAGAAGGAGACCCTGCCGGTGTCCCCGCCACGGCCGTTCAGCGAGGAGGAGCGCGAGCAGGCCACCCTCTGGGAGACCCCGCTGAAGGACTACGTCCAGCAGCAGACCCTGCAGTTCATCCTCGGCCAGCGGGACCTGTCCGAATGGGACGCCTACGTCGCCGAGGTCGAGGGCAAGAACGCCCAGCAGTTCATCGACCTCGTCAACGGTGCGTACCAGCGGTACAAGGAAGAACACGGCTGACCACCCGTACCGCCCCCGCCGGTGCCGGTCGCGTCCGAAGCGAGGACGCGACCGGCACCCGGCACCAGCACGTGAAACAGGAGTACGGATGCCCCGGACCGTCGTACCCGAGCAGAGCAGCGGCCCGCTGCCGGACGCCTGGCGCGCCTGCGTCGGCACCGGCCGGCTGGAGCTGGCGCTGCGCCGCGACTACCAGGAGTCCCTCGCCCTGGTGCAACGGGAGATCGGCTTCCGCCACATCCGCGGCCACGGGCTGCTCAGCGACGGCGTCGGCATCCACCGCCCGTACGAACACGCCGGCCGGCGCGGCGTGCACCACTCGTTCACCTACGCCGACCAGATCGTCGACACCTACCTCGACCTCGGCATCGCCCCCTTCATCGAGCTCGGTTTCATGCCCGAAGCGCTCGCCTCCGGCGAGCAGACCGTCTTCTGGTGGCGCGGCAACGTCACCCCGCCCCGCTCCGAGACCGAATGGGCCGACCTGGTCCGGGCCACCATCGGCAACCTCGTCGACCGGTACGGCCTGGAGCAGGTCCGCACCTGGCCGATCGAAGTGTGGAACGAACCCAACCTGGACATCTTCTGGGCCGGTGCCGACCAGGCCGCCTACCACCGGCTGTACGAGGTGACCGCGCACGCCGTCAAGGACGTCGACGCCGGCCTGCAGGTCGGCGGACCGGCAATCTCGCCCGGTGCCGACGAGTGGCTGGTGCCGTTCGCCGAGTACGTCACCGACCGCGAGGTGCCGGTCGACTTCGTCAGCCGACACGCGTACACCTCCGGGCCGGCCCAGCACGTGCCGTTCGGTACCCACCAGACGCTGATGCCCGCCGACCACCTGCTGGAGCAGTTCGCCAGCCCGCGCAAGCACCTCGCCGGCACCGCCCTGGCCGACCTGCCGGTGCACATCACCGAGTTCAACTCCTCCTACCGGCCGGACAACCCGATCCACGACACCGCCTTCCACGCCGCGTACCTGGCCCCGGTCGTGGCCGCCGGCGGTGACCTGGTCGACTCGTTCTCCTACTGGACGTTCAGCGACGTCTTCGAGGAGGTCGGCATCCCGGCCGCGATCTTCCACGGCGGCTTCGGGCTGCTCACCCACCGACAGATCAGAAAACCCACCTACCACCTGTACGCCTTCCTGGCCCGGATGGGCCGTCAGGTGCTCGCCCGGGGCACCGACCACCTGGTCACCCGCGACGACACCGACGGCCGGGTCACCGTGCTGGCCTGGGCGCCGGTCGAAGTCACCGACCTGGAGGGCTCGCCGCAGCGGCACACCGTGCAGCTGTCGGTGCCGGTCGCCGCGTCGGCCGGCTCGGCGTTTCTGCTGCGCGCGTCGGTCAGCGACGAGGCCGGCAACGCCTGGCGGGCCTGGTGCGAGATGGGCCGCCCCCGCTCACCCCGGCCGGCGCAGCTCGACGCGCTGCGTACCGCCGCCGAACCGGCCCGCAGCCACCGCGCGCTGCCGGTCGTCGCCGGCCGGGCCGACGTCGACCTGACCCTCGCCCGGCACGAGGTCACCCTGGTCGAGATCACCCCGGTGGTCGACCAGACCCCGCCCTGGTGCGACGACCGGCGGCTGCTCGGCGGGAACGGCCCGGCATGAACGACCTCGTCGCCGCGCAGCGGCAGTTCGGCACCGGCCCGCTGTCGCGGGTCGCCGCCATCGTCTACCGGCTGATCGTCGTCGAGCTGCTGCTGCTCGCGGCTGTCGCGCCCGGACTGGTGCCGGCGCTGCTGCTGGCCCGCGACCCCAGCAACATCCCGCTGTACGCGCTCTGCGCGGTGCCGCTCGGCCCGGCACTGTCCGCCGCCCTGTACGCCCTCGCCCAGCACCGTCCGGACATCACCGACCTGAACCCGGCCGCCGACTTCTGGCGCGGCTACCGCACCAACCTCGGCGCGACACTGCGGCTCTGGCTGCCGCTGCTGGGCGGACTGACCGTCGTCGCGGTCAACCTGGCCTACTTCGACGCGGCCGGCGTACCGACCTGGTGGGCGGTGCTGCTGGTGCTGATCGCGCTGGCCGCGACGGTGTGGGGCGGTACCGCCCTGGTGATCACCTCGCTGTTCGCGTTCCGCACCCGGGACGTGGCCCGGCTCGCCGCCCACTTCCTGACCCGTACGCCGAGCACCTCCCTCGGGGTGCTGGCGCTGACGGTGGTGGCGGCCGGAATCACCGCGTACACCTCGGAGGCGGTGCTGGCGCTGGCCGGTTCGGTGCTGACCCTGCTGCTGCTGCGCACCAGCCGACCGATGACCACGGCGATCGAGAAGGAGTTCGTCCGGTGACGCTGCCCGACGTCGCGAAGCTCCCGTACGGCGGCGACTACAACCCGGAACAGTGGCCCGAGGACGTCTGGAAGGACGACTACCGGCTGTTCGACGCCGCCCGGATCGACACCGTCACCATCGGGGTCTTCGTCTGGGGGCTCAACCAGCCCGGACCCGGGGTGTATGACTTCTCCCGCTTCGACCGCATCGTCGAGCGGGCGGTCGCCGAAGGCCGGCAGATCTGCCTGGCCACCGGCACCGCCGCCCACCCTGCCTGGATGGCCCGCGCGCACCCCGACGTGACCCGCGTCGACTTCTCCGGTCGCCGGCACCGGTTCGGCCAACGACACAACTCCTGCCCGTGCTCGCCGACGTACCGCCGGCTCTCCACCGAGCTGGCCCGCCGCGTCGCGCAACGCTACGCGCGGACCCCGGGCCTGGTCGCCTGGCACGTCAACAACGAGTACGGCGGCGCCTGCTACTGCGAACTGTGCGCCGCCAACTTCCGGCTCTGGCTGCGCGAGCGCTACGGCAGCCTCGACGCGCTCAACGCCGCCTGGTACACCACTTTCTGGTCGCACACCTTCACCGAATGGGGCCAGATCGAGCCGCCGTCGGCGTTGACCGAACACTGGCGCGGACCCGACCACACCGCCTTCCAGGGCATCACCCTCGACTACCTGCGGTTCATGTCGGACGCGATGCTGGCCAACTTCGTCGACGAGAAGGCGGCGATCCGCGAGGCCAGCCCCGACGTCCCGGTGACCACCAACTTCATGGGCATGTACCGGCCGATCGACTACCACCGGTGGGCCGAGCACCTGGACTTCGTGTCCTGGGACAACTATCCGCCCGACGACCGGTCGGCGGCCCGGATGGCGCTCACCCACGACCTGATGCGCGGGCTCAAGGGCGGCCAGCCGTTCTGGCTGATGGAGCAGACGCCGAGCGTCACCGCCTGCCGCGACGTCAACCCGCTGAAACGCCCCGGCATTCTGCGGCTGTGGAGCTGGCAGGCGGTGGCGCACGGTGCCGACGCGGTCCTCTACTTTCAGCTGCGGGCCGGCCGGGGCGCCAGCGAGAAGTACCACGGCGCGGTGATCGGCCACGCCGGCCGCGCCGACACCCGGGTCTTCACCGAGGTGGCCGCGCTCGGCGCCGAGCTGGACCGGCTCGGTGGGGCGACCCTCGGTGCCCGCACCCCCGCCCAGGTGGCGATCCTGTTCGACTGGGACAGCTGGTGGGCGTTGGAGATCTCCGACGGCCCGTCCCGGCTGGTCCGCTACCAGCAGGTGATGCTCGCCTACCACCGGGCGCTGTGGGACGCCGGGATCGACGTCGACGTCGTCCCGGTCACCGCCGACCTGACCGGCTACGACGTGGTGCTCGCGCCGGCCCTGCACATGGTCAGAGACGATCTCGCGGCCCGCCTGGCGGAGGTGGCCCAGCAGGGTGGCACCGTGCTGGGAACCTACCTGTCCGGGCGGGTCGACGAAAACGACCAGGCGTTCCTGGCCGACGTGCCGGGGCCGCTGGCACCGCTGATGGGAATCCGGATCGACGAGTGGGACGCCCGCGACGCCGACGTGGTCAACCCGGTGGCGTTGACGGTGGACGGCGCGGAGCCGATCGTGGCTGCCGCCACCCTGCTGTTCGAGTTGGTCGTCCCGCAGGGGGCCGAGGTGGTCGGCACCTATCAGGCCGATTTCTACGCCGGCACCCCGGCGGTCACCCGCAACCGGTTCGGCGCCGGCGAAGGCTGGTACGTGGCCACCGGGCTCGACCAGGCCGGGGTGTCCTGGGTGGTCCGCCGGATCCTCGACCGGCACGGGCTGCTCGGCCCGTACGCCGAGGTGCCGCAGCTGGAGTCCACGGTGCGGGTCACCCCGGACGGTGCCCGGATCCGGTTCCTGCTCAACCACGGCGAGGAACCGGTCGAGCTGTCGGCCTGCGCGGCCGGGGTCGACCTGTTGACCGGGGACCGGGTCGCCGCCGGCGCACCGCTGCACCTGGACCGGTACGGCGTACTGGTGCTGCGCGAGGAGAACTGACTGGTCGGAGCGGGTCCCGCCGTCGCGGTGGGTGGAAGGTGGTGCACCCTACCGCGCCAGCTAGGGTGCACCACCCTCCACCCGCCGCGACGACCCCGCGACTGGATGATCCACATCGCCCTTTCGAACCGACACGCCGAGGCCCGGTCAGCCGAAGCGCTGTGGATCATGAGCGCTGTGATCGGCGTACGCCGGACGGGTGACGTGTGGTCTGCGGGGCGGGCGGGACAGCTGACCGGTGGCAGGGTCGGTGCGGTGGCCGGGGCGGCAGGGACCGCACAGGCCGGATGATGCCAGCGGGGGAGCAGACGATGGTGAGCAGACGGACGGCGTTACGGGCCGGAGCGGTGGCGGGTCTGGTCCCGACGGTCGGGCTGCTCGGGCGGCCCGCCGGGGCCGTACCGACCCCGTCGGGTGCACCGCTGCCGGCCCCGTCGGACCAACCGTCGCAGGTCCGGCCGCAGGACCCGGACATCGGGGTCCGCCCCGGTGACCGGCCGTTGCCAGACCTACCGGAGGCGCAGTGGGACGCGCTGCAGCGGCGGCTGTCGCCGGCCGCGACCCTCTACCGGCGGGGCGGGGCGAGCTACGAGGCGCTGAGCATCCCGTTCAACCACCGGTACGCCAACGTCCGACCGGCGGCGATCCTGGCCGCCGGCACCCCGGACGACGTCGCGGTGGCCGTCAACTGGGCCCGCGACGTCGGCATGCCGCTGGTGCCCCGGTCGAGCCTCGGCCACAACTACGCCGGCTACTCGACCACCCCCGGCCTGCTGCTGGTGGCGAGCCGACTGCGCGACATCGCCGTGGCACCGAACCCGGCGCCGGCACCACCGCAGCGGTACGGCCCGGTCGAGGTCACCCCGGACGCCGGACTGCTGACCGTGGCGGCCGGCGTCGTCAACGCCGATCTGCGTCCACTGCTGCAACGGCAGGGCATCTTCGTACCGGCCGGCCGCTGCCCGACGGTCGGGGTGGCCGGGCTGGTCCTCGGCGGCGGCATCGGGTTCAGCGACAAGATGTTCGGGCTGACCTGTGACCGGCTGGCGGCCACGGCCGTGGTGCTGGCCGACGGCACGACGACGACCTGTGACGAGAACACCGAACCGGACCTGTTCTGGGCCTGCCGGGGCGGGGCCGGCAACAACTTCGGCGTCAACACCGCCTTCACCTTCCGGTACGTGCGGTTGCAGGGCGAGGTCGCGTACTTCCAGCTGCGCTGGGGCGCCGACAGCATGGCGGCGGCGTTGGCGGCGATGCAGCACGTCGCCGCAGCCCGGGTCGCCGACCGGCGCTTCGACTGCCGGATCGGCGCCGGGGTGACCCTCGACGCGGACGGCAACCGCCAGGTCTTCGCCGACGCGCTCGGCCAGTTCTACGGGTACGCCGACGAACTGGCCGCGATCCTCGCCCCGGCGTTGGCGATCGGCACCGCGGCCGAACGCACCGCCAACCGGGCCAGCATCCGTCAGGTCACCCCGGCCCAGGCGGCGGAGCTGCTGTCGGCGACCACCCCGGTGCAGCAGTTCGCGGTCAAGTCGGCGGTGCTACGCGCCCCGCTGGACGATGCCCGGTTGGCGACCCTGGTGGCCGGGCTGCGGCAGTGGCCGGGCAGCCGTAACCCTGACGGCGCCGGGGTGGCGCTGTTCTGCATGGGCGGGCGGATCAACGACGTACCGCCGGCCGCGACCGCGTTCGTGCACCGCGACGCCCTGTTCATCATGGCCGCCGAGGCCAGCTGGGCCGACGACGACCCGCCGGCGACCGAGGTGGCCAGCGTCAGCTGGTTGACCGCGCTGTACGACGCGCTGCTCGTCGGGCAGCCGCCGCAGGGTGCGTACCAGAACTTTCCGGACCCGGACCTGGCCGACTGGCGGCGGGCCTACTACGGCGACAACTACCAGCGGCTGGTCGAGGTCAAGCGCAAGTACGACCCGACCGACTTCTTCACCTATCCGCAGGGCATCGGCTCCTGTGGTTCCGTCGACGGCTACGCCAACCGCTGGTGTCCCCGGTGAACCGACGTCGCAACGGCCGTCGCCCCGCCGACCGGTGACCCGGTCGGCGGGGCGACGACTGTCGGATGCGCGGGATCAGGCCAGGTCGAAGCGGTCCAGCTCCATGACCTTGACCCAGGCGGCGACGAAGTCGGTGACGAACTTCTCCCGGGCGTCGCTGCTGGCGTACACCTCGGAGAGGGCCCGCAGCTGCGAGTTCGAGCCGAAGATCAGGTCGACCGCGGTCGCGGTCCACTTCACCTCGTCGGTGGCCAGGTCGTGGATCTCGTACACGTGCTCGTCGGCCGACGCCTTCCACCGGGTGCCCGGGGAGAGCAGGTTGGTGAAGAAGTCGTTGGTGAGCACGCCGGGCCGGTCGGTGAGCACGCCGTGGCGGGCACCGCCGACGTTCGCCCCGAGCGCACGCAGACCGCCGACGAGCACGGTCATCTCCGGCGCGGACAGGCTGAGCATGTACGCCCGGTCGACCAGCAGCACCTCCGGCTGGGTCTTCTCACCCGGACGCAGGTAGTTGCGGAACCCGTCGGCGCGCGGCTCCATCACCGCGAACGACTCGACGTCGGTCTGCTCCTGGCTGGCGTCGGTGCGACCCGGGCGGAACGGTACGGTCACCTCGACACCGGCGTCGCGGGCCGCCTTCTCCACGGCGGCCGAACCGGCCAGCACGATCAGGTCGGCAAGCGAGATCTTCGCCCC
Organism: Solwaraspora sp. WMMA2056; assembly: GCF_030345095.1. Taxonomy (NCBI): domain Bacteria; kingdom Bacillati; phylum Actinomycetota; class Actinomycetes; order Micromonosporales; family Micromonosporaceae; genus Solwaraspora; species Solwaraspora sp. WMMA2056. Next base: position 2,378,818 of record NZ_CP128360.1, read on the forward strand.
GCCGGCCGCGTTGAACTCCTGCTGGATGCCTTCCAGGGTGCTCAGCACCGTGGCGAGCTGCTCCGGCTGGTTGACCTCCCAGTTGCGCTGCGGCTCCAGTCGAATGCGGGCACCGTTGGCGCCGCCACGCTTGTCGGTGGAGCGGAAGCTCGCCGCCGACGCCCAGGCGGTGCTCACCAGCTGGTCGACGCTGAGACCGGAGTCGAGGACCTTCGCCTTGAGGGCGGTGACGTCGGCGTCGCCGACCAGCTCGTGGTCGACGGCCGGCACCGGGTCCTGCCACAGCTGCGCCTCGGGAACCCACGGCCCGAGGAAGCGGGCGACCGGACCCATGTCGCGGTGCAGCAGCTTGTACCAGGCCTTGGCGAAGGCCAGCGCGAACTCGTCCGGGTTGGCCAGGAACCGGCGGGAGATCTTCTCGTACGCCGGGTCGAAGCGCAGCGACAGGTCGGTGGTGAGCATCGTCGGCTTGTGCTTCTTCGCCGGGTCGTGCGCGTCCGGAATGATCGCCTCGGCGTCCTTGGCCACCCACTGCTTGGCGCCGGCCGGGCTGGTGGTCAGCTCCCACTCGTACCCGAAGAGGATCTCGAAGAAGCGGTTGCTCCACTGCGTCGGCTTGTCGGTCCAGGTGACCTCCAGACCACTGGTGATCGTGTCACCGCCCTTGCCGCTGCCGTACGTGCTCAGCCAGCCCAGGCCCTGAGCCTCCAGCGGTGCGCCCTCCGGCTCCGGGCCGACGTGCTGGTCGGCGTTGCCGGCACCGTGGGTCTTGCCGAAGGTGTGGCCGCCGGCGATCAGCGCGACGGTCTCCTCGTCGTTCATCGCCATCCGGGCGAACGTCTCCCGGATGAAGTGCGCTGCGGCGAGGGGGTCGGCGTTGCCGCGCGGACCCTCCGGGTTGACGTAGATCAGACCCATCTCGGTGGCACCGACCCCGGTGGACATCTCCTTCTCGGAGAGGTAACGGGCGTCGCCGAGCCAGGTGTCCTCCGGACCCCAGAAGATCTCCTCCGGCTCCCACACGTCCTCCCGGCCGAAGCCGAAGCCGAAGGTCTTGAAGCCCATCGACTCCAGGGCCACGTTGCCGGCGAGCACCAGCAGGTCGGCCCAGGAGATCTTCTGGCCGTACTTGGCCTTGACCGGCCAGAGCAGTCGGCGGGCCTTGTCCAGGTTCGCGTTGTCCGGCCAGCTGTTGAGCGGGGCGAAACGCTGCCCACCGTCGCCGGCGCCGCCACGGCCGTCCTCGATCCGGTACGTGCCGGCGGCGTGCCAGCTCAGCCGGATCATCAGGCCGCCGTAGTGGCCGAAGTCGGCCGGCCACCAGTCCTGCGAGGTGGTCAGCACCTCGACGATGTCCCGCTTGAGGGCCTCGACGTCGAGCTTGGTGAACTCGGCGGCGTAGCTGAAGTCCGGGCCGAGCGGGTTGCCCTTGGGGGAGTGGGCGTGCAGCACCGACAGGTCGAGCTGGTTGGGCCACCAGTCCCGGTTGGTCCGCGGCCGACCGCCGGTCTTCGGCGTCGGCGAGTCGATCGCCGGGTTCTCGCTCTCGCTGCCGTGCGAGGTGACCGAGTCGTGGGCGACCGGGCAGCCGGCCGCCGACATCTTTTCCACACCCTGGGCGCTGGTGGGAGCGTTGTCCTGCATGTCGCTCATCTGTTCCCTTCCGGATTGGTCGATGACGAGGGAGCGCTTTCGGTCGTGCAACCGGGGCAGGTGCCCCAGTAGACGACCTCCGCCTCGTCGACCACGAAGCCGTGGTCGTCGGAGGCGGTGAGACAGGGGGCGGAGCCGACGGCGCAGTCGACGTCGGTGATCGCGCCGCAGGAGCGGCAGACGAGGTGGTGGTGGTTGTCCCCGACCCGCCGTTCGTAGCGGGCGGTCGCGCCGGCGGGCTGGATACGGCGTACCAGACCGGCGTCGGTGAGGACCCGCAGCACATCGTAGACCGCCTGGTGGGACACGGTCGGATGATCGGCGTGCACCAGGTCGATCACCGTGTCGGTGTCGACGTGCGGGTGGTCGTGCAGCGCGGCGAGGACCGCCAGCCTCGGTCGGGTCACCCGCAACGAGGCCGCCCTCAGCTGCGCCTCGAGGTCGGATGTCACCGGGCCACGATAGGCCGTTTTCTGGAATCATTCAAGTTTCGGTACGGGGTGCCGTCGACCTGCGGCGACCGGTAAACCCGCAGGTCAGGGCAGTAGAGTGAACACCGGGGTGTGGGCCGGTCTGACAACGGTGAAGTGACGACGGTCCAGGGTCGCGACCTGCCTGACTGCGAAGCGTTCGGCTAGCGCGATGACGCTGGCGTCGGTGCCGCCGAGTGGAAGATCGCGGTATCGGTCGACCAGTTCGCGGATCCGTATCCAGTCCGTGCGCGTCAGGGTCTCAACCCGAAGGTCACCCTCGATGATCGCTGTGTAGAGCGACTGCTCAGCGGTTGGGCCGAGTTCGCGGGTGATGAGATATGCGGCTTCGGCGACGATCATCGGCGAGGTGACCAGCGGGCCCGCTGCGGTCTCCAGGAGTTGCGCACTTGACTCGTGGTGCGGGTCGTTGCGGTCTGCGGCCGCGACGATGACGCCGGTGTCGACGATGAGCACGATGTCAGTCTCGACCGAACCCCTCGTCGAGTAGTTGATCCATTCGGCTGGTGATGCCGGACGTGGAGGCACCCGAGCCGACAAAGGCGATACGTCGGCGGGAGGGCTGATCGGCTGGAAGCAGACGCGTCGCGAGATCCGCCACCACGTCAGCCAGCGCGACACCCCGCCGCGTCGCCTCGGCAGTCAGCCGTTGCAGCGCGTCATCGGGCAGGTCCAGGGTCACGCTCATGTCGACGAGTTTACGCCCGTGAAGGCCGGGCGTCTCTTACCAGACGGGAGTCTCTGCCTGCGATGGGCGAGGTCGCCGGACCGGAGGAACGTCGTAGCCGACTTGGCGTAACCGAATGCCCTGTACGTTGCGCCGCCTGCTGCGGCGGCCGGATCCGCTGCTCGCCGTGTGACAGGCAGGCCCATCACCGGCGTACGCGGTCGGGGAGTGGCTCGCGGCGGGCCAGCCACCGCGCCGGGATCCCGCCCGGTCCGGAGCAGGTGTACGCGGCCACGACGCCGCCGACGATCGCCGCGGTCGTGTCGACGTCGCCGCCGGCCTCGACACAGGCGTGGATCGCCGCCGGGTAGTCGTCGAGCCGGGTCGCGGCGACCCACAGTGCGAACGGGACGGTGTCGAAGGCCAGCACCTGCGAGCCGTTGCCCAACTCGTACGCCGCCTCGGCGACGCCGACCCCCAGCAGCTGCCTGGCCCGGACGATGCCGGACATCAGCCGGCCGTCGATTAGATGGCCCAGCACCACGTCGAGCAGCTCGGCCGGCTCGGGCCGGGACCGGGTCAGCCGGGACCAGCCGGCTTCCGCCGCCGCGACGGCGACCGCGACCGCACCCAGGATCGCCTCGGGGTGGGCGTGGGTGACCTCCGCCGACCGCCAGGCCTGCAGAGCGGCGGTACGGTTGTCGCCCGCGTGGAAGGCGCCGAGTGGGGCGACCCGCATCGCCGCACCGTTGCCCATCGACCCCTGGCCGTCGAACGCCGCACCTGCCGCGTCCCGCCAGGCGACGCCCTGCCGGATCTGGCGTAGCAGGACCACCGCGCCGGCACCGTAGCCACGGTACGCCTCGAAGTGCCCCGCGAACCGGGCCGCCAGGCGGTCCTGGTCGATACCGTCGCGCTCGCGCAGCTCGGCGACGATCGAGCAGGCCATCTCGGTGTCGTCGGTCCACGGCCACGGCCCGGCCGGTGGGTCACCACCAGGTAGCGCGGCGGAGCTGGTGCCGGGGACGAAGAACTGCGCGCCGAGGGCGTCACCGACGGAAAGGCCGTCAAGACTGTCATAGCAGAGGTCGAGCATCGTCATGTCGCAGCAGACTCTGCCAGTTGCGGCGGCCGTCGGGAAGGCCGGAGCCACTGCGGGTCACCGTCAACTTCGCAGCTGCGCGTTGAGCCGGGCGGCCTGTCGCGTGAGGTGGTCGCGTTCGGGCAGGTTGGGCGCTGACCGGGCGGCCTGCGCGTACAGCCGTGCCGCGGTCGCCGGATCCCCGTCGCGCTCGTGCAGGTGTGCCGCGACGGCGGCGTACCGGGGCAGGGCCGGGTCGAGCTCTGCCAGGGCGGCCAGACCGGCTCGGCCGCCGTCGGCCTCGCCGAGCGCGACGGCCCGGTTGAGTCGTGCCACCGGGTTGTCGGTGAGGCGTACCAGTTCGTCGTACCACTCGACGATCTGCACCCAGTCGGTCTCCTCAGCGGTCTGCGCGTCGGCGTGCAGCGCGGCGATGGCAGCCTGGGCCTGGAACTCGCCCAGCCGGTCGCGGGTGAGGGCGGACTGGAGCACGTCGACGCCCTCGGTGATGAGTGCGGTGTCCCACCGGCTGCGGTCCTGCTCGGCGAGCGGCACGAGCCGACCATCGGGACCGGTGCGGGCCGGACGCCGGGCGTGGTGCAGCAGCATCAGCGCCAGCAGGCCGGCGACCTCCGTGTTGTCGATCATGCCTGCCAGTTGGCGGGTGAGCCGGATCGCCTCGGCGGCGAGGTCCACGTCACCGGAGTAGCCCTCGTTGAAGACCAGGTAGAGCACGCGCAGCACGGTGGCGATGTCACCGGGCTGGTCGAACCGGACGCCGGTGACGGTCCGTTTGGCCCTGCTGATCCGCTGGGCCATGGTCGCCTCCGGCACCAGGTAGGCCTGCGCGATCTGCCGCGTGGTCAGTCCGCCGACCGCGCGCAGCGTGAGCGCGACCGCCGAGGCTGGGGTCAGGGCCGGATGAGCGCACAGGAAGTACAGCGCCAGCGTGTCGTCCGCCGCCGTGCTCTGCTCGGGCACGGGTTCGGCGTCGACCAGATCCTCCCGTCGACGTCGGGAGGCGTCGGCGCGGACGGCGTCGAGGAACCTGCGCCAGGCCACCGTGACCAGCCAGCCCTTGGGATCGCCCGGCGGGTCGTCGGGCCATCCGCGTACCGCCTCGACCAGGGCGTCCTGCACGGCGTCCTCGGCCGCCGCGAAGTCGGCTCCGCGGCGGACGAGGACGCCGATCACCGCGGGCACCAGCTCCCGCAGCAGGGACTCGTTCACTCGGTGGCCGTGGGCTGCTCGGCGTAGAACGGCCGCACCTCGATCCACTCGTGGATCGGCTTGCCACCGGCACCGGGAGCTGCGGACAGCTCGCCGGCCAGCTCGATCGCGCGCTCGTAGTTCTCCACGTCGATCACCATCCAGCCGGCGATCAGGTCCTTGGTCTCGGCGAACGGGCCGTCGGTGACCGGTGGCCGGCCTTCGCCGTCGTAGCGGACGAAGGTGCCCTCCGGGGAGAGCGCCTGACCGTCGACGAACTCGCCGGTGCCCTCCAGCCGGGCGGCGAAGTCATTCATGTACTGGATGTGGGCCGTGACCTCCGCCGGCTCCCACTTGTCCATCGGTACGTCGTTGACTGCCGCCGGCGCGCCCCGGTAGTGCTTGAGCAGCAGGTACTTGGTCATCATGTTCTCCTTGGTGAGGTACGGCCCATTGTGGCCGTGTTCGCACCTGGGACGGAGCCGCTCCCGGGTTCTCGACATGCCGGCGCGGAATTTCTCCGGGAAACTTCAACGACCCCGCGCGCCGGTCACCGCAGGTGCCTTTCCCGTACGGCGATGAGCAGCCGGTCGACGGTGGCCCGGTCGGGTTGTTCCGGTAGTGCGGTGCCGGCCGCAGCGTCGTCGAGCTCGGCCAGCAGGTCCGCTGCCCACGCGGTGACCGCCGCCCACGGCAGCTCGCCGCGCCGGACCGCCAACAGCCGGTCCCGCAACGGTCCCACGTCGACCAGGACCTGCCCGGTCCGCAGCACGTGCGCACCGGCGGTCAGCAGCCGGATCATGTGCATTGCCTGCTTGTGGTTGGTCTCGCCGGTGCGGTCCCGGCGGGCCGCCACCCGGTCGAGCTGGTCGCGGGCGTAGCCGCCGTACGTCTGGGCGAGCCGCGTCGACAGGAACGCCTGCCGGGCCGCCACCAACTGCTCGCCGTCCTCGCGCAGCGTCTCGACCAGCGGGGACCAGAGCACCTCCAGGACGGTCGGATTGCCCTGCAGCGCCAGGGTGCAGAAGCGTTCGAACTCCCAGGAGAACTGCTCCGGCGCCGGCCCGTCGAGCTGGGTGGGCGGCTTGTCCAGCTGCCAGAACGCCCGGGTCGGGGCCACGTACACGCCGCGCCGGTCGTAGTCGGAGTCCGGCCCGTGCAGCCCGTACGCCCGGGATCCGACGACGACGGCGAGTACGGTGTGCCGCTCGACAAGCTCGCTCACGCCCGGCACGTTACTCCTGGCCAGGTGGTGCCCCGGCGGACCCGGTGTTGCTCGACCAGGCGAGGATGGGGCGATGGTGGATTCGTCCTGGGCGGCGGTCGGCCCTCGGCCATATCTGGACCGTTTCCTGCGCGAGTACGGGCTGACCGAGGCCGGCCTGGGCGATCGGCTCCGCGCCCGTCCGGCGCGGTCCTGGATCGACGGCAAGACCTTCGACGACGAATATCTGGTGCACGATTCGGTGTTGCATCCGCACGGCGAGTTCCCGTGCGCCGGTGACGCGGAGGCTCTTGCCTTCTGCGAGGAGATCGCGGACCTGATCGTCTCCCGGTACGGGTCGACGCGGGACGCGGCGGTGGCGGTGGTCAACCGGCAGTGGTCCGAGGCCGAACCCGGGGAGCGTTCACCACGGGTGTGGATCGTCGGCTCCGACATCGTCTACCACGAGACGCCGGAGTACTGGGCCGAGTTCATCGTCAACCGTCACAGCGTGAGCTGAAAGTAGCGGTAGCGGGTGTCGCCCGGGCCGGGGCGGCTGTGGCCGTCGGGCCGCCAGCCCCGAGCGGCGTAGAAGCGCTGGCCCCGATCGTTGTGTTCCCACGCCTCCAGCACCCCGCCGGTCCGACCGGTCCGGCGCAGGTACCCGATGAAGGCGTCGTGCAGCAGCCCACCGATTCCTCGGCCCCAGCAGTCGGGGAGCACGTGGATCTGGTACAGCTGACCGACGTGGGCCGGGTCGACATGACCGGCGAGGGCAGGTCCCATCGCGGCGCAGCCGACGACCCGGCTGTCGGCGACCGCGGCGACGGTGAACCGTTCCGGCGAGGTCACCGCGTTGGCCCAGGCGGCACGACGTTCGGCGTACGCCTCGGGCGACGACAGCGACGGGTCGGCCGGGTCGAGCCCACCTGCCGCCGTGTAGTAGGTGGTGCGGGCCAGCGTGTGCACCTCGGTCAGCTGGTCGACATCGGCGAGCGTCGCTTCTCGTACGAGGGCCGATGCGGGCTGGCGGCGCGGTAGGTGGACACCGTCAGGCGAGGTCATCCGGCATCTCCTCTGGTCAGTCGGCGAAAGCGAGGCCGCGTTCGGCCAGCGCGGTGGCCAGGATGCCGACGGCCTTCGGGCCGATCCCGTGCATGGCCAGCAGGTCGTCGCGGCGGTACGTGGCGACCTGGGCGAGGGTGGTGACGCCGGCTGCGAGCAGGGCACTGTTGGCGGGCCGCCCGATCGGCGGCAGGTCACCGACCTGGGCGGGCAGATGGCGAGTGCTCATCGACCCACCGTAGTCCGTCCTGCGTCGCCGGTGCCGCGCTGCATCGAGGTGAGGGCTATCCACGTCATCTGTGCCTTGTGAGGTGGATAGCCCTCACCTCGATGTGACTGTCGCTCGGCGGTAGCGCTCCTGGGCGGCTGCCTCAAGCTCACCGAGCCTCGTCGAATGCTGCCGCGATGAGCATGGCTGGATCGATGCTGACGGGTCGGTCGCTGACCTGCCCGTCGCCTACCTCGATGACCCGCCACACGCCGTCGGCGCGCAGCGCCAGATCGGCCGTCACGAACGGCAGACCCAGAGCATCGATCAGTGGGGCGAGCCAGCCGAGGTCGATCCCTTCCGGCGGGTGATCGTGTGGGGTGTCCGGATGCGGCCCGACCAGGACACATCGACCGTGCACCCACCAGGTCCGTACCTCCGCAGCCGTGAACTGCTCGAACTCGCGCAGCACGAATCCACCGACGAAGTCGTCGTCCCGTAGTTGCCGGAAGCGGCTCGCGACCCTCCACACGGCGTCGCCGTCCTCGACGCTCGCGATGAAGGCGGCCTCGCTCCAGTAGTGCTTCATCGACTTCACGTAGTCGCGGATGACGGCAGGGCCGTTGCCGAGAGCGAGTCGGGCCTGGTCGAAGTCTGTTCGGGATGCGCCGACAGTCCAGGCCGAGCGCGGAGTCACCGTCGCCAGCGTGGGGTACCAACCAGGGAACTCGTGGGCCTGTCGGTACTGCTCGGCGGTGGTACGTAGCGTCACGCCTCGCGCGGCGAGTGCGTCGACGAACCGCGCGTACCGGTCAGCCTCCAGCATCCAGCCTCGGTAGATGGCCATGCCGTCGCCGGCCACCGACGCCACCGCCCGTACCGCGTCATCGCCTCTGGCCAGCTTGTCGTGGTCAACCACCGCGACGGCGTAGCCGGCTTCCCGGGCGGCTCGGGCCTCCGGCGCGAAGTGCTCGTCCGGGCGGGTCGGCCGCAGCGGGTCGCCGGGCACGAGGAAGATCATGCGTCCGATGCTGCCCGACTCGACGGTGTCGCCTCCAGCGGTTATCGGCCACCGCGCGCCGTCGGCATGAGCGTCTCGGGCGGCTGGAGCGCTCATCGATGTGAGGCTCAGATACCTTACGACGCGGTTGTAGCGTATCTCCGCCTCACATCGACGCGGCTTTGCGGCCGTCGACTGCGAGCCACTGGCCGACGGCGGAGAAGTCAGCGTCGGTGAGGCCCAGACGTGGGTCGACGCGGTGCAGCAGAGCACTGCCTGGGTGGTGCTCGGATACCCAGTGCCGGTCCAGGTCGGTGACTTCGTCGTCGAGCCAGACGAAGGCGCGTCCGGCCGCCCATGTGGTGAGGAACGCCGTCTTCCAATGCACGCCGCGCAGGGGCTCGTCGTCGGAGTCCGGCCACGAGACGACCGGCAGCTCCGGCAGGCCGAGTAGCGGCGCGACGACCTCGTTCGCCTCGGTCATCCACGTGGTCGCCCAGACCAGCTGACAATCGAGCGCCAGCAGCCGGCGTCCGTCCTCCGGATCGAGTCGCTCCAGCAGCGGATTACCACCGACATCAAGATCGGCTGCGGCGACGGGCGACGGCGCGCGGCCAGTGGCACGGGCGGCGAAGGGAATCAGTACGCCGTCGACATCGAGGAAGACGTACGGACGGTTGACCGGCACGGGTGTCGATCGTCGGAGGGTAGGCCGGTCGCGTCAGTGGCCGGACACCGTGGTGAGGAACGCGGCCCAGGCGTCGGCGGGGAAGAGCAGCGCCGGGCCGTGTGGGTCCTTGGAGTCGCGTACGCCGATCGTGCTGCCGGCCAGCGTGGTCACCTCGACGCAGGAGCCACCGTTGTCGCCGCTGCGGCTGCTCTTGCGCCACCATGCGTTCGGCAGGTCCGTGGCGTGCCCGACGTGGCTCATGTCAGCTCCTTCACCAGCTCGGCGATCGTCTGTGTCGACTGCGCCGGGTCTCGTGCCTCTGCCCGTAGGTAGTCGAACTTCAGCGTATAGTCCCGGATCTCCTCCGGCTTCTCCAGGTACAGGGCGCCGGTCAGACTCTCGACGAAGATGACAGCTTGGTCGGCGGGGTCCGGGAAGTCGATGATCGTGAACGAGTTGAGCACTGACGCGCCTGCTGCCAGCGGCAGCACCTGAAGTGAGACGTTCGGCAGGTCGGTGACCTTCAGAAGGTGCTGTAGCTGGTTGCGCAGGGTGGCAGGTCCGCCGATCGGGCGTCGCAGGACCGCTTCGTCGAGCACGATGCGCATCCGTAGCCCGTTGTCGATGAGCAGGGTCTGGCGGTCCATGCGGAGCTGGACCTTGCGTTCCAGCTCATTGGGTGGGAGTGGGTTCACGGCTGCGTGGAGTACGGCTCGGGCGTACTGCTCTGTCTGGAGTAGCCCGTGGATGAACTGGGACTCGTAGATGGCGAGGCCGGCGGCTTCGGACTCGAGTCCGACGTAGAACTGGAACCACTCGGGCACGGCGTTGCCGTACCCGTGCCACCAGCCGCGTTGTCGGGACTCGCGGCAGAGCGTGATCATGACTTCGCGGGCGTCTGGTGGCACTTCGTAGAGTTCGAGCAGGACGCGTAGGTCGGGTGGTCGGATGCCGACCTGAGAGGTTTCGATGCGTGACAGTCGGGAGTGTGAGCTGTCGAGGTGTCGTGCTGCCTGTTCGAGGGTGAGGCCGGCGGCTTCGCGGTAGCGGCGCATCTCGCTGGCGAGTCTGCGTCGCCGCACGGTCGGGCTGAACCGTTTCGTCATTGCGGCCTCCCTGCTGGTCCTGAGTCATCCAACCTGAGGGCTGCCGTTCTCGGCAAGCACAGTTGGATCTTCAACTCCAAAACTGCACATTGCAGTTTGGTCAGTGCGGTGGCATCGTATCGATGTCGGCGTTAGCCGCTACGACCGGGAGGTGTGTCCGTGACCGACAACCGTTCAGCACGCTGGACCGACCCGACCCTCGATCCGACGCAGCGCAACCGGGACCTGTTCGCCGTACTCGATCGGGCTGACCTGTCCGAACCGGCGCGGGCCGCCGTCGCGCACGCCCTCGGCCCCGGGGCCGGCCCGGCCGGGCACGCCGAAGCGCTGGTCAACCGCTACCTCAACGAGCGTGAGCGTCGCCGCCCGGCAGCGCGGGTCAACGGCAGCGGGGACGGTCCGGGTGGGATCGGCAACCTGCCGGACTGGCTGCGGTACGACCGGCGTGGCCGGTACACGCTGCACCTGACGTTTGCCGCCGTCGACGTCGACACCGCCCGCGAGCAGGCCGTCGCGTACGCCGAAGGGCTCACCATCCTGTGCCCGGAGCTGGGGGAGCACGCGCCGCTGCTGTCGCGGGCGGAGGCGTGGAACTTCAACGAGCCGCTGTTCTGCGGGGTACGTGGTCCGGACGGTGAGGTGTGCGCAGAGGTCCGCCACCACCCGGGGTTCCACCGGGCGGCCGGGCTCGGCGGACTGGGCTGGGGCGACGGTGACGGCGACGCAGACAGCACTGGCGACGCCCCGTGACCGGCACACCCGCCACACCGCCGTACCCGAGGGTCGCGCCGTGCCGGCACTGCGGCCGGCCGGTGCTGCGCGACAACGACGGCAGGTGGATCCACGCCGACCTGGCGTACGTCTGCCGGGACCGTTGGGGCGGGATCACCGCCACCACCGCCGCCCCCGAGGGGCAGATGGCAGACTGGTGGAGGCATCAGTCTGGAGGTGAGTCTGCCGGTGAGCGTGGCCGTCCTTGATCACGTGGGGCCGTGGAGCGAGGAGGAGTACCTCGCCCTCGGTGAGACTCCCAACCGTATCGAGCTGATCGACGGAGGTCTGTGGGTGAGTCCGGCCCCGAGCAAGCCGCATCAGCAGCTGTCGTTCCTGCTGATGTCGGCGCTGTACCCGGCAGCCCGGGCGGTCGGCCTGACCGCCTACGAGGCGATCAACGTTCGGTTGCGCCCCGACCGGATCGTCATCCCGGACCTCGTCGTGGCCGACACCAGCCGGGACGGGTCGGTGACCGATGCGGCCGAGGTGGTGCTGATCTGCGAGATCACCTCGCCGAGCAACGCCGCCACCGACCGGCTGCTCAAGATGCAGTTCTACGCCGCCGCGCGGATCGGGTGGTACCTGCTCGTGGAGCCGGAGCTACCTGCCTTCTCCGCTGTCACCCTGCGGCTGTTCCGACTCGACGGTGAGCACTACGTCGAGCATGCGACCGCGACGAAAAGCGAGGTGTTGGCCGCCGAGCGGCCGTTCCCGTTCCGCATCGACTCCGGCGCACTGCTCGACGGGTAGCGCAACCCACGGGCACCCCCGGATGTGGGGGACCGAGGGCGGTTCAGTCGTCCGGTGCTACGGGGCAGCCGTTGCCGGTGTCGCTGCCGGGCTCGCCGACCCGGTACAGGTCGCCGATCAGGAACACACAGCTAGGCTCGGGCTCGCGCGACTGTGGATCGCCCGACGGCGGGATCGCCAGCTCCAGGATCGCGATGTTGCGCGAGTCGCCGATCCGGGAGGCACTGAAGCTGATCACCCCGCTCGCGCCGAGGAACTCGTACCCCGGCTCCCGGAGCAGCTGGACCAGCGCGGCGCGGTGCCACCGGTGCCGGCCGCCGAGCCGGACCAGGTCCACCAGCATCCGTACGGTGTCGTAGGCGACGCCGACCCGTTCACCGGGGTACGAGGTGGCGGGCAGCTCCTCCGTCGGCAGGTCGGCGGCGAGCCGCGCCCGCAGCCGCTGGTAGCCGGAGCAGAACGACTGCATCGGCTGCATGTCGGACAGCGCGGGGGCGGGCCTGCCGTACGTCACGCAGTCCCGGCCGCCGAGCACCACCAGGCTGCCCAGGCCGACGTAGCGCACACGGGAGCCGGCGAACGTGTCGTCGGTCCGGAAGCTGGCCTGGGCGACCGCCCGGGTGACCGCGTCGTCGGCGACGATGTGCGGCGTACGGTCCGAATCGACGCAGCCGTCGTTCATCGTCCGCAGAAAGTCCCGGTAGTGGTTCTCCCGCCCGGCGTAGAAGAACAACTCCCGTTGGTACGCCTGCGCCCAGTCCGGCCGGCGGCACGGCGGCGGCAGTTCGTTGACGTCGTCGCGCCAGTCGACCAGCTCGACGGCTTCGCCCATCCGGTCGGCGATGGCGTCGCGCAGTGTCTTCACGTACTCGTCGGGGTGGTCCGGGTCGATCGGCGGGTGGTACACCGTCACCTTGTCTCGTCCAATGTGTGCGGCGTAGCGGGCCACCAGCTCCGCCTGCCGGGTGTTGTCCGGCACCAGCTGGAAGTACAACTGGGACAGTTCGGCCAGCCCGGTGCCGGTGAGGGTGGTGCCGAAGACCGGGATGCCGGCTTCGCCGAGGATCCGGATCGCCTCCTCGGTCTCCGGGACGGTGCGGTCCATCCCGATCACGCCCTTGATGCTGTCGTCGGCGTCGATCAGCGGGATGAGGTGCTGCTGCGCGACGTGGTGGGCCTGCCGCATGCCCCGGCCGGCGTTGGCGATCACCACCCGTACCAGCGGTTCGGACAGCGACGACGCGGCGTGCTGTTGCTGCTGGGCCAGTGCGATGCCTTCGAGTTCCTCGGCGACCGCGTGATCGGTGTCGAGGTCGCTGCCGGCGTGGGTGAGGCCGGCGAAGTACACCAGGCTGATCATCGGCCGGTGCGGGATCGCGGCCAGCTTGCGCGCCGCGGTCTCGTTCCCGGCGAACACCCGGAGCTGCGCCGCCCGCAGCCGGGCGTTGGTGCCGAAGACCTGCGCCGCGCTGTCGCTGTGTCCGACGCACTGCATGTCGTCGGGCCCGAAGCGCAGCAGCTCGACACTCACCGCAGCGTCCACCTGGGACCGTAGCACCGAGCAGTGTTCCTGCCAGTACTGCCGGACGGTGAGCAGCGGGGCGGCCAGCACCGCGACCAGGGCGACGGCGAGCAGCCCTTCCACGGCCCCCCGCCGGGCCAGCCGGGGCGGCGGCGGTAGCCGCCAGGTGGTCTCGGACGGATCCCAGGCGGCCGCGTCGTCGGCGGCGAGTGCACCGACACGGCCCGGTGGGACCGGCTCAGGCAGGTCGAGCACCAGGTAACGCGCGTCGGTCGCCAGTAGCTGACGTCGATGGGGCAGCCCGCGCCGCCACAGCTGCAGCGCACGGTCGGCGTCGTGCGCCGGCATCGGTCGGCCGTCGGTGCCTCCCGACCGGTCCGGTGGACGGTCGCAGGCTGCCACGACCAGCAGCGGATCGAGCTCGCCGGTCTCGTTGCGCACCGCGTTGATCAGGCGCAGCAGTTCCCAGCCGCCGTTGTCGTCCGTGGCGTTGCTGACCAGGACGGTCACGTAGGCGGTGCGCCGCCAGCCGGACCGGCGGGGGAACCACCGCCACCGACGCCGCCGGTACGCGGCGCGTAGATCCTCCAGGAACGCGTGCACCAGCAGCTTCTTGACCTGTTCGGCGTTTTCGAAGCTGCGTCGGTCCAGGGTCAGCCGTTCGGCGAAGCCGAGGAAATCGGTGGAGTGCCGGGGCACCATGTACGGCTGGCGGCGCATGAACCACCGCGCCTCGCGGCCCAGCCCGGCCGGCCGCTGACTCAGCCAGCGCCGGAACGCACCCTGACCGACCCACATCAGCAGCCACAGCCCCAGGCGGGTCCACACCCCGGATGCCACCTCCGCCACCGACACCGACGGGTCGGTGCCGGCGGCGCCGACCGGCTGGGGGGCGCGGCCGCTCCACGTACGCAGCAACGCCAGCACCGCGGACCGGTCGTCACGGCCCCGGGCCGGCGGCAACCGGTGTCCGGACAGCCAGTCGGCCAGCCGGTAGTGGTCGAACCGGGTCAGTCGGCCGGCACCGAACGAGTCTGCGGCCAGCCGGAAGCTGAGTTCGTCGAGCAGCGGCAGCAGCGGCGGTTCCCGGGCGGCGGCGGCAGCGGCCGGATCCTCGCCGGAAAGCCCCCACCGCGCGGCGCTGCGGGTGCCTGCGGTGTCGGCGTCGACCAGGGCGTGCGGGATCCGGGGCGAGGCGTCACCCAGGGTCGATTCCAGGGCGGTGAGGAACCGGTCCGGGGCCTCGCGGCCGACCAGACACACCAGCGGCAGCGGTTCGTCGCCGCGTACCTGCAGGTCCGGTGCGCGGTGGGTGAACGGCGGTCGGGCGGCGAGCTGGCGGATCAGCGACAACAGACGGTGTACGCCCGCGAACCGGGGTCGTGCCGTCATCGCTGGAATCGCCGTCTCCTCACTTCCGAGTGGTATCGATGCTAGGCACCGATGTCCACTGCAGAGGTCGCCCGTACGGCTGCTGTGACTGTCTGTTGCGCGACTCGGGTCGGGTCGGAAAGGTGGGTCCGGGTCAGTGGATGCGGCGGCCGTGGGCGTCCAGGACGCCGGACTTGCGGAAGAAGTACGTGTTGATCTGGTCGCGCCATTCCCGCGCGGAGCGGACCTGTTCGTCGAGGCGCTCGGCGACCCGGGCGTACAGGGCGGGGTCGAGGCCGGCGTCGGCGACGTCGCGCCACCGGTCCCGCATGGCGATCGCCTCGTCGGCCCCGGCGAAGTGGGTGTCGTAGATGTGCTGGATCACCGTCGACCCGCTGTGCAGCACGTGGCCGTACGGCACGTGGTGGAAGAAGAGCAGCAGCTCGTCGGGGCAGTCGGCGAGCGACTCGTACACGTCCGACCAGGGCTTCGGGTACTGCCCGGCGTAGCCGGTGCCGGTGGCCCTGGTCCGGTCCACGCCGACGCCGTCGCGGTCGGCGAAGTGGTACGTGCCCCACTGGGAGTACTCGTACCCGTCGACGGACGGGCCGTAGTGGCCGGCGGGGTTGACCATCCAGCCGACGCCGAGCGGCGCGGTGTACCGCTCGTAGGTACGCCACGAGTCGTCCATGATCGCGTGCAACGTCTGCCGCAGCAGCACAGGATCGTCGACGGAGCCGGTCGGGAAGGTCAGGTCGATCCACTCGTCGAGCAGCGCCGCCGGATCGGCGGTCGGGTCCCAGCCGAGCCGGCCGAACGCGTACAGGTTGGCCTGGGCCAGCGGATGACCGCACCAGAACGGGTCGTCGCCGACGTTCGACACGGCCGCCAGGGTGCCGCCGCGGGCGGTGATCGCGGCGACCGACGCACCCCGGTCGCCGTCGGCGTCGCCGTCGGTTTCCAGGCTGTCGCCGTCGAACCGGAAGCCGAGCACCTCGCTCCACAGCGGAGCCAGGTAGCAGACGTGCCGCTGCTGACCGGTGTACTCCTGGGTCACCTGCAACTCGACGGCCAGCCGGGTCGCCGGCATCGCGGCGATCACCGGGGACACCGGCTCCCGGGGCTGGAAGTCGACCGGACCGTACTTGACCTGCACGATCGCGTTGTCGCGGAACTGGCCGTCGAGCGGGGCGAAGTGGTCGTACGCGGCCCGCGCCCGGTCGGTGGAGCGGTCCCGCCAGTCCCGCCGGTGGTTGTAGACGAACGCCCGCCAGTGGACCACCCCGCCGTGCGGGGCGAGGGCGTCGGCGAGCAGGTTGGCGCCGTCGGCGTGGCTGCGCCCGTACGCGAACGGGCCGGGCTGGCCCTCCGAGTCGGCTTTCACCACGTACCCGCCGAAGTCGGGCACCGCCCGGTAGACCTGTGCGGTGGTGGCCGCCCACCAGTCGCGGACCGCCGCGTCGAGCGGGTCGGCGGTGGCCAGACCGCCGAGCACCATCGGCGCGGCGAACGTCACCGACAGATGCGTCCGGATGCCGTACGGGCGGAAGACGTCGGCGAACGTGGCGACGTCGTCGAGCCGGTCGGTGAGCAGCCGCGCCTCGGTGCGCCCCACGTTGACGTTGTTGATGGTGAGCGCGTTGACGCCGCTGGCGGCGAGCAACCGGGCGTACGCCCGGATCCGGTCGAGGTCGTCGGTGATCGCGCCGTCGCGCCAGAAGATCGACCCGCCGGCGTAGCCGCGCTCGACCTGCCCCATCACCGGGTGCACGTCGACGTTGTCCCAGTGGTCGAGCATCCGTCGCCGGATCGCCGGCCGGTGTGCCTGCGTCGGGATGTCGTCGGCGAACGCCGACTCGCCGAGCCGGGCCACGTGGAACAGCCCGTACAGCAGGCCGGCGGGGGAGTCGGCGGTGACCGTGGTGCGGCCGTCGGCCCGGCCGAGGGTGTAGCCCTCGTCGCCGAGGTCGCCGTCGAGGTCGGCACGGGCGCTGCCGGTCAGCGCGAGCAGCAGGTCGGCGTCGCCGTCGATGGACAGCCGGGTCACCGACCCGCCGAAGCGGGCGCAGGCCGTCCGGACCTCGGCGTGGACGGTGTCGACGAGCGGGCCGTCGCCGGAGACCAGGACGCGCCGCGTCCCGATCGCCCGGAACACCTCCGCCGGCAACCAGGCCGGATGGACATCGATCGAACGGCGGCCGGTCGGTGGTGCAGCAGTCACGGCGGATCCTCCCCAGGCTAGGGGACATTCTTCCCGATCAGTACGCCGATCGCAGCCTCCGGCGCCGTCGGATTTCGCGCGGGTGGCGATCGTCGGTCACCCTGTCGGTGTGGATCTCAACGACACACAGACGCTTGTCACGCTGCTCAGCGGGCTGGCCATCCTGGTCGGGCTGATCGGCGTGGTCGTGCCGATCCTGCCCGGTCTGCTGCTGTGCTGGGCCGGCGTGCTCGGCTGGGCCATCTTCAGCGACGCGGGCGGCGGCCGGTGGCTGATCGTCGCCGCGGCGACGCTGGTCGCCGTCGGCGGTACGGCGGTGAAGTACCTGTGGCCGGGGCGGGATCTCAAGCGGGCGGGCGTGCCGAACCGGTCGCTGCTGATCGGTGGCGCGTTGGGCCTGGTCGGGTTCTTCGTGATCCCGTTCATCGGGCTGATCGTCGGTTTCGTGCTGGGGGTGTGGCTGGCCGAGCGGCTGCGGCTCGGTGACTTCGCCGCCGCCTGGCCGGCGACGAAACGGGCGGTGCTGGCGGTGGGCCTGGCGATGCTGATCGAGCTGGGTGCCGCGCTGGCCATCGCCGGACTGTGGCTGCTCGGTCTGCTCGTGGCGTGACCACGAGCAGACCGGGCAGCGGGCAGTTCACCAGACCGGCATCCGGGCCGCCGGGTAGCGGGATCCGGCCGCGCCGTGCGGCAGGACGGCACGGATCCGGTCGGCCTCGGCCGGGCTGAGCGCGACGGACGCCGCCGCGACGTTCTCGGCGAGCCGCTGCGGGCTGCGGGTGCCCGGGATCGGCACGATGTCCTCGCCCTGGGCGAGCAGCCAGGCCAGGGCGAGCTGGGTGACGGCGATGCCCTTGTCGGCGGCGATCGCGGTCAGTTCGCGTACCGCCGCCAGGTTCTGCTCGTAGTTGCCGGGCTGCCAGCGTTCGTCCCAGGTCCGCATGTCACCGTCCGGGTACTCGGCGGCGGGCCGGGCCGCGCCGGTCAGGAACCCGCGACCGAGCGGCGAGTACGCCACGAACCCGATGCCCAGTTCCCGGACCGTCGGCAGGACCTGCGACTCCACTGCCCGTTCGAACACCGAGTATTCGGTCTGCAGCACCGACACCGGGTGGACGGCGTGTGCCCGGCGGATGATCGCGGGGCCGGCCTCGCTGAGCCCGAAGTAGCGCACCTTGCCTTCGGCGATCAGGTCACCGACGGTGCCGGCGACGTCCTCGATCGGCACGTCCGGGTCGACCCGGTGCTGGTAGAGCAGGTCGATGTGATCGGTGTCGAGGTGGCGCAGGCTGGCGTCGGTGACCTCGCGGATGTGTTCCGGGCGACTGTCGAAGGCCATGCCGAACCGGCTCGGGTCGGTCAGGTCGTAGCCGAACTTGGTGGCGATCACGACGTCGTCGCGGAATGTCCGGACCGCCTTGCCGAGTAGTTGTTCGTTGCTGCCGCTGCCCATGCCGTACACCTCGGCGGTGTCGAACATGGTGACGCCGAGTTCGTACGCGCGCCTGATGGTGGCGACGCCGTCGGCCGGGTCGCCCGGACCGTACGCCATCGTCATGCCCATGGTGCCGAGGCCGATCGCGCCGACTTCGAGCCCCTGCGATCCGAGTCCGCGCCGGGGCAGCCGCCGGCTGTCCGCTGTCTGTGTCATGCCTGCGACGCTATGCCCGCACCGGGCGTGCCGGCATGGGGTGTGTCGCGCGTACTGTTGCCTGATCCTCTCACCGACGGCGGAGTGACCGATGCTCGACGAGCTGGCGCGGGTCGTGGCCCGGCACTGCCCGGCGCAGGCGGTCGAGACCGTCGTGCCCCGGCTGCGGCTGGTCCGTTTCGACGACGCGCCGGCCGGGCCGACCGACCTGCTGTACGAGCCGATGGTCTGCTTCGTGGCACTGGGCTCCAAGCGCAGCACCGCCGGTGGGCGCAGCTGGCTGGTCGGCCGGGGGGCGATGTTCCTCAGCTCGGTGGAGCTGCCGGTGACCGCCGTGTTCGAGCAGGTGCCGTACCGGTCGGTGGTGCTACGGCTGGACGTCGGGCTGCTCGCGGATCTGCTGCTGGAGCTGGACGAGCCTGCGCCGCCGACGGCCGGGTCGCCGGACCCGGTCGCGTTGACCAGCGCGGCGATGTCCCCGGCGATCGTCGAGGCGGTCACCCGGTGGGCGCGGCTGCTCGACGATCCGGTCGACATCCGGCCGCTCGCCGCCCGGATGGAGGGCGAGATTCTGTACCGGCTGCTGGGCAGCCCGGTCGGGCCGGCGCTGCGTCAGCTCACCGTCGCCGATTCCCGGCTGTCGCAGATCCGCGCGGCGGCCGGGCTGATCCGGGCGCGGTACGCCGAGCCGTTGACGGTCCAGGAGATCGCTGCGGCGGCCCGGATGAGCGTGGCGACCCTGCACCGGCACTTCAAGGCGGTGACCGGGATGAGCCCGATGCGGTTCCAGAAGTCCTTGCGGTTGCAGCAGGCCCGGCGGCTGCTGGTGACCGGCGCGGACACCGCCGCCGGGGCGGCCAGGGCCGTCGGGTACGTCAGCGCGACGCAGTTCAACCGGGAGTACCGGCGGGCGTACGGCGTACCGCCGGGTCGCGACGCGGCCCAGGTCCGGGCCGTCAGGCTTTAATGGAAACGGCTTCCGTTATCATCTGATCCGAGATGAGGGGAGCCGT
Organism: Solwaraspora sp. WMMA2056; assembly: GCF_030345095.1. Lineage (NCBI taxonomy): Bacteria > Bacillati > Actinomycetota > Actinomycetes > Micromonosporales > Micromonosporaceae > Solwaraspora > Solwaraspora sp. WMMA2056. The sequence continues at coordinate 2,398,474 of NZ_CP128360.1, forward strand.
CCATGGCCGTACCGAAGCGCCGCACCCCGGGGCCGAACGCCCGCGACCGTCGTGACCGTCGGCTGCCGGTGACCGTGCTGTCCGGATTCCTCGGCGCCGGCAAGACCACGCTGCTCAACCACATCCTGGCCAACCGGGAAGGGCGGCGGGTCGCGGTCATCGTCAACGACATGAGCGAGATCAACATCGACGCCGCGCTGGTGCGCGACGGCGGCAGCCTGTCGCGGACCGAGGAACGCCTGGTCGAGATGACCAACGGCTGCATCTGCTGCACCCTGCGCGACGACCTGCTGGTGGAAATCGCCCGGCTGGCCCGGCAGGGCCACTTCGACTATCTGGTGATCGAGTCCAGCGGCATCTCCGAGCCGCTGCCGGTGGCGGCCACCTTCGCCTTCGGCACCGACGACGGCGGAGTGCTGGACGACATCGCCCGGCTGGACACCATGGTCACCGTGGTCGACGCGCCGCACCTGATCGCTCAACTGCGGGCGGGGGAGTCGCTGGAGCAGCGGGGGCTGGCCGCGTACGACGACGACGATCGCACCATCGCCGATCTGCTGGTCGACCAGATCGAGTTCGCCGACGTGATCCTGATCAACAAGACCGACCTGGTCGGGTCGGACGAGCTCGCGACGGTCGAGGCGCTGGTCACCCGGCTGAACCCGAAGGCCCGCCAGCTGCGGACCGTGCGGGCGCAGGTCCCGATGGCCGAGGTGCTCGACACCGGACGGTTCGACCTGGATGCCGCCGAGACCGCGCCGGGCTGGGTCGCCGAGCTCAACGGCGAGCACGTGCCGGAAACCATCGAGTACGGCATCAGCAGCATCGTCTACCGGGCGGTCGCCCCGTTTCATCCGCAGCGGCTCTGGGATCTTTTCGCCGAGCTGGACGGCTTCGGCGTCGTACGGTCGAAGGGTTTTCTCTGGCTGGCCACCCGGCCGGACGTGCAGGCCCTGTGGTCGCAGGCCGGCCCGTCGGCGCGGTGCGACCCGGCAGGGGTGCCGGTGGCCGCGTCCGGCGAGTGGCCGGACGACCCGCACGAGCGGGCCGACCTGGAGCGCCGGTGGGATCCGGTCTTCGGCGACCGGCACCAGGAGCTGGTGTTCATCGGCATCGGGCTGGACGGCGACGGACTGCGGTCGGCGTTGGACGGCGCGCTGCTGACCGGCGCGGAGCTCGCGGCGGCGGGCGCGGGGTTGGCGGCCGGGCTGGCCGCCTGGAGCGCGCTGGCGGATCCGTTCCCCGAGTGGGATCTCGGCGAGCTGGACGAACATGGACATGTGTCGAGCCCGACAGGCGGCACCCCTATCGCCGCTAGGTGAAAACGATTATCGTTAGCTCCCGGTGGTCCACCAGGGATCACCGGGAGGGAGTCTGTCCTGTGTTGACCGCAACCCGCCGCCGGGCCACCGGAGCGCTCGTCACCGGAGCCGCGATGATCGCCGCACTGGCCATCTCGGCGGCTCCGGCGCAGGCCCACGGCACCGGCCTGCCGGTGCTGCTGTCCGCCGGTCACGTCGACGTGAT